>CAVTMT010000006.1:0-573592 GCA_963735925.1 uncultured bacterium
GCGCGCGGGTCCTCAACGAGTTCTGGCGAGATGCCTTGGGCGGGGAGTGGCGTTGCACCGGGGCGGGCACGCCGGGGACGTGGATGCAAATCAGGCCGGCGGCCGTCACGGCGGACCCGGCCAGCGGGACCATCCCGACCGGTTACCTCATCCTCAACGTCACCACCGGCCACATCAAACGCCACGTCGGCGGGTACGTGTGGGAGGTGCCGGGGGCGTAGGGATAGGGCGTGATCGGAACTGCCTTCCCACCCATGCCGATTTCGGAAAAGCGCGACCGCTGCGCGGGCTATTGTGTTTTGCCGTCTCGCTGCCCAAGCGCAACTCCCGCCTCCGCTGTACCTCCGCCACCCTGCTCCGGACAGCTGCGCTTGCCTGTTCTCCTCACTGACCTGGGGCCAGCAGGACCCGGAAACCGATGCCGCTGTACCAGTAGTCCGGGTAGTTGCCGCTGCGGCTCGCTGACCGGGGGGAGGGCCTGGCGCCGGTCTCCCAGCCGAACCCGGGGCCCCAGTCGCCGCCGCGGATCCCGCGGTACGAGCCCTCGGTCGGCCCCAGTGGGTCAACGACACTGCCACCGGGATAGCCATCCATGCAGTCCTGGCACCACTCCCACACGTTTCCATGCAGGTCGTGCAAACCCCACGGATTCGCTAACTTCTGCCCCACACGAGCAGGCCATCCATTGCTGTACGAAGTGAACAGAACGCAGTACTGAGACCCGTCATCGCACCCCAGCGCGTCCCCAAAACTAAACCGCGTCGTCGTCCCCGCCCGACACGCATACTCCCACTCCGCCTCCGTCGGCAGCCGATACGCATACCCGCTGGGCAGCCGCCCCGCCGCCCGCTCTTGCTCCGTCAGCTTCGCGCAATACGCCACGGCATCGAACCAACTCACCTGCTCCACCGGCCGTTCCAAGTCCTCAGGGTAATCCGGTGGTTGGAGGTACGAGGGGTTGTTCCCCATCACCGCCAGGTACTCCCGCTGCGTCACCTCGTACTTCCCCAGCCAAAACCCCTTCGTCAACGTCACCCGCGTCTGCGGACCTTCATTCTCGTCCCGCCCACGCTCGGTTTCGGGACTTCCCATCGTGAACCGCCCCGGCGGAAGCCACACCATGTTCGGGATGGTCTCCACCACCGGCTTCGTCACCTTCACCGCCCGGTAAACCTGCCGCGGCGAATCCGTCGGTACCGGGTCCGTCCACACTGCAGTGGGCGTGCTTAGCTCCACCCAACCCCGCGTCAACCAGAAATCTCCCTCCACGTCCGGCTTGCTCTCAATCACGTACGTCCCCCCAACCTCCCCGGTCACCCGGATCACCGGATGCACCCCGATCTCCAGCATGGCTGAACCGTATCCCGATACGGCCGGATGACCATCGAAGGTCGCGCCCCAGCCTGTCGTCCCCGGCAGGTAGTAAACGATCGCCGACGTCCCATAAAGCACCCCGCCGCCAATTTCGGGAGCGTTACCTTGAAAATACAGGGTGGTCAGGCCGCTGCAGCCAGAGAACGCCCGGTCCCCGATGCTGGTGACGCTGTTGGGGATCGTGACGCTGGTCAGGCTGGTGCAGCCATCGAACGCACACGTCCCCGATGCTGGTGACGCTGTTGCCGATCGTGACGCTGGTCAGGCTGGTGCAGCCATAGAACGCCCGGTCCCCGATGCTGGTGACGCTGTTGGGGATCGTGACGCTGGTCAGGCTGGTGCAGCCATAGAACGCCCAGTCCCCGATGCTGGTGACGCTGTCGGGGATCGTGACGCTGGTCAGGCTGGTGCAGCCATCGAACGCATACGTCCCCGATGCTGGTGACGCTGTTGCCGATCGTGACGCTGGTCAGGCTGGTGCAGCCAGCGAACGCACTAGCCCCCGATGCTGGTGACGCTGTTGGGGATCGTGACGCTGGTCAGGCTGGTGCAGTCATAGAACGCCTCGTCCCCGATGCTGGTGACGCTGTCGGGGATCGTGACGCTGGTCAGGCTGGTGCAGCCAGAGAACGCATAGTCCCCGATGCTGGTGACGCTGTTGCCGATCGTGACGCTGGTCAGGCTGGTGCAGCCAGCGAACGCCCCGTCCCCGATGCTGGTGACGCTGTCGGGGATCGTGACGCTGGTCAGGCTGGTGCAGCCAGAGAACGCATACGTCCCCGATGCTGGTGACGCTGTTGGGGATCGTGACGCTGGTCAGGCTGGTGCAGCCATCGAACGCCGCGTCCCCGATGCTGGTGACGCTGTCGGGGATCGTGACGCTGGTCAGGCTGGTGCAGCCATCGAACGCCCAGTCCCCGATGCTGGTGACGCTGTTGGGGATCGTGACGCTGGTCAGGCTGGTGCAGCCATAGAACGCCTCGTCCCCGATGCTGGTGACGCTGTCGGGGATCGTGACGCTGGTCAGGCTGGTGCAGTAATAGAACGCCCTGTCCCCGATGCTGGTGACGCTGTTGCCGATCGTGACGCTGGTCAGGCTGGTGCAGCCATAGAACGCCCCGTCCCCGATGCTGGTGACGCTGTTGGGGATCGTGACGCTGGTCAGGCTGGTGCAGCCAGAGAACGCCCCGTCCCCGATGCTGGTGACGCTGTCGGGGATCGTGTAGCTCCCGGCCTTGCCCGCCGGGTATTGCGATGAGCGTGGTCTGGCTCTTGTTGAACACGACCCCATCCACACTGCTATAGGCGGGGTTGAGCACATCCACCGTAATCGCCGTCAGGCTGGTGCAACCAGCGAACGCCCCGTCCCCGATGCTGGTGACGCTGTTGGGGATCGTGACGCTGGTCAGGCCGGTGCAGTCACAGAACGCCTGGTCCCCGATGCTGGTGACGCTGTCGGGGATCGTGACGCTGGTCAGGCTGGTGCAGTTCCAGAACGCCGACTCCCCGATGCTGGTGACCGGCAGGCCACTGATCGTGCTGGGGATGGTCACGGCACCGCCGGGACCGGTGTACTCGGTGATGGTGATCGTGCCGTTATTGGTCGTGTAGTCGAATTGGGCTTGCACCGCGACGGGCAGTACCAAAGGCAGCAAGAACAGCAGCAGCAGGCTCATGGCACAGGCGGTGGTTGAACGCCCGAGCCTCGTCTTCGGGCCGGTGACTTTCGCAAGGTCGGCTTCGGTCTTCATACTCCAGAGCTTAATGGTGGCTGGTCAGTCCGGTTCACAACGGGTCTTCCGCACGCGGGGCGTTGGCTGAACGAAGCGGGTCAGCGTCTCGTGGAGACAGTAGCATACCTGTCGCACCGACGGCAAACATTAGCAAGGCTGGATATGTTGGCAGCGGCGTGGCCACACGCACAACACGGTCGGGTTGGTCTGCGACCTGAATGCAGGACAAAGCGCCCCAGCCCCCGCAGCCGGAGTGTCACGCAATCCCACCCCTTCCCCGACCTCGCCACCGGCAGTGAGAGGCTCCAATGCCCCAGTGGCGGCGTTCATCCTTCGTGACGGGCGGCGGGCTTCTCAGGCTGTTTTCGCGTCAGCCATGCCACCCACCTCGGCGCCGGCCTAGAACCTGCCCTCATCCGGCCCTCTCCGGGCGCCGAAATGTTTGGCAATTGTTTGGCAATGCGCCCCAGCGCGCCCCAGTGCACCCCAGTGTTCCCAAAATCTTCGCGAATTCAGGAATCGTGCCAAGACAGCGGCAAAGGTCTTGAAGGCCAGCGGGATAAGTCCTTGATGATCAACGACGGTTGGTTGCGGGGGTAGGATTTGAACCTACGACCTTCAGGTTATGAGTCCAAAGCTGCACACCTGATCGCCAACGGGTTATGCCGTCGTATTCGGGATTTGTTTGGCAATTGTTTGGTTGAGCCGTAAAACTGCGCCTTTCTGGCGAATACTGGCGAAAACTGGAACATAGACCGAACCATGAGCCTCGAAATCCGAAAGAACAGCAGTTGGTGGTACGGGGTGTTTGTCGTCAACGGGAAGAAGACGATCGTCAACCTCGGCGTCCCCATCACCGGCAAGCGCCCCCGCAAGCGGACGATGATCGGAGATGATGAGTTCGAGCGTTCGCGCGGCCGGGCGATGGAGGCCCACGACAAGCAACTGCGGAAGCTGGAAGAGGATCGGACCGGCGAGAAGACCCTCACCAAGCTCGCCGAGATCAAGACCGGTCGGGAGGTCACGTTCCCCAAGCTCCGGGACCTTCCCCAGCACTGGGCTTCGATACCACGGCGGAAAGCTCCGGGCGCCGCCTACGCCAACCACTGTCGGCTGGTCCTGGAACGGTTCGCCACGTTCGCCGCCGACCACCAGCGCGGCGTCGAGGAGTTCGTCGCGATAAAGCCCGAGACGGCCAAGGCGTTCATGGACGCGGAGGCTGAGCGGGGCGTGTCGCCGAAGACCTGGAACGACTCCCTGAAACTGTTGCGGGCGACCTTCAAGCACCTGCATCCCAACCTGACCGACGGCATGAACCCCTTCCACGGGCTCGTGACCAAAGCGACTGAGACCGTCAACCGCGAGCCGTTCACCGTCGAGGAACTGAAGGCCATCACCGAGGCCTGCGCCGGCGACGACTTCATCCGGCCTGTGATCGTGACCGGGATGTGTACGGCGATGCGCCGGGGCGACTGCTGCCTGCTCAGGTGGGAAGACGTGGATCTGCCCGCCGGGTTCATCACGGTGAAGACCGCCAAGACGGGCGAGACCGTGGACATCCCCGTATTCCCCATGCTGCGGGAGGAGCTGCAACGTGCGAAGGCGGCGGCGGCCGATTCGCCCTACTGCTTCCCGGCGGCAGCCGAGATGTACCGGACCAACCCGGACGGGATCACGTGGCGGGTGAAGCAGGTCTTGGCCCGAGCGCTGGCAGGAGGGGCGGTCGAGGCCCTGCCTCAGCCGGTCGAGGAAGTCCGGGCCGAGGGGCTGGCATACATCGATCGCTTGGGCGCCACGTCGAAGGCGGGGCACATGCGCGCGGTGTTCACCGCCTACATGGACGGCCAAAACCTGGACCAGGTGATGGTGACAACCGGTTGCAGCCGCGGATCGGTGTCCGGGTACCTCAACGAACTTGAACGTGCGACCGGGCTCCCCATCGTACGGGGCCACCGCCGGGCGCTGAAGACCGACGCGTTGCAGGCGGAACGCGAGAACGGCAAGCGTCGAGCGTCGGTCCGGGATTTCCACTCGTTCCGCGTCACCTGGATCACCCTGGCCCTTGCCGCCGGCGTCCCGCTCGAACTGGTCCAGCGCGTGACCGGGCACCGAACGACCGAAGTCGTGATGAAGCACTACTTCCGGCCGGGCCGGGAGGATTTCCGCGCCGCCATCTTCAAGGCCATGCCGAAAATGCTGGCGGCCGGAGGAGAGGAATCGGCGAAGGAGGAGATGCGGGCGATTCTGGAGCGGATGACGCCGCGAACCTGCAAGCAAGACAAGGCACAACTTCTCGATCTCTTGGCATGCTTGTGATACCTGAACACGCGTCAAATGACGGCTATCCCACGCGGTCTCCTTCAATCTCCCGATTGGCGGCAGTCGCTTGTCGATCTTGCCCAGGCCGCGTCGGTCCGCTTAGATTCCAGCATGTTGACCGCTACAAGCGCCGTGTCCCTAAAATGAAACGCTACCTCTGGAAAAAAAGCTTGGGCAAAAACCACTGCCCTCCGTGGCCTTGCCCGGCCTGCTCAACCCGCGCCGGACGTGAACCCGGCATCGTGCAACTGGTCAAAGATTCATTGGCATTCCATGAGACCGTCGCATCCCTGGCCGAACACCCGGAGGAGGGATGGACACCCGAGGTGATCGAGTATGCGTTTACCGCATGGGGAAAGTGTTCCAGCTCGCAATGCAATCAGATGTTCGCAATTATCGGAACCGGCGGACAGGAGCAGTATGATCATTCCGGGTGGATGCAGACAGGGGATGATGAGGGCGAGTTCATCGCTGACACTGGATGGGAAGAGTACTTCACTCCGCTCTCCTGTTACCCGATGCCTTCTATGATCCAGATTCCGTCGACATGCCCTGATCTGGTCCGCAAGACTCTCCAAAGCGCGTTTGCACTCTATTGGTGTGATCGGGCAGCCTGTCTCGGGAGACTGCGAACCGTGGTTGAACGACTGCTTGATCACCTCGGGATTACGAAGACGCGAAAGAGCCAAAAGGGGAATGACGTCAGGCTCGACCTAAGCGAACGCATCAATGAACTCCCCACTCCACAGTGGAGCGAACTGAAGGAGGCACTACATGCTCTGAGGTATTTTGGGAATACTGGCGCGCACGAAATATCTGTATCGCAGGATGACCTACTTGATGCCCTGGAGGTGATCGAGCATTGGCTGATTCAAATCCTCGACACGCCGGACCTGAGACCGAAGCAACTGGTCCAGAAGCTCGCCCAGAAGTACAAGAAGAAGTGACCCCTCAGTCCCATTTCGCATTCTTGAGGCCAGGGGTGCAGGTGTTTTCGGAAACCGCGCGATTCGTGAGCTCGTTCATGCGCCTTGGGGCGAGCAAGTCCGGGCCGAACGGCTTGCGTACATCAACCGGCTCTGCGCGACATCGAAGACCGGCAACATGCGGGCGGTATTCACCGCGGGCATGGATGGGCAGACGGTCGATCATGTGGTGGCGGCGACGGACTGCAGCCGAGGAGCCGTGTCCAGGTACCTGAATGAACTCTACGGGAATGGGGTGTCCGACCATTCGCGGCAACCCCAGGGGGCGTCTAATGCGTAAGGGAGCCAGGCGAACCAGTTTTCGGATGGAGTGGATTCTCTCCGGTTTTGGCTTGTATAGGTTGAATCGAGTCGGCAGGCTGCGTTTCTAGTCCTTGTCGGAGCGGATGCGTATTCTGCCGACGACAACTCGGCTTACGACATGAGTGAACGCTGGTTATCAGTCGAGGAGATTGCGGCGCACTTGGGCGTCAACCCCGATATCGTCTACAAGCGGATTGAGCGGAAAAAGATGCCGACGCACAAGATGGGCCGGCTTTGGAAGTTCAGGGCGTCTGAGGTGGACGCCTGGGTCGTCGCCGGGAAGGCCGGGGAACCGGACAGCACGCCGGAGAATTGAGGTATAAACGGTGAAGCTCGGATGGTACCGATATTAAAACCCAAGGGGCCCATTGCCCCAACGACGCTGCCAGATACATTTCTGTGGCACGGTGACGTTGAGGCGTTTCTTGATGCGCTGCCGGCAGAGCCGATCTTCGACCTCGCGTTCACATCGCCACCGTACAACATCGGGAAAGGATATGAGGAGTACCAGGCGCCAGAGGACTACCTCGCGTGGCAGAGAAGAATTATTGGCAAGATTGTCCAGCGTCTGAAACCAACGGGAAGCATTTGCTGGCAGGTGGGGAATTTCCTGGAAAAGAGGAAAGGTGGGCGGAGCAGCACCATCCTTCCGCTGGACATCATGTTTCACGAGTTCTTCAGGGAGGCCGGGGTGCAGCTAAGGAATCGAATCGTGTGGCACTTTGGGCACGGTCTGAACTGCACGTACCGCTTCAGCGGCCGGTATGAGGTCGTGATGTGGTACACGAAGACAGATAGATACACGTTCGATCTGGACGCGGTAAGGATGCCGCAGAAGTACCCAGGAAAGCGGCACTTCAAAGGTCCGAACGTGGGCAAGCTGTCCGGGAACCCCAAGGGGAAGAACCCAGAGGATGTGTGGAACATCCCAAACGTGAAGAGCAACCACGTGGAAAAGACTGAGCACCCTTGCCAGTTTCCAGTTGCCTTGGTGGACCGCTTCGTCCTGGCCCTGACGAAGGCGGGCCAATTGGTCTTTGATCCATTCTCCGGGGTAGCTTCCGCCGGCGTGGCTGCGCTCATCCACGGCCGACGGTTCTGGGGGTGCGAGCTTGATGCCCGCTACCTTGAGATCGGAAAGAAACGACTCGAAGAAGCTCGGGAGGGCCATGCGCGGTACCGACCGTTCGAGAAGCCCATTTATGACCATAGGAAATCAAACCTTTCAAAAAGGCCAGAGGAATGAAATTCAAGAGACACGCCCACAAGTCAGGTGACAGAGTTGTGCCGGCGGAGCTTTCCGCCAAGGTGGAGCAGGCGCTTGCGGAGGTGCCCACCGTGCTCAAGAAACGGTCAGCCACGGCTGCGCGTAAAGAAATCCTACAGCGGTTGTCAAAGCACGGATGGTCTAGCAAAGTTAGGATCAGCGCAAAGCGTGGGCTGACACTCACTGCGAAACTGGGGAACACAGCCTTGTGCCTCCAAACGGGGAATATGGCTCGGTTCTATGCCGATCTGCTTAAGCTCCAGGCGCAGTTCCTGGACGGGAAGATCACGGCGGCAATCTACATATTGCCGTGCCGGGAGGCTGCTGTGCAAATGGGTGAGAACCTGGCACATTTTGAAAGACTCACGTCCGAAGTGACATCCATGTTCAGCAAGGTCATCACTGTTCCTTTGCTGGTTTATGGCTTCTATAATAATAGCGTTGACGGAGGCAAATAATGGAAATCGTCCAATGGTCACTCCCGCAGCGGCGGGACCACATCAAGCAACTGCGGGCGTCCGGCACCGCCCTGTATCAGCACTCATTAACCTTCCAGGGGACATCACAGAACTTTCCAGTGTACTCCGTTGAAATTGGGTTTCCGTGCTACCGGCTGGCGAACGGTAGAACGAAGGCCGCCCAGATCGAGCGGATCGCAGAAAGCCGGGACAAGAAGGAAAAGCTGCCGGAGGACTTTTTTACGGCCGATCCTGACTCGCAACCAGCCTTGGAGATGCAAGACCAGATATTGCGACAAATGATCGCTGAGGCAGGGCTGCTGCGAGCTTTCAAGAAGGTCAAGCAAGAGCAGCCGCTGATCTTGGACAACGACGGATATGTGGTGAATGGCAACCGACGGCTTTGTGCCATGCGCCTCCTGCTCGTGCAGGACCCAGCGGCTTATGAGCATTTCAAGCATGTCCAAGTCATTGTCCTGCCGCCATGCACCGACCGGGACATCAAGGAACTAGAGGGGCGCCTACAGGTCCAGCCGGACATCCGGGCTGACTACTCATGGGCCGCGGAGGCGATGCTGTACCGCGACCTGCGAACACAGGGCTGGACAGACGAACAGGTCGCAGACCTGTACCAGAAGAAGATCGTAGAAATTCGCGAACTGGTCTCGATGCTGGATGATGCGGAGCAGTACCTTGACACGAGAACGAGCAGGGGAAAGTACAGCCACGTGGTGAAGAAGGAATACGCATTCCGACAGCTCCAGAAAGCCCGAAAGAATTGTGAGGAGGATGAAGCCAGAAAGCAAGTGCTTACCTCCGTCGCGTATTTGATGCTGGATGACCCTGACACCACTGAAAAGCGATTGTATGAGAGCATCCCGGACGCCTTCAAGTTCTTAGACAAGGTGGTCGAGAATGTGCAGCGGGAACTCCCTCAGAAGACCGACAGCGAATCGAAGGGTGACGACGGCTTAGAAATACTTGGGGGGAGCAGCGGGGACAAGTTTGCGGGTGTTGTGGCGGTGCTGAACGACCCTGCGAATGCCAGCAAAGGGCGAGATGTAATTCGTGACACACTTAAAGAACTGAGAGCCCAGGAGCGTGAACGCAAAGACGCAACCTACTGCTATCGGCAGATACAGCAGGCCTACACAAGGTTGCAATCAGCGCTGAGCTCACTTGACCCGACGGCTGATCGAACGGGGATCGAGGATGCCCTGAACAACGTTGAACAGACGATTTCTGACATTCGCGACTGGATGAGCAATGGCAACGATCAGAATTGACTACGAAGCGTCGGACCAAACGGCGCGATTGTCGCCGGGGGACGACTGCCCGCCGAAAGCATGGAGTGCAGTGAGGCGCTTCTTTGAGGAGCGCCATCCCGCACTGGTGGAGAACCAGTACGACACGCTACGACTTCCCTGGTGGGCATTTCTGTCGGTTCGGGACGGGTTCCGATACGTATTGCGGGCTTCGGAAATCAGCACGCTGCAGCTTTCTGACAACGCCCGGAGGTTCCTCTCCGAGGCGAAGAGCCGGGAGGAGCAATATGCGCGGGCCGCGGAACTGGCCCGGCAAATAGAGCCCGCGACGATTCAGGCACGCTTGGTGGCTGCGGGGTTCACGCGTGAACTTCTGCCGTATCAGCTTACAAACGTCGGTCGGCTTTGCCAGTTGCCTGCGGGTGCCACGTTTTCGGTCCCTGGGTCCGGCAAAACTACTGAGGCTCTGGCAATTTTCTTCCTCACACGGGAAGTCGAGGACCGATTGCTCGTTATCGCTCCCAAGAATGCTTTTGTCGCATGGGAAGACGAGTTGCCGGCCTGCGTGCCAGGGACAGACATTTCTTTCGTCCGGCTGACCGGGGGCCAGGATCGCATTCATGCAATCCTGGAGGAGAGCCCACGGGCGGTGATTATCTCCTACCATCAGGTGCCGGGGGTGCTTAATGAGCTCGTTGCTTACCTAATGCGGAATGAAGTGTATCTGTTCGTTGACGAAAGCCACCGGATGAAGCGAGGGATTGAGGGCGTACATGGGTCATCCATCCTATCGGTGGCCCATCTGCCAAAGAGAAAGCTGCTGCTTTCTGGCACCCCCATGCCGAATTCGGTGGAGGATCTGCTGCCGCAGTTTGCCTTCCTGTATCCGGAGCAAAGAGCCAAATCCGACGAGGTGATACAAAAGCTGAAATCGGTCTTTGTACGAACTACAAAATCGCAGCTGGGACTCACACCGCCCAAGCGGGTAATTCTGCCTGTGCCGATGACAAGCGCTCAGGAGCGGCTTTATCGAGCACTGGCAACCGATGCAGCGCGGCATCTGGAGGGTCTTTCCGTGTCAGACCGACTGCGGTTTAGGCGCTTTGCCAGTTGTGTTCAGTACATGCTTCAGGCCGCTTCAAATCCTTCACTATTGGTATCGTCGGACATAGCCGGGCATCCGCTGCTGCAGGCGGTGGTGACTGAGGGAATATCTAACAAACTGAAACACGCTTGCACGCTTGCCAGGAAGTGGGCGGAGGAAGGGCATAAGGTGCTGGTCTGGTCCACTTTCGTCAGTTCAGTGGAACACCTGGCCGGGCTCCTGGCGGACATGGGGGCGCATTTCATTCATGGGGGTGTCCTCACCAGCGAGGAAATAGACGACTTGGATAGCCGGGAAACCAAGATCCGGGAATTTAACAATCCGGACTCGCCGTGCCGTATTCTGGTAGCAAATCCGGCTGCGTGCTCTGAGGGGATCAGCCTGCACCGCGTCTGCCACAGGGCTATTTATGTGGACCGAAACTACAACGCGGCCCATTACCTTCAATCAGAGGATCGCATTCACAGAATCGGGCTAGCCCCTGACACTCCAACGTACATCACAATACTTTCCTCGCCGAAGAGCATTGACGAATCGGTCGCCCGACGCTTGGACGCCAAGGTGCAAAGCATGCGGGCGGTGCTGGATGATCCTGACCTGAATGTGGAGCCACTCAACCTAGATGACGAAGATGAGTGCGCCGGACTCGACGCGAACGACCTGGAAGACCTACGGGCGATGCTCAAGGTAGAGTACTGATGTGGCACGTTGGCCTATTGTATCGCATTGGCGATTTGTTGGAACTCCTGCTGCAGAAGCCCATGAGCAGGGCTGGCCTGCTTGTCGATTTTCCGAACTACCGTAGCGTGGCCACTGAGCAGTTGGTTGACATCACGCTAGAGGGCCGCTGGCTTGAGGATGACAACAACCATGGGCTGATTCTGACACCGGCGGGGCGGGACCTGATTGCCATCCGCGGCCCGGTGCCGAGACTTCGCAGCCAGGTTAGAACGCTGATGGAGAGGCTTTCCCCTCCCTGGGCGGCGGCCCTGGTGCAGGGGCGCAAGGCTTTTGCCCAATATGCGCCGGCGGAAGTCGTGCAGTGTTTTCGGGAGGCGGCCATCCTGGATTCGTTGGATGAGGATGTGATCGCGTGGTGGGACCAGGCGGCAGCAAGATACCGGCAAGATCGAGATCTGAGCCGAATTGAGACTGGTCGCAAGGGGGAACGCTTGTCATACCTGTATGAACTTAACCGGACGGGGCGAAAGCCATACTGGATTGCGCTGGAATTTGAAGGTGCGGGATATGACCTGAAGTCGCAAGTGCTGATGGATGACGAAAGGCCCCTGCTGATTGAGGTAAAAACGTCAGCCGAAGCCTGGGAAAATGCCAAGTTTCACCTGACTCGACATGAATGGGAGGTGCTTAAGGGCGAACCGCAAGCTGTTCTCCACCTGTGGTCTTTGGCGAACCATCCGCGTGAACATGCTGTGATTCCCATACAGGACCTGGGGCCACACATCCCGGAGAACCAAGGGAGCGGACAATGGGAGAACATCGAGTGCCCGTTCAGCACATTCACGCCAAGTCCTAATGTGAATGGAGGCGGGCTCGAGTGAAAGGGAAACCGCGGAAATTTCTCGAATGGGAGGGTGCGAAGCACGAATGTCACTCCGTCGTTGCGGGTCGGCAAAGTGTCGTTGCCACCGTGGGTGTGCAAAAACTGGAAATCACATTTCTGGGGCCTTGCCCGAAGAATGAGGATGGGGGCGCAGAGGTGCCCGCGAAGCTTCTACGCGGAAGCAGCCGGCAGCCGGCGCGAGAGGCTGGCAACAGGACGGAAGCTACGCATCTAGCAATATTTGAAGATGGAACCAAAGTGGCGTCTCACGTCTGTGCCCGACCTGTCGGGGCGGAAGAGGCAATGACCTTAGGCGTGAGGAGGCCGAACACAGCGGCCAGCCACACTGGCCGCAGAGGCTCGGTTGGTAACGCCAGCGCAGAGAGGCGAAAAGACGCCCGAAGCGCTGGCGGGCCACGCTACCTGCTAAGAAAGGGCATCGGGTTCTGGCGGGTGCTTTTCGATGGCATGGAGGGTGAAATAGAAGACGGACGAGGCATTGCCTTGGTGGCTTATCTACTCTTCAACCCCCCGCAAGGGGGGCTTCATGCGACTGAACTTGCCTCGCTGGTTTTCTGCCATGTTGTGGTGCAGGAGGCTAGCCTCGGTGCGGATGCGGATTCGACGCGGAAACTAATCCAGAAGCAGGCACGGGCGGCTATGGCCGTGATGCAAGATCCTTCCGCTTCCGAAATGGAGAAGTGCGAGGCCAAGGATGAACTGAAGACGCTGGCCAAGGCGCTGAATGTGACGCGAAGTGATTCGGAGGGGAATGCCGATAGACAAGTTCGTGCTGTGCGACGGGCGATTGAGCGGCTGATCGACAAGCTGCGAGGTGCAACCGACAGAGAGAAGCGGCCGCATGCGGCGCTGCGGGCTTTCGGGGAGCACATTGATCGGTACATCTGGATACCTTCGTCGCGGTATTCCGGCGACCGGCGAGCGCGGTCCCGCGCCCAGGTGGCTGGGCGGTTTACCTACGAGCGACCTGAAGGTGTGAACTGGGAGGAATAGGCTCGGGCAGTCTGATTTGAACCCCGCGAGGGTAATGCCTTCGCGGGGTTTTCTTTTTTGCTAGGTGACACGGGTTGTCACTGATGTGACGCGGGTTGTCACGCCATAGGGGTAAAGGTGGCGAAGGGTTCGCCACAGAAGAGTAAACGACAGCTATGGCGGCGAACACACGATTAAAGGCGGCGCGGGTCCTGAAGGGGCTCACCCAACTGCAACTGGCCGAGAAAGTCGGCACCAGCGAAATCGAAATCTCCCGCATCGAGACCGGGCGTGCCCGCCCGGATGCGGCACGGAAGCGACAGATTGCAGAAGTCCTGGAGAAGCCAGTCTATGAACTGTTCGACTACTAAGGAGGAGTCATGGCCACAGACAACAAGAAACGTCAATCGAAGACCCATCGAGTTATTCCTGAGATCTTAATTCAAGGCACCGAACGCGCTGCCGATGCCCGTTTCCAGCAGCTCTACGTTCTTGCGAGCGAAGGCAACGCCGAGGCGGTCGCGGACCTTTGGCAGGAATACGGCTTCCGGTTCGAGGAGGACGAACCATGACCGGCCTCGAAGACCTCGTCGCCGCCGCTATGTCGGCCCCACCCGAGCGTCGGGAGGAGGCGCTGCGGCTGTTGCGGGGCCAACTCCCCAAGCCGGAAGCCTACCTGAGCCTCTCCGAGTTGGCCCGGCGCTTGGGCCTGTGCCGGACGACGTTGCGCCGTTGGCAGGTTCCTGGCCATGACCTGGGCGGATACGCCCGCTACCGCCTGACCGAGGTCGAGGAGTACTTCAAGTGCGAAGCCTTTCAACGCCGGTTGGCCGCCCTCCGGGCCGAAGGTTGCGAGGCGCGCGCCCTGGCGCGATTTCAATTTGGCGACGGTCTCTCCCGGCCAAGCCGACGCCAACTCAATCCGGCCGGAAACCATCCGACACCCGCATCATGAGTAAACCAAGAACGCAAACGCAGCGCCGCAGAATCGACTGGTTCAAGTCCTACGCCAACCTCGCCTTGGGAGTCTGGGGCCTTGGAACGTACTTCGCCCTGTTGGGTGGCCTCGCCTGGCTGGCGGCTGCCACCGGCGGCAGCAACCCGAAACTGGTCGCCGTGATGGCGGTCCTCAACGCGACCTGGCTGAACTGGGTGCTGTTTGCCGCGATCGAGCGGCGCACCCGCAACTGAAACCCTCAACCGATAGGAACCCAACGTTATGGCAATCCTCACTCAACCCACCTCTCACACCAACCCCTTCGCCCAGGCGATCGGCGACGCCCTCGCCCCGGCGGGGACGTACATCGCGACCGTCATCGACATCCACGATGAGTTCGGCGTCACCCGGCAGAAGTTCCAGTCCACCGAAATGGAGAAGGTCGATCTGACCTGCTTCCTGTTCGGCTTCCGGGACGCGCAGGGCAACCCGCACAAGGTCGCCAGCCGGCAGATGCGGATCAGTGGCAATGAGAAGTCGGCCCTGTTCGGCTTCCTCAAGAACCTGCTGGGCCGCGCGCCCCAATTTGGCTGGGACTATTGCTCGCTCAAAGGGGCGAAGTGCCTGCTGACGGTCGAGCATGTCCAGAAGCGCGACGGCAGCGGCGTGTTCGCCGGCATCGCCGCGTTGTCCCCGGTGCCGGCCGGATTCGGCCAAACCCCGGCCCAGCCGGCTCCGCTGCGCGCGGCGCCACAGCTTCGCCCCGCCCCCGCACCTGTGCCGCCTCCCGCGGCCCCGGCCATCACGGTCGCCGAGGATGATGTGCCCTTTTGACCTATGGCCGTCCTCTCCAAATCCAAGATCCCGTCCGGGCACTGGTACAAACCCGACGGGACCCCCGTCCACAAGCTGCCCACCGCCGACGGTCGCGGCGAACGGCCCACCACCGTCAAGGACGCCAAACGCCTGGGGCTCTACCCCAGCGTGACGAGCCTTCTCGGCATCCTGGCCAAGCCCGGCCTGGAGAAGTGGAAGCTCGATCAGGTCGCCCTCGCGTGCCTGCGCACGCCCAAGACTCCGGATGAGTCCGAAGACTACTGGTGCAACCGGGTGCGCAACGCGGCGTTCGAGCAGGTCGAGGAAGCCGCCGACCTGGGCACCATGATCCACGGCGCGCTTGAACTGGCCATGAACGGCGAAGCCTACGCCGATGACCTGCGGCCCTACGTCGAGCCGGTGCTCAAGTGGAAGGCCGAAACCGGCATCGAGATCGTTGCCCGCGAGGTGAAGCTCGTGAACAAGCAGCACGGCTTTGCCGGCACGGCCGATGTCCTGTTCCGCTACGGCCGCTCGGGCATCGGGATCCTCGACTACAAGACCCGGAAGACCAAGCCGGGCGAGGATGTCGTGGCCTACGACAACCAGGCGATGCAGTTGGCCGCCTACGGCGCTACGTACTGGGGCGAGGAGAACGTGGGCCGGTTGCTGGCTGCCAACGTGTTCATCTCGACCACCGAACCGGGCCGGGTCGTGGTAGTCAAGCATCCCGACGTTCCACGGGACTGGCAGGCGTTCCGTCTGGTCGCCGCCCTCTGGCGCTACATCAAAGGCTACGACCCCCGGCAGCCGGTGGCGACATGATCTCTGAGCCGGACATCCTGACGCCGGAAGCGTGGGCGCAGGCCGAGTGCGGCGGCACCGTGGCGGTCGATTTCGAGACGTTCTACACCGCCACCTACTCGGTCGCCGAACTCGGCCTCTGGGCCTACTGCCACGACCCGCGCTTCCAGGCATACCTGGTGGCCGTCACCGACGGGCAGCGGACCTGCGTCTGCGCGCCGTCAATGTTGCCCTGGGCAACCCTCACGGGCCGGACCTGGGTCAGCCATCACCGGGACTTCGACCGGGCCGCGTTCGAGCGACTGCGGGAACTCGGTGCCGTGCCGGCAGAGATCGCCCCGGTTACCTGGTTGTGCAGCGCGGCGCTGTGCGCTTATCTGCAACTGCCCCGTGATCTGGCGGGCGCCGTCAAGGCCGTCTTCGGCCAGACGCTCGACAAAGGTCCGCGCGAACGCGCCAAGGGGAGGGTTCCCAGTGAAGACTACCTCCTGGCCGGCGAGATCAGCCGCTACGCCGCCCAAGACGCGCTGGCGTGCCTGGCCCT
Organism: uncultured bacterium; assembly: GCA_963735925.1. Lineage (GTDB taxonomy): Bacteria > Verrucomicrobiota > Verrucomicrobiia > Limisphaerales > J093 > DSVZ01. The sequence continues at coordinate 16,469 of CAVTMT010000006.1, forward strand.
CTGGAATCACCTGGAGCGGCATTGGCCGGCGCACGAGCGCCGCCTCTTGGATCTGACCTCCGAAATGGGCCGTCACGGCCTCGCCGTTGACTGGGACTACGTGCGGACCAAGCGGCTCGAACTCGAAGACCGCGCCGGCAGCATCGCCGACGCCCTGCCCTGGAAGCCCGCCGGATCGGTCAAGCAGTTCGAGGCGGCCTGCGAACGGATCGGCGTCCCGGCCCCGCCCTCGACATCCAACGCCGACCCCGGTTTCGCGCGGTGGCTCAAGAAGCACATCGACTCGGACGCCGCCACGTGGGTCCGGCACATGCAGCGGATGCGGTCGGCGAACCGGACGGCGAAGGTGTTGGCGTCAATGGAAGCCCGCCGGATGCCCACGGGGCGGATGGCCTATGAGCTGAAGTATTTCGGCGCGAGCACGGGCCGGTGGTCGGGCGGCGGCGGCCTGAACCTCCAGAACCTGAACCGGAAGAGCGCCGAAGGCGTGGACCTGCGCCGCGCCGTCGTCGCCCCGCCCGGTCACGTTCTGGCCGTCGCCGATTACAGCCAGATCGAGAGCCGGGTCCTGCTCTTCCTGGCCGGGGATGTCGAGGCCCTCACCCTGTTCCGGGATAACCCCGAAGCCGACGCCTACGAGATCCACGCCCGGCGGACGATGGGCTACGCCGAGCCTGAGCCGCTCAAGGCATGGTGCGAGCGTACGGGCTCGAACCTGCGGCAACTGGCCAAGGCCCGTGTTCTGGGCCTGGGCTTCGGCTGCGGGTGGCGAAAGTTCATCGACGTGGCGCGCGTGATGGCCGGCCTGGAACTGAGCGAGGAGGACTCGAAGGGCGTGGTCGAGAGCTTCCGGGATTCCAACCCGCTGATCGTGCGGTTGTGGCAACGCCTGGAAGACGCCTGCGCCGCCCGTGACGGCAGCCATTACGCCCTGCCACTCCCCTGCACCCAGCACAGCCCGGCCCTCAAACGCTTCGTCCTTTATCGGGACGTGCATGTCTCGCATGACGGCATCACCGCCACGGTGGCCGGCGAGCGGGTGAAGGTGTACGGGGGGCTGATCGCCGAGAACTGGACCCAGGCCACCGCCCGCGACGTGCTCGCTTCCGCCTGGCTGCGTTGCGCCTGCGCGGGCTTTGTCCCCGTCCTGAGCGTCCACGACGAACTCGTGTTCGAGTTGCCCGAGGCGAGCGCGGAAGCCGACCTCGCCCGGATCATCGCCCTCATGGAAACGCCCGTGCCCTGGGCGTCGCACCTGCCGCTCAAGGTCGAGGGCAAGCGGATGCCCTTCTACTCGAAGTGATCCTATGGCTGAACTCTACCCGTTCTCGAACCGGACCGTTGAACTCCTGCGCGCCGCGCCCACCCCAGGCCAGACCCACCGCTGGCTGGCCAAGGCCGCCTGCGGCCTGCGCCACGTGCTGGACGCCGACACCTGCTTCGCCTTCCTGCGCCAGTGCTGCGACAAGTACGTCCAACACCGGGTCGTGCCGGATGATGAAATCGAAGCCGCGGTGGACTTTGCCTATGAAGGTGACGGCAACCCGAAGCCGGGCGCGCTATCGCGGTCCATCGAATGGCCGCAGGTGTCCCTGTCCTTGATCGAGCGGGTCCTGCGAGACGCCAAGCCTTTGTTCGACCCGGACGCCGATACGGGACTGACCGCCCGCGACGTCCTGCCGCGGCTGTTCCATTCGCACGAATTTGTGTGTGTCGGTCCGACTTCCCGCAGCGCCCTGGTCAGGTCCCTTTCCGCCACGCTCCCGGACGCCGGCCTGCAGCAGTTCATCGTCCCCAACCCGATGCGCGGACGTTCGGCCCTCAACTTTCGCGGCAAGCCCTCGCCCCGTTGCCAGAACAACACCGGGCTGCGGCGGCACCTCGTCATCGAGTTCGACGGTCCCACGCTGACCAAGCCGATCCAGGCGGTTCTCCTGTCCAAGCTCGCCGGGTTCGTCCCCCTCATCATGGTGGTCGATTCCGGCGGCAAGAGCCTGCACGGGTGGTTCCGCGTCGCTCACCTTGGCTTCCGTGACCAGGCGCGGCTTTTCGCCGTCGGCTGCCTCCTGGGCGGCGACCCCACCCGCTGGGACCTCTGCGGCTGGCTGCGGATGCCCGGAGGATTGCGCCAGGTCGAAGGCGTCCCGGCAGTCCGGCAACGGATCCTCCACTTCGCCCCATGAACCCCAATTCGCCGCTCGCCTTGATCCTGCCCAAGCTCCTGGAAGGCCGGGAACCGGAGCAGGTCGAACAGGCGGCCGCGTGCGCTCCCGACGCGCCGCCCGCCTTTGACCTGCTCGACATCATCCGGCCCGAGGGCGCCGACCCGGATGAACTGCTCAAAGACCGCTTTCTCTGCAAGGGCGGCGGATTGCTGATGTGCGGTCAGACGGGCGCGGGCAAGTCGAGCTTCAACATGCAGGCGTTGGTGTCTTGGGCGTTGGGCAAACCCTGCTTCGGCATCACGCCCGCCCGGCACCTGACCAGCCTCCTGGTCCAGGCGGAGAACGATTCGGTGGACATCGCCGAATTCCGGGACGGGGTCTTCAGAGGGCTTGAACTGACGGATGAGGAGCGGGCTTCCCTGCGCGGCCGCATCCATGTCGTGCGAGAAAACGCCCGAACGGCGGCGGAGTTCGTCGCCCACACGCTGCGCCCCCTGATCGAACGCCTCCGGCCCGACCTGCTCTGGATCGACCCAGCCCTGGCCTACCTGGGGGGCGAATCCAACAGCCAGAAGGACGTGGGTGGCTTCCTGCGTAATCTCCTGAACCCGCTGCTGACCGAGTTCAGGTGCGCGGCGGTCATCGTTCACCACGGCAACAAGCCGCCCTCCGGCCAAGAACGGCCTCAGTGGAAGGCAGGGGACTTCGCCTACCTGGGGGGCGGTTCCGCGGAATGGGCGAACTGGGCGCGGGCGGTCATCGTCATCCGGTCGATCGGTTCGGAGGAGATTTACGAACTGCGCGCCGCCAAGCGCGGTCGCCGGCTGGGGTGGAAGGATGAGGCCGGTCTGCCGACCACCCGCAGGCACATCGCCTGGTCCCCCGACCCCAAGGTGATCTTCTGGCGCGAACCGACGCCCGAGGAAGTCGCCGAACTCGAGCCCTCCGACAAGGGCGGACGGCCCCGCAAGTTCAGCCCCGTCGAGTTCCTTCACTGCATCCGCGTCCACCCGGACCAGAACCAGGCGTTCTACAAGGCCGCGGCCAAGCGCGTGCTCGGATGCTCGCCCACCGCCGTCCAAAACGCCCTCAAGACCTGCATCGGCGAGGGCTGGGTCCGGTATGACGAGGAGGGTCAGGAGAAGCGGTATCGGCTCACCGGCAAGGGGGCAAAAATGACCTCGGAAATGCCTTCAGCGGTCGATCGGAGCCCACCACCCACCAACAACCCGGTCTAGGAGTTTGTGTTCATTTCCAACGCGCTAACCAACAAGGTATTACAATGCGAACGCCCGGCTACCCACCCGAAATTAAACAACCCACCACCAGAAACCCACCCCCCACTAGGGGGGGAGTGGTGGGTGGTGGGTTTCTGTCGGGTACGTCGCCGACGCGTTCCCAACCACCCCGAACCATGACCCGTCCCACATCCCCCGCCACCGCTGAATCGAAGGCGCAACCGGTCGCTGTCCTCGCGGACCACTTCCGGTCCCAAGTCATCGAGACCACCCGCCGCAGTCTCGCCATGCGGCGCTACTGGCCCGACGGGCTCTGCCGCTGGCGTCGGGCGGCCCGGGTCAGTCCGAACGCCGATCTGGCGCTCGTGTTCCTCTGGAAATGCGGGCAACAGGCCGAGGTCGAGATCTGGCCCTATGCGAGGATCGAGCGACTCGCTGCCGAAATCACCGACGGCGAAGTGTTCGCTGAACTTGAGCGCCGGCTTCCCGGCCCCCCAGATGGGGAAGGAGATCAGCCGTGAAATCCCTGTCCCCAACCCAACGAACGCTTCGCGCCCTCCGCGAACAGGGCCTGGTCTGCGCCATCGTCGAGAAGTGGAACCCCTACGGCGGCCCGCACGGCATTCGCCAGGACCTCTTCGGCATCATCGACGTGCTCGCCCTCGATCCCCGGCGGGGCGTCGTCGGCGTCCAGGCCACCGGCCAGGACTTTGCCGGCCACCTCCGCAAGCTGACCGAGGAACGCGCCCAGGAATGCCTGGACTGGCTCAGCACGCCGGGCACCGCGCTCGAACTCTGGGCCTGGCGCAAGGTGAAGGCCCAGCGCGGCGGCAAGCTTCTGATCTGGCAACCCCGTGTCCAGGTGCTGACGCGGGCGGACTTTCAACCCAAGGAATCACCCGATGAATGATGATCGCTACACGCCTCTGGACATGGTGGGGGTCGGCTTCGACTGGGACGCCCTCGGCGACCGGCTCGATCAGGACATGCGGGAATCTCGGGACGATCAGCGCCTGGCCGATGTCGCCGCCCGTCTCCTTCAACTCCTACTGCCCGACACCCGTCGGGAGGTCCGGCTCGACAAGGTGGCTCTGCGCGTGGTTGCGCTGGCCTGGGTGCTGTCACCGGGCTACTTCGCGGGCAGTCCCTCGCTTCGGAAGCTGGCGCTGCGCTGCGGGGTCAGTCGCACCGAGCTTTCGGCCATCACCAGCGAAATGAGCCGGCTGCTGGGCTGGCGCAACCGGGCACAGCAGCGGGCCTGGAACTGGCAGGATTCGGGACATCACGCCCTAGGTGAGGGCCATGATGCCGACTCGACCCCGCCCCAAGCGGCTGCCTTGAGCAGGCGAGAAGCTGCCAGGGGCCGGGGGCAGTAGGGCGACACGTGGCGCCGACTGAAAATGCACGAGAACCGGCAGAGAACGCAGAGAACCGGCCAACGAAAACCGCTGGCGGGGGTAGGAAGTCTCCTTTTACCCCCCGGTGGCCAGCGGGGGTGGCGCCAGCCCTGAAAGCGTGCGTGAACGTCGGCAAAACAAAAAAACGCGCACCGGTTCCGCCAAATCTGTGAAAAGCCCAGCAAAAGCCTATGTTCACTCCCGACCTGCTACACAGAAATCGCCTCCAAAGTCACCCGCGCCAAACCCCGTTTCCGCAATCCAACTCCATTCACGATGCCCCCGCGTAAATCCCCGCCGCCGCCTGCCGGCCCCGCCGTCAACTGCGCCTTCGACGAACTGGTCCCGCTGGAGAAGCTGGTCCCCAACCCACGCAACCCGAACCAGCATCCGCCGGCGCAGGTTGCGCTGCTGGCCAAGGTGATCGCCCACCAGGGTTGGCGCTCGGCCATCGTGGTGTCGAAGCGCTCGGGTTTCATCGTGTCGGGCCACGGACGGTACGAGGCCGCGAAGGTGCTGGGCTTGTCGAAGGTGCCCGTGGACTTCCAGGACTTCGCCACCGACGCGGATGAGTGGGCGCACCTAGTCGCCGACAACCGGCTGGCGGAGTTGGCCGAAGCGGACAGCACGGCGTTGAAGGAAGTCCTGGGCGAGCTCAAGGCGGCGGACTTCGACCTCGACCTGGCCGGCTTTGACGCCGACGCGCTGGCGGGCTTGCTGGCCGATCCGCCCGAACCGACGCCCCCGGAGGACTTCAAAGCGGTGGATGAGAACCTGCCAACGGAGTTCCAATGCCCAAAATGTTCGTACCGCTGGTCCGGCAAGCCGTCATGAGTGAGGGAAGCGCCAACGCCAACCTGCTCACCCTGCGCCAGGCCATTGACGGGCTGGATGACGCGCTGGCCAGACTGCTGGCCTGCCGGGTGTGCCTCTCGCATCAGGCCCAGGCGTTGAAGGCACGGGTCGGGCTGCCCGCGTTCGATGCGAGCCGCGAGGCCGAAATCCAACACCGCTACGAACAGCGCTGGTGCGGCGCATCCACCGTGGCCCGCGCCATCCTCACCCTCTGCCGTGAAGACTGAGAAGCCACCCTACCACGTCCCGAGCATGGCCGAGATCGCTGCCGTTCCCGACAACGGCCTGCGCGTGGTGTCCACGTTCAGCGGCTGTGGCGGGTCCTGTCTCGGCTTCAAGCTGGCGGGCTACCGGGTCCTGTGGGCCAGCGAGTTCATCCCGGCGGCGGCGGCGGTGTACCGGGCCAACCACCCGGACACGATCCTGGACACGCGCGACATCCGGCAGATTCAGCCGGCGGACATCCTCAAAGCCACTCGGCTCAAGGTCGGTGAACTCGATTGCATGGAGGGTAGTCCGCCCTGCGCTTCCTTCAGCACCGCCGGGAAGCGCGAGAAGCACTGGGGAAAATCGAAACGGTACAGTGACACTGTCCAGAGGGTCGATGACCTGTTCTTCGAGTACGTGCGTTTGCTCGAAGGGTTGCGGCCGCGGGCTTTCGTGGCCGAGAACGTCAGCGGGTTGGTGAAGGGCGTGGCCAAGGGGTACTTCCTCGAAATCCTCGCGAAGCTCAAAGCCTGCGGCTACCGGGTCGGCTGCAAGGTTCTCGACGCGCAGTGGCTGGGTGTTCCCCAGGCCCGGCAGCGGACGATCTTCGTCGGCGTGCGCGAGGACCTCGGCAAAGAGCCGGTGTTCCCGAAGCCGCTGCTCTACCGCTACAGCCTGCGCGAGGCGTTGCCCTGGATCGTGCGCGGGAAGTACGGGCCGGCCTGGAAACCGGCGACCGTGCCCAGTCCCACGGTCAGCGCGGGTCGGGCGTACAACGCCGCCACCAGCCATCAGGGCCTGGAACTGGTGGAAGCGGTCGTCCACGATACGTGCGGGAAGTTCCCCTCGGCTGGCGATGTCACCGACCGGCCGTGTCCGGCGATCACGGTCATGGGCCAGGGTCAGTTCAAGGTCCGGTTGCGTGGCGGCACCGGCGCGTCTTTCACGCAGAAGGGCCAGGCGTTCGACCTCAACCAACCCTGCCCGACGATCCTGGGGACCAAGCCCAACCAGTTCGAGGTGGACATGACCCGCTTCGCCATCGGCAAGGAGTGGGACAAGCTCAAGCCCGGCCAGGCGTCGGCCAAGTACTTCAACCTGGTGCGGCCGCATCCCGATGCGCCCTGCCCGACGATCTGCGCGGCGCACGGGCATCCGGGGGTGGCCAGCGTCACGCACCCGACCGAGAAGCGGAAGCTGACCATCGCCGAGTTGAAGCGCATCTGCGCGTTCCCGGATGACTTCGTTCTCACAGGAACCTACTCGCAGCAGTGGGAACGGCTCGGGCGAGCGGTGCCTCCCGTAATGATGAAGGCGGTGGCCGAAACGATCCGCGATGAAATCCTCACTTGAAATCCCCAAGCACTGGACCTTCCGCAGCCGGGCGGTGGCCAAGCACTTCGACCGGCATGTCAGGACTGAACTCCCCTGGTATGACCTCGCGACCAACGCGGTCGCGCACTTCGGTCGGCACTACATCCCGCGAAGCGGTGTGGTGTACGACATCGGCGCCTCGACCGGAAACATCGGCCTGGCGTTGAAGGAGACCCTCGACCAGCGCGGGGCGCGGTTCACCGCCATCGAAGAGAGCCGGGAGATGGCCGACCGCTACCAGGGGCCGCCCGAGTTGGTCGTGGCCGACGCGGTGAACTTCGACTATCAACCCTTCGACTTCGTCGTGTGCTTCCTGGTCCTGATGTTCCTGCCCGTGGACACGCGGGCGGCGTTCCTGCGGCGGCTTCAGAGTCTGACCAAGCCGGGCGGGGCGCTGCTGATCGTGGACAAGGTCCAGAGTCCGGGCGGCTACGTCGGCACCGCTTTCAGCCGGCTCACGCTCCAGCAGAAGCTCGCCGTGGGGGCGAAGCCCGATGACATCCTGCGCAAGGAACTATCCCTGGCCGGCTACCAGCGGCCGCTCGATCCGCTGATGCTCCCCACCGAGGCGCGGACCTTCTTCCAGCTCGGTGAGTTTGCCGGTTGGATCCTCGCCGCCCCGGAACGGTAGGCATGGCCGACGCGGGCGCCATCTCGGTCGAGCAACTGGTCAAGCTCTCCGGCCTGACCGACCGTCGGCTGCGCGAGTTGGCGGCCGAGGGCTGGTTCCCCAAACCGGTCAACGGCCAGTATCAGCTTGTCCCGACCATCCAAGGGCTGTTGCGGTCCTACCGCGAAGGCGAGCGTTCACGCGTCATGCTCGATGCCTATGACAGCATCGGCGCGTGCGCCGCCGCCACCGGCATCCCCCTCTCGACGATCAAACACGCCAAGCGCCAGGGTTGCGCCGCGTTCCGGGACAGCCGGGTGTACCTGGGCGCCCTGTTGCGGTGGATGTTCGAGTCGCCTGAGCGCGCGCTGGTCAACTACGACCAGGAACGCGCCCAGCACGTCGTGTTGCAGAACGCCAAGTTGAAGGTCGAACTGCGGCAGTTGAAGCGCGAACTGATCCCGGTCGAGGAAGTCACCCACCTGGGCGCCGAACTGGGTGCGGCCATCCGCAAGGTCGTGACGCGGGTCCATCGCACGGCTCCGTCCCTGGAAGGCCAGTCGGTCGCGGTGATCGAGGCCCGGCTCAAGGAGGAAGAGGACGACATCCTCACGCAGTTGCACACGCTGGATGAGCGGCTGAAGGCGTGGCAACAGGCGGACTGATCGCCTCTGGACCTTGGCCCGGCGCGCCCTTTACGAGGCGAGCCGATGAAGACCGAGTCACTACCCGAGACGGTCCAGGCGATCCTCGCGCAAGCGGGCGGCCTGGGATTACGCGGCGCCTTCGTTTACACCGGCGCTCAACAGTTCACCTACCGTTGCGCCGAACCTCACGGCGAGTACCGGTCCAGCCGGCCTTCCCGGCTGGTGTCCGAACGCGGGGCCGGCTTCGTGGATTACGAAGTCGGCCTGCAATGCCGGGTCAACGGGAAGCGGGGCCGGGCGTGGGCGCTGATCGTGGCCTACGAGCCCGACGACACCTACACGGTCTGGCTGGTCGAGGGACACAAGGAACGCCAGCCGGGCTCGATGGTGCTGGCCTGCCAGCGGGACGTGTATTGCGACACGCTGCAAGGCGTCATCGAGCACGCCTACGATCAGGCGATCCGCGACCACAACCAGGGTTTCATCCCCCTCTCATGACCGGCTTCATCGTCACCCGGCACGGCCACAGCCGGTTCTGGGCGGTCCACGATCCGGCGGGGGAACTGGTCTGCGTCTGCGTGTACAAGCGTGGGGCGGTCGAGGTCATCCGCCGGCTGGAATCGGCGCTGCCTTCCTCACTCGTGCTGCATGAGGCCTCCGCCCAGTTCGCCATGGAAACCCTTGGACACTCACCCCGCGCCACCGTAGCGAGCCTCACGATCGGAGCGGAACAACAACAAAGCACAGAACGGAGCACACCATGAAGAACAACAGCGAAACGAAGAAGGAAGCGGCAGCGAAGACCCAACCCCAAACCCCGACCCCAGTCCCGGCCCCGACCGCGAAGGTGAAGACGCCCAAGGTCAAGAAGGAACCGGCGGCCAAGGTCGAGAAAGAGGAGGAACCGGCGGACCGGCTCCCGGCCAGCGTCGATGAGTTGAAGGAGACCAAGGGCGGGCTGGTCACGTACCTCTTCCTGAGCGGGAAGGAGAAGGAGGACATCACCAAGGAATTGGCGGCGACCTTCAAACTGCCGGAAGCGCAAGCGGTGAAGGTCGTGCGCCGGATCACCGGCCGGGCGCGGTTCTTCCGGCGCGCCTTTGACCTCATGCCGGCGAAGTAGGCGGCGAGTCCGCCCGCCACACGGCCCCTCGGGCAACCGGGGGGCCTTTTCGTGGTTGGATCGGATCGAGAACCGCCGCGTGATCAGCCGAGAACCGGGGTCGAAGCGGTTTTCGACCGCCGTCCAGTCGTAGGCTACTGCCCTGCCTTTCGCCAAGCGACGGCAGACAGACCGCGCCTTCCGACGCGCCTCGCATCAGCCTCACTGGAACCTGCCGCCAAGCCCCGGTTCAACCTCTCATCCTCTGCCAACCGCTAACGTTCCGGACTAGGGTGTGGATACGTCTCGACACCCTTTGATCGAAGGCTTCTGCACGGCCTGCAAGCCCGCCGACCGCCGGCCCCCGTGGCAATGGTGCGAGGAACTCGTCCACGTCGATGAGACCTCACCCCTGCCGGGCCGGTGGCGTTCGGACGCCTCGCCCTGGGTGAAGCCGGTCATGGAGGACTTCGCCAACAACAGCGTCCGGGACATCGCCGTCCAGTGCGCCGCCCAGAGTGCCAAGACCCAGACCGTGATGAACTGCGCCTGCTGGGCCAAGGGGTGGACGGCGTTGGTGAAGGTGACGGGTTGGGCCGGCAGCCAGGGGCTTGGCGACTGGGCCGCGCGCAGCCTCGTGCAGGAAATCGCCGGCGCACGCACCGCCACGGATGACCGTGCAAAGGGTGGTGGAGAGGGGTGCAAAGGGTCAATCCGGTGCGGCGGCGCGCGACCCCAAAAAGGGTGCTCCCGCTACACCCCCGCCAGCGGACAGCGGGGCATCCGCGCCAGCCTCGCCCGACACCCGCAGAGGCCCTGCCAATCCACCGCGACCCGGCACATATCTACCCACCGATGCACACACGCCGAGCAGTGAGCCGAGGGCTGTCTGTCGGCGGATGCATGGAGGCGCGGAGGCGGGGCAGGCCGAGACGGCGGCAGGGAGCCGGATCTGCCAGGGCGAGGGGCACACAGCCTGCCAAGCGGGAATCTCACGGCAGGTCAACCAACGGCACCTCGATGTACGCCCCAGGATGGGCCAAGAGACTGTACACGATGCTGTGCTCGCTGCCGTACTCGCACGGATCGCTCCCGGCCGTGGGCTTCCACACCGCGTAATCGCCACTCGGAGGCACATCGGCGGCGACATGGCCAGGTAGCACCGCGACGCACGTCTGAGTCTCGGTCAAGGTGTCCATCCGCCACTGGTAGGCGGCCGCCAGGCCGTCACACACGCTGCGTGGATCCTCGTCAACCCGGGTGTGACGGAAGCGTAGTTCTTGGCGGACCGCCACCGTCCCCAGGCCATTCACAGCAACCAAGCTCTGGATGTGCGCCGGAACGGCCAAGAGCCAGTCCGGCTGGATACTGACCCGCCAGTCCCAATCCGTGCGGAAGGTGCTCAGGCACCAATCCGCTGTGCCCCCGCAACACGCCAGACCAGCGCCCTGGAACCCGTGCAAAACCGGTGGACTGGTCGCTTCCATCCAGTCCGAATCGTAGGTCAACGTCGCGGCTGGAGGCGGGGTGTAGGCATCCAGCCAGGCCTGGCGGACGGCGGAGTCGCAGTAGCCGACCGGGTTGCCCGTGGGCGTGATCGCCAGTTCCCCCGTGTACCAACGCTCCCGCGTCTCCCAGAGCAACGGCACGTCCAGCCGGAGCCGGGTCAAAAGGTTGTAGGCTTTGGCCAGTCGGTTGTGGCTGTCGGCGTAAAGCTCGGTGTTGGGCAGGGGACCAAAGCCGAACTGGCCATCCGCGCGCACACTCAAGGGGAACGCCGACAGGCTGCGATCCGCGAAGGCCTCGAAATACAGGGCCTCCCGTGTGTAGTCGTACAGGCCAGCATAGCCAGTGTTGAGGCAGACCCTTTCAGCACTGGTGGACCCAGCCACAAACGCCTCGCAGATCGTGTCCAAGACCAAGCCCGCGTGCTCATACGTCTCCGCCAGCACGCGGCTGTCCGCGGTCTCGATGGTGTCGTTTCCATCCTCGAAACATTCCGGCACTAGCTTCGCGAAGATGAAGTTGGGGAAGCAATTGCCGTCGGCTGTGGGGTAGGGCGAACCCCCGGCCCCGCAATCGCCCACCTTGAAGCTGCATGGGTGTCCGTCCCCGAACATCAGCCGAAGGTACTCGCAGAGGGCATTTTCGTCGGTGCGCCAGTCTTGTGGATAGGTCGCATGAGTTCCGTCGAGCCGGGCCAGATCGTCTGCAGACCAGGTTGCCGGGTCGCTGGCAATGGTCGCCGGGGCGTTGGGGTGGTAGCGGAGCCTGGCCACCAGCTTGAGCACCACGATCTGGTTGCCGCTGCCATCGAACTCGATGGTGCACGAATCCGGCTCGTAAGGCATCGGGTACACCTGCCGGCTCGATTTGAAGCCAGACGAGGCGCTGGCGTTGGCCCCGGCGCCATAGGTGTAAGCACTGGGCGCCTCGGGGTTGATGAACGTGGCCTGCACCATCGCCGGGGAGAGCTCGGACGTGTAGGTGGATTCGTCCGGCACGCTGAAGCTGTAGCTACTGTTGACGAAGTCGCGCAAGGCTCCGGAGGAAGGGCTGTAGAAGTGTTCCGGGGCACCAAAAGTGAAGAAGTCGGCGTAGATCGACGGTTTCCAGATGCTGGTTTCCAGGTCGCGATAGCAGTGGGTCTGCAGGATGAAAACCCATTCGTTGGTCCAACCCTTTTCCAGGGCCAGATGCTTGATCCCATCTTCTACCCAGGGGGCCGCGTCGCCTGCGGCGGTGTAAGTGGTGTCGGCCGCGGCGGTGAAGGTGGCGTCCACGGCGTAGGCCGTGCCCGCATAGGTCACCGCGCCGGCGGTACCGCGGACGATGTAGGTCTCGCCCTTGACCAGTTCGCCCGAGGGGATGGCCGAGATCGGCGGGGCAATACCCTCCCACGGGTCGCAATCCTCGAGGGTGCGGCCCGCGAGGGCGCGGGCAAAGCGTAAGGTGGCCACCCCTTCAGCATCCACGGCGTAGCTGAGGAGTTGATCGCGGGCCACAAACCGCACCAACCGGCTCAATCGGCGCCAGGCCTGGTAGAGTGGGTTGCCGGTGATGGAATCGGGTTGGATGGCCAGTTCGTTGCCCAACAGACAACCTTCGGTGAGCAGGCTGGGGACGATGTCCGCGGCGGCGGTATAGTCCGGGCCCTGGGGATCAGCGGCGCCGTTGGCGGTGGCACAACGGGTGACCAGGTATTCGTCCCACGGCTGCGGTTGGTACTCGAGCAGTTCGGCCGCCTCGATGCGGATGTAGCCGGAGGGGTCGGAAAAGGTCAGATCGCCATTGACCGTGGCCCAGAGTTCGTCCGGCGCCAAAGGGGAGGCAAACCAGAGTTGCTTATCGGCATTGCCCTCGGCGTCTGGGGTCAAGGACAGGCGCCCGAGCAGGGTGTCATCGCCCCAGACGGTAACCGTGAGTCCAGCCAGCAGCTTGGTGGCGGTGACATGGCAGCCGGCCACGACAAACCCTTCATGCTTGGACCAGGGGAATGACTTGGAGACAAGCATGGTTCACGGCGACACACGCACCCAGGCGGAGCCGTCATAAACGTGGTACACGCCGTTGCTCAAGACGGGACTGCCGGCCACCAGGCCCGTGGTGGGCATCGTCGCCGGGGAGCCGGTTACGACCCTTAAAGTGAGGGCGACGACGGTGTTGCTGGTCGTGTTGATGGCCGCCGCGGAAGGCATCAGCGCCCCGCCGGCATACAGGTTGCCAGTGGCTTTCACGTCCCCCGTGGCGGTGAAGTAACCGTTGGTGAAGCCGCCCAGGTAAGTGGGGGTCGTGGTCTGGTTCTGGAAGAAGGCGATGGCCATGCCGGTGCCCGTGGTGATCTCCATCAAGCCACCGCTGACACCCAGGGCGATGGTGTACGGCTCGTACCCTGTGCCGGTGGCGGAAAAGAGGCTCAGCTTGTAGTTCTTGCCAGGGGCGCCAGTGCCGTAGCTGGAGTCCAGGGATACCCGGCTGGGGACCGCAGCGGATACGCCGCCACTGGAGATGTCGCCCCCCAAGATCAAGCTGCTGGAGCCCAGACCGGTGTAGCGGGCGGCGGAGAAGGCATTGTTGGTCACCCCGCCCACGTACCCGGCCGCCGAGCGCAGCACCGGATCCCAGATCGTGGGATCGTGGTAATACCCGCTGTAATCAGTGAGCCCGGAACTGATGCCGCTCCAGAAGATGCCGTTCTGATTCGTGGCGCCGAGGGTGAAGCCGTAGTTGTAGGTGCCGTAATTGGCCGTCGGGTAGTTCAGCTTGGGGTAATCGTTGGTCATCTGGTACGAGTAGCCGGGGCTGATCCAAGCCATGTTGATGACGGCATTGTTATTGGTCATCCCGGTGGCGGCGCCGCCCGTGAATACCCCGTTGACGTTGGTCAAACCGGAAATTTGGCCGCCGACGTACACGCCGTTGACGTTGGTCATGCCCGTGGCGGCGCCGCCCGTGAATACCCCGTTGATATTGGTCATGTCTGTGGCAACACCGCCGGTGATGAGAGGCCAGTTGAGTGTGGGGTTGTCGTTGGTCAAACCGGAAATCTGGCCGCCGACGTACACGCCGTTGACGTTGGTCATGCCCGTGGCGACGCCGCCTCTGAATTCCCCATACTCAATCGTCGGCGAAGAATTGGTCAGGTCGATCGCGGTTCCACCCCAGAAGACACCGTTTTGGTTGGTCATCCCGTCCGCAAACCCGCCAAAAAGGGTCCCGTACTGGTTGGTCATGCCTGAGGCGTAGCCGCCGTTGTAGAGCCCGGAATTCAAGATCGGGTACCAGTTGGTCAGATGGTCGGACGTGCCGCCGAACATCACCCCGTTTTGGTTGGTCAAACCAAGTGCCGTGCCGTCAAAGAAGGTCCCGTACTGGTTGGTCATGCCCGAGGCGTAGCCGCCGTTGTAGAGCCCGGAATTCAAGATCGGGTACCAGTTGGTCAGATGGTCGGACGTGCCGCCGAACATCACCCCGTTTTGGTTGGTCAAACCAAGTGCCGTGCCGTCAAAGAAGGTCCCGTACTGGTTGGTCATGCCCGAGGCGTAGCCGCCGTTGTAGAGCCCGGAATTCAAGATCGGGTACCAGTTGGTCAGATGGTCGGACGTGCCGCCGAACATCACCCCGTTTTGGTTGGTCAAACCAAGTGCCGTGCCATCAAAGAAGGTCCCGTACTGGTTGGTCATGCCTGAGGCGTAGCCGCCGTTGTAGAGCCCGGAATTCAAGATCGGGTACCAGTTTGTCAGATGGTCGGACGTGCCTCCGAACATCACCCCGTTTTGGTTGGTCAGACCAAGCGCCAAGCCGTCAAAGAAGGTCCCGTACTGGTTGGTCATGCCCGAGGCGTAGCCGCCGTTGTAGAGCCCGGTGTTGAGGGTGGGAGTGAAGTTTGTCATGTGGTCGGCTGTCCCACCAAAGAACACGCCAGACTGGTTGGTCATGCCATAGGCGTAGCCCAGGTTGAACAAGCCTGAATTCAAGATCGGCGACCAGTTGGTCATGTGGTCGGCTGTCCCCCCAAAGAACACGCCAGACTGGTTGGTCATGCCGTAGGCGTAGCCTAGGTTGTAGCGCCCGCCGTAAGCGACTGCATCATAATTGGTGAGCTGGCTGGTGTAGCCGCCGTAAAACCAGCCGGCTTGGTTGGTCATGCCGTAGGCGTAACCGCCATTGTACATGCCCCAGTACTCAGTAGGGGTGTAAAGTTGAGAACCAGTAGCCGTGCCGCCTGTAATCGTGGGGTTTACCAGCACCTGATTGGTTAGCGGTGCAGTGGCTGCGTAAGGGATCACCCCGTAGCTGGCACTGCACGATATCAAGGCCAAGGCGTCTGTGTTGGTGGTCGCCGCGCCGGAATTGTAGAACTGCTCCCAAAAGAAGTGCGTGGGCGTAACCCCAAAATCCGGGGTGCTGCCACTGACTACAGGGACCCCGTTGATCTCCAGAATCACGGTGGACGGGGGCTGCCAATAGACGCGCGCCGTGTGGGTGGTATTGAGCGCCAACCAAGCGTAGCCACAGGAAGCACGGTTGATGAGGTACTCCGGCGGATCGCCCGTAGTCCGGTAAGTGTCCAAGTACGCTGCCGTCCGGCCGATGCGAATATGCAAAAACATGTCCGGGAGCGTGAAGTTTGTGAAAGCCGCCATCCCCAATTGGACTTTGTTATTGTCTGGGTCGGTGCCAATGAATTGGAACCGGCACTCCGCGATGTTCACCGGGTTCGTGAAGGTCGCCATCAAGTAGTAGATCGAGCCGGGCGATTCCCGGCCCGACGTGATGAACTGGCCGCCGGCAATATGGCCCTGGGTCATGGGTCCCCAACTGGCCCCTTCGGTGAACCATGCCGGGCCGATCTGGGGTGTACCTGGATCCGGCTCGGTCGTATCGCCCAGCGCGCTAAAGTCAGCCTGAAACACGGTGGTAGTGGTCGGGACAATCACCTCGGCCGAGGCCGAGTCCAGCAGCCAATACCAGTGACCAGCGGGCGCGTTGGTGTACGTGGTGGCCACCACAGAGCTGTTGGTGTCCAATGCAGTGGCGCTATTGGTGAGGACGAACATACCCGTACCCGTCACCCAACCGGCCGGGGCTCCAGGAATCGTCCACGATGCCAAACTCGTCACATTACTGGCGCTCGCCACACTCTGGAGGTATGCCAACGCCGAACTCGCCGTGCTGTTGGTCGTGAACGGGTTTTTGTGGTAAGGGGGCAGCTCCGCGGCCGTGCCCAGTGACACCAGTAGCAGCGCCAACGCCGCCAAGACGGCCGACCAGGCTGAGCCGTTCCATTTCCACAGGCTCCCATCCGTGCCAAAGCCGAGTTTGCGCAGGCTGTTGCCGCCCTCGGCCGGGTTGGGCTCCGCCGCGGCCAGTATGACGTAGGCATGGTTACCGAGCGCCACCTGCGCCTCGGCGGCCGTGGCCGCCTTGAGCACTGCCACGCCAGCGGTGCCGTCATCCGTGATCGCATCCTTGTCCAGCAGCGCGAACGGGCCGGTAGGAGTGAGTTTTCCGGTGATGGGGATGGCCATAAATCAAGAGGTGGCCACAGCGATGGTGGCTGCGGATGTCTGGGTGTACGTGGTGCGGTACACCCGGTAGGTCCGGCCGGAGAGGGCCACGGTGGCGTAGTACCACCCGTTCTGCATGGTCGAGTAGGGCGCCGTGGCGGCCATGTCCACCGCGAACCCGCCCAACATAAAGCCTGTGCCGGAGGAGGGTTGGCGGTAGAGATCGTCCGGCCAGGCAAAGTAGAAGTACAAGGCTGAGCCCGGGCTGAAGGCGTAGCTGTTGGCCGGGTTGATCTGGTTGGCCCGGCTGCTGGACAGCGCGAGGATGCCGGCGGCATCCAAGGAGCTGGCGGCGGCGCAGCCATAATAGATGGTGCCGTAGGCGACCTGGGTGTAGGCGACCGAACTGACCGCCGAATTCGTGTACCCGGCCGCGATGGCGAAGGCCTTGACGGTCGTGGTGGCGCTAAGGCTCAACGGCGCGCTGTAGGTGGCGCTGGCAGACGTGGGGGTGGTACCGTCGGTGGTGTAGTGGATCGCGGCGCCCACGGTGGCACATGACAAACTGACGCTGGTGGACGGGCCGAAAGGGGTGCTGCCCGATTGCGTGGGCGTGGCCGCCACGGGACTGATGAGGCCGCTGAAATATTTCGCGTCCAGCACCACGCGCACAAACCGGCCGGCCCCGGTGACCACCGAGGGTTGGACCACATATTCGCCGTCATCGGCCGCGGTGCTGGTGGAGGAGCGGCGGAAGAAGCCGGCGCCGGTGTCGCCCACCGCGGCGCCGCCAGCCAGCAGCACGATCTGATGATCCGCGATGCCGCCCCACTCCGAGGAGGTTACGGCCCGCATCTCCGGAAGGGTGGCAAATTGCATAAGGTCATCTCCGAAAAATTGAATCCACGGGTAGATGGGCTCGATCCCGGCCTCGGTCACCTCGCCGTAAGCGGGGGCCAACGGGTACTGGCGCGTGTAGAACTTCTGGGCGTCGAAGGCGATCCGCTCGATCGCGAAGGTGTCCGGCGTGCGCTGACTCTCGGCCCCGCGGAACTCGCTGAGGTAGTGCCAGCCCGCGCGCAGGATGGCCGGGTAATCGCTGTGCTGCAGCGCCGGCGCCCCATCGTAAGGCCCCTCGGCCCAGAGCGACTTGTCCAACCGGTCCACATTCACCCCGCACACGCCGGCCCCGTCCACCGTGCCGTCCGAGACATAGACGTACCAGGCAAAGGGCAGGTCTGCGATGTAGAGGACGTGGCCGCTGGCGGTGTTGGTGGTACCGCACGGGCAAGAGCCGGCATACGTCACCACGGGCTGACCGGCGCCATTGGTGGTCACCGTGCCGTGCAGGCCGGCGGTGGGCGTATCAGCCGTGAATCCGGTCCAGCCGTAGTGACGGTTGGGTGTGCGATCCCCCGGGAAACCGTCCGGCGCGCAGAGCGGGTAGGTCTCGTCTTGCGGCGCCTGGGGCTGCCAGCCACCGTAGCTCTTGCCGTGAAAGATCGAGGGGTGGAAGGCGAACCGGAACAAGGTCTGAGCCGCCTCGAAGGCAGGCGCATATTGAGCCGAGCCATCGGCGCTGATGGCGCCTCCCTGTAATTTTCGCAGCGTCCATTTTTGGGTGGGGGTCACCGCCGATTCGCCGCTTATCCGCAGCGGAAACAGCGCGCCGATGCGCTCCGGTTCATCGGTGAGATCGGGGTTGCCGTAAATGAGCTGGGGAATGACCGAGCCGAGGTTGGCCCCCTCGGGTTCGCCCGGCCCGGTCAAAGGCCAGTCATAACCGCTGGCCGATTTGAGGTGGGCAAAGACTTTCCAGAATTCACCCTCGGCCGGGAAGTTGAGCCCGTCCCCGCTGGGGTTGCGTACCAGCCGGGCGCCATTGTAGAGCGCCCAGCCGAGCCGGTAGGGCATGTCCTGGGCGAAACGCAGCCGATCGTTGGCCGCGCGGGCGACGCTGCGTTGGTGGCGACTGTTGAGCGCGTCGCCCTCGGCGACCTCGATGGCGCGCGTGAAGGCCATACCCGTTACCCGCGCTCAGTAGAGGTTCACGATGTCCAGCTCGGTATCTTCCCCGGCATCGGCGATGAGGTCCAGGCCGCCGCTCAGCGCCGGACAGGGCACGAAGGCCAGGGGGAGCTTCTCCAGGCTGGCAAAGGCGAGCGTGCTGGCGTGCGCGCGGAGGGCCGGCGCACCGGGCACCGAGTCCACGCGGGAGATCAGCAGATGGCCGGCGGAGACGGGGATGGTCTGGTCCACGGTCGCGATCAGCGTGTAGGGGACAGCGGAACGACGGGTGGCGGCAGCGGACGTGAACGCGGCCGCGAACCGGCTGGTGATGCTGTTCATCACGGCGTTGATGTCCAGGGTGGCCGCGACCAGGTCGGTGGTCGCGTTGGGGAGGGTCTTGGCCAGGGTGCCGCTCAACGGCCCTTCGACCGCGAAATACTCCATGCGGGCGTTGCCAGTCACTCCCTGGACGTAGATCGCCGAGCCCAACATGCCGCCGAACAGCGCGAATTGGCCGGGGGCAAGGAGTCCGAACTGCTCCGGCAGGGTCAAGAGCTTGAGGGAGTACGGGCTGTCGGCGGCGCACCGGACGGCGATCAAGCCGGGAGGATCGGCGATCGCGCCCACGCCCAGCAGGGTGGGTGTGGAGTAGTCGATCGTGCCCGTGCCAGACATGACGTCGTTGCCGGCGGTGGTCAAGGTGCCCCGGTACGCGACCGCGCCGGGCATCCCCAGCGGGTTACAACTGATAATCAGGGAGAGGTCGATGGTGTTGCTCATAGGTTCAAGCCCAGCGAGGGACGTTGGTGGTTTGTGTTTGGTTCACGGTGGACGGTTTGCGGACGGGACGGCGACTGACACCGCGGGTGGTTTGGCTGGTCAAAATGCCTGGCGCGCTGGCCGGCTGCAGCCGGCGCACCGTATCCTCCAGTGCCTTGAGGCGGGCATTAAGTCGCGGTGTCATAGACGAAATGGGAGTATTCCTCGGCAAACCACCACTCGTACTGGAGCGTGTATTTGCCGCTGCCAACGTTGAGTTTCTTGGGCGTGCGTTTCACCCAGTAGCCGGTGGGCAGATCGGCCTGGATGTCGGGATCGATGGAGTTGTCCGCGATCAGCACGGCCGTGGTGAAAACGCGGCCAATGTTGGTGAGGTCCAGCCGGATCACGGTGCCCTCCGCCACCGTCATGGTCCGCCGCAAAACCCAGCGGGATTGCGGGAAGGCCTCAACCCCGCTCTGAAAGTCCTGGATCAACAGCTTGAGCCAGGCAAGTTCGTCAGTGTGGCCAGTGAGGTTGAGCAGGACGGTGGCGTTGTCGATGATCTCGGCCTGGCTCAGGACCAGGGTCGTACCGTCGTCATCGGTCCAGGTGCGCTCGCCGCGGGCCAAGGCCTCGATCCACGCGCGCACCTTGGCCACGTATTCGGCTTTGGTGTCCACGTCGGCGTAGCTGCAGATGGCGGTCCATTTCCAATGCTCCCAGATGGCCAGCTCCAAATCCTCGCCCTCGAGGTCCCACATGTCGCTGATGGCTTCGTTGGTCGGTTGCGTCTCGGCCGCGCCGTAGTAGCCGCTGATGACCTGGAAGCCGCCATCCTCAGGGGCCTCGACTTGGTAGCGGATGCCGGCCGCGCGCAAGACCACCCGCTGCGCCTCGACTGCCACCGGCGTCCCCCGCCAGCGCCGCTGGATGGTGTCGCCGGTGCGCGGGTCCCAACTGGGCAGCGCCGTCAACTCGGTAAGGGTGGGTTGGCCGGTGAAGCTCATATACTCACCATTCGGACGTGGCGACGCGGTAGATCGCGTCCAGGCGGGCGGTGAGCTTGCGCAGTTCGGTGATCTGCGTGTCCAGCCGGCGGGTCACCTCGGCCGGGTTGCCGCCCGCAAACAGACCGATTCGGGTCAAGGCGTCCGCGGCCGAACGACCCGGAAGCGCCGACAGGGAAGCGGTTGAAGAGCTGGTAGTCTCAGCCTTTGCCGCGATATTGAAGTCGCCCGCAGTCCTGCCAGTGAAATCGTTCGACGATGGTGCGGAGGCCGGCAACGGCATCAACGTCTCGCCCGTGAGTGCCTGGTACCCGAGAGCTCCCGCGATTGACCATGCTTTGAGACTGACGCGCATGGTTTTCTGCCAGAGTTTTTCGACCTGATTGTTCACGGCGGCTAGGAGGGTGATGTCCTCCTCTATGCTGCTGGCGCTTTCTCCTTTGCCAAGCTCAGTCAGCATCGCGATCGTCCGGCGCGGCTGCATTCCGAAGAGACTTTGTAGGTTTCGCTCATCGTTGGGCGTCATGCCACCCGCCCCGAGGCTCTGCCGGATTCTCTCAGCCAACTCCAAATTTGTCGCACTGCCGGAAAGCATCTCCGGGCTGACCCCGTAATTCGCGAAGAGGGCGTTGGCCTTTTCGTCGCCAGCCAGCGCAGTGCCTCGCATTTGGCCAAGTTGTGCGATGCCCCGCAGTGCGAACCGCGACGGCAATCCTGCACGCGTCGCTCCCTCTTGCATCCGCAGGACATCGGCTTTCCCTACTCCCATCTGCTCGGCAGTGTCGTCTAAATTGTCCGCGAGCCGGATGGCGTTCAGTGCGGAGTTTTTGAGCGCAGTCACCAGCGAGGTCGCCGCGATCGCCAGACCGGCGCCCAGCGCCGAGCCGACGCCCGCGCCCAGTGCGGCCCCGCCGAAGATGCCCATCCCGGCGCCCATGTTCGCACCGAAGCTCGACAGGAACCCGCCTGGCTTTGCGATCATGCTCGATGCCGCGGCAGTCTGGGCCAGTGAGATTTTCAGCGCATTTACCCGGTACTGATTTCCCTGCACCTGGGCGCGAGCTAAAAAACGCTCCAGTTGGATGCGCCGCTCAGTCAACCGCCCAAGCTTCTCGGTGTCAGACAGCTCTCTGAAACGATCAGCTCGCGCCGCACGGGCGAGGCTGGATTGCGTTTTGCTTTGCGCTTCCAACCGCCGCTGCTGTTCAGCCGCCGCACGTGTTGCCTCCGCGGCCACAGCCGCGCGCGAAGTGCCGCCAATGAAGCCAGACGAGTTGGCGGTTTGCGCCAGCGCGAGCTTTAGCGCTCCCACCCGGTATTGATTGCCCTGCGCCTGTGCGCGGGCGAGGAAGCGCTCCAGTTGCGCGCGCCGCTCAGTGAGGCGCGCGAGTTTTTCGTTGTCCGAAAGCTCCCGGAAGCGCTCCGCCCGCGCGTCGCGGGCGAGCTTGTTTTGAGCGCGGCTGAAGCTCTCCATCCGGCGCTGGCGCGAGGTGTCGCTGGTTTTGTCCACCTCGCGCGCCACGGCTTTGGCGTCGCGGAGAACGTCCGCGACGCCTTCGTCCGAAAACTTGAGGCGGATGTCAACCATGCGTCAGTTCCTGCGGGGTAACGCTGCGAGCTCGGTGTCACTCACCAGTTGGAGGCCGCCATGCTGCTCGGCGTAGCAGTAGAGCTCCCAGAGCGCGGCGGAGATCAAGGTGTCCAGCGCCTCGGCCTCGCTCCGGCCGAAGTGCTCTTGGAGCCCGATCTTGAGGGTGCAGAGGACCGGGCTGTTGGCGGCGGAGGCTCCGGCGCCATCCTTCTCCCATACGCGCGGCCCGGCACAGTGGGCGTGGACGTAGGCT
The DNA here is from genome assembly GCA_963735925.1 of uncultured bacterium. Lineage (GTDB taxonomy): Bacteria > Verrucomicrobiota > Verrucomicrobiia > Limisphaerales > J093 > DSVZ01. Next base: position 38,697 of record CAVTMT010000006.1, read on the forward strand.
CCAAAGGCATCGGCTGCCGACCCTATAATCGAGTCTGACTCGGCCCGGCGTAGGATTTGCCAGGCCCAGAGCCGCAGGAACAGGCTGGCCTTGCGCGAGCCCAGCGCGGCCCATCCGCGCGCCCACGGCCGGCCACAGGCGAACAGCGCCAAGAGCAAGTCTCCCAGGTGCGCGCTTGGGCGACACGAGAATGGCGTGAACGGTGAATGCAGCCGCGCGAGAACGATCCCATGCCCCACTGTGAGCGGCTGCAGTCGCACCCCGAGGACCCGCCAACGATCCGGCAGCAGGGCGCACGCGTACTGGTCGGCCAGGCTCATCAGCTCACAGCAGCGACCAGTTGATCCACGGTGTAGGCGCTAGTCAGGGGCTTCTCGATCGGCAAGGTGAAGCGGGCCTGGCCCTCGCTGAAGGACCGGCTGGCGCCGCCCTTGTAAATCCAGTCGCCATTGATGAGCAGGCTCGGCGTGGCGGTGTCCGGGAAGTTGCTCAGCGTGACTTTGACCAGCACATCGGGGTACTTGAGCGCGGCTTTGGCGCCATCCACACTGTTCGAGTCGGGGTAGAACGTGATCGTGGCCTTGAGCCGCTTGTCGGCGACGTGGAAGCCGATCAGTTCGCCCAGGCCGTTCTTGTTCTCGCTCAGGTTGGCTTCGTGGCTGTCGCTGAACTCGGAGACGTTCTGGTCCGCCGCCACAGCCAGGCCGCTGTACTGGACGTCGCCCGAGATGGTGAATACGGAGGCTCTGCCGGTCATGCTCATATCAAGAGAGGGGATGGGGGTTTATCAGCCGTTCCAGTTCGCGCCCAGGGGCGCAGTGTCGTATGCGCCCACGGCGCGGAATTGTACCGCCACGACCAGCCGGCCGGGGCTGTTGGGTTGGTCGCTTTCGCTCAAGAGTAGGAGTTCACAACGGGTGGGCTCCAAGAGCGTGTCGTTGGTCGCCGTGGCGGGATCGAACAAATGGCCGGTCAACGCCTGCACCACGGCATCCTTGAGCCAGAGCACGCCCGGCGTGCTCGTGTCACCGGACAGCGCCACGGTGCGGTTGCCAATCACGCGGTCAGTGACGTACACGACGAACTCGATCGCCCGCCGGACCAGCATGTGCGCGCCTTCTTTGCGCGTCTCGAACGCGTCCGCCCCGTAGCGGATGAAAGCTGCACGTTGGGTGGACAGGTAGAGCTCGGCGCTGGCCTGTTCCACGTCCGGCAACCAGAAGGTCTTGACCGCGCCAAACACCGCGGCGGGCGGTGTGCCCCACACGATCGCCCCCAGGGCGGCGGCCACGGCGGCCAGGATGTCAGTGGTGGCCCTCATGCGCGCAGGCCGATCTTGGTCGCACTCCCCCAAGCGCCGGAGCGGGGCACGGTGGACGCCTCGGCCGGCGAGGCGGACTCCAGAAGGCTGGCGAGCTCAGCCTTGGCGTCGTCGTACAAGCCCTGGATGTCTTTGGGTACCGGGCCGCAGAGGGCGTAGGCGGTGTGCAGGGCGAACGCGCGGATCAGGGAGTCGCGCACGGTGGCATCCACGGCCAGGCCACCGATCTGGCCATCGATCCGGGCCTCAGTCTCGGCGATAACGGTGGCGATGGGATCGACGGTGACATCCGGTACCGGGGGTGTGGCGTCCGGATCGCCCGGGATGGTGGCCGGCTGCAGCGCGGCCGTAAGCTGTGCGAGGCGCTCGGCAGTGAGCAGCAGTTTGGAGGCGTCCCAAGCCATGATCGAGGAGTGCCGTCAGGCGGTGGCGGGAGAGGGCGCCACCGCCCGCGGCGTGTGGTTACACGTTGGCCGTGGCGATGGCGGCCCAGTTGGTGGCGCTGGTGGCCACAAAGAGCGCGGCCGTGAGACCCTCGATGGTCAAGGCAGCGTTGGCCGTATCCCCGTTGATCGTGCCGCTGGTACCGGGATATACCGGCAAGCCGACCGTGGTGACGCTGTGGTACACGAGGCAGACCTGGCCGGCCTTCTTGGGCACCGGCAGGCGCACCCCTTTGGTGCCGTCCCCGGCGGTGACATGGTTGACGACGTAGGGCAAGGCGGTGGCGGTAGCCTGGTTGGTGCCCGCCGCGGCCACATTGCCCGCGGCCAAGTTGAGGACGCGGCCCGCGCCGAGGATCAGCCCGGCCGCCGTATTGCGAATACCTGGGATCATAATGAGTGTGGAAGTGGCAGTTGAGGGTTGGCGCCCGGCGCCAGGACCGAGTCCCGACGCCAGGCTGTGCATCCAAACCGTTACGCGCTAACCAGCGTGTGGCCTACGGCCGCGTTGCCCAGATCCACGCCGTACAGAGTGACCAGGCGCGAATTGACCGCCCAGGTGCTGGGATCGATCCATTCGTTGCGCAGCACGCTGTAGCCGGTGACCGGATCGGTGACCACTTGCATGGTGCCTGGGTAGTTCGCACCCACCATCTCGGTGGGGTTGCGCGGGATGCGGGTGGCGACCACCAGCGCCGAGCGCGACGCGAAGAAGCCGGTCAGGTTGACCGAGTTGGCCGGCAGCGCCGGGAACTCCCAGATGTTCGCGAACCCCTTGATGTTCCGCCAATGGGCGTAAGCCTCGGTGATGGGCGTCTTGTCGATGTACTCGGTAACGAGCTGGTCGTTGCTGAGAGCGGCGGCCACAGCCGAGTTGACCCAGCCAAACCGGCCCATTTGCGGCACCCCGGCCGTGTTCATGGCCTGATTGATGGCGACCAGCGTACTGAAGTCCACGCTGGCCGTGGCCAGGATGGTCTGGTTGACCGTGCCGAAGTTGGTCTCGTTAATGAGAGCGGCCAGGGCATCGACCATCGAGTTGCCCAGCGCGATGGCCAGGGCCTCGGAACGCTCCGCCACCAGGTTGCGGCTGGTACCCACAATCTCCGCGGCGGTGAAGCTGTAGAGGACCTGCTTGAAGAGGTCCAACGTGACCACGACATCCGTGTCGGCCGTGTCGGTGGCCGCCGTGCCGAAGTTCTGCGCGGTGGGCAGACCGATCGTGCGCGTGGTGACCGTGTCGCCCTTGGACTTCACTTCGTCGGAGAAGTCCATGACCACACCGTTGAGCATCGGCCGTTTGCTAACGACCAGTTCGAGCACGCGTTGGGAGACAATTGCGTTGGCAACGGTGCCCAGCGCGTTCGTGGCTTCGACCGGGTAGCGGGCGAGGACGTTCTCGCCTTTGGCGATCAAGGGCGACAACTCGCGGTGGTAGATCATCCCCTTGTCGCGCGGGGTGGCGGCGGCGATGTACCCGCGGAGGATGTCGTTGGTGTCGGCCTTGATGAGTTCCACTGCGGAGCGCGTGATGCGACCGGCAGTGAGGGCGGGCTTGCCCGGCTGCTTGGCCAGCAGCTCGGCGTTGGCCGGATCCGCCAGGATCAATTTGCGCCACTTGTCCTGGCCCGCCTCGTCTTTGGGAGCGATGGCGCCACGGGACACGGCACTGGCGATGCAGGCGTCCGCATCGCGTCGGGCGCGGGCCTCGGCGGCTTCCTTGAGCTTGGCGTTCTCGGCGGCCAGCGCTGCCTTTTCGGCGGCGGCGGCTTCCAGGGCGGCGTCTTTCTCGGCGCCGGCGGCATCCGCCTCCAGCTCCGACTTCTGCGTTTCCAACTCGACAATCCGCGCCTGCAGCGCGGCCTTTTCGGTATCGTTCATAGGTTTTGGATCGACTGAGTTATCTGACTGCCGGGCGCTGCTGGCCCAGATCGGGGAGATTTCGCGGAAGGCCGGGTCGTTCACCAGGCCGCCCATGTTCAGCGGCGCGCTCTCGATGTGGGCGGGATGGGACGCGGTCGGATACCACTTGGGCGAGAAGGCACGGTAGGTCTTGCCGGCGACGGCGGCCCGGCCGGCATCACTCCACTCGACGCGCGCCCAGATGCCCGGCTCCGGCGCCTCGCGCCAGGCGAACTCGACCGGCCACGCCGAGGCGGCGCCGCCAGAGTGGTCGAAGTCGAAGAACGGCCGTTGCCGGCCGCCGGCCAGGTGATCGCGGAGGCTCCGCTGCATGGCCGCGGCATCCTCAGGACCGACCGCCATCGTGAGTGTGATCGGCTGGCCGCGCCTGCTGGCGGTGATCTCGTGAGTACCGCCCGGCATCCACATGAGCCAACCGGGCGCGCCCTCGGCAAACGGGAGGGAGACTCTCGCTGTGACCGCGTCGCGCTGCTGTGGGGTGCCGGTGCCGGTGGCCATTACGCGCGCACTTTGCGCGCGCCACCGGCTAAAGGCTCATTCCCAGGGAAGACAACAAAAAGGCCGGCTCCAAGAGCCGGCCGGATGTCTCGTGGTAGGGCTGGTTTATTGGCACTCCGGGCCGGATACCCGCCAATTGTTCGGCCCCTGCACTGTCCAGTTATGTACGTTTGTGGAGTTCCGCCAGCACTTCAGCAGCACCGTGTAGTAAGACGGCCCGTAGTAGTAGTAATTGGTGCCACTGTTGGCCCCTGACAGTGGACCGCGCACATACCAGTGCACGCCGCGCGCTGTTTCATTCTCCCAGTAGGCTGCGTTGGGATTCGGCTGGTAGTAGTCGATGGTTGGAAGAGCATCAGAATGATCGGGGCACCAAATTCCACTGACCTTGGGAGTGCCGTAGCCAGCGTAGGTCTTGACTTCGCTTTGACACGATCTGGCATACGGGGTCACGTAATAGTGTTCCCAGACGGAACTGGTCCAATAGATTTTCAAATAAGGGCCAGCATCACATCCACCTTGACACGGATAGTAGCCGTTGTACATGTCCCCCCCTTGATGCCCCTGGCAACTGTAAGGGACGGGCCATGTGTGCCAGCCTTCCTTTCCCCAGTTGCATTGGCCCAGAGACAGGATGTCGTCGTTGGGATCGCCCCAATCCGGGGCGATGTGGTCGGGTTGGCCCAACACTGGGACGCAGGATACGAGCAGGTTGAGGGCGAGAACGGCTAGGATTTTCGGAGTCTTCATCAGAATAATGGGAGTTCAGGGGTGGAGGTTTCAGTGGGGATGGCTTGAGCAGCACGCGAGGGCACCTGATAGGGTCGCCACTGCCCATTGATTAAATCCTCTTCGCCGAGATCGGTGGTTCTGGAGCGGCCGCGGATGCCCTTCACGGTTTCTGGCGAGAGTTTTTGCGGGTTCGACTGGGTGCCCGAGTTCCAAGCGAGCACCTGGGTTTGTTCGGGTGTGCTGGGACCAGCTTGACCCATGATCCTAACCATCCACCCGGTCGGCACACCGGCAGGCACCTGTTCGTTCTGATCGTATTGGTATTCGACCAACCAATAACGGTCGGCATCTGGCCGGAACTCATTAGGCCCTCTCCACTTGATGCTGGCTAGCCGTCCTTTCGGGTCCAGCGTGAATTCGCCCATGGCCCATTCTGTGCCACCGTTCTCAGGTTGAATCCAGGCTTTGTTGGTGAGCTTGCCATTGTCCATCACGAGGTCGCCTGGCGGGACGCCGATCAGACCCAGTGTCGGGGTTTGGCATGCTGCGACGTTCGCGTAAAACAACGCGTCGTAAAGTTGCTTGGCTGATTTGTAGCGCACGTCCTCGCGCAACTCTCCCCAGCCAGCCTGTTCATCCGCGTGCCAGACGTAGCTTGACCCGGCAACCATGCCCTGCCCATGTACCGCTTTCCCCAACCGGTGGATGACTTGTGATAGCTCCCAATCCGCACCCTCCGCAGACCATGTGATTTGGTTGGTTTCATGGCCTACCCAATGCACCGCTTTGATCTCCATACTGGGGCTTGGGTTCAGGAGATACTGGAGGGCGACGCAGTCCTTGATCTGCTGCGGGGTGTACTGCGGCGGCGCGGCGAGCGCGGAGCCAGCCAGCAGGATTGTCCAGAGGAGTTTGTTCATGCTTTTCCTTTTGTTTTGTGTGGTTCTACCGTGAACCGGGCCGACTGGCCCGGCAAGTGTTTTCAGCCGCCCAACGCCGCCCGGGCCGCCCGGATCGCGGCGTCGCGGACCAGCCCGGCCGCGGCGGGAGTGAGCGCCCCGCTGGCATCGATGGGCACCTGCGGCCGCGCCGGCATGTTCACCACGTGCGAGCCGATCTGCACGACGCGCACCGAGATCGCACCCCGCTTGCGCCGGGCCGCAGCTTTACGACTCAGGAACCGACCAGGCCGCGCGAAGGCGAGCGTCTGCCAGCGCGCCGGAATAGGGATGGCCCCGCCAAACTGGTGGATGGCGGCGTAAGGCGTGGGATTCCCCAAGAGGGCTTCAGTGTCGCTCACTTCCACGTACCAACTGGTGGCGAGTGTGCCGGACTTCTGCAGGTGGCTGGGTGTGCCGTCCTTTTTCGCCGGCCACGGCAAGGGCCGCAGATGCGCGCCCCAGGTGGAGTAGGTTCCCACGGTGATGTTCTTGAGCGTGGTAATGGCCGCACGCAAGATCGGCTCCGGATGCGCGCCGAGGGTCTGGAGGCGTTGGACCTCGGCGTCCAGCGCCGAGCTATCGACCGAGACGGTTATCATGCGTGGCCTCCGTTCATCCAGCCCCATACACTGAGTCCGGGAGAAATTAAGGTCTTTCTCGCCCAGACCTCGAACGTGATCCACTGCTCCGGCGAGTAGCGCGCCTGGAGATCCCGCGGCGCGATGCGCAAGGTGTCCGGGTGCCACTGGAAGATCGAGACGCCCGGGCCTTCGCGCTTGCTCACATCATAGGCCCGGCCGTCGCGGATCAATTGACCCGCGCGCAGACGCTCGAGCGCGGGGCCTTCGATGACGATCCGCCGGTCGAACGCGTCGCCGTGCGGGTCCACGCGGCGGTCATGCTGCCGGGCTTGGTCCAGCAGATCCGGGTTGATGCCGCGCACGCGACAGCGGCAACCCCAATCCCACGGCGGGAAGTGAGTGTCCCAGAACGGATCGTCTTTGGGCAGGATCAGACCGTTCAGCGCGGCGTGGGTGGGACGCACGCGCGAATCCTCGCGGCTGATGTACTGCAGGTGCGTGGTGTCGCCGTCCAGTTGGGCATCCCGCCAGTTGGCCGCTTGGAAGGCCTGGAAGCCATGCGTGCGGAGCAGGATCTCCGCGCGCCGCTCGGCGCCGGCGCCCAATTCGGGCTCAAGGGCGGCCACGATGTTCTTTTTGCTCTCATCCCAGGTCTGGCCTTGCGGGATGGCGGCGATCTCGTCTTGGACGCGCTGGACGGTGTGCAAGCTCTCGAGGCCGGAAACCAGAAACGCGCGGGCGCGCAACTCGGGTAGGAGCCGGCCGAAGACCTCGCGCGAAACGATGGGCTTGCGCGCGATCATCCGCGCCGCCTCATCGTGCGGCTGGCCGAAGGCGATCTTCACAGCGCGGCGGCGGCGCAGACCTGGAGGGCATCCTCGAGCACCGCGGCGGTGCGTTCCGGCGACCAGTCCGCATAGAAAGCGCGCAGGGCTTGCATGGCGGCCGAAGGCGATTCGGCGTCCAGGACGATCTTGCGCACGGGGGCCAGACTGCCCCGGAACGCGGCGGCCAACGCCTCGGCTTTGCGCAGGGCGATGGGGTCCACGGGATCCCGTGGCGGGCTGGGGGCCGCAATCGAGGCTTGAGACGCTTCGCTGGTATCCCCCGCGAAATTCGGCGAATCGGTTATGGGCGGCTTTGGGGCGTCGGGGCTACCAACACCGCCCCCCCCGTCTGTTTGCGCGCCTGGAGGCAAATCAGAACCCGGCATGGGTGGCACCGCGATGGGGCCGCCGATGACCTCCTCATCCGGCTTGGGCAGGGGAATGTCGTGGCGCTCGTAAAACCATTCCTTGGGCAGGGCGACTCCGTTGCTCAACAGGACGGCGTCGCGATCGGCCATGCCCTTCCAGTCTTCCTCGCTGATGGGCTCGGCTTTGAGTTCGGGCGCAAAGTCGGCCTCGCCGAAGTTGAGCTCCAGGATCGCAGGGACCAGTTGCTGGGTGAGTACCCCCGCCACCCAGTCGGCGGCTGACTGGATGACATCCCCGCGGATGCGCTCGTGTACCTGGCCCAGGGCGTTGCTGCCCACACCGCTCGTCTCGCTGGTGAGACTCTGGCCCAGGATCAGCAGGTCGCAGAGTTTGTCCGCGCGATCGAGGATGCTGTCCTGCGGGCTCTGGCCGGCGCCCTTGGAGCCGTCCAGCAGGTTGAGGGCGGTGCCCTCGGGGAAGGCCGCCCAGCCGGCACTGCCCAGGTTGGCCAGCATATCACCGATGGCGGTGATCGTGGCGTCCGCGGCGCCCGTGGGGTAATTCGCCCAACGCACCGGCACACCGAAGAGTTGGGCGTAGTTGAGCAGCCACTCCGCTGAGAAGTTGCTCGCGGCCCACCACCAGGCCAATGGACGCAACCGCGCGGCGCCGGACCAGTGCGAGCTCTTGGCCTTGGAGATGCCGACCAGGAACTTGTACGGGGGCAGCTCGGCGAGCCCGGAGGCGGGCCGGGCCATGAAGGGCGAGGATTCGCCCTCCAGGCGCAGCCCTACGGCGCCGTCCTCGGTCACACCGTAGTTGCTGGGGTGTACCCATTGGCCGGCGCGCGGGGCGATGATGTCGCCCAACGTAGGCGTGGTGCGTTCCTCCCAGAGCAGCTCGATCAAGCTGATGCCTTTGCCCCAGGCGTCCAAGAGATCGGACACGATGCCGGTGAATCCCAGCTCGTCCTGGGCGGGGTCCGGTTTCATCCGCCAGATCAGGTTACTCACCAGCCGGGCGCGGGCGTCCGCCTCGGGGCTGGTGGTCTCGTCATCCTCGGCCCACGGTTCCACGGTCCATTTCATGGCCGCCACACTGCGCCGGATGTCGCCCAGGTCCTTGGCCAGGCGCGGCCAGGTGTCCTCCATCAAATCGAACAGGTCCCATTGGCTCTCCACATCGCCGGCCAACGCGTTGGCCAGCGTGTACTCGACGTACTGCGGGGTGTAGGTGGAGACGCGCGCCGAGCGCCAGCGCGGCGCCACCTGGGGCCGCAGGATGCGAGTGAGCGCCGGGTCCAGCGCCGGGGTGCGCGCGGCCGTGGCGGGGGTGGCGCCCAGAGGTTGCCGGGACATGGCGGCGGCCAGGCTGATGCCTGGCGGGGCCGTGATGCGCCAAGGGGGCAGCTTATCGTTCATAAGGTTCTGGGATCAGTGACGACTGAGGCGTGGCGTTCGTCGATACGTTTGGCGGCGGCTTTGAGCCCTTGGGTAAAGCCGTACAACCAGAGCGTGGACCGACCGACACTATCGCCAGCACGCAGTTCGTCCTGGAGTCGCTCAGCCCGGCGGCGGAGATCGCGGGCGGCCGTCAACTCGCGAGTCGCGAGGCCAGTGGTCGGCGGGTGGTTCATCGTCGGGGTAGGGATCGGGGCACGAAACGGGGACGCCCGGCATGGCCGCCCAGGCGGATGACACTGGGGTCCGCGATCGCGCCGGCTGTGGCGGTCAACGCCCACTCGGCCAGCTTGCCGCTGTCGAACGTGTCGCCGTGCTTTCCGTCCGGCTCTGGGTCGCAGTGGTAGAGCCCTGCGATCTTCAACACGAGCCGGTGATCGTCCTTGAGGTAATCCTCGGGGGGCAGCGTGTAGCGGTTGGCGTTGACCTGGGCGGCGTAAATGTCTCCGAGCAAGGTCTTGTAGTTCGGCGGGCGCTCATAGCCTGCGGGACAGGGTTCCACCGAGTTGCTCGCGTTCACCAACACGACTGGGATCAGCGGAGCCAGTTGGCTGGCGAGATCGCGGGCGTAGTATTGCTCAGAGGTCGCGTCCGCGCAGAGCCGCTTGGCCGGGCCGCCCGTTGGCCGGGAGTGGATGGCCTTCACCAGCCGCGCCAACCGGCCGCGCGCGACTTTCGGATCGCGCTCTTTCCAGAGCATCACCAGCCGCGCGCATCGATCGGTGCCGACGCTCTCCGTTACCGTGGTGCTGCTGGGGTTGCTCGTCTCGCCGCTAGTCGTGGCCAGGTCGTGACCGATGCCCACCGGTCCACTGCCCAAGTGTCTCATCAGGTGGTCGAGTGCCTGAAGGAAATCACCTTCGTTCTCCACCCAGGCCAACGTGCATTCGCCAATGCCCCGGCGTTGCGCGGTGAGAATGGCTGGCAGATCAATTGCCGCCGTGCCGCCATATTCGTGGATCAGCCGATAGCTGACGTTCAGACCGAGCTTGTTTCCCGGCGCGCGGCAGAACGCCTCGTAAGTTAGCGGCTTGCCAGAGTTCGTGTCGTACAACGTGTGGCCGGCAGCGTAGGCATCGGCCAGCGAGACGCGATGCACTAGCGTGCCGTCCTGGCTGCGGTAGAAGTGGCCGAGTTCGTAGGGCGGAAACAGCGCGTCCGGCGGCGGCAAGGTCATTTCAAAGAACGGATGCCGGTCGTCGTTGGGCAGGTTCGACGCGAAAATCATCTTGAAGCTGGGGTCGGTGTCGATGATCGGCTTCACCGCGACGCGGAGGTCCCGCTCCAGCTCTGTGCGCGTGAACCCAGCTTCATCACGCACCACCATGCCGGTCCAGCCGCGGGCCGTGGCGGGATTCGGCGCGATTACGAGCAGCCGCGAATAGGAGGACGGGGAATGGTAAAGCCGCATCTCCAGCTTGCTTGTGCGGTATAGGTCTGTGAAGTCCTCGGCGCCGAGGCGCTGGTAAAGTTTGCCTGTGGTCGAGTTCGCCACCTTGAGGCTGAGCCGGTCGCCAGCGTTGGTGGCCCCGGCTTCCATCGAGGCTTTGAACGCGGCGGCCTCGCGCGTGACGATCGCGGCCTGCTCCGCGGCAGAGATGGCCTTGCTCACCAACTCTGAGCCGACGATCAGCGAGGCGCTCGCTGCAATGACGTTGCGGCCCGACTCGCGTGACATTTCATCGAACGCGATCGAGCCGAGCGTGGTGGACTTACGGCACTGGCGCGCCCAGAACAAGACGAGTGTGCGGACTTCGCGGATGGCGGCCAGGGCGGTCAACTCGTAGGACCGGCGCTGCCATTTCCGGGTGGCGATCATGCCGGAATCTGGAGACGGCCGGACTTGGCGAAGGCGTCCACGTCCGCGAAGTAGGTCTGGCGGAGGCGGGCGATCTTGTCGGCATTCGGCGCGTCGCTGTCGGCGATCTCGCGGGCGCGCTGGTCGGCGTACCAGGTGAGGAATGTCTCGCACGTCTCGCGCTGGAACTTCTCGCGGTCCAGCGCCAGCTCCTGATCGCGCTGGCTGAGCTTGCGCATCCCTTGGAAGAGATCGGAGTTGTTTGCGCGCACGGCCGCGGCGGTGAACACGGCCTGGCCGAGGGCCTCGACTTGTCGGGTGTCGATCTGGAGGTCCGGATGATCGCGTAAGGCGCGCTTGACCTGGTCCGCCAGGCTGCCGGCGTCCAGTAGCATCCGGGTGATCGGCCAGTCTGCCCACCAGTTGGACAAGGCCTTGGGACTGGGCACAGAGGCGAGCTTGAGCTCCCGCGCAATCTCAGGCCCCGCCTTCGCGTAGCCCAGCGAGTTGCAGAGCGCATAGGCCTGGTCGCGTTGCTCGATGGTGAGCCCGGCGTGCCAGGCGTCACTGCGGGGTTTGCGGGCGCCGCTCATGTCAGTCGATCCCCAGGACGGCCAGGTGATCACGGCCAGCCTTGCTGATCCGCCAGGCGCCGAGCTCCGGGCTGATGAGCTTGTCCGGCTTGGTCACCAGACCCGCTTCCTGCAAATATAGTAACTCCGCGCGAATGGCGTCCAGTTCCACCTGCGGGTGACCTTGCATGCGGGCCAACATCAGGAGCACCGAGAGCGGCAGGCCGTACTCGGTGACGTTGGTCCCGAGGAGGCGCAACAAGGTAAGGCGGAATTGTTCGCGTTGTTCGGCGTTCATGGGCGTTCGGACCGGCGGATCACGCCGGTGTTTTGCAGCAGGGCGATGATCTGGGCGGGCAGGTTCTGCAACTTGTTCTCCATGTCGTTGCGGAGCGAATCGATGCGGGCATGGAGCCGGGAGGCGCGCGCTTCGTCGGCGTCATCGAGCTTGTCGCGATCGGCCCGGAGCTCGCTGCGCAACTGCTCGAAACTGCGCTCCAGGGCGATCACCCGTTTGTCCAGTTCCGTGGTGGTCGGGCCGGAGCCGCGAACCTCCAGGGGTTGCGGCGCGATCTCGGTGCGACCGCGCTTGAGGTACATGAGCAGGCCGATGACCAGGCTCGCCACCGCGAACGCGATGATGAGGACGTCTTTGACGTGCTGCGGCTCAACGCTGCTGAGGTCTGCAATCATACATGCCCCCCTGATACCCTGAGACAGTGATCACCGCGCCGGGCGATGCGATATGGCTTGCGCGCGCAGGTCATCCAGCGCGGGATCGGCCGCCGGCGTGTCCGCGAAGCCGCGGGCCACCGGCGAGGCCAAGGCCAACTCGAACCCCCGGATCAACCCGTCCCTGACCGCCTGGGTATATTGGCTCTCCAAGATCGGCTGCACGCTGCCAGCCCAAATGTCCGCAAAGCTGGAGACCGCGCCCAGGACCAAGCTGCCCTCAGTGCTGGCGATCTGGGGTACGCCCGCCGCATCCAAGGCCGCCGCGATGGCCGGCAGATCGGCCTGGCCTGAGGCCTGCATGGACTTGAGCCCGGCTTGTGCCCGCTCCAGCTCCGCGCGATGGCCCTTGGCGATGGCCGCCTTGCCACCCACGTAAGCGCCCAAGGCGGTGACCGCCTCGATGCGGGCCGGCGTCACGACGTGCGTCACGCTCAAGCCGGAGCCTGAACCGCTGTTCGCACACCCGGGCACCAAGGCGAGCGGGGCGAGCAACAGGAAGGCGGAGAGTCCGCCCGCCAGCAGCGGGAGCGTCGCCGGGGTCTTGCCCGTGCCTTGCTTGGACTTGCTCCATAGCGACCAGGCAAAGCCGATCAGCGTGGCCAACGCGGACACGAGTTTGAGCAGGTCATCCTGACTGACGACGAAGCCGGCGCCGCCGACCGTCGTGAGTAGATGCCGCAGGATGCCGGAGAGTTTATCGGTGGAGTTCATGGGGTGGGAGGGGAGGAAGACTCCCGGTGCGTCTGGTCAGGGCCAGACACCAGGGAGAGAAGCCGGTGCGCGACCGCATCCGGGAGTCAGCCGTGACCGTGATCTGTCGCGTGTCGATCAAGCGCGCGCAGTTTGCGCGCGGTGGGCCGAGGATGCCCGACACCGGGGAACGGGGTAAAGACAGGCGAATGAGGAAAGCAGGAAAGCAGGAAACCGGGGAGTTACTGGCTGCAGTTGGTTTCGTTCCTGTTTTCCTGCCTTCCTCATTCGTTGGTTTTTGTTCACACCCAGCGCCTCCGCAAGAAATCGACCACGCTGGCGCGCTCGATCCAGCAGGGGTGACCGTCGCGCCGGCCACGGAGTTCGCCGGCATGGACCAGCCGCTGCACTTGCTGGGGTTGCAAACACAGGATGTCGCGCACGGTGGTTGCCCGCAGTTCCGGCATGAGCTCGCGCCCCACGATCAGGTCGATGGCCAGGGGCAAGGAAAGTCCCGCCAGGGCGCCGGCCGGGTCCAGCTCGCGGGTCCAGAACCGCAACTCGCGGCGCGGCGCGGCCGCCGGCCCGGCCTCGCGCCGCAACGACACGTCGAATACCCACCGCAGACTGCCATCGTCCACCATCCCGAGGACCGTCTCACGGGACAGGCCGAGGGTGGCCATGGCGGTGTCCGTCTGGACCAGCACCGCCGAGTATTCGCGCCCGCGCGGCAGTGGCAGCGGCAGGACCTGTTGACGATGGGTCGTGGAGATCATTTTAGGGTGGCGACCACGGAGCCGAACCAGAGCAACACCAACCCCAACGCGGCGGCTGAGTTCACGATCCAGATGCACGCGCGGGCGAAGGTGCCCGGCTGTTCGCGAAGACAATTGGTGGCGAGCTGGGCGAGGGCGGCGATGACCAGAGCGGTAAGTAGTGAGTTCATGGCGTGACGGTAGCGGGTTGCGATAACGACTCAACCGACCAATTGATGCGCCCGGCGTTGGACGCGGATTTTGCGGCGGGCCAGCTCGCGGATCCGGGAGCCGAGCCCGGCCAGAAAGTGATTGATCTCCTCCGGCTTGGCGTGGCGCAGATGGCGGTAACCCCGCGCCCCGCTGATGATCTCGGCGCTGGCGGCGGCGGCGTAGCCGATGGACCGGTAGTTCAACCGCAAGCCGCTGGCCGCCTCGATCTCGGGGACCTTGTGCCACCCCGGATTGTCTAGGAGCCAGCGTTCCAGCCAGGGTTGCTCGGAGTCCGCCATGGGGGCGGGCGATGCGGCCAGTTCGAGTTGGGTTGGGTTCATGTCAGGTGAGTCACTCCCAGCAAATGAGCAGGCCATCGAACGGCAGTCCATGTACGTGGTGAAACCAATCTGCCAGCGCGTAGAAGGATGGGAAGCCGTCTGCCCGCGCAAACTCTTCCGGAGCTTGTGCGACGCCCTCCACGGTTACGCTGCTCGCCCGCACACGGCATCTGCCGACGCTCGTAATCGTTGCCTCTCGGAGCACGCGCTGCTTGCTTCGGTAGGGCTTTCCAGTCCACTCGCGAAGGCTGATCCGATCACCCGGATGCGGCATCCGCTTGGGGACAGGTCGCACGGTCTGGCACTTTAGCCCGCATTCCACGAGCGGCGCGAATTGTGGTTTGAAAAGCATGACAAACTTTGCTTGCGGGGTTTTCATCATCATCGTCCGGGCCGGGCGCGGACGCGGCTGGCGTCATAGACCGGCCCGGGTTTGAAGCCGTGCGGGCGATGGCGCAGAACGTCGTAGATGTCCTCGATCTGGCGCGGGTTGAGCAACTCCAGATCGGTCGTGGGGTGCATGTCCGCAACTACCTTCCAGAGGTACGCTTCAGAGACGCAGGCTTTCAACCAGCCGATCCGCCGGCGCTTGGTGGCGGTGTCCGGGTCCAGCCAGTCTTCCATGGCTCGGAGATCGTCCGGATCGGCCAAGAGCCGCAACACGCAGAGGACACGGTCCAGCTCGATGTTCGTGAGGTCCGCACTGCTCTTGTCGCGGCCCAGCGCCGCCACATGCACGCCGTGCCGCAAATCATCCGGGAGCGGAGCCCGGCAATGGCGCAGGGCCGCGCTGTCTGCGTGCTGCCAGACGCGGAGGTACACCGCCGTGGTCTCCGGTCCGCCCCAGGACTCCAGTCGCGGCCCGGCCAGGCGACGCTGCTCCAGACGCCAACCGTGCAGCCAGGCGACCTTGCCCCACGCGGGCCAATACAGGGCTTTGGCTTGTCGCTCGGTCATAGGATGCCTCTCGTTTTGCCCACGGTGTCGCGCAGGGTTCGCGCCCACACGTCAAGCTGTTGTTGGCTGGCCACGGGGCGCGGGGCTTGGGGCGCCGGGGCCACGGCGGGCGGCGCGGGCCGTGGCTGGTACTTGGCGCGCGCCAGGGCGAGGTCCTCGTCCAGCCGCAGGAAGGTGTTATCCGGCCCCAAGTCCAGCAGGTTGCGCAACAGCAAGGCGCCATCGTTGCGCCTGCCATGCTTGATCTCGCGCCGCAGGTAGTAGATCAGCAACTTGAGATCCTCCGCCGTGTAGCCCTGCTTGAGGAACATGAACCAGCGGCGCTCCCACTCCGGCGCAGAGCGCACGTCCAGAACGTGCAGACGGTACCAGTCGTGTAAGGCTTGGGGTGTCATCGTCTGTCTTCCCCCAACAGGGCGTCGGCCGTGAACGCGGCGGCACTGACCAGCCGGCCGGCGTAACAATCGGTCTGGACCAGGTCCTCGAGCCGGCGCAGGTCATAGGTCACCGTGGAACGATTACGCCGGAGCAACCGGCCGATCTCGCTGTGCGTGAGATGGCCGCGAGCTTGCAGGATTTGCATGGCCACGGCGCGACAGAAGCTGATGCGCTGCCGCCGGTCCGGTGCACGCAGCGCCGCCACAGTGCAACCCACAGCGTCGGCGGCGACGCGCAGGATGCGGTGCGGATCCGGACGATGCAGAGCTACGGGTTTCATACTCTCGATCAGTTGCGGTGCAAGGTGGAGACGCGGCCGAAGGCCATGTCGCCGTCGTAAAGGACGGTCAGAAGCCGGCCGGTGTCCTGGTCCACGACCAGGGCGGCGTCGCCGGCCAACCAGCGGAGCAGGTCTGTCCGGCGGGCCGGATCGCAGAAAAGCTCCTCGATCTCGCCCAAGGTGAAGTGCTCCGCGGGGGCGAGGTTGGCGATTTCAAGTTTGGCGATCATTCGGCCTCCTGATCGGTGGCGATCTGCTTGAGGAGCTTCTTTCCCAGCACCGTCATCTCGCCATCCTGGGGCTTGATGACGGCCACGTCGCCGGCGGCAATCGAGTCGCAGCCGAGCTTGCGGAGCGTCCGCACGTCGAGCTTCTCCAGGGCTTCCTTGTTGGGGCAGACCTTGACGTGCAACAACGCGCGGGCTTCGTCCTCAGCGAATAGGTCCATGATCCGGGCGCATACGATCTCGGGGTCGCCGTACTGGATGCCGCCTTTGCCTTTCGCCAGGCCGACTTTAACGCCGGCGATGATCAGTGTGCGCGGCTTCGCGAACAGCTCTGGGGAGGCGAGGATGGCAGCCTCCAGCTTGTCTCTCTTCTTTTTCGCGTTGCCTAGCGTCTGGCGATACCGCTTCGCGTAATTCGCTCTCAGGGCGGCGATGTCGAGGTCGAACTCTCTCTCCAGGTTTCGCAGGTATGCGTGAGAGTTAGCGAATTCCTCGGTGCGTCGGGTGATGTCGAGTAATTTCATGGGATGCGGTTCGCTTGTTCGGTGGTCATGATTTCCAGCCGGCGCTGCCAACGGCGCTGCTGCTTGGGATCGGTGCAGGCGACCAGGGCGCGCTGAATCCGGCTGACCTCGCAAATGAGCTGCGCATAGGTCATCCCTTCGGCCCGTAGGCGGGTGAGTGTGTCCTCTTTCATGGCGCGACGCGGGTGAGACAGCACAGGCCCAGACCGGGGCGTTCCACCGCCACGGTCAGGCTGGTTTGGTTGATGCGCTCGGCTTCGCGCTCGCACCACTCGCCGTAGGTGATGCGCCCGTACTCGGTGGACGGCATGACCTCGCCCTCGAAACAGAGCTCGGTGAGTTGGCGAATGTCTTCGGTGGATTGACATTTCATGGGTGGTGACGATGGAGGGTGCGATGGATGCGTGAACCCAGGCGCTGGGCGCCATCGGCCGCGCAGAAGAAGAGGTAGGCGAGGGCGAGCAGGGCGACGATCAGGCCGCGCTCCCAGAGCGAACTACCCGCCAGTTCGTCATCCTGGAGCCGATCCTCAGGATCGCGCTCGATCGTGATCCGGCCGGCGCGCGTCAACAGCCACGCGATGTCCGCCAGGAACGCGCCCATAATGAGCGCCAGACTACAATTGAACAGGGTCATGCGGCCTCCTCGTGTTTGGCCAAGGCTTCGTCGATGCGGCTGAGGTTTTCCTGCGCGGTCACCATGCACGTCTGCGCGTCATCGACGTTATCCTCCTCGACATGATGCGCGGCGAAGACGAGTTCATGGATGGTCAGATCCAGGATCCGAACCCACTCGGCAGCCTCCGCGTCGGTAATGGGCTTCTTCATGCGGCCTCCTCTTGGATGGCCGACAGGGCCTTGGGGTCGAGTTGGGCCTTGCCGAACACGTTTTGCAGCACGGCCTCGGGGGTGACTTCGTCATCGTCGCTACTGCCCAGCGCCGAGCCGATGCCGTCGGAGAGCAGGCGCAGGTTGCCGTACTGCTGCAGCACCGGGGTGATCCGGTGGCTCAGACCCGCCGCCACGTCCGTCTGGAAGTCCAGCGAGCAAGTCAGGAAGGCAGCCACGTCTCGGGCCTGCGTGCCGAGCTTGTAGCTGTCGAAGATCGGGCGCAGACAGCGGCCGAGAAACGCGCCGGATTCCATCATCACGTTCGCGTCCGCGCGTTGGATGTGACGGTAGGCCGTGTCGTAGCCCAGGTACACGAAACGGGAGGGGGTTTCATCCACCAACATGCGCAGCAGGTGGAAGAGGGCCTGGGCGCCTTCGTGGGCCTGATCGATGAAGAGTGTGCGGGGCTGGCCGGAGAGTAACGCCACCAGCCGATGCTCCGCCTGGGGGGCGTTGGCCGCGTCGGAGTCGCTGCCTAAAGCGCGGCACATGCCGTTGGCGATGTGCAGCTCTTTGTTCTTCCACCCCGGCCGCATCCGGCAATAGACGCGCGTGTTGGGCCGCTGAGCCACGGCCCACCGGGCGAAGAGCGTCTTGCCACACCCGTTCGGCATCAGCGCCACCAGGATGCGGCGGTCGGTCTGCTGGCGCTCCAGCATCCCTAGCCGCTTGTTGAGCTCCTTGACACAGGGCAGATCGGGGAAGAACTCCACGTCCGGCAGGCCCCCATCCAGGATGATGCCGATCCGCCGGAGCCGGGCCAAGGTGCGGTCCGGCCGCATGGTGTCCCAGGCCTGAGCCATCAGGCGTTGTCGCCAGGTCTTGGTGCTGCCCAGATCCGGGAACTGTCGTAGGAGCGCGCCGTCGGAGAGGCGCGCCGATAGTTGGTAGGTCTCCAGCCGCTTGACCAGAGCCGCGGCCTCACTCTTCTGTTCGTTCGTCCAGGTCATAGTGTCTCTCTCACTTGACCGGCCGGCGTTATTGCCGGTCGGAAATCGAATCGTCCTCGAACTCGCTCAACAAGGGGTCCACGTAAGCCTCCCGTGGTGCGGGCGTCGGATTGGAGGTAGGGAGCCGCTGAGGCAGCGGACTTGAGGATGCACCACGGGAGGCGCGAGAAGGTGACGTCTCCATTCTGACTTCTGACTTCTGACTCCTGACTTCTGTTTCCACGGCGCCCACGGCGCGCACGTCCGCCACCAGCCGGCGCGCGGCGGCGCTGACATTGCCGGTGCCTGGATCCACGTCCAAGCCGTAGCCCAACGCGCGGCGGGTGTACGCGGTGTAGCGGTCCTGCTGCTGGAGCCGACCCAGCACGGTGCCCGCCCGCCGGTCGCCGTAGTCCTGCGCCAGGACGGCCGTGGCCTCGCAGTCCTCGGCGCAGGGGTCGAAATGGAGACACACGCGCGCGCCGTCGTAGTCCGGCAGCCAGGGCGCACCGAACTCGAACCGCTCGCTCCGGCCGGGGATCAATTGCACCGAGGTCGTCACTTTGTGGAAGTCCACCCGGAGCGGCTCGGTGATGTGCGGGGTGAACATCCACAGGTCATCGTCCGCGACGCGGCGCAGGGCGGCCGGCGCCGAGCGCTCGAACCACGGCTGCGGTTGCCAGCGACCTTGGCGGCCATCAACCCAGCGGTGATTGCAGCGGGCAATGGCGGCGTCCAGGGCGGTCAGGAAGTCGGGCAACGTCATGAGTTCGCCGCGCGGATCCCGGCGACCCTCGTGACACGCCTGCTGCCAGCGGCTCATGCGCTCCATCTCGCCCCGGGTCCGACCCACCTGGCCAGGCAGTGTGGACAGCGACGTCCAAAGGACGTTGAACACACTCTCGACCACCTTCTGATGCGGGCTGTTGGCCCGGACGATGGTCACCCCCAGCGCCCCCAGCGTGCGGGTGATGAGGGCCGCCGCCGAGATGCCCTTCTCCATGACGATCTCGCGCGGGGCGCCGTGATGCCGGATGCAGGTGTGCAGGGCGCTGCTCAGGTCCTCGGCCCGGTAGGCGTCACGTGGCCGGCAGGTGTAGCTGCGCCCGATGATGCACCGGGTGCGGTGATCGACGGTCAAGAGCAGTTGGAAGCGACCGACCACGACGCCCCATTGCTCCCAGCATTTATCGCCAGGAATCTCGAGTCCAGGGACGATCACCAGCAGGTTGATTGACCCGTCGTCGATCGTCCACCGGGCGCCGGGCGGGATGTGGGCGAGGTCGCCGGTCTCGGGGTCCACGTCCACCTGGAGCGCCCCGCCGCTGCTCACCCGCTCCAGCCACGCGCCGCGCGGCGCGCGGTAGGCTCGGACAGTAGCCCGGCTGATAGCCAACCGGTGCATCTGGCGCGCGGTCAACGGGACCTGGCCGGCGGCCATCCGGGAGCGGATCAACTCGGCCATCGGCGGCCGGATCGCGCCGCCTTCCATCGCCTGCAGCAGCGCCTCGGTGATGCTGCCGGTGTCGCGCGTGCGGTTCGTGCGCAGCAGCAAGGCGCGGACGGTGTCCATCTCGGCGCCCGTGAGGTCGGGCACGGTCGGCTGGGAGCCGTTGCGCCAGGTGCGGTCCGCCAGGTCGGTGGCGGTAGGACACGGGATCGTCTCGACCCGCTGGACCCAGCGGAAAATGGTGCTGGGGATCACGCCCAACTCGGTGCCGATCTCAGCCCAAGAACGGCCGGACGCGACCAACTCCCGCGCCCGCAACACCAGCGCCACGCGCGCGGCGCCGGCGCGCAGGTGATCCTCGCGCGGGACGCGATCCTGGACGTTGCCCGTCGGGGCCTGGCTGGGGGAGGCATCGCATGGTTTTTTTGTAGTAGAAAACGAGCGGGCTCGGAGACCGTCTGATTCATGGGGCCTATCAGGAGCTGGCGTAGCCCCCGCGGGTGCAACGACACCCGCTACCCTGCCGGAGATCTCCTCCGGCGACACAACCGGTCTGACGCGGGGGACAGACCCCGCAGCCGAGCCGCTACCCAAAGAGGCCCGCGCGCTGGCCTGCACACGCACGGGGGAATCGCCGTCTGCCAACTGGCCGCCTTGCGCAGGGGAGGTCAACGGGCTGATGGTGGGAACAGGGAGATGGAGGCCGTCCACTTCCGCTAGGCCTTGCGGGCACAGTTCGCGCTGCACTCTTAGGGCAGGCACGACGGAAGCGGAGTGGACGGCGAAAGCGGTCATAGGGTCATTCCTGGGCGCCGGTGTCGCTCAGCAGGGCGTCCGCCAACTCGCGGCGGAGGTCGGGCGGCCACGCCGCGGCGGCCAGGCGGAAGTCGGTCAGGATGCGCTCCCGGTACTCACTGCGGGTGCGCTGCCAGCGGTCCGGCGCGAATACGGTGGTTAGCCGGGTCAAGCCGTCGGTGAAGAAGTCGAGTTGGGTGGCGGAACTGGGTGTCTTCTCCCGCCCCTCGGTCCGTTCCTTGCCGGCGATGCCCGCCAGCGCCGCGCCCAGGCCGATGGGCTTTTCGAGGTCCAGTATCTTCGGCTCCCAGAAGGCCTTGATCTCGGCCGCGGCGGTGGTCAGCTTCTGCATCGAGACCTCGCGCCGCTCGCCCGAAAAGATGGCGTGCAGGGTGGCGGCGTCGTTCAGCAAGTCGTAGCTGATGCCGAGCCGTTCGGCCTCGGCCATGAAACCCTTTTTCACCGATGTTGGAGCGGTTCCAACATCGGGAGAACATTGGCTTTTTCGCAGATTCTCCTCCCGGCGCCGTTTTCCCTCCTCGAAAGCGTGCTTGAGTTCGGGGTAGGCGAGGTAAGCTTTCTGGCTGCGGCTCGGCGAGCGATGCAGTACCAACTCCCGCAGGATGGTCGCATAGACCTCGGTGTCAGGGATCACGACCACCGGAACGGCCGCAATCTGGAGGTCCAGCGCCGCCTGGCGCCGGGTTTCGCCATCCACGACATGGCCGTCGGCGGTGATCGCCAGCGGCCGGGTGATCCCGTGCTCGCGGATGTCGGTGATGAACGCCCGCCAGGCGTCGGAGTCCTTGGCTGGCCGCGGCCAGTGGCGGATGGATGCGTGGGGTCGAAGTGTCGTTGGGTCGCGATGGTCCATAGGTATGGTCTCTCCTACTTCTGGGGCATCAGTGTGATCGTACCGGCCTCAATGGATGGGAGCAGTTGAAGGATGCCGAGGCGCAGAATTCCCGACCGGGTGTTGCCGAGCCGCCGTGCTGCGTCGTCGAGCCGCGGGATTAATGCGGAGTCGAGCCGCACTGGGATTGGCTTCGTTTTTCGGTTGCGGATCGCGCTCACAGGTGAAGCGTATAACACTGATATACACACGTCAAACAGTTTTTGCACAAAAAACGGATGCGTGATATACGGGGGGTGTGGCAGCAACCAAGCCAATCCCGGTGCGTTTGGGGGAGGATTTGATCGACCGACTCGATACGGCCGCAGACCGGATCGGGAGCAACCGGGCGGCGCTCATCCGCGTCCTGATCGAGACCTGGCTGGCGAGGTTTGAACGCGATGGCGTAGCCCTGCTACCTCCCAATTGGCAGGATTTGCTGGCTGGTAATCAGCCGCCAGCGCGGAAGGCTCCCCCCCAGGTGCCACGCACAGATTGTGAGCATCCCACTGAGCCGCTATCGGGGCCGGACAAGTTGAAGCGGCTGAAGAAGGCCCCGATGCCTGGCGCCCTGCCGGTCAAGCCGGAGATGTTGGCCGCGATCGAGCGAATGAACCGTGATGCGGAAGGGAAGTGACCTCGTCTTTGATGACCCTTGTGATGGTCACCAGACAACCCTGGGAGCAATCGGGACAGGCGAAGCCGGTGAACCGTCCGACCAAAGCCAGGTAACCGTGCTTCACCTGGAGGCGGTAGCGGACCTCGCTTTGACCCTTTCTCAGCGCCATTTCTACGGCATCCTCGAACCCCTTGCGGTCCCCAGGATGAATGAGCAGTAGCGCTTCGTGCCACCCTATTTCGTGGGCGGTAACACCGGCCAGTTGCCGCGCGGTGGCGTTTCGGAAAACCACCTCTCTCGCGTGATCGCGCACGATCCAAATCCCGGGCGCATCTTCGACCAGGTTGCAAAGCGACCGATAGTATCCGTCCCCGTAGTGGCATCCCGGCTCAGCGCTCATGTGATAGATGGAAACACCATCCCGCCAGGTGTCAAACCACCCTTTGCAAGGTCACCCTGCACAACGTTTTCCACCGGGATGTGGGTTGTATGGTGTAACTGCCTCGCTTGCAATGTCGTGTCCCCTTTATCCCTCTATTGCATAGTCACCCGTCTCTGTGCGCACCGTGGATAGAGAGAGGTCACGTCCTCCCTCACTCCGGCCCTCTCCCCACGGAGAGGGTGACGCCTTTCCCGCGATGGGACATTTCCACCGGCGAGTGACCGATCCTGCTCGGCAAAGGGCCATCCCCTCCCCGGGGCAGAGGTTGGGGCGAGGGCGAGCCCCGCCCCGTATCCGCGGACATGAGTCCGCGCTCGGACGTGAGTCCGCGCTGACTTGGTCCACGTCGCTATCCCCAGGTCAGCGCCGACTCACGTCGGCGACTACGGCAGTGGGCCGGCAGCGTCCTGGTGGCAGACCGGGTAGCCGCGCCGCTGCGCCGGCGCAGGGGCGGTGCCGCAGCACCGCCCCTACACCAACCAGGACAGTTCCTGATGGCAGCGCCGACTCACGTTGGCGGCGAACGCGGTGGATTGGGAGCGGCCTGCCTGCAACCCGGTAGCTGCGCCGCTGCGCCGGCGCAGGGCGGTGCGGCAGCACCGCCCCCACCTCAACCGAGACAGTTCCTGATGTTAGCGCCGGTGCGCCGGGCAGATTCGGGTCACTTGCCCGCGAATCCTTCCCGTCGCGTGCCGGAGGGCTGGACTCCACGAAACCACGACTTGCCGAAGCCGGGATTCGCAGAGTCCTGCCCTCCGACATGCGTACCGAGGACGGGTTCATCGGCACCTCATTCACCCTTCACGCGGTAGAACCGGCAGCTCATGCCGGCGACCGCCGGGTCGGTGTACTCGAAGGCGACGGCGGTGGGCGTAACGCTCGTGAGCGTTTCCCAAGTGACCAGGTCGCTCGACGCCTGTATCTGCCAGGCCCGGTTCGGCTCGGCCCGAAGGCTCAGCACGCACGCGCCGTCGGGCGCCATCGCGGCCCGGAGGACCGGCGGTTCCCAGACGGTCAGGATTTGGTCGGCTGGCACGTTCGAGAATTCCTGCACCGCGCCCGAAGGCCATTCGATCCGGAGGTGCGTCACGACCGTGCGGTTGCCCAGGCCGAAATGAGCCTCAAGCTCCTGGATGACCGAGCCCGCGGAGATGTCCCGCCTCTGACGGACCGGCTTGCCGTTGATGTTCGCCTGCGCAATCACCCGCGCCCCGATGGCGTGGCTGTTCGAGGCCGTGCCCTTGGGGCGAACCTTGAGCCAGTGGTTGCCGTTGCCGTTGTTCTGGTAGAGGAGGTTGCCCAAGTTGGGAGCGCGGGTCACCAGGAGATCGAGGGCCCCGTTGTTATCGTAATCCGCCCAGACGGCCGACTTGGCCATCGCGGTGTCCTTGACCGGACTGCCGGTGGTGACTTCCGCCAAGTTGCCGTCGCCCAGATTGCGAAAGAGACGGCCGGGCA
Organism: uncultured bacterium; assembly: GCA_963735925.1. Lineage (GTDB taxonomy): Bacteria > Verrucomicrobiota > Verrucomicrobiia > Limisphaerales > J093 > DSVZ01. The sequence goes on from CAVTMT010000006.1 coordinate 62,797, forward strand.
TGACCGTGAACAGGTCCAGCCAGCCGTCGTTGTCATAGTCGCCCCAGGCGGGCAGCCCCCAGTTTCCACCCGCCTTGAGCAAGATCGCCGGGTTGCCCTTCCAATTGGAAAAGGTGCCGTCGCCGTTGTTGACCAGGAAGACGCTCCCGCCATTCGCAAGGACGAAGTACAGGTCCAGATCGCCGTCATTGTCGAAGTCGCCCCAAGCCCCTCCGGCTCCGCCGCCCACGCGGCCTTGAAGCACCGTCGCGCTCACATCCTTGAATTGTCCCTGGCCGTCGTTCCGGAACAGATGTGCGGCGGCCGATTCGTCCGGCATGAACAAATCCTGATCCCCGTCGTTGTCGTAGTCGATCCATTGAATGCCCTGGGGCCAGTAGGAGGAAACCGGGCTCTTGGTCGGCACCGTAAACGTGCCGTCCCCGTTGTTGCGCAGAAGGTACGTTGACGATCCGTTCAGCACCGCATCCAACCAGCCGTCGTTGTCGAAGTCCGCCCAGGCACAGCTTCCCCCTCTGATCTGCAGCTTGTTGGTGGTCCAGGTCTTGTCCACCGGCAGTCGGGTAAAGGCGCCGCCGCCATCGTTGCGCAGGTAGAATGGCAGGTCGTATTCATATCCTGCCAGAAGGAGATCCAGGTCGCCATCGTTATCGGGGTCTGCCCACGCGCACTGGAGCACCCGATCCCTCAAGTTCTCCCAGGGGCCGCTCAACACGGGGCTGAACTGGCCCTGGCCCTCGTTGTGGTAGAGCCGGGTGTTGCGGCCAACGGAGAAGTAGTCCCCCTCGACGACGAGGTCCAGGAGGCCGTCGCCGTCATAGTCGCCGAAGTGGCCGCTCCACGAGCTCACCTTGTCGGTCGCGACGGGCCCCTCGGTGACCTTGAAGAATTGCGGGTCCACGATGAGGTAGGTGTAGTTGGTCACCGCGGCCGTGCCGTCGCCCGCCACCACGCTATAGCGGCCCTGCTGGTCGGCGGTGAGATTGGTCAGGGACAGCACGGCGTTGGTCATTCCCGGAAGGTCCGTCCCCTGGAACTGCCACTGGAAGAAGGGACCGAGCGCAGTCGGATAGAGCTTCACGGAACCGTTCACACTGGCCGAAGGCCGCTGGGGAGTGATCCATATCTTCTCGGTGACCGTCAGCAGTTGGTTGGGGGCGACGTTGGTCAGTTCATCCACGTTGCCGGAGGGCCATTCGATGCGCACCACATCGACGTTGGTGGCGTCGCCCAGGCCGAAGTGGGCGAGGAGCTGGTTGCCGTTGTAGCCGTCACCCGCGGAGATGTCGCGGCGCAGCCAGCGGACCTGACCGGCGAACGTTGCTTGTATCCGGACCTTTGCCCCCGCGCCATCCCGGTTGGATGTCGTGCCGACCAGCTTGATCTTGAGCCAAGCGTTGCCATTGCCGTTGTTGTGATACAGGAAGTTCCTCGTGTTGGCGGTGCCGGCGTCGTTGCCGTTGGTCACATACAGGTCGAGGAACCCGTCGTTGTCATAGTCGAACCAGAGACCGCCCATCGAAACGCCGCCGCCCACAGCCACGTCCGTGACGAGGCTGCCGGTGGTGATGCGGGTGAAGGTGCCGTCGCCGTTGTTGTGGTACAGTTGGTTCGGGTAGGTCAGGAACAGATCGATGAAGCCGTCGTTGTCGTAGTCCGCCCACGTGGCCGAGTTACAGGAGCCAATGGTCGTGCCGACGGAAGCCACTTCAAACTCGCCGTTGCCCACATTGTGATACAGAACGCTGGACCCCGAGAAATTCGCTACCAACAAGTCCAGCCGGCCGTCGTTATCGTAGTCCCCCCAGGCACCAGTGAGGGCGTTTGGGGCGGCCGAGCGGGTCACGGTATTCGTCGCTGGAAGCATACGGCCGGTGCCGTCGTTGCGAAACAGGAGGTTGCGCTTGGTCGAAAAGTACGTCGCCACGTACATGTCCACATACCCGTCGTCGTCGTAGTCCGCCCACATGGAGCCAGCCCCCCCGGTCGTCACCAGGGAGCCGACTTGGGCCTGAGTCATCCGGGTGAAGGTGCCGCCGCCGTCATTGCGCAGGAGAGTGTTGAGGCCGCTCATCGCGGTCAGGAACACGTCCAACCGCCCGTCGTGATTGAAATCGACCACGCAGACATTCCAGGGCGACGCGCTGGGGGACTGGGTCGATGCGAAGGTGCCATCCCCATTATTGAAGTAGAAGGAGCCGGTCGCGCCGTAGCGATACGCAAACAGATCGAGCCGGCCGTCATTGTTGAAGTCAGCAAAGGCACCCGACGCCCAAGTGCCGACCTGGGAGGCGGGCGGGTCGGGGATGCTTGTGAAAGTGCCATCCCGGTTATTGCGGTAGAGGGCACTGCGACCGGTGTTGTACCGGGGGACGAACAAGTCCGGGTAACCGTCGCCGTCGTAGTCTCCCCAGGTGCCGGGCCCCCAGCAACAACCCAAATCGGTGACTGGCGGTCCGGTGGTGATCACGGTGAAGGTGGTATCCACGGTAAGCGTGGCGACGCGGCTGGTCACCGAGCCCTCGGCGTCGCTGACGACCACGAAGTAGGGTCCGGCGTCCGCCAGGGCCACGTTGGTGAGCAGCAACTTGTTCCTGGCTGCCGAGGGATTGGCCACCGGGTCGAGGGCGGCATTCTGGAACCACCATTGCCAGGTGGTCGGGGGACTAGTCGAATTGGCCAGCACCGTGAACTGGGCCAGGCCGCCGGGGCTGACCGAGGCATCGGCTGGTTCTTTCGTGATTGTGGGCTGGGCGAGGGCCCCGGCCCAGGACAGCACCACCAGGAGGGTAGGCATGAGTTTTGAGGTTTTCATATCGGAGGGATGTGTTTCGCATTGCGGTTCATGGTTCTGTTTCGGCCTCGGTGACTGGGGCGGGCGCCGGAGCGCGCTGTCTGCGGGTACCTCTTTTTCACCGGGCGGCCTGCCGGCACCCGCCGCCAATCACCGCTACCTAATCCTACAAACGCCGGCCCCGGACGTTTCTTTCACCGGTCGGCGACTTTTTTCTGATTTGTTTTTGGGAATCCGGAGAATCCACCTGCCGCCCCGCCGTAGCCGCGGACGTGAGTCCGCGCTGCCTTTGCCCGCGTCGCTTTCCCCATGCCAGCGCCGACTCACGTCGGCGGCTACCGCGGTGGGCTGGCAGCGTCCTGACTGCAAACCGGTAGCCGCGCCGCTGCGCCGGCGCCGGGCGGTGCCGCAGCACCGCCCCCACCCGAACCAAGACGGTTCCTCATGCCAGCGCCGACTGACGTCGGCGACTACGACGGGGTTCGGATTCAAGGGTTTGGGCGGCTTCCCAAGCATCGGCGCAGGGTTCGTCGGCTGACGCGAGGTGAGTCGGCCGAAGGAGTGGGCTCGGCAGCGACGTGCATTCTCTTCCTCAGCTCGTGGACCCGGTCGGGCAGCATGGCTGCGTCGTCCGGACACTCGGGCCGGGCGGCAACCCGGCACCAGGATCCGGGAAGGCGACCATGCCTGTTTTTCGCTCAGACGGGTCATTTACCTCGTACTTACGGAAAACGGCGGAAAGATTAACAAGGAGTTTCGGCTTTCAGTCTTCGGAACTCGGATGGGAACGTACCGAACCGATCTTGGAGCGCGCTTGGAAGGCGGCCTCGGGGCTGCCGACCCAGGTTCCCGCTTGCGGGGCCTGGGTCGGATGAAGTAGGCTCCGCTAACCCGGAGAAGCTCATGAAGATTCGGCCGCGCTTGTCCAGAGGATTCACGCTCATCGAGCTGCTGGTGGTCATTGCCATCATCGCCATCCTGGCGGCGATGCTGTTGCCGGCGCTGGCGCGGGCCAAGTCCAAGGCGCAGGGAATTGGCTGCCTGAGCAACCATCGCCAACTCTGCCTGTCGTGGAGAATGTATGTGGATGACAGTCAGGACCTCCTGCCTTTCGTCAAATCCGACCCTTGCGCCTGGGTGAACGGCTGGCTGGATTACACCGAGACGGCGGACAATTGGGATGTGAACCATGATATCACGCAGAGCATCCTCTGGCCTTACTGCGGGAAGAGTAGCGGCATCTTCAAGTGCCCGAGCGATCGGAGCACCGTCCGGGTCGGAGGAGCGGTGCGCCCGCGCGTGCGCAGCATGTCCATGGTCAACTGGGTCGGCGGCCGGGGCGATGGGTCCGGCGGACTCGCCCCCATGAATTGGTCGCAGACCACCTATGGAAACCGGTCAGGCGAGGCCCGCATCTACCGCAAGTACCTGGACATGGTTGACCCCGGACCGGTGAAGACCGCCGTCTTTCTCGACGAACGGGAGGACAGCATCAACGACGGCATGTTCGTCATTGCCATGGAAGGAGCGGCCCGGTCTCCCGGCGCTGCCCCCACGCCCGGGTCCTACGGCATCATCGACTACCCGGCTGCTTATCACGGGGGCGCGGGCGGCTTTTCCTTCGCGGACGGTCATTCGCAATTGAGGCGCTGGCGAGATGCCCGGACCATGCCGCCGTTGATGAAGGGGGACAACTACAACTACCAATTCAAACCGACCCCCAACAACCCCGACGTCGCCTGGATGCAAGACAACTCCACGCGCAGAATCCCATGAAGCACCGGATAGAGGTAGGGACAAGGGATTGACCTTGCCCCTCCCTCCGAACCGGACGGGCGGTTCTCCCGCATCCGGCTCTCCCGTCGGCGGGTTCGTAAGCGAAACACATCTTTGTTCCGATTTCCTTGTGCGCAGTGTGCCCTGCCCGCCGACCTCCGTCGGTCCGCCTATTTGGCGATGAGGCGGAAGAACGCTCTCGCCTCGGTCATCGGCAGTCGCACCGTGTTCGTCGTGTCCGAACCGGCCACGTCCACCCAGGGGCTCGTAACCAGGTCCGTCGTCACTTGCAACCGCACCCCTTCCATCACCGGCCAGGAGAGCGTCAACATCCCCTCGGCGATCACCGGCGGCGCCAGCGGCGGGTAAATGCCCTGTTCCAACCGGTACACGACCACGCCCTGGTCACCGCCCGCCACCACCACGCTCGTCCCCGTCACCGCCACATCCTCCGCTCGGCCAGCGGTGCTCACGCCCGTAACCCAGACGGGCTTCGCTGGATCGCTCACGTCCACGACCTCCAGCCCGCGGCTTGCCTTGGCCAGGTAAGCGTACTTCCCGGCGACCGCCAGCGATTGCATGCCCCAGGTGCGGTACGTGCCCAGGAGCCGGACGTCGGCCGGGTCGCTCACGTCCAACAGCCGCAATTCACCCGTGCCGACAAGGACGTAGGCCGTCGGCCCCGACACCCGCAGGGCCTGCACCGCCCCGGCCAGGTCGTAGAGCCCGACCCGGACCGGGAAGGCCGGATCACTCACGTCCAGGATCAACAGCCAGTCGCCATCCGCCAGGTAGGCCCGGCGGTTGGCCACCTGGACCTGCGACATCCGCCCTTGCGTGTCGTAACCGCCGATGCGCCGGGGGCGGGCGGGGTCGCTGACATCCACGATCGCCAGGCCCGCGGCATCATCCGCCACGTAGAGCGTGCTGCCCACGACGGCGACGTCCCGGGCATAGCCTGCGGTGTCGTAGTAACCCTTTAAGACCGGCTTGGCCGGGTCGGTGAAGTCCACGATCTCGACCGTGCTGAGAAGGTCCGCTTCGTAGGAGGCGATGTAGGCGACATTGCCGGCGAGGGCGAACGCGGCGGGCGGGAACAGTGGTTCCCAACGGCCGAGCACCACCGGTTTCGCTGGTTCCTTCAGGTCCACCAACGCCACGGCAGCCTCCCCGGCCATGACCAGGGCACGAGTGCCGGATGTGGCGACGCGGTCCGTAACGGCTGTGCCCGGCAAGGCCACGCTGCCCCGGGGCGACAATTCGGTTCGGACGTAAGCCACGCCTGCGGCGGGCGTGAGTTCGATCCGGACATTGTCCAGGCCCCAGCTCTCGTTGCCCAAGTCCTCCAAGTCGCGTCCGGAGAAGTTGAGCGTTACGGCATCAGCGGCGTGCGGAAACGTGAAGACCAGGTGATAGACTGCGTCCATGACTCCGGAATCCGGCCAGATGAAGCCGAGCGTGTTGTTCTCCGCCGCTCCGGTTCGGCTAGGGTGGTTGCCGCCCGGATACTCATCCGGAAAACTCTGGCTGACAGGCCAATCGAATGGGAAGTTCAGGAAGGTGGTATGCAGCAGTGTTGGGCCACCACTGATACCGAGATCCCAGACCTCGGTGGATCCTGGCTGGAGACCATCCCACGTCCGGATCACGAACAAATCCAACGCAACCGTGACGGCCTGGTGAGGCGGCAGGGCGTTGAGTGTGAGGCTGACGGTGTCATTGCCGAACTGCCCCAAGAACCGGCGGCTGCCGACCGGCGTCACGTCCGTCTGTCGCTTTGACCACTCCTGCCCGATTAGGCCTTCGAAATCGGCGAAATACGGCCAAGGTCGTTCGGTCACCGTAACGCGCGCCACCGCGCTCGTCACGGAACCGAACGCATTCGACACCACCACCGAGTAGTCGCCCGTGTCCGCCAGGGTCACGTTCGGCAGCACCAAGGTTGCGTTGGTGGCGTTCGGCAGATTCTCGCCGTCTTTGCTCCACTGATAGGCCAGCGGCCAAGTTCCGGCTGCCATGGAGTCCAATCGTGTGGTATCGCCAACGTACAGGTTTTTACCAACCGGTTGCATCAGGATGACTGGAGGCGAGTTGGTCAGGTTCAGATTGGATTCGTAATCGTATAACGAGCGTACTTCAGACTCGGCGAGCGCGCGCGAGTAGATGCGAACATCATCCATCTCCGCATTGACCCATTCGGGGAAGTCGGGTTGGTTGCCGATTATCAGGTCATTGGCGTTGGCGGTGATGGGTCCATTTAGACGGGTCATGTCAACCTGTTGTCCATCCAAATAGACCACTCGAGTTTGCCCGTCGTATGTGCCAACGTACTGGTGCCAGTCAAATGGGCGCATGATATTAGTGTACGCAAATCCACCGTCAAGATCCCAGGCTGTAGCCGCGGTGTGTACTAAAAGGAAGACTCTACCGCTTTCGGAATGAACGTACGGGAAAATGTAGCCAGTATTGTTCTCGCTGGATGACTTACTGACGAAGCTCCATGCTTGCCCCGCGGGGTCGGACAGGAACCGAACCCACAGGCTTATCGAGAGCGCGCTAAGGACGTTGAAGTCCTCGCTGTGAGGGACCCTGATTAGGTCGTCCACGCCGTCGAACTGCAAAGCGCTGTTCTCCTTGTTTTGTCGGTCTGGGGTCGGGGTTGTACCGAAGATGGTTCCGTGGTGCCCATGCCCGCTGGCGTCTTCGGCGTTCCCGTTCAGCGGGTAGTACGCCACCAATCCGTTGGTCAGGAAGTCCTGGGCAAGGCTGGACCCTAACCCGCCATTGACAAGCGCCCCCAAGACGAGGGCGGCGAGCAGGCGTGCGATGTTTAACCGGCCAACACGGGCTACATTCCAGTTGGTTTTCATAGACTGATTGCCTTTCAATTCACTGCTGCGGTTTCTGTTTCATTGCTCAGCCCCCCGTGACCGGGCGGGCACTGCCCTGCGGCTTCGGGCGGTTCCACCGGCACCCGCCGGCCCGCCCGCCCCGTCCTCGGCCCCTGGGACCACTATTGACACCAACGCCGGGCCCGGACGTTTCTTTCACCGGCCGGCGACTTCTTTTGATTTGATTTGGGTATCCGGAACATCCACCCGCCGCCCCGCCGCCCCGCCCCGTAGCCGTGGACGTGAGTCCGCGCTGCCTTTGCCCGCGTCGCTTCCCCCATGCCAGCGCCGACTCAGGTCGGCGGCTACCGTGCTGGGTTGGCAGTGTCCTGACTGCAAACCGGTAGCCGCGCCGCTGCGCCGGCGCCGGGCGGTGCGGCAGCACCGCCCCCACCCCAACCAAGACGGTTCCCCAGGCCAGCCCCGACTCACGTCGGCGACTATGACGGGGTTCGGATTCAAGGGTTTGGGCGGCTTCCCAAGCATCGGCGCAGGGTTCGTCGGCCGACGCGAGGTGAGTCGGCGGAAGGAGTGGGCTCGGCAGCGAACTGCATTTTCTTCCTCCGCTCGTGGACCCGGTCGGGCGGCATGACTGCGTCGTCCGGACACTCGGGCCGGGCGGCAACCCGGCACCACCAGGATCCGGGAAGGCGACCATGCCTGTGTTTCGCTCAGACGGGTCATTTACCTCGTACTTACGGAAAACGGCGGAAAGATTAACAAGGAATTTCGGCTTGCCGTCTTCGGAACTCGGATTGAGGCCCTGCCGAACCGATCTTGGAGCGGTTTTGGAAGGCGAGCCGGTCGGCGTTTCGGGGCGTTCCCAGGGGCGTTTCAAAGCTTGAGCGGCGAGGACGGCTGACCTACGATCCACGCCAATGCCCCCGGAGCCTCCAACGGCGTGCGGGAGCGGTTTTCCTTCCACGCACTGGACGATGGTGCTGGCTGCCGGCCAACCGGCCGGCACGGTGGGGTTTACGGCCTTGGCGGAAATCTGCCGCGCTTACTGGCAGCCGCTCTATGCCTTCGCCCGCCGACTGGGCTACGCGCCGGCGGATGCGGAGGACGTGACCCAGAGCTTTTTTGCCGCCTTGCTGGAACGACCGCTGCTGGACCGGGCCGACGCTGGCAAGGGCCGCTTCCGTTCGTTTCTGCTGGGGGCCTTCAAGAACCACTTGCGGAAGACCCGCGAGCGCGCCGGGTCGCAAAAGCGGGGCGGGGGACAGTCCCCGTTCTCGCTCGAAACCGCCAGACTGGAAACCCGTTATGCCCGGGAACTGGCGACGAACCAGAGCCCGGATTCGTTGTTCGAACGGGCCTGGGCGGTGGCGATGTTGGAGGAAGCGATGCGGCGCCTCGAGAGCGAATGTCGGCGCGCCGGCCGCCTCAAGCTCTTCCGCCAGTTACAACCCTGCCTGGAAGCGGATGCCGATGCGCCTCGTTACGCGGAGATCGCGCAAGGACTGGGCACGACGGAGGGAACCATCCAGGTGACGGTGCGGCGGTTACGCCAGCGGTACCTTGAACTGCTCCGCACGGTCATCCGGCAGACCGTCGGCAGCCCGGCGGAGGTCGAAGAGGAACTCCGCCACTTGCACGCGGTGCTGAGGGGGAAGTAGGAAGGAAGAAGGCAGAAGGAAGAAGTTGGAAGTTGGAAGTTAGGAGTCGGAGGGCGGAAGTGGGTTGTTAATCTTTTGTCGATTTTTCGGGAGTATGGTTACGGACCGGGTTGCCGTTGCCGGTCGGGCAATTTGAAGTTCTGCCGTGGCTGCACCTGCCCCAACCTGTCTGCGCTGCGGCTCAAGCGTCGGGCGCCTGAGCGAGGGTGGGCTTTGCCCGGCCTGCCTGCTGGCGGCCTGCCTTGAAGCCGAGCAGGCGCCCGCCGTTGCCGGGAGCGCCGACTTGGATACGGCGTGGCTGGAGTCCCAGGGCCTCGACTCCCGCGTGGCGGAACCGGTCGCCGGCCGCCGGTTGGGCGATTACGAGCTTTACGAGGAGCTGGGCCGCGGCGCCATGGGCGTGGTCTATCGGGCCCGCCAGGTCAGTCTGGACCGCTGGGTGGCGGTGAAGCTTCTGCTTGCCGGGCCGCTGGCCAGTCCGGAAGCGGTCGAACGATTCCAGGTCGAAGCCACCGCGGCTGGCGTGGTGCAGCATCCGGGCATCGTGGCGATTCACGACGTCGGGGTGGAGGAGGGCCAGCATTACCTGGTCATGGATTACGTGGCGGGAGCCAGCCTGGCGAAGATCCTCGCCGGTGGACCGTTGTCGCCGCGCCGGGCCGCCCGCTACGTGCAGGCGGTCGCCGAAGCGGTGCAGGCGGCCCACGAGCACGGCGTCCTCCACCGGGACCTCAAGCCGTCGAACGTGTTGGTGGATGCGGCGGACCAGCCGCACGTGACGGACTTCGGCGTGGCGAAGCGACTGGGCACGGACAGCAGCCTGACCTTGAGCGGTGAGGTGGTGGGGTCGCCGGGTTACCTGTCGCCCGAACAGGCCGACGCGGCGAAAGGTCCCGTGGGCCGGACCAGCGATGTCTATTCGCTGGGGGCGATGTTGTTTCACCTGCTGACCGGACGGCCGCCGTTCGTGGGGGAAAACGCGGCGGAGGTCATCCGCCAGGTCGTGGAGCACGAGGCGGTCAGTCCGCGCCTGTTGAATCCCGCCGTACCGCGCGACCTGGAGACGCTTTGTTTGAAGTGCCTGCAGAAGGAGCCGGGACGGCGCTACGCGACGGCCCGGGAACTCGCCGAGGAGTTGGGGCGCTACCTGGCGGGGGAACCGATTCAGGCGCGGCCCTTGGGGTGGGCCGGGCGGACCTGGAGTTGGTGTCGCCGCCGGCCGGCGCAGGCGAGCTTGGCGGGGGCGTTGGTGGCGGCGGTCGTGGTGGGATTGGCCGGTGTGCTCTGGCAGTGGGGCCGGGCGCGGGCCACGGCGGCCCGCGAAGTCGCCGAGCGCGAGCGGGCCGAACGCCTGGTTTATCGCCTGCAAATCCAGACGGCAGAAGGGTTGTTCGACCACGGGAATGCCGCCGCGGGTCTGGCCGTTCTGGCGGATCGGCTGCGACAAGACCCGGCGGACCGGCCGGTGGCGGAATGGGTGCTGGCGGAGCTGGCATACCGGAACTGGCCCGTGCCGGCGATTGAGCCCCTGGCACACTCAGAGCCGGTCCATTACGCCGAGTTCAGTCCGGACGGGCGCCGCATTCTCACGGCGGCGTTGGACAACACGGCGCGGCTCTGGGACGCGGCCACGGGGCGCCTGATCGGCCGGGCGATGGAGCATGACCGCCGCGCGGTGCTGCCCCGCGAGGATTTCCTTGGCGGACAGAAGTGTCTCCAAGCGCACTTCAGCCCGGACGGTTCCCGGATCGTGACGGCGTCGGTGGACAACACCGCGCGCATTTGGGATGGGCACACGGGCGAACCGCTCACGCCGTCGTTGCGGCATCCGGACTGGGTGACGTGCGCCCAGTTCAGCCTGGACGGTCGCTGGGTGGCCACGGGTTGTCGCGACGGCGGCGTGCGGCTGTGGAACGTCCAGACCGGCGAGCCGACGGGAACGGTTCTGCGGCACGACAAGTATGTGAACTTCCTTACTTTCGCCCCGGATGGCCGCCGGCTGCTCACCGGGTCGGAGGATATGACCGCACAGGTCTGGGAACCGCTCGCGGGCCGGTCCGTCGGGCAACGGTTGCAGCACGCAGGCTGGGTCCGGGCGGGCCAGTTCAGCCCCGACGGCGAACGGCTGGCCACGGCGAGTGCGGATGGGACCGCTCGCATCTGGAAGGCCGCCACCGGCGAGCCCCTGAGCCCGCCTTTGCAGCACGACAAGGCGGTCGGGGACGTGCAGTTCAGCCCCGATGGCAACTGGCTGGCGACGGCGTCATTCGATCAAACCGTCCGGCTCTGGGACGCCGCCAACGGGGCGGCCCGGTCACGACCGCTCGAACACGGCGGCACCGTGCGCTCCATCCAGTTCAGTGCGGACGGGCGGCGGTTGTTGAGTGCCGCCGAAGACAAGACGGTTCGCATTTGGGACGTCCGCACCGGGCAGTTGCTGATGGAGCCGATTCGTCATGCCGCCCAGGTCTGGTCCGCGCGATTCAGTTCGGACGGGCAGCGCGTCGTGACGGCCTCGTCAGACCGGACCTGCGGCGTCTGGGACGTGCGACCGGGCGCGGTTTTACCCGCGGAACTGCCGCCCCCCGGGGAGGTGCGCCAGGCGCGTTGGTCGCCCGACGGCCGTCGGCTCATCGCCCGCAACCGACGACCGTGCCTCTTCACGCGGTCCGTTGACTGGGCGCTGGTGGCGAATCTTTGGGGCGATCGCGACTCCGACGTTGCCGAGTTCAGCCCGGATGGCCGTTGGATCGTGACCGGTTCTCAAGATGGCGTGGTCCGGATCTGGGACGCGCAAAGCGGCGAAGGCCTCCGACGCGTTCGCCATCGAGGGACCGTGGTCAGTGCCTGCTTCAGCCAGGAGGGGCGAAGACTCCTGACGGCTTCCGCCGATCGAACCGCAGTGGTGTGGGACTCCCAATCCGGCCTCCCGTTGCTGACGCTGCCGCATCCGGTGCCCCTGCGGCTGGCGGAGTTCGATTCGGAAGCGAACCGGATTCTGAGCGTGGGCACGGATGACCGCGTCCGAGTCTGGAGGGTGGCCGACGGGCGAATGCTGGCGGCGTGGCAGGCGCATACCGGGGAGGTGACCGAAGCGCACTTCAGCCCCGAGGGCACACGGGTGGTGACCGGCTCGCGGGACTTCACCGCCCGAATCTGGGAGGCCGCAACAGGCCGTCCGCTCACCGGGCCCTTATCGCACCGGGGCGAAGTCCTCTCCGTGCGGTTCAGTCCGGACGGGCAGCGGGTCCTGGCGGCTTCCCTCGACAACACGGCCGCGCTTTGGAGCATCACCGACGGCCGGTTGGAGTCAGTTCTCCACCACGAAGCGGCGGTGTACTCGGCCCGGTTCAGCCCGGACGGCCGGCGGGTCGTGACGGCTTCCGAGGATCGCACGGCTCGCTGCTGGGACACGGCGACCGGGCAACCGCTGGGCAGTCCGCGGCTGCTGGATGACCGGGTGCGGGACGCGGCATTCAGTCCCGACGGGAAGTGGCTGGCGGTCGCCGGCGGACACTCGGTCTGGGTCTGGCCGGTGCCGCGTTGCGACGCGGCGGTTCCGGAGCGCCTCGCGGCTCTGGCCGAGGCCATGGGCGGGCTGCGGCAGGTCGCGGCTTTGAGCAGTGAAGCCGTGCCGCCGGTGACCTTCCTCGACTTGCGCCGCCGGTTGGCCGCGACGACGCCGGATTCGGAAGCGGGGGTCTGGTTGGCGTGGCTGGTGGCGGATCGCAGCCTTCGGACGGTGGCTCCGGGAGCGGCGTTGAGCCTGCCCGAACTCGTCACCCGCGAGGAGACGAACGCGCTCTGGGGCTTCGTGGCCGGCGCCAACGTGATCGAACAACTGCTGGCATTGCATCCCGACGAGGGCTGGTTGTGGGCTCAAGCCGCGCGCCATCCAATGGCACACTTCGAGCGGTTGCATGACGCCCAACGGTTGCGCGAGGCCGAGTGGCTTGAGGGACGGGCGCTGGCCCTGGCACCCGACCATCCGGCGGTGTGGTGGACGCAGGCATCGATTCGGTTTAACGCGGGAGATCAAGCCGGAACCCTTCAGGCGATCGAGCGAGCGGAGGGTCTGCCCGGTGCGTCCACCCGACTCTCGCTGGCGAGGGCCCAGTGGCTCGAGCACTATGGCCAGTCCGAGTCGTCGCTCGCCGCGTACAGCCGGGCCATCGAAGGGCGGGAGGCCAGTCCGAAGCTTGGAGCGGAAGAACTGCGTCTGGCCTGGCTGGCCTGCTCCGGGCTCCACGCGCAACTCGGGAATGCCCGGGCAGCCCGCACGGCCCACAACCGTGCGTACGATCTGAACCTCCAGCCGCGGGATCCAACCGCCCCGAGCCGGCTGATCGATCTCACGGACTTCTTCACGGCCAACCTCGATGACGATTGGCGGGCGGACGGTTTCCGGCGCCACACGTTGGCGGCTCTTCCCCGCGGCCGGCAGGTCTTTGCCGGGGTGGAATACGACGTCCGCGGCCTGATCCAGCTTTCCAGCACGCTCCTCGATAGACGGTTTCTCTGGTATCCGCCGGACGTGGTGGGCATTCCGGTTCGGCAGTTGTGCCGTCAGATCCACTTCCTCCACGCCGCGGATTGCGCCGCCCCGGCCGGCGTGCCGTTGGCCGCCTATACCATCCGCTGGGTGGATGGCCAGGAGGACACCATCGCGATCCATTACGGCCAGGAGGCGTCAAGCTGGGATGGAAACCCCGTGGTGGACCACCCGCGGGGCACCGTCGCCTGGCGCGGCACGAACCCGGCCGGCGAACCCGTGTGCCTGTTTCGAACTTCCTGGACCAACGCGCACCCGGACCTGGTGGTAGCGACGATTATTCTGGCCTCCTCCATGACGGATTGTGCTCCGTTCGTGGTCGCCATCACGGCCGAGTGAGCCGGGTGCCGGCGGGAAAGGAGGTGCATGGAATTCCCAGCCAGCGGCTTCGTCGGCGTTCGCTCACGCGCTCACTGGCACGATGGGAATCAAGCGCCTCGCCTCGACGGCTCGCGCGGTGCGGGCCATTGCTCTTCGGCAAGCACGCCGACCGATCGCCGTTGTTGGCGTGGTTCCAGGAACGACCGGAGTGGGAGCCCATCACTGATCCCGCTGACGTGGCGCCCGGTGACGTGGTCTTGTTCCGCGTCGGCAAGGTGGCCAATCACTGCGGCGTGGCCCTCGGAGACCGTCGGTTCATCCACTGCCTTCGCAGGCATGGCGTCCTGTTCTCCCGGCTCGATGACCCGACCTACACCCGCCGATTCATCGGCGCGTTCCGGCCTCCCGGAGGCAACCCATGAGAACCTGCGTCACCCTGATCTGCCTGACGGTTCTGATCCTGGCCTGGATGGCCCGCGATCACGCGCTGGAAATCCACATCACCCACACCCTCGACCTGCGGCCGCTCGTGAAGCGGGTGCCTTGAAGCCATGTTCAACTCGGCCAGCGATCTTGCCCCGTCCCCCGCCCCCCAAGCCCCTGGGCAAGGACACCGCCACGCTCGCCACCGAGGAGCACGGCCGCCCCGTGCCTTACCTGGCCGGGCGTCGCCGGCTGGGCCTGACGTGGATCTCCGATGCCTGGGGTGTCCGTTCCTCCGAGATCAAGCGCAAGGTCGGCAAGAGCCGGCAGACCGTCGGCTACAACTACTATGCGAGCTTTGCGGGCGTTCTGTGCCTTGGACCGGTTCAGACCCTGCACGCGATCTATGTGGACGAGGACAAGGTTTGGGAGGGGCCGCTGGACGCCGGCACCGATGACCACGCCGACATCACGGTCGAGGGCCGGGGACCGATCCGACTCTACTGGGGCACCGAGACGCAGGGCGTGGACCTGACCCTGGTCGCCAGCGGGCTTCTGCATCCGGCCTACCGCGGTCAGTGCTACGTGGTCTTCGATGACTGGCTCCTGGGCGAGAACCGTTCCCAGGTTCCCCCCATCGAGTTCGAGCTCTCCCGCATCCCGCAGGGCAGCGGGCTGGCCACCAGCGCCGCCTTGAACGGCGAAGTCCATCCGTTGGCTGTCCTCGAGGAACTGCTCCGCAACCGCCGGTTCGGGGCGGGACTGGACGCCGGGCTGATCGACTACGCCTCCTGGGACAGTGCCGCGGCCCGGCTCGCGACCGAGGGGTTCAGTGTCAGCGTCGTCCTCGACCAAGGCACGGCGCTGGATGCGCTGCTCAACGACTTCCTCGAATACCTCGACGCCTGCCTGGTCCACACCGCGCACGGGAAGCTCGCCTTGCGGTTGCTGCGGGAGGATGGTGAGGCGGTGGCGTTGGGCGCGGGTGACCTGACCGAGTCCCCCGACCTCACTGCGCACGGCTGGCCCGAGACGGTCAACGAGGTGGTGGTCCGGTTCGCCAATCGCGCCCGCACCTGGCAGACCGATGCGGTCGCCTTCCGCGATCCCGCCGCCTATGCCGTCACCCGCCGGCCCCTCACCCGCCAGGTTGAGTGCGACTGGATCACCGACCAGGCCGTGGCTTGGCGCGTGGCCGCCGGCCTTGCCCGCACCCAGTGTCTGCCGTGGTTGGAAGGCAGCTTGCGCGTGCGTCGCGGTGCGGCCGATGCCCTGCGGCCGGGAGATGTCGTGGAGATCAGTTATGCGCCCCAGGGGATCGACGCGATCCGGTTCCGCGTCCTGGGCGTCGAGGTGCCCGGCCCGGACTCGCCGGAGTTGCGGCTCGCGGTGCGGGAAGACACGGCCCATCTCCTGGGCACCGAGTACCAGGTTCCCGCCGACAGTCCCACCGAGGCCCAGACCTGGGAACCGCAGCCCTGCCATGCCGTGCTCGTCTTCGAGTTGCCCCAGGCCTGGACCCAGGTCCCCGAGCCCCGCCTCCTGATCCTGCCCGCCCGCGGCGAGACCCTCTCCAACCGGTTCACGGTGTACTGGGAACGCAGCCCGGACAGCTTCCAGATCGCCGCCGAGGGCCAGGTCTTTGGCCGGCGGGGGACGCTCGAACAGGCCCTGGACAGCGAAGGCGCGGTCTATGCCCAAGGGGCGTTGGACGTGACCTTGACCAGTCCCGACGACGATCTGGACGACATGCCCTTTGCCGAAGGCGTCGATGCCGGGCAGTTCCTGATCTTCATCGGGGATGAAGTCCTGCTGGGCTGGGCGCCCGTGCTGACGGGGCTGCGCCGCTACACAGTGAGCGTCCTGCGCGGCCAGAAGGGCACCTTGCGGGGCGACCACGTCGTCGGCGCCGAGGTCTGGCTCGTACAACTGGCCGCCGGCCAGCAACTGACCGAGATCCCCTTCAGCGGCCGCTACCAGCCCGGTGACCGCGTCACCTTCAAGGTCCAGACCCATCTGCTCCAGCGGGAACTGGCCCTGAGCGACGCGCCCGAGATCCCGTACCTGTTCACCCGCCGGGCCGGCCGGCCCTTGGGACCCGAGAACCTCCAGGCCCAGAACGACGGCCTGGCGCCGACCTATGCCAGCGGGCAGAACGTCACGCTGACCTGGACCCTGACCAGCGAGGACCGCACCGAGGTCGAGCCGACCGTGACGGTCACCAGCACCGCCGACCAGTGCGTGCTCGAACTCTGGGCCGGGGGCGTGCTCAAAGGCACCCTCTACGCCGATGAGCGCCCGCCCTACACGATCACCAACGCCGTGCTGGTGTCGCGGCTGGGCGCCGAGGTCACGTTCACCCTCCGGGCCTACCTGTCCCGTGCCGGCTACCGCAGCCTGGACTTCGACGAAATCACCGTCACCCGTATCTGACATCTGACCTCTGGTCCCTGACTTCAAACTTCAAACTTGAAACTTGAAACTTCCTCATGAGCACCCTCAGTCCCAGTCGCCTCTTCGACGTCAGCGGCGCCGAATCGTTCCTCGCCCTGACCCAGTCCAACTTCACCCTCCTGGCCGAGGAGATCGCCAAGCGGGTGGCCACCTACCAGAACGGGAGCCCGACCACGATCATCGGGCCGCCGACCAGCGGGGCGCGGGTGCTGAATGAGTTCTGGCGCGATGCCCTGGGCGGGGAGTTCCGCTGCACGCAAGCCGGCACGCCCGGGACGTGGATGCAGATCAGGCCGGCGGCCGTCACCGCCGATCCGGCCAGCGGGACCATCCCGACCGGCTACCTCATCCTCAACGTCACCACTGGTCACATCAAGCGCCACACTGGCTCCTACGCCTGGGAGATCACGGTCGGGGCGGATGCCAATGCCAAGGTCGGGTTCCACGGCGCAGCACCGACGGTCCAGAGGGCTGGGGCCGCCCAGGCGGCAGTAGCCTATGCTTCCCAAACCATCAGTGACCCGCCGACGCAGGCGCAGGTTCAGGCGCTCAATGACGGCCTGGTGGCTGCTATCACGTTGTTGAATGAGGTCCACGCCGGGGTGGTGGAAAAGGGGTTAATCAAGGGCGCGGCGTAGCGCGCCACCGCGCGATCCTCGCGATTAGTCTTGATCTTCGGAGTTCATACGAGTATAATCATAATAGCTCTCCGCCCGTAACGCAGCGGTCGGGTGTTGGCCCAGGGAGAACCAGCGTCCCGAGCCGGGAGAGGACTGGCATGAGGATCGGAGGCGATTCATTCTCGTCGGGAGCGCGAACGTCGGTCTGGTTCACCAGAATCGCTTCGGGAGTATCTCCACGGTCCGAGGATCCCAGGCTACTCGTCCCCAGCGTGTTGCACTCCGGGAAGTCGGAGCGCCGCCGCCCGTCCCACCTCACGTCCAAAGAAGAATGCAGAATTCTTGTGATCGGTGGCCGCGGATTCCTCAGTAATAGGTGATGGACGAAAACCGAACATCGACGGGCGACGACCGTGCGCCAGAACAAATACCGTTATGAAAACCACACAACTCATTGTAGTCGTTGCAGTGCTACTATCGCTGCCCTGGGCCTTGGCCCAGGATCCGGGAATCACGACACAGCCCACCAACACCTCAGTGAGCCTGGGCGCGACGGCCCAGTTCAAATGTCTTGTCTCCGCCACGCACGGGCCGGTCATCTACCGATGGTCGTTCAAGGAGGCCGCCTTGGACCCGAAACTAAACCCTTCGGCAGCCGTAAACGTGTTATCGCTTACGAACGTAACGCTGGCGAATGCGGGGCCGTACTTCATGGTGGTCACCGATGCGCTCGGCCTGTCGGCCACCAGCCAGGTCGCCGTGCTCGACGTTGACCCCACGTTCACCAAGATCATGACCGGACCCATTGTGAGCGAAGGGAGTTGGGCTGAGACCTGCTCCTGGGGAGATTTCGACGGCGACGGACGAATCGACCTGTTCATCGCCCGAAGCGGGGGCCAGGGTGGCGCCAATTTGATGTACCAGAACCAGGGTCAAGGACTGTTCATCAAGGTAAACAACGCCGTCACGCGTGCGGGAGCCGGACTATCGGTCGGCAACGCTTGGGCGGATTACGACAACAATGGGGCCCTCGACCTCGTGGTGGGTGAATTCAACGGACGACCTGATATGCTATTTCGCAACGACGGCGGCGGGAAGTTCACCCAAGTGCCCAAAGCCAGTTTCCCCAACGATATGAACTCTACCCACTACGTTGCGTGGGCCGACTATGACCTCGATGGCAACGTTGACTTGTTCATGACCAGTTGGGAGGTAAGATGCACGCTCTATCACAACAACGGTGACGGGACGTTCAGCCCCATCACAGAGGGTGTACTCATGGAGGATGGCACCGCCGCTGGATGCACTTGGTCCGACTACGACAGAGACAGCTATCCAGACCTCCTCTTGGTGGCGGGCCAGAACCGGCTTTACCACAACAATGGAGACGGTTCCTTCTCGCGCGTCACCTCCGGGTCCCTCGTGACTGAGTCTGGCTGGGCAGCCGCCTGGGGCGATTACGACAATGATGGCTGGCCGGATGTCTTTGTCGCGCGAATTGATGGTGCCAACTTACTCTACCACAACGAGGGCGACGGGACCTTTGCGCCCGTGGCCAATACTGTGACCAGTGCGCGAGCGACCTCCTCGAGGAGCGGAACCTGGGGTGACTATGACAACGATGGCTACTTGGACTTGTTTGTATCGAACGCCACATCAACGGACAACCGCGGAGAGAACAACTTCCTCTTTCACAATGATCGACAGGGCGGCTTTACGCGGATCGAGACCGGCAGCCTGGTCAACGACGGGGGAAACGGCTCCGGCTGTGCCTGGGGAGACTTGGACAACGACGGTTTCCTGGACTTGGCGGCCGCGAACTGGGACGTTGCGTCCCGCACCTTTCTTTACCCGGAACAACGGCAACACTAACCACTGGTTGATGGTCAGGCTGGTCGGCACCGCGTCAAACCGGGCGGCGATCGGCGCTAAAGTGCGGGTCCAGGCCACCATCTCGGGCGAGTCGTTCTGGCAGTTGCGTGAAATCTTCGGAGGAGGCGGCTCTGGCCAGGACGATCTGCGCGCCCACTTCGGCCTGGGTGACGCCACGAACGTAACGACGCTGCGCATCGAATGGCCGTCGGGCATCGTGCAGGAGCTCGCCGATGTTTCCGCCAACCAGATTCTGACGATCACCGAGCACCAAGCCGGCCCGCCCAGGGCGCCGAGCCTGGCGGCGACACGCTCGACCGAAGGCGTGGTGCAACTGACGCTCACGGGCGAGAAGAACTTCCTCTACGTCTTCGAGGGCTCGGCGGACTTGGTGCAGTGGATGAAGCTCGCGGTGCGCACGAACCTGACAGGCACGGTCGAGTATACGGACTCTCGGGCGACCAACTACACGCACCGGTTCTATCGCGCTGTGGTGCCGTAAACGATCTCGTTCGGATGAGCGGGCGGCGGGCCTTTGCCGCGAAACCGTGTGCCGGTCAAAGCCCGTCGATTCTTGCAGATGTTGCCGATTTAATTCCGATCGTAATTCGTCCGGATCCGGGCGTCGTACTGGGCGACGGTGCGGGTGACCAGTTGGAGTTGCCGGGCGATGAGTTGGACCCGCAGGGCATAGGTGTCGAGCAGCGCGGTTTCATCGGTCAGGGGGACGGCCTGGGCGATCCGTTCCAAGCGCCGGGCGATGAGGGTCTGACTGCGGGAGCCCTGGAGGTGGTAGAACCCTTTAAGGGTGGCGGGCTTGGTTGGCGCATTGACGACACGCTACGTGCGGCCATTTCTCAGAGCATGTTTAGAGAGATCACACCATGCCTCCTAACCAGTCGCGCCAGCCAACGCTGGGAGACCGCGCCGGTTGCAGTCGAGCGCTAGCGGCCCGGCGTGGCTGCACTCACCGTTCGATCAAGTGGTGCGCGATTGAGTGCTTCCGCCACGGACGGCTACAGCGGCCCCCTCGGAAGCGTGTCACCGCCCTGGCGGTCAAGCCGTCATCACGCGCACGGTTCATCCACCCTCGCCACGGACTTGAACCCGCCCTCGTCCGGCCCCTCCCCGCGCCAAGATGTTTGGCAAATGTTTGCTTTGGGTGCTTTCTGGCGATTTCTGGCGAAAACTGGCGCATCAGAGAGGCAGGGGACAGGAATCGTGCCAAGTGGGGGAACAGGCCGCCGATTTTGAACCTGCGCTCCTCCAGCCCTCTCCAGGTGCGAAATGTTTGGCAAATGTTTGGTTATCGGGCAGAGGAACGCCCTAAATTGCAGGGGTTTGCATGGGCTTGCCGGCTTGGCAACGAGAAGACATAAACCCCTGAAAGCCAGGCTTGCAGGGGCTTGAAATTGGTTGCGGGGGTAGGATTTGAACCTACGACCTTCAGGTTATGAGCCTGACGAGCTACCGGGCTGCTCCACCCCGCGATCCAAACCGCAGACCGACACTTTAGAGTGGCCGCCAAAGCGAGCAAGCGTTTTCTGGGGCATTTGCAGCGCGGCAGCGCGGTACTTCAGGTCGGGGCTTCCGGGCTCTCCGCGCTGCGCTGCGCCGCGCGGAGAGGGGTCACCCGACGGCAGGGCTTTGGGGGCGTGTCCGCCATCCGCCCCCCTCCGGGCAGCAGAGGAGGCGGTTGAGGCACCGGGTTCCCAGAGTCCGTGCCCAGGGACGAAAGACACAAAGCCGCAGGCGTGGGGCCCGCGGCTTTGACTCAGGACAATTCGACGGAAGGTTCAGCTTCGCGGCGGGAGTTTCTTTTCCACCGGCGAGCCTTCGAGCACGACGTACTTCGGCAGTCCGTTTTCCATCGGCGAGCGAACCTCTCCCTCGATCAACGGAGCGGCATACTCGATGAACTGCTCGTTGGCCATGAAACCGTCGTCGCTGATCCACTCGCGTGGCACGAAATGCTCGACGTTCGCCACCTCCTTCAAGTCGTGGAGTGCGGTGCTCCACTTGTACGGGGCGCTGGATTCGCGGATGAGCTTCACCATGTATCCGCTCTGACCGGACACAGCGGCGCGCACGGCGGCTTCGCCGCAGGCGGCGGCCTCGGTCACGTCCGTCAGGCTGGCCCAGTGGGCGGCGGCGCGCTGGGCATAGCCGAGCAGCACGGTGCGGGTCTTGGTCTGGAGCGCGGCTTCGATCAGTTCCTTGAGTTTCCAGGCCGCCCCCGCGAGCACGGGGTGGCCGAAGGCGTCGCGTTTGGTTTCATCGGCGCCGATTTCCTTGCCCTCCTTGTTCCTGATGCCTTCGCCGACGACGATGACGCAGTACTTGTAAGCGGCCACGGTTTCCCGGACTTTGGTCAGGAAGTGGGCTAGGTCGTATTGAATTTCCGGGAACAGGATGATGTGGGGCGGGTTGGCCGGGTTGCCGCGCTTCGCAAGCGCGGTGCCGGCAGCAATCCAGCCCGCGGACCGGCCCATGACCTCAATGATGCAGACCGAACCGTCGTCCGTGGCCATGCTGCCGACGTCCGTGCCCACCTCCACGACGGTAGTGCTGGCGTACTTGATGACGGAACCGTACCCCGGACAATGGTCGGTGTGGGGCAGGTCGTTGTCGATCGTCTTGGGGATGCCGATCACGCGCATGTCCCAGCCGCGCTTCACGGCCTCCTCGTGAATCTTGAGCGAGGTATCCTGAGAGTCGTTTCCGCCGGCGTAGAAGAAATAGCGGATGTTGTGCGCCTGGAAGACTTCGAACAAGCGGTCCATGTCTTTGGCGGCCTGGGCCCGGCGCTGGACCATTTTTTCGCGCTCCTTTTCGTCCTTCGCCGCGGCGAGCTGGGCGTCGGTGATGAAATGGATCTTGTAGCGGCACGTGCCCAGCGCGGCGGCGGGCGTGTAGCGCAAGCCCTCGATGGCGCTGCGCTTCTCTTCCTGGAGGTCAATCAGGTTCTCGTTCAGAATGCCGAGAATGCCATTGCGCCCCCCGTAGATTTCCTCAATCAAATCCGGGTGCCGCCCGGATTCCTCCACGGCTCCGGCGACGCTCGCGTTGATGGCGCAAGTCGGGCCGCCGGATTGGGCAATCAGCATGTTTCCAACCAGTTCAGGCATAGTCGTCTTTCTCCAGTCCAGTCCCGGCGGCCGGGCGATCGCGGCTTGATCCGTCGGGCACGAAAAGTCGGGTGACACTGCCAACCGGGTAGGGCGATGTCAAAGATGAATTCGCACCGGAATTCGCGGCTTCGCAGCTAAAAAAGCGTGGCGCGTCTGCCGCGTCGATCCTAGAGTGACGCGCGATGAGTTCCCCGGCCGTCACTGACTTCCGGCGTACCGCGACCGCTGCGCTCCTCGAACGCGTGGTCAGTTCCACTCCCGTCATCGACATCCACACCCATTTGTACGACCCGCTGATGGGCGGGTTGCTCCTGTCGGGCATCGATGAACTCCTGGTGTACCATTACCTCGCCGCCGAGGCCTTTCGCCACCTGGACGTGCCGCCGGAGACGTTTTTCACGCTGTCCAAATCGGATCAGGCGGATCGGATCTGGCACGAGCTTTTCGTCGCGCACTCGCCCGTTTCCGAAGCTTGCCGCGGCGTACTCACCACGTTGCACCGGTTCGGCCTCGACCCTCACGTGCGGGATCTGCCGGCCATTCGTTCCTGGTTTGCCCAGTGGCCGATGGAGGCGCACCTCAGCCGCACGCTCGAACTGGCCAACGTCGCGCGGATCTACATGACCAATTCGCCGTTCGACCCCGTCGAGCGGCCGCTCTGGCAACGGGGCTTTCTGCGCGACGAACGGTTTGTGGCCGCCTTGCGGATCGACCCGCTGCTGGTGGATTGGCCGAATGCGGCGCGCCAGCTCGCGGCGTGGGGCTACAATGTCGGCGAAGGCCTGTCGGCGTCCACCTTCAGTGAAGTCCGCCGGTTCCTCGCCGATTGGACCCGCCGGCTCGACGCGCAATACTTGATGGTGTCGCTGCCGCCGGACTTTCAGTTCCCCGCGGCCACGGACACCGCCCAACTGATCGAGCACACGGTTTTGCCCCATTGCCGGGATGCCGGCCTGCCGCTCGCGCTCATGCTCGGCGTGCGGCGCGGCGTCAACGCGCGGCTCCAGCTCGCCGGCGACGGCGTGGGCCGTAGCGACCTGTGCGCACTGGTGAACCTCTGCGACGCGTTCCCGCAGAACAAATTCGCGGTCACCGTGCTCGCCCGCGAGAACCAGCACGAGCTCTGCGTCATCGCCCGCAAGTTCCGCAACCTGCATCCGTTTGGCTGCTGGTGGTTCACCAACACGCCGCAGCTCATCGAGGAAATCACGCGGATGCGGCTCGAGCTGCTGGGGCTGAGTTTTACGCCGCAGCATTCGGACGCCCGCGTGCTCGAGCAAATCCTCTACAAGTTCGACCACACGCGGCGCATCCTGGTGCGCGTGCTGGCCGACAAATACGCGGACCTCGCGGTCACCGGCTGGGAACCGACCGAGGTGGAGATCCGCCGCGACGTGCACAGCTTGTTGGGCGGCGGTTTCGAGCAATTCTGCCGGCGCTGACCCGGCGATCGGTCGCTATGGGCCGCGCCGGAATTCGACGGTCGCTCCGCTGCCACCGGTGACCATCACGCGGTGGATGCGCACATCGGTCGCGTCCGGAGCCACGGCCGTGTCGCCGGGCTCCCAGACCCGCGCTTCACGCAACGGGGCAAGGTGACGCAGCAAAGCCGCGTCGGCGACGGTGCCTTGATCGGCGAGCGGACCGGAGCCGTCAACGGACCTGGCCGGGTCTGGGTGGTCGCCCTGGTTTGCCAGGAAGGCGAAGCCGTTCGAGGTGGCACCCTTCAAAGGCGAGTTCACGTTGCAGCCGACCAGGCCGCCGGCCGCCGGCGGTTGCGCGCGGTTCTGCCACACCCGCTGCGCCGTCACACCGAACTCCTGGACCCAGAACTGGTCGTTCAAGGCGAGCACATTTGCCCGGCTGCCGTCGCCGGTGATTTCGAACCGGCAGGTGTTCGTCGAGTCCACCGGCAGCAGCAGGCCGGTCGCGAGCGTGAACCAACCGCGGAAGCCGTCCACGTCCACGAGCGGCGCCGTGGGCGAGGTCTTGTAGGAAAAACGCGTGGCATCGATCGCCAGCGTGCCGGCGTCGGCGAGGTAAATGCCGCGCAAGGCATCCGCGCTCTTCTCGTGATAGACGCCGCGCACGACCAGCCGGCCGCCCTCGCGAACGTTGTACTGGCCGGTCGCGCTGCCGGTTGCGCCATTGAAGACGCTGACCTGGTTGGCTGCCGGAACCTCGGCGGAGGGCGGAATGGACTTCCGCGCTCCTGGGGCATTGGCCGCGGCCCCCACGACCTCGACCCAATGCCCGGCGTTGCCGGCGCCCTGCAGGAAGCGGAGCTGGACATCGGTTTGCACGAGGCCGTTCACGCGCACGGCGGCCGTCCCCGAAACTTTCGCGGAATTCGGACCGTTGGCGTTGAGTTGCTCGGCGAAGATGCGGCCGCCGGGCTGGTCGGCATCTTCCACGACGAGGCCCCGCGCTCTGCCGGCGTCGAGATGCAGATCGCGCAAAGTGGCGTGGCTCGGGCCTTCGAGTCGAAGCAACACGCCGTCGGCGCCGCCGGTCCAATGCAAGACCGTGGCCGTTTCACCCGCGCCGTCGCCGACGACTTGCAGGTCGCACCGCGGCGGCACCACCAAGGTTTGCGCGATCGAGTAGGAGCCTTTGGGTAGATGCACGACCGGGCGCTGCCCGGCGACTTTGGCAGCGGCGTCGATGGCGCGCTGAATCGCGTCCGCGTCCGCGCCGGCCGGCACTTCGAACACCTTGCGTTCGCGATGCGGCGGCGTGGGCGGCAAGGTCGGCAGCGAGGGGTCGATGGCGCCCGGCGCCACGACGTGTTCGGCGATTCGCCGGAAACGTCCGTTCTCGGCCACGGCGTTGGTGGCGGTGTAGCGGTTGCCCACGAACGTCTGGTCCGCCCACGTCATTTTCACCGCGCGGTTGGTGGTGCCGACCGGGAGCTTGAACGAGTTGTCCATGACCAGATACGGGCCGGCGTTGCCCAGCTTGACCGGGAAATCGGCGGTGGGTTCGAGGATGCGGTTCGCCGCGATGGTGGTGGGCGCGCCCCATGAGTGGCCGGTGTCGAAGTCGAGGAAGCGCCGGGAGCCGACGCTGGTGTTGCCCACGAACGAGAAGACCATGAGGTTGCGCGTGGCGATGTCAGCCTCGGTCGAGCGGAGGAAAAGATTGTGCCAGGCGTGGAAGTTGCCCATCTGGTTCAGCAGGCCGAAACGGCAATCCTCGAAGCGCGAGTTCCAGACCCAGATGTCCATCGAGTTCCAATTCTCGGTGAGCACACCGGCAAGCGAGCAGCGCAAAAACCGGCAGCGCGAGACCGCGTTCTCCGCCTGGCCCTGCGTGCTGTCTTCTCCAAAGTGAATGCCGGCCTGGGCGTCGCGAAAGACCATGTCGCTCGTCTCGTTGTAAGTGGAAAAGGCGGGCCCGTAAAACAGCGCGGCACCCGCGCGTCCGGCGCCGTCCAGCGTGAGCCGCGAAATCTTCGAGTACCAGGCGTCCCACGTCAGAATGGGCGCTCCGCGCGGGCCGTCCCAAAGGAAGACGGTCGTGGCCGGATCCTCGCCGATGAGCGCCACGCCGAGGGCGTCGGTGTGCTGCCTTCGCAACGTGCGCACCGGTTCGGTGAGGCGATAGACGCCGGCCGGTACATACAGCACGGAGAAGTCCGCGTGCTGGGTCAGGTCCATGAGCGCCCGCTGGAGTTCCTCCGTGTCGTTGGCCTGGCCATCGCCTTTCGCGCCGTAATCGCGTTTCAGATCGCGCCAACTCGGGAACGGTCCAACGAACTCCTCGCCGGCGGTGTCCCCATTCGCGGCCCAGGACGAGGAAGCGAGGAGGAGGCCGATCAGGAGCAGCAACTTGTGTTTCACGGGCACGGGCTGGATTGGATGACTGGCAAAGGATGGCAGCTTTACGAGGCTGACGAACTCAAATTCCACGTCGGCGCCGAAGGTCCGCCGCAGGTTATCGAAGGCCGTCTTAGCGCAAGCCGTCCGGCGTGACCCGCGCTTCGGTCGAAAGTTGATACTCCTGGCCGGTCGGCGTGCCGAGGGTGGCTTCAATGAGGAAAGCCCGGTAACCGGTTGCCGGCTCGGGCACCCGGGCGGAGACGGCCTGGCCGTCATCGGTCGCCTCAAGGGTTTGGGCCGACCACTTCTCGTCGCGGAAATCGCGATCCTTGGACTCGGCGGTCCAGAGCACGAACCGCCTGGCGGCCGGGGAGACGCTCGCCTTGATCGTGGCACCCTCCGCCGCGCTGGCGATGGTCCAGGTCAAGGACGGCAACGGCTGGCGATCGGCGACCATTTGATAGAACGCCGCCAGCGCGGCACTGGCCTGTTGGCCGCCGCCGAGGTCGTGGCCGGCGTTGGGCGTCTGATAAACCAGCTTCGGCCCGGGCAGGTCGGCCCAGTAATGGCGCAACGCGTCCACGGTCCAATACGGGTCGTTCGTGCCGAGCAGGATCAGCTTGGGCATCGCGTACCGGGCGCGATAGGCGTACGGATCCACGTAACTGCGGAGCTCCACCATGCGGGGCTCGTCCATCTCGAGGTGCAAGTTGAGCCTGGTGTAATCGCTGATCTCCTCGCTCGGCTGGCCGTACATCTTTTCCGACCACCGGAGCTGCACCTGCATGTTCAACATGTCGATCACCATGGGCGCAATCGCGGCGACGCGGCGGTCCACCGCCCCGGTGAGCCAGGTGGTCCAGCCGCGCTTCGAGGCGCCCGAGACTACGAATCGGCTGAGGCGCTGACCCCATTCGGCAGCGGCGAATTGTTCGAGCGTGTCCATGCCGCGGACCGCGCTCTTGACCATGGGAAACAGGAGCGGCCACGTGGGATCGGCGCTCTTCATGAACTGGTCGAACGTGTAGGCGATCAAAGCGTCTTCGCGGCGACCGTCGTAGAGCGGTTGGTTGGGAATCTTGTTCAACACCGCCACGATCGCCCCCGCCCGGTCGGCCCATTCCTGGAACATCCCCAAATCCTTTTCGTCGGGCGCGTTGTAACTGCCGCCGGTCACGAAAACCAGGGCGATGTCCGGGTTCCGCACCGCGTTGGGCCGGATGACCATCAGGTGATGGCTCCAGAATTGCTGGCGCCAGGTTTGCGAAACCAGTTCGAGGTGCGTCAGCGTGCCCCAATTCTTGACGGGCTTCTGCTCGCACCGCTTCCAGTTGAAACTCGGGTCGGGAGCGTTGACGTAGTCCTCCAGCGCGTTGCCGAGCAGGCGTCCGCCGAAACAGGTGGCGAGCCACGCCACCAGAGCCAGTTTGCCAAGCGCATGGCGCGGCGCCGTCGTTGCAGGTCGATCCATGGCACGCAAGCCTTTCCCTCCAGCCTCGCCCGTCAAGCCTGAACACGGTCAAAGTGCGGCCGGGCGGCCGGGCAGTCCAAGCGATCGGGAATGTGTTTACGGAATTGCCCGCGGCAGGATAAGAGAAGGCTCGGTTGGCCGACTTCCTGCTAAATGAGGGAAGTTCGAGAGTTGACCCGATGCAAAGGTCTCAGCGACTTCAACGTTTGCTGGTCGTCTGGTGGGCGGCGCTGGTGTGCAGCCAGTTTGCGGCCGGCGACACCGTGCTTTTGGACGAGGACTTCCGACCGGCGTTCACCAGCATCCGCAACGCCGTGCTGTTCGCCGTGGCCCTCCAACCGGACGGGAAAGTTCTCCTGGCCGGGGATTTCGCCCTGGTGAACGGGGTGGCGCGTCCGAACCTGGCCCGCCTCGACCCCGATGGTTCGCTCGACCCGGGTTTCGACCCGACGGGGGGCCTGAGTGGCCTGGTCTTCCGACTGGCGGTGCAACCGGAAACCGGCGCGGTTCTGGCGGCCGGCCAGTTCAACGCCGTTGCGGGCCAACCTTGTGCGTCGCTGGCCCGACTGCATCCGGACGGGACATTGGACGTGGGATTCCATCCGCAGATCAGCGGGCCGGACGGTTGGTTCATCGGGGCGATGGCGATCCAGCCGGACGGGCGGATCGTGATCGGCGGCAACTTCGATCAGGTGGCAGGCCAGCCGCGGAATGGCCTCGCACGCCTTTCCGCCGACGGCGCGCTGGACCCCACGTTCGATCCCGGCGCCGGCTTGAACGGGGGCACCGCTTATGACCTGGCGGTGCAGGCCGACGGTCAGGTGATTGTGGCGGGAGTTTTCACCCGCGTGGGGGAAATGGACCAGGCGGGCGTGGCCCGCCTGGGACCCGATGGCGGGACCGACCCGACCTTCGCCACCGATGTCCTGGCTGGGCCCTTGGCGGGCGCCGTCTATGCGATCGCGTTGCAGCCCGACGAGAAGATCGTCATCGCCGGGGCGTTCGACACCGTGGATGCCGAACCGCGGTTCGGCATCGCCCGCCTCCAGGCGGATGGACGTCTGGACGCGAGTTTCGACTCCGGTGCCGGGATCGTGGGCGACGGCACGGCCGTGCACGACCTGACCCTCCTGCCGGACGGGGGGGTGGCCATCACCGGCAGCTTCACCGCCGTGGGCGAAGCCGTGCGCAGCGGAATCGCCGTTTTGACCACGAATGGCCTCCCGAAGATCGAATTCGATCCGGGACCCGGCCTCGCGCCCGCGGGTAGCGCCTTTGGCAACATGCTGGCGGTCCAATCCGACGGCCAGATCATCGCGGTCGGCCAGTTCACCCAGGCCGGCGACGCCGCGCGGCATTGCTTGGCACGCTTCCTCCCCGACGGCAGCGTGGATCCTGCCTTCTCCACGACGAACTCGTTTCTGGAGTTTGCCGGCGAAGTCCGCGCGGTGGCTTCGTTGCCAGGAGGAGGACTGCTGGTTGGGGGCGATTTCGATCGCGTCAACGGCGAATGGCACCGCGGCTTGGTCCGGCTCGCGGCCGACGGCTCCCTCGATCCCGGTTTCGACGCGGGCCTGACCGGCGCCGCGA
Source organism: uncultured bacterium (assembly GCA_963735925.1). Taxonomy (GTDB): domain Bacteria; phylum Verrucomicrobiota; class Verrucomicrobiia; order Limisphaerales; family J093; genus DSVZ01. The sequence continues at coordinate 92,132 of CAVTMT010000006.1, forward strand.
CCATCGACGCGATTGCGGTGCAACCCGACGGGAAGCCGATCATCGGCGGGGCCTTCGATTCCGCGGGCGCCGCCCCGTGCAGCAACCTTGCCCGGCTGCAGTCGGACGGCGCGTTCGATGCCACCTTCGGCGACGCGCAACCGGACGCGGCAGTGCACGCGTTGGCACTCCTGCCGGACGGGTCGCTTCTGGCGGGCGGCGACTTTGCGCTTGTGAGCGGCACCCGGCGGTTTTGCCTGGTACGCCTTTCCACCAACGGCGAGGTGGACCCGGATTTCGACGCGCGATTCGAGATGCCGCTGGATCGGCCGACGATTCGCGCGCTCGCCGTGGACCTCAACGGTCGCATTGTCGCGGGCGGATACTTCGACCAGGTGAATGGCAAACCGCGGGCGCACCTGGCGCGCTTGAATGCCGACGGAACGCTGGACTCCGCGTTCGCCGCAGGCCTGGACCTCTCCGGCCCGCCGCCGGTTGTGAGCAGCGTCGTGCCGGGACCGGATTCCACGGTCCTCGTCGGCGGGTCCTTCACCCAGGTTGCGGGTGTGCCGCAAGCCGGGCTCCTGCGGTTGTTGGGCGATGGCTCGTTCGATCCCACGTTCGCGGCCGGAAACACCTTGGACGGTCCGGACGATTCGGCGGTGCGCACGCTGGCCGGGCTGTCAAGTGGCGCTCTCGCGGTCGGCGGCGCCTTCCAGACATTCGCCGGCCAGTCGGCCGACAACTTTCGACTCCTCGCAGCGGACGGCAGTACCGCGCCGGGAGCGACCACTTCGGCTGGTGCGGATGGTCCGGTTTCGGTGGTCTGTGCCATCGAGCCGGACCGTCTGATCGTAGGGGGCTCCTTCACCCGATTTGCTGGCGAAGCGCGATTGGGGCTCTCCCGCCTGCAGGTGAAACCACCTGAGCCGCCTTACCGCATGACCATTTCACGCGAGACCGGCGAAGTAACTATCCGCTGGGAGGGGGGTGGGCGGCTGTTCCAATCTGATCACGCCAGCGGTCCCTGGCGCGAAATTGTCGGCGCCACCAGTCCCTACGAGACGCACACCTCGGACGCCGCACGCTTTTACCGCTGCGTGAAATGAGTCTCAAATCGCCTGACGCAAGGGAATTCGGCTCGGCCGTGGCGGGCAACTCCGGACAACTATTTGTTGCATATGCAACAAATAGTTGTCCGGAGTTTGGCGGCAGTCCTCGCGACCGTGATCGGCGCGGAGTCCTCCCGGCGAAGTCGCCACCCTCCTTCGCCTCCGTCCGCTGGCGCCGCCTCCACCACCCCTGACGGCCCGTCCAGAGAGTCCCCCACCCACGTGAACATCTGCAGCGGCGGAGCGTCCAGGGAGGGACTTCGTTATGGCGCTGGGTTTACGCACTCCCAAACCGTCCGAGTGATTCGTGGCCACGACCGAGTTGGTGCGGGTGCCCGGACATCGCTTCTACGGCAAACTCAACCCAGTCCTCACCGAGGCGGACTTCGATCCGTTCGTCGAGGACCTCGGTGCCCCGTACGACAAGACCGGTGGCCGACCGAGGATTCCGCCGGGGGTGTATTTCCGCATGGTGCTCGTGGGGTACTTCGAGGGGTTGGAGAGCCAGAGCGGGATTGCCTGGCGCTGGCCGAAGGGAGCAATGAACCCCACGGCGGAGGACCTGCGGCGCCTGTTCTCCACTCGGGGCATCGAATCGGGGGTGGACATCCCCACCGTCGCGCGCTGGCTGGGCCACAAGGACGGGCCATTTGCACAGGCCTCGGACCGGCAGCACAGTGGGCCAGCGCCGACACGGCGCACCGCGATGGCCACCCAGCCGATCATTCTTTTCGACGGCGACTGCAACCTGTGCGATCGGACTGTCCGGTTCATTGTCCGCCGGGATCCGGCCGGGCGCTGTCGGTTTGCCGCGCTGCAATCTGAGGCCGCGCGCCGTCTGCTTCAACCGCTGGGGATCGACCCCAAATCGCTCCAAAGTCTGGGATTGTGGGTTGAGGGAGGCTTCTACACCCAGAGCGAGGCCGCCTTGCGGATAGCGGGCTTTCTGCCCGGCCCTTGGAGGTTGCTGAGCGCTCTGCGAATGATTCCACGTCCGGTCCGGGACTGGGTCTATGGACTGGTAGCGCACAACCGGCACCGCTGGCTTGGGCGGCAACCCCGGTGCGGACTTCCCCCGCCGGAACTTCGCGACCGGTTGGTGGACTGAACTCCAACTTCGCGTCGGCGCGGAGACCTTGGGCGGTAGCCCGCTTTGTCGGCCGAGCGCACGGAAAGCCTCTGCGTCCGGCGGCGTTGCAGTGGCCCCGGCGATCCGGTCAGCGGTGGCTGAAGCGCCCGTCTTGGCAACGCCTACCCCGGCCGTGTCTGGAGCCGGTGACGAATTTGCCGTCGGTCTGGCTCCGGCCGTAATCGTTTCCGGGCGACCCGGCTGGGGATTCGGCTGGCAGCCTGTCGGACTTTTCCCCAACATTTTGGAAGAGGTTTTGAATCCGAAGGCCGGGTTCAGAGGGTCTGGTCGTTTGATCGGTTCCCGGACCGGACCATGAACTTTGAGGGCACCGGACCAGTCGCCCAGCGGGGACTGGCAACGGATGGCTTTTCAGCGAGTCCGGTTGGCGTCTGACCTTTGATCCCACCCGGAACGGAAGCGCTTTGCGCATCCTCCTCACCCACAGCAACCCCGACTGACCGTTGCGCTGACCCCACGCGCTCACGCACCTTCCCCCCCACGGTCTCAACTGCAGCGGGCACCCCTTCAACCTTGCCGGGTCGGGCCCTCTCGCTAAGCTGCGGTCATGACTTCACTACTGCCTGCCCGCAGCCCGTGCGCGGCGGTACGTCGCTGCCTTGGGCGCGGTGTCCCCTGGCTGGCGTTGACGCTGCTGCTGGTCTCCTGCTCCAAGTCCGGCCCGACCGCGGGCGGCGGCGACGAGTTCACCCGCGTGATGAACACGGGCAAAAACTACTACGACCAGGGCCAGGTCGAGAAGGCGCTGCCGTTGTTCGAGCGCGCGGTTCAGTTGGAGCCGTCGCGGACCGATGCCTTGCTCAATCTCGCCAACGCCAGCCTGCTCGCCAACCAGCCCGAGCAGGCGCTCGCCCGCGCGGAGCAGGCGCTGAGTTTCGATCGCAACCTCGCCGCAGCGTATTACGTCGCCGGCTGCGCACACCTGCGGTTGCACCAGGTCGAGGATGGCGTGAAGGCGCTGTTCTCGGCGCGCGACCTCGATCCCACGGTGACGGCGGTGCATTACCAACTGGGGCGCGGACAGGCGGAGTTGGGCCAGTTCGACGACGCCATCGCGTCGCTGCGCGAGGCCGTGCGGCTCGAACCCGAGCACGCCGCGGCCTGGTACGCGCTCGGTCAGGCATTGGTCAGGGCGGGGCAGCCGGAAGAAGGTCTGAAGGCCATCAAACGCAACGAGGAATTGCGCGCGAAGAACCCCGGCGCGCTGGCCAACCCGGCCACTTACGAACGCTGCAAGTTCACCCAGGCCCTCGCCCCGCAGAAGATCGAGCAGCCCGACCCGAACGGCATCGCAGTGACGTTTGCGGACGCCACGGCGGCGGCGTTCGGCGCGGACGCCGCGAAGTATCGCGGCCCGCTGGCGGTGATGGACTTCAACCGTGACGATCACAACGGCCTGTTCGTGGCCGAAGGCACAAATGGCTTTCGCACGCTGGGCAATCAGGGCGGCAAGTTCGCGCCGGTGGGCGAGCCGCTGCCGTTGAAGGCCGATGGAGGCTTCGTTCAGGCGCTCGCCGGCGATCTGAACAATGACCGTTACGAAGACCTGGTGGTGCTGGGTGAAACCGCGTCGCAGGCGTTCCGCTTCGCGACCAATGCCGCCGCGCGCGACCTCACGAAAGCCTCCGGCCTGGGCGGTTTGGTGGGCCGCTCCGCCGCGCTCGTCGATCTGGACTTCACCGGCAAGCTGGACCTGCTGGCGGTCCTGCCCGACGGCAGCGGCGTGCGGGTGTTGCGGAACCTGGGCAACATGTACTTCAAAGACATCACCGCCACGTCCGGCGTGCCGGCATCGGTCACCGGCGCGCGGCAGATCGTCATCGATGACTGGAACAACGACGACCTGATGGACGTCTTCGTTTCGCGCGAAGGCCAACCGCCGTTGTATCTCCAAAAGGAACGCGGCGGACCGCTGGTGCCCACGAACCTGCCGCCGGTCCAGCTCGCCGGCACCGTGCTCGCCATCGGCGACGTGAACGGCGATTTACGCACCGACCTGCTGGTCGGCGCGCCGGATCACGTCGATGTGTTGCTGGGCGGCATCAACGTCGCCCGCCGCCTGCCCATCGCGGTGCCGGGACTCTCGCTTCTGAAGCTGATCGATTACGACAACGACGGCTGGCTCGACGTGTTCGCCGCGGGTGAGGCCGGCTTCCAGGTCTGGCGCAACGTCGGCGAGGGCGAGTTTGTGAACGTCACGACGCGGCTTGGTGTGGACAAGCTCGTGACCGGGCGCGTCGAGGACCTCGTGGCCGCGGATTTCGACCAGGACGGAGACACCGACTTGGCGGTGAGCGTGGCGGGCCAGGGCTTGAAACTCCTGCGCAACGACGGGGGCAACGCGAACCACCAGCTCAAGCTTCGCTTGATTGGCAATCGCTCGAACGCCAGCGGCCTGGGCATCCGCATCGAGGTGGCCTCGGGTAGCTTCCGCGTCCATCGCACCGTGCAAAGCCTGCCCGTCGAGATCGGCGTGGGGCCGCGCGACGCGATCGAGTCGCTCACCGCGCGCTGGTTCGACCTGCCGTACAACCTCGTGGACGTGAAGCTGGAGACGCCGCCGCGCGTGCTCGAAATTCCCGAGCCGGTCCTGCCCACCGGTTCGTGTCCGTACCTGTATGCCTGGGACGGCAAGCGGTTCCGGTTCGTGACCGACATACTTGGCTCCGCGCCGATGGGCTTGCGCGTGAGCGACAGCGTCTTCGCCGACGCCGACCCGCGCGAGTTCGTCTGGCTGGGCGACGAGGCGATGTTCCCGCCGCACGATGGCCGGTACGTCGTCCAGATCACCGAGGAGCTCCGCGAGGTGCTCTACCTGGACGAGGCCAAGCTCGTGGTGGTGGACCACCCGCCTGGTACGGAAGTGCACACGACCGACAAGTTCCGGCCGGGGAAGCCGTTTCCGCCCGGCGAAATCTGGACCCTGCAAAATCGCGTGCCGCTGCGCCAGGCGACACGGCTGGACGGCAGCGATTGCACCGCATTACTGCAAACGGTGGACGACCAGCGGGTGTCGCCCCCGCGCCTGCGCATCCCTCAATTGCGCGGGCTGGCGGAGCCGAACGGCGTGGTGCTCGACTTCGGCGCACTGCCGGTCGGGAAGCCGCTGGTGCTGGCGCTGACGGGCTGGCTGCGCTTTGGCGGCGGCATGGCCAACGTGGCGGCGTCGCACGACCCGGACCTGCCGTTCCCGTTTCCGCAACTCGAAGTCGAAACCGCCGCCGACCATTGGCAGGCGGTGGGCGTGGTGGCGGGCGCACCTTCGGGCAAGACCAAGACCATCCTCATCGACCTCGCGGGCAAGCTGCCGCCCGGCAGTCAGCGGCTGCGGCTCACGACGGCGTTCGAGATTCACTGGGACCGCATCGCGCTCTTCGAGCGGCGGCCGGATGGCGACACGCGCATCGTCCGGTTGGCGCCCGATACGAGCGACCTGTACTGGCGCGGGTTCAGCGAATTCGCGGACCTGCCCTGGACGTTTCCGCTCACGCCGGTTTATGACCGCGTGTTCCAGAATGCGCCTTGGACCATTACGCCCGTGGGCTGGTGCACCCGTTACGGGCCGGTGGACGAATTGACCGGCCGGGAAGACAACGCGCTGGTTCTGCTCAATGGCGGGGATGAACTCACGCTCAAATTCGCCGCGGAAAGGCTGCCAGCCAAACCTCCGGGCGCAGTCCGCGACTTTTTCCTTTACACCGTCGGCTGGGACAAAGACTCGGATTTCCACGTCGAGCTGGGCTGGCAGGTGGAGCCGTTGCCGTGGCACGGCATGGACGATCAGCGCTACGGCCGGCAATTGCGGCCGGCCTTCGCCGGGGACGAGTTGATGCGGCGCTACCGCACGCGCTGGGTGGCCCAGCAGACGCTGAAGCGCGGCGCGAAATAGGCGCGGACAGCCAGGCCAGGGCTTGCGGGAGGGCCGGCTGAATGCCAGTCGCGCGCGCTTCCACGTTGAGGCCGCCTGTCCGCGCGATGGCACTGCCGCCACGCTTGACGGCTGAGCGCTGGGTTTCATAGCCTGCTCCGCTCTCGGCTTCGTGGCGCGCCCAGCCGGGAACACACGACAGCGGGGCGTGCCGTGGAGACGGATTGTCTTTTTGTGAGCACAACGATCGAACACCTCGGCCCGTGCAAGAAGCTCTTGCGGGTGGAAGTCGAAGCTGCGGCGGTGGACAAGGGATTTGCCACCACCCAAGACGACTTTTCCCGGCACGTCACCTTGCCTGGCTTTCGTCCGGGCAAAGCGCCCAAGCATCTGGTTCAGCGGAGCTTTGCGGACCGCATCAAGGAAGAGGTCAAGCGCAAGCTGCTCAACGAGAGCTACCGTCAGGCGCTGGAGGAGCACCATCTCCGGCCGGTCGGCCAGCCGCAAATCGAGGAAGTTCAGTTCGGGCCCGGACAACCCATGGTTTTTACGGCGACAGTCGAGACCGAGCCGCAATTCGAGCTGCCGGATTACACGGGGCTGGCCGTACGCCGCGAGAACCGCGCGGTGACCGACGAGGACGTGGAGCGGGCGCTCCACAGTCTGCGCGAACAGAAGGCGAGCTTCGTGGACGTGGAGCGGCCGCTGCAAACCGGCGACTTCGTGGTGGTCAACTACACCGGCACCTGCGAGGGCAAACCCATCACCGATACCGCGCCCACGGCCAAAGGCCTGACCCAGCAGACGAATTTCTGGCTCCACGTCCAAACCGAGCATTTCATTCCCGGCTTCACCGATCAACTGATCGGCGCGAACAAGGGCGATAAGCGGACGGTGACGGTCACCTTCCCCCCGGACTTCGTGGCCCGGGAGCTTTCGGGCAAGGTGGGCGTCTATGAAGTCGAGGTGGTGCAGGTCAAGGAGAAGCACCTCCCTGCGTTGGATGATGCGCTGGCCAAGGGTTACGGCGCCGAGAACCTCGAGAAACTCCAGGCCGGCGTCCGCCAGGACCTCGACAACGAGCTCAAGACCAAGCTCCGCCGGGAGGTGCGCAACCAGCTCGTGGCGGGTTTGCTGGGTCGGGCGACGGTGGATTTGCCCGATTCGATGGTGGAGGTCGAGACCCGCGGCGCGGTGTATGACATCGTCCGGGCCAACGCCGAACGCGGCGTGCCGAAGGAAGCGATCGACGAAAAGAAGGAAGAGATCTACAGCGTCGCGAACAACAGCGCCCGCGAACGCCTGAAGGTTGCCTTCCTGCTGAGCCGCATTGCCGAGAAGGAAGGCATCAAGGTCACCGATCAGGAAATGGGCAACCAGGTGCTCCACCTGGCCGCGCAGCGGCAGGTGAGGCCGGAGAAACTGGTGAAGGAATTGCGCGAGTCCGGCGGCCTGGCGGATCTCCAGCGGCAGATTCTGCACGCGAAAGTGCTCGACGCCCTCGAACTGAAGGCGAAGGTGGAGGAAGTCTCGGCGCAAGGCTGACCGGCCGCCGGCACCCCTGCCCGGGAGGGTGCGCGGCCGCGGCCGCACAATCGGACATTGCCGGGGAAACCCGGCGCGATACGATGCCGGCCATGAAACATGCGGGCAAGGCGAAGCGTGCTGGCTTGCGGTTGGTGTACTGGAGCCTGGTGCTGGTCGTCACCCTGCTCCTCGCCGGCATCTTGGCCCGGAAACTGAGCGAAATGCTCGGCGTAATGGCCGGAGCCTTGGTGGCTTTGTGGGTGGTTTTCGGCTTTTTCTGTTTCTACTTCTTCCGCGACCCCAATCCCAACGTGCCCACCACGACCGGGGCGATCATGGCCCCGGCGCATGGCAAGGTGGACGCGATCGAAGAGACGGACGAGCCGTCCTTCCTCGGCGGGCGCTGTCGGCGCATCTCGATTTTTCTCTCCGTGTTTGACGTGCATGTCCAGTACGCGCCGGTCGCGGGCCGGATCGCGCTGAGTCGCTACACGCACGGCCAGTTTCTGAACGCGATGCGCAGCGATTCCGCCACGCACAACGAGAACCTCTTCCTCGGTCTCGAATCCATCGAGCGCCCGGGCGAGAAGGTGGCGGTGCGACTGATCGCGGGTTTGATCGCGCGGCGGATCGTTCCGTGGGCCGAGCTGGGCGCCACCGTGGCTCGGGGCGAGCGGATCAGCCTGATCCAATTCGGTTCGCGGGTGGACCTGTATCTGCCACTGGACGCCCGGGTGTCGGTTCCGCTGGGGGCCCGCGTGAAGGGTGGCGAGACGATCCTCGCCCAACGCGCTTGAGCCATGGACGAAACCCCGGCCAAGGTTGTGGAAGCCCCTTCGACGGCGCGGCTGAAGATCTATTTCCTGCCGAACCTGATGACCGGCGGCAATTTGTTCTGCGGCTTCGTCGCTTTGACGCGGATCGTGGAAGCGGACCCGGTTTCCGCCGAATTCACGAACATCAAGCAGGCGCTGTTCTACATCCTGCTGGCCTGCATCTTTGATCTGCTCGACGGCCGGGTGGCGCGCTGGGGGGGCGCGGAGAGTCCGTTCGGGCGCGAGTTCGATTCGCTGGCGGACCTGATCTCATTTGGGGCGGCGCCGGCGTTCCTGGTCCACCGCATCGTGCTCAAGGATGTCTTCGTGGAACATCAGGAAATTGGGTGGTTCATTGCTTCGATTTACCTGATCTGCGGCGCCCTGCGGCTGGCCCGCTTCAACTGCCTGGCAACGATGGCCGGTGGGGGCGGCGGCAAGGAGTTTCTCGGCTTCCCGATCCCGGCGGCGGCCGGATTGGTGGCGTCATTGACTCTGTTCATCATGTGGTGGGACGCGCGTGAGCTGCGCTTTGGCATCTGGCGCTACTCGCTGCCGATTCTGATGTTGTTCCTGTCCTTCATGATGATCAGCGAGGTGAAATACCCGTCGTTCAAGTCCATCAACTTGAACGTGCGCAGCCGGTTTGCCCGGCTGGTGGGAGCGCTGATCTTTCTCGGTCTGCTGTTAGTGCTGCGCGAAAAAATCCTTCCCCTCATCCTGCCGGTGATCTTCTCGGCCTACCTGATCTATGGTTTCATCCGACCTCGATTGTCCCGCCGCATTCGCGAGGGCATCGAGGAAGAGGGCGAGGAGGAGGACGTCTGACCGGCCGGCGAGGGATCGCGAAGCGGGAGCCCGACCATCACCCGCTCCCTCCGGCCGGGGCGAAGTTAATCGGCGCCGGGAACCGGATTCTCCCCCGCGTCCGGTGGCAGGGGGGCGGAAACCGCCGGTGCCGGGGCATATCGGCGAAGGAACTTCAACGCCACGTTCAGGTGCTTGGGCCAGGGGGACCGGATGGTCAGCGGCTCGGCGGTGACCGGGTGGGCGAGTGTGAGTTCCTCCGCGTGCAATGCCACCTGTCCGATCAATGGCAGCTCCTCCCGATCCCGCTTGAACCGGTAGCCGGGTTTGAGACGGGACAGCAGCAACGGTCGGCCGCCGTACGGTTCGTCGCCCGCGACGAACAATCCCCGGCTTCGCAAATGCACGCGGATCTGGTGCGGGCGTTCGGTCAGCGGGTGGCATCTCAGCAAGGTGTAGCCCGCAAACCGCTCGCGCACGGTGAACTCCGTGACCGCCCGTTTGCCCTGACGCGTGTCCACCCGCATCGTCCCGGGCCGCGTGGGATGCGGACCCAGCCTGGCTTCGACGCGAAACTCGGTCTCCGCCGGCGAGCCTTCGACGAGGGCCGTGTAAGTCCGGACCGTGCGCTCCGATCCGAACTGGTTCGCAAGCTGGATGAGGGCCGCCTTGTTCTTGGCCAGCACCAGAACGCCGCCGATTTCCGCATCCAGCCGGTGCGGGTTGGCGAGATGACCCAAGCCCCGACTGGCCGCCCATGGCGCCCCCGCCGCGATACCGTCGTGCAGCAGACGCATCAGGTTGGGCCCCTCCGGTTCGTCGGGCTCGGGCGTGGTCGGCAGGCCGGCCGGTTTGTCGAGCGCCAGCAGGTCGGCGTCCTCGTACAGCACTTCGACCTCCCAGAACTCACGCGTCGCGCGCGAGGAGATTTTGATCGATTGGGTCACGAATACTCCGCCGCCGAACCGGCGGCCGGGCGGCCCGTCCCGCTTCAACGCTGGAGCGGTCCGCCGGCCCGCCGGCGCTATTGCGATTCGCCGTTCGCGGAAGGCATTTCGATCCCGGTCAATTCGATCTGGTGCTGGAACCAGTCGTTGAAGGTCGAGAATTCGCCCTGCTCTCGCAGCTCGGCCAGGTAACCGGGCAATGCGTCTTTGAGCTCCGCGTCCGTCACCGCCTCCCGGGATTTGAGAAACAGCACCACCCCTCCGTCGGCCGTGGGAAACAGGTCGCTTGCCTTCCCGGGCTCCAGCGTCTTCGCAATGAACTTCGCCTGCTCAATATTAATGCGCCGATCCCAATCCGGCAGGTTGCGCGAGGACGGGGTGAATTGGGGCAGGACGATCGGGACCACTTTCGCCTCGGTGCAGGCCTCGGCGAACGTCTTGCCCTGGGCCAGCAGGTGGGTGGTCGCGGCCACGAAGTTGGTCCCCGCTTCGCGGGCCAGCCGCTGCGCCTGGTCCCGCTTGAAATCGTTCGTGACGCGTTCGCGCACGGCCTCCAGGGGTGGCACCTCGCTGGGGATGCGACCCTTCAAGGCGAGGATGTACACCGCGTCCTCGCCCAGGATCCCCGTCGAGATCGGCCGCTCCTCCGTAAGGGCGAAGGCGGCCCGGGTGAACGCCTGGTGCTGCCGGATCTCGCGCGGGCCTTCGACTTCGGAGAACGGCGCGGTCGTATTCAGCGGCAGGCCGTTGGTCGCCGCCAGAATGGCCAGATGGTCCGCTTTCGCAGGTTTTAGTTTCTCGAGCTCGGTGCCGAATTTGGCCGCTTCGCGACGGGCGGCCAATCGCTCCTGCTCTTCCACCATCTGCTCACGAAGCTTGGCCTGGGCGGCTTCGGGCGTCATGACCTGGCCGTTGGTGTCGGTGAAGCGGTTCGCGCCCGCCTTGAGGTAAAGGGCGTCGATCTCGGCGGTGAGGTTGGTGCGTTTGGCGAGAATCTCCTCCGCCTGGGCGGTGAAGTTCGTGAAATCGAAGCGGACGTATTGCACCTGCACCTTCTCCGGCACGCGGTAGCGCGGCTGGTTGTTCGTGTAATACCGGGCCAATTGATCCGGTTCCACCTGCACCGCCGCCAGGTAATTGGAAGACGAGAAGACCACGGCCTCGGCGTTGAGACGCTCGTTCAGGCGGCGGTACTGCGCGGCGGCCTCCCGCGGCGTGATCGGTTCGCCCGCCAGACCCACGACGGCGATCAAGTGCGCGATGCCCACTTCGTGGCGGATGAACTCCACGAAGCTGCCTTCGGTTAAGCCGTGCCGCGCGAGTTGCGCTACGACCTCCTGGTACATGGTGCGGGCGGCGTTGGGCTGGGCATTGTTGCTGAAATTGTCCTCGATCCAGCGCGCAACCATCGCGTCGCTGACGCGCACCCCCAGTTTGTCCATGCGATCGATCATGACGAGTCGCTGCCGCGCCTGCAGGTCGAGCTGTTGGCTCATTCGCCGGGCATCGCCGCGGTCCGGCCAGGACCCCGAACGCAGGAACTGCTGGATTTGCGCCTCGTTGTAGGCCGCCAGGTAAGTTTTTGCGGTGACGACGTGCCCGTTCATCGTCCCCCACTGCGCCTGGATTCGGCCGCCCCCGCCGTGGGTGGCACCCGGGGTGAAGAAAATTACAAAGCTGACGATCGTGGCGGCGATGATTAATCCCCAGAGCCAGGTCTGATGCTTCCGTATGGTTGCAAACATAGCGATAAAACGAGCCGCGAAGCTAGCGCCCGCCGAGGAACAGGGTCAAACGCAAAAGACGGAACGGAAAAGTCCATCCGAACCGGGAACCGTTCCGGTCAACGGGACGATCGGGGTTTTGCATTCCGGCCGGACGGCCGGTTGGGGAGGGTACTCGCCGCGAGGCTGGAACCGGAGGTTGGGGAGATGCACCACGCGGGCCGACGGGCCGGCCCGCGTGGTGCGAAAACCGTGCTGTCCAGAGCTATTGGGCACCGCCGCCGCCCTGGCCGCCTGCCTGCCCGCCGCGGTTCCGCCCCCGGTTCTGGCGTTGTTCCGCCAGCATTTTCTGGTACTTCTCGTACTGCTCTTTCGTGAGGATTTTCTTCATCTTCTTCGTGTTCTCCTCGCGGATCTTGGTCATCGCCGCGCGCCGGTCCTCCTGCGAAAGTGAAGTGTCCTGCCGGAGTTTCCGCATCTTCTCCATTTGGACCTTCGAGGCGTCCTCGATCTTCTTCTTCTGTTCGTCCGTCAACTTGAGTTCCTCGGCCATCTTCTTCATGAACTCCTGATTGCGGGCGCCTTGCATCCCGCGTTGGCCTCCGGGGGCCGGCGGGGGTTGGTCGGCGGCGTTCCCCAGCGGGGCAAACGCGATGATCGACCCCAAAGTGAGGGCTCCGAACCATGCGATCTGTAGCTTCTTCATACTTGCTTCAGTTTGTTGATTTGTGGGGTGCCACCGGCGTCACTGCGTTGGTCAACCCACGGGCGCACAGACGGGAGGAGGCCGCGGCTGGTTACAGCCCCTGATCAACGGACTGCAGTCCGCGAAAGAGCGAATTCGCGGAAGTGACCGAACCGAATCCTCCAGATTGGTGGCACGGCGCCCCGGCCATGACGCGAGCCTTGGCCTAACTGATTGAGAGTCTTATCCTTAACGGTCTTTCAGTGTTGTGGAACGTTGCGCCGAGTTGAAAACAAACACCATGAATCAAGGCGCTTATCCATGAAAGTCGGCCAAGCGACGCGACTCTGCCACCCGCCACAAGTGAGAAGGCAGAATGGTGCTGCCGCTGCCGGCCTCTCCAATGCCTCGAAATCCGCTCCTGCCTTGCGGTTCGAGTCGGGCCTTCCGGCCGACTCTTACAGTCCGGGCTGCGAGGCTGGAGAGTCTGGGGAGTGGTACTGCCAGATTCAGCACGCCGGCAGACGCGGGAAGATCGGTCTGGTCAAGAACGACCGACAGGAATCCGGTCGTGCCAGCGAGCCAAGCTGTCGGGATGGGATGCCGCCCTTGCCTGTTCAGCCCCGGCCGCACTTTGGCCACAGGCATTCCCCCCATCGGTGAACCCGGCCACTTCGAAGCCGCGCGCTTGGCGACGCAGTATGGGCGATCGACACCGCGTTGTGTTCGACGCACCGGAAGCCAACGGCGGATGGGAAGCCCGCGTGATTGCCGCCAGCGGCGTCCGGCGCGATTAGGGCAAAGCTTGGGGTGCGTGTGTCACCAACCGTCGGACGGCTTCGCAACGCTTGCAGGCCATTTCGAAGGAATGATCGTCACTCTACAGCGTGGGACGGACTCGACACCACGCACCTTGCGCCGGAAGACCAAGCCCCTGGAACGTCACCCATGTCCTGTAGTCAGGCCGGGCTTGCAGCCGGTAGCCTGGCCCGTCGGTTCGAGCAGGACTCATCCTCGGCGCCGATTTCATGCCGCAGACTGCACCCGCAGGTCAGAACGCCGCGACCAACCCGCGTGGGCGTGGCTAAGCGTGAGCTCCTTCCCCAAACGCAAAAAGGCCGGCTCGCTGCCGAGCCGGCCTCCGAATATCGACTTGAACTGAGCTCAGGCGCGGAAGCGACGGAACGCCGCAAAGCCGGCCAGACCCAGCGCGAACAGCCCGGCGTACGTCGCCGGTTCAGGCACCGGAACGAGCGAATTCAGGTTGGCCGTGGTGCCATCCTGCACACCCACCAGACCGGGCTTGTAGCTCTTGAGAGCAGTCTCCAGCATCACCCAAGAGCTGCTCTGGCCAGCCGTCAGGACATTGGGACCGCTCCACACGAAGCCCACGGTACCGCCACCCGTGTCGAGCGACCCGAATGCGGCCTGCTTGCCGGCGTTGACTTGGTCGAGAGCTGTCTCGCCATTGCCCACGGCGATACCCAAGGGCACCGATAGACCCTGCAGGGGCCGAGCGGAACCGAGGTTGTTGGACATCCTGTAGAAGAAGAACAAGTTCTGGGTTACAACGTCCTTGTACACATAGGTGTCCAGCGTGGCTTGGAAGTCCGCCGTGCCACCGACCGCGCCCAAGACGCTATCGACGTAGGCGAGGGATCCCGGGAAGGCCGCGGTATTGGGCATGCCGCCGAAGTCGCCCAGATTCATGAGCAACGCGGCCCCGCTGACTGAGGAGGCTGCTCCTATTACGGCTGCTGCCGCCAACCCCCGTGCAACTGTTGGTAGTTTCATATCGTGTTTGTGGTTCTGCTGTCCGTTGTACAACGTACGTCAACTGTGCGTAAGTAACATAACAGGTCCAGACGAGCCGTCAAGCCGTCATTCAGCGGTTCCGGATGATGATGGGCGGGCGGATCTGGATTGGGGGCAGGCGGTTGGTTTATTCAGTCGGGCGTAGTCCTGCGGTCCTGTTGCTTTAGCCCCCGGGCATTGAGAATAGATCACCCTTCGGGTTCCCGGGATGAACCCTTCGGCGCCTGGATTTTCAAGTTCTGCGAGGGAAGGAACGCTGCGCGTACGGGTTCGGTTTCTTGACAGCGTCAAACGGTCGAACGTGCTGGCCGTGGCGGGGCAACGGATCGGGGATGGAGTGGTGCTGAGGTTGTTCAGCAAATGGCTCCTCTCCGCCGGGATGGCAGGCGGACAAGTGCATTGCCCCGAAGCGCGAACCACGCAAGGGGGTGTGGTTTCACTGCTGCTGTCCCACATCGACCTGCACAAGGTGTCCGATCGGTGGTTCGCAGCAGTCGTGCGGGGACGGATGCAAAGGCATCCGGCAGCTTCGGGGGATTCACTGAAGCGCAGAGCCACGCCTGGGCGGAATGGTTGTGTTCTGCGGGGCGGGCGGTACAGTGGCGCCCGACACAAAACACGCGCCTATGAATCTCTCCCGACGTTCCTTCCTCGCCACTGCCGGTCTGGCTGCCGCCGCGGCGCCGCTCCCTACCGTTCGTGCCGCCGACGCACCCGGCACCTCGCGCCCGCGGATCAAGTTGGGCATCGCCACGTATTCGTATTGGCACTTCCGCGATCCGAAGGTGTCCATCGAAACGGTGATTGACAAGGCAGCGCAGATCGGTGTCGAGGCCGTGGACATCTTGCATCGCCAGATGGACATCCCGGAGAAAGAACCGCTGGCCGCCGCGCACCGGCAGTACTTGCAGAAACTCAAGCGGCACGCGTTTCGCAAGGGCATCGACCTGGTCTGCCTCTCGATTCACCAGAACTTCGTCAATCCCGCCGGTACCGCCAAACCCACGCCGGAGGATTGGCAGACGCAGGTCGAGCACACGCACAAGTGCATCGAGATCGCATACGAACTGGGCGTGCCGTGCATTCGCCTCAACTCGGGACGCTGGAACACCATCAAGGATTTCGACGACCTGATGAAGGCGCGCGGCATCGAACCGGCGCTGCCCGGCTTCACCGAGGACGACGCCTTCAAGTGGTGCATCGACAACACGCAGAAATGTCTCGCAAAGGCAGAGCAATGCGGCGTGGTGCTGGCGATGGAGAATCACTGGGGCTTGAGCCGCACGCCGGCAGGCCAGTTGCGGATCATCGAGGCGCTGCCGTCGCCGTGGCTGGGCGCGCTCATGGACACGGGCAACTTCATGGAAGACCCGTACGACAAATTGAGGCAGATCGCGCCCAAGACCGTGTACGCGCAGGCGAAGACCTATTACGGCGGCGGCGAATGGTACACGCTCGACCTGGATTATCCACGCATCGCCCGCATTCTGTACGACGCCGGGTACAGCGGTTACATCTCGCTCGAAATGGAAGGCAAGGAGGACCCGGACATCGCCGTGCCGAAGAGCATCGCGATGCTACGGAAAGCGTTCGCGGTGTAGCGGCTTCGGGACATCTCCGCCGTGGTGGAGTCATGTCGCACGGAATGGACTTCCGCGCCGCGTGGAGATTGTTCCCGCTACGGTTTGAGGACGATCTTGCCCGAGAGCGTTCCGGACTTGCCAATGGTGCTCTCCTCCTGAATCCGGTGGGCGGCGGCGGCTTCGGCCAGCGGCATCACGCGGTCGATGCGCGGCTTGAGCTTGCCGGCGGCCAGCCACTCGTTGATGTCCTCGGCCGCGTCGCGTTGCTCGTCCGGGTGCGCCGTGAACATGACGAAGCCGTGGACGGAGCAGCCTTTCACGTAGAACGGCCCGACCGGGAAGGGCGGGCGGGCGTCGCGGCCGGCCATGAGCACGATGCGTCCCCGGGAAGCGAGCGCGGCCACGATCTTGTCGAAGTCCGGCTCCCGCGTGGTCTCCCACCACACGTTCACGCCGCCGGGCGTGATCTTGCGCAACGCCAGGTTCGGTTCGACCGAGCGATACACAATCGCGTAGTCGGCGCCGAGGTTCAGGATCGCCTCCGCCTTTTGCGGACTGCCCACGGTGGCAATGACGCGCGCCCCGGTGAGCTTGGCCATTTGCACCACCGTGGATCCGACCCCGCCGCTGGCGCCGTTGACGAACACGGTTTCGCCGCGCCGGAGCTTCGCGTCGCGGAACAGGCCCAGGTGCGCGGTGATGCCGACCAGGGCGATCGCGGCGGCCTGTTCGTCCGTGATGTTTGGTGGCGTGGGATAGACGAAGCACTCGTCCACGCTGATGTACTCGGCAAACGTGCCCTGCCGGCCGAGCAAGCCCTGGTTGCTGCCCCAGACGCGGGCGCCAGGTTCCAAGGCGGTCACCTCGGGCCCGACCGCTTCCACCACGCCGGCAAAGTCGCAGCCCAGGATGAACGGCTGGGGCAGCTCCATCTGGACCATCCCGCTGCGGAGGTAGGTGTCGATGGGGTTGAGCGACACCGCGTGGACCTTGATAAGAACGCGCGAGCCGGTGGGCGCGTCGGGCTTCGGCAGTTCGCCGAACACGATGTTCTCGGCCGGGCCGGGGGCGGTGATGTAGGCGGCTTTCATGCGGCGCGCGGAGCTTCGCAGTTTACGGCGCGCCGAGGCAATAGAGTTTGTGATTGGTGCGGAGGAACAGCTCGTGGTCCGCCGCCGCGATGCTCGAGCGGGTGCGGTCGTCGCTCGCGTCGCCGAATTCGGCCCGGTGCAAAACCTGGCCGTCCGCCGCGTCCACGACCACCGCCTCGGCGCGGAAGTTCAGCAGGTAGATCTTGCCGTCGGCGCCGGTGGGCGACGCTTCATACTTGGCGTTGCCCGGCGTGGCAAGGAGCCATTTCACCTTGCCGGTGGCGGGCTCGACGCGGGCCAGGCTCTTGCGCAGATCGCTCAAGATGAAGAAATCGCCCAGGTAAAACAGCGGTGTGGGCACGTCGCTGGTCAGTTCGCGTTGCCGATCGGATTTCCAGGCGATGGCGGCATCGTCGAGCCGGCCCTCGCCACCGGCCTTGATCGCGTAAATCGGGTCTCGTTTTGGCGCACAGGCGAGGATGACGCCGCCGCCCGCCACCGGTGAAGGCACCAGCCGCCAATGCGGAATCCGGTTCGGATTCCACGTGCCCCAGCGCCAGAGTTCCTTGCCCGTCCCGGGATCGTGCCCGGTCAGGCAGTCGCCTCCCGCCACCAGGATTTCGGTGCGCCCCTTGAGGGTGAACGGCAATGGCGAAGCGTAGGATTCGTGCGACTCGGCCACGGCGTCGCTGGGCCGGACGTGCCGCCAGAGTTCCTTGCCGGTGGCCGGGTCGAGCGCGAGCAGGTACGAGTCGATCGGACCGCTTCCGCGGCCCCGGCCGTTTACGGGCACGTCCCGCTGGAGGACCTGCACGTACAGCTTGCCGTCGAAGAGCAGCGGTGTGCTGGCAAAGGTCCATTGAAAGGCGAACTCGCCGTAGTCTTTTGTGAGACTGCGTGACCAGAGCAGCTTCCCGTCCAGATCGAAGGCCAGCAGGTTGCCGTCGCCGCAAAAAAAGAAGACGCGCTGGCCGTCGGTGACCGGCGACGGTGAGGCAAAGTTGCTCATGTCGTCGCGGCGGCTGCGATCGGCGACCCGGTGCCGCCAACGCTCCTGGCCGGTTTGCCGGTCGAAGGCCAGCGCGAGCAGCGACTGGTCCGCCTCGTCCGTCGAGGAAATGAACACCCGGTCGCCCTGCACGATCGGCGTGGCCGCGCTGGGCCCCGGCAGGTCGGCCGTCCACCGGACGTTCTCGGTTTTCGAGAAGCGGGCGGGGAGGTTCGTGGCGGCGCTGGAGCCATTGTAGAACGGCCCGCGCCAATGGGGCCAGTTGGCGGCTTGCAGCGCCACGGCGCCGGCGGCGAGCGCGGTCAGGATTCGGATGGGTCGGTGCACGGGGACTAGAGTAACGGCGCGGTGGCGGCCTGCAACCGGTCTCCACCATTGAACTGCGGCACGCGAGGTCCTACCCTTCGTCCATGCCGGAAATTGCCGAGCCGGTCGTATCGCCCGGCGTAACCATCGACGAGCAGACCCAGTCGAAGCGCGCCTTGGACCCGGGTTACCTGGTGATATGCTGGAACGACCCGGTGAATCTCATGGTCTATGTGACCCACGTGTTCATGGTCGTCTTCGGCTGGCCGAAGCAGAAGGCCGAGCTGCACATGCTCGAAGTGCACAACCAGGGCAAGAGTGTGCTCGCACGCGAAGGCCTCGAACGGGCCGAGTTCTACGTCCACACCCTGCAACAATACGGCCTGCAGGCCACGCTGGAGCCCGACCAGGCATGAAACTCCTCCGCGCGGAAGCTGATCGCTACGAATTCCACCTGGGCCGCCGCGAACACAAGGTCTTCTGCGAAGTCCTCGGGGCCTATCCGGTCACCCCACTGGACCACCACCGCCTGAGCCGGACGGGGTCGGCCGGCGGGCCCGATTCCCACCAGGCGCTGCTCACCGAGTCGCTGCAGGCGGTCAAGGCGGCCCTGCGCAAACGGCTCGATGCCTTCCTGGGCAACGCCCAGCGCTTCGCCGTCCTCGCGGACGGGTATCGAGTCAGCCTCTCGCGCGAGGAAATGGAGTGGCTGCTCCAGGTGCTGAACGACGTTCGCGTCGGCAGTTGGTTGCGGCTGGGCGCGCCCGATCCGGAAGCCGCGAAGCTGCCCCGGTTGAAGCCGGAGACGGCGCGCTACCTGCCGCTCATGGAGCTCGCCGGCCATTTCGAATTCACCTTCCTGGCCGCCCTGGATGGCACGGACGGTGTCGGCTGGGCACCGCGCGAGCGTTAGCGCGCCGCGTTCGCGGGCGGTCATCCGAGTTTTCCGGTTTACGCAACCGGAAGCCCGACTATGTTGAACCCGATGCCGAGTTCCGAATCGCTCCTGGTTTTGAAAGGTGTCTCCAAGCGTTACGACGGCGCCGCGGCCGCCAGCGAACCGCCGGTGCTGGCGGACATCGACCTGGAAGTCGCCCGCGGCGAATCGCTGGCCATCGTCGGCCCCTCGGGTTGTGGCAAGACCACGCTGCTGAACATCATCGGCACCCTGGACCGTCCCACCGCCGGCCTGGTGCGCCTCGAAGGCCAGGACCTGACTGCCTTGGACGAGCGCCAGCTTGCCGACCTGCGCAACCGCCAGGTGGGTTTCATCTTTCAAATGCACCACCTGCTGCCGCAATGCACGGTCTTCGAAAACGTGCTCGTGCCCACGCTGGCCAGCGCCAACGAGGTGCTGCGCGACGGGGCGCCGGACCGCGCGCGGCGGCTGCTCGAGCGCGTCGGCCTGGGCGCACGATTCAACCACCGGCCGGGCCAGCTCTCGGGCGGCGAACGCCAGCGCGTGGCGGTGGTGCGCGCGCTGATCAACGAACCGCAACTGCTGCTCGCCGACGAACCGACCGGCGCCCTCGACCGCGCCTCGTCGGAAAAGCTGGCGCAACTCCTGGTCGAATTGAACCGCGAGACCGGCGTGGCGCTCATCGTGGTGACGCACTCGCCCGACCTCGCCTGCCAGATGGCCCGCACGCTGGAGCTGCGCGACGGGCGGCTCAAGGAGGCGAAGCGTGAGCCGTGAGCTGGCCGACGCATCGCCGTCCGATTTGTACGCTTGCCGGGACGTTTCGCCATGCCTGGGGAGCGCGGGCGTCGCGCCCTCCGTTTTCGGCCTCCGGCCGAAAATGCCCTGCGCGGAAGTACAGAGACAGTTGCGATTCGCATGGGCACGCCCGGACTGGTCGGCGGGACGCCGACGAGGGCGACCGGGACGGTCGCGCTCCCCGAGCAACGTGGAGTGCCTGCGATCAAGCGACACTGCGCCATGACTCGTTTCCGTTTCATCTTTCGGAGTCTCTGCTTCCACGCGCGCTCGCACGTCGGCGCGTTCCTGGGCGCGGCGGTCGGGGCCGCGGTGCTGGTGGGGGCACTGGTGGTGGGGGACTCGGTACGCGGCAGCCTCCGTGAGCTCGCCTTGCTCCGGCTGGGCAAGACCGAACTCGCGATGGCGACCGGCGACCGGTTGTTCACGACGTTTCTCGGCTTTTCGCTCCAGCAAGCGCTCTCCCAAGCCGGCCTGGGCCGGCCCGGCTCCGCGCCGCTCGCGGTGGCGCTCCAGCTCCCGGCGGTGGCGGTAAATGCCGACGAATCCGCGCGCGCGAACCAGGCCCAGGTGCTGGGCGTGGACGGCCGGTTCTGGCAGCTTGCGCCCACACCGCCGCCGCTCGGCGAACTGCCGCCGGACACGGCGGTGTTGAGCGAGGCGTTGGCGCGACAACTTCACGCCCGTGCGGGCGATACCGTGGTGTTGCGGGTCCGGAAGCCCCAGGCGCTTTCCGCCGATGCACCGCTCTCGCCGGTCGAAGACGAGACGGTGGCTCTGCGGGTGCGCGTGCAGACCGTGGTAACCGACGCGCAATTCGGCCGGTTCGGACTCCGGGCCAACCAGGTTGCGCCGCTCAACGCTTTCGTTTCGCTGCCGTGGCTGCAGGCGCGGACGGGCGCGACCAACCGGGCCAACCTGCTGCTCGTGGGCGAGCCGCCGCCGCCGCCGTTGCCGCAAGGCAGCGCCGCCGGATCGACGATCGTCTTTTCCGGCATGCAGCCGCTGGACCTGAACCGACAAATGCCGATCGTGCTCACCCAGCGCTGGCAACTCGCGGATGCCCAGCTCGAATGGCGCGGCGTGGTGTCGGCCGGCGCACTCGAACTGCGCAGTCCGCGTGTGTTCCTCGATCCCGTGCTCAACGACGTCGTGTTCGGCACCGCGGGCGACACCAACGCGATTGCCGCCCGCCTCCGACGGGAGGGAACCGGAGTGAGCGCGACCGGCGTGCTGACCTACTTCGTCAACGAACTCCGGCGCGGCGACCGCGCGACGCCGTACTCGATGGTCACCGCCACCGGCGCGCCGCTGGTGCCGCCCGACATGCCCGACGACGAGATTCTGATCAACCAATGGCTGGCCGACGATCTGGCGGCCAAACCCGGGGACGAGATCGCGTTGAAGTATTTCGTCGTGGGCGACCTGCGGCAGCTCGAAGAAAAGTCCGCGCGATTTCGCGTGCGGGCGGTGTTGCCGATGAACACGCGCGGACTGGACCCGCAGTTGATGCCGGACTTTCCAGGCATGACCGGAGCGGAGAACTGCCGCGATTGGGACACGGGCCTGCCGATCGATAATCGCCGCATCCGCCCGCAGGACGAGGACTACTGGCGGCTGTTCCGCGGCACGCCCAAGGCCGTCATCACCCTCCGGGCCGGTCAGCGCCGGTGGCAGAATCGTTGGGGCAACCTGACGGCGATTCGATTCCAGGTTCCCAACGCCGTCATGGCGAACGCCGGCACGGTGACGCGCCTGCTGCCCGGCTACCAGGCGTCGATCAGCGGGATGATTACGCGGGCCATCGATCCGGCGGTGTTTGGGCTGCGCTTCCAACCCGTGCGCGAGCAAGCCCTGGCGGCCAGCAGCCAGTCGCAGGATTTCGGGCAGCTCTTCCTCGGTTTCAGCTTTTTCCTCATCGCCGCCGCGCTGCTGCTGCTGGCGGTGCTCTTCCAGTTCAGCATCGAGCAGCGCGCGACCGAGCTGGGAACGCTGCTGGCACTGGGCTTTCGGCCGCGCCAGGCCGGGACGCTTTTGCTGCTGGAAAGCGGCTGCGTGGCGCTGGCCGGTTGCGTGGTGGGCGCCGGGGGCGGAATCAGCTACGCCCGGGCGGTGCTGCACGGGCTCTCGACCGTGTGGAGCCAGGCGGTGGGAGGCGTGGCGCTGAGTTACCACGCAGAACCGGCGACCCTCGCCATCGGCATCGCCTCCGCGGCGGCGGTCAGTTGGCTGACCTTGTGGCTGGCCTTGCGCCGGCACCTGCGCGTGCCCGCCCGCCAGCTCCTGGCCGAAGGCGTCGCCGAGACGGACGAATGGGCGGCCGGCGGCCGGCGCGGACGCCGCTCCCAATGGGTGGCGCTGCTCTGTCTGCTCGGGGCGGCGGGGATCGTGGGCGAGGCGCTGGCACGCCAGGACACCGCCGACGCGGAGTTGTTCTTCAGCGCCGGCGCGTTGCTGTTGATCGGCGGTCTGGCCGGCGCCTCGGCCGGGCTGCGGCGCCTGGCGGGCTCCGGGTCGGCCGCCGGCCTGTCGTTGCGGGGCATGGGCATTCGCGGCGTCACGCGGCGACGACGGCGCAGCCTCGCGGTCATTGGCTTGCTGGCGTGCGGCAGTTTTCTCGTGGCCTCGATCGGCGTCTTCCGGCTCGATGCCGTGCGCGGCGCGGACCGTCGCGATTCTGGCACCGGCGGCTTTGCCCTGATCGGCTCCGCCACCCAGCCGGTGATTCAAGATTTGAACAGCGCCGCCGGCCGCGACGCCTACGGTCTCAACACCAACACATTGGCCGGAGTAAACGTCGTGCCGTTTCGCGTGCGCGACGGCGATGAGGCGAGCTGCCTGAACCTGAACCGTGCGCAGGCACCGCGCTTGTTGGGCGTGAAACCTGAATTGCTCGCCGACCGCGGCGCGTTCACCTTCGCCACTCTCGCTGCGGGCGCCGACGAGAAGCACCCTTGGCTGACGCTGAAGCGCGGTGAGTTTCACCCAATACATGGCCAACCACTGGCCGCGGATGAAGTGGCTGCGATCGGCGACGCCGCATCGATCGTCTATGCGCTCGGCAAAAAGGTCGGCGACACGCTCGCTTACACCGACGAGCACGGGCGCCCGTTCAAGCTGCGGTTGGTCGGCGCGCTGGCGAACTCGATCCTCCAAGGCAGCCTGGTGATCGACGAAGCCGAGTTCGTCCGGCGGTTCCCGTCCACCACCGGCTGCCGGTTCTTCCTGGTCGATGCCCCGCCGGGCAAGTCGGTCGCCGTGGCCGCCGAGTTCACCCGTGGGTTGCGCGATCTGGGCCTGGAACTTACGCCGGCACCGGAGCGATTGGCGGCGTTCAACGCGGTGCAGAACACTTACCTGGGCACGTTCCAGGTCCTTGGCGGGCTCGGCCTGTTGTTGGGCAGCGTGGGTCTGGGCGTGGTGGTCTTGCGCAACGTCCTGGAGCGGCGCGGCGAACTGGCACTGCTGCTGGCGGTCGGCTTCCGTCGGCGCGCGCTACGGACGCTGGTGTTGAGCGAACACCTCGCGTTGCTCCTCGCCGGTCTGGGGGTGGGCGTCGCCGCCGCGCTGGTGGCGGTGCTGCCCAACGTCCTGGGCGGCGGCGGCGACCTGCCGTATCGCTCGCTCGGGCTGACGCTGCTGGCTATTCTGCTCAACGGCGCGGCGTGGACCTGGCTGGCGGGTGAAATCGCCTTGCGCGGGCGCCTGTTGACCGCCCTGCGGAATACCTGAACCACCCGGAGGCGATGTTACGGCTCGGCGCACTGGACCTGGAGTCCAACTTGTTCCTCTCGCCGCTGGCGGGCTACACCAACCTGCCCATGCGGCTCGCCCTGCGCGAACTGGGCGGCCTCGGCTTGGCCACCACCGACCTCGTCAACGCGCGCTCGTTGCTCGAACGAAACAAGAACGCGTTGAAGCTCATCGAAACCCGGCCCGCCGACCGGCCACTGGCGGTGCAGCTTTTCGGATCGGTGCCGGAAGAAATGCGCGACGCCGCGGCCAAGCTCGAAGCGCTCGGCGTGGCGGCGGTCGATATCAACATGGGCTGCCCGGTGCGCAAGGTCTGCCGCGTCGGTGGCGGTTCAGCGATGATGACCGAACTCGACCGCACCGCCCGGCTGGTGAAAGGCATGGTCGAGGCCGTGCGGATTCCCGTGACGGCCAAGATGCGATTGGGTTGGGACGAACAAAACCTCACCGCGCCCGACCTGGCGCGCGCCCTCGCCGACGTGGGCGTGGCGGCCGTGTTCATTCACGGTCGCACGCGGGCGCAAGGCTTCGCCGGGCGGGTGAACCTGGCCGGGATTCGTGCGGTGGCGGCGGCGGTCCCGAGCCTGCCGGTGATCGGCAACGGCGACGTCACCACGCCGCAAGCGGCGAAGCGGATGCTCGACGAGACCGGTTGTGCGGGAGTGAGCATTGGCCGCGGTGCGTTTTACAGCCCTTGGATTTTTGCCCAAACGCGGCATTACCTCGCCACCGGGGAACTCCTGCCCGAGCCCGGCTTCGAGGAGCGGGTGCGGGTCATGTGCCGACACCTGGACTTGATGATCGAGGTGTTCGGCGAGGCACACGGCTGCCGGCAGTTTCGGAAGGTCGCGCCGTGGTACGCGAAGCGATTCGGGCCCGCCGCGGAGTTCAAGCGCCGCGCCGTGATGCTGAGCCGCCGCGCGGAGTTCGACGAATTGCTCGCGGATTACCGGCGCTGGCGGGCGCAATTCCTGGACGAGCGGGGCGAGTTGCGTCCGCGCTTTCAACCGGTGCCGCTGGCCACGTCCTTCGCGGACGCACCGCCTGCGGGCGAGCGCCACGAACTCGCGGTTCCGAAAGGGCCGGTCGAGCTTTGGTGAGTGGAATGCGGGGCGGGTGCCTTCGTTTTTCAAAGTGACCGCCCGACAAGCTGGCCTCCGGCGGAGGCGCGCGGGGCTCGTTTCAGAACGGAGCGTCCCGTCGGGTCAATCATGGGTCAGGCGTGGGTCAGCCATGCGTCAAGCTGCCGGGCTCATTGCCGCCCCATCGCAGCCTGGATGGCCTGCTCCGGACTTACCAGGTGATCCGCATTGTTCGGATCATCCGCGATCGAGAGCTGCACGCCCCTGACTTCGCCGTTGAAGTGGTTACCGACCGAGGTGTAGTCCGGGGAAATCGCCGCGCCCGAATCCTCGCCGACATCGGTGCCATCGTCGGCGGAGAAGATCGTGGCCAGCGTCGCCTCTACGTTTCCCTCGCCGACCTGCTTGCCGTCGGTGTACAGGGTCACCTTGCCGCCCTTGCCCATGCCGCCGCCGGCGTAGGCAAACTCCATGCGGACCTGGTGCTGGCCGGCGGGGAGCACGTCGGCGGCTTCGACCATGAAGTGCTTGAAGCCGCCCCAGTTGTAGCAGTACTTGAGCTTGCCACGGTAGGCATACAGGGTCCATCCGCCGATGTTGGCGCCTTGGCAGACGATGACGCCCTCGGCGCCCTGCTCCGGCACCACGATTTCGGCGGTGATGGAGTGCGACTTGTTCTTGAGGTTGAGGACGCAGTTCTCCGAGAGGCGTCCCATGCCGCCAAAGAGGAGTTGGGTCTTGCCCTTGATGAGCACCGGCCGGCCGGCGAGGTCCGGGTTGAGCTTCTCGAACAGCCGGTCGTCCAGGGGCAGTACCTTGTAGCGTGCGGCCTCGATCAGCCATTGGCGCTGCAACTCGTGGAGCTTCTCCGGCATCTGCTTGGCGAGGTCGTGCGCCTGGGTCCAGTCCTTGCTCCCGTCGTAGAGCTCCCACACATCGTCGTCGAATGCGGGCCGCGGGGTGTTGATCCAGGGCGTGTAGTGCTTCGTGACCGCGGACCAGCCCTGGTAGTAGATGCCGCGGTTGCCCATGATCTCGAAGTACTGCACATCGTGCCGCTCGGGGGCTTTGGCGTCGTCGAACGAATAGAGCATGCTGGTACCCTCGATCGGATCCTGCTGGATGCCGTTCACCGAAAGCGGCTGCGGCAGATGGGCTGCCTCGAGGACGGTCGGCGCCACGTCAATGACGTGGGTAAACTGCGTGCGAATCTCGCCCTTGGCCTGGATGCCCTTGGGCCAGTGGACGACGAGGCCATTGCGCGTGCCGCCCCAGTGGGAGGCGACCTGCTTGGTCCACTGGTAGGGCGTGTTCATGGCGTGGGCCCAGCCGACGGCGTAGTGGTTGTAGGATTCCGGGCCGCCGAGCTTGTCGATCCGCGCCGCCAGGTATTCCGCGGTTTCCAGGCCCTGGAGGCCGTTGAAATAGCTCATCTCGTTGAAGCTCCCGTTGATCCCACCCTCGGCCGAGGCGCCGTTGTCGCCGACGATGTAGTAAATGAGCGTGTCGTCGAGGAGGTTCAGCTTCTGCAGCAGGTCCACCACGCGGCCCACGCTGTAGTCGGTGAATTCCAGGAAGCCCGCATACACCTCCATCTCGCGGCGCAGCGCGGGCTTGAACGCTTCCGGCATCGCGTCCCAGGCGGGGATCTCCTTCGGGCGGGCGGTGAGCTGGCAGTCCGCCGGGATCACCCCGAGCGCTTTCTGTCGGGCGAACGTTTCTTCGCGCAGCTTGTCCCAGCCCTGGTCGAACTTGCCCTTGTATTTGTCCGCCCATTCTTTCGCAACGTGATGGGGCGCGTGGGTGGCGCCGGGGGCGAAGTAGATGAAGAACGGCTTGTCGGGCACCAGCGCCTTCTCCTGCGCAATCCACTTGATGGTCTTGTCCGTCATGTCCGTCATGAGGTGGTAGCCTTGCTCGGGCGTCTTCTTGTTCTCGACCGGCGTGGTGCCCTCGAAGAGCGTCGGATACCACTGGTTCGCCTCGCCACCGAGGAAGCCGTAGAAGTACTCGAAGCCGCCGCCGCCGGTGGGCCACGCGTCAAACGGGCCGACGGGGCTGGTCTCCCAGACGGGGACTTCGTGGTTCTTACCGAACTGCGCGGTGGCGTAGCCGTTGAGTTTGAGCGTCTCCGCCAGCGGTGCCATGGAGTTAGGCCGGACCGAGCAGTAGCCCGGCGCGGCGGTCGCGATCTCGGTGATGCCGGCCATGCCGACGGAATGGTGGTTGCGCCCGGTCAGCAACGCCTGACGGGTGGGCGAGCAGATGGCGGTCGTGTGGAAACGGGTGTACCGCAATCCGCTTGCGGCCAGCTTGTCCAGGGTCGGCGTCTGGCAGGGGCCGCCAAACGTGCTGGAGGACCCGAACCCGGCGTCATCAACGAGGACGATCAGCACGTTGGGCGCGCCCTTGGGCGGCCGCAGTTGCTCGATGGGCGGAAATTTCGCGTCCGGACTTTTCGCGTCATAGACGACCGAGCTGGGTCGGACGGTGTTCGGCATGGGGAGATGGGCGCGGTCCCGCCTGGATTCGATCCCGCTGGGCGCACCTGGCGGTTCGGCGTTCGGCTGCCCCATGACCGGCAGCGCGAGGGCTACCCCCACCGCCAAGCCGAGGGTCAAAAGTGTTTGGTCTAGTTTCATATTGATAACTGTATTGCGGATTGTGAGTGCCGGGTTGCGGGGTGCAAGACCTATCCCCGCTAAGGCCGCGCGCGAACACGATTGGGGAGACGCCAATCAGAATTTCCACCTGAGGTTGACGGAGGTGACCGAGAACCAGGCGTCCTGGTAGGCCCCCGACACGCGGCCGCGCAGGCTGAGATCGCTGCCTTGGTCCACCGACATGTTGCCCGCCCACATGAAGGTCTCACCCAGATCCACACTCAGGGCGGGGCCGAGCTGATACTGGACCCCCGCGCCGAACCGCCACGTTTGCCCCATCGGGAGGGTCACGGTCCGGTTGGCACTGTCCACCGCGGAGCTGTCAAACGCGGCGCCCGCCGACAGCGTGCACTTCTGCGAGGCCCGATACTGGGCGCCCAGCGCGCCATGCCACGTGTCCTGGTAATTCAGCTTGAGGGTCGTGGTGCCGCCGGCTTCGACGCCAGCCTGCACGTTGCCGAATTGATGCCAGTTTTGCCAGCCGAAGTCCGCCATCAGGGCCCACCTCTCGTTCAGGTCATGGTAGGCGCTCACCATCACGGATTGCGGCACGGTCACGCCCAGGTCCAGCTCGCGGGGATTAGCCAGGATGGCCCCGAGTGCCGGTCCCAACCCTGTAAACGACGGGGTGTCTTTGAAGTCCAGATCCACGGGAGAGAGGTAAGTGAGGCCGAAACGTGTGCGGTCGGAGGCTTTGATCATGACGCCCACGTTGGCGCCGAAGCCCCAGGTGCCGTCCTTCAAGGTCATCTGCCCGTCCGGACCGAGGCTGTTGTTCACGGCCATCTCGGTGTCCAGGTGACCATACATCGCATTCAGGCCGGCGCCGATCGCGAGCCAGTCCGTCGCCTGGTAACTGACCGCCGGCATCACGCTCATGCCAAGCAGCGCGCTCTTCTGCACGTAGTAGCGTCCCACCCAGTCATAGCCGTAATCCTGCGCCAGGCCAAAGTACGAGAGAGTCCCCAACCCGACCCGCCATTTCTCGCCCAGAGGCAGCGTCACAAACAAGCTGCCGCCCGGTAGCCAGCCGATCGCATTGTCGCCGCCATCCGTGCCGAGTCGCGTCGAGGAATTCGCGTCCGGCGAGAACGACACGCTGCCGTAGAGGGCCTGGACGCCCCCTTCGAATTCTGCGCCGGCCAGCCGGCTCATGCCCGCCGGATTCTTGAACACGGTGGCGGCGCTGTCCGCGCGCGCCGCGTATCCCGCCGATGCAAGGCCGACATCGGACGTGCCGATTTCATAGAGCCCAATGCCGCCCGCTTGAGACGTGTGATTCAAGGCGGCGCCGCAGGCAAGAGCCGCTCCGAGGCGACCCAGTGTGGTGTGCTGTTTCATGGTTCGACGCTGTGTCGATTGACGTTGTAATGGAAAGGATTCGGACGAGCAAACTTTCATTGGCGTGAAGTTTGACGAGCCCGGCTCTCCCCTTTCATCGCCAGGGACTTGAGCATGTGTGAATGGCACATTCGATTGCTATTGGGCAGCGGCGACGGGTGGGAACGGGGTTGACGAATCGCCCGGCCAATGAAAGGCACAGGTCATGCGTCTCGTTCGCATCACCGGGTTCACCATCGCGGTGGGAGGCGGCTGACAGTTGTGCCTTCTCCAGACCGGCTTCGTTGGCGGCGGGCCTCCCGATTGTCGGGGGCGGCGCGGCGCGGCGGGGATCCGACTCGCACGCGCTCCGGCCTCCGTGTTAGCCTGTGGGCATGTACAGCCGCCTGTGCCTGCCGGTGAACGACCGGCGCCGACCTCACCCGCTCGCCGCCGGACTGCTCGCGCTCGGATTGGTTGCCGCCGCGAATGCGGCTCCACCGGTCATCACCCTCCCGCCGGCGCCGCAAACGATCTTCCTTGGTGACGCCGTCACATTCCGGGTGACCGCCAGCGGAACCGTCCCCTTGAGTTATCAGTGGTTCCGCGACGGCACGGCGGTCGGCGGCGCGACGACCGCCAGCCTCGAATTCACCACGGCCGCCACGGACGACAACGCCCGGTTCACCGTCCAGGTGAGCAATGCGACCGGGGTGGTCACCAGCCCGCCGGCGGCGCTGACGATTGACTTGGGGATGCCGGGGCCGACGCAAACCACCCGTCTGCTCGAGATCACGAATCGCTGGCGGTACAACGTCAGCCAGACCGACCTGAACACTGCCTGGACAGCGCCGGACTATGCGGACAGCGGGTGGCCGGCTGGGGGCGGATTGCTGTATGTCGAGGATTCCACCTTGCCGGCACCCAAAACCACGGCGCTGCCTGTGACCGCGGGCAGTCTGCCGGCGACCTGCTATTTTCGCACGCGCTTCACGAACTGGATTGCCAACGCTTACGCGGTCCGGCTCGAGGTGAATACCGTGGTGGATGACGGCGTGGTGCTCCATCTGAACGGGGCCGAAGCCTTCCGCCTGGGAATGCCCGCGGACACCGTGACCTATGCCTCTCCGGCGATCCGCACGGTGGGCAATGCCGCGTACGAGGGGCCGTTCGACCTTGCGACCGCCCACCTCGTGACCGGTACGAACGTCCTCGCCGCCGAGGTCCACCAGGTCAACACCACCAGCTCGGACATCGTTCTGGGGCTGACGCTCGACGCGGTCTGGGAACCGCGACTCCGCGACACGGCGGCGCCCGTCGTCGCGAACGTGCGGCCCGCCCTGGGCGCGATGCTCGCAAGCCTGACCCAGATCGAGGTCCAATTCAGCGAAGGCGTCCGGGGAGTGGACGCCGCCGATCTGCAGATCAATGGGGTCGCCGCGACCCAAGTCACGGCGGTTGCCCCCGACGATTACGTCTTCCGTTTCGCGCCGCCGGCCACCGGTCTGGTCAAGGTCGCCTGGGCGTCGGGTCACGGGATCACCGATCGTTCGGCGAACACCAACGCGTTCGCCGGCGCCGGCTTCGGGTACGTGATCGGCGAGGTGTCGTCCGGCACCCGCCTTGCCTTCAGTGCCGTGTCGCAATCCACCGACGCCTCCCCCGCCCACCCTGCGCTCCAGGCGGTGGACGGGGCGACGGCCACCTACAGCCTGACCGCCGACCTGCCGGGCAGCTTCTGGCTGGCGAAATGGGGCCGGCCCTTTCCGCTGGAACGGATTGAACTGGTCAACCGGTCCGCCCCCGACGACGCGGAGTTGGACGGCCTGACGCTGCGCCTGTTCGACCTCGATGACCAGGTCGTGTACGGGACAAACCTGACGAACCCCGGCTCCGGCGGCCTGGCGGTGATCGACCTCCCGGCGGGCGTCCGGGCGCGCTCGCTCTGGATTGGCCTGCCGGGGGCGCAGACCAACGCCGCGGGAAATCATCGCGTCGGACTGGCGGAGGTGCGGGCGTTTGGAGTGCCCGATCTGCCCTACGGACCGGGGCCCCTGACGAGCTCCACCAATGCGGTTCGGGTCTGGCAATCGAGCGAGTACGGCGGTTTTCCCGCCGAGAACGCGGTGGATGGCGACCCGGACACGTTCACGCACACCGCGGACGTCCCGGACAGTTTCTGGATGGCCGATCTGGGTCAGGCCTTCCCTCTCACGCGGGTCGAGATCGTCAATCGCAACAGTTGCTGTGACAACCGCCTGAGCGGTCTGGTGCTGCGCGTCTTCGACGGCACTTCGAACAGCGTGGCCTCCGCGGTGTTGCCCAACCCGGGCCTGGGCCTCACCTGGACCTACGCGCCTGCCGCCGGCACCCGGGGCCGCTGGCTCCGGCTCGGGCTCGAGGGCGGCCAAACCAACGGGGGCGGCAACTACCATGTCACGCTGGCGGAGGCGCGCGTGTTTTCCGGCACCACCAACCTCCTGCTCCCGTCCGCGGCCGCCGTGCCGGTGACGAACAACCTGGCTTCGTTCAAGCCGAGTTACATGCTGCGGCTGGACTCCTCGGTCCCGGCCGCGGGCAATGCGAACGACGACAACTACACGACCGAGACCCGGACCACGTTGCGGACCGTGGACGGCTATTGGGAGACGGACCTGGGGGCGACCTATGGGCTTTACGGTGTGCGGGCCATTGCCGCGAGCGGGATCGGCGGCCGGCTGACCAACGCGACCGTTCGACTCTACAACGCCGCGCATGAATCCGTGTTCGCGGAGAAACTGGCCGGATCGCCGGACGCATTCGACCTGGACTTGAACGGGCCGGTCTTCGCCCGCTACGTGCGGGTGGGGCTCGAGGACAAGCAGCGGACCGACCCGGCCGGGGGCATCGAGTTCTACCTCGGCTTCCGCGAAGTCGAAGTGTTCGGGCGACCGACGAACACCATCGGCATCCTGTCCTTCACCGCTTCGACCAACCGCGTCGAGCCCGGCCAAGACGTGACGCTCGCCTGGGCCGTGGACGACGTGCGGCGGGTGGAAATCCGTCCCGCGCTGGGTTCGGTCGGCGCGTACACCGGTCCCAATGGCGGCGGCGGCGTCACGCTGGCGATCACGAATTCGACCGAGTTTGTCCTGGTGGCCTCGAATGCCGCCGGAATCTTCACGCGCGGGGTGGCCGTTCAGGCGGGAGCCGGTCCGTTGCCGGTGCGGCTGAGCGAAATCGTGGCGGACAACCGGTACTCGCTCGAGGACGGGTACGGGGAGGCGTCCGATTGGATCGAGTTGCGCAATCCGGCCGACGCGCCGGCGGATCTGACCGGCTGGGGCTTGAGCGACGATCCCGCGCGGCCGATGAAGTGGACTTTCCCCGCCACCAGCCTCGCTCCGCACTGCACGCTCATTGTCTTTGCCTCCGGACGCGACACGGCCGTGGACCCGGCCGGCAACCTGCACGCCGGCTTCCGGCTGGAGAAGAATGGCGGCGCGCTCCTGCTCACCGCGCGCGACGGTGTCACGATCGTCGATCGCCTGCCGGCCTATCCCGAGCTGGACACGGACCTGGCTTATGGCCGTGATCTGGAGGGCAACTGGACCTTCCTCGAACCGACACCCGGCGCCGTCAACTTTGCTCCCACCTATCAGGGCTGGCTCAAACCGCCCGACTGGAGCGAGGCGCGCGGCTTCCATGACACCGCGTTCACGCTGACGCTGACGAACAAGAGTCCCGGGGCGACGCTGCGCTACTCCCTCGACGGCTCCGTCCCCTCCGTGCCCTACACCACGGGACTCGCCATCACCGGCACGGTGGCGGTCCGCGCCCAGGCCGTCCGAGCGGGTTTCAAGCCGGCGCGCATCCAGACCAGGACGTTCCTGTTTGTCGATGACGTGATCGCCTCCTCCGTGATGAACCCGGCGATCACCCGGAATCCGGCTTACGCGCCGCGGATGAGGTCGGGCCTGCTGGCGCTGCCCTCCATCTCCATCTGCGTGCCGGGGCAGCCCGAGTACGAGGAGCGCGAGGGGTCGCTGGAAGTTCTCTGGCCCGACGGCGGCGACCCCGTGCAGGTCAACTGCGGCATCTCCCGCTTCGGCAACGCCTGGACGAAGTACGAGAAACGCAGCCTCCGGATGAAGTGCCGCGCCCGGTACGGCGAGGCCCGCTTGCACGCCCCGCTGTTCAATGGCTTCGACCGGGGCGTGCTGGCCCAGACCTCCTTCGACGAACTGGATTTCCGATCCGGCTCCCAGGACATGTTCGAGCGCGGGTTTTACATGGCCGGGCGGTTCGTCGAGGACAGCCTGCTGGACATGGGCAGCCTGAACCCGCACGGACGCTTCGTGCATCTCTACCTCAACGGCGTCTATTGGGGCCAATACGACTGCCGTGAGCTGCTGGTGGAACCCTTCCTCGCCGACTACCTCGGCGGCTCGAAGGACGATTACGTCGCGGTGCGTGGCAATGACAACGTGGGCGACGATTTCGTGCTCGGCGCCCCCGAACCGCCCAACCTCCTGCCGTGGGAACGCGTGCGGTCGTTGAGCGACTCCTACCCGGCCGTCCGCCCATACCTGGATGTGCCTCACCTCATCGATTTCATGCTGCTGTGGAACTACGGCGATTCGGAGTCCGAGTTCCGCGCCTGTGGGCCGCTGAACGCCGGTTCGGGGTTCAAATTCTGGATCGCGGACGCGGACGGCTTCCTCCGCACCGAAGCTCTGGGGTTGAACCGGACGAGTCGCAACGGTCCGGGCGATACGTTCAGCGGCCTGGTGAACGAAGGCCATCCCGACTTCAAGATGCTGCTGGCCGACCGCATCTACCGGCACTGCTTCAACCAAGGCGCGCTGACGCCGGCCGCCAATGAGGCGCGATTGACCGCACGGATGCAGGAGGTCCACGATAGCCTGCTGGCGGAGTGCGCCCGATGGGGATACCGCACGCCGGCGAGTTGGGAATCGTCCGCCGCCGCCATCCGCTCGAGTCTGTTCCCGGCGCGCACGGCCCAGTTGGTCGGCTACCTGCGCAGCGCCGGGCTCTACCCGACGTTCGATCCGCCCACGTTCAACTCCTACGGCGGCCTCGTCACGAACGGCTTCCAGCCCGAACTCACGTCCAGCAAGGGCACCATCTACTACACGCTCGACGGCTCGGATCCGCGGTTGGCCGGCGGCAGTCTCTCCCCCGCCGCGCGCGTCTGGTCGCCGGGCGCGATCACGATCACCAACGACCTGACCCTCAGCGTCCGCGTGCGGAACGCGAGCGGCCAGTGGTCGGCCCTGGCGGAACCGCGTTTCCTCCTCGCGACGCGACGCGTTCCCACCGCGCGGGACCTGCTGGTAACCGAGATCAACTATCACCCGGCCGACAGCGAGGACTATGAGTTCGTTGAGTTGTGGAATGCCTCCACCAACCTGCTCGACCTCTCGGGCGTCTCGCTCAACAACGCCGTTCGCTACGTCTTCCCCGGCGGCTTCGCGCTGGCGCCCGGCGCCTTCGTGATGGTCGCGCACGACCCGGCGGCGTTTGCGGTGCGTTACCAGAGTCCGGCGTCGCCCTGGTATCGGGCGGAGCTGGCGGCGGTCGGCCCGTGGGCCGGAGCTCTCAACAACGCCGGCGAAACTCTCTCGCTCGTGGCGTCCAACGGCGTCGAGCTCGCGTCCGTGCCGTACCGGACGGGCGGTGACTGGCCCGAGCGCGCCGATGGCCACGGCAGCTCGATCGAACTGCGCGCGTTTCCACCCGAAACCGCCAGCGACGCCGAGGTCCAGACGCAGGTCGCCCAGGGCGCCAACTGGGGCGCCAGCTCGCTTTACCACGGCTCCCCGGGGCGTCTTGACTCGTTCGTGAGGACGGTGCGCATCAACGAAGTGCTGTCGCACCCCGGCGCCGGTGGCGACTGGCTAGAGCTGGAGAACTCCGGCAGCGAACCGGTGGACCTGACGGGCTGCACCCTCACGGACACTCTCGATCGGCCGGCGCGCTGGACCTTCCCGGCCAGCACCCGGCTGGCGCCCGGCGAACTCCGGCTCCTCACCGCCGTGCAATTGGGCTTTGCGTTCAGTGAGCGGGGCGACGATGCCGCACTGCTGCAGATGAGCGGCACCAACGTGCTCCGGTTTCTCGACACGGTGGACTTTCCCGCGGCCCGCCCGGAGGAGTCGTTCGGCACCTTCCAGCGCTCCGACGGGACGGTGGACTTCACCGAGTTGCGCACCAACACGCCGGGCGGCGCCAACGCCCTGCCACGGGTCGGTCCCGTCGTCGTGAGCGAGATTCTGTTCACGCCGGCGCCGGGCAAAGCCGGCTTTCTCGAACTGGCGAACCTCACGGGGGCCGCCGTGCCGTTGTTCGATCCGGCCCGTCCCACCAATGTCTGGACCCTCGAAGGCGTCGGCCGGTTCGCGTTTCCGACGAACACCTGGCTGCCGCCGTGCTCGACGGTGATTGTCTGCGCGACGAATCCCGCCGCCTTCCGCGCCCAGTACGGGCTGAACCCCTCCGTCCCGGTGCTGGGTCCGTGGGCCGGTGCCCTCGCCGCCGATGGCGAGACGCTCAGGCTGCTGCAGGCCGGCCCACCGGAATTGGACGGCACCGTGCCCTACTATCGGGTGGACCATGTCACCTACCGCACGAACGCGCCGTGGCCGTCCACACGCCCCGGGGTCAGCCTCGAACGCGTGCCGGTCGAGGGGTATGGCAACGACCCCGCTTCCTGGCGCACGGGGCCGGTGAACGGGACGCCCGGACTCGTGGCGGAGAATCGTCTGCCCGTCCTCCACGCGGACGGCGCCCTCACCGTCACCGAGCAGTCGCCGATGAAGCTCACGATTTCGGTGGCCGATCTCGATGCGCCCTGGCAGACCGCCACGTGCTGGGCCACGCGCCTCCCGCCCGGCTCCACTTTCGATGAGTCCTCGGGCATCCTCACCTGGACCCCGACCGAGCCGCAGGGACCGGGGATTTACCAGGCCGAATTTGCAGCGACCGACAACGCCGCCTGCGGGGCGGGTTTCGCCTTGCTGCCGTTGACCCTGGCGGTTCAGGAAGCCAATCTGCCGCCGGCCTGGCTGCCCCAGGCGGACGTTCAGTTTCCGGCGGGCCTGCCTTGGGAAATCCCGCTCCATGTCTCCGACCCTGACGTCCCGATTCAACCGCTCCACTTCGATGCCGTGGGGTTGCCGCCAGGGCTCTACTTCGAATCGCGGCGTCTCCGGATCCTCGGTACGGGGACGGAACCGGGAGATTACCCCGTCGTCCTGAGCGCGTCCGACGGCCAGCAGCCTCCGCTCAACGCCACGCTCTCATTCGTGATGCGGCTCACCGAGCCGTTCGCCTTGACGGCGCGCTTGGAAGTGAACGGCGTGTGGCTGAGTTTCCCGACGCTGGTGGGCGAGACCTACCGGATCGAGTTCTGTGACGACCTCGCCCTGCCAGACTGGCGGTTGCTGGAGGAGATTTCCCGTTCGCCTGACCGACTGATTCGCGTCTTCGATCCCGGTGCGGCCGGGCAGTCCCAGCGGTTCTATCGCGTGCGGTGGCTGCACTGAACGACCCCTGCAAGCCCGCGAGTCATCGACCGAACGCGCCGATCTTCCTGCCGGTACTCGGGTCAGCGATCCGAGGACGGATTCGGCTTGGGCGGCAGCAGTTCGCTCAACTTCACCGGCGCGCCACCGCGCTGCTTGCTCAGATCCGCTGCTTCCATGAAGGCGAACAGCTCGATGGTTTCCTCGGGCGACACCGGGGCGGTGCCGGTCTGGAAGAACTTCATCACCTCGCGCAGCAGCGGCGCGTAATCGCCGCCGGGCTTTTGGTCGAGCACCGCCTTCGTGCCGAACAACGTCACCCGATACGGGGCGGCGGCGTTCCGAATGCCGATCAGCGTCCCGACCCGCCCGCCTTTCCAGAGGCCGGTGACCACGTCGGTGTCCGGCGTGCTCGTGCGGACGACGCTTTCGCAACCCGTGCCCAATACCGCGTAGAGCGCCTCGGTCGGGTGGATGCCGTACCAGAACAAGTCCGGGTGGTGGGGTTCGATCGGCGACGGGCCGGTGGATACCGCGCCCCGAATCTCGCCCACGTTTGCCTGCTTTAACTCGATCAGGCCGGGATAGTACCGCAGCGAGGACGAACTCCAACACGGCACGTTCGCTTCGCGGGCGAGCCGGAAGATGGCGACCACGTCCCGCAGCGAGCCGGCCATCGGCTTGTCGATGAAGAGCGGTTTGTGCGCCTGGATCACGGGCCGGGCCTGCGCCAGGTGCGGCCGGCCGTCCACGCTTTCGAGCATCACCACGTCCACCTCCGCACACAGCGCCTCGATCGTGTCCACGAGCTTCACACCCCACTTGTCCTGGAGTTCCTGCGCGTAGCCGTCCACCCGGGTCCGGCTGGACTCGATGTCCGGGCTGCCGCCCTTGAAGGCGGCGACCACGCGTCCGCCGGGCACGTGCTGCGGGTCGGCCGGGTTGTTGAGCACCTGGGTGAAGGCCGTGACGTGCGAGGTGTCCAGGCCAATCATCCCGATGCGGAGTTCTGCGCCCGGGAGAACGACGGTGCCGGCCAGGGCCAGGCTGAGGGAAACAATGGAAATGGCTTTCATGCGATGGCCCGAGTCTCGGCCGGAGGGGAGCGACCGACAATTCAAAACCGACCGTGGGGGTGCGGCAAAAAATGTCACCATGGCGACAGTTTTTGCACCTTGGAGGGCACGATCCATTCCGCGACGCCCCGCCGCGGACGGGCCGGCTCAACGGCCCTGCCGCCTAACGGACGAAGGACCTGGTGAAATCCTCGCCTTGAATCTCGACGACTTTCTTCTCGAAGCGCGATTCGGCGATGAGTTGCTGGAGCTTTTTCTCGTAGGCCGCGCCGTCCAGCGGCAGTTCGAGGGTCTGGCCGGTGAGCGAGCTGAAGAGCGTGGCGTTGGCGAGTTCGACCGAGTTCATGCCCTCGGCTCCGGGCGCCACCAGCGGCGCGCCGTCGAGGATCGCGTCCACGAAATTCTGGGTGAGCGTGGCGTGCTGGGCCGGGGCGTTGTCGAAGGGTATCTCCACATTCCAGATTTCCGGACGCGCGAAGCCGGTCTTCGCCGCGCGGCTGAACCCGACCATGTCGGTTTCGTTGCGGGTGAAGGTGAGCCGGTTGTTTTCGAGCACCAGCCGGCCGCGCGTGCCGCAAATCTCGAACCGGTTCGTGCCCGGCGCCTCGCCGGTCGAGGTGATGAACACGCCGGTCGCGCCGCCGGCCCATTCCCAATAGGCGGTGACGTTGTCCTCGACCTCGATGTTGTGGTAGCGGCCGAGCTGGCAGAAGCCGCGCACCCTGGCCGGCATGCCGCACAGCCATTGGAGGATGTCGAGGTTGTGCGGGCATTGGTTGAGCAACACGCCGCCGCCTTCGCCCTTCCAGGTCGCCCGCCACCCGCCGCTGGCGTAGTAGGCCTCGGTGCGGAACCAGTCGGTGATGATCCAACTCACCCGCACGAGCGACCCCAGTTCGCCGCCGGTGATGAGCCGCTTGATCTTCACGTAACGCGGCTCCGTGCGAAGTTGGAACATCGCCGCGAAGACCTGCTTCGGATGCGCGGCATGGGCGGCGATGAGCCGCTCGGCGTCGGCCTTGTGAACCGAGATCGGCTTCTCGACCATGACGTGCAGGCCCGCGTCCAGCGCCGCGATGCCGAGCGTGGTGTGCTGGTAATGCGGCGTGGCGATGATGACCGCATCTACCGTGCCCGCTCGGAGCAACTCCGCCCCGTCTTTGAAGGTCTTCAGGCCCTTGGCGGCCCAAGGATCGAGCGGCGCCAGCGCGTCGGCGACGGCGGCAAGCTGGCAGCGCGCGACCTTCCCGTTCAAGAGATAATCGGCGTGGTACTTGCCGATGTTGCCCAAGCCGATGATGCCCATGCGGACCGTGTTCATGCAGGGAAGCCTAACGACGGCCACCGCCGCAAGGCGAGCGCGGAGTCAACGCCGGCCGGAGGAAGGGGCGGAATGGGCAACAGCCGGATCGGTAATTTGGAACTCAGGAACTCAGGAACTCAGGAACTCAGGAACTCAGGAACTCAGGAACTCAGGAAGCCTGGTACTTCCGGCGTTCCTGCCTTCCGAATCCATACTCGAGCCTCGGTGTCTCTGGGCTTGGAACTGACGGGCTCGACGGGGTCTGGCCCCACGCCGGCGGGTTTCAGTACGGCAGCGGAAACCGCGCCGTCAGTTCAAGCACCCGTTGGCGAACCTGCTTCGCCGCCTCGGCGTTCTTCACGTCGAGCAGGACCTCGCTGATCATGTCGGCGATGGCGGCCATTTCCGCCTCCTTCATGCCGCGGGTCGTGACGGCGGGCGTGCCGAGCCGGATGCCGCTGGCCTGGAAGGGCGAGCGGGTCTCGAAGGGGATCGTGTTCTTGTTGACGGTGATGCCTGCCTCATCGAGCGCGATCTGGCTCTCCTTGCCGGTGAGGCCGCGGGCCCCGACGTCCACCAGCATGAGATGGTTGTCGGTGCCGCCGCTCACGAGGCGGTAGCCGTTGCGTTTCATGCCTTCGGCGAGGGCCGCCGCGTTCTTCACGATTTGCTCCTGGTACGCCTTGAAGCCGGGGAGCAGCGCCTCGTGCAGGCAGACGGCCTTGGCGGCGATCACGTGCTCGAGCGGGCCGCCCTGGATGCCGGGGAAGGTCTGCGAGTCGATCTCCTTGGCATACTTCTCGCGGCACAAAATCAGGCCGCCACGCGGGCCCCGCAGCGTCTTGTGCGTGGTGGTGGTGACGAAATCGGCGTACGGCACCGGGCTGGGATGCAGCCCCGCCGCGACCAGGCCCGCGATGTGGGCGATGTCCGCCAACAGCAACGCGCCGACCTCCTGCGCAATCGCGCCCATGCGCTGGAAGTCGATGATCCGCGGATAGGCGCTGGCGCCGACGGTGATCATCCGCGGGCGGTGCTGCCGCGCCAGTTCGGCGAGTTGGTCGTAATCGATCCGCTCGTCGTCCCGGCGCACGCCGTAGTGAACGATCTCGAAGAATCTCCCGGAGAAATTGGCCTTGTTGCCGTGGGTGAGATGCCCGCCGTGGCTGAGATCCATGGTGAGCATCTTGTCGCCCGGCTTGAGCACGGCGAAATAGACCGCCATGTTCGCGCCCGAGCCGGAATGCGGCTGCACGTTCGCGTGCTCGGCGCCAAACAACTGCCGGGCCCGGTCGATGGCGAGTTGCTCGCTCGAATCCACGTTTTCGCAGCCGCCGTACCATCGCCGCTTCGGGTACCCCTCGGCGTACTTGTTCGTCAGCACCGACCCCTGGGCTTCCATCACCGCCAGGCTCGTGAAGTTCTCCGACGCGATCAGCTCGATGTTCTGCTGCTGGCGCTGGCGTTCGCTTTCGATGATGGACGCAATCGCCGGGTCCACGGCCGCGAGCCGCAGGTTGGACGCCGCGGCGGACTCCAGTTTGAGCACGCGGCGCTGGTGGCGACCGCCTTCGAAGCGACTGTCCACGAACAGGTCCACGATGCGGCGCGCCAGCTCGGGGCTGGTGAACTTCGCGCCGAGGCAGAGCACATTCGCGTCATTGTGGCTGCGCGCCAGTTCGGCCGCTTCCGCGTTGCACACCAAGGCGGCGCGGACGCCGGGAATCTTGTTCGCGGCCATGCTCATGCCAATGCCCGTCGAACACACCAGCACCCCGAACGCCGCGTCACCGGCGGCGACTTCATAAGCGACCGCCTGGGCGAAATCCGGATAATCCGTGGATTTCGTGGAGTCGGTGCCGAGGTCGCCCACCGCGATGCCCCGGCCCAGCAGATGGCGCTTGATGATCTCCTTCAGTTCATAGCCGGCATGATCGGCCCCGATCGCCGCCGCCATGAGTTGGCTCTTGGCTTCGTCCGCGCCCGCGCCGCTCGCCGACTGTTCGAGATACCGCAGAACGGATTGCAGGCCCTGCTCGATCTTGTCGCGGCACTCCTGATAAACCTCCAGCCCTTCGCCAATGGGGTCGGGGATGTCCTTCTCGTAGCCCTGCAGCGTGTCGTCGAACTCGCGCAGCAGGAAGGTCTTTTCCCCCGCCTTGGGATACAGCAACGCCACCGTGTCCACGTGGCCCTGGGTCATGCCGAAGATGTAATCCGCGCGCTGCACCAACTCCGCCGTGAGCGCCTGGCTCC
Source organism: uncultured bacterium (assembly GCA_963735925.1). Taxonomy (GTDB): domain Bacteria; phylum Verrucomicrobiota; class Verrucomicrobiia; order Limisphaerales; family J093; genus DSVZ01. The sequence continues at coordinate 133,246 of CAVTMT010000006.1, forward strand.
GCTGGCCCGAGATGTCGATGCCCAGTTCCTGCAGGGCCTGAATGGCAAACGGGCTCGGTCGCTGGCCGTCGATCGCGCCCACGCCTGCCGACAGAATGTCGTAGCCACCACGCGCGCGCGTCAGGTGACGAAACAGGCCCTCGGCCATGGGGCTGCGACACACATTGCCGGTGCAAATGAACAGAATGGTCTTCATTCCCGCTGCGAAAGGATGGGACGTTGCGGAGGGGGTGGCAAGTCGTCAACGGCGAAATCCCGGTCCGGACCGGCGGCGGCCCGCAGTCGTCGGGTCACAGCCGCTTTTGGCGCCGGGGGGGCGTCCCGGCCGGCCGCGGCTCAAGGCTTGTGAGCCTCCACCACCGCCAAGCCCTTCAAGAGATCCAAGGCCCGCACCAGGACCGGGTCGGCCACCAGCGGCGCCGGCGGTGCCTGCGGTTTTCGTGCGCGGGACGACGGCGCCTCCGCGCTGCGGGGGCGCGTCGGCAGGGTGTCCAGGCCCTCGCGGTGCAAGCGGACCAGTTCGGCTTCGGTCAGCCGCGGGGAGCGATTCGCGCCCGCGCTGCGCCCGCCCGCGGCCCCGGTGCCGGGCAGGGGTTTGAACGGATCGGCGATGTACTTCCGTTCATCGGCGGGCGGGACGTTCACCACAATGTCCGGCGTCAGGCCGGTCGCCGGCATCGGCTTGCCGTCGCCCACCATCACCTCCGCCACCGCAATCCGCAGGTGCTGCCCGGTGCTGAGGCTGAATTCCTGGAAGACGCTGGCCTGGCCGGCGGTGGTGGAACCGATCACCAGCCCGGCTTGCGCCGCCTGCACCGCCGCCGCCAGGGCCTCGGCCGCGCCGCGCGTCTCGCCGTTCACCAACACCGCGAGCGGCAGCGTGAAGGCGTTCGTCCCCGCGGCGGCCCGGGCCTGGCCCGAACCCCAATCGAGCAGCGGTTGGTCCCGGTTCACGAACAACGCCGCCACACGGCCCGCCGCGGCAAAATCCTCGCCTTCGGCGAAGCGCAGATCCAGGACGAGCCCCTTCAAGGAGTTCGTCGCCATCAATCCCCGGAAGGCGTCCGAAATCAGCGGCGCCACGCCGGCGGCCACCCGCCCCACGCGCACGTAACCGCAGGCGCCGTCGAAGAGGTTCGTATCGGCCAGCAGCGGCGTGTCCTGGACGGGCGCGGGCGCGGCGGCGGCGTTCGTGACCCAGAATACGCGGGAACGGAAATGATCCAAGAGCCCGCTGACCGCGGCTTCGGTCACCTCGGTCTCGGAAACGCCCGCCAGATTGGTCCGGATGACGCTCATCAACTCCTCGAGCTTCGGGGGCTCCGCCGCCGGGAGCGCGACGCCGAGGAGCGCGGGGGCCAACAGGTTCCAAAAGATACGATTCATCGGGCCGCAGCCTAGCACACCGGCCGGGCGAAAGGCGAACGGAGTTTGCACCCGGACCTCGCCGGCACCCCGCGCCAACCCCTGCGCGGAACCAATGGCCTGGTACACAGAATGTCACAATTGCGACCTGCGTTGGACAACGGCACCCCGAGCCGCGAGTGCCCGGGGCGGCCGGCACGTTTTTCTTTGCCGGTTACCCGCCCGCTATCCATCCTTGCGGCATGGGTACACGCCGCGAAGCGCGCGAGCGCGCCGTGCAGTTTCTTTTTCAGTACGACCTGAACCCGCCTGCCGACCTGGAGGCGGCGCTGAACACCTTCTTCGAATCGCAACGACCCGCCGCCCTCGCCGAGGAGAAGGGCAAGGCGTCATGGGGCGAGAAGACCGAACTGCCTCCGCCTTCCACCGAGGAGGCCGCGGTCCGCCTGTTCGCGGAACCCCTGATCCGTGGCACCCTCGAGCACCGGCCGGAGCTGGACCTGGAAATCCAGAAGCACGCGAAGAACTGGGACCTCCACCGCATGGCGGCGGTGGACCGGAACATCCTGCGGTTGGCCGTCTATGAGATGTTTCACCGCGACGACATCCCGCCGGTGGTCAGCATCAACGAGGCCGTGGACATCGCCAAGAAGTACTCGACCGACGACAGCGGCAAGTTCGTGAACGGCATCCTCGACAGCCTCCGCAAGGAACTCATGCGGCCCGCGCGGATCGTGTCATGAAGCGGGCGGCCGCTGTCTCTGCGGGTCCCGGGTCCCGGGTGCACACCGCGGCGGGGCGGGGTTGCGTTGGCTGCCGGCCTTCCGGGTTCGCCCCGGCCCCCGGGCTTGGCGGCCGGCGGCAAAGCGCCGATCACTGACGACGCGATGTTTGCCGATCTCCATCTGCACACGGCCTTTTCCGACGGGACGTACTCGCCGGAGGAACTGGTCGGCCACGCCTGCCACCAGCACCTGTCCGCCATCGCCGTCACGGACCACGACACGGCCGAGGGCTGTGCCCGGGCGGCGGCGGCGTGCGGGCAGCACGGCATCGCGTTCATCGCCGGGACGGAGCTGACGGCGGAACTCGAGGGCCACGAACTGCACATCCTGGGGTACGGTTTCGACGCCGCCCACCCGCGGTTCCAAAGCGAACTGACCACCTTCCAGACCGTGCGCCAGGAGCGGATTCGCGAAATGGTGGCCCGGCTGAACCGCCGCGGCGTGCCGCTGCGCGCGGAGGCGGTTTTCGCGCTGGCGAACTGTCAGTCTCCGGGCCGGCCGCACGTGGCGCGGGCGCTCGTGCAGGCGGGCTATTGCTCCTCGCTGGATGAAGCCTTCGACCGGTTCCTCAAGAAGCACCGGCCCGCGTGGGTGCCCAAGTTCAAGATGTCCGCGCTGCAGGCCATCGAATTGTTGCACGCGGCCGGCGGCGTGGCGGTCATGGCGCATCCCGGTCTCAACCGCATCGACCCCCTGATCCCCGAGTTGGTGGCCGCGGGATTGGACGGCCTCGAGTGCTGGCACACCAAACACTCCCCCGAAGCGACGCAGCGTTACCTGGAATTGGCGCACCGCCATGGCCTGCTGCCGACGGGCGGCTCCGATTGCCACGGCCTCAACAAGGGCCAGCCCCTGATCGGCACCGTCAAAGTGCCCTTCGCATACTACGAACGCTTGCAGCAAGCCGTCGCGGCCCGGCGCCCCACGCCCTCCTGACGGCCGCACGCACGCCTCTCCCTCGCCATGGGCTTACTCCAGAAACTCAAAGCGGGTCTGCAGCGGACCCATTCCAAGCTCTTCCACGAGATCAAGCGCATCGTCACCCGTTCGCCGCGGCTGACGGGTAGTTCGCTCGAGGAGCTCGAAGCCGCGCTGATCGGCGCCGACCTTGGCCATGCCATGACCCAGCAGATCGTCGTGGCCGTGAAGAAGGCGTACGAAAGCCAGGGCAGCGGCGGCGTGGACGTGTTCCGCATCGCCCAGGGCGAAGTCGAGAAAAGCCTGGCCGCGAACGACGCCTCGCTGCGCCGCGCCGCCACCGGGCCGACGGTGGTTTCCATCGTCGGCGTGAACGGCACCGGCAAGACCACCACCAGCGCCAAGCTCGCCCACTGGATCCAGGAGCGGGGCGAAACCGCGGTGCTCGCCGCCTGCGACACCTTCCGCGCCGCCGCCATCGAGCAGCTCAAGCTGTGGGGCGAACGCCTGAACGTGCCGGTCGTCGCCGGCGCCTATAACGCAGACCCCGCCGCGGTGGCCCACGATGCCATCAGCGCCGCCCAGTCGCGCGGCGCGCATTTTCTGTTCGTGGACACCGCCGGCCGGCTGCACACGAAGAACAATCTCATGAAGGAGCTGCAGAAGGTGCATCGCGTGATGGACAAGAAGCTCCCCGGCGCGCCGCATGAAGTCCTGCTCGTGCTCGACGCCACCACCGGCATGAACGCGCTCAACCAGGCGCGCGAGTTCCACAAGGCCGTGCCCCTGACCGGTCTGGTGGTCACCAAGCTCGATGGCACCAGCAAAGGCGGCATGGTCGTGGCCATCCAGAAGGAACTCGGCCTGCCCATCAAGTTCATCGGCGTCGGCGAGCAACCGGACGACCTCCAGCCGTTCGATCCGAGCGAATTCGCCGAGGCGCTGTTCAGCGAAAAGGGGTAGGCGGCGGGTTCGTTGGTTTGGCCTTGGCGCCAACGCGGCTTCCACGGACAGTCGCCGGCATGATGCTCCGCACCGCGATCTGGCTGGCCTCGATTTGCGCTGCCGCGGCGGCGCAGGGCGCCGAGGCCGCGCCCACCCTCAGCGTGTATGCGACCGCCGGCGATGTGCTCCGCTACCTGGCTCCGCCCGACCAGCGGCTCAGAGTCCCGGAGGTCCTCCACGCCTTGACGGTCTCCCGCGTGTTTCTGGAGGGCCGCCGCGGCGACGAGTACGTGCCGCCGGACACGCTCCGCGAGGTGCGCGACTTCCTCGCGGGCCATGGCGTCCGCTGCTCCGGCGGCATCGCCACCGTGCCCGGGGAACATTTTGGCACGCGGCAAAGCGGAGGTCTCGGCTGGCTGAATTGGGAAAGCGAGCAGACGCGCCGCGATGTCGCCGGCTTTTTTACCGAGAGCGCCCCGCTGTTCGACACGTTGATCGTGGACGATTTCTTCTGCACCGGCGACACCTCCGCCGAATCTGACGCCGCCCGCGGCCAACGGTCCTGGGCCGGGTATCGTCGCGACCTGCTGGTTTCGTTGATCGACCCGCTCATCGTCCGACCGGCCCGCGCCGCCCATCCCGGCGTGCGCCTCATTCTCAAGTACCCACAATGGTATGACCGTTTTCATCTGTTCGGTTACGACCCCGCGCGCATGTCGCCGGCGTTCGATCAAATCTGGGTCGGGACGGAAGTGCGGGACCCGCGGACGCGGCGCATGGGATTCGTCCAGCCGACCGAGGGCTACATGAACTTCCGCTGGCTCACGTCGGTGGCCGGCGAAAAGGTTGTGGGCGCGTGGTTCGATCACATCGAGTGCAGTGCGCAGAACTTCGTGGATCAGGCGTACCAAAGCGTGCTGGCGGGCGCGCGCGAGCTGACGCTCTTTCATCTGGGCGATCTGATGGAAGGGCATCCGGGGGATGCGTTGCTCGCCGCCCGGCTGCCCGATCTGCGAACGCTGGCGGCGCAGATCGCCGGGCGACGGCGCGACGGCATCGGGTTCTACAAACCACCCTCGAGCGACGCCGGCGAGAACCTGTATCTGGCGGATTACCTGGGCATGATCGGCCTGCCGGTCCTGCCGGCGGCTCGGTACCCCGAGGCGGGCCGGGTCCGATTCCTGGCGCGGCAGGCGGCGGCCGATGGCGAGGTGCTGAACCAGGTCCGCCAGGGTCTGGAGCAGGGAGCCACGATGATCCTCACGCCGGACTTTGTGCGTGCGGCCGGCGTTGCAGCCGGCGAACTGGCCGGCGTTACGGTCGCCCCGGCGGGCCAGCCCGCGACGGCGGCCGAAGTCACGCTCCGCGGCGAGGAGCAGGCGCTGCCGGTGCCGCTGGATTTGGACGCCGGCCTGCGTGCCGTTTCCGCCCACATCCGGATCGATGCCCTGGTGGACGGCCGGGCCGTGCCGCTCCTGACCGAACGACCCACAAGCCGCGGCCGCGTGTTCGTGTTGAACGTGCGCACCTTCTCCGAACAGGACTTTCGGGACAGCGGCGAGTGGCTGCTCGCGCCCAAGCCGCGCGGCCTTTCGGCGATCCCACCGGCGCTGGCCAACGCGCTCCGGGCCGCCCTGGTCGCTCCGCTGGGAGTGGATTTCCGCGCGCCCAGCGGTGTCGGGCTGTACCTGTTCGCCGGCGGGTGTTGCCTGTACAACTTCCGCGCCGAACCGGTCCGCGTGGAGTTGGACGGGACCGCGCTCGAGGTCCCGGCCAACGGCTGGCGGTGGCACGCGGCCCGCTGACGGGCGCCCGCGAGCTCCGGTCGCCACTCCGGACGACTAAACGCTTGCATCGCGAGGCCATTGGCCTAAAGCCATGCCTCGTCAATTCGTTCGACCATGCGCCAGTACCTCGACCTGCTCCGCCACGTGCTTGACCACGGCAATTTCAAGGCCGACCGCACCGGCACGGGCACGTATTCGGTCTTCGGCGCACAAACGCGGTATGACCTGCAGGCCGGATTCCCGGTGGTCACCACCAAGAAGCTCCACCTCAAGTCGATCATCTACGAGTTGCTGTGGTTCCTGCGCGGCGAGACCAACGTCCGTTGGCTGCAGGAGCGCGGCGTCACGATCTGGGACGAATGGGCCGACGCCGACGGCAACCTCGGTCGCGTCTATGGCGCGCAGTGGTGCGACTGGCGCACCGCCGACGGCCGTTCGATCCACCAACTCGACCAGGTGATCGAGCAGATCCGGCGGAATCCGGACAGCCGCCGGCTCATCGTCACGGCTTGGAACCCGGGCGAGGTCGAAGGCATGGCGCTGCCGCCGTGCCACACATTGTTTCAGTTCTACGTGAGCCAAGGCCGGCTGAGCTGCCAGCTTTACCAACGGAGTGCGGACCTGTTTCTGGGGGTGCCGTTCAACATGGCCAGTTACGCGCTGCTGACGCTGATGGTGGCCCAAGTCACCGGTCTGAAACCTGGCGATTTCGTGCACACGTTTGGTGACCTGCACCTCTACGCGAACCACCTCGAGCAGGCCCGGCTCCAACTCAGCCGCGAACCGCGTCCGCTGCCGACGATGAAGCTCAACCCGGCGCGGAAGGAAATCGACGAGTTCGTTTACGAGGATTTCGAGTTGACCGGCTACGATCCGCATCCGGCCATCAAGGCGCCGATTGCGGTGTAGCCGGAACTCCGGGCGCACCGTACGGTCGAACCTCCAAGGCACCAGTGGTAGCGCTCGGCGTCTCCACGGTGGCGAGCGGCGTCCGGTTCGGCATCCTCGTGGCCTTCGTCGGCGCTGGGCACGTGTGCCGCCGGATGTCGGATCCGCCGCCGCGGCCGGGCGGTCGGTTTCGCGGTTGGACGTTGGAAGGTTGCAGGGCCGATGCTTGGTCAGCGGTAACTGACTGGGTGCGGTTGAGTTGAGCGATTTGTCGGGACAACCGTCCCGCAACTTTTTACGCTCGGGGCATGCCGAAACCGACCCGCTTGCCCGACACCGCCCAACAACAACTCTTGCACGAGGCCCGCGTGCGCCTCGCGGCCCGCACCGACCTGCCCCGGATTCACCGGCTCCTCAATCGCCATCACTACCTGGGCAGTCTCAAGCCCGTGGGCGAGCGCCTGTATTACCTCGCCACCGATGCCGGCGGTCGCTGGCTCGCCGTGCTGGTCTTCAGCGCGGCGGCCAAGCATCTGCGCGCCCGCGACCAGTGGATCGGCTGGACCCACGAACAACGGCGCCGTCGCCTGAGCCTGCTCACCAATAACAGCCGTTTCCTCTTGCTGCCAGGGTGTGCGGTCCCCAACCTGGGCTCCCGCCTCCTGCGCCTGACCCTGGATCGGCTCAGCACCGACTGGCAGGCGCAGTACGGCCACCCCATCCTGGCGGTCGAAACCTTCGTCGATCCCGCCCAGTTCTGCGGCACCGTCTACACGGCCAGTGGCTGGACCGAGTTGGGTCAGACCGAGGGCTGGGGCCGCTGTCGCCGCGACTACTACGTCCAACACGACCAGCCCAAGCGGCTCTTCGTGCGCCCCCTTGAACCCCGGGCCTGCCGCAGCCTCCAGGCCGAGCACCTCAAACCCGCCCTGGCGCTCGTGGAGGCCAAGGTGCCCCCTCGCTGCACCCAGCGGGCCCCGGAGATCCGCTCCCTCGTGGAGCACTTCCAAGCCCTGCCCGAGTACCGCGACCGTTATGAATCCTACCCCCTGTTCAGTCTGGCGACCCTCATCCTCCTGGCCGTGCTCTGCGAGGCACCCCGGGGTCAGAGCGATCTGGCCAAGTTCGCGCGGGGCTTGAGTCCGGGCCAGCGCCGCGCCCTGGGGATTCGGATCAACCCCAAGGGCCAATACCCCGCCCCCTCGCAAGCGACCTTCAGCCGGTTCCTGGCCGGCATCGACGCGGTCCAGCTCCACCAACGGTTGCTGGCCATTCAACGCCAACTGCGTGGCCCGGCCCCGGCGCAGGAGCTGGTGGTGATGGATGGCAAGGAACCCAAGCATGGCAGCGGGGCTTCGATCCTCACAGCGGTCACCGTCCCCAGCCAGTACTACCTGGGCAGTGCGGTGGTGGATCAGAAGACCAACGAGATCCCGGTGGCGCAACACAAACTCATGCCCACGCTCGACCTGACCGGCCGGTGGGTCAGCCTGGACGCCCTGCATACCCAGGACGAGACCGCGCGCGCGGTCGTGTTGGAGGGCGGGGGCGACTACCTCTTCACCGTCAAAGGCAACCAGCCCACGCTCCGGGCCCACGTCGAAAAGCAGCTCACCGCTCCCCGAGCGGATTTCCCCCCCTGAGCGTCCCACCGACACCCAAGCCTGCACCCGGGAGCGGAACAAGGGGCGGGACGAAAATCGGCTCATCCGCACCGCCCCGGTCAGTGCCGAGGACCTCGGCTTCCCCTTTGCGGCCCAAGTCGCCCGGCTGCGGCGCCAGACCCAAGGCCGCGACGACGAGGAAGTCGCGCTGATCACCAGCGCCCCGCCCGAGCGGCTCAACGCCCAGGCCTGGTTGCGGCGCAACCGCCAGGGCTGGGGGATCGAGAACGGCCTGCATCAGCGGCTGGATGTGTCCTTCAACGACGATCGCTGCCGCGTGCGCAGCGACCAGGGAATGTTCCTCCTCGGGGCCTACCGCCGCATCGCGGTCAGCCTCTTCCTGGAATGGCGTCAGCACCAGCGCCGTCCCGACCACGTGAACACCAGCGATTTCCAGTCCCTCCTGTCCGAAAATCACAAGACCCCAGCCCTCCGCCTGGTCCTCGCCAAACGTCCCTCCCTCAAAAACCTCTCATGAATCCGCGCTGGGAAGGTTGGGCGGCACGCAGAATGCGATTGACGACGGCCGACGGCCGCCCTAGCGTGCGGGCCGTTATGTACGGAATCGCGAAGCTTGACCTGCTGAACGGAGCGCTGCTGCTGAGCAGCGCGGCGGTTGGGCTCTGACGCGATCCAGCGATTTTCACAGCCCCACCGCCGCAGTGGCGGTGGGGCTTTGTGTTTTCTCCCGGCCCCACCACCGCTGCGTCGTCGGCAACTCGGGTTGCATGCGGCCGTGGAAAGCCAACGACGGGAAACCCAGAACAGAACAGATGCCATGAAACAGGATCGAATCACCATCTTCGACACCACGCTCCGGGACGGGGAGCAATGCCCCGGCGCCTCGATGAACCTCCGCGAAAAGCTGGAGGTCGCGCGCCAGCTTGCCCGGCTGAAGGTGGATGTGATCGAGGCCGGGTTCCCGGTCATCAGCGACGGCGATTTCGAGGCCGTTCAGACCATTGCCCGCGACATCAAAGGTCCGATCATTGCCGGTCTCGCGCGCTGTACCGCGAAGGACATCGATGCCGCCGCGGCCGCCGTCAAACCCGCCGGCAAGCGCGCCCGCATCCATGTCTTCCTCGCCACCTCCAAAATCCACCGCGAATTCAAGCTCGGGAAGGCGCAGGACGAAATTGTCCGCCTCGCCGTCGAGGGCGTACGCCGCGCCAAGGGATTCGTGGAGGACGTGGAGTTCTCGCCCGAAGACGGATCGCGCACCGAACCGGAGTTCCTGGTCGAGGTCTGCAAGGCCGTGGTCGCCGCGGGCGCCACGACGGTCAACATCCCGGACACGGTGGGCTGGGCGGTGCCGGACCAGTTCGGCGCCTTGATCCAGCAGTTGCACGCAGCGGTGCCGGCGTTTGGGTCCGGCCAGGCGGTGATCAGCGTGCATTGCCACAACGACCTCGGGCTCGCGGTGGCGAATTCGTTGGCGGCGGTTCGGGCCGGGGCGCGCCAGATCGAATGCACTGTCAACGGCATCGGCGAACGCGCCGGCAACACGTCGCTCGAAGAAGTGGTCATGGCCATGCAGACGCGCGGCGATTTTTACCGTGGTTTCGCCTGCGGCATCGCCACGCGCGAGATTGTCAAGACCTCGCGGTTGGTCGCGCGCATGAGCGGGTTGAGCGTGCAGCGCAACAAGGCGATCGTCGGCGAAAATGCCTTCGCCCACAGCGCCGGCATTCACCAGGACGGGATCCTCAAGAAGCGGGAGACGTACGAAATCATGGACCCGCAGGACGTGGGCTGGGGGCAGACGGAACTGCCGCTCACCAAACACAGCGGGCGCGCGGCGGTGGCGGCGCGCTTGCGGCACTTGGGATTCAAGCTCAGCGATGCCGACTTGAATGCGTTGTTCGTCCGGTTCAAGCACGTGGGCGACAAGAAGAAATTCGTCTATGACGACGACCTCGCCGCGCTGGTGGAAGGCATGATGACCGAGGTGGCCGAGACGTGGTCGCTCGATTATCTCCATGTCACCAGCGGCAATCAGACCGTGCCGACCGCGACCATCCGGCTCAAGAAGATGGACGGTCAGAAGGGCGAAACCGAATTCGCGCAAGACGCCGGCATCGGCGACGGGCCGGTGGACGCCGCGCTCAAGGCCATCGACCGCCTCACCGGCACCTCCGGCAAACTCATGGACTACGCGCTCCGGGCGGTGTCCCAGGGCAAGGACGCCTTGGGCGAGGTGACGGCCAAGGTCGATTTCGGCAATGGCGACCTCGTGACCGGCAAGGGCGCGAGCACCGACGTGATCGAGGCCAGCGCCCGCGCGTATTTGAACGCGGTCAATCGCCACCTGGGCCGACGCAACGTGGCATGCAAGAACGGCCGGCAACCGTAGTCCTTGGACCCGCCGGCACGAACAGCTCATCGGGGAAACCAACGGGCGGACCGTAACGGGTCCGCCCGTCAACATTTCCGAGCCGGGGGCCGGGCGGGCGCGGATCGAACACAGCCTGGTTGGCCGAGCACGCCGGCTTCGATCCGCCAACCGAACCCAGGTGGGGCCCCTTCCTCCGTCGCCCTCAGCGGCTGCCGGACAAGGTTCGAAGCCCGGCCAACAGAATCGAGGAACGGGGGCGGCGGGCTGATTAAATCATCTTCGTCCGTCCTGGCACGGGCACGGGATAGCTGCCGTCGGGGCCCGGTTTGGCGGGCGGTTCCATGCCGTCGTGGCAATCCTCGGGCTTGAGCGTGTGGAAATAGTCGGAGGCGTTGATCTGGTCCCACGCGACTTCCTTGCCCGTATAGCAGGAGATCTGGCCCATCACCGTAGTCATGGTGCTGTCGGCCATGTAATCGCCGCTGTTCACCGGCTGGCCGGAGCGGATACCCGCGAAGAGGCGGTCGTGCTCGATCTGGTAGGGATCGACCTGGTGCGGGTCATTGCTCGCCTGCTGCCAGCGCCAGTTGGTTTCGCCCCAGATGCGCGCCGACGTGATGTTCGCCTTGCCCTTGCTGCCCCAGATCAGGCTCGAGGACTCGTCGTAGCAGCCGGTCGTGGTGCGGCAGAGCGCGTACACCCGGACGCCGTCCGGGAACTCATAGACGACCGAGTGATGGTCGAACACGTCGCCGTAGATGGGTTCGGTCATCGAGGAACGGCCGCCTAAGCCGTGGCACTTGATGGGCAGGGCTTCCTTCAACGCCCAGCGCGCGCGGTCCAGGTTGTGGACGAGCGATTGCGGCACGTCGTCGCCGGAGAGCCAGCGGAAATGGTACTGCGTGCTGCATTGCCATTCGAGTTCGGTCAAGCCCGGTTTGCGCTCGGTCACGCCGTACGGCGCACGGAGGAAGTTCTCCTCGATGCTGACGATGTTGCCGATCGCCCCGTCGTGGATGCGCTTGACGGTCTCGGCGTAGCCGGGATGGAAGCGGCTGTGCAGGCCGGAGACGATGCCGAGCTGCTTCTCCTTCGCGAGCGCGCAGGCCCGGCGCATCAGCTTCACGGTGTACGGGTCGATGCCGTGGGGTTTCTCGACGAAGACGTGTTTGCCCGCCTCGATCGCCGCCAGCGCGTGGAGCGGATGGAACTTGGCGCCGTTCGCAATGCAAACGACATCGGACAACGCGATGACCTGCTTGAAGCTGTCGAAGCCGGTGAGGCACTGGCTGTCGGGAACCTGGACGGCATCGGGGCGGCCCGCAGCGGTCAGCTCATTCCGGATGGCCTCGCGCGCGCCATGCACGCGGTCGAGAAAGATGTCGCACATGGCGACGAGTTTCGTGCCGGGGTCGGCCTTGAGGGCCTGGGCGCCGGCGCCGGTGTTGCGTCCGCCGCAACCGATCATGCCGACACGGAGCACGTCGCTGCCGGCGGCGTGGGCGAAGCGGCTGGCCGCCAGACCGGCCACGCTGACCGTGGCTGCGGCGGTGGCGGAGGTTTTGAGGAAGTCACGACGGGTGAGGTCTTGGGATGTGTTCATAGCGGCTGGTTCCGTAATTGTTCTTGCGGCTAAGATTTCGTCTATGGGAAGGCGTTTCCGTCGTTGCGGGCAAGCGAATCCTTCGGCGAATTCTTCGGCGCCAGCGGTTCGAGATCGATTTGGAATCGCAGTTTCAAAGCGCGGGCGGCCGGGCAGGTGTACACCGAAATCACGCCCCGGCGGGAGACGACCAACTGGCCGAGCGCGTCGTAGGTGGCGGAATCGACCGCGTCGTCCAACAAATCGGGCCGCTCGCGAACCCGGAAGCGGAATGTGTAACCGTGTTCCAAGTAACCGGCATACGACGCGTGCAGGGTGGGATGCTGGCGTGAAGGTCGAAGCTCCCATCCGTCGTCGCCTGCATGCGGGATGGTCAATCTGGCGGCGTCGGCCTCAGGCTTGTCGAGTCCCCAATTTTCGCCACAGCGCACCCAGCCGTCGCGTTCCCAGCGCGGGTACAGGACGCTCAAGCATTCCCCGCCGAATCGGGCCGCAAGCGGCTCCGTGCGGAAGGGCACCGAACCCTGCTCGATCTTCCAGTGGTTGAGGGAAAGGTCCTTCGCGGTCACCCAGTATCCGCCGCCGAACCAGGTGCCGGCGTTGGAACCTTCCGCCACACAGGTCAACCGGGGAGCGAGGCTGATCCCGTTCCAGGGAACACCCTTTGCCCCCAGCGCCAAATAGACGAGCCACTTGCCGTCGAAGGAGGTATCGCACCGCAACGGGTAAAGCTTGCCCGTAAACCACGTGCCTTGCTCGTAATGCCCGGTCTGGGTGTTCAGGCTCAGGACGTGGAACAATCGTGACGGCTTGCGGCGCAGCACGATCACCAAGGGTGCTTCCTTGGCCGGGAGCAAATGAATTCGGGCGGGAGCCGCAGGCAGCATGGCGGAAGCGAGCCGGTCCGACGCCGGCTTTACGGTGTTTCCTCGATGCCCAGTTCCTGCAAGGTGCCCCGCAGCCAGGCGAGGGATTTGCCGATCAGCGGACCGCCAGCGCCTTCGCATTCGATGCTCAGGACGCCATCGTAACGCTGGTCGCGAAGCAGCGCCAGACACTGCTTGATGTTCGCGGCGTTGACCCCTTCGCCCAGCGCGCAGTGACTGACGGCGATGCCGGTCGCGCCACCCCGCAGGGCCGCGGCCAGCGACTCGGAGACGTCCTTGACGTGGACATGGCTCACCTTGTTGAGGAAGCGCCGGAGGAACTCCACCGGGTCGTTGCCGGCGATGAACGTGTTGCCGGTGTCCAGGTTCATCCGGAGCCACGGGCTTTCCACAAACGCCAGCATCGCGGCCATGCGGTCCGGATTGGTCGTGAAGTAACCGTGCGGTTCGATGTTGACGATGATCCGATGCGCCTCGGCCACCTCGAGGATCTGGGCGTAACTCCGCTGCATGAGCGACATCGCCTCGGGCTCGTCCAGGCCTTCCGGCGCGTGCAGGCCGTCGGTCGTGTCCACGCACGGACAGCCGGTTTGCGCGGCCCAGGCGATGGACTTGAGCACGTAAGGCACGCCGCGGAGGGGGCCGTCCTTTTGGGAAAGCGGATAGGCGGCATCGACCTGCGAAAAGCGCACGCCATATCGATCCATCTTGCGGCGGAGCAAAACGGGATCCTCGTAAAGCGCGACATGCGGTTGGTAGCCGAGCCCGTGGATCCAGCTCACGCCGTCGATGAGGCCGCACTCGATGAAGTGGACGCCGTTTAGCTGCGCCCACTGGAGGCATTTTTCGAACGACCAGTAGGCCGAGTTGAAGGCGTCGGTGTGGAATCCGATTTTCATGGCGGGACGGAAACTGGCGAACGCCGCGCGGCGGGGCGGTGACCTGGGTCAAGACTGCCGCGGGAAGGAGCGCCGCGCCGAACCGAACCGGGCCGGTCACGGGAACGGAACCGGTCGCGCTATTCCCAGCCGTCGCGGCTGTGGTAGGCCCACCAGTCGTACTCCGTGGCACTGCCCTTGACGCGCTCGGCATGGCCGTCCGCGCAGACGAGGTTGATCCCGCGCTGGTGCGGCATGTACTGGTAGTCCCAATAGGGAATCTCCCAGACCAGCGTGGCTTTCGTGGGCATCGGGCAGTCGAGTGCCGGGCGGCCACTGACCGGCTTGCTCACTTCGTACCCGCTCTGGTCGGCGGTGAGATAGATGTGGTTCCAGACGTACGTGACGCCGTCGTTCGCGAAGAAGAAGTCGGTGGTGAAACTGGAGCCCGGCTGGCCCGCGGGGATTTTCACCTTGTACCCCACAGGGCAGGTGAAGGTCCCGGGCTGCAGCCGGTAATCGGAGCGCTGGGTCGTCCTGGGTTTGGACGTGTTCGTGCCCAGGTATGGCGCCAGCAACTCCGGCATCCACATGTCGTCCGGGCGGAGGTCGTGATCGCCCTTCCACGCCTTGCCCCAGTTGCGGCACAGGGGAATCCGATCCCGGTGGTCCGGTTCGTACATGGTGACCGCGAGGCCGATCTGCTTCTGACTGTTCAGGCAGTAGGTCTGGCTGGCCTTGGCCTTGGCCTTCGCCAAGGCGGGCAGCAGCATCCCCGCGAGGATCGCGATGATCGCAATCACCACCAGCAGCTCGATCAGGGTAAAACCATTTCGCGCCCCGGCGGCGGAGCGCAACCTGGCACCAAGGCGGGCCGGGTCCCGGTTTGGGGGCGGCGGTGCTGCCGCACGGACCCGCACCGCCTCGGCGGCACGGCCATCCCAATGGAAACCGGGCACGACCCCAGGGCGGGAGGCTTTCATGGCTTGAACGGTTGTTGGCTGGAATTAAGGGCGCCGGTTCCGCGCTGTCAATCCCGGGCCGGGTTTCCCGGCCGGCTGCGGACTTTCCCGCTCTCCGCGGGAGACGCCGGCAGAAACTTCCCGGGGCGGGGTTTTCGGATTGAACCCCTGCGCGGCGCGGGTGAATCATGGAGCCATGAACCGCTGTTCCCAACCCTTCCGTTCGTGGTGCGGTGGCTGGCTTTTCCTTTCCGCCGCGCTGGGCGTCCTGGCCGCGCCCGCCCCGCCCGCGGACCTTTCCGAACTGGCTCGCGAGTTCCGCACCGAACTGTCGGAGAAGGTGCTGCCGTACTGGTACGATCGCTGCGTGGACTGGCAGCGCGGCGGCTTCGTGCTCGCGGACGACGCGTCCCGCCCCGCCCCGCCCGCGACCGAGAAGATGATCGTCACGCAGGCCCGCATGGTCTGGGGTTTCGCCCACGCCCACCGCAAAGGCTATCGCGATCCGCAGCGCGACTACTTGCGGGCCGCCCGGCAGGGTTACCAGTTCCTGATCGAGAAATTCCGGGACCCGGTGAACGGCGGTTACTACTGGAAAACCGATCTCGCCGGCCAGCCGGTCAACGACCGCAAATATCTCTACGGCGAAGCGTTCGTGATCTACGCCCTCGTCGAGTACCACCGGGCGAGCGAGGATCCGGTACCGCTCCGCCACGCGCTGGACCTCTACCACGCACTGCAGGTGCACTGCCACGACACCAACAACGACGGTTGGGGCGAACATTACACCCGCGATTGGCAGTGGATCACGAGGCAGGATTCCCAGATCGAGGTCGAACGCGCGGGGCTCAAGAGTGCGAACGCCCACCTGCATTGGATGGAGGCGCTGGCGGAACTGGCCGACGTCACGCAGGACAAGGAAGTCAAGAAGTCGCTCGCCGAGGCGCTGAAGCTCAACCAGAAGTGGTTCTACCCAAAACAAATCGGGAAAGCCGCATTCCATCGCCACCCGGACTGGAGTCCGGTCACCGACCCGCAGAGCGCCGGCCTCTCCTATGGGCACAACGTCGAGTTCGCCTGGCTCATGGTGCGGGCGGAACAAGTGCTCGGACGCCGGCCTTCCTGGTCGTACTTCGATGCCATTCTCGAGCATGCGCTCAAGTACGGCACCGACCGCGAGCGTGGCGGTCTGTACAATCGCGGCGCCGACAACCAGCCGGCCGCGGACACGGACAAGGTCTGGTGGAGCCAGGCCGAGTTCATGGCGGCGCTGACGGACGGACTGGTGCACCGCGAAAACCCGGCCTACCGCGAAGCCTTGCTGAAGCTCATCGCCTTCCTCCGCGCCCGCCAGATCGTGCCCGCCGACGGCATCTGGCTCGAAACCGTCACCGCCGACGGACTGCCCAAGAGCACCGCCAAGGCGCACAATTGGAAGGCCAACTACCACGACCTTCGCGGGATCGTGAAATTCGTCGAAGCCTTCGAGGATCCAGGCGAGGCGCCGTAGCCGTGCCGCCGGGCTGCGCGCAAGCAAGTCCACCGCGTCCTCAGCCCCGGTCGAGGCGAAGACTGACCGGCGCTCCCACGGGTCGGCGCATTCAGCGTCGAACCCGGCGTGGAAAGCATCTCCGGGATCTTCGGATCGGTCGCGGTCCGGCCATCAAGGGAGTTCCCGGATGCGCAGCTTGCGGAAGATGATGGGTGAGCCCTCGCTTTCCAGGCAGAGATAACCCGAGGCGGGATCGCAGCCCGTGCCGCCGGAAACCTCCTCGCCGTTGACCCAGAGCCGGACTTCGCCGTTGATGGCGCGGATGTAGTAGTGGTTCCACTCGCCATGTCCCTTGGCCAGATGTTTCCGCGGAAAACTCCGGCTGCCGTCGGGCGAGAGCGGCGGGAACGGCCTCATCTTGACCCCCACGGCAAACACGTCGCCATCGGTGCCGAACCAGTCAGTTTTCTGGCCACGCTGTTTCATCAGTTCGCTATAACCGTGGTCCAGGATTTGCACCTCGACGCCCTTGGGCAAGCCGGGCTGGTTGCCGGTCAGTTTCTGGATCGATTCCGGTGTAGCCCAGACGAACACGCCCGAATTGCCGGCGGATTTCTGATGGCTCCACTCCACGACCATCTCGAAGTTGGTGAAGAGATTCGCCGTGCGCATCACGCTGACGGGCTGGCCCCTGCAATGAAGGCCGTCTGCCTGCCAGGTCCAGGTGTCTTCGGCGCTGTTGACCCGCGCGAAGTCCTGCTTCTCCAAGCTGCGCCAGCCCGGAGCCGTATCATCAATGAAGGCCCTGACGGGTGCGGGCGTGGGTGGCTTGAGCGTTTCCTGGGCGACGACCAGGCCGCTCGAACTTAACAAGACGATGATGGTTGAGAGGATCGGTTTCATATTTCGACAATGCTATTTCAATTGGGCTCCGCCGCGACCGGAAACATGGAAATCCGGAACTTGGTGCAGCCATAGGGAACGAGGGTGATGGGTTGCGCGGGTTTTGAGCGGCCGGCCGGCTGGGGCGGCAGGCGGGGCGCCTTCGGGTCAGGATTCCACCCCACCTCGATCGCATTGGCCCGCAGTTTCAAGGGCGCGGCCAGCGGCCAATCCCATCGGGCTGGCATCGGAGTGCGTTCGACAGTCAGCGCGGGTTTCTGCACGTCCAAGGCATAATTCCACTTGGCGGCCGGATCGGGCGTGTTGGCATCCGCCGTTTCCGGGATGGGCAACGCAAACAGCAGCGGACCATAGGAGACCGCGGCGTAGGGCGCGTCTTGCGCGTTGTGGTCGCGCCCGGTGATCACGCGCGGCGACATCGGCAATCGCAGGCGAATCGCGTCACCCGGGTTCCAGAGCCGCTCGACGCGCACGAAGCCCTTGGCTTCGGGCGCGGCTTCGACCGCGGTGCCGTTCACGCTCAACGTGGGATGCTGGCACCAACCGGGAATGCGGAACGCGAGCGGGAACGTCGCCGGGCGCGCCGGTTGGACGCTCATGGCAATCACGTCATCGAAGGGGTAGTCGGTCCGGCAAACGATCTCGACCGGCACCCGGTCGGCGACCAGCGCCGAAACGTGGCACGGGCCATAGTGGGTCGCGGCGAGCCCGTTGTCATAGGTGGCCATCCAGAGGTGCATGACGTAATTGGGCACAATCCGGTTGAGCGCGGCCGTGCAGCACAGCGGGTAGTGCTTTCGCTGGTAGGAATTGCCCTCGGCCTGAGGACCGTGCGGATGCGGCGGGGACTTGTCCACAACGCGGTTGGGACACTGAAAATAGACGTGCGTCTTGAAATCGCGCGCGACGGTGGCCGGGCCGGCATTGAAGAGCGCCCGCTCGGCCCGGTCCGCCAGGCGGCCCTCGCCGGTGACGGTCAGCAAGGCGATCTGGCTCCAAAGATAGCCGGCCACGTCACAGGTCTCGGTTCCGCGGAACGCGCCAGTTGGCCCGTAGAATTCATCGGCAACCGGCACGCCGGATGGCTGCATGGCCTCGCGCTCGAGGAGGTCGTGCCACGCGAGGGTTGCGTCGAGAAACTCGCGCTTGCCCGTCCACAGATAACCCAGCGCCCACGGGGTCGTGCTTTCGAGGAAATGCACGACGTGATCGTTCTGCTCGGCACCAGGTCGTTCGTCAGGCCGGTGCCGATAGCGGTTCCAGGATGTCCCTCCGGGACTCAGACCCCCGCCGTCTTGGGCGAATAGCGCGGTGAGTGCCGCGGCGATCTCCGGGTTGCCCGTCCAGGTGTAGGTGTCAAAGGCCGGCCAGGGATTTGACATGGCCCAGCCCAAGCGCAGCCAGTCGCGGTCGCCGCTATAGCCCGCTTCCAGCGTTCGCAGCACGCGGGGATCTCCCGAAGCGGCGTAATAGCCGGTCAGCGCCCGTCCCAGGAGGCCGTTGGCCCACATGGGCCAGGCTTCGCTGACGAGACTCCCGTTTCTGTCTTCGGGCTTGTTTCGATCGAGCCACCAAAGGAACAGGATGCTGTCGGGATTCATGTTGGTGACGACCCCGTCGAGGCGCCGTTTGGCCTGTTGAATGAGCGCCTCGTCGTGCAGGACGTAGCCCAGACGCACGAGGCCGTCGAACCAGTAGCCGCCGCCCTCGTAAGGCCAGCCGCCCTTGGGCCAGTTGAGGCGCTCGCCGGTCATCTTGTAGTCGGGCGCCCAGGCCCGCTTGAACTCGACGTCATACTCGTCCATGTGGCCGGTGAAACCGTCGCGCGCCGCCAGGCACCAGTCGCGCAGCCAGCCAGCCGGTTCCACCGCACCGGGCGGCAGCGCGAGGAACGCCGGACGCGTCGGTGGCTCAAATGGTCGCGCGTAGTTGACGGAAACCGGAGCGGCTGGCGGGGCCGATCGATCGGCCGACCCAGCATGCAACGCGGCGGCGGTGCCGAGCACAACGAGCGCCGGGCTCAGAAAGGTGCTTTTCATCTCCGCCTCTTCTACTTTGTGCGGTCCGGGCAGCAAGCCCCAATCGCCGTCTGCGCCGTCTTCGCAACCGAGCTGGCAGGTTCGCGGCGAGAACAAGGCCCTCGTCTGGATGCCCGCCCGCCGTGCGTTCTAAAACTTGAACGCATCGCCCGTCTTTGCTTACTTCGCCGAAAAACACAGTATGCCCCATACACCCCTTGCCCAAATGTTGCGTGGCGCCGCGAGTGCCGCGGCGGAGGCCTCACTTCGTCGGGTCGAAGTGGAGCGCGTTCTGGACGACCGTCGCCTGCCCCGCACGACGCGGCGGGATTTCATCGGGCGGCTTTCGCTCGTGGCCGCGGCCGCGGCCATGTCCCCGTTGCTCCTCGCCACCAAACCCGGCGGCTCAGCCGCGCGGGTCGTCGTGATTGGCGCCGGCCTGGCCGGACTGACCTGTGCCTACCGGCTGAAGCAGGCGGGGATCGACGCCACGATCTACGAGGCCAACTCGCGGGTTGGTGGGCGTTGCTGGACCCGCCGGGAGGATTTTGCCGAGGGACAGATAGCGGAACACGGCGGGGAACTGATTGACCAAGGCCATACGGCGATTCGCCAGCTTGCCCAGGAACTTCGCCTGCCGCTCGACAATCTGCTCGCCGCGGAACCGAACGGCACGGCGCCATTCTATTACTTTGACGGCGCGACCTATGCTTACGGTGAGGCGGTGGAGGACTTGAAGGCCATCTGGCAGAAGCTGCACCGTGACCTCTCGGCAGCGGGTTACCCGACGCTCTACAACCGGTCCACCCTCCGCGGGGCGCAACTCGACCAGATGTCCATCATCGACTGGATCAACGAGTCCATTCCCGGCGGCATCAACTCCCGGCTCGGTCAACTGCTCGATGTGGCTTACAACATCGAATACGGTGCGGAGTGCGAAACGCAGAGCGCGTTGAACCTGATTTATCTGCTGGGTTACAACAGTCCGGGCCGCTTCAGTCTCTTCGGCGCCTCGAATGAGAAATATCATGTCCGCGGCGGCAACGACCAGATCATCGCGGCGCTGGCGGCTCGACTCGAACCGCAAATCGTCACCGAGACTGCGCTCCTGGCGGTGAAGCGCAATGCAGCCGGCAGTCACACCCTCACCTTCCAGAGTGGACACCGCACGTTCGATGTCACCGCGGACAAGGTCGTGTTCGCGTTGCCGTTCTCGATCCTGAACCGCGCGGTGGACCTGACGCGAGCGGGCCTCGGTGAGTTGAAAATGATCGCGATCCGGGAGCTGGCGATGGGCACGAACTCGAAGCTCAACGTCCAGTTCAGCCGCCGGCACTGGAACGCGCTCGGCAACAACGGCGACTCCTATGCCGACCGGGGATACCAGGCGACCTGGGAGGTTACGCGTGGCCAGCCCGGCACGGCGGGGATCCTGGTGGATTACACCGGTGGCAGCATCGGCAACACGTTTGGCAGCGGCACCCCGGCGTTCCGCGCGGCCCAGTTCCTGGCGCAGGTGGAGCCCGTGCTGCCCGGGTTGGACGCCTGGTGGAATGGCCGGGCCACGGTTGATTTCTGGCCAGGCAATCCATTCAGCCGGGGCAGCTATTCGTTCTGGCAGGTCGGGCAATACACCCGGTTCGCCGGCATCGAGGGGGCGCAGGAGGGCAACGCGCACTTCTGCGGTGAACATACCTCCATCGATGCCCAAGGCTACCTCGAAGGCGCGGTGGAAACCGGGGAACGGGTTGCGGACGAAGTCACGGCCGACCTCCGGGCGTGACGGGGCGTCCGCAAGCGCCGGAGCGCGATCATAGCGAGCGGCGCAACCGCGGAGCCCCATCGCCTATTGCCATGACCGACGACCCGCAGCCCGGACGGTTCGCCCGAACCCTCCCGGCGCACCGGCTCCGTCGTCTCTGAGCCTGGCAGGTTCGTCGAGTCGTCGGATGAGCATTGACCGCGCTCTGCGGCCAATGGTGACACTGCTGCGCGAGCCGTTTACGCTTTCCTCCATGAACCTGGCTATCGGCTCCCCCGCGTCGGAACGGGTCTCGGGGAATGGCGGAGTTCCGGGCGGGTCGCTGGCGTTGCTGCTGGTGATCTTGCTGGCGGCGGCGGGTTGCGGCGTGCTGCGCGCACCGCAGCGGGTGGTTACTGCCGTCGTTCCCGGCAAACCCGCTCCCGGGCCCGACCCCTTGGAGATCCAGGTTCAGGTCCAACGCTTTGCCGACAGCTTCGCGATGCAGACCGCCCAGGCGCTCGACGATTATGCCGCGAACGCGGGTACGGAATCCGCGCGGATCGAGGCCCTTCAACTCAAGCTGTTGTCCTGGTCGGCCGTGACCGGCATCGCCAGCGGCCCCAATCCCAACGCCAACCTCCTTGACCTGGTCGCCGTGGTCACGCTCAGCCGGATGGCCGTCGAAGATCGGTGGCATAAGACGGACAACCAAGCCGCTTTTGAGTCGTGGCTCGCCGCCAGCCGGACCCTGGAAACCAATGTGTGGCAGCTTGCCACCAGTGTTTTGAAACCAGCGCATGTCAACGAACTCCGTGAAACGATCGCTCAATGGTGGGTGCAGAATCCCAACGCCCGCACCGCCTTCCTGGTCCGGCCCCAGGAGTTCGCTGTCCTGGTGACGAAGTCTCCCAAGCGAGGGGCCGACCTGACCAGCGTCTTCAGCCTGGTGAACCTGGATCCGACGTCGGGGCTTGACCCCGCCGTGCGGGAGATTACGCAGACGCGGCTCCTGGCGGAGCGCGCTTTGTTTACGTTACAGCACATGCCCTTTCTGCTGCGCTGGCAGACCGAGTTCCTGACCTACCAGTTGGCCGATCAGCCCGGGGTGCGGCTGGTCCTTACCAACGCCACCCGGCTGGCCGAAAGTGCGGATCGCATCAGCCGCGCAACCGAATCCGCCAGCCAGACTGCTGCCCAGTTGCCGGATCGCATCGCGACGGAAAGAAGGGAGATCCTGGCCGCGCTGGACTTGCACGAAGGCAGGCTCAAGGAACTCGCCGGCCAGGTGAACGACGCGCTGATCTCCGGCGAGAAGATGTCCACGTCGCTGAACACGACGATCGGCACATTCGACCGGTTGATGAAGCGTTTCGGCGTAGGCGAGCGTGCCCCCCGCCCCGCCGCTGACACCAATTCTCCTCCGTTCAACATTCTCGACTATGGCCAGGTGGCCCAGCAGGTGGGAACCATGTCGAAAGATATCAATACCCTGATCAGTTCGGTGAACCAAAGCGTGCCGCAACTCGATCGCCTCAGCCAACGGGCCGCGGAGGACGCCCGGAAGGTGGTGGACCGCGGCTTCCGCCTGGGGCTCGTCCTGATCGTGGTGCTGCTGGGAGGGGCGGTGGCGGTGGGACTGACCTACCGGTTCTTGTCCGAGAAGTTGAACCGCCGGGGGAACCCGCCCCGCGTTTCCACGCCGTGAGCCTTCAGAGCCGCATTCCAGCAAGTCGGGGAACCCGCCTTGGATTTGGGAAGGTCCTGCTGGTCGCCGCCCTTGCCCTCGGGCTTCAGGCTTCTCCCGTTCAGGCTTCCGAGGAATCGCGTGCGGCGACGCAGGCGACCGCTGACGGCGGGTCCCAGGCTGAAGTCGGGCCGGAGCGGTTGAAGCAGCAGGTCCAGATCACGGTGGAAACGAATGCTGTGCCTGTCGGGGTCACGGCCGGCGAAGCCCCCCGCCAGGAGAATTCCTTCCAATGGAGACTCGCCTGGGAAGGCTGGCAGGGTCTCCATTACGATCTGTCTCAAAGGACCGCCATCGAGGATCCCCTGGCCGAAGTCCGGGCGACAATTCAAGGCACGAACGCGTACCGGGTTTTCCATCTCGAAGCGCTGAAGATGAGTGGCAAGCTCGGCGCCAAGCTCGCGCTCGACGGAGCGGCCTATGTCACGGGCAAGGGATTCCAGGACTTCGATGAGGGGGTCGAGGTGCGCCGTGCCCGCGTGTTTTCCCAGGGGGATTGCCTCCTCCTGCTGCCGGTCTCCTATGAGTTGGAGGTCGGCTATATCCCCAATCAATTCTATATCGAGAACAGCTACCTCAGCTTTCAGGATATTCCGTGGATCGGGAAACTGAAAGGCGGCCAGTTCCAGGCGCCGATGAGTCTGGACATGGTCACGAGCAGTCGTGACCTCAACTTCATGGAACCGGCCTCCCCGGTTCAGGCCCTGGCTCCGGGGGTCAACGCCGGCCTCGAGATCGGCCGACCGGTCTTCGACGCGCGCGCCACCTGGAGATTCGGCCTGTTCACGGATGGCGCGGGCCGGGACTTTGGCGACGCCACGCAAGACTACGGCCGCGCCATCGTCCGCTTCACGGGGCTCCCGCTGTTCCAACCTGAGGCCGACACACCCGGGTCCGCCCGGCTGCTGCACGTGGGTCTGAGTGCCAACATTCTTTACTCGGCCAGCAGCTCTGTGCGCTACCAATCCCGTCCGGAAAGCCATCTCGCGCCCTACGTCATCGACACCGGCGACATTCCGGCGGACGGGGCGCTGGTGGCCGCCGCAGAGGCCGCCTGGGTCAACGGCCCGTTCTCCGTGCAAGGGGAGTATCTGCACTCGTGGGTTGAGGAGAACAACGGTGAAACCCCGGATTTCAACGGTTTCTACGCCTCGGCGAGCTGGTTCCTGACCGGTGAAAGCCGCCCGTACGACCGAGCCGAGGGCAGGTTCGGACGAGTCATCCCGAAGCGGAACTTCGATTTCGGCCACGGCGGCTGGGGGGCGTGGGAGGTGGCCGGACGCTACTCCTTCGTGAACCTGGACAGCGCCGACATCCACGGCGGACGCCTGTCGATGGTGATGGCCGGCGTGAACTGGTATCTGCACCCGCACGTGAAGTGGCGCTTCGACTACGGCTTCGGTCATGTCGCCGGGCGGCCGCCCGAGGGCAACCTGAACGTTTTCCAGACGCGCGTCGAAATCGATTTCTGACGGCGGCCCGGAGCTCTGCGGCGGCCGGGCGAGGGCGAATCCGGCGCCGAGCCCGACTCCCTCTGTCGGGCTATTCCCGCCGGGCCCTCAGCAGCGATACGGCATTCAGCGGGCCGCCTTGGCGGGCGAAGGCCCACGACGCCCCCGGTGCGAGTTGCCGGCATTCCCCCTGGCCGGTGGTGAGCCGATAGCCAACCCACACCGGCTGGGGCGCCGTGTTCTCGACGGCGGCGCTGGCGGCCAATTCCCGGGGGCGGAGGATCAGTTCGTTCCAACGGGCGCCCACGAGCTCCAGTTCATCCAGCCGGACGGCGAGCGGACCGATCCCAACGGCAACCGTCGGCGGGGTGACCAGCGAGGGCCGATTGCTGACCACCCGGACGAGCGGCGGGCCGGCGGCCGGCTCACAACCGAGTTCGTGGATCACGAACCCGGCCGGCAGGTGGCGACGCAGGTCGGTCAGGTCGCTCACGGCCACGAAACACGCGTCGTCGCCCTGCAACAGCGCCGCCGCCACGGCCGGCCCGGCAGAAAACTGGTGCTGGTTGAGATGAAACTGGAGGGTCATGAGCGGAGCGGCGAAGGTCAGGGGCAGCTTGGCGGGCGCGTGCGCCCGCCACCACTCCGCCATCGCCTCCATGGCCCGGGCTTCCGCCATCGATGCGTTCCGCGTGCCTTCCCAGTGGGCGTAGCCGAACATCGCCGAAAGGATCGCGAGGCTGCCCGCGATGGCCGCCCGCCATTGGCGCCGGGGCGGGACGCGGGCGAGGCGCCCCGCGAGTTCCCGTCCGGCGAGCATCGCGCCGGCCGGGATCAAGGGCAGGAGCAGGTCCGCACGCTTCTGGGGAGCGATGCTGAAGAGCACCAGCCCCACGGCAAACCAACAGAACAGGAAACGCTCGAACCGGCGTTCCCCGTCCGATGCCGCCGGATGCCGCCAAACCCGCCAGAGGCCAAGGCAGGCGAAGACGCTCCACGGCAGGTAGCGTGAGAGGAAATACAGCCCGGCATGGAAGGGCTGCGAAAAGGGTTTGAGCCCGCCCGCTTCCGAACCGGTGACGTGGCCGATCAGCTCCCGCCCGATCTGCTTGTGGATCAGCTCGTCGCCCACCGCGGCATAGGCCAGCGCGAACCAGCCGCCCGCCACGGCCAGCCACAAGAGCGGACCTGCCCAGTGGACCCCACGAACGCCGGCCGGCCGGCCCGTCCGCCACTCCCACCCGGCAGCGAACAACCCGCCCCCCGCCAATGCCAGACCGAGCGGGCCCTTGGTCAAAGTGGCCACGGCCGCCAGCACCCAGAACCATCCCCAGCCCCGGCCGACACTCCACGCGCGATAGCCGGCCAGGGCGGCCGCGGTGACGAAGAAGGCAAAAACGGCGTCACTGCGCGCCAGCACGACGTGCTTGAACCCGTATTGGCACAAGTAAAAGGAGAGCCCGCCCAGCGTGGCGGCCCAGGTTCCAAAACGCGTTCGTGCGCCTCCCCAAATCAGCAGCGCGGTGCCCAATACCGCCAGACCGCACGGGAGATAGAGTGTGCCGCGGCTGATGCCGCCGCCGGCCGCGAGCGTGGCAAGGGCGGCCAGCCAGGTGTAGAGCGGCGGCTTGGACGCGATTTCGCCAACCGCGTCGCGCTGGACAATCCAGTGCCCGTTGCGGACGACATCCAGCACGTATGACGCGGGCCGCTCCTGATCGTTGTCCGGCAGGTCCGAAGGCGAAGCGAGTCGCAGCCCGAACAACGTGAGGCCGACGAACAAAACCAGGGCCAGCGCGCGTCGGTCCGACGCGGGCGTCGCGGGCGATTCCAGGGCAGGGGTGGGCATGCCATTCCGAGACACCGTCTCCGGAGATGAGAATGCCCCTCTGGGCGTCGTGTGACGAGTCTGACTTGCCGGTCCCCCGACGCCGACCACGGTCGGCGTCCGCAGAGCCAAGCCCGGAACAGCGGTTTCGTAGGCCGGTACCCCGCCATCCGCGGCGGGCCGTTCCGCGGGGTTTGCTCTCCGCCCGGAACCGCGGCCGTGCCCCGGGCTAGAACCGGTGGCTGAAGCTGGCCAGAATCGAATAGTCGGCAAACGCCGCGTCCCCGCCGGGCACGCCGAGGGCGATTTCCGGCGCACTGCGTTCCCGGTTCCGGTACACTGCCACCGGCGCCGTGATGGAGAGCGAGTTCCGCTTGCCCGACCAGGAGAGACCAGGTTCAACCGAGACGGTGTACCCCGGCCGGCGAAACCCCATGCTGTCGCCGATCGCGTCATAGGCCGGCACGCCCTCGATGCGCCCGCCGAACGACAAGGTGAGTCCTTGCGCGGGCCAGATCGTGTAGCTGAATCCGCCCCGCCCGAAGTAGTCATCGGGGATGGAGTCGTGGGTCCGCAGCGGCGTGAGGCTCGCCGCGAACCGGGGGATATCGGCCAGCGTGAACTCGGTGTCGTTCTGTTCCTGGGGGGTCAGCGTGTAAGCGCCTTGGACATAAGCGAACAATTCCTGGTATATCCGCTGGTAAGCTTGGAGCTCGAGGATGATGCCCCAGCCCCCCAATCCGGGTTGGATGGACGGGTCCACGGGGCGGAGCGTGGGACCGCCATCGGCCGCCGAACGGTAGCTGGTGTCGGTGGCCCCGTCGTCACCGGTGGGCGCGCGAAACCCCGCGCCGACGGCGACGTTGCCATCCATGTGCCGATGGGGGTCGAGCAGCCAGAAATCAGTGACGACCCGGAGATCGCCCAGGCCGCTGGAGTGCATCGTGTGCCGATGTACGAAGTCGTGCTCGTAGAGCGAGGAACGATCGGCATAGAGGAAGGGCAGGGTGAGCGACGCGCTCCATCGGTCACTGATGCCGTACGTGGCCGAGAGCTCGAAATTGTTGACGTCATTGATGACGTTGTTGCCCAGCGCCTCCCGCTGGGGTTGCTCCACGTCACCGACGAAGTGCCGGCCGGACTCGTACCAGCGGTAGGCGAGTGAACCCAGCCACTTGCCGTCGAGCGACGTCGCCTCCGCGCATGCGCCCGGCATGAACGGAGAGACGGGATTGCCGGGCGACGCCACGCAACCCTGTGCCGCGACGCGTCCGGAGGCCAACCCCAGGCCCAGCCACAAGGCCCGGGCGAACCGGGTTCGCCAACCGCGCTTCCGGGCTCTGGGCCGCGTGAAACGCGCGGGGGCGGCGGCCGCAGGAAACTGTTTGTTGGTAGTCATGAGACGAATAGTTACCAGCACGACAACTTACGGTTATCCGGGAGGGGCGGACGGCTGGATTCCGGGGACGAACCGCCGGCGGCGCGGGGTGGCGTCTCATCGCGGGGGTCGCGGCTGCGCCCGGAAGCCCGACAAAACGACCGCGATGCCGGGAGTTCCGGCGCAACCGCCTGCGGCAAATGGGCGGCGCACCCGGCCTACTTGGGGCCGGGCGGCGGGGCCGCCGCACCGTCTTGCGCCCCCGCCGGGGCCCGGCCACCCGGTTGAAAACCCGGATGCCGCCAACCCTTGGCCGACCTTGACCGCTCTTGCCGATTGGCTTGAGAATCCTGGCTCAGTGCATCCAATTCGATTCCGCCTCGTTCGACTGCTGGTCTGGTGGGTCCTGCCAGTCCTGCTGACCGCCCAGGACAGTCGCGTACCCGCCGTCGCGCCGGACTACTTCATCGTCGTCACCGGCGGCGAACTTCTGGAAGGTGTTTACCCGGATGCGCACACCGTATTCCTGACCCGCACGCTGCGGCCGCTGGGGCTGCGGTGCGTCGGGTCGCTGTGCGTCGATGACCAGCGCACGGACATCCAGAACGCGCTGCGCTTCGCCGGCCGGCACGCCGGTCTGGTGCTGGTGACCGGCGGGCTGGGACCGACGCCGAACGACATCACCCGCGAGATGCTCAGTGAGTTCACCGGCATTCCACTGCGCGAAAGCCCGCAGGCGTTGAGCGACCTGGAGCGCCGCTTCAACCAGACTCAAGATCAACTGCGCCCGAACCTCCGTCGCCAATGCCTCGTGCCCGAACGCGGTGGCTTCCTCCGGAACGCCAACGGCACCGCGGTCGGGCTGATCTTCGAACTGGGGCGCACCAATGTCCTGGTGGCGTTGCCGGGTCCGCCGCGCGAGTTGCAGCGGATGGTGCGCGACGAGTTGCTGCCGTGGCTTCAAAGCCGCTTCGGCGTGCGCGCGCCCGGCGCCGCGCTCACTCTGCGATTTGTCGGCGTCGGCCAGTCGCAGATCGACCAGACGATCAAGGACCGTGTCACCGTTCCGGCCGACGTGATCATCACCTCGCTCTTCGAAGGCAGCCGGGTGGACTTCACCTTGCACCTGCCCGGGAATGGGGCGGGCGAGGTCGCGCGGTTGGCGGAACTGGGCGCGGCCGTTCGCACGCAACTGGGCGCTTATTGCTATGCGGATGACGGCAGCAGCCTCGAACAGGTCGTGCTGCGTGCCTTGGGAGCGCGACGCCTCCGGTTGGCGCTGGCTGAAGTGGGCAGCGGCGGCGGGCTCGCTGCCAGCCTCAACGCGGTGCCGGAAGCCGCCGGCGTCGTGGCCGGCGCCTTCGCGGCGCCGACTGAAGACCGCCTTGCCCGCCTCGTCCAACCCGCCTCGGGTGAATCGCTGGAAACCACCAACGCCGAGTCCCGGGTCAAGGCGCTGGCCGCGGCCGCCGCGAGCCACGCCCAGGCGGATTGGGCGGTCGCGGTGGGCGCGGTCGAAGGCCCGGTCGGTGGGCGGCAGGTCTGGCTCGCCCTCAAGGCGGGCGACCGCTGGGACACGCAACGGCTCGCGCTGCGCGACGCGGGCGAGGTGGGCCGCGCGAGTTTGGTCACGCAAGCGCTGGACCGGTTGCGGCACCTGCTGGCTTCGCCATGAACCGGCCGGTACAGCCGGAATTCGATTTCGCAGCCGGCCACGGTGATGGCTTGATCGCCTGGCGGGAACAGCGTCGCGCCGTATTGCGAACCCTGGTGGAGAAGGTTGGACTGCCGTTGGGTCGGCGCGTCGAGGTGCGCTTGGTGGATGGCGTGGTTCTCGAAGGCATTCTGGGCCTGGACGAGGATACGCTTTTTCCTGAACAGACGGACACGGCGAACCTCCGCCTCGCCATTGGCCGGGTGGACTTCCGGCACTCGGACATCGAGGCCTGTGTTTGCCGCGATTGAAGCGACGCGCCTTCCGCCGGTGCGAAATGTCGATCTTGGCCCGGCCAACCGCCCGGCGGGTGCGCGCGAATGTTGGGCCGTCTCGCCGGTCGCTAAGGCGAACTCGCCCACGCCAGCCCGTCGGCGCCCGCCCCGGCGTCGATCAGCTTGTCCACCTTCCAGTTTTTCACGTCGATCGCCGCGATCTGGCGGCTCGCATCGCAAGACACGTAAGCCACCGCGCCATCGGGCCGCATGAGCACCTCCTGCGGTGCCTTGGGCACGTCCAACGTCCGCACCACCTTCCATGTGGCGAGGTCGATCACGCCCACCTTGTTGATGCGGCTCAACGCCACCACCAGCCAGCGGCCATCCGGCGAGGGGGCGGTACCGTAGCCGACGCCCGGCAGGTCAACCCAGGTTTTGATCCCGTTCGTGGCCGTGTCGATGACGGCCAGTCGCGGCTGCGCCTGGTCCGAGGTAAAGGCCCAGCGGTCATCGACCGAGAGCGCGATGCGTTGGGTGGTGCCGCAGACCGGAATCACCGCCAGGGTTTTCCGGGCCGCCAGGTCCAGCACGGAAACGGTTCCGGGGCCGACATTCGCCGTGTACCCGCGCCGGCCATCATGCGCGATGGCCAGCATGTGCGACTCGGCCTGGCCGGTGGGGATCGTACCGAGGATCTTCAGGCTTTGCGGGTCGATCACCGTCACCGAATTTTCCAGCTCGGTGGTGACGTAAAGCAGGCCGTCCTTGGGGCCGATCACCGCGCAGTGCGGACGCACCCCCTTGCCGAAATCAACTGTGCCCACGACCTGGCGTGTCGCGAGGTCGATCACGCGGAGCAGCCGTCCGTCACTGCCGCGTCCCCCCACTCCCGAGTTGCCGTAGATCGGCACGAATCCGCGCCGGCCATCCGGCGACGCCACCACTTCGTGCCCGGTCACCCCGTCCTCGGCCACCGTGGCCACCTGACGGCCGGCTGCGGGGTCGATGATCCCCAGCGTCCGGTCGCCTTTATTGGCCACCAGCAGCCAGCCCCCGGCGTCGCCAGCGGCGGCGGCGCTGCAAAGGGACAGAGCCAGCAGCAGAGGGAGGCTGCCTGGCAACGCAAAGCGGCCGGGCGCGGAGTGAGGGCGCCGGGGGAAGCGAGGGACGGTTCCCCCGCGGGACTGGCTGACGGGTTCTGAATTCATGTGCGGGCATAATTGACCCGATAAGCAACTGAGTCAAACCACAGCCGTTGGCCGGCGGTTGCCGGATCGCTTCGGCGGTCGGCCCCCGGTCGTCCGCCCCCGGCTTTTCGGGGCCCAGACTCTATTGCCGCGTCGGGCACCCCGGCCGCGCTCAAACCGACGCCGGCGAAGGGCTCCACGGGCTGGGGCTGTGGATCGTGGATCCTTGAACCCTGCTTTGGACTTGTCAGGGGGATCGAGCCGTGGGACGGTCACCATCGGTATGAAATCGACTGTCTTGCTTTTTGTGGCCGCCTCGGCCGCCCTGCTGGGGTCGCCCTCCGCCTGGGCTCAATACCGCTCGCCGCGCCAATACATGCGGCGGATTGCTCCAGCGCAATCGGCGCCGGCGCAACCCTCGTCTGTGGCTCAGCCACCCGCCTCCGCCGTGGCCTTGCCGCCGGGTCCGGCGGTGGTGGCGCCCCCTTCCGTGCCGGCCCCAACCGAAGCGGATCTGGCCAAGACCGCGGCCGCAAAGGAGGCCGCAGACAAGCGCTTGCTGGACTTTCAGACCAAGCGCGCCGAGGCCGGTTCCCCCACCGCGCAATACGAACTGGGCGTGCGTTACCTGACGGGCAACGGAGTGCAGAAGAACCTCCTCGAGGCGAGGAAATGGCTGGCGGCCTCCGCCAAGCAGGACAACGTTTGGGCGCAACGGAAATTGAAGGAGCTCGACGAGGTCCCGGACAAGGCGCTCAAACCGGTTGAAGTCAAGACCGGCGTGCCAGTGGAGACCGCGCCGACCGTTGACACGCCACCGGGCACACCGCCGCCCGCCACTCCTGCGAAAGCCGATCCGCCTCCGCCGCAGTGAAGCCCGCGGCCTGGCGGCCGGCTGAGTCCGGGACCCGCCAGTTCCAGAGTCCTGTCCGCCGCAGCTTGAACCGATAGCCTAGCCCCACAAGCAGCGAGAGCCCCATTTCGCGAGGCGCCAGGTACCGCCGTTGGCGTCGCAGCCGGCCCAGAATGGCACGCCAGGAATAGAAGCCGCGCAACAGCCGGGCGTGGCTGGCGGCGAGCCGGCCGGCCGACAGCAGGGCCGGATGGAAGACGACGTGCCCCAAGTCGTAGTGCTCCCATTCGCGATCGAAGATGCGTCCCTCGGCGGTCAACCGGGCGAAGAGCGGCGTTCCCGGCAACGGAGTCAGCAAGGTCAACTGCAAAGCGTCCAGTCCGGCCTCGCTCAGGAATCGCGCGGTCCGCTCCAGACCCTCCGGAGTATCCTGGTCGAAGCCCAACACGATGGCCCCCATGACCGCGATCCCCCGGCGGTGGAACCGACGAATCGCTTCGGCATAACCTTCCGCGTGGTTGAAGGCCTTCGCGGTGGCGTCGAGACTCGCCTGCGAGAGGCTCTCGAGGCCCACAAACACTCCGCGACAACCGCTCCGCTGCATGAGGTCGAGGAGCGCCGGGTCACGGGCGACGTGCACGCCAACCTGGGCATACCAACGCCGCTGCAACGGCCGGAGTCCTTCGAACAACTCGTGGGCATACGCCGGTTCGGCCACCAGGTTGTCATCCATGAACAGAAAGCACCGGTTGGGCAGGGACCGAATCTCCTCGATCACCTCGGCTACCGGCCGGTTCTGGAACCGGCGGCGCGAGAATGCCGCCACCGAACAGAACTCGCAACCGAACCGGCAGCCCCGGGTGGCCTGCACGACGGCCGGGGTGAGATACGCCCTGGGGCGAAGCAGTGTGCGGTCCACCCGCTGCCGGCCGAACGCATCGCGGGTCTGTCGATAGAAGGGTCGGAGGGAACCCCGGCGGAAGTCCTCCAGCATCTGCGGCAGATTGGCGTCCGCTTCTCCGATGCAGACGGCATCGGCGTGACGAATGGCCTCCTCCGGCATCAGCGTGGCGTGGTACCCACCGAGGATTACGGTCTTGCCCCGCTGCTTGAACGCCTGCGCCAACTCGTAGGCCCTCGGGGCGTTGAAAGTCATGAACGACAAGCCGACCACATCCGCGTCGCTGTCCAGGTCCACCGGTTCCACGCCCTCGTCGATGATCCGGCTGTCCACGAAGTCCGGCGCCGCGGCCGCCACCGCCAAGGGCGTAAGCATCGAGAAGCGGAACACCCGCATCCGCAGGGAAGGGTGGTGGTGGCGCGCGGTCATCCGAAAAGCGCGGGCCGTCGGACAAATGATCAGGAACTTCAGCCGGGATTGCATGGGGGATTTCATAGGCCGGAACGCCGGTTCGGGGTGAATTGATTATTCGGGCCCGCGATTTGAGCGGAACGATAGATGCGGGTTGGCCGATCGGTCGCCCAGCCTCGTGTTCAGATTCCCGCGGCGGGAATGCGCAAGGCCGGGACTGTGGCCCTTCCGGGCGACGGGCTGCCGCGCGTCGAGCCGTGGGGAATCCGCCCCACCGCGCTCACCCCGCGACCGCGCACGGCAATCGGACGGTGAACTCGGACCCTTGACCCGGGGCACTGCTCACGGTCACGGTGCCGCCGTGCGCTTCCACGATCGCCTTCACCAGGCTTAGCCCCAGGCCAAGCCCACGTTGGGAGCGGCTTTTGTCGCCGCGATATAGCCGGGTCCAAATCTTGTCGATTTCTTCCGGCGGGATCCCCTGCCCGGTGTCGCGAAAGGTCACCAGCGCCCAGCCCGGCTGGCGGGTCACGCTCACCGCTACACGGCCGCCTTCCTGCGTGTATTTCACCGCGTTGTCGAGCAGATTGCCGAACACTTGGCGCACCCGGATGGCGTCAACCGATGCCTCCACCGGGGGGCCTTCGGCGGCTTCAAGAACGACCCGTTTTTCCTCAGCGACGAACCGGTACACCTCGATGACCTCGGCGAGCAATCGCTGGAGATCGGTCGGCCGGCGGTCGAGCTTGAGCATGCCCGCCTCGGCTTCGGAGATGTCCATGAGCGTGTTCAACATGTTGAGCACGCGGTCGGATTCCTCGACACAGTCCGCGAGCGCTTCCTGGTTTGCGGCGGGGCCGCCATTGCCACGCAACGCCACTTCCGCCGTGCCCCGGAGCCGGGCCAGCGGCGTGCGCAGGTCGTGGGCGACGTTGTCCAGGGATTCGCGCATGCCCTTGATCAAGGCCTGGTTCTTGTCGAGCAAGGTGTTGAACAGGCGGGCCAGTTCGTCCAGTTCGTCCTGCCGGGGGCGCGTCGGCACGCGGGCGTCGAGCCGGCCGGTGGCGATGATTTCGCGGGCGGTCTGGACGATCTGGCGGACCGGGAGCATGGCGCGGTTCACGAAGAGGGCGCCGGCCGCGAAACCGAGTGCGACGATGACGCCGAAAGCCCCGACGAAGGCGCGTTGAAAGGGCCGCAACAAAGTCTCGCGATTGTTGGTGCTGCGGCCGACCTGGAGCATCGCGCCGTCGTCGAACACGAGCGATTGCACGGCAAAGTCTTTCTCTTCGTCCTTGGGGATGCGCACCAGCAGACCGAGGTGCCGGCGGTAACCGGCCCAGTCGGGCTCGCTTTCCTTGAACGTGACCCAGTCGTCCGGTGCCTGGACCAACAGCACCGTGTTGTTGCGGCTGAGGAGCCGGACGAAGAACGGTTTTTGGCGGCCGTCGGACTCGTCCCGCATCAGCACCCGGCGGAGGGCAGTCACACCGCCGGCCTGGTACAAGGTGGCGTAGCGGCGCAACTGGGCCTCGATGACCTCCTGTTCCTTGGTTTCCACCGCGCGGACCAGCAGCAGGTAAAGCAGGACGAAAAGCGCGGCGCTGCAGGCCGTGAAGAGCACCGCGTACCAGAAGCTCAGGCGCAAGCCGAGACTCCGCCGGAAATGGTCAACGGGGTTCCAGGACATAACCCACGCCCCGCAACGTGTGAATCAGCGTCTTGTCCGGGTCCACCTTGGCGCGGACGCGGTGGACCAGCACGTCCACCACGTTCGTCTGGGGGTCGAAGCTATAGTCCCAGACGCGCTCCAGGATCATGGTCTTGGTGACCACCCGGCGGGCGTGGCGCATCAGGTATTCGAGCAAGGCGAACTCGCGGGCCTGAAGCTCGACCTGCTGGCCACCGCGCCGCGCCTCGCGGCGCACCAAATCCAATTCCAGGTCGCCGACGACCAGGCGGGTGGGCTCGGGTGCCTGGGACGAGCGACGCAGGAGCGCCTGGAGGCGGGCGAGAAGTTCGGCGAACGAAAACGGCTTGGTGAGATAATCGTCGCCACCGGCCTGCAAACCGCGCACGCGATCGTCCACGCCGGCGCGGGCGCTGAGGATGATGATCGGGATCTGCACCCCGCGCTCACGCAGGCGTTGCAGTACCGTCAGGCCATCGAGCTTGGGCAACATGAGGTCGAGCACCGCGGCGTCGTACGGCCCGGAGGTCGCCAGGCGCAAAGCCTGCTCGCCGTCGCCGCAGTGGTCCACCACGTGGCCGCTTTCGCGCAGCCCCTTGACCACGAAGGACGCGATCTTGGAATCGTCTTCCACCACCAGGATGCGCATGTCGGTGTCCATCTTGCCTTCCTCCAGTCGCGCTGCAAGCGCGCCCACAACCGGGGTGTGTCCTGATTTGGTGGCGTCGGTGCTGCTGTACTGCCCTGCGCCGCCGCAGCGGCGCAGCCACCCTTTTGAAATCAGGCCACCCCCCACAACTGCCCGAACTCCGCTCAAAGAAAACGCCTCCCACACCGGACCTGGCCAGCGGGGAGGCGTTGCGATGACCCACCGCATCAACCCATCTGACTCTCATCGACCACCACGAAACGGCTCGCGCCGTCGCGCCAGATGCGGAGGAGCGTGACCTTGTCCTTCGGATTCTCGGTCAGGCGCACCGCGTCTTCCGCGCTCTTCACCGCGTGCCGGTTGATCTCGGTGATCACGTCACCTGGTTGCAGGCCGGCGGCTTCCGCGGCGGAGCCTGGGGTAACTTCGCTGACCACGGCGCCCTGGACGTTCTTGGGGAGGTCCATCTGCTGCCGCGTCCGGGAGTCGAGGTCGCTGACGGCCACGCCCTTCAAGGCTTCGGTGTCGGCCGGAGTATTGCCCGAATTGGACGCCAGTTCCTTGGGCTCGGACAGCTCCTTGACGGTGGCGTGCAGCGTCGTGGATTCGCCGTCACGGATGACGTCGATGGGTATCTTGGTGTTCGGCTCGGTCTTGGCGACCATGAGTTTAAGGTGGCGGCTGTCATGCACCGCTGCACCGTTGTAGCGCACCACCACGTCACCGACACGCAGGTCCGCCTTTGCGGCCGGGCTGTCGGGAGTCACGTCGGCCACGAGCGCGCCTTGATCGTCTTTGAGATCGAACTTCTTGGCCATCGCGGGCGTGACGTTTTGGATGGAAACCCCCAGGAAGCCGCGTTCGACGTGGCCGTCCTTGACGAGGTCTTCCACGACATATTTGGCGAGGTTCACCGGCACCGCAAAGCCAATGCCGTTGTTTGCGCCGGTGCGGCTGAGGATGGCGGTGTTGATGCCGATCAAGCGGCCCTCACTGTCCACCAAGGCGCCGCCCGAATTGCCCGGATTGATCGCGGCGTCGGTTTGGATGAAGTCTTCGTAGTCCAGACCGAGGTTGCCGCGGCCGGTGGCGCTGACGATCCCCATCGTGACCGTCTGACCAATGCCGAACGGATCGCCGATGGCGAGCACCACGTCCCCTACCTCTACGCGGTCGCTGTCGGCGAGCTCCACACAGGGCAGGTTTTCGGCGGGAATTTTGATGACGGCGATATCGGTCTTCGGATCGCGGCCGATCACCTTCGCTTTGAACTCCCGTTCATCCTGGAGTCGGACCTGTACCTCGTCGGCGCCGTCCACGACATGGTTGTTCGTCACGATGTAGCCGTCGGGACTGATGATGACACCGGAGCCGACCCCTTGCTGGCGGGGAGCGGGCATGGGTTGCTGGCGCTGGCCGCCCCGGCGGTTGCCGAAGAACCACTGGAAAGGATCGTCCGGGAGTCCTTGCGGTGCCCATTGGACGTTCTTGAGTTGCTTGGAGACGGTGACCTGCACCACGGCCGGGACCACCTTGCGAACCACCGGCCCGAAGCTGGTAGTGAGTTTGTCGGCGCGATTCGGTGCCGCATCCTCAACCTTGAGTTTCAAGGGCGGATTGTCGGACTTGGCCTTCTCGTCGTTGCCGGGACGAACCCCGGCGGCGACGCCAGCCGCGACGAGAACAGCGCCGACCGCGACGGCCGCGGCGCCCTTAGTGACTTTCGAGTTCAGTTTCATGGTCATTGCCTTTCGTTTCAGACTTAATTCTGTTCCGGTTTCGTTTCCGTTTGTACCGAGTATGACAGCGCGCCCCTGACCCGAACCTTTCCGGCGCATTACATCGGTGTAAGGCGGCACGGGAAGGGCAGGGGACGGAGCGGCAGTCCGGAGCGCCGGGAAGGCTTGGCGTAGGCGGGGGCTGCGTCGCGCAGCGGGAAGATCGTGTCCGCGGGAAAATCGGTTGCGACCAACGCTTCTGCTGCTAGCGTCCCCGCGGTCGTTGGCCGGACGCTGAGGTGTGGCGGGCAGGCGGTGCGCCTCCTCACGCGCCCCGAGTCAGCGCCACCGGCAGGCTGGATGGGATCGGGCCGGGTCAGCCTGCGGGGCACGCGAAGAGAAACCACCGGCCGGAGACAGACGCATGGCAACAATACCGCTGGCAGCACACGAAATCGCGGACCTGACGCGGGGACTCAATCGCATGGCGCGCAACCTCTGGTGGACGTGGGATCAGGAGGCGCAGGACTTGTTCCAGGAACTCTCGCCGCGCGGTTGGCAGGACCTGTATCACAACGCGGTCGCCGTCCTGCACGAGGTCTCGGAATACGAACTGCGGGTGCGGTTGCAGGACCAGGATTTTGCGGAGCGCGTGCGCCGGGTCTTGCGCAATTTCGAGACGTACATGGAGCGCCGGGATACCTGGGGGGCGCGGCATACCCCGCAGTTGGCCACGCGGCCGGTGGCGTATTTCAGCGCCGAGTTCGGGTTCCATGAAACCTTGCCGATCGCGGCGGGAGGGTTGGGCGTGCTGGCCGGGGATCACACCAAGTCCGCGAGCGACCTCGGGCTGGGCTTCATCGGCATCAGCCTGTTCTATCGCGAAGGCTACTTCATGCAGACCTTTAACGAGGAGAACTGGCAGACCGAGTATTACTCGCTGCTCGATCCGCGGAATCTGCCCCTGGATCCGGTGCTCAACGCGCGCGGC
This sequence comes from uncultured bacterium, assembly GCA_963735925.1. Classification (GTDB taxonomy): domain Bacteria; phylum Verrucomicrobiota; class Verrucomicrobiia; order Limisphaerales; family J093; genus DSVZ01. The sequence goes on from CAVTMT010000006.1 coordinate 171,153, forward strand.
GAACCGGTCGTCGGCACCGTGCGGATCGCGGCGAGCACGGTGTCGTTCAAGGCCTGGCGCGTGAATGTGGGACGCTGCCCGGTGTATCTGCTGGATACGGACCTGGCGGAGAACGAGCCGCACTACCGGGACCTGACGCTGCGCGTTTACGGCGGGGACAGCACCACCCGGATCATGCAGGAGATCCTGCTCGGGGTGGGCGGCGTGCGTCTGTTGCGCGCCCTGGGCTACCAACCTTCCGTCTTCCACATGAATGAGGGGCACGCGGCCTTCCTGACGCTGGAGCTGGTCCGCGAGAAGATGGCCGAGGGCAAGTCCTTTGACGCCGCGATCGCAGCGACGAAGGCCGAGTGCATTTTCACGACGCACACCCCGGTCGAGGCGGGGCACGACCGGTTTTCCTGTGATTTGCTGAAGTACGCGGGGCACAAGTTCAGCCGGCAACTTCAGTTGACCCAGGACCAGTTGATGGGCCTGGGTCGGGTACGGCCGGCGGATGCCACGGAACCGTTTTGCATGACCGTGCTCGCCCTGAAACTCTCCCGGGCCGCCAACGCCGTGAGCGAACTGCACGGTCAGGTGAGTCGCAAGATGTGGCAGCCGCTCTACGGCGCGCCGAGCGAAAAGGACGTGCCCATCGGCCATATCACGAACGGCGTTCATCTGTTGGGCTGGATGAAGGGCCCCGTGCGCCAGTTCTGGCGCCGGAAGCTGAACGGCGCGGCCGCCGGGGCGCCGAACGGCGCGGCGGCGGCCAACGCGCGCATCTGGCGAGATGAGGTCAGTACCCCCGAGTTTTGGGCGCGGATGGCGGACACCAGCCTTGCATCGGATGAGGAATTGTGGGCACTGCGGTACGAGTTGCGGCGCGAACTCATCGAGTTTACGCGGCGGCGGCTGTTGCTGCAGGGCGAGCGCCTGACCCGGACCGCATTCATCGAGTACGATCACCTGTTGAATCCGGATGCGCTGACCATCGGTTTCGCGCGACGCTTTGCCACGTACAAACGCGCCACGGTGATCTTCAAGCAATTTGACCAGATCCTCGCCCTCGCCCACGATAAGCGGCGCCCGGTTCAGTTCATCTTCGCGGGCAAGGCCCACCCACGGGACGACGAGGGAAAGAAGCTGATCCAGTTCATTCTGCATCTCAGCAAACACAGCGAACTGCGCGGCCGCCTGGTGTTCATCGAGAATTATGACATCCACGTGGCCCGGCAGATGGTTTCCGGTTGCGACGTGTGGCTGAACAATCCACGGCGCCCTTTGGAGGCGTCCGGCACCAGCGGCATGAAGGCGGCCATCAACGGCTGCCTGAACTTCAGCATCATGGACGGCTGGTGGCGCGAGGGCTATGACGGCACCAATGGATTCGCCATCGGTGATGACACGCACCCGGTGGATGTGGCCGAGCAGGACCGTCGTGACAGCGAGAATCTCTATCGCGTGCTCACGGAAGAAGTGATCCCCTGCTTCTTCAATCGGGACGCGAACGGCGTGCCGCGACAGTGGCTCCGGCGGGTTCGCAGTGCCATGAAGACCTTGGTTCCCCAGTTCAACACCGACCGGATGGTGTGCGAGTATGCCACCCGGTATTACTGCCCCGCGGAGTAGCCGACCACCCCCGGGTTGATCGTTTGGGGGCGTGCCCGGGCATGGTTGGGCGGCTCAAGACCGATGCGGTGGCAGAGGGAGTGCGGGTGAGAGCGATGAGTCAAGACCAGCTTGGTTCGGCAGCCATTGACCAGCGACGCGATGCCCCCGGCTTCGCCTTCCTTGCGCCGGCGGCGCGGGGACACCCGGACACATCGCATCTTCCGCATTGCCGCGGCTGCCAGTCCTCGCTTGGCAAGGGTCAACCCATCGGGAAAACGCCTGTTCGATCCACGCCAGGGCAGGAGCGGCGCGGTGCGCGGGCACGGCGGCTTCCTCCGGCCCGCGGAAGGGTTGGCGGGTTGAACGCCCGGTTCGCGTGCCGGAGCTGAACGAGTTATCCATGCAGCCTTCACCACCCGACATCCGATCGCTTTCCCGAGTTGAGCTCTGCCAGCAACTCGCCGAATGGCGGCAGCCCGCTTACCGCGCCAACCAGGTCCTCGACTGGCTGTATCGCCGACGAGTAACAACCTGGGAGGAGATGACGAATCTGCCCAAGGCTCTGCGCCAGAAACTGCGCGACGGCTACGCCCTGGGCGGCGTCGTCTTGAAAGCACTGCAAGGCGCCGGCGACACAACTCAAAAGTACCTGTGGGAACTGCCTGATGGTGCCTTCGTCGAGAGCGTGCTGATCCCGGCCAACCCGGCGCTCTACGGTGAGCCCAGCGATCGCCACACGCTTTGTCTCTCGACTCAGGTGGGGTGTGCCTACGGCTGCAGATTCTGCGCCAGTGGACTGGACGGCTGGAAGCGCAATCTGGGGGTCGCGGAAATCGTAAATCAGGTGCTGGCCGTGGAAAGTTGGGGTAGCGGTCCCGCCGGCCGGGCGGCCTGCGCGCCTTCCGAGGGGATGAGGCCGTCCACCACGCCCGGGGGTCGGACTGACGATGGTCATACGCGCTTGGTCAACAATCTGGTGGTGATGGGAATGGGAGAACCCTTGGCGAATTACGACAACCTGCTCAAAGCCTTGCGGATTCTGAACGCGCCGTGGGGGGGGGGCATCGGGGCGCGCAAGGTTACCGTGTCCACAAGCGGCTTGGTGCCGCAGATCCGCCGGCTGGCAGAAGAGCCCGAGCAGTTTCAACTGGCCATTTCGCTCCATGGCGCTTCAGACACGATCCGCGACCGCATCATGCCGGTGAATCGAAAGTACCCGGTTCGCGAATTACTCGCCGCCTGCGAGTACTATCAAGAGCGCAAAGGGCGCCGGATCACGCTGGAGTACATCCTGTTGGACGGTGTAAACGACGCCCCCGAAGCCATGCGTGCGTTGGGTGACTTCGTGGTTCGCTTGGGTGCGAAGGTCAATCTCATTCCCTACAACCGTGTGGCCGGCTTGAGCTGGGTTTGCCCATCCGAAGCGGTACAAGATGCGTGCTTGAATCAACTCCAGAATCAGGGCGTTAGGGTCACGTTGCGACGGGAGAAGGGGGGCGCGATCGACGCCGCCTGCGGACAACTTCGCTTGCGAACTCTGCGAGACTTGGAAGCCAGACCGGACGATGATGTGTAACGCGCTTTTGGCTAACGCTTTCAAATTGAGGGCGAACCGAGCATGGAATTCGCCTGGCAGCCCGAGGGGCGGAACCTCGGAGCGGGCAGGCAAAGCGAAAAGTTTTGCCCAGGTGTAAGGCTGTCATTGTAACAATCTGCCAGCCTGTATGTTACGATGCCAAAAAAAACTTTACAAAACCGTTGACGGGAAGCCGAAAAACCCTATGCTGATGCCCGCTTCGAGATTGAAGGCTGGCCTGCCGAATCAGTCAAAGCGGTTCGGCGGTCGGTATTTTGTTCCCCAAATGGGGAAAGATTTTGCGAGTCACGTACTCGCGTTCTTTGAAAGTTGAATTGTGCGACAAGTTTAAGCCCCTTCGCATCAGATCGGGTTAGTTCGATCGGTGCGATGAGTTTAACAATTGTAAGCTGAGCGATTTTGCTCAGCCGAATCAAGCTAACGTTTTTCGACGGAGAGTTTGATTCTGGCTCAGAACGAACGCTGGCGGCGTGGATAAGACATGCAAGTCGAACGCTGGTTTCAGGGTAGCAATATTCTGAAGCCGGAGTGGCGCAAGGGTGCGTAACACGTGGGTAATTTGCCGCGAAAACTGGGATAACCCCGAGAAATCGGGGCTAATACCGGATGTGGTTGCTTGGAGGCATCTTCGGGCATCCAAAGCTGGGGACCGCAAGGCCTGGCGTTTCGCGATAAACCCGCGGCCTATCAGCTAGTTGGCGGGGTAACGGCCCACCAAGGCGAGGACGGGTAGCTGGTCTGAGAGGACGACCAGCCACACTGGAACTGAGACACGGTCCAGACACCTACGGGTGGCAGCAGTCGAGAATTTTTCACAATGGGCGCAAGCCTGATGAAGCGACGCCGCGTGGGGGATGAATGGCTTCGGCCCGTAAACCCCTGTCATTTGCGAGCAATGCTGTCGGCCTAACATGCTGACAGTTGATAGTAGCGAAAGAGGAAGGGACGGCTAACTCTGTGCCAGCAGCCGCGGTAATACAGAGGTCCCGAGCGTTGTTCGGATTCACTGGGCGTAAAGGGTGCGTAGGCGGTCGGGTAAGTCTGATGTGAAATCTCCGGGCCCAACCCGGAAATGGCATCGGATACTATTCGGCTGGAGGGTTGGAGGGGGGACTGGAATTCTCGGTGTAGCAGTGAAATGCGTAGATATCGAGAGGAACACCCGTGGCGAAGGCAAGTCCCTGGACAACACCTGACGCTGAGGCACGAAAGCTAGGGGAGCAAACAGGATTAGATACCCTGGTAGTCCTAGCCCTAAACGGTGCACGTTTGCTGTGGGCGGAATCGACCCCGTCCGTGGCGTAGCTAACGCGATAAACGTGCCGCCTGGGAAGTACGGCCGCAAGGTTAAAACTCAAAGAAATTGACGGGGGCCTGCACAAGCGGTGGAGTATGTGGCTTAATTCGATGCAACGCGAAGAACCTTACCTGGCCTTGACATGCAGGTGGTAGAAGGATGAAAGTCTAACGACCCCGCAAGGGGAACCTGCACAGGTGCTGCATGGCTGTCGTCAGCTCGTGTCGTGAGATGTTGGGTTAAGTCCCGCAACGAGCGCAACCCTCGCATTCTGTTGCCACCCGGCCGCAAGGCCGGAGCACTCTGAATGGACTGCCTCGCTCAAACGGGGAGGAAGGTGGGGATGACGTCAAGTCAGTATGGCCCTTATGGCCAGGGCTGCACACGTACTACAATGCCCGGTACAGAGGGAAGCAAGACCGCAAGGTGGAGCAAATCCCTGAAAACCGGGCCCAGTTCAGATTGTCGGCTGCAACTCGCCGACATGAAGCTGGAATCGCTAGTAATGGCGTATCAGCTACGACGCCGTGAATACGTTCCCAGGCCTTGTACACACCGCCCGTCACATCATGAAAGCCGGTTGTACCCGAAGTCAGTGCGCCAACCGCAAGGAGGCAGCTGCCGAAGGTATGGCTGGTGATTGGGATGAAGTCGTAACAAGGTAGCCGTAGGGGAACCTGCGGCTGGATCACCTCCTTTCTAAGGAGTATGGGAGAGCCCTTCGGGTGCATCTCCAAGGTCGTCAGTCCTTCGGGACTGAAGGGCTGCTTGTCGCACAATTCAGCATTCAAAGAAGTCGGTCTTTGAGGAATTAACATGGGTGTTCGCCTGGCACTGGGCTGAAATCGCGGGCCATGACGAGGCGCGCGGTGCGGAGTTTGGGGCTGTAGCTCAGTTGGTAGAGCGGTAGCTTTGCAAGCTATAGGTCAGGAGTTCGAGCCTCCTCAGCTCCACCAGACACGCAACGATCGTGAGCGCCGCGCTTCGTGGGTTGCGGACCTGTAGCTCAGTTGGTTAGAGCATGCGCTTGATAAGCGCAGGGTCACTGGTTCAAGTCCAGTCAGGTCCACCATCAGATTTTCGGCGGGAAGCATTTCCCGCAAGTTCTTTGACAACTATGCACAGTTAGAAAAGGGCAGTTACAATTCGCTGAGACGTTTCCTCCCTGAAAGGGGGGGCGACAATTTTGTGATCAAGCTACTAAGGGCTTATGGTGAATGCCTTGGTGCCAAGAGGCGATGAAGGACGTAGCAAGCTGCGATAAGCTCCGGGATAGCCGCAAGCAGGCGTTGATCCGGAGATTTCCGAATGGGGCAACCCACTGGCGCGAGCCAGTATTGCCGGGTGAATTCATAGCCCGGCAAGGCGAGACGGGGTGAAGTGAAACATCTCAGTAACCCCAGGAAAAGAAAACGAAGCGATTCCGTCAGTAGTGGCGATCGAAAGCGGAGCAGCCTAAACCGGAGGGACTTGTCTCTTCGGGGTAGCGGGACCTCAACGTGGAAAGAGGCGGGTTAACGGAACGATCTGGAAAGTTCGGCCATAGACCGTGACAGCCGGGTACGTGAAAACCCAAGACTTCCTAGAGGTATCCCAAGTAGCACGGTGCACGTGAAACTCTGTGTGAATCTGTCCGGACCACCGGATAAGGCTAAATACTCCTTGGCAACCGATAGTGAACAAGTACCGCGAGGGAAAGGTGAAAAGCACCCCTGTTAGGGGAGTGAAATAGTACCTGCAACCATCTGCCTACAATGTGTGGGAGCCCGCGAGGGTGACCGCCTGCCTTTTGCATAATGAGTCTGCGAGTTATTGTCCGTGGCCAGCCTAAGCTGCCTTGCAGCGGAGGCGAAGGGAAACCAAGTACGAAATGTGCGCGCAGTCGCGGGCAATAGACCCGAAGCGGAGGTGATCTACTCTTGAGCAGGTTGAAGCTGCGGTAACACGCAGTGAAGGACCGAACTCGTAGATGTTGAAAAATCTTGAGATGACTTGAGAGTAGGAGCGAAAGACTAATCAAACCCCGTGATAGCTGGTTCTCTCCGAAATAGTTTGAGGGCTAGCGTTGGGCCAGTACTCCAGGGAGGTAGAGCACTGGATGGCTTAGGGTCCCCACTAGGATACCAAAACCAATCAAACTCCGAATTCCCTGGATCTCAGTAACCCAGCATTCAGGCGGCGGGGGATAAGCTTCGTCGCCGAGAGGGCAACAGCCCAGACCGCCGGTTAAGGTGCCCAAATACGGTTAAGTGGAAAGGATGTGACGCTGCTTAGACAGTGAGGATGTTGGCTTAGAGGCAGCCATCATTTAAACAGTGCGTAACAGCTGACTCATCGAGCGGTATCGCGCCGAAAATGATTGGCGATCAAACCGTATACCGAAACTGCGGGTGCCGCGCCGGTTCGCCGGCGCGGTGCGGTAGGAGAGCGTGACCAGTGCAGTGAAGCCTGACGGAAACGAACGGTGGAGCGCTGGCCAGTGAGAATGCAGACACGAGTAGCGATAAACCGGGTGAGAATCCCGGTCGCCGTAAACCTAAGGTTTCCTGGGGCAGGTTCGTCCTCCCAGGGTTAGTCGGGAGCTAAGGCGAGGCCGTAAGGCGTAGTCGATGCCCAGCAGTTTAATATTCCTGCACCGACTCAGGTTAAGGCCGGAAAGGACGCAGAGAGAAAGGTGATTATCCTATCGAATCGGGAGCTGAGGCTTCGGCCAAAGCGCGTCACCGGACAATCTGCCGAGAAAAGCCTCCGGTTGTTCCCTGGGTTGCCCGTACCGTAAACCGACACAGGTGGGTGAGTGTAAGCGCACTCAGGCGCGCGAGAGAAACCTCTCTAAGGAACTCGGCACATTAGCCCCGTAACTTCGGGAGAAGGGGTACCCGATGCCGTTGCAGCAATGTGGTGGCAAAGGGTCACAGTAAATTGCGCTTAGCGACTGTTTAACAAAAACACAGCACTCTGCCAAGTCGTGAAGACGACGTATAGGGTGTGACACGTGACCAATGCGGAAAGATCAACGCATCTTGTCAGCCGCAAGGCGAAGCTCGGTGCTCAAGTCCCCGTGAATGTCGGCCGTAACTATAACGGTCCTAAGGTAGCGAAATTCCTTGTCGGGTAAGTTCCGACCTGCACGAATCGTGTAACGACTGAGCGACTGTCTCGGAGAGGATCTCGGCGAAACTGTAATGGCGGTGAAGATGCCGCCTGCCCGCAGTAGGACGGAAAGACCCTATGCACCTTTACTGTAAGCTGGTATTGGGTTCTGGTTAACGATGCGTAGCGTAGGTGGGAGACGGTGAACGGACGGCTTCGGTCGTTCGGGAGTCGCAATGTGAAACACCACTCTTTGCTAATTAGAATTCTAACCCCGGTCTGTCAGCCAGACGGGGAACAGTGCCTGCGGGTCAGTTTGACTGGGGCGGTTTCCTCCCAAATGGTAACGGAGGAGCGCGAAGCTCGGCTCAGCACGGTTGGCAACCGTGTGGCGAGGGTATGGCTACAAGCCGGGTTAACTGCGAGACCAACAAGTCGAGCAGGTGCGAAAGCAGGCCCAAGTGATCCGATGGTTTAATGTGGAATTGCCATCGCTCAACGGACAAAAGGTACGCTAGGGATAACAGGCTGATCGCGCCCAAGAGTTCATATCGACGGCGCGGTTTGGCACCTCGATGTCGGCTCATCGCATCCTGGGGCTGGAGAAGGTCCCAAGGGTCCGGCTGTTCGCCGGTTAAAGCGGTACGCGAGCTGGGTTCAGAACGTCGTGAGACAGTTCGGTCCTTATCCACTGTGGGCGCAGGAGACTTGAGGGGTTCTTTTTCTAGTACGAGAGGACCGGAAAAGACGCACTTCTGGTGTGGCAGTTGTTCCGTCAGGGGCATCGCTGCGTAGCCATGTGCGGAAGAGATAAGCGCTGAAAGCATCTAAGCGCCAAGCTCCTCCCAAGATTCAGTCTCCCTGGCCGCAAGGCCCTGAAGACCCCCGGCAGACTACCGGGTTGATAGGTCAGGCGTGGAAGCGCAGCAATGCGTTAAGCGGACTGATACTAATTGGTCGTGAGGCTTGATCGCTTCGTTTCTTTGGAAACGGGCGATTTCAAACCGGCGCGTTGTGATTGCCCGCTGTGCATAGTTTTCAAAGAACTTTCGCTCTTTACGGATTTATGGTGACAATAAAGCGGTGGCCCGACCCGATCCCATCCCGAACTCGGACGTCAAACGCCGTATTGCCGATGGTAGTGCCTGTATAGCTTGCGCGAGAGTAGGTTGTCGCCAGTTTTTTGAGAGGCCGAAGATTGCATCTTCGGCCTTTCGCTTTTTCCTGGATGCGCTAGGATCCTGCCGCGTCAGCGGTGTCTGGTTATGCTGCCTGAATTGATCATCCACGGCGGGTTCATGATGTGGCTGCTGTTCCTGGCAGCGGCGGTCGCGACGGCGGTTTTCATCGAACGGTTGCTGCACTATCATCGGGAGCAAATCAACAGTCTCGATTTTCTCAATGGCGTCCGAACGGTGTTGAAGCGGGACAACGTGGTGGAGGCGCTTTCGATTTGCGATGCCACGGCCGGGCCCGTACCTCGACTGGTGAAGGCCGCCATTCTCTCCCGCGACCGAGGGAGGGAGCATTTGCGCGAGGTGTTGACGCAGGCCGGTCTGGTGGAGGTTCCCAGGCTGGAGGAAAAGCTCGGTCTGCTGGGGACCATCGCCCAAATAGCGCCGGTGATGGGACTGCTGGGCAGTGTGCTGGGGCTGATGGACGTGTTTCAAGTGTTGCAGGCGCAGGGCGTGGCCTCGCCGCCAGGCACCCTGGCGGGCGGAGTCTGGAAGGCACTGATTTGCAGTGGCGCGGGTCTGGCGGTTTCCATTCCGGCGTATGCGGGTTACAATTACTTGGTCAGTCGCGTGCGAAGCATCGTCCTGGACATGGAAAAGGCTTCGGCCGAGATCCTGATCATCCTGACAGAACCATTGGGCTGAGTCATGCAGTTACCGGTTCGTGTACGCATGTTTACGGGGCAGTTGGACATGGCGCCTTTCGCCTGTGTCTTCTTCCTGCTACTCCTTTTCCTGCTCCTGCAGACGCAGTTGGCACCCGTCCCGGGGGTACCGGTGCGGTTGCCGGAAGTGAATCTGGTGGATCAGGCGCGGACGGGGGATGCGCTGGTGGTCGCGGTGGACAAGCTGAACCGGCTGTATTTCGAACAGCAGATCACTTCCGAGGAGAAGCTGGAAGCCGACCTGGCCACGAAGCAAGCGATGCTGGGAGGGAAGGTGCAGGTGCTACTCCAGGCGGATGCGGAGGTGCAAAATCGTACGCTGGCCCGACTATTCGCGTTGTGCCGGAGGGCCGGGGTTGAGGAGGTCAAACTGCAAACCCGAGCATCGACGCCGATCCTGGCGCCGGTCCAAGGCCCATGACCCTTGCCCGGCAGTTCGCGAGCGGTTGGGGAATGCGCTGGTTTGTCCAGGCGGTTGGTTTGATCTTCGTTCTGCAGTTGGTGCTGGTAGCGGTGCTTTCCGAGCGACGTCGCGATTCTTCTCCGCAACCCATCGCGGGCGGGAGCCCGGCCATGAGGTGGTTGCCCGGTACGGATCCGTTGTTCGGCGAAATCCCGGACCCCGCAACGTTGGCCACCGTGAATCGACAAGGCTTTTCAGGGCCTCTCTGGAGCGCCGGCACGCGTCGGCAGTTGACGACCGGATTGCCCGCGGAAGGCGGATTTGCGCTCGACGGCGTAAGCTCGATTCAGCCCTCGTTTCCACGCGCGCGGCCCGGCCTGCCCAGTCCCGCGGAGTTCAACCTGCCCGCGTTGGCGCCGTCGCCGGAAACGGGGGAGGTGGGAGCGCGACCCCTGCTTGCGGAGAATTCCGAATTGCGCCTGGAGGGTGAGATCCGATCCCGGCGCGTGGTCAGTTCCACTCTCTTACCGGCTTGGACGAACCTCGAGGTGCTGAACTCCAGCACGATCCAAATCCTGGTGGATCGCAGCGGTGGGGTGCTTTCGGCCACGCTGTTGCCGCCCGGAAGCGGACTCGTCTCAGCCGATCAATTCGCCTTGCAGCGCGCGCGGTCGGTGCGCTTCGAGCCGGTGACCGGGACGGGTCCGGATCTGCAATGGGGGAACTTGGAGTTCGTGTGGCGAACGATTCCGATCGCGGCAAACACCTCATCCGCCGCGCCCTCCCCGCCATGAGCGAAAGCGCGTTATTGGCCGCGTACGTCGCCTCGTGCCTGGGAGCCCTGAGCGTGGTCGCGGTTTACTACGGCCTCCGGCAAAGGAGTTTTGGCCCAACGCGTTCCCGTGACCGCGTGTTTCGGTGCGGAAAATGCGGCTATGTGTACACGGACGACGCGGACGTTGACCGCTCGCGCTGCCCGCAGTGCGGCCGCGTCAATGATGCCGGCCGGTTCTAGCGACTGGTCGCGCGTCCGCTGCCGGTGCGGATTTCCACGATGTCGTGGGGGGCGGCCTCCCGGATGCCGGCGACGGTGACGCGCGTGTAACGCGCCTTGGCGCGCAATTGATCCAGGTTCGCGGCGCCGAGGTAACCCAGGCCAGACTGGATGCCGCCGATCAACTGCGTGAGCACATCGTCCACCGGCCCGGCGGCCTCTTTCAAAGCCTCAACCCCCTCGGCGGCGACCTTCTGGGTGGCGTTCTTGGCGTGGCCATAGCGGGTGGCGGCGCCGGCCTTCATGGCCGCCAGGCTGCCCATGCCCCGGTACCGTTTGTACAGCTTTCCATCGATCTCCAGTACTTCGCCGGGGGCTTCGGTGCAACCGGCGAACAGGCCTCCACACATCACCGCGTTGGCCAGCGTGAGCGCCTTCACGATATCGCCCGACTTGGTGATGCCTCCGTCGGCCACCACAGTGACGCCGGCCTTTTGCGCCGCGCGCGAGCAGACATAAAGCGCCGTCAATTGCGGAATCCCCACGCCGGCGACCACGCGGGTGGTGCAGATGGAACCGGGTCCTTGCCCGACCTTGATGGCGTTCGCGCCGCACCCGGCGAGAAACTCCACGCCCGCCGCGCTCGTCACGTTCCCCGCCAGGATCGTAAGCTCCGGAAAGGCCTGCCGGATCATCCGTACGGCCTCCCCCACGCCGGCACTATGGCCGTGCGCCGTGGAGACGGCCACCAAATCCAGCCCGCGCTCTACCAGGTGACCGATATGATTGAGCAGATGCTCGCGGTCCAACTCGCCGAACGCATTTCGGGTCGCGGACACGGCCGCGCCGCAGATGAGCCGGAACTTGGTGTCGCGAGCGGGGCGGAACTGCGCGTTGCGCTCCTGCGTGATCCGCTCCACGTCGCTCATGGTGAACAAGCCGCGCAAATGGTCCGCCGAATCCACCACCAGGAGCTTGTGAATGCCCGGATGGTCCGTGAAGAACCGGTCCGCCTTGGAGATCGGGTCCGCCCCGAGCTCGCTCTGGAGTATCGTGTGAACTTGAGCACGAGGCGTGAGCGCCTCTTGCACGGTGCGCTTGGCATAGCGGGGCTTGACGACGTGGCTCGACAGCAGGCCCACCAACTTGCCCGCATCGTCCACGACGGGAAAGGTGCTGAAGGCAAACCGGCGTTCGTCGATCATTTCCAGCACGTCGCCAATCAACTGCTGGGGCGCCACCTGGATCGGCTCCTGGATGAGTCCGTGGACGTGATTCTTGACGCGACTCAGCTCCGAGAGTTGCTGTCGCTCGGTCATGTTGTAGTGGATGATGCCGAGCCCGCCGTTCAGCGCCATCGCGGTGGCCATGCGCGACTCGGTGACCGTGTCCATGTCGGCGGAGACGATCGGAATATGCAGGCAAAGCCGTTCCGTAAGCTGGGTTTCCAACTGCGTGTCCCGCGGGAGAGTATCCGAGAACAAGGTGGCCAAGCTCACGTCGTCATAGGTCAACGCGGTGCCCTGCTGGGTGGTGAAAAACGCGTCCGCCGGCTGGTAGAACCGGTCGTCGAGTTCGGAAACGGGTAGCGAGTTTGCCATGTCGGACAATGCCAGAGCCCTCCCGCGACTGGCAAGCCGGAACCAGATCCCCGCCGGCACCGGATCCTGCCCTTCCACCCGGAGGCGGCAGCCGGAAACCCCGCATTGATTTCGGGCGCGGCGGGCGTATTCCTTGGCCATGAAATACGTCCCCGGGTTGAGCCGCCGCGAGTTTCTGAAAACCACTTCGGCGAGCGCCGCGGTCATCACCGTTCCCCTCCTTGCCGCCTCGACCGTCTTCGGCGCGAACGACCGTCTGAATCTCGCCTCCATCGGCGCGGGCGGTCGCGCGGCTGACGACCTCGAAGAACTGAGCAGCCAGAACATCGTCGCGCTTTGCGACGTGGACTGGGTGAATGCCGCCGGCTCGTTCAAGAAATATCCCCGGGCGGCACGCTACAAAGATTTCCGCGTCCTGCTCGAAAAGGAACCAGGCCTCGATGCCGTGCTCGTGGCCACTCCCGACCACATCCACGCCGTGGCGACGATGGCTGCGCTCAAACACGGCAAGCCGGTTTATTGTGAGAAGCCGCTGACGCGAACGGTGTTCGAAGCCCGCGCCATTGCCAACGCCGCGCGCGAGGCGAAGGTCGCTACCCAGATGGGCAACCAGGGCATGGCTTTCGAGGGCAACCGGCTCATCAAGGAATGGCTCGCCGACGGCGTGATCGGCCCGGTGCGCGAAGTCCACGTCTGGTCCGATCGCCCGACCCACCGCGGGAAGCTGCCGCTCTGGTGGCCGCAAGGCATCGAGCGGCCCACCGATACGCCGCCGGTCCGGGACACCCTCGACTGGGATCTTTGGCTGGGTCCGGCGCCGTGGCGACCCTACCACCCGGCCTACGTCCCCTTCAAATGGCGCGGCTGGTGGGATTTCGGTTCCGGCGGTTTGGGCGACATGGGCATTCACAACCTGGCGCCGGTCTTCGACGCCTTGAAACTCGGTCCGCCCGCGAGCGTGTATGCGAGCTCGACACCGGTCTTCAAGGAAACCGTGCCGATGGCCTGTACCGTCCATTATCAATTCGCCGCCCGGGGCGACCAACCGCCGGTGAAGCTGCACTGGTATGACGGCGGCCTCCTCCCCACCCGACCGGACGAGCTGGAACCCGACCGCGACCTCGATCCGGAGGACGGCATCATCTTCGTGGGCGACCGGGGCAAGTTGCTCGTGGAAGGGTGGGGGGGCGAGCGCCCGCGGCTCATTCCGGAATCCCGCAATCGGGAATATCAACGTCCGCCCAAGACCCTGCCGCGTTCGATCGGCCATCACGCGGAGTGGATTCACGCCTGCAAGGCAGGCACGCCGACGGCGTCGAACTTTGGCTTCGCCGGGCCGCTGACCGAAGCGGTCCTGTTGGGCAGCGTATGCGTTCGCTACGGCGGACAGCGCCTGGAGTGGGACGCGGCGAGTTTGAAAGTCACGAACGAGCCGGACGCCAACGCGTTGCTGCATTACGCTTACCGCGCAGGTTGGGAACTCTGAGGCCATTTCAAATGCCGGGGCATGGCTCCCGCCCGTTCCTGGCTTTCCGGTCCATTGGGGGCCGGGAACAGGCGTGGGGCGAGATACGCCCGGCCACAGAGGAATTCTGAAAATACCTCCCCCGGCTCGGGGTTCCGTGTGCGGTCCAGCTTGCCGAGCTCGACTTACGCGCCTGGCCCTTTGCCGCTCGACTTCCGCCCGAGAGGTTGGAAGATTTCGCGCGTGGCGTGCACCCCGGCCATCTCCCGATCTTCAACCAGCGCCCGGCCGCCGGCGGCGAATCGCCAACCGTTCCTCCCATGAGTCTGACCGCCTTCTCCTTTCCGACCCGCACCTGCTTCGGTCCCGGTGCCCTCGCTGAACTGCCCGCGCACCTCGATCGGCTCGGTGTCCGCCGGCCGTTGGTTGTCACCGATGCCGGTCTCCTGCCCACACCAGCGTTTCAGGCGCTGGCCGATACTTTGGGCGCCGCCGGCCAGGGGCGCGACTGGTTCCTGTATTCGGCGGTCCACCCCAATCCCATCGAGAGCGACGTGCGCGAACCGGCCGCGCTTTTCCGCAGCGCCGGCTGCGACGGCGTGATCGCCATTGGCGGGGGCAGTCCGCTGGACGCGGGCAAGGCGGCGCGCCTGCTCGCGAAGCGGCCGGACTGCAACCTGGCTCGCTTCTATGACGAACCCGGCGATTGGTCCGGTCTGGCGCCGTTCATCGCCATTCCCACCACGGCGGGCACCGGCAGCGAGGTTGGCCGCAGCTCGGTGATCACGCTCAACGCGACGAGGCGGAAAGCGGTTCTGTTCCATCCGGAATTGCTCGCGAAGCTGGTGATTTTGGATCCGCAACTGACCGTGGGCCTGCCGCCCAAGCTGACTGCCGCCACGGGCGCGGATGCCTTGACCCACTGTATCGAGAGCTTCACCTGCCCGGTGTTCCACCCGATGTGCGACGGCATCGCGTTGGAAGGAGTCCATTTGATCGTCGAGGCGTTGCCGCGCGCGTTCCGGGACGGCCACGATCTGGACGCCCGCGGTAGAATGCTGGTCGCGGCGGCGATGGGCGCGGTGGCGTTCCAGAAGGACCTGGGCGTGGTGCATTCGCTGGCGCATCCGCTGTCCACGCTCTGCGGGATGCACCACGGCTTGGCGAATGCGCTTTGTCTCCTGGCCGGGATGAGATTCTGTGCCGCTCGCAAGCCGGGTCTGTATCGCCGCATCGGCATCGCGTGCGGCCTGGAAATCATGAAGTGCCCCGACGCCGAGGCCGATCAGCGAACGATTGCGTTTGTGGCTGAATTCCTGGCGGGCCTGGGGCTGAATGCCAAGCTGCGTGATCACGGCGTGAATCCGGAGCAACTCGACGCGTTGGTCGCGCAGGCGGTGGACGATCCGTGCCACCGGACGAACGCCGTTCCGGTGACCGCAGACGATTTGCGCCAGCTTTACTCGGACGTGCTCTAGGCCGGTTGGATCCGGCGCACGGTGGGGTAATCTCCACTCCGGCGGGGTGCCAGCCGACCCAGCGAGACTCCGTTTCCCGCGGCCTCATCCAATCGTCGGTCCTTCGCGCCTGCGCGCCCGGTCGTCAACGACTCCGGTTCCTTCGCCCGGCCCCGCAGACCCAACGTTCACCGGACGATCTCGGTGCCGTTGCCGGCGTCGGTGAAGATTTCGAGCAGGACCGAATGCGGCACCCGACCGTCCACGAACGACACCTTTTCCACGCCTGCCAGGATGGCGGCCACGGCGCTGTCCACCTTGGGAATCATGCCTTGGTCCACCACGCCGGTCCGCTTGAGGCCGTCCACCTCGTCGGTTTTCAGGTGCGGGATCACCGTGGCCGGGTCCTTCGGATCGCGCAGCAGACCCGGCACGTCACTCATGAACACGAGCCGTTTGGCCTTGAGCGCGATGGCGGACATGGCGGCGGCGATGTCGGCGTTGCAGTTGTAAAGCCGGCCGTCGAAGCCCCGCGCGGTGGGGCTGATGACCGGCGTGACTCCGTGGGCGAGGCACTCCAGGAGCGGAGCCGTGTTCACCTCCACCACTTCGCCCACGAATCCGAGGTCGATCGGCTCGCCCGCTGCGTCGCGGGCCGCCAGCTTCCGGCAACGAAAAATGTCCGGCCCGGCGAAGCCCTTGGCCTGGCCCCCCAAACGGTTGATGGCGGCCACCACCTCCGGGTTGATCTCGTGGGAGAGCACGTCGTGGACGAGGTTGACCGAGGCTTCGTCGGTGACGCGCATTCCCTGGATGAACCGGGCCTTCAGTCCCGCCTTCTCCATCGCGCGGGTGATGGCCTTGCCGCCGCCGTGGACCACGACCGGGTCGATTTCGACGGCTTCGAGGAAGACAATGTCGCGCGCCACGCCGGTGCGCACGGCCGGGTCCGGCGAATCCATGAAGCTGCCGCCGTACTTGACCACAAATGTCGCGCCGCTGAAGCGTTGAATGTACGGCAGCGCTTCGAGCAACGTCTCAGCTTTCGAGATCAGATCCTGCATGGCCCGATGGGAAGGCCTTCGTGGCCGGCAGGCAACCATTTGTTGGCGCGGGCCGCCGTGCCGGGAGCCACGCGAGGCCGGCTCAGGGTTTGCCCGGCGGCGGCGGTGCGGTGGGCAGGCGCAGCTCGATTTCGTGCAGGAATCTTTCACGGCCATTTCCTGTGTCGGGTTGAGCCGGTACTTCTTCTGCAGCTCGCGAAACGCGGTCCGCGCGGCCGACCAGTCGCCCTGGCGAGCGCAGCCGATGGCCCGGTCAACCGTCACCCGATTCGTGTCGGAAACCATGAGGAACGCCTCCTCGACGCGGGACGTGTCCACGCCGGATCGGGGAGCGCACCCCGAGGCGAGCGCAGCCAGGAGCCAGGCGAGCAGACATGGATAGGCGGTTTTCATGGTCGATCAGGTGGATCGCACGTTGGCCATTCGTGTCACGAACGACGGCGTAACGCAAGGTCCGGCTGGTGAAGTTCCGGTCCGGTGACGGCGAAGTCACGCAGGGCAGGGGACGTGGCCGTCCTTTCAGCGGCGGCAGTTGTACGCCGCGAGCGCGTACTTGCGGAGCGCCAGCCCGTGCGCCTGCGCGAGCCGGGCGGGTTCGGGTGTCCAGGCTTCCCAGGCCGCGCCCCAATCCTCGGTGGCGAGCCGACACACCTCGCGTTCCCAGGCGGCGCGTTCGCAGTCCCGAGGCGGCTGGACCGAGCCTTGGATCAGCAGGCCGCTCTTCGTCCGCCGCTGCGCCGCGCCGGCGATCTTGGCGCCGTGCCACAGGACGTCGAATTGTTCGGAGCGAACAAAGCAATGCGTTGGCGGTCCGGCCGCGGCGGTGGGCGCGAGTTCGGTCGCGACGCCCAGCCCCCGAAACGCCCGCTGGACCCAGGCGTGGAGGCGCTCGTAGCTTTCGCGGGCGCGCAGCCGGTACCACCAGTGATTCGGCGGAAACACCAGCGTGTAGGTCCAGTCGCAATCATGCGGCACGACGCCGCCGCCGGTGGGCCGCCGGATCAGCGGGCGCAACGGCGTGAGCCGCTCCACGTCGGCGTAACGTTGCGAGTAGCCGAAGGTGGCCGCGGGTTCGGTCCAGCCATAGAAGCGCAGCACGGGCCGGCCCAAATCCGGCGCGGCCCCGAGGAGCGATTCGTCCAGCGCCATGTTCCACACGGCGGCGCCGGGGCCGGAAGCGAGCAATAGCCAGGGTTCGGAATTCGACATGGCGCCATCCAAACAGAGTGCCGTCCGCGCCGGAAGCCGGGAAGCGGCCGGCGACCATTCACGGTTTGACGAGGAGCCGCGCCTCCTGCGCCGGAATCGCCAACTCCGCGACGATCCGCCGCGTGGTCAGGTCCCGGAGCACCTCCGCGAGCTTGACGGTCACCGGCGCGGTCGTTGGGTTCACGATCACCACGCTGCATGGTCCGTGGAGTCGCTGCGCCCGTCGCCATTGAGATCGGCCCGCAGCCAATTGCCGGGCGGGAGGATGTCGAACGAGACGCCGTCGCACGGGCCGGCGCAAAGATAGGTCGTGGCGAAGAACTCCGCCGCGTACTTTGGCCAGGCGAAGTCGGCGGCGCAGGGATTCATGAAATGACCGCCTCACGGCGCAATGATCGGCCGGCTCTCCGCCTCGCGACGGAACCAGTCGCCCTTGCCGGGTGCCCCGGTGTCCTCCCCGCCGACTCCGCCCGGCCCGGCCTTGCTGAGCGCAGGGCGTTGTTGCTGGTGAATTCTGTTCATCAGGGTTCGGGGGGAAGCCATTCGCCGCCGGCTTTCTCAAAAGCAAAACGGGCTACCCGCTTGCGCGGCGTGCCACTGGCGAGGGGCCGGCAAGCTTCGCGGCCGAGGGACAGAGGTCGCGAAGCTCGCAACCGGCGCAATCCGGTTTCCGCGCCGAACAGCGCCGCCGGCCGTGCCAGATCAGCCAGTGACTGAACCGCGTCCACTGCCCGCGCGGCACCAGCCGGGTCAGCGCCGACTCGATCTTTTCCGGCGTGGATTCCCGGGTGAGTCCCAGGCGTTGGCTGAGGCGGGCGACGTGCGTGTCCACCACAATGCCTTCGTTGATGCCGAACGCGGTTCCGAGGATCACATTCGCCGTCTTGCGCCCGACTCCGTTCAGGGCGACGAGCGCCGCCATCGTGCGGGGCACTTCGCCGCCGTGGCGTTCGACCAGTTGCCGGCAGCAGGCCTGGATGTTCTTCGTCTTGGCCCGGAAGAAGCCGGCGGGCTTGATCGCCGCCTCGAGCTCGGCAGCGGATGCGTCCGCATAATCCGCGGCGGTCCGGAACTTCTTGAACAGCCCGGTCGTGACCCGATTCACGCACTTGTCGGTGCATTGCGCGGACAGGATCGTGGCGATCAAGAGCTCCAGCGGATTCGAGTGGTCCAGTTCGCAATGGGCGTCCGGGTAAGCCCGGCGCAGACCGTCGATGATGCCCGCCACGCGCGTGGCCTGGGTCATGGGCGGGCGGGTGCGGGAAGGATTCACTTGGTTGGAGCGGTGGCCAGCCACGGCATGATCGCTTCCGGTTGGGTGTCGAAATCCAGGCTCTGCACCACCCACTGCCGGTCTGTGCGGCAGACCAGGAACCGCGCATACAGCGCGCCGCGCTCGAAATTCAACGCGAGGTAGAGGAGTTGCGAGGTCCGGCCGAGCTCACGCGTCTCGATCAGCTCGTACGAACGGTAGTTGCCCAGGAGCCCGGCGAGCCGCTTCAGCCGCTGCTCGGCGGCCAGGTTCGCGCCCTCGTTCCGTTCGAGGATGCCGCCCTGGCACCAGGACTCGATCGCCGGTTGCGGCCCGCCGCTGGCCAACAAGGTCAGTCCGCCTTGCACGACGGGTGGCAGTGCGGGGTTCGGCTCCGCTGCGGCGAGCACGAGCGACCACGCGCAAATGAACCCGAGACCGATCGCGCGGGGCGAGCGCTTGAGGTTGTGCGGGAGTTTCATGGCAATTGTCTTCATTTGGATGACGGTTTGCGATCTTTGAAGGGGGCGCAGGGCCAGTCCAGCTTTCCAGATCGACGGGCAAAATCGTCACGGCGGCGGGATTTGTCGAGCGGCTTCGGTGCCGGGTGGAGTCCTGAACCGGGTGGCGGCGGAGGGGAGGCTTCTGAATTGGGCGCCGGTGGTGCGGCCGCACCGCCTCGCGCCGCCGCAGCGGCGCGACCACCTTTTCTGACGGCGCGACCACCTATCCGGAACGGCGCACTTCCTGTCGTCGAGGCCAGCGCGGCAAAACCGGGCGTGCGCCGGCGGTCCGGGATGGTGTGGTCATGACTTGGCGCTGCGGAAAACGACTTTCCTTTGCCCGGCGGACCGCGTTGAATCCCGCGCATGAAAGCACTCATTTGCACGGTTATCACTTCGGCCACGCTCGCCGCGGGCACGCTGTTCACGGCTCAAGCCGGCGGGGTCGGCACGAGCAAGGATTACAAAGGCCCCACTGGTCTCCAGCTTTACAGCCTCCGCGACGAGTTCGCCAAGGACGTCCGCAGTACGCTCGACCAGGTCCGCAAGTACGGTTTCAAGTACGTGGAACTCGCCGGCACCTACGGCTGGCTGCCGCGCGACTTCCGCCAGGCACTCGAGGAACGCGGACTGAAGGCGGTGGCCGGCCACTTCGCGTACGAGCGGTGGCGCGACGAGCCGGAACTGGTCCTGCGTGACGCGAAAACGCTCGGTCTCAAATACGCCGGCTGCGCCTGGATTCCCCACCAGGGCGACTTCAACGAAGCCACCTGCCTCGACGCGGCCAGGGTCTTCAACCGCGCCGGCGAACTCGCGGCCGAGCAGGGCATCAGGTTCTTCTATCACACCCACGGCTACGAGTATCAGCCGCACGGCGACGGCACGCTGTTCGACCTTCTGATGGCCAAGACCGATCCCAAGCTCGTGTTCCTGGAGATGGACCTCCTCTGGACCGTGTTTCCGGGCCAGGACCCGGTGAAACTGCTCGAGAAGTATCCCAAACGCTGGGTGCTCATGCACCTCAAGGATCTCAAGAAAGGCGTCACCGGCAACCTGAGTGGCGGCACCGACGTGAAGAACGACGTCGTTCTCGGCACCGGCCAGATGAATTTTCCCGCGATCTTCCAGGCGGCCAGGAAAGCGAAGGTGAAGTACTACTTCATCGAGGATGAATCGCCCTGGGCGGTGACCCAGATCCCGCAAAGCCTGCGGTTCCTCGAACACGTGGAGTGGTGATCCCGGCGATGGAGCGGGCCAGGGTGGGCCTGGCCGGTCATGCGGTATTCCAATTCCGAAAGCTGGGACCCAGGGATCGAGCCTTGGGAATCTCCGCTTCCCTGAGTTCCTGCCTTGACGCCGGGTCTTGGTGTACTAGCGGTTCGAAATTGCCGGACTCGGCGGATTCTCGCCCCACTGCGAAACTGCGGAAAGACGGCAATCCAGTCTGGCAGGCAGGAACCCGGCAACCCGGTCCGCGGATTCCGGCCGGCCCGGCCGTCGCGGGCCGCTATGCCTTCGGCTTGATCAGCGCGTGCCGGTAATGCCGTTTCACGCTGCGGCAGGAATCGAGCGCGTCCTTGGCGTCGTCGTTTTCCCAAACCTCGTCGTAAACGGCCTTCGTCGGGCGCTTCCGCAGCCGGTGTTCTTCCAGGATCGAGCCATCGCTCTGGCAGAGAATCTCGATGAATCGCGGTTCCTCGAGCGGACGAAAACGGTTGGACAGGATGACCAGCACCTTGCGGGGTGGTTCCTCGGCTTTGGGCGGGCGAGTTGGCATAGTCTGAAAACGAACGCGGCGTGAAGTACTACGCGCGCGGCTGCAGGGCAAGTCCGGATTCCCGCGGCCACGCCGTTTCATCCGCTTGAAGGTTAGGGCCCGGCCGGAGCCCCCCGTTGAACTGAATGCCTGCGGCTGGGGAAGCGGGCTGTTTCAGGCCTGCCAACCCTGGCGATAGGGACGGTCCACCCACGCGTTCAAGGCGGCGAGGTTCGTGACTTTCATACTGGGACCGTCCCAATCCACCGGTTTCCCCGGCCCGACATGTTGGGCGAGGTTGGCCAGGAGGGTGAACTCCGTGAGTTGCGCCCCGTACTCGAAGCTGGCCGCGGTCTCGGTCTTGCCGGCCCGGCAGGCGTCGAGGAAATCGGCCATGACATTCTTGGGGCGCGGCAGCGTTTTCGGCGGTGCCGGAATCTCGCGCATCTTCTCGCGCGGCAGGATGTGCATTTCACCGCCGTAGGTGGCGGTATAGATGATGCCCTTCTCCCCGATGTAGAGCGTGCCGCTGTTGTCGAACTCCTCATCCGGATACTGCCGCTG
The DNA here is from genome assembly GCA_963735925.1 of uncultured bacterium. GTDB lineage: Bacteria > Verrucomicrobiota > Verrucomicrobiia > Limisphaerales > J093 > DSVZ01. The sequence continues at coordinate 192,904 of CAVTMT010000006.1, forward strand.
CAAATCCTTGAGCATGGGCGGCAGGTTGCGCGCGTCGCCGGTCGCGGCATGCAGACTGCCGACGGGGCCGGCGGCGGTGGTCGCGTTGAGTCCCTCGTACCAGTACGCCTTCAAGGCGGACAGGTCGCCGCGGGCGGGACAATCCCAGCGCACGCGGGAACCGAGGGGGTAACGCTCATCGGTGCCACCGCGCATTTGCTCGACCTCGATGCGGGTCGGGTGCTCGACCTTCAGCGCCCAATAGACGCCGTCGAGCACGTGGCAGCCCATGTTGCCGATCGAGCCGTTGCCGAAGTCGTACCAGCCGTGCCATTCGTGGGGGTGGAGGTCGCTGTGGAAATCGCGGTACGGCGCCGGCCCGATCCAGTTGTCCCAGTGCAACCCGGGAGGCACCGGCAGCGTGGGCGGACGCGGGCCTTCGCCGCCATTGGCGCGGTCGGTCCAACTATGCGTTTCGAGCACCTTGCCGATCGTGCCCGCCCAGATGTATTCGCAAAGCCGACGATAGCCTTCCTCGCAATGCCCCTGGTTGCCCATTTGGGTCGGCGCCTTGGAGGCGCGGGCCATCTGGCGGAGTTTGCGCGCCTCGGCGATGTCGTGGCAGAGCGGCTTCTCGCAATAGACACCCTTGTTCAATTGCATCGCGATCATCGACGCCAGGGCGTGGTGATGATTCGGCGTGGCAATGAACACGGCGTCGATGTCCTTGCCGATCCGGTCGAACATCTGCCGGTAATCGGCGAACCCTTGCGGACCGTCGGGGTTCTGGCCTTTGTTCTTGAGCCAGGACCGCACACTGGCCAGGCGCTTCTCGTCCGGATCGACCAGCGCCACGAGGTGCTCCTTGCTCTGGTTCACCACCCAGTCGAGGTGCGCCATGCCCCGCCCGCCGCAGCCGATCTGTACGCAGCGGAGCCGGTCGCCGGGCGTCTCCGCGCCGAGGAGGGCGGGCATCACCAGCGGGCGCGCGGCGGACACGGCGCCGACGGCGAACAGGGAGCGCTTCAGGAAGGAACGACGGTTCACGAGCGATTTCATGGGCTTCATTTTCTTTGAAGTTAGGGTCTTCTCCGAGGCTGACAAGTCCATCTTCGGTTTTTGCGGTGGCGAAGCGGAGGCCGCGGATGGGCGCAAAACAGACTGGCGCCCCGGCCCGCGAGTTTCGCATCCTCCGGACGTGATCACGCGCCCATGCTCCTTGCGCGCCGGTTTTTGGGTCTGCGCATTGAACCTGACCCTGGCGGGTGGCTTCGGATTGCGCGGAGCCGAATCGACGGCCGCGTCCCGCGCGGCCGACCCCGCGCTCCCGGGCCTGCGCCGGCTCCTGGACACGCCGCTGCGCGACACCTCGATTTGTCGGGGGCCGGACGGCACCTGGTATCTGACCGGCACGGTCGAGCCGTTCTGGGCTTACAACCAAGGGATCAAACTCTGGAAATCGAAAGACCTCGCGGCTTGGGAACCGCTCGGGTTCGTCTGGAAGTACGGCGCGAGCCCTTGGCACAAGCCATACCTCGAAGCGCAGAAGCCGCTCTGGGCGCCGGAGGTGCATTACCTCAAAGGCACGTTCTGGCTGACCTATTCGCTGCCCGGCTGGGACGGGACCGGCAAAACCTCGGGTTGCGGTCTGCTGAAGAGCACGAGCGGCAGACCCGAGGGGCCGTACGTGGACATGCAGCCCGACACGCGCCTTGGCGACGAAATCGACGCGTCCCTTTTTCAGGACGACGACGGCACGGTGTATTACCTCTGGCACAGCGGCAAAATCGCGCGGATGAAGCCGGACCTGAGCGGGCTGGCCGAACCGTATCACTGGCTGAAGACCACGACTCCCGATCCGAACCCCAGGCATCACTCCGGCCTCTGCGCGGGGATCTTCGGGAAGGACTCGTTCGACCACATCGGCTACGAAGGCATGTCTCTGTTCAAGGCGAACGGCCGATACTACCTGTCGTGCGCCGAGAACTTCGATGGCCGGTACAGTTGCACCGTGGCCACCTCCCCGAGTCTTTACGGTCCCTACGGTCCGCGCTACGAAGCCTTGCCCCACGCCGGCCACAATGGATTCTTCCAGGACGAACACGGTCGCTGGTGGTCCACCTACTTTGGCAGTGACGCGAGTGCGCCGTGGCAGGAGCGACCGGGCATCCTGCCGGTCGAGTTCGCCCCGGATGGCCGTCTGCGGCCCGCGCGGCTGCCGTGAGCCCGACGATGTCTCGCGTCCTCGCAAGGCGGATGAAGTGCACTCGCTGGCTGACCGCTCGTGGTTGCGTCCGTCTGGTTTTGGCCGCGGCTGCGTTGGGGTCGTCGCCGGCCGGCCTCGGCGCCGATCTGCAGGGCGGTGTCCGCATCCACGATCCCTCGACTCTCATCCGGTGTGGCGAACGCTGCTACGTCTTTGGCACCGGCCCCTACCTCGACCGCACCGGCAAGGATCTGCACGACGGCGGCGGTACTCTGTTCCTCGGCACGACCGGGCGTTACATCGGCCCGGGGCACATGGGAATTTTCGACGACCGCGCCACGAACTGGTTCAGCTACCATTTCTACGACGCGGACCGCGGCGGGCGGCCCACGTTGGCCGTGCGCCGACTCGGTTGGTCCGAGGATGGTTGGCCTGCCCCAACCGGTCATTGAGCCCGCTCGGGGCGACGGGATGGCCGGCAGGGCAGGATTGGACGGAGTCGCGCGCCTCCGCCGGATATCACTTCCGCGCCCGGCCGCGTATCTCGAGGAGTTGCTTCATCACGTTCTGCAGGTTGCCGCGCCAATCCTTGGTTCCGAACGCGTCGTGCATCTGCCGGTAGAGCGGGTAGAGCTGTTTGTAGGTCGCATGGGCCCTGGTATCCGGCGTGAAAACCTGCGGCTTCAAGCCGGTCATCGCCTTCTGGGCGGCGGGGAAGTTCTTGTGCGCGCCCGCCACCACGGCACCGGCGATGGCGGCACCCAAGGCGCAGGTTTGCGCGGAGCGGCTGATCTTCATCGGGCGGCCCGTCACGTCGGCATAGATTTGCATGACCAAGGGGCTCTTCTCGGCGATGCCGCCGCAGTTGACGACCTGCTTCACCTTCACGCCGTACTCCTCGAACCGGTTGATGATCGTCAGCGCGCCGTAGGCCGTGCCTTCGATCAGTGCGCGATAGATCTCCGCCGGCGTCGTGTACAGCGTCTGGCCCACCAGCAGGCCGGTGAGGCGCTGGTCCACCAGGATGGTGCGGTTGCCGTTGTTCCAATCCAGCGCCACGAGGCCGGACTCGCCAGGCTTGAGCTGCGCGGCGCCGGCGGTGAGGGCGGCGTGCGAACCCACCTCGGCGCCGCCGGGCTGGATGTAATTCACCCACCAGTTGAAGATGTCGCCCACCGCCGACTGGCCGGCCTCGAGTCCGTAGAAGCCCGGCAGGATCGAGCCATTCACGATGCCGCAGAGGCCGGGCACATCGGCGAGTTGTTGGCCGACCGGCACCACCATCATGTCGCACGTGCTCGTGCCGATGATCTTGACCAACGCGCCCGGCGCGATGCCGCTGCCCACGCCGCCGAGGTGGGCGTCAAAGGCACCCACCGCCACCGGGATGCCCGCCGACAGACCGGTGCGCTTCGCCCACGCTTCGGTCAGACCGCCCACCGACTTGTCAACGGAGTAGGCCTGCGGCCGCAGCCGCGCCCGCAGTTCGCCGAGCTTCGGATCGAGTTTGGCGAGAAACCTGGCGTCCGGGTAGCCGCCCCAGTCGTCGTTGTACATCGCCTTGTGACCCGCGGCGCAGACGCCCACGGTCAGCTTGTCCGGCGCCTCGGTGCCGGTCAGCGCGGCGGGCACATAGTCGGCCAGTTCCACCCAGGTGTGGGCGGCCTTGAACACGTCCGGACTGGTGCGCAGGCAGTGGAGAATCTTGCTGAAGAACCACTCGCTCGAATAGGTGCCGCCGCATTTCGCGAGGATATTGCGGGCGCAGCTTCGCCGCCAACGCGGTGATCTCGGCGGCTTCCTCGACGCCGGTGTGGTCCTTCCAGAGCCACGCCATCGCGGCCGGGTTGTCGGCGAACTTCTTCTGGAAGGCGAGCGGTTGGCCGTCCGCATCCACCGGCAAAGGCGTGCTGCCGGTCGTGTCCACGCCGATGCCGATGACCTGCTCCGGCGTGAAGCCGCGCACGGCGTCGCGCGCCTGGGCCAGCGCCTCGCGGATGGTGATCTCGGCGCCTTGGAGGTAGTCGGCGGGGTGCTGGCGGGCGAGATTCGGGTCGCGGCCGAGGATGACGCCGGCCGTGCCGTGCGCGTAATCCCAGACGGCGGTGCCGACTTCCTGGCCGTTGGCCACATTGACGATGAGGGCGCGAACGGAGTTCGTGCCGTAATCCAGACCGATGGTGTATTGGGCGCTCATGGGTGATTCTCAGATGATTGGTTCAAACGGTGAAACAAGAATATCGTGAGCCAGAAATTCCCTGATCTCTCCGAGTCTGCTCCAGGCACCTCGTGCCTCTGTACTGGCCAAAGGTGGCGTGACTCGCACCCTCTCCGGTTCTGAGGGACGCGCAGCAAGCGGCCCAACGGGCCGCGGTGTACCAGCCCAGGGCAAGTTCGCACGGCGAACGCCGCCCTGGGTCCGTCCTCCCAGGCAAACCCAGGCGCCCTGAAGGGGCGCGGGTTCCCCCCGCGGGACAATCCATCGCGGCCCCATCCCAACGACCCGCCAACAAATCGATGCAGACCGACCTCCGACCGGACCCGCCAACATCGGCCATCCATGCGCACGGAACCCGCGCGCCCCGAATCGGCGCGGGTCGCATCCGCAAATGCCCGCGACGGCTTTCAATCCCACACATACCGCTCGTCAAACTGGATTTCGTAGCGCTGCAACAACCGGCGGAACTCGTCCTGGAAACTCCTTTCCCGGTGATGCTCCGACTGAGCCCGGATGTAATCACTCACTTCCGCCACGGTGGACTGGCCGATCGAAAACGCCCCGTAACCGTTCTGCCATTGGAAGAGTGCGAATTGCGCGCCCTTGGTTTTGATCCACTTCGAGGTGCCCCGTTTCAACTCCATCACCGCGCCGGCCAGCGCCTTCGTGCGATGGAGGTTGAACAGGACGTGAATATGGTCCGGGACGGAATTGATGACCAACGCCGGCGATTCCAGGCCCGAGAGAATGCCACAGGCGTAGCGATGCAATTCCTCCCGCACTCCGTCCTCCAGATCCGGGCGACGCTCCTTGGTGCTGAAGACGAGGTGAATCAGGTTCCTGGCGAGGGATTGGGGCATGGATTGGAGCGCTTTACCCGCGCCTCTTCAGGGCGCGCTGGCGGTTGCGGCGGCCATGATCCCAGGGCGGCTTGCCCTGGGCTGGTACACCTCCAGCCCTCCGGGCTGAACGGATGGACCTGGCGGGGATGGCAGGTCGGGCTGCCACAAGGTTGACCGGCCTGCGTTCCGTTCGGCTGGACGCCTGGAAGGGCCAGTAATGGCGCAGTCGCTGTCCTTGATCCATCACGGCTGTGCCTCTTCGAAATCGCCGTTGCTGTTCCTCCCTGGTTCGGAATCAGTGTCGTCAATAACAGGCGTCATGGGCCGCAGCGTAGGAAGCTGGCTTGGTGCCGGTCAAACATTTAGCTCAACAACCATAAGGCTGGACTGTGGCGCGTCCGGGCGGCACCGGCCGCCGTTGCAGGACCGGACGCGGTCAGTTCTATCGTTCCATCGCCTCGCGCGCCTCCGGGTTTGCGTCGCCCGGCGGTCCGTGGTCCACTGGCGCCCGCATGAACTGGTTCCGCTTTGCCTCGACGCGTCTCATCCGATCGATCCCCCCGCTGCTGGTCTGCTCCTGTGCCGCGGCGTCAACGGCCCCGCGCGTGCTGGCTCCCGCCTTATCCAGCATCACGGCGGCCGACCTGCTCCGCCACACGCAGGTGCTCGCCGGCGATGACTTCGAAGGGCGCGCCCCGGGCACGCCGGGCGAGGACAAGGCCGTCGGTTATTTGACCAACCAGTTCGCCCGCCTCGGACTCCGCCCCGGCAACCCCGATGGCACCTGGGTCCAGGACGTGCCGCTGGTCGGGCTCACCGCGACGCAGCCGCTTTTCGCGTACTCGGCGGGCGACCGGCACATCACCGTGGCGCAGCCCACCGAAGGCGTGATCTGGACCAAGCGTTTTGTGCCGGCGGTGAAGCTCGACGACACGGACGTGATCTTCGTCGGCTACGGCGTGGTTGCGCCGGAGTACGGCTGGGACGACTACAAGGGCGTGGACGTCCGCGGCAAAACCATCCTGATGCTCGTCAACGATCCCGCCGTGCCCGACCCGGCCGATCCCGAGAAGCTGGATCCACGATTCTTCAAAGGGCCGGCGATGACTTACTACGGCCGGTGGACCTACAAATACGAGATCGCGGCCGAAAAGGGCGCCGCCGCCGCCATCATCGTTCACGAAACCGGCCCGGCCGGTTATCCGTGGTCGGTTGTCGCCGAGAGCAATTCCCAGGAGCAGTTCGATCTCGCCCGTGACGACGGCAATGCCGGTCGCGCCGCCATCGAAGGCTGGGTGACCGTGGCCGAAGGCCGGCGGCTCTGCGCCACCGGCGGTTTCGACTACGACGCGCTCAAGCGCCAGGCGGTCCGCAAGGACTTCCGACCGGTGCCGCTCGGCGTGAAGGCCAGTTTCAGCCTCGGCAACCGCCGGCGCGAGGTGCAGTCGCGGAACGTGGTGGCGCGGTTGCCCGGCAGCGACCCGCAGCAGCGGGACGAGTACGTCGTCTTCAGCGCGCACTGGGATCATCTGGGACGCGACCTCAAACTGACCGGCGACCAGATTTACAACGGCGCCTTCGACAATGCCTCGGGCGTCGCCGCTTTGCTGGAAGTCGCCGAGGCGGCCACGAAACTCAAGCAACCGCCACCCCGCTCGCTGCTGTTCCTCTCGGTGACGGCGGAGGAGAAGGGCTTGCTGGGCACCGCCTACTACGCGGCCCACCCGCTTTACCCGCTCGACCGCACCGTGGCGGACATCAATGTGGACGGCATGAATCCGTGGGGGCGCACCCGCGACGTGGAGATCATCGGCTACGGTCAATCCACGCTGGACGACCTGCTGACCGCGGCGGCGGCCACGCAAGGGCGCACGATCAAGCCCGATTCGGAACCGGAGAAGGGCCGGTTCTATCGGTCCGACCATTTCGAGTTCGCGAAGGTGGGCGTGCCGGCGCTGTACTTCAAGGCCGGCCTCGATTTCGTGGGGCAGCCGGCCGAGTTCGGCCGCCAGAAGGCCGCCGAGTATCTCAAGAACGATTACCACCGTGTCAGCGACGAGGTGAAGCCGGGCTGGGACTTGAGCGGCGCGGTGCAGGACGCGCAGCTCTTCTTCCAGGTGGGCTGGGAAGCGGCGCAGGCCGACCGCTGGCCGGTCTGGAAAGAAGGCAGCGAGTTCAAGGCCCGCCGGGAACGGATGCTCGCGCCCGGGAACGAACGCTGAGCCGGCGCGATGCCCGCACGTTCAAGGAGGTGCGGGCGCCTCGAAATCGTATCGCCCCGACTCCAACGCAAACACAGCTCGCCCGGTCTCGCTCCGCAAAAAGTGCACACCCGGCGCCTCGCTGGCCGGGGCGTTCGATTCACGGACGGCAGCGGCGTCGCTGGCAGGCAGGTAGAGCGTCGCGGTCGTGTTGGGCGGGACGGTCACGCGCAAACGCAGCCGACCGTCCTTGCGTTCCCACGCGCTCGCGATGCGGCCATGGACGGAGTCGTAATGGGCTTTCACCCAGGTCAGGTCACCGACCACATCCGGTCGGATGCTGAACCGTTTGAAGCCCGGTGCGGCCGGATCGGGATTGATGCCGGCCAGACCGCGGTAGAACCACTCCTCGGCGTGACCCAACATGCAGTGGTTCTGCGAAGATGCGGGATTCGCGTCCCAGGCCTCGGTCAGGCTGGTGGCGCCCCGTCGCAACTGGTCGGCGTAACCCGGTCCGTTCGTCTGCGTGACCAGGTCGAACAACACGTCGCCGCGACCGCCTTCGTAAAGCGCGCGCACCACGTAGGCGAAACCGACATCGCCGGCCGTCACGCGGTTGCCGTTGGTGCGGACGTTCGACACCAGGCTCGCCAGCACGGCCGCTCGATCCCGGTCTTCCGCCAGCCCCAGCACCAGGGGCATCGCCTGCGCGGTCTGGCTGCCGCGATCGTAACGGCCGCTCTCGCCGTGGAAGAACTCGCGGTTGAACGCCGCGCGCACTTCGCCCGCCAACGCCGTGTAGCGCGCGGCATCGTCCGGTTTGCCCAGCAAAGCCGCCGTCCGTTGCAGCGCACACAGGTCTTGATAATAGATGGCGGTGGCCGTCACGCCGCGGCTGGTGAGCTGGGATTCGCCCGGCCCGCGCGGGCCGATGTCGTACCAGTCGCCCAGCCCGTGCGCGACGATGTGATCCTTCGCCTTGCTGCCGAGATAAGCCACGTAGCGCTGCATCATTTCGTAGTGCTCGGCCAGGGCGCGGATGTCGCCGAAGCGCTCGTAGAGCAGCCAGGGGTTGAGCACGCTTGCACTGCCCCACTCGGGCGAGTCGCGGAAGCCGCCGCTGAAGACGGTGTATTCCGGCGCGATGTCCGGCACCAGGCCGTCTGCGAGCTGCGACCCGGCCATGTCGTCGCAGATCTTGCGATAGAGCTGGGGCGCGTCGTAATCGAACAGGAGGGCCGGGCCGAGCAGATGCGAAACCTCGAGCCAGCCGAGCTTCTCCCGGTGCGGACAATCGGTGAGCACGCTCTGCAGATTGCTCTCGATCGCCCGGTCGATCAGGTCGTGGATCCGGTTCAGCAACGGGTTCGAGCAAGCGAACTCCCCGACGACCCGCGCCGAGGAGTGGACGAACTGACCTTCGAGGCCGATCAGCAATGGCAGGCCGTCCGCCGACGCGTCGCGGGTCGCGCCCTCGACCTGTACGTAACGGAAACCGGAATAGCTGAAGCGCGGGTGCCACGTTTCGACGCCTTCCCCTTTGAGCGTATAGCTGAACCAGACCGGGCTGCCCGAGCTGCGCTGCGATACCAGGCCGTCCTCGGCCAGCAACTCGCCGGTGACGAGTTTCACCGTCCGGCCCGCCGGTCCGCGCACCTTCAAGAGCGGCCAGCCGGAGAAGTTCTGTCCGAGGTCATAGACCAACACCCCGGGCTTGGGCTCCGTGACGCGGACGGTGGGGTAGGTTTGCATCACGCGGATCGGCGGCGCCGTCTGGGCCACGAGTTTTCCCCCCGGGCCTTCCACCCGCCGGGCCGGTTGCCAGCCACCCTCGTCGAAGCCGGCCTTGTCCCAGCCCGGCAACTCGCGGCGCGCGTCATAATCTTCGCCGCCGTAAATGCAGGTAAAAACGATCGGACCTGGCGCGGTCTTCCAGGCGGCGTCGCTCAGCACGTCCTCGGTCGAACCGTCCGCGAATTCCAGGTGGAGTTGCAGGATCAGCTTGGGCGGGCCGAACGTGCCGGTGAACTTCGTGTAACGCCCGCCGCTCACGTGGTACATGCCGTTGCCCAACAGGACCCCGAGCGCATTCGTGCCGCGCTGTATCTGGCCGGTGAGGTCGTACGTGGTGTAGAGGCAGCGCTTCCGGTAATCGGTCCAGCCCGGGTCGAGTTCGTTGTCGCCCACCTTCCGGCCGTTCAGCCGAAGTTCGTAAAAGCCCAGCCCGCAGAGGTGCACCAACGCGCGGCGCACGGGTTTCGCCACCGCGAATTCCCGGCGAAAAACCGGCAGCGGACCATCGGCAGTGTCGCTGGCAATCCAGTGCGCCCGCCAGGCCGCGTCTCCGCGCAGGGCCGTCGTCCAGTTCGCAGACTGGCTCCAACGCGAAGGCTCACCGTCCTGGCCCCAGACGCGAACCCGCCACCAGGCTTGCGCCTCGGGCTGCAAGGAGCGCCCCGCGTACGCCACCTGAACCGATTCGTCGCCGGCGACCTTGCCGCTGTCCCAGAGATCGGCCCGGTCCTGGTCCAGCAACGCGACCGCCGAGGCCACCTGGACCTGGTAGGCGCTTTGGCGTTGGCCGCGTTCGGTCGAGACCAGCCACCAACTCAGCTCCGGTCGCGGGCTGGCCACCGCCGGCGGGTTGGTCTCGTACTCGCAACGGAGGTTCGTGACTTCGATCGGCGGGGCTGCCGCCGCGGCAATCGGGCAGATCGACCCCAGGGAGAAGGCCGCGAACCACGGCAGGAGCAGGCGGGAGCGGATGCGCATGCGTTGTGAAATGCCTCAATTCCCGAACCAACACAATGCCGGAAACGGCCCTCCAGGCATCCGGATTCCCGGGGTTGTCCCGGTCCGGTGGTGGCGGAATTGCGATGCCGCCCGGCGCCGCCGCAGCAACGCAGCCACCCCTTTCAACGCAGCCAGCCATTTGAAATCCCGAAACCACCAGAACTCCTTCCGCAGTCGGGCTTCGGATCTCGGATTTGGAATCGACGGCGGTGACTTCAGAGCGATCCTGGACTCCCGGGCGCTTGCCGTGCCCCTCCGGTGCGCTTTGGACCTCTTTTCCGCCGTCGGCGTTGACGCCCGCCGAAGGTTCCGTTGAAACTGCGGGCGTGGTCATGACGACTGCCAACAAGATCACGATCGCCCGCATTCTGCTGGTGCCGGTGTTCGTGGTGGCGCTGCTCAACTACACCGGCGACGGCGGGGACTTTTATCGCTGGCTCGCGCTGGCGGTGTTCCTCGTCGCCGCGGTCGGCGATGGGGTGGATGGGTTTGTCGCCCGGCGGTTCAACCAGAAGACCGAGATGGGGGCATTCCTGGATCCGGTGGCCGACAAACTCCTGCTCGTCCTCGGGCTGGTCGTGCTGACCTTGAACAACAGCCCGCGCCTGGATCGCATCCCACTCTGGCTGACCGCGACGGTCCTGGCCCGCGACGTGCTGCTGCTCCTGCTGGTTGTCCTGGTCAACTACATCCTCGGCCATGTGACCGTCCGGCCGCACTTCACCGGCAAGGTGGCGACGGTGCTGCAAATGACCTGCGTGGTGTGGGCGCTGCTTAAATGGCCGCCGGAATGGTTGTTCTGGCTGGCGGTCGGCGGCACGGTTTTCACGGGGCTTTCGGGCCTCTTCTACCTTCGCGATGGCATCGTGCTCATGCGCTCCCGACCGAAGGGGACGCCGCCTTCCGGCAAGGGATAGCATGCCTCGCTCCGCCATCCTGTCGCCGCGGCGCGATTTGAGGCCCGGGCCGGCCGGAACCGGCTTCGACAGCGGCATCGCGGCGGCACGGCCGAGCGGCACGAGCGGAAGGGTCCGCACATGATCCTGCTGGATCTGGCGGTCAACCTCGCGCTTCTGGTTGCGCTCGCGGCCACGTTCCAGGTCATGCGGTCCCGGTGGCACCTGCGCCGCCTCTCCGGCCAGTTCCTCCACGGGCTCCTGTTCGGGGCGGTGGGCGTGCTGGACATGATGACCCCGGTTCATTTCCTGCCCGGCATCATCTTCGACGGGCGCTCGATCATCCTGGGCGTGGCCGGACTCTTTGGCGGGCCGATGGTGGCCCTCATTGCCACGGTCGCCTGTGGGGCCTATCGCCTGTGGCTGGGCGGCGCCGGCACCCTCATGGGGCTGGGGGTCATTCTGGAATCGGCCGCGCTCGGCGTGGCGTTCCATTACTGGCGGCGCCGCAGCACCCGCCCCACGGGCTGGGCGCAACTCTGGGTCTTTGGCCTGCTGGTGCATGGCGTCATGCTCGCGATGGTGATGCTGCTTCCCGGGGGATCGCGTCAGGCGGTCTGGCACCAATTCGGCCCCGCCATCATGGGGGTTTATCCCGTGGCGACCGTGCTCATCTGTCTGCTCTTTCTCGATTACGAGAGACAGCGGCAGAGCCGGACCGCGCTCGAGGAAAGCGAGGCGCGGTTCCGCAGTCTGTTCGAGCAGGCCACCGACGGGATGCTGCTGACGGACCCGGTCACCCAACGCCTCCTGCTGGCCAACCGGGGCATCGAGCGCATGTTGGGCTACTCGGGCGACGAACTCCTCCGGTTGACGGTGGCGGACCTTCATCCGGCCGCCGATCTGCCCACGGTGCTCGGGCGGTTCGAGGAACTCAGCCGCGGGGAAAGGTCGAGCGCCTGCGAGACTCCCGTGCGGCGCAAGGACGGCACGGTGCTTTACGCCGACATCCACCTGGCGCTGGTCCGCCTGCAGCAACGCGAGTGTGTCCTCGGCGTTTTTCGGGACATCACCGAGCGCAAGCGGGCGGCCGAGGCGTTGCAGGAGCACACCGCCTTCCTGAACATGCTGTTGGAGGCCATTCCGGCACCGGTCTTCTACAAGGACGCCGAAGGCCGCTACCTCGGAGTCAACCAGGCGTTCGAGACTTTTTACGGCAAGCGGCGCGTCGAGTTGGTCGGCAGGAGCGTGTTCGACATCGCCCCGCGCGAACTGGCCGAGGTGTACCACGCCAAGGACCTCGAGCTCCTGCGGAATCCCGGGGTGCAGGTGTACGGCGCGAAGTTGAAAGACGCCCAGGGAGTGCTGCATGACGTGGCGTTTCACAAGACCACCTTGCAGGATGCCGGCGGCAGGGTCAGCGGCCTGCTCGGGGTGATTCTGGACCTCACCGAGCACAAGCGCGCCGAGGAGCGCCTGCGCCAACAGGCGGCCCTGCTCGACGCCGCCAATGACGCCATCTGCGTCCTCGCGCCGGACCACACCGTGACTTACTGGAACGTGGGCGCCGAACGGCTCTATGGCTGGTCGCAGGCCGAGGCGCTGGGCCGCAAGCTCACCGAGTTGGGCAATTGGGATGCCCCGGCCTTCGCGGCGGCCCACGCGACGCTGCTGGAACAGGGCTACTGGTCCGGCGAATTGAAGCTGACCAGCATGGAGGGCAGGGAGCTGGTCATTTTCTGCCGCTGGACATTGTTGCGGGACCACCAGGGCCGCTCGGAAGTCCTGGCCATCAACACCGACATCACGGAGCAAAAGCAACTGGAAGCCAATTTCCTGCGCGCCCAGCGTATGGAGGGCATCGGCTCGCTGGCCAGCGGCGTCGCTCACGACCTGAACAACATCCTGGCCCCGATCCTGATGATCGGACCGCTGTTGCGGATGACGGTCAACGATCCCGAAAGCCGCGAACTGATCGACATGATGGAAAGCTGCGCCCAACGCGGGGCGGACATCATCCAGCAACTGCTCACGTTTGCCCGGGGCAAGCCCGGCGTGCGGGCGCCCTTGCCGGTGCAGCATCTCCTGAAGGAGATCCACAAGCTCATCAGCGAAACCTTCCCCCGGAACCTCCAGTTGCGCCTCCACCTGGCCCGGAATCTCCGGACGATCCAGGGCGACGCCACGCAGGTCCACCAGGCGCTCGTGAACCTGTGCGTCAACGCGCGCGACGCCATGCCCGCGGGGGGCACCCTCACGCTGGGGGCGGCGAACGCGGTCCTGGACGAGGCGCTGGCGGCCCGGACGCCCGACGGCAAACCCGGCGATTACGTGTGTCTGAGCGTGGCCGACACCGGCACGGGCATCGCGCCCGAGAACCTGGACCGCATCTTCGATCCCTTCTTCACCACCAAGGAACTCGGCCAGGGAACCGGCCTGGGATTGGCGACGGTGCTGGGCATTGTGCGCGGGCACGGCGGGTTCGTCCGGGTGAAGAGCCAGGTCGGGCAGGGGACGACGTTCGAGCTTGGTTTCCCCGCTTCACCCGAAGTGAAAACCCCGGCACCGGCGGGGCTTGAGCCGCCGCCGCGGCCGGGACAGGGAGAGCTGATTCTGGTGGTGGACGACGAACCGTCCGTGCGCGAGGTCGTGCGACACAGCCTGGAGAAGCACGGCTACCGCGTGGTCGTTGCCCGGGAGGGCAACGAGGCACTGGCACTTTTTGCGGCCCGGCGCGCCGAGATCAAGGCGGTGGTCACGGACCTGATGATGCCGGGGTGGGACGGGCCGAAACTGGTGCAGGCGTTGCGGCAACTGGAAGCGCGCCTGCCCATTCTGGGCATGACCGGCCTGGCCGACCAGGCGGGCGGGAACGGGCCGGCCGACCCCGGACTGCCGACGTTGCTGATCAAGCCCTTTACCGGGGCGAAGCTGCTCGGCGCGCTGCGCGAGACGCTCGCCCAGACCGATTGAGCGGCGGCAATGCCGCGGGCCAAAACCACGCCGAAGGTCGGGCCGGCTTGGTGATTCAATCTTGCCGCCGTGCCTTTCAACCTGGCGAACCGCGACCGGCCGTCGGCCGGAGCCCGCGCACCGGCTTCAGCGCAGGGACCAACGCGCGAACATCCAGACCTTGATCCCGTCCAGGGCGAAGAAGTAAACCACCGCCGCTCCGGCGACCGCCGCCAGCAAGTGCGGGGCAACGGCGGGCACGTGCCATCCCGACAACACGATGAATCCCGTCACGCCCAGACCCAGCGCCGTGCTGGCGATCATGGCGCGGCTCGGCAGCGACGCCCAGCAGTGTCCGCGCTCGCGCAGCAGGTAAACGCCCGCTTGCGAGCCCAGGATGACGGTGGCGAAGGTGAGCGTCTGCAGATGCGGGCTGTCGAGGTGAAGCGCGTAGTGGCCGAATGCGAAGACGCCGAGGGTGAAAACCAGCCGCAGCAGTCCCAGGCTCACGCCCACCGCGGCGATGGGCCGCGTCCGCCACGGATTCGGCCGTCGCGAGACGCTCATGCGGTCGGTGGTCAGCGCCATCGTCAGGAAGTCGTTGAGAAAGATGATCAGCACCATCAGCAGGGGGGTCAGCGGCTCGTGGCCCGTGAGAAGGAAGCCGGCGACCAGCAGGAGCATGAGCTCGACTTTCTTCGAGAGCATGTTGAGCGTGTACGTGAGCACACGCTGGAACACGCGCCGGCTGGTTTGGATGGCCGGCACCACGTTGGCCAGGCCCGGCCGGGTCAGCACGATGGCGGCGGCGGCCTTGGCCACATCGGTGGCGTTCGCCATGGCGATGCCCGCCTCCGCCTGGCGCAAAGCCGGCGCGTCGTTGACCCCGTCGCCGCTCATGCCCACTACCGCGCCCTGCCGCTGAAAGGCCCGGACGAGCTTGAATTTGTCCTCCGGAAACACGCCCGCGAACACGCTGTTTTCCAGCACCGTGCCGCCCAGGTCGCCGTGCAGCGCCTCGGCCGGACAGACCTGCGGCGCGATACCCACCTGTTCCGCCACGGCACGCGCGGTGAGCGCGTTGTCGCCGGTGATCATCACAACCCGCACGCCGGTGTCCTGGATGGCTTTCACCACGGCCCGGGAATCCTCGCGCACGGCATCCTCCAGGCCGATCAAGCCGGCGAAGCGCAGGGCCCCCTCGATGCCCGCCGCCACGCCCAGCACCCGCTGGCCGCGGGAGGCCAGTTCCTGCTCCTGGGGCAGCCAGGCGGCTTCCGGGACGGCGCAGAGCCCGGCGATCACGGCGGGCGCGCCTTTCGTGTAAAGGCGCACTCCTGCGGGTTCGCGATAAGCGGCCTGTGCACGCTTGGTCGCGGGATCGAAGGGCTTGAACTCGACGCGGGTCGCGCCGTTGCCCGCCAGACCGCGCGCCGCCGCCGCGCGCACCATGGCGCCGTCCACCGGGTCCTGTCCCGCCGGGTCGCTGGCCAGCCACGCGGCGCGCAACAACTGCTCCTCGTTGAAACCGTCCGCCGGCCGCAGCGCGCTGGCCGTCGCTTCGTTGCGGGTGAGCGTGCCGGTCTTGTCGCTGCACAGCACGGTCATGGAAGCGATGTCGTGCAACGCGCTCAAGCGGGTCACCAGCACGCCGAATTTCGACAACTCCACCGAGCCCACCGCGGCCGCCAGCGTGAAGGTGGCCGGCAACGCAACGGGAATGGACGCCAGCAGGATGGTCAGCGCCAGCGGCAGCGTTTGCCCGAGCGTCATGCCCTGCAGATGGGCCAAGCCAAAGACCACGACGGTCAGACCGGCGTTCAGCACGAACAGGTCGCGCACGACCCGCCCGATCTCATGTTCCTGCCGGTTGGCGGCATGGGCGGTGCGGACCAACTCCGCCGTTTTGCCGAAGAACGTGTGCGCCCCCGTCGCCGTGACGACCCCGGTGGCTTCCCCGCCCCGCACCAGTGCTCCGGCGTAGGCGGTCTTGCCCGGCGCGACCGGCACGGCGGCCGATTCGCCCGTGAGCGCCGATTGATCCATGAGGAGCGAGCCCTCGCAAAGCCGGACGTCGGCGGGCACGATGCCGCCCTGGCGCAAATGGACTAGGTCGTCCGGCACCAATTCCTCGGCGCCGATCGTATGCCACTGGCCGTCGCGCCGGACGCGGGCCTCGACGCGCAGTTGCTGCCGCAACAGCGCGAGGGCCTTTTGCGCCCGGCCTTCCTGCAGGAAGCCCAACACCGCGTTCGCCACCAGCAATCCGGCGATCACACCCGCCTCGACGGTCTCGCCCAGAAACATCTGGATGATGATGGTGGCCTCGAGCAGCCAGGGAATGGGCGCCCAAAACCGGCGGAGGAACTGGCGTACCGGATGCGGCGCCTCTTCGCGGACCGCGTTGGGACCGAGCTGGGCGAGCCGCGCGCGGGCCTCCGCGGCGGTCAGGCCGGGGGCGTCGTTGCAGGGCGGTCCCACGGCACTGCTCGCGTCGGTGGCGGAGGCGGCAGGTTCCACGGCCTTCAAGGTTGGCGGGTCGCAGTGCTCCGCGCGTGTCCGGCAGCGGGATCGAATTCACGCGGCAGGACCACGCCAAAGGTCGTGCCGTGGCCGGGTTGGGTTTGGAACTCGATCCGGCCGCCGTGCTTCTCAACCAGGCGCGCGGCGATCGGCAGGCCGAGGCCCGTGCCGCTTTCCTTCGTGCTGAAGAACGGGTCGAACAGGCGCTTCTCGACCTCGGGGGGTATGCCTTTGCCGGTGTCGCTCACCTCCAGGATGACGGCGTCGGTTTCGCGCCCGTCGAGCGGCACCCGGGCGGCGCGCGCCCGCAGCGTGACCGTGCCCGCGCCTTCGATGGCTTCGCTGGCGTTGCGAACCAGGTTGATGAGCACCTGTTTCAGATGCCCGCTGTCGGCGCGGATGAGCAACCCCGGGCCGGACTCCACCACCAGATGCACGCCGCCGGACTCCAGGTGGGAAGCCATCAACCCGAGAATCTCGCGGAGCAGCGTGTCGGCGGCGATGGGCTCGAGCTTGGGATCCGCCGGCCGGGCGAAACTCAGGGCGTCCTGCACGATACGTTCCAGCCGGGAAATCTCGGCGCTGATGATGTCCGTGTCCTTGCGCGCGGCGGGCACGACGCGGAGGTGCTTTTCCAGGGTGTAGAGGCGCGCTTTCACCGAGGTGAGCGGGTTGCGAATCTCGTGCGCGATGCCGGCCGTGAGTGTGCCCAGCGTGGCTAGCTTCTCCTGTCGTTCGAGCAGACGCTCGGCCTGGAGCTTCGCCTTCTCCATGCGTTCCCGTTCCGCGATCTCGGCCTTCAACGCTGCCGTCCGCTGCTGGACCGTCGCCTCGAGACCCTCATTCGCGTCCTTCAGCAGGGCCTGCGCCTCGGCCAGGGATCGGAACGCACTCAGGGTCGCGGTGGCGGAATAGACCGTCACCACAAATACCAGTGTCAGCATCAGCGCATTCCAGAAGGTGACCCCGGAAGACAGGTCGGCGTGCGCCGACATCAAATTGGCGCCAACGAAGGCGATGGTGCAGGCGGCGGCCAGGAGAAGACCGGCCACGCGTCCCGCCGCCCAACTGACCCAGAGGATCGGCACCAGATAAAAGGCGACCAGGCCGATATCGTAGCCCGTGGCGTAGTCCAACCAGCCGACCAATGCCACCAACCCCAAGGCCAGAAAAATCGCCCATCGCTTGGGCAGCCGTGCCAAGCCGGCGAGCAAGCGACTCATGGGGACTCCGATCGCCTGGGAGATTTCATCATGATGCGAGCACATGGCGTCAGCCGCGGATGATCCCGCGCCCGGCGCTTCCGGTGAGGCCTCCGCAGGTCTCATGCCGGGCAGGATGGCAGGCCCGCGCCGGGGCGGCAGCTTGAAAATCAGGACTGAAAATCAGGACCCGCGGCCGCCGCTGCCACCGGTCGCCGGTCGGAGTGGGTCAACCGGTTATCGCTGACCTGACCAGCCATTTACCCAAACGGGATTCCAGCCTCCCCTCCCGCGCGCCAAAATCCCTGTGGATCAACCTCCGCAGGGGCTGGCACGACAGATGCGACGCCGTCATGCCAGCCCTCGGAAATCGGGGGCCAACGAAAATGCAGACGACCACCAGAACCATGAAACCACACCTGCCCGCCCGGCTGCTGGAAAAGGAAGAGGAGCGGCCGCAAGCCTTCAGCTCCGCCGAGCTCCGCCGGCATCACGCCGGCCACCGCGACGTTGACCGCTGTGCGCCGGAAAGCCGCGCGGCGATCCGAGCGACGGGTCCGCTCGTTCCGTCCCCGGCCGCCTCCGTCGGTGGCCCCTCACCGTTCCCCGCGGAACCACCCGCGGCCCCGACCACGGCCTACAAGCGGATCCTGATCGCGGACGACGACGCCTCGGTGCGGGCCAGCCTGGCGGCGGTGCTCGAATCCGAAGGCTATGTGGCCGACCAGGCGCAGAACGGCCTCGAAGCCGTCGCCCGGGCCATCGAATACGTGCCGGATTTGGTCCTGCTCGACCTCAACATGCCGCACTGGGATGGCTGGACTGCCTTCACTCAACTCGACCGGGTCACCCCCCTGTTGCCGGTCATCATCATCACCGCCCGTCCGAATCAATACCAGAAGGCGGTGGGGCTGGGAGTGGATGCCTTCATGGAAAAGCCGCTGAACATCCCCGTGCTCATGCGCGCCATCGAACGGCTCACCAGCGAGGACGAGAAGCGTCATCTGCGCCGGATCACCCACCCCACGTTCGTCACCGAGTTGCTGGGCGGGACGCCATCCTGACGCCGGGCAACCCACAGCACTGCCCGATTAATGGCGACACCCGATGACGGCACCAATCTCGACGAAGTATGCCACCGCACCTCCGGCCGCAGCAGCGAAGACACATACATCCCTGAACTGATGAAACCCACATCATGAAAGCGAAACGCATCCTCGTGGTGGACGATGATCCGGATGTCCGTGAGGCCTTGGCGGCCGTGTTGCGGGCGGAGGGCTACCGCGCCTTGTCCGCGGGCGGTGGACTCCAGGCGCTCGCCCTCGCCGCCAGCGAGCCGGTGGACCTCGTCCTGCTGGACCTCAATCTGCTGGGGCAGAGTGGCTGGGACACGTTCGGGCAGTTCACCGCCGAGCACCCGGCCGTGCCGGTCATCATCATCACCGCGTGCGGGGGGCAGTTGCGCACGGCCATGCGCGCCGGAGCCAGTGCGCTGCTGGAGAAGCCGCTCGACATTCCCACGTTCCTGCAGACCGTCGCCGGACTTCTGGCGGCACCCCCCTTCGTGCATCTGGCACGGCTGGCCGGGCGGAAGGCGGAGTTCCACTATCAGCCCACCGGGCACAAGGGCGAGTTGCTTGAAAGTCGGCGTTCGCACCCGAAACGGCTGGAGGAGTTGCCCTGATTGCGCCGTGTATTTGCCGCTGCGGACTTGCCGCGCTGGGCGCCCGGCCGCGGAGGCCGCAGCATCGAGCGCATCGGGAGCGTGAAGGCACGCACTGGCTGAGGCGGAACCTCAATCCGTGGCCGGTTCGCTGCGCCAGACCCAATCGCCTTGGCGCACGTCCGCGGCGCCTTTCGACGTGAGCCCCGGCTGCCCGCCGTCGTCCTTGAGATTGAAACCGACGGAGTAGAGCACGAACCGGTCGGGCGCCTCGCGACGGTACTTCAACGGCTCGCCATTCACGGGATCGACTGGCAGGCGGTCGATGAATCGCGCCGTCAGCTCGGACAACTGCTCCGGGTAAGCGCCGGTGGCCAGGCGGTGCCGCTCCAGCGCGCAGGCGACCCGCGCCAGCGTCACACTGGCTTGTGCGAGCGCCGCCTTCTCGACGGCTTTCGACAACGCAGGGAGCAGCATGTAAGCCAGGACATTGTACGGAGTCGGCCGCCTGAACAACGTCCCCGCTTCATGGTCTCGGTTCGACGCAAGCTTCACCGCAGGCCCGTTGGGATCGAACTCCTCGATCAGGAACTGCATGGCGGAGGCGATATTCAACTGGTTCTGGTACCGAAACCAGGCGGGCATGGAACGCATCCCCTTGATGGCCGCTGAGTACGACGAACCGGCTTCCCCAGCGGGCTCGTACGGGCCAAGGCCAGCCGTGACGGCCGCGCCCCCGCCGGTCAGCACCAACGCGAGAGCGCGCTCGCCGCGGAGGCTGAGTTGGAGGTCGGCGACGATGTTCATCTTCGCCAGGCGCGCTTCGAGTTGGGCGAGTTGGGGCTCCTGCCAGCGGTGCCGGGCCAACCCAAACCAGACGTCTTGTATGCCGAGATCGACAATCGCGATGTGAACCAGGCCTCCGATCAAAAGCGGTTCGCTGGATTCAGCCTCTCCGAGCGCGAAAAGCGTCGCGACGTCGGCTAGGGCGGCATCGGGGCGCCCCGCTTCCAGCTCCACACAGGCCGAGGTGCGAAAGGGGAAGACAAGACTCTTGAGCATTGCGTAGCGCGGCAGCGCCGTCGCGGGATCGAACGGGCTGGCCTCAAACACCGCGTAAGGCCGGCGGGCCGCGGCGCGGAGTTCGTCGAGTTCGGCCCGGTGTTGTTCGAGCAGGAACTGCAAATCCTCGAGCGCCGTTCCGGGCGGCCGGGCGCGCAAGGCAAGCCAGTCGGGATCGGTGAGGGCGGGTTGGGCCGGGGTCGAAGGAGCGTTCGTCGATAAGCCGTAGCGCATCACCATCCGGGCATCGAACCGCGAATCGTTCGTGGCGCGAAGTTCGCGCTGCCACTGGTCCAGGCTCGCCACCGTTCCCCGCCGCCAATCGCCCGGCGTGAGCCAACTCGCCCACTGCCATTGCTGGGCCAACCTCTTCCGCGTGGGATTCTCCGGCGGTGCTTCGCCGGCTGGCAGGACATTGGTCGGTGCTGCAAAAGCGGCCGCCAGCAGCGGCGTCTTCAGGAAGTTCTGGTCGTCCGGCACCTTGGGCGGGGCGAACGCAGACCAGTCAAGCTTCTCGCCTTTCGCTTCCAGTTCGCGCCGGCACGCCTCCCAGGCGCGCTTGCCACGGTAGCTTTCCTCGGCCCAGACCAGCGCCAACAAGGTGACCAGCGCCGCCAGGGCGAACGCGATTCGTTTAAGCCATTTGCGCAGTTTCATAGTATTCGATGGAGGAAGATTGCGAGTTGGTGCCACGGGGCGCCGGAACGCGGCGCGGCGGCAAGGCGGGTTCGGCCTCCGGCGACTCCAGCAATTCGGACACCAGCCGCTGCTGGGTCTGCCAATAATTGCCGAACGAGGCGAACGAGCCCGTGGCCGGCCACGCGACCAGCGGCGCATCCCCGTTGGCGGCGAGATTCAAGCCGAAGATCAGCACCCAGGCCGCGGCGAGTCCACCCCAGGCCACCGGATGCGGCCACAGCCAGTCGCGCAAGACCGCGCCGAGGGAGGAGCGACGCACCGCGGGTGGATCGCCGGCGCGACGGGCTGCGGCGAGAATCTCCGCTTTCCAAGCGGCTGGGAGCGGCCGGATGGGCTGGCGGCGGAGTTGGGATTCGAAGTCGTCGAAGTTCATTTGATTTCGTCGTAGAGGGGACGCAGGCGGCTGCGCATTTTGTCTAAACCGTAGCGATACCGGCTGGCGGCGGTGTTGGGCGGAATTCCGAGCGCCCCGGCAATCGCATCGAAGGTCAAGCCTTCCCAGAGTTTCAGGTGCACGACGGCGCGCTGTTCGGGCGGCAGTGTGGACAATGCTTCGCCGAGTTGTTGCTGAAAGGTCCGCTGATCCGGGTCTTCTGCGGGGACAAAGAGTCCCGAGGATTCCGCTGCCAACGTTTCGGCGGTGCGCTCGCGCGTGGCGCGTTGACGCAGCCGGTCCACCGCCAGGTTGTGCGCCAGGCGGAGCAGGAACGCCCGTTCGTCCCGCGCGCCCGCCAGCAACTCAGGTCGCCGGGCGAGCCGGCAGAAGACCTCCTGCAACGCGTCGCGGGTCTCCGCTTCGCTGTGCGTCAGATTCAGCAGGAAGGCGAACAGCGCCTGGGCGTGTTCGTCGTAAAGCCGCTCCAGCTCGGGCTGCGATGGCATGTCTGGTACCATGACGCGCCAAACCGCCCGCTTTGTCTATCTTTCGCAGCCCCGCTTGATCGAGGCGCTGCACGCGGATGGCCGGCACGGCTCGGACCTGATCCGAGCCTTCGGCGACAAAGCCGAAGCCCGAAGTCTGTAAGAACTCCGAAACCCGCACCGCCAAACGCCGCGGCCGTCTGTCCACCATCGGTCGGGTCTCCCAATTCCGGGCCGCCGACTATCTTCAGCCACACCCGCAATGGGTCGCTTGGGCGGGCGAGTCCCGGCGGAAGGCCCGGATCGATCAAGTCCGGGATTGCGTCGGCGACGGGTTTGATTTTGGGTTTCCGCCGATGAAACTGCGTATCTGGCGCCAGGATCTGAAGTTGGCGCACCGGTGGGCCATCGCCCGGGAATTGGGTCCCGATGGCCAGGGGGGCAAAGCCAGCGAGCCGGTGGTGTTCGTGGAACTGACGGACAAGGACGGTGTGACCGGCGTGGGCGAAGCAGCCCCCTCCCTGCGTTACGATGAAACGCCGGAATCGGTGATCGCCGTCCTCGAGCGCGTCA
Organism: uncultured bacterium; assembly: GCA_963735925.1. Lineage (GTDB taxonomy): Bacteria > Verrucomicrobiota > Verrucomicrobiia > Limisphaerales > J093 > DSVZ01. The sequence goes on from CAVTMT010000006.1 coordinate 215,574, forward strand.
ACGTTTGCGAGCTCTCGTTTGCCGATCTCGAAGCCAGCCAACATTGCCTGAACGCAGCCGGGCCGGGCGGTTTCTGCGCCAAGGGCGCCTTGAACATCGCGCTGCTGGACGGCGCGGCGAAACGCGCCGAAAGACCGTTGCACGATTTTCTCGGCCTCGCCTTCACGGAAGGCAGACACCTCACGTCGTTCAGCATCGGGATCGCCCCACCGGAGGTCATCCGCCAAAAGGTGGCCGCCGCGGCCGACTTCCCCGTGCTGAAGCTCAAGCTGGGCGGCCAGGACGACCGGGCGGCGCTGCGGGCCGTGCGCGAGGTCGCCCCGCAGAAGCGCATCCGCGTGGATGCCAACGAAGCCTGGCGGACGAAGGAAGCCGCACTGGGCCATCTGGAATGGCTCGCCGCGGACGGCGCGATCGAATTTGTCGAACAGCCGATGCCGGCCTCGTGTCCGGCGGCCGATCAGGCCTGGCTGAAGGCCCGGTCGCCGTTGCCGCTCATGGCCGACGAGGCCTATGTCTATGCCGGCGACGTGGAGCGCTGCGCGGCCGGGTTTCACGCGGTCAACGTTAAACTGGTCAAGGCCGGCGGCGTGAGCTCGGGGCTGGAGGCACTCCGGGCGGCGCGGCGGGCGGGGTTGAAGACGATGCTGGGCTGCATGATCGAATCGAGCGTCCTGATCAGCGCCGCGGCGCATCTGGCGGAACTGACCGACTTTCTGGACCTGGACGGTAATCTCCTGATCACCAATGATCCCTTCTCCGGCGTCGCCTGCGAAAAAGGGCTACTTTCCTTCGCCAAAGCACCCCGCCGGATCGGGCTCCAAGTGATTCCCCGATAAGTGATTGAATTGAATGCTTCGCACGGCAAAGGGCGGTGGCGGACGACGCTAGTTGGTATCGTTATTGCTTAGTAATCAAAGAGGTTGTATTCGTGGCGGTCGCCGGTCAGTGGACGCCGCGAGGAAGCGGAAGGCGGGTGACAGGACGGTGACATTTCGGTTGCGGATGCCTGCGCGATTCGGCAGACAGAGAGAAACGTAATCACTGCGGACATGGGCCCCGACAGGTTGCAAATGCAACGGTTGGAGTACAAGTACCTCATCAGCGAAGCCAAGGCGCTGAAGGTGCGGGAGTACGTCCGCAGTTATTTGGAATTGGACGAATACGGCGTCAACAAGCCCGACTATTCGTACCCGATCCACAGCCTGTACCTGGATTCCGACCAACTGACGACTTACTGGGAGACCGTCAACGGCCGCAAGAACCGCTTCAAGCTGCGCATCCGCTACTACGATGACGACCCGGCCTCGCCGGCGTTTTGCGAAATCAAGCGGCGGGTCAATGACGCCATCCTGAAGCAGCGGGGCGGGGTTCGCCGGGAAGCGATACCCTGGTTGCTGGCCGGCCAATTGCCCGACCCGGAACACCTGTTTTCCTCCCAGCCCAAACAGATGGTGGCGCTCCAGCATTTCGCCCAACTCATGCTCGCCGTGAACGCCCGCCCCCAAGCCCATGTTTGTTATCGGCGGGAGGCGTGGGTCAGCACCCAGGACAATTCGGTGCGCGTCACGATGGACCGGGATGTCCGCGTTGCGCCGGAGTTTGCCCCGCGGCTGAGTACCGCGATGTCGCACTTCGTGACCCCTTTCGGGGGCGAGGTGATCCTGGAGCTGAAATTCACGGGGCGCTACCCGAACTGGTTCCGCGATCTCGCCGAGACGTTCAGCCTGTTCCGGGGCTCGGCGGCGAAATACGCCGACGGCCTGGCGGAGATCGGCGAGGAAGTTTTCTACCGGCACGCAAAAGCGAACGGCGTCCCGGTTCCCGAGCCGGCGCCGGAAGCGGCCCGACCGGCCGTGGCGCCGGTGCGTCCGCGTTTGGTCGTGGCGCGGGCGGTTTGACGATTTTATGGAATGGCTTTTTCGAGGGGACTATGCCGCGGCGCCGACGAGCGTCCCGCTGCTGGTCCTGGCGCTGGTGCTGGCCTTTCTGGGCGGCCAGACGCTGGCCTGGGTGTACATGCTCACGCACAGTGGTCTGTCCTATTCCCGGAATTTCGTCGCCTCCCTGGTCGTCATCCCGGTGCTGACCGCCGCGGTGATGACCGTCTTGCTCGACAACCTCGTGACCGCGTTCGGGATGATGGCCGTGTTCGCCATCGTCCGGTTTCGAAACGTGCTGCGCGACACGCTGGACACCAGTTACATCCTGACGTGCCTGGTGATCGGCATGGCCTGCGGCACCCGCCGCTACCCGGTGGCCATCGTGGTCACGGTGCTGAGCAGCGCCATCCTGCTGTATCTCTGGGCAACGGCCTTTGGCAGCCGGCATCGGTATGACGTGATCCTGAATCTGCACTGGGGGCGGGCGCTGGCCGAACTGGAGGAGGTGCGGACCTTGTTCCGCCGCCACAGTCGTCGCTCCCATTGCGCCAGCCAGCGCCTGAATGAGGCCTACGGCGGCACTGATCTTTCCTACCGGCTCCTGCTGCGCGACCCGGATCGGTTGGAAGACTTGATGAAGGAGCTCAAGACGGTCCAGGGGATCTCCCGCGTCACCAGCTTGCAGGCCGAAGACGAGTCCGAAGTCTGACCCCATGAATCCACTGCCGCCCATTCCGACTCCGATCGCCCTGCGCTGGCGTGAGTTTCGCATTCGTGCGCTGCCGGCGCTGGTCTTCGTCGCCGGGAGCATCGCCGCGGTCTGGATTTGGCGGCACGACGTGGCCGCCCCCACTCTGGTCGGTGAGGTCGAGGCCCGCCGGGCCTTCGTGGCCAGCATCCTCCCCGGCACCGTCTCCAAGCTGAACGTGGACCGTTTCTCGCCCGTGCGTGCCGGCGAGCCCGTGGCCGAGGTGCTGGTCTGCACGCCGCAGTATTTCGAGAGCTCGATCGGCGTGGTGAAGGCCGAGGCCGAGGTGCTGCGGGTGCAACTCGATCCGCTGGTCAACCAGGAGCGGTCGAAAGTGGACTTCGAGCGGCTGCGCCTGGAGGTGCTGGATGTGCGCGTCTCGCTCGCCGCCGACCAAATGCAGTTGCGGTACGCCGAGGCGGAGTACAACCGCCTGTCGGCGCTGTATCACGACCAAAGCGGGGTCATCTCCGAAGACGTTTACGAGCAGGCTTTGCGGGACCGGGACACGCTGCGAGCGCAGGTCGAGAGCCGCGGCAAGATGCTGGACGAGCTCACCGCCAACCTGGATGCACTCCGCCTGAGCCGGCCGCTGCCCGCCAGTTCCGGCGTGCCCGAGGGCTGGCGGGCGGCCCTCGATCTGCAGGAGCAGCGTCTCAAACAGATCCTCGCCGAATTTGGTCCCGTGACGCTCACCGCGCCGTTTGACGGCATGGTCAGCGCGGTCTATCGCCATTCGGGCGAAAACGTGGCCGCCAACGAGCCGATCGTGACGATCACCTCGACGAACAGCGAACGGATTGTGGGGTACCTCCTGTCGCCCTGGCCGTTCGAACCGAAGGTCGGGGCGCCGGTGGAGGTGCGGTCGCGTTCCGGCGCACGCCATGTCGGGCGCGCCTGGATCACGAAGGTCGCCGGGCATCTCGATCTCGTGACCACGAGCCTCACGCTCGCCGGCAGCACCCGCCCGTACTCGCTTACCACCCGCGGACCCGGCGCGGAATTGGGCGCCGCCAATCAGCCCCTGGCGGCGGGTCTGCCGTTGGAATTCTCCATGCCGGAAGGCCTGCGCCTGCTGCCCGGCGAAACGGTCGATCTACGCCTGCTCGCCGAAGGGCCCCTGGCCAAAGCGAACTGATCGCCGGACCGCATTCCGGCCCCGCGCATCCAGGCAAATCCCCGCCAACCGCTGTCTTGCCAGCGGCCGGTGCGACGCCCAGATTCGTCCCGTGCACATTCCGGACGGCTTCCTGAATCCCGCCACCTGTGCCGGCACCGCCTTGCTGGCCGGGGCGGGACTGGCGGCGGCCAGTCGTAAAGTCACGACCGGTTGGAATGATCGCACAGTGCCGTTGCTCGGGGTGATGTCCGCCTTCGTCTTCGCCGGCCAGATGGTGAATTTCCCCGTGGCGGGGGGGACTTCGGGACACTTGCTCGGGGGCGTGCTGGCGGCGGTTCTGCTCGGCCCGCACGCCGCCGCCATGATCTTGACGGTGGTGGTCGCCGTTCAATGCCTCTTCTTCCAGGATGGCGGGGTCACTGCGCTTGGGGCGAACACGCTGAACATGGCGCTCGCGGGCGTCTATGGCGGTTACGCCGTCTTCTCCCTGGCGACCAAGATCGTGCCCGGACCGCGCGGACGGTGGATCGGGATCGCGTTCGGTTCCTGGTGCTCGGTTCTGCTGGCGGCAACCGCCTGTTCGCTCGAACTCGCCGCCTCGGGCACGGCGCCGGTGCACCTGGTGTTGCCCGCGATGTTGATCACACACGCCGCCATCGGCATCGGCGAGGCCTCGATCACGCTGGGGGTGATCTCGTTCGTGGCGCGCGTGCGCCCCGACTTGATTTACCGTCACCCGCCGCAGACGACCCCGCTGCCCGTGCGAACGCTGGTGCTCGCCGGCCTCGCGGCTTCGCTGGGGGTGGCCGTCCTGCTGGCACCGCTCGCTTCGTCGCTGCCGGACGGCTTGGAGAAGGTGGCGGAAACCATCCCGTTGGCGACCCATGGAGGAACCGTTCTGTCCTCGCCCCTCGCGGATTACCAGTTGCCGGGGATCGCTTCCCCGCTGCTCTCCACCATTCTGGCGGCCGTGGTGGGGACCGTCTGCTGCCTGCTGCTGGGTTGGGGGGCCGCCCGTCTCGTAGCCCGCTGGTCGCGGCGGTCGTCGCGCGGCTCCGAAGCCTGAAGTGCGCGCATGTCCGCCACCGGCCGCCTGCTTACCACCCTCGTCGGCGTTGCGACCTTCGCCTTGTGGCCGGCCGCGGCGTGGCGATGGCAGGCCGTCTCCGCGCTGGTTTTGTTGGTGCTCACCGGTGCGGTCCGATTACCCCTGCGCCCCGTGGTGCGACGGTTGGGGGTGGTCTGGCTCCTGGCCGGACTGATGGCCCTCGGATTGGCGGGCCAGGACGGATGGGCCTTGCGCGCCGGCAATCTCCTGCTCAAGGCCACGCTCAGCGTCTGGGCGGTGAGCCTGCTGACGCATACGACGCCGCTGGCGGCGCTCGTCGGCGCGTTGCGCCGGCTGGGGGTTCCCCCGGTCTGGGCAGATTCATTCGCCTTTTGGGGACGTTACTACGCCGTGCTCGCGGAGGAATGGCACCGCCTCCAACTCGCCCGCCGCGCTCGCACCCTGACCCGCAGTCGCCAGCTTAAGTTTCGCGCCCTGACCAATGGCCTGGGCGTTTTGTTCATCCGGGCCTATGAACGCGCCGAACAGGTCCATCAAGCCATGCGGGCGCGAGGCTATCGCGACGGCGTGAGCAGCCCGGCTGCGCCGCGTCATTGAGCCGGCCCGGCAGCGATCTGCTGCTTGACCCAGGCCAGCGCCTCGTCCCGGGAGGTCAATTCGTCGCTCAACTGTTTTTCGCGCAGCGCCGCCAGCAAGGCACCGAGTTGCCGACCCGGCGCCAGTCCCAGCGCCAACAAGTCGTCCCCCCGCAACAACGGCGGTCGAATCGCCGGCTGTCGCGCCAGCGCCGACGCTTCGCGAACCAGGAATTCGTAGTGGTCCAGCCGGCCGTGCGAGCCCAGGCAATCCAGCCGGTGCAATTCGAGTTCGAGCGGAAACGTCTCGCGCAGGAGCAGGCGCCGCAGCGTGGCTTTGCGCATCTGCGGCACATCCTTGAACTGCATGTGCTGGCGGACGACCGCCGCCGCCGTCTCCGTCGCCTTGCGCGGAAAGCGGAGCCGTGACAGCAGCGCATCGGTCATCTCGGCGCCCACGCGTTCGTGTCCGTAGAAATGGATCGCGCCCGTATCCGCATCGCGGCTGGCCGTCACGGGCTTGGCCACGTCGTGCAGCAAGACCACCCACGGCAGCAAGGGCGGGGCGTCGGCGGGCAACCGCTCGAGCATCCGCCGCACGTGCTCATAGACGTTGCCTTCCGGATGGTAGTCCGGCGATTGCGCACAGTCGCTGAAGGCGGCGACTTCGGGTAACACCTCGCCGAGCAAACCGCTGTCGCGCAGCAGATCGAGCCCGCGCGCGGCGTGCGGCGGGCGAAACAGCTTGAGCAACTCGTCGCGAATCCGCTCGGCACTGACGCGGCGAATCCAGGGGGCGTTGGCCCGGACCGCGCTCCAGGTGGCCGGTTCGATCATGAAGTCGAGTTGCGCCGCAAAGCGCAGCACGCGCAAGAGCCGGAGATGATCCTCGGCCAGTCGTTCGGCGGGATCGCCGATGGTCCGGATGCGGCGCGCGCGCAGATCCTCCTGGCCACCCACCCAGTCGTGCAGGACCTCGCGGATCGGGTCGAAGAACAGGCCGTTGACGGTGAGATCGCGGCGCCGCGCATCTTCGATGGCGTCGGTGAAGCGCACTTCGCTGGGCCGCCGGCCATCCCGATACGGTCCCTCGGCGCGAAAGGTCGATACCTGATACTCCGCGCCTTCCAGCACGACGAGGATCACGCCGAACTGGCGGCCCACCGGCACCGTGCGCGGGAACAAGGCCTCGATCTGCTCGGGACGGGCCGAGGTCGCCACGTCGAAGTCCCCGGGCTCGCGACCCAGCAGTGCGTCCCGCACGCAGCCGCCGACCCAGAACGCAACGTGGCCGGCCTCCTGAAGGCGGGCCACCACGTCGCGGGCTTGCGCCCGCCGCCCGCCGGCTTGCGTGCCGGGATTCATGACGGGGGAGCGTGACAAGCGGACGCGGTTTGACGGAACTCGCCGGCCGCCGGTCGCGGCAGCGGATGCGCCCGCCGAAACCGCACATAGACCAGGCCGCCGACCAGGCTCCAGAACAGGCTGCCGGCGTAGGCCAGCAAGGACAGTGACAGCGCGGCGGTCGCGGGCACGGCGATCTGGGGCACGGCCAGGGCGACCACGTACAGGTTTTCCCGCACGCCCAGTCCGCTGGGAGTGATCGGGAGTGCCGCGAGGCAGATGATGATCGGCACGATCACGAACAGGGCGCTGGGGGGAATGTGCAATCCCAGCCCGCGGCCCAGCGCCCAGATTTGGAGGACACAGGCGATGTTCAGCAGCATCGACAGGCCGAACGCCTTCGCCAGCAGCAGCCGCTGGCGGCCGAATCCACGCATCGCCTCCAGGGCCCGTTCCAGCGTCTCCCCCTTGGGCAGGCGGCGGAGCCAGGCGCGGCCTCCCGGCCAAAACCGTGTCCAACCGCTCTGGAAGGAAAGCCCGCCCACCGCCAGCAGCGCTCCCAGCATTCCCAGCGCCACCAAAGCCAGCGCGCCCAAACTCGGGTTGCTGGTCAGCAGGCTGAGGTTGGGCAGCATCATCACGGCGGCGAAGACCAGCATCGCCAGCAGTCCCAGCAGGCGGTCCACGACCACCGACACCACCGATTCCGCCTTGAGGTCGCTGGTTTCGCCGGCGGCGTAGTAGGCCTTGAGGAGATCGCCGCCCGTGGAGCCGAGCAGGAAGGCGTTGAAGAAGTGGGCCACCATCGAGATCTCCAGCACCCGGGGCAGCTTCGCTCCGATGTGCTGGGAGCGCAGCACCATGTGCCAGCGCAAGGTGCCGAGCAGGATCGTCAGGCCCATGCAGGCCAGCGAGAGCAAGCCGGCCCCAGGCCGGATCAAGGACAAGGTGCCAAACAGCGCCGCCGGACCATGCGCCCAGGCGAACCGCCATTGCTCAGCCCAGCCAAGCGTCTCCCATCGCCCCCCGCTTCGCGCCCACTCGGCCCGGCCTTCGTTCAGGAAAATCGTGTGAAAGACCCAGGCGAGCAGCAGCGCACAGACGCCTATCCGCCAGGCGACGCGCCACGTGTTCCGCCGGACGCTCACTCCGCGCCCCAGATGGACCGGATGTACACGGCGCCGGCCAGGACCTCTTCGCGGGTCAACGAGGGGCTGAGCTCGATCACCTTGATGTGCTCCGGTCGGACAAACGGCTTGAGCGCCGCGAAGTCCACCACGCCTTTGCCGGGGGGGCGATGGTCGCGTCCGGGGAACTCCACGTCATGGATGTGGAAACCGGCGAGTTCCTCGGACAGCGATTCCAGGTGCGTCACGTGCTTGATGAAGCCGAGGTTCTCCTTGATCTGCGCGTGGCCGGTGTCGTGCCAGTAACGCACCACCCCGCCACGGAACTGGAAGAAAAAGGACGGGGCGTCGCTCTCAAAAGGAATCTCCTCGAGGGCCTCGCGGTTCTCCACGCCGAGCATGAGCCCCCGACGGCGGGCATCCTCTTCGACGACCTGCAGCAGTTCGTACGCGGCCTCGACGTGCCGCCCCTTGCGCGCTTCGCGCTTTGCCCGGGCTTCCTGGCACAGGCGCTGGTACTTGGGGGTCTCCCGTTGTCCGGCGGCGACCATTTCCAGGAGCTTGTCCGTGTAGTCCCGCATCTCGACCGCCCCCAGATGGAGCACCACCAGCTGGGCCTTCACGCGTTCGGCAAATTCCAACGTCTTGAGCGTGTGGCGCTGGGCATTCTCGCGCTCGCGCCGGTCCAGCGAAGTGAACTTGAAGACGTTCGGGGCGGCGCGGGTCAGGCCGATCGGCAGCGGGCAGAAGTTGTGGAGGGTCGAGATCTGGATGTCCCCGGCCTCAACCGCCTCGATGATGCCCGGCACCAAACTCAGCCGGATGCCGTGGCTCAATTCGGCGTAATCGAATCCCAGTTCCCGAATCTCCCGCAGCATCGCCCGTCCGTCGTCGTGGCGGTCGGAATTCCAACAAGTGGAGAGCGAATACATAAAAAGTCAGGGCCGAGCGAAAGGCGGATGGCCCGGCGCTCGGCCCTGCCTGAAATCCATCCGGTTACATGTCGGCGTAACGCGCCGCGAGCATCGCACTGAATTTTGCGACCTTCAGTTTGCGACGCCTCTTCTCGCTCGGCTTCTCAAAGTGACGATGGCTGCGCACCTCGCGAAGGGTGCCTTCGCGATCGACGCGTTTCTTCAAGCGGCGCAGGGCTCGTTCAACCGCTTCACCACGTTTCAATCGAATCTCAGTCAAAGCCGTTTCACTTCCTTCCTGGGACCTGGGCTCGGAATGTCACCGGCACACCGCAAGCCCTTCCGGTCAAGGCCGCGAAAAGTACTTTCCCCGGCCGGGGCGTGTCAACGGTCAAACGCTTCGAATTTGAGACGCGCAAGGGCTCCGGCGTCCAAGCGCCATCGACTTGTCGCCGGGCCGCGGTCCGGAGTTCAAATGGGCGGCGACGCCCCCGCGGCGGCGCCGGCCGGTGCGGCAGCACTGCCATCGCCAAACCGCGACCCTGCTCGTCGCCGGACCGACTTGCGGCTCCGCCGCTAGCCGCCGATAGTCGCGAGCCATGCGGCGGACTCGAAACGACGTCCCCGGGACGGCGGTAAGCTGCCCGTTCCCCTCCCGGTCGGTGGCCGGAGGGACCGCGTATCGCAACCGTCAGCCGGACCGCGTGGGACCGGGACCTGCTCGCGCACCGGGCGCGAGGGAATTCCGGGAAGGGCAACCAACGCTCGCGGCCACGGGGCAGGCGAATCAGCGGGCAGGGTATGAACATTGCCCCGTTGCTTGAGCGTCCCGTGCTGGCGATTTCCCGGAGCGTCTGGTGGCGGCGGCCGCCCTTCCCGCTGATCCTGTTGCTGACGGCGTTTTCATTGCTGAGCCCCTGGTTCACGGTGGAGACGGTCACCGCCAGGGGCTTCCTCCACCTGGCCGTTCCCTTCTTCCTCGCCAGCGCGCTGCTGGGGCACACACCAAAACCGGACATCCTCAACGAGGAACAAAGGGCGGGGACCATCAGCCTGCTGTTCCTCGCCCGGATCAGGCCGCTGGACTTGATTGCGGCCCGCTTTCTCAGCGCGCTGCTGCACGGCGGTCGGGGAGCCTTGGGCGTCGCGCCCTGGCTGGTGCTGGGCCTCGGAGCGCGACCCGACTGCTGGGCAGCCGTGGGGCGACTGGGGCTGGCCTGGGGCACCTTGTTCTGGCTGGCCGGTTCACTGAGTCTGTTTGCCGCCACGTTCGGGCGGCATCGGAAGCAAGCCGCCGGCGGCTTTCTGGGCTCGTGGTGGCTCCTGCTCCAATTCGGTCCCCTGCTCGCCACGGCGCTCCGCAAGGCCAATCTGCCCTCGCCATTGATCAGACTATTCGAGCTTGGGAACCCCGCGGCGATGCTGCAGGCGTTCTGGTGGGCCGCCGATGCCTCGGTTCCGCCGGGATTCTACCCCACGCTCGGTCTCATCGCGTCCGTCGCGTTTGGTTCGACGCTGAGCGCTTGGGTGATTCTGCGACGCAAATGGGGGGCCGGCTTCGCCGGCGGATCAGGTCTCCGGCACCGCGGCGGGAAGTCCGGCAGCGGTTCGGCGCGGCGACGGCTCGGAGATCAGAACCCCATCGCCTGGCTCAGCCGGGACGGCAGCCATCGCCTGCTCTGGCTCGTCAACCTCGCTTGCTTGTCGGTGATGGCGGCCCAGCCGCTGGCCAGCCTGGACACGCTCGTCATCTGGACGAACGTGACGCGCGGCGTGCTGATGGCGAGCCTCTGCCTGCTGACGTTCCGCACCTTGGAGCGCGACTGGCGGAACGGGGCCTTTGAGCTGATTTATGTCAGCGGGCTTTCCGATTCCGAGCTCCAGGCCGGCTACCGGCGCACCGCCTGGCGGCAGGTCGCCGGCCCCTGGGCCGTGGTCACGGTCGCCAATGCGCTTTGGCCGCTGCTGCCAGGCGCGCCCGGGATGTCGGCCGCGGGATTGGCTGCCTGGATGGCGCGCGAGGCGGCCGCGACCTGGCTGGGCGGTTGGCTGGCGCTGGAAATCAGCGTGGACACCGTCCTTAACCCCAAGACGAAGGACGCTTCCCGCTGGCAGTTTGGCCTCCTCTTCGGCGGGTCGGTGGGGTTCTTGAACGCCTTGACTTACGATCATGGGATCGGGATCGCCGGTCTGGATCTGGGCATCCTCGCCGCCGTGTTCGGGCTCCGGTATCGCCGGTACTGCGGCCGGTTGCGCGAACTCTGGCGGGAGCGTTCGGCGGACCAGGAGACCGGAGGTTGAGGGTCCGACCGGGTTCGGCGCACCTCGCGCGCATCCCGCTCGCGCCGCACGCATTTTCAGGTTGAAGCCTGGCCCGGCAAACCAGCCGTCCAACCGCACCGTCCCAGGCTGAACCTCACCGACCTTCCCTCGCGTGGCGTGGGTCGAATGCCGTGGTGCCTCAACCGAGCAAGAGCAGCAATCCCAAGCCCGCTACCGTGGTGAGGATCGTGATGGGAATGCCGAACCGCGCGTAGTCCCAGAAGCCGACCTCGCAATGCCCGCGCGCGGACTCGACCACGATCAGGTTCGCCACCGAGCCCAGCAGCGTGAGGTTGCCGGCGAAGGTGGTCGCCAGCGCCATGACCTTCCACATCAGTTCGGGATCCTGGAAGCTGCCCATCCACTTTCCCGCCACCAGCACGAACGGGACGTTCGAGAACACGTTCGATCCCAGCGCGGCGAACCACGCGAAGTTCCACGCCTGCGCCGTCGCGGTGGTGCCGAACAATCCCCGCAGGCGGGCGTAAGCCTGGTCCGTGAGGCCGGTGCCGTTGAAGCCTTCCACCACCACAAACAGCGCGGCGAAAAAGACCAGCAGGTGCCAGTCCACGAGCTTGAGCACTTCGTGCGTGTCGCGCCGGGCCAGCACCATCACCAGCGCGCCCCCGGCCAGTGCCGTCCAGGCGAGGTTCCAGCCGCAGAGAAAGCCCACAAAAACCAGGGCCAGCGTGCCGAGGCTCAGCGCGGCCAGGCGCACGTTCAAAGCGCGCGCGATCCGCCCGGGCGGCCGGAGGATGGCGGTGCCCAGCACGCGCCGGAAGCCGAGCCACAGGACGCCGTACTCGATCGCGAGGCCGGCGACCGCCACCGGCACGAGCGAGGCGGAGAAGCGCAGGAAGCTGAGGTGTTCCCGGCCCAGTTGGCTGATGATCATGTTCTGCGGATTGCCCACCAACGTGGCCACGCTGCCGAGATTGGCGCTCATGGCCAGCGCCAGGAGATACGGCGGCAACGGCAACCCGCTGCGCACCATCACGGCGACGACCAACGGGGTCAGCATCAGACAAATCGTGTCGTTCACCAGCAGCGCCGAAAGGGTGCCGGAAACGACGATCAAGTAGAGCAGGAGCCGCTGCGGGGTGCGGCCCACGCGCAGGATCCAGTCGGCCGCCCAGTCGAAGAACCCCGCCAGCCCGAGATAGGCCGCGATCAACATCATGCCCAGCAACAGCACCAGCGTGTCGTAATCCACCGCGCGATACGCCTGCTGGGGCGTCAGGACACCGGTGCCCACCATCAGGACGGTGCCCAGCAGCGCGGCCGCCGGCCGGTTGAGCGGGAGCAGCTTGAGCCGCCGTCCGCTGATCAGGAGGTACGTGAGCGCGAAAATCGCGGTGGCGAGGATTTCGTGATGCGGGCTCATGCCGGTTCGGCCCCGCGCCCGGGTTGGCGGCATTCCCGCCACCTCCGGTCCGCGGCGCGCCGATGAGATTCGGCGGCCGGCGAGCTAGCAAGCGTATTTCCCCGGCGCATTTGCCATCCCGGATGCGGCCGACCGACGCCGCGGCCGATCGGGCGGGTCGGCGCGACCGGCCCGCCCCGGCGGTCAACGGGTGGTTGGCGGCGTGGCTTCGACCGCCGTGCGGGCGGCGACGGCAGGCGATGCGTGGATATGGGCCGGTGCGGCATTCCGATTGGCAGCGGCGGGGCGTTTGCCTACGCTGCCGCGCAACGCCGTGCTCCGGTCCAAAGTGCCATGAAGTCAATCGACTCCCCACCGCTGATCCTGATCGCCGATGACCAGGCCGACGTGTTGGCCGCGTTGCGACTGCTGCTGAAGGGCGAGGGATTTCAGGTCGAGACCGTGAGTTCGCCGGCCCACGCGGTGGCGGCGGCCGCGGAGAAGGATTTCGACGCCGTGCTGATCGACCTGAACTACACCCGCGACACCACTTCGGGCCAGGAGGGCCTCGATTTGCTGGGGCGCCTGCAGGCGGCGGACAGCACCCTGCCGGTGGTCGTCATGACGGCCTGGAGCAGCGTGGAAATCGCCGTCGAGGCCATGCGCCGCGGCGCGCGGGATTTCATCCAGAAGCCGTGGGAAAACGCGCGCCTGCTCTCGATCCTGCGCAACCAGGTCGAGCTCGCGCGGGCGCTCCGGCGCGGCGAACGGCTCGAGGCCGAGAACGCGCTGCTGCGCGGCGGCGGGCCGAATTTGATCGCCGAATCCCCCGCCATGAAGCCCGTGCTGGAACTCATCCAGCGCGTTGGCCCCGCGGACGCGAACGTCCTGATCCTCGGCGAAAACGGCACCGGCAAAGGCGTGATTGCCCAGGCGCTCCACGCGGTTTCGCGGCGCGCGGACGCGCCGTTCGTCACGGTCAACATGGGCGGTTTGTCGGAGGGCGTTTTTGAGAGCGAGTTGTTCGGCCACGTCAAAGGCGCGTTCACCGACGCGAAGGCGGACCGCGTCGGCCGCTTCGAGCTGGCGGAAGGCGGCACGCTCCTGCTGGACGAAATCGCGAATGTGCCATTGCCCCAGCAGGCCAAGCTGCTGCGCGTGCTCGAAACCGGCGAGTACGAGCGCGTCGGCTCGTCGAAGACCAAGCGCGCGAATGTCCGCCTGATTTCGGCCACGAACGCCGACGTGCAGCGGGCGGTCGCCGAGGGCCGGTTCCGACAGGATCTGCTGTTTCGCTTGAACACCATCGAGATCCACCTCCCGCCGTTGCGCGAACGGCCGGCGGACATCGCGCCGCTCGCCCTCCATTTTCTCGCCCGGCACGCCCGCCATTACGGCAAACGCCTCGAAGCCTTCGAGCCGGCGGCGTTGCAGGCGCTGCGCGACCACACGTGGCCCGGCAACGTCCGCGAACTGAGCCACGTCATCGAACGGGCCGCGCTGATGGCGACCGAGAGTCGGGTGCGCGCCAGCGATCTTGGCCTGCGTCCGCCGGCCGCGGCCGAGCCGCGCATCGAGGACATGGCCATCGAAGATGTCGAGCGGTGGCTGGTCAAGAAGACCCTCGCCCGCTTCGAAGGCAACGCCAACAAGGCCGCCGAAACGCTCGGCCTCAGCCGCAGCGCCTTCTACCGGCGGCTACAAAAATATGGCCTGTGAAGCCGCACGCGGACGCCCGGCGCAGCGGCGCCGTCACGGACGGCCGGCGGCATCGACGCGGGACGGGCTTGAAGCCGCGGCCAGAAGGACCGTGTCGCCCCTGCACTGAGCGCCTTTCCATGAGCCAGGATCACACGCTGATGGCTTCGCGGTACGAGTTGAAGTACCTCCTGTCGAACTCCACGGCCTTGCGCGTGCGGCAGTTCGTCCGGCAGTACCTCGAACTGGACGAGTACGGCCAGGGGCAGCCCGACCTGGCCTATCCAGTTCACAGCCTCTACCTGGATTCGGACGATTGGACGCTCTATCACCGGAGTCTCAACGGCGACAAGAACCACTTCAAGCTCCGCGTCCGGTACTACGATGAACGGCCCACCACGCCGGTCTTCTTCGAAATCAAGCGCCGGATGAAGGACGTGATTCTCAAGCAGCGGTGCGGGGTCAAACGCGGCGGGGAAACGGACGTCCTGGCCGGCCGTTTTCCGCCCGAACGACAGCTTGTCTCGAACTCGGCCGAGGATTGCCAGGCGCTGCACCGTTTTCTGGAACTCATGTCGCGCGTCGAGGCGAGGCCGCAGATGCACGTCGCCTACCGGCGCGAGGCGTACGTCAACCCGGTCAACAACGAGGTGCGCGTCACCTTCGACCGGTCCGTGCAGGCCGTCCCCCGGCCCGGCGGCGAGCTGCGGACACAAATGGACCGGCCGCTGGTTTGCACAACCGATCTGGTGATCCTCGAACTCAAGTTCACCGACCGTTTTCCCAACTGGTTTCGCGACCTCGTGGAAACCTTCGATTGTTTCCAGAGCGGCGCGGCCAAATACGTCGAGGGCACGACCCTGCATTTGGGACGCCAGCTCGCGCCCGCGGACGTGATCCGGAATCTGCTCTAAGGCGCCCCGCGCCGCGCCGCCCATGACGACCCGAACGCTTCCGACCCCTGGCCGCCGACCGCGCATCGGGCTGGTTCGCCGGGTGCTTTTGCTCGCGGCGGCGACGGCCGCCCCGGCCTGGGTGGCGGTGCTGGCGCTCGTCTGGTGGGGCGACGTCTTTCCCAATCACGATCTGTCGCTCAACGCCCGCGTTACGCTCACGGTGTTCCTGGGGGTGTTCGGACTCGTGACCCTGCTGGTGTTGCGGGAGCGCGTGGTGCGTCCGCTGCAGACGGCGGCGAACATCCTCTCCGGCCTGCGCGAAGGCGACTACTCGTTCCGCGCGCGCAGCGACCGCAGCGGTGACGCGCTCGACGACGTGTTGACGGAGGTGAACGCGCTGGTGGACACGATGCGCCAGCAACGACTCGGCGCCCTCGAGGCCACGGCGCTGCTCCGTGCCGTCATGTCGGAAATCGACGTGGCGGTGTTCGCCTTCGACGCCGCCGAGTGCCTGCGCCTGGTGAATCGCGCCGGCGAACGCCTGCTCGCCCAGCCCGCCGAACGCCTGCTGGGCCGGTTCGCCGCCGACGTGGGTCTGGGTGACTGCCTGGAAGGCGAGGCGCCGCGCACGCTGCAGACGCGGTTCGCGGGCGGCGGCGGCCGCTGGCGGCTGCAACGGCAGCAATTCCGGCAGGGCGGTCTGCCGCACACGCTGCTCGTGATTTCCGATCTCAGCCGCGAACTGCGCGAGGAGGAGAAGCTCGCCTGGCAGCGGCTCGTGCGCGTGCTCGGTCACGAATTGAACAATTCCCTCGCGCCGGTGAAGTCCATCGCCGGCAGCCTCGAGAGCCTGCTCCAACGCGATCCGCTGCCGCCCGACTGGCGGGAGGACATGCGCGACGGCCTGGGCGTCATCGCGAGCCGGGCCGAGTCGTTGAATCGTTTCGTCAGCGCCTACGCCCAGCTCGCCCGCCTGCCCAAGCCGAGACCGCAACCGACCGTGCTTGCCCCCATCGTCAGTCGCGCCGCGACCCTCGAGACGCGCGTCCCGGTGACCGTGGTTCACGGACCCGACTGCACGGTGGCTGCCGACCCCGACCAGTTGGAGCAGGCGTTGATCAACCTGGTGCGGAACGGCGCCGACGCGGTGCTCGAAGTCGAGCCGGCGAAAGCGGGGGAGGCGCGCGGCTTGCGCGTGAGCTGGAGCCGGGTCGGCGCCAGTGTGGAGGTCGCGATCGAGGACGACGGTCCCGGCCTGGCGAGCACCGCCAACCTGTTCGTGCCGTTCTTCACGACCAAGCAGAAGGGTTCCGGCATCGGTCTGGTGCTGTGCCGCCAGATTGCCGAGGGCCACGGCGGCACTCTGGTCCTGGAAAACCGGGTCGGGGCGCGGGGCTGCGTGGCGCGGTTTCGGTTGCCGTGTGCACAAGCGGGGTCGCATCGCCCCTGACGCGTGAGGGTTCCACCCCAGGTCGGTCCAACTCGGCACCTGGCGGCAGGGTGGGACCTGGGCAGGGCGCCCTTGAGTTTTGCCCGGCACGGGAACATGCTGCGGCCCGTCGGAACAAGCCCATGAGTTTAATCGTCACGCCGCGGCGGCTCGACCAGTTCGGCGAGTTGTACCATCAGCTCGGCGGGACGTTGTCCTCGGGCATCAACCTCCTCCAGGGCGTGGAGATGATCCGCGACGCGCCGCCCAGCGGCTCCTTTCGGCAGCATCTGCAGTCCGTGCTCAACGATCTGAAGGGAGGCCTTACGCTCTCGGAAGCACTCGCCCGTCGCGGTCGTTGGCTGCCGGATTTTGACATCGCCCTGATCGCGGCCGGGGAAAAGAGCGGCCGGCTCGACGCCTGTTTTCACACCCTGGCGGAGTATTATCAGGAGCGGGCGCGACTCCTGCGCTCGGTGATCTCGGCGCTCGCGTATCCGGCTTTCTTGGTCCTCCTGGTGCTTCTGGTCTTTCCGCCGGGACAATTGACCGCGATGGTGCAGACGCAGAATGTGGCCGCCTTCCTCGTCGCCAAGGGCAAGGTGCTTCTGCTCGTGGGCCTGGCGGAAGTGGCGATCCTGGCGCTCAACCAGGGCGCACGATTTCAGTGGTGGCGGGCTTTCAGCGAAGAGTTGCTCGCCCGCGTTCCGGTGCTGGGCAAGGCGCGGCGGTCCCTGGCGCTGGGCCGGCTTTGCATGGCGCTGGAGGCGTTGCTCAACGCCGGCTCGGACACGCTCAAGGCGTGGGATCTCGCAGGAGCGGCCAGCGGCTCGCCGGCGTTGCGCCGGGCGATCGCCAGAGCCTTGCCCCGCATGGCGGGCGGCGAAACGCCGGGGGAGGCCATCGCGCAAGGCGGCGTGTTCCCCCCCAAGTTTCTGAGCGTCTATCGCAGTGGCGAGGTGAGCGGCCGGATCGACCAGTCGCTGGAATACCTGCGCAAAGACTATACCGAAGACGCCACGCGTCTTTACCAACGATTCGCGGAATGGATGCCGCGACTCATCTTCATGGTGATTGCCCTCCTGATCGGGTACTTCGTCGTCACCTTCTGGGTCGGTTACTTCAATGGGATGTTGGACATGCTCGACAAGGCCACCCAGGGTCAATGAAGGCAGCGCGGACACATGGCGGTGTCCGAATTCCAACCGGGGGGCGGTGCCGCGGACTCCGCCGTACCGCAGACTGCCCGTCGGCCGTTTCGCAGATTTCCAATCTGTCCGCCCAACCCGGTACGCACATCCAGCCGAGTGGAAGTCGGCGCACCGCCGGTTTGAGAATTGGTACGCGGCGCGAGGCGAACGTTCTGCGAATTCGACCGCGACAATTTGAGGATGCGCGGCGGAAACTGTCGCCTCGGGAACTTGCCTTCCTTGAAGCGCCCGGCTAGAAGCGGGGCCGAAACGTGTAATTCCCGGTCGGCGGCATGCTGCCAATCATCAAGCCTATGCCTGAGAACATCAATTTGGAGGACGCGATCGAGTTCGCGGAGAATCCCGAACCGCGCTGCCCTTGTGTGCTGTTGCTCGACACTTCCGGGTCGATGAGCGGCGAGGCGATCGAGGCGCTCAACCAGGGGCTGGCCGCGTTCAAGAACCAGCTCGTCAAGGATCCGATGGCCTGCCGGCGGGTCGAGGTGGCCGTGGTCACGTTCGACAACGAGGTGAAGCTCGCCCACGACTTCACGACCGCCGAGCGCTTCGAGCCGCCGCGGCTAACGGCCCAGGGTCAGACCTTCATGGGCGGCGCCATCCACAAGGCCCTCGACATGATTCAGGCGCGGAAGCAGCAATACCGCACCAACGGCGTCGCCTACTACCGTCCGTGGGTCTTCATGATCACCGACGGTGAACCGCAGGGCGAGCCGGACAACATCGTGGACGCCGCCACGCAGCGGCTGAAAAACGACGAAGCCGCCAAGCGCGTCGCCTTCTTCGCGGTGGGGGTCGAAGGCGCGAACATGCAGCGGCTGGCCCAGATCGTCGTGCGCACGCCGGTAAAGCTCCAGGGGTTGAATTTCACCGAGATGTTCGTCTGGCTTTCGCGCAGCATGGAGGCGGTGGCGCAATCGCGCACGGATGAACAGGTCGCCTTGCCGCCGCCGGGCTGGGGGACCGTGTAGGCCGACCCCGCGCCCCAAGACGGTCAGGCCGGTGCGCGGTTCGGAGCCGTTCCGCGTTCCCGGGCGGATGCCGGCGGGCTCACCATGAAGAATCCATTTGTCGAACCGCACTGCGCCTGGCGGGTCGTGGCGGCCGCCGTCAAAGGCAAGGGCCACGAGAAGACCGGCCAACCCTGTCAGGACGCCGTCCATTGGCAGGCGGGCCATGGCGGCTGGTTCTTCGCCGCCCTGGCGGACGGCGCCGGTTCGGCCCGGCTCAGCGAAGTGGGGTCGGATCTGGCGGCGCAAACGGCCCTGCGCGCGGTGGTCGGGTCGTTGAGCCCGCCCGCTGCATTGGGCGACGAGGCCGGCATCAAAGCCGCCCTGAAGGCCGCGCTCGAGGCGGCTTTGAAGGCGCTGACCGACGAGGCGAAGACCCGGCAGGCCCGGCCCGCCGATCTGGCCACCACGCTCCTGGTGTGCGTGGCCGGCCCCGACCGGCTGGCGGCCGCACAGGTCGGCGACGGCGCGGTGGTCCACGAGGACGGCCACGGCGCTTTGCGCGCGCTGACCAAACCCGTCGCGGGCGAGTATCTGAACGAAACGGTGTTTCTCACTTCCGAAGGCGCGCTGGACCGGGCGCAAATCGAGACCTGGTCGGGTTGCGCGGGTCAGGTCGCGTTGTTTTCGGATGGCTTGCAGATGCTCGCCTTGAAAATGCCGGACGCCATGCCGCACACGCCGTTTTTCCAACCTCTGTTCGGCTGGCTGGCGCGGGTGTCGGACCTGCCCGCCGCGCGCGCCGAGCTCGAACGGCTCCTGCGTTCGCCGCGCGTGGCCGAGCGGACGGACGATGATTTGACCCTGCTGCTGGCGCGGCGAATCCCGTAGCCTTCCGCCGTGCGCTTCCAACGTCAATCCACCGGCGAAGCGATTGACCTGGGCGACCATTGCAAACTGGCCGCCGGCGGGGAGGCGCGCATCTACGTCCTGCCCGGCGACGACTCGCAGGTCGTCAAGATCTGGCACAAGCCCACGCCCGAGCGGGCGCACAAGGTGAGTGCCATGCTGGCGAATCCGCCGGCCGACCCCATGGCGGGCCAGGGCCACGTCGCCATCGCGTGGCCGACCGAACTGGTGCTCGGCGGGCGACCGCAGGCGGTGGGCTTCATCATGCCGCGGGTGCAGGGCGTGTCTCCGGTCATCGACTACTTCAACCCGAAGACCCGCCTGCAGCGCTCGCCGCTGTTCAATTGGTTCTACCTGCACCGCACGGCGCGCAACCTGGCCACGGCCATGCGGGCCTTGCACGAGCGCGGCTACGTCATCGGCGACCTCAACGAGTGCAACATCCTCGCCTCGGAGACCGCCCTGGTGACGATGGTGGACACGGACTCGTTTCAGGTCTGGGACGCCGCCCACGGCACGCTCTTCCGTTGTCGCGTCGGGCGGCCCGAATTCACCGCCCCGGAGCTGCAGGGCAAGTCCTTTGCCGAGATCAACCGGGAGCCGGCGCATGACCGGTTCGGCCTGGGCATCTTGATCTTCCAGCTCCTGATGGAAGGCACGCATCCGTTCGCCGGCGTTTACCACGGTCGCGGCGAACCGCCGCCGCTGCCCGACCGGATTGGCGCCGGCCACTTTCCCCACGCCGGCGATCCCCGGGTGCCCTATTCGGCCATGCCGATCGCGCCCCGCTTCGACTGGTTGCATCCGGTCTTGCAGGACTTGTTCGTGCGTTGCTTCCGCGACGGCCACACGACGCACTCGCTGCGCCCCGACCCGTTGAGCTGGCAGTACGGACTCGAGGAAGCGGAGTTGAACCTGGTCTCCTGCCACGACAACCAGCAGCACATCTTCAGCAATCACCTGCAAGGCTGTCCGTGGTGCGCGCGCACGGCCATGCTCGGTGGACGCGACCCCTTCCCGAGCGTGACCGCGGTCCAGGCCGGCGAGCACCTGCGCCCTGCGCCGCGCCCGCGCACGAGCCTCAAACAGACCTCCGGCTGGAGTCTGCCTTACCCGGGCCGCCCGGTAGGCGGTGCTGCTCCGCCCTTGCCGCGACCCATCCCGCCGTCGTCCCGCGGCGGTCGAGCGTCCCGCTCCGGCCGGTCGGTGGACGCCCTCCGCAAGGCGTTCGGCGCGGCGAACCGGAACGATGCCGCCTGGATCGCGCTGGTCTTCGCCGTCGCGGCCCTGGGGCTGAAGCTCGCCGTCGGGCTTTCCTGGTTTCCCAGTGAGCTGAGCAGGCTGGCGGACTTGGGAATGGTGATGAGCCTGCTGCTGGGTTTGGGTGGGCTGTTCGTCGCCCTGAACAGCCGTCAGACCAACTCGGGCCGCCGGCCGGCCATCGCCGCCATTGTGCTCGCCATCGTGACCTGGTTCATCTAGCCCGAATCGAATCGAGGTGGACCCACTCGCCAACGAACTCAAGACTCGCTCAACCGAATCGCGCACCATGCCCGGCACCCGCTCCATTCCCGCCGTCGAGAAAGTCCTGCGGGCCCTCGGGCCGGTGGCGCTGCCGCGGCCCGTCGTAGTAGATGTGGTGCGGCGCGAACTGGCCGCACTGCGGAAACAGATCTCGCAGCCGCCCAGCCTGCTCATACCCGCGGCCGACTTCGACGGGGTTGTGGCGACCATTCGCTGCGCCCTGGACCGGCTCCGAGGCGCGCGCTTGCAGCGCGTCATCAACGGCACCGGCGTGATCATCCACACCAACCTCGGCCGGGCGCCGCTCGGCGCCGCGGCCGTGGAAGCCCTGGTCTCCGTGGCGGCGAACTACAACAACCTCGAGTTCGACCTCGTCACCGGCGAGCGCGGTGGGCGGGCCGCTTACCTCGAACATAATCTCGCCCTCCTGTGCGGCGCCGAGGCCGCCACGGTCGTCAACAACTGCGCGGCCGCGCTGGTCTTGATCCTCCGCCATTTCACCGCCGGCGAACGGAAGGAGGTTGTCATCTCGCGCGGCGAGTTGATCCAGATCGGCGGCGGGTTTCGCATCCCGGATATTCTCGAATCGAGCGGCGCCCGACTGCACGAAGTCGGCACGACGAACAAGACGACCTTGAGCGACTACACCCGCGCCTTGCGCCGCGAAACCGCCCTGATCCTGAAGGTCCACCGCAGCAACTTTTTCATGGGCGGCTTCGTCGAATCGCCGCCGACCGGGGAACTGGCCGCGTTGGCCCGGAAACGACGCGTGCCGTTCGTCGAGGACCTTGGCAGCGGCGCAGTCTTCAATACGGAAGCCTACGGCGTGGGCGAGCACGAACCCACCGCCTCCGAAATCCTCAAGCGCGGCGCGGACCTGGTTTGCTTCAGCGGCGACAAACTCCTGGGCGGACCGCAGGCGGGGATCATCGCGGGCAGACGGAAACTCGTGGCGGCGCTCCGGCAGGAACCGTTCTTCCGCGCCTTGCGGTGCGACAAGTTGGTCTGCACCGCGCTCCAAGCGACGGTGGACTCGCACCTGGCCGATCGCGCGCCAGTCCAACTCGATGGGAGGAAACTCCGCGGAGCCCTGGCCTCATCCGAGCCGCGGAAGATGTCAGGGCGCGAAGCGACGCTCGCCCCACCGAGAAAAGGTGAACCAAGTCCGGAACTGCGCGGTACCGATACGGCCGTCGTTCCGGTCCTTGGCCTGCTTCAGATCTCGATCGGAGAACTGCGCGCCCGCGCCGAGAAGCTGGTGGCCGCGCTGGCAGATCTGCCGCTGCCCGCCCGTGTCGGCACCGGCCAGGCGCAGGTGGGCGGGGGCACGCTGCCCAAGGCGGTGATCGAATCCGTCACCTTGGAACTCCAGCCGCCCGGCGCAGCTCTGGCCCGGTTTGCGGCGCGGCTTCGGGCCGGTTCGCCGCCGGTGATCGGCTATGTGGCCGGCGGCCGGTTCCGACTCGATCTGCGCACCGTCTTCGCGCAGCAGGACACGGAACTCGCCGCGGCGATTCGCGCCGCGATGACCGCCGAGGGAGCTCAATCCCCGGCATAGCGGTAATTAAGGCGACCTTCGGGGGCGACGTCGCCGCTGAGGTAGAAGTCCAGGATGTCGTCGGGATGCTGGAGATTATCCGCCCACTTGAAGTCGAAGCCGGCGACGGTCTGATCGTCTTTCAGACCCAGGACCCGGCGCGGAAAGGCCAACTGCAAATGCGCACCTTCGACGCGGAAGTTTACTTTCGCGACGCGCTGCCAGTTCCAGCCGCCGATGCCCTTTTCGAGCCACGCGGTGCCGTCGGCCTCCAGACTGCGGTTCACGATGAAGTCGTAGCCGTGCCAGCCCGTGGCCGGGTTCTGGTCCGCGTCGATGAGCAGCCACATCCAGTTCGGATCGGTGCACGGCGTGAGGGGTTCGCGCGTGCGGACATGGAAATAGAGGTTTTGCCGGTCGCGGGCCACCTGGCACTCGACGAGGTCATTGCGCCCGCTGCGATCGGCGTAATGCAGACCGAGCACGCCGCGATGATCCCGCGGGGCGGTGTCGCCGACGGTATCGGCGAACACCGGCTCGATCGTGCGCCATTGATCCGCGGCCTGGTCGATGCGGATGGTGAAGGGCGGCGAAGCGTGCGGCAGAGCCGGGGCGCCTTTGAAGCGGCGGACGTTCGCTACCAGTTGGAGGTAGTAGTTGTCGCCGTGTCCGCCGCTCATCGGTTCGATGTCGCGGCTGAATTCCTCGTCGTATTGATCGACGAATACGACCGGCCCGCCCGCCTGACCCCAGCGGCCCGCGATCCATTCGTTCCAGCCGGTGACCATGACGAACGGCGGGTTCAGGTCGAACGCCCGCTGCCATTGTTCCTGGAAGTTGTAGCCCCAATTCACGGCGCCGGGTGCGGTATCCAAGCGGCCTCGTGGAAGCTCCGGCCCCGCGCGTTGCCGGCGCTCATGTTGGTGACCTTGCCGTCGGCCTGACGGAGGTTCTGCGCGACCGAGACGTTCACCTGCTCCGGCCGCTGCGGGTCATCGGTGTAGCCGTAAGGTTGGGGAAACGTGGCTTCCCAGTGCCAGGCGTACGGCGTATTGGTGAGCGTGAAGGGCCAGTGCGCCGCCCGCAGCGTGAAGAAATCCTTCACGTTGGCGCCGGCTTGCGCTGGATCGCAGATCAGCAGCGGCTTTCCCTGCCAGCGAAACCAGAGTTCGCGAAACCGGCCGGGCGCGTAGAGTTCCTGGAGCAACCGGTCCGCGGTCTTGCCCGCCTCGGTGTTTACCATGAAGGCGATCTGCGGCGTGCGCCCACCGTCGCGCCGCACCTGCTCGAAGACCTCGCAGAGCGCGGAGTAAGTGTCGCGGTACGTCTGCGCGTTGGTGGCGTCGAAGATCAGCGTGTCGATGCCGGCATCGGCCAGCCATCGGGCATGGCGGCGCAGCACCCAGGGGTCGTCGTTTGCGTAATAGCCGTCCAGCGGCTCGGCCCAGTAATGGTAAACGCCGATCGGTCCCCACAGCGGCGAAGCGGGCTGCTTCAAGGCGTCCGGATCCTGCGCGAGAATCCTCGAGACATCGTAAGGCCGGCCATCTGGAGCGCCGCTGCGCACCTCGGTGCTCTGCCAGAGGAAGTAGAAGATGCCGACAAAGCGGTCGGTCCGGGGAGCGCCGACCTCAGCCGCCAGGGGCAACCGGCGCCCCAGGGCATCGGTCGCGGGCCAGGGCGTTCCGGAATTCGGCGGAGGCGCGGCTTCGCCGGCGAGGAGGAGGTGACCGCCGAGCAGGCCGGCCAGCAGGATTGCGTGTTTCATGGGCGCCGCGGTTGTAGCACGCCACTTGCCGAAAGCGAAGGCGATCCTGCCGCGCCGCCGCGGAGAGCGGGCCCCGGTATTTTAATCCGGGGCAACTTTCATTCTTACGCGGCGCCGGGGATTCTGTTACCAACGCCGGATGAACGTGCGGTCAACCTGCGTTCCCACCTGGCCCCCAGGCAGGTGGGGATTTCCCGCGCGAAGCCCCGGCCTTCACCTCGGCGTCTGAACATCTTCATGCAACTGGAAATCTTCTCGCTCTGCGATTCCGCCGTGGATTACGGCGGCAAGCTCTGCATTCTCGGCGCCTTCGACCGGGTCCGATCCAAGCAGGCACCCACCGTGGTCCAGCATTGCGCCGTCGTGGCGCGGCTCCGGTTTCACCGCATCGAGGAGGGCACCCACAAGGTGCGGGTCACGTTTGGCGACGAGGACGGCCGGACGGTCCTGCCGCAGGTGGACGCGGACGTCACGGTCGGATTCGCGGAGCACGCCCGGACTTCCACGCTGAATCTGGTGATGGGCATCAATGGTCTGAAGCTGGAGCATCCTGGCGAGTACACCGTGGACCTGGCCGTGGACGGCATGCACCAAGGCTCGCTGCCGTTGTACCTGGAAGTGTCCCCCGCGGCGAAGTGACGGGCGGGGAAACCGCCGGCGGGAACCCCGTTCACCGCGTCTGCGCGAAGAGCATGAACACCCTCGGCCCCTTGTCGGTGAGCATCGCGTAGTATTCTTCCTGCGAGCCGTGCGGCACCGCCAGACCATCGCACGTGCGGTCGTAAAAGGGCTTGCCGTCCACCAGCATCATGTAGTGGTGGGTGCGGTTGCCGGGGATGTGATGCAACGTCACATGCCACGCGTCCAGCCGGCCGTCCCGGTGCAACTCCACCTTCTGCCAGTGCGTGAAGGAGCCGACGACCTCGACAAGCTGCGGTTCCTCGGTGTGCCCGTCCGGCAGCCGGTAGCGGAACACCTTGGAGAAGGTTTGCTCCCGGCCCCGGTCCTGCTGGCCCGGTCGGCCGGGAGCGGAGAAGCGTTCCGGTATGAGCGGCCCGCCCTTCCGGGGCGGGCTCTTCCGGGAATCCAAAAGGTTGCGGAAATAGCCAAGCATTCAGGTAACCGGGTTCACTGGTGCCCCCTCGCGGACGACCCGGCCGCGCGGGGAGCGGGGCCATCCTAGTGTATCGTCCCATAATAGTCTTTACTAAATGAGACCGTCCGTGCCAACCTATGGACATGGCGCGTCCCAAACTGCCCTTCGAGCTTTCACCCGAGCAACGGACCGAGCTGCGACGTCTGGTCTGGGCTCCCGGCACTCCGCAGAAGTTGGTCCGCCGTGCCCGCATTACCCTGCTGGCGGCCGAGGGCCTGGACAACAAGGAAATCGCGGCCCAGTTGGGCACCAGCCAGGTCACCGTGGGCCAGTGGCGTCAACGGGTGCTCGATCTGGGTCTGGCCGGACTCCAAGAGGCCCCCCGAGCGGGGAGGCCTCGGACTCTGCCCCTGGACCGGGTACAGACCGTGCTCAACGAGGTCGTGCGCCCGCCCAAGGGACGGGCGCGCTGGAGTTGCCGGACCATGGCCCGACACAGCGGGCTGTCCCGCTCGGCGGTCCAGCGGCTCTGGGCCGCCAACGACCTCAAACCGCACCGGACCCGCACCTTCAAGCGCTCCAACGATCCCCAGTTCGAGGCGAAGTTTTGGGACATCGTGGGTCTGTATCTGGATCCGCCGACCCGGGCGATCATCCTGTGCTGCGACGAAAAGGGCCAATGCCAGGCGTTGGAACGTACCCAACCGGGCCTGCCGCTGGGCCAGGGGCACATCGCCACGCGCACCCACGACTATTACCGCCACGGGACAGTAACGCTCTTTGCGGCGTTGAACTATCTCAACGGGAAGGTGCTGGCCGAGCGCGCTCCCCGGCACCGCCATCAGGAGTGGCTGAAGTTCCTCAGATCGATCGCGGCGGCGGTGCCCGCGGAGCTTGACGTGCACCTGATTCTGGACAACTACGCCACCCACAAGCACCCCAAGGTCCTGCGCTGGCTGGCCGCCCGTCCCCGCTTTCACCTGCACTTCACCCCCACCAGTGCCTCGTGGCTCAACCTGGTCGAGCGGTTCTTTCGCGATTTGAGCCAGGACGTCATCCTGCCGGGGAGCTTTGCCAGCGTCGGCGAGTTGGTCGACGCCATCTGGGCCTACTTGGTCGAGCGCAACCTCAGGCCGCAACGCTACCAGTGGCGCGCCGAGGGGAAGGCGATCCTCGAGAAGATCCACCGCGCCCGCGCGGTTCTGGCACGGCAGCCACAGATTCCTAAAGACAATTCTGAGACACTGCACTAGCGGCCTTCCGGGGCGCTGCAAATCACGGCCGAATTATTTCACATGAAATCGTTGCCGGGCCGGTCGGTCGGCCGAGGCGGCGGCCAGGCGGAAGGAAATCCGGGGGCGAACGAGCCGCGAAATCCCGATCCACCGGCCGGTCCGCCAACGGCATCAGCGTTGATACCAGTCGCGCAGGCGAACCTCCACGCCGGCCTCGGAGCCCACCAGTTGTTGGAATCGCTCGACGTCGCTGCCGCGCGAATGGTACGGGTACACGATCTTGGGTTTGAAAGCCCGGACGGCGTCCGCCGCCTGCTCGACGGTCATCGTGTACGGCAGATTCATGCACACGAAGGCGACCTCGACGTCCTGGAGCGCGCGTAGTTCCGGGGTGTCCTCGGTGTCCCCGCTGAGGTAAACGCGCTTGCCACCGAGCGTGAGCAGGTAGCCGTTGTCCCGGCCCTTGGGGTGATAATTCAGCCGCGCGGGGGTGAGGTTGTACGCCGGGACCGCCTGGATCGACACGCTGCGGATCGTGAGCGTCTCCCCGTTGGTCAGGATCCGCGCCCGCGTCCGCAAGGCTTCCGGCAGCTTCGCCGCCACCGTCGGCGGCACCACGATCTCCGCACGCGCGCCCGCGACCGCCTGCAACGTCGGGGGATCGAAATGGTCGCCATGGAGGTGCGTGATCAGTACGAGGGTCGCCGGAGGGAGGCCGGTGAAGCGATCGGCGCCACCTACCGGGTCCACGTCGATCAGCTCGCTTTTCCATCCCAGCACCAGCGTGGCGTGGCTGATCGGGTGTACGACCAGGTCGCCGTCTCGGGTGGGGATGCGGTCCCCGGCGAGTTCCGGTCCGGCACCGCGGGCGACAGAGCAAGCGGCCAACATGAACGTGGCGATCCCGCGGGCGAACCGGGAGCAACTGGCGGAAGGGTTCAACTTCTGCATGTCCGGATCAATCACCCAAGAAGGGGCCAAACGCAAGCCGGTCCTGGCTCACGCGGGCAAAATTGAGCGGACGCCCGGTGAAGCATCGAGACCGGGATCGGGGGCGGGGTTCAGACCGGTTCACCAGCAGGAGACGAACGGCTGGCCGGGGTGGGGTGGCTGACGGGATTTGAACCCGTTTCTGCCATTTCGCGACGGTGCGCGAAAAGTGCATCACAACCGCATAAACATTGGCCAAAACCGCACTTTTCCCGAAAACGGTCAAAGGCACGGAAAGCGCACCAAAACGCAATTCTACTGTTGCAATCTGTTGCACTGGGAGAATCCCGGTTCTACGAACCGTTGCTGCCGTCAGCCCGGCGGCGGGCAATAACCCAGCGTTGCACGGGCCGAAGGAATGCCCGTTCCGGCGTCTTTCGGAAGTGGACTGAAATGGGGCCAGCCTTACGACGCTGAGGCGCTGGGGCGCGTTCGACGGACAAACGGGGGCCAAGGCAGCGCGCGGCGGGCCGTTCAGGGTCCCGCGCGACCGCGCACCAGCTTCAGGAATTCGATGGGGGTGAGGATGGCCGCGCCGAAGGGCTTGCCCAAATCCAGCAAGTCCCGGTCGTTGCTGACGATGGCCTCGGCACGCGCACCCAGCGCACAAGCCAGGTAGCGGTCGTCTTTGAGGTCGCGGCTGCGAGGTTTGCCCAGCGGGGCGGGGTCCACAAACCACGCCACGGTCAACAGCCAGTCCAGCACTGGCCTCGGGTCCACGCCGGGTCGTTTGGCGGCCAGAATGGCGGGCACGCGGGCGTCGTATTCCGTCCATACTTCCGGCGTCACGCACAGGCGCACCTGGCCGCTGGCCGCGAGTTGCAGGCAGGCGCGCGGATGGCCACCCCAACCGATGGCCGACACCAGCACGCCGCAGTCCAGCACGGCGGGAATCACTTGCCGGCCTTTCGCGCTTCCGTGGCGCGACTGGCGCGGATGCGCACCTCGATGTCCTGTTCCACGTCGGGTGTGAGGGGCTCTTGCGGCAGGCGGGCCATGACTTCCTCAAAGCGTTTGAGATTGGTCCCCATTTCTTCGCGGGACAGCGCGCGCAAGCCGGCGCGGATTACGTCACTGGCGTTGCCGTAGAGGCCGGAGCGGACCCGTTGTTCGATGAAGCGGTCCAATTCCGGCGGCAGGGAGATGTTGCGCGTCTTGGCAGCCATGCCGGCCAACGTGGAACTGCCACAAAGATTGTCAATCCTTGGCGGGCCGGATGGTCGCGCTTTAAGTCGGACCGACTCGCGATCCGGGGCCTTGGATGGCGGGTGTTCAGCCCCAAGTCGGTGTTACCCTTACTACGAAGGGTTACAAACGGCCATTCCAGGCGGGGGGAGGGTGGGGAAGCAGCCGGCGGCGGGCGGTAAACGATAGGGGGGCGTTCGGAACTTTCTGGGGTTTCAGCGCCTAAATGCGCGTTCTGCCCCGCAAGATGGTCCACGGAAGGCCAAGGCTGCATGGTTGGCCCTGGACTCTGTTTCACTGTGCGGCAGCAACGCTCTGACCCGTGACTGCATCAGGCGGCGTCTTCCTCCTCAAATTCCCGGATGCGCCCGATCTCCACAATCCACAATTTGCCGGCGAGCGAGCCGCGTTTCATGCCTTCGCG
The DNA here is from genome assembly GCA_963735925.1 of uncultured bacterium. GTDB lineage: Bacteria > Verrucomicrobiota > Verrucomicrobiia > Limisphaerales > J093 > DSVZ01. The sequence continues at coordinate 244,888 of CAVTMT010000006.1, forward strand.
CAACGTGCTGACGGCGCGAGCAGGTCGGCGGCGGAGGCTCTGTTGGACAGGCGGATGACGGCGATGCCGGGATAGCGGCTGGGCGGAAACTGGAGCGGGCTGGCAAAATCCAAGTCCATCGTCACCAGCGCGCGGCCTTCCCGCCGGCAGGCTTCAATCACTTCCGCATCCGGCGCGGAGGCCATTTTCTGCAACGCGACGGTGGAAACGTCATGAGCGGCGGCGGCCAGCAGGGTGCGCCCGCGCTCGCTCAAGTTCTCATCCAGCTTGAGTTTCATGCGTGCGCTTCCAGCGGAATGTCCACGTAACGCTCACGCGACATCTCCGAGCCGTAGGCGATGCAGGCCAGAATGTCCGCTTCTTCCAGCCCAGGATAGTCCTCCAAGATTTCCGCCACCGTGCCGCCGGAGGCCAGATGGTCCAGAATCAACGAGACCCAAATGCGATGCCCCCGGATGCACGGCTTGCCGCCGCACCGCGCCGGGTCAATCCAGATGCGCTTCAACAGCTCCGCGCGCGACACGTTTTTCATAAGGGATTCAGTGTAGGAGATTCCTACCTCTTTGACCACTCCCGCCTCGCACCTTCCCACTTGTCAGCCACCAGTTCGGTGATGACGCGGCCAATGACCGGCGTGAAATTCCAGCCCAGCACAATCCCCTTTTCCCCGCCGCCGGGATGCGACGCGCGAGGTTCCTGCGCCTTCTTTTAACGGCGCTAAGCCGGTGACTGAAATACTCTGAGTGAGTGGGGAGGATCAGGGTTTGACCCTCAGGCCAGCCCGTCGGGCAAGGGTACTCTGCCGGGGATCGAAGGTGAGGAAGTCTGGCGCCCCGATCACGAGCGCCGCTGCAACGTGGAGGATGTCGAGGGTGCGACAGCCCAAGGTGCCGGCGTAGGCGGCGGAGAGCCGCTCGGCTTCGCGATGCACGTCCGCCGGATCGCAGGCGGGCCGTTGCCAGTGACCGGAGGCGATGTCGCCAGCGAACGCGGCGAGGGCGGCGGTGAGTTCGGCCGGGCGGATTTCCCGCCGGAACAGCCGGCAGCGGAGCGCGGTGCGCAATTCCAGTTCCTGCCAGACGGTCAAGGGCAGCGGGGGCGGTGTGGCGCGGACCAAGGCTTCGGCGTGCGCGCTGTTGGCTTCGGCGGTGTAGAGCTTGACCAGCAGGCTGGTGTCCACGTAGGGCGCGCTCATCGGTCACCGCGGAGTTGGTCCAGCAGGGGTTGGGAATCGGGCAGGACGCGGGCGCCGTAGATGCGCTGGAGGCGGGCGGCGAAGTCGGGCCACTGCCGCGGGGTCTTGCGCCGCGGCTTGACGGGCGAGAGCCGGGCCACGGGTTGCCCCCGCAAGGTGACTTGGACGGTCTCGCCCGCATTCACGAGGGCCAGAACGCTTGGAAACTCCTGGCGAAGCTGGCGAACGGTGGCGCGCTTCATGTTTCACAGGATGTTTCACGAGCAAGGCCGTGTCAAGGGCGGGCCAAGGCTCGGGCTTGGCGGCCAACAGGCTGCCGCGGGCCGGGTCCGGGTAGTCGGCAAACCGCTTTGGTCAGGTCGGATTTGATGTCCGCATGACGAGGCGACTCTGCGGCTTGGCGAAAGGACAGGGGCCAGTTCTCAACTTTCCGCAATTCTGCAATCCTCCATCGCCCGCCTCGGCCATCTTGGAAGCGACTTGAAGAGCTTGCTTGGCGTCGGATTCCGCTTTCCTCGGACAGTCGCGTGGTTAGCATCCCGTGACCATGAAATCCTTCCAAGTCTTCTCTCACGCGTTGGCGTGCGCGTGCGCGTCGCTCATTGCCGGCTGCGGAACGACCTCGCCCGATTCGGGCAAAGTGGAACGTGGCCGTGACGGCACGATTGCTTACTTGGTGGAGGTTGAATCCAGCGAACCGGGTGCCCGCATCGAGGCCAATGGCGATTACGTGGGCAAGACACCGCTGACACTCAAAATCTTCGGGGACCGCGACGGCACGTTCCACAACTTCGGCAGCCAGGAGTACACCCTCAAAGCCTATCCCGTGAAATCGGGGCAGTTCGTCCAAACCAAGGTGTTCCGCACCGGCGGCTGGTTCTCGCAGGAAGACCAGGTTCCCCATCGCATTTACTTCGATCTCGACCAGAAGTCCGAGGGCTTCTCGATCGATCTCCAGCCGAAACCTTGAAGCAGCCCGCAGCAACCCCACGCCATGAAACCAAGAACCATCCTACTGGCGGCCATCTTCCTCGCGCTGGCCGCGCTCACACTGACCCGTCCGTTCGCGGCTGCAGTGCCGCCAGCGTCGGGTTTCGAGTACGCCACCATTCGCTGGGACGGGCGGGACAACACGCACATCATCCGGCCCGGCGGGAAGGTGGAGCACATCGGACCGGAACTCCGCAAGCTCACGCGCCCCGAGCGAACAGACGAACGGGCTTTTTACCTGAACGCGGCGATGAACGGTCTGAACAAGGAGGGCTACGAATTCGCCGGCATGACTCCGGACGAGATCGTGATGAAGCGGCCGGTGACGCCGTAGTGGCTGTCGGCCGGCCGGGGCAAGAACCACTGCGCCCCCCGACGCGGACAAGGCGCAAGGGGTGAAGCGACGGCGCAAGGGCCGAAGGTGCTCGGGTCTGCCATAGAGGGAGCGATTGAAGTCATAAGGGCTCTTTGCGTGCCGTACTCACGCAGCAAGAAAGACTTGCATCGCAAGGAGAAACCGGGTACACAACGCCGACGCCATGAACGAAGGTACGCTTTCCCCAGCCCAAGGCGGGTTAATGCTTGGGCACCGGCCGTGGGCGGCAGTGGCTTTGGTGGGCGGCGGCGCACAGGGCGGATTCAAGAGAAGGGAATGAGGGATGAACAGGATGCAGGCGATGGTTGTCAGTGTCAGCCTGGCTTTGGTGGGATGTTCGTCAATGGAGGTGGCGCGGACGCCCGCGACGGCGGAAATCCCAAAGCACCAGTACCGGGTCTATGTCCACACGGGAGACGGGACGATGGACCAGATCGTGTGGAACCAAGCCTCCATGCAACTGGGGAAGGTGCTGAACGTCGTGGACGCCGCCGGCAGCGGACAGGCGGGCGCGGTGGAAATCACGTTCACCAGTACCAGCCAGAACGCGTTCATCGGGAGTTCGAGCGCCACCGCCACCACGTACAGCAGCGGCCAGGGCTGGTACAGCGGCACGGCTACCAGGTATGGCAATACGACCACCTTGAACGGACAGATTCAGACTGCGGGCACGTCCACCACTTACGCGACCGGCACGTCCACCGTGATGCCGCTGACGTGGCAGAACTCAACCATGTTCGTCACGGTGAAGGCGCCGGACGGAAGCCGGCTTTGGCAAACGCAGTACCACTACAAGGGCGGCTGGGAACTGTCGGGCTGGTCGGTGAACACGGCGGACGAAGCCGCGAATCTGTGCCTGAAACGCATCAGCAGAAAGCTGAAGGCTGATTTGAAGAAGTAAACTCTCAGCGTGAGGACTGCAGCGACGACCGACCTACAAGACTCTCTATGAAGAAGCTTATCCGACACCTGCTCTTGTGTACGAAGGCGATGTTCCTAGTGTATCGTCCCATAATAGTCTTTACTAAATGAGACCGTCCGTGCCAACCTATGGACATGGCGCGTCCCAAACTGCCCTTCGAGCTTTCACCCGAGCAACGGACCGAGCTGCGACGTCTGGTCTGGGCTCCCGGCACTCCGCAGAAGTTGGTCCGCCGTGCCCGCATTGCGCTGCTGGCGGCCGAGGGCAAGGACAACAAGGAGATTGCGGCCCAGTTGGGCACCAGCCAGGTCACCGTGGGCCAGTGGCGTCAACGGGTGCTCGATCTGGGTTTGGCCGGACTCCAAGAGGCACCCCGAGCGGGGAGGCCTCGGACTCTGCCCCTGGACCGGGTACAGACCGTGCTCAACGAGGTCGTGCGCCCGCCCAAGGGACGGGCGCGCTGGAGTTGCCGGACCATGGCCCGACACAGCGGGCTGTCCCGCTCGGCGGTCCAGCGGCTCTGGGCCGCCAACGACCTCAAACCGCACCGGACCCGCACCTTCAAGCGCTCCAACGATCCCCAGTTCGAGGCGAAGTTTTGGGACATCGTGGGTCTGTATCTGGATCCGCCGACCCGGGCGATCATCCTGTGCTGCGACGAAAAGGGCCAATGCCAGGCGTTGGAACGTACCCAACCGGGCCTGCCGCTGGGCCAGGGGCACATCGCCACGCGCACCCACGACTATTACCGCCACGGGACAGTAACGCTCTTTGCGGCGTTGAACTATCTCAACGGGAAGGTGCTGGCCGAGCGCGCTCCCCGGCACCGCCATCAGGAGTGGCTGAAGTTCCTCAGATCGATCGCGGCGGCGGTGCCCGCGGAGCTTGACGTGCACCTGATTCTGGACAACTACGCCACCCACAAGCACCCCAAGGTCCTGCGCTGGCTGGCCGCCCGTCCCCGCTTTCACCTGCACTTCACCCCCACCAGTGCCTCGTGGCTCAACCTGGTCGAGCGGTTCTTTCGCGATTTGAGCCAGGACGTCATCCTGCCGGGGAGCTTTGCCAGCGTCGGCGAGTTGGTCGACGCCATCTGGGCCTACTTGGTCGAGCGCAACCTCAGGCCGCAACGCTACCAGTGGCGCGCCGAGGGGAAGGCGATCCTCGAGAAGATCCACCGCGCCCGCGCGGTTCTGGCACGGCAGCCACAGATTCCTAAAGACAATTCTGAGACACTGCACTAGCCTGCGGTATGGCACTAGGCATGGCTCAGTCTCCTGAGACTACGCCCGAACAACTTGCCGAATTACGGCAGCGTGCTACGAACGGGGACGCCATTGCTCAATTCAACTTGGGCATGATGTATGACAAAGGTGAGGGCGTGCCGAAGGATATGGCGGAGGCGGTAAAGTGGTATGGGAAAGCGGCGCTGCAGGGTAACCCTTCTGCTGAGTTCTGGCTGGGTGAGGCGAACTACAGCGCGCTGAAGAATTACGCAGCAGCGGTGGAGTGGTACCGCGCGGCGGCGCAGCAGGGACATGCTGGCGCCCAAGAAGCTTTGGGGAACTGCTACAGAGACGGGGAAGGCATGCCGAAAGACTCGGCCGAGGCAGTGAAGTGGTATCGCAAGGCAGCCAACCAAGGCAACAGTAATGCTCAGTACGACTTGGGTATGATGTACTACAAAGGTGAGGGGGTGCCGAAGGACTACGCAGAAGCATTCCGGTGGATTAGCCAGGCGGCGAAGCAGGGGGACACAGCAGCGCAGAATACCTGCGGTTACATGTACGAACACGGCCAAGGAGTTGCCGAGGATTACTCTTTAGCGGCGTCGTGGTACACCAAGGCAGCGGGAGCGGGTGACCGCGGGGCGCAGTTGAACCTTGGCAGGCTCTACATTCTTGGCCGGGGCGTTCCAAAAGACTATGGGCAAGGCTACAAATGGCTAAACCTGGCCTCCACAAGTGAACTCGCAGAGGTGCGCGCGAAGGCGATCAAGTTGAGGGATTCACTGGAAGAAAGGATGACAACGGACCAGGTGACAGAAGCACAGAAGTTATCACGGGAATTCTGCGCCGGAATGAGTCTCCCCGATTCGGGAAGGCCGCCGGATGCAGCGCTGCCTTCGACCAAGGTGGAATTGCCGTCCGGGATTCTTGCCGCGACGAATGGGCCATCTGCCACCTTACCAACCAAGTGGCCGAACTGAGTCACGAGGCGGAAGGAAAGCATGAAACTCATCAAGCCTGACAACAGCGACTACTGGCACGTCGAGGTGACGTGCGCCGACGGCACGCAGCGCCTCGTCAACCTCTCCCTCAAGCACAAGGACGCGGCGCGGCAGGCCATGCTGGACGCGCACTTGCCTGAAATTCGGGAAGCCGCAAAACACAACCTGCTCACGGCCAAGGCTGTCATCACCGCCAAATGGGCAATCACCGTAGATGAAGCGATTGCCGACTGGGCCGAGTGGTCCAAGGTGGGCGTGCCCTCGCCTAAGACGCGCCAGAACACTTGGGAATGCGTCTGTCAGTGGTCGGAGCAAATGGGTATTGGAGACCGCCCATTGCTTATGCTTAAGGCGTCTGACATAGGCGAGTGGATCAACGACCCGACATCAGTAGCCAAAGCCAGCACGCGGAAGCTGAAGCTGTCGTGCATCCAGGCGTTTGTGCGATATTGTCTGCAAAAGCAGTACATTGTGAGCGAGCCGTCCCGACTCGTGAAGGTTGACGAGAAAATGATGGATACCACTCAGCGCGAGACGAAACGAAAGATGGTTTTCACCGATGACCAAATCGAGTGTCTTCTGGCCAAGTCGGTGAACAGCGAGCCTCCTTCCATCACGCCTGGGTTCTTCCATGCCGGCATCATCTTCGGGCGCGACCTGGGGCTGCGCCTGAGCGACCTTTGCTGTCTGGAGTGGGCGTGCTTCAATTACAAGAAAAACACGGTGTCCATCCTCATGGAGAAGTCCCAAAAGCGCGTCGAGATTCCTCTGACGCCCAGGGTGCGGGGGGAGATCGCCGGGATGGAGAAGGCGCATGACCGCTTCCTGTTCCCGACCGAGCGCGAGATGGTGCTGAACATGAGGCGGCGGGCGGCGCTATCAATCTACTTCGTCCGCTTCTTTCAGCGGTGCGGATTCGAGGGGTACAGCTTCCAGTCGTTGTGCGCCATCTACGCCGCCAGCATGGCGGCCAAGGGAGCCACGCTGGAAGAGATCGCGATTGCACTACGTCACAAGACCAGCATTCCGAGCCGCGGTTGAAGCCATCCGGCGCGAAGACGACAAGCCAACCGTTCAGGGCTTCGGCTTGGACCAGCAGGAACGTCAGCTGGCACAGCCTGAGCAAGCCGAGCTTGTGCGCGCGGATGGCTTCCACCAGCGCGGTTGGCGTGCTTTCCGGCAGGCGGTAAGCAATTTGGTCGGCCCCTAAGTAGCTCCAGGTAGCCCCGCCTTCAGTCAGCTTGGCGCTGCACGAGGAGTGGGGCGCTGTCGCGGAAATAGTCGTCGCGCATCTCCGGTCGGTAGCTGGTGCCGTCGAGAGTGACGATGTATGCCGATGTCGCCAACCGATCTAGTATTCGTTCGTCCATGACGGGTCCGAGTTCGGTCCAAGACAAGTTGCTGGTGAGGATCGTGGGTTTGCAGTCGGCGTGTCGAACACTGAGGATTTCATAGAGGGCTGGGGCTTCGTCCTTCCCCCCGGATGACACCCCGATTTCGTCGAGCACCAAAAGCCCGGTATCTTGACACTGGCTGATCACATCGGGCGCTGTTTGGTCCCGATACGTCTGGCGCAGCGCTCGCAGCAATCCGCTTTGAGTCAGGAACCGACTGTTTTTGAACTGCCGCATGACACCCACGGCCAAGTGCGTCTTGCCGACGCCACAACGCAGATCGTCATTGTTGTCATCGGGCTTGACCAGTAGCAGGAATCCGCGCCCCAAACCGGCAAAGCTTCGCACGGATTCCAGGTGCTTCTTGTCGGCTGGCGTTCGCGGGCGCCAGTTCTCAAGCGTGCATCCGCACAAGGTTGCCGGCACGCCCTGCCGGGCCAACCGGGCACGAGTTTGGGCTTCTGCCTCCGCAGCGAGGCATTCCGGGCAGGACGCGTAACCGGGGGTCAGGTTGTTGCGGGCGGCGTGCGTGGCCGTCCGCGTCGCTTCAAGGTCAATTTCACGCTGAACGTGAGGGTGGCGATTGCAGGGCTTTGTGGCCGGCTGTACGGCCATGAACGCAACGAGGCGTTCCCGGTCTGCTTCGGTGCGCGCTTGCCATGCATCAAGCCTGGCTTTCAGGAGCAGGCTTTGGTCTTGCTGACTCGTCATGATCGTCCTCCTGCTTGCAGTGGTGGCGGCGGTGGCGGTGGGGTTTGGCTCCGGCGTTTCGGTGCTTCGGGCGGCCGGGGGGGTGGGCGGCGCCGGGCGCAGGCCTCACGACTGCGGCTTGGAGGGGCGGACGGCTTTTCGTCGGCTTCCCATTTCCTAAATACGCGACGCAAGAGGGCTTCCCAGCTCACCACCTCCCGCTTCTGATGGTCTTTCCATCCGCAACCCTCCATTTCGTCGAACCAGTCGCGGGCTTTCCACTCGGCGAGGCCGATGGTCTGTGCGTAAGCCAACACGGCATCCAACTGCGGGATTCCCCGTGGACCCAGATTGGGAATTGAATCCGGTTCACGCTCAGCTTTCTTCTGTTCTTCTGATGTCGGTAAAGGCGAAAGCGCACCATTGCCGAACGCTCGGTAGCCAGTACCGAACCGCAAGAGACGGTAGTGACAAGCGGTTTTGAGGGGAGGGCAGTAGAAATCAATCACGTCCAGACGCTTCAAATCCTTCAGCCTCTTGCGCACAGTCTTCTCTGAGAGGCCGCACATGGAGGCGATCCACTGGTGCGTCACTTCAAAGGTTTCTTTGGCTTTGTCGGATGCGATGCAGGTGAGTGTGAAATACACAAGGAGTGCGGTTTTGCAGTCCTCGCAGTATTCGCGAATTGCTCGAAGCGCCTGCTTCTCCTGCCAGGCGAAGGGACAGTCCCGAATGCACCGAAGTTGGCCGGTGTCGGCACTGATGCTGGGCCGAGCGCCTTGGCAACTGGTTGGCATACTTCGTGGGCCGGGTGGTGCCACTATTGCTGTTGGCAAGGGAGTCAATTCCGCGACGTTGTGTGCCGGTTGTGTGAGGCTTTGGGGGCCTACAACGCATCGTGTATTGCTCTCCGCCACTGTGGCAGTACCCGGTCCATCAAAATCGTTTGTAGAGGCTCGGGGGGCTTCCTGTGGGCAATCTGGCGCCCCCTGGCGAGGGGTGGCATTCATTCGTGGGCCTCCGTGATAAGGCTGAGCTCAACCGCCTGCTCCGCTACATTCACGGCCACACGTCGGTTATCCCAGTGCGATAGGCGACGTGTGTGCCGCGGGCAGCGGCTTTGGACCCAGACCTCGCGGGCACCTGTCTGCCAGGCACGGAGTTCGCGGGGTCCGATGGTGATTTCGTGGTTCTTCAAGGCTGGGCCTCCTTGTCGCAGGACGGCCCTTCCTGAAGAGCCCGCCCCTGCCGGCGCGTGCCATACCTTTCCTTGAACCAAGCGCGAACCTCCGCCAGATCGAACCGGCAACGCCTGCGCCCAAAGGCCATGTGAGGCATCCCGCCGGCGCAAAGTGAATCTATGGTTCGACGGCAGAGGCCCAGCATGGCGGCGACATCCGACTTATCGCCAAAGGGCGCCAGGTTTGAACTAGCCGCCAGCTTAATGCCCGTGGCGGGGTCGGGCATACGGCACTTGAGAATGTGAGTCGCTTCGCGACTGCTCAGCGTCTCGTCGTGTCCGGATGAATTCGTTGTATTCACTCTGGACAAGCTAAGGAGCTTCTGGGTGGTGTCTTGACCTACCTCACTTAGCGGAATTCGATAATTGAATTCTGGTAACCCCGAGTCTGTGGCAGGCTTTTCGCCTCAGCCCGGAGCGAGCGTCTTGAGAGCTTCGCAGATGTCGCCTAGAATGCGGTTCGCAACGATGCCGGTAATCTTCGTGGAGTTTTTGATCACGTTTTGAGCTTTTGTGCGATAGACCGACCTCCACGCTTCGTGTAATTCAAAACCGGGCAATTCCTCCCGAATCATCTGGCGAACGAGCGGAATCCATTCTTTAAGGGATTGCTTGGATAGCGGGGGCAATGTCAGGTTTGCCGCCCAGCGAGGCAACGGAGCGATCCGCCAGCGCCCGGTAGCAACAAGCGCGTCTGCTTGGTCGCGGAGTTCACGGTAGGTTTGCAGTCGGTCAAGTGTCTCGGTGACGGTCGCCACCGCCGCTTTTGCCCACAGCCTCGACGGCCAGCCTTCGTCAGTCCCGCGCGCGTCCCGGAACTTTGGCGACAGAGGGCATTCCTGACCGAGTTGAATGTCTGCTATTAACTTGGCGGCGTTGTTCTCCCAGCCAGGCTCGCTCGTGGCGAACACGGGCCAAATGCATCGCTTTCGCGCCAAAGCGCGAAGCCGTTCTGGCCGCGAAATTGCGATCGCCCAAAGTGCCCCTATCGCACCTTCGACAGCATCGAGTAGGGCAAGCAAGAGCGAAGGATCGGAGTTCCCTGCCAAGGCGGATTCGCCCAAGGCCGACATCGCCCGCACAATGGCGGCATCCTTGCTGTGCGGTACACCCTTAAGCCGCCTCGCTTCCCGCGCAAATTCGTCAAATGTCACCGCGTCGTAAAAGCAGTCGTTCACCTCTGGCGAGTGAACGGGTGTAGAGGCCATCTTTACCAGAAAGAAGGCTCCTTCAGGACGGAACATTGCCGATAGCCTTACCTCCTGAACGAACGGCGCGGGATCGGGCTGAGTCGCTTCCCTCTTCACTCCTGGCCGGCGGCGGTTCATGCGGCTGGCTCCTTCACCAGTTGCGGACCGTCTGCCGACGTGAGCAGGGAGCCAAGACCCGACGTCAGGCGGTTCTTTTGATCGGCGTAGTGGCGGGTGGCGGGGGAGCGCGCTTCACGCCCCGGAGGCCGCCCGATCAAGCGATTCTCTGGCCGTGGGCGTGTCACACCGCGAACCACGGCTACGCGTGGGATACGTGGCTTCTTGGACATGCGGCAAGTCTTAAACCAGCAGCGGACTCGACGGCAACGGCGAAGCTCCAACGGCGCCAGCAAATCACGGGTGGCTTTTCGTACTGCCCGTTGCCGCCAGGGCCACGATGCCGGGCCAGCGATCCACTGCCGCGCGGGGAGTGGCATCGGCCGGGAGAGTGGAACGAGCGTTCGTTGCCGACGCGGCGGATTACGGCCGGGCACGGCGCCGGAGACGAACTCCAAGGTCGCGCATCAAGCCACGCCAGCGGTCAACGCAACCACGTTGCCCGGCGCCGCGGGCCGAAGGGCGAACCACGCGGCGGCTTGGGCGGGGGTCGCCAACTGCCGGTAGTTGGAGAAGATCACTTGCGCGCTGTTTCCGCTCTCCAGTGCCGTCTGGTTGACGTTCTGCGTCTGCGCCACCCGGTACGAAATGAACGAGTGCCGAAGCGCATTGGATCGCCACTTCACCTTCGCGGTTCGCGCTTCAGCCACCCGTGCGGGAATGAAGCTGTGCGGACTCAGTTCCCAGACCTTCCCGGTTCGCTCGCGGTACGGCGCCAGCCACGCGGCGGCGTTCTCAGGGAGGGGGACGATTCTGCGGCTGGCGGTCTTGCTCTTGCGCGCCTCAACCACGACGTGCGCCTGTGCAAAGTCAATGTCCTGCCATTCCAGGCGAAGGGCCTCCGCGGTCCGCAGTCCGCAGAACCCGCACAGCGCCAGCACCGGCAGCGTTCGGGGGGACGCCGCATGGAGCAGCCGCGCCATTTGTTCGGGCGAGTAGATCGCGATGGGTCCGCCTTCGACTTCGATCGTCTCGGTGTCCTTGGCGGCATTGGTTCCTTTCGGCAGCAGGCCGCGCTTGGACGCGAAATTGAACAGGGTCAGCACGGCGCGCCGGTAGTTGAGTCGCGATTTGTCAGACAGGTTCAGCCCGTCGAGCCACGCTTGAAGCATGGGGCCGGAAACGTTCGCGATGTTCGTTTGGAAGGCGTCTCCGAAGCGGGTCAGGCGACTGGCGAGGTCCTGCTGGTAGCGGCGGCTCTTCTTCGCCTTGGCGGCAAGCAAGGACTGGATCACGGCTTCGACGGGCGTCGGCGTGACGGCGTGGCGTTCGGCGTATTCCTTGGCGGCGGCGAACAGGTTCGCGAGTTGCCCGCCCACCAGTGGCAGGCAGTCCGCCACGGTGCTGGCCACGGAAGCCAGGGAGAAACCGAACGGCGCGATGGCCTGCGTGGCGGCGGCGAAGTCCACGGCTTGCGGTTCCGTCAGGCTGGCGGCCATGACTTCACGCTCGGACAACCGCCGGGCGAGAGTGGAAGCGGCTTCCAAGGCGGTGGCTTCGTCCGCGTAGGAGTCGAAGCGGCGCTTCCCGTTGGCGTAGTTGGAAACCATGTAGCCAAAGGCACCGTTGGGTGTGCGACGGCGATAAACGGTGACTACGACGCGGCCAAGGCGAATCTTTCGAGGCCAACTGGCAGGCCGTCCGGCAGGCTTGGACTTGCTCTTGACCTCAGTGCGCAACGGGGTAATTACCATGCGCGAACTGTTGCACAACTGTTGCAAAGGTGCAAATCGTCCACGACATTTTTCGTTGCAACTCCTTGAATAACAGCGTTTTTAAGGGTGGGGTGGCTGACGGGATTTGAACCCGCGACAGCCAGATCCACAATCTGGAGCTCTAACCAGGCTGAGCTACAGCCACCACCCAAGGCCCGAACCTAGTGCGGGAGGCCGCGGAGCGTCAATTCGATTCCCGACCTCGCGCCGCTTCCTTGCAGGGGCGGGGACAAACTCAGTTCGCCACGGCCCGATAGAACAGCGGGAAGATCTTGACCGCCCCGGTGTCCTCGAACACCGCCGTGCCAGCGCCGTCCATCGTCACCGTGCCGGCACTGGTCCAGTTCGGATCCGTGAGGCTACCAGTGCGCTGTATGGTGTACGCGTGCGTCGCCGTGCCGGTGAGGTCCATCTCCGGATTGCCGTTCGGCAGCAGGCGGAAGCCGGTGAAGCGCGCCGGGTCGCCGACCGTGCTGGGGGCGCCGGTGTTCACCGTGAACCGGGTACTGTGCATGACGCCGGCGAAACCGGACATGTCCGGGACGGCGTTCGTGGACGAGTAAGCGAGGTGGCCGAAGGCGAGCGAGCCCGAGTAGAGTTTGTTCGTGTTCAGCGTGTTCGCCGGGATCACGATCGATGTGGCGGTCACCGCCAGGTCGCGAGGCACGCAGGGGTTGGGGGCCTGGAACAGGACGTTGCCCTGCTCGTCGGTGATCGTCAGCGAAATGTAGTCGCTGGCGCCGGCCCCGGTGAAGGGATTCCACGAGAGCGTGAAGTCCTGGGTGGCATTCACGGCCTGCGCGGCGGCGAAATTCGCGATCTTCGGCACCGGCAGGCCGGCCGCCGGCAGGGCCATGGAGATCACCCTTTCGGCCGTGCCGGTCTGAGTAAAGCGGAGCGTGTAATTACCGGCAGGATACAAAGTGTCGAGGGCGGTTTGGGTGGCCGGTGTGTCGTTGAACATGAGATAGCTCAAGAGGGCCTGCAGCGGCTGGGTCGTGTTGTCGGGGAGTGTCACCGAACCCGCGGTCGGGGCGGGGCCGCCCTGGGGCCCGCTGACGAAAACTGCGAAGACGAAGGGGCTTTGAGTCTCGGGCACCGGATCCGCCGCCGAAGTCTGCACGTAGGTCGAGGCTTTCGAGAGCGTGTAGGCCCCCCAGGTCGAGGGGACGCCGCTGGGGTTGCAGTCCTCCCCGCCGCTGCCCTGGCCGGTCATGAAACTGCCCGAGTAAGTGCCGCTGGGCAGGACCTCTCCGGCCTCGTTCTGGAGTTGGATCACGGTGCCAGGGTTCAGCGCCCAGGTAATCTCGGTGTTGCCCGGCAGTTCGCCGGCGTAAGTGCAGGTCAGGGTTTTGCCATCTGTGCTCCAGGCGTAGGTGAACTTGGTGGCGGTGAGTCCGGTTCCTCCCCAGGCAATGGCGCCGATCACCGTGGGCGGAAAACCTCCCAACGCGGGATTCTTCTGCATCGCCTGGTCAAACACGAAGACCACTGTCGTCGTAACCGACACGTCGATGGCTCCGTCCGCCGGGCTGGAGGAGACGAGCTTGGGTGCCGTGCCCCCGCCTCCGCCGCCAGCACCCGTCGTGAAGCTCCCCGAAACCGTTGCGAGTGCCGTGCCGCCACTGCTCGTGATCGGGATCATGGCACCGGCCGGATTCAGCTTCCAAGTGATCGTGGTATTGGCCGGCATTTCCGTAGCCGGTTGGCACGTCAGGGTGCGGCCGTCATCGCTCCATTGGAAGTCCACCGCCGCCACCGAACCCGAAGGCGTGAATTCCATATTGCCGACAACGAACGGCGGAACGGTCGGCACAAAGGAGACGTCCGTGTCCATGGGTTGGTCGAAAGCGAACACCAGGGCGCTGTCCACCGCCACGCCGGTGGCGCCGTTGGCCGGCGTGAATGAGGTCACCGTGGGCGTGCCTTGGGCGCAGGCGGTTGGCGACACCTCCAGCACGACCAGACATAACGCCCCGATCGCAAGAGGCAGCCAGGATCGCCGTCCGCCATGGCCGCGATGAGTCCCTCCAAGTAGCAGTTCTCGTGTCATATGCATCAATTCCTGGGGAGCTTCTACCAGCCGCCGCCAGCGCAGGCGAGCACGATTTACGGGCTCCGGCGGGCGCCCGCCCGGCGAGTGCCGCGACTCGACACCGCCGCCGTCAACGCCGATGCTGGGCGGGTCATGATCAAGTCACCCTTGCTTCCGCACCTGGCCGGGTACGAGGCGGGACGCTGGGTTGAAACCCGGTTGGGCGCCACGCTGGCCGTGGTCAATCCGGCCAACGGCGAACTCCTGGGTTCCGTTGCGACCGGCGGTGGCGAGCAGGCGACGGCGGCGGTCGCAGCCGCGGCGGCGGCGCTCGTCCGACCAACGCCGATCGCCCAGCGCCGCATCTGGCTGGAAAACATCCGCGACGCGTTGCTGGCCAACCAGACCGAGTTGGCGCGGATCATCACCCTCGAGAACGGCAAGCCACTCAAGGAATCGAGGGCCGAGGTCGAATACGCCGCCGGCTTCTTCAGCTTCTTCGCCACCCAACTGGACCACCTCGCGCCCCGCCGGTTGCCCGACCGTATCCGCGGCTGCCGCTGGACCGTGCACCAGCGCCCGGCCGGCGTGGCGGGCTTGATCACGCCTTGGAACTTCCCGCTGGCGATGCTGGCCAAGAAACTCTCGGCGGCCCTCGCCGCGGGATGCAGCGTCGTGACCAAACCCGCCAGTGCCACGCCGTTGACGGCGATCGCGCTCTGGACGCTGCTGGACCGCCTGGCGCTGCCCGCCGGCCTCGCCAACCTCGTCATCGGCCCTGCCGGACCGATCAGCGCAGTGTTCTGCGCGCATCCGGCGGTGCGGATCGTCAGCTTCACCGGCTCCACGGAAGTCGGCCAACGCCTTGCGCAACAGGCCGCGCCGCACCTCAAACGGTTGGCCCTCGAACTGGGCGGCAATGCGCCGTTCCTCGTGTTCGACGACGCGGATCTCGAAGCCGCGGCGGCGGCGCTCGTCGCGAACAAGTGTCGCGCCGGCGGCCAGACCTGCGTATGCACGAACCGCGTGCTCGTCCACGCCGGGGCGGTCGATCGCTTCGCGGCGCTCGTCGCGGAACGCGTGGCCAGACTGAAGGTCGGCGACGGTCTCGCGCCCGACACGGACATCGGGCCGCTGATCCACCGCGATGGCTTCGACAAGGTCGCCGCGCACGTGGCGGACGCGCTGGCGGGCGGGGCACGGCGCCTGGCCGGCGGCGATCCACCGCGGCCGGCTCAGGAATGGGGCGCCTTTTACCCACCGACGGTCCTGGTCGGAGTGGTTCCGGCGATGCGTGTCTGCGGCGAGGAGACCTTCGGCCCGGTCATTGCCATCGGTCGTTTCCGCGACGAAGCCGAGGCCGTGCGTCTGGCCAACGGCACGCCTTACGGACTGGCGGCTTACCTGTTCACGCGCGACGCCGGGCGAGCAGACCGGGTGTCGGTGGAACTCCAGTTTGGACATGTGGGCGTGAACACCGGGACCGGGCCGACGCCGGAAGCGCCGTTCGGCGGCCTGAAACGGTCCGGCTACGGCCGGGAGGGGGGGCTGGAAGGTTTGCTCGAGTTTTGCGAACCGCAGGCGATCGCGACGGCCTGACGTGGCCGGCCAGGTGCGCGCGCTTTGCGACGGCGTTGGCCCACCCTGGCCACCCGGAGATTCCGCAAGCCGGGTCTGGCGGTGAACATTGCGAGGCCTTAGCCTCGCGGCGTCATGGCGGCCAAGTCGCGCAAATCGACGTCAAAAGTCCGTGGTGCGATTGCGCCGCGGCCGGTGCGACTCTCGCCGGCGGCGGTGGTCGGGGTGCTGGTGGCGGTGGTCGCCTTGGGCGCGCTGGCGACTTGGTGGTTCCAACTCAAGCCTCCCGGATCACCCAAAATCGCGGCTGCAGTCGCCACCAACCGCGCGGTGTTGCCTGTCGTTCCCGATCAGGAGACCACTTACGCGGAGTATGGAGGGTCAGCGAGCTGCCGCGAATGCCACGAGGAAGCCTTCGCATCGTGGGCGCAATCCAACCACGGTCTGGCCGAGCGCCGGCTCGACTCGGAACTCGACCGGCCGGCTTTCGATCCGCCGCACACGTTTCACCACGGATCGCAAACGACGGCGGTGCGGCTCGTTGACGGCCAGTACGAGGTTGAGGCGGTGGGTTTGAGCCGGAAGCCCGAGGTTTTTCAGGTCGTGCGCGTCATCGGCAACGATCCGTTGCGCCAGTTTCTCGTGCCGTTCCCGGGCGGCCGGCTGCAAACCCTCGAGGCCAGCTACGATCCGCATCGCCACGAGTGGTTCAACGTCTATGGGGAGGAGGACCGCCAGCCGGGCGAGTGGGGGCACTGGACCGGGCGCGGCATGAACTGGAACGCCATGTGTGCCGGCTGTCACAACGTGCGGGTCCGCAAAAACTACGAGGCCGCGACGGATTCCTACCACACGGCGATGATCGAACACGGCGTCGGCTGCGAATCCTGCCACGGCCCGCTGAAGCGACACAACGCGTGGCGCAAGTTGTATCCGGACAAGACGCTGAAGGACCCCACGCTGCCCGTGCTTTCCACGAACCAGGTGGTGGCAACCTGCGCCGGCTGCCACGCCCGGCGCGGAGACCTGACCGGCGATTTTGCCGTCGGCGATTCGTTCTTCGACCATTACTCGCTCGTCATCGTGGATCATTCGGACACGTATTATCCGGACGGCCAGGTGCGGGATGAAGACTATGAGTATGCCGCCTTCCTCGGCAGCCGGATGGGCAACGCGGGCGTGAGCTGTCTGGACTGCCACGACCCGCATTCGATGAAGACGCGTCTGCCGGGGAACTGGCTCTGCCTGCGCTGCCACAACGGGAGTTACGCCAACGCGCCCGTGATCGAGCCGGTGAGCCACGCGCATCACAAGGTGTTTGGCTACGATACCAATGGCGTGCCCGTGGAGGTGGACTTGATGGCGTACGATCCGCGCAAGATCGCGGAAACCGGCGGCGAGTGCGTGGGCTGTCACATGCCGGTCACGCCTTACATGCAGCGTCATCCGCGCCACGATCACGGTTACACGATCCCCGATCCGCTGCTGACGAAACAACTGGGCATCCCGAATGCCTGCAATCGTTGCCACCCCGACAAGTCGGTGGATTGGGCGCTCGAGGCGACCGGGAAATGGTACGGCGCGAAAATGGAGCGCGCTTCGCGCCAGCGGACGCGGACCCTGGCCAGTGCGCGCCGGGGCGATTCGTCGGCCCGCGTTCCCTTGCTGACCTTGCTCAACACCGAAACCAACGCCTTCTGGCGCGCCGTGGCGACCGGCATGTTGGAGCCATGGGCGGGCGATCCGGCGGTGACCGAGTCCCTCCGGCAGCACCTGGACGACCCGCATCCATTGGTTCGGGAGCGGGCCGTTCGCGCCTTGGAACCGCTCGTGGCGGCCAACCCTGGCCTCGCCTCGGCCTTGGTGGCCCGGCTCGACGATCCGATCCGTTGTGTGCGCGTCGCGGCGGCGTGGGCATTGCGCGAGCGCGTGGACCTTGCCTCGCGCGCCGGCCTGGAACTGCGCCACATGCTCGACGCCAATGCCGACCAACCGACCGGTCAGATGCAGCAGGGCGCATTCGAGTTGGCGCGACACGATCTGCCGGGGGCGCTGGCCAGTTATCAAAAGGCGGTGGCCTGGGATCCGAACTCGGCACCGATCCGCCACGACCTCGCGGTCGCGCTCAGCCTGGCGGGGCGTCCACGCGACGCTTTGGAACAACTGCAGGCGGCCTGCCGGTTGGCGCCCGACGAGGCGGAGTACTCCTACAAGCTGGGGCTGGCGTGGAGCGAAGTGGGCGATCTCAACCAGGCGGCCGCCGCCCTCGAAAGGGCTGTCCAACTGGACCCGCGGCACGCCCGCGCCTGGTATAACCTCGGCCTCGCCCGCAACGGCCTTGGCCACCCGGCGGAGGCGCTCGAAGCGTTGCTTCGCGCCGAGTCCGTGACCCCCGAGGACGCGCGAATCCCCTACGCCCGCGCCACGATCCTAGCCCGGCAAGGCCACCCCGATGAAGCCCGCATCGCCGCGCGCCGGGCGTTGGAGATACAAGGGGATTTCACCCCGGCGCACGAGTTGCTGGAACAATTGCGCTGAGCCGCCAATCCTGGAGACCGTTCCTCCCGGTCGTGGGGAACGAAGGTCGGAAGTCAGTGGCGCTCCGCGCGCGCCGGGCGGCCCAAGAGTGAGCAAAGGCAGACCAGCATCAGGAACCCGAAGAGGATGGCGAGGTTCTGGAGCGGAAAATCTTCGCGGGCATGGACCAGACAGCCTGCCAGCGGCACGATCAAGAATAGTCGCAGCCCGGCCGCGGACGACACCCCGCCTCGAAGCACGGTCGCACCGATCGCCGAGGCGAGCGCGAGCAGCACGAGCAGGTAGCCGATCCAACCGAAGGTCAGCCGGGTCTCCAGCCAGTCGTTGTGAACGTGGAGATCCACCAGGGCCTTGATTCGGCGTGGGTCGATGGACCAAAGGTTTCCGAATGTGCCCGGCCCACTACCGAACAGTGGCGGCGCGGTGCCCAGAATCGCGGTGGCCAGTTCGTGGACCTTCCGGCGGTCGGCCGTGGACATCGTCCACCAGCGGACGAGATCGAAACGCGTCGGATCGAGTTCGGCAACCGGCCGGATTTGTCGCACAGCGGCTGCCGTCGGCGGGCGTTGGCCGGCAGTGTCGCGGGCGAGATGCCCGACCTGTTGCGGGGTCAAGGCCCGGTCGAACAGCGCCGCGTAGTGAATCGTTCCCGGGTAGAAGGTCGAACCGCCCGCCAGCGCACCGATCCAGAGGAATTCGGACGGCACCTGCTCCGGCGTTTCGGGCCGCGGCGCGGTCGAGGCGCCGGCGGTCTTCGGCGACAGGACGGGCTCGCCATTGACGTAGAGCCATCCGTTCGTCCCTTGACGAACACCGACCACATCGACCGTTTGGCCGACGTAGTTGCTGAGGAATCCGGGCAGCGTGGCAAAGAAATGGCGTTTGCGGAGGGCATCGAACACTCCGAATTCGAGCGTCCCAGATTTGTGGACGTCCAGGAAAACCCCGTTCGGTCGGCCATACTGGATGAGGTTGGTGTCGGACAGCCCCACCAGACCGCCGATCGACTCCTGCAATCGAGGGACCACGTCAAAAACGCAGCGCAAGCTGAGGTCCGAGACTTGGGCGCGGCGGGTTTCAAGGGTTTGATAGCGATGAAAGAGGCGTTGGCTGAGCTTCTCCCAACCTAACCAGCCGCCCAAACTGAGAGCCACGAGGAGTACGAGCCCGCCCGCCAAAAGACCCTGTCGCCAGTGCGCGCCTCTTTGCAGGAGCATCCCGGTCGCCAGGCATACCCCTGACCCCACGACCACCAGGCTCCCGCCCCGGCTTGACGCGAGGATCGGACCGGCGATGAGCAACACCGCCAGAAAAGGCAGAACCACGCGTGGCGAGCCCCCCAGGCGGGCCTGGCGACCCAGTTTGGTCTTGGCCTGGATTCGCAAGCGCCACCAGAGCCCGAGGCAAACCGGCCAGAACAGGTTGGCGTAGGCCGCGCCGTTGTTGCGGTACGGGAAAGGGCCCCAGTGGGCGTCGCCTTTGCGTCCCAGCGGATCGCTGAAGAGCCAGAGCAATCGGTCGCTGCCCTGCAAGCGTTGAAACAGCGCCACCAGCGCCACCCCCCCAGCCGTCAGGCAGAGCGCCCACAGCAGGCGCCGCCATCGTTTCGGGAGGTAGGATTCGCCGAAGGCTTCCCCAACGAGCGCTGCCAGTGAGGCACCCCCGGGGTCCGGCTCGACCGGCCCGGACGAACGCATGGCGACCCTTGCCAGCGTCGCCACCTCGCGTCGGGTCAGACCGGCGAGCCAGTCGCGTGCGCCCCAGAACGCCCCGGCCAGACCCAGGTACATCCAGAAGGCCAACCACGAGCTTGGACCATCGTAGCTGTGGGGCAACCAGCGGACGTAATGGCCCGCCTCTTCCAACCGAGCCGTTGCCAGGTCGGCCGTCGAACGCGCATTGGCGGCGCTGACCAGACACCACGCCAGTATCGCCACCGTGAGCGCTCCCAAGGCTGCGACGAACCGGCGCCTCTCCCGGGTTTCCCAACGCGGCGCTTCGTACCCGGATCGGTACCGGGCGAACCGTTTCAGAAGCAGCAGTCCACCCAGCGCGCAGCCGCCAACGTTCATCGTCCGGATCGCCCAGGGTACCGTGGTGCCCAGCGCCCACGGCGAGAAGACCACCATTGCCAGCAGAATCCATTGCGTGGCCGTGTCCGCCAGGCGGTGCCACGCCGGTTCGTCCGCGGCAATTGCTCCGCAAGGGGGGTCAGCTACCGGAGTAACGGTTTCCATTTGGCGGATTGAACCCGCCAAACGGGAGGCAGACAAGCCGGCGATCGAAAAGGAGTCGGCAACCCCCCGCCCGCTTTGCCAGTCCCGAACCTGGCCGCCTCACTTGGGGGAGAGGAGATCCCCGCGCAATCCCTCAATCCAGTCGGTTTTGCAGACAGCGCAGCGGGCCGGCCTCCAGCGGATTTGGCGGCGTCGCACAACTCAACGCGGCAGTTCGGCCTGGTACACGATGAACTCGGGTTCGTCGGGCAGGTTCGAGATGAATTTGCCCAGATAATTCCCGCTCGGGTCGAACTTCCGGACTTCCCTCCGCTTCCGCTCGGCTACATAGAAGTCGCCGGCGCTGTCGAAGCACATGCCCGCCGGCGAGTGGAGGTGTTTGTCCAACCACTTGGTAGCCGGTCCCAGCTCGCTCGGGCTCTTCCCCGGAGGGATCGGACAAGTGCAGATGGTGTCGTTCCCGCCGGAGATGTAGAGGGTGTTTCGCTGCAACCGGAGATGGACGGGAGCCGCAAGTTCCTTTCCTTGGATCTGCCCCTGCAGTTTGCCGGAGGCGTCATAAACCTTCACCGCGTTGCCAGGTTCGTCGGCCACCAGCAGCAGGTTTCCCGTCCACAACACGCCCCGCACGCTGTGAGTGACGTTGCCGTCGCGGTCGAAGGTCACTTGCAGCCCCTGCGGTGACGGCACGGGCGGTTTGCCCGCCGAGGAGGCAACGAAGGTCCCCTCGGGGAAACTTGGCGGCGGCGCGTAGGTTTGCTGCAGATACGGCGCCACCGGCAGGGCGTTGCCGTTTTCGTCCAACGCGGTCACCACGTTCGTATCCTGGCTGCTCAGGTAGATGTTCCCGGACGCGTCAAACGTCACGTCGAACGGATGCCCGATCCCGCTGACGGTCGCTTTGCCTGCCACTATGGCGGAGAATGTGTACTGCCCTCCCGGCGCGGATTGGGGTTTGTAGCACAGGAGTTGGGAATCGTTTTGGTTGGCGTTCACCACGTAGAGGCCTTCCGGACGCCAAACGAAGCCACGCAATTCGCACAGATCCGGCGCCCCACCGCCGGGGGCCAGCAGTTTGTCCGGCGTGGCCGCGGAACCGTCGTCCTTATAGACATGGAGGTTGTTCAAGGCGTTCTTGCCCGACCCGCCGTGGAAACTGAGGATGAACATAATCGGTGAACCGGTTGAAGCCGATGGCCCGGACCTCGCCTCGAGACGCTCCCGCGCCAGCCGAGCGAAACCCGATCCACAGATCAGTAGTGCAACCATCTGGAAATGTTTCAGGCCGCGATAGAGAAGGGATCATCCCGCCGGGCCTGGCCGCCGGGTGGCCGTCATGGACTGTCGCCGTGCTGGGCCAACGGACGAAGGCCGGCAACAGCGGTGAGCGCACCGTCGGGACGGTGCCTTCCCCATCCTGGCGGATGGGCGGCGCGTCCTTCACATACCCCCGCAGGCCGACAAAGGCCCGACCCACAAGCCATGGCTCCAAAATCAATATGATAATCTGTGGGACTGACCCTTACGGGCGCGGGAGGATGGTGGCCCGGGACCAGCCTGGCGTCGCGGGGTGGCAATGCCTGGCGGAGAAACTTTGTAACAATGCCATGGAGACCTACTAATCCCCGATAATGACCGACCTTCGTCCAGTCCGAGTCCCGCATTCTTCCGGGAATGCCCGGCGCGGATGTTCCTTCCGGAATCGCTCCGCGTTGAGCTATCAGGTCCGCGAAAACCTGCGCGCAAACCTTAACCGGGCGATCCATTGAAAGCGGCAGCCCTGTCGCCAAAAGGGTTGCGCCCGGGACGGAGGCTGCGGCCTGACTTCCGGCAACGGTTTACTCGAATCGCAATTCCTTACCTGCCCGCGGACAACCGGGGCCGGACCAGGGGGCGGTGCTCCGGGATGACGATGGGCCACGACCCGATTCGCTCCGACGGAACACGTTCTATTGCCTTTCAGTCAAGTTATTTACAGTGAATCCAAAACCGATTGTGACCATGCCTACCTCGATTCAAATTGGACAAGCCGCCAACCTCCTTTTCGGCTACCAGTCCGCCTGGGACCCGAACGGCTCCGCAAGCTATCCGTTCTTCGCTCCGCCGACCGCTTCGACCGTCACCTTCGCGCCCGATTTCGTCCCGCCTTCGGATCCAGTCGCGTGGACCAACACGCCGACGATCACCCTTCACGAGTCGGCCGCCAGCCTGGTCAGCGCGATCTATGAGTATCAAGTTGCCCCCATGTCGATCGACCCGTCCGGCGTCGCGGTGCCGGCCGGTCCACTCGTGTTGAACGACGCCGACAGCAAGGCGGCCATCGCGGCCGAAGGCGCATTCCTGGGCCTGGATTTGACCGCCAACCAATGCTACATGCTGGTGACCTTCGAGCGCATCAGCGGCACCGCCACCCATCCGTTCGTGTCGAATCCGTCCAGCGTGGATAGCAGCACGTACCTGACGACGGCGGCCCAGACAGCCATCAACGCGCTTACACCCGCGGCCGCTCCGGAGCAGGGTTCGGTCCTCTACGATTCGAAGATCTCCAAGCCGGAGGCCGACGCTTACGTCAGCGCGCTCTACGCTCTGGGCACGCACTTCGTGAGCCAGATTACCGCAGGCGACCGGCTGATCCAGGTGTTCGCCTATGACGCCGCCCACTTCAAGATTCTGCAGAGCGCCTTTCAGGACGACGCGACTGCGCAGCCCGATGGCACCCTCGCAGTGACCGGTGCGGCTGCGAGTGGCTGGAGCTACTACACCTCCTCGGTCAACGGCACCTACGGCTTCGTGGCCAACTACGGGAAGCTCGTCTGCATCAGCCGCGATCCCGCTCTCCCAAGCGCGATCACGCAGGGGAACTGGGCCAACTCGTACGTTCCGGCCGGCACGCCCAGCATTTTCGCGGCGGTGGCCAACAACGGGCTCATGTTGCCCTTGGCACAAACCGTCCCCATCGGCCTGACGCTCGCGCCGCTGGCGGACTTTATCTCCAATATTCTGATCGCCGGGCCATGGGATCGCCTCGTCATCGGCGGCCTGCTCCAGAAGTACGGCGACAGCGTGCGTGTCCCTTTAAAGCGCCCGTTGAACTACGACTGGAACCAGATCTTTCCCCAAGACTCGGATGCCTGGACCTCGAACATCGTCACCCCCATCATCGACATCTACCAGGAGCGGATCGATTTGGCCAAGGTCAAGCTGCAAGGCGGCCCGATCATCGCCAAGAACTTCAAAATGCAGTCGTTTACGGCGTTCTCGCAAGTTCTGCAAGCGACCACGCAGCCGGGCGACAGCCCGATCCCGCTGCCCAGCGACAGTATCACGCTGGTGGCCCAGATCATCGACATGACCCAGGCCGTGCAGACGCCGGTGATCTCGATGAGCGCGAATGCCTTCCAGCAGTTCAACGTCGTTTGCGAAGACATGTACGGCGCCCTCATCTTCGAGGACAGCACTTCGGGCGGCACCCGGCGCAAAGTGGCTTTGGACGGCTTCCTCTTCCAGACCGCCAGCGCGGTGGATCCCACGACCCAGCGCTACACGGTTGCCCTGGCGGGCGTCTTGTCGGATACGCCCAGCGCCGGCTTGGTCACGCAGCTCAAGCAAAGCATTGAGTACTCCGTCGTGGCCGGCGAGTCGTTGCTCGCCGCCCGCGGTCCCAACGCCGACGTCGTGCGCGGGCTCGAGCAGGCCTACCTGCTCTGGCTTGCCAGCATCATACCCGCGGACACGACCGACGAGGACCTGGCGAACAATCGCTCGCGAGCGCTCTATCTGGCGCGCAACGTCAGCACGTTCTCTGCGGACGCCATCTTCGTGCCTTACGTCACCTACGAAACGTACCAGAAGTATGTCGGCGACATGGTGAGCCAAGCCTCCACGCTGAATACGACCATCATTGGTTTTCAGGGGCAGATCACCGACACCATCAACACGTACAAGGTGATGGATTCGATCGCCAATCTGAACGACAACATCAAGCAGATCGGCGGCGTGCTCACGCAATACTTCCAGGCCCTGGCCCAAGGGCGCGAGGCCATGGACGGTTACTACGCTTCTGTCATTGACCAACTCGATCAGGAACTCACGCAGACGCTGGCCGACATCACGGACTTGTCCGCGAAACTGCAGGCCCAGCAGGCGGTGATCAGCCAGACGAACGTGCCTCCGGGGATCATCCAGAAGTTTCAGCAGGACTACGCCGATTGGGAGAACGACGAGATCTTCAAGGCTGTGGTCGAGGGCGTGACCGGACTGTTTGAACTGGGCTTGGCCGTGTTTGCCGTCCCGGAAGCGGCCGAGGGCGGGATTCTCAAGGCCTTGGAGGCGTTCAAAGGCGTTTACGACAAGCTGCAGGCCGTCATGAAGGTGCTCGCGGCCTTGGAAGCCGTGGAAAAGGCGACCACCGACAAAGTGGACCAGCTCAACCAACTCTCCAGTGAGATCTCGGCTCTCGGGGCGAACGGCACCCTGCAGATGCCCAGTCAAGTTGACTTGCAGGCCGTCGCCCAGAACGTCCAGGCCGCCTTGGCCAACGTGCCGACCTCCGGCGACCTTAACCAGGACAAGGCCAACCTGATCGCCGCCGTCAACACGCTGGTCAACATCGGCACTGCCCTGCTTGAGGCCCAGACCAAGGCCAGCCAGATCGTTGTGCAACGGGACAACACCTACCGGCTGAAAGCCATCAACGGCTCGGAGCAAAGCAAGATGGATGGTCTGGCCAACAACCTCCACCTGAACGACAGCACGACGCCGCCGGATATCAACAGCATCGATCTGATCGGGGTGACCGGGCAACTACAGTACCAGCTCAAGCAGGTCTTGCTGGTCCTGGCCCAGACCCTCGAGTTGCAGGACGGAGCGCTGCAGTATGAGTACTTCGGCCAACCCACCGAGATCACCTCCTTCAGCCTGCTCAACCTGCTTTCGGTCATCACCACCCAGGACCGGAATATCATCAATGGCATCAGCCAGCTCAATCCGCAGCCGCAGACGGTGGACCAGCCGATCAAGGTCATCGTGAAGAACGTGCGGGCCGCGAGGCTTTCGGGCACCAACGTCTTTCAGTTCCCGATTCATCTTTGCGCGAAGGAGTTCTACAATTACGACATGGTGCGCATCGATCGCGTCGTGCCCAACATCACGGGGATCAAGAGCACCGCGAGCGGCAACTACGAGATCCACCTCACCTGCCAGGCCAAACCCTTTCAGGACCGGGATTACCAGCGCAATGCGCGGACCTTCGCCACTATTCAGCGCAGGTTCGGGCCCTATGTTTACGATCTGGCGACCGGCCAGCCGACCTTCGGCAACAACACCGGAACCTTTGCCGACCAGGTGACGCACCTGACCCCCTTCTCGCTGTGGCAGATCAGCCTGCCGGGTAACGTGAAGAACAACCAGGACCTCGAGTTCGACAGCCTGGTCGTTGACATCGAGTTGGACTTCTACATCACGGCCCACTATGACGATCCGGCAAGCCGGCGGCTCGCCTTGTTCAAACGGGCCCAACTGGCAGCGCCCGCGGCCACCCCCCGGTTTGCGGCCGTGGCGACGGGTGATACCAACGCGCCCTCGCTGGGCTACCTCGAGGCCCAGATGTACCAGAACCAGGAGGTCTTACAGGGCTGGGACGCCGTCTTCAACGTTCTGGAGGGTCCGGTCAACGCCTTCCTCAACCAGCAGTTCCAGCAGTACGTCTCGCAGCTCGACCCCAATAACACCGACAACCTGATGACGGTCAGTGCCTATTACTGCGAGGACGTGCAACAGCTCCACGGGATCTGGTTCACCAACGTGACCCAGCTTCTGTTCAAGCTGAGCAACCCGCTGTTGCAGTTCTTGGCGGGGAACGACGAAGTCACGGTTGTTCAAGACATCTTGAGCGGCTCTGTCACCACCGGCACGCTGGTGGTCAGCGACAGCAATTTCAACCCGAACACCTGCAAACTGGTGAACGGAGACGTCAACTTCACCGCCGACACGAGCAACGGCATCCTCACGCTGTCGGTCGATGGTGTCTTCGCAAACAACATCCAGATCATGCTGAAGAGCACCGGGACGCTGCCGGCGCCCCTGCAGGCGAACACCGATTATTGGATCGTCAACTGGGCCTCCTCTGGCGGCAAGACCACCCTGCAACTCTCCACCTCCGCCGGGGGGTCCCCCATCGCGTTGACCAGTGCGGGTAGCGGCACCCAGACGATCTATCCGGACATCGAGTGGGGCAACCCCAACGTCGTCGATGTCAGTCAGCAGCCCTTCGTCCAGGGGAGCGTGGCGCTCGCGAAAGTCTCCGGCATCGTGACTCCGCCGAACGGCAACGGCACGGCGGACCAGACACACACCGTCATCCTGGACTTCCCGAGCGGCGCGTTCACCCTCAACCAGTTCGCCGTGAATCCCCCGAATTGGGATCCGGACCACCACGCGACCAGCATCTCGAACACTTTGGCCAACTTTTTCGCGACGAACGACATTCAGTACCAGGTGCAGACCATCAACTACGCCAACCTGAGCGGCGACACCGCCCTCCAGCCCACGCAGTTCATGCTCAACGCGGTCAGCACCAACGCGGGCAACAACATCCTGCAGATGCTCATCGCCACCACCGGCACCGTCCAGAACGCCCACACCATCACCCTGAATGAGCCGATTCCCTACGATCCGGCCAATCCGGTCCCCGGCGTGAGCAATTTCATGGTGAGCCTGATGATCAGCAGCAAGCTGATGTTCGAACACATCTTCGTCAGCAGCTTCAACAAGGGCGGTACCAACCTCACGGTGGCCGCCGACCCGCCGGCGCAAGACTTCATGGCTTGGAGCGCCCATATCACCGCCGGCAGCGCGACCGGGCCGGCGGATTTCGCGAATCCGTACACCGTGGACGGCACGCAGACCAACTTCCGGATCAACGCAATCAGCGACGATATCACTTGGAGCCTGGTCGGCTTGACGTTCTCGCGTACGACGGACGCAGGTATCGCCCTCAGCTACACCAACGGCACGGCCGATACCAGCCCGCCGACGGGTGGAACCGAGGTCGGTTTCCAGTACCAGCAGTATTACCCCCCGCAGTCGGGCCCTAACGGACAGTACATTCCGGGAAGGTGGGGCCCCTGGCAGGATGCCAGCGCCATGGCCT
The DNA here is from genome assembly GCA_963735925.1 of uncultured bacterium. GTDB lineage: Bacteria > Verrucomicrobiota > Verrucomicrobiia > Limisphaerales > J093 > DSVZ01. The sequence goes on from CAVTMT010000006.1 coordinate 272,545, forward strand.
ACCTCACCATGACGGGCAGCTACCCGCTGGGCGTCACCGGCTCGGGCAGCGCACAGGTGGTCAAGTTCACCACACTCGCGCCCAAGATCGACTTCAGCAAGGCCTCGGACCTCAAGCCGGCCGCGGGCTGCCAATGCAATGACAATGCAATCAAGATCGCCCTGCTCAACAGCCTCGGCGCCTCGGTCCCGGGCACGCTTCAGCAGTACATGGCGCAGATCACCTTCCAGCCCATTTCGGTCTTCGCCCTGGAAAGCCTGCTCTTCCCGGCCGACCAACTGATCACCATGCAGCAGGCCCTGGTGCCGTGCGATCTGCTGGTCGTGGGCAGTTTCCTCGCCCAGGTCCGCAGCAAGTCGAACGCCAGCTACGACGTCACGATCAGCGCGGCGACCGGCGCCCAGGGCGTGTTTGGAAACACGAGCTTCCAAAACGGCCAAGGAACCGGTAGCGCGACCCAGACGGGCTTGCCCAAACAATTCACGTTCAAATACGGCCCGATCGACCCGGCCATCGGCAATCTGGTTGACTACACCATCGACATCGAGGCCGGCACGATTACCCCGCCGCTGATGGTGGTGGTGGACCAGCCGGATCCGACCAACACCCCGGCCAACGTGATCCTGCTGCCGCCAGGCTACGGACCCAAAGCCGGCTGAGCCACTCACCGCGCTCCGGTCCAACCGGACAAAACGGCCGCCCAGACCATGCCCAACCAACTCGCGACCATCGACGCGCTGCTCGCCGAGCTCCACGAGAAACAATCCGTCCTGCAAGGCTGGACCGCTGCCTTGAGCCTTTCGGAGGCGGCGGTCCACAACCTCTTGCAGCGCCAGTGGGCGGCCCAACCGAAACTGGCCCTGGCTTGGGCCCAGGCCGTCGAAGCGGGCGGGAAGGAGCGGCCGGCCGCCATGGCCCAGTTGAATCTGGAGCTCGACGCGCCGCAGTTTCGCTTGCCGGGGGAGGGAAATGTCGTGGCCATCCGCCAGTCGGTGCGTTGCGCCACTCTCAAGCAGGGGACGCTCCGGGTCGTCGGACCAGCCGGGCCCGCCGACATCCGGTGCGATCCCGACAACCCCCAGGTGGCTTGGGCCGAGCCGCAGCCAATGGGGCTGTCGGCGGAGGCTTGCCTGGAAGGTTCGGTGCCCCTCTCGGTCGTGGATCACGAAACCATTCCGAATACCCGGGTGGTGACACTCAACCTCGGGGCTGCCACGTTCGCGCTCCGCGGTCTCGCCACCGCCGCCGTCGGCAACGTCTCCCTCGCCGGCCGGTTGGGCGCGGCGGTCGCAGGTAGCCAACCGCGCCTGGAACTCGCTTCGCTCGACCTCAGCCAGGGCGCAAAATCGAGCGCCTGGAAAGCCGTCTCGCTGACGGTCAATGTGGCCCGATCGAAATCGGGTAACCACAGTCTGCAACTCCTGATCGGGGGCGAAGGCGGCCCGCCGGCCCGGCCCCAAATTGCGGTTGACGAGCCCGTTCCTACCGAAAGCGGCGCGGACTACAGCCTACTGCTCGGCTCGCAGGTCGTCCTTCCCAGTATCGTGACGGACTTCAACATGCAGCCGGGCCTTGTCAAGCTGGTGGTGGTCGCTCCGGCGACGATGGACGCTTCGGTCGCGGCTTATGCGCAGACCCGCAATCCGATGCAGTATCAGGGCTCCATCACCTGCGGCACCGTCTTTCCCGCCGTCAAGAGCCAGGCGACCATGGGCATGAATTTCAAGGGCTCTGCGTCGGACGGACTGGTCCTGTCCGGCTACGTCGATCCCACTTCCAACATCAACCTGCAATTCACCATGGCGGGCAATTTCCCCGTCGCCGTCTCCGGTGCCGGGCGGGACCAGCGCGTGAGCCTGACTTCCGGGACGACCTCCTTCACGGCCACCGGCGTGGCGGAAAACGCGGTCAAACCCCAGCTCGAAACGTTCCTCTCGGAAATCAGCCGCGACCTGGGGAAGGTCACCCTCGATCCGGCCACCGATCTCCTCCTTCATCGGCTGAGCCTCCCGGGCCACCTGCCGAAGATAGTCCACGCCCAGATCCCCGGCGATCTGGTGCTCGCCGGCACCCTGGAAAGGCAGGGCGCGCAGTAGGACACCCCTTACCCAACGCGGCCCTTTCCCTCCAACTCCGCCCCATCAGGAATCCAAGCCATGGGATCCAATGACGCCACGCTGACGAACCTGCTTGCGCAGATGTACCAGAACCAGGAGGTGCTCCAAGGGTGGGACGCGGTCATGAACCTCCTGGAGAGCTCGGTCAACCAGTTCTTTCAATACCAGTGGAATCAACAGACGGGCAGCGCTGGCGCGATGAAAATCGCCTCCGTCTGGTGCGAGGGAGTGCAGCCCCTTCAGGGCAATTACTTCACGAACGTCACGGAATTCAGCATCGAACTGGGACCGCCACTCTTCCAGTTCACGAGCGGTTCCGCCGCCGTCACCGTGACCCAGAAGATCCTCGGCGGAACGCTGCGGTTGGGAACCAAGACAGTTCCCAGCACCTTCAACCCGTCCACCTGCGGCTGTACGTATGACGATCCGAGCGTCGCGTGGAGCGCTCCCGTCACCATCGACCTGGGAGGCAACCCGACCCTCTCCGGCACGGTGGCTTTGCAGCAAGTCCAGGGTTTGGTGAATGCCAGCGCTCAATCGCTGGTGCTGGATTTCTCGAAGGGCGCCTTCACGCTGAACAACCTGTCCGTTTCGGGAGTGAACAACACGGACCTCGCCGATCAATTGCAGGATTGGTTCGCCACCAATGAAATCAGGTATATCCTGGCCTCGGTGGACCTGCAAAACTATTCCGGTCAGCCCCCCTCCCTCACACCGAGCTCGTTTCGATTCAACGTCGTCACCACCAATGCGGGCAATACCGTCGTCCAGTTGCTCATCACCACCAATGGTTCGCCCCCGGCGTCGCAGATCATCGACGTCAATGAGCCGGTGCCGACCGCCGACGGCCTCTCTTGCAGCCTGATGGTCAGCTCGCGCATCCTCTTTAGCGACATCCTCGCGGCGGGCTTCAACAAACCCGGAGCCTCCTTCAATCTCGTTGCGCTCCCTCCCGCCAGCTCCAGCCAGATTTGGCGGGCGACGATCGCGCCGGAGCTGGTTTTCTCCGGTAGCTTCAGCTTCGGCAGTTGCTGCGACCGCACCACCGTCACCTATACGATCTATCTCGGCGGCATTTACGCGGGTTCGCCCAGCAGCGGTTTCATACTCACCCAGAACCAATCCACTCAGGGCAACGTGCAGGTAAATATCAGCGTGTATGCCAGCTACCCGGTCGCCCTCTCGGGCAGCGGCCCGGGCCAGCAGTTCATCATCACGCCGGGCACGCCGACAGTCTCCGTCACCGGCAGCGCCGAGGGCCAGATCAAGTCCACACTCGAGGGCATCCTCAACACCGACTTCCGCAACGGCATGTCGGGCATCTCCTTTGCGCCGGTCACGGTCTTCGCCCTGAAGAATCTGCTCTTTCCCGGAAGCTTGATAACCATGAGCCAGGCCCAAGTCCCGGGCGACCTCCTCATCGTCGGCACCTTCGCCCCGCCCGCTTGAAGCCTCGGCGCACCGCGAATCCAGCCGCCCCGGCGCGCTCGACCAATCCTGGGTTAAGCCCAGGTCGAAGGGCCGACGTCCCCCACCTCATGGCTGAGGAGAACGGGAGGTCGGCACGCATCGCCGAGTCCGCTGCATGGATGCCCGCGACGGCCTCCAATGCCGTCTCATCCCGCCCGCTGCAACTCGGCGCCGCCGCGAATCTCCTCCACGGGCTGCGTCCCGAGTGGATGGATGACACGGGCACCACCTGTCCTTTCCTATCCCCTCCACGGCAGCCATTCGTCACTTTCGATCTGGATGTCACGCCGAGCGAGGCCGCCTCGTGGTGCGGCCCGACCCTGAGCGTGCACGACCAGGTCGAGGACTTGATCGATGCGATCTTCGAGTACCGCGTGCTCCCATTCCAGGCGGATTCCGGCCCCTTCCGCCTTCCTGCCAGCGCGCTCATGCTGCGGCCTGAGGATCGCGTCGCCACCCTCGACGCCCTGAGCCGGCGCCTCGGGCTCGAGCTTTCGTCCGGGGATGGCGGAGGTTACCTGCTCCTGAGGCTGCGCCGCGAAACGGGCGACTTCATGCACGAGGCGGAGCGGGGCGGTGTCGGCCGATTCATCCAGATCAAGAACTACTGGACGCGTGAGGGGCGCCATGCAATGGGCCGCCTCCGCACCGGCGAACGGGTCTTCGACGGGCCCGCCAGGGAGGCCATCGTCACCGCGCGGCAGGCAGAGCGTTACCTTGAGTACTGCTACGAATTCGGCACCCACTTCGTGTCGCGCGTGACAGTCGGCGACCTGATCCTCCAAGCTTTCGCTTGCCGACCTTTGCGGTATCGGCAGATGAAGGAAACGTTCACCCGCGAGGCGAACGGAATCCGTGCCGCGGGCGCGCTGGCCCTCAGCCTGGGATTCTTTTTGGGCCCCGAATGGGTCTCCGAACGAGGTGCGATCGTCAGCTCAAGCCACGATCCCGCCCTCGCTCGGACGCTGGCGGCCGGCGCCTGGCATGACACTGCTTCTCGGCAAGGCGACAGCATCCTGGCGCCCTTCGCCGGGCACCCGAAGGTCCTCCAGACGCTGTTGATGCGATTCAGTCGAATCGCGCCCATCAGCATCGCCTTCACGCCACAGAGTTCGTTCATGGAGGTCTTCCGGTCCGGGGTCTGGGCGCGGATCCTGAAAGGCGCCTTGCTGCAGCGCTACGGGACTCGTATTCGGTTGCCTCTGCGGGAGCAGTTCTCGTTTCCGGACCGGGTGCGGGTCCCCAAGGAATTCGCACTTCCCGGGACCTCGCTACAGACAGAGGATGGCTTCACCGCTTTCGGCCTGACGTTCGAACTCGGCCAACGCTCGTCGATCGCAGGAAAGCGCGTGGCGGTTTGCGCCTATCGGGCCGCATTCCGCCCCGAAGCCGGCACCCTCCCCCTCCTGGCGCTGGGCGACGAAGCCCTCGCTGGCTACGAGTTCGTCACCGGGGAGATGCATGGCGGCCTCTTCGTGTCGAATCGAGATGGAAGTCGCCGGGAGACGCTGTACGAGGGGTTTCGTTTTGTCACTGAACGGGAACCGGGAGCCGACGGCGGCCGCCGCGTGGCCCTGCGCGGCGATTTGCAGAAGCCGTCGGCCGAACTCCTGAGCCGCATGTCGGGCCCGGTGCGATGCTCGCTCGAATTCGCAGAAACGCTGCTCTTGTACTGGTCCTCCAGCCGACCAGAGGATGCCTCCTTCGTTCGAGGTTACTTGGAATGGCTGGCCGCGATGACGGCGGGACGCGAGGAGTGGCAGGCGTTGCGGGTTCGGTTACTCTACCTGGCGCGCGTGGCGGGGTGGTTGGCTCCCCAGGCAGCGCCGATTGATACCGACCGGGCAGGCGCGCTCGTGGGCGAGTTGGCTGGAATCACCCAGGCGGTGGCCGGTCTGGCCACGCAAGAGGCGCCTCTGAGCAGGCAGCTTCTGGCATGCGGTCGCCAGGACCTCCATGCCGATCGCGTCACCGGGACTGCCCCCGCCCCGGCGACCTTCCTGCTTGAGTCCGTCGCTGACGCTCTGGGACAGGCGGCCGATCGGGCCAACGCCGTCTGTGAAGCGCTGAGGCTTGATGGCGTTGGAGCGTTGCCGCTGGTTGCCGGCAGCGCCGACCCGCTTGGCAAGCCGCTCGAAGCCGCTTGTGCGCGGGTTGTCCAGGCCACCGAGGCGATCCTGGGAAGCGAGTTCAAGGGCGAAGCGCCCTCATTGGCGCGAACCATCCTCGCGACGATCTCGACTCTCCTGTCGCCCGAGCCGACCGGGCCGTGGCCTCCCCGGCTGCGAGCGGGAGACACGCCCCTCGCCCGGTTTTGGCAGCTTGTTGCCAAGATCCAAAACGCGTGGGCCGCCACTGACGCCGTCGAGCTGCTCGGCAGTCCGGAGGAGAGTCGGGCACTCGAGCGCGCCGAGGCATTGCTGGATGCCTTGGAAGGTCCGGTCGCCATCCCAACAGAACGGGATTGGCAGGAGTTGGCGGCGCTCGTGACCGCATTGCTGGACTCTTCGATGAAGCAAACCGCGACGGACGACTTGAAGTCCGCCTTGCTCTCGCTCTCGACCGCCGGAGTCTGGCTCCAGACCCGGGCGCAGCGCGCACAGCGCCTGCTGGATCGAGCGGGTCTTTCGCGGGAACGGGCGAGCAGAGAATCGCGGATCGGGGCTCCGGTTACGGGGTCGGCGGCCAATCAATTCATTTGCGAGAAAGGCCGCTTGCTGAAGGCGATCGTCCGTCTTGAGCAACATCTGAATGCCGGGCTCCTATCCGTCGGCCTGACGCCGGCCGTGCCTCCGGCAGAGTGGGATCTCCCCGCCCTCACGCGATCCCTGGCGCGGCAGGTGCAGTCCTGGGAAAGGCACCATCAAGACAAATCCGTCACTGGATCGCCCCGCTTGAATGCCAGCGATACATAGTGCCCGCCGAAGGCGAAGGAGTTCGAAAGCGCCACGGCGCTGTCCATATTCCGCGCTTGGTTGGGCGTGTAGTCGAGATCGCAGGCGGGATCCGGCTGCGTGAGATTGAGTGTCGGGGGCGCGATCCCGAGGTTGAGCGCGAGGATCGTGGCCACCGCCTCCAGGGCGCCGGACGCGCCCATGACGTGCCCGTGAGCGGCTTTGGTCGAGCTGATGCGGAGCCGTTTGGCATGGTCGCCGAAGACCTGATGCAGGGCCTGCGTTTCGAGGGCGTCGTTCATCTCCGTGCCCGTGCCATGGGCGTTGATGTAACCGACGTCGGTCGGCGCGAGGGCCGCGTTTTGCAGGGCCCGTTGCATGGCTGCGACCATGCCATCCACGGAGGGCTTGGTCAGGTTGGGCGTGTGGGAGGTGGACCCGGAGCCGGCAAACACCGCATGGATCTTCGCGCCGCGCGCTTTGGCCCGCGCCCTTGATTCGAGGACCATGGCCGCCGCCCCTTCGCCAATGACGAGGCCGCTCCGGTCGGCGGAAAAGGGACGCGCCGCCTGCCGCGGACGCTCGTTGTCAGCCGACATGACTCCGAGCGCATCCCAAGCGGCAAAGAGCGCCTCGGAAGGAAAGGCGTCGCAGCCCACAACGAGGCACAAGTCCAGATCGCCGCGACGGATATAGTCCGCGGCCTGGGCCAGCGCATGGGCCGAGGCCGCGCAAGCGGTGACATGCACGTGCGACACGCCGCGACACTGGTAGCGTTCGCACAGCGTGGCCGCTGGCGAACTCAACATGATTTTGAGGATCGTCGTGGGTCGGAGCCGCTGGTCACCGGCCACGCGCCGCACCGAATCCTCGATGGCCGCGGAAGGCCCGAGGCCCGTGCCGACAATCAGGCCGAGCTCTGTGCGGTCCCGCTCGAGCTCCAGTGCCGCGTGCGCAATGGCCTGGTCCGCCGCAACGATCGCGAGCAGGGAAAGGCGGTCGAACTGCTTCAGCTCCTTCGCCTCCACGTACGGCGCAAAATCGATGCCGCTCGCCTCCGCTCCCAGTTGCGAGCGGAAACGTGACGCATCGAAGGACTGGATCGGTGCGATGCCGCACTGGCCGGCAAAAAGGCGGTCGCGGAAGGCGGCGGCGCTCAGGCCGATCGCGGAAACGACACCAAATCCGCTCACAACCACATCCCGCGCCTTCGGATCAGGTAGAGTCATTGTCCAAACCAGCGTCGAATGAACCGGCGCCTGCAGCGTGTCAACCATCAAGGCCAAGCGGGCCGCGCGTCGCTACGCCCGGAGTCTCCGGCTCGCCACCGCTCGGCGTGGGGGGCGATCGGCCCGATCATCCGCAACTGGTCTGCAGATTCCCGCACACGCCTTTCTTGGACACAAGATCGGAAGTCAGGCGGACCACGTCGCCCACGCAATGAATCTTTTTGGCCAGTTCCTGCATGTCCTCTTTGGCTTCGATGCCGAACTTCTCCTCGATCTCGAACACGATCTCGATGAAGTCCAGGGAATCCGCTCCCAGTTCCTCCAGCGACTTCGTCGGCTGGAGTTCGGCCACCGGGACGTCCAGGTAATCGCTAATGATCTTAAGCACGTCGTCGTTCAAGCCTGCGTCATGAGTTTCCATACAAACCTGAGTCGAATTGAGGCCGCAAGTGGATTTCCGGAGGGTGTTGAGATTGCCCAGGACTGCCGTTTTCGCTGTTTGCGCATCATGCCAGGCCTGCCGATGGCTTAACGTTCCGGCACCTTGAAACCGAGGTAGGTGCCGGAGGAGATGCCCATCAAGCCCAGCAGCGTCGCGCTGAACTCGGGCATGCGCAGGGTGTTGTAGGCGGTGGCGATGAAAATCACCCCCAGCGCCAGGGTCCATGCCAGGATCTGGAACCGGTGCAGGCTGAACCCGTCCCCGTCGCTGAGGATGTCGCGGAGAAAGCCCGCCGAAACCCCGGGATCGAGTTTGTCCTGCAACTGCCGCGCGGTGTCGGTGATCGGCAGGTTCGCGGCCGGTGCACCGGGCGGGAATGACGCCGCAGCGTCGGCGGGCCTGGGAGTGGCCGCGTTCAACTGGGCCAATTGTCCCGCCGCCTGATCCCGCTTCTGGTTGTCAATGAGCGCGCCCCCCAGCGCCGTGCCGGCACTGATGCCCAGGAGTCCAAGAACACTCTGCGTGATCGTGTTCAGATCGGACGTGACCAGCCAGATGGCCACGTAGGCGGAGAAGATCAGGTAGAACCAGACCGCCATCTGGGTGCGGGCGAGACTGTAGGGCTTGCGGCGCCCGGGGGTGGACGCGGGTCCGGCATCCCGGATCAGGTCGGTCCGGCGTGCCAGGCACAAGAGTGCCGCGAGCGTCAGCCCCAGGACGGCGAAGGAGACCAAGCCCCATGGCGAGGGTACAATCTCCAGGGTCACGACGTTCTGCCCCGGCCGGAGAGCTACGAAGTGCGAATCGACGTTCGGCCCAACACTTACCATCATCTTTCGACTCAGGTGCTTGGGCTGGCGCAGGAGGTCCTCCCACAAGTCGCGATTGTCGGGAGTGATCTGCAGGTGGTAAACGAGCTCCCCCTGGTCGATGCTCACGGATTCCGGATAATCACCCACCGACGGACGCCCGTCCAGATAGAGGAGCAATTTCTGCGGCGAGTTCCCGCTGTCAGCCCAAGCGCGCAGGCCCTCGAGGTGAATCCTGACCGGCCGCCCCAGTTGTATGGACTCGGAAACGCTGACCACGTGCGGGACGGCATTGGTTACCGCCGGAGCATTCGACTCGGCGGCTCCGGCAGTCAACAATGCGACCGACGCCAGGAGCGGCCAGGCCAGGCGCAACGGCCGTCGCCGGTCCAGACGGTGGCTCGGGCGGGGGCGTGAGGGAATCCGGTTCGGCCGGGTTTTCAAATGGTTGAATCTGAATCCGGCAATTGACTCGCAGATTGAAGCAAGTTGACGCCGATGGGGAAGGGTTTGCAGTCGGCGGGGCGTTTCGCCCGCAGCGGGAAACCACTGCCATCGCTCAACCGCTTGACCGTCTTTGTCCTGCCCGTGACTTCGGTGTCGCGACCCGCATACTCCCGCCTCAATTTCGTGCTCATGGCTTGATCGTTCACTTCTCAAAAAGGCCGTCGAAAGGCCCGGGCGGTCGTTCACCCGATGCCTAAGCGCAGGCTCGGGCGCCCAGCCCCCTTACGGTTCGGCCGGCAAGGAGTGGCCCAACCCAAAGGCTACCGCCAACCGTCACTAACCGGAAAGTTCCCGAACGTTACAGACACAGGCACTCCGCCCGGCGAACTCGACCGGGTGATGCCGCGCCGGTCTGCGACCGTTCATGGCCTGCTCTTTGAGCGCTTCGCCATCGAAGGGATGCTGCAATGCTCGATCTGCGGAACCTGTGAGATCTTGAAGATGAGTTGGGAGGAAGCCGATGGGATCAAGCAGCGGTCAGTCAACCGGGACCTGGCGCGCCAGGAACCCAAGGTGATGAAGCGGCTCTGCGTGGATGGGCCGGTTTCCGCGCTTTCGATCAAATCCGAAAGGATGTAATCGCGTCAATTCAGCAGGCAGTTGTGAAACGGCGCAGGCCACTTCGAGAAGATGATGGGCCGGGGCGCTCGGTCCACCGTCAGCAACGTCAGGGCCTCGCCGTGGACGAGGTTGCGGCCAAGGATGTACTTGACGGATTCGCGGCATTCCGCCTTGATGACGGTGCGCTTTTGATCCGCAGAAACGGCTCCCGCAAGTGACTAGTCATCGGAGTCGTTCGAGGCTCGCGGTTCTTGGTGCCCTTTTCGCCGCCCGTGATCGTGACGCAATTCCGTTCGAAGTTCACGTCCCGCCAACGGAGCGATGTCGCTTCGGCCAAACGGCACCCGCTGTAGGCCAGCAACTCGACAAGGTCGGCACCGTCACGGCCTTTGCCCTGAGTTCCGAATGATCCGTTCGGATTCCGGATCGCGCTGATAAGATTCTGGAATTGTTCTCGCGTCGGCACATGGATCTGGGCCGGCGGGATGCGGCGACGGGCGAGGTGACGGGTGGGGTTTACCAAGAGAAGACCACGAGCAACGGCGCACTCGAAAACCAGTTTCATCGTGCCCAATTCATGGGCGAAGGTTGACGCAGCGATGTGGGGTCCTCGATCCGTCAACCAGACGTCGCAGTCCTTTGGGGCCAGGTTCCGGATCGTGACGCCCTTGAAGTCGGCGAGGAGGTTCCTGATGCAGGATACTCTCCGTGCGATCGACGCTGGCTTCATGGTGTGCCGGACGCCCGCCAACCACTGCTCGGCCACCTGATCGAACGTTGCGCTACTGCCATCCGACAGGACAAGGTTCGAGACTAGCCGGCGCAGGTCTGCGAGACGGCGGGAGGCAAGTTGGCGGTCCTTGGTTTTCAACGATCGCCGAAACTGCTTGCCGCCTCTTTTGACCAGCGCGTAGTATATCCCCGACGTTGCGTGGCGGTAGAGGTTCTCACCGACCCGATTGAAGACAGGCAGAGCATCGGTCTGTGCGTTTTCGGAGTGGTCAGCGATCATGGTGAGGAATTAGGGTTACATGTTCCGGTTGCAAGTCCGAAATCTGCCTGACCGGAATGGATCGCAACTAGTTGAAGGTTAGGCAGTTTGGCTGGGTAGCTCAGTTGGTAGAGCAGAGGACTGAAAATCCTTGTGTCGGCGGTTCAATTCCGCCCCCAGCCACCAATCCTCAGAATCCCAATGAAAACTCAGTTTTCGCCCCAAAAGAACTCCAAATGACGTCGGAGTAAGAATCAAAGTAAGAATGGAACTCGCTAGAATCGGTGAGATTCTGTACTAAACACCTCATTGCAAAGCGTTCCGAACATCCTTCGCGGGGGTGCAAGTCAGAATGTGCCTTCCGAAGCCCGGCCCAACGTCCACGCGCCGGACTTTGTGCCAGTATCGAGCCTGGGAATTGAAAGCACCTCACCGGCGAAGATCGCGGGCGCATCGCTTTGTTTTTGTACCTTGGTTCGGATCAATTCGCTGGCCGTGTGAGGTAAGGCACGCGTCCACGTAAGCGGCGAAATCGGATTCGAGGAAGGCTTTCGAGTTCCTCCAAACCTCTTGGGGGATCGGCAGGGCCAGGAACCAGGCGATGTCCCTGTCCAAGGCCTGGCGGGTGGTGAACATCCCCTCCTTCATTGCCCGGTAGGTCGCGCTCAAGTGCAGCAGCAGGAAGGTCACGAACAACGCCTCGGCGTTGGTGATCGGTTCCCGATGCAGGTCCACGCGCGCTTCCAGGACCCGACTCAACTCGGGACGACGGTACAGTTCGGTCCAGATGTCCCGGTGTTCGGCGGTCAAAGCCAGGAGGTTGCTGATTCGCCGCGAACGGTCGTCCTTGCGGACCGTGAAGGCCGTGAATCCCAGGCTGGCGATCAGGCCAATGACTTCCAGCCACTTGAACCCGTCCTCGCCCAACCAATGGAAGATTTCCATCCCTCCATTCTACCACGCCGCGTCGGGCAACCGTCAGGGCTGGTCAGGGATGTCGGGCTTAGCCAGCACGAGGGTCTGGCGCGGCAGCATCACGATCCGTTCGTCGGGACCGCATCCGGCCGTCGCGGGCAGTTTGCCCACGGCGCGGTCGGTGATGTCGATGCCGATGACCGCGAAGTTGCCGTCGGCCAATTCCCAGATGTCCGGGCAACCGGCCAGCGCCACGGTGCGGGCGCCGTGGGCGTGCGGATCAGGACCAAGACGACGCATGAACATGGCCCACATGTAACTATAGTGGCGTCACAAGTCAACTGCCTTTTGGCTATGCTGTTGATGTGGCAAACGACGACGCCCGCGCAGCGATCTGTGCCCAGGTCGCCCGCTTGCTCAGCCAGGAGCGTCAGCGGCAGGGTTTGTCCCTGAATGTGCTCGCCCAAAAGGCCGGCCTTTCCCGTCAGATGGTCAGTTACGTCGAGCAGCAGGAACGTAACCCCACCTTGGATACCCTTCTTCGCCTGGCCGACGCCCTCGGATTGCGCCTGGAGCAACTTCTGGATCAGGCACGGCGGAGTTCCGGCTGCTGAATTCGACGCGTAGTCGCGAACCCAACGCCCGGCGTACGACGAGGGGCGGCTTGCGGGGACAGGTCACTGCTCGTACTTCTCCACCAGTTCTTCCGCAGCCTTTCTGATGCGTCCAGCCAGCGCCTTGGGCCGGACCACGGTGGCGTGGACGCCCCAGCTCAGCACCCAGCGCTCCGCTTCTTCCAGACTGTTCAACCGAAGGCGCAGCCGCGCCTCGCCACCGGGTAACTCGGTCAAATCCTGGCTCGAATGCCAGCGCCGACCCCGGATCAAGTCGCCCGCCCACCCGTCGAAATCGATGACGATCTCGTAATCGTCCCGCCCCTTGAACACGCCCAGGCTGCCCCGCAAGTGCTCGTTGAGATCGAACTTCCCGGTCGGCGTGAACCGTTCTCCGGTCAACTCGGGTCGCTCCGGGGCCGATGACCGGTTTGAGCGCCCGCTACACGTTCGTGCCCACGACCGACATCGTCGCCGGCTTGAGCGAGAAGCACTGGTTGCCCGTCGCCGTCGAACACCTGGGTCGGCCCGGCGAAGGGCCGCTTGGCATAGACGACCCACGGCTTGCGGCTGGCCTGGCGCATCAGGGCCTGGAACGCGGCCGGGCTCGCAGCGGGAAGCAGTTCGCCGTGGAAGCTGAGCTGGCCGCGGCGGTAGCGCCGCCGCAACCCGGCCAGGTACCGGCCTTGGAACACCCGGGAGAGCGCCCGGACCGGAAGGAGGAAGCGGGGGTTCGCTGGCACCCAGCGCCCCCGGGCTGGATCCCATGATGGCGAACCACCCCTTGCCTTCCGCCTCGGTGGCAAGGGCGCGGTAATGCGCGAAGATCGTGCTCACCGAATTGCCCGCCTCCAGTGCGGTGCGGGGCACGTCCTGGGTCGCCGCAACGCGGTACGAGCAAAAGACGTGGCGCAGCCCATTATGCCGCCAAGGGAGAAGACCGGCGTGCTCAGGAACAACAAGAGTTCTCGTAACCGTGTCCACCGTTAGACCGATCTGGGCGAGTGCCGCTGGAAACTCCGTCTCAGTTCAGCGAGTGGTTGCCATTCGCCCCAGCTTGGCAACGGCCTGCTCGAGCTGATCGGTCCAGGGGTTCGCGCAGTTCAACCGGAGACAGTTCCGATATTGCTGGCGCGCCGAAAAGTTCGGGCCCGGGGCGATGCTGATGCCTTCGGCCAACGCCGCACGGTGCAGTTCGAGGGCGTCTCTGTTCCCCGAGTCCGCCATCGCCCAGGCAGCGCTCATCGAGGCCAAACGGGCGCTGCCCCAGGCGGACGAGGCGACGTTGGCGGCGATCGCAAACCTGCGCCAGGCCGGTCCCACCAGCTCGCTGGCGGATCACTACGACGCGTATTTCCGCTTCAAGGAGGGCGATGTCGCGGGCGCGGTGCAGGCCGTGGCCGCGGCCAGCGAGAAGGACCGCTTCGCGGATCACCGCCTCGAACTGCTGATGAGCCGCTATCAGTGCCTGCGGGAGAACGGCTGCTCGGACGGGGGTGCGCTCGCCTTGTCCGCCTTTTCCCTGGGCTTCGAGCACCTCCCAATGCTGCGTGGGGTCAGCCAGCAGGCCCTCGAACAGGCCCAGGCGGCGCACGCCGCGGGTCAGTTCGATCCGGCTCTCAGCACCGCCGACTCCGTGGCCCGCATCGGGCGCAACCTTTCGGCATCCGGACGCTTCCTGGTCCATGACCGGGTCGGCATCCAGTTGCAGGAGGCAGCCCTCTTGGCGAAGCGCGCGTTCTATGACACGGCGGGCAACGCGTATCAGGTCGGCGAGACTGACTTACAACTTGCGGCGATTCGGGCGCGCTCGAGCCAGATCGGGGAGATGGTCAGCGCCTTCGGCGGCGTCCTGGCCACCATGACGGATGACGGCATTGTGCGTTACGTTGAGGCAGCGATCACGCACGGCGAGTTCGCCACCCTGCAAGGCCTGACCGCCGCACCTTGACCAGTTCCTGAAACCGAAGGCTCATGGCTTGGCGCGGCGGTGCCAATCGAGTCCTTCGACTCCTTCCCATCGGCCCTGGCGCGGCTGCCAGCGAAACGGCAGATCCCCGGCGAGCTCGCTGCCGTCCCGCAGCTTCAGCTTGTAGGGAACTACCGGACGCCCCGCCGCGTCGCTGCGAACGACGCCCAGCGTCACCGAGACGATCGGGTTGGTCTTGAGGTGGCCACAAACCCAGTCCACCCATCCCGGGTAATCGGTGTAGACGCAGTAGCTGACATCGGCAGCCGGGAATTCCTGCCAACGATTCCGAACGCGCCAGTCCCGATAGTAGTCCGCCTCACGAATCGCCTCGAACAGTTGCCGCGCCGCCGCCAAAACGCCCGTGCTGTCGCGAGCGGCTTCGGCGTGGCTCTCCACGCGCATACGTTCCTCCCAGTCTCCGCCATACCGCCAGGCCTCCAGCGGGCCGAGGCTTGCCGCCGACCACGCACGACGGGGTTGGCCCCAATCGCGCTGCATCCAGGCGGTGAAGCTGGTGCCGTCCAATCTGTCCAGCCGGCAACCTTTCACCAAACCCTTCCCGAACATGATCTGGTGGCGACGATCTAGTTCTTGGACGAAGGCATCCGTGTAGAACCCCGGGATCAGCGGCGAGAACACCTCGTCCTCGAGCGGGCCTAGGTAAAGGTAGGCGTCGTACCCGTCCTTGAACCGGCCGGGCGTGGGTTGGTCTGGGAACGCGGTGAACAGTTGCTCCCCGAACGGTCCCTGGGTCAGGTCAAAAGCGACCGGGAGGTTTCCGGATCGGGCGAAGGCCGTTTCGAACAATCCCTGGGCCAGCCGCCCGCGCACGGCCCCGTTGTTCGACATCTCCACAGTATGCGGGAACACGGCAAACACCTGGTTGGTCCCCAGCTCCTGGCGCAGGTGCCACCCTGCCGTCCGTCGAGGCTGTCCGTCAAACCCTGGCATGTTCAGCAGGGCATGGCTGGCGCCCACGATGAACAGGGCGTGCCGCGGATCGGCTTGCGCCTTCAGGTCGGCCACGACCTGCCTCGCCATGAAATCGTCGCGGTCCACGTCGTACTTGCGCCAGTCCTCCCGCTCTTGGATCTCGCGCCAGGGCCGGGCCATGTCCACCAAGACCAACCGAATCCGCTGGGAGGCTGCGAGGTTGCGGTTGACCTGCCACACCGCCTCGAAGAACTCGAGCATGGCCCGGTCCGGCCAACCCATCCAGAGCATGTCCCGCAGCATCTCGACAATGGGGGCTGAATCCAGCGTGTCGGCCGCGAGGAACCGGTCCACCAACGCCTGATCGTTCA
Organism: uncultured bacterium; assembly: GCA_963735925.1. Classification (GTDB taxonomy): domain Bacteria; phylum Verrucomicrobiota; class Verrucomicrobiia; order Limisphaerales; family J093; genus DSVZ01. The sequence goes on from CAVTMT010000006.1 coordinate 288,370, forward strand.
CGGGCAGTTCGAGATAGACCCTGCCCACACGCGCTGGAAAATCCTCATCCCTGACGAGCGCCACGTTGAAGGCCCAATACCGTGGTCGGTGATGAATCTCGCCGAGGATCACCAGCCGGTGCTCGCGCAGAGCGCCCAGCACCAGGCTGCGGGGCTCCTCCCCGCGCGTCCGGAGATGCTCGACGAACGGGCCCAGGCAGGCCTCGGGATCGGTGACCGGCGGGCGTTGGCGCTCGGTCCGCTCCTGTTCGCGCCGCGCGCACGTCGCGGCGAACAGGGCCCGCGCCGCTTCGATCCCGTTGCGGAGGTCATTCCCCGCATTCAGCCAGCGATCCCCGACCCGCTCCAGCCAGCGAATATCAATCGATTCGGTCCCGCCGCGGGGAAGCCGGTCGAACACCACCGCGAAATCCTCCCGCCAGATCCGGACCTCGACGACCTCGGTGTTGAGCAGGTCCTCGACTGCCTGCGGCGATATCGTGCGTTTCGGTGTCGCTGGTGGCCCCATCCGCTCCGCGATGCGGGGAACGGACAGCCGCCGCCAGACGAGCAGGTCGCCGCTGGCCCAGTAGCGATTGAACGTCGCGTAGGCGTTCTCGGGGGTCGAAAGACTCTCCTCCGCCGAGAAATCGCGGACTTTCCGCCCGACCTCGTACGCTCGGCTGTCCTCCCTGCGAGTGTCGCCGCCGCCCGGCGGCGACGATATCGGCGCTCCCGACGGCGCCTCGGCTGCGTTCAGCCCGGGCGGTCCGATGCGGTTCAGTTCAGGGAGCAACAGCAATCCCGCCGCGCCCAGTGCGCAGGTCAGGGGCACGCTCCATCCGTGACGCAGCTCAATGCACATCGTCTCCATAACCGGCCAACCGTTTGAACGATCACTCGGTCTGGAGGTTTGACACCTTGAGCGCCCGGACCGTCACGCGACGAAGGGTTCTTAAGGACCGGTGACCGCTGCGGGGAGCTGCGTCCGCCGGGGGGCCAAGCACGGGGTGCCTCGACCTCCCCAACCGTTGCGCAAGTTACCTTCGGATCGGCCCGAGTCGCACCTTGCCCGGTGGCTTCGATTGATCTCAACCTGCCGGTCTCGGACGTGATCACCCCCTCGCTGACCGCCTGAAAGACCGACACGCCCCCCGGGTTTCCAGGAGCGGGACGAGCGCGTCCCGGCGTCGAAATCATTCGCCGCGTCTGAAGATCACTTCGATTTTGTTGACGTCTCACCTGGAAGGAGTTGCGCGGGACCGTCGGGGTGGCACGGCTAATGCCCTTGGACTCTCAGGATCGGATCAGTAACGAACCGGTATGTCATGTGAGGTCACTATGAAACAAATGAAAGCCACCCTTCTCCTCCCCCTCGTCTTGGTGACGGCCTTTGAGGTCGGCGTCTTCGCCGAGGGCGAGCAGGAGATCCAGAAGACGTTCAGTCAGTCGAGCGAGGTCAGGCTGAAGCTGGTTCTCGGGGAATGCGAGATCAGGGCCAGCAGCGACGGCAAGATCTACGTCGAGCTGGCCTATGCCTACTCCCGGGGAGGCTTCGAGCCGATCCTGAAGCAGAGAAGCCGCTACCTTCTTCTGCAGGAGAAGTTTCACGGTACCAACCCGGAAGGGCATTCCCGCTGGACCCTGGCCGTTCCGGACGGCGTCGAGATCGCTTTCAGCTCCGCGACCGGGGATTTGACGGTCGTGGGCCTGGCCGCGGACCTGACAGGAAGCACCGGCACGGGCGATCTCAACCTCGAGAAGGTGAAGGGGGATCTGCATCTCAGCACCGGGACCGGTCGCGTCCAAGTTCTCGATTCCGAAGGCGACTTCGAGCTCAGCTCCGGGACGGGCCGCGTGACAGTCCGGGGCTTCAAGGGGAACATCGAAGCCTCGAGCGGGACGGCGGATGTCCACGCCAGCGAGGTCACCCTCGAGAGCGACGGGGAGTTTTCATCCGGCACCGGAGACGCGGAAGTCGTCTTCCCGGGCGGCGGCGATTTCGACCTGAGCGTGAGTTCGGGAACGGGGAGCGCCGTCGTCAAAATGGACGGCCAACCCCTCCAGGGACGTTTCGAGTTCACCTGTCAGGCGAAACGCGGGCGGATCGTCTGCCCCGAGAAGTTCGACAAAGAGGACGCGTACACGGAACACAAAACGAGGTACCTCCTGAAGTGTTTCACCCGGGGCGAGGACGCGTCGCGGATTCGCGTGAGCACCGGAACGGGCGAGGCCAAACTGATGAAGTAGGCGATTCCTGTGACGGTTGGAGTGTGGGGGTACCGACAGTGCCCGACCCTGTCTATGCGTGTTTGCAGGAGGAAAGCGCGCGGACTGACATCCGCGGCTACGAGGTTGCCGGAGCACGGCCTGGCGCGCTGCGTTTGAAGCTTGCCCGGCGGCGGCGCGCCTGCCACAAAATCGCCCCGTGAGACGTGTGCTTTGGCTGCTGCCCGTGTTGCTTCTTGCCGGAGTGGTGATTGCAGTCCTGGTCCGGCGCGAGCCGAGCACAGCGAAGGATGGGCGACGGGAGCAAGTTACCCGAAGCAACATCGTCAAGGTGGCCACGGCCGTGGGCCGCATCGAAGTGCTCTACGAGGTTCCGGTGAATTCCTTGTGGGGCGGCATCATGACGCGGCTCGAGGTGAAGCTGGGACAGCGGGTCGCCGCGGGTGATCCCCTGGCCGAGGTGCGCCCCGTGCTGACCCAGCAGGGGGTGCTGGCGGCCGAGCGGTCGCTCGAGCAAGCCCGGATCGGCGAAGCCGCGGCCAAGGAATACGTTGATCAGCAGCACGTGGCTTCGTACCTGACTCGGTTCTTTCTGGGCGAGAACTCCCTCGAACGTGAGTACCAGAGCGCCCAACTCGCCCGCCGCTCGGCCGAGGAACAACTGGAACTTCTCAGGAAAGGCGAGGCCACTTCCGGCGACCGCCAGCTCGATTATGTGATCCGTGCCCCGGTGGCCGGGCACGTGATTGACATCCGACAGCGCCCCGGCGCCCCGATCGTGCCGTCGAGCCTCTACGGCACCGGGAGCGAGTTCCTGACCCTGGCGGACATGGACCGTCTGGTCTTTCGCGGAACCGTGGACGAGATTGATGCCGGGAAACTCAAGGAAGCCATGGTGGCGCGCATCAAAGTGGGTTCACTTCCGGGCGCGGAAATCACCGCGACGCTCACCGAGATCGCCCTCAAGTCCACGGTGCAGAACAATGCCACCGTCTTCCCCGTGCTCATGGAAGTCCACGCCGCTCCAGGTATCGTCCTGCGCTCCGGGTACTCGGCGGTCGCGGAGATCGAGATCGAGCGCCGCCAGGGGATCCTCACCCTCCCGGAACGGATGGTCGAGTTCCGGAACGACCAGGCGTTTGTCCGGGTACCCGGCGAAAAGGGCCGGCCCCAGGAGCGGGAGATCTCGACCGGCCTCAGTGATGGGCTGACGGTCGAGATCACCGCGGGATTGGCCGAGGGTGACGAGGTCCTGGAATGGACTTGGGAGTGAGCCGTCGTGAGCGTGTCGTCCTCCATCGCCAGCGGAATCGCGGCGCTGCGCCAGGACCGGGCGCGCACGGTGAGCACGCTCCTCGGCCTGGCCTGGGGATCGTTTTCCATCGTTACCCTGCTCGCGTTCGGCCTCGGGTTGGAACGACTGCTGCACGAACGCGCTGCCGGGCTCGGCGAACGCGTCGCCGTGGCCTGGCCCCAACAGACCACCCGGCCTTACGCCGGCCTGGGGACGGGGCGACCCGTCCTCGTGACTGCGGACGACGTGTTGAGCCTGCCGCAGCGAATTTCCGAGTTGGAGTTCGTGAGCCCCGAGTTCGTCAGTCGCGATACCGTCAGCGTGGGGTCGCGCGTCCATCGGGTGACGCTGTCGGGCGTTGAGCCGGCTTACGGCCGGCTACGGGCCTGGGCAGTGGAGCCGGGCGGGCGCTTCCTCAACCAGCGCGACGTGGCCGAGCACCGGCGCGTGGCGGTCTTGGGCACGCGGATCAAGGAAGGCCTGTTCGGTGAACAAACGGCGGTCGGGCGTGCCTTGGTCCTGCGCGGGATTCCTTTTGTGGTGATCGGGGTGCTCGCGCCCAAGTTGCAGGACAGCAGCTATGGCGGCCTGGACCAGGACCGCATCTGCCTGCCGTTGAGCACGCACTCCCAGATCTTCGGCGCGCGGTATGTCGCCAGCTTCGTGTACCGCGCCCGCCGACCGGAACTAGAAAAGCGGGCCACCCTCCGGGTGTACCAGGCGCTCGGCCAGACCTGCGGATTCGATGCGCGTGATGACGCGGCCTTGCGCCTCTGGGACACCGCGGACGAAGCCCGGGTTCGCGACTACGCGTTTCTGGGACTGGACCTGATGCTGGGAGGGTCAGCCCTCCTCACCTTGCTCGTCGGTGGCGTCGGGGTGGGCAACCTGATGTTCATTCGCGTGCGCCGCCGGACGCGGGAGATCGGCATCCGGATGGCCTTGGGGACAAAACCGCGGGCGATAGGTGCCGGTGTTCTGGGCGAGAGCCTGCTGCTGGTGGCCTTGGGCGGTAGCCTTGGGGTGGGGGCGGCCTGGCTGCTGATCGGCGCCGTGGCTCTGACACCCCTGACCGAGCATATTGGGACGCCGCAGATCTCGGCGGCCACCGCGGCTTTCACGGTGGGGATCCTGGGCGCGGTGGGTGTGTTGGCCGGCTATTTCCCGGCGCGCCGCGCGGCCCGCTTGGATCCCGTTCTGGCCCTGGCCGAATAGAAGACAGCCCCATGAGGTTCGAAACGCTGACCTACCGCATCCGGGACCTGGCCGCCGACCGGAGTCGGTCGCTCCTGGTCGTTCTGGGAGTGGTCTGGGGCACGTTGAGCCTCACCGTGGTGGTGGCCTTTGGGAGTGAGCTGCAGCGCGCCATGGGCCGGGCCGTGCGATCGGGGGGCATAGACTACGTGCGCTTCTGGAGCGGCTCCACGACGCGCCCGCACGCCGGGCTGCCGGCCGGGCGATGGATTGGCCTGGTTTCTGAAGACGCGGCGCGGATCGCGGCGGCGGTGCCGGACGTGCGTTCCGTCAGCGTCGAGTTCATCAACGCCAGTCAACCGGTCGAGTATCATGGCCGGTCAGTCATCGCGGGCGTGCACGGCGTCAATCCGGCCTATGCGGAATTGCGCCAGATGGTGCCGGCGCCGGGCGGACGCTTCCTGAACGCGCGGGACGAGCGGGAACGGCGCCGGGTGGTGTTCCTGGGGAATGCCGTCAAGGAACGGCTGTTCGGCCGCGCGCCGGCGCTGGGGAAAGTCGTGCGGATCTGGGGCAGTCCCTTCACCGTGGTGGGGGTGCTACGGCCAAAGTGGGCGCTCGGCAATTATGAGTTCATGGATCGCGACAAGGTGTTTGTGCCGGCCGAGACCTTTCGCGCGCTCAAGGGCTGGCGCTATCCCAGCTACCTCGTCATCGGGCTTAGGTCGGCCGCAGCCGACGCCCAGGTGATCGCTCAGATCTATCGGCTGCTGGGTAAGGATCGAGGCTTCGACCCGGCCGATGAAGCGGCCCTTGGCGTCTATAATCAGTCGGCCTCCGACCGCATCACGTGGGGGATCGTCGTCGGCATCCGCATCCTCCTCGGCTTGGTCGGCCTGCTCGGGCTGCTGGTCGCCTTGGTGGGCGTGACGAACGTTCTGTACGTCATGGTGGAAGAACGACGGCACGAGATCGGGGTCCAGATGGCCCTTGGCGCCAAACCGCAGTGCCTCCTCACCGCGTATCTTCTCGACGGATTCTTGCTCACCCTTTCCGGTGGCGCGGTGGGAATCCTCCTGAGCTGGGGCGTCCTCTCCGCGTTCAACCGGATTCCGCTGGGCAGTGAGGCGCGCTCGTTGCTCGGCGCACCGCACGTCTCGCTGGCCGTCGCCTTGGCGGTCACCACGGTCCTGGCCGTGGCCGGTGCGGTCGCGGCGTATTTCCCAAGCCGCCGCGCCGCCGCGGCCGATCCGGTCGAATCCTTGCGGGAAGAATGACATGATCCGACTCGAACAGGTCAGCAAGCGCTACGACACCGGCCGGCGGGCGGTCGAGGCCCTGCGCGACATCTGCGTCGAGATCGAGCGCGGCGAGTACGTCGCGCTCGTCGGACCGTCCGGCTCCGGGAAGTCCACGCTCTTGCATCTGATTGGCTGTCTCGATCGCCCGACCTCAGGCTGCTACCATCTGGACGGAGTCAATGTGGGCGCTTTGGGGATCAACGCCCTGGCCGAAATTCGGAATCGGAAGATCGGCTTTGTTTTCCAGCGCTTCCATCTCCTGCCGCGCTTGAGCGCATACGAGAACGTGACGTTGCCGATGCGTCTGGCCCGGCGGCCACTGCGGGAGCGACAGGAGCGCGCCGCTGCGCTCCTGCGCCGCGTGGGCCTCGAGGATCGCCTGAGCCACCGTCCGACTGAGCTGTCGGGTGGAGAGCAGCAACGCGTGGCTATTGCCCGCGCCGTGGCCAACGAACCCGCCCTCCTCCTCGCCGATGAACCGACGGGCAACCTGGACTCGCACAGCGGCGCCGAGGTCGTCCGCTTGCTCGAGGAACTGCTTGACGAGGGACGCACCGTCATCGTGGTGACCCATGACGAGGGCCTCAGCCGCCGGGCTCACCGCACCATCCGCCTGCACGACGGTCGCATCGTCGTCTGACGGCGGTGGATGGCTGAGCCCGGCAGGTGACCGGCGGAGGCTACGCTGCGACTGAGGAAGCACACCCCGCTCCACGCCGGTGGTCTGGCGATCGCCCAGGCGCTACACTCATCCTGCGAGTTTACGACCATCAAAACCAGATTCTGCTCACCCCCGGATTCGATCTGGGCGGCCATGTGAGGCCCACACGAGACTGCTCGAAGACCTTGCCTACGTTTGCCGACAACGCGCCTACCAAGATGGCGTCGCAATGTGCCACCAATCGACACGTCCAGAAACGTCTCAACTATCTGACTACGCGCAGGGTGCACTCGCATCGGCGCTTCTTTGTCCTGCCGCTGGCATGTGATCGGGTAACGCCCGCCGCGCCTGACCTGCAACTGCCCTGCGACCGGGGGTAGTTCGGGCACGGGGCGGGCTCTGGCCACAGTCTGCGCGAAGTCGCTGAGGGTCCCGAAGGGTTGCGGCGCTCGCGGGCCGGGCGTGCGTGCCTCCGCAAGGAGGTCGTGACGACCCTCGAGGAGGGGGCATACTTCCGACTCACCGCGGTGTTGACCGTGCCTTCTATGAACCGGATCGCGCCCTCCCGGCGGCCAGAGCCATTGGGCCCGCGGTTTCGCGGCGGTAAGCATCCGCGTGCGGGCGGTGACCTCCTCTGGCCGCAATCTCCAGGGGCCTTGGCACCCAGGCTTACGGCGGTCGGGAAACAGACAGCCGGTGGCGCTGTCAATACAGTATGCGCGCTGTGGCATGCGCCGCGGAGTTGGCGAACACGCCCCACATTGGAGCCATGCGGTTGAACTGATGACCGATCTCGCGGAGGGTACGGATGTACATTTTGTCGTCTGGTTCTAATGACGAACGATCCTGAGCAATGGTCGGTAGAAGCTCTGGCCTGCCGGCGGCGCCTGGTGCCCGTGAACCTTCCTTTCCGGGTCGGGTGCGTCATCCCTCGCGCGGCGGGAAGGACGAGCTGGGGACGACTCGCCCGAGGCTTGCGCGGAAGTGGACGAACGGCGAACCGCCGGCTCAGGCTGCGGTGGCTGTTCCATCAGTGGCGCGGTGTCCTGCTAAGCGTCGCTTGTGGCGTGCACACCCGAGCGGCAGAACCAGCCGTTGCTGAGACCCGCCCGGAACGCCCGGCGCTGATCGTGGCCGTCGAGCGTGCTCAACGACCGGTGGTCGAACGGCTTCTCCAGGAGGGCACCGACCTCAATGCACGGACCCCCGACGGCGTCACGCCCCTGTACGCCGCCGCCTTCCATGGGCGCACCGAGATTCTCCGGCTCCTGCTCGCCGCGGGGGCGGAGGTCAATGGCCGGGCCGCGCATGGCCGGACGGCACTGTTTACCGCCGCCGCCGAAGGCCAAGTGGGCGCGGTTGGAGTGCTGCTGTCGGCTGGGGCGGACCCGAACGCCCGCAGCGATCTGGAGGAGTTGGCGCAAACGCCGCTGCACATGGCAGCCGTCGAGGGACAGGTCGAAACGGCGCGCCGCCTGATTGCGGCCGGTGCTGAGGTGAATGCCCGGACCAGCGGGCATCACATCACGCCCCTTTACCTGGCCGTGATCGCGGGTCGCGAGCCGATGGCGGCGCTGTTGCGCGAGCACGGAGCGGATCCCACGATTACCGACGTCTTCGGACAGACGCCGGCCCGAGCGGCCGCGGTCCTGGCCGAACGGGCGACGCGGCGGCTTCTCGACGCCACGGACAAACGCCTGGCATTCGATCCACAAGCGGTCGTTCTCGTGGCCTATGTGGGCGTGGCGGAGGACCGCCAAAGTTACCGCGGCAACCGGGTCGCGGTCGCGTTTGGCGACGGCTCGATGATTGCCACGGCGGCCCACTGCGTGGATGACTTTCTCGAAGCCTGCTGCCGATCGATCCTCGCCGTGCCGCTGGTTTTCAGTCCTTACCGTGGTGATGTATTCGAGGCGGAGATCGTGGGAGTGGATGCAGCGGCGGATCTGGCCATCCTCAAAGTCCGTTGGGGCGGGCACCCCGCCCTGCCGCTGGCCAGCGGGGAGGAGATCCAGCGGGCCAGGGAGATGCTCGTAGCCGGCTACGCCCATCCGGAGCAACCGCAGACCGTCGTCGGTGTGCCGAGGCAACTGTCCATTGAGCGGTTGCCCGCATTGCGGACGCTTGGCACGGACGGAGATCGGCGCGTCACCCTGGGCGGTGCCCGTTTCGTTGGACCTGGCTGGAGCGGATCGCCCATGATTTTGCCCGGCAGCGGGCGACTGGCCGGCGTGTTCACCACAAGGGACGACCTGCGCATGGACCTGCGCGGGGGCGACCTGGTGGTCATGCAGAACCGTGTCGGCGCAAGCGCCAACGCGATCCGTGAACTCGTGAAGGTCCAGCAACTCGGACTGGAAGAGCCGCCTGCCGAAGGCAAGCCGCCCCAAGACGCCGTCGAAGCGTTCTCGGCTGGCTTGAGCTGGCTGGAGGCGCAGGCGGGACGGCCCGCGCAAGAGGGTGTGGCGGCCGCCGAGGCGTTTGTTCACCGGCGACCCGAGTCAGGTCTGGCGCATTTGCTCCTGGCCATGAGCTCGCCCGCCGCGGTCAAGCTCAGCCCCACCCCCGCGGGGCGCGGCGGATCCCCCGAGACGCACTATCGTGACGCCAGCCGACTGGCCCCGGAGAGTCTGATGGTCCGTGCGGCTTATGGGCTGTACCTGACGAGGCAGGATCGTTGGGAAGAAGCGCTGGCCGAGCTCGCCGAAGCCCAACGGATCGATCCAGGCAACTCCTTCGTCCTGGCGCTACGGCTCAAGACCCTGGAGAACCTCAGACCTGAAGAAGCTGTAGAACTGGGAACGCGGCTGACCCGCGAGGCGCCGGACAATGCGGCCTACTGGTTTCATTTTGCCGGTGCCCTGCGGTCGGTGGGACACAACCAAGCGGCACTGGAAGCGGCCCAAGCGGCTGTGCGCTTTGCCAGCAAAGAGCAGTCCTGGTATCGCGGGCGCCTAGCTGACCTGCTCGCGCGGTGTGGGCGCCTCGCCGAGGCCGAGGCCTGCCACCGAGAACTGCTGGAGCAAAGCCCCACATCGGCAGTCTGCTGGCTCTGGTACGCGCAGTTTCTGGCTGAACGGATGCCGGAGCGGCGTGAGGACCTGCGCAAGGCGCTGGATCAATGCGAATCCCGCAATCGTCCTCCGGTCATCCCTCAAGCGGTCCTGGACAATCTGCGCACCCGAAGTTCGCCTGGCGTCGAGGCCAAGGAGTGATCCCTCCAAGGTCGCCTCGGAAACCGAACCCGCGCCGGACCCTCAGAACGCCAACGCTGCAAACCGAGAGGCGGCAGGTGGCAGAAGCTCCGCCGCCAACGATGTCGTTGATGCAGTCGATCCCGGCTGGTTTGCTGCCCTGATGATCAGTCCTGTTGACAGTCTCCCAGGTCTACAGAACGAGCCTTTCATTCGGTCGGATCGGCTGATATCCATGCCGGCACTTTGCCGACAATAGGCGTGCCAAAACGCTGCCGAAGGTTCCCCGAATGCCACTAGCGCAAACATGCATCAAAGGTTTGTCAACATTGGCTTCTGCTGCATTCTGCCGGCCCTTCTGTCCCACTGGCTGTACGTTATCGGGTAATGCCTTCAAGGTTAGGTCGACACCACCCGCCACGTCGTCTGCCGTTCGGGTCGGAGCTGGAAGGCGAGCGCCACGGGCGAGAACATCAGCCAAAACGCACCCCACTGAAGCCAGTACACCCAATCGACCATCGGACTCCGAATCCGCCGCCCCGCCAACCGCCCGGGATAGCGAAGCTTGACAAACTCCCGCACGGCCCGGCGCGTTAACCGGAGCTCAACCACCGATCCAAAGGGAGCCACCATGTCTCCGTGTAGCTCGCGCTTGCCCTCGGCTCGTCCCCGCCAACAAGACAGCCCCATGGAAACCACTCCCAAGGGGATATTGAAGATCAAGAGATGGCTACCCCACCCGGTCCTCGAAACTGTCCACCCGGCCACCACGAGGCCAGCCGCGGCAATGGCCTGTCGCGCCGTCCATTTTGCCGGGCGCGTCTCGATCACGACCGTCGCATCCGACTTCAGCAACAGCAGGAGGCGTTGGATCATGTCCCACTCCGCCTTGTCGCACACGACCTTGTGGTCATCGCAGTCGTCGTAGCAGCGCCAGAGTTGGGCCCGGACCCACTTGACGGTCTCGTCGTTCGTCCGCGCCTCGATCCCCGACAGCTTTTCATCGAACGCGAACGCGGTGAACTCCTCCCGGAGGTACTGGTTGGCAACCTCGATCAACGCGTCGCGGTCGGCACGATTGACGGGGGAACTCATGGCGATCATGAGGGCGGAGCTTAAGGTAACAACCTGAACACCCTCGCGGACGGGTTGACGCTGCCTCGGCTTGTCATCCCATAAAGCGCTCTATCGCTGGCTCGGACCAGACCCCCTCGTGGCTCCAGGCCGTCCCGATCGGAACTCGGAAAGGCGTGCAGGACCCGAAAGTCACTGCCATCGGGCTTCAGTGCGAAAAGCGTCCCGCTGCCCTTGGCCCCGCGCGCCTCGGTTGTTCCGTAAAACACTCCCTCCGGACTCTGCACCAAGCCCTGCGGGCTTTGACCATCCGGACCATCGTGAGCGAAATGGTGGAGCACCGCGTACCCGGAGCCGTCCTTGGCCAGCTTGAACACGGTGCCACAGTCCTGTTTGCCACCCACGGGTGTCGAGCCATAGAGGAGGCCGTCGCGCCCCTCCACCAAGGAGGACCTCGGCCCGCGTCCGTCCGCGCGGTCGGAACCGAAGCTGTGGAGCACCGCGTAGCGGCCGTCGCCGGGATTGAGCCGGAACACGGTCCCCTGCTGCGCCCGGCCGCCGCTGTCCGTCGTCCCAAACAGTGCGCCGTCGCTTCCGATCGTGAGGCCCGCCCAAGGCCGGTGTCCTTGGGCGGCGTTGGTGCCGAAGGTGTAGAGCACCCGGTAGCCGCTACCGTCCTTGTTCAGAGCGAACACTGTTCCATGCCCCGAGCCGACCACCCCGCCGTGCTCGGCGCTGTCTTCCAGCGTGGTCCCGTATAGCGTGCCGTTACGGCCTTCCACCAGACCGGCCTGCGGCTGAAGACCGTCTCCATCGCGGCCGGTGAAGGCCCGCAGAACCAGGTAGCCGGTGCCGTCCCGGTTGACCTTGAAGACCGTGCCGTTGCCGGTCGCGTCCAGGCCGTACTGCGCCAGAACGCCTCCCGCGACGCCACCGGACCGGGTCGTTCCGTATAGCGCCCCATCGCTGCCTTCGAGCAAGCTCTGCGGTTGGCTCCCGTCGGCACCGCCGAGCAGGCACCCGCTGAAGTGGTGCAGCACTTCAAAACCGGTTCCGTCCGGTTTCAGTTTGAACACGAGGCCTTCCCCTTTGCCGCCTCCCGCTTCCAACGTCCCGTACAAGTTGCCGTCCTTACCCTCGATCAGCGCCGTCGGCCCCAAGCCGTCAAGAGTACGGATCACCCGGTAGTCCGGCTCACCGGAACAGCCGGTCAGTGCCGCGGCCAGCAGCGACGCCATGAGTGCGAGCCCGAAGGCGGCCGGATCGCTCAGCCGGAAGGAGACGGTGGGAGGGTGCCGGGCGCCCGCCTCGGGGGCAGTGGCGGGCGGCATGCTCACGGCGTCGCTCAGCCCTTTCGGGCCTTCGCTTGCCCTGGAGTGGTTAGGCCTGGGTTTTTCGCCCGGTGGAACCAGGTTCTCGATCATAATTCATACGGGTTCAACTCGATCCGCTGCAGCGCCTCGGTGATCTCGCGGCGCGAGGACTCGTTGCCCTCGTTCGCCAGTTGACGCAGATCGGGAACGGCCGATTTGGCGTTGGGTCCCATGCGACGGAGCAGGTCGATCGCGCCCATCCGTAGGCGAACCGTCTTCTCCCGGTCCCACGATGAGGCACCGGCGGCGGCCGCGGCTTTCACGAACTCAAGCACAGCGGGAACGGCGGCGGGGCTGATCTCGGGCGCGGCGACACAGACCGTGATGTAGGCCGTCTCTTCGCCCGGCTCGCGGGAGATCGCCGCGACGAGGGTCGGGATCGCTTCGAGGGCCGGCGCATCCACCCGGACCAAGGCGACCGCCGCGGCGGCGCGGACGGTGCCCGAGGTGTCCTGGAGAGCAGCGCGCAATGCCGGGACGGCCGATTTCGAAGCCGCCCCCATTCTGCCAAGCGCGTCCGCGGCGGCCCGACGCATGGGTTCATCCGGGTCCTGGAGTCTCGTCGCCAGCAAGGGCACGGCTGCGCCGGCGGGTTCTCCGATACTGCCCAGCGTTTCGAGGGCGACCCGCCGCGCGATCGGCGACGGATCGTCCGCCACCTTCACCAGCACCGCGACGCCCTGGGCACCCAACTCGCGCAGCGCTCGTTGGGCCGTCGCGCTAGACGGACCGGCAACGTCCCGGAGCCCGGCGCCCAGCGCTTCCGCTAGGCCAGGCGTGTCGGGGCCAATCCGCGCCAAGGCCGCCGCGGCGGCCGTGCGAGCATTCAGGTCGTTTGCCTGCAGCAACCGGCTCAAGGCGGGCACGGCGGCATTCGCTTCCGGGCCGATTTCGCCGAGGGTCGTGGCGGCAAACACGCTGGGCCAGGCGTCCGCATAGTTGGTCCTTTTGATGTCGAGCGCCTCGATGAGGGCGGGCAATACCGGCGCGGGTTGACGCGTGATCTTCCAGAGGGCTTGCGCGACCGTGAGCCGGGCCTGGCCAGTCGAGGTGCTCAGCATCTTCTCCAACGCGGGAACGGAAGCCACCGCGTTGGTGCCGAGGTTTCCGAGCGTGCCCACGACGAGCACTTTGAGATTCAGATCGGTTCCCTGCAGGACTTCCAGGAGTTGGGGCAGAGCGACCTTGGCAGATGGCCCGCACATCATCAACGCGGACGCCGCCCACACCTTGACTTGCTCGTCCTCGTCCTTGAGCAGCCCGGCGAGCAATCCGGCATAGGTGTTCTGGGCGGCCTGGTACTGGTCGAGCAACTCCTTGCGCGGCGTCAGCAAGACCTGGGCGTCCTCCCCCAGTCGGCGGGCGACCCTCTCGACCGCGGCGCGCCGGACCCGCGGGTCCTTGTCCTGGAGCTCGCGTTGGAGGGACTGGACCTCCCGGTTGGCGTTCTCACTCCCGGTCGCTGGGGCAAAGCCCACCGGCGCTTGATTACGGCTGTTGGTGGCCGCCGGCGCCGCCGCAGCGAGATCAGCGGCACGCTGTTCCACCTTGCCGTCCAGGAGCGCGACCGTTCCGTGGATTGGGCACCGGAACACCACCTGTTGCAGGTTCTCCGGATTCCGGATGGGGAGGCGGCATTCGTAGCTCAGGTTGTTGGTCCTGAACGACGCCCAGTCCTTGGCGGGCTGGTGGGCGGTATCGGCAGGGCAAATGAGGCTCTGAGGGGAAGCCAGCACGTTGGTGCTCATCGACAAGACGTCCGGCGGAAACGTGTCTTCGTGGTGGGTGGCCCAGATTTGGAGGGCAAGCCCCATTTCTTTCAGGTGGTTAGCACACTGCATCTGCTGCGCTTCGGCGCTCTGAGGTGAGGGATCGGCTTTCGCTGGACGTCCGCCACCGGCCAACCAGATTAGAGTGGCCAAGGCAACCCGGAAGATCGTTTGAGGCTTCATCGTTCTCCTTCGCCGGACAATCCGGCGTTCGCGGCCGTGCGGCCAGATGGAGGTGTGCGGATGAGAAAGGGACCTTGGTGAAGTTGCATGAGGGACGTCGCCGGCTCGCCTCGATTCGCTCCGAGCACCCGGCCGACGTCCCGCGCCTGAGCGGAGGCATCCTCGATCCTGGCCTGGCCCACCACGATGCCAGTGACTTTGGCGGCTCCGCCTTCCCGCTCCAGCACCAGCGGTAGACGCAGCGTACCAACGTAGACCAGCGGCGTATGGTTGGGGATCTCCAGGCGCACAACCAGCGGGTAAGCCTGGTCAGCCGACGCCGATAGCGTCGATGCAGGTGCCAAGCCGAGGTAGCTGATCCCCGACGGCGGCCGGACGGTGTACCATCCCGACTCCGGCTCGCGGGTCGTGACCTTGTTCCAGGAGGCGGGGCGGGGGATGCCGCCCGTGTCGAATGTTCCGACGGCGCTCGCCAGGCCGGCCACGCCGAGCAACGCGCGCTGACCCCAGAGCCAGTGGTGCATGGCCTTGGCCACGTCCTCGTCCTTGGCCTCCGGAACGATTTGGAGCAGAGCGAGGGCCGTCGGTTCCCGGCGCAGCGCGGCGAGCAAAACCCCCGCCGTCGAAGGGCCGATCGCGCTCCACCATTCGATCAGATGCTTACCATACCCTTCGTGAGCGCCGCGCACGGTCTTCCCGATTCGTTGGACGACGGCGCGTTCGTCGAATTGAACCAGGAGGACATAATGTCGGCCCACGTTAATGGAACCACCGGCCGCGCCACTCCCTCCGCTCGGCGCCGCCGCCGCAATCAGCCAAATGATCTCCATCGTCCGCACATCCCAGTCGTACGCCCACAGGCGCTGGTCTTCCCAGATCACGCGTGGATCGCCGAGTTGATGCCACACCCCTTCTTGTGTGGTCACCCCGATCTCGATCCGTGCGATCTCCTGGTCTTGGATGCGGGCACCGCGCAGGCCCTTGCTCTCGCTGGTGGGAATGGAGAGGACGAGACAGCCCGTCGAACCCAAAGCCAGCCCAGCCAACGCCACTGAAGTTAGGACTCCGATCTTCATTGGGGCCCACCCTTGCCTTCCGGCACGCCCGGCGCTTGCTCCTGCATCCACCACGGCGTGTTGATGAGCCTGACTCCCTCGTCTTTCGAGTACAACGTGTGTATGGCGTCATTGGTGAAGTACCCCCAGAAACTCGCCCGACACGAGTCATCCAGGATCTGGAAGGCCCCGTTCGCTTCCCGCTCCTTCAGGAAGTTCCGATACGCGTCCAGCGGCTCCACCCCGGCCTGCTGGAACACGACCCGGCCGCCGTACTTCTCGTAAAGCACTTTGTTCACCTTCCAGGATTGGACAAAGGGCTCGACCACTAGACGCCGCTCGATCAAGGCGGTCTGAGCATCCGCTCCTTTCCCTCTGTCCCGCATCGCGGCGCTCAGCTTCAACGATCGCTCCACTCTCTTGAGACGGGATTCCTTCTGTTCGCGGTCCCGACCTGACAGGGAGCTACTCTTGAGCTCCTCGACCAGATTCGTCCTTTCTTCCCGCAACCTTCTCTGGCGCTGCTGCTCCATCTCCTCCGTCTTGCGGAGAAGGGCGTCCACTTCCTCTGCTGTAGGCTCGATCTTGTTCTCCTTCGCGAACTGCTCCAACAAGGGACGAACAATCAAGCCGTTGAGTGCGTTGCTTTGGTCTGCGGTGATCGGCTTGCCGAGGACAACCGCGATGACGTTGATATTGGTCCCCTTCGATCGAGGAGGGTTGATCTGCGCGACACCTGAGGCCGTCAGCACAACCACGGCTACGATTGCGCGCCAGCGTTTCATATCCCTTTCAATTCGCGCCCTTGGGAAGTTCATGCCCGGCTACCGAACACCGCGGCTTTTGGCTGAGTTGACCCAGCACATAAGTCCCGTCGTCTGGGCACTTGGGTAGTTTACCGCCGGGAAAGTAGGCGGCCAGGTCTCCGACTGCCGGCACGGCTTCTGCCGGCTTATCCTTGTCCACCGTCCACTGCTGCTTTGCCCCTTCGATCAACTTGAGCTGGTTGACGCAGATGCTGCGTCGAGCATTCCGCACGACTCCCTCATCCACCGGGCTGGTATCAACCATGGACACGTGCGCCATCCGCCATTGGTGGTCCTCCGGAATCTGGCCCGCGCGGATCGTCTCCTTCCAAGCATCGATCTGCTTCTGACGCTCCTGCCCAGAGCGAGAGCTGGCGCCGTTGCCCCAGAAGACCCCAACCTGGTCCAGGTGCGCCAAGACTGCGTTTTGCTCCCCTTTCTGAAGCAGTTCACTGGCGAGCACGAAGTCTGGACCGAAGGAGTTAAGTTGGGGCGAGCCCGGCGTCTTGCCGGACTCCGCTAGGTGGCGCGCGGCGGTCGCCACGTCGCCCCCGTGCAAGGCAATCCGGCCCAGCAGCGAGTGCATGTCGTAAATGACGTTGCCGTAGTTCCAGTTGGTCACGGTGTTTGCGGCGAGCAAGGTCTCGGCTATCGCGCGTGCCTCCTTGCTCCGGATACCCGACTCCACCCAGGCCAGCGCCAAGCCGGCACCGAGGGTGTCCCGGTGATCCTTCAATGTCCGATTCTGCGAATTCGTCTGGAAGGCCTTGGACACCGTCTCTTTCGCCACACTCAAGTAATGGATGGTCTGCGCATAGGCCTCGGAACGCTGGGCCTGTGGCAGTCTGCGGGCAGAGGCATGTTCGCTGCCGAAGCAGAATCCTTGTAGGAACTGAACCCAGGGACCAGCCGGCTCGCGCTCGATGGCGCCGAGCAACAAAGGCACCCGCTTCGGGTTGGTGGCGATCTTGAACGACGCGCTGGGATCCTGCTGGAAGGACTGCATAAAAGCCGTGACCTCGTCCGCGGATACGGCGGTGTTGGCAGCGGGGCCGACTGGCGTGGGTTGAGCAGCCGCCGCCAGCGCCAGTACGACAGCCAAGCCTTGCGCAAAAGTGAAAACCCGCAAGCTCGGTTTCAATCCGGGCGACGCGAATCCGCGCTGGTGTGTTGATCTCTGCGTTTTCATTGCGGCGTCGACGAGTGTTGTTGTGGCACACGCTTTAAGTGGAAACGCGGACCGAAGTCCGGTGTCTGACCGGCCTGGACGGCCTTGGTCCAGTGCGAGATACGATTCTGGCCGATCTTCCAGAACCGGCGACGTTTCTCGAAGAGAGTCAGGACCACTTGGCGTTCGCCCTGGCCCATGAGGTCGTTGGCGAGCGCAAGGTCTGGGCCGTACGAGGTCGCGTCGGTCCGGCGCACGGCCCGCCGCCGCCGGGCGCGGCCGATCACCATCCGGCGCATCGCCTCGGCGGCCACGGCGAAGAAATGGGTGCGGTTGGCGGAAGTCCGGTTGTCGTGGCCGGACAAACGGAACACAGCCTCATGCTCAAGCGCGGTGCCCTGGAGGCTTTGGCCGGACGGCTCCTGCGCCAACTTGTGGGTGGCCAGGCGACACGGTTCTTCGCAAACAAGCGACCGCAGTCTCTCCGCTGCCTGGTGTTCGGTCGATTGCATTGCCGGGCTGAGCTTGCAGGCGGTGCCCTGGCTGCCAGGGCTGGCCTCTGGATGCATGGTCACATTTGACGCCAATTGGGCACCGAGTGCGAATCGAAAAGGGCATGTCCCGCATCGACCTCGCCGATTAGGAACAACCCGATCCGGGCAGGAGGAATTCCTGATCCGCTGGGCCGCGAGTTTGCGCGTTACGGCATGTAGCCGGCCCACCGGGTGTTGCCCCTGATCCAAGAGAACATGTTCTTGCAGGTGTACACGCAGACGCAGACGTGTCCCCCGCCGGATCGTGGACCGCCCAGAACCGGCTCTGCCCGTGCCGGGTGAGGGTGAAGCCGGTCATGAGAGGGGGATGAAACCCTGGTTGTGGTCGCGGATCGCCTGATCGTAGGCGTGCTCGATGACGCCTTGCAGCGTGTCGCAGTACACGTCCCGCTGGCAGGTCAGCACCATCGAGCCCGGCTGGCGCCCGGCATGGCCTTCGACCAGCCAGACCGTGTAGGTGTCGTGGGGTTCGTAGGCGACGATGAGCGTCCACGCCCGGCCCCGCTTCCCGTTGACCCGGCATTGCAGGCCGACTTCGTAGTCCACGAAGCCGGCTCCGCTTTCGGACACCAGCCGGGAAGGCCGACTGGACCGGTACTCGCCGTGAGGTTCGGCGCAACGGTAGGTGAACTGTTGAGCGCCGGTGTAAACGAAGGCGCCGCGTAATCCCAGGCCGCCCGCTTGCGCGAGGATCGCCTGGACCGTCTCGGGTAGTGACTCGGTCTTCATCGGCTCGCCTCGTAAAGGGCGCGCCGGGCCAAGGTCCAGAGGCGATCAGTCCGCCTGTTGCCAGGCCCTCAGCCGCTCATCCAGCGTGTGTCACTGCTCCAGGATTTCATGCCAGTCGCCGCCTTCTCGTTGCGGGGGTTCTCATAGAATTCCCGATTACCCACTTCGGGCAAGCGAGCCTCCCGTCGGTCGACGGCAGAACGGGTCTCGGTCTCCGCCCGGTCGATGCGTGTCAAGGCCATTTCGATTGGCGCTTCTTGGCCGAACTTGGCTGAATACGGCCATGGACCCCGAACCGAGGCCCGGTTGCCCCGGTGCCGCCTCGCCGCATGACACGGCGATGCTGCTGGGGAATCTGCGGGTGGCGGAAGCATTGCTGCCGCTGGTCTATGAGGAAGTGCGTCACCTGGCAGAGCCCAGGCTGACCCAGGAACTGCCCGGGCAAAGCTTCAACTCATCGGCCTGGTGCACCATGGCTTGGCCCAATACTACACGGGCTGGGAAGTGCTCTTTCCCGAGTACGATCATCAAGCGAGGATGGCGGTTTCCCTTCCGCAGACTGGAGTCGCCCCCACGGGCGCTCGCCGTGGCCAGAGTTCACCGATGGGCCGGTGGCCCCAAAACCGTCATCAGCGCCAATACCGACTGATAGCCATGAGTACGGCACAGCCCATCTTAATCGGCTACTTTTCCCGGCGGATCGATCCCGCGCCGAAACCGCCGACAGCTCCGCCCCAAGTCCGGGAGATCTGCAACGTCGGGCTCTGCGGCGGAACGGTTCCCGAAGGCTGGCGCGACCTGTGGTTGCACAACGAGTTCTGGCTTTACGACAACGAACTGCTGGCGTGGGCCGTGGCCGTCCAGACCGGGAACCTCCGTCGGCTGTTCCACGAGCTCTCGAAGAACTGGGACGGGATCACGGGGAGCATCCAGGCGGCCGTGGAACGGTTTGTGGTCCGGCACGTTCCGCCGCCTTCAGTTCCCTTGGGTTGGGGGAACCAGGAACCGCGTTGGGAGCTCTTCGCTTACCGTCTGTTCCCCACCCTGTTCATCGCCGGAGTGCCGTCGCCCGTCCGGTTGCCTTCCCGGGACCTCGGTCGGCTGCCACCCGATTACGAACGCATCGGCTACGACGCCGTCAGTGTCGATGCGCCTGCGCCGGAGGACATCGGGCTGGGGGGAGCGTTCTCCCACTCTTCGCTATCGCCCTTCTGCAACGGGAGATGCCAGGACATCCCGGTGAACAGGTTCTGCCTGCTGGACACCGCTGAGGACGGGTTGCGCCGGGCGCAGGAGTTCAGCGCCGGCGGGGGCGAACCGGAACCTTACGTCGCCGTCGAGGTCTGGCGCAAACGCCGGGAAGCCTGGTGAAACATGCAACATCGGAATCTCGGGGCAGGAATCGTGCAGGCTGAGTCCGCTACCCGGGGGAACACTCAACCTCGAATCTACTCATGAACAGGATCGTCATCGCGGTTCTCCTCCTGGGAGGCGGACTCCTCCTGGTCGTCCCGGTTGGTTTCCTCGCCACTGACGCAACTGGTTCAGGTCTGGTCACCCTCCGTTGTGGCGCGGGAATCATGCTCTGCCTCGGGGTCACGGCCGGCCTTTGCTTCTGGGCGTCCCAAGGCGCGCGCGTGTCAGATCAGCCGGCCATCGAGGAGCGTCAGGAGCGGAAGAGAAACCAAACCCGTCCCGACGCTGCCGGGCGGGGCTTGGCCTCACCCGCGCACGGAATGCCGGCGGCTCAGCATTCGACCGGCACGGCATCGGCCCACGATCGTTGGCAGCTTCTACCGTGGCTGTGCCTCGGGTTGCTGGTGTTGTCGGCGATGGCCTTTGCCGTGTTGCACCAACTCACCCTTGACCTGCCCGGCGCCACGCGCGACATGGTGTTGCTGCCGCCCGTGTTTCTCTGCGTCCTCTGGTGGTTGGTGGCGGCCGTTATCGCCGTGATTGGCTTCCTCCGGTCCCTCCTCATCAAGCCCGGCGAGAACAGGTCCCGGGGTGTCACCTCGCCCGTCCTCGCGGGGGTCGTGTGCGCCCTGCTGTTCCCGGTTTGGATGCTCGCCCTCATATTGGTGCTACAAACTGGAACTGGAGGACATTGACCCGCTGCGAGCCACCGTCCCCTCGGTGGTCCGGGGGCGTGGCGGCCGTGTTGACCGCCAGCAGGTTCTTCAGCGAACCCGCGGTGCGGCAACTCGAAGCGACGGCGGAAGACAGGCCCACCGGCACGACCGTCAATGCCTCACTGGACGGGAGCACCCAGCCGCGGCTTCGCCTAAAACGATGCGGCGGAAAAGGGATTCAATTCGCAGGAGCCGACGGAACAAGGTAGATGTCTGCAATGAACAAGCTCTTCCTGGCGCTGCCAGTTACCACCGGCCTGTTGTTGGCAGGATTCTCCGCGGAGATCGACCCCACCCCACCCACGCCCCCGGCCAAGCTGTTGGACGGGGGATGGAAAGCCTCCTGGTCCCCCGATGGGCGACAGCTTGTTTATGGGAAAGGCGAACGGTGTTAAACCGTGAACGCCAGCACGAGGGCTGAGACCGGCAGTAGGCGTGCCTAGGAGGCCCGTCCGCGCCTCGCAATTCAGAGGGTCTCCAAATGGTTCCCGCGAGAGAAAAGCCCCATAAAACCTAAGGAAAACGCAACGAATAGGCTTGACACGCATGAGGTCGGCCAAAATTGACCTCAATGCCTACTGCCGCTGCTAACACCACTGTGAACCAAGCGTTCTTTCAACCGCTCGAAGGCCTCGCCGCCAAGAGTCTGGTCTCTAAATCCTGCCCCGAGTTTTCGGATGACAATTACCTAAGACTGGGTGTGCAGCGCGTGTTGGAGAGTTCGGAAAGCGGCCGAGCGTTCTTGCAGGAGCACGGAGTCCGCTTTGAGAACACCCCGGAGTTGGGCAACTACTTTGCGGCCTTGCGCAGTGCCAGGCGCTGTGAGGTGCTCCGAGACATCAACGTGACATTGGTCAGCACCGCCAACCGCAGTCTGCACGATCGCTTGGCCGATATTCCGGAGTTAGCCAACTATGAGTGCTTTGCTGGTGATGGTCATTGGCATAAGGCCGCCGCGCACGATCCCCGACATGCAGGGACCAAAATGGCTGTGGGTCACTTCTATGCCCTGAATCTGCGCACCCACACACTCCAACATTTGGTGGCTGGCGAAGGCCTCCATGAGCATGACATGAGCGCGCTCAAGAGAGTCACGCCCAAGGGACTGCGGCAGGGGGTGCCCAAAGGAAAGCGCGTTCTCATGATCTATGATAAGGCTGGAATCGACCTGGGTTACTGGAAGCGCTGCCGGCAGGAGTGTGCCCTCTATTTCGTCAGCCGGGTCAAGGAGAACATGGTCTTTGATGGGCTGGAGAGCGTGACCGTGGAGGCTTCCGATCCGCGCAACCGTGGGGTGACCGAAGAGCGGCGAGTTATGAGTCGGGAGAAACATCGGTTACGAATCATCTTCTACACCGACCCGCAGACCGGCGAGACATACGAGTTCCTCACCAACGAACCGGATTTGCCTCCGGGAGTGATCGTGGAACTGTATCGGCGGTTCAATTCCGCCCCCAGCCACCACTCCTCAGATTCCCAATGAAAACCCAGTTTTCGCTACACAATAACCCCATATGCCTTCCAAAGCCCGGCCCAAAGCCCATGCGCTGGACTTTGTGCCTCTATCGAGCCTGGCAATTGGAAGTACCTGAACGGCGAGGACTGCGGGCCGATCAACGGACTTCTTGAACCTGGTTCCGTTCAAGTCGCTGGCCGGCCACGAGGCAATTGTCCACGTAAGGGGCGAAATGGGATTCGAGGATTGCTTTCGAGTTCCTCCAAACCTCCTAGGGGATCGGCAGGGCCAGGAACCAGGCGATGTCCCTGTCCAAGGTTTGGCGGGTCGTGAACATTCCCTCCTTCATCGCCCGGTAGGTGGCGCTCAGGTGCAGGAGCAGGAAGGTCACGAACAACCCCTCGGCGTTGGTGATCGGTACCCCCGCGACTCGCTCTCGAGGCCGAGCCGCACGGAACCCTCGGTGCGATAAATGACATTCAGCAGACGACCCTCGGCGGAGAAGGCCCGTTGGACGTTACGCAGCAACGGATCGGCGTCGGCGGACAGCGTCGCGGTCCCAACCAAGTGCGTGTTCAAGTCATACTGCGCTTCGGTCGATACCCATTGATCTCCTTCCGTGCGACCGGGGCTGACCACCACTGTGCCCGCGACGCGGATCTCGAATTCGAGGTGATCCTCATAAGGAAGGTCCTGGGGTGTCATCCACCTCTCGGTGAAAACCTGGAGGTCGATCGCCAGGACCACCGGGTCGGCTCCGGCGGCGACCGCCCGAGGCAGCATCACGGTAACCACGAAGCACAAGAGAGCCAGCAATCCGGTCGGTCCGAATCTTCCACACCGAACTGGCAGGTCACCGGGTGCGACCGCGCTCTTCAGATGGGAGGACGATGCCGGCAGCCCGTCTGAGGGGCGAATCGGAGTTGGCAAAGAAGCGGTTCCCGGCGCGGGCGACCGCCCTTCCACTTTCGACGACAGACAACCTTCGCGGGTGTTACGGCGCATGGTTTGCACGGCGTAGGTGGGTTTCATCCTGCTGGCAACAGGCCGAAGCGGCAGAACTCGCTGCCGGGCAGTCCGGGTCGAACCCGATCCACCCGGTCAGTCCTTGCATCAGACTCCGCAAGGTCAGCGGACCTTTATGTGCGGCAAGCATCAATCGAGTAATTCGTCAAACGTTGGAATTGGTTACCAAGCTGAAATGGGCCAGTCGTTGTGGACCGGCCTGTGAGCCGATAACAAGCCAGGCGAACCAGTCGATGATCGGGAAGCGCATCACATTCCTGAAAGGGCGCGAGCCTCCAGTGGTTCTGAGCGCTTTTGGTTTCATTGAGTTGAGAGCTTCAGACGGAAGAACTGGGTTCCGACATTGCCGGCAATTACGTCAGCGAGATGCACTGGGTTTGACTGCCACGTGAAGGGGGACCTTTCGGTCCAAACCGTGACCTCCGGCGGGTTCTTCAGCTCGTACGTGGATTTCAGGACAAATGTCTGTCCCGCCGCGGCGCCGTCCAAAGTCAGGTCGAGGCTGGTCGCGTCGAACCGGATACTGCCAATCCGCAGGGGCACCATTGGCTCGGTGAATGGCCCGGCCAGAATGGTCTGCGTCGTGCTCAAGCCCCCTTCGTTGGTGACGCGAAGGCAGAGCGTGTCGGTTTGGGCCGCCTGCGCCGCGGTGGGGGTCCAATCCAGCCGGCCGGTCACGGAATCGATGGTGGCGCTGGGTGGAGGGCATGCATCGAGGCTGAAAGTCAGCGTCTGAGCGGGACAGTCCGGGTCATACACATGCTCGGCCACGTTGAATTCGATAGGCACGTTGGCCTGAATCGGGATCCAGAACTCCTGACATAGCACCGCAGATTCTCCGCCGTTTTCGGCCTCAATTCGGGTTTGGGACCGCGGAGGGGGGAGGACCCAAACCTGTCCGCTTCTTTGAGGAGCGTCATCCTGTGACGGTATGGATTCCATGCGGCAGGATGACCTCCTTCCGGACGTTGAGAACGCGGCGTCTCGACAACTCATCAACGATCGGTGCGAGCTCTGCACCCAGGGCGATTACCGGGTGGTCCTCGTGACGGGGATACCCCTGGCGCAGTATGCGGTGGGCGAGCGCATGTCGGAGGCTCAGGCCATGGTGAGCTTGATCGAGCAAGGTTGGGCGGATCAGAACGATGTGGCTCGCGTCTTTCGCTACTCGGTGCGCACCGTGCGGCGCTATCAACGACGGTTCGAGCAGGGGGTCTTGGCGGCCTTGGGACAGCCCGGGGACTGTCCGCGTGGGCGTGTGCGCCTGGCGGCCTCGCGTCGAGCGATGGTCCAGCGTCTCAAGGCCCACGGACATTCCCAACGCCAGATCGCCGAGCGTCTGGGCGTCAGCGTCAGCGCGGTGCGCAAGACGCTGCGACGCTTGACTGGGCACGCTCGGTACGCCGTCGGGTGGCACGGGAAATCCGCGCGCTGGCGGAATCCTCAAAAGACGAGTAGGGCGGTACTGAGGCCGTTCGGCACGTTGGAAGCAACGGGATTGGCTGCCAATCATGATCGCGATCCAATCCCATGAGTTGAAGTGCGTCCGGGCCGTGGCCCCCGTGGGTGCGTCGCTGCCTTGGGCGCGGTGTCCCCTGGCTCGCGTTGACGCTGCCGCTGTTCGAGCACGCGGTTCAGTTGGAGCCGTCGCGGACCGATGCCTTGCTCAATCTCGCCAACGCCAGCCTGCTCGCCAACCAGCCCGAGCAGGCGCTCGCCCGCGTGGAGCAGGCGCTGAGTTTCGATCGCAACCTCGCCGCGGCGTGTTACGTCGCCGGCTGCGCACATCTGCCCACCGGTTCGGGTCCGTATCTGTATGCCTGGGATGGCGAGCGGTTCCGGTTCGTGACCGACATACTTGGCTCCGCGCCAATGGGCTTGCGCGTGAGCGACTGCGTTTTCGCCGGGACGAGTTGATGTGGCGCTACCGCACGCGCTGGGTGGCCCGGCAAACGCCGAAGGGCGGCGCGAAACAGGCCCGGACGGCCAGGCCAGGGCTTGCGGGAGGGCCGTTGAATGCCGGTCGCGCGCGCCGTGGTGGGTACAGCCTGGGCGGGCCACAGCGAAGCAGTTCGGTTACTCCGCGCGGGGAGTCACGCGCAGTCGCATTTCCTGCGACTTTCGGCAGACTCGAGACAACTTCTTGTTGCATATGCAACAAGAAGTTGTCGCCCGGGTGAGAGAGTCCGCTTTTTGGCTATCCAACTCGCTCCGCGTCTTGGACTGAGCGTCGGGCATTCCGACCCTGGCCAGCGGGCTGCCGCACGGCTTGGCCGCTGGACCGCAAATCAGCCGTTGTTCCCCCGCGCGAGCGCGGCGGTCACGACTTGCGCATCGTACACACAGCCGCCCCAGGTCCCTCCTCCCAGTTGCTGCAAGGCCGCCCAGAGCCGCGTGTCGTCCGGCAACCCGGCGGCCGGCGCGAGGTCCGGATGCGGCGAACGCGCGCTCAGCACGGCCACGGCGTCCTCCGGCGAGAGCGGGCGATCCCCATCGCCAACGAAATCGACGGAGCCTTCCAACCGGTTTCGATCAATGACCACGCGGAGGCGGTCGCCATCCCGCACCTTGCCGATCGGTCCGCCCGCCAGCGCCTCCGGCCCCACGTGACCGATGCAGGCACCCGTGGAAACACCGGAGAACCGGCCGTCCGTGAGCAGGGCTACGCGATGGCCGAACGGGAGGTGCTTCAGCGCGATCGTGATCTGCGCCGTCTCTTCCATTCCCGTACCGAGCGGCCCGATGCCCGCCAACACCATCACGTCGCCCGCCTGAATGCGACCGGCCTTCAGTGCCTGCATCGCGGCTCTCTCGGACGTAAACACCCTGGCCGGACCCTCGAGGCGATACACGCCGTCCGCGTCCACCACCGCCGGGTCGATGGCCGTGCTCTTGATGACGGCGCCTTCGGGCGCCAGGTTGCCGCGTGGAAAGGTGACGGTGCTGGTCAAACCACGTTCCTTCGCACGATCCGGCGACAGGATCACGTCGTCCGGATCCACCCCATCCGCGTCGCGCAGCAATTGGCGAAAGCGGGCCCGGCGTTCCGAAGGTTCCCAGGCATCGAGCAGTTCACCCAACGTCACGCCGGCCACGGTCAGAACACCGGTATCCAGCAAACCCAGTCGGCGCAGGTGCCGCATCACTTCCGGCACACCCCCGGCCAGAAACGCGCGAATCGTCGGGTGATACGCCGGGCCGTTCGGCAGCACGTCCACCAACCGCGGCACCTGGCGATTCACGGCCATCCAGTCCTCGACCTTCGGGCGCGGCAGCGATGCGGCGTGGGCAATCGCGGGGAGGTGCAACAACAGGTTCGTCGAACCGCCGAAGGCGGCATGGACAGCCATCGCGTTGCGAATGCTCGCGGACGTGAGGATGTCCGCCAGTTTCAACCCGCGCGTCTCCAAGGCCACCAACGTCTGGGCCGAACGCACGGCCAGATCGGTCCAGACCGGTTGGCCCGATGGCGCCAGGGCGCTGTGCGGGAGCGACAAACCCAAGGCTTCACCCACCACTTGCGAGGTGGCCGCCGTGCCGAGGAACTGGCAGCCACCACCCGGCGAGCCGCACGCACGACAACCCAGCTCGGCCGCCTCCGCCAGCGAGATCAGGCCGTGAGCGAAGCGCGCTCCAAGCGTTTGGACCTTGCCGGCGTCCTCGGCGTTTTCGGCCGGCAGGGTCACGCCGCCGGGCACGAGCACGCCGGGCAAATCGCGCATCCCCGCCAGGGCCATCATCATGGCAGGCAGACCCTTGTCGCACGTGGCCACCCCGAGCACGCCGGCCCGCGTGGGCAGCGACCGGATCAGCCGCCGGAACACGAGGGCGGCATCGTTCCGATACGGCAGGCTGTCGAACATGCCGACGGTGCCCTGCGTCCGGCCATCGCACGGATCCGACACGAACCCAGCGAACGGAATCGCCCCCAGCCGTTTGAACTCTCGCGCCGCCGCTTCCACCAGCAGGCCGATTTCCCAGTGCCCGGTGTGATAGCCCAACGCGATCGGCCGGCCATCGGTTTCGCGCAGGCCGCCTTGCGTCGAGAGGATGAGGAATTGCTTGCGACCCAGCTCCGCCGGCGCCCAACCCATGCCGGCGTCCTGGGTCCAGCCGAACAGGTCACCGCTGGGCCGGTCCCGGAGCATCTCCTCGGTGAGCGGCAGCGCACCGGCCGGACCCGCGGCCCGCGTCCGCACCGCATAAACCCCGGGCACGGCGGGTTCAAATAGAGCGCGATTCATGGCGGGAGGATAGCGGGCTACCGGGATTCTGGATATGCGGAAAGCGGTTCGTCGGTCGCGGCCCGCGCGAGTTTCGAGCGACTTTCGGCTTGTGCCGCCGCCGCCGCCGCCGCCACTCTGCGCGGCAACCAGTGAACCGAGGCAAGGCATGGCGTTAAAGCAGCTTGACGCGGAGCAGGTCCGCACCTGGACGCTCGAACAAAAGGACCGGTGGTGGTTCGAGAACGTCTGGAAAGGCGACATGCCCCAACTCACCCTGCGCTCCGCGCTGACCGGCATGTTGCTCGGCGGCGTGCTGTCGCTAACCAATCTGTACGTCGGCGCGAAGACCGGCTGGACGCTCGGCGTGGGCATCACTTCGGTCATCCTCGCGTTCGGCATGTTCAAGGTGCTCGAAGGCGTCGGGCTGGGGCGCGAGTTCACCATTCTGGAAAACAACGCCATGCAGTCCATCGCCACCGCGGCGGGCTACATGACGTCGCCGATGATCTCCAGCCTGGCGGCGTACATGCTCGTGACCGGCAAGCCCATCCCGATGGCGCAGACTTACTGTTGGATCATCGCGCTCGCGGTGCTGGGCGTCCTGTTCGCGTTCCCGCTCAAGCGCCGGTTCATCAACGACGAGCAACAACCCTTTCCCGAAGGACGGGCCGCGGGCATTGTGATGGACGCACTCCACACCGGCGACGCGAAGGTGGGCATGTTCAAGGCGAAGATCCTGGTGGTTTCCGGCGGACTCGCGGCCGTGCTGAAGGTTTTCCAGAGCCGCCCCATTCTGGAGAAACTCCACCTGGCCTGGGCAGCCATTCCCGACTACCTCGACGCCTGGATCTACAAGTTCGCCACCATCAGCGTGCGCGGCGTGGATCTGCGCGAACTCACGGTGCGGTTGGATTCGGACTTCGTACTGATGGCGACCGGCGGCCTGATGGGCATCCGCACCGGCGTGTCGCTCATGATCGGCGCCGTGCTGAACTACCTGATCCTGGTGCCTTGGGCGATTTCGCATGGCGATATTCCGGGCGTGGTAACCGACGGGGTGCGGCATTTTGGCTTTCGCGAAATCACGAAATGGGCGCTCTGGGGCGGCGTGGCGATGATGACCGCGTCCTCGCTGTTCGCGTTTTTCGCGAAGCCCAAAGTCGTGTTCGGCGCCTTCCGGGGCCTCACGCGCAAAGGCCGGGCCAAGGTGGGCAGCGACCCGCTGCGCGACATCGAACTACCGATGAAGGTGTTCGTGATTGGCATTCCCCTGGTCGGCACGGTGGTGGTCCTGCTCGCCCACTGGTTCTTCGACGTGTCCTTGGGGCTGGGTTTCCTGGCGATTCCGCTGGTGTTCGTGTTCGCGTTGATCGGCGTGAACTCCACCGCGCTGACCTCGATCACGCCCAGCGGCGCGCTGGGCAAGCTGACCCAGCTCACTTTCGGCGCGCTCGCCCCCGGCAACATCAAGACGAACCTCATGACTGCCGGCATCACCGGCGAAGTGGCGTTGCACGCCTCGAATCTGCTCATGGACATCAAACCCGGCTACATGCTCGGCGCCAAGCCCCGCCAACAGGCGGTCGGCCACCTGTTGGGCATTTTCGCCGGCGCCCTCTTTTCCGTGCCGGTGTTCTATCTGGCGTTCATGCACGGCGGGGTGAACGAGTTGTTCAAAGAGCAGCCCATGCCGGCGGCCTCGATCTGGCACGCGGTGGCCCAGTTGCTCACCCAGGGCCTGTCGAATCTGCAGTTCTCCGCCCGCTGGGCCGCGCTGTTCGGGGCGCTGCTGGGGATCGCACTGGAGACGCTGCGGTTGGCGACCAAAGGGCGGTTCTGGCTTTCCGGCGTGGGCATCGGTCTGGCGGCGGTCATTCCGTTCAACACCTGCTTGTCGATGTTTCTCGGCGCGCTGATCTTCTGGCTCGCCGGCAAGATGTTTCGCAAACCCGAGTCCGCCACGAACACGCTGATCGTGCAAAACCAGGAACCGATCTGCGGCGGCATCATCGCCGGCGGCGCGATCATGGGGATCGTGGTGATCTTGGTGGAAAGTCGGTTGTCCGCGGGGCTGTGAAAGCTGCGCCAGGAGCATGACCCGCCCAAAACAGCCCGATTCACGCGAATCCGCCGGGCCCGAGACGCGGCAGGTGGACCCGCTGGCACGCATCCGCCACGACCTGCGCACACCGGCTTCGCACATCCTCGGCTACGCGGAGATGCTGCAGGAACAGGCCCTGGAGCGCGGCCGGCCGCAGTTTCTGCCCGACCTCCAGCGCATCCACACCGCCGGCGCGCAGCTCGTGGACTCGATCCGCGAGGAACTGGCCCCCGAGAAACTGACCGCCGGGCGGATCGACCTCCGCCATCTGCACGCCGAGCTGCGCACGCCGCTCAACCACGTCACCGGCTACAGCGAGATGTTGATGGAACTCGCCGAGCACGAAGCGGCAACCGAATTCCTGCCCGACCTCGAAAAAATTCACGACGCGGCGGCGGCGTTTCTGCGGCTCCTGCCCGAATTGCTCACCGCCGAAGCGCTGGCGGTGGCCGAGCAGGCGAAACCCGCGGTGACGCCCGCCGCACACCCGGACGCGCTTGCCCTCGCCCGGCCGTCAGCCCAGCAAGCCGCCCCGCCGGAGGGGGCGCCGGGCGGGAACCTCCTCGTGGTGGATGACGACCCCGGCAATCGCGAATTGCTGGCCCGCCGCCTGCGCCAGCAGGGCTTCACCGTGGAGACGACCGAGAACGGCCTCGATGCCTTGCAGCGTCTGCGCGAACACCCGTTCGACCTGGTTTTGCTCGACATGCTGATGCCCCCGTTTGATGGCGACCAGGTGCTGGCGCGCCTCAAGGCCGACCCGGCGCTGCGGCACCTGCCGGTGATCATGCTCTCGGCGCTCGACGAGATGGACAGCGTGGTCCGGTGCATTTTGATGGGCGCGGAAGACTATCTGGCCAAACCGTTCAATGCCGTGCTGCTCCGCGCGCGGATCGGCGCGTGCCTCGAAAAGAGCCGGCTGCGGCAGCAGGAGACGGCCTACCTCGCAGCGCTCGAGAGCGAGCGGCACAAATCCGAGTCGCTCCTGTTGAACGTCCTGCCGCGCGCGATTGCCGATCGCCTGAAGCGCGGTGAAACCACCATTGTGGACAGCCTGCCCGAGGTGACCGTGTTGTTCGCGGATCTGGTCGGCTTTACCGCCTTGTCGGCCCAGGTCGAGTCGGTGGCCGTCGTGCGACTCCTGGACGACATCTTCTCGGCGTTCGACGGCTTGGCGGAGGCGCAAGGCCTCGAAAAGATCAAGACGATTGGCGACGCGTACATGGTGGTGGGCGGTTTGCCGACGCCGCGTTCGGACCACGCCGAGGCCGTGGCGGAAGTGGCGTTGAACATGGTGGACACCATCGAGCACGCCTTCGCTGAGGTCCGGCCGCCGATCCGCATTCGCGTGGGCATCAGCACCGGCCCGGTCATCGCGGGCATCATCGGCCGGCACAAGTTCAACTACGATCTCTGGGGCGACACCGTGAACACCGCAAGCCGGATGGAAAGCCACAGTCTGCCGGGACGCATCCAGGTGACCCAGGCCACGTATGAACGGTTGCGCGACAAGTATGCGTTCGAATGCCGGGGCGAGAGCGAGATCAAAGGCAAGGGACGGATGACCACCTGGTTTTTAACCGGGCGAAAATGAACGGCCGGTGACGGCGCGCCAGGCAGAGCGCCGGTGTTCAACCGGTGAAGGCGTAAATGTCCCGCCAGTCCGGCGCCGCGTGGCGGACCGGTTTGGTGGTGGCGTTGCGGCAGCAACGCCCTGCGCCGCCGCAGCGGCGCAGCCACCCACTTAAATCGGGG
This sequence comes from uncultured bacterium, assembly GCA_963735925.1. Lineage (GTDB taxonomy): Bacteria > Verrucomicrobiota > Verrucomicrobiia > Limisphaerales > J093 > DSVZ01. The sequence goes on from CAVTMT010000006.1 coordinate 319,629, forward strand.
CACTGCTGCCCGGCGCCTGACCTGCCCGGCGCCTGACCTTGACAGGTCGTTGTACCGTCGCGGAGACTCGCTGGCGAAATCCCGGTTGTTTTTCCGGTCCGTCATTGAACCGAGCCCGAGCGCCTGAATCATGCATACCGCCCCGCCTGCCACCACCCCGACCCCGCAGACCAGCGTCTTTGCCGGTGTCACGCCCTACCACTGGCTCGTGGTCCTCATCGCCTCGGCGGGCTGGCTGTTCGATTGCATGGACCAGCGCATCTTCGCCCTGGCGCGCGAGCCCGCCTTGCGTGAAGTCCTGGGCGCCGCCGCCTCGGCCACGGACGTCAAGGATTGGGGTGGGCTGGCCACGGCCTCGATGATGATCGGCTGGGCCACCGGCGGCATCATCTTCGGCATGATGAGCGACCGGTGGGGGCGGGTAAAAACGATGATGGTCACGCTGGTGGTGTATTCGGGCTTCACCGGCTTGTCCGGCCTGGCGCAGTCCGGCTACGACTTCCTGGCGTACCGGTTCCTGGTGGGGCTGGGCGTGGGTGGGATGTTCGGGGCGGCCACGACCCTGGTGGCCGAAAGCGTGCCGGCGGGCATTCGGTCGCTGGCGCTGGGTTCGCTGCAGGCGCTGTCGGCGTGCGGAAACATCATCGGCTCGCTGTTGAGCACGCGCATCCAACCGGGCCAGGCGGACTTCCTGTTTGGGTTCAGCGGCTGGCGCGTGATCTTCTTCGTAGGCGTGCTGCCGGCGTTGTTGATCGTTCCCATCATGCTGGTCTTGAAAGAACCGCAGGCGTGGAAGGAAGCCAAGGCGAAGGCTCACAACGCCAGCGGCGGGTCGAAGCACCTGGGCTCGATCCCGGATCTGTTCCACCATCCCCGCTGGCGGCGCAACACGTTCGTCGGCGTGGGCCTGGGTCTGGCCGGCATGGCCGGGCTGTGGGGCATCGGCTTCTTCTCGCCGGAGTTGATCTCGACCGCTCTGAAGGGCGAGCCACAGCAGGTCGTGGACATGGTGCGCGGCTACGGGACCGCCTTGCAGGACGTGGGCTCGTTCCTCGGCATGATGGTGTTCACCCTGGTGGCCACGTTTGCGGGCCGGCGGCTCGCGTTCTTTGGCGCCTTCATCCTTTGCCTGTTCACGACCATCTACGTCTTCCGCAACTTGCGCAGCGGAACGGACGCGTACTGGATGCTGCCCATGATGGGCTTCGCGCAACTCTCGGTCTTCGGCGGGTACTCGATTTATTTCCCGGAGCTGTTCCCGACCCGGCTGCGCGGCACGGGAGTCGGCTTCTGCTACAATACGGTCCGCTACCTGGCGGCAGCGTTCCCCCCTGCGCTGATGTATATCAACCGGACCTTGTCCGACCACGGCGTGGCCGAACCGTTCCGCATGGCGGCCACCATCCTGTCCTTCATCTTCGTCCTCGGTCTGGTGACCCTGATCTGGGCGCCCGAAACCAAAGGCCAACCACTCCCGGAAGACTGATCCGCCTCTGTTGCGCGTCGGCTCCGGCACCGCGGTTTGGCCGGCTACGCCTCGTCGTCGGGCAGGCCGCGGCCTTTGGTCTCCGGTGCGAACGGCAGCGCCGCCAGCCCGATCAGAAACACCGCGCACAGCGAGATGCCCGCGTACCGCAGCGGCAGGAGACCCGGCAGGTGCCCGAACACCTTGCTGGTCAGCAGGCCCAAGGTGAGCGGCCCCAAAGCAGCGAGAAACCGGCCGACGTTGTAGCAGAACGAAACGCCGGTGCTGCGCAGGCGGGTGGGGAACAGTTCCGGCAGGTAGATCGCATAGCCGGCAAACAGCCCGAATTGTCCGAAGCTCATCAGCGGCACCAGCCAGAAGATGTCCGCCCGGGTCCGAATGAAGGCGAACCCCAGCGCGGTGCAGACCAGCGCCAGCCCGAACGCCAGCGCAAACGACGCCCGCCGGCCGATCCGCTCGTTCAGCACGCTGAACGTCCACATACCGGCGAACGCGCCCACGTTGATCAAGATGCTGGCGATGCCCGCCCAGAAATTCAGCCGACCGGCCAGGACTGCGGGGTCCAGGTTTTCCGCCTCGAAGGCCTGTCGCAGCACGGCCCGGATCAGGTCGATGCTGAAGAACAGGATGCCCCACAGACCCACCACGCCGGCAAATGCGAGCAGAAACCCGACGATGGCGTTCCGGCGCCACCGCGGGTTTCCGAACAATTCGGCGTACGATCCCGCCCGCTTCCGGGCGACGCCGGTGGCCACCGCCTGTTGCCAACGCTCCGGTTCCTTGAGCCGCCGACGGATGAAGACCGTGAGCAAGGCCGGCACCGCGCCGATCAGGAACATCAGCCGCCACACATCCAGCTTGCCCATCTGGCCGCTTTGTTCGAGCCAGCCCAGGCCCATCGCAATCAGGGCCGCCGTCACGTTGCCCACGGTGGACAACGTTTGCAGCAGGCCCAGCGCCTGCGGCCGGGCGCGCTCGGGCATGGTTTCCGCCACCAGCGCGACGCCGACCGCCCATTCGCCGCCGACGCCCAGGCCGGTGAGAAACCGATACAGCGCGAAATCCCAGAAACCGGTGGACAGCGCGCTCAGTCCGGTGCAAAGCGAATAGAGCAGGATCGTGAGCACCATCGTCCGCGCGCGGCCAATGCGGTCGCCGAGAATGCCGAACCCCAGGCCGCCGGCCGCCCATCCGACCAGGAAGATCGACGTGGCATAGCCGCCGTACTCGGTGACCGCGCGCATGTCGGCCGTGCCCAACAGATCCTTCATGGCCGGCACACGGGCGATGTTGAAGAGTTGCTGGTCCAGGCAGTCGAACAGCCAGCCCAAGGCCGCCACGGCGAGCACGAACCAATGGTACCGGTTCAAGCCGCGCCACCAGGGCGGGCCGCCGCGCGCGCCAGGCGGCACCGCGTCCGAAAGTCCGTTAGAGTTCAATGCCCGCCATCGTAGCGCAGGTTTGGCAGGTGGGCACATTTCTGGCGCCGCGCGCGCGGGATGAGGAGGCGATCGCCCGGTTTGGCGAGTCCCATTTGGTCGAAAGCCATTGGGGCACGGGCGGCTCGGAGCGGGAGGAAACCGCGGCCCACGCTTGGCGGCGGCGGTTTCTGAACCGCTGGCCTCGGAGAGGGTCGCGGACCCGGAGCGATTGCCGCGGCGGATCATCCAGCTCCGGCATCGGGTGACCCGCATCGAGTACGACGTGTGCCCGGACGAACCGGCCGTCGAGTGGAGCGGGGCAGGACTGATTTGCGTGCTGGTGCAGCGGTTCAACCGCCCCGGCAAGGTCCGGGCACGGCCGCAGTGACCCGCGCGGCAGACCCTGGTCGCCGCCCGCTTTTGCATTGCTCTAAGCGGCTGGCTGGCAATACGCTGCCGCACCGCTCATGAACTGGGGAACGCTCAGGGAACCAATCGCCAGGCAAGCCGGCTTGGTTTGCCAGGCCACCCAGCTCGGATGTGTCATCGGTTGCCTGGACCCAGCCTCCACCACCGCCGGCTTCCGTCACCCATGATCTGGATCGCCCCATCCGAAAAAGACGACGCCACCGCCGCGCTCGAAAAGCGCCTTTGGGCCGCCGCCGACATCGCTGCGCGCGTGAGCGCGAATCCTGCATGCGAAGCCACTCGGCGGGACTTTCGCGAAGCGAAAGACGACTGGAGCGCCAACTCCGGCCTCAAGCCCCAGGAATACTCCGCCCCCGTCCTTGGCCCCATCTTCCTGCGCTTCGCCGAAGTCCGCTTCGCCGCCCAGCGCGCCAAGCTGGAGAAAGCCGGCGCCAAAGGTGGGAACGGCAGCTTGCCGCGCCGTGGCTCGCGCGTGGATGAACCTGCCGCCTACCACGCCGAAGGCATCCTGTACCTGCCCGCCGAAGCGCGATTCGATTACCTGCTCCACCGCCCCGAAGCCGAGAACATCGGCGCGAAGGTCAATCCCGCCATGCGCGACATCGAGAAGCACAACCCGCAGCTCGCCGGCGTCCTGCCCAAGACCTACAACCTCTTCACCAGCGCCCTCCTCAAGGAACTGCTCAAGCAAGTCTCCGAGATTGGCTTCCTCGCCAACCTCGTCCGCCTCTATCGCGGCGAAGCCCTCGACTTCACCCTCGGCGGCGAGGAAGCCCGCGCGAAGATTCAGGAAGTGTTCGGGGAGCGCGACCGTCCCGGTTGCACCGGCTCGGCGTCCCGCCGAACGGATTCCGCGAAACGTGTGTCCCGCGAGACGCGTGACACGGCCGGCGAGACGCCCGTTTCGAGTCAAACGGTGAGATTGGCAACCTCCACCTGTTCCTTGCGCTGGAGAAACCGATTCAGGAGTTCAACGAAGCCATCGTTGGCACGACCGTCGCGCATCTCGGCGACATGCACATCAAGACAATCGAGATTGTCTGGCCGCCCGCCAAGCTCCGCGAGAAGGCGAAAGCGATTCTTGAGCCGATGTCCGAGCAAGTCATCACCTTGAAACGCCAAATCCAAAACCTCCGCCGGACGCGCGACCTGCTGCTGCCACGTCTGCTGTCTGGAAACGTAAACCTTGGCGGATGACCGGTGGTTTGCTAGAGAAAACAACAATGCCTGACGACAAAACACTTTTGGAGGCAGCCCGGAAAAAGATCCGTCTGCCAGTGAGGAGGGAGCAATTTCGCATATTTGTATTCGGTCCCGCGCTTGATCCAGCGGAATGCGTTGAAGTGCCGACAGCGCCACCATCAGACCGTGACGGGCTCCAACATCACGCAAAGTATTTGCGATACTTGACTGCCAAGAGACTGCGGGAAGCTGGCTGGTCTGTGGATTTTGGCGAGACAGCATCGATTCAGAAATTCTGGAGTTCGCTTGGAATCAGAAACCTGGCTGCGATGGAAGTGAGTCACGGCGTCAAATTGTGTGGCGCAATTATCATGTTTCCCACCAGCGTGGGGTCCATCAGCGAGTTGGGATTATTCGTTGGCTTGGGTGGTCTTGCGAAGAAGACCATTGCGATCGTGCATTCGGAGTTTAAGGAACATCAGAGTTTCTTCCGACTCGGGCTTCTTAAGATGCTCAAAATCCGAAATGGCACTTTCGAGTTCGAAGATTATCTGAACGCCGAAAAGTGCATCGACCTGGCTTCTGAATTTGTCGATGACCAATGGACGAAACTCAATTTGGACCAGCATCTGCTCGATGAAGCCAAGGTGCTTGCAACTGAAAGGAAGGGAGGCGCTTTTGAAAGCTGCTCAGAGCCTGATTAACGTGGATGCCGCCATCCTTTCTGTGGCTCAATTGATACAGCCATGCGATGCAGACGGATTGGCTTCACAGGCAAAAGCCATGTTGAAAGAGCTGGGACTGGACAAGCGGCAGATCGTCGGTCGCATACGGTTTCTGTTGAGCGGCGGTTATTTGTGGGTCCGATCAGACGACTTCTTGATTTTGACACCGAAAGGATACGACATCGCCAAGACCAGTCTCAACCCCATGGAACGTGATAAATTTCGGCTTTTACTTTTGAACAAAGCGTATTACAAGTGATCAGGAATGGATACATAGGTGCTCGCACCTCCGAACAACGCACGGGCTTGGTTGGCGTTACGCCATCCTTTCATGCGTTCTGGACAAGAAAGGTTCGCGATGAGTCTCTTGACCCGTCGCGAGCTGCTCGCGACGGGTCAAGAGACTCATCGCTCCGCTCAAAGTAGGGCAGAGATGCCTTAGTGAAAAGCATGTATCCATTCCTTTACCCTTTCGGCACTGCGAGCGACTGCTTGCGGTATGTCCGCGAGAATCTCGACTGGGACGAGGATGATTTGGCGGCAGCCGAGAGTTTGGTCGCCAGAAACTTGATTCCTTTGAGGACCGGCGCAGAGTTGGGCACTTTTTTGGGGGTTTCTAAAAAGCTAATTAGTGCAATTGCTTTACGACCGCAGAATTACTACCGCGCTTTTGAAATCACCAAGCGAAATGGTAAGAAGCGCACAATTCACGCGCCGCGCGTCTTTTCAAAAACGATTCAACGTTACATTCTCGACTGTGTCCTGACACCGCTTGCGCTGCACGAGGCAGCGTGTGGTTTTCGGCGTGGCTTCAGTTGTGCGACCGGCGCAAAGCGGCACTTGCAGCGCCCGTTCCTGTGGAATATCGACCTGAAAGATTTCTTTCCAAACATCGCGGAGGGACGTGTGAGAGGTACTTTTCTCGGCATGGGATATTCGCCAGGAGCATCTTCTCTGCTCGCTTCTCTCTGTTGCCTTGAGGAAAGACTGCCGCAAGGAGCGCCAACCAGTCCGGCACTCGCAAATATTATCTTCACGCCCACTGATGGTAGAATCGCCGAACTAGCCGACACGGCAAGCGTGGTTTACTCGAGATATGCCGACGATCTAAGTTTCTCGTCGCGGGAACTAATTACGCAGGAATTCCGACGCGCTGTGACGCAGACTATTTGCGAAGCAGGTTTTCAGATAAACCCCAATAAATCGAGGTTGATGGGGCCTAAGTGTCGCCGCCAAGTGACAGGGCTCACCGTCAATGAGCGGCTTTCCATCCCGCGTGCAAGGCGCCGTGAATTGAGGGCATGGTTTCACAAGGTCCAAAAGGCGCCCGCTGCTTTCGTTCACGAGAAAGATCGACTCATAGGCTATGCAGCTTGGGTTTTTGAGCACCATGCCCTAGAGGGGAAGAAGTACCTCAAAATCGCCCACAGCATTCCCAACAAATGAGGAGCGTCTACATCGGAGCACTTGTGCCCACGCCGAAGATTCGCTAATCAGGCAGCCTGCCATCGGGTTGTTCGCGGAGCAAGTGGTGTTGTCACACCCTCATCCCCGGCCTTTCTCCCAGTGGGAGAAGGGTGGCCGCCAGGCAGGGTTGAGGGTGCGCAGCTTGGTGGTGTTGGTGTCCCGGTTGCGCGCGGCGTTGGCCGAGAAGACAAAACAGGATCACCATGAAAGATGAAATCATCCGTATCGGGCAAATTGGGATTCGCTTCTTGCTCGAAGCCGCCGAAACGAACGGTTCGGTAGCCATGTTTGAATTTACCGTTCCGGTCGGGGCAAAAGTGCCGCTGCCGCATTCGCACAAGCACTACGACGAAACCATCTACGGAGTGGCTGGTATCATCACCTTCACGGTGGAGGGGAAGGCTGTGGACATCGCGCCGGGCGAATCTTGTTTCATCCCTCGCGGCTCAGTTCACGGCTTTAACAACCTCAAACAAACGGATGCCAAAGCGTTGGCTGTGGTGACCCCTGCGCTGATTGGCCCTGATTTCTTCAAGGAGACGGCGGCGATTGTAAACGCGGGTGGCCCGCCCGACATCGAAAGGCTAAAGGCGGTTTTGAGCAAACACGGTCTTGAACCGGCCATGCCAACAGCTCGTTAAGGCATGCCCCACGCCTACACCGAAGACCCGCAAGCGCCGCGCACCCTCACGCGGCCTCTCCCAAAGGGGAGAGGAGGATGAAAACGAATTGAACCAAAACCATGATGACTTTCCGCAACCATCGCCTGCGTGATTTCGCCGTGCCGATGAGCACAGCCTGGCTGCTCAACGACATTGCTGAAGCCAAGGGCAAGCAGGAGCTTTACACCCGCCAGTCACCCCAGTTGCTCAAGGCGCTGCGCGAGATGGCGCTGGTGCAAAGCGTCGAATCCTCCAATCGCCTCGAAGGGGTCACCGTCGCGCCCGACCGTCTGCGCCCGCTCGTGCTCGGCCACGCCCGGCCGAAAGACCGTTCCGAGCAGGAAATCGCCGGCTATCGCAGCGCGTTGAATCTCATCCACACGGAAGCGGCGGAATTGCAGATCACGCCGGGTTTATTGCGCCGTGTCCACCGGCTTTGCCAGGAAGGCAGCGGCGATGCCGGGCAGTTCAAGAAGGAGGACAACGAAGTCATCGAGCTCCGGCCCGGCGCTGCGCCCATCATCCGCTTCAAATGCGTTTCCGCGAAGCAAACGCCCGCCGCCGTGGATGAACTCTGCCTCGTCTATCGCCATGCCATTGACCAGGATCACATCCCGCCGCTCGTAGCCATCGGCGCGCTGGTCCTGGATTTTCTTTGCATCCATCCGTTCCGGGACGGCAACGGTCGCGTGTCGCGGCTGCTGACGTTGCTTGCGCTCTACCAGCAAGGCTACGCAGTCGGGCGTTACATCAGCCTGGAGCGACTCGTGGAAGAGGCCAAGGAAGATTACTACCACGTTCTGCAACAAAGCTCCCGACACTGGCACGACGGCAAACATGAATTGCTTCCGTGGCTCAATCATTTTCTCGCCGTCGCCCGCCGCGCCTACGGCGAATTCGAGCAACGGGCCGGCGAGGTGAAATCCAAACGTGGCGCGAAAACCGAGCTGGTTGAACTCGCCATCGAAGCCGCCACGGGTGAATTCGGGATCACCGATTTGGAACGCGCCTGCCCCGGTGTCAGCCGCGACATGATCCGGCTCTTGTTGCGCGATTTGAAGTCCGCCGGGCGAATCGAGTGTCTGGGTCGCGGACCGGGTGCAAAATGGCGAAAGAGGGTAATACCCTCAAAAGAGGGTAAGAAAGAGGGTAACAACCCAATTGAATAGACAGCGAATTCGGTATCCACTCGCATGAGCGCCCACGCCCACACCGAAGACCAGCTTGTGGAACCGCCCGCCATCGGGTTGTTCGCGGAGCTTGGGTGGGCTGTGGCAGGACCACCTCCAAATGCCGGCGTGGCCGGCGAGCCGCGTGACGCGGGGTTGCTCGGGCGCGAGACAAAGGGCGAGGTGGTGTTGGTGTCCCGGTTGCGCGCGGCGTTGGCCGAGAAGACGAAACAGGATCACTATGAAAGATGAAATCATCCGTATCGGGCAAATTGGGATTCGCTTCTTGCTCGAAGCCCCCGAAACGAACGGTTCGGTAGCCATGTTTGAATTTACCGTTCCGGTCGGGGCAAAAGTGCCGCTGCCGCATTCGCACAAGCACTACGACGAAACCATCTACGGAGTGGCTGGTATCATCGCCTTCACGGTGGAGGGGAAGGCTGTGGACATCGCCCCGGGCGAATCTTGTTTCATTCCGCGCGGCGCAGTTCATGGCTTCAACAACCTCAAACAAACGGATGCCAAAGCGTTGGCTGTGGTGACCCCTGCGCTGATTGGCCCTGATTTCTTCAAGGAGACGGCGGCGATTGTAAACGCGGGTGGCCCGCCCGACATCGAAAAGCTAAAGGCCGTCCTGGCCAAGCACGGCCTTGAACCAGCTCCGCTTTGAGCCATGCCCCACGCCTACACCGAAGACCAGCTTGTCGAGCAGCCCGCCATCGGGTTGTTCGCGGAGCTTGGCTGGGCCGTGGTAGGGCCACCTCCCGACGCCGGCATTGCTGGCGAGCCGCGTGACTGCCGGGTTGCTCGGGCGCGAGACGAAGGGCGAGGTGGTGTTGGTGTCCCGGTTGCGCGCGGCGTTGGAGCGGTTGAATCCCGCGCTGCCGCCCGAGGCCATCACCGCCGCCGTGGATGAATTGACCCGCGACCGTTCGGCTATGGGGCTTCCGGCAGCCAATCGGGAGGTGTATCGGTTGTTGAAAGAAGGCATCCCGGTTTCGGTTGCGGATACGGATATTTCGACCACCGGTAGGGCGGAGTTGCCGCTCCGCCCCAATGTTCCCGGCGGCGCAGCAACGCCGCCCTACCAGAAGAGAGGACAGACCACTGTCCGGGTGCAGTTGATTGATGGGGAGCAGCCGGCGAACAATGATTTCCTGCTGGTCAGCCAGTTGAGCGTCACCGACGGTGAAATGTTGAATGTCAACTTTTCAGTGTCGAACTGACTGAACTTCGGAATTCGTGTTTTCCACTTCGGACTTCCCACCGGTGGTCATCGAGTTTAAGAAGCCCGGCGGGTCGGAATGTCGAACGATGAATTTCGATTGGCGAACTGACCGGACTTCGTGATTCGCACTTCTCGGTTCCCCAGATGGTGTTCTTAGCGAAGAAGGTGCTGTGCAAGGTGGCGGGCAACTGCGGCTCACCACTGAGGCACCCATTCAGCCTCCGACCTGTCGCAGTGGAAACCAGCCGCCGGTTTGCGGGGCGCCCCGCTCCGGCCCCTTCAGGCAGGAGCCACGGCTTAACTCACCTCGCCTGCCAGCGCCTCCGCGAAGTCCCTCGCCGCTTCCACCCGCGCAGTTGAGCTCAATACGCGACCGATTTTTGACCGCCGCCGAATCTTGTGAAACTCCGCGACCAGCGGGCGGGTTCTTCCTCTGCCGTGAACGATGGTTCCGGCGCAATAGAAACTCAAACCTCAGTTGTTATGAAGCAGCTCATTCCGTCCGCATTCGGAGCCGCTCAAGAGACTGGGCGAAGAATTGAACAAATAGCCGTTGCCCAGCCTGTATTCACGGTGCGGCTGACCCGCACCGCGAACATCGTCACGCCGCAGCATCACCACTCACCGCATCGCCCATGAACGCGCCCAACACGCATTCCAGCCGCCCGGCCCGCCCGCGCGGTCGTTGGTTGGTGATTCCCTTCGCCCTGCTCGTCACGGGCCTGTTTCTGATTTCGTTCGCCTGCTACAGTCTGCCCGGCTTTTTCCACATCGGACGCGACGCCGCGGCGCTGCGGAACAGCCTCCTCAAGACGGCGACCCGCGCGGGCGAGTGGAGCAAGCACATCGAGGTGAACGTGGGCGCCGTCACTCTGGAGCTTGTCCGCGCCGGGCTGGCGTTGGTGCCGATGGAACCAGACGCGCGGACGGCCTTGCGCGCCGTGCGTGCCGCCGAAGTCAGCTTCTTTCAACGCCGCCACGTCCGTACCAGGCTGGACCAGGCGACGATGTTGCAGGACGCCGACGCGGCCATGACCTCGCGCGGCTGGGACCGCGTCGTCGGCGTGCGCGACGGCGAAGCGTTGGTGGCAGTTTATGTGCCGAAGAAGCTGTCTTCGTCGCGTGACGTGCGTTTTTGCGTGGCGGTTGTGGACCCGGAAACCCTCGTGGTCGCCGCTGGCCGGAGCAACCTGGAACCCCTCATGGAGATCGCAGAGCGCCGCGTCGAGTGGCACCACTTTGCCCAGCTTTCACCGCGCCACTGAACCCAACCTCAGCCCGGACGGCGTCGTCGTTGCCATCGTCCGCAAAGCCATTTCTCCCAAAACCAAGACCAACCCGCTTATCACCAAGCATACGCAGGCGACCCCGAAAACCCGAGCCGTCCGGTAGCCAAGTCGCGTGAAAGGAGCGCATGCGGAACTCGTCCGCTTCGTAGATTGCCTTAATCCGCGGCTCGGCTTGCGCCAGCAGGCGGGCGCTTGCTTCCGCTGCGAGGTTGGCCGCTTACGCCGGCCGGGCAAGCACTGCCACCACCAGGAACGTCAACGCGCACCGCCTGGCCATAGCGCAGCAAAGGCGCCATTCACGGTTGGAACAACTGCCGGAGCGGCCCGGCAACACGGTGTCGAGGATGAGAGATGTGCGCGTTTTCATGGTTTGAGTCGTTCGAGCACCAGAACCCAATCCTGGGGCGAAGGCAGGTCAGGTGCATGATATTCGGCGGTCCTGATGACGCCCGGCAATCCTGCCTCGACAGGGCTTTTCGGCGGATCGAACGGGGTCGCAGACACCGCAAAGCGACCGAACTCCTGCCGCTCCCCGATCTGGAACAACCATAGCCCGGTCTTGCCAGCCGACGTGTTGCCGACCTTGACGACCGGCGTGGAATAGGTGCGCTGGCCGTCCGTCAGCACCAGGGCCGCGAATTCGCCGCACGCCGCCGCAAGGAGATGGATTTTCGGACCAACCTCCGGGACGTCCACCCTGCCCAGCATCTCACGCCACTGCCCGTTCTTGCGGTCATGCAAGAAGATGGCCTTGAGTAACGGACTGTAAAGCCCGACCAGATAGTTGTCCGCGTCGTGGAAGCGCAGGATAATGCCGGCCTCCGCATCGCTGTCGGCGTCAACGCTGGCCATCAGATCCGGTTCGCTGATGCTTTCCGCGACGGTGACCATGCCTTTGCCGCCAACCAAACGGGCGTTCTCGCGTCGCGTCGGCGTGCCGTAATCCTTCCAGGCCGAGGCATCGGGGCCTTCAAATCGGTCCTCAAACAGCATCGGCTTCTGGTGGCCTTCAAAAGGCGGAAGGGTGGGTCCGGCATACCTCACTGTTCCTTGGTCGAAGCGTCGGCCGGTGGCCGGATCGAAATAGAAGACATGATAGGGCACGTCCCGTTCCAGACGCTTCACCACCGTGCCCATCCCAGTCGTAAATGCCGCGACGGGGTTGGTAGATGAAACGGACTTCGCCTGGAATGCCGGCCGCGATGCAACCTGGAGCCCATTCCGGATGCGGCTCGAAGCGTGACCACGGGTAGTGCTCCAGCAGCTTCTTGCCGATTCCAAGCTGGGTGGCGCCCGGATAGTGCATGCCTTCCTTCCAGGTGGTCCAGTCATACACCTTGGTGCCTCCGAACGCTGCGGAGGCACAGCCAGGGTCGCCTTCCACGCTGGCGTGCCAGATGCCGGCCGCGCCATAGGTGTGGCCCGCCGCGCCGCTGAGTATGCTCCCCCAGAACATGCGGCGCTGAACATCCCCGAACCCCTGCTGCATGTGTCCCTCATAGCAGGTCTCGCCAACCAGCACCGGCATGGGCGGGTCTTTCGCGTAGGCTGTGGCGACAATCGCAAGCGTTTGAGCCTCCACGGCGACTCGTTCGTCGTGATTTCCACCGACCATGTCGAAGTCAATCACCTGGGTATCCCCGTTGGCGCCGCGACGCCCATGGCCCGTGTGGCAGGTCAACGGGCGATGATAGGGATCGATGCTGCGAAGATACGTCGCCACTTCGGCCCAAGGGCCCTGTCCCCACTTGGTTTCTTCCGGAATTTCACCGGCCAGTATCCAGAACACCGGATAGGCGCTGTAGCGCGCCACGAGATACCGCCAGTGCCGCTTCAGGCCGGCAGCTCCGATCGCCTCCATGCTATTGCAGTCTCCACGCCCCCAGGCGCCCACAATCGCCGGCGCAATGCCCGCGTCCACCAGATGCTTCAAGCGACGATCCGCGTAGTCAAAATACTTCGGATTCACCCGGTCGAAGTTTATGGATTCGTAAGGCAGCCCGCCCTCATTCGCGAGACTCGGTTCGAGAAACCCTTCGTCGGGATAGGGTCCGCAGACGATCTGCACCACATTGAAGCCCTTGGCCTGGCGGTCGGCCGTCAGTTCCTGAAAGCCCTCCCATGTCATCCGCTTACATAGACATTTCCACCACGTATCGCCCAGCCAGAAGAACGGCGTGCCGTCGGCGTGCTCGAAGTGCCGTTGGTCCGCAGCCACGCGGACAAAGCCGTGTTTGAGCAGCGGGTTGGCGCCCGTGTAGGTCGTGACGTGCAGGGGTTGAGAGGCCCCATTCACCATCAGGTTCGCCGGGTCTGAGCATTTGACCTGGAAGGTGTAATCCCCCTGCACCGGCGGTGCGAAACGAACCGTCCACTTGTCGCCCCCGGCCCAGAAAGCGGGGACAAGCCATTGCTGGGCGCCGCTGCGGAAGACGACATCGACCTGCACGTCCAAGAAGGGGTTGTCGTATATCCGAGCCGATGTGAACGAGGTTTCAAAGACAGCCCATTGCTCTGCCCCCATAGCAGGCGCTGCCATCAATACGGCAAGGGTAAAGCTGGAAAGTATTCGGTTCATGGATGAGTGTTCCTCGGCTCGTATTATTGCTTACTGCACAAGCCATAGCACCCCGAACCGACCTCATAGGCCGCTGCGGCAAGCAGCCGGGGCAGCGCGATGGCGAGGGATGGGGCAAGGTGCCGTTGATTCATGTGTGTGTTCACAAACGTGAACCCTTTTTATTCATTCGTGTTCCCTGCTTCCCCGGCCACAAGAAACAGCGAACGGACCGGCGCAAGTGTCACATGCACACGCGTTACAGGTCCCTCTTTGCCGATGACGTGCTCAACCTCGACCGGGGCGATCTTCCCGTCATGCGGGTTCCAGATTGCGGGTGCAATCTTCCCACGTAAAGCCACCCACGTATCCACCTGCGTATCAGAGGAATTGGCGAAGAAGAACATGGATTTCCCATCCTTCACCTTGTGGATGTATGAAAAGTTGCCGCCGCGGAGCGTTCGATCCTGCTCGATCACCACGTCGCCATCCGGCAGCGCCTCGGTGAGGACGGCCTTGAGCGCCGCCACGCCGGGCGATGGCAGGAACCAGGCCTTGCCGCCCTTGGCATTGCGGTGGCACGCCGAGGGCTCTCGCTCGAAGAGGTTGCGCCCGCTGGCGCCGAGTAATGTCCATTCCGCGATGGAGGCGCTGTCGCTGATGACCGCCTCCATGAACAAGCGAACCTTGGTGGTGGCCACGGCAGCGAAGGTGATTTCCTTGCGCTCGCCGAGTCGATCGCCCTTGGCCTGATCAATCCAGGCCGCGCCGTCCCAGGTCTGGATGCGATAGCTGCGGACACGATCGAAGACTTCGTTCACCACCACGCCGGCAACCGTCTGCGTGCTGCCGAGATCCGCTTCCAGCCACTGGGCACCTTTGTCGCCATCGGCCGCATTCCACCGCGTCTGGGTGCTGCCGTCCATGGTCTTGACCGGGTCGTAGCCGATCCAGGTGGAAGAAGCGCTGACACGCGGCGCAACCTCCTGCTGCGCGACAACCGGGCCAAAGATCTCCGCCACCAATTGGCGGACCTCGGCATCGGCGCCGAACTCGGCCGCGCTATCCGGCAGGCAGGTGGTGGCGATGACCGTGCCGCCCTGGTCGTAGAATTTCTTAATGAATCGCAGGGTGGCGATATGGATGCAGCGCGAACCCGGGATGATGAAGGCGCGCCAGCGTTCGCGATTGACCTGGTTGTTCAGGGTGATCGCGGCGCCATCAACCGCGCAACGTTCCTCCAGCACCTCAGGATGGACGAAGGTGAAGTCGCGGCGCACCCCCAGGGATAAGGCCTCGCCCACCTGCATGTAGTCGGCTTCGGGAACATCGACACAACCCTCATATGGATTACCCGGGCCGAACCAGGAACCCGCCTGCAGCGTGGCAATCGGATAGAGCACACCGATGTCGGCGACATGGCGGCCACCCTGAAGCATGCGCTGGAGGCGCCCGATGTATTGGTTGTAGGCCGGCAGCGCGGGTCCGTATTTCGGCGCGCCCGGCGAGAGGTCCGGCTTGAAGACGATGGTCGCCGGGTCGTACCACACGGCGTGCGGCACCATCGTGTTGATGCCCTTGGCAAACTGGTCCATGGCCTCCCTGTAAAGATTGGGTAGCGGCAGATCGATGCCGCCATAACATTCCGTCACCACCTGTGGCCGGTCGTAATTGTTCGCCGCCGAGCTCACCACCTTGTAGGCGCGTGAGGCGCGGCCATAGGCGAAGACCTGGTCGATGCCGGGCATGCTCTGGTATTTGAAGGATTTAATGAGATCGCCAACAGTGCCAATCACCGGGTTGACGACCTCCTCCTGGTCGGCGTGTCCGGTGAGGTCCATGTGATGGGCCGCGCACCAGTCGCTGATGGTCTTCACGAAGCCGGTGGCATAGAGTTCGGCGCGCATGCCGAACAGGGCGTTGCGCGCGGCGGCGGTGTCGGGACCGATGTCGAACCACAAGGCCGGATAGAGGGTGATGGGATTAGTCTTGAAGCGCTCGATGAAACGTTCGTTGAAACGATCCGTCCAGGCCCTGCCGCCCTGGACATGATAGAAGGCCGGTTCGTCATAGAAGGCGCCGTCGATGGTGGTGCCGAAGTGCTCCGGCATGGCATCGTGGTAGGCCTGATAGGTCAGCTTGATGAAGGCATCCACTGCCTTCGGCTCCAGATAGTCCACCAGGCCGTCGCCGCCATCGCGCACGCAGGTGAAGATCATCACCTTCCACTCGCCGGCGGGGACATTCCAGCGCAAGGTGCCATCCTTGATGGAAGCGGTGATGTCGAGGCGCTGCTTGGTCGCCGTCTCCATGGCCACCGCGCCCATCAGGGTTCCCTCCGGCACGGCGTGGGTGAATTCTTTGGGGCCGGCCACATCGGTGGCGAGCATGTCGAGGCGCTTGCTTAACGCCTCCGGATGCTTCTTGGCCAGCAGCCCTCCGGCCGATCCGCTGGGGAACCAGAATTCGTCGTAGAGGCACATCTTCATGCCCAGTTTGCCGGCCTCGTCCACCGCGACCTGGTATTGCTTGAGAAACTCCGGGCTCATGAAGTCAATCCCCATGCCGTTGCAGGGCAGGATGCCCATACCGTAGTAGCCGGCCGCTTTACAGGCTGCCACCATGCCCTTGGTCTTTTCCGCATCCGGCTTTCCATTCCAAAACCACAAGGGACGCGATTGCCAGCGCAACGGTGGCTCCGCAAACTCCCGCCGGAGTTGGGAGTCATCCTCGGCGGCCTCTAACACGCCGACGGCGAGCAGAAGCACCAGCGCGATGACGAAAGAGCGAGAGAAGTGTCGTTGGTTCATATGTTTCCATGCCTCCGATTTACCTGACGCTGCGCGGAGTGAGTGTTTGTGAGAGCGTGAGGAGAAGTCGAGCTCCTGCCGGTAATCGGTCACCTTGGCGAAGTCATGGCCGAGATGGATGAGGATGTCGCCGAACGCCTGATAGGCGCCCAGGTCCTGGCCTTCGTCATCGAGGCCATCGACGGCCAGGCGGGTTCCGGACCAGAGACTGATCTCATTGAACTGGATCCGTTCGACCCCGGTGCCGCCAAAGAGTATCGCCCCCATGGGGCCATTGCCGATCGGATAGGCTTCCGTCATCCACACTTTCGCTGGACGGTCAGACCACAAGCACAGTCTTCCCGGGGCGACCGACCGGGGATGGCTTTCCCGCGCCGGCGCCCCCATGCCGGTCAGCGGTTTCAAGCCCAGCGCGGTCGTCGCCAAGGAGGCGGAGAGCAGGAAGTGACGCCGCGAAACGGCATCTTCGGGTGTGGCTGATTCGTTGGTCAGGATGGAAGTGGCTTCCTCTGGTTTCATACAGGCAGGCCAGCCATCAGCACAGCCGCTCAAACTCCGCTTGTATTTCGCCGGTTACCCGCGCGCCGCGTTCCTCGACAAACACGTTGACCTCCGTCCTTACTCCGAAAGTCGGCAGGTAGAGCGCCGGCTCCACCGAGAAACACGTCCACGGGATGACGGGCCGTTCATCGTGCGTCTCCATGTTGTCCATGTTGGCCCCCACGCCGTGCACTTCGCGCCCGATGGAATGGCCGGTCCGGTGCCGGATGCAGTGCGCCATCCCGCGCGATGCAATGTAGCCGCTGACGGCATCATCCACCTCGAAGCCGCGCAAAGTCCGGCCGGTGGCGGCCGCCTCCTGAACCAGGTGGATGCCGGCATCGCGGGCACCGACAACAACCGCAAACGCCTCGCGCATCGGTGGGGGCACCTCCTCCCCGCAAAACGCCATCCAGGTGATGTCGTAATAGACCGCGTCCGGCTCATCAAGCTTGGCCCACAGGTCCAGCAGCACCAGGTCGCCGCGACGAATGGGGGCGCTACCCGACTCGGGCGGCGAATAGTGTGAGTCTGCGGCGTTGAGATTGGCGCCCACGATGGGAGCCCAATTGGTTACCAGCCCACACTCCTGAAACCGCCGCATGACGAACTGTTGGACGCCGTACTCGTCCAGCGGTCGCCCCGCCCGGGTGGCCTGTCGGATATGCTCGAAGGCTTCGTGCCGGATCCGGTCCACCCGCCGGCCCGCCTCCAGGTGCATTTCGAATTGGGCGGGAGTCCACTTCGCCTCGAAGATCTGGATCAACTCGGCCGAACTGAGCACTTCCACCCCGAGACCGCGGATCCATTCAACGGTGCCCGCGTCCACGTTGGCCACATAGGGAACGGCGCACCGGGGCGAGTATTGCATGGCGACCTTGCTTGCGTCCTGCAGAAGCGTCCGCAACCCAACCTCCTGCTCCTGCCAGCGGGCATAGGGAATCTTGGCGCCGGGCAAGGGATCGAGAACATGCGGCTCCACTTGATGCACCAGCCCACGCGGTTCGCCCCGAGCCGGAATGAAATAATACCAACGCCGGCTGACGTGGCCCGCCGGTTTCAGCCCCAGCACCCGGTAGGCAAGCGGGTCGCGCTCGTGGTGGTCGAAAAAGAGCCAGCCGTCGAGGCCGGCCTTTTGCAGTTCGCTCTGGATGGATTCGAGGTTCATGGTCTTCCCTTTGGTGCGCGTTGGCCTTCGGGCTGTGCCGCCAGCGCGCCTTTGAGTTGACGCGGATCGGCCAGTCGTTCGATAGGCTGAGGTGTCATGGCCTGTGACGACGGCGCAACGCTGGAGGAGCCGCCGTTCATCGTCAGTGGCAGGCGCATCCGTCTGCCGCAGACAGCCGCTTTCTTCGCCGCCAACCGCTGCTCAATGGCCTTGGATGTCGGCGTGATCGACAACCCGCCCAGCGCTGTGCAGCGCAGCTCGCGCGGCATCTGGCCGGCGACTCGTTGGGCCGTCTCAATCACTTCGTCCAGCGGGATGACCGGGTCGTAGCCGGCCAGCGCCATGTTCGCGCAGGCGAGCGCGTTGCTGGCGGCCATCACGTTCTTGCCCAGGCAGGGCGCTTCGACGCGGTTGGCAATGGGATCGCAAATCAGTCCCAGCATGCTCTGGAAGGCCATCGAGGCGGCCGCGACGGATTGCGCCAGCGTGCCGTTGGCCATGCCGACCAGCGCGGCCGCGGCCATGCTTGCCGCCGAACCGCCCTCGGCCTGGCAGCCGCCGACCTCGGCCGCGAAAGTCCATCGCGTGGCGATGAAGACGCCAATCAGACCGCTGGCCAGCATCGCCTTCGCCATGGTCTTCCTCGGATAACTTCATTTCCTCCGCCATCGCAATCACCGCCCCAGGCAGCGCCGCGCACGCCCCCGCCGTCGGCGCGGCCACGATGACGCCCATGGAACTCTTCACCTCCATCAGCGCAGTGACGTAAAGGATGATGCGGTTCAAGGCCCCGCCGTCCAGCAGCCGGCCGGCTTGCCATCAGATCGTTGAACTGGCCGCACTGGTGGCCGAGCACGCGATCGTCGTAACATGTGCCCGCGATGCCTTGAGCGATGGACCGTCGCAGGATGCGGACGATGTCCACCATTTGAGCGATGACCTCCGTCTCGATCAGACCGCCTCGTGCCATTTCATATTCCACCGCCAGTTTCCACAGCGGCGTGTTGCGTCCCTGGTCGTGGCACAGCATTTCCGCGCAGGTCGTGAAAGGCACGCGCGTGTCTTTGCGCGAGAGTACCGGCAGCACCGGGGACAATCGTCTGACGGCACGAATCGCGAAAGTCCCGTTCAGCTTGGCGATCGTCTGCTCGCTCACGAATTCGCCTCCCTTCACCTCCACCAGTTGTTCACCGGCGGCTTCATGCACAAGGACGGCATCGGCGGACACCAGCGTCGCCAGTTGTTGGGCCAGTCTGGGGCCCTCGCGACGCACCCACAGCAGGGTTTCAAAACAGTCGCCGAACATGGAAACCGTGAAGCCGTCCACGTCGAGCACCTCCATCATGCCGCCGCCGGTGGAGATCGCGCGCACGAAGTGACGCTCCTGCCCGTGACGCAACGTGAGGCGGTAGGTGTTCGGGTGCGGATCCGCAGCGTCCACCGTCTCGATGCGGATTTGCACGCCCAGATCGCGCAGTGCTTTTGGCGAACCGGGCAGTCGTTCATCGGCGGCGTCCCAACCCATCAACCCGCCGAACAAACCCATGTCCGAACCTTGCGCGTCGTGGGTGGTCGGGAGCGAGCCATTGCGGTCAAACTCGACCAGCACCTCGGTGAACTGACCGCCCATGAGGTCGCGGGCCAGGCGCCCGATGCGCAGCGCCGCGGCGCAATGGGAACTCGACGGCCCGCGCATCACGGGGCCGATCACGTCGTTGAAAATGCTGACGGGCAACTTTGAACTCATGCGAGGCAGGGTTTCATCCGCAGCTCACTGCCTGGCTTGGCGGGTGACGATGGGAACGTAGCCAACCTCCAATCCGGCGGGGGGCGTCACGAGCAAGGCAGGATCGAGCGAAACCAGTTTTCCTCGCGTGGGCGGAGCCATGTAGTCGCGATCGGTCGGCCAGTTCGCGTGGAGCTTTTCCACGAAGGACTGCAGCTTCGCCTTCTTCTCCGTGCTCCAGGAGTATTGCTGGAACGACGGCTGATCCACGAAGCGATACCACGAATAGGTCACCACTGAGCCATCCACGAGCTTGGCGGTGAAGGGGCCGAGTTTCGGGCCGGGCTTCGCCCAGGCGCCGACGGTGGGCGAAGTGTAGGGCACTCCCATCTTGGCGAGCTTGAATTCCTGAGTGAGCAACCTGGTTTCCGCAGGCACTTCTGCCGCGGGCACGGCGACGCGTTCGTTCGCCGACGTGTTTGTAGTATTGCGGGAACAGGCCCTTCGGCGCTGAGGTCGTTGGTGAACCACTGCAAGCCCCACACGTTGCCCTCGAAAACTCGAGTGTCGAAGGCGCGCTCCACGCCGATCATCTTCTTGCCCGCCTGATCGTAGCGGGTGGTGTGCGTGTTGAGCTTGGGTTTCCACGCGCCTTTTTCGTCGAAGCGCCCCGGAGCATGCCGGGCCGCCGTCGCGCCAGGACTTGAAGGCGTCGTAGAGGGCCGTCTTCGAGTAGTAGGTGACGTCTTGGACGAGGAAGGCGCGGCCCTCGGCATCCACCGGGAACTGCAGCTTGGGCAGTTTCGAGTAGGCGTTGCCCTGTGCGTCCTTGGCGTCAAAGCGCGGCACGGTGTTGATCTCCATCGCGCCGCCGCCCATGATGCCGGGGCGGGCGTCGAGTCCGCGCCCGTGGAGGAAGGGATAGTTGAAGAGCTTGCCGATCTTGCTCCATGTCTCCGGGATGTAGTAGGCGATGGGGCCTTTGAAGTTGGCGGCGCTGAGGAAGCAGGTCCAGCTCTGGTCGCCCGTCGGCGGATCGCCGGTGGTGGGATCGGTGAAGGGCAGCGCCATCCAGGTGTAGCCGAGGAACTCGCCGTTGGGATGGCCCTGGAACGGCAGCGCGTCGGGAGGAATGAGGAGGCGGTTGCTCAGTTGCGCGATGCCCAGACTGATGGTCCGGCAGCGCCTCGTTGTGGTAGAAGAAAGACCAGCCGGGCGAGCCAACCTCGTAGTCGTAGCACTGCGGCGTGGCGTTCATGCTGAACTTCGGCGGGCCGTAACGGAAGTGGTTGCCGGCCCAGTAGCCCAAGCCGCCCTCCACGGTTTGGAAGACGCTGCTCCAAGTTGGACCACGCTCCTTCCACGTGCGGGCCAGCGTGCCCTCCGGCGCGAGCGGCTTGTCCTTGTTGTCGGAGTTGTCCGGCTGAATCCACGAACTGGGCAGGCCGATCTGAAAATCCGCCAGCGGCTGATCCACCAGCGGCCAGACGGCGGCGTAGAAGCCCATGCCCGGCGCTGTAGCCGCCTTGGGCCGGGAGCTGTCTCGTGACCGAAGCCGATGTAGCCGTGCAGCCCTTGGGAGTGTGAAGTGATAGTGCCTGCTTCGTCCGCCGCAGTCACGGTTGTGACCGCGATCGCGGTTGTGGCAAGCAGGCCGCCGAGCCTCTGGGTTGTTTTGCGTTTCATTGTCGTGCCTTTCCTTGATCCTGTGGACGACTCGCCGCACCTGCCAATTCCTGACGGGTCGCGATGGGAACATAGCCTGCTTCCATGCCCCGCGGCGGAGTCAGGATTAGAGCCGGGTCCAGACTCGCGAGCGTACCGACGTCGGGCGGGGCGAGGTAATTGCGGTCCTTGGTCCAGGCGCGATGGAGCATTTCAACCCGCTTCTGCACGACCTCGCGCTCCTCCGGCGTGAGGTCGGCGTTGAGCATCGCGGGTTGATCGGCGAACCGATACCAGTAGTAGGTCACCACGCTGCCATCGCCGAGCCGCGCCTGGAACGGGCCGGCGGCGGGACCGGGTTTCTTCCAGCAACCCGCGGGATCGTCCGGTGTGGTGCGGGGTTCCTGCGGCTCCTCCTTCGGCGTTTCAAAGCGGTATTGGATGAGGCCGAGTTCCGGCGGCACCTCTTTGGGCGAGACGACTGACCATTGGGGCTTCTTCCCGTCCGAATCGAGCCGGTAGTATTCGGGCAAGGTGACGAGCGAACCGTTCTTCCGCGTCAGTTGCTCGTTCCAGCGATAGCCGAAGGTGATGGGATTCGGCGTGAACGAGGAGGCGAAGGCTTTCCAGGGCAGGGACGCTTTCTCGTCGCGCGGGGCATTCGGAGGATAAATACTCCAACTGGAGCCGCCGCCCTTGCCAAACGTCTGCACGGCGGACGCCTCGGTCTGGATCAGGCCGGTGGCTGGAGCGCCGCCGTCGAACCAGCGCTGCACGTCGTCCCACAGCGCCGCCTTCTTGTAGGCGGTGATCCGGTGCAGCACGGTCGAGTGGCCCTCGGGACCGACGGGAAACGAGGTCGGAGCGATGCGGGCGTAAACCCTGCCGACCGCGCCCGTGCTCAGAATGGCCGGGACATGCTGCGTTTCCATCTGGATGGCCTTGTTCGGTCCGACGGGCCGCGAATCCAGCATCAAGCCAGCCCATTCCGGCTTCTCGAGGGTCGCCTGCGACCAGAAGAAGGGCGTGAAGAATGCCACCGGGCCTTTGAAGTTGGCCGTGTTGAGGAACAGCGTCCAGCAGTGGTTGCCGGTCGGCACGTTCTGGCCCGCCGTGGTGGATTTGGGATTGGTGAGCGGCAACGGGAGATAGCCGTAGCCGAAGAGCTCGCCGCACGTGCCTTGCTTCAAGTTCAGTCCGTCGAGTGGAAACAACAGCCACGGACTGAGCTGCGCGACGCCATACTGACCGCGCGGTTTCTCCCAGGTGCCCGCGCCGTAGCCGGGACCGTTGGCGATCCATTTGAAATTCGGCCCCACGCCGCCCATGATGAACTTCGGCGTGGTAGTCGGGAAATGCGTGTCGCGCCACCAACCGAGGCCGCCTTCGACGTCCGTGTAGCATTCGCCCGCCGGCTTCTTGTCCGGTTCATACTGCGGATGCATCCAGGTACCGCACAGCCCGGTTTGGAAATCTGTGCCCGGGGTAGGTTTCGACGAGAGGCCACGCGGCCGCATAGAGCGAGAAGCCGCCGTTGAACTCCTCCGGCACCTTCTCCGCCGGACCAAAAAGGTAGCCGGCCATTTCGCCTTGCTGAATGGCGGCCGACGCAACAAGTGCCGGCAAAGCCAGCAGCGAAACCGCCAGTGTTCGGATGATTCTTTTCATAATGGGTCTGAGTTGAATGCCATTGGTCGCCCGCCGCTCATGGCTGGGCCACGCCGAGGGCCGGAAAGGCCGGCAGAAGAGTCGCGAGTGAAGGGATGATCGTCTTCATGAATGCACCATGGCGATGAGTGGTCAGGGGCGCTGCGACTCCAGCATCTTGAGATTGGCCTCGGCGAAGGCTTTGCCCATCAGCGCGAAGGTCTTCGCGCAGCCGAGGTAGTGGTAGCCGGCGTTGGAGGCGCCGCGTTTCCAGAGCGCGGCTTCGGCGGGCGTGATGAGGTCAGCCTCGAACTTCTTAACAAACTCCCGCTTTTGCTCCTCGGTCATCTTCCCATCCGCGTTGGCATGGTCCTTGTGCTTTGCATCGAGGAAGTAGCGCATCTGGCGGACCTGCTCGTGCTTCTTGTCAATGGCTGCCAGTTCCTCCGACCAGAACGGCGCGGTCTCCACGGCAACCACATTCCCTTTGAACTCCGGCAGCGCCGCCGGCGCCGCCATCGCTTTGCGAAACTCCACCGTCTGCGGGTTTGCCGTGACGCCGCCCACGCCCAGTCACGCCGATGACGAACGGCATCTTCGGCGCGCCGACATCATTGCGCACGTCGCGGATGAAGTGCGCCATCACCTGGCTATAGGCTGCATAGCCGCCGGGCTTGTGGCGCTCCGGATACACGTCGCCATCCACGATGTCGTTCCACCCTTGCAGCCACACGAAGCCGGCGACTTCGTAGCCCTGCTTCTCGTCGTAGGCCGGACACACGCGCTTCGGATCGGCGAGCACCTTCTTCACGTGCTCCAGCATGAGCCGGTAATACACGCCCGTCGTGGCTGCCTTGATCGCCTTTGCCTCCGCGACGTCCTTGCCGCGCTGCTGCAGGTTGGCGAGTTGCGTCTCGTTGAAAACGTACGGCCCCGCGCTCGGTGGACGGAAATCCGTGTGCAGGCTCTTGCCGCCCCACGCAGCCTTGATGATGAGCACCGGCTCCGCGAGCGCAGCGTCCATCGTGAGACCGAAGGTGAATTCGGGGCCGATTTTGTCGCCGGGCCTCTCGGAGTCCAGGCCCCACATGGACCCGTAGCCTGCTGTCAGTTTGCCGGTGATTTCAAAGTTCTTTTCGCCGTCGCCGGTGAGATACGAAATCCACACGTGGTCGCACACGCGCGGCTTGCCGTCCTCGCCACGCATTTGCCTCAACAAGGACGCGGTGGTCGGGTCGTCGCCGATGTAGTCGAAGGTTTCAATCCGGGCTGGCCCCTCCATGTTCGATTGGCCGGCGAGGATGAACACCTTCAGCGGTTTGGCGTCCGCTTGACTGGTGGCCGCCAACATCAGGCCGGCAGCCACTGCGGTCATCAGGCACCGGGTAATCTCTCGTTTGGCTTTCATAGAACGTTATCAGTTCGTTCTTCGACCTAGACAATTTCCTCTCGCCCCGCGTCCCAGCGCACCATGCGCCGTTCCTGCTGGGCCTTCAGCGACATGAGAAACGTGGCCGTCTCGATGAACGCTTCGTCGGTCGAGCACTTCGGCGTGCCGCGGCTTTGGATGCAGTTCACCCAGTCCACCATGTGATTGGGTTGGGCCGGAGTCTGACCCCGAACGTAGCCTTTGGGCAGGTCCGCCTTCTTATTGTAGTCGGCGGGAACCACCTCAAATGTGCTGAGGTTGTGCGCAATGTCGTCGAACCGCAGCGTGGCATCGCGTCCGCAGAGGGTGACCGGCAGGCTGTCGCTGCAGTTCATGCTGCCTTCGAAGGTGACCGTACGGCCCAGCTTCTCGAATTGGTAGGTGGCCACCCACGTGTCCGGCACTTCGCGATCATCGTGCAGCAGCGCGATCAGGCCTGCGCACGTGCAATTGTCGGGGATGCCGTGGCCGAGCAGGTATTGGACGAAATCCAATTCGTGCGACAGCAGGTCGCCGGCATAGCCGGTGCCGTAGGCGTAATAACACCGCCAATGCCAGAAGTGGCGTTCGTTCCAAGGAATTTTAGGAGCGGGTCCCAGCCAGAGGTCCCAGTTCACCTCCTTGCAGACCTGCGCCGGGTCGGGCCGTTCCCAGCGATCGTAGTAACCATACCAGCGCCAATTAGGATGCTCCGGTTCGGTGGACTTGAACCGTCCGGTGCGCACCAGGGTGATGGGGCCGAGGCTGCCCTGGGCGATGAGTTCCTTGGCCTGCAAGGCGCAGGTGGCCTGGCGCGCGTGGTGGCCAAGCTGGAACACCACCTTGCTCCGCTTCAGCGCATCCCGCATCAACTTGGCCTCGGCCAGCGTCCGGGAAAACCCCTTCTCGCAATAGATGTCCTTGCCCGCTTTCACCGCGTCCAACACCATCTGGCAGTGCCAATGATCCGGCGTGGCGATGACCACCGCGTCCACCTTCTTGTCGGCCAGCAGTTCACGGTAATCCACATACGCCTTCGCCTCGGGATTGAGGCAATGTTCGAGACCTTTCTGCCGGTGTGGCCCAAACACATCACTCACCGCCGTCACCTTGACGTTGGGGACGTGGGCGACCGCATCGAGCAGGTCCCCCCCGCGGGTGCCCACGCCGATGCAGCCCACGCCAATCGTCTTCGTGGGGGATGCGGCCGAGAGAATCGCAGGTGCAAAGGTGGAGGCGGCAGCCAGCGTGGTGGCTGCCCGGCCGGTGCTGCGCAGAAACTGGCGGCGGTTCAGGTGGAGTTCGTGGTTCATAGATTTGCCATTCAAGATTCATGGGCACTCTAGGCGATTGCCGCTGGGGGTGTCTTGGTCTAGTTTCGCTCCCCAGCGTGAAATTGAGCACAATCAAGGCTCTTGCCGCCAGATTGCCTACCAACGTCCTGGCGGTGGAACCGCAGGTGCTGGCCGAGCTTCTCGACCATGCGCCCGATCTGGCCTTCTTCGTGAAGGACAGCGCAGGACGGTATGTGGCGGTGAACGCATCCCTGATCAAGCGGCACGGTTACCGCCACAAGTCGCACGTGCTCGGCCGGCGCCCCTGCGACATCTGCCCGGGCGATTTTGGCCGACTTCCGGCCGAGCAAGATGCTCACGTGTTGCGCACCGGAGAACCGCTCATCGACCATCTCGAACAGCAATGGTATCTGCCGCGGAAGCCCGTGTGGTGTCTAACCACCAAGCTGCCGCTCCGTGACGCGGCCGGGAAGGTCGTTGGACTGATCGGCATCTCGCGCGACGTGCGGGCGCCAGTGGATCCTCGGAACATCCCGGCGGAATTGGCGGCGGCGCTGGAGCGCTTCGAGAACAACCTGGCGGAGTCCGTCACGCCCGCCAACGTGGCGCGGCGAGCCGGACTTACCCCCGCCAAGTTTGCCCGCTTCATCCACCTTTTCTTCGATCTCACCCCCAGCCAGTTCCTCACCCAGACCCGCCTGACGGTCGCCGCGCGGCTGCTGCGCGAGACCGACTTGGGCGTCTCCGAAATTGCCCATGAATGCGGCTTCTACGATCACAGCGCTTTCAGCCGGGCGTTTCACTCGGCCATGGGGGTGACGCCCAGCGCCTATCGAGAGGCCACACAGAAGGCTCCCCTCCCCGACTGATGCATGACTGACCGTGTCGCGCGCCGAAACCGAGTTCCTGGCACTGGGTTGAAAAGAATGTTGGCGCAGCCCGAGGGCTGAGAGCCGAAAGGCATTGGTGACTTGCCCGCATCGCGGGCACCCCTGACCATGCCGCCGAAGATCGACGACCGATTGCGCTACGCCGAACTTGTCGAGTTGCTGACCGAAGGCCCGGTCGGCTTGCGCCGGGAATACGCCGCCATCCTGGTTCTGCGAATGCTGGAGACGAGGGACGGCTGCCACTACCGGCCTGATGACCGACTCGCCGGCGAGTCGAACGCCCAGGCGGCCCTTGCCTCTCTGCGAACGGCCCTGGCCGCGCTTTCGCCACCCGAGCAGGGGCTCATGTTGCGCGCGATGCTCACGGTGCCTTGGGAGCAAATGCGTCGGGACACGGGCCTCAGCTTGCGCCTGCCCGAGATGCTCGCGGCGCTGAGCGAGGAGGTCGGGGCGTCGGTTTGTGCCGCTGCCGCTCGATCGGTGGTCGAGCAAGGGCAAGATGCGGTGCGCCGGTACCCGCTGGCGGGGCTACTGCCGGAGATCCGGCAGCCGGGGCAGGGCCTGATCATCGTGTTCGACACCGGGGAACTCCAAGAGTTGCATCTGTCCACCTCGGAGATCGAGATTGATCAACTGACTGGGGCAGTCCAGTGCTTCCGAGCGCTGGGATGGGAATCGAACTTGCGCCCGTTGGTCGCCTGGCGGCTCGGGACCTTGGAGGTCACGGAGGCCGATGGCGCGGTGCGTCTGCTGCTCTCGGACCTTCGACGCGCGGCCAAGGATGACCAGGCACGGTGGCGATCCCTGGGTTTGCTGGATTGGCTGGCTGGCCATCCGGATGATCCGCGGGGTGGTGAGGCGCTGGCGGCCGCGAAGGAGGCCGCGCGTTCCGATGTGCGCAAGGCCGCAGCGGACTTGGCGCAAGCACTGGGGCGCTGGGAGGTCGTTAAAGCGCTCGCCCAGAGTGATCCGGACAGGGGGGTGCGCCAGCGGGCCGGGAAGATGCTGACTCGCAGGAGCGAGGCGGGGAGTCCATACGGCCAGGGTGACCTGTTCGGATGACACGTCGGGGACCGTAGGCTCGGCGACACGCGAACCTTGACGCCTCCGATCCGTACGTCCTGTCCAGCCACCCGGACGGAGACCGCCAGATCGGTCTCCAGGAATGGCTGGCCGGGACCGATCTGCGCGATCCGCGGTCGTTCTGCCGCATCGAGGCGGTGGATGCGGGCCCGCCGTTCATCCTGCGCGGCAGATGACGGACCCGATGGTCCACAGCCGTCGTGGGTACTCGGAGCACCGCTTCTGCCTGGCCCGGCGCGGCGCCGCTCAACGTTCGAACCACGGATTGGTGCGCATCTCATCGAAGCACTCCCGGAGCGTCATCCGGCTGCCCAGGACCATCCACTGGTCGTTGTGCCGGCGGGCCCAGGTGTTCCAGGAGTCGGGTCCGAAGTAGCCGAGCCGCGCAAAGGCGATCTCGAAGAACGGCGAGAGTGCGTTCGGTCCAGGACAGGCGTACTTGACGATGAACTGGAGATACGCGCCGTGCCACTTGGTCGAGAAGTCCACGATGTAGTTGAACTGAGCTTTCTTGGGCGGTGGTTTGATGGCAGGCTGGTACACCTCGGCCAGGAACTGGGCGGCCTCGTGTTGCAGGCTTTGCTTCTGCCACTTCGACAATT
The DNA here is from genome assembly GCA_963735925.1 of uncultured bacterium. Classification (GTDB taxonomy): domain Bacteria; phylum Verrucomicrobiota; class Verrucomicrobiia; order Limisphaerales; family J093; genus DSVZ01. The sequence goes on from CAVTMT010000006.1 coordinate 348,078, forward strand.
TGCATTTGGGCGGAGTGTCGGTCTGCGCCCAGATCCAGGCTCTTGGCATGAGAGTACTTTTCAGGGTTCCCCGCTCTGGACGAGCGAGAGTGATGGATACCGGTTTCGGTGAAAGCGACCTTTCTGGCAGCGCAGCAGGAACGCCAACGCCCGCTCCGGCGGCAAGTCGCGAAGGTGAAACGTCTCGAGCAGCGACGCTGCACCGTGCTCGCGGACCAGCCGATGGACAAATGCAAGGCTGATCGCACGGTCGCTGACGAAATGCCGGAGCGCGTCTCGCTCCTTGTCGGACAAGGCCTCGCCCTGTTTGCGCAGGCCGGAGAGAACGTGATGGAACCCGAGCATGAACTCCCCGCCTTCGTCGGGATTGTAGAACGCGCCGATGCCCTGGTCGTGGTCGAGAAACCCGCGCGGGGATTTCATCGGCGGCCGGGGCTGTTCCAGTCCGCGTTCGCGCATGACGCGGCGGACGTGCTCCTGGTTCGCCGCGCGCCAGCGGCCTTCCAGGCGCTTCTGCTCGGCCGCAGCCAGGGCCAGGCCGTCGGGATGCACCACCAGATCGCCACCATAATGGGCCACGAATTCGTCGTGCTGCTTGCGATTGGCTTCCCTGGCCTGGGCAAGCTCCGCGGGACAGTAGCGGTAGGCGATGCCGGGGTGCCGTTCCAGCATCTCCTTCCGCAAGCCAGCCTCTTCGTGCTCCGGCACGTTGCCACAAACGCGCTGTTCGCCCGACCAATACCATTCGCCACGCCACGGCGTCAGCGAACCAAACACCACCAGTCCCGGTTGGAACGGGCAACGCGGCATGTTCAAACGGACGATGTAGGTTTGCCCGTTGACGAGGTTTCGGACGGTGAGGCATTCCGTTTCTCCGCCGCGGTCCTGTCGGGACAGCACGCGATAGAACGCGGCATGCCGCTCATACCAGCTCCGGAGGGTGACGCGGTCTTCCGCGGGCATGTCCAGCGCGCCTGCGAGAATGTCAATCACGCCCAGGCCCGACCACGCGGTGGCTTCCTGACAGATGAAATCATCGGTGACCCCGACGGTCGCCCCTTCTTCATGCCCACTGACGTAATCGGCGAAGAACAGCCGAAACAAATAGGACCGGGTACCCAACCAGACCAGCTTGCGCTTGATGTCCCAGCCGAACTGCGAGGGGCCAGCGAGGAAGGCTCGCACGCCTGAATCTGCCGGCAGCCTGGCGAACCGCTCTCCGAGAAAGACCCCAGCCGTTTCTGCGAGCCGGAGCAGATTCGGGTGCGTCGGACCAAGCCAGTCCGCTGGGTCCACCTTCATCCGCAGCGTCCAGACCAGATGCTGAATGCGCCGGGGATCGAACCCAGTCAGCGTCGCCCTTGAATCTGCGTTGACGGCCAAGGGGAGTGGCGTGCCGAAGAACTCGCGGTGGTAGCTCTCCAGGCTGCGCCACAGCCCGGCGTCCGAGTGCAGATCTTCGCCAAACTCCACCAGTACGGCGGCCAACTCGCTCAATGACTCCTGCGGCCAGACCACGGAATGATCGGGGAAGCCGCGTTGGCTCTTCTCCAGCAATCGCCGCAAGTCCCGGGCAATCTCAGGCAAGTACTTGTCCGCACGCCCCGGCGGATTTGGCGGGCGGGAGGCACGGAGAATGTCATTGACCGCGGCGCTCATGATTGCAGACCGAGCCTACTGCTTCACCGGTGATGGGCAAGCGCTGCCTGCCGGCGGGGTTCCCGCGCGTCCCAGCGCTCGCGTTTGGCCATCAGGAGCCCTTCGACGCCAGGACGCCGCAGTGCTGGGAGAGGACCTTCCGTCGAAACCACGTCGAGTTCGTCTCCACGTGGTTCCCCGAGGCTCCGCTGTGCCAGCACCGTGGGAACGAGATCCGGGAGCTGGCCGCCCGGCGTGTGGAACCCTCTTGGCGTGACGGGTCGCGTACTGCTACTGCGACTGCCTGAAGGTCCTGGGCGTCTCCCACCGGAAGGGCTGCTGGATGGGCTAACGGTCAACTGTCGCCGACCACAACCGACGGCATCCTGGCCATGATTCAACCGCGTCAGGGCCCACGCAGTTGTAACCCGAAGAGGTAACCCGACGGGACGAATTGAGGCCGTTGCGGTGCGGCGTGTCGGCTCGACCTGGCCGGCGAGGCCTGGACTCAGGCCGCATTTGCGCGGCCGCGAGGTTCCTGGCCAGGCACCCGAAGGCGGCACTGGTGGGCAGTGTTCCGGTTTGGTGGGGGCGGCGCAGGCACCGGTTTGAAATCGGGGATCAACCCTGGCGGGTTGCCAATCCGGCCCCACGCGCCCATAGTGCCGCCCGTGTTGCCCCGATCCTGCGGGGTTATTCGGCCCAGCCACTGAAGCATGACCGACAAAGCAGAGCCCGGATCCACCCATCGTTTGCTGGCATTAGGCGCCTTGGGCGTTGTATTCGGCGACATCGGCACCAGCCCGCTCTACGCGTTGCGCGAGTGCTTCGCGCCATCCAACGGGGTGGCGCTGAGCCAGGCGAATGTGCTTGGGGTGCTCTCGCTGATCTTCTGGTCGTTGCTGCTGATCATCTCCGTCAAGTACCTGGTGTTCATTTGCCGCGCGGACAACCGGGGTGAAGGCGGAATCCTGTCGCTGCTCGCCCTGGCGTTTCCTGAACGGGCGCGCCGGGGCCGGCTGGCGCTGGGCTTCACCGCGGTGGGTGTTTTTGGCGCGGCCTTGCTCTACGGCGACGGCATCATCACCCCGTCAATCAGTGTGCTGGGGGCGATCGAAGGTCTCAAGATCGCGAGCCCGGAGATGCAGAAGGTCGTGGTCCCGCTGTCCGTGCTGGTCCTGGCGGGTCTGTTTTCCGTGCAACGGTTTGGCACCGGCGGAGTGGGGAAGGTGTTCGGGCCGGTGATGTTGCTTTGGTTCTCCACCATCTCGGTTTTGGGCGTGGCGGAGGTGTTCGCGGAACCGGCGGTCCTCTGGGCGGTAAATCCATACTACGCGGCCGAGTTCGCGCACCGCGAGGGCTGGACCGCGTTTAAGGTGCTGGGCGCGGTGTTCCTGGTGCTCACCGGGGGCGAGGCCCTGTACGCCGACATGGGTCACTTCGGACGAAAACCGATCCAGACCGCGTGGTTCGGTCTCGTGCTGCCGGCGTTGTTTCTGAATTACCTCGGCCAGGGCGCGCTGCTGTTGACCACGCCGGACTCGGTCGTCAATCCGTTTTTTGGGCTCGCCCCCAAGTGGGGCTTGTTCCCGCTCGTCAGCCTCGCCACCGCCGCCGCGATCATCGCCTCGCAGGCGCTGATCTCCGGGGTGTACTCGCTCACCATGCAGGCGGTGCAACTGGGATACCTTCCGCGCGTCGGCATCCTCCACACTTCGTCAACCGAGCGCGGCCAGATTTACGTGCCCACCGCCAACTGGTTGTTGATGGCGGCCTGTCTGGGGCTGGTGGTCGGCTTCCAGGACTCCAGCCGCCTGGCCGCCGCTTACGGCGTTGCGGTCACGCTCACGATGCTCATCACCACCATCCTGTTCTACTTCGCGTCCCGGCGTCTCTGGGGTTGGAGTGTCGGGCACGCGCTGGCGCTTTGCGGCTTGTTCGGCCTGGTCGAAATTGCCTTCCTCGTCGCGAACCTGCTCAAGCTCGTGGACGGAGGTTGGTTTCCGCTGGCGGTCGGCGCCGCGCTGTACGGTTGCATGCGCACCTGGAAATGGGGCCGCCGCCGGCTGCACGACCGGCTCCAGGCCAGCATGCTTCCGTTCGACATGTTCCTGGCCGACATCGAAGAGCGCAAACCGCACCGGGTGGGCGGCACGGCCGTGTTCATGGCGGGCAGCCCCACGGGCACGCCCATCGCGCTGCTGCACAACCTCAAACACAACCGCGTCCTCCACGAACGCGTCGTGCTCCTCACCATGCTGACGGAAGAAAACGCGCGCGTGCCGCTGTCCGAGCGGCTCGAGATCGTCAAGCACGGCCAGGGCTTCTATCGCGTCATCGCCCGGTACGGTTTCATGGACGAACCGGACATCACGGAGATCTTGCGGCTTTGCGGCGAACGTGGGCTTCAGCTCAAACTTTCCGATACGACCTTCTTCCTCAGCCGCGAAACCGTGATCTGCCGCCAAGGTGTGGCCTGGTGGCGCGGCCTGCGCGAGAAGCTGTTCGCATTTCTGGCCCGCAACGCCCAAAGCGCCACCGCCTTCTTCGGCCTGCCCGCCAACCGGGTCGTCGAACTGGGCATGCAGGTCGAGCTCTAACCGCGCGCCGTCGTAGCCGTGGAGGTGGGTCCGCGCTGCCTTGGCCCCGGCCGCTTTTCCCCATGTCGCGCCGACTGAGGTCAATAAAGCCAGCCGCGGAAGATCTCGATCACGTCCACCTGTCCCCCCGCCCAGTAGGCGTTCGCCGGGAAGAGAAAGGTCCGCGTCGCCCGATCGAAATCGACGCGCGCCTGGGTTGCCGGCCGATTCGGATCGTAGGCCGCGAACTCGAGGGTCCTCTCCGTTTCGCGCGTGCCGAACAGCACCAGGCCGTGGTTGATGGTTAGTTGAGGGAAGCGCACCAGGTGAACCACCGGTGCGCCGCCGGCCGCCAGGCCCGCGAGCAACCGGGCGGCGGTGGCGGCCTGGTGGCGGCGCGAGATCGGAAACACCATCCGCCAATGGCTGCGCAGCACGTACGAGCGCCAGGCGCCGCCGCAACCGGCCTTCAGCAGGTCGGGCTTGGCTTCGCTGAAGCTGCGCAGACTGGCAAATCCGGGAAGGACGACCCGTTGCTCCGCCTCGGATGGCCGGCGTGGGTTGCGCCCCAGCACCGTGCGGATCCGTCGCGAGTATTCGCCATCGGCGGCGGCGGCTTGGCCCGGGTCGAACCGCGCGTGGAAGAAGAACTGCCGCACCGCGCGCGCCAGGACGAAGCACCGGTGCGCGTAGGCGGGCGGCGGCTCGCGTCGGCGGAAGCTCATCCGGCCCGTCGCGGGGTCCAGCCGGTATTCCCAGAGCAGTTCGTTCGCGAACGCGAAGGTGTCTCGTGCAAAGTCGAAACGGCGGGGCGCGGCGTTCGGCGCGGCGGCGGGTGGGGCGGCTGGTGATTCGGCGGCCATTCAGGAATCCGGCTTGCGGCGGACGCTAGCCGTCGTTAACCACTGAGGCAATGCTCTACGAGCGTTGGTGTCGGGTGGCGGCCCGGGCGGGCGGGGCGGTCGCCTTGCGCGATCTGGTGGGCGGGCGCGCCTGGACGTTTGCCGAATTGCGCGCGGCGGGCGAACGGAGCCCCGAGCCGCGCACGGCTGTGGTGTGCGCCCGAGGCGACGGCCCGGAGTTTGTAATCGCGGCGCTTCAAGCCTGGCGCTGGCGACGGGTCTTTTGCCCGCTCGAACCCGGCCAGTCGGTGCCCGCCGCGATCGCGAACATCGGGGGCACCGCCGAACTGGCAAGGAGCCTGGCGGGCGCGGCGCAGCTCAAGCTGACCTCGGCCACCACGGGGGCACCGAAATTGATCGCGTTTACCGCCGGGCAACTCGCCGCCGACGCGGACAACATTGCGCCGACGATGGGTCTTCGGCCCGACTGGCCGAACGTCGGCGCCATTTCGCTGGCCCACTCGTACGGCTTCTCGAATCTGGTGCTGCCGTTGCTGCTGCACGGCGTGCCGTTGGTCTTGAGCGGCTCGGCGCTGCCGGAGGCGGTTCGTCTGGCCGGCCGGGCGGCCCCGGCCCTGACGTTGCCGGGCGTTCCGACGCTCTGGCGCGCGTGGCACGAGGCCGATGCCATTCCGCCCCAGGTGCGGCTGGCGATCTCCGCCGGCGCGCCGCTGCCGCTCGCCCTGGAGCGTGAAGTCCTCGCCGCGCGCCGGCTCAAGATTCACAACTTCTATGGCTCGAGCGAATGCGGGGGCATCGCGTATGACCGCACGGACGAACTGCGCCCGGCCGAGGGAGGGGTGGGCACGGGACTGGACAACGTGGATTTGCGGGTCGGCGACAACGGCTGCCTGCAGGTGCGGGGCGCGAACGTGGCCCGCGGTTACTGGCCGGAGCCGGACCCCTCGCTGGGCGATGGCGTCTTCCAGACCGCCGACCTGGTGGAGATTCACGACGGCGCGGTCTATTTGCGCGGCCGGGCCAGCGATCTCATCAATGTTGCGGGACGGAAGGTCCCGCCGGAAATCATCGAGCGAGTGCTGCGGGAGCACCCGGCGGTTCGGGATTGTCTGGTGACCGGGTTGCCCGCGGCGGACGGCGAGCGTGGCGAAGACATCGCGGCGGTGGTGGTTGCACCGGGGGGGATTCCGGAGCTGGAATTGCGCGCCTTCGCGGCCGCGCGCCTGCCGGCCTGGCAAGTGCCGAGGCGATGGCGGTTTGTTCCCGAATTGCCCGTGAATGAACGCGGCAAGCTCTCGCGGGCGGAATTGAGGCGGAAGTTGGCTGGCGCAGGTGGGGAATGACGGCCGGGGGAGTCGGGAGTCCAGGGTCTCCGCCGGGATAACCGCGAAGCCTCGCCTCGTGCCAAGTTCCTGGCCAAGGTATTGACTTGGGACGCGTGGCCGGCTATGCAGCGGGGAATCCAACCCAAAGCAACCATGAAACGACCATCGGCCATCACGCGGACCTCTTTCGGCCTCGTCTTGGTTCTGCTCGTCGCTCTGCAATTCGCGACCCGTTGCCCGGCGGCGGTGCTGGAATCGATTGACGACGAAGCGGGTTACGCCTTCGTCACTCCCGCGGGTTTGCGGCTGGGTTTCGTGGACCGCACGGGCAAGCTGGCGTTCCAGGTACCGCCGGCCGGCCTTTCCCACGAGGAGTTGCTGGCGGCTTACGCGCCCGGCGAGAGCGAAGACCTGCGCTCGCTCCACGACGGCCTGGCGGCCATCGACCGGGACGGAAAGTGGGGGTTCATCAACGGCTCGGGGAAGGTCGTGATCCAGCCGCAGTTCGAAGCCGTCCAGCCAGCCAGCGAAGGCTTCGCCTGGGTGAAACTTGAAGGGAAATGGGGTTCGATCAGCCACGGCGGCAAGATCGTCATCCAACCCCGATACGAGGAGGGCTGGTTTTCGCTGGCCGGCTATGCCAAGGCGAAGTCGGATGGACACTGGTTGTTTCTATCGAAGTCGGGCAAGCCGTTGACGCCGGCGGTTTACGAGCAACTTCTCCAATTCCGCGACGGGCGCGCCGCGATGCAGTCCGGCGGCAAATGGGGCTACCTGGCCGGCTCGGGCAAGGAGGTCATTCCGCCGCAGTTCGACGGGGCGAGGCCTTTCCGGGACGGCGCGGCGGCAGTCCAGTCCGGCGGCAAATGGGGCTTCACGAACGGGCGGGGGGAGGTCTTCGTCGCGCCGCAATTCGAGGAGGCGCTGGCTTTCTGCGACGGGCTGGCAGCGGTCAGATCGGGCGCGCGCTGGGGCTTCATCAACAAGGCCGGCAAGACGGTCATCGCGCCCCAGTTCGAGGATGTCTGGTCCTTCCGCGACGGTTACGCCGCGGTCAAGCGCGACGGGCAGTGGGGCTTCATCAAGCATTCGGGCGAATACGCCTTTCCGGCGCGGTTCGAGGACGCGTGGGATTTCCAGGACGGGGCGGCGCCGGTGAAGGTGAACGGCCGGTGGGGCTATTTCGGCTCGCTGGCGGGGAGGATCATCATCGAACCGCAGTTCGAGGAGGCCTGGCCCTTCAAGAACGGACTCGCGTCGGTCAGATTGGACGGCAAATGGGGCTACGTCAGCAAGCCCGGCCGGCTCGAAATACCCGCCCGCTTCGAGCTGGCGTGGCCCTTCAACGAAGGGCTGGCCGGCGTGAAGCTCGACGGGCGGTGGACCTACATTCGCAAAAACGGCAGGGTTGTCTTTGAACCGTAACGGCCAGGGGAATCGCTGGAGTTGCGCCCGGACAGAGACGCCACGCTCAGTCGCCGGCCGTTCCGCTCAGGGTGAGTTCGGCGGTGGCCATCCATCCGCCGCCGTGGAGTTCCACCCGCGCGGCGGCTTGGACCAGGTTCCCCATCCGGCCGGTGACTTCGGCTTCGACGCGCAACGTCTCGCCCGGTCGCGCGCTGCCGAGGATTTTCACGCCGCGCAGGGCGGTGAGTTTCAGGCCGCGCAGCGGGGGGATGCCCGGATCGCTTTGCGCCACCACGCCGGCCAGTTGCGCCGCGGCCTCAATCAGCAACACGCCGGGCAGGAGCGGGTCCCCGGGAAAATGGCCGCGCAGGAACGGTTCATCGCCGCGCAGGGTGTAGGCGCCCACACCGCGCTTGCCCGGTTCGAGTTCCAGCAGGCGGTCCAGGAAACGGAACTCCGGTCCGTGCGGCAACCGGCTCAAGGCTTCGGCCAGGAGGACGGGATCGGTCACGCTCATGGCGCGGGCCCGGTGACTTTGAAATCCGCGTCGAGGGGCGGCGCGAAGCGGGCGTCGTCCAACGCCGGATTGACCTGCGCCGCCCGGTAATCGTTGCGCAGGGTCGAGCCGTCGGGAAAGCCAACCTGCGTGGCTTGCAGGCGGAAATCGTTCGTCGCCAGGCTGACCTGGATTTCCGGCAGGAAATGGCGCGTGGCGGCGGCGCGCGGTTGGAGGGCGACCACGTAAAGCGCGTTGGTTTCGGTCACCGACGCGATACGAAACCGGCCTTCGAGCTCCGTCCGATCCCGGGGAAATCCGGCGTCGAGCAAGGCGAGCGCGTCTCGCCACGGTTTGGGCTGGCTGCCGCCGAGGCGGTAACGTTCCGCCCGCCGGAGCCGGGGGTAGGCGATGACCAAATCATCGCCGCGGCGCACGGCGACCGTCTGGATCGGATCGCCCAGTTCCCAGCGAAAGCGGTCCGGCAGCGCCACCCAGATCCGGCCGGTGGTTTGCAGGGGCTGGCGGAGCGCCTTGAGCGTGCGCGTTTGCGTGAACTCCGCCGACCAAGTGTGAAGGTTGGTCTGCGAAGCGAACCAGCCGGCCAGGACGGCGTCGGCGTCAAACGCGTAAAGGGTGATCGCGGGGGCGAGCCACAGCGCGGCCAACCCGAGCAGCCGGGCGCCGGTCCGGACGGGCGTAAGCGGGCTGCGAATCATGGCCTGGGAGCGGGCTCGGGCTCGGGCCAGACCGGGACGAAGTGGTACCACTGGTCCGGGTGCTCGCGGATGATCGGCTCGAAGGCGCGCAGAATCTCCTGGCTGAAGGCAATGCGGCCGGCGCGATTTCCCAGCGCGCCGCGGTCATAAGCGAACTCCGGCAACACCCGCGCCGCATAACCTCGCGGGGTGCGCGGCAGGGCGACGCCCAGCACGGCGCAGCCGGTGGCGCGGGCGAGCTCCGCCGCGGCGATCGACGCCTGGAACGGCCGGCCGAACAATTCCACCGTCACGCCGCTGGGCGCCGGCGGACGATCCACCAGGATCGCCACGGTCGCGCCGGCCTGCAGCCGCTTGATGACTTCCACGAACGCGAAGGCATCGCGGCCGATGACCAGCGTCTCGATGCCCCACCGGGCGCGGGACGCCTGGCGGAGTTCGGTGAAGCCGTTGCCCGGTTCGGCCTGGGTGATCACCAACAACCGCACCCCGCGGGCCGAAAGCAGCGGTCCGCCCAGTTCCCAGTTGCCCAGATGGGGCGTGACCAGCAGGACGCCACGCCCACGCGCTCGCGCCGCTTCGAAACTCCCCCAACCGTGCAGGTCGCAGAACCGGCCCGTCAGGTCCAGGCCGGCCTCGAAGCGCCAGAGGTCAGCCAGCTTCAACGCGAATTGCGCGAACAGGCGGCGGGCCAGGCGCTCGGCCTGCGGACGATCCCCGCCGACGACCGGGAGCAGATTCTGCACGGCGATCTCGCGCCGGTCCCGGTGCAGTTGGCGGTATGCCACCGACCCGGCCCGCGCCAGTCCGTCCAGCAGCCAGCCCGGCAGCACGCGTACGCCGAACAACGCGGCGCGCCAGAGTTCCGTCCGATAAAACACGGAAGGGGATGCCGCGCTGCCATTGCGGTTGCCGTCCGCGGGTCGGCTCGCCGGGGCGCGCGGCACGGGTGCGGCGTGGCCCGCCGCGGGGAGCGGCAGACCTGGAGCGGGCATGGCGTCGGCGGTGGCGGCGGCCGGGGTGACCAGCGGTTGCACGGCGAACGCTTGCCACCAAGCGGGCAGAAGGTAAAGCGCCGTTAGGAAGATGCAGGCGATACCGACGGCGCAAATCTGGCCGAGACTGGCGAGCCCCGCGTTGCCGGACCAGTAGAGCGAGCCGAACCCGGCCACCGTCGTCGCGGCACAAAGGAAGAGCGCCTTGCCCGTCACGCGGCGCAGGGCCCGGGCATTGCCGCCGTGGCGTCGCAGTGCGAGTTGAACGTGGATCGTGTAGTCCACTCCGGCGCCCAACATCAACGGCAGCGCGGTCAGGTTCATCAAGTTCCAGGTCCAGCCCGCGCCGCGCATGATGGCGAGCAGCAGCAGGAAGCTGAATCCGAGGGTCACGCCGCTCAGGATCACCTCGGCCGGCCGACGAAAAGCCAGGGTCAGGCAGCCGACCAACAGCGCGCCCATCGCGAGCATCAATCCACCGACGCGGCCTTCCACGCGATCCAGCAGGGCCTCGCCCAGCCGCGTCCAGCTCGCGGCGACGGCCCCGGCGCGGTCAATGGTCTGCCAGAGTTCCTCGGGGACGTCGGTCCCGGACGGCCAGGTGAGCGAAGCCAGCGCGAGCCAGCCCGGACCGTCGCGGGCGATCGATTTGTCCACCAGCCACTGGCACGCAGCGTTGGTGGGCCAGAAGGGGGGAGCCGCCGTCGTCCATTCGCGCCAGGCCGAAAGGACCGCTTCCGCCAGCGCCCAGGCGGGCGGTGCGAAGCCGGCGTCGGTCACGGCGGTGTGGATTTCGTCAGCGCGGTTGCCGAGTTCCCCCGCCAAGGTCCGGTTGGTGCGCTGCCGCTCGGCGCGCGGCCAGAGGGTCGCCGAGGAAGTGAAGGTCGCGTTGGTAAACCGCGCCAAATCCGTCTGGAGCCGTTCCAGCCGGGCGATGACCTGGGCTTCGTCCCGGCCCGGCACCACCACCGCCACCGGTTCGATCCCCTGGTCGAGTTCCCTCTCCAGCTCATCGAGGGCGGTGGCGGCCGGGCTGTTCCGGGGTTGCAGCGGCTCGGTGCCGTGGTGAACCGCCGGCCAACCGCGGCTCAGCACGATCAGTGAAGCGGCCGCCAAAACCGCCGTCGCCAGCCAGGCCGGGCGGTGACGCGGGCCCGGCGGGGTCGTCTCGATTTCGCCGGCGGTCGCGTCGCCGGCCGGGGCCGCCCGCAGGGCGACGAGCGGAAACAGACTCAGCATCACCGCCGCGGCCAGCAGCACACCCATCGCCACGAGCGTGCCCAGTTGCGACAGTCCGGGCAGTCCGGCGAAATTCAGCAGGAGGAACGCGCCGCTGGTGGTGAGCGCCGACCACCAGATGCCGGGCGCGACCGTGCGGCGGATGTCGGCCAGGTGCCTCCCGGGAGTGGCCCGGGCTTCCTGGTAGAGCACCAGCGCGTAATCCACTCCCAAACCCAGCAAGACGGCTGCGAAGCCGAGGCTGACGACGTTCAGTTCGCCGAAAACCAGCCCACCCAACGCCATCGTCGCCCCGACCAGCGCCGCCAGCAGCACCGACAGCCAGATCAGCGGCAGCCAGCGTCGGTGCGCCCACCCGAACAGGCCGGCGATGAGCAGGAACGTCCCCGCCACGGATTGTCGCAGGTCGTGTTCCATGCCGGTGGCGATTTCCGCCACGAACGCCGGCCCGCCCGTGAAGCGCACCGCTGCGTCGGACGCGGTCCGTGCGCGCCACGCCGCCACCGCGCTGTGGACCGCGCCCAGCCAATCGGCGGTTTCGCGGTAGTTGGCCAACGCCGCGCGCGGCCGCACGAACACGACGCGGAACGCGCCGTCGGCGGACGCGAACCACGCGCCGCCCTCGCTGAAGGCGCCGGCGCCACCGGCTGCGCCGGGAAGCCTGGTCAGTCCGAGCGGGTCGTAGCCCAGGCGGCCAAGCGTGTCCGGGGACAGCGAAGTGGCGAGCTCATCGCGGGCGGCGCGCAGGGTGGCGGCGATTCGATTCGGCGCGAGCCGGCCGGCCAGTGCGGCCAGGCCTTCGGGAGGTTCGTTCAACCAGAGCCAGGCCAGCAAGGCGCCGGCGGCGTGAACGTCCTCTTGAAACGGCGGCTGCCAATACGCGCTCGCGACCAGATTCGACTCGGCCCGCAGGGCTTCGGCCAGGGAACGCGCGGCCGCGGTCGCCTGGTCCGCATCCGCCGCCCGGAGGGTGAGGATCAAATCGCGCGCGGATTGGAAGTGTTCCTGGTACAGCTTCAAGCCGCGCACCGCCGACAAGTCGGGCGGGAGCAGGTTCAGAACCTGGGCGTCGAAGCGCAGGCGGATCAAGCCGGCAACCAGTGGCACGGCCAGCAGCAGCCAGAGCCACCGACGCCATCGCACCGCTGTGTCACGCGGGGTGGTCACGGTGCGAGCCAACCTTCGAGGCGCTCGCCGGTGCGCCGGTTTCCCAACCGCCACCGGCCGTCGGCGAAGTTCTCGCCCTGCCAGTCGTCGGCGGGGGGGGCGCCGCGCAGGAAGTTGAGGAGCTGAAACCAGAGGACCGTCGGCGGCGGCGGATTCCGGCCGTGTCCGGCTCGACGCTGCAGCGGCAGCGCGAACTGCCACGTCCGCGGTTGCTGCGCTGCGGAGGCGAGGGTCACCGGCGGTTTCGCGAATTCGACGAAAGCGCGGCCGTCGGGGTGCTGCGCCACGACCAGTTCGCCGGCGATGTCGTCGGCCCGAGCCGCCGGCCGCCACACGGCCTGGCCCTGGCGGATGCGCCAGCCAGGCGCGTTCGTGTCGAATCGTGGCGGACTGGGAGCCTGGCAGGCCGTCAGCCCCGCGGCCAACAGCAGTCCGGCGAGGACTGCGACCGGAGCCGGCACCCGCCCGCCGCGGGGAGCGGAAGGCCAAAACCGTCGGCAGAGTTCGAAGGCTCGAACGGGCACCGGCGCATTAACCGGGATTGGCCGGCCAACCGCAAGTAAGCCGTGCGATGTGAGCGGGCGCCGGCCGATCCGGCGCGAAGCCCCTGAGCACGCCGTTGGGCGGGGATGCCGAACGCCTGGGCCAGGTCGCGACCAACCTGCTGACCAACGCAATCCAGTTCAACCGCGACCGCGGTGCAGTCCGGATCGCCACCCGCGTCGAGAACGGCCATGCCATCCTGACGGTCACCGACACCGGCGAGGGCATCGCGGAGGCGGACCAACCGCCCATTTGAAACGCGGGCTCCACGCGCGTGGCCGGCCGCTTGCTCCTTGTCGCGGGGCAGGGCAGAGTGGGCGCATGAAATCTTCCTTGTCGTGGGCGTGGGGACTGGGGCTGGCGGCGGTTTTCAACCTGTATGGCGCGGGCGAACCGGCCGCGGCGGCGCCGGCCGACCTGACCGTGATGACCTTCAACCTGCGTTACGCCAGCGCCACCCCGCCGAACTCCTGGCCCCAGCGGCGGCCGGTGATGAAGGCGTGCATCGAATCGGTCAATCCCGACCTTTTCGGCACGCAGGAGGGCTTGTACCAACAGCTCAAAGACATCGCCGCGGACCTGCCCGTTTACGAGTGGATCGGCACGGGGCGCGACGGCGGGAGCCGCGGCGAGTTCATGGCCATCTTCTACCGGCGCGACCGTTTCGAGCCGCTGGAGTACGACCATTTCTGGTTGTCCGACACGCCGAACGTCATCGGCTCGTCCACCTGGGGCAATACGAACCGCCGCATGGTCACGTGGGTGCGCTTCCGCGACCGGCAGAGCGGGCTGGAGTTTTACTTTTGGGACACGCACCTCGACCACGCGATCCAGTTGGCGCGCGAGCAGGCCGCCACGTTGATCCGGGAGCGGGTGGATGCGTTGAAGACCAAACTGCCCGTCCTGCTCGTCGGTGATTTCAATGCCGTGTCGGGCGCGAACCGAGCTTACGACATCCTCGTGAACGAGGGGGGCTTCAAGGACACCTGGCACCTCGCCAAGGAACGGCACAACGCCGGGTTCAACAGTTTTCACAACTTCAGCGGCCCGCGGACCGGCGGCCAGCGCATTGACTGGATTCTGCTGCGCGGTGATGCGGACGTGGCCAGCACCGGAATCGTGACGTTCGAGCAAGGCGGCCAGTATCCGAGCGACCACTTCCCGGTGGTGGCGCGGCTGACGCTGCGCCCCGGCCAGCCGTGAATTGAGCCGGCCGGCGCGGACTTCACGTCTCCCCAACGGGGCCCGGCGAACGTGCGAGCGCATATTGACGCCAGAACCGAAGTGGCATAAGAAGTCTCCAGTAATTCGCTGCCTGACAGTGGAATACTACTGTGTATAAAACCCGAACCCTTCAGCCCATAAAGACTTCCATCCAGAACCTCCGAATGGCGTGTGTACCCCTGGTCCTGAGTGCCGGCACGTTGCTGGTGTCCGCCGGTGGGGCACAGGGCGCTCCCACGAAGAACCCGGGGTATGTCGGCGTGGTCCACGGGACGAACGAGACGATTGGCGTCACTGAAGGCGGCCTCCCGGTCATGTACAACGTGGCGATGGAGGTCACGAATGAGGGGGGCAAGGCCACCCAGGAGAACACCCTGCTGGTATATCCGGTGATCGATCGGAGCAACGGGGCACTCGCCGGCCTGGCGGCGTACGGCTTCAGCACCAGCTTCAAACCGGACGGCGAACTGTACATCGAATACAGCCTCTACGAGCCGCTCCAGGCCACCACGCCCCTGCAGTTCACCGGCGAGTATTGGATTGTCGGGGGCACCGGAAGTTACGCCGGCGCCACCGGCACGGGGACAATGGCTGGCCTCGATTTTGGCGACGGAGATTTCTGCAATCGGTTCAATGGGACGTTGGTCCTGACGGATTCGCCGCCCCCAACCAAGGACAAAGCCAAGTAATCCGCCGCCACGATGCCGTGACCACGGCCCAACCGGCGGACCATTGTCGCGCGCCGGCCGGTTATCCGTGCGGGCTGCCGGTGGGTCGGACCGGGCGCATACCGGAGACGTGGGGCGGACCGGCGCTTTCGGATTGCGAAACGGTTGGGTTGCGGCTCAATGGCCGGGCCATGCCGAGCCGCGTCCTGCTCCTCAGCATCAACGTCTATGAGTTTCCGTACGCGGTCTATCCGCTGGGGGCGGCGTACGTGGCGGCCGCGGCCCGACAGGCCGGCCACGAAGTCCGGTTGCTGGATTTTCAATTGCACCGCGAACCACCCGGCGCCGCCGTCCGGGCATTCCGGCCCGCGGTGATCGGGGTGTCGCTGCGGAACATCGACGACGCCCTGATCCAGCGGCGCGAAACCTTCTTCGACGAACTCCGCGGACTCGTCACGGAATTGCGTCAGCACTCGGGTGCGCCGGTGGTTCTGGGCGGCAGCGGTTTCTCGATCTTCCCGGCGGAATTGCTCGAGTTGTCGGGCGCCGATTATGGCATACAGGGCGAAGGCGAGCGGAGCTTCATCGCCTTGCTCGCCGCGCTGGAGCAAGGCCGCGCGCCAACCGGCATTCCCGGCCTGGTGTTCCGGACCGGGGGACGCGTGCAGGTCAATCGCCAGACCGCCGGCCGGGCGCCGGCCGAGCTCGGCGAGCCGGAGCGTCCGGAGGAAATGGTCGGGTTTTATTTGCGACGCAGTTCGATGTTGAACCTTCAGACCCAGCGCGGCTGTGCCTTGAAGTGCTGTTACTGCACGTATCCGTTGATCGAAGGCCGGCAGCACCGCACCCGGCCGGCCGAGGCGGTCGCCGAGGAAATGGCCGGACTGCAACGGCGCGGCGTGCGATACGTCTTCTTGGTGGATTCGGTTTTCAACTCTTCGCCGGGCCACGTCGAGGGCATCTGCGACGCCATCCTGCGCCGGGACGTAAAGCTCAAGTGGTGTTGTTTTCTGCGGCCGCAGCACCTCAGCCCCGGTCTGCTGCGGACGATGGCCCGGGCGGGCCTGAGCCATGTCGAGTTCGGTTCGGACAGCTTTTGCGACGAAGTGCTCGCGGCTTACGGCAAGCATCTGACCTTCGACGACATTCACGAGTCCAGCGAGTGTGCGCGGCAGGCGGGGGTGGATTACTGCCACTTCCTGATCTGTGGCGGGCCGGGCGAAACGGAAGCCACGCTTGAAACCAGCTTCGTCAATTCACAACGCTTGAGGGACGTGACACTGATGGCGCGGGCCGGCATGCGCGTGTATCCCGGCACACCGCTGTTCGCGGCATGCCAGCAGGAGCCGGGCATGCCCGTGGCCGAGGCGTTGCTCCCACCGTTCTATTATCTCGCGCCGCCACTCACCGAGGCCCGCGTGCTCGACCGCCTGCGCGCCTTCGCCCGCCGCTCGCCCAACTGGATCGTGGACGATCCGCCGCCGAGCTACGTGCAGATGGCCGAACGCCTGCGCGCGAAAGGCGTGGTGGGCCCGCTCTGGAGCTACTTCGCCATGCTGCAACGGCTGGGCGGCGCGTTCGTTCCCGCGCCGGGGTGAAGTCCGGACCGTCCGCCGCCCGCCAATTTTCGCTGGCGTCCGCCTGCACCCGCCGCAACTCTGCGGGCAAAGAAAGTGTCCATGTCGAACGAATCGAGTCCAGAACTTCCGCCCGCCGCCGCCTGGTCGCCGACCAGTTGGCGCGAGAAGCCCATCCAGCAGGCCGTCCCTTACGACGACCCGGCCGCCCTGCAACGCGCGATCGAACGCATCAGCGCCTACCCGCCACTGGTCACCAGTTGGGAAATCGAGCGGTTGCGTGCGCGGATTGCCGATGCCGCGGCCGGCCGACAGTTCATCCTGCAAGGCGGCGACTGTGCCGAGGTCTTCGGCGAGTGCCACCCGGACATCATCACCAGCAAACTCAAGATTCTGCTCCAGATGAGCCTGGTGCTCACCGACGGTCTCAAGCGTCCGATCATCCGGGTGGGACGGTTTGCCGGCCAGTACGCCAAGCCGCGCTCGAGTCCGTCGGAAACCCGCGACGGCGTCACGCTGCCGTCGTATTTCGGCGACCTGATCAATTCCGACGAATTCACGCCCGCGGCCCGCCGGCCCGATCCCGAACGGCTGGTGTCCGCGTTCCAGCACGCGGCGATGACGCTGAATTTCATCCGCGCGCTCATCGAAGGCGGTTTCGCCGACCTGCACCACCCGGAGTACTGGGACCTGAACTTTCTGGGCAAAACCGGCCTGTCCGCCGCCTCGCGCGACAACTACCAGCGCCGGGTGGCGTTCGTCGCCAACGCGATCGAGCTGATGGAAGTCCTGACCAGCCAACGGATGGACCAGCTCACGCACAGCGAGTTCTACACCAGCCACGAAGGCTTGAGTCTCCATTACGAAACCGCCCAGACGCGCCAGGTGCCGCGCCGCCCTGGTTGGTGGTACAATCTGGGCTCTCACCTGCCGTGGGTCGGCGAACGCACCCGCGCGATCGACAGCGCCCACATCGAGTACTTCCGGGGCATTCGCAATCCCATCGGCGTGAAAATCGGTCCCGCCACGACGCCCGAGCAGTTGCTGCGCCTGCTGGACGTCCTGGACGCCAACCGGGAGCCCGGCGATCTGGTGCTCATCGCCCGCATGGGCGCCAAGCGGGTCCGCGAGGTGCTCCCCGGATTGGTCGCCGCGGTGGCGGGCTCCGGCCACCGGCCGGCGTGGATGTGCGACCCCATGCACGGCAATACCGTGGGCACCAAGAGCGGCCGCAAGACGCGGCACGTGGATGCCATCCTGAGCGAAATCCTCGATTCCATCGACGTGCACGAAGCGCTCGGTTCCTGGCTCGCCGGCGTGCATTTCGAACTCACCGCCGAGAATGTCACCGAATGCGTCGGCGGCGCCAGCGGCGTGCAGGAGGCCGACCTCGACACCGCTTACCAGACGCGCTGCGATCCCCGGCTCAATTACGAGCAGGCGATGGAAATTGCCTTTGCCATCGCCGAGCGCATGCAAAACGGCAAGTCCGACCCGGCCCGCTCCCAAGTCCGGGGCGTAACGCCCGCCCACGCCTGAATCGCCATGAACGCCATGGAACGTTTCTTCGGGCTCGCCCAGCAGACGCTGGCGCGGGTGCGCGCAACGCAATGGGAAAACCTGGCCACCGTGGCCGGCTGGCTCGGCGACGCGCTGGTCCGCGACGGCTGGCTGTATGTCTTTGGCACCGGCCACTCCCACCTGGTTGCCGAGGAGGTCTTCTACCGCGCCGGTGGCCTGGCCCACGCCGTGCCGATGCTCGACCCGCGGATCATGCTTCACGAAAACGCCATCGCAGCCACGTACACCGAGCGCGAAGCGGGCTTCGCCGCCCAGCTCATCGCGCATTACCCGGTGGCGGCCGGCGACGTGTTGATCGTGGTGTCGAACTCCGGCCGCAACGCGGTGCCGATCGAAATGGCGCTGGCCGGCCGCGAGCGCGGCCTGCGCGTGGCGGCGATCCTCAACCGGGCGCAAAGCGATGCCTGGCCCTCGCGGCACCCCTCGGGCAAGAAGCTCGCGGACGTGGCCGAAGTCGTCCTCGATAATTGCGGGCCGAACGGCGACGCGTGGCTGTCCTTGCCGGGCATGCCCGGCGCGATCGGCTCCACCTCCTCGATGATCGGTCTGCTGATGATCCAGCTCATCCAGGTCCAGGCGGTCGAGCACGCGCTGGCCCGCGGCGTGGCGCCGGAGATGTACATCAGCAGCAACACCCGCGGCGACGACCACAACGATCGCCTTCTGCAGAAGTACAAATCCCGCATCCGCCACCTCTGACGGAGTCGCGGCCGAAGGTTTAATTAGGAACTCAGGAAGGGCCACGGGACCGGTCTTCCTGGCTCCCTGCTTTCCTCATTCGGAATGGCTGCTTGGCGCTTGGGTGCTCCCGTCAGATCAATTCGAGGATGGTGGCATCCATCTTGACCGCCGCGGCCTGGCCGATGAAGTCCAGACGCAGCAGCACTTCGACCATGCCTTTGCGGCTTTCGACCCAGCCCTCGATGCCTTGCAGCGGGCCGGACTTGATCCGCACCTTCACGCCGGGACCGATGGTGGGGGCGAGGCGCACATCGACCTCCTGTTCCAACGTGAAGAGGATGTCCTCGAGTTGCTGGGCGAATTCCGCCTGGTCCACGACTTCGAGCAGGTTCGCCACGTAGTCGCTTTGGAACACCTTCTGCCGCTGCTCGGCCGTGATCTGCAGGAAGACGTAGCCGGGGAAAAGCGGCTTGTGAAAGACCTGCGTCTTGCCGCGGTATTTCTTCACGCTGCGGTACAGCGGTAGCGTGGTGGAGAAACCTTCGCGCCCGCAAAAGCCGACCAGTTTTTTTTCGCAGCGTGGCCGTGTGTGCGCCACAAACCAAAGCACGTCACTCATTGTCTAAAGCCCGGCCCAGAATCGCATCCCACCCGTCGTCCTGCCGGCAGGCGCGGCGGAGACTGGCCAAGGCGCACTCCGCGGGCAAGCGGGAAGCGCCCGTCCAGCACCGGGTCCCCGCGTCGTTCGCCGCTTAGGCCCGCTGTCTGCCGCGCCGATTCCAGAGCCAGTACGCCGGCACGCCGGCCAGCACGATCAACAGGCCGGGCCACGAGTTGGCCCGCGTCTTCGCCGCCACCAGCAGATCGAGCGCGATCAACGACGCCGCCACCACGTAGATGGCGGGCAGGACCGGATAACCGAGCGCGCGGTAAGGCCGCTCGGCGTCGGGCCGGTTCCGGCGGAGCACGAACACGCCGGCGATGGTCAGAACGTAGAAGATGAGGACGGCGAAGATGACGTAGTCGAGCAGGTCCCCGTAAGTGCCGGACAGCGTGAGCAGGCACGCCCAGACGCATTGGACGATCAGGCCATTGCGCGGGACGCCGTGCGCGTTCAACCGGCCGACGCCTCCGAAGAACAACCCATCCTGCGCCATCGCGTAATAGACCCGGGCCCCGGCCAGGACCATCCCGTTGATGCAACCGAAGGTGGAAACGAGGATCAGAATCGCCATCACCACCACCGCCCGGTCGCCCAGAATCACCTGCATGGCGGCGGTGGCCACGCGTTCGTTGCTGGCGAACTGGATGCCGCGTTCGACGACGGTGAGGCCCGCCGGATTGCCGGCGAGCGGGAGCGTGACGAGGTAGGCGATGTTCGCCAGGAGATACAGGCCGCAAACCAGGCCCACGCCGAGGATCAGGCTGCGCGGCAGGTTGCGTTGCGGGTCCTTCACTTCGCCGGCGGTGAACGTGACGTTGTTCCAGGCGTCCGCCGAGAAGAGCGAGCCCACCATCGCGGTGCCCAACGCCAGGAGCAAGCCCAGCGCGGAGAGCGGCGTGACCGGGGCGGCGGCAGCGGCCCCGGCGGCTCCGGGCGCGACGGCCGAACTGGCGGCCCACCAGTCGTGAAAGTTGGCGCGGATGGCGGTCTGGTTCGCGCCGACCGTCAGCCCCAGCAGGATCAGGGCGATGAGCGCCGCGATTTTGGCGAGAGTGAAGATGTTCTGGACGATTTTGCCCGTGCGCAAACCCGTGGTGTTGGACCACGTCAGGAGCACCAGCACCGCGATGGCCACCCCCGTGGCCGGGGAAAGGGAGAAGCGCCCGACCTGCCAGAGTTTGTTGGACTCGGAGAGGTGCGGCACCAGCACGCCGAGGAATTTGGCGAAGGCCACGGCCACGGCCGCGATGGTGCCGGTTTGAATCACGAGGAACAGCGTCCAGCCATAAAGGAAGCCCCAGAGCGGCCCGTAGGCTTCGCGGAGGTAAACGTACTGTCCGCCGGCGCGGGGCATCATCGCCGCCAGTTCGCCATAGCTCAGCGCCGCGATGACCGTGAGCCCGCCGGTCAGGACCCAAACGACCAGCAGCCAACCCGCCGAGCCGACCTGCCGGGCAATGTCGGCCGACACGATGAAGATCCCGGAGCCGATCATCGAACCGGCCACGATCATGGCCGAGTCGAGCAGGCCGAGGCCGCGGACCAGATGCGGCCGGTCGTCGGTGTTGGAGGGCTGGCTCATAGTTGCTGGCGCGCACTATGCGTGAGTTCCGTTATGGGGCAAGACAGGTTCGCTCACGGTGCGGCGCCGCGGCCTGACCGGATGAGCCAGGGGAGCCTTCGTCGCTGATCGGCGCGCTCGCTGGAGCGAGCCTACGCCGAGCTCGTGCTCCTCCTCCAAGCAACGGGAGCCTGCGCCGCCGGCGGGTCCTGTCCGCCGGCCCGCCGGATGGTCCAAACCCCACATCCCTGGCCAAATGAGCTTTCCGCCGTCCCTCGCCGGCGACATAACTGCGGCGCCATGTTGAACTACATCTGGCTCGGCTTGGTATTGTCGGCCGTGGTGCTGGGCGGCTTCAACGGCCGGTTGCCCGCGGTGACGGACGCCGCGTTCGACGCCGCCAAGACCGCGGTCATGACCATCGCCTTGCCGCTGGTGGGCATCACCGCGCTGTGGCTGGGAGTGATGCGGCTCGCCGAACGCGCGGGAATGATCCAGGCCCTCGCGCGCGCATTGCGGCCGGCACTCCGCCGGCTGTTTCCCGACCTCCCCGCGGAGCATCCGGCCTGGGGATCGATGCTGATGAACATTGCCGCGAACATGATCGGGCTGACCAATGCCGCCACGCCGCTGGGCCTGCGCGCCATGGCCGACCTCGAGAAACTCAACCGCCATCCCGGCACCGCCACGAACGCGATGTGCACGTTCCTGGCCATCAACACGGGCTCGGTCCAATTGCTGCCCACCACCGCCATCGGCATTCTCGCTGCCGCGGGATCGGCCAATCCCACGGCGATCGTGGGCACGGCGTTGTTGGCTACGCTCTGTTCAAGCGCCGCCGGACTGATCGCTGTAAAAACACTCGAGAAGCTGCGCTGTTTCCGCCTGCCACCTGCGTCTGCCGCGACCGAAAAGGAACCGCCCGCAGTCCCTGAATCGGTGGTCGCCGATACGCCGGCCGGAACGCCAGTGTCCCAATGGACCTGGCTCGCGCTCGTGGCACTGCTCGGCTTCTTTGCCTGGCTGTTCTGGGAGCAGCTTCACACCGCGCCTGCCGACGCGGCGTCCGCCGGCGCTTTTGTCCAGGTGGTGAACGCGGTCTCGGTGCTGGCGATTCCGTTCTTCCTCGCCTTCTTCGCGCTCTACGCCGCCCTGCGCCGGGTGCCGGTTTACGAGGAATTCGTGGAAGGAGCGAAGGAAGGCTTCCAGGTCGCGGTGCGGATCATTCCCTTCCTGGTCGCCATGCTGGTGGCGGCGGGCATGTTCCGCGCCGCGGGCGGCGTGGAGCTTTTGGGGCGGGGCTTGAAACCGCTGCTCGATGCGGTGGGTTTCCCGCCCGACCTATTGCCGATGGCGCTGATGCGGCCGCTGAGCGGCGGGGCGACCATCGGGTTGTTCACGGAACTCGTCCACGCGCACGGGCCGGACAGCCTGGTCAGCCGGATGGGCGGCACGGTGCTGGGCAGCACCGAAACCACGCTGTACGTGGTGGCGGTGTACTTTGGAGCGGTGGGGGTGCAGCGGGTGCGACACGCGGTCGCGGCCGGGTTGGTGGCGGACCTGGCGGGCGTCATCGCTTCGGTGGCGGTGTGCTGGGCGGTGTTCGGAAGCCGCTGAAGCCGCACGCGCGGCGGGAACCTTGCGTTGGCCGGGTGGCGTCAACCGTTGGAGCGCGCGCTTGCGCCGGTCGGACGGCCGGGTATCCTCGCGCCATCGCAAAGGCTCTGCCATGAACGCCACGTCGCTGTCCGATCGCCTCGCCGTTTGCAGTTGGTCGCTCCAACCGACCTCCGCGGACGACCTGTTCCAAAAGCTCGCCGCCACCGGCATCCTGCGCGTCTCGATCGCGCTGGATCCGATTCGCGAAAACGCCGGCGGCGCCTGGGCCGATTTCAAGGCTCGCTGCGCGCAACAAGGCGTCACCTGCGTCTCCGGCATGATGACCGCCCTCGGCGAAGACTACTCGACGCTGGAATCCATCAAGCGCACCGGGGGCGTCGTCCCGGACGAGCACTGGGAGGGCAACTGGCGCAACTTCCAGGCCAACGCCGACCTCGCCCAGCGCCTCGGCCTGAGGTTCGTCATGTTCCACGCCGGCTTTCTGCCGCACGAACCAGCCGATCCGGACTTCGCCAAGCTGGCCGGCCGGTTGCGCCAGATTGCCGACCTGTTCGCCGCCCGCGGCATCGCGGTCGGGTTCGAGACCGGACAGGAATCCGCGGACACGCTGAAGGCCTTTCTGCTTCAACTCGACCGCGCGAACGTCGGCATCAATTTCGACCCCGCCAACATGATTCTGTACGACAAGGGCGACCCCATCCCGGCGCTGCGCACGCTCGGTCCCTGGCTGCGGCAATGCCACATCAAAGACGCCAATCGAACCCCGGTGCCCGGCACCTGGGGCGAAGAAGTCGTCGTCGGCACGGGCCAAGTGGATTGGCAGGCGTTCGTTCGCGTGCTGGCGGAACTCAAGTTCACCGGCGACCTCTGCCTTGAACGCGAAGCCGGTACCCAGCGCGTGGTGGACCTGCGGGCCGGCCGCGCCTATCTCGAATCCCTCGGTGTTTGGCACGCTCCGCTCCGAGACTAGCCGCCAACCCCTTTCCTCTCTTTATGACCAACATCGGCATCGTCGGTCTGGGTTTCATGGGCCAGACCCACATCAAGGCCTATCGCCAGGTTCCCAACGCGCAGGTCGTCGCCATTTGCGACGCCGTGCGGCTGCCCGCCGACGGCAATCTCACCGGCGTGGCCGGCAACATTGCCAGCACCGACGCGATTCATTTCGACATGTCGGTGGTGAAAGGCTACCGCGACTACAAGGAAATGCTGGCCAACCCGGAGGTGCACCTCGTGGACATCTGCCTGCCCACGCCGTTGCACGCCGAGGTCGCCATCGCCGCGCTGAAGGCGGGCAAGCACGTCCTTTGCGAAAAGCCGCTCGCCCGCAACGCCGCCACCTGCCGCGACATCGTGGCGGCGGCAAAGCAGGCCAATGGATTCTTCATGCCGGCGCATTGCCTGCGCTTCTGGCCCGAGTGGGCGTGGCTCAAGGCCGCGATTGCGGAGCAACGGTTCGGCCGCGTCCTCGCGCTGAAATTGACCCGTCTTTCCGAGCCGCCGGCCTGGAGCCAGGCCACCTACCTCAAGGGCGACGATTCCGGCGGCGCCTTGCTCGATCTCCACATCCACGACACCGACTTCGTCCAGTTTTGCTTCGGCCGGCCGTTGTCGGTGTGCTCGACCGGTCAGGTGCGGATCAGCGGCGCGATCGACCACGTCATCACGATCTACCAGGTCGCGGGGGGCGCGAGCGTGGCCGCCGAGGGCAGTTGGCTTTTGGGCCCTGGGTTTGGTTTCAAAATGGCCTATCACGCCGTCTTCGAGAACGCGACGGTCGATTACGACAGCACGCGCGCTTCGGCGGCGCTGAAGGTTTTCGAGAAGGGCAAGCCGGTCCAGGTGATCCAGTGCGATCCCGCAGATGGCTACGTCGGCGAATTACGGCACCTGGTCGCGTCCATCGAAGCCGGCAAACCGCCGACTGTCGTCACCGGCGAGGACGGTCTGAGCGCCGTCGAGATTTGCGAGGCGGAGGAGCGGTCGGTGAAGACCGGCGCGCCGGTGAAGCTGGGTTGAGCCTCGCCGTCGCCGCCCGGTTCAGCCTATTGGCCTTCGGGGGCGGCTATCGGCGCGGGTTGCAGGCGGAACTGGACCGTGTGGGAGCCCGCATCCTGGTGGTGCCCAAGGGGTGCCCGTACGACGCGGCCTCCCCAGCCCTCCATGGCGCCAACTGGCCGTGCCATTTGCCAGCCGGTTATCTCGGCCGGGATTCGGGCCGTGCCGGGCGTGAAGGCCGCGGACCCGGCGTTGATGAGCGCACTGCGTGTCCCCGCGGGCCACGCTCGTGGTGGACGTCGGTACCGACGCGTCCCTGCTGAGATTGCGGCCGCACTGGCGAATCCGCGGACCGTTCCCAGCGAATCGCGCGCGGACGTGTTCCGGATGGTCCTCGCGGATTAGACGTTGGCGGGGCATCTCGGGGGCACGGTGCCACCGATGGGGTGGTCCGCGATCAAGAACGGCCGGCTGCTGCGGCTGGCGGAAAGGGAGTTCGACGTGTTTGTGACTGGAGGCCGGAAAGAACAGACGCGACGCCTCCGTTCCCCAGGAAAACCCCAAGCCGGTCGTTTCCAGACGGCTCAGGCAATTACTTCGCCGTCACTTGCGGTTGAGCCTGCCAGTCCATTGTCAGGACGGTGCTGGGAACCGACCAAACGCGGCAGAGCGGCCGACCCTCCGACTGCCAGCCAGCGGGCGGTGCAGACGCGATCGAGTACCATCGCGCGTCGCCTTCGGCTCGGCGATACTCGCGGAGCACGCGCAGGGCAGGGGAGCGGCGTTCGGGCGCTGCGGTTGGTGCTTCACCTGAAGCGTCCTTGACGCGATCCGACTCGCTCAGGGGCAGGCCAACAAAGAGCGGGCGCGCGTCCGGTCGAGGCAGGGTGGGGGACAGCAACGTCGCCGCGTCGTCCGCCGCATAAACGCTCACCCGGTTCGTGCCGGCGGCCTCAGGCGGCAGCGCGAACCAGGCAACTTCGCCGATCTGCGCCCAGGCGTTCGCTGCGGCCACCTGGTCGCGCAGCCAAAGATGCGACGCTTCAGTCTGCGAGCCCACGCGATAGACGGCCACGGGCAGTGTCAGCCGCGGATCGTCCAACGCCAGGCGGTACATGAGCTGGTTGTAGTCGTAGCGTGGGGTGAAGCTGCGGGCGCCGGAAAACGTGGCTGTGTACGTGCCCTCGAAATAGACGAGGCGGCCGCCGTCCTGATCGAAAAACGGGTGGTGCGCCAGGTTGTAGAAGTTGTACTCGCCGTGCGTGACGACGCGACGGCCGTAACCCCACGGTCCGAGTGGCGTGTCCGCCTCGGCGAACCAGGCCTCGCCCGGTTGGTCCGCGAAGAAGGCAATCCACCGCCGCCGAAACGGGTTCCACGCCACCGACTCCAGTCCGCGTTTGAGTTCGGCGCCGCTCTCGAAATCGCGCAGGGCGCACCAGGTTTCCTCGCGCTTGAGCTTCCCGGCCTTGACCAGTTCTGCGACGCGACCGGCGTGGACGCGGTCGGCCCCGGCCCGCCAGGCGTAGCGGATGCTGCCGTTCTCGTCGCGGTCCAGAGCCGTGTCGCTGCCGTGCCATTTGCCGTCGCCGGCCAGGCAGGTGAAGGCCTCGTAGCGGCTCAGGTCGGCCAGGCTTTTCAGATCGGCGGGCACGCGGAAATCGGGGAACAGGTAATAGCAGAGCCGGTCGCCCACGCGGGCGAGAAACGGATGCGACGAGCCGTGGCCTTCGTGAACGTCCCAGCGTTGGATCGTCTCGAAACACTCGCGCTCGTCGTTGAAGACCAGCAAGCGGTAATCGTGGGCGTAACCCAGGTCGCGCATGTTCGCCATCCGGGCCACGAGGCGCTCGCCGCCGTGTTCGTCCGGGACCGTGAACAGGCTTTCGATCCAGTGCAGGCCCTCGGCTGGCTGCGGGCACATCGCTTTCGCGAAACCGGTGTCGTCCACGAAATAGGTCAGGTCCACGCCGACTGCCGGATCAAGGCCGCCGTGTCCTGGGATTTCCGAGGTGGCGCCCGAGGCGTGGAAGTTGCCCAGCGGATATCCTGGCCGGTCGGTGTCGCCCCAAAACCAGTAGATCTTCCCGCGGTACGGCGTGGCGATCACGGTGTCCTGGCCCATCACCTGGCCGTTGAGCGTCGGGCTTTTCAACGGCACCCGGCGCCCGACGCGGACGCTGTCGGCGTAGATGCCCTGGCCGGTGACGCGGTAAAGCCGTTCGGCAATGTTGAGCCGGTGGAGGCGAATCACCGCGCTGCCGCCCGCCACCGGACGCAGCCTGACTCCGCGATAGCCGAAGCCATCGGCGGGCATTTCGTAACCGGGACTGCCGACGTGGAAATAGACTTCGCGGTCCATCAACCCCGGTTCGTCGAACGCGACGATGCCCTGGCTGTCGGTCCACCACGCGACCTTGTTCACCGTCCGCAATTCGACCAACGGCACGCCTCGGCCGGTGGCGTCGTCGAGAACCTGGATCGCGAAGTAATCCGCCGGGGCGGCGACCAGCGTGTTTACGGTCAAAAGCAGGAAGGCCAGGAAGAATCCGGCAGGCGGAGACAATCGCGGAAGGTAGGGCGAGGCTCCTGCCGAGCCCATTCCTGCGCGCGCCCAGTTCCGGAAAGTCAGGGCTCCGCGGGAGCGTCGCCCTACCAACGAGAGGGATTGCGATTGGCTCGCCGCATTCGCACCGCCGGGGCGGCGGAAGCGTTGGAGGGTTGCCGGTACGATGCGCATCAAAGGTTGGCGGGCGTGAGATCGTTGGTCGTGGCGAGTGACGGTTGCACCCGGAAGGTGAATCGTCGCATCGTTTGGACGGCAAACGTCAGGTTCAGCGAACGCGCCTCGGCCGGCACGCTCCGAAACGAGAAGGTCGCGTCGTGCGGCTCGGAGTGGCCCCAGCCGAAGGATGGCACCTCCAAGGTTCGACCCGCGTCGTCGCTCGCCCGGACCAGCGTGAATTTGCCGTCCGCCGGCAGGTTGGCCACGCTGAGCTTCAAAGCGGAGAGGTCGTCACTGCTCCAACTCCGCACGTCGTCCGGCAGCGGCGCGCGGCGGTTGAACTCGATCACGCTCACCTTGGTGGTCCCCACGAGGGCCGAGTCGGTGTAGCGGTTGGTGAAGCCGATGGCGGGCAGGGCGAGGTTCGTGAAGACCACGAGTTCTCTGGCGCTGAAAACCGAGCCGGGCCGACGCGCGGCCAGGAGTTCGAGCCGCCACGGTTCCGATGGCCAAAGCCCGGGTTCGAACTGGTAATTTCGTTCCGGACCGGGCCCGTAATTGGCGCTGAGGCTGGAATTCGCCGCGGCGTTGCCGGTGGCATCCGCGACGTGGATCGCCGCGATTTCCCAATCATTGCTCGGGGAGTCCAGGTCCGTCATCGCGAGCCTCAGGGCGGTGCGAATCTCGCCGTCCTCCTGGGGCGGGCTGAAGGTGATGCGGGTGGTGCCGTCGGCCTGCGCCGAAGTCGTGGTATTCATGCCGAGGCCGGTCATCACAGCCGACAGCGTGCAAACCAGGGGGCCGTTCGTGCCGCGGGCCGGCAGCGGCTCGGCGGTCCAGGCCGGCGCACGGCTCACCGCGGGGTTCACGCAGCGCACTTCCCCCGCGAGGCGGTAGTTGAAGGTCGGGCCTTGCTCGAACACCCGGATGCGGAGTTCGCGCGAACGGCGGGGCCAGACCGCGAACCCGATGGCTGTCGCTGAACGCCCGCCAACGAACGTGGTGAAGTCCCTGTCGTCGCCGGACAGGAAACCTGCTTCGTCCGCCAGCGCGACGCGCACGGAGCCGGGCGGCACCATCGAGTTCGTGGCGTTGTGGGTGATCCAGACCACCAGTTCCGGCTGGCTGGTCGCGAACCGGTAACTGCCCAGGCCCGGCCGCCCGAGCAGGCGGGCCAGCACCATCCGCAGCCGGTCGGGCAGCAACCGTCCGAAGCCGGGTTGGACGTGATTGGTGCCGTACGTCACGCCCAGCACACTTACTTGGACTCCACTCGCGAGCACGACGCGCCGGCCCGGGGCGGAGCGCAATTCGTGGCCGACCCACCACGCCAGACCGATGGCGCCCGCGACGAGCAAGCCGACGACGCCGAGAGTTGCGAGGTGCCGCACTCGCATGAGAGGGAGCCGGCCGATCAACCGGCGCTCTTGAACGCCACCACGCCCAGCGGCGGCAGGGTGAGTGGCGCGGAGAAGGGTTGGTTGTGAACGTGGTAATCCTCGGCGGTGACGCCCCCCAGGTTGCCCACGCCGCTGCCGCCATAGACGGTGGCGTCGCTGTTGAGCACCTCCTGCCAGGCGCCGCCGCGCGACAGGCCGACGCGATAGCCGTAGCGCGCGACGGGCGTGAGGTTGAGGACCACTACGACTTCCGGGCCGGGATTGACCGGGCGTCGGACGAACGACAGAACCGAGTTCTCGTGATCGGCACAGTCGATCCATTGAAACCCGGGGCCTTCATAGTCGCCTTCCCAAAGCGCGGGCGTCTCGCGATAGAGCTGGTTCAGATCGCGGAGGCAGCGCTGAGTGCCGGCATGGTAGGGGCCCGCGTTGAGGAGCCACCAGTCGAGTTCGCCGTTTTCGTTCCACTCGGCGCGCTGGCCGAGTTCGCCGCCCATGAACAGAAGCTTCTTGCCCGGAAAGAGCCATTGGTAGGCGAGCAAGGCGCGCAGGTTCGCGAAGCCCTGCCAGTCGTCGCCGGGCATCCGGCCGCGGAGCGTGCCTTTGCCGTGAACGACCTCGTCGTGCGAGAGCGGCAGCACGAAGTTTTCGTTGTGATGGTAAAGCATCGCGAACGTGAGGTCGTGCTGGTGGAACTTGCGATGAACCGGGTCGCGCTTGAAATAGCCCAGCGTGTCGTGCATCCAGCCCATGTTCCACTTCAAGGCTGAAGCCCAGCCCGCCGAGGTAAGGCGGGCGCGTGACCTGCGGCCAGGCGGTGCTTTCCTCGGCGATCGTCAGGACGCCCGGGATGCTCGGTGTGGACCAGGTGGTTGAACTCGCGCAAAAACGCGATGGCTTCGATGTTCTCCCGGCCGCCGTACCGGTTCGGCACCCATTCGCCGGCCTTGCGCGAGTAATCGAGGTAAAGCATCGACGCCACCGCGTCCACGCGCAGGCCGTCGATGTGAAACCGCTCGCACCAGAACAGCGCGTTCGCGGTCAGGAAATTCCGGACCTCGTGCCGGCCGTAGTTGAAGATCAGCGTGCCCCAGTCCTGGTGCGCGCCTTTGCGCGGGTCTTCGTGCTCGTAAAGCGCCGTGCCGTCGAATTGCGCCAGCGCCCAGGTCATCGCGCGGGAAGTGCGCCGGCACCCAGTCCACGATGACGCCGATACCCGCTTCGTGCAGCGCGTTGACGAGGAACTGAAAATCGTCCGGCGTTCCGAAGCGGCTCGTGGGCGCATAGAAGCCCGTGACTTGGTAGCCCCAGCGACGGGTAGAACGCGTGCTCGGCCACCGGTAGAAACTCGACATGCGTGAAGCCCATCTGGCGCACGTACTCGACCAACGGCCCGGCCAGCTCGCGGTAGCTGAATGACTCGAACGCCGATTTCTTCCGCCACGACCCGACGTGGACCTCGTAGATGCTGATCGGCGAGCGGAACGGATTCGCCTCGCGCCGACGCTTCAGCCAGTCGTCGTCAGTCCAGCGGAATTTGCGGTTGTTCCACACCATCGAGGCCTGTTTGGGCGGCACTTCGGAGAGGAACCCGAACGGGTCGGCGTGCAGCATCAACCGGCCGTGCAGGTCCAGCACCTCGAACTTGTAGAGCGTGCCTTCGCCCAGGCCGGGGACGAAGAGTTCCCACACGCCGGAAGGGCCGAGCAGGCGCATCGGGTGGTAGCGACCGTCCCAGCCGTTGAATTCGCCCACCACGCTTACCCGCTGCGCGTTCGGCGCCCAAACGGCGAAGCTCACACCGGCCACGCCGTCGATCTCGCGCACCTGCGCGCCGAGCTTGTCGTAAAGCCGGCGCTCGTTGCCCTGGCCGAAGAGAAACAGGTCCTGCTCGCCGAGCGTGGGCAGAAAGGAGTAGGCGTCCCGCGACTGGCGGCGGTTGCCCTGGTAATCCGTGACCACCAGGTCGTAGGCGAAGACGCGGTCGGCCTTCTTCGAGACGCCCTCGTAAAGCCCGGACTCGTGCAGCCGCTGGAGTTCGATCTTGGGCATCGCCGGCTCGTGCACCGGAACGACCTCCACCGTCGCGGCGTTGGCCAGGTAGGCGCGGACGACCACGCCCGAGCCATCGCCCAGCGGATGCATCCCCAAAAGGTCATGCGGCGTGCGGCTACGGGCATTGACGAGGCTCTCGAGTTCGGCGGCGGTTAGTAGCATGACGAGAGCCTGCCAGCGCAAACCACCTCTGGCACGTAAAAAGGCGGGTGGTATCCGCGCTGCGGAATGCGTTGTGGTCCCGTGCGAGAATTGCGGTGCGCGGCCAGACGCGGCTATTCGTCTTCGTCGTCGCGATCCCGCGGCAGGGTGGCGACGTAGCGCTTCCAGAGTTCCAGTTCCACGAACAACTCGAAGAAGACTCCCGGCCGGTGTTCGTAGTAGCCCACGCTCAACCAGCGTTTGTCCGATTTCTCATCCAGCGCCGCTTGCAGCCGGGCATCGGCGACGACGATCGGCGCGTACGGATCGGCCGGAATGCCCGCCGACCAATGCGTGGCCGGCAACGCGCGGAAGTACCACGGCAACGGCCAGTAATCGCCGCCCGGCGCCATGATGTTGATCCCGACCTTGTCGGGGTGACCGTCCACTTGAGCCACCCCTTCCACGCGCTTGACCAACCGCAGGAGGTCCTTGGACGTATGCGCATAGACGTACGGGTTGCGCCGGTCAGCGGCGAATTCGGAACTGGCGCGCCTGGCTTGAACCGCCAGTTGCGCCGTCCCAGTCGCCACCAGGATGAACGCGATGACCCAGAGCCAGGTGGGGCGTATCCACTTGAAGAGCGCGGCGGCGCCCAAACCGGCGAGCAGGATCAGACCGTGCAAAAAGCCCAGCGCGCACCACGGCGTCTTGTAGGAAATCACGGTATAGACGGCGGTCAGCGCCACGGTGTAAAACACCAGGAACTGCGCCAGCCCGCGATGCCCCGGCCGGAAGCGATCCGGCAGAAAGGCCGCGACTCCGCCCAGGACCGCCAGCAGCCCGATCAACAGTTCGCTGAACACCGGTCCTTTCGCCGCGTGAAACCAGAAGAGCCGCTCAAAGTAGAAGGGCCAGGGGTGGTTGTGGGGTGAGTCCCCGCCCGCCCGGTGCAGCCACGGCAGATAAGTCCGCAGTGAATCG
Organism: uncultured bacterium; assembly: GCA_963735925.1. Taxonomy (GTDB): domain Bacteria; phylum Verrucomicrobiota; class Verrucomicrobiia; order Limisphaerales; family J093; genus DSVZ01. The sequence continues at coordinate 379,928 of CAVTMT010000006.1, forward strand.
AGCGGGCCGGCGGCATTCGTGAAGAACGAGGTGAACAGCACGACCGACACCGCCGCCGCCATCGCCAGGCCCGCGAAGACATGACTGGCTTTGAGCCGGGCGCGCAAGTCCTGCCACGCGGTCTTCCGTTCGGGGGCGAGAACCAGTGTGCCCGCCGCCGCGACCGCCATCGCCGCCAGGTTGAATACGAACGTCTCCTTGGTCGCCTGCATCAGGCCGAGCGCGGCCCCCGCCAACAAAGCCCAGCCGAAGGAAGGCTTCCGCAGATAACGCCACATCGACCCGCCGAACAGCAGGGTGAAGAACACCAGCGGCATTTCGTGGATGTAATACCGACTGTAATAAACGAACGCGGTGGAGACGGCCGTGAAGCTGGCCGCCCACCAGGTGGCCGTCCGCCCCAAACCGTCGGCAAGCAGGGGCAGGAGAAGAATCAAGCCCAGGCCAAAGGCCACGGTCACGCTCCGCAGCGTGGCGTCGGTGAGTTGGCCTGGCGATTTCGCGCCGCTGGCCCAGACGAACGGGAGGGAGAAGTAATACAGGCTGGGGCCGTGATACTCGTTCGGATCGTAGCGGTACTCGCCACCCTGCCAGAGCCCCAGCAGCTTGTACGCGTGCACGGACTCGTCGGTGTGCATCGGCCGCTGGTCCAGGTGCGGCCCCCGGAGCGCCAGTCCGACGCCGAAGGCGAGTGCGAGACCGATGGTCAGCCAACGGTTCATGGCCTTGGCCAACGGTCAAAAGCGACCGGCGCCAGTCTGGTTGGACTGGCGCCGTTTCCTTGGGGAATCATTTCGGCCAAGGCCATGGTTCGGAGGGCCACGAAGCCCGCCGTCGGGGCCGGGCCTACTCAGCCGGCAGACCCCAAACCTCCACTTCCGTGTAACGGTTCAGGGCGCTGTAGGTGCTGCCTTTGCTGTAGCACCGGACGTAACGGCCCTCGACGCCCTTGGCGTCCATCAGCCGCCCCTCGTAGGTCTCGAAGTACTCCTTGTCCGTGCCCACGCCCAGGCCCGAGCTGTTGTCGTAGTCGTTGTTGTAAACCGTTTTCACGTTGGACGTGAAATCCGGATCGTCTGCCACCTGCACAACGACGTCATGATAAACCTGGTAGGTGTTGTGCGCGTGCCACACGACGACGGCGTAAATCTTCGCCTTTTTCCCCAGGTCGATCTGGATCCACTGCGTCTTGCGGTGCAGTTCCACAAAGCTGTTGTCGTTCGATTCCTTGTCGCCGTCGGTGACCAGATCCAGCGAGCCGGTGATGGGGGACTTGTCGCTGCTGGTGACCTTCTTACCGGCGGCGAGGTTCGTCACGCCTTTGGGCGCCATGAAGGGCGGGCGGGGCTTGTCGGAAGGTTTCTCGATGTGGTCGCCCAGCGGGATGTCCGTCGGGGTGCCCATGAAGGCGGGAATGGGGAGCTTCAAGGGCATCGGCGCCAGTTCGGCGTCCGCGGCCCGCAGCGCGGGGCAGGCCAGTGCGGCGCCCACGGCGAAGATCCAAGCGTTGCGTTTGGTGGTTTCGACCCAGGTATTCATGTTCATGGCTGTGCTTACGTTCCAAGCGTTAGATCGACGCACGCTGCCGATATTCAAGAGAAAAGGCAATTCTTTGATTGTGCCGATGGTGGCTCGCGGTTCGCGGCTCGCGAGGCGCAAGCGCCCCCCGGCCGAATGCCGGTTGGCCGACGGCAATGTTCGCCAACGCAGGCCAACTGTGGTATGAAATGGCCTGCTGATGAAAAACCTCTTCTTGCTCCGGATCGGAATGGCCGCCGCGGTGTGGGCGCTGGTGGCCGGCTGCACCACTTCCAGTACCAGCTACGGCGAGCAGCGCGCCATCGGCAACAGCAATCAGTCCGGTTATTCCACCGAAGATCCGGCCGGCAGCATTGCGGACATGAACCGCAAGCTGAGCGGGGCCGAGCAGAAGCGACTGTCGCGGGGCGAACCCAAGGAAGGATGGCACCCGATCATCCTGCTGGTGGCGCACGACGCCGAGGGGAAGCCCGTGTACGTGGAAACCCGGCAGAGCTCAGGCGATCCGGCCCTGGACCGCCGGGCCCAGGACATGGTCTTGAAGGAGCGGACCTTTCCCAAGGGCGAGGCCGAGACCATCATGGTCACCGTGAACCCCAAGAGCGTGCCCAAGAAATGAACCCGGTCGCCGCCCGCATCGCTCCCGGACGGCACCCGCTCGCGCCTGCTCCCGGCCCCGCAGCGTTGCGCGGTTCCCGCCCGCTGGCCGGGATTGAGCCCAGCTTACGGCCTGCAAAAGTCCTGCTTGGCATCCCCGTCGGCGGTGTGGTTCAGTCCCGGCCGTGAAGCTCCGTTCCTCATTCCCGGTGCTGGCGCTTGCTGCGGCGATCGTGATGCCCCTCGCGACGATCCCGGCGACGGGCGCCGACGCCGTCCCCTTGCCGCCCGCCGCGACGGGGCCGGTTGATTTCGGACAGGAAATCAAACCGCTGCTCGAAGCCAGTTGCATCCAATGTCACGCGCACGGCCAGAAGAAATCTGGTTTGGCCCTCGATTCGCGGGCCACGCTCCTCCAGGGCGGACGGTCCGGTCCGGCCGCCACCCCGGGCGACAGCGCCGGCAGCCTGGTCGTGCAACTGGTCGCGGGCCAGGACCCCGATCGGGTCATGCCGGCCAAAGGTCCGCGCTGGACGCCGCACCAGGTCGGGCTGCTGCGCGCCTGGATCGATCAAGGGGCGGCCTGGCCGGACGGGCTGACGCTGGCCCGGGGCGCGCGCGCGCCACTCGAACCGCGCCGGGTCGAGCTGCCACCCGCCCGGGGCAAAGTGACCAACCCCGTCGATCGCTTGCTCCAGCCGTACTTTGCCCGACAAGGGTTCAAACCGCCCCGACCGGTCGCCGACCCCGTCTTTGCCCGCCGCGCCTATCTCGACACGATCGGCTTGCTGCCCGCGCCGGAGGAACTGCGCGCCTTCGAGCAGGACCGCCACCCCGACAAGCGCGCCCGGTTGGTGCGGGCATTGCTTGCGGACAACCAGCGCTACGCCGAACACTGGATGACGTTCTGGAACGACTGCCTCCGCAACGACTACAAAGGCACCGGCTACATCGACGGCGGGCGGCGGCAGATCACGCCCTGGCTCTATGGCGCGCTGGCCACGAACCTGCCGTTCGACCAGTTCGTGGCCCGCCTGGTCAATCCGGACGAGCACTCGGAAGGCTTCGTGAAGGGCATCGTCTGGAGGGGCGCGATCAATGCCAGCCAGACGCCGCAGATGCAGGCCGCGCAGAACATTTCGCAGGTGTTCCTGGGCATCAATCTCAAGTGCGCCTCCTGCCATGACAGCTTCATCAGCGATTGGAAACTGGCCGACGCCTATGGCCTCGCCAGCGTCTATGCCGACGAACCGCTCGAACTCGTCCGCTGCGACAAGCCGACCGGGGTCACCGCCGAACGCAAGTTTCTGTTCCCGCAACTGGGCGCGCTGACCGCCAGCACGAACCAGACGGAACGGCTTGCGAGCCTGGCGCAGTTGATGACCAACCCCCGGAACGGCCGGCTCACCCGCACGGTGGTCAACCGCCTTTGGGCGAAGTTCATGGGTCGCGGCCTCGTCGAGCCGGTCGATGAAATGGACAACCCGCCTTGGAATGCCGATCTCCTCGACTGGCTGGCGCTGGACCTGGCCGGGCACGACTACGACCTCAAGCACACGATGGAACTGATCCTGACCTCGCGCGCCTATGCGCTCCCCGCGGTGGGCGGCGAGGAATCGATCTCGGACAAGTTTGTCTTCCGCGGCCCGCAGGTGAAGCGGCTCACGGCCGAACAGTACTGCGACGCCTTATCCGCCCTCACCGGGCTGTGGCGCGACCTGCCGGCCAACACGCAGATCGATTTCACCGCCGGCAACCCCGCCGCGGGTGACGCCCTGCCGGCGCCGCAGTGGATTTGGGCGTCCGCCGCGGCACTCCAGGGCGTGCCCCCCGGGACGATCTACCTGCGCAAAGCTTTTCGGCTCGAGGCCGTGCCGGCCGAGGCGTTGGCGTTGGTGTCGGCCGACAACCGCTTTCATCTGTTCGTGAACGGCCACGACGCCGGCTCGGGCGACGATTGGAAACGGGTGCGGGTGCTGGACATCCGCGCGCATCTGGTCGCGGGCACCAACGTGTTCGCAGTCGAGGCCACCAACGACCGCAGCCATCCGGACGACAAGCTGGACGAGTCGCCCAATCCCGCCGGCTTGCTCCTGACCACCCGGCTGCGCGCCGGCGGCGGGGCCGGCGAGCCGCTGGTCAGCGTGAATTCCGACGCCACCTGGCTTTGCTCGACGAACAAGACCGAGGGCTGGGAACAACCGGCCTTCGATTCCGCCGGTTGGTCCGCCGCCGTGGAACTGGGACCGTCGCCGAGCGGGCCCTGGAGCCTGCAGGATCAGTTCGTTGCCGCCTGGTCGTGCGCGGCGCAGTTCGGCACGGTCCGCGCGGTCCTCGCCGCCGCCGATCCGCTGATGACCGCGCTGGGGCGGCCCAACCGCGAGCAGGTCAACACCACCCGCGCCTCGGTGGCGACCACGCTCCAGGCGCTCGAACTGACCAACGGCCACACCCTCGCCGAGTGGTTGCGGCGCGCCGCCGGGCACTTGCTGGCGGCGCGGGCCCAGGAGTCGCCGCGGGATCTGGCGACCGAAATCTTCCTGCACGGTCTCAGCCGCAAACCCACGAAGGCCGAACTCCAGATCAGCGTCGGCGTGCTGGGCGAACCGCTGCGGCGTGACGGCGTGGAGGATTTGCTCTGGGCCATCAGCGTCCTGCCCGAGTTTCAACTGGTTTACTGAGCGTGCGGATAACCAGTTGACGACTTTTGCCAGAGGCTGGCGGGCGCGAGTCCGTCACCCGCGCCCGCCAGCGCTGGAATCCTGCCTACTTGCAGTAGAGGATGTCCGTCGAGTGGCTGGGATCCTGGTAGATCCGAGTCTGCCAGCCGAGGGTGACCCGGTAGGCACAAGGGCCATCCCCGGATACATTCACCGGAAAACCCCCGTCGTTCGCGGGCGCGTGGTGCGGGCCGCCGGCGCCACCGCGGAAGAGGTAGTTGCCGGACGGAGGCGGTGCCACAAAGGCCCCGGTGGGCAGGGCCGGCGGCGGATGAACCAGGCCATTGTTGTTCGAGATCGAAAGCCCGAAGGAACGCAGATGCGGGTGATCGATGGTGTAGAGAATGTGCACCGCCCCCCCCGCCACCGGGTTGCAGGCATTGGTGCGCAACTCTTCCAGGTCGAGCGCCACGATCACCGCGGAGTTGTCGATGACGATGGAATCGAGCGTGTCGGTGGCCACGAGGAGGTGGCTCACGCTGTCGCGCACCTCAAACTGCAAACGGTAACGACGGATCGGCTCCTGCTCGGCGGCGGTGAGGCTGCGCCCCGCATCGGCCTTGGCCAGTCCGCCCGGCATCCGCACCGGATGGACGGAGGTGATGGCGTTCGAGTTCAGGACCACGAGGTCGAAGGTCCGCAGGAAGTTGGCTTCGCTCACGGCCACGGGGCTCGTGGTGCCGTTGCGCATGTCCACGGTGACGACCTTCCCATCGAGCTGGATCCAGCCCGGCCCATCGGCATCCGCGAAGAGATCGGACGAGCTGACGAAGACCGGGGCGGAATCGGGCAGGGCGAGGGCGTTGGTGTAAAACACATAGCCCACGAGGGTGCTGAATATCTGGGTCACCGGCGACAAGGCGCCAGGCGGCGTCGCGGGGATGACGGTGGCGTCGCCGTCCGGGTTTCCGGGCGAGGTCCATTCCCCGACCACGAAGCGGTACTTGAGCGGATTGGCGGGCGCCGCCGCATTTCGCAAGGGGCAATTGCCTCGCAAGGGGATGCCGCCGCTGAAGGCGAAGGAATTGGCCGGGCCGCCGGCGTAGCCTTCCACCGAAAAGGTGGCGGCCGGGTTCGGCGCTGCCGGGTGGATATCGAAGGCCCAAACGCTTTGCCAGTGCGGGATGTGATCGGGCGTGGGCGGCTGCACCTTGTCGGTGCAGAGCTCCACACAGAAGCAAGGGCCCGCGTTCTGCCTGCCGGGGGTCCGCCCGGTGGCGGGGGCCTCCTGCAGCAATACGGTGCCGCCGAGTTCCGCCTTGAAATACAGGTCGGGACCGCCCACCCACTCGAGGTTGATGAGGGGGGAGAAAATGGTCTTCTGGAAGTCCGCGGTCAGGTAGTCGATCCGGAAGTGACCGGTGCTGTCGGTGACGGCCGAGCCGAGGGCGTCGTCCTGGAGCCAGTCCACATCAAAGGCACTGACGGTCGCTCCGGCGATGGGATATCGGTCCGCGCAAGTCGTCAGGCGCCCGCAGATCGTCCAGGCACCAAAGCGGGCCCGGACCGCACACCAGAAGCGTGACGGGACGCAGTACTCCCAGCCGCCGAGGAAGCCCGCCTCGGTGCGTCGCCACATCGGTTGAAGCGTCGTGACGCTGAACTGCAGCGGGCGGGGCGGCTGCGGACCGGGTTTGAGGCGGGGGACGGTGCCGCAATAGACATCCACCTCGAATGCCCCCCCTTGGTAATCCTGCTGGTCGCCAAGCTCCGCCGTGAACTCGCCCAAGTCATTGGTCTCGACTTCGATGAGCAACGATGCCTCTTTGGCCCGCACTTCTTCCTCGCTCAGTATGGCGAACGTATCCTTTGGGTTGGCGACGGCGAGCGCGGTCGTGTCTTGCTCGGGCCGGCTGCGATAGAGCCGCACTTTGACTTTCGCCAGCGGCTCAGAGCATTCATTGCAGATGTAGCCGCAGATACGGCCTTTGAACAGGTATGTCATAACGGTTTTGGTTTGGTTGGTTGGTTGGTTGGTTGGGGTTCGGGGTTTTCTTCACAGTCGGACTGGAAGTCGTCGGGTCTTCCCCCGCGGCCGTCGGCTATGGCTTCGGAGCCGGGAAAAGTCTCTCATCGTCGGCAGGGCAAGCCCGGGGCGGGCGTCCCAACCGTTGCGCGCGGAGTCGCCGGGCAGCAGGGGCGCCGGCCGCCGCCGGTTGGGCGTTCCGCGTTACGGGACCCTCCTGGCAACGGATGCAGTAGCGCACGTTTTCGATTTCGCGTTCACGGCTTTGTCGGGCGTTCGGGTTTCAGGTCGCGGCGCGCATGACAGAGGACCCATTTCGCAATTGCGCGGGCACGCTGGCAAACTTGACGATGCGTGGCGTCGGTTCAGAGCAAACGGTTGTTCGGTCTTGCTGGCTGTCCAGCAAACTAGGCGCCGGCGGACGGATCGCAACTTTTATTTATGTAAACGACACGTAATCGTTATTTGAGCCGTCGGCTACGGGGGGCCGGCGTGCGGATTGTCGCCGCGCGGCCGCGCGGGGCCCGAGTCCGATTCGAAATTCGGGTCCCGGATCGATTGCCGGATCAATCGCTGCTTGGCAGGCGGGCGCGGGTTGTCCTAGCCTGAGGACCCGTGCAATCCGTGCTCCGGTTCATCGCCGTCTTGAATGCCGCCCTCTGGCTGGGCGGTACCGTGTTCTTCACGTTGGGCGTGGCGCCGGCCGTCTTTTCACCGGCGATGTCGGCGATGTTGCCGGATGCCTACCGGGCCCGGGTGGCGGAACTGATCATTGCCCGGCTCTTCGGCCTCCAGCAGATCTGCGGTGCGGTGGCGCTGGCCTTGTGGCTGGTGGATTACATTCGGGCCGGCCGGCTTACCCGTCGGCTCACGCTGGGCGTGGTCAGCGGGCTCTTCCTGCTCAGCCTGCTCGGCGGTTACTGGCTCCAGCCGAAGATGCACCAACTCGAAATCATCCGCTATTCCACCCGGGCGACCGTCGAGCAGCGCGCCCAGGCGGCGAGCCGCTTTCGCGCCTGGCACGGCTTCTCCCAGGTCTTGAACCTGCTGGCTCTGGCCGGGCTGGCCTTCTACTTCTGGCAGATGTCCCGCCCGCCCGAGAGCCCGCGTTTGAATCCGTTCTTCCGCCCCCACTCCCCCGCCGACGGCAGCGTGCCGCGGATGCTTTGATGAAGCGCCGGCAGCCCCGCGTTCAGCCGGCGGGGTCCGAAGTCGCACGAGCACACCCGATCGGCGCCGGCGGGTGGGACGGCGGCGGGTCCGATTCCCAACCCCGCCGACCGGCCGGAAAACCAAGGCTGACGCGCCGGCATCGAGAGGCTCGCCCGGACCGCGGTCACGGGGCTTCCCAGCCGCGCAGCGCTTCCAGGACCCGCTCGACCGGCAGGCCCACGACGTTCGAGTAGGAACCGGCGATCTCCGCCACGATCCGGTCGCCGTGGTTCTGGATGGCATAAGCCCCGGCCTTGTCCAGCGGATCAATTCCCGCCAGGTACGCGTCGATTTGCTGCGCGTCGAGGGCGCGGAAGGTCACGTCCGTGATTTCCGCAAACAACCGCTCGCGGTGGTTGCGCAGGCGCAGCAGGCAGACGCCGGTCACCACCTGGTGCGTATGGCCGGCGAGTTCCGCCATCATCCGGCGGGCGTGGGCGAGATCGACCGGCTTGCCATAGAGACGGCGACCGCGGACCACCAGGGTGTCCGCGCCCAAAACCACGCGGTCGGGAAAGCGCTTGGCCACCGCGCGCGCCTTGCGGTGGGCGTTGAGCAGGCTGACCTCGCGGGCGGTCAGGGCCTCGTCGTGGAGTTCGGGAATCGCCGCGGGAACAACCTCGAATTCCACGCCGCACTGTCGGAGCAATTCCTGGCGGCGCGGCGAACTCGAAGCCAATACAATGGACGGTAACGACACGGATAAACCATGCCGCATTCGCTCCTCGTCCGCCAGTCCGCGTGCGCCCGGGCGAGGTCCCGATTGAAGATTGTCACCCGGTGCCGGCCGAGGCACAGTTCTGCCGGCCGATACCTGCCACCGACCATGCGTTCAACGCCACCCTGCCAGAGCGAGTCGTCCCCGGAGCCGGACCGTTGCCTGCTGCGGACGGTGGCGCGGGCGTTCGAGCAGGAACCGGCGCTGGAAGCGGTCACCATTCACCGCGAGGAGCAACGCGTCTCTTTTGCCACCCTGGGGCGCGTGGACGATCGGGCGCTCGAACGCCGCATCGCCGGCTCGATGCACACCACGAAGGACGCCGAGGGCCGCAGCGACTGCTGCCTGCTCGCCGGCGCGGAGGATTGCTCCCAGTGCGCGACCCCGCCCGACGGCGAGCAGCAGGCCCGGCTGATCGTCCGCCGGGAGGGACCGCAGACCACCATCGCCCGCGTGACGTGCCCGACCGCCCCGCACTTCTGGCGGTGGCGGACTTTCGCCCTGCCGAAGGTCGTGCCGCGCGAGGTCGAACTCCCCGAAGACGAGCACGCACTCAACGAATGGAAATGGCAGCTCGCGGCGGCCACGCTCTGCGGTGCGATGGCGGTGACGGCCTGGCTGCTCGGCGGCCGGCCCGGCGCCCTCGGCTTCCACCTCGCCGCGTACGTGGCCGGCGGTTGGTTCGCGGTGATCGAGGTTTGGGAACGCCTGCAGCACCGCGTGCTGGACGTGCATTTTCTGATGCTCGCGGTGGCGGCGGGCAGCGCCAGCATCGGCAAGTGGGATGAAGGGGGCGTCCTGTTGTTCCTGTTCTCGCTTTCGGGCGGGCTTGAGCATTACGCCTTGGGCCGGACCCAGCGCGAGATCCGGTCGCTGTTCCGCCATGCGCCGAAGGTGGCGCTGCTCGTGGGCCCGGACGGCCACGAAGTCGAGACCCCGGTGGAACGTTTGCGGCCCGGCCAGCGCATCGTGGTCAAACCCGGCGCTCAGTTCCCGGTGGACGCCGAGGTGGTGAAAGGCCGGACCGCGGCGGACGAATCGAACCTCACCGGCGAAGCCCTGCCCGTCGAGAAGGCCATCGGCGACACGCTGCTGGCCGGCACGATGAACCAGTGGGGCGTCGTCGAAGCGACCGTGTTGCGTCCGGTCGAGGAAAGCTCGCTGCAGAAGATCATCCGGCTGATCCGCGAGGCGCAGCACCTCAAGGCGCCGTCGCAGCGCTTCACCGACAAGTTCGCGACCGGCTACACGTACGGCGTGCTGGGTCTGACCGGGGCGATGTTCCTCGTCTGGTGGCTTGGCTTCGGTCTGCCGGCGCTCCGGGCACCGAATCCGGCGCACACCGCTTTCTATCACGCGATGACCCTGCTGGTGGTCGCCAGCCCGTGCGCCCTGGTGCTTTCGATTCCCTCCGCGGTGCTCGCCGCCATTGCGTGGGGCGCCCGGCACGGGGTGTTGTTCCGGGGCGGCGCGGCGGTGGAAAAGCTGGCCGAAGTGGACGTCGCCGCCATGGACAAGACCGGCACGCTCACCACGGGCGACTTGCAGGTCGAGCGCGTGGACAGCTTCCCGCCCGGCCGCGAACGCGAAGTGGCCCGGCTCGCGTTCTCGCTGGAACGGCTTTCCACCCACCCGCTGGCCCGCGCGATCACGCGCCACGGCAAACAGCAGGGGTTCGAGGCGCTGGAGTTGGACCGCTTCGAGTCGGTGACCGGTCTGGGCCTCGTGGCCGAATGGAACGGCCGGCCCGCCGCCCTGGGTCGTCGCGAATGGCTCGAGCGCTCGTTTGGCGCGCTCGCCGACGGGGAAGCCAGCGCCGGGGACGCCGGCCATTCCGAAGTCTGGCTTGCCGCCGGCGACTTGCGCGGACGCGTGCGGTTGCGCGATGACATCCGGCCCGTGGCGCGCAAGTTGATCGCGGATCTGCGGCGGAGCGGCGTCCACACGGTCGTATTGACCGGTGACCGCGCCCCCGCGGCGGCGGCCTTGAAAACCGCCCTGGCCCTGGACGACGTCCGTGCCGAATTGAAGCCGGAGCAAAAGGTGGGCGCGATCCGGGAACTGGCGGCGGCCGGTCGGAAGGTCGCGATGATTGGTGACGGCGTAAACGACGCGCCCAGTCTGGCGGCGGCGCATGTCGGCGTCGCGATGGGGGCGCGCGGTTCCGATGCGGCGCTCGAACAGGCGGAGATCGTGCTGATGCACGACCGGTTGGAGAATTTCCTGGCCGCCTACCGGCTCAGTCAGCGTGCGCGGCGGGTGATCCGGCAGAACCTGGTCGTGTCTCTGGGTACCGTCGTGGTGCTGGTCGGTTTTGCGCTGTTCGGCGCGATTCCCCTGACGATCGGCGTGGTGGGCCACGAAGGCAGCACGGTGATCGTGGTGTTGAACAGTCTGCGGCTCCTGTTTGGCGGCGGGCAGACCAAGGCAGCCGGTTGAGGAAGGGGAAGCCGCTTCACGCGGGCCCGCCCTGGCTAAAGAGGCGGCTCAGCCAACCGGGTCGTTCCGTACCGCTCCCCCGTTCGGCTTCAGCGCGGAAGCGTGCGAGGAGTTGCTCCCGCGACCATTGCCACCAGATGAAGTCGGCGCCGAGCCCCACGAACAGCCAGACCGCGGCCAAGCCCTCCGGACCCTGCAGGCGCATTCCCGGCGCCAGCAACAGAATCAGGAGCCAGGGGAGGAGGAGCACCTGAAACGCCGCGTTGCCGGCGGCACTCCGGATTCGGCGACTGGCGATTGCCTTCCAGGTGCCGAGCCAGACGAGCGTGTAGGCGTCGGCCCCCAGGCCGATCACGGTCATCGCGGCAAAAGTCACCAACTCCGGCTCCGCCGCGCGACCGTCCGCCCACCGCGGCACGATGGCTGCCAGGAGCGTCACGATCGCCGTGCCGACCAGCGGCCAGCCGAATTGTCGGCGGAGGTGCAGAAACTGACCACGGAGGATGTCGCGGACACTCAGCGGCGTGGTGAGCAGCAGCTCCAGACTACCGTCGCGGCGATGGGTGGCGATGGCGACGACGGCTTCGCTGGCGATCCAAAACTTGAGCAGCAGATGCAGCGTGAAGCAGCCGAACCCGAGAACCGTCTCCTCCGCGCCACCCACGACCACGTAAGCGACCGCCGTGAGCAGCAGGATCGACAGGAACAGCAACAGCGGGCCAACCGGTTTCCAGCGGTACCGCGCCGAGAGCCACAGAAACGCGTTGCGATCGAGTAAAACGCGGCGGCGGACGGCGCGGCGGGCGGGCGTCCCGAAGATGAAGTTGCGCCAACCATCCCGCCAGCGGGTCCGCCTCGCCCCGGCCGGACGTTCGCGCCATGCCCGGCGGGTGAAGCCCGCGGCAGCAAACAGAAACAACCACGCCTCCGCGTGCGTCACCAGCAAGGCCAGCCAGGGCTGGAAAGACCCGCGCAGCCCCAGCGAATTCGCGTGCGTCGTCGCCGGCGAGAGCGCGGCCAACCCGCCGGCCACCGCCGGGGGCCACGACATGGAAGTGGCCAGGGCGGCGAGTCCCGGCAGCCCGAGCCAGAAGCACAGCGCGACGACCATGGCGACGTTCGTGGCCTGGCGCGAATGAGTGAGCAGCGAGGACACCAGCAGGCCGAGACAGACCGAAAAGAACAGCGTGTTGGTGAGCGCTAACATCTCGAACCCGAACTCGCGTCCCTGCAATCCGCCCTCCAGGAACGGCAGCGCTAGCATCGGCATGATCGCCAGCAGCGCATAGAAGGCATACGTGGCCTGCGCCAGCAATTTGCCGAGCACGACGTCCAGTCCGGAAAGGTGGCTCAGGAACAGAAAGCCCAGCGTGCCCTCCCGTTTCTCCCGGCTGATGGCATCGCCGCTGATGCTCGCCCCGCCCAGCACGCAGACCCACGCGGCCAGGTGCGTCAGGCCGACAAACAGCGTCCGGCCACCGCCGCCGAAACCCAGCCGCCGCGAGTGCCAGGCCGCGTAAGCGACGATGCCGAACACCGTCAGCGCCGCTGTCAGGCGGACGTAATAGGTGCGCGCCTGGCGGGCCGCGACGCGCAGTTCGCGTTGGGCGACAGGCAGCGCGGTCATGTCGCACGCCTCCGGTTTGGGTCTCGCATCCCGGACGCACCCAGTCCGCCGCCAAGGAACACGAACGAACACGAATCCAAGTTCAAGCGAGGTGGTGGGAGCCGAGGCTCAAGGGGCCGCGAAAGGAGCAGGCGGGGGCGTCCGCCCGACCCTCCCGGCGCCCCGGCCCCTTCGTGTCCCGTCGTGTTCATGCGTGGTTGCTCCAGGCCGGGCGAGCTTCAGCCTGACTGCGCCCGGTTGCCCCAAAGCCGGCCCGCCCTGCGCCACCACCTGGCGACCAGGCCCTCGGGGCGAGCCGCCGCCGCTTCGCGGAAATGCCCGCTGACCAGTTGGCGCTGCGCGTAAATCAGCCAGAAAACATCGTTCGCCAGTCCGAGCCCGAACCACCCGCCCAAGGCCAGTCCTTCGGAGACCTCCAGCCGATGCACGCCCCAGGCTTCGAGCAGCGCCACGCCCATCGCCAGGGCCACGAAGATCAGCCAGGGGATCACGCACACCCGCACCAGCAGGCTCGCCGCCGCCTGGTTGGGGTGCCGCGCCGTCACCGCCACCCACGGGCCGAGCCGCCACAGCGTGAAGGCATCGAGCACCAGCAGACTCATCCGCGCGGCGTAAACGGCCAACACCATGCCGCTGTCGCCGTAATCCCGCTGCAAGGCGGCGTGGCAGAACACCCCGTCCAAGGCCAGCACCGCCAGCAGCGGCCACAGGAACTGGCGTTGCAGCGTACGGCGCAGTCCGCCGAGGATGTCGCCGAGGGTCAGGGGGGTGGTGAGCAGGAGTTCCAGCGCCGCGCTCCGTCGATCTTCGGCGAGCCGCACGACGACCGCCGCGGCGATCCAGAGTTTCAACAGGCCATACAGCGCCTGGGAAAACGAAAGATAAACCCCGGTGTCGTTCCAGTCGTTGCCGAACGCGTAGCCGCCGCCCAGCCATACCAGGCCGGCCAGGCCGAGCGAGCCCCAGACCAGCCAGGGTTTCAACCGCTCGCGCGAGGTGAGCCAGAACACCGGGCCCCGCGCCAGCAGCCGTGCGCGCAGGCGCCGACGGACCTCGCCGTTGCCGAAGGCCAGTCGCTGACGGAACTGTTGCCAGCGCGCGCGCCACGAGGTTGCCGGCCGATCATGCCAGATGCGAGGCACGGTGAAACTGCTCACCGTGAGACACAGCACGCCCAGGCCGAAGACGAAGCTCATCGACGGCCAAAAGAACTGCTGGAGGCTGATCCCCGGCATCCGCGGCGGGGTGGTCGCCACGAACAAGGCAAACGCCGGACTGGGGATCAACCATTCCAAAGGCGGCAGGCCGGGTCCGGAGAAATTGGTGCGCGCCAGGAACACCCACAGGCCGATGAACGGTCCCACCACCACCGCGGCCACGAGGGCCACCGTCACCAGCATGGCGCGCCGGCCGTTGGTCAGACCGGTGGACACGCCGATGCCCAACGCCAGCGAGAAGAACAGCGTGTTGAGCAGCACCAGCACCGTCAGCCCGAACTGCCGGCCCGTCACGCCGCCAAACAACAGCGAGCCGCCGAGCACCGGCACGATGGCGAGCAACGAGTAAATGGCGTTCAGCGAAGACGCGGCCAGCTTCCCGAGGACGATGTCGTATCCTTTGAGGTCGGTAAGGAAGAGCAGGCCCAGCGTGCCTTCGCGGCGCTCCTCGGAGATGGTGTCGGCGGTAAGCCGGGCGCCGGCAAGCGCGCAGAAGATCATCGCCAGCCAGGCGAGCGAGACGAACAACACGAGCCCGAGCTCCGCCTGGCTGCCCCGGGCCAAATTCGCAAACACGAACGTGCACACGACCAGGGCCAGCAGCGCGGCCACCACGCGGTTCCAATGCGCCGCGCGCCGGCGCGCCGCCACGCGCAACTCCCGCGCCACGATCGGCAGGAAGGTCATGCGCGTCCGATTCTGCGGGCTCGGCCGCCGAATTCAACCCGAACTCTGACTTGGGGTCGGGCGCCGGGAGGTCGAAGTCGATCCCCGTGGGGCATTGCCTCGGGCGCTGGCGACAGTCCCGGCGGTTGACCCGGGGCTCAAGCGGACAATCGCGTCGCCCACCCGGATTCGGCGGCGGTGCGCGATTTTACATTTCCATGACAATTCGCCTCGGCGCCCGGGGCAGAGTTTGCTACAGCAATGGCCGCCGCCCGATTCGTGAATGCGCTGCCTTACTCGCGCCGCGTCCGCCCGCCTGGCTTTCGGTGGCAGGCGGCGTTGATCGTCCTGCCGATGGTCGTGCTCACCGGGCTCGGCCTCGCGTCGTTGCGACGGGACCGGTTGCTGGCCGAGCAGGAAGCCCGCGACCGCGCCGGCCGGCTCGCCCAGGAGGTGGCGGATCGCGCGAGCGGCCCGCTCTTGGAGTGGGACCCGCGCTCGCCGGCCCATCCCAGGCTGGTCGCGGACGTGGACCTCGACCGGCCGGGCTTCGTCGTCGATGCCGCCGGCGAAGCCGTCTGGCCGCGGCCGTTCGCTCCCTTGCCCGCGCCGCACGCCTTCGACCTGGCGAGCTTGTCGGTCGAGGCGCGCGCCGACTACGAATCCGCGCGGCAAGCGGCCGGGCAGGGCGACTTCGCGGCGGCGGCGCAGCACTGGGAGGACTTCCTCGCCGATCAGCCGCCGGCCGACTTGGCCGCGGACGGGTGGTATCAACTGGCGGAATGCGTGGCGCGGGCGGGCGACTCCGCCGCCGCCGTGGGCCGGTTCGAAGAGTTGGCCGCCAGGTTTCCCGGTGCACTTGGCGAAAGCGGCCTGCCGCTGGCACCGCTGGCGCTTTGGCGCGCCACCGAACTGCAACTCCCGCTGGCCGGCGACGCCGCGGCAAGCAACCGGCTCTTCCAGGTCGCTTGCTCGAACCTGGTGTGCCGGCCCACCGCGCTGACACCGCTGCTGTTGCAGCGCCTGGCCGACCGGTTGGTGCCGGACCGTCCGCCGACAGGCGGCTTGGTCAGCCCGTTGGCCACCGCTGGCGAATCGACGAACGCGGTTGGCCGGTTGGCTTGGTGGCGGCTCTGGGAAACCACGCAGGTCTCGCGCGATTTGTTCGCCGCGGCGCAGCAGGAATGGCAACGTCGGGGGCTGTTCGTGACCAATCGCAGCGGCCGGACCGAATTGCCGGAGTCGTCCGGCATGGCGCCGATTTGGGTGCAGCGGAATCGCCCGGTCGCGGCCGGCGCGTCCGCGTCGAACGATGCCCGCAAGTGGTGGCTGCTGACCCGGTTTCCCCCCGCGAGTCGGGGCTTCCACGGCTGGACCGAGGGCGAGGTGACCAATCTCCTCGCCGGCCTCCAGCGCGAGTTGCCGGACCTGCCCGCCTATTTTGCCGTCGCCATCACGACCGGCGGACGGACGGTGCCGACGCCGCCGGTGGGCGCAATATTGCTGGCGGAACGCGCCGCGCGGTTCTCCACCCAACCCGGCACCCAGGAGCCCAGGCTGAGCGCCCGCGTGTACCTGGCCGACGCTGCTGCGCTGTACGCCCACCAACGCCAGCGGACGTGGTGGTTCGTGGCGGTGGTGCTCGCGGCGACGGCTACGGCGGGCATGGGACTGGTGTCCGCCCGCCGTGCGTTCCGACGGCAGCAGCACTTGAGCGACCTCAAATCGAACTTCGTGTCGAGCGTCTCGCACGAACTCCGCGCGCCGATCGCGTCGGTCCGCCTGCTCGCCGAAAGCCTCGACCGCGGCCGGATCACGGACGAGGTGAAGCGCCGCGAGTACTACCACCTCATCGGCCAGGAATGCCGGCGATTGTCGTCGTTGATCGAGAACGTCCTCGATTTTTCGCGCATCGACCAAGGCCGCCGGCGTTACGAATTAGAACCGACCGACCTGCTTGCGCTGGTTGAACAAACCGTGCATTTGATGCAGGCGTACGCCGCCGAGCGCGGGGTTCAACTCAGACTCGAGCGGCCGGCGAGTCTGGATCCGCCACCCGCGCTGGACGGCAAGGCCATTCAACAAGCCTTGGTGAACCTCATCGACAATGCCGTGAAACACTCGCCCGCCGGCACGACGGTCGCGATCGGCGTGAGCGGGGGCAACGGTGAGGCTGCGGCGCCGCTGATCTTGGCGGTGACGGATCAGGGCGCGGGCATTCCGGCCGCCGAGCGCGAGCGAATCTTCGAGCCCTTCTACCGGCGCGGCTCCGAGTTGCGCCGCGAGACGCCGGGCGTGGGCATCGGTCTGAGCATCGTGAAACACGTCGCGGAAGCCCACGGCGGCCGCGTCCGCGTGGAGAGCGAAGTCGGGCAGGGCAGCCGGTTCGTGATGGAACTGCCGGCGGCGTCTGCCCGACGGCCGGCCGGGAAGGCGGACGCGAGTTGAACTTCCCGTCGTCATGTCGCGCATCTTGATCATCGAAGACGAACCGGCGATGCGCACGGCGCTCGCGGACATCCTCGCAGCCGAAGGGTACCGCGTGCTCACCGCCGGCGACGGCGAAACCGGCCTTACCCGCGCGCTCGTCGAGAAGCCCGACCTCACGTTGCTGGACATCATGCTGCCGCGTCTGGACGGCTTCGCCGTGTGTGCCGAGTTGCGGCGCCGGGGTCGCGGCGAACCCATCCTGATGCTTACGGCGAAAGGCCAGATCGAGGACCGCGTGACCGGATTGGATGCCGGCGCGGACGATTACCTCGTGAAGCCCTTCAGCACCGACGAGCTGCTGGCCCGCGCCCGCGCCTTGCTGCGGCGCACGCAACGCCACGCCGACGCCGCCCGCGAACTCACGCTGGGCGAGGTGCGCGTGGATTTGGCGCGCCAACGCGCCTGGCGGCGGGGCCGGGAGCTGCACCTCACGGCCAGGGAATTCGCGATGCTCCGGCTCCTGGCGGAGGCGGAAGGCGAGCCGGTCACGCGCGAGCGGTTCCTGGATGTGGTCTGGGGCTATGGCGCCTGTCCCACGACACGCACGGTGGACAACCACATCGCCGGCCTGCGCGCCAAACTGGAGCCGAATCCCGAACGACCGCGCTGGCTCAAGACGGTGCATGGCCTGGGTTACCGGTTGGAAGGGAAGGCGGGATAGTCCGGCACACACTCTCCCGGACGGAAGTCCGCCGCCTGGGGACCGTCGCCGCCGGAAGGCGCCTGAATACTCGGCAGGACCAGAGGCGTCCCCCAGGTGCTTACCGCACTCCGTTCGCCTCCAAAGTGCGGAGTTCCAACGCCCACGCCCGCCGTTGCTCGTCCGTCGTGTTGGGATCGGGCAACAGGCTGCGGCGCGTGCAGTTGACCAGGGCTTGAAGCGTCTGGTAGCGGCGCGTGGCCTCGATGGCGGGCGGGAGCTGGTCTGCCACGACGGCGAGGACCGCGTCGAAGTCGAGGGTGCCGCCCGCGCGCCGCGCCTTGGCCTTCAACTCGGAGCGGAGGGCCGAAAAGGCGGCGGCGGAGTAGCCGCGCGTGGCGTCGTCGAGCCGCTTCAGTTGACTTTCGACGAGGGGCTTGGGCAGCACCGGTCGCAAGGTCCAGCGGAGGAATTCCTCCCGGTCGGCACCCTCGGGATCGAGCGTCGGAATGATGAGGTCGCCGACACGGCCAGGGCGGCGGATGTCCGGTGAGAGGAGATGGATCCGGGCGGTGACAAGCAGCCAGATGACCCGCCCGCGCAACGCCGGGTCGGACATCATGGCCTGGACTTTGCCGGTGAGCCGGCGCTCGGTTTCGTGCGTGTCGGCGCCAACGCCGCCGAACTGTGTGTCCGCCTCGTCCACAAAGATGAGGACCTTCGAGAGCGCGTCGAGGACGCGGCGCAGGCGCTCGAAGATCACGTCGGTCTCGCCGAACCATTTGCTCCGGATGCTTTTGAGCGTGAGCACGACCAGGTCCAGTTCGGCCGCGACGGCTTCGAAGATATAGGTCTTGCCGCCGCCGATGGGGCCGCACACGGCCGCGCCGGGCAACGCTTCCGGGCCGGTGATCTCGAGGCGCGGGATGAACTCGTCCTTGAGGAAGGCCTTCAAGCGGCTGAAGCCCATCACATCCGTGAGCCGGTGCGTGGGTTTCTTGAACTCGACGATGTCTTCGCCGAGCTGGCTTTGAATGAAGTCTTCGACCTTGGCGATCACCTCGTCCTGGGTGAGCGTGCGCTGCTCGTGGACGGCGGCCTTGAGGAGTTGCTGGAGGGCCTGCAGCGAAAGGCCGGCCGTGGCTTTGGCCAGGTCCTCCTGCGTGCTCCAGAGCTTGATCTTCGAACCCTCCGGCTGGCGGCGGTTAAACCAGGAAATGAAATGCCGGCGCGTCGCATCATCCGGTGCCGGAATCCTCACTTCGAGCAACTGGGGCAGGCGCGCGATGCGGTGGTGGAGCAGGCTGCGCGACTCGGCGAGGAGGGCGACGCTGTCGCCGCCGTTTGCAAAACCGGGGTCGCTGAACCAGTCGTGGCAGATCGCGATGCGCTGCCGGTCGAGGTCGCCAAGATTCGGGATGGGAGCATCGGGCAGGAGCAAGTCGGCGCCTTCGATGAGGATGAGGAGGTTCGGCTCCAGCAGGCGCTCGCCATTGAGGACGGTGCGCGAGCAAAGGCACATCTGCCGGAGGAGTTCCAGCGCGAGCGTGGGGTTGTTGACGGCTTTCCGGAGGCTGTCGTCGTAGGTTTCCATCACCGCGTCCAGCAGCCCGGCCTCCTGGCCCTTGGCCAACATACGCTTGACGGCGAGTTGGTTGCTGTCCAGGCCGCTGCGCCATTTGAGCCAGGCGTCGCGGAGTTTCCCGGCGTCCTCCTCGCGCACAAATCGGATCGGGCCGTTCAACTCGTAAACGATGACGATGACGCCGGGCAGGGTCCAGTTCGCGGTGAGGAAGCTGATGAGCGGGGCGTAGTCGTCATCGTCGCCGACGCTGCTGCCGAAGAGGTCGTTGATGTTGCCGGTCAGCAACACGGTGCGGGCCTGGCCGGAATTGAGGATGCGGCCTGCGGCGCGGAGGAAATCGTGGGTCGGAACCATCATGGAGAGAAGCCGGTACCCGAGCCGGAGAACCCGGAGCCGGCGGGCGGCACCGACAGGAGTCGATGAAAGGGAACGCCAGCCCAGCGTCCAGGACGCCGGATGCGCCGGGCAGGCAACGGGGACCGCCTCTGAACTCCGGTTGGGCCACTGTTAGGCTTCGGCTTGCGCACCACGGATTTCACGCCTGCGTGTCGTTCCAATAGGTCACATACTCGTTCCGGTCCATGACCACCTGGGGGTCGAACGCGGCGCGGCGGACCTCGCTGCGTTGCCTGGCGAAGGTCTGGTAGTCTTTCGCATCCTGGGGCTCGAAGATCGGGCACGGCTTGTCGTAAACCACCGTGGCGCCGGGGCACTCGGCATGGCCTTCCTTCCTCCAATCCCAGAATGGCGACAGGCCCACCATCCGGTCGCCGACGTAGATCGCCTCGGTCAACTCGTGCGTCACGATGATCAGCGTGTAGGGCGGCGGTTCGCCACGCTGGAGGGCGCGGGTGTTCTCCTGGTAGAGCGTGAGCAGCCACTTCTGGAGCTCTTCGCGCGTGCCTTCGTCGAGCGCGCCGAACGGCTCATCCAGCAGGGTGATTTCCGGCTTCATGATGAGCGCCTGGGCGATGGCCACGCGCTGCATCATGCCGCCCGAGAGTTCGTGCGGATAGCAGTGCGCCGCATCGGCCAGGCGCACCTGCTCCAGAAACTCGGCCGCCAGTTTGAGGTGTTGTTGGCGCATCCGCCGCCACTTCGGATACGCGAAGAGGCGGAAGGGGATGCTCGTCTCGTCGAGCATCAGACCGAGGGCAACGTTCTCCAGCGCGGTGAGGAAGGGGAACAGGCAGTAGCGCTGATAGACGATCCCACGATCCCGGCCCGGCCCCGTCACGGGCACCAACGTCTCGCCGGCGCTGTGGATCAGGATGTCCCCCTGGCAGGGCAGGTGCGTACCGACCACGCCCCGCAGCAACGTGGACTTGCCGCAGCCGCTGGGGCCGACCAGGCCGAGGAACTGCCCGCGCCGCAGCTTGAGATTGATGTCGAACAGCACCTTCTTGCGGCCAAACCAATGGTTCACCCCACGGCACTGCAGCGAGATTTGGTCGGTGGCGGCCATCATCCCTGGGATTTCGCGAACCAGGGGCACCACCGGCGCTGGAACCAGCGAAGGAGGAAGTCCATGCCAAAACCGAACGCCGCCAGCAGCGCGAGGTAAGGATAGACCACCGACATGTTGAGCAGCTTCGACTGGAGCCGGATCCGATAGCCGAAGCCCACGTCCCCCACGAGCATCTCGGCGGCGATGAGATACACCAGCGCCGGACCGATCATGAGCCGCACGCCGTCCAGGAGCTTCGGCAGCACGTGGCGGCGAATGATCGAGAGAATGACCTCCCCGCTCGACGCGCCCAGCGTGTAGGCCTTGTATTGCAGTTCCTCGGGAAATTCCTTCACCGCGAGGAACACGGTCAGCGCCAGCGTCGGCAGGATGCCGAAGGCAATCATGGCCACGTACATTTTCAACTGCGTGCCCACGAGCACGAAGAACACCGCCATCGCGGCGGTCGGGGGGACTTTCGCCAACAGCGACAGGGGCGGATAGCAAAACGCCTCGATCGGGGCGAAGCAGCCCATCAACATGCCAACGATCACGGCGCCGGCCGTACCGGTGAGCAGGCCGAGGAAATAGCGGGCGCCGGTCGATTTGATATCTTCCACGATCCAGCGCGCCCCCTCACGCTTGTCCACGGCCCAGGCCCTCCGGACACCCTCCTGAAGCTGCGACCACGTCGGCATCGTGGTGTCGTCGGGGTTTTCCTGGTGCTGCCGATGAGACAGCCAGGTGTAGCCGAGCAGGAGGACGGCGACGGAGACGATGCCGAGCAGGATGCTGGTCGGGTATTTTATGGGGCGGCGGATCATGCGGTGGCCGGGCGCGTTTCGCCGCTCACTTCCCCCGCTCCGCCAACGCCGCCCGGATGTAGGTCGGGTCAAAGCGCAGGTGCATCCCGGGATTTTCGGCCTTGCTCCCGTAGCCGACTTTCGGGGCGCTGGCGGTGATCTCGTGGGCCACGCAGAACTTCACCACCTTGTCCATGATCGCCTTCAATTCCGCGCCTTCCAGGATCGCCAGGCCCGCCTCCGGGGTGGCATAAAACCGGGTCTGCTCGACCACTTTCTTCATCGAGTTCACGTCGAGATGCGAAAACTTCTCGCCCAGCGCCACCAGCGTGTCGTCGCGCGTGGCGGGATCCGCCAGTCGCTGGTTCAGGGCGTAGTAGGTGTCGATCACCGCACAGGCGAAGTTCCGGCCACCCGGTTTGTCCAGGGCCGATTGGGCGACGGTCACCGTGTCGATGATCTCGTTGGGAATCTTCGTCGAGTCGAACAACACGCGGGCGTCCTTGCGTTTGTTCAGCGTCTCCAGCACGAACGGGTTCCAGACCACGATCGCATCGTAACCGGCCTGCTTCTGTTGCATCGCCACGGCGGCGGCGCCCGGATCCATGTTGCTGAATCGGTGGTCGGATTCCTTTTCGCCGAGCGATTCGAGGCAGCGCACGAAGCAGTACTCGGAGACGGACTTTTCCAGGCCATACACCTTCTTGCCCCGGAGGTCCCGGAGGTCCCGGATCGCGGGCGTCACGATGCAGGCGTCCGCCCCGAAGCTGGTCGAGGTGGGCAGGATGACGACCGACGGGCGGCTTAACGATGGATTCAGCACGTCCATGTCCGTGATGCACACGGCGTCGCACTGGCCGGCACCGTAGAGCTGGAGGCACGGATCGTATTCCGCCTCCTTCAGGACAATGTCCACCCCCCACTTCTGTTCGATGGGACCGAGCCTGCCCTCGGCACCGTCGATCAGCTTGAAGGCGCTGGCCACGCCGAAGACGCTCCAGGAAGGATACTCGCTCCACGCAAGCGAAAACGACGGCGGCGCGGCAAGCGCTGCGGTGAAGGCGGTGACGGCCAGTGCCGTGGCCGCGGTGAATACTCTCAGTTTCAGGGTTTTCATGTTCTCAAGGTTGGTCGCAGGGCACAGGTCGCTCTCCCGATCCTGCCGCGGCCGTCGAAGGGTTCCCTACTCCGGCAGCGCCGTCCCTTTCTCCGCCGTCCGGGCGGGCGTGGCGGCGGCCTTCCCGCCTAGGCCGACGAGCGCTTCGAACTCGCTGCTGGCGGTGGTCTTGCGGGCGTAGTCGAGGAATTCGGCCTCCTGGGCCTTGGTGTCGGTGCCGGCCATCTCCTTCGAAATGCGCGCCTCGGCCTTGAGTTCCTGCCGCATCTGCCGCATGCGTTGGAGTTCCTCCGCGGAGCCGTCCTTGGTGATGCCGGAGAGCAGGTCCGCCACCTCCTTTTCCTGCTTGGCGGTGATGACGTCGGCCACGGTGTCGGCCGCCTCGGACTTGACTTTGTCCAGGTCGCGGAGGAGTTGCTGGAGCTGGACCTTGTGGTCGCCGATGTTTTTTGCGTAGCCGGCGATGTCCTTCTCCAGCCCGGCGATGTGATCCTGCTTTTCGGCCAGGGTCGAGGAGAAGTCATTGTAGGCGGCGAGGCATTTCTTGTAGTCCTCGGTCTGCTGCACCTCTTCGGCCGTCTTCCCGGCCTTGGTCAGTTCGGTAACGATCTGCTTGGCCTTGGCCAGGGCACCGGCCTTGAGGCGCTCGAGGTTGGCCGCCTCGTCGCTCAACGACTTGACCTTCGCCAGCTTGTTTTCCTCTTGGGCGATCAGGCCGGCGACTGCCTGCTTGTAGATGTGAATCTGGTTCAGTTTATCCTGGATGATCGCGTCGAATTTCGCACGGATGACGTGGGGGTTCTGATCGAGAACCTTCCGGGCCGAGTCGATTTGTCCGGTCAGCAGGTAACCGACCGCCTTGATCCAGCGGGCAATGGCTCCAAACATAGTTCAGTCGTGGGGTGTGGTTTCGATTGTCGGCGACCGTCCGGGCAGCACCCCGGCCGCTTCATCCAACAGGTTGTTCACGCGTTGCTCGACGGTCTGCGCGACGGCGAGGTTCCGGTCGAGTTCCTCGCGCAGGCGGGCCAGTTCGCGGGAGGAGCCGCTGGCGGAGGCGGCACCGAGCGACTGCACGCCGACCAGAGTCTCGCTAAGCTGCTTCACGGTGGCCTGGACGTCCGCGATGATGCGCTCGCGCTGGGCGAGCAGCGGCTGGCGGGCGGCGGGCGTATTGAGGCGCCGGGCGGTTTCCCAAAGCCGGCCGGTCTGTTTCGTGGACTGCACGCACTGCGCGAAGAGCTGGTTCACCCGGAGGCGCAATTCGACGATCACCGGCAGTTGGGCCGGCGGCGCGGAAGTCTCGGCTTCGTCGAAAGCGTTCAACAGGGCGCGCAGGTCACGCAATGCCGTCTCGGGACGCGGATCGTCGTCGGCCTCGGTCAGGAGGCGGTCGAGGTGATCCAGCGACTCCTGGGCCGTGCGCTGCGCCTGCAAGGTCGTTTCTTCGGCGAGGCAGCGCGCGATCTTTGCTCCGCCGAAAACCAGGCGCGTGAAGAACATGCCGACGGACACCGCCGCACCGGCCAGCGCCGCGAAAAGGCTCAAACCGGGCCGCAGGCTCATCGCCCAACCCGCGGTGGCCGCCGTGGCGCCGATCATGAACGGCCCCACGACCAGCGGGCTGCCGAGGACGCGCAGCAGCATACGCTTATGGATTTGTTTGTCGTCGGGCATGGCGGCGAAACCGCGCTCGGGGGAAGAATACGCGGTCATGGCCGAAATGCGAAGTCCGAAATCGGAACCCGGGAGGAAGGGGGCGACCGCAAAGCGGAGCAGGCTGCCATCGAGTTTCGGCATGACGGTTTCGGATTTCAATAGGGCATCTGGCCGACGAAGAAGGAAACCGACTGCGCGTCGCCACTCTCGGCCACGGTCGGCGCCGCCTCGGCGCGCACGCGTTCCGGGCGCACGCCTTGGGCGCGCAGGCGAGCGGCGGCCGCCTCCGCCCGCGCGTGGGCCAGGGCACGGTTGGCCTCGGGGTCGCCCTCGGCGCGGGTGTGGCCAACGACGCGAAGGTAGAAGTTCGGGAACGATTGCAGTCGCTTCGCCAGCGCCTGGAGGTCACGGTCACTTTGCACGCTGAGGTTCGCCGAGCCGCGCGTGAACACGATGGGCTCGATGCGCAATTCGCCCACGGGCCGGAGCTGCGACCACTGGGCCTCGGTGAGCGCGGGCGCCGCCCTGTCGGCGCGGATCGGTTCGAGTTCGGTGCCCCCCGGCCCGACGTCCGGGATCAGGTTCAGCCCTTTGGCCGGATGGAAATTCGCCGCCTTCATGGCGGCGAGTATCTGCGGGTAGTAGAGCGTGTGGTATTGGCCGGCGAGCGGATCGGCCGGCACCGCGCGGGTCTTGAGCAGCACGTCCATGATGTTGCCGATGACGTCCTCAAGATGCGCCACCGGGCCGCCGGTGCTGCCGCCCGCGAGACCGAAATGCGCGTAGTTCTCGAGTGTGTTCTTCCACTGGATCCCGGCGACGACCTGCCTGGCCTGCGCGTCGTCGAGACTTTCCGAGCCGGTGAGACGGGCATCCTCGCGGACCAGTTGGGCGAAGCCGTCGGGCCGCTGACTCGCAGCGTAGGTGGCGCGCAGATAAGCTTCGACAACGGCCTCCACCTTGTCGGGGTGCGCTTTGAGAAACTGCCGCTGGGCGACCAGCACGTCCACGATGTAGCCCTTGAGTTTCGAGCTGTCGAGGAGCACCTGGACGCCCGGCAGCGCGAGCGCCTTCGAGACGTAAGGTTCCCAGAGTACGAACGCCCTGCGCTCGGTCGGCTTGGCGGATGCGAGCTGGGCAAAGACCCCTTTCGGCCCTTGGGCGGCGACCCGCCAGTCGTCGGGCAGGTTCGGCAGGTTGAAATGCGCGAGGACCACCCGCGCGAGAAACTCGCTGGGCGAATTCGCCGTGAGCACGATGCGGGCATCGTCGTGGTTCAAGTCCTGCAGGCTCGCCACCGTCTCCTTGCGCGCAACCACGGCGTCGGCGCCTTTGCTCTCGTCGATCACGAGGACGATCGTGGCGGGGAAATCTCCCAGGGCGGCGCCGGCAGTGAGCAGTGAGTCCACCGTGAACACGGCGAGCTGGACCTGGTCGTCCGCGAGGGCCCTGAGCCGCGCGTTCACGTCGCCCTTGTCGTCCCGGATGGTGAGCCGGATGCCCGCGGGCCGGAGCTGCTCCTTCATCGCATCCGAACGCAACACCGCGTAACCGGAGAACGAATCGGCGGCGACGACCAGCTCGTTCTGGTACTGGCTGGTGCCACCGGTTTCCCCGGCGAGCTTCTGTTTGAGATACGGATGGACCAAGAACCGGTAAGCGCCTCCCAGCAAGAGCAGGAGGACACACCAGATCAGCGCTGCCACCAGCCAGCCCTTGGCGCGGTCCCCGGTCATCGGTGCCCTCCGCGTTTTGTCAGACGCACGAGGATGAACAGGATGACCGCGATCGTCCCCAACGAGCACAGCAGACCGGGCACGGTGGTCACGATGAAGCGCGCCAGCGGCGATAATGAGCGTGGCGGTGTTGAGGCCAGCGGGGCGACCGGCGCTGCCGGCGGGGCGGGCGGTTGGGTTCGAGGCGGTGCAGGCGGGGTGGGCTTCGCCGTTTCCGACCGGATGCCAATGGGTTGGTTTCCAGAGGTGGACAACGCCTGAATCGCGGCGGCGGCAACCTCGGTCGGGATCGGGGCGATCGACGCGAACGCCTCGGCGCCGGCCGTGTCGCTCTGCGGTTTGGACACCTCGGCCAGGACCTCCGCAACGGCCCGTTGGAGCGACGCGGGATCGTTGGCGCGGCGGTAAGAATGCGCCTTCCGCGCCAGCGTATGAGCCTGGTTCATGCCGACGCCGATGACGTCCAGCGTGATTCCGCGGGCCATGACTTCCGGGGTATAACGGTCCACCAGGTTCTGGTCCTGGGCTTCGCCATCGGTGACGATGAGCAGGCGGTACGTGCCATAGCTGAATTGCTTCGCGCGTTCCTCGAGCAGGCGGTCGGCGGCGATCTTGAGGTAGCGCCCCAATGGGGTGTCTCTCCCCGGCTGCGGCAGGTCAATGGCGCGCGTCAGCGCTGCATCGTCGCGCGCGCCGAGAGGGTAGGCCCAGTGGTCCTTCAAATTCGCGGAGCTAAACACGAGCAGCCCGATGTGCGTCCTGGCGGGCACCTGCTTGAGGACGGTTTTGAGGGCGGTCTTGGCCGCGTCCATCTTCCGGATGCCCGTGCCGGCCAGCGGGTCTCCCATCGAGCCCGAGGCGTCCAGCACGATGACCACATTGTCGTGGTATTCCTGGCCGCACGCCGGGCGCACAATCCCGAGCAGAGCGCACACCCCAAGGGCCAGGAGCAGGGGGCAAGACCTGGATTTCATGATGGTTGATCGTTGGGTGGCCGGACTTCGTGGTGCGTCCGGCCGACGGATCCCTAGAAGTCGAAATCGGCCTGTTTCGTCGCCTCGGCGGCCACCCGCACCACGCGAAACTCGACTCGCATGTTCTTCTTGGCTTCGTCCAGGTTGGTCGGCTTGGCGATGAACGGTTCCCGGATGCCGACGCCCACCGGCTGGATCTGCGTCTTGTCAATGAGGAGACCTTTGGTCTTGGCGTACTCGACAATGGACGCGAGCACTTCTTCCGCGCGGTTGCGCGACAGGTTCAAGGCGGCCTGCATGGTTTCGCGCGGGTTCGACTCGGGCACCCCATCGAAGGCACCTTGCTCGATGAGCTGGGTCAGTTCGGCCGTGGAACCGAGATCGAGCGGTTTGCCGTTCAGTGAGTAGGAGTAGTTGCCGGTGGTACCCGCGCGCTTCAGTACCCCCTTGGCCATGCCGGACTTCACCAAATCGAGCAACGTCTTGGTCGGATCGGCGTGGCCGCGCACGGCGATCACGGCATTGCCGAACTTCGCGGCGGTTTCGACGACCCGCTGGAATTCGGCCCCGTACTGCACGGCGCTGAACTCCGTCTGGTTGGGCTCGAAACTGATGGTGAAGGCGAGGATGGTGCGGTCATCGAGCGCACCGCCGGCGCTGAGTTGCTCGATCTCGCTTTGTACCACCTCGGCGCGGAATCGCTCGCCGCGCTCGAGTTGCGTCCGGGCCAGGTAGCTGAGGAACAACGGCGACTGGTAGTCGAGGCCGGAGGGGAAAAGCCCCATCCGCTCGCCGGCGTACCCCCGGTTCACGGCCAGGTCCAGGGCGGACTTCTGAAACGTCTCGAAGCCGGTGAGGTTGTTGGTCTGCGTGAAGAACGCGACGTTGCCGGGGTAGCCGACAAACGCGCAGTCGGCAATCAAACCATTGGCGTCTTCCAGCGTTGGAATCGTCGTCTTGCCGTAGATGTCCTGCGTCAGTTGGAGGAGAGCTTTGTAGGCCTCGCTGCCCTTGCCCTCGTATTGCTTCTTGAGTTCCAGGAGTTCCTCGCAGCCCTTGAGGTAACCGGCGACCAACCTGGTCACCAGCTCCTTGTTCGCGTCATAGAAGTCCTTCCGGCAGACGTACACGTCAGCAATCGAGCGCGAAAGTTGAGCCGTCGATACCAACACGCGGGCGCCCTTCACCGTGCCTTCCGCGCCGGTCCCCGTGTTGGCGAGGCCGCCGCAGAGGCCGACCATGTCCGGTGTGATCGCGAAACACGCATCCACGTCCGCGCGCTTCCGAAACACCTCCGCCGGGCAATCCGCCGAAGCCGTAAGATCCTTGTTCCAAACGACCTTGATGTCGTCCCAGGTCAGCCGCGCGCTGCGCAGCACGTCGTCCAACATGCCGACGTGCGGCCCGCCCTGCTGGAGCGCGATCGTCTTGCCTTTGAGATCGGCGAGGGTTTTCAGATTCGCGCGAGCAACCAGGTGATCGCCGGCGGACCAGGTCATCTGCACGATGACGACCCCTTTGGTGCGGGGGTCGGAGCCGAGCACTTCGGACGCAAGTCCGACCATGTGAAACGTGCCGCGCAGAAAAGGGGTCTTGCCTGCACGGTAGTCGCGGACCTGCTGGACAAAATCGTCGCCGGGCGTGAGGCGCAGGCTGAGGCCCTGTTTGGCCAATATCGAGCCCGGCCTGGTCGTGAGGCCACCGTTGGCGTAGAACGTGGCCATGTCGCCACCCCAGGTGATGTAGGGCAACTGCAAGGGCGAGGTCTGCGTGACGGCCCCCACGGCTCCTGCGCCCACGAGGTCGGCGAATCGTTGCTCCTGGGCACCGGCGTTGAGGCACGTCAGCACCGACGCGGTCAGGAGCATCATTACTGTTTGGCGATGAGCTTTCATGGTCAGTCCACTTCAGTCTCTGTGTCCGAACAAACCGGCCGCAGTTCCGGTCACCCCCCCCGCCTGGCTGCGATTCTTGATAAAGCGAAGCATTGCCATCGCGGAGCAGGATCGATTTGTTCGCCGGCATATTGCACCTCCTGAATCCACCGACAAGTACAGTAACGCGGGGCATTTGTAGGCACCGACGGGTTCAACCGTGCTGAAGATACGGTCGTCAGCGACCCAGGGCCCGCCATCCACGTCACTGCTGCCCCTCCGTGCCTTTCGCTGCGCGCGTACGGTTCGAAGAGGTCGCGGTTCCGGGTCCGCGGCGGGCCCCATTGAGGATCTCGTCGGCTTCGGCCAATGATCAGGAGCACACCTCTTGGGGCCCCGGCCGGGTGCATTTCCCAGTTTCGTCCGGTGGCGGGCCGGCGCTATCCTGCCGCCCATGAACGGAACACCCGCCGGTCTCTGGCAGCGATTTCAACAGCACTACGCGGTTCACCCGAGCATCGGCCTCGCGCTCGATGTCAGCCGGGTGAACTTCCCCGACGCGTTTTTCAAGCAGACGCAAAAGTCCATGCAACGCGCATTCGCCGAGATGGCGGACATCGAGGCGGGCAAGAAGGTCAACACCTCCGAGGGTCGGTGCGTGGGCCACTATTGGCTGCGCCGACCGGAGCTGCTGGCAGACCATCCGCAGCAGGAACTGCGCGCATTCGCCACGGAGATTCCCGCCGCGCTCGCCCGGCTGAAGGCGTTCGCGGCAAAGGTCCATGCCGGTGAAATCGCCGGCCAGGGGGGTGCCTTTCAAAACTTGCTGGTAATCGGCATCGGCGGTTCGGCGCTGGGACCGCAGTTCGTCGCCCGCGCGCTGGGCCACCCGTCGCGCGACCGGCTCAAGCCGTGGTTCTTCGACAACACCGATCCGGACGGCATGGACAAGGTGTTCGCTGAGCTGGCCGCCGCCGCGCCGGACCGGACGCTGAAGACCGCGCTCGGTCGGACGTTGTGCGTGGTCATCTCCAAGTCGGGCACCACGCCCGAGACGGCCAACGGCATGATCGAAGCCGCTCACGCGTATGAAAAGCGCGCCGGCTTGAAATTCGCCGCTCACGCCGTCGCCATCACGATGGCCGGCAGCAAGCTTCACGACGTCGCCACCGACCCGGCGAAGCGCTGGCTGGAAGTGTTTCCGATGTGGGATTGGGTCGGCGGCCGGACCAGCGAAACCTCCGCGGTCGGCTTGCTGCCGGCGGCCTTGCAGGGCTTGGACATCGACGGCCTGCTGGCCGGCGCGCGCGCCTGCGACGAGGTCACCCGGGTGGCCGACGCGGCCAGGAACCCGGCCGCCCGGCTCGCGCTGATGTGGCTGTTCCTCACGGAAGGCCGCGGCGCGAAGGACATGGTGGTGCTGCCGTACAAGGATCGCCTCGAGCTGTTCTCCCGCTACCTCCAGCAGCTTGTCATGGAGTCGCTGGGCAAGGAGGCGAACCGTTCCGGCGACCTGGTGAACCAGGGCATCACGGTCTATGGCAACAAGGGATCCACCGACCAGCACGCGTATGTCCAGCAATTGCGCGACGGCGTGGCGAATTTCTTTGTCGTCTTCATCGAGGTGTTGCGCGACCGCGCGGAGGACCAGCCGGGCGTGGCGGTGGGCGAAGGCGTCACCAGCGGGGATTACCTCTCCGGCTTCTATCAGGGCACGCGGCGGGCGTTGTGGGAAAACGGCCGGCAATCCATCACGATCACGCTGGACGCCGTCACGCCGGCGCGGGTCGGCGCGCTCATTGCGCTGTTCGAACGCGCGGTCGGTCTGTACGCCGGACTCGTGAACATCAACGCCTACGACCAGCCCGGGGTCGAGGCGGGCAAAAAGGCGGCCGGCAAGGTGCTCGAATTGCAGAAGCGCGTGGTGGCTTATCTCAACGGCTACGACGCTGCCCGTCGTTCGGCGCAGCCCACGGCGGAGCAGATTGCGGCCGATCTCGGCCAGGACGCCGATGCCGAAACCGTGTTCAAGATCTGCGAGCACCTCGCCGCCAATCCCGGCCGGGGCGTGGCCCGGTTGGGCGGGACGACGCCGGCCGACTCGACTTACGGCAAGGCCTGAGCCGCAGGAATTCAAACCCCAGTGGGGCGAGCCTCTGGCGAACTCTGACGGATCAAGGGAGTCACGCAGGTCCCCAGCGTGGTTGCGCACTCACCTTTCAGTGACGCACACGGCGGTTCGCTGGGGCGACGGTACGCCGTTTCGGGCAGGGCTCGACAGAGTCTCGCCCCACCAACCACGGCGTCGGTTCGACGGAGCAGGGGACTCCGGCCCGTCGCCGGGAAAGTGGCGGACCGCGCGGCCTGCCTCGCGCGGGGTGCCCGCTCGTCATCCGGACTTGGCGGGGGAGGGTGGCGCCTTGGCTCCGCCGGCGGTCGGCGTTGCGAGCTTCGCGCGCATCGCGGCGAACCAGTCTCCGCCCGCCTGGATCGTGACCGGTTCGCTCTTTCGTTCATCGGCCCGCTCCACCAGTTCCTCCGGCAGTTCCAGAAGAAACGACGACGGGTGACAGGGCGCGAGCTGACCGTACTTTCGCCGGGCGGCGCAGTGGGTGAGCTTCAGCGAAAGCTGCGCCCGCGTGATTCCCACGTAAAAGAGCCGCCGCTCCTCGTCCAACGTGCCCTCGGACTTCGACCGCGCGTGCGGCAACAAGCCTTCCTCGAGACCGACGATGAAGACGTGTGGGTACTCCAGACCCTTGCAACTGTGCATCGTGATCAAGGTGACCGCGTCGCCCTTCGGCTCGTCCTCGTCCTCGCGATCGCTGTCGAGCGTCACCTCTTCGAGGAAGCGTTCGAGCCGCTCCGCGAGCGAGCCGCCCGGACCCGCGTCGCGGTCGAGCGAGGCGACCAGTTCCTTCAAGTTGCGCAACCGGTTCTCGCCGGCTTCCGGCGTCTTTTCGCTGCGCCGCAACTCAGCGAAATAGCCGGTCTGCTCCAGGAAGCCGTCCGCCCACGAAGCCAGCGGATTCACTTGTCCGAGTGTTTCCTGGTGCAACCGGCGCGCGGTCAATTCCAGCCAGGCGACGAATTGCTCGATGCTGGCGCGCGTGCGTGCCAGAAACGACGCCTGCACGACCGGGTTCTTCATCGCGGCGAACACCGAGCACTTGCGTTCCTGGCTGGCGGCAAGCAGCCGCTGCATCGTCACGTCGCTCAGGCCGCGGGCGGGCACGTTGGCGATCCGCAGCAGGCTGACGTCGTCGTTCGGATTGAGCATCACCTTAAGAAAGGCGAGGAAATCGCGGACCTCGCGTCGGTCGAAGAAGCTCTGCCCGCCGACCAGATGGTAGCGCACGCCCTTTTTGCGAAGCTCGGTCTCGAGCGGGCGTGACTGGCCGTTGGTGCGGAACAAAACCGCGTGATCCGACCACGGGGCCCGTCGCGTCAGCCGCGCAGTCTCGATCTCCTCCACCACGTTGCGCGCCTCTTCCTCCTCGTCCGTGAACGTGAACAGCGTGATCTTCGGCCCGGCGCCCTTTTGCGACCAGAGCTGTTTCCCGCGCCGGCGGACGTTGTGTTTGATCACGGCGTTG
This sequence comes from uncultured bacterium, assembly GCA_963735925.1. Taxonomy (GTDB): domain Bacteria; phylum Verrucomicrobiota; class Verrucomicrobiia; order Limisphaerales; family J093; genus DSVZ01. The sequence continues at coordinate 412,550 of CAVTMT010000006.1, forward strand.
GCCGCGTTGAGAATGGTGGTCGTGGACCGGTAGTTCTGTTCGAGCTTGATGACCTTCACCTCGGGATAGTGCTTCTCCATGTCGAGCAGGTTCGCGACCTCCGCTCCGCGCCAGCCGTAGATGCTCTGGTCGTCGTCTCCCACCACACAGAGATTCCGGTGCTCGCGGGTCAGTGCGTGGACGAGTTCGAACTGCGCCGCGTTCGTGTCCTGATACTCATCGACCATCACGTAGCGGTACTTTGCCCGGCAGGCTTCGAGCGCGTCCGGGTGCTCCCGAAAGAGCCGGAGCGTCAGCAGGATCAGGTCGTCGAAATCGACCGCATTGCAGGCGCGCAAGGCCGATTCATAGCGGGAGGCGATGTGTTCGGCCAGGGCGCGCACGCCGGGATCGGCCAGGGCCACGGCGCGTTCGCCGCCGTTCCGGAACCGGCTCAGCAAGCTCAGGATCGCCTGGGGATCGGCCTTCTCGCCCTTCGCCGAGACGTGGCTGAGGATCTTGCGCACCGCCGAGAGTTGCTCCGATTCATCGTAGATGACGAAGTTGCGCTTGTAGCCGAGCCGCTCGATGTGTTGGCGCAGGATGCGGACGCACAACGAGTGAAAGGTGCACAGCGTCGGCCGTTCCGGTTTCTCGTCCTCGGTCCTGCGCGCGGGCCGGGGCAGGAGTTGGCGGACCCGTTCCTGCATTTCGCGCGCGGCCTTGTTCGTGAACGTGACGGCCAGGATGTGGCCCGGCGCTACGCCCTGCGCGATCAGGTGGGCAATCCGAAAGGTGATCACCCGCGTCTTGCCGGTGCCTGCGCCGGCCAGGATCAACACCGGCCCGTGAAGGGTCTTCACGGCCTCGCGCTGCTGCGGATTCAGCGTCCTCAAATCAAGCATCGGCCGCGCAGTGTACGGACGTCCGCCGACGTGACAAGTGGAAGGCGCCCACGGGCCTTCTGCCCCGGCCTTCCGAACGGTCCGGACACGTGGAGTTGGGGTGGCATGCTCGGGTCGGGACGGCTCTGGCGGGTGGGCGGCTTCAGTTGGCGACCTGCATCAGGCGATAGAATCGTGCCGGCACCGTCGTCGGAATCGGCTGGAAGACTTGCACCACCGGCGCGGACGGCTGGACGGTCTGCAGTGGCATCCAAGAAAGCAGATCGTCCGAAAACTGAAGGCTATACCGCTTGCCAGGCTCGACCCGGACGGCCGCGGCCAACGTGCGGTTTTCCACCAGCGGCAGCCAGTGCCAGACCAGCAGCGGCGCATCCGCGGACAGGATGCTGACCAAGACCCCCTCGCTGGTCAGTTCGGCGAACGCATTGGCGACGGTAACCGTATAGATTCCGCTGTCCTCCGGCCGCGCCGCCGCCAGGGAGAGACGGGATTCCGTCGCGCCGGAAATGATCTTCCCGTCATGCTGCCAGCGGTACTGCAGGGGTTCGGCACCCACCGCCTCCACGCTCAAAACTGCCGTCGAGCCCGCCAGGACGGCCACATTCCCGGGCTGCTGTCGGAGGCTGAGGGTCGTGACTGCGAGACTCGTCTCGAAGGTTGCGCCCACGGCGATGACGTTGCGCAGCCACGTCGGCGGCGTGGCCTGGCCGAAATCGTTGCGCCCGGCTGCCTTCACCCGCCCGGTTCCGGACTCGAGGGTTACGTAATGAGGCGACTGGCCTGGGGCATCCGGGCCGATAGCCAGGGCCTCTGCCGGGCTGAGCGAGGGGTAACTCAACCCGGCTTCCCGCCAGATATGGACATCCCCGTTGCCGGCGACGGCCCCGAAGTAGTTGCCGCCGCCGACCAATGCCACCAGGTCCAGGAGGAGTGGACGTGTGGCGTGGTACTGACCCCACTCGCTCAACGTGCCATTTCCGTGCAGGGCGGCACTGCGCTCGCCGCCCCCCGCCACCGCCACCAAGCCGCGCAGTGGCGGAGGACTGGCCTGTCCGTAAGCGTCGTAACCCCACCCGAACGCGGTGCCGTTCCGCAAGATGGCAAGACTGTGGCGCGGGCCGGCCGCAATCCGGATGACGTTGCTCAATCCGGCCGGGGTGACGTGCTGGCCAAAATCGCCCGTGCCCCACGCCGTCACCTGACCGTCCCGGTGTAATGCGAGATAATGCGAGTCCCCCACCGCCACCTGGACCACGTCGCCCAGCCCGGCTGGAACGGTGGTACCGCCAGGTCCTGGATTGCCCCACGCGACCACGGTCCCGTCCTCGAGCAGCGCGAGGGCATGGTCCCGGCTGCCCGCCAGCGCGCGCACCCGCGGCGGCACCGCGGCAAGCTGAGCCAGGACCGGGCTTGCCGGGTTGCCCCAACCCACCACGGCTCCGTGGACCCGCGGCCTGACCTCGAGCAGGGCCGGCGCCGATTCCAGCGCGGCGTCGTCGGTCCAGGTCTGGACGGCATACGTACTGCGGTCGCCCGCCGCCACGCGCGGCAGGAGCAGCCACGCATTCGTGGCATCCTGAACCGGGGAACCGGCGTGCAACCACTGGTAGTGGAGGTCGCCGGCGGCCCAGGCGGTCACATGGAACGCGACGGGGTCTCCTGCGGACACCACGGCGGTGGCCGGCGGGTGCTCGATGGCGAGCCGGGCAATGAGACCCGCGCGCCCGTATCCGGCGAACACCCCGGCTGGTTCCACGGCTGCCGGCAAGGGCTGTGGCACCTCGCCGTCGCCCCAACTCATCAGGCCGCCATCCGCTTGTTGCGCCAGAACCAAGCCGTCGCACACCGCCAGTTTGATCACATTGGTTGCAGCCTCCGGCACCGACAACAGGGCGCCGCTGGTGGGGGACCAGCTTCGCACCACGCCGCTCGCGTGGCGGGTCACGATCCGGTCTTGGCCGGCGGCGATCTCGACCGCGGGTTCCAGGTTCGCGGGGACGGGTAGATGGGAAGCGCCATCGAGGGTCCAAACGACCACGCTTCCGTCGCAGCGCAGCGCGGCGAGGAAGGTGTCTCCCAGCGCCACGGCCACCGTGTTGGTGCCGTCGGGCGGTGAGTTCGCCTTCTCCGATTCGCTGCCGCCAAAGGCCACCACCCGCCCGTCCTCCTGGACACCGGCCGTGTGGAAGCCCGCCGCCGACACGGCGGCCCATCGGTCCGACCCGGCCGGAGGAGACAACTGACCATCCAGGCTGCCGCCCGAGCCCACGAATCTGCCGTCGGCCGTGATGGCCGCACTGTGCACGTGGCCGACGGCGATTTCGACGACGTTCGCCAGGTCGGCCGGCACCTCGTCCTGGTGATAGGCAGGGCTGTCGTAGCCCCAACCCAACACCGTGCCATCCGCGCGAAGCAACGTGCCGTGGGTCCACCCCCAGCCGAACTGCACGACGTCGGTCGCCGCCGGACGCGCCCAGTCGGCGGGCCCCCAGCTTACCGCCACTCCCGGCGGCGCCGGAACCACCGTGAGCGGCGCGGGGTCGCTGGCCCAATTGCCCAGCCGGTTGCTGATCACCAACGTGTACGAACCCGCCTGCTCCGGCCGGGTCCGACGGAACAGCAACCATGAATTCGTGGCCCCGGGGACCGCCACCCCGTTGCGGAACCAGCGGTACTCGATCGGCGGTGTCCCGCGCGCGTCCGCATTCAACAGCGCCAGCGACCGCTCCAGCACGGCGAGTCCCAGCGGCCCCCGCGCAAAACGGACCGCCGCGTCGTTGACGGTGAGCCGCGCCCGGCGGCTCTGCACGACGCCGGTCGCGTTGCTGACGACCACCTGGTAATCGCCGGCATCCGCCCGCTGCACCGCCGAAAGGATGAGTCGTCCGCCTGCTCCCCCGCGGATGGGCGCCCCGTCCCGGGACCACGAAAAGGCCCGCGGTTCGCTCCCGGAGGCCCGGACCGCGAACGTGACGTCGTCCCCCTCGGCGACCGTCTGGTCGGGGAGATCCGACAGCAACGCCGGTGGGTCCACGGCGAGAGCGGCGATCCGGGTTTCCTGTGGCCCGAGCGCGTTGGTGGCCCGGCAGGTGTAGCCGGCCTGGTCTTCTGGACGCAACGCAGCCAGGCGTAGCAGGGTTCCGGTGGCACCGGGCACCGCACCCCCATCCCGGAACCACTGCAATCCCATGGGGCGGGTTCCCTGGAATTCAGCCGCCAGTTCGGCGGTGCCGCCAACTGTTCCCACAACATCCGCCGGCTGCCGCACGACCCGCGGCGCCGAGGGATTGACCCTCAGCTCCACCGCCGGGCAGGTGGCTTGGCCCAAGGCGTTGCTCACCGTCAACGTATAGGCGCCGGCATCGCGCGCTTGCGGATCGGGGATGACCAGTTCCGGAACTTCGGTGCGAGCCACCTCGCCTCCGCCGCGCCGCCAAATGAAGGTGAACGGTTCGCTGCCATACACCCTGGCCTGGAACCGGGCTGGGGCTCCGGCGGGAACGGTCAGAGACTGGGGCTGGGCGATGAAACCGGGCCCGGAAGGAACCACGCTGATCCGCGCCACCCGGCTCGTGGCCGCGCCATAGGGGCTGGTCACCACCGCGTCGTAGCCGCCGGCCCGCGCGGCCTGCACGTTGGTCAGGGTCCAGGCGAAGGCCGTCGCGCCGTCGAGATTGGCGCTCTCGAAACGCCACTGCACTGCCAGCGGTGGCGCGCCTCCCGCCCCGACGGTCAGCGTCAGGTTCGTTCCCGCCGGAATGCTGGCGTCGGCGGGTTCCTGCGTGATGAACGGCAGCGCCAGCACCGTCAGTCGCTTGCCGCTGCTCTCCGCAGCGCCCCACGGATTGGAGACCTTGACCCGGTAAATGCCCGCGTCGGACGGGCGGACCGACGCCAGCCGCAGCGTCGCGTTGGTCTGGTCCACCAGGTTTGTGCCGTCACGGGACCAAAGGTATTGCAGTTGCCCGGGCCCAACCGCCACCACGGACATCTCCGCAACGGTGCCCTCCACGACGGTCAGCGGCACCGGGTTGGTCAACACGACCGGTGTCCGGGTCACGGCGAGGCTGAAGTCGCTCCCCGCGGCGAGGGCGACGACGTTGGAGAGCGTGGTCGGCACGTTCGTCTTGCCAGCGGACCGATCTCCGAAGGCGCTCACCAAGCCGTCCGAGCCAAGCAGCAGCGAGTGGGTAAACCCGGCCACCACCTGCGTCACGTTCGTCGCCGGCGGGACCGGCCGGATGGCATTGCCAGTCCCCCAGAGAAACACTTTCCCATCCTGTCGCAAGGCGATCGCATGTGCGGCGCCGACATCGATCGCCACCAGGTTGGTCGCGTCCACGGGTACGGTGCGGACGGCGCTCGCGGTCCGGCCCATCCAGACGGTCGAGCCGTCCGCACGCAGCGCCACGGCTGAGTCCCGTTGCGCGGCAATGGCGATCACGTTCGTCGCCTCGGGCGGCACCTGCAGCGGCCCGGAGCCGTAGCTTTCGCTTTCGAGTCCCCAACCGATGACGGTGCCGTCCCGACGCAAGGCCAGGCTGAAGGCCCCGCCAGCCGCGAGATCGACGACCGGTCCGGGATCGGCGGGCACGTCCGTCACTGCCGGGATCTTGAATCCCCACGCCACGACGCCGCCGTCCTCGCGCAGCGCGCAGGCATGGCCGGTGCCTGCGGCGATGCGGACCACTTGATTCAAGCCGGCCGGAGGCGTCAGCTCCTTCGAGACTTCCCGCCCGAACCGGATCACCGTCCCGTCGCGCTTCAAGGCGAGCGCGTAACTGAGGCCGCCGTCGAGGGCCACGACACCGGTCAACCCTGCGGGGGGCGAGAGTGAACCCCAACCCACGACCGTGCCATCGCCCGGCGTCGGGACGACCGTCAGATGGATCGGCGCCGATTCGGCTTCACCCAGGGTGTTGCGGACCACCAGGCGGTAAGGACCGGCATCTGCGGTCTGCACCGCCGCCAGTTCCAGCGCTCGGTTCGTCGCCCCCGCCAGGTCGCTCCCTCCCCGCCGCCACTGCCAGGTCACCGGCTCGCTGCCGAGGAAGGGCCGTTCAAGGAGCGCGGTGTTGCCGGCGAGCACCAACCGCAATCCTTCGCCACCCACGGGTACCGGCGCGGAGGGCTGCACTTCGAGCGCGGCGACAGGGCTGCGCGTGAGGCCCAGGCGGTTGCGCGCCTCCGCGGCGTAGTCCCCCGCGTCGGGCGCCTGAACGTTGACCAGTCGCAGGGTGGCGTTGGTGGCGCCCGGGATGGCGATGTCGCGAAAGAACCATTGCCAGGAAATGGGCTCCGAACCCCGCGCCGCAACTTCCAAGGCGACCTCGCTTCCGGCCGGAACCGACACGTCCTGCGGCGCGAGAATGAAAGCCGGCACACTCGGCTGCACGGTCAGCCGGAAGCCGTCGGACGTGGATGCGCCATACGGATTGGTCGCGCGAAGCCGGTACACCCCCGCATCCGTTGACTGCACATTGCTGACGGTCAAGGTCGCGTTGGTGGCTCCCGACACTTCGGTCCCGTCCTTCTCCCACTGGAGCACAACCGGCCCTTCGCCGGCCCAGACGGGGCTGGCACTCAGGTCCGTCCCCGCCGCCAGCGTCTGATCGGACAGCGGCCGGTACTCGACCGGTCCGGTCACTCTCACCATCGCGGCGGGCGTCACGATTTCGTGGTCCGCATTGATCAGGCGGACGCGGTATTCGCCGCGGTCGAAGGCGCTGACGGACTCGATCACGAACGCCGGGCCCGTGGCGCCCAGGATCGCCAGCCCCTCGTATTCCCACTGGTAACGCAAAGGCGTGCTGCTGCGCGCCCGCACGGACAGCTCCAACCGTCCGGCCGGGGGGACGTTCGTGCCCGCCGGGGGCACATCGGCGAAGGGGGCGCGGGTCAAGGCCACCAGGCTGCGCTGCGAACCGGAGATCGCCGCCACCGCTTCGAGGCCGGCGAAGAGCCCCCACTCCTGCGAGATCACGCGACCATCCGCCAGGAGGCAATGGGCGCCGCCCCAGGTGGTGTCACAGGTCAAGGCGATGGCGTTGGTGACGCCAGGGATGGGCTGGGGCGGCTGGTCCGAGTTGTTCCAGGACAGCACTTCGCCGGAGTCGAGCAGGCACCAGCGGCCATACTCGCTGGTCGCGATGGCGATCGCTTGCGGACTTTGGAACCGGTGGCGCACGGGATTTCGTGGGTCCATCCATTCCATCACGGTGCCGTCGGCCGCCAGCGACATGGAACTGCCCGTCCCGCTTGCCACCGCGATGACATTCGTGAGGCCGTCCGGAAGGTTCGCCGGCTCGGGCCATTGGACCACGGTACCGTCGCGCCTCAGGGCCAGGTTGAATCCGTAAGCGCCGGCGGAAATCGCAATGACGTCGGTCAGGTTCGTCGGTTCCCCGTAGGTAGCCCCCCAGCTCCGCACCGTGCCGTCCGGGCGGAGGACGGTGTTATGGGAACGGCCGACCGCGATCGCCGCCACCGGCCCCACGTCCGCCGGGATGTCAGCGGGGTTCCACTCCCCGCCGTTGCTGGGAGTTCCCCAGCCCACCAGTTGGCCGTCGGCCCGCACTGCCAGGCCGTGGGTGTCGCCGGTCCCCGCGGCAAGGACGGCGGTGAGGTCGGGCGGAATGGCCCGTTCGGGTGGAATCCACGAGCCGAGGTTCACGGGCAAGGCGGGCTGGGACAGGAGCGGCGGGGGATTATAGAGCCGAACTCGCGCGACGCGACTGGTGATGGTTCCGTAGTCGTTCGCGAGCGTCAGCCAGTACGCGCCCGTGATCGCCGACTCGGCAGGACCCAGGTCCAGCGCCGGCCCGGCCTCGCCCGGCAGCGAAGCATCCTCGAGCCACCACTGGTAAGTCACGGGCGTGGCGCTCACCGCCCGGGCCCACAGCACCGTGGGGAAGCCAGGACGCTGATACAGCCCCCGCGGTTGCTCGGCGATGACCGGAAGCCCCACGCTGAGGAAGGCCGGTTCGCTGGCGACGGCGCCCAGGGCGTTGCGCGCAACGACGCGGTACTCGCCTGTGGCCGTGGTCGCGGCGGCCGCGAGCTCCAGGACCCGGCCGGTGGCGCCGGGGATGTCCTGTCCTTCAAACTGCCACTGCCAGGAAATGGGCTCGCTGCCGCGCGCCTCCGCCTCGAACCGCGCCGTGCCTCCGGGCAGGATCGCCACGTCGGCCGGCTGACGGGTGAATCGCAGCGGGCGGTCATAGACGGCCAGCCGCACCCAGGTGTTGTCGGTCCAGCCGAACTCGTTGCTCTCCACCACCCGGAACCATGGGTTTTCGACTGGCTGAACATTGGCTAATTCCAGCCTTGGCTCGGCCGTCGTAGCCCGGAGCTGGTCCCCCACGTACCAATAGGTCCGGTACGGGTCGCTGGCCGCCACCGCCACCTCGATCGTGACGTTGTCGCCGGCGCCCGCCTGGTCCGGCGTCGTCTGGCCGCCGATCACCGGCGCCCGGGTCAATCCGTAGGTCGCGTAGTTTCCCGCCGCGACTGCCAGGAACTTCATCCCGACCGGTATGTCCAGTTGCCCCTGCTCGTTATTCCCCCAGCCCACGGCGGTCCCGTCCGACTTCAACACGGCCGAATGCAGCCCCCCCGCCGCCACCTGCACGACGCTGGTGAGGCCCGCCGCGGGGACCTGCGCCTGACCATGGCTGTTGTTTCCCCAGGCAAACACCCGGCCGTCGTTGCGCAGGGAAAGGGCGTGCCCAAACATGGACACGTCCACCTGGATCGCCGGTTTGTGCTCCGGCGGCGGAGCCTCGAAGGATATCCCGCCCCAGGAGCGCACCGTGCCGTCGGCGAGGATCGCCGCGCAGTAAATCTGACCGGCCGCCACGTCGAGGACGTTCGTGGCCCAGGCTGGCGGATCATACGGGCCATGCGTGTTGGCACCCCAAGCCCAGACCCGGCCCTGGGTGTCGAGCACCACGCTGTGGTTATAGCCGGCCGCGATCTTGGCCACCCGGCCCAGACCCTCGGGAAGCGGCAAGATCTGATCCAGGAAGACGTTGCCTTGGGCGATCCAGGCAAAAAGCTTCCCGTCGTCCCGCAAGGCAAGCGTGTGCGCGCCGCCGGCGCTGACGGCCACGATGTTGCTGAGCGAGGCCGTGAAGCTGTCATCCGCCAGCAGGCCGCCCCGGACCACGGTGCCGTCCGCCCGCAGGGCCACCCAGTACCGGTCTTCAGCGTGGATGGCCACCGCATTGGTCAGGTCCTGCCGGACGAACTGCGGACTCCCCGCAATCAGGAGCGGGGTGCCGCGCGGCAGGCCGGCCAGCGGAGGAAAGTCCGCGCCCTGTGCGAACCGAGTCCCCAGCCCCAGCGCGAGCGCCAGGAGGGCGCGGAACCGGCGGGATTGGGCGAGAATCGGAGTTGATTTCTCCCTGAAGCACAGGCGCAGTTTCACAAGGAGAACTCATGCCCGCGACCGCCGGCGCAGTCAACGGGGAATCGTTCCTCATGACCGGGACCTGCACCGCCTGGGGCCCGGCCATGCCCGCCAGTGTCCGCCCGCGACCGCCGGTCAAGCCGCCGGTTTCAGTCGCAGCGCGGCCGCACGGAGGCCGTCGAAATTGCCTTCCTCGCAACAGCGCACGAAGCATTCGGTCGCGGTCTTGAGGTCTTCCCAGCGCGCGCGGATGGTCTTGGATTCGCTCGGGGAAATCTGGTTGTCCGCCGCCGCCGAGGCCACGACCGCCAGCAGGTCCGCGAATTCCTGCACCACCTGGTTGGTCGCGGGAATGAGGTCCGGCGGGTGCGGCCAGACGGCTTTGGGATTGCGGATGAAAAAACCGCCCGCGCGCTGGCAAATCCACTGGACGATCCGGTCGTCCTTGGAGCTCTGAACCAGCGCGTCGATCCGGTCCAGCGGATTGGTGGCGCCACTGCCCGTCTCGGTGGTGGGCTCGGCCCATTTGTAAATAAGCGAGAGCGAAAGGCTGAGGTCGGCGGCAATCTGCTTGGGATTGCCGGTGTCGTACACCGAGCGCAACAACTCGTGGGACTGCATGCGCGCACAATGCGAATCCCATCCGAACTTGGCAAGGCGAAGGTCACTCCGGTGGTGTCGGTATTCCCAATGGGTGGGCGCGGCGCTGCGAGGGCGTGAGGCCGCCCCGCCCCCACCACCGCATCCCAGCGGGTGGCTGCGCCGCTGCGGCGGCGCAGGGCGGTGCGGCAGCCCCGCCACCTTCAAGCCAGGACACGACCATCCCCCCGGTGGGAGAGGACCTGGGGGGAAGCCCCGGCCGCGTCACTGCTCGGAAACGCAGGCCGGGCCCAGCGGACCGACCGGTGGGCAACCGGTCTCGATGAGCCGCGCGATCGCCAGCGTGTTTATCACCGCCTTCGGCACGAACGAGGAGACGGCCACGAACTCCGGCAGCTTCGATCCATCCGCGCTGCGCTCGGAGCAATGGTCGTTGTCGCCCCACGGCCCGAGACCGTCGAGGGTCGGCACGAGGTCCCAGAGCGGGTTGCCGTCGCTCAGGCCGCCGCGTTCCTCCGGCGCGAGGTGGTAGCCGACGTCCTCGCCGATCCTGCGCCAGAGGTCGCAGAGGCCATCGCTGCCCGGATTGCGCGGCCAGGGCCGCGTCTCGGAGGTGATGTCCACCCGCACCGAACACGGGAAGCCATCCGCCGCACTGCGCACCTCGCCCGGTCCGGCCAGGGACTGGAGCGCGGTCTTGGCGGCGGCGAAAACCTCGGGCGAGAACGCGCGGAGTTCGCCCTCGGCTACCGCCTCGTGCGGAACCCGGTTCAGCCCCGTGCCGCCACGGACGGTGCCGACATTGCAGGTGAGATGACGGGAATAATCGGTGAGCGCTGCGAGCCGCGGCAGCACCGCTCCGAGCTGGACGATCGCGTTCGCGCCGTGCGCATGTTTCCCCCCGGCGTGCGCGCCCCGGCCGGCGACGGTGACCTGCCACGCCACCCGTCCTTTGCGGGCCACGACCAGCAACGGCCGACCGCGGTCGTCCCGGCCTTCGCCCTCGAAGACGAGCGCAGCCAGCGTATGCCGGTCGCAACGCTGGCGGCAGACTTCGCCGAAGTCGGGTGAGAACGTCTCCTCGGACGAGTTCAGACCCACGCGCCAGGTGATGTCCGCGAACAAGCCCGGCGCCTGCGCCTGGAGGGCGGAGAGCACCAGCCAGATCATCACGGTGCCGCCCTTGATGTCGATGGTCCCCGGGCCGTAAACCCGGTCGCCTTCCGGCTGCCAGCGGAAGCCGTTGCGCGCTTCCTCGTCGGGCGGGAACACCGTGTCGAGATGCGAGATCAGCAGGAGGGAGCGCGGCGTGCGGCCGGGCCGGGTCAGAAAGAGGTGGTCCCCCCAGGCGGGGTTGGTGGAGCGCACGCACTCCGCCGTGAAGCCCAACGGGGCGAAGTCGTCGGCCGTGAGCCGCGCCAGACGGGCGACGCCGTCCAGGTTTTCGGTGAAGCTGTTGATGCCGACCATGCGACGCAAACGGTCGAGCGCGGCGGGCATCCGGCCTTCGAGGAACGTGCGGAGCGAAGCAGGCTCAAGCATGGGCGCGAGCGTGCGGAAGTCCCGATTCGCGGTCAATACGGGGCCCGGCGGCTCCTCACCGCGCGGTCGCGCCCGTCGTCGGGTTGCCCATCAGCCCTGCGATTTGGGGTGCCAAACCGGCCCCGTGACCGCGGACGATTTGCGCCGACTTCACCGCGACGTACCTTGGCGAACAATTAAAGCTAACCCCCATCATTCGCCATGAGTACACCCTGCAACCCCATTCCGGCCGGCTGTGAGACCCTGTTGCCGAACCTCGTGATCCGCGGCGCCGCCCAGGCCATCGAGTTCTACCAGGCGGTCTTCGGCGCCCAGGAGATCATGCGCCTACCCAACCCGAACGGGACGGGCCTGATGCACGCCGAGTTGAGAATCCGGAACTCGGTTCTCATGCTTGGCGATGAGGCCCCGCAGTGGGGCGCATACTCGCCGCAGGCGCTGAACGGGTCCCCGGTCAGCCTGATGTTGTACGTGGAGGACGCCGATGCCGTGTTCGCCCGGGCGCTGGCCTTGGGAGCGAAGGCGCTGATGCCCCCGGGGGACATGTTTTGGGGCGACCGGATGGGCAAGTTCGCCGATCCTTTCGGCCACCAATGGATGGTCGCCACGCACCAGGAGGACGTGCCGCCTGCGGAGGTGGCCCGGCGCGCCGCGGCGCAGTTTGGCGGGCCGCCATGACCCGGCCCGGTCCCGGGGTCCGCCGGCGACCCGGCCAACGCAAGGCGGCTTAACTTTGTAGATAATTTGTGTTGAAGTTACCGGCGGCCTTCCGCTATTCGTCCGGCCATGATTGCACCCGTAAGATCCGGCTGGGCGGTGCTGCTCGCCGTGGGTTGGTGGCTCCCGGCGCAGGCGGCGGCGCCCCTCACCATCGCGGTGGTGCCGAAAGGCACGACGCATGAATTCTGGAAGGCCGTGAATGCCGGGGCCTTCAAGGCGCGCGACGAATTGCGGGCCCGCGGCCGGTCAGTCGAGGTCATCTGGAAGGGCCCGCTCAAGGAGGATGACCGCGACCAGCAGGTGCAGACGGTGGAGAACTTCATGACCCGCCGGGTCAGCGGCCTGGTCCTGGCGCCGCTGGACTCGCAGGCCCTGGCCCGCCCGGTGGCGGGCGCGGTCCAGGCCGGGGTTCCGGTGGTCATCATCGACTCGGACTTGAAGTCCGACCGGCAGGTCAGCTTCGTGGCCACGGACAACGTCCAGGGCGGGGGGATGGCCGCACGGCGGCTGGGGGGGCTGTTAAACGGCAAAGGCAACGTCATCCTGCTCCGATACGCCGTGGGTTCCGCCAGCACCGAGCAGCGGGAAACCGGATTCCTGGACACGTTGAAGGCCGAGTTTCCGGACCTTCGGATCCTTTCGGCGGACCAGCACGCCGGGGCCACGCGCGAAAGCGCGTACCAGGTTTCCCAAAATCTCCTCAACCGCTTCGGGCGGGAAGTGAACGGCGTGTTCGCGCCGAATGAAACCTCGACCATCGCCATGACCAAGGCGTTACGTGACCGCGGCCTGGCGGGTGGCCGGGTGAAGATGGTGGGCTTCGATGCCGGTTCGCTGGAAGTCGCGGACCTCCGCAGCGGCGACCTGCAAGGCCTGGTGGTGCAGGACCCGTTGCGGATGGGTTACCTCGGCGTGATGACGCTGGTGGACCACCTCGACGGCAAGCCGGTCGAGAAGCGGATCGAAACCGCCGTGACGCTGGTCACGCGCGAGAACATGGACGAACCCGCGATCCGCGAGCTCCTCCACCCGCCGCTGGACCGGTACCTCAAGTAACGCCGCGGCATGTCCACCGTTGCCCACCTGACGCCGGCCGAGGCGTGCGCGCCGACGCTCGGGACTCCGCGGTTGCGCATGGCGGGCGTGACCAAGAGTTTTGGCGGCACGCCGGCATTGCGCGGGGTCTCCTTCGAACTGGGCCCGGGCGAGGTGCATGCGCTCATTGGTGAGAACGGCGCCGGCAAGAGCACCTTGATGAAGGTGTTGAGCGGCGCGCTGCGGCCGGATGCCGGCGGGATCGAACTGGACGGCGCGCCATTCGTGCCGGGCAATCCCCATCACGCCCGGCAGGCCGGCATCGAGATGATCTACCAGGAGTTGAGCCTGGCGCCGCATTTGACCGTCGAGGAAAACATCGTTTTGGGCGGCGAACCCAACCGCCTCGGATGGCTCCAACGCGGCCAGCGCCGGAAGCTCGCCCGCGAGGCGCTGGCGGAATTGGATCGCGCCGGGGTGCCGCTGGAGGCCGCGGTCGGCACGCTGCCGATCGCCGAACAGCAGGTCGTGGAAATCGCCCGGGCCTTGGTGGGCCGGCCCCGGGTGATCATCATGGACGAGCCGACCAGCAGCCTCAGCCGGGTGGATGCCGCGCGGCTCTTCCGGAGCATCCGCCGGCTGGCGGCGCGGGGCGTGAGCATCGTCTATATCAGCCATTTCCTCGAGGAATGTCAGGAGGTCTGCCAGCGCTACACCGTGCTCCGGGACGGCGCCAGCGTGGGCAGCGGTGCGATCGCGGACGTGGACCTGAACCGCCTGGTCCACCTCATGGTGGGACGCGAAATCGAGGAGCTGTATCCGCCCCGCCCCCGGCGCCTCGGTCGCCCGCTGCTCCGATTGGACGCGTTGTCCGGCCGCGAAAAGCCCTGCCGCGTGAGCCTCACTCTGCACGAGGGCGAGATTCTCGGTCTGGCTGGCCTGGTGGGGGCCGGCCGCACCGAAACGCTCCGGGCCGCGTTCGGATTGGACCGCGTGGCCGGCGGCGAAATCGAAGTGGGGGGTGTCCGGAGCACCTTCGCCAGCGCGGGCCGGCGCCTCCGTCAGGGGCTGGGCCTGTTGAGCGAAGACCGCAAGGAGGAAGGGTTGATGCTCAATCGCAGTCTGGCGGAGAACCTCACCTTGACCCGGCTCGGCGCGCTCGCCCCGTTGGGCTACCTGCGGCGCCGGCGCCAGCGCGAGGTCACCGCGTCCTGGATGCGGCGCCTGGACGTGCGAGCCCGGAACGCCTGGCAACCGGTGGGTCAGTTGTCGGGCGGGAACCAACAGAAAATCGCCCTGGGCCGGCTGCTCTACCACGAGGCGACGGTGCTCTTGCTGGACGAACCGACCCGCGGCATCGACGTGGGCAGCAAGGCCCAGATCTATCGCCTGATGTCCGAACTCGCGGCGGCGGGCAAGGGCATCCTCTTCGTGAGTTCGTACCTCCCGGAATTGCTGGGGATGTGCGACTCGATCGGCGTCCTCTGCCGTGGACAACTCACCGACCTGCGCCCCGCCGCTGACTGGACCGAACATGCCCTCATCCTTGCTGCCCTCGGCCAAAACCGTGGACGAACCGCGGCCAACTGAAATCGGCCCACGCCCGTCCTTCTGGCTGGCCCCGCTCCGGCTGCTCCTGAGCGGCGCCGGCCCGTTCCTGGGTCTGGTGTTCGTCGTGAGTGTGTTCGCACTCAGTCCCACGGTCCGCCCGTATTTCTACACCGGCGCGAATTTCAAAATCATCCTCACCCAATCGGTCGTCGTGGCCGTCGGCGCGTTGGGCATGACGCTCATCATCGTCAGCGGCGGGATCGATCTGAGCGTGGGCGCGGTCGTGGCCCTGTGCGGCGTGGTCGGGGCCAAGTTGCTCGCTGCGGGTTGGCCGCCGGCGACGGCGGTCGTCCTCGCCGTCGCGGTGGGCGGCCTGGTCGGCCTGGTGAACGGGACCATCGTGGCCGCGTTCAAGCTGCTGCCGTTCATCGTGACGCTGGGCATGATGGGCGTGGCCCGGGGAGCCGCCAAATGGCTGGCGGACAACCAGGCCATCGACCTCCCGAAAACGCCCGTGAACCGGCTCATGGCCCAGACGAATCCGATGGCGCTCTTCCCGTTGCCTTGGGGGGTCTGGCTCACGGTCCTGCTGGCGGCGCTCCTGACCGTGGTCCTGCAACGCACGGTCTTCGGCACGCGCGTCTTCGCGCTCGGCTCGAACGAGGCCACCGCGCGACTCTGCGGCATCCGCGTGCCGCTGCAGAAGCTCCTGATCTACAGCCTGGCGGGCCTCTTCTTCGGGCTGGCCGGCGTGCTGCAGATGTCGCGCCTCACCCAGGGCGATCCGACCGTGGCCATCGGACTCGAACTGGACATCATCGCCGCGGTCGTGATCGGCGGCGCCAGCCTCAACGGCGGCTCCGGAAGCATCCACGGCTCGATGATCGGGGCGCTCATCATGGCCGTCCTGCGGAACGGCTCGAACCAGATCGGCTGGCCCACCTACGTGCAGGAAATTCTCATCGGCATCGTGATCGTCGTGGCCGTCGGGCTGGACAAGTTGCGGCGTTGGCGTTCGCGGTTGTAGGCGGGACCGGGCCGGCTCCGCCACCGGCCAAGGCCGGACGCCGGTTCCCGCGCTCTGACTTCGGGATCAGGATTCCGGGCGTTGTTCGAGCATGTGGACGAGGTGGGGCGTGAAGAGCCGCGGTTCGAGCAGGAACGAGTCGTGGCCCTTGTCCGAATGGACGGTGATCCACATCGACGAAACGTGGCTGCGCTTGAGCAACCCCACCAGTTTGGCCTGTTCCTGCGGATAGAACATGATGTCCGAGTCGATGCTGAACACGAGGAACTCCTGGTGCCGGCAGCGATCGAAGAGCTCCTGGAAGTTCTCGGCGCCGGCCTCCGCCACCAGGTCGAACCACTGCCAGGCATCGAGGATGCGCAGATAGGTGTTCGCGTCGAAGCGCCGCACGAATTTGTCGCCCTGGTGGAGCATGTAACTCTCCACCGGGTGATTCATTTCGTACCAGCCGTGCGGCGGTTTGTTGCTGACCACTTCGCCGCGAGCCCGCGCCCGCAAATCCTCGAGGGACACGAAGGTCTTGTGGGCGATGCGCCGCGCGAGGGCCAGACCGATGTGCGGCTTGGGGCCGTGGTAGTAGTCGCCGCCCCGGAAATGCGGATCACCTTCGATGGCGGTGACCTGCTCGAAGTTGAGGATGCGCTGATAAATCGTGGTCTCGACGCCGGTCCCGATGGGCACCACCAGCTTCACGCGGTCCGGGTAGCGGGTGGCGGTGACCAGGCACAGAAAGCCGCCGATCGACGCCCCGATTACGGCATGGAGTTTCCCCACGCCCAGGTGATCCAGCAGGCGCATCTGCGCGTCCACGAGGTCGCTCATGCGCAGCACGGGAAACGCCGGCCCCCAGGGTTTGCCGGTCGCGGGATTGATCGACGCCGGCCCCGTCGAGCCGTAGCAGCCGCCGAGGTAATTGGCGCAGACCACGCAGTACTTGCGCGTGTCCAGCGCCTTGCCGGGGCCGATGAAGCCATCCCACCAGCCGGCTTGAACCTCCTCCGTCCAGCGACCGTCCAGACCGGGGACCCGCGGGTTCTCGCCGGCGGCGTGCTGGCTGCCGGTCATGGCGTGGTAGAGCAGGATTACGTTCGACCGGTCGGCATTCAGGCGCCCGTACATTTCGTAGGCCAGCGTAAAACGACTGAGCTTCCCTCCTACGCGGAGCAACAGCGGTTTCCTCGGGTTGTGGAATTCGAAGAACTGCGTGCGGACCTTGCCGATGGATCGCGTCATAAATGCCGGCGAATTTCGCCTCGGCGCAGACGGGGCGCAAGCCCGGCGCGCCCCTGCGCCGCCGCAGCGGCGCAGCTACCGCGGGGAATGGTTTGGTGGTGGCCGGGCTGCGGCGCGCCCCTGCGCCGTCGCAGCGGCGCAGCCACCGGGTGGGATGGTTTTGGTGGAGGCCGGGCTGTGGCACGGCCTTGCGCCGTCGCAGCGGCGCAGCTACCGCGGGGAATGATTTGGTGGTGGCCGTGCTGCGGCATGGCCTTGCGCCGACGCAGCGGCGCTGCTACCGGGTGGGATGGTTTGGTGGAGGCCGGGCTGCGGCACGGCCCTGCGCCGCCGCAGCGGCGCAGCTACCTGCTGAATAATCCAATGCCAACGCTGAGCCGGTTCGCCGTTCGATCAGTCTTCCGGCCGCTCGCCGCCGGGGGCCATCTTCACCAGTCGCGGTTCGAAGCGGCCCAGCACCTCCACCAGGTCGGCTTGGGCCGCCATGACTTCCTCGATGTTCTTATAGACCATCGGCGCCTCATCCAGGCCGGCCGACAGCAGCGTCACACCGCGGTCCCGCAGCAAACGATGCACCGCCTTCCAATCGAGGGTTTCGTGCGCGCGGGTGCGGCTCATCACCCGGCCCGCGCCGTGCGACGCCGAGTGGAGCGACTCGGCATTGCCCTTGCCGCGCACCAGGAAACCCGGCGAAGCCATCGAGCCGGGGATGATGCCTCGGACGCCGACGCCGGCCGGCGTGGCGCCTTTGCGGTGGACGATCACCTCGCGTTCGACGTTGTCGATGACGTGCCGCTCCTTCCAGGCAAAGTTGTGGTGGTTCTCCACGTCGAGCAGGACTTCGGCGCCGAGGTTCGCCGCGAGGTGGCGATGGATCAACGCGTGGTTCGCCGCGGCATAGCGCCCCATCAACTCCATCGCAGCCCAGTATTCCTGGCCGACCTCGGAATCGAGCGTGAGCCAGGCAAGCCGCTTCAATTCCCTCGGCAGTTCGGCAAACCGGCCGAAGGCGATCTTGCTGTAATGATCGCACACGGCCGCGCCCGTTCCCCGGCTGCCGCTGTGGCTGAGCAAGGCGACGTATTCGCCGGGATCGAGTCCGGCTTCGCGATCGATCACCGTGAACACGCCGAACTCGACGAAGTGATTGCCGCTGCCGCTGGTGCCGAGTTGCGCCCAGGCGCGGTCCTTGTTCTGCCGGGTGATCGGGCTGACGGACCAGTCGGCATCCATGACCTCGTGCTGGCGGCGGTCTTTGAAGTTGGCCCCGACGCCGAACCGCGTCTCGGCTTCGATCGCCCGGCCGAGGCGGTCTTGCTTTCGCTCGAGGTCCCGCAGTGGCAGGTCCAGCACGCTCAACTTCATCCGGCACGCGATGTCCACACCGACGGCGTAAGGGATCACCGAGTTCTCCGTCGCCAGCACGCCGCCGATCGGCAGGCCGTAGCCGACGTGCGCATCGGGCATGAGCGCGCCGGCCACCGAGATGGGCAGCAGGCAGGCCTTTTCCATTTGGAGGACGGCCTCCGGCTCCAGGTTCGCGCCCCATTGGCGGTACTGCGCCGGCCGTGCGCGTGCCGGCGGGGGT
Organism: uncultured bacterium; assembly: GCA_963735925.1. GTDB lineage: Bacteria > Verrucomicrobiota > Verrucomicrobiia > Limisphaerales > J093 > DSVZ01. The sequence goes on from CAVTMT010000006.1 coordinate 431,140, forward strand.
GCGGCCAGGAGCGTCTTGGCGAACTCGCCGCGCTGCGGATCGGCGGTGAAGGCGGCGGGATTCCGAAGAACGGCCGCGATCTCCTCCGGCAGCCGGTCGCGGTCACCCCCGCCGAGGCAGTAGGCGCAGATGAAATCGGTGGCGCGCCGCAGCGGTTCGCCCAGCGGCACGCCGAGCCGGATGAGGTCTTTGGCATTCATGGCCTGAAGTTACCCTCCCTCGGTTTCGGAGACAGGGACTTTGTGCGCCGGTTCCGCACCGGAGAACCTAACCGGAGTTCCCCCGATCGCACCCGCTCAAAGGCAAACCAGTTTCCACCAGCGCCGGGCGTTCGGCTCCACGCGAGCGCCGGGCGAAAACACCGGTGGCGGCCGTTCCAGCCAGGGCCGGCCGGGGCACCGTCTTTGGGTGGCTACGCCACTGCCAGCGCCTGGTCCAGATCGGCGAGGATATCGTCGCAGTGTTCCAACCCGATGCTGAGGCGCACCAGTTCCGGCGTGATGCCGCCCGCGCGCTGGGCGGCGTCGTCGAGTTGTGAGTGCGTCGTCGTGGCGGGATGGATGGCGAGGCTCTTGGCGTCGCCCACGTTGGCCAGATGCGAAAAGAGCTTCAGCGCGTCGATGAACTTCTGACCGGCCGCCTTGCCGCCTTTGATGCCAAAGACGACCATGGAGCCGCCCTTGCCGCGCAGGTAGCGGTGGTTCAGTGCGAACATGGGATCTTCCGGCAGGCCGGGGAAGCGCACCCATTCGACCTTGGCGTGGGCCTTCAGATGCTGGGCCACGTGGAGCGCATTCTCGCAGTGGCGTTCCATCCGCAACGGCAGGGTTTCGATGCCCTGGAGGAACAGCCAGGAATTGTCCGGGGCGATGCAGGCGCCGAGATTGCGCAGGGGCACGGTGCGCATGCGCAGGATGTAGGCCAGCGGCCGCAGCGGGTCGGGCAAATCCACGCCCCAGCGCAAGCCGTGATAGCTGTTGTCCGGCGTCGTGTAGAGCGGGTGCTTGCCCGCCGCCCAGTTGAACCGGCCGCTGTCCACCACCACGCCGCCAATCCCCGTGCCGTGGCCGCCGAACCACTTGGTCAGCGAATGCACCACGACGTCCGCGCCGTGCCGGAGCGGTTGGGTGAGGTACGGCGTCGAGAAGGTGGCATCGACGATCAACGGGATCCCGGCGGCGTGCGCGATCTTTGCGACGGCCTCCAGGTCGGTGACTTCCAGGGCGGGGTTGGACACCGTTTCGCAAAACAGCGCGCGCGTCTGGCCATCGATCGCCTGGGCGAAGTTTCGCGGGTCGTTCGAATCCACGAACTTCACCTGGATGCCCAGCGCGGGGAGGAGGTCGTTGAACTGCGTGTAGGTGCCGCCATACAGGTTGCGCGCGGACACGATGTTGTCGCCGGCCTGGGCGAGGTTGATGACCGAGTAGAAAACGCCGCTGGTGCCCGAGGCCACGCCCAGGCCCCCCATCTCCGGTGCGCCTTCGAGCAGGGCCACCCGCTTCTCCAGCACGTCGGTCGTGGGATTCATGAGCCGGGTGTAGATGTTGCCGAGCTCGCGCAGCGCGAACAGATTCGCCGCATGTTCGGTGTTGCGGAAGACGAACGAGGAGGTGCGGTACACCGGCACCGCGCGGGAAAACGTGGTCGGATCCGGTTGCTGGCCGCCGTGCAGACAGAGCGTCTCGAATTTCATTTGTGACGAGAGCTTAACGGCCGCCGGCCGCCAGGCAAGACCGTCCTGCGCCCCGGTCCAGCCCGGCGCGGCGGATGCGCGGCGCTGGCCGGTCGGTCGCGAAGTGCGAGATCGACCGGCACCGGGGCCGCTCGCGATACGTCCGGCACCGGTCAGGCTTACTCGACTTGGAAGCGATAGCGACCCGGACTGACGCGCAGACCCAGGCCGCCGGCCGGGTCGCGGACGATCTTTACTCCGCGGTTTGCGCGGATCGGTCGGCCGCCTTCGGTGATCCGCTGCGGGTCTTTCGCCGGCGGAAAAAACGTCGCCGTCGTGTTCGGCGGCACCGTGATCTCGATTTCCGCCTTGCCACCGGCACGACGCCAATTGCACACGACGAGCCCATAGGGCGTTTCGCGGCGGCACTTGACCCAGTCGAGCGGCACCGAGCCATCGCACGCCGGGCGCAGTTCGAAGCTCTTCCAGCCATCGTGATCCAGGCCGGGCCGGATGCCTGCCAGGCCTTGCACGAACCAGAACCCGATGTGGAGATACGAGCTGTGACTGAGCGACTGCCGGCCTTCCCAGTCCTCCCACATCGTGGTGGCGCCCCGGCCGAGCAAGTCACCCCAGCCCGGATAATCCTCCTGGCTGGCCATCGCGTACATGAGGTCGTTCCGGCCGGCCTCGACCAGATTCTTGATGATGAAATACCCGCCGGTGATGCCGCCCCAGAAATGACCTTTGCGCACGACGCGGATTTCGTTTTCGAGCCGGTTCCAGACCGCCGCTCGCTCATCCGCCGGAACCACGCCGGCCAGCAACGCCGCGGAGAGATACGCTTGAAAGCCGTTCACGTAGCTGTGGTCCGCGGCGTTCCAAAACTCGGTGTGAATCGCGGCCGAAACCTCGTCCGCGCGTTCGCGCCAGTCCTTGGCCTGTGCCTTCCGGCCCAGCGCCTCGGCGATGCGCGCCGCGGTCCGCAGGTTGTACACCCAATAGCAGTTGTTGAAGAACAGCGTCTCGCGCGTGTCGCCATTCACGCCGTCGGCGCCCGGCCAGAGCCAGTCGCCCAGGAAATCCCACTCGCCGCCGTAGCGCCGGAGCAGGTTGTCCCGCTGCTTGGTTTCAACAAACGCCAGCCAGCGCTCGATGGTGGCGAAGTTCTCTTCGAGCACGCGCCGGTCGCCGGTGCGCCGATACAACTCCCACGGCAAGGTCACGCAAAAGCCGCTCCAGGCCGGCCCCCCGCCACCCCAATAGGTCGGCGCCGTGTACGGCAGATTGCCCGACTCGATCTGTTTGCCGCTGCCCGCCTCGCCCGCCTGCTTGCCGACGCCCCACGCCGACGCCTTGCCCTGCACGTCGCGCCAGTCTTCGGCCCATTTCCGGTACATCGCGGCCACGTCGTAGTTGTCCAGCGCGGTCTCGATCGTGGCGTGGCCGTCGCCGCCGTAGCCCATCCGCTCGCGTTGCGCGCAATCCACCACGTAGCCGCCCACGGTCAGGTTTTCCAGCGTCCAGAGCACCGTTTCGTAGATGCGGTTCAAGAGCGGGTTCGCGCACTCGAAGTGCGTCGTGCGCCGGTAATCAGTCCGGACGAGCCAGCCGTGGAAGTCGTCCAACGACGGTTTCTGCCGCAGGCCGGTGACCTGGATCCAACGGCCGACGCCGTAGTTGAACCGGTCGCGGAACGTGCCTTTGCCGGCCGGCCCGACGACGTAGAGACTATGCAGCCGGTGCGTCATCGGCTGGTCTTCGCGCTCGGACCATTGGAACTCGACCTGGTCGCCCGTCTGTCCGGCCACGTTCGCTTCGAGGAAACCGGTGAAGACGCGGCCGAAGTCCAGCCGGTACACGCCGGGCTTGGGCTCGGCGAGGGCAACCGGCTTGAGTTCGAGCACGGCGCGGTTGGGTTCGACCTTCTGGGCGCTGAGCGCGAGTTGCGGCGTGAAAACCTTCACCGGTTGCCAGGCGGAGTCATCCAGGCTCGCCTCGCACCAGTTCGGCATTTCCTGGCGGGCGTCGTAGCGCTCGCCGCCGAAATGCATGAAGTCCCACACGCCGATGGTCGTGTTCGGGCTGAGATGCCATTTCCACGATTCGTCGGTGACCACGCGCAGTGTTTTGCCATCGGCGAAAACGAAGTCCGCCTGCGCGATCACGATGGGGCTGGCCGGTTTGTCCGGCGTGCGGTACGGCGGGAAGATCGACCAGGAAGTGCCGAGCCAGAGCCCGATCGCGTTTTCTCCGGCGCGCAGAAGCGGTGCGAGGTCGTAAGTCACGTAACGCGCCCGTTTGGTGTGGTCCGTGGCCGCGGGCATCAAGACATCGTCGCTGACCTTCCGGCCGTTGACCCAGACTTCGTGATAGCCCACCGACGCGACGTCGATCAGCGCCTGCGCCGGCGCGGCGTCGAGGGTGAAGACCTTTCGCAGCCACGGGTCCGGCAGCGTGTTGTCCGGCGGCGGGAAGCCCGGCTTGCGCGTGAACTGCTGGTCCGTGCCGATCCATTTCGCGGTCCAGTCGGTGTTCGCCAACGGCCCGACCGTCCAGTGCGCCGTCTCGCTCCAGCCCGCGAAGCGCCCGTTCTCGTCCTCGACGGAGACCCGCCACCAGCAGCGCTGGCCGGGACGGAGCGGTTTGCCGGCGTACAGGATGTTCTGTGACTGGTCGGATTTAACCTGGCCGGAATCCCAGAGATCCGCCACGCGCGGCAACAGCTTGTCCGGCGTGCTCGCCACGACGACGTGATAGGACTTCTGCCGTTGGCCGCGGGTGTCGGGATCGGTGGGGCGCAGCTTCCAGCTCAGCGCCGGGCGGGCGACATCGAGCCCGAGCGGGTTGGTCAGGTATTCGCAGGTCAGCTCGGCGGGCTCGAGGGAGGCTGGCTTTCTGTCGGCGGCCCGACCATGGATCGCGAGGAGCATCCCTACCATGCTCATGCCGAGCACGCACGTGGTTCGAGTAAGCATCACGATCACAATGTGCCATTTGGGGCAGCACGGAAGGCAAGAAAAACTCGCCTCCGCGCGGCCGACGACCCGCGCGCCAACACGTTCTGGGGAACCGCACAAACCTTTGAATCCGAAGCCCGCCGTAATCGCCGACGCGAGTCGGCGCTGGCATGGGGGACTGTCTTGATCGGGGTGGGGGCGGTGCTGCGGCACCGCCCTGCGCCGGCGCAGCGGCGCAGCTACCGGTCTGAAATCAAGACGCGGCCAGCCCACCGCGGTAGCCGCCGACGTGAGTCGGCGCTGGCATCAGGAACTGTCTGGATCGGGGTGGAGGCGGTGCTGCGGCACCGCCCGGCGCCGACACAGCGGCGCAGCTACCGTTCTGCCATCAGGACGCTGCCAATCCACCGCGGTAGTCGCCGACGTCGGTCGGCGCTGACATGGGGAAAGCGGGGTGGGCCAAGTCAGCGCGGACTCACGTCCGCGGCTACGGGGCGCGGCGGCCAACCGGCACGTTGAACTCAGCGGGCAAGACGCAGTGTGGAGCTGGGCTCGCCCTTACCCTCACTCTCTTCCGCGGGGAGAGGGGATGACCCGCTGCCGTGCGGGACCGGTCACTCGCCGGTGGAAATGTTCCGTCGCGAGGAAGGCGTCACCCTCACCGTGGAGAGGACCTGATCCCTGGCCGGTCCAGTGCCCTGATCGCTCCTCACCATCGGGCGCAGTGATTGAAACCAGGGCCAGCCGCGAAGTTCTGAAGCAGTTTGAGCGTGCCCGGCGGGTCGTCGCCCGTTAGGCTCCCCGCATTCTCGATGCACACCGCCGGCAAGCTCAAGCCGTGGACGAAGTGGGTCTGGTTCTTCGCCGCCTGGACGCTGATCGCGCTGGCGTTCGCCAGCCAGTTCAACTTCACCCAGGCCCGGCGCGGGTACATCGTGACCTGGGAGTTCGCCCTCACGACCGCGCTTGCCGACTGGTACCTTTGCGCCGTGCTGTCCATTCCGACCTTGTGGCTGGCGCGGCGGTACCACTTCGAGCCGGGCCGCTGGCGGCGCGGACTGGCGATCCACCTCGCGGCCAGCACGCTCTTCGCCGTGCTGTGGGTGGTCCTGCGCGTGCTCGTGGAAATGCTGCGCAGCCGCGATCACCTGCCGATCTTCTATTTCGGCGAGATGTTTCACTGGACCCTGGTGCGTTCCTTCTATTTCAACCTGCTCGTCTATTGGGTCATCGTCGGTGCCAGCCACGGCGCCGAGTACTACCGCCGGTACCGCGAGCGCGAGCTGCGGGCCATCGAACTCGAGAAGCTGCTCGTCCAGGCGCGGCTCCAGGCCCTCCAGGCCCAGATCAACCCGCATTTCCTGTTCAACACGCTCAACAGCATTTCCAGCCTCATGCACCGCGACGTGGATGCCGCCGACCGGATGCTCGTCCGGCTCAGCGGGCTGCTCCGGCTCGCGCTGGAAAACGTGGAGACCCAGCAGGTGCCGCTGGGCGACGAACTGGAGTTTCTGCGCCTTTACCTGGAAATCGAGCAGGTCCGCTTCGGCGCGCGGCTGGAAGTGAAGTTCGACGTGCCGGCCGAATTGCTCGACGCGCCGGTGCCGAATCTCCTGCTGCAGCCGCTGGTCGAAAACGCCATCAAACACGGCATCGCCCCGCGCAAGCAGGGTGGCCGCGTCGAGGTGCGCGCCCGGCAGGAAGGCCCCGAACTCGCGCTCGCGGTCAAGGACAACGGCACCGGCAGCAGCGCCAAATCCGGGAGCGGCGGCGGACTGGGACTGGCGAATACGCGGGCGCGGCTCGAGCACCTTTACGGCGAGCGCCAGCAGTTCGAGTTCGGGCCCGAGCCGGAAGGGGGGTTCGAAGTGCGCGTGCGGATTCCGTTCGTAACGCCAAAGTCCGTTCCCGAAACCGCACCGGTTTGATCGAAAGCGATGGCCGGCGCCGGTGCGGTGATGTCCTAAACTTCCTGTAAAGACTGACTGCGGCAGACTGCATCGGCCCCAATACCACGGAGAGCGAAAGACATCCATGAAACGCCGACCCCCGAAGCCTGCGAGAGTGTCGGGCTCCAGAGCTTGGTCCGCCGGAGTGACAAACTGGCTGCCCTCATCCCCCAGCCTTATGTCCAGAGAATTTCCACGCGGGACATCGAAGCCGTGCTGACCGAGACGCTGGCGGTGGATGCGTCGGCAGGGTGGCGTGGGGTCACGGTCGCGCCTGCGAGCCGTCGTGAGCTCGATGCCCTCGTAGCCGACTCGAAGGCGAAGACGGGAGTTCGACTGGCGGCGTAGGGTGTTGGTGGGGCCAGTTACCTCCCCGGCTACGGGCCGAAAACCTGGTGGTGTTTCACCTTGCTCACATCGGCTGCTGGTGCGATCAGTTGACCATCAAAGCCACCACGAGCCGCTGACTCGCTTCGTCAGCCAACGACCCGCGCGCAAAGAATCCGGTTTGGACGGGACTGAACCGCAACCATTCATTGTAAGAATTATGAAGACACGACCCTCAAAACTGGTTCGATTCCTTTCCCTGCTGGGCTTGGCCGTCTTGGCGGTGGGGCCAGCCGCTGTGGCCCAGACGCCGTCCGTGCTCGACATTCACATGTATGCGGGGCTGACCGTCACGGGTTCGGTCGGCACCGTGTACTCGGTCGAATACGTCACGGATCTTGCCCAGACGAACACCCCCAGCGCCTGGCGCTGCCTGGAGTATCTGCAACTGCCCGCCAGCCCGTATTTGTGGGCCGACCAGTCGGCCCCGGCGACGGGGAAGCGGTTTTACCGGGCGGTGGCGTTCGTTGCGCCCACGAACATGGTGTTCATCCCGCCGGGGACGTTCCGGATGGGCAGCCCGACGAACGAGGTGGACCGCTGGGAATACGAAGGTCCGAAGACGGACGTGATCATCAGCCGGGGGTATTGGATGGGGAAATACGCGGTGACGCAAGGGGAGTACGAGGCGCTGATGGGGAACAACCCGAGCTACTTCCAGCCTCCCAACGCGACAGCGAACAGCAACCGGCCGGTGGAGATGGTGAGTTGGTACGATGCGACGGCGTTTTGTGCGAAGCTGACGGAGCGGGAGCGGTTGGCGGGGCGGATTGCGCCCAACGGTGTGTATCGGTTGCCGACGGAGGCGGAGAGGGAGTACGCGTGTCGGGCGTGGACCTCGACGCGGTTTAGCTATGGGGATGACCCTCAGTACACGAATCTGACCAAGTACGCGTGGTATGGGGACAACAGCGACGGGCAGACGCATCCGGTGGGGCAGAAGCTGCCGAATCCGTGGGGGTTGTATGACATGCACGGGAACGTGTCGGAGTGGTGTCAGGACAGGTGGTCGGATCAACTTCCCGGTGGCATTGGCCTCGACCCGCAGGGGCCTGCTACGGGCTCGGACCGCGTGCTCCGCGGCGGCTACTGGCCCAGCGACGCCGGGAGCGTCCGGTCCGCGAACCGCGGCGCCGGCGGCCCGGACGACGGGGCCAGCCACTTCGGCTTCCGGGTTGTCCTGGCCCCAGGTCAGCCGTGAGTCGGAGCGGTCCGGAGCAGGCTGGCGCAGCGCGGGACGCGCCAGCCGGGCCTGCGCAGGTAACGCTCCGCGGAGAGTTCATTTAATGCGTGAAAATGTGGAAGAAGAAGCCCGCGCAGCGGTCGCGATTTCTTCCTGAAAACGGCATCCTTGGCAGGCCTTTGCCGCGTGCGCTCGGTTGAAAGCGAAGCCGTAACGGAGGGCAGTTGGCGATGCAACTGAAGGTGTTTGTCCTGCCGGTCAAGAATCTGGGCGAGGCCGAAGCCGAGATGAATGCGTTCCTGCGCGGGCACCGGGTCCTGGCGGTGAAGAATGGGCCTTTGATGCCCCAAGGCGGGTAGAGCCGTTCCATACCGCCCGCATCCTCAGAACCTTTTTACAGCGCGCATTCGACTTAACCGCCGGTGCTGCGCCCGGGCTTCGAGGCTCAGGCGACGGCGGCCTTGTCTGCGAGGTGCTGCTGCACCGCCGCGACAATCGTCTGGACGTTTTGCAGCACCTTTTGCGCGGTTTCCGGATCGGGAATCTTGAGGCCGTACTGCTTGTCGAGCGCGACGACAAGTTGAAGCGCATCGACCGAATCCAGGCCCAGCCCGTGCGGGCCGAACAGCGGTTGGTCGTCCGGGAGTTCCTCGGCGCTGAGGCGCAACATCAGGTTCTCCACCATCAGAACTTTGATCTCGGCTTTAAGTGCGGTCCCTTCGCTCATGCGTGCCAGTATCGGTTATTGGTGTTTGCAGCTCCGAAAAGCCTGTGGGAGCCAGCCGACCCGCACAAGCGCGAAAGCTGGCCGGCGCGGCGAAAGCCACCCCGCCGACCTGGCCTTGATCTTGCACCGAACCCACCCAGGCCCGCGGCGCGCGGCCGTTCTGAATCGCCGACACGGCCGCCACGCATTGCCAGGCTGTCCCCGCGGTCAGGGCATGTCCGAGCACCATCATCGGCGAGACGCGCGGGCCAGGCCACCCGGACCAAGCCTGCTGCACCGCGGCGTCCAGGATCGGCGCTCCGACCTGGCCGTCGCACACCAGGACGGGAGTGTTTTCCCAGCGCAGGTTGGCCGGTGCCAGACTTGGACCGCGGCCATTCGCGGCGGGCAGGCAAGGCAGGTCGATGCCGGCCAGCAGGGGCGTCGTGGGTTCGTCCGAGGCGGGTTTGAGGTACAGCGCGCCCGCGCCTTCGGCCGCCACCACGCTGCGGCTGAACAACCGGTGGCCGTCCGCGGCCAGCCAGTCCAGCTCTTCGGCGGCCACGACCAGGCAGGCATCGGCCTCACCCGCGAGCAGCCAGGTCGCGGCGGTGGCCAGCGCCTGCACCACGATTCCCATGCCGCCCACCAGGGTGTAATTCAAACCGGGGGCACCCAGCACGGCGGCAATGTGGCCGGCCGTCGCGTTGAACACCGTTTCCGGAAAGAGCAGCGGGCTGGCGGTGGCGGGGTTCTGCCAGGCTTCGTGATAAAAACGCCGCGTGTAGGCGAGACCGCCGGCCAGCGTGCAGAAGACCAGGCCCAGGCGAATCCCGCCGCTCTGGACCGCGGCCCGGTCCGGCCCGATGGCTTCCAACGCTGCGGCCACCGCCAACAAGCTGAGGGTATCGGCACGCCGCAGGCGCGGATGCGTGAGCAGATCGCGATACGGGCACGGTTGCGGCACCCGGCGAACGAGGAACGGCTGCGCCCGACCTGGCCCCGCACATGCCTGGGTGGGCAATGACTGGCCCGCTGCCACGGCCCGCCCAAGCGCCGCCGTATCCCAACCTGCAGGCGAGACTGCCCCGATGCCGGCGACGCTGATCGCTTTCATGCGAACCTCCGGAAGATGAGCGTGGCGTTCGCGCCGCCGAACCCGAACGAGTTGCTGAGGGCCAGGTCAAAGGCCGCTTCGCGCGGCGTCCGGACGAGGTCGAAACCGCAGGTGGGGTCCACCGTTTCGGTCGTCGTGGTCGGCGGCAGCCATTGTTCGCGGAGGGCCATCAGGCAGACGAGTGCTTCCACCACTCCGGCGGCGCCGAGCAGGTGGCCCACCACCGACTTGGTGGAGCTGACCCGCCGGCGGGCGGCGCCGGCGCCGGCCCAGCGCAGGATCGCGCGCGCTTCCGCCGCGTCGTTCAGCGGCGTGCCGGTGCCGTGCGCATTGAGGTAGCCGATCTGTTCCGGCGCCACGCCCGCGCTCCGACAGGCGGCGGTCATGGCGGCCAGCGCGGCGTCACCCTCGGGATGAGGTTGGGTGAGGTGGTGGAGATCCGTGCTGGCCCCATAGCCGACGATTTCGCCCACGATCTCCGCCCCGCGCCGCCGCGCCGCCTCCCAGGGCTCCAAGGCCAGGACGGCGGCGCCTTCGCCGAGCAGCAGACCATCGCGCTGCGCGTCAAACGGCCGACAAAGCGTGGGCGAGAGTGCCTGCAAGGAGTCGAAGCCCGCGAAAACCATCTGGCACAGCGCGTCGAACCCGCCGGCCAACACCCGCCCGGCCAGCCCCCAACGGACCAGGTGCCAGGCGTGTCCGAGGGCGTTGCTGCCGGAGGCGCAGGCGTTGGCGAGCACCTGGATCGGGCCACCGAAGCCGATCGCCGCCGCGACCTGCTCGGCGGAGCGGTGAGGCTGATACTGCATCAGCCGGGTGGCCTGGCGCCGCCGGTTCGCGGGCGCCGTGAACGACTGCCGGTAATAGGCTTCGCCACTGTTCGTTCCGCCGCTGGTGGTGCTCACGATGAACGGCAGATCGCCGCTTGGTTCCCAGCCGCATTGCGACCAGGCGGTCTGGGTCGCCAGGAGGAGCAACCTGGCGGCGCGGTCCAGGCGGCCGGCCGCCCGCGCACTCAACCGAGCTGCGTCAAAGCTGTCGGGCAGGTGCGCCTCGGCCGCCAATCGCGTCCGCTGGCGCGACACATCGAAGCGGGTCACCGGAGCGAAGGCCGGCCGGCCCCGACGAAAGCCCGCCGCGTTCTCCGCCCAGGTCGTGCCCAGGGCGGTGACGATCCCTGCGCCGGTGACGACCACACGGCGGGCGGGGGCAAGGGGAGCGCGAAGTGGGAACAGCACGAGGGGTGTCGTCAGAGCCGCGAACGGGGCGCCCCGGCCAAGGGGCCGGGAGGCGCGGGGACTGGAAACCAGGACTGCATTGCGGGTGGATTATGGCGGCCCGGCTTCGGGCGCGCCACGGGAAAGCGTACGGGTAGCGAGTGTCGAAGGGCGGCTCCCGGGCTGCCACCTGCCTCCGGCACGCGCGGCCGGGCGCCGACGATTCGGGATTCTCAACCGCCGGGGCTTCGCCTAGCGTTGCGGCGTGGACTGGCCCAACCAATGCGCCGCGACGATTCCCTGCTTCAACGAGGCGGCGCACATTGCCGAGGTGGTGCGGGGCGTGCGGTTGTATCTGCCCTCCGTGTTCGTCGTGGACGACGGCTCGACGGATGGCACAGCGCAGGCCGCCGCAGCGGCCGGTGCGCAGGTGCTGCGTCACCCCACAAACGGTGGCAAAGGCGCCGCGCTGGCCACCGCCTGGGACGAGGCCCGGCAGCGGGGATTTCGCTGGGTTCTGTGCCTCGACGGGGACGGCCAGCACGATCCGGGGGACATTCCGGCCTTGCTGGTCCGGGCCGCGCAGACGGGTGCCGGGCTCGTGGTGGGCAATCGTTTTCACAACGGCCACGCGGACGTGCCGCGGTTGCGGCGGGTGGTAAATCGTTGGCTGAGCCGAGAAATCTCGCGACTGACTGGAGCGGCCTTACCGGACACCCAGTGCGGCTTTCGCCTGCTGGACCTGGAGTTATACGGCCAACTCGAGCTGGCAACCCGCCGTTTCGAGATCGAGTCCGAACTGTTGGTGGCGGCGCTGGCGGCTCATGCCCGCGTCGAGTTCGTGCCGGTCCGCGCGATTTACAAAGCCGGACCGAGCAAGATCGAGCCGGTGGCCGATTCCTGGCGCTGGTGGCGCTGGTGGCGGTGCCAGGTGAAAGCCGCTCGCCGTCGCCGCTCCCCGGCTGCCGCGGCCGAACTCGAAGCCTCGCGCCAGTGAGCCCTCCGTTTCCCAGCCTGCTGCCGGCCCGGTTGCGCGCCTGGTTCGCCTCCGCACTGAAGCGCGCGGTGCGTCTGCTCCTGCTGGGCGTGGTGCTGGCGGTGTTCTACGACTGGGGCTCGGCGCACTTCTATCCGCGGTCGGGGAAGGCGGGTTTCTGGCATGGCACCATCCACGGCGCGTTGATGCCGATGGCGCTGCCGGCGCTGGTGGCGGGACGCGACGTGCCGATCTACGCGGAGGCGAACACCGGGCGCGGTTACAAGCTGGGGTACATCGCCGGCATCAACGTCTGCGGTTTCGTCGTCTTCGGCCTCGCCTTTCTGAAACCTCGCCCGCGCGCCAACGTTCCGCCGCCAGGAGCCGGAGCTCCCGGTGCGAGGCCGGCGGACAGGCGGGGGTGAGCCGGGAGCGGGCGGAGCGCCGGCGCGAGTTGCCGGCGCTCTGGTCGCGGCTCGAGGAACCCCAGGCGCAGCGCCCCGGCTCCGAGACGCCGCACCTTCCCGACGGACTGCTTCAACCTGAATTTCGCGGTCGAACCGCCGGGCGATACGGATTATTGAATTGCCTTCAGCGCCTGTTCGGCGGCGCGCTTGGTCGGCTCGCTCTTGGTGGTTTCGATCACGGTTTGGAGCGCCTTCCGACGTTGTTCCTTGGAGACTCCGGGTAGGTCGCGGCTCGCCAGCCCGGTGATGGCGGAGCACGCCGACTCCGCGGTCGCCGCGTCGGCGGTAAAGCCGTTGAGCACCTCCAACGCGCCGGCGGTCGGCAGGGTGCCGATCACCGCGATCGCCAACTGCTTCTCCTCGGGCAACTGGAGCGTCGGCAACAGGCTGGCGATCTGGCTCACCTTCGCGTCGTCTTTGAGCTGCTTGTCATTCTGAACGCACTGGAGATAGCCGCGGAAACCCAGCACCTGGTGCGCCTTCTTCTTGCCGGACTTCGCCAGATTCAACAGCGGCTCGGCCGCGCCCGTGTCGTCCGGCCAGTTGTTGGGCCACGTGGAAAGCGTGCGCACGGCCTCGTCCTGGACGGATTCATCCGGGTCGGTCAGGGCGATCTTCACCGCCCCCAAGGCGTCCGCTCCACCCACGCTGGCAAGCGCGTGCAAACCGATCACGCGCAGGCCGGCATCGCTGCTGCGGACGAGCGGCAGCAAATACGCGGTGCACGTCGCCCCGCGCCGTCCGCTGAGCGCCAGCAAGGCGTTCTCGATTTCGGCGCGATCCGCTGCGGCCGGCGTCTTCTCCAGCAGGTTCACGAGGTCGCCGGCCTGCTTGTCCTCGCCCACCGCGGCGATGGCTTCCACGGATGCGGCGCGGACTCCCGGGTCGGGGTCGGCGACCCCCGCGACGATGATGGGCAGCGCGGCTCCGAGGCGGCGTTGACCCGCCAACTCGATCAGCACCTGGCGCGGTTTGCCCGTCGCCTGCGGCAGTCGCGCCAGCAAATCCGCATCCACGTCACTGCCCGCGAGCCGGGCAAGCACGGTCTTCGCGGCGCGGGCGAGCTCGGGAATGTCGCTGACGGCGGCGCCCAGGAGGGCCGGCACGCAGGACGCATTGCCCAGATGTTCGAGGGTCTGAACTGCCGTCACGCGCAGCGAGGGCGAACCGGCTTCCGCCGCTTTCACCACCGCGGGCAGCACGGAATCGTCGCTGCGATCCGCCAAGGCCAGGAGCAACAGCGACTGCCGATCGCCTTTCGTCCGGTCCAGTTCCGCCGCCAAGGCCTTGGTGACGGCCTCGCCGGGAAGCTCGCGCGCCACGCGCAGGCCCACGCCGAACAGCGCCCGGTCGCTCGATTGCAATTGTTCAAGCAAGAGCGGCAGGCCGTCCGCCCCCCGGGCCAGGATGGCGCCGCGGGTGGCTTCGAGAGTCCGCTGTTTGGGAACGTCCGCCTGCCGCACCGCATCGTACAGCTTCACCGCGGCGGAGGCGTCGCCCTGGGCCAGGTCCGCCTCCGCGCAGAGCGCGCAACCCTGGGCCGCCGCAGACCGGACGCCGATCCGCGAATTGCTCAGGGTTTGGAGGAGCGCCTGGGCCGGTTGCCCGCCCCCGATGCGGCCCAAAGCGATTGCCGCCGCCTCCGCCACGGTTGCGTCGGCGTCTTTGAGGCGTTGGATCAACGCCGCCACCGCCGCGCTGTCGTGCCGGACACCGATCGAGTTGATCACGCCCACCAGCAGTCGGCCTTCGAGCTTGCCCATCGCGTCGCGGAGCGCGGCACCGGCGGCGGGATCCGGAATCGCCTCCAGCGGAATCCGCGCCCACGAGGCGAGTTCTTTGTCGAGCAGCAGCGGGGCCAGGGCGGGCACGGCATCCTTGCCGCCGTAAACCGCCAGCCGTTTGCAGGCGATGGCCTTGTCGGCCGGCGCGCTGGTGGTGGATTGCAGCACCGCGATGGCCTCGCGTTCCTTGTCCTGGGAGCTGGCGGCGTCGGCCGCCGCGAGGCGGGTCGAGCCGGTCATCAGGGCGGCGGCCATCGCCGTGGCGCACGCGATCCGGGAGCAGAGAGATCGGTTTTTGAACATCATAACAATCCTGGTCTTCAAAGGTTTTCGGTCGTCGGTGCGAGCCTAAATCCGCCACGGTTCGCGGATGGCTTCCGAGCGCAGGCGGTTGGCCTCCTCGTCGCCGGGGAACGAGCACGTCTGCGTGTCGAACTTGAGCGGCCGGTTGAGGAACAAGGAGATGTTGGCGGCGTTGCAGGTGATGTGCGACCAGCAGGCCACGTCCGCATTCGCCCGCGGCAGCGCGCGGGTCTTCACGCAATCCAGGAAGTTGCGGACGTGGAAGTCCGCGGGATAGCCGCCGATCTTTGCGCCGCGGCCGACCAGCAGGTCATCCGAGCTGGCCCTGAGGTCGCCGTTGTCGGCCGTTTCGACCCAACCGGTTTCGCCTTCGAACCGGACCGGGCAGGAACCCAGTCCCGGGATCCAGCCGTCGTCGCGCATGACCAGGTCCACGCCGCTCGCGTACTTCGCGTACACCCGGTTTCCGCGCTGCTCGTATTCGATGCAGGCGGTGTTGTCCGCGCCGGCCGCCCACTGGCAGAGATCGACGCAATGCGAACCCCATTCCAGACAACCGCCCCCGCCAAAGGCCCCCATGAAGCCGCCGCCCTTCTCGAAGTTGAAACCGTCCAGCAATTTGCGGTTGAAGGGACGCCACGCCGCCGGGCCGAGATACAGGTCCCAGTCCACCTGATCCTTCGGCGGTTCGGGTTCGGCCGGCAGCCAGCCGCTCATGATGGTGCGGAGTCCGGCCGGTTGGGCGTGGACCGTGCGGAGCTTGCCGAGTTTGCCGCTCTGGGCGAGGTGCACGGCAAAGGCGAAGTTGGGCAGGCTGCGGCGCTGGGTGCCGGCCTGGAACACCCGGGCGGTCCGCCGGATTGTCGCGGCCAGCGCCAGGCATTGGGCGATGTTCTTCATGCACGGCTTCTCGCAGTACATGTCCTTGCCGGCTTCCGCGGCCAGCGTCGAGGCGGCCGCGTGCCAGTTCGGGCCGGTGGCGATCAACACCGCGTCGATGTCATCGCGGGCGAGGAGTTCGCGCAGGTCGCGGAACATGGAGCAATCCTTGTTGCCGTACTTGGAGTCGGCCATTTTCTTCACCGCCTGGCGGCGCTGCTCCTTCACGTCCGCCACCGCGACGAACTGCACGTCCGGCTCCTGAAGAAAGCAACCCAGATCGTAAGAACCGCGGTTGCCGATGCCGATTCCCCCCAGGACGATTCGCTCGCTGGGGGCCACCGCGCCGTCCTTGCCGAGGGCAGCGGCCGAAACCACCTGCGGCATCGCCAGCAAGGCGCCGGTGCCGAGCGCGGCTTTGAGGAAGCGCCGGCGGTTGAATGGGGCGGCGGCGGTGTCCGCCGGGGATTGGAGTTCGGGCCGGCGCACCGGCGTTCGATTTGTCGCGTGTTTCATATTCGATCTGCTTTGGTTCCGGGCCCGGGACGCGATTCGATCTCGCGCCCTTCGGCCCTGGTCAAATCCACCATCATTCCCAAATCCTCCGGTCCATCCCGGGGTGGGGACGCCGTTCGGTGAAGCGAACGCGGCGCGGAAACCAACTTGTCTCCGCACGCCGGCGCGCCGGCCAAACAGGTGTCGCGGAACGTTCTAACGTGTGCCCCGACGCGACACAAGCGGGCATTCGAAAAGTCGAGCGGTGCCCGCGCCCGGCCATCGGCCCGACGCGAACGTCAGCGTCCGCCGAACTTCCAGAGCCGGCTGTAACTCCGCACATACAGCGCGCCGTTGGCAACGGCCGGGGTCGCGAGGATCGTGTCCGCGAGGTCGCGCTCCCCCGCGACCGCGCCTTCGGGTTGGCCGAGGTCCACCGCCTGGACCAGCCCCTTTTCGTTCACCACCAGCAGCGTGTGGCCGACAACCACCGGGGAAGCGCTGAACGGACCTTTGAGCCGCAATTGCCAGAGCCGCGCCCCCGTCGCGGTCGCAGCGGCGCTCAGCACGCCGGCGTCGTTCAGCACATAGACGCGGTCGCCGACGACGGTCGGGCTCGCGGTGCCGGGACGCATCGTGCCCGCGCGCCAAAGCTGCTTCGGCGCCGGCTGACCGGGTTCGGGCTGGAGCGCGGTGATGCCGAAGGACGGCACGTACAGCACGCCGCCCGCGGCCGCACCGGAAGGAATCGTGGCCGCGCCACCGGCGTAGTTCCAAACCGCCTGGCCGGTGCCGGGCTCGATGGCGACGACGCCCTTGCCGGATTGCAGCGCCACCAGGGACTTGCCCGCGGCGTCGGTGAACGGCAACGGCGAAGTCCAGTTCGCCATCCGGGGCCGGTCGAGCCGCCAGCGGTTCGTGCCGGTCAGAGGATCGAAGCCGATCGCGTAGGACTCGGCGTCGCTCTCGACCTGGGCGATCAGCACCCCGTCCGCGACCAGCAGCGAGGACGCCATGCCGAGACTGTTGCTGACGTTGGGGTAGTCGAGCGTGATGCCGCGCAGCCAGAGGAGATTGCCCTCGAGGTCGAGACAGACCAGGTCGTTCGAGGAAAACAGCGCATAAATCCGCGCCCCATCGCTGGCCGGCGTAGGGCCGGCCACGCTGGTTTTGTCGGCGCACATGGTGCGGCCCGTTGCCCAAAACGTGCGCTCCCAACGGACCGAGCCGTCCGTCGTGTTCAGGCACAGCACATGAAGCTGCTCCTGCCGCGGTCCGCTGGCCGCCGTTACGAAAATGCGGTCGCCGATCACGATCGGGCACGAGACGCCGCGCCCGGGCAGGTGGGCGGTCCACGCGAGGGCGTTCGCCGCGTCCAGCTTCCAGCCCAGCGGGGTTTCGTCGGAAACGCCGTCGCCGCGCGGGCCGCGGAACTGGGGCCAATCGCCGGCCCCGGCCGAGAGTGCCGCCAGCAACGCCAGGCTGAGCAATGGCTTGTTCATCGAACGTCCTCCCTGGCCGGCGTGGCGTCCGCGGTCGCCGGTTGAATCGGCGTGCCCAGCGCATCGGTGAGCCGGAGCTGGAATTGCCATTCGACCGTCCATTCCTCAACTTTCTCGTCCTGACAGACCTTGACCAGAATGGTGTTGCGCCCCGCCTTCAATTGCACCGGCAGCCGGTACTGGTCGATTTCGCGACCGCGATGGTATTCGTCCCGGCCGAAAAGGAACTGGCCGTTCAACCAGATTTTCCATGCGTTTTCCGATCCCAGCCGGATTTCCGCCGCCTGCGCCTTCGCCGCCTCGAACTCGGCCAAGGCGTAGCCGGTCGCGTCCTTCACCGCGCCGAGCGGTTGGTTCAAACTCACGACACCATAGTCGTCCCGGGTCTCGAAGTCGCGCCAGTGGACTTTGCCCAACTTGCCGTCGTACTCGGCGTCCAAATTGGTTTCGCGCTCGGGGGGAAACACGGCGGCGAACCCGGCCAAGCCGGTGTTGTCGAACGGCCCGATCACCAGCCAGTGCGTGACCCAGCCGAAGACGCGCCGCAGGTCCGGCGTTCCGCCTAGCGCCCGCAGCGCTTTGGCGATGGCATCCACCTGGTCGGTGTCGCGCGCGGCCTGGAGCGCTTCACGGTAGCGTAAGCTGGCGTCGTTGGTCTGGCCGGCCGCTTGCAGTTCGGCGGCCTCGGCGATCGACTTCTGGACCGCCTCCCGTCGCAACTCGCTGGCCGGGTCATTCAGCATCCCGGCGATGAGTTGCCTTGCCTTCGCCGGATCAACGCGGGCAATCAGATCAAAGGCCATTCGTCGGGCCCAGCCGTTGTGCCGGCGGTCGTCGAGAAACGCTTCGAGCGCGGCGAGCGGCAGCGAATGACCGGCCGCGGTCGCGCGCGAGACGACGGTTTCCACCGCGGCGCGGAGCCAGTTGCGGGCGAGTTCGCTCGCGCCGTCCATGGCCGCCAGAATCGTCGGCAACTCGGCGGCCGGCGCGGCGGCGAGTTGGTTCCAGGCCCGCGAAGCCTCGGCGTTGCCGCGGCCTTCGGGACCGACGCGGCCGATCGTTTCGATCGCCGCAGACAGGTCGGGAGGACTGGCGGCGCGGGCGGCTGAGCAGACCGCCAGAAAGGCCGCCAGGAGCCCGGTGGGGAGCGCGCGATTCATGAGGTGATTGTGCGCCGGCGTCCGGTTGAAGCAAGGTTCCTCACCACCCGCAATGGACTTCACCGGCCCAACGCGTCCACCGCCGTTTGCTGGAAGACCCGGCGCATGTCCGAGGCGTCGCCGTTCGGCAATCCGGCCCGCTGGATCATCATCACGAGTACCAGGTCGCGCCTGGGATCCGCCCAACTCTGCGTGCCATACGCGCCGCCGTGCCCGAACGTGCCCGGCGACAGCATCCCGGTGACGCCCTCCGGTTCCTTCACCACCTGGAAGCCAAGTCCCCAGCTCATGCCGTCCACGAAGCCGGTCTTGAGGTCGCCCGTCTGCGTGCGGGTCATCTGCGCCACCGCCGCCGACGAGAGCAGGCGTTGGCCGTCCCAAGTGCCATCACGGAGCATCATCTGGTAAAACCGGGCCACGTCCGCCGCGGTTGAAAAGAGGCCGCCGGCCGGGTACGCCGTCCGCGCACGGTCGCTGAGCCCCCCTTGGATGAAGTAAATGCCGGTCTCCTCGAGTCCGGCACCGCCGGCCTGGTTCTGATAGGACTTGGCGATCCGCGGCGCCTGCGCGGGTGTCGGCCAGAAGGTGGTGTCGCTCATGCCCAGCGGCCGGAAGAGGCGGCGTTCGAGAAACTCCGCGTAAGGCTGGCCGGACACCACTTCGACGATGCGGCCGAGCGTGTTGATGCCGGCATTGCTGTACTCCCACTTGCTGCCCGGCGGGAACTTCAGCGGCTGCTGCGCGTAAGCCATCACCAGCTCCCCCAGGGTCGAGTGCGGTCGCGGTGCCGCCACGTCGCTCAAGCCCGACGTGTGCGTGAGCAGATCGCGCACGGTGATCGGTCGGGCCGGTCGGACCAGCACGCGGCGGTCGTCGCTCGACTCGGCAATCCGCCATTGGCCTTTGAACTCCGGCAGGTATTTCTCGACCGGGTCTTCGACGGAAAGCCTGCCTTCGTCCTGCAGCATCAGCACGGCGACGGCGGTCATGGGCTTGGTCATCGACGCGATCCAGAACAGTGCGTCGCCTCGCATCGGCTCGTGCGTGGCGAGGTTGGCGAACCCGACGGTGCTCTGGGCCAGGACGCGATCGTGCCGGGCCACGAGCGTCACGGCGCCGGCGATGCTGTGGGCGTCCACAAAACGCTGCATCGCCACGGGCACGGCGGCGAACGGGGCGGCGGCGGCCCTGGCGGTCGATTCGGCGGCGCGACCCGGCAGGCCAGCCAGGAGCAACAGCGCGGCGAGGTGGGCCAACTTCAGGGTTTGCATGGCGGGCACCATAGAACCCACCGCCGGGCCAGGCAATCCTGGGTGCACGCCTGGGCAACGGCCAATGTCCGGGTTTCGGAATGGTGTCCTCGTTTGAAGAGGGTGGTTGCACCGCGGCGACGGCGCCGGGCGGTGCGGCAGCACCGCCGCTACCGAAGGCGGACACTGGTCCTGCGGGTTGCGCAGGCGCTGGCGAGAGTCCGGAATTGAAATGGGGTGGCTGCGCCGCTGCGGCGGCGCAGGGCGGTGCGGCAGCACCGCTGCTACCGAAGGCGGACACTGGTCCTGAGGGTTGCGCAGGCGCTGGCGAGAGTCCGGAATTGAAATGGGGTGGCTGCGCCGCTGCGGCGGCGCAGGGCGGTGCGGCAGCACCGCCGCTACCGGACGGGAACGCTGACTGGCGCCTTGCGGGCTGGCGGTGGCACCGTGCCCGGCTTAAGGTGCGCGCGTTACCCGTGCGCTCGAAACTCGAAAGTCCCCGGCCCCGATTGCTGGTGCTCCTGGCCCTGCTCGGACTGGCCTGCTTCATGGCTTGGCACTGGCGCCACGCGCCGACGGTTTCGCGTTCGAACCTGCCTGCCGGGAGGGTAAGCCTTACCAGGCAGTTGCTGGCCATGCAGGCGCGCGAGGATCAGGCCAGCCAAACCGTTTGGGCCAAGGAACTGATGGCCGAGCAGTGCGGCCACGTTTTCGATCGGCTCTGGGACGCGATCAACGCCGGCACGAACAAGCTCGGAATCCTCGCCCAGTTCGGCGTGGGCGGCATCGCGTTGCCGCGGTTCCCGGCCCCCGAATCGATCGGGCATGGAATCGTGCTGTACCTTCCGGCGCTGACGAATGAGCCGGCCGGCCTTCCCGACCCGGCTGGCTCGGACCTATCGCTTGCGGCCTGGCGCGATTGGCTGGACGCCCGAGCGCGCAGCGGCTGGGAACTGGGCCAGGTGGAGTTCCGGCATAACCGGTTCGAGCTCGGCGCCGGGGGCCAACCGTCCCGGAGCGTGTTCGCGTTTCGGGCTCACCTGACCCGGGCGCAACCCGAAACCCGCGCCGCGTTGGAAGGCGACCTGGTGGTGCACTGGGCACCGGCCGCAGGCGCGGACGCGCCGCCGGGCGTTCGCCACGTGGACGCGCGCCGGCTGCAGCTCACGACGCGCGAGGGTCCGCCGGCATTCCGCGAGACGTTGTCTGAGGTCGTCCCGCCGCCGGCGAAATCCCATTTCATCGACCCTCTGATCCTGCACGATCTCAACGGCGACGGCCGCCCGGAAATCATCCTCGCCGCCAGGAACCGCGTTTATCAACTTGGGGCCGACGGCCGGTTTCAAACGCGGGAGCTTTGCCAGCATTGGCCCGGCTTGATCTTCACCGCGGTCATCGCGGACTTCGACGGCGACGGCATCGACGATTTCCTCTTTGCCAGGTTCGAAGGACTGTTTCTGATTCGCGGCGCGCCCGGCGGCCGGTTCGACGAGCCGCCCCAACCCGTCTGGGCGGCGCCGGAGCGCGTGCGCTACGGGCAGGTGTTGACCGGTGGCGATGTGGATGGCGATGGCGACCTCGACGTCTGGTTCGGCCAGTACAAAAACCCTTACGACGGCGGCCAAATGCCCACGCCGTACTACGACGCGAACGACGGTAATCCGTCTTACCTGCTACTCAACGACGGGCACGGTCATTTCACCGACGCCACGGAGGCTGCCGGGCTCGCGCCGAAGCGCTGGCGCCGGATCTACGCGGCTTCGCTCATGGACCTGGACGAGGACGGGAAGATGGACCTGCTGACGGTGAGCGATTTCGCCGGCGTGGCGATTTATGCCAATGACGGCCGCGGCCATTTTACCGAGGTCACTGCGCGGCGCCTGGCCGACCCGCAAGGCTTCGGGATGGCGCACGCGCTGGCGGACTTCAATGCCGATGGCCGGTTGGACCTCTTCGTAACCGGCATGCATTGCCCGACCGCGCGGCGCCTCCTCCACCTGGGCTTGAGCCGTCCGGAGCGTCCGGACTATCTGGCCATGGCGTCGGCAATGACCGCCGGCAACAAGCTCCTGCTCGCCCAAGCGGACGGCCGGTTCAATGAGGTCGCACCCGCAGCCGGCGTCGCGCGCTCCGGTTGGTCCTGGGGTTGCGCGGCGGCGGATTTCGACAACGACGGCTGGCCCGACCTCGCGATCGCGAACGGCCACGAGACGCGGCAATCGGTGCAGGACTACGAGTCGGAGTTCTGGTTGCACGACCTCTACCTCGCCGACTCGAAAGAGGACCCGGTCAAGGCCATCTACTTTGCGTCCAAGATCAATCGCACCCGTGGCCAGGGCATGTCGTACGGGGGCTACGAGCAGAATCGGCTCTTCCTGAACCGCGGCGGGCGGGCGTTCATCGATGTGGCCCACCTGCTCGGTGTCGCCTTGGGAGACGATTCGCGCAACCTCGTCGCCGCCGATCTGGACGGCGATGGCCGGGTGGATTTGATCGTCACCACGTTCGAGGTCTGGCCCGAAGAACGGCAAACGGTTCGGGTGTTCCGAAACGAATTGCCGACCGCGGGCAACTGGATCGCCGCGCATCTGCGCGGGGCAACGGGCGTGAGCCCGATCGGGGCGACGGTCACCGTCCGCCTGCCGGGTGGACGTTCAGTAGTGCAGCCGATCGTGACCGGCGATTCGCATCGGTCGCAGTCGGCGAACACGGTGCATTTCGGCCTGGGCACGGCGAGCGCGGTCGAAGCCGTGGACGTCCGCTGGCCCGGCGGCCGCCAAAGCCACCTCGCGCAGCCCGCGGTGAACCGCGTGCACGAGGTTGATCCTCCTCCGAAGTGAAGGTGGATTGGTGACGCGGTCTTGACCCCAGCTTTCCAATCCCTAGCCTGCACGGGAATGAAGACAGTTGACCCGCTGGATTCTAGCGCCGCGCCCTCCACCCACCGTCTCCCGCTTCCTGCCGCGCGCGCATTCACGCTCATTGAGCTGCTGGTCGTCATCGCGATCATCGCCATCCTCGCCGGCATGTTGCTGCCCGCGCTTGCGAAGGCCAAGGAAAAGGCCCAACGCACGGCGTGCATCAACAACTTGAAACAGATTGGCATCGCGATGGTCATGTACGCCGACGATAATCTGGACCGGATGGCCTACCCCGGCTGGGGCAATGATTATCCGAACTGGCTTTACTCGCCGGTCAGCGGACTGCCCCCCAAGCTCAATCCCACGAACCAGACGCTGCCCTACCAGAACGGCCGGTTCTGGCCTTATCTGAACGCGGCGAAAATCTTCGTGTGTCCGACGGACAGGACGAACACCGTCAACTGGAAGGCGCGGGACAACAAGCTTTCCACCTACACGATGAATGGCGCGGTCTGCAACTTCGGCGGGCTGACCGGAAAGCAGCCGGACACGTACAAGCTGGGCCAGTTCACGCCCACCGCCTGGGTGCTCTGGGAGCCGGACGAGGGGCTGTACATCAAAATGTGGGGCTTCAACGGTGTCTATAACGACGCCAGCAACGAGCCGGACCAGGCCTGCGGACTGGGCCGCCGCCATCAGAAGGGCGCCGACCTGCTCGGCTTCAGCGGGCAGGTGCTCTTCGTCCAGTTCGACGCGTTCGAGCGCGAGCGCAACAACAAACCGGGTTTGCTCTGGTGCGTGCCGGACGATCCCCGAGGCGGCGCCACGCGCTAAGCGAGAGGCGCAAAACGGATAGCTCGGGTGGCCCGCCCGTCAGGGTCGTGATCCGCCGACCCGAACCGCGGCGTGCGCAGGCCGGCGAAAAGACCGGCTCCGGTGGCCCGAACGGTTGCTCCCCGTTCCAACCGGCGAGTCGCGGGACGACACCGGAGTCGCGGGACGACACCGGCGGGTCGTGTGTGCCGGCAGAGGATGACCTCGTTCCCGGCCGCTTCGGGCGGATGCGAGCGGTTCAGGACCGCGGTTGATTTCGACGGCGCCACCCCGCACCCGCCGGGCGGCTGCCTTGGTTCCATCGGCGTTGACAGGCGTCGATCGGCGCTCTTCCAGGATCAACCTCCGCCTGCGGGCACGGCCGGGGGGGCATCCGGCTCGAGCGGTTGGCGTCGGAACCTGGACCCCAGGCCGACGACCAGCAGCGCGCCGCCGAGCACGCACACGATGGCGGCGCCGGTCGGCACATCCATCTGATAGGAACCATACAAGCCCAGCAGACTCGCGAGGATGGCGACGGCCCAGCCGATGGCCAGTTGCGCCGGCAGCGAGCGCGTGAGGTAGTTGGCGCACACGGCGGGCACGATGAGGTAGGAGAACACCAGCAACACGCCCCCCACCAACACAAAGCGGGTCACGATCAAGCCGAACAACGCATAGAACAGAAAATCCCACCAGCGCACGCTCAGCCCGCTCTCGGCGGCGTGGTCGTGATCGAAGGAGAGCTTGATGAACTGGCGTCGAAACACGAAGTGAACGACGCCGATCAGGACGTAGAGAATCCCGGTCTTCCAGATGTCCGTCCAGGTGACGGTCAGGAGGTCGCCGACCAGGGTATGCTGGAGTTCCTCCTTGCCGTGCGGACTCTTGCTGAGGAGGAGAATGCTCGCGGCCGCGGCCACCACGTACACAATGCCGATCAACGCCTCTTGCGGCACGCGACCGCCGTGCTTGCGCGGCCGCGTCAGGGTAAACACGAGCGCGCCGACCAAGGTGAAGCCGATGGACCAAACCTCGTTTTCCGGATCGCCGACATCGTGGCCAAGCAGCAGACAGACACAGGTGCCGAGGGTCGCCACCTGCGCCAGGGCCAGGTCCACGAAGATGACTTCACGCCGCACGATGTGCAGGCCGTAATAGACCAGGATGCCGGGCAGCAACAGACACGCCACCAGCGGGCGCAACATGACTTGGAAGGCTTCCATCATAGCGGGGAGGGGTCAGGGGTTCTTGGGGCCGGCGGCCAGGGCCTTGGCCAGCGTGGTGACGAGGTAGTCCATCATGGGGATGTAGCCGCCCTCCGTGCCCTTCACGCCGCCCGGGAATTGCGTGAAGTCCAGCACCTGCGCGCCGGTGTCCGCGGCCACGGTTGCCGCGGTCCGCCGGTTCTGGTACGGCTCCACGATGATGGCGCGGAGCTTCTGATCCTTCATCTTGGTGATCACTTCGGCGAGATGAGCGGGCGTCGGCGGAATGCCCGGTTTGGGCTCCAGGAACGTGTCGATCACGAGCCCGAAGCGCCGGGCGAAATACACCCAGGTGTTGTGGTAGGCGACGATGCTGGTGCCCTTGAAGGGTGCGAGCGTCCGCTGCCACTCGACCAGTTTCGCATTCAACTCGTCGATGAACCGCTTCGCGTTGGCCTGATAGGCGGCGGCATTGTGCGCGTCGAGTCTGGCAAACGCGTCGGCCAGGTGACGCGCGATGATGATCGCATTCACCGGATCCACCACGAAGTGCGGATTACCGGCGGCATGTATGTCGCCTTCCGAGCGGTCCAGCTTGCCCGGCACTTCCAGCATGCCGATGCCTTCGTTGCCCAGGATGCGGCCGGGCGCGCCCGCCTCGATCCTCTTGTTGCGGGCGCCTTCCAGGAGCGGCGGCAGCCAGCCGATTTCCAACTGGGCGCCGCCCTCGATGAGGGCGTCCGCGCGGTTGAGTTTCACGATGAAACTGGGCCGGGCATCGACGAAGTGCGGGTCCTCCGTCGGCCGGGCCAGTGCGGTGATGGCGACATCCCGGCCACCGACGACCTGAGCGATCGAGGCCAGGTCGGGCGTGGTGACGAGGACGTCAAGCTTGGCGTAGGCCGGCAGGGCGGCCAGCGCCAGCACGAAGAGGGGAGTCAACAGTCGTTTCATGAGCAGGTGCAGGGTTAGAATTTATGGGCCGCGTGGGCGCCGATCAGGAATTCAAACTGGAACCAGACGGAATGGTCCGGGCCGATGTTCTTGCGTTCGTCGTAATTGTACTGGAGCCGCAGCTTTGAGAACTCGGTCGGATACCACGTCAGATTCGGTGAAATCCGCCAGCGCTCGGCGCGCTCCGGGTCAGGTCCCAGGATGGCCTCGTAGGCGGATGGGCCGTTCGGGGTCACATAATCTCCGCGGAGGGCCGCTACCCAACCGCGTCGGAATCCGTAAGCGATTTGCGAATAGAGCCCCCAGTCGGTGAGCGTCTCCTGCGGCAGCGCCACCCCGGGCAGCCCGGTGGTGTAAGTGCCGTCCAGCGTCGAGCCGGCATCGTACTTGCGCAGCAAGGCCTCCGTCTGCCACGAGACGAACGGGAAACCGGCGTGGGCGTTCGTGGGCTTCCATTTCCAATAGACGTCCGTGCCATAGACTTGCGTGGCGGTATCACCGCCGGAACCATTCGGGCCGAACGCCGCGGACACGCCCCCGAGCAGCGTCTGCGTGTCGCTCAGATCGAACGACACCGCGTAGCGCGGCGCGAACAACAGGTCCCCCAGGGAATCCACGTGGCCTTGGGTGACCGGCCGACCGAAGAGCGGCTCGCCGCCATTGTCGTTGCGAAAGCTGAAGGCGGTGTCGCCCTGGCTGTTTTGCACGGACAGGAAGAGTTCCGAGTAGAACGGCGTCGGCGCCAGCCAGGACAATCGCGCGCCGGGATTGCGCAGGCCGTCGGCGCCCAGCAGGCGGGCGTTGACCAGCGGCGTATCGACGAAGGCCCAGGCATGGGGATGCTGGGTGTTGAGGCGACCGAACTCGGTGAGGATCTGGCCGGCGCGCACCTGCAGGTTCAGCGGCAGCGAGATCGTTTCCAGCCAGCCTTCCTCCAACTCCACGGAAGACGCGCCCTGCGAATCGAGCATGAAGGCCAGGTTGGCATTGCCGCGGAAGTAGGGGTCCACCGCGCCCTGGAGGTTCGCCTCGACCCCCTGGACCGTGAAGCCGCGCTGGTTGGGATCGTGCCCGCCCAACTGGGTACCCCCTTCAATGTCATTCGCTGTGGAGGTGCCAAAGACAAAATCCCCCACGAGTCCCACGTCGAGGTAACTGCCGCCGCTCTGGAGCCGGACGGGATTCGCGGGGTTCCAGGACGCGGTGGCAGCGGCGGGAGGCGTGCTGGCGGTCGCCGGTTCCGCGATTGCGGGCGGCGTACCGGGGGTTGGCGGCGCGGCCACGCTCGGGCGCGGCGCGGCGGCGGGGGCGTTGGTCTTGACGGCTTCGAGCTGCTGTTTCAACGCGTCGATCTGCGCCTGCTGCGCCTGGATGGTCCGCTCGAAACGTTCCCGCATTTCGCGCTGCTGGCGGTCGAAGTCCGCCTGCAACTGCTTCAACTGCTGACTAACCTGGTCCAACTGATTTGTCTCCTGCGCTTGAGCGCCAAACGCGCCCAAACAAAGGGCCGAAGACACGCCCAGAACACCGATGAGTTTCATTAACGTCTTTCAAATCGCGCGCCGAGGTCGGCACGCGGGGTCGCGGATTCCGGGAACGGGACGGGACACGGCCGGCGGCCAAGTTCGCGGGCCCGGAATCCTCAACCCGCCTCAGCCGAAGACCGTTGGAGAGCGGGAAGGGGCAGGGGGAGCGCGGCTGTCCGCCAGGCGGCGGTCAGAGGTCGAAGTGGGTTCCTCGGCGGGCACCCGCTGCGTCCCGCAGATTCGGAAGACGGGGACGGGCAGGATGGGAGTAGTCGCCGCCGCCAGGAAGTGCCCGCCTGTGAAGGTGGAAACGACGCATTCGTGCCCGGGAAGCGCCGCGTCGCCATGGAAGAACTCGTGGAGGGCCGGCGCGGAACCCAGCAAGGTCAGGCTCAGCCACAAACACACCAGTGCGCCGGAAAGGAGTTTCCGGCTCGCGGGAGTCAAACGCCTGGACCAAACCGAGTACAACGCGCGCAATGTCACACCGAAAGGGGAGACAGGCAAGTGACCTCGCTGCCCATGTAGTGTGCTAACGGCTGACGGGTGGCTGCGCCGCTGCGTCGGCGCAGGGCGGTGAGGCCAAACACCGCCATCCGATTGGGCGGCGCCACCGGGTACACTCCCCCGGATTTGTCAGCCACACAGCCTGAGTTTCTACCCGGCTTTCAGCCCGGACTCCGGCGGCTCCCAGGCGGTGACCGCGAGGCACTCTTTCAGGCTGAGTGCGCGCCAGGCTCGATTCCTTTCGAGACACACCGGGGGGCTCCCCCGCTCGCCAGCGGCAGCAAGACCAGCGCCCGCAAGCCGGGTCGCAACCGAGCGAGCAGTTCCAGGCCCGGCTCGCCGAGCACGAGCAAGGCGGTGGAAAGCGCGTCGCTTTCGGTCGCACTGGGCAGCGCCACCGCCGCCAGGGTGGCGCGTTGCACGGGTTCGCCGACGCGCGGATCGAGCACGTGACCGAAACGCTGTCCATCCGCGCGGAACGCCTTGCCCCAAACCGCCGACACGCCCAGCGATTCGTCACGCAACGCGATCTCGGCCAGGAGTCTCTCGTCGGAAACCCGCGGCGGTTCGGTTTCCACCGCGTCGGCTGACGCGGGCTCGAATACGCCGGCGGCCCAACACCGCCCTTCGGGCGTCATTCCGAGGCCGTGGCAACTGCTGGTCCCACCGTGAACGAAGGCACTGGTCACACCGGCCTCGCGCAGGCATTCGACCGCAGAATCGATGGCGCAGCCCTTGCCGATGGCACCCAGGTCGAGTGTCACCCCGGGGCGGGTGAAACGGACGGTGAACGCGGTAGCGTCGAAATGGACATGGCCCATGCCCACGCAGGCCCGAGCTGCGGCCAACGCGGCGGCGTCCGGCAGGCTTCCGCGCCCGCCGTGAAAACCCCAGGCGCGCATCAGCGGACCGATCGTGGGATCGAAGGCGCCGTCCGTCGCCTGTGCCAGCCCCTGCGCCTGGCGCAGGAGGGCAAACACCGGTGGACTCACCTTGACCGGTCCGTCAGCGGCGTGCCGGTTCAGGCGGGCGATTTCGCTGGTCGGCCGAAACAGGCTGAGCTGGTTCTCGAGCCGTTGGATTTCGTCCAAGGCTTCCTCCCCCGCCGCGCGCAAATGCGGCTCCGATTCGCCGTGCAGCAGCAACTCGAACCGCGTGTTCATCGCGTGCCGGGCCAGACGCAGGGTGATCATGTTGACGGGTTCGATCGGGGTGGGGAATTGGCCGCAACCTCCTGGCCGAAAACACGGCGGGCTCCCGCCAGCCAGCGCCAACGGAAGCCCGCACGTTGATCCGTAAGAGTGCCGGGTGGATCAGGACGGCGTCAGCACGCCGTAATTGGCCGTCTCGATCTTCTTCCCGGTCGCGTCCAGGACGGAGCGGGTCTTCTCGTCGAAGTGGCACGCGACGCCCATGCGGTCCGACATTTCGGCCAGCGAAATGACCGTTTGCGCGCGGACGGCGAGCTCGATGTTCGCGTGGGGCGGCTTCCCGCTGCGGATGCAGTCAAGCCAGTTGGTTTCGTGCACGCCCACGTCTTCCACCGGCGTCAAGTGCGCAAAATCTTCCGGATCCATGTCGTCGGTAAACGGCCGTTCCGGGCGCAATTCGACTTTGCTGCCGCCGAGTTGCAGCGTGGCCATGTGACCGCGGACGATGTCGTCCAGGCCTTTCTCGTTGACCGTGCCGATGCAGATCATGGCCTGAAATCCGTTCGGGAACTCCGCGATCAGCGTGAGGCACTCCGGGCAGTCACGGATCGGCGTGCCCGGCGTGTTCTTGTCCGTGAGGATGCTTTTGGTGCCGATGGCGCAGACCCGCACCGGGAACTCCGGATTGCCCGTGGCCAGCATCAACGGATGGATGCGGTGCGGCAGCAGGTCGCCCAGCACGCCGGCGCAATACTGGTAGTACTTGCGCCAGCGGAAATAGTGGTCGGGATAGAACGGATGCCGGGTCACGACCTTCGGCCCGAGCCAGGTTTCCCAATTGACGCTGCCCTCCTTGAAGTCCGGGTCGATGGTGTAGTTCCACTCGCCCTTCGGGGTGTTGCGCATGTAGGAGGTCTGGCCCAGCACCAGCTTGCCGATCTTGCCGGCGGAAACCAGCTCCGCGGCCTTCAACCACATCGCGTCCGAGCAACCCTGTGAACCCACCTGAAACTGCTTGCCGGTGGCCTTGACCGTGTCCCACACCTCGAAGGCCTCGGGCAGGTAACGCGACATCGGCTTTTCGACATAGATATGCTTGCCCGCCTTCATGGTATCCACCGACACCCGGGCGTGCCAGTGGTCCACGGTGGCGCAGATGACGGCGTCGATATCTTTATTATCAAGCAGCTTGTGGTAGTCGTCGTACAGCTTGACGTCGCCGCCGATCTTGGCCTTCGCCATTTCGCGGCGCTTTTCCCAGAGGTCGCAGACCCCCGCCAACGCCACGTTGTTCTTCTCGGCGTTGGTCTTCATCTTGTCCACGTGCAACTGGCCCTGCGGACCCACGCCGACGAAGCCGACCACGATCCGATCGTTGGCGCCCATGACGCGGCCGGTGGACGGGGCCGTGCCTTGGCCGTACACGGGAGTTTTGAAGAGGTTCGTCGCCGCGGCGGCTGCGGTCACGGTCGCCGCCTTCTTGATGAAACTCCGGCGCGTCTCCGTGCCGGCCGATGCCTGTGTCTGGTTCATGTGCATAAACGAGTCAATAACCACGCAATACGGTGTTGGACGCAGCCTACTGGCCCGGTGTTCAGCGTCAATCGCGAAGCGTCCCCCCGCGATACCGCACCGCTATTTCAGGGCCGGATCGGGGATCACAATCACCTGGCCTTCGCGAATGAGGCTGGGCTTGAGGTTCGGATTGGCCTTCAGGACGTCGTCCATCGTGACCTTGACGCCGTTGTCGCGGTAGGCCTTGACGATCGCCCACAGCGAATCGTCCTTCTTCACGGTGTATTTGTAGCCCTTCACCGGACCCTCGGGCGAGACATCCCTCGGCGCCGGTTTGGGAATGTCCTTCGGCGGCCCCCCCACCGGGGCCTGGGCCAGTTTCTTGATTTCTTCCAGGATGAGGCGCTTGTCTTCCTCGCGCTTGCGGTCGAGTTCCTTCACCGCCGCGGCGAGCTTCTGGAGTTCGTCCCGCGTGGCGAAGCGTTCGCCCAGGCGATCCCCCAACTTGCCCGTGTCATCCCGAAACCCGTGCAGGTCATCCGTCAGGCCGGAAAGCCGCTTCTGGATCACGGCCTGGGAATCGAGGAGGTCCTGCACCAGGCCGTTCAAATGGCGCAGTTTCTCGTCGTACTCGGGAATGGGTCCGGTGTCAGCCGCCCGGAGTGGAAGGCACACCCGGCCGCCGAGCAGGAGCGGGAAGGCGGCCACCGCCAGGCGCAGCACCGAGAAGGCGCGTTTCATGACCGCAACTTAGGAATGGCTCCCGGCCGGAGCAAGCGGGAAAAGCCATCGCGAAAGACCATCGTCGGGCCGTTCCGCGCATTCGGGCTGGCCGGAGTCCGCCGGGCAGGGTCGAATGCCGCCGCGCGATGCAATACCTGGACCTGACGCTCCCCACGCCGGCGGCGAACCTGGCCTGCGACGAAGCGCTGCTCGACCGGTGCGAAGCGGGCGGGCCCGAGGTGTTGCGCTTCTGGGAAGCCCCCGACCACTTCGTGGTGCTGGGCTACGCGAACCATGCCGCCACCGAGGTCGATCTCGCCGCCTGCCGCGCCCGCGGCATCCCGGTATGTCGGCGCATCACCGGTGGGGGCACGGTCCTGCAGGGGCCGGGCTGTTGGAACTACAGCGCGATTCTGCGCATCGGCGGGACGGGGCCGACGGCCACCATTCCGCAAACCAACCTTTGGATCATGAACCGCCACGCGGCGGCACTCACCGGACTCCTGGGACAACCCGTGCGCCGGCGGGGCGACACCGACCTGGCCATCGCGGACCGCAAGATCTCCGGCAACGCCCAGCGTCGCGGCCGGCGCGCCCTCCTGTTCCACGGGGCGTTCTTGATCGACCTCGATCTCGCACTGCTCGCCACCGTGTTGCGGTCCCCCTCGCGGGAGCCCAACTACCGCGCCGGCCGAAGCCACGGCGACTTCGTTCTGAACCTGGGCGTGGATCGCGAACGGTTGAAGTCGGAGTTGCGCCGGCTCTGGGCAGCCCGGGAGCCGTTGACGGACTGGCCCGCCGCCCGGACCGAGGAACTGGCCCGGATGAAATACCTCCGGGACGAGTGGAACCTCCGCTTTTAGGAACCATGATTCCAGGTCAACGTGGCGCGGGCATCTCGCCCCCCGTGGCTAGCAGCCGACTTGAAGCCGGATCGCCTCGGCCAGTTGCGCGCACCACTTATCGACCGTTTCCTGTTCCCGCGCCTCGACGAGGACGCGCGCCTTCGGCTCGGTGCCCGAATACCGCACGAACACGCGTCCCCCTTGCGGGCAAATCTCCGCTTCCGCCGTGGCCAGCAGGTGGGGGAAGCCGTCGAGCTCCTCCAGCGGTCGCTTCTCGCGCACCCGGACATTGACCAGCTTCTGCGGAAAGCGGGCCCAACAGAGCCGGAGCTGGGAGAGCAGCGCGTTCTGCGCCTTCATGATCCGGAGCACCTGCAGCGCCGCCACCAGCCCGTCGCCCGTGGTGGCGTAATCGCGGAAGATGATGTGGCCGCTTTGCTCGCCGCCGACGTTGAATCCGTGCTTGAGCATCTCTTCGATGACGTACTTGTCGCCCACGCCGGTGCGCACGACGCGGCCGCCGCCTTCTTTGATCGCGAGGTCGAGGCCGGCGTTGCTCATCACCGTGGCCACCAGCGTCTTCTCCGGAAGCGTGCTTTGTTCGAGCATTTCCAGCCCGGTCATGGCCATGATGTCGTCGCCGTCCACGAGCACGCCCTGTTCGTCGCAGAGCAGCACACGGTCGGCGTCGCCGTCGTGGGCGATGCCCAGTTGGGCCCGATGCTCGACGACCTTCCGGCACAGGTTGTCCGGGTGCATCGAGCCGCAATCCTTGTTGATGTTCGTGCCGTCGGGCTGGTTGCCATAGACGATGACGTCGGCGCCCAGTTCGCGGAGCACGCAGGGAGTGGACTTGTAAGCGGCGCCGTTGGCGCAATCGACGACGATCCGCATGCCCTCCAGGTTCATGCCCCTCGGAAAGGACGCCTTGGCATACTCGATGTAGCGCCCGATGGCGTCGTCGATGCGCACGCGCCTTGCCGACTTCGCTGGCCACGGGGCGGATGTGCTCGATCTCGCCGCTGAAGACGAGTTCCTCGATGCGTTGCTCGATCGCGTCGTCGAGTTTGTAGCCGTCCGCGCGGAAGAATTTGATGCCGTTGTCGTCGTAGGGATTGTGCGAGGCGGTGATGACGATGCCGGCGTCGGCGCGCAGGCTGCGCGTCACGTAGGCCACGCCCGGCGTGGGCAACGGCCCGATGAAGAGCACGTCCACGCCCATCGACAGGATGCCCGACGAGAGCGCGTTCTCGAGCATGTAACCCGAAAGCCGCGTGTCCTTGCCGATGACGATCTTGTGCCGGCCGAAGCCACGCGGCGTGGCTCTCGAGGGTCTTGAAAACATGCGCGGCGGCGCGGCCCAGTTTGAGGGCGGTTTCCGCGGTGACGGGCTCGATGTTCGCCGTGCCGCGCACGCCGTCCGTGCCGAAGATGCGTTTGGGTTTGCTCATGGTTTGTCGCTGGTCAGGGGGTTGGGTACCGGATCGCTGGCAAGGCGTTCGATCTTTACTTCGTTCGGGTACAACGAAACCACGACGAGGCCCGGCGGCACGCGCACCTCCACGTCCCGGCGGGTCACGAGCTGGCTCACGCCGATCAGGTCCACGAACACTTTGACGTCCGACGGGTGCAGGTCCCTGACGGCTTGTTCGCTTCCGCGGATCGAGACCCGCACGCTGGGCGGTTCCACCAGGAACACGTACGGGTCGTTGGCCGGCGTGAGCACCGCGATGGGCACCGAATCGAACGTGCGGATCACCTGCGGGTGGTAGATATCCGAACGATTGTACTGCACGAGCAGCCAGATCAGGGTGGCCAGCACCACGGACACGACCTTCCAGCCCAGGTTGTGGGTGATGACTCTATGCCACGCCATCGGAGCCGGAGTTTGCGCGCAGCGGTGAAGTCCGCGCCGAGCGCCGCGACCAGGGAAGCAGCAGCCAGTCGAACCACGGGCGGGGCCGGGCTTCGCGGACCAGCACGGAGGTCAGGAAGGCGCGCAAGTTCTCCAGGCTGATTCCGCGCACGAGATTGCCCTTGTAGGCATACGACACCGCGCCCGTCTCCTCTGAAACCACCACCACGACGGCGTCGGTCTCCTCGCTCAAGCCGATCGCGGCGCGATGTCGCGTCCCCAACGACTTGCTCAGGTCCTGTCGGGCCGTGAGCGGGAAGATGCAAGCCGCGTGCGTGACGCGGTCGCCCCGCAGGATCACGCCGCCGTCGTGGATGGCATTGTTGGGAAAGAAGATGGTCTCGAGCATTTCCGGGGTGGCCTGGCAATCGACCACGATGCCCGACTCGACCACATCCTGCACCGGCACGGCCTGTTCGATCGCGATCAGGAGGCCGATGCGCACATCCGCGAGCCGTTCCACGGTCTGGATGATCACCTCGATGTTCTCGCGCTGCTCGTGAACGCTGGCGAAGAACGGCAGATTGCCCAGTTTGGCCAGCATGCGCCGCAGCTCCGGTTGAAAAATGACGATCACGATCACGGCCAGCGAGGGGAACAGCGCCAGCAGAAACAGCTTGAGCACCTGCAGGTCCAGCAGCGTGGTGATGAGAGTGAGAGCCAGCAACAAGATGAGAAATCCGCTCACGACCGGGGCGGCCCGGGTGCCGCGAACGAACGTGGCCGCATAGTAGATCCCCACCGAGAGGAGGGCGATTTCCACCAGCGTCCGCCAGTTCAACTGTAGCCAGGTCAACATCAGGTTCGAGCCTGCAGGGCCTCCGTCATGCGCACCGCCTGCCGGGTAGCCGCCACGTCGTGCGTCCGGATGATTTCCGCGCCGCGCTGGATGGCCCACACGGCACACGCCAGCGAAGCCGGCAAGCGCGCCGCCACCTCGACCCCCAGCAATTTGCCAATGAAGGATTTCCGGGAAACCCCCAGCAGGAGCGGACGAGCCGAACTCCTAAAGGAATCGAGTCGGGCGAGCAATTGCAAATTGTCCTCCCAACTCTTGCCGAAGCCGAAGCCGACATCCAAGACCACCTGTTCGGCGCGCACGCCCGCCCGGGTCAGCCGGCCCAGCCATTCGCCGAAGAAGGTCTGCACCTCGCCCACCACCTCGCCGCCTGGACGGTCCGACTGGACCGTGGGCGTCGCCCCACGTGCGTGCATGCAGACATAACCCACCCCGCTGGTGGCCACCAACCGCCACATCTCCGGCGCCGCGCGGAGGGCGGCGGTGTCGTTCACGATCGTGGCGCCGGCCGCGATGGCCGCCCGCGCAACCCCCGGCTTCTGCGTGTCGATCGAGAGCGGGACCCCGATCCTGCCGGCAAGCTGGGAGAGGACCGGCAACACGCGTGCCAGCTCTTCGGCCTCGTCCACGGCATCCGCGCCCGGCCGGGTGGATTCGCCGCCAATGTCGAGCAAGTCGGCGCCTTCGGCGGCCAACTCCCGGGCGTGCGCCACCGCGGCTTCCGTGGACCGATACCGGCCGCCGTCCGAAAACGAATCCGGCGTCACGTTCACGATTCCCATGATGAGGGTGGGGCGCGGAAAGACCCATTCGTGCTGGCCGGCAATCCATTTCATCGCTGCGCGTATCGAACCTGCGGAGCCTGCTCCTCCGGCCTTCGCCATCGGGCGCCGGTCGGGAAGCACGACGCTCCTGAGTATCCGGTTCCAAGCCCCCGCCTGTCAATCGACGTGCGTCGTCGTGCGTCGCATTGTCGCGTTCCAGGCCGCCGCCCGGTTCGGGGAGCGCAGAAACCGCGGAGCCATTCCGACCGGACCACGCGACCGTCATCACCGTCCGAAGCTCCCGACGCCGACCCGTTCGCGATTGGCTCGGGGGACATATCGAGGCGGATCGGCGCGGAATTCGGGACGCGGGATTTAGAACTGGACGCGTGCCCGCCGATTTGATATAGGCCTCCCGGAATACGGAGTAGAAAAGGAGGTCGATGCTATGAAACCGCTTCTGTCTGCCGCCTTCATTGCGGCTCCCCTGTTTGCGCTCCCCACTCTCGGCCAGTTCATCCCGGGCCGACTCGCCGTGCTCCGGGTGGGCGACGGCAGCGCCAGCCTGAGCAGCGCCGCCGCCGCGGTGACGATCGAGCAGTACTCGATCACCGGAATCGACCAGTCGCCGTCCTTCGCCGTCTCACTGCCGGCCACCGGGGCATTGGCGATCACCCTCAGCGGCACGGCCAGCTCGGAGGGCGCCCTCGCTCGCTCCGCCAACGGCCGGTACCTGACCTTCGGCGGATTCAACGCAGAGGTTGGCACCGCCGGCGTGGCCGGTACCCCGGCCGAAAACGTGAACCGGGCGGTGGGTCTGTTGGACGCCGCCGGCATCTACTCCCTGCCCGTCAAGAGCTCCACCGCGTTTTCGGGAAGTGATGTGCGGTCCGCCGTGACCGGCGACGGCACGCAATTCTGGATGAGCGGCAACGGCAGCGGCAGCACCGGCGGCATCTGGGCGGAGTCCGGCGCCACCGAATCCCACATCTACTCCGCCGTCAGCAATCTCCGCGTGTTGAACCTCATTGACGGCAATCTCGTCGTCTCCACCGGAGCGGGAACGGCGACACGGGGCGTTCATGCTTTCAGTGGGCTGCCCGAAACCGCCGCCCTGCCGTCCCAGTTGTTCAATGCCGGCAGCAGCGCCTCGCCCTATGATTTCGCCCTGAACCCGGCCGGGAATGTCGTGTATCTGGCGGATGACCGTTCGACCGCCAACGGCGGCGGGATTCAACGTTGGGAACGGGCCGGGGATACGTGGAGCCTGAGTTACACCCTCGCTTCGGGTGGCAACGCCGGAGCGCGTGGCTTGGCGGCAGACTGGACGGGACTGGATCCGGTGCTGTTCGCCATCACCGCCGAGACAACCGCCAACCGACTGATCCGCATCGAGGACACCGGGGCGGGGGCGGCCGCGGTGACGCTGGCGACCGCTTCGCCCGACACGCTATTCCGCGGAGTGGACTTCAGCCCGATCCCGGAGCCGCAGACTTACGCCCTGCTGGCCTGGGGTGGCGCCGGCTGGCTCCTGCTGGTGCGACGACGGGCTTGAGCCCTGGAAACCACGGGGCACACACGGTCGCTCGCCCGGCTCAGTGCGATACCTGGCTCCGGGAAGCCGTCGGATGGGGCGTGCCGGCTTACGGGCCAGGTGCCATCCCCGTTTTGCGGGAGGCCGGCGAGCGGTTGTGGCGGGAATACCGGTGGCGGGAAAGTCGGTTGGCTTGGCTCAACCTGCCTGCTAGCCTTTGCCCGTGACCGCGAGACTCCTGGCACCTGCTGCGCCACTCGGATCGCCTCCCGCCGGGGCGACCGGCCGCACCTTACGAAGCGCCCGGTGATGGATTCCGGTTCCCTCGAAGCCCCATGACCCTTGCCCAACTCACCGCCCGGATTAAGTCCGGCGTCATCGACACGATCCTCGTCGCTTTTCCCGACCCGTTCGGCCGGTTGGTTGGGAAGCGGTTCACGGCCGACTTCTTCCTCGCCTCGATCGTCGAGCACGGCACGCACGGCTGCAGTTACCTGCTCACCGTGAACCTCGACATGGACCCGCTGGACGGTTTCCAGGTCGCCAATTGGGCGGCTGGTTTCGGCGACTTCGCTTTTCGACCCGACCTGTCCACGTTGCGCGTCCTGCCCTGGCAACCCGGTGCCGCCTTGGTGATCTGCGACTTCGTGCGCGACGACAGCGCGCTCGTCGCCGAGGCCCCGCGATCGGTGCTGCAGCGGCAACTGGACGTGCTCGCGGCGGCGGGCATGACCTGCTTTTGCGCGAGCGAACTGGAGTTCTACCTGTTCAACCAGACCTACCACTCGGCGTTCCAAAGCGGCTATCGCGACCTCCAGCCGTCGAGCGACTACCGCATCGATTACCACCTCATGCAACCCACGCGCGACGAGCCGCTGATGCGCGCCATCCGCAATGGCATGAGCGCGGCGCGGGTGCCGGTCGAGAGCAGCAAGGGCGAGTGGAGCCGCGGCCAGCACGAGATCAACTTCACCTATGCCGAGCCGCTGCCGATGGCCGACCGGCACGCGCTCTTCAAACAGGGCGTGAAGGAAATCGCCGAACAGCACGGCAAGGCGATTTCGTTCATGGCGAAACTGGCGCCCGGCGAGGCGGGCAACTCGTGCCACCTCCACGTGAGCCTTTGGAGGGGCGGCAAACCGCTGTTCTGGGATGGCAAGACGCGCGGCGGTTCCCGGCTCTTCCGCCAGTTCCTCGGTGGCCTGATGAAGTACTCGCCGGAGCTGTGCCTCTTCTCGGCGCCGACCATCAACAGCTACAAACGCTTCCAGCCCGGCAGTTGGGCGCCGACCCGGATGGCGTGGGCCACCGACAACCGCACGACCGGTTTTCGGATCGTCGGCCAGGGAAACGGCTTCCGGATCGAGAACCGCATGCCCGGCGCGGACGCCAATCCGTATCTCGCTTTCGCCGCGATGCTGGCGGCGGGCATGGCCGGGGTGAAGGAAGGACTGGATTGCGGCGAGCCCTATGCCGGCAATGCCTATCTGGACCCGCGCCTGGACCGGCTGCCGAGCAGCCTTCGCGACGCCACCGACCGGTTCGAGAAATCGAAGCTGGCCCGCGTCGCGTTCGGCGATGCCGTGGTGGATTTCTACGTGCACCACGCGCGGATCGAGCATCAAGCCTTCAGCGATGCCGTGACCGACTGGGAACGGCAGCGGTATTTCGAACGGATCTAACGAGCCGCGCCCCGGAGGCATAAAGACACGGAGTCTGAATTTGGAACCCAGGAAAGCCGGAATACCCAGATCGTGGTTTCTGAGTTCCTGAACTCCTCCTTGAAACTCGGCCTCTCCGTGAGCCCTTGCCAGTCCCTTGGTAGGGCGACGCTCCCGCGGAACCCTGACTTCAGGATCCGGCATCGGCACGGCTCAGCGACAATCAACCGCGGTTCGCGGCGCGCTGGGCGTAAAGCCGACGGAAATTGGCCCGCACCGGAATCTGCTGCGCGGAGAGACGTTCGCATTCGAGCCACCGTCGCGCAAAGGCCGGAATCGGTGCCGGGCTTCGCCCGAAGAGCCACTCCAGAAATGCGGGTTCGACTTTGCCGCCAGGAACAAGCGGGAACAGCGGCGCGGTAAAGATGTCCTGACCCGGCTTCAGCCCCGCGGCGCCGGCATCGATACCCCGCGCGCGGAGCCAATCCCCGGCGGCCTTTCCCAGCCACAACGTGCCGGGTGCGTCCACGGCGCCGCGAAACGCGTCGTCGATGCCGTGAAAGCGCAGGCATTGGTCCCTCTCGCCAACCGGCGTGAAGTCCAGGCACACGCCGGGCTCAAGCCGCAGTTGCCACTCGTTCGCCGGCACGCCGACCAGGACGTGGTCGTGCGCCAGATGCCAGGTGCGTGGGATCGTGCTGTTCTCCGCCCACAGCGTCCGGTTTTGGTCGGGGTCGAGCGCGGCCTCGAAGCGGCAGTTCTGAATGTATTGGTCCACGACCCGCACCGGCGCACTGCCTGCTTGGTGCGCTCCCGCGAGCTCGAGTCTTCGCAGCGCCGAAACGGACTCCACGATCTGCCGGCTGGTTCCGAAGTGGTGAAACTCCGGCTGCGGCAACCAGACGACTGCAGACGTGAGCGCGCCGATGTCGGCGTCCGGCACCGCCGGCGCGGAGCCCAGCGAGAGGCCGAACTGGTCGTAGAGCTCATACCGCTTCGCCAACCCGCCGGCGAACCCGGCGCGCGCGGCGCTCCAGTCGCAACGCCGGAGCAGCACGTCCACCGCCCGCGCGCTGAGCACCCACAGGCCGGTGTCCACGAAATAGTCGTAGTCGGGGGCGAGTTCGTGGATGCGGTCGGGCGGCGGCTTCTGCAGAAAGAACGCGAGTTCGGCCGGGTTGGCGCGCGGCACGAAGAAGACGCCGTGCCGGGCGGCCTGCTCCGCCGGGACGGACATGCCCAACCCCAGCACATCCACGTCCGGCAAGGGCGGAAGGCGTTCGCCGAAACGCAGGAGCGTGTCGCCGCTGGCGATCAGGACCGCCGCGCGTGGCGGGGTGTGTCGGAGCACGCGCTCGCAGAAGGGGAGTTGCAGGTCAAGCAGGGTGCGCGGGGTCTGCGGCGCGCTAGTGTTGACCAGCGGCGGCACGGGCAGGAGGGGCTTGCCGACCGCCGCATAAGCCGGCAATCGACGGCTCTCGCCGGCACCGTGAATGATCAGTTTGCGGCTGGCCCGCAGCCAGTCAGCGAAGTCCGCCTCCCCGCCGGTGGCCCGCCAGGCTTCCACGAGCAGATGTGCGGTGCCGCCGCCGGACCCAAGTTTCTGGCCCGGCGGGTCGCCGGCCGCGAACCATTGCGGGCGCGGACGCTGTTCGAGTTCCTCGAACAGCCCGGCCATGGCGGGCGGGAGCGAAACCAGGTGTTGGACGGCGGATGGCGACAGTTCCATAAGGGCGCGGGATTCTTCGGGAACCGGGAGGAACTGTCGAGTCGGCACCGCCTTGGGCCGTGTCCCCAATTCAAAACGTGGCTGCGCTGCGGCGGCGGTGTGGGGCGGCACGCCGCAACAGTGCCGCCACCACCCAACCAGCACACTACCCCGCGCCCACCCGAAAACTTGAAGGGTCAGGTTTGGCGGCCGACCCAACCGGCCCCGGAGACAGTGAGGCACCGGGCGGCGAGTCCGTCTGCCGATCCCGATCAGACCGCGCCGACGCTTTCGAGGCCCAGGATGTACTTCGAGCAGCGGGTGACCCGGAAT
This sequence comes from uncultured bacterium, assembly GCA_963735925.1. GTDB lineage: Bacteria > Verrucomicrobiota > Verrucomicrobiia > Limisphaerales > J093 > DSVZ01. Next base: position 471,967 of record CAVTMT010000006.1, read on the forward strand.
GGCAGCGCGTTGGTGATCGCACCGGCAGCCTCCGCGTGCTGTGGTGGGTGCTTCAATTCGAGGATCACGACGGCCTTGCCGGCCAGCCACCCGGATCGTCCATCGGCCGCGCCGCCAACGCCCGCGAATTGCAGTTCGTGATCCACCGTCAGCCGGAACCGGTGGTCGGCGCTCTCGAAGTAATGGCGCCGATAGCGGTTCAACACGGAGGGTTCCAGTTGGCGCAGGGTCGAGCGGACCGGTTCCGGGAGCGCACCGTGACCCAGCGCCTCGCCGACGGCGTGTCGAAAGCCGCCGCCGTTTTGCAGCAGTGGAGGCAGCGCGTGAACGACCTTGCCACTGACCGCGCCGCGCTTGATTTTGAGCTCGAGCAGCGGCCGCTCCACGCCCCCGGTCAGCGGGCCATACCAGCGGATGCGGGTCTTGACGCGGTTCGCGGCGCCGCTCACGTGGTCGTAGTAGTCGCGCAGCCCCGGCGAATCGAGGTAGAGGTTGTTGACCGTTCGCGGCGGGTAGGTTTCGCGAAACGCGGCCGGGTGGCGGCGCACGAGCGCCAAGGTTTCCGCCACCGAGTGGGTGGCGGCGAGAAATTTCAGCTCATAGCGGAGGTTCGGCAGCGACGCGCTCATGGAACAGTCGTCCGCGTTCACGCCCCCAACCCGCGATCCTCCAGGCAACTGATCCGCACCGCGGCGCTCCGTTCGCGCAACCGTTGCGTGAACTGCTCCATAGCGCCGACGCCCTTGAAGACCACGAGGAAGGAGGCTTCGACCGTCTCCGGCGTTTCGTCGAAGCGCCGCAGGCTCGCGACGGCGCCGGTGGCCGACAAGGTTTCGAGGATCTGGCTGGCGGTGATCCGGTCCGGTGCCGGACTGGACACGGTGAGGTAGAGGTTGGGCTGATCCGGCCGGCCCCGCACCAGGCTGCGAATGGCGATCAGGCCCAGGATCAGGACCAGCGCCACCACGGTGACCAGCCCCTGCCCGGCGCCCAACCCCAGCCCCACGCTGATGGCCAGGAAGAGAAACGCGAGTTCCTCCGGCTCCTTGATGGCGGCCCGGAAACGGACGATCGAGAGCGCGCCCACCAAACCCAACGAAAGCGCCAACGACGATTTGACAATGCTGATGATCAACGTGGTGGTCACGGTGAGCAGCAGGAAGTTCCGCGCAAAGACGCGGCGGTTGGACAGGGACGTGCCGAACCGGACGTAGGTCTGGCCCACCAGGAGTCCGAGCAACGCCGCGACGACGAGGCTGGCGACGAAGCCCGGCAGCGCGTTGACCGTCGCGGGGTTCCAGAACATTTCGGTGAGGGAGGGGGGCATTTGCATGGGTCAGGATTTACCGGTGGGGGGCTGTATCCAAGTTAAAAACCGAAGGCAGATCGATGGCCGGACGATTCATGGCGCCTCGGGACCATCATCCGAATCCTGCATGCCGGGAGGCGGTCCGAAACCGGGTCCGCCGGGCGGAAAACCGAAGCCCCCGGGCGGCCCGCCACGGAACGGCGAAAGCTCCCGATCGATCCCCGCGCGGAGCTGCTCTTCCGTCAGAACCCCGCTGTGGTCGGTGTTCCACGATTGGAACCAGCCCGCAAAGCCCTGGGCGAATTCCGCCTTCGTGACCTCGCCGTCCTCGTCTGTATCCAGAGCACTCTGGAACAGTGGACCCAGGAACATCCCCGGCCCAAACCCGCCCGGTCCGCCCATGCCGGGAGGTCCGCCGCCGGGGCCGCCTCGTCCACCGGGCCCACCGCCCGGCCCGCCGGGCCCGCCGAAACCGAAGCCCCCGAGGGTCATGCCGGGAGAGGTGCCGGCGAGTTGGTCCTTCACCGACTTGGCCCGCGCGGTCACAAAACCCTTGATCGGTTTCATACTGCCGCCAAAGCCGGGACCGCCTGGCGGTCCGAAGCGCGGACCGTTCCCGTCATTGCCCCCCGGAGGCCCGCCGCCGAAGCCAGCCGGGCCGGCGCTCTGGCCCGCGACGACCCGATCGAACCGCGCCAGTTTCTCCGCCGATTCCGCCTGCACCGCCGGGCGGATGGCGGCCGCGACCTCGTCCACTTGCCGGTCGAAGCGCTCCGGCAGGAACAAGGTTTCACTGAACTCCTTCATGCGCCCCAGGTAGAGGCGTTTGAACTTCGCCACGGCGAACACGCGCTCGAGGAACCGGATGTTGTCGTCGAACGGCCGTTGGATGCTCAGGTTCTCGCGCTGCTCCTGGCTGCCGGCCATGGGAAACTGGCCGAAGGAATGGTCGAGGTCCCAAGGGATGAACTGGAACTGGCGCGTCTTCGGGTGCAGATAGACCACGAAGTTCTGGCCCATGCGAAGGATGCTGTCCAGCGTGCTGAGCCAGGTGGTCACGGCCATGAACCGGGCGAATTCGTCCAGGTCGAGAAACTCCTCCAACCGCGCGGCGAACTCGGCGTCGCTCGCGTGCGAGACCAGTTTGCTCAACGCGATCACGCGCCCGGTTTCCTCGGGCGAGACGGGCGTCTTGGGATCGTAAGCCTGCCGGTACGCGGCCCAATCGTCGCCCAGGTCTTCGAAGAGTTGGCGGGTCACCGGCTTGAAGAGGGCCCCTTTCTTGGAGCCAAACCGGTCCCGGGCGAAACTGTTGTCCACGTTTTCCACGAGCGAGTAGAGGCCGACGTACTGGTTCGTGTACCGGCACGCCACGCTGAGATAAACCTGCGCGTAGGCGGTCCGCGAGGCCGGCACACCGGCTTCGCGGAAGAGGCGATGCGAAAGCGCCTCGTTCATCCAGCTCGCGTCCGTGACGCAGTTGTGCAGGTTGAGCTTGGTCACACCGGCGAGCTTTTGGCCCGGCGCAAAGTGGTCGAGTTCCAGCTTCAACGAACGCTTCAGCGAACCGCGCGACTCCATGAACGTCCCGTTGCCCTTGTAGCGGACGGCCACGTCTTTGAGGAGTTGGCCGGCGAAATCCAGGTCCGCGTGAACGTAGGTGAACACGATGCCCATCGCCGATGCCAGGCCGTTGCGCGTGCCTTCGGCGCCCTGGAGCGGCGGGCCGCCCATGCGTCCTCCGGGGCCACCCGGTCCGCCTGGCCCCATCGGCCGGCCGGGTCCGGCGCCGGCCGGCGCCAGCGCCGTGGCGTTCAGTCCGGCCCGGAACTTGGCGGCGTCGAGTTTGCCGGTGCGGTTGGTGTCCCAAGCCTGGAACCATTTCTCGCCCAGCGCCGCGAACTCGACCTCGGAGAGCCGGCCGTCATGGTTCAGGTCGGCCTGGTTCAGGAACATCGGGGCGATGAACATGCCGGGGCCAAATCCACCCGGGCCGCCCGGGCTGCTTGGCCGTCCCCCACCTGGAGCGAAACCTCCGGGCTCGCCAGGTCCGCCCGGACCCGCACCCCCGGGGCCACCGGGCCGGAAGCCGCCGGGACCGCCGCCGAACGGGCCGCGACCGCCCTTTGGCTCCATCGCCTCCCATTGATCGGGCGCGAACGTCAGGTGGACTCGCCACACATTGGTAAGCTGGAAGAGTTGCAGCGTCGGCGTCGCGCCGCGAACGTTGCCGGCCGCGACCAGGCTGCGTGCCAGCATCGCGAGCCCGAAAACGGCGAGGAGGAACAGACTCCCGGTCGTCATCGCCCGGGCGGCGTGGCCGGATCCGGGGCGGCGCCCAAACGAACGGAGGTTCACAGGCTGAATGCCCGGCGACATTGGCAGTAAAGACCGGCCGCACGGGTTCCGGTTACGTTCGGATTACGGAAGTGCGGCACCGCAGGGTACGCCGCCAAGGTCCTGACCGGCAACCAAGGTCCGCGGGTTCCCAAACGCCAACGGCCGCGCCGCCAGGACGCCGCCCCGTGCGAAAGGGAGAATCTTACCTGGCGCCTTGATCGATCCAAGCCCGCCTCAAGCCGACCTGTTCCGCCGTCAGCGGCTTCGGCGGCTCAGTCCGCGGCGTTGTCGGCGATCTGCACGCTGCCCTTGCTCTGGTTGTTCACGCGGGCGGGACCCGTGAAGACGTTGCCGGTGATCACGGCCCGGCGGACCGCCGCACCCAGGTCGATCTGCGGCTTGGCTTCGCGGAATTCGCAGCCCCGCACCAGCACCGTCCCGCTGGCCGCCTGGATGGCGTACCGGCCTTCCTTCTGGCTGTCCCATTGGACGAACGTGCAGTCGCTGAATCCCACCGTGCCCCGACCGGCGACCTTCGCGATCTGGTGGCAGGGCCCCCAGAAGGCGCAATTCGAGAACCGCACGCTCCCGGTGTTCGAGGCCTGGACGTCGATCATCGTCGGGTCCGGCCCGTGGAAGCTCACGAACTCGCCGTTGGTGATCAACAGGCCGAACGGGGCCGAGTCTTCCACGACCAGCGCGGTGTAGCAGTCGTCCGCGCCCAGACCGAGAAAGTTCCCGTTGCACACTCCCGCCTGCGTCTTGATGAACTTGTAGCCGACATGATAGCCAAAGCAGAAGGTGTTCAAGACGTATTGCCAGTCCGTGCGCCCGAAGATGAACGCCTCGCCATTTTCCATCTGCCACCGGAGCAGCTTGGGCCGGGTGCTCCACCACGGATTGAAGTGGACGTTCTCGATCCGGCCGATGTCGTAAATCCGGTCCACGAACACGCCCCGGCGAAGCGGTTGGCCGTGCAGGTCGCGAATCAGGTGCCGTTCGCTGCCGGTGGTGTCGATGCCGTTGTACGGGTTGAGGAGTTCGACGGCGAGCACGGCCGGGTTCTTGCCCCGCATGGCGATCGTCCACGGATACGCCTCCGGAACGTCGTCGGGCTTCTGCTTCGGATAATAGATCACCACGCCTTTGAGGGTCGCGTTGTGGTTCAACGTGAGGAACGCCGGGCCGTCCTCGGTACCGGCGTTCTCGGTGACGAGGAATGTGGTGCCGTCGTCGGTGGGCTTGGGCGTGCCGGCGTCGCGAATCCCGTTGTGCGCCGGTACGGATTCCCAGATTCCACGCAGGGCGACGCCGGGCGGCACATTCAAATGTCCCGCAAAGAAGTAACTGCCGCGCGGGGCGAGCACGGAGCCGCCGCCCGCCTGGGCCGCGGCCTCCAGCGCCTTTTGGAAGGCCGGCGTGTCATCGGTCTTGCCGTCGCCCACGGCGCCAAAGTCCCGGACGTTCAAGGCGTCGCCGCCGGCGGCGTGGTCCACCGTCGCCGTGCCGAGCAATGTGAGAAGGAGGAGTGCTTTCATGCTGTGGGACGCAGTCTAGGCAGGGTTTCGTCCGAAGCAATCATTGCCGGCGGCTTTTGCCGGCGGCTTTTGCCGGCGGCGCCCGCCGGTGGCGCACCACCCGCCCGCGCTGGCTGTCCCCAAGCGTCGAAGACTCCTGCGAGATCCGCCGCGGGACCGGCCAAGGTGAATCCTGCAAGGTGAGGTCGCGCTTGACGCAGGGCCATATCCGTTATGCCATCGCGCACGCATTTCACCATGAAAGCACCTGCCACCTGCTCGCGAAGACAATTCCTGCGGCGCAGCAGCGCTGTCGCTGGCGCCGCTCTGGCCGCGCCATTACTTATTCCCGCCTCGGCGCTGGGCCGCGGCGGGCTGATCGCGCCCAGCGAACGCGTCGCGATGGGCTTCATCGGCGTGGGCGGCCAGGGCAGCGGCCACCTACTCGGCGGTGCGTGGACCTACCTGGCCGGCGGCTACACGGCCCGCAAAGACGTGCAGGTGCTGGCGGTGTGCGATACCTGGCGCCCGCGACGTGAGCAGGCGAAGCTGCGCGTCAACCAGCATTACACCGAAACCTATGGCGCCGGGGAGTACCGGCCTTGCGAGGCGTACGTCGATTTCCGGGACGTGCTGGCGCGCCCGGACATTGACGCCGTGCTGATCGCCACCCCGGCGCACTGGCACGCGACCATGGCCGTCATGGCGGCCGAGGCGGGCAAGGACGTTTATTGCGAGAAACCCAGCGCCGTCACCGTGCGCGAGAGCCAGGCGATGCTGGACGCGGTGCGCCGGTACGGGCGCGTTTACCAGGCCGGCACGCAGCAACGCAGCGAGTACGAAGGCCGGTTCCGCATCGCCTGCGAGTTGGTCCGCAACGGCCGCATCGGCAAGCTGAAGTCCATTTACGCGTACCGAGAAGGCGGCGCGATCGCCTGGCCGACCCACTTCGGGCCGGCGCAGCCCATCCCGCCCGATCTCGATTGGGATCTTTACCTCGGTCCCACTCCGGCGCTGCCTTACGATGGCAACACCGGTGCGCATCGCTTCGACATCGGCGAACTCAACTGGGGGCAGCACCATTACGACATCGTCCAGTGGGGCGCCGGCGCCGACGCGACCGGGCCGACGGATCTGTGGATCGAAGAAGGCAAAACCGCCTATCGCTACCCGAACGGCGTCGAGGTCTATGGCCGGCCGCATCCGGATGAAAAGGTGGGCATGGACGGCGGCGTCAGTTTTGTAGGCACCGAAGGCCGGATCACCGTGGATCGCGGCAACCTCGTGTCCACGCCGGCCGACATCGTCCGCGAGCCCATCAAGCCCGACGACCTGCACCTCTATCACGCCGACAGCCACTCCGGGAATTTCCTTGAGTGCGTCCGCACACGGAAGAAGACGATCTGCGACGCGGACATCGCCCAGCACTCGGCCACCTCGTTGCTGCTTGGCGGCGTGGTCAAGCAACTCCAGCGGCGGCTCAAATGGGATCCAGAGCGCATGGAGTTCATCGGCGACGACGAAGCCAACCGCCTGTTGTCGCTTTCCCAACGTCCGCCGTGGCGGGTTTAAGCATTGACGTGAATCCCGAACCCGCACCCACGATGAAATCAAGTTTTCCCATGAAACGTTTGTTCTTGTCCGCGCTCGCCCTTGTGCTCGCCGGTCTGGCCGCCGCTCCACTGCTGCGCGCCGCCGATGTCGATGAGGAGGCCCGACTGATCCAGACCCTGCAAACCAGCCGCGACCCGCAAGTCGTCGGCGCCGCGTGCGATCGCCTTCAACATGTTGGTACCGCGCGCTCGGTGCCGGCAGTGGCGGCGTGGCTCACCGGCGAGTCCCAGTTGGCGCAGTCGGCGCGGCAGGTATTGGAAACGATGCCCGGGCCCGAAGCCGGCCAGGCGCTGATCGACGCGCTGCCGAAAGCCGAGGGCCTGGCCCAGGTCGGCATCATCACTTCGCTCGGTGTGCGCCGGGAGGCCAAGGCGATCCCGGCGCTGACGGGCTTGTTGATGTTGCAGGACGCCCACCCGGAAGTGGCCCGGGCCGCCGCGGCGGCGTTGGGCAAGATCGGGGGCGCCGTGGCGCTCCCGGCATTGCTGAGCGCCCTGCCGGCGGCGAAGGAACCGGTCCGCAGTGCGGTCGTGGACGGTTTACTGGCTTGTGCCAAACGCTTCCTCGACGAAGGCAACGGGAGTGCTGCGCGGCCGGTGTTCGAGCTGCTGGCCGGTTCCAAAGAAAAGGACTTCGTCCGCACGGCGGCGTTTCGCGGCTTGGTCCTCGCGGCCGGTGCCGATGGCGTGGGTCTTGCGCTGGCCGCGATCCAGGTCGATGACGGGCCGAAACAGGTCGCGGCGCTGCAACTCGCCCGCGAACTGCCGGGCGACGACACCACGCTGAAACTCGCGGCGTTGCTGTCGAACTTGCCGGTCCCGGTCCAAGCCTCGCTGATTGGGGCGTTGGACCAGCGTGGCGACACCGTGGCCGCGGGCGCGATCCTGGCGTTCGCCGGCAGTGCCGAGCCCGCCGTGCGCCTGGCGGCCATCTGCGCCTTGGGCAACCTGGCCGGGGCCGAGGCCACCGCCGCCTTGCTCGAGGCCGCTGCGTCCCCGGACCCCGCGATCCAAAAGGCGGGGCGCGAAGCGTTGCTGGTGCTGCGGCACGGCGACGTCACGCAGGCGCTGCTCACGCAATTGGCCGCGGCCACAGCCGCCGTCCAGGCCGAGGCGGTCCGCGCCTTGGGCGGCCGGGCGGATGCCGCGGCCGTGCCAAGACTGTTCGAACTCGCCGGCTCCGGCGACGACGCGAGTCAGCGCGGTTGTCTGCGCGCCCTGGCGGTGCTGGCCGACGCCCGGCAGACTGGTGCGTTGACGCGGTTGGTTTTGGCGGCGAAGAGCGAAAGCGCGCGCGCCGAGGCTGCCAACGCGCTGGCTTCGGTGTGCCAACGGTCGGCCGGTCAACTCGACGTCGCGCCGATTGTGGCAGGCGTGACCGGCACCGGGAGCGCTGAAGGGCGCGCCGCGTTGCTTCAGGTTTGCAGCGGTCTGGTGGACCCGCGCATCCGTGCCATCCTGCGCGCGGCGGTCACGGACGCCAATCCGGTCGTGCGCGAAGCCGGCGTGCGGGCGTTGTGCGACAGTCGCGATTCCGAGGTCCTGCCGGATTTGCTGGCGCTGGCCCGCGATGCGGCGGAAGCCAACTTCCGCGCGCTGGCGGTGCGGGGCTACGTCCGTCTCGCGACCGACGAGCCCACCGCCCGTGTCACCGGCAAGTCGCCGCTCGCACTCCTGAAAGAAATCCTGGCCGTATCGGACCGGCCCGAGGAACGACGTGCGGTGCTCGCCGGTCTGGCGACGGTTGTCGATCCCGCGGCGCTCTCGGTCGTCACCCCGCTGCTCGACGACCCGGCGGTACAGGCAGAAGCCGCCTCGGCGGCCACACAAATCGCCAAGGCCGTTTCCGGTGCCAACCGTGACCTGGCCGAGGCAACCTTGAAGAAAGTGCTGGCCGTGACCCAGGACGCCGGCCAGAAGGCGGCGGTCGAAGCGGCACTCAAACAAATCGAGGCACTGGCGGATTACGTCACGGCCTGGCAGGTCGCAGGGCCGTATCGCGAGAACGGCAAGGACTACGCGGCCTTGTTCGACATCCCGTTCGCGCCGGAAACCGCTCCGGCCAGCGCGAACTGGCGGTTGATGCCGGTGGGCACCGATCCGGCGCGGCCGTGGGTGCTGGACTTGCTGAAGCTATACGGCGGCGAGCAATGCGTTGGCTACCTGCGCACCGAGGTTTATTCGGAAACCGAGCAGTCGGCGGTGCTCGAACTGGGCAGCGACGACGGCGTGAAGGTCTGGCTCAATGGCAGGCAGGTCTATGCGAACAACATTGCCCGGCCGCTGACGCCCGGTTCCGACAAGGCCAACGTCACGCTGCGACCCGGCTGGAATCCGCTCCTGCTCAAGCTCACCCAGAACAACCAGGGCTGGGAAGCCTGCGCGCGCTTCGTGAAACCCGACGGCTCGCGACTGGCCGGGCTGCGCGCCGACGCGGGCCGCAGCACGCCGTAAACGGCGGTCCAGCGGCGCGGTTTTGGGCGGGTGGTCTGCGATCCGCTTTCCGACGACCCTCCAGCCTGTTCGCTTTATTCGGCACCCACTTTCTGCGTGCATGGCGGCTGCAATTCCATGACAGTCAACCGATGTTCTCGCTGACACAGCTTTTCGGAAAGGGAGACCGATTCATCGCGCTCCTGGAGTCCAGCGCGGAGGAGGCGCACGCCAGCGTCCGGCTGCTCGGGGACTTGCTCAAGTCGCCACAGAAGAGTCTCGAGGACTTCGTGATTACGCGCCGCAAGGAGAAGAAGATCGCCGAGACGATCAGCGAGGAACTGGTGAACACGTTCGTCACCGGCCTGGAGCGCGAGGATATTGAGGCGCTGTCGCGGGCGCTCTACAAAATCCCGAAGGCGGTCGAGAAGTTCGCCGAGAGGTTCCACATCGCGTCCGAGCGGCTGCGGGACATCGACTTTGCTCCGCAAGCCGACTTGCTGGCCCGGGCCACCGAGGTGGTGGTGGCGATGGTAAAGCAACTCCGCCGCCTCCAGGATTTGCAGAAGTCCAAGGAGTTGAACGACCGCCTCCAGTACATCGAGGGGGAGGCGGACAAGTTGATGGTGAGTCTGCTCCGCGAGCTCTACGGCGGCAAACGCGACCCGCTCCAGGCGGTCATCGTCAAGGACCTTTACGAGTTGATGGAGAAAATCATCGACCGCTGCCGCGATGCCGGGAACGTGGTGACGTTGATCATTCTGAAAAACTCCTAACCGAACTCCGCGGATGACTCTGATTTTCGCCGTCATCGCCATCGCGTTGGTGTTCGAGTTCATCAACGGCTTCCACGACACCGCCAACTCCATCGCCACCGTGGTCGCCACCAAGGTGCTGGCGCCGCGGCAGGCCATCGTGCTCGCCGCGATTACGAACCTGGGGGGGGCGCTCTGGGGCACCGCCGTCGCCCAGACCATCGCCTCCGGCCTGGTGGACGCGCAGATCGTCACCTCCCAGGTGCTGCTGTGCGCGCTTTGGGGCGCTGTGGTCTGGAACTTGATCACCTGGTGGTTCGGGCTGCCCTCCAGTTCCTCCCACGCCCTGGTGGGCGGCTTGTGCGGCGGCTGCCTGGCGGCGGCGCACAACGACTGGAGCGTGATCATTTGGGCCAAGGCCAGCCCGCAACATTGGTGGCTCGGCGGCGGTGTGTTGTGGAAGGTCGTCGTGCCGATGATCACTTCGCCGATCGCGGGCCTGATCATCGGCTTTGGGGTCATGGGCTTCCTGTATTTCCTGCTTCGCAACTGGCGCCCGCGCTGGGTCAACGCGGTGTTTGGCAAAGCCCAGTTGGTGAGTGCGGCGTCGATGGGATTCATGCACGGCACCAACGACGCCCAGAAAACGATGGGCATCATCGCACTGGCCTTGCTCGCCGCCACTCAGGCGGGGACCTTCGACCACCTCCCCCGCTGGCTGTCGTTCCTGCACACACCGCCGGCGGCGGCCGGCCAACCGCTCGAAATCGCGGTCTGGATCAAAGTGCTCTGTGCCTTGACCATGGCTTCCGGCACGGCGGTGGGCGGCTGGCGGATCATCAAGACGCTGGGCCACAAACTGGTCAAGCTTTACCCCGTCAATGGCTTCGCGGCGGAGACGGCGTCGGCCATCGTGATCGGCACCGCGACCTGGCTCGGCATCCCGGTGTCCACCACCCACAACATTTCGGCGGCCATCATGGGGGTGGGCGCGGCCAAACGTCTCAACGCCATCCGCTGGTCGGTCGTCGAGCGGATGGTGTGGGCGTGGATTCTGACCATCCCGGTCAGCGCCGTGCTGGCCTACCTCTTCGTCCGGCTCATGCGCCTGGTGGGCTGGATGGACTGAGCGTCCCGCCCCGCCTCAGCGCCCGGCGAGGATCAAGTCGAGGCGTTTGCTGTGTTCCTCCAGCGACAGGCTGCCGCCTTCGATGGTGGCCCACCCGCTGTAACCGATGCGATCCAGCGCCGTTCGCACGACCGGCCAGCGGATGCTCCCGTCGCGGATGTCCACGAACTCGCCGCCGCCGTTGGGGTCTGCCGGGTTGAGTTTGAAGTCCTTCACGTGGCACTTCGCGATCAGCGGGCCGAGCTCGAGGAGCCATTCCTCGGGCGCGACGTACTTCACGTGGTTGCCGATGTCGAAGTAAGCCTTGACCCACGGGCTCTGGAACGAGGCCACGAAGTGCCGGAAGATGGCCGGTCGCACCCAGAGATTGTTCCAAACGTTTTCCAGCGCGATGACCACCCCGCATTGCTCGGCAATCGGGATCAACCGCTTTACCTGCTCGCGCGACGTGTCGATGGCGTGGTTGTGCGCCGCGAGGTAATCGGCGTAAGGCACGTTGTCGCCCACGACGACTTGGCGCAGATGGCCGGTGGCCTCGTCGAACTCGATCTCGAATTCCCACGGCAGCGGCATCTTCATGCCCCCGATCCGGCACGGCACCAGCAACACGGCGTCGGCGCCGAAGATCTGGCCGGCGCGCAAGGCGTCCTCGGTGACCTTGAACGTCGCCTCCACCTTGCTGGCGTCGGCACTGTTGAATTCGGCCCAACCGCGGATGACCGAATGAATCCGCATACCGGTCTTGTCCGCGGCCGCGCGACATTTCCCGGCCTTTTCCGTGGACAGAACGCCCGCCTCCACGCCGTCAAAGCCGGCATCCTTGAGTCGCTTGAAATCGTCTTCGGTGGGTTCGTTGATGATGAGCGCCTTCTTGATCTGAGTCTTGAAGGGTTGGTCGGCCGCGCGGGTGACGCGGGTGCCGGCGCCCAGGCCCAGACCCAAGGCGGCGACGGCCGTGGTGGAGGTGCCCAGAAAACCCCGACGGGAAATGGAGTGATTCATGGGCGCAGCGTACCGGCCGGCGCCCGGTTAGGCGATGGGAAAAAGCGGGGCGGACTCATTCCGACGAATCCTGATCCCAAGTGTTTCGGCGAGGCTTTATCGAACCGACTGTCCGTGTCGAGGAGGCAGAGTTGACAGGAGGCAGATTGAACCGGCGTGGCTGGTCACTTGGAAACGGAAAATCGGGTTGCGCATGCAATAGGGGAGCTTCCAAATGAACACAATCCGACGTATGAGCCCAGCCTCAACCAGTTCTTTCGCTTGGCAGTCCGCAACGGCCCAAACATTTGAGTAGGCAATCGGCCGCACCGGAACTGGGTTCGGAGCGTGTGCCTTTCTGAGGTACACGCACAATCTCCGCCCGGGCTGGTCAAATCGAATGACGCCGCAACGGGAGGGCTTCAACCCTCGCGACGACGGTTCACTCGATGCCAAGCCGCGAATCCGGCAAGTGCGAGGCCCGCACAAAACTCCGCAGCCCCAGGCTCCGGGACTGTGGCGAACTCTATGCCGTGCTCAGTCATCTGATCCAGATAGGCCGGAATAAAACTGTCGGTGCTGTAGAATTTTCCGTCCGGGCCAAAACCAGCGGTACCATGGGTTCCAATAAGAGCAAGGTCTCCGTTGTATGGGACGAATAGCGGGCTGCTGGAATCGCCGGTTTCGTATCTTGTGTTCCCGGGTTGTCCGTTGTCAGTGTGATAGACCGAAAATGTGTCGCTTACACGATCTTGGTTCCCGGTTCCCAACGGGTAGATGTCAAGGTCCATGAATCCACCCAAGGTGTCGGTCCCTACGCGCGGACTGGCGACCGGTGAGGTTCCGTTGTTACCGCGACCATATGTCAACAGCGGAAGATCAACGTAATCCGCCAAACTGGCCAAGGACAGAATCCGGTATGTGGCGATCCCCTGGGCGGGATCCAAGGGGGTGTTCAACTTGCCCACGCTGAAGTCCCCGGCAACGCCTGAAGTCGGATCGAGCAGAACAAACCTCGTGGTTGGCCCTGGGCTCCAGGTGTAACTGACCACTGCGGCAGAAGAGTTGCCGAGATTTGCTGCGTTAAGTGTCGGACTGAGAAATTTGATTGTCGCGCCGGGTTGGTAATGGGTGGAAAAGACGAAGTACTGGGAACTGATCATCGTCACACTTCGAGTCGCCAGACTTGCGTCCCAGCCTACTCCGGACCAATCGTATGTGGCACCAATGAACTGGCTGGCGGTGCTGGGCACGGGAGCCGCCGGGTATCCGGATGTAAACCGATCATTGGTTGCGGAGTCATAGCCTTGTACCACGACCGCGCGGGCCGCTCCCGGTGCCAATGTCGTCGCTCCCAGCACTGCCAAGACAACGCTTCCGCTTCGACCCGTGCGCTTGATTGACCGTTTCATGGTTGCGTTTGATTTGCCCGAATCTGCCGCACCCGGTTTCTCTGGCTTGATTGCGCGCGACACTAGTTGCAGTCGTGCTCCCGTGCAAGTAGGTGCCGTCGCTTACTCTGTCGCCGGCGGCATCCGGACGCCCACGGCCCGATTCCAGACTCACGGCGGGCGCACCACCGCCGTGACCGCGGTTTCGGGCCTCAAGTACCTGGCCGCCACGTCACGCGTATCCGCCACCGTCACCGCCTCGAAGTGCGCGTCTTCCGCGTCGAGATTCGCATACCCCAGTCCGTACAACTCGTCCAAAGCCTGGGTCATCGCCAGGCCGCCGAGGTCCTGCCGCGCGATTTTTTTCTGGCCGATGAGTTTGGCCTTGGCCCGCTTGAGTTCCTCGGCGCTCAACCCCGCCGCCCGCATCTGCGCCACCTCGGCCAGCAGTTCCTGTTCGACCTGTTCCGCCTGCTCCGGCGAGGTGCCCACATAAAACGCGAAGTACCCGGGTTCCAGGCCGAGAAAGTTCTGCGCGCCGACGAAGTAGGCCAGACCGAGGGTCTCCCGAATCCGCAGGAACAGCCGCGACCCCAGGTCGCTGCACGCTTCCTGCACCAGTTCCAGCGCGTACCGGTCGGCGGCGTCGAGCGTCGTGCCGGGAAACCCCAGTACGACCACCGCCTGTTTCTTGTCGCGCGCCTCGGTCACCCGCCCGCTCGCGCCGGGGCCCCTCGCCGTCCGGGCGTTGCCCGATCCCCGTGCCCAGCCGCCCAACAACTTCCCGACCGCGGCTTGAACCGCGGCGGGTTCAATGTCGCCATAGATCGCGAGGACAGCATTCTCCGGGCAGACCAGTCGTTGATGAAAGTCCCGCAGCGCAGCGCCGCTCAGTCCGTTGACCGTGCTTTCCTTGCCCAGCAGGTCCAGACCGTAACCCTGGCTGCCAAACAGTCTGCGGCGCATCGCCCGGAAGGCACTGGCCAGCACCTGGTCCTTTTGCGCCTTGATGCCCGCGAGTTGGATCTGGCGCTCGCGTTCGAGCGCGTCCGCCGGAAACGCCGGGCGCAACAGCACCTCCGCGAGCAACTCCAGCCCGGTGGCGAAGTCGCCGTCCATGACTTCGGCACTCACGCCGAAACTGTTGTTGCCGCCGTACGGTTCGAGGCTGCCGCCGACGGATTCGATTTCCGTGGCGATCTGCTCGGCGGAACGCGTGGCGCTGCCTTGCATGAGCATGCGCGAGAGCAGTTGCGTAATGCCGCTGTTGGCGGGGGTCTCCACCAGCACGCCGCCTTGTAGGACGAGGCGGAAGTCCACGAACGGCAGGCGATGGTCCTCCTTGAGCAGCAGCCGCAGGCCGTTGGCCAGCTCGCATTTCCGGACGGCGCTTTCCGAGGCCCGGGCCGCGGTGCCCACCCGGACCGGGGCGGTGCCTTTGGGCAGCAGCGCGTAGCGGGTGCAATTCTCGGGCGTAAGATACTGACGGGCGACCCGCTGGAGGTCCGCCGGCGTGATCCGCTTCACGGCTGCCAGGTACCGGGCCGAGAAGTTCAAGTCGGCCGCCGCCAGCCAGCTCGCGCCCAGGTCCTGCGCCTGGCCTTGCATGGTCTTGCGCGTGGCCAGGGTGGCGGACACGAACTGCTTCACCGCCTTGGTCAGCTCCGCGGCGGACATCGGCTCCGTCTGGAGGCGCTCGATCTCTTCCACCATCGCGGCGGACGCGGCAGTGAACTTGTCCGGTTCGAGCACGGCACTCACGCCCACCAGGCCCTCCCCGCCGGGGTTGTAGGTCCAGGCCTCGATCGAGGCGACCAATCCCTTGCGCTCGCGCACCTGCCGGAAGAGGCGGGAACTGCGACCGCTGCCCAGCAACACCGCCAGCACGTCCAGCAACGGCATGTCAGGATGCCGGACATCCGGGATGTGCCAGCTCCAATGCACGTGTCCCAGCTCGATCGCGGCTTCCTCGACGATTTCGCGCAACGCCACCTGGCGCGGTTCCCGCGGCAGCACCGTGGGCGGGAGCGGCCGCGCCTTCGCCCCGGCGAAGGCCGTCCGGATTTGCTCGATCACGGCCTCGGTTTGCACGTCCCCGGCGATCACGAAAAACAGGTTGTTCGGTGCGTAATGCGCGCGGTAATACGCCACGATGTCCTCCCGCTGGAGCTGGTTGAACACGTCCGGGTAACCGATGATCGTGTACCGGTACGGGCTGACGGTGTAGGCGATTTCGTACAAACGCCGCCCCGACTGGCGGCCGGGATCGTCGTGGCCCATGTCCATTTCGCGGCGGATGACGTCCATCTCCTTGGCGAGTTCCGCCTCCGGGAGGCTGGCGTGCTGCATGATGTCGCACAGGATGTCCAGCGCCACCGTCGCCCCGGTGTTGGGGACGTTGATCCAATAGACCGTGCGGTCGAACGAGGTGTAGGCGTTCATGTAGCCGCCAGCCGCCTGTACTTCCTGGTCGATCCGGCTGCCCGGGCGGGTGGTCGTGCCCTTGAACAGCATGTGCTCGAGCACGTGCGACAGCCCCGCGCCCAGCCAGCGCCCTTCGTGGACGCTGCCCGCGCGACACCACGCCTGGGCCGATACCACCGGCGCGCTGTGGTCTTCGCGCACGACGAGGGTCAGCCCGCTGTCGAGCGTGACCAGACGGGTCTCCGCCGGGATGGGCGGAATTACGGCAGGTTGCGTCATGAGCCGCGCAATCTAGGGACGCGCCCGCGCCCCGACAAGCAATGTTGACCGCCGCCAGGTTGACAGGTTGACACGCCGGTTCCTCGGCCATTGCGGACCGGCGGGCGCGCGTTATCCTCCCGCCATGTCCGTGACCCGGAACCTTCCGCCCCGGCGCACGTCGGCCCGACGCGCGCCGTCCCTCGCGCCGCAGATTCGAGACCTGATCGCCGCCGCCGGTGGGGGGCACAACGAGGATCTCGTGGCCGACATGGTCGAGAACGCCCTGCGGCTGTTGCGGGACGTGGCGCATCGCGGGGACGTACGCGTCATCGCCACGGCATTGCGCGAACTCCGTTACGCCTTCCGGGTGTTCGCACCCTACGCGAGGACGCGCAAGGTGACGCTGTTCGGTTCGGCCCGCACCGCGCCCGATCGCCCGGAGTATCAGCAGGCGTTCGAGTTTGCGCGGCAGATGGCGGCGGCGGGGTTCATGGTGATCACCGGCGCGGGGCCGGGCATCATGCAAGCGGGTCACGAAGGCGCGGGGCCGGCGATGAGTTTCGGGGCGAACATCCGCCTGCCGTGGGAGCAGTCCGCCAACCCGGTGATCGAACGCGACCGGAAGCTGGTCACGTTCAAATACTTCTTCACCCGCAAGCTCACGTTCATCCGGCACTCGGACGCGTTGGCGTTGTTCCCCGGCGGCTTCGGGACGCTCGATGAGAGTTACGAGGCGCTCACCCTGATGCAGACCGGCAAGAGCCAGCTCATGCCCTTGGTGCTGATCGACCGGCCGGGGGGCACCTTCTGGCGGACGTGGGATCAGCACGTGCGGGAGCACCTGTTGCGCAACGAACTCATCTCGCCGGACGATCTGAAACTTTACCAGATCACCGACCGCCCCGAGCAGGCGGTGAAGTGGATCAGCCGGTTCTATCGCAACTATCATTCGATGCGCTTCGTGAAGGACCTGCTGGTGATCCGGCTCCAACATCCGCCGGCCCCCTCCGCCATCGCGGGGCTGTGCGAGGACTTCGAGGACATCATTGCCGGTCAACCGATCCAGGCCATCCAGGCCACGCCCGAGGAGCGGGAAGACGAAGACGCGACGGCGTTGCCACGGATCGCGTTTGGCTTCGACCGCAAATCCTACGGCCGGCTCCGGCAGATGATCGACGTGCTCAACGGCTGGTAGCGCGCTCAGAACTGGTCGGTCAACGCCTCCACCACCGTGTCCATGAAAGTGATGGGCACGGGCTCCTTGAGTTCCTTCGACTTCGCAAAGTCGGCCGCGAACAACTCCTCCCGCAGCCGGCCGGCGGCGGCGGGGTCGGAGAAGGCGATGTTGATCTCCTGCTCGACGTGCAGGCTCATCTTGTTGAAGTTCGCCGAGCCCAGGCAGGCCCACCCGTCGTAGATCGCCGCCTTCACATGCGTCATGCCGGGGTAGAGGTACACCCGCACGCCGTGGACGATGAGCGCATTGGCGGTGACCAGGTTGCTGGTGTTCATGACGCCGATGTCGTTCACGCCCGGCAGAATGACCCGCACATCGACGCCCCGTTCCCGCGCCGCCACCAGCTCCCGCACGATCCGGTCGTCGAGCAGATAGGCGTTCTCCACGAAGATGTAACGGCGGGCGCGTCGGATGGCCTCGATCTGGGCCCGGTACACCTCCATCTTGCCGGTGGTGGTGTAGAGCGGACGCAATTCAATGCCGCCCGTGAGGGGCTGCCGTGGCCGATCCTCCTGGTCGAAGACCTTCACGTAGGCGTAACCCAGATCGCCGAACCAGCCCGCATGTTCCCAGGCGAGGTGAAAATCCTTGGCCAGTCGGGAGACGATCGGCCCGGTGACGCCCACCATCAGGTCGTGCCAGTCATAACGGTACTCGCGGCCGATGTTCATGCCGCCGAGGTAGGCCAGCCGGTCGTCCACCACAATCAGTTTGTTGTGGTTGGCGGTCAGCCAGGGGTTCGCCGCCTTGCGCACATGCACGTGCGAATGGTGACGCAGGTAGCTCGCGATGTTGGCGGGCGGCTCGAAGCCCGGCGGCGACGGCGAGCCGGACGCGTTGATCGAGGCGAACAAGGTCCCCATCTCGTCCACCAGCACCCGGACCCGGACGTCGTGCGATCGCACCTTGAGCAGATCCGCGATCTTCAACGCGTAGTCGTCGTTGTCGAAAATATAGACCAGCATGTCGATGCTGCGGCGGGCGTCTTGGAGCGACTGGATCAAGGCCGAGAAGAACGACTCGCCGTCGATGTACAGGTTCAGCGTACCGTGGTAGCGGCGCGAGGATACCAGGCGGTCGAGGTCGCGTTCCCAGGCGCCGAGGTCCATGCCGGGCGCGTCGGAAAGCGGCGCCGGGGCCGGGCCCGCCGCCGGCAGTCCCGAGGTGACCATCGCCGCGCCCGAGTTGCCGAGATGCCACAGCCCGCGACTGATCAGCGTCACCGGGTTCTTCAGCGCGGTGATCAGCAGGCTGCGCACGATCAACCAGTCCAACGTCCGCAGCGCAAAGCCGGGCGGTGACACGCGGCTTGGCGATTCGTCATCCACCGGGTTGGTGAGAAAAACGGTCAGTCGCCGCGGCACGTCCACGAACACGAAGGCCGGATCCTCGCCGGTGACAAAGAGCGCCCGGCCCGAGGGGGGGATCAGTTCGCGGAGCGAGGTGCCCAACAATTCGAGCGCTTCGCCGGCGAAGGCCTCCTCGTCCACCGTGCGCACGATCCTCACCGTGGGCGGCCGTTGCTCGAACGGCACCAGGCGGACCCGTCCCGTACGATCGCGGTAGGCGACGAGCTCCGTTTCGTGGACGAACATCACGACCCCCAGGTCGGGGACGCCCGGGAGCAGGCTTTCGACCAGGCGGGTGTTCAATCGGCGCCAATCGAGCGGCCCCCGCGTCGGCACGCGGTCCTGCCCCCGCCAGCGCGCGAGCAGCGAGGCGGCGCCGACGCGCTTGTCGGGAGCGAGCCGGACCAGGAAGTGTCCGCTGCCGTTAGTGGCGCCGAGGTCCGGCCAGGCGGCCCGCAAGCGGAGGTCGCGCCCCGGCATCGAAATGCGGATCTGGAGCGTGTTGGAAACCAGCAGCGCGACCACATTCGTCGGCGGGGTCTCCTCGACCCGTGCCAAGCGTTGCACCCGGTGCGCGGATGAAAGCGCGCACCCGCCGGCCAGCAGGAGACACACCCCCAGGCTCCAGGTCAGAGCGGGACGGCCGGGACTCCGGCCGGGCGCGCGGGGGACGGTGACCGGCGCGGGAACGGAGGTCCAAGTCACGACGCGAATCCAGTCACGCCGGCGGGCGCTCACGCTCCAACAGTCGCCGCTTCCAGTCCAGACCCCCGGAGAATCCGCCCAATCCGCCGCCCGCCGCCACCGCGCGATGGCAGGGCGTGAGCATGGGGATCGGGTTCGCGCCGCACGCCTGGCCCACGGCGCGGAAGGCCCGCGGCCGGCCGACGCGGGCGGCGATTTCGGCATAGCTGCACGTGGCGCCAGCCGGGATGCTCCGCAAGGACTGCCAGACCGCGCGCTGGAAATCGGTGCCGGCGGATTCGTCCAACGGCGGGAGGGCGGTGGCGGGTTTGCCGGCCAACGCGCGGGCCAGGGCCTTGGCGGTCATCTGCGCCCACCGGCGCGGTTGCGGGGGAAGGGCGTCGAGGGCCACCGCGGACGGTGGCGATTTCCGGGGAAACTCCAGACCGGCGAGACCGCGATCGCTGAACACCGCGGCAAAGTCGCCGTCCGCCGTGGCCAGCAGGACGCGTTGCGAATTCATCGGTAGTAAATATAGATCAGCCCCCAGATGATCAAAATGAAGAGGACGCACAGCGCCAGGAAGCGGTTGCGGGCGACGCGCTTTTCATACCGGAGGGGCCGCAACCCCTGCACGTTCCCGGCGGCCAGGTAGCGCACCAGGGTGGGATTCGAAGTCGCCGTCCCGCGGAGCTGCCGCCACCAACGCCGCACCGTGGCGAGCGGATCGTACTTGCGCACGCCGAGTTCATTGTAGTGGCCCGGCGTCGATTCCCCGGTGAGCGGATTGGTCACCTGTTGGTGGCTGACCTCCTCAAAGGCGGGTCCCGGCGCAGCCGCGGGCGGGGCCGGTGATGCGGACGTATGCGGCTGGGCCGTTGAACGCAGTTTGGGTTGCCCCTGTTCCTGGTGAATCTGCGCGTTCAGACTGCTGATCTGCGATTGCAGTTCCGCGAGCCGCGCGCTGAGCTGACGCTCGTGTTCGCGGATCGGGTCGTTCTTTTTGCCGAACAAAGCCATGCGCGAAACGACTCAGCGCCGGAGCAGGATCGCCGTCAACACGCCCAGCGCCAGCAACGCCACCGCGGCCAGCGGCCAGGTGAGCGCAAAGCCGACCTTGAAGAGTTCCCCCAACCGCTGCCCGGCCAGGCCCGCCAGACCGGCGGGCGTCGGGGGCGACGCGTTGGCGATGCCGGGCGCAGTCCCACCCTCGCCGTTCAGGACCTGCCATTTCAGCCGCGCCGAGTTCCATTCCATCCGCGCGTTCTCGAGGGTCGTCAACGCGCGCGTCAACTCCGTCTGCCACGTCTCGGGCGTCCAGCTTTCCTGCCGGAGCGCCTGCACGTTCGTCAAGGCCTCGCGCAGCCCCTGCACCGTCTTGGCCATCTGGTCGGCCTCGCGGCGGGCCTGGAACTCGGCCTTTTCGAGCAACTCCAGACCCCGCGTCAAGTGCTGCACCATTTCCGGCCGGCTGGTTTCGAATTCCGCCTGGCGGCGACGCGCTTCCTCCAAGGCGACGCGCTCGCGTTCGAGTGCTTCCTGGCGCGCCTTCAGTTCGGCGAGTTGCTGGTGTTTGCCGGTCAGGTGGGCCTCCAGCTCCTCGCGGGTGGGCGGCCGGCTCGCGGGCGGATGCGACAGGGGATTCATCGGGGCGGGCGGGGGCAGGGTCGCCGCCGACGAACGCGCGGATTGGCTGGCGATGAAATCGCGGTCAATGAAATCGCTGTCGTCGAGCGGCGCAGACATGGGCGGACTCTAACACCGGACCCCGGAGTGTAAAGCGCCCCGCCGCTGGAGTTCTTCACCCGTGTTCCCCAGACCGCCAATCCTCCGCCCGGGCGCGCGGCCTACGCCCGCACAAGCGCGCAAAAGCGTTGTCGTCCGTTCGCGGCCGCCATAACCTGCCGGTCGGTTTCAGCACCCAATTTCGAAAGCCACCCGTACCGCCATGAATCCGCACCCATCGGCTCACACCGCCCCGCCACACCCGACGCTCCGCGCCGGGGCCTGGCCCTCGTGGCCGGACTCCTGTTGGCCGCGCCGCTCGCAGGCGCGCCCGCCACCGACGCCTTCGCGCAGAACCGCAGGCTGGGCCGCGGGGTCAACGTCCTCGGCTACGATCCGATCTGGCGCGACTTCGCCCAGGCCCGGTTTCACGCCCGCCATTTCCGGACCATCCGCGAGGGCGGATTCGACAGCGTGCGCGTGAACCTGCAGCCGTTTCGGTCCATGGGCGCCGCGCCGGAGTTTGCCCTGCGCGATGCGTGGTGGCGGACGGCGGATTGGATCGTCACGAACGCGCTCGCCAGCGGTCTGACCGTGATCCTCGACCTTCACGAGTTCAACGCGATGGGCAACGCCGCCGAGGCCAACCAGCCCAAGTTCCTCGCCTTTTGGAAGCAGGTGGCGGCGCACTTCCAGAACGCCCCGGACAATGTGTTCTTCGAGATCCTTAACGAGCCTTGCCGCCAGCTCACGCCCGAGTTGTGGAACCGTTACCTCGCCGAAGCGTTGGCCATCATCCGCGCCACCAACCCGGACCGTACCGTAGTCATCGGCCCGGCCTTCTGGAACTCGGTGGATCACCTCGACGAGCTCCAACTCCCGAAGGAAGACCGCAATTTGATCGTCACCGTCCATTACTACAAACCGATGTCCTTCACGCACCAGGGCGCGGCGTGGTCGGACCAGAAGGACAAGCTGGGCGTCGATTGGGGTACGCCGGAGGAGCAGGCGGCGGTGACGCGCGACTTCGCGAAGGTGCAGGCCTGGTCCGCCCGAGAGAAACGGCCGATCCTGCTCGGCGAGTTCGGCGCGTACGACAAGGCCGACATGGCCGCGCGCGTCCGCTACACCTCCTTTGTGGCCCGCACCGCCGAACGGCTTGGCTGGAGCTGGTCCTACTGGCAGTTCGACTCCGACTTCATTGTGTACGATCTCACGAAGGACCAGTGGGTGGAACCGATCCACCGCGCGCTCATCCCTGACGCCGCCCGCTGAACGCTCCCGGCTCCGGCGCGAACAAGTTGTGGGCAACCGGCGCCGCTTTGCCGTTGACCCTCGGCCGTTCCGGCGCGACAACACCGCCCGTTTCTGGCGGTGAAATCCCGATCCTCCAAAACGGCCGGGCGGTCGTCCGTCATGGTCTTTGGCGTGGGCGCCTTCACGCAGGGCGTCATGGCCGCGCTGCGCGCCGACGGCGCCCGCGTGTCGGCCTATCTCACGCGGCCGTACGCCCATCACGGCCCCGCACTCGAAGGCCCGACGTTCGACGCGGCGGCGCATCCGAACCCGTGCCCGGTGCTCGCGCGCGAGCAACCGGAGTTCGTCGTGCCCATGTCCATCGAGTGGGCGCTGCAACCCTGGACGGAGGAGTTCCTGGCGTCCGGCGTGCCGATCCTCTGCGCCTCCGGGGACGCGCTGTTGCTGGAGCGCGACCGCGATTTCGCCCGCACGCTGTGTCGGCGGTTCGGCGTGCCCTTTCCGGCTTCGCACGTCGCCCGCAGCCGGTCCGAGGCCCGCGCGATCCTCGACCGCGACCCGCGGCCGTACGTGATCAAGAACCCGCTTTGCTCGCCGTTCAGCCCAGTCCACACCATCGTGTGCGAAACCGCGGCCGAGACACGCGCCTGGCTCGAGCGCGTGGACTACGGCGAAGGGGTGTTCCTGCAAGAGTATTTGGGCCGGGCGGAAGCGGGCCACATCGCGCTGGTGAGTGGCGGCGAAATCTATTCGCTGGTCACGAACCAGGAATACAAGCGCGCCTTTGACGGCAACCTCGGCGTCGTCGCCGGCGCGCCGCTCGGCGGCCTGGTCGAGAAGGATCCCGGCGACCAGTACGGCCTGGCGCGCGAGCTCTTGCACCCGCTCCGGCCGTGGTTCCGCGAAGTCGGTTTCCGCGGGCCCGTCCAGGTCACCGCCATCCGGCACCGACGCCGCTGGCATGTTCTGGAATACAACGTCCGGCTGGGCATCACGAGCGGGCCGCTGATCCTGAACCTCCTCGCCCATCCGCTGGCGGTCCTGCGCGACGCCGCTCACAACCGCCCGTTGACCCTGCGCTGGCGACCGGGCCTGCGCTTCGGCTGTTCGCTCACGCTCGCCGGGTATGGTTACCCGTACGTGACGCTCACGGGTCCGCCGGTGCCGGTCGAAGTGCGCGGCCGGCCGGCGAATCCCGTTTGGTGGACCGAGGTCAGCCGCGATCCGCAAGGCCAAATGATCGCCACCGGCCATCGCATCGCCGACGTCGCGGCACTCGCGGGCACGTTGGACGGTGCGATCCGCAAGGCCTACGCGACCATCCGACGCCTGCGCGTGCTGGGCAGTTACCACCGGCTGGATGTCGGCCGCTCGCTGTGGCCGCCCGGAACCGTCTGATCGAACGAACCGCCTAACTTCCGTTGCTCGATGTCTCAAGTCATCCCGCTGCTTCGAACCGAATCTGAACCCGCCGCCATTAGCGCGGTTGCCGCCTCGCCTCGCTCTGCCTGGGTGGAAATCGACGTGGCCCAACTTCGCACGAATTTCCGCCTGATCCGCGAGGACCTGCCCGCCCACGTGGGCCTGGCGCCGGTCGTGAAGGACAACGCTTACGGGCACGGCGCACTCACGGTCGCGCGCGCCGCGGTCGAGGTCGGCGCGCGGTTCCTCGCCATCAACACCCTCGAGGAAGCCGACGAACTGCACCGTGCGGGCTGGCGCACTCCGCTCCTGCTGCTGGGGGAGCGGCACCCGGACGAATTGCCGCCCTGCGTCGCTCACGGCTGGCGGGTGTGCGTGGGCGAACTGGCGATCGCGCGCGAACTCAGCCGGCTGGCGGTGGCGGCCGGACGCACGGTGGCGGTGCACCTTAAACTCGACACCGGCATGGGCCGGTTCGGCGTGCGCTGGGATGAACTGGCCGGCGCACTCCCCGAGTTGGTCCGCCTTCCAGGCCTCGAATGGGAGGGCGTTTCCAGCCATTTCGCCATGTCCGACGAGGCCGACAAGACGTTCGCGTTGCTCCAACTCGAGCGCTACCAGGGCGCGCTGCAAAGCCTTACCGAGGCCGGCCTTCGGCCGCGCTTCCAGCACCTGGGCAACAGCGGCGGCCTCCTCGACCTGCCCGCCGCGCATTTCAACCTGGCCCGGCCCGGCATCCTGGCGCTGGGGGTGTTTCCGTCGCGCGTGTGCCGCCGCATTCCCGGCATTGCGCCGGTCATGAGTGTCAAGGCGCGGCTTGTCTCCGTGAGGCGACTTCAGCCGGGTGACCCGTGCGGCTACGGCCTGCGCTACCACGCGCCCACGCCCCGCAGGATCGGCATCGTGCCGGTCGGCTACGGCGACGGTTTTCCGCGCCTGCGGAACACCGGCGAGGTGCTGGTCCACGGGCGGCGCGCGCCCCTGCTGGGTTCGGTGGCGATGGACGCCTTTGCCGTGGACCTGACCGACATCCCGGATGCGCAACTCTGGGACGAAGTCGTCCTACAAGGCCGACAGGGCGGCGAGGAGATTACTGCCCAGGACTTGGCCCGCTGGAAAGGCAGCGTTTCTTACGACATTCTGGTCGGCTGGCGCTCGCGCTTGCCCCGCGTTTGTGTCGGGTGATGGAAGCTACCGGTAACCGTGGTTTGGCGTTGGCGTTCAGGGGGTAGCTGGATCGTCGGCCTGGTTTCTTGTTCGTGTCCATCTCCACGCCACCCAGCCCAAGGCGAGTGTGCCCAGGCCGAACAGGCTTTCCTCCGGCCGCCGCCAGACCGTGAACGCGGTCATCGCCAGCACCGCCGTCACGAACAGCACCGGCACCGCCGGCCAGCCCGGCACGCGCAGCGAAGCCCCTTCGCGACGGCGCAGCACGATCAAGCCCGCCACGGTCGCCGCCGTGCCGAGGCTCAGCGTGAAGCCCATGTAAGTGAGCAGCCACTCGTAGCTCGCGCTCCAGAGCAGCACCAGCGCCAGGCCGGCCTGCAGCGCGATCGCGGTTCGCGGCGGGCCGGCACCGGCGGCCAGGCCGCGCGGCAGGTAACCGTCCGCCGCCATCCGGGCGTACACCCGCGGCCCGGCCATCAACAGCGAGGAAATGGAACTGACCAGCGCCAACGCCACGATGGCGGTGACTGCGTCCGCCCAGGGGCGCCCGCCCAAGGCTTCCGCCGCGAGCCGTCCCACTTCCAGCTTGCCGGCGAGTTGCGCGGGCGGCGCGGCGAAAACGAACACCGCGTTCAGCGCCAGATAGAGCGCGGTGACCAGACCGGTGCCGAGCCACAACGCGCGCGGCAACGTTCGTTCGGCATCCCGCACCTCGCCGCCGATATAGACGGCGGCATTCCAACCCGAATAGCTGAACGAAATCCAGACCAGCGCCATTCCGAAGGTCGCTGGCGACGCGGGCGCGTAAGTTGTTTCGACCGGGGCCGGCAAGCGCGGCGCCGCGATCACGGCGAAGCCGGCGATCAACGCCACCTTGAGCACCACCGCGGCGTTCTGCACCCACGCACCGCGTTGGACATGCAAGGCGTGTACGGTCGCAAAGCCCAGGACGAGCCACGTGCCGGCAAGCTGAGGCGGCCAGCCGGGCAGCCAGGTTTTCGTGTACTCACCGAAGGCGAACGCGGCCCCCGCCAGCGGCGCGGAGAAGCCGACGAACAACGACAACCAGCCCGCGATGTACCCCGCCGCCGGGTGCAAGGTGCGCGACAGGAACAGGTACTCGCCGCCGGATTCCGGGAGGCGTCGCGCCAGGGCGCCGTAGCAGGCCGCGCCGAGCGCGGCGACACCTCCGCCCACCGCCCAGGCCGCCAGGACGATCCAAGGCGAGTGCAAGTCGGCCAGCAGGAACCCGCTAGTGGTGAATACGCCCGTGCCGATCATGTTCGCCACGACCAAGGCGGTCGCGCTGAGCAGACCGAGTTGGCGAGGCGGGGACCCGACCTGATCGGCGGCAGCCACCGCGGCGGACGATTTGGATGAAGAAGGCGTGGCGGAAATATGGCCGGTCAAGGTCCGGTTTTGCGGAACCGCACCAGGTAGTTGTCCTTCAGAAAATCGAGTTGTTCGGTCTGCTTAAAGCCGGCCGCCTCGATCTCGGCCGTGAAGACCTCCTGGCCGGCGCGAACGTGGTTCAGCGTCCATTCGGAGGTCTTGCCTGGGATGCGTTTGAAGTCCACGAGCACGAGTTCGCCGCCCGGCTTCAACGCGCGGTGAATCGACGCCAGCGTGTGCTGCGGGTATTCGAAGTGATGGTAGGTGTCGCAGATGAAGGCGAGGTCGATCGAGGCCGGCGCGAGTTCGGTTGAGTGCTCGGTGCCGAGCACGGTCTGGACGTTCTTGAGCCCGGCCGCGGTGGCGCGTTCCGCGATGTGGCTCAGGAAGTCCTTCGCGATATCGACGGCGAAGACTTTGCCGGTCGGCCCCACCCGCTCCGCGAAGAGCATGGTGAACAGGCCGGTGCCGGCACCGATGTCCGCGATCTGCTCGCCCGGCTTGATCCTGGCCGCGGCGACGATGCGCCCGCGCTGGTCGTAAATCTCGCGACCTTCGTGCTCGAAACGCTCGGTCCACTGCGCGACGTCCACGTGCGGTTTCAGGAACTCGGCGTTGACGCCGGGTTTGACGTCCGCCTCGGCAGGTGGGGTGGGGGCGGGGGCGGTCCCGCCGGACTGGGCATGCAGTTGCAGCCCCAACGAGAGGGTGGCGAGGGCCTGGAAACATCGCCCCCAAGCGCAGAGTTTGTTCATGGGGGCCAACCGTACCGGCGAAAGGTGGCTTTGGCAAAGCGGCCGCTGCGGGAGCGAGCTTTTCCCGGCGTCCGGCGCCCGGGCCGGGCCTTGTCCACCATCCCCTGCGGATCGGCACACTCTTTGTCGCAATGGCGACAGAATATGTGCCGGCGCCTAAATTCCCGGCAGCAGTTCGGGCGGCGGCGGCGTCAGGCAGAACTCGCTCGCGGTCGCAAGCTTCGCCATCGAATCCGCGAAAAAGGAGTCCCGATACTCGGGTGATTCGAGGAGATGTTGGCTTGCCCGTTGCGCGTCGCGGCGGACCAGGAACTTGAGTTCCGCCAAGTCGTTCGACCACCGGAAACCGTTGCAGAACTCCAGGCCGGCGAACTGGGTCTTGTAAAGGGCCCGCTCCGAATAGCAGGTGCCCAGATGCAGATGTTCCACTCCGCGTTCGGCGAAGCATTGCACCGCGTGGGTCATCATGAACATGCCCAGGTTGCGGTTGAGATAAGCCAGGTCGTAAAAGGCGTAGTAGTAATACGCGATGGCCGGCTCTTCGAGGAACAACAGCGCGGTGCCCACTTCCTGCCCGGTCGCGGTGTCGGTGAAGTGCAGCAGGTGCGAAATCACCGGCGAGGACATGAGGGTGTCGAGTCGCGCGAAGGCCATGACCTCCTCGCCGAAACGCTGATCGGCATAGTGCTTCCAGGCCTGGCGCCGGGCGGCCGTGTAGTCAAAGGCCGCACGCGGGATCAGTTGCGCCACGAGGCGTTCGCCCTTGCGGAGGATGCGCCGGTTCTCCGAGGAGGCCCGGAAATGGGCCAGCTTCACGCGCAGGTTGCGACAGAGGTAATAGCGGTCCATCCGCGGCGACGCCGGCAGAAAGCCGCGCCGGAAGAAGTCGGCCGGCCGTTCGCCCGCTTCCGGCAGCGCCCAGATCACGTACGGGTAAAGGTACCGGCTGTAATCCGGAAAGGCTTCGGAGAACACAAGCTTCATGGCTCAAGGCCCGGGCGCGGCCGGCAGGTTCACGGCCCGGTCCATAACACGCGCCCGCCACCGCAGCAATCTCAACTCTCCATCGAACCGCCGGAGCACCGCGCGACCGGGCAATTTGCCGGATTTCAGCCCTGGACTCGAGCCGGCCCGGACGGTTTGCGGAAGCCGGTATTGCCGCCAACTTGGCGCCCGGTCGCCGATGCGCAGTCACCGACCAAAATCCGAAGCCTTGCCCGCCGGGGTCCTTTGGCCCGGCACTGCCCGCGGGAGACGGCGCCCGTCCCAGGCGGCAGTCCGGGCTTTGCGGCCGGCGCCCGCCTTGCTACCGTGCGTCCCGCGGAAAACCAATCCGCAGACACCATGAATCCGATCACTCCTGAACAACTCCTCGAGGCGCTCAACTGGCGTTATGCCACCAAGACCTTCGACCCGGCGCGCCCGATCCCCGACGCCACGTGGGCTGCGCTCGAGCGGACCCTCGTGCTCACGCCGTCTTCGTTCGGCCTGCAACCCTACCGGTTCCTTGTCATCGACGACCCGGAGTTGCGGCAGCAGCTCCTCCCGCACGCCTGGAACCAACGCCAGGTGGTGGACGCGGCGCGGTTCGTCGTGTTCGCGGCCCGAACCGAGGTGACCGCACCGGAGATCGATACCCTCATTCAACTCATCGCGACCACGCGCGGCGTTTCCCCGGACAGTCTCGCGGGCCTGCGCGGCATGATGGCCGGCATGCTGCTGGCCGAGGCATCGAAGTCCTTCGTCCCGCATTGGACGGCCCGACAGGCCTACATCGCGCTGGGCAATGTGCTCACGGCCGCGCCGTTGTTGGGCTTGGACGCCTGCCCGATCGAAGGGTTCGTCCCGGCCGAATTCGATCGCGTGCTGGGTCTGCCGGCGCAAGGCCTGACGGCCGTGGTCTGCTGTGCGCTGGGCTACCGCGCCGTCGGCGACAAATACGCGACCGCGCCCAAAGTGCGGTTTCCCGTCGGAGAATTGGTAAAGCACATCTGAAACGGAGCCGGCCGCCTTCGCCGCTCAGGTCACCCTGGCGTCGCGCGGCGAGGGCGTGTCAACGAACCGGGGTTCGCGCAGGCGGAGGCAGCCCTGTCGCTGCCGGACACGCTGGCCGGTCCATTCGTCCTGAACCAGCAGGGCGCGAGCAGACCGAGCCCACGAGCCCCGACGTTCGTCACTGCGAGGCGCTCGCGTTGGACGAAATCAAACCCGGGCTACCCGGGGTGCTTTGCCAGGAACCAGTCCATTCCCCAAGCCCGGCGAAGTCTGCCGACCGGGAGCTCGGCTCCAACTGCGCGGCGGAGCCGGCAACGGGCTCGGCATGCACCCTTCCGACGGCACTTGTGAAATTCGATCAGCGGGGTGGGAGCGGCGGCGATTTCCGCCGAGAAGATAGTTCCCTATAGCGGGAGTGATCCCTCCGACATTCGTCAGGCACCGTGCCTCCGTTGGATGGCCTGTCTCTGCCCGGGCAGGGTACATCCGCAAATGCAGGGCAGAATCAAAACGCCACGGTGCCGGTGCCCGTGCCGTAATGCTATCTACAACCTGCTCTGCTTGGCCTCCACGATTCGAAACCGGCTGATGCGAAATAGAGGCTTGACAACCGCCCCGCTTTCGATTAAAAACCCAGCCCAAGGATAGGAGGTATTGGCAGGTAATGCGAGAGCGGCAATTCAACCTATACACATCATGAACCACGACCCACTTCTCAAGACGATCCTTCGTTCGCAATGCCAGACCGCGGGGGCAATGGCGGCTTTGCTCATCGCCACGGGACAGGCGAAGGCAGTGACGGTCTTAAGCGACGACTTCAACCGCGTGGCCAGCGACACGGTCGGCACCACTCCGGTCGGCAACCTTCCGTGGCACGAGCTTGAGAACGCGGCCGGTGACATCAAGGTAAATGCCAATGAACTGCGGCTCGGCAGCGGGGATACGGCGCGCCGGTTGGTGACGGTCAACCTTTCCGCCACCGCCGGCTACGAATCGGTGCTCGGTCACAATCCCGGGTTGGTGACCTGGACCTTCAACCTGAGCGGCGGCACTTACATGGACGGCTTCGACGACGGGAAGCGGGGGACGGCGTTCCTGTTGGCGGCCAGTGAAGCCAGCCGGACCGACGGGAGCGGATACGCCGTGGCCTACGGCGACTCCATTGACAGCTCTTCAATTCAGCTCCGGCTCATTCGCTATGCCGGCGGACTGGATGCGGACGCCAACCTTACCACGCTTATCACCACGGGCAGCCTGTTCCGCGAAAACTCTGCTCATCGGTTTGGCGTCAAAGTCACCTTCAACCCGGCCAATAACGCCTGGCGGCTCTATGCGGATGAGAACGCCTGGAGTGAAGCCTGGCCCGATCCGCAGAGTGCGCCGGAAATCGGGTCGTTCACGGATGCGACTCTCACCGGAGAGAGTCTGCCGTTCGCCGGCGTGTACCTCAATCCGGAACTCACGAGCGTCTATACCTATGCCGACAATCTGGCTTTGACCGTCGTGCCGGAACCGAGTGCGTGGGGGGCGGTTTCGGCGTTGGGCCTGGTCGGGTACGCGCTTTGGAGTCGCCGTCGCGGAGTTGCAGCTTGAACCCGCCAGGGAGGGAGGGAGACAGCGCCCGGGGGCGGAATGGGGAGAAAGGGAGCGGGGTTCATACCCTTGAAGCGCGTGGTTACCACAGGAGGCGCGCACTTCAATTGTAAGCGTACCGTTCCCGATCGCCGCCCAGGCGGAAGGTACCCCGGTCGGTCGGCCGTCGATTCGGAAGGCCAGCCGGCCGGCCGGGGGCATCCCGCCCGTTCGAGGAGTTGAGATTCATGGATCAACCCCCCCGGGCGGGTGGCCGAGAGAGCAGCGCGGGCCGCGACTCCGCGATCCGGGGATCACCGGATCGCGCCGTGGAATCGAAGAATGAGAGAGCGGCGTCTCCGTTGGCCAGAGCGGGCCTAGAAAACCTTGCTCTTGCCTGGAACCGCCATGGGCGTAATGGGCAGCTTCATGTCCCAAGTGAGCTCGTCCGGCACGAACTTCTCCTCGAGCTTCAGCGCCTGCTCCCACGTGATCTCCTGGCCGGTGTAGGCGGCGGTGCGCCCCATGATGGCGGCAAGCGTGCTCTGCGCCATGTAATCGCCGTTGTTGATATAGTCACCACTCCGGATCGACGCGAACATCTCGTTGTGCTCGGTCTGGTACATATCGTTGGGCTGACCCCGATACCGCCAGTTCTCCGTTGCCTTGATGATTGGCGCCGACCAGCCCTTGATCGTGCCATACCCCTTTTCGCCCATGAGATAGTCCGAGTTGTCGCTGTAACAGTTGGTGATCTGGCGCTGGGCCATCGTCGCCCGGGTGCCATTCTCCCATTCGAAGAACACGTCGATGTGATCGAAGATGTTGCCTTCGTTATTCGGGATCTGCCGGCCGCCGGTGGCCACGCAGCGGAGCGGGGGCACGTCTTTCATTGCCCACATGATCTTGTCGATACTGTGGCAGGCTTGCTCGACCAGGCCGTCGCCCGAAAGCCAGGTGAAGTTGTACCAGTTGCCGATCTGCCATTCGACGTCGCCCATGCCCGCCGGGCGGGAGCTGGCGGGCGGCATCGGTTTTACCGGACCGGTCAGGTAGGTGGCGTAGATCGCCCGGATTTCGCCCAAGGCACCCTCGTGGACGCGTTTGTAGAATTCGCGTCGCGCCAGGTCATAGCGCCAGCAGAAGCCCGCCACCAGCGCGATCTTCTTTTGCTTCGAGAGCTTGACGGATTCCATCACCGACCGCACGCCGGGCACGTCGGAGGCCATGGGTTTTTCGCAGAAGATGTGTTTCCCGGCCTCGACCGCGGCCCGCAGATGCTGGGGGCGGAAGCCGGGCGGCGTCGCCAGCAACACCACATCCACGCCACTGGCGATCACCTTCTGGAAGGCGTCCAGACCGACGAAGATGTGGTCGGCATCGACCTGGACCCGGTCCTTGAGGGCGTCGTTGTGCTTGAGCGCGTTGAGCGCGCCTTCGCAAGCGGTTCCAAACACGTCGCCGACCGCGGTCAGCACAACGTTCTTGTCGGCGTTAAGCGCCTGGCCGGCGGCGCCGGTGCCCCGGCCGCCGCAACCGATGAGGCCCACCTTGAGGGTGTCGCTGTTGGCGGCGAAGAGCCGCGGCGCGAGGTTGGCGACGAGGAAGGTGCCGGCGGCGGCGGCGGTGGAGGTTCGGAGGAAGTCGCGGCGCGAAGTCGCGAAAGCAGGAGCAAGGTTTGCGTTCATGATATTGGCGAATCGATGACGGCAGTTAAGGCGAGCCGCGCAACCAGGTCAAGTGCCGGGGCGAGCTGCCGGGGTAACCTCCTGCGAATCTGCTTGCGCGAACGACACGGCCGCCAGCCCAATGCTGCCCATGCTGCGTGACGAGATACGCGTGCACGAGACGATCCGCCGCGCCGGACCGCCGGCGACGTTCCGCGAACTCATCGCCGAAAACGACGCGTGGATCCGCGGGTCGGCGCTGGATAACGGCCGCCGCCTCGCCACGGCGAGAACGGCAATCTACACCGCCCTCGTGCGCGACTGGGCGGAGGAGCAGCAGCGCGCCTTCGGTTATCACAAGCCCTTCGCGGTGGTGGCGCTGGGCGGCACCGGGCGCGCCGAGATGGCGCCCTACTCCGACAACGACTTCGCCTTCTTGTTCGACGACGCCATCGAGGGCAATCCGTTCCTCCTCGAATTGCAGCGGCAGGTGCTCCATTCAACGGATTTCGAGCGGCGCTGCGGCTTCGTGTGTCTCGCCCTGCCGTTCAACCTGGAAGACGTGCCCAATCTGACGGGCAAACAGCTCAATGCGTTTCTCGACCTGCGCGCCGTCCACGACCCGCATGGGCTGGCGGAGGCGTTTCGCGAACGGATTCGGGCCACGTTCGATCCCGTCGAGCACTTCCTGCACGTGCGCGGCTTCTGGAAGGACCGGTGGGAGAAGGCGGCCGGCGAAAGTGAGCGGCTGGATCGCTTTGACATCAAGAACGACGGGCTGCGGGTGTTTCTCGCCGGCGTCTGGACGCTGGCCGGGAAGCGCTTTGTCCACGCGGAGGAGGTCTATCAGGCGATGGCCGACCCGCGCGATCTGCACGCCTACGAGTTCCTGATGCGCATCCGCGCGTTTGTGCACCTGCAGCGCTCCGGCCATCACCGGGCCAGCGCCGGCGGCAATCATCCGGAGGACGTGCTCGGCTTCGACGATTTCCTCTCGTTTGGCGAACTGGCCGGACCGGAGGCGGACGCGCGCGCCCGGTTTGAATTCGCGAACGACGTGCGCGCGCGGCTGCTCTCGGCCCGGCGGCGGGTGGCCAATTTCGCCATGGGCGTCATCGGGCGGGAGCTGAAGGACGGCCGCCCGGTCAGCCCCGGCAACCCTATCGTCTATGGCGTGGGCGGCTTGAGCCACACGACTTCCGCCCAGTGCCCATCGCCGCGGGAGAAGAGCCGTGCGGCCCTGGCGCTGTTGCTCGCCGCGCAGCACTACGGCCTGCCGATCGATCCGGCCGAGCTGCAAACAACCTTTTGCAGCGCGGGCGATTGGCTGGAGCGGGTGCCGGAGTTATCGGCCCTCTTTTACGAACGCCGCGGGAGCCTGGCCGACTCGTTCGCGTTTCTTTCCCAGGTGGACGGCGCGGAGGATCGCCTGTTCGCCGGTTACGCCAAGTTCGAATCCTCGCTTGATGGCCGGGTGATGGCGGAACGCAAGTCGCTCCGCGGCGCGCTCGAACGGCAGAAGCTCCGCGCGCTGGAAGGGTATGTGCGCGACGGCCAGGCCCGGCTGGCCAATGCCATCTCGACGGCCGCGCACACCGACCCCGCGGAGGGAGTGACGGTCGAGATCGAGGCCGCGTTGCTTGACGGGGATCATCTGGCCGCCGTCAAGCTGGCCCTCAAGACCAAGCGGCTGCCGCTGACCCCGGAGGACGTGGCCGCGCGCGAGGATACCTCGCGCCCGCTGCCGGAGCGTTATTCCAGCGGGCTTTCGGGAATCCCGTTGACGGAGTACTACGCACCGTACGCCCGCGAGTGCGAGTTCCCCCCCGCCGTGCTGCGCCTCGCGGAATTCCTCGTCGGCCACCGGCGCGCGTTCAAGGAACTGGCCGAAGCGGGGTTGAACGATGCGCGGCAGGTCGGGGAGTTCGCGCAGCTTTGCCAGGACGAACGCCGGCTGCGGGCGCTGTTCGTTTTCACGTGTGCCGACCGCGCGGAGTGGGAGTCGCCGGCTGTGGATCCCGCCCGCTGGTTCAACACGCGCGAGCTTTACGCCAAGACCTTGAGGCGCTTCCGGCCCGCCGCGGATCCGACCCGGGCCCTGCACGCGGCGGGCTATGCCCTGGAGCAACTGCGCATCTTGAAGGATTTCGGTGAGGATTTCTTCGCGGGCGTTTACCGGCAGTACGCGAATCAGTTCGGCGCGCAACTGCTCCGGTTGGTCGAGCAACCGGAGGCTGGCGGGCCGAAGGTGAGCCTGTTGCGCGACAGCACCTGCCTGATTGTGGGCGTGGCGGCACGGGATTACCGCGGATTGGCGGCCTCGATCAGCGGCGCTTTCTGGCATCAGCAGATCGATCTCCGCCAGGCCCATCTCTTCTCCGCCACGCAGCACGGGTTGGCCCTGGATTTTTTCCATCTCGCCCCGCGCGGCCAGCCCTTGCCCCCCGGCCTGACCCGCTTCATCGAGCAAGCCATTCAAGGCCGCCGCTACATCGCCGACGAGGACGAAGCGAGCCTGCCACATGTGACCGGACAGGCGTCCTTACGGGAATGGCGGCCGGGGTTGTACTGCCTACGGTTCGAAACCTCGCAGGACAGCAACGGGCTGATCTACGCGCTGACCTACAAAGTGTTTCGGTACCTGCACGGGAACATTTTCGGTCTGACCGCCCGTACGGCGCGCGACAAGGCGTTTGTTTCCGTATATCACAGCCTGCCCGCGGACGTTTCGTTGGCCCAAGCCCAGGCGATTACCGCCGGGCGTTTCTGAACCTTCGTTCGAAACCGGGATGGGAGCACGGTATCCTGCTTCGGCGGAAGGGTAGCGTGTCGGTGGATGAGGCTGCGGGATACGCGGCGGTCCCCGCCGCGCACAGCCAGTGCCCGCACCAGCGTGCGACGGGTGCCGCTACGGCGGTCGAGCCCCAGGCCCAGTGGATACCACTGCGCGCCGTCCCAACTTGCGATCCGGCTCGCCGCCACTGTGCCCGCGTGGGTGAACGTCCCCCCAGAGACTGCTTCCGTCGGAGGTCAAGGCGTAGCTGTAGGGCAAGCGGATCGGATTACCGCAGCGACGCGCGGTAGAACTGCCGATCGGCAGCGGACGGAGGGGCGATCGGGAAATCGACCTGTTTGGCCGGATTGACCACCAGCCCGGCGGGTTGCCAGGTCTGGCAGTCAACCGAGGTCTCCAGAATGGTGTCGATGCGGTTGGCACCGGACAACACGAAGCGCCACGCGTCGCCGGTTCGCTGCAAGCCGACCGCGGGCGCCTGCGCCAGGCCCGCACGGACAATTGCTCCCTGATCGCCGCTAATCCAGAGCGCTTCTTCCGATGATCCGGCCGCTCGAAAGCCACGCCCCCGGCGCACCTCAATCGGCCCGGACACCCAATCCACGGCGTTGGTGGAAAGCAGGACACCCGGGACCACCGTGTCGCCATGTGCGGGAACCGCCGACCCCTCGACAGACAACCATCTATTGACAACTAATGTCGCGATCCTAGTTTGTCGGCATGCCGCAGAACATCGCCACCACTCCGCGCATCGACCAGATCGTGGACACCTGGCTCCAGCAAGGCCGGTTCGCCAATCGCAGCGAGGCCTTTCGCGCGGGGATCTTCGCTCTCCAGGACAAGCTGCAGGCGGAGGCCTTCGATCCGGATTTTGTGTCCGTCGTTCGTGACCTTGACCGACATCCGGGCGGCGAGGGCGAACCGAGTGACGAAGACCTGCAGAAGATCGCCCGGCTGGCCCGCAAGCACCGACGCCGAAGCCGATGACGCGGGTCGTTTTCGACACCAGCACCTTGGTCGCGGCCATCTTCTGGCCGCGGAGCACCGCACGCCGCGCGTGGACCACCGTGGCCCGTCGCCAGGCCCGTCCCTGTGTCACGGAGCCGATTGAAATGGAGTACCGTCGCACGTGTCTCGAGGTCCAGCGCACCCGATTCCCGAATCGTTCGCCTCTGCCGTTCTTGGGCTGGATTCACGCCAAGGCGCTGCACTGTGTGCCGGCACCCTTGGGCAAACCGCGGAGCCGTGACTTGGCGGACGACCCATTCCTGGCCTGTGCGTTGGCTGCCAGGGCGGACTGTATCGTGTCATCCGACCGCGACTTGCTGGCGCTCGGCAAACCCTTCGGAATCGCGATCCTGACGCCGGCGCAGTTCCTCCAGCGCATCGGCTGAGATCAGCCTCAACGCTCCCCGCCCTCACCCAGCGCTCAGGCAACTTCGCTACAGGGCAAACTGACCAAGCACTACGGCGGATCCGATTACCGCAGCAACGCGCGGTAGAATTGCCGATCGGCAGCGGACGGAGGGGCGATCGGGAAATCGACCTGTTTGGCCGGATTGACCACCAGCCCGGCGGGTTGCCAGGTCTGGCAGTCAACCGAGGTCTCCAGAATGGTGTCGATGCGGTTGGCACCGGACAACACGAAGCGCCACGCGTCGCCGGTTCGCTGCAAGCCGACCGCAGGCGCCTGCGCCAGGCCCGCACGGACAATTGCTCCCTGATCGCCGCTAATCCAGAGCGCTTCTTCCGATGATCCGGCCGCTCGAAAGCCACGCCCCCGGCGCACCTCAATCGGCCCGGACACCCAATCCACGGCATTGGTGGAAAGCAGGACACCCGGGACCACCGTATCGCCACGTGCGGGAACCACGGTCGCCACATACCAACCATCGTGAAACGCGACACTCGTCAACCGATCCGGGAGTGGCGCCGGTTCGCGTTTCCAAGTCACGCCGTCGGGTGAGGTAACGACAATGCCATAGTCCCCAACGCCCACGAAACGGCCGCTGCCATACACCGCCCCGTTGAGCAGCGTGTCGCTCAGATAACTTTGGGTCCAGGCTTTGCCGTCCGTCGAATGGAGGAGAAACGTGCCCGAGCCAGCGTCCTGTCCAAGACACAGCCACCTGCCGTCTCCCCAGACGACGGTGTGGTAGGTGATTGAGTTCTCGTTGTGTCCGCCGGTGGTGGGCAGCCAATCCACACCGTTCGTGCTGTACAGGAGCACGCTCTGGGCGCCGACCAGGACTTCGACCTGTCCGTCGGTGGCCAACCCGCGAAGCGTCACCGATCGGCTGATCGAGGCGGCGGACCATTGCTGACCGTCAATCGAAGTCCATAGGCCGCCATTCTCGCCCCCGACCAGGAACCGTTCCCGGCTGTAGCGAACAAAGGTCGGGCGGCTGGGGAGGGCAAGCGGGAGAGCCCGCCACGAAAATCCATCCGGAGAAAAAGCCACGAGGTATCGGCCGGACGGTGCGCCGATGGCAACGACTCCCGGAGGACCGGCAGCGATCCCGTGGAGAGTATCGTTGATGCCCGCGCTTACGGTCTCCAGGCCGGTGACCGAAGGTCCGGACACGATTCCACCCGCCCGCCCAACCATCACCAACTTGCCCTCCGCGGAGAGAGCATCCCAGACCGAAATCGACGTCGGTGAAGGCACCGGCGACCATTCATTGCCGTCCGCGGAGACATAAACCTGGGCACTGTCAGACATGACCGCCAGAAACTGGCTTCCGTCGTACAGAAGTTTCGTAGCCGGCGCTGGCAGCCGCTTGCCCGTGAGTTGCCAGGAGCGCCCGTCCCTGGACGAATACAGATCGCCGCTCCCGTCGCTCGCCAGGAACCGTCCCTGGCCAAACGCGCAGTGAGTCGCTGTGCCGGCAATGACCGTGTACACCTTCTCCCACTGCTCGCCGGTGGCGGAGTGGAAGATGCCTCGCCCGCTCAACGCGACGAAGCCGGGTTCGCCATGGCCGAGCTCGAGGAAATTCTCCCAACCATCCCACTCCCGGCGGATCACCCAGTCCAGACCATTGGTCGAGGTCGCAATGGACCCGGCATAACCCGCGGCGACAAAGACGTCATTGCCAAATGCGAACGCGGCGACGCCATCGGTGCTTGGTTGCGGAGCCTGACGCCATTCAAGCCCATCGGCGGAGACCGCCAGGGACTCGCCGCCCCACACGACAACCTTGCCAGCGCCGGCCACACCTGCCCCAAGGTAGTTGGTGTTTCCCGTGTCTCGTTGGACCCAAGTCTTACCGTCGCTTGAACTCAGGAGCATGCCGTCGGAACCGCCGCTGTAGAAGGTCCCGTCTGAATACGTGACGAAACCGAGTCGGACTGAGACGAGGGGCCGGTTCACCTGAATCCAGGGGCCCGGTATGTCCGATGCGCCAATCGCCGCTACTGGAACCAGAGCCAGCAGAACCGCGACGACGAGGCGAAGGGCTTGTTTGGATTGGGACCATTCGCGGTGTGTGGTGTTCATAGCTGGAGTGCTTCTATTCATAATGGATCTGAGCTTGAAAGCGTTCGTTGAAAATCATTGTTGGGCAGGATGGCGTCGGGTCCGCGAGCCATCTGTCTCTACTGCGATGTCCTCGCCCGGTAAAACCTCCGGGGAGAGCTTTCCTCGGTGAAATCCTCGAAGCTGAACGGCACGCGGTTCGTACACACCGGCAGCCAGGTGCTGAGGTTGGCGGACGACTCGACGACGTACAGGCTGTGGAGCGTGCCATCGACCACCATTTCAAAGCGTCCGTCGCCGTTGACCCCATTGGCGCGCAGCGTTGCCGGCTGTCCGCGAAAGCGAGTGAGGGGTATCGGTCTATCGTAGGTCCCGTCCGGCAACTGCCAGCCCACGGCACAATGATTCGGGCTGCCTTCGCCTTTGAACAGCGCCTCGAGATAGTATCGCCGTCCCGCCTCCAGTCTCACGGGGGCGGAAGCCTGGTCCGAATAGACCGCCCACTGGCGTGGGTCCACCCAGTAGTAGCATCCGGCGATGGACTGTTTGTGCGCCGGGTTGTCGTCTGGACTCAGCCACAGCTCGCCCCGATTGTCGGCCGCGATGTAAAACGTGTAGTTGCCAGTCACCGGCGGCGCAAGAAAGCCGCGCAGCCGCCCCCCGGTGTCCTCCCCGGAACTTGGCACTTCGAAGCGTGCGGGGCGCGAGACGGACAACGGGCCGTTGGGAAAGTTGGTCGCGTTGAACAAGTAGGCGATCTGGCTTCCGTACACGCGACTGAACAGTTCCGAGACGATGCCATCGAAGGGTTGTTCGGCTTCGGCCACCTCCAACTGCGCCGCCCAACTCCAGAGGCTCCCGTCGTCGTTTTGCACGCGGCAAGTGAACTTGGCCTCGTCGCTCTTGCCCACTGCCGCCAGCGAGTACACGGCGTTGGTGGCCCCTTCGATCGGCGTCCCATCGCGATACCATTGGTGGGTGAGAGAGCCACGGCCCACCGCCGTCAGACTGAGGGTCACGCCCGTCCCTGGGTTCACAGTGTGTGAAGCGGGCTGGGTGAGGATCACGGGCGCCCCGGGCACGCCCAGGTCGAGGAAGAGGTCGCGAAATTGGGCGGTGGCCTTGGTCTGCCCGCTGTCGGGATGGTTGCTCACCGCCATACCCACAAAGACGCTTCGCGGCCAGGTGACAAAATCCAGATTGCCGATCTGCGTCCAATTCACGGCGTTGGTGCTGTGCTGGGGAATGATGTCATTGCCCACTCGGACCAGGCGCAACCACACGTTCGGGTATTGGACCCGCTCATAGGAACCCTGAAAGTAAGAGTGGCTGGCATAGAAATCCCCCAGGCGCCCGGTGAAGAAGTAGCGACCCCAACCGCCGCTGCGGGTAGCAATCACGAAGCCGTTCATGGCGTAGTCGGTCAAATCGCTCCGCACCATCAAACCGGCCTTGGTCCAGTAGGCCACGCCCGCCAGACTCGTCCCGCGGACCCGCAAATCGAAGTCTCCGGTCACGCGCTGATAGACGAACCGAAAGTCGTCGAAGTATCCCCAGACGTCACCCGTGGCTGAGGACACGTCGAAACCGTTCGCGACCGCGACGGTCTGGCCGGGTGGGTTCGGGCTGCCGATATCCGTGCTGCTGAAGCTGCCCTGGCCCAAACATGCCAGCGCCGAGGGGAGGGACATCATGGTTAGTCTCAGGAATGGCATGCGCATACGATTGATTCGGCTGGGAGTCCACATCGGATCCTCTATAGGGAGGGGTCAGGGTGAGAGAGTTGGGCTTTCGGTCGTCTCGATAGCCTCAATATCCGCCAGCGACGGAGTCCGCCAGAGATGGAGTTCGCCGCTCAGGTTGACGGCCGCGAGTATCCTGCCATCCGGCGAGAATAGGGTGCGGTAGAAGAACGATCCGCGTCCTTCCAGAGTGGCTATCTCCTGGCGTGTGGCCAAGTCCCAGAGCTTCACCGCCTCTTTGGCGTGGCTGCCCGAAGCCAGGCGCCGTCCGTCCGGAGAGACTTGGACGGAATGGACCCCCAGGAGATGGCCGCGAAGCGTCGCCACCTCCCGCAGCGTTGCGGGGTCCCAGAGTTTCACCAGGGCGTCCTCACTCGCCGTGGCCAAGGTCCCGCCGTCGGGCGTGAACGCAAGGCCCGTGACCCGACGCCGGTGGCCAGCGACGGTGGCCAACTCCCGGCCGGTCTCCACGCTCCAGGTCCGGACGGTACCGTCGAGGTGTCCGCTCGCCACACATTGTCCGTTGGGCGTCAGACAGACGGCATTGGCGTTTGAACCCAGTTGCCAGGCTGCGGCCTCCGTCCACGAACCAGTTCGCCACCGCCGGGCGACTCCGGACCCATCAACCGTGAGGAGTTCCTGGCTATCAGGCAGGAACTTCACATAGAGAGGTTGTCCGGCGCGCGCTCCAAAAGCCGCAACCTCCTTTCGATTTGGCAAATCCCAGATATGGAACGCCCCGGTCTTGTCTCCGACCGCGAGCAGCTTCCCGTCAGGTGAAATGGAGATTTCGCCGTCATCGACGCCCAGTGTGGCGATCGTCTCAATGGGTTCGCCCGTGCCCAGGTTCCAGAGCGTCAACTTTAAGTCACGGCTGAGCGTGACGATCCCCTGGCTATTGGGCAGGAACCCAAACTTTACCACGGAGGTGGGCAGGGTGGTATAGGCTTCCTCGTTCAGTCGCAGGGTTGCGTCCCAAACGTTGACGGCGCCGTCCTTGCTGCCGCTGAGGAGAGTCCTGCCGTCAGCGGACCAAGCCAGCGAGTACACCTCGTCCTGGTGTCCTCGCAGGAATGAGACTTGGCGGTGACTGGCCACGTCCCAAACCCGAACCGTCTGGTCACCACTGGCGCTGGCGAGCGACTTGCCGGCCGGCGCGAACGCGAGCGCGGCGACCCAGGAGTCGTGTCCGGCGAGCGTGCCCGCTGGTCGGCCGCTGGCAACTTCCCAGAGTCTGACCGTCGGGTCGGAGAATCCAGAACCCGAAGCGAGCAGTCCGCCATCCGGTGAAAAGGCCAGAGCCGTGATTCCTTCCCTCGAGGCGGTCCATCGGCGCTGTTCCTGAAGGGTCGCCGCGTCGAAGACCCGGATCGTGCCATCGGTTTCGCCTGTCGCCAGCAGCGCTCCGTCCGGCGCGAACAGGACGACTCCTTTGTGCATTCCGTCCATACGCGAGGCCGGAAGGGTCGTGACCAGGTTGCTCTTCGTCAGGCTCCACACCCTCACGGTGCGATCCTCGCAGAACGCCGCGAGGAGATCGCCTCGGGAGGATAGCGCGAGCGACAAGGCGGCCGCGCGGCTGGCCAGGAATCCGAGCGGGGAACCCATCGGGCTTTGCCGGATCTCGATGCCTGGCTGGGGTTGGGAATCGCGGTTGTCCCAGGCCAGCGAGCGGCCGTTGGCGGACACGGCGAGCGCGCGGCCATGGCCGGAGCTGCGCGCTTCGAAGGCGGGACGCCGGGTGAGGAGGTCCCACAACTTGACCGCGCCCGAACTGTCACGCGTCACCACGCCACGGTCCCCGTCCGTATAGGCGACGATCAGAACCGACATCGGCTCCTCGCATAGAGTCAATCGCGCGGAGCTGCGGGAACACTGCCACAGGTGGCACCACTCCCAGCCCCGCAGATCGACCTGACCGGGCTGCGGGTGATTGCGGTGAAGAATCTCGCGCGCGCGTCCGAGGTTGTTCGCACCCAGGGCCTGTTGAACGAGATTCATATCCGAGGCATAGGCGAAACGCCGGGCGGCCAATTCCCCGGCCTCGGCGCGAACGCGTTGAAATCGCTCTTCACCGCGCGCTCGTTCGGCCTCTTTGTGCGCCGCCCGCTCCCCCACCAAAGCCCGGGTGCTGATCCCCAGGCCGATGACCAGCGACAGGAGGGCGATCACCCCCGCGGCGAAGGAAACCTGGTTTCTTCGGGCTAACTTCCGCAGACGATAAAGTGCGGTTGGCGGTCGCGCGGTGACCGGCTCGTGGCGCAGAAACCTCGTCAGGTCCAGGGCCAGCGCGTGGGC
This sequence comes from uncultured bacterium, assembly GCA_963735925.1. GTDB lineage: Bacteria > Verrucomicrobiota > Verrucomicrobiia > Limisphaerales > J093 > DSVZ01. The sequence continues at coordinate 514,654 of CAVTMT010000006.1, forward strand.
CGTTTCGAAGCGGCGCGTGCGGTCCTTCTCGAGGCATTTCATCACGATCCAATCCAAGTCGCCGCGCAGCTCGGAACGAAGTCGCAGAGCGTCCCTGCGCCGCGCTGCCGCCACGGTGGTGCGCCGGGCCGGCGGAAGAGTTTCGAAACGGGCGCTTGGACGCGGCGGTTCCACTTCCCGGACCGTTCGACGTATTGCGTCCAGCCCTTGACGCAGAAGCTCTTTGGCGTCGAACGGTGTGTCGCCAGTCAGCAGTTCGTAGAGCAGAACGCCCAGGCTGTAGATGTCGCTGCGGGTGTCAATGTCCAGGCCGGACAGCTCGACCTGCTCTGGACTCATGTAGGCCGGCGTGCCGACGAACTGGTGCAGTTGCGTGTAAGCCGTGTGGTCAGCCAGCCGTCCTTCCGTGGATTTGGCGATCCCGAAATCGATCACTTTCGGGACGGGGGTGCCGTCGTGCAGGGTGACAAGAATGTTGGACGGCTTGAGATCGCGGTGAATGATCCCCTTTTGGTGGGCGTGTTGAACCGCGTTGCAGACCTGGATGAACAGGTCCAGACGCTGCGTCGTGTCGAGGCGGTTCTGGTCGCAGTAATCCGTGATGCGGATGCCCCGGACCAGTTCCATCACAAAATAAGACCGGCCGCTGTCGGTGGCGCCGGCATCGAAGACCTTGGCAATGTTCGGGTGATCCATCATCGCCAGCGCCTGCCGCTCCGCCTCGAAGCGGCCAATGACCTGCCGGGTGTCCATTCCCGGTTTGATCACCTTCAGCGCGACGCGCCGGCGGACGGGTTCTTCCTGATCGGCCACATACACCACCCCCCAACCCCCTTCTCCGAGCTTCTCCCGTAACTTGTAGCGACCGAGATAGGTGCCGGGAGCCTCCTCTAAAGGCGAATCGATTCGAGGCTTACCCCCGGGAGATTCGCCGCCAGCGCAGTCCGCCCCCCTCTCGGCGCCGCCCGCGACTTGTCCGGGGAGAAAACCGCCGGACTGCTCATGCGCCTCGAGCAATGCCTGAACCTGGCGGCGCAAAGCCGTACCCTTGCCGCACGCCTGGTCGAGATAACGGGCGCGTGCAGAGGCCGCCCCCACCTCCAGTGCTTCACTGAAGATGGTGCGCAAAGACGGTTCGGCGTTCATGCGGTTTGCGAGCCCCTCGACTTTGGGGGGCGACTTCATCCTACAATGCGCAAACCCCGACAAAGAGGGGCCACGGTCGCCGACACGGTCTCACAACGCCGCCTGCTGGCGAAGCTCTTGGTAGAGCCACGCGCGGGCAAAGGCCCAGTATCGTTTGGCCGTCCGCTCGGAGAGTCCGAGCGTTTTGCCTGCTTCTTCGAGGGTCAGGCCGCCGAAGAAACGCAGTTTGACCAACTCCGCGGCCTTGGGATCAATTCCAACGAGTTTCTCCAGCGCTTCATCCACGGCGAGCAGCGTGTCGCCTTCCGTTTCCGTGGCGATTTCGACATGGTCAAGGTCCAGCCGTTCCCAACCGCCGCCGCGTTTCGCCGCCTGCCTTCGCCGCGCCTTCTCGATGAGAATCCGGCGCATCGCTTCGGCCGCCGCGCCGAAAAAATGGGCACGGTTCTGCCACTGCACCTCCCCGGGGACGGTCAGTCTCAGCCACGCTTCATGGACGAGGGCCGTTGGCTGAAGGGTCTGGTTCTCCGGCTCTCCGGACATCTTCGCCGCCGCGAGCCGGCGCAATTCCTCGTAAACCAGCGGCAACAAGCGTGCGGCGGACTTCTCCTCGCCTCGCTCGACCGCTCCAAGCATCTGGGTCAGGTCGGTCATCAAGTTCTCCGAAGGTCGCCGCTTCGCTTCTCGGCGCTCGGCAATCCCGCTTGAGAAGGTCACCTCAGGGCAGGGTGGTGGAAATGGCGGGAGCGGCGGGGCTCGAACCCGTAACCTCTGCCGTGACAGGGCAGCGCTCTAACCAATTGAGCTACGCCCCCGCAAGCGAGGCGACACGGTAGGCAAAGCGCCCGGGAGCGTCAATGTTGAATTCGCAAGTTCCGAGCGCCCATGCTGGCGCTCGTCGCACACGCCGGCTTCCGCCGACTCGCGGATTGACAGGAATCCACCGGCAGAAGAAGCATGGCGCCTATGAACGCCCACCCAAAGCAGGTCGCCTCGCGTCGTCATTTCATCAAAACCTCGAGCCAGCTTGCCGCCGCGTCGGCGCTGGCAGGTCTGACCCTTCCCCACGTCCACGCCGCCGCGGATAACACCATTCGTCTGGCCTTGATCGGTTGCGGCGGCCGCGGCTGCGGCGCCGTGGCCAACGCCATGTCGGCGGGGGGCCTGGTGCTGGGGGACGACGTCGGCACGAAGCGGGCGATGGAATCGGGCGCCGGCGGGCCGATCAAGCTCGTCGCCATGGCCGATCTGCGGCCGGACCGCCTCGACTCGTCGCACGCCGCGTTGAGCCAGGCGTTGGGCGAACGGATCGACGCGCCGCCCGAGCGTCGCTTCCTCGGTTTCGATGCTTACCGGCACGCCATCGACTGCCTGCGGCCGGGTGACGTGGCCATGTTGACCACGCACGCCGCGTTCCGCGCGCCGCACCTGGAGTACGCGGTGGAAAAGGGCGTGAACGTTTTCATGGAAAAGGACTTTGCGGCCGACCCCGGCGGCATCCAGCGCATCCTCCGGGCCGGTGAAGCCGCCGAGAAGAAGAACCTCAAGGTCGCGGCCGGGCTCATGGCCCGCCATTCGTCGGCCCGCCAGGCCTTGATCCAGAAGATTCGCGATGGCGCGATGGGCGAGGTCCAGCTCATCCGGGCCTATCGCATGGACCCGGGCTACTTCATGCCCCCCTTCACGCGGGGTGAAAACGAACTGCTCTGGCAACTCAGCCCGGGACATCCGTACCAGTTCCTGTGGGCGTCCGGCGGTATCTTCATCGAGCTGATGATCCACCAGATCGACGAGTGCTTTTGGATCAAGGATTCCTGGCCCGTGTCGGCCCACGGCGTGGGCGGGCGGTTTGCCGGGAGCACCGATGCCAGCCAGAACCTCGACAGCTACTCGATTGAATACACCTTTGCCGACGGCACGAAGGCGCTCGTGACCGGCCGCTACATTCCCAAATGCCACACGGACTTCGCCACCTATCTCCACGGGACCAAGTGCGCGGCGAAGTTCTCGGGCGACATCCATGCGCCGACTTCCTGGCTCTACAAGGATCAACGCACGGAGCCGTCCAACATCGCGTGGCGGGCGCCGAAGGAAACCGTCAATCCGTGGCAGGCGGAGTGGGACGTGCTCCTGAGCGCGATCCGCAACGATCGGCCGCACAACGAGACCCGGCGGGCCGCGCTCTCGAACCTCGGCGCCATCATGGGCCGGGCCGCCGTCCACACCGGCCAGATCGTGACGTGGGAGCAGACGATGGCGTCGGAGTTCCGGTTCTGCGCCAACGTGGATGGCCTGACGGCCTCCAGCCCGGCCCCCGTCCAAGCCAACGCCGAGGGTCGCTACCCGGCACCGGTGCCGGGAGCGTGGACGGAAGTCTGATCGGCGTCCGAATCCAGGAGGAACATCCTCCTCGCGGAAGCGCCGGATCCGAAACCCTACCCGGCAGCGGCCGGCAGCGGCACGGACACGCTGTGGTTGAGGGTCAGGAAGTGCAACCAGGCGCCCGTCACCGGTCGCCGATAGAGTCGCGTCAAGGCCAGGGCGTAGAGCTGGAGTTGGGGACCGTAGGCGCGAGCCTTCTCGGCCACCGTCGTGGCCGTCACGGCGTCGGTCTTGAAATCGAGAATCCAGATCCGCTGCGGCGCGATCACGGCCAGATCGACCACGCCCTGGACCACCACGAATTCTTCCGGATCCAGTCCCGGGGTAACGGGCAACATCAGGGCCGCCAGATCCCCGGGCGACACGCGGGTGGTGAACTCCCATTCGCGTCGCACCCAGGCGGCGTCGCGCCGCACGGCCTCGCCCAACGCCGATTGGCCAAAGGCCGCGAGGGCATCCAGGTCGAGTGCCCGCGCTTCCGGGTCGGTCAGGCGTCCGGCGCGGCGCAACCGTTCCGCATCGGCGACGAGCGCCGCGCGGGTGCCCAGCGACTCCAGCGTCACGAACTGGAGAAAGCGATGATGCGCCACGCCGCGTTCGGCGGCGCTCAACGCCTTTACCTCATCGGGAGCCGGCGCCCGTTTTGCACTTTGGCGCGGCGACATTCGAAACCAGGCGACCGCCTCGTCGTCGGCTTCGAGCGCCCGCTGGCGAAGACCCGTTACGGAGGCCTTCGCCGATTCGCGCGTGGCCGCCGCCTGCGGATAGGACCAGAGCAACCGCCGACCGAGGATTTCCAGTTCGTCCGCCGTGGGCAGCGCGCTCGGGGCCGCCGGCGATTTCGCCGCTCGTTCGTCGCCGACCCGACCGGCGTTTGCCGCCACGCGCCACGCCAGGGATGGGCTTTGACCTTCCGCCTGGTCGAACCAGTCGTCCTGGCCGGTGAACGCCGGCAGGAGCGGCCCCAGCCAGTCCAGCGCGTTCGTGGCCGCCAGCAGTCGCGCCGTGCTCAGCGCGCCTGCCGCTCGGGTCCATTTCTTCCCGGCGGCGCGGCGCGTGGCCGTGCCGAGCAGCAGCAGCCTTTCCTCGGCCCGCGTCGCCGCGACGTAGAGCAGCCGCAGTTCCTCGCCCAACGCCTCGCGGAGTCCGCGGCGGCTGGCCAGCCAGTGCGGCAGGCTCGGGTAAGTCCGCTCGGAACCAGGCGGCTTGACGAACGACGCCAGGCCGTAGGTTTCGTCCAGCACAAGGTTGCTGCCGAGGTCCTGGAGATTGAAGGCCTTGCCCAGGTCCGCCACCACCACGACCGGGAATTCGAGCCCCTTGCTTTGGTGGATGCTCATCAATCGCACCGCATCCGCCTCGTCCACTTGCGCCGGCTCGGGGTCGAACTCGACCTCTCGTTGCGCCTCGAGGAAATTGAGAAAGCGGAACAAGCCCTGGCGTTGCAGCCGGTCAAAATCGCGGGTCATGGCCAGCAACCGCTGGACATTCGCCCAGCGTTGGGTGCCGCGCGGCTGCGTGAGCAGCCAATCCTCATAATGGGTTTCGTCCAGGACCTCCTCCAGGCAGACCGAAAGCGAACCGAGCCGGACCAGTTCGCGCCAGCGGGCGTAGCGGCGGAGGAAGCGATCCACCCGCGGCCACGCCGAGGCGCGGGCGATGGCGACGGCGTCCGAGTCCGGGGACGTCGGCCCGGCGGAAGACGCGTGGAAGCGGCGCAGCGCCGTCCAGAAGTGCCCGACGGGCTGGGCCAGCCGGATCACGGCCAGTTCGTTCACGCTCAAGCCCACCAACGGGGACCGCAGCACCGCCAGCGTGGGGATGTCCTGGAGCGGATTGTCGAGCAATTGCAGCAGGCTCAACAGGTCGCTCGCTTCGGTGGTTTGGTACAGGCCGCTGCGCCGCACCCAGAGCGGCACACCCGCCTGCTCGAAAACCTTCGCGTACGTCTCCGCCTTGCCGCTCGGCGCGCGCAGCAGCACCACCATGTCACGCCATGCCACCGGACGCCGCTCCCCGCTGAACTCGTCCCGGACGAGCAACGGTTGTTCCTTCAAGGCGCGCAACCGTCCGGCCGCCAACCAGGCTTCGGTTTCGGCCTTGCCGAGCTCATCGTCCGTCCCGGCTTCCGCGTCGTCGGGGTCCTCCTCACCACCGGTGAGGCGCAGAACCAACTCGACGGCTGGTCCGGAATCGGGAGGGTCGGTTGGCCCGGTGTCGCGCCGGCCGAAACGCAGTTCCGCGTCCGCATCGTAGGCGACGCCGCCCACCTCCCGGCGCAGGAGGGGCGCAAACAGGGCGTTCACGAAGTCGAGGATCGTGGCGCGGCTCCGGAAGTTTTCGTTCAGCGGGATCACCGTGCCGGCGGCCGGGTCCACCTGCCAGCGGTCGGCGTAACGCTGGAAGATGCGCGGGTTGGCCAGGCGAAAGCGGTAGATGCTCTGCTTCACGTCCCCGACCAGGAACCGGTTCGCGTCGGCGCCGTCCCGGCTGAGTGCGCGCAGGATGCAGTCCTGGGCGTCGTTGATGTCCTGATATTCGTCCACGAAGACGAGCTTCAGCCGTTCGCGCCAGAACCGCGCCAGGTCGGTCGGCCGCCCGAGGCCACCGCCGCCATCGCGCGAGCCAACGTCCGAACCGGCGCACGCATCCGGAAAAGCCGGGTCGCTTCCCGGTAGGGCCGAGCTGTGCCTCGGCCGGAGCGAGTCGCCCTCCGGTAGGACCGAGCTGCCGCTCGGCCCGGCGGCGCCGCAGCGCCGCTCTACCGGTAGGGCCGAGCTGTGCCTCGGCCGGAGCGAGTCGCCCTCCGGTAGGGCCGAGCTGCCGCTCGGCCCGGCGGCGTCGCAGCGCCGCTCTACCGGTAGGGCCGAGCTGTGCCTCGGCCGGAGCGAGTCGCCCTCCGGTAGGACCGAGCTGCCTCCCGGCCCGGCGGCGTCGCAGCGCCGCGCTACCGGCTGCTCCCACAGCAGCCGCAGGGCGAATTGTTCGAGATCGTGAAAGTCCAGCGCTGCGAGCTCGCGCTTCGCTTCGGCGAACGCCGTGCCGAATTCCCGCGTCAGTTCCAGCAACGCCAGCAGGTGCGGCCGGACCCAATCCCAGTCTTCGGCCAGCGGGTCCGTGTCGCCAACCACGGTCACCGAGCGCAGGAACGCGGCTTCCTGGAACAGCTTTTCGAGCGGCTGGCGCCAGGCTGTTTTGTTTCCTCGGGGCCAGTCGCCGTCAAGTTGCCGGACGGCCTCCAGCGCTGTGCCCGTGGTTGCCCGGTCCGCGTTCTCGGGCAGGCGCTCCAGTGCGGCGCGGCATTCGGCGGCACGGAGGTTCGTCGCCGGCACTTCCCGCAACGCCTCCAACCAGAATCGACGCCACTCGCCAATCCCGTCGCGGAGCCAGCCAGTCCAGTGCGTCGGGGTTGGTTGCCGGTGGGTTTCGATCTGCTCGCCCAGCCAACCCTCCGCGTCGCGCAGTGTCTGGGCATAAGCGTGCACCCGGAGGACCAACGCCCGCATGCGTTCGTCGCGACCGCCGCCGTGGGCCATGACCAATGCCTGCACGGCGACATCGGCCGCGGTGTCGCCGGCGTAATGGCGGCGCAACAATTCGTCGAGGGTCCGGGCGGCGAGGATGGCCGTTTGCGATTCCGGCAGGACGGTCAGTTGCGGGTCGAGGCCCAGATCCTGGAAGTGTTCGCGGATCAGTTGCAGGCAGAAGCTGTGGAGCGTGCAGATTCGCGCCGAATCGACCAGAGCGATCTGCTCGGCGAGCCGAAGATTGGCGGGATCAAGGGCGGCGGCTTCCTCCAGCCGACGGCGGACGCGCTGGCGCATTTCGGCCGCCGCCGCTTCCGTGAACGTCACCATCAGGATTTCGTCCAGGGAGACGGGGTCGGCGGAATCGAGCAGGCGGTGGACGCAGCGCTCGACCAGGGTGCGGGTCTTGCCGGTGCCCGCGCCGGCTACAACGAGGACGTTAGTGGGGGTCTCGACGGCGAGCCGCTGGTTCCGCGTCAGACGAGACACAGGCTATCGAAAGCGACCACAGACGCCCATCCACGCCACGTCGGCACAAAACTCGGGAGTTCTTACGGGAGTCTGGTGCTGTGTTCTGCCATCCAATAGACGTCCCGGTTGTTCGGCTGCGGTTGATTCAAAGCCAATCCAGCTTTGATGGGGGGGACGGTTCGGCTGTCCACCCATTTATGAATCTCCGAATGTCCGTCGGCAAAGGCGAACCCTGCGGCCTGGCTGTGATAACTCGCCGGATAGTCCACCATGACGGCGTTTGCCGCGTTCAGGTATGCCTCCATGTTGACCACAAAGAATCCGTCGTTAATGCTATCTTGCCGCTCGTCGAGCAACACGAACGACATCGTTGGACCGGGGTTATTCATTTCCGTTGTCTTCCGGAAGACCTTCCAACTCTTTCCCTGCGCCCATCCCCCGTCCAGCCCCGCGCCGTCTGCCGGATTGCGTCCGCCAGTCCAGATGTTCATGGACATGCTCCGAACGCGAGTCACGGTCTGTCCCTGAGGATTCTTACCGGTGCTCTTGTCGGCGGGGCAATGCCAGATGGCCGCGCTGCCACCGGCGTAAGGGAAGAGTGGGCTCTGCCGGATATAATTCGTGTCCCAATTTCCCCGCGCCGTCGGGGTCGAGAGGTCAAGATCCCCCTGTACCCAGGCACCATCAGACGTATTTGCATCTCGCTCGCTGGCGTAAGCGAAGGGGATCTCATCGCGGTAATCGCCCGCATACATGGTCCACGCCAGCATGAGTTGCTTGGTGTTGTTCATGCAGGTGATGCCGGTGGCCTTGGCCTTGGCCTTGGCCAGCGCCGGCAGCAGCATCCCCGCCAGGATGGCGATGATGGCGATGACGACGAGGAGCTCGATGAGGGTGAAACCACGGCGGCCCGTCCGCTGGGTCTGGGCCGAGAAACGCTGGGTTGTGATGCTCATGTTCAAAGGCAGCCGGCCGGTTGATGGCCGGCTGCCCGCAACCTAGCCCCCCCGCCACCGGGCAACAAGCGCTTAATGCGGCGGCAATAGTGGTTGAACCGGGCCGGCCGCGCGGCAGAATCCGGCGCGTCCCGCGGCGGGCGGCTTTCGCCCCCGCGCCCGAATCATGAACGCCGCGCATTTGCATCTGGTTGTCACCCACGCCCCGACCTTCGCCGTGTTGTTCGGCCTGGCGCTCTGGCTGGCGGGGCTGCTCCTGCGCAGTCCGGATATCCGACGCGCTGCGCTGTTGCTCTTCGTGTTCGCCGGGGTGTTGTCGGGCGCCGCCTATTTCTCCGGCCAACCCGCGGCCCAGGCGCTGATGGCGATGCCCGGCATGAATCGCGATCTGCTGGACCAGCATCAGGAAGTCGCCGTCGTGGCTTTCGCGCTGACGGCAGCGCTGGGTTTGGTGGCGGCGGCGGGATTGATCGCGTTCCGGCCGCCCAAGCCGGCCCCGCGCTGGTTTGCCTGGCTGGCGCTGACGTTGGCCCTGGTCTGCGGCGGTCTGATGAGCTGGACCTCTTACTTGGGCGGGAAGGCACGCCACAGCGAAATCCAACCGCTGACGCGCTGAGTCGTAACGGAGCGGGAGTCGGAGGCAACGGCGGAAGGCAGGGCTTCGGACCAGCCCGGCCATTGCCGCCACCGGGGCACCGGGTCTCGGAGCGGGATCGAGGAAATCGATAGCGCCGGAAAGGACAAAGCTCGATTCCGGCTTTCCTCCTTCCGCAGGAATCCCTGTTTCTCCGCGGCTGCGGGCCGGGTTTAAGCGCAGGGGGTGGGCGGAGTGACTTCGGCGGGCGCGGGCGCAGCCTGAGCCGAGGGTTCCGGCTGAAGTTCCAGTTCCGGTTTCAACCCGAGGCCGCGTCCCACCTCGTCCAGGAAGACTCCGAAGATGCGACGCAGATTGCGCTGGTCGCGGCGGAAGCGGATCACGGCGAAGAGCGGCGCCAGCAGCAGCAGCCAATACCAGGCGCTTTCGTCGCGCTTGGCGGCGACCCCCAGCCAGGCCAGCGCCAGGACCAGCCAGAAGGTCAGTCGCGCGGGGAGGGTCCAGCGGTTACGCAACCGGCACCGGAGCCGGAGCCGGGAGTCGTCGGTCTGCTCGCTCACGGTGGTGAGCTGCAGTTTGCTCCAACGATTGCCGTACACTTCCACGTCGAAGTTCCCCCAGCCGCTGTCGGTGCGGTGTTGCCAGCCGTCCCGTTCGAGGCGGTCCAGCACGCCGCGCAGGAAGGCTTCGCGCCCCAGTGCCGCGGGATCGCCGAAATCCACGGTGCGCGGCAGGTGGCGCAGCCGGACCCGGCTCAGGGAATCCAGATTCTCGTGGTGGGCCAGCGGGGTCTGGCGCAGGAACAGCCGGCCTTGATAGCGGGCCCAGCCCCGCACCACCGGCTGCAGCATGAAGAGCAGGCCCACCAGGGGGCGCGACCCCATCCGGTGGCGGCGGCGGGGCAGTTCGGCCTGCGCGGCGGCGAGGGCGCACACGCCCGCCGAAACCAGGGCGCTGGCGAGGGCGACCGGGAACAGCCAGCCGAACAGGGTGCTGAGCACGAACAGCGGCGAGGTCACGAAGAGGTGGTACTCGAGGCTGGTGACCACCATCAGCGCAAACGACGGCGAGGCGGTGTACAGACTTTGAAACAGCCCGTTGCCGAAGCGGCCGCGGTAGATCATCGGCCGACGGGTCAGCAGCCCGACGTGCGTTGGACTGTAGATCCGTCCCCGCCAGAGGCTGCCGCCCAGCGGGTTGAAGTACTCGGGGTGCTTGCGTGCCAGCAAGGCTTCGGCCTCGCCGTAGCCGTGCTGCTGCTTCAGGTACGCGCGCACCGTGGACCGGCGGGCGTGCCACACGAAACCAGCGGGGCTGAAGCCCAGTTGGTGCCCGCTTTGTTGCACGCGCCAGCAGATGTCCACGTCGTCGCCCGCCTGGCGAAAGACCGGGTCGAAGCCGCCGACCTCCACCAAGGCCCATTTCCAAAACGCCATGTTGCAACCCGGCAGATGCTCGGCCACGCGATCGGTGAGCATCACGTGGGCGGGACCGCCGGGGGACACCATGACCGCCGCCGCCACCCAGGAATCGTCCGCCGGCAGCAGGTTGTGCCCCCCCACGCCCGCAAACGGACCGCTCAGCAGATCCCCGACGAGGTAGCGCAACCAGTCCTCGTCGGCCCGGCAGTCCGCGTCGGTGAACGCCACCACTTCGCCCTGCGCGGCGGCGATGCCGGTGTTGCGGGCGACCGAGAGTCCGAGGTTCTTTTCGTGTCGCAGATGGCGGACGGTCGGAAACTCGGCGGCGAGGGCGCTGGTATTGTCGGTCGAACCGTCATCGACGAGGATGACTTCGTAATCCGGGTAGTGCAGCGCCACGAGCGAAGCCAGGCACGGCCGCAAGGTGCGGGCCCCGTTGTAACTGGCAACCACGACCGACACTTTCGGTTGCCGGGCAGGCGTCAGCATAGGCGCCGCGTGGAATGCCTGCCGCACCGCCGCGAGGGCGGGCCGCGGCCGGCGATCGGCCGTGGTGAGACCGAACTGCCAGTCGGTGATGCGCTGACCGTCCTTGAACCACTCGTCGGTAAAGCTGAAAACAATGGCGCCGGCCACGCCGGAGCGAAAGGCTTGTTCGATGGTGGCGCCGAGGAACTCCGCCTGGCCCGCCTCGCCTTCGCGCAGCGCGTCCAGGCCGAATTCGCCGAGCACCAGCGGTTTCGTGTCCGCCAGCATCTGCAGGCGCGAGAGGTAATTCCGCAAGGCGCGCGGCGTGGGCAGATAGACGTTGAAGCAATGGAAGTCGATCCCCCGCGGGCGGAGGAATTCGGTGGTGGGGTAGTTGCCGAAGGTGCACAGGCAATCGGGCGCCACCGCCTTGACCTCGCGAAACAGATCGTCGAGGAACGCCTCCACCGCCGTCGCGCCGTGCCACCGGACGATGTCCGGAGGCAGTTCGTTCACGACGCTCAAGGCGAACAGCGCCGGGTGTCGCCCGCAGGCATAGGCGGCTTCCCGGACCACCCGGCGGACCCGTTCCCGACCGGCCTCGTCCTCCAGGAAGCAGCCGTGTTTGTTCCAGGGCACGTCGAGCAGTACCCGCAGTTCCATGGCGTGCGCCAGGTCGAGGAGCCAGGGCGGCGGGACGGCGTAGAGCCGGATCAGGTTGGCTCCCAGCTCGCGAATCTGCGCGAAGTCCCGGCCGGTCTGCTCGCGCGAAGCGTACGTGTCGCCCTCGGCGTTGGGCGCGAACGGGCCATAGGCCACCCCCTTCGGATGGAACTTGCGTCCTCCAGCCCGAAAGAATTTGCCGTCGGCACCGACGCGCGCGAGCGCTGTCCCGGAAACGTTCACTGGCGCCTTAGACGCGCCCGCCTGCGGCTTTATTGAGCGCCGGAGCAGGAAGCGCCGACCGCCGGCACTCGCGGCAGACCGGCGGCCGGCGGCGGCCCCGGCCGAGCCCGACGGCCGTCCGCCAACGCTCGCGGAAGGGCGCGCTGGTTCGGTCATGGCTCCCGGCGCGGCTCGACCCCCCACAGGTTCCGCACGAAGAAATCCTGCCGCCGCCGGGCCGCGTAGGGGGACTCGCCCGCCCCGTGGTCCGACCCCGGGACGATGAGGAAATCGAAGTCTTTGTCGGCCTTGATGAGGGCGTTCACCAGTTGCATCGTCGAGGCCGGGTCCACGTTGTGGTCGAGTTCGCCGACGGTCAGGAAGAGCCTGCCCTCCAGCCGGCCGGCCTGTTCGACGTTCGAACTCTCCACGTACTGCGGCCCGATCGGCCAGCCCATCCAGAGCTCGTTCCACCAGACCTTGTCCATGCGGTTGTCGTGGCAACCGCAGTCCGCCACCGCGACTTGGTAGAAGTCATGGTGGTCGATCAGCGCCCGCACGGCGTTTTGTCCGCCCGCCGAGCCGCCATAGACGCCCACACGGGTGAGGTCCAGCTCCGGGTGTTGTGCCGCCGCCGCCTTCATCCAGGCGATTCGATCCGGGAAGCCGGCATCGGCCAGGTTCTTCCAGCACACGTCATGGAACTTCCGGTCCCGCCAGTTCGTGCCCATGCCGTCGATCTGCACGACGACGAAACCCAGCTCCGCGATTTCCATCGGGCGGTAAAACGGGCGAAAGGTCTTCGGGACGTAGAAGTCCTGCGGGCCGGCGTAGATGTTCTCGATCACCGGATACTTCCGCGTGGAATCGAAGCGGGTGGGGCGGTGGATCACGCCGTAGATGTCGGTCCGGCCGTCGCGGCCTTTGGCCACGAAACGCTCCGGCGCGTGCCAGCCGGTCGCCGCCAAACGCGAAGTGTCCGCGCGCTCGAGTTCGCAAAGGAGCCGGCCATCCTCCCCGCTGCGCAATTCATGCACGGGCGGCTGGTCCACGCGGGACCAGGTGTCCACCAGGAACCGCCGGTCCGGCGAGAATTGCGCGGCGTGCGAGCCGTCGGCTTCGGTCAGGATCACCAGGCCGGTGCCGTCGAAATTGACGCGGCAGAAGTGGACCTGGTACGGATCCTGGCCGGGCCGGATGCCCAACGCGCGGAACCACACCTGCCGCCTGGCCGCGTCCACTTGGTCCACGCCCCGCACCACCCAGTCGCCGTGCGTGACGGCGTTCTTGAGCCGGCCGGATTTCGCGTCGAAGAGGTAAAGGTGGTTCCAGCCGTCGCGCTCGGACATCCAGAGGAGTTCGCCGGTGTCGTCGAGCCAATGCAGGAAAAGCTTGTGCGCGTAATCCACAAACGTCGGGCTCTGTTCGTCCACGAGCGCGCGCGTCGCACCGCCGGGGAGTTCCACCGTCACCAGGCGCAGCACCTGATGGCCACGCTGATTGTAGAGGAACGTGAACCGCGTCGAGTCCGGCGCCCAGTGAACGTCCGAGATGCTCCAAGGATTCGGGAAGAGCGCGTCGCCGAGGACGACTTCCTTCCGCGATGCGAGATCGAAAAGATGCGGCCGGCTCACGGTGAGGCGGTCGCCCGGTTTGTCGTAGGCGTACGCAAGGAGCTTGGGCTGGAGCTGATCCTTCGGCGACGACTCGATGAGGTTCACTTTGCGCTCGTCCCCTTTCTCGGTGCGCATCACCACCAGCCAGCGCGAGTCGGGCGACCAGAAGAACTCCGGCGCGAAGAAGTTGTTTTCGTTGCCGTCCCAGGTCAGCGGGAACGCGGCGCCGGTCTTGGGGCGGATCGCCAGGTTGAAGCCCTCGACCGCCGCGGTCCATTGGCCGTCCGGCGACGCGGAGGTCCGCGGTTCCTCGGACGGGGGGCGGTTTCGGCCGCGCCGCCGGACCGGCCGGGCGCGGTCCGTCGCCTCCACGGTGGTGGCTTCGGCCCGGGCAATCACGCCGCGAACCGGTCGGCCGGAAGCGTCCACCAACAGCCAGGCGTGGCCTTCGTAAGTGTGCTGGCGCCGGTCCTCGCCTGCTTTGAGCTTGCCATAACTGCGGCGCTCGCCGGCTTCGTTGAGCCAGACCAGTTCCAAATCGCCCCCCGTGCGGTTCACGAAGGTCAGGGAGGTCTCGCCGCCGGTGTGGGTGCTCGCGGTGGGCAGTTCCTCGTCTTCGACCGGGCCATTGTCGCTGGAGGCCGCGGGCTTTTCGCGGAGTTCGTCCTTCGCCGGAGTGTAAACCCAGCGTTTGGCCGCCGCCGTGAACTCCGCCTCGGTGCCGTCCCCGTTGAAGGACAGGTTGTCGAGCGGCAGGTTGGTGGCGACGAATTCCCGGCCCGCCGCCTTCGTAAGTGCGACGGCGAGCCTGGCGTGGTCGAACGCCGGCGCGCGCTGGCCGGCCCGGGCGTCGGCCAGGATGTATTCGTGGCCGCCTCCGGTCAGTTCCCGCTGATACCAGAGCCGGGTGCCGTCGCCGATCCAGTGGGCGCTCAGGCTGGCGTTGAACACCAGGTCGCGCGTGCGCTGGGCCAGCCCGGCGGCGCGTTCGTAATCCGCCTTCGTCCCCTGCGCGAGCAAGGGGCCTGGGGCGGTGGCGAGCGCCAGCCCGAGGAGACCCAGCGAAGCGAGGGGAACGGTGCGGCGGCGGAAGGCGAAGCGCGTTTGCATGGCGGCGAAAGGCTAATCGGCCGACGAACCGCCCGTCCAGCATCCGCTTCCACGGGCGGTGGGCCATTTGGTTGCGGCGCCGCCGTCACGCATTTGGAATCCGCCCGCCACCCTTCCAGGCACCCGGTGCGAACGCCGCCCGCCGGCGGGGGCCGAAAGAGGGGCTGCTTACCGACGCTATTTTTGATGCTTGCCATCAAGATGCCCCCTGGCTATTCCCCAAGAAGCGCAGCCAGCCGACCTGGCCGCGCGACGGTTTCGTCCGAACAACCGCCGGTCCGCCGGCATGAACGACAACGCACAAAAGCTCGCGGGCACGCTGAGCGTGATCCTCGTCCTGGCGACAGCCGTCTGGGGCGTGTGGAATCTGAGCGAAGGGCTCCACAGCACCCGGCCGCCGGAGGTCGCCTCCGCGGCGTACCCGTCGGCGGGCAGCCAGAAGGTCATCGCCCGGTTGTGGCAGGACCCGTTCGAGACGTTCAAGGCGCTGACGAACACCCTGGCGTCGGCCGGCGATTCGCCGGCCGATCCCCAGGCGACGCGCACGGCTTCGCCGGCCGGGGAGTGGCCGGCGCTGCTCGCCGACTTGCAGCGGCGGACCAATCAACCCGTCACGATTCTCGGCGTTACGTTGGAAGGCACACCGTATCCGGCCGACGCGGAAGTGCGTCGCCGCCTCCGCTACGCGGTGGAATCGGCCGTGCTGAGCTCGGAGTTCGCGCCCGAGGATCGGAATCACCTCGGCGTGGCGGCGGTCCGAATGGCCGGATCGACGGGCCCCGCGGGCCCGCTCCAGTTCGCCTTCGAGTGGTTTCAAGCCACGGGAAAGACGGCGCCCAGACGCGGAGGTTCATTGCTGGTGCTTTGGCTGCGGGAGGACGATCTGGCCGCGCAGCCGTTGAAAACCCTGGGTTTCCTGCTGGCCCATCTGGGCGCCTCCAATGCGGCCGCGAACCTGTCGTTTTACCTCATCGGCCCGCGCTCGTCCGACACCTTGCGCGCCTTGGCCGACACGAACGCGGCGCCCGACCCCCTTTGCCGCCAGCTCGCCCAAGGCCACCGCTTCCGCATCTACTCGCCCGAAGCCACGGCTCCGGATTCGCTGCTGTTTCCGGGCGAAGGCGCGAACGACGCGGCGCTCGACGCCCGCACGCGGCCCGCGACCCGGCGGCGGCTGGAGCGGGTCTTGGCCACCAATGTCTTCGCGAACTGGATCGCGACCGACTACGAACTGGCCCGCCGCCTGGCGGACGAGCTCCGCAACCGCGGCGGGAAACGCCAACTGGAAAACGGGGACAAGGTGGTGCTCGTGTCGGAGGCCGATACGTTCTATGGCCGCTCGTTGCCGATGGCGATCCAGATGGCGCTGCAGGATTCCCGGCCGCTGCACGAGTCGTACAGCGTCGCGGAAAATGTCTGGCGTTTTGGCTACCTGCGCGGCCTCGAGGGCACCAAGGCGGCGACGGGTGCGGTCAAGAAGGCCGGCCCCGCCAATGCTGCCGCAACGCCGGAAGCCGTGGTGCAGGCGGCGTTGGAGAAGTCGTCCGAGAAGGCCGAGGGCGAGTCCCAAACGGACTATGCCGAGCGCCTGGCGGGCCTGCTCCGCGCGGAAGACGGGCGGCTGCGGGCGGGCGGAGAAGGCAAGATTTACGCCGTGGGCCTGACCGGCAGCGATGTCTATGACAAGCTCGTCCTGCTCCGCGCCCTCCGGACGGGATTGCCCGAAGCCCTGTTCTTCGCCACCGACCTGGACGCGCTGCTCTGGTCGCCGGACGAACTCAAGCACAGCCGGAACCTGCTCGTCGCCTCCGCCTACGGACTGGAACCGGCGATCCCGCACGAGCCCTTTCTCCCCTTCCGCGACGTGTACCAGACCGCGGTCTTTCGCGCCTGCCGCGCGGCGCTGGGGGACCCCGCGTCCACGCCGGGTCTGGAAGGGGATTTGTACGAGATCGGCCGGCACGGGCCGGTGAAACTCAGTCACGCCGCGGCGGGGCAATCGGTCTCCGTGGCCTTCCCGCGGCCCAATTCCTCGACCGTCCTGTGGGCCCTGTTGACGCTGCTGGTGCTCTGGTTCCTCATCCAACTGCCCAGCAGTTTCCAGGGATCGGCGGGAACCGACGCCCGTCGCACCCAGGCGGTTCTGGCGGTGGTTCTGGCGGTCCTCGGCGCGGCCACCGTGCTCGCCTGGGGGATTGCGCGGACGGTGGCGAGACTGCCGAACGAAGAACCGTGGATTCTGGACCAGGGCATCAGCATCTGGCCCACCGAGATGATCCGGGTAATCGCGATTCTGGGGGCGATCGTGTTCTTGCTGGCCGCCTATTGCGGCCATGTCCGCCACCGCCGCCGGCTGTGGCAGGATTACTTCCCGGACGAGGCGTTCGACACCATGCTGAACCGGGTTGCGGCCAAAAGCGCCGGCGGCTGGTGGGCGCGAGTCGTGGAGCCGTTCCGCGCCTGTCAGCTCCAGCCCGACGCGGAGCAGCGCGTCCCGGCGCGCGCCTTGTTCGAGTTCTACCTCCGGCAGGGACAACCCGGACGCCGTTACCTGCGAGCGGTGTGCATGAGTTTCGGCTACGGGAGCTTTCTGCTGGTGACCGTGCTGGCGATGAACGAGATGCCGGAACGACTTTGCGTGCGCGGCTACTGGTCCGCGCTCATCGACTTCGGCACGCTGTTGACCACGGTCGCCTTGTTCCTGCTGGTGCTGTTCTATGTCTTGGACGCGTCCCGGCTGGCGGGCACGCTCCTGAGTTGTCTCGCCAGCCATCGGTCCACCTGGCCGGCCACGCTGACGCAGGAACGTGCGCGCAGCCGCGGACTTCGTGGTTCGGATCTCGAGGGCTGGATGGACGTGCAGTTTGCGGCGGACAAGACCCAGGAAACCGGACGGCTGATGTACTACCCGTTCTTGATCTTCCTGCTGCTCCTGCTGTCGCGAAACTCGTACTTCGAAAACTGGACCTGGCCGCGCAGCCTCGTGATGGTCTTCTTCCTCAACTTCATCATCGCCGCGATGTGCTGGGCCCTGGTGCGACACGCCGCCCGATACGTCCAACGCGCGGCCTTGGCGGGCCTTCGGGACATCGCCAAGGAAGTCGAACTGGCACCGGAGAAGGAGATCCTCGTCGAAGGCCCGAAACGCGCCTCCGCACCCGCCTCCGCACCCGCCTCCGCACCCGACAGCCCGGGCCCGGGGGTCGCTTGTCCGAAGGCGACCTATCTCAAGCGGCTGCGGGAATTGACCGACGAGATCAAGAACGAACGGCGCGGCGCGTTCGCCCATTGGATTCAGGACCCGACCTACATCGCGCTGTTCATTCCGACCGGCGTGACCGGCATCCTGACCGTGCTCGTCCACTACTGGCTGAGCCGGCCCTGAGGCCCCACGGTCGCCACTCGAAGCCGGACAACGCCAAGACCGCCGCCGGTTGGCTCGACGCCACGGCGTCCCGTGAAGTGTCGGAACGAGTGCAGGGCTCGCAGCCCCCAATCGCCATCCGTCGCGAACGCAACGGCGGCAGCGGTCGCCAGAAGTCCCATTGCCTTCGACCTCTGTTCGGATGCCCGTCGCGCGCCCCAACGGCCACGGTGCGCATCATGGGCTCGTGCGCCAGGGATCGTTGACGGGCACGTACCCCACATGCCACGTCACCGTCTTGATGTCCTGGAGCCGCAACTTGCCCGCATGGCCGTCGGCATAACTCATGTTGATCGCGCTGGGCAGCGCCTGCCCGGACTTCACCTTGACCGTGGTCATCAACGGATGGCGCGTCAGGCAACAACGGCCCAGGCTGGTCGTCGCATCGCCCTGGAAGAGGTCCGTCGGGGGCCGGTCGGCCAGGCCCGGCCACAAATCCGGCCACAACGCATCGAGGAAATACGGCGTGGTGGAAGGCGAGGCGATGGCGGTGTCGCGTTGGAAGAACTTGGGCAACTGGTCCTGGCCCACCCACCGGCTGATGCCGTTGGGGTTACTCGTATCGTAATAGTAAAGCCACCCGTTGATCGCATAGCTGCCCAGCAGGTTGGTCATCTCCGAGGACCAATTCCAAGGGGCGGAGGCCGTGCCCGCGGTCGAACCGGCCAGGCTCTTGGGCCGCACCGAGGCGGTGGGACACAACCGGACGGCATTCACCCGGATGTCGTAACTGATCAGCGTCTTCATCCACAACACCTCGGTGTAGTTGTAATCCACGGATTTGCCCGTGTCCTGCTGGTACATGAACGCCGCGGTGGTGATCTGCTTGAGATTGCTGAGGCACTGGATCTCCTTGGCCTTCGCCTTGGCCCGCGCCAACGCCGGCAGCAACATGCCGGCCAGGATCGCAATGATCGCGATGACCACCAGCAGTTCGATCAACGTAAAGGCGCGGGGTGGCGGTGCCGACCGGACCCGACCCGGGACCGGCCCGGAGGCGCGGTTCGTGACCCCGTCGAGCCCCCAGGTGGTAATCGGGGAGCGCGAACAAAGAACGGGCTTCCCCCCACGACCCCGGTCAAAGAGGCCGACCACGGCAGAGCGAACGCTGGGCTGATTCACGCCGGGCAACCTCTCGCTCCGCCGCAGTTTCTGCAATCTCATTTCGGTCCGCTCACGGTTTCTCGATCAGCAGCCACGTCCGCCCGTTTGCCGGCACGTTCACCGGGACGCGGACCCGGTAATCGCGGTCGAGGCGGTAGCGGTTGGGCGTGCCGGTTTCCTGGCGAATCCAGGCCGACTCCTTCAGTCCGGTGTAATAGAGCGGGAGGGTGAGGGTCCGGGCGACCGGCTCGGGCAACGGATTGTAGATCATGACCAGTCCGCATCGCTTGAGCGCCGGGTTGACGTGGAGGAAGTAGTCGAGGTCGCGGCCATCGGCGCGGCGCAGATGAATGATGTCCGACTCGAGAATGTCCCGGTACTCCTTGAACCAGGTGACCCAGGATTTCAGGAGGTCGCGCGTGGCGTCAGAATCAAAGAGGCGCGGACCGCGATAACAGGCCTGCACGCCGGCGCCGAAGTTGTTGGCGAGGTGCGCCTCGTAGTCCGGCAGGTGGTCCTTGAGCGGCTCCAGGGTCGCCGCCGCGCCGCCGCCCTGGTATTCGGTCAGCGGCACAAACATCCAGCCCATGGTCGGCGATTTCTCGAACGTGCCGTCATAGATGTTTTGCCGGCCGTGAATGAGTTGTTGGGCCCGCGGCAGTGACCAGTTGCCCTCGCGGTAGCCCATGCCGGTCTTGTTCGAGCCGGTGAAGAAATAGTAGTCCGGCGCGTTCACATACACGCCACGGGCCCGGCACCAACCATAGAAATCGGCGCTCAACCGCCATTGCGCCCATTGAGAGTCCGCCACGCCCTGGTGGCCGGGGTGGTTGGTGGAAGCGCAAACATCGCCCGGATATGGCCCGTCGTGCTCGAGGAGATCGAGGCCGGTCTGCGCGATGAAATGTTGGAGGCGCCAGAGATAGTTCGTGCCCCAGCGGCTGCCGAGGCAGGGCGCATTGCCGAAGATGGCGCCGCCGGGTTTGCCCGTGGCGGGGTTGATGACGTCGTTCGCATCGTCGATCCGCCGGCTGCTGAACAGCGAGTAGGCGCCGACCTCGAGGCCCTTCGCGTGCGCGTAGTCCACGTCGGCTTTGACCTTCGCGAGATAGGCCGGGTCCTCATTCTCCATCTCGAGGCCGCTGCCGAAGGTATAGATAATCATCTCGAAACCGACTTCGGCGCATTGATCCACCGCGGTGCGGAAGGTCGGCGTGTCCGCGCTGCGCACATGCATCATGATCGGGTTCTCGGTCAGCCAGGGCGCCAACGCCCGTTGAGCGCGACGCAAGGCGAGTCCCTGTCGCTCGCGATTGTCGCTGTCCTGGACGACCAGCCACACGCGATAGGACTGCCAGGTTTCGCCGGGCTGGAGGGTCACGCCGGGACCGATCGGCGGGCGGCAGACCAGGAGGCACGGTGTCTTCCGCTCGTAATGGACTTGCGTGAGGTACTCGGGATCGGGCAACCACTCGGCCACGCGGCAGGAAGTCACGGGATCCATCCCGCCAAAGCTGTAATCGCTCATCACCGAAACCGGCGGCACACGCCACTTGTTCGTGGGCCGCGAGTCCACCGCGGACTCGGCCTCCACGGCAGCGAGCCATTCCGTTGTCACCCGATCCAGCGTGATGGCCTTCGCCGTGCCGTTGCTGACCGCGAGCCATTTGCCCAACACGGGCAGACCATCGTACAGCTCGTAATGGACCGTCACCGCCACGCCGCGCGTCGCTTCGTCCGGACCGGCATAGGTGAAGTCCACGGTAACGCCCGGCGGCGGCCAGGGCAGATCGGCGCTGTGACGCTTGCGCCTCCAGGCAAACGGGGCGACCGGCCGGCCCGGCTGCCAGGACAGGAGGTGGAAGGCGTTCGGGGTGGGCCGCAGTTGGTCGATCCAGGCGGGCAGCAGATAGGCGTGGTCGGGCTGTCCGGTGAGGCCGCCGACCGGGTACTCGCGCCCGTCGATCGTGACGCTCGCTTCGGGCTTCACCGCTCGCAGCCAGCCCACGCCGGTCCGGAGATCGTCGAAGCCGACCGTGGCGCCCTCCGGCGCGAGTCGAAACGTGCGGCGGATCAGGCCATTCTCGAGCGCGACCTCGTTCGTCCCCGGCGACCGGAGCAACCGCGCGGGAGCGGGCTCGGACGCGAGCAGCCAGTCCTCGGGTGGCGGGGGCGGAAAGGGCAGGATGGCGGAGACGGGTTGCGCCGTGCCAATGCAGGCGAGGATGCAACCGAGTGTGGCACCGGCGAGGATTGCGCGGGTGCTTCGGCGCGGCGCGGCGGGCAGTTGAAGTTCAAACACGCGGACAGATTAACCACCCGGTGCCCCACGCCAAGCCTCGACCGCGGGAGTCCTCCTCGGCTCGATCAGGTAGCTGCGCCGCTGCGGCGGCGCAGGCGGCGCAGGCGGCGCGGCCGCGCCGCCACCACCAAAGCAGATGGCTACCGCCCGTTGAGCCCGATTCGCAACTTGTCGTTGCCGATGGCCGCGCGGTAGCTTCGCGCCATGCCTCTGTTGCGCGCCCACCGCCTGGGCAAGAGCTTCGGCGAACTCCGCGCCGTGGACGGTGTCAGCTTTGAGGTCCAGGCCGGCGAATTGTATGGCCTGCTCGGGCCGAATGGCGCCGGCAAGACCACCACGATCTCGATGATCGCCGGCTTGCTCAAGCCCGACGCAGGCGAGGTCACCGTGGACGGAACCCCCTTCTGGAACGACCCGCAGCGGGCCAAACGCATCATGGGCGTGGTGCCGCAGGAGCTCGCGCTGTACGAGGAACTGAGCGCGCGCGAGAACCTCGAGTTCTGGGGCCGCATGGCCGGCCTGACGCCGCGCGACGCCCGGCAGCGCGCCGGCGAGTTGCTCGAAGCGCTGTCCCTGACGGACCGCGCCCGCGAGGCATTGAAGACTTACTCGGGTGGCATGAAGCGCCGCGTGAACCTGGGTTGTGCACTCCTCCATCGCCCCAAGCTCTTGCTTCTCGACGAACCCACCGTGGGCATCGATCCGCAGGCGCGCCTCAACATCCTCGAATTCATCCGCGGCCTGCGCGCCAACGGGACCGCGATTCTCTATACAACCCACTATCTCGAAGAAGCCGAGACGCTCTGCCAGCGCATCGGCATCATCGACCACGGCCGCCTGCTGGCGGAAGGCACGCTGGCCGAACTCCAGGAGCGGCTGGGCGGCGACCGCCTGTTTGTGCTGGAAGGCGATTTGAGTCGCGTCACGCCGGATGCCTGGCCGGGCTTCCGCGAGCGCTTCCGCGTGATCCAGCAAGCCGAGAAGCAACTGGTGGTGGCGGCGCTGGACCAGCGTGACCCGTCGGATTGCCTCAAGGAACTCCTCGCCCTGCCGGTGCGCGTGGAAAACGTCACGCTCAAGCGGCCCAGCCTGAACGACGTATTTCTTCAGCTCACCGGGCGCGATTTGCGCGAATAACCATGTTGCGCACGCTGATCGCCAAGGACCTCCGCCGCGCCTGGCGCAATCCGCTGCCGTGGCTGATCCACCTGGCCATGCCGCTGCTCATCACGGCGCTCATCGGCCTGGCCTTCGGACGCAGCGCCGACAACGGCGCGCTGGGGCGGATCAAGTTCGCGCTCGTGGACGAAGACGATTCGCCGCTGAGCCAGTTCCTGCGCGGCGGAGTGAATCAGGGCGAGGGCGCGAAATACCTCGATCCCGTGGTGCTCGACCGCGCGTCGGCACTGGCGCAAATCAACGCCAACCAACTGAGCGCGGCAGTCATCATTCCCGCGCATTTCACGCGCGATTACCTGACCGGCCGAGCGCCGGTCACACTCGAACTCGTGAAGAATCCCGCCCAGTCGATCCACCCCGCCGTGCTCGAAGAACTCCTCGGCGCACTCGTGACAGGATTGAATGCGGTGTCGCGGAACTTCCAATCCGAGTTCCCCGATTGGCAGGCGGTGTTTAAGGGCGAAGGCGACTATCGGCGCGTCGCCGACCTGATCGTTCGCGCGGGCGACAAGGTCAAGGCGCTCGGCCGGTATGTGAACCCGCCGCTGGTGATGTACACGAAAGAAGTCCGCGCCAACGAAACCAAGGCCGGCCCCGGCTTCAACCTGTTTGGCTATTTGCTGGTCGGATTGGCGACGATGTTCTTCCTTTTCCTGGCCATCAACGGCATGGCCGACCTGCAACGCGAAATGGCCCAAGGCACGTTCGAGCGCTACCACACCCTCCAGCACCGCCTGCTGCCGTTCCTGGCGGCCAAAGGCTTGTTCGTGGTGGTCGCGGTGTTGCTGTGCGCCGCGATCATGCTGGGTGGGGGCGGCGCGATCTTCCGCATTCACTGGCAACACCCGTGGGTGATGGCGGCGCTGGTGATGGCCTACGCGGGTTTCGCCGCGGGTTTGGTGGCCTTGTTCGCCGCGCTCGTGCCTGACGAACGCCGGTCGAACGCGCTGGCCAACATCGTCGCCATGGGCATCGGCCTGGCCGGCGGTTGCGCCTTTGCGCCGGAGCAACTGCCGACTTTTCTGCGCGAACATATCAGCCCGCTGCTCCCCAGTTTCTGGATGACCGAGACGCTGCGCACGCTCGAGTTTCGCGGCGGCTCCGTGGCGTGGGGTTGGGTGATCTTCAAACTCTTGGCCCTGGCCGCGGTCCTGCTCGCTCTGGCCGCGGCGCTGTTCCGGCGACGCTTCGCCCAAGGCTTGCGCGCATGAGACGCATTCTCGACATCGGCCACAATGACGTGCGGGTGTTTTTCAAGAGCAAGACCGCCTATGTCTGGCTGTTCCTCGTGCCGCTGGCGTTCGTGTATTTCATGGGCTTCGCGACCCGCGGTCCCGGCGATCCGGCCAATCCACGTCCCCCGTTGCTGGTCGAGAACCTCGACACCCACTTTCTCGGCCGCATCTTCCTCGACGAACTTGGCGCGCAGGGCATGGCGCTCGTGGACCCGACCAACCGGGCCGCGGCCGAGCGCGGCCTGCGCGTCCCGGCCGACTTTACGCAACGCGTGCTGAACCATCAGCAGTCCAAGGTCGAATTCTTCGAGACCGAAGGCTCCGGCGCGGGCAACGCGGCCATGATCGAGCTTCGCGTCGTGCGGGCGCTGATCGCGATCAACTCGCATCTGATTGAAGTCGCCACTCAACATGGAGAAAGCGGCCTCACCAACGAAGCGGCGTTTCGCGCCGTGATGAACGCGCCCAACCCGGTTCGCCTCGATGCCCGTTTCGCCGGCCGCAAGCCCGTGCCGTCGGGCTTCAACTTCTCCCTGCCCGGCAACCTGGTGATGTACCTGATGATGAATCTGCTCATCTTCGGCGGCGCGGCCCTCGCGGGGGAGCGCCGGAACGGGGTGCTGCGGCGGTTGGCGGTCTGCCCGGTGCGGCGCGGCGAACTGGTCATGGGCAAGATTTACGGGTTGATGTTGCTGGGCGCGGTGCAGATCGCGTTCTTCCTCGCCGTGGGTAAGTTCGTGTTCGGCGTGAATCTCGGCGCGAACCTGCCGGCGGTTACGCTCACTCTGCTGGTGTTCGCCTGGGTGTCCGGGTCGCTGGGCGTGCTGGCCGGCTCGGTGCTCAAGGCCGAGGACCGGGTGGTCGGCGTGTGCGTGCTGGCCAGTCTGGCGATGGCGGCGCTGGGCGGTTGCTGGTGGCCGCTCGAGATCGCGCCGGACGCGCTCAAGGTTATCGCGCACTGCCTGCCGACCGGTTGGGCGCTGGATGCGTTGCACCAACTCATCAGCTTCGGCAGCGGCTTCGGCGCCGTGCTCAAACCGCTGGCGGTGCTGCTGGTTTTTGGCGCCGCAGCGAATCTCTTGGCCGCGCGTTTCTTCCGCGTCTGACCCGGCGGAGGGAGTTCACCGCCAAGACGCGAAGACGCAAAGGTGTGAGAGTATTAGCGGCCCGAACGCCGACGCTCGAAATCCGAATATCGAAGGAATCCTGAAGGCCGAAGCTCGAAAGGTTGCGCTCCAATAGCGTCGGTATCGGCAAACTTTCTGTTGGCTGCCGGGATGCCCCTCGGCATTCGGATTTCCGTCTTCTTTCGGATTTCGGCCACTCGGGCTTCGGGATTCAAGTCGAACGCGCTCCGAACTCGCAGTCGCCCGTCTCGGGCGTTGGCAAACGCGCCTCGCTTTCGCTTCTGCGGCGTTTGGATCGGGTTCGCTTGCGCGATCAGCCGGGTCAGAGGGTCACTGGTTGTCGTCGCCGCAGGCGCCACACGCCTTCGAATGAGTACAGCGCCAGCGCGCCCCAGATCACACCGAAGCCGATCAGCCGCGTCCGGCCAAACGGCTCGCCGTACATGAGGACGCCGATCGCCAATTGCAGGCTTGGCGCCAGGTATTGCAGCAGCCCCAGCGTGACCAGGCTCACTTTGCGCGCCGCCGCGGCGAACAGCAGCAGCGGCAACCCGGTCACGATGCCGGTGCCGACCAGCAACAGGTCGGTGCGCCCGCCGGCGTGCCCCAGCGCGGCGGTTCCGCGAACTTCACCGAACGCGAGAAACGCCAGTGCCGGCAGCCAGAGCAGGGCGGTTTCCAGCGTCAGGCCCTGCAAGGCCGGCAGCGGCGCGGTCTTTTTCATCAAGCCGTACAGGCCGAAACTTGTCGCCAGGGCCAGCGCCACCCAGGGCAGCGAGCCGTACTGCCAGGTGAGATAGACCACGCCGCCCGCGGCCAGCAGTACCGCCAGCCATTGCGCGCGCCGCAGTCGTTCGCGCAGGAACACCACGCCCAGCAGCACGCTGAGCAGCGGGTTGATGAAGTACCCCAGGCTGGTTTCCACGATCCGCCCAGCATTCACCGCCCAGATGTAGAGCAGCCAGTTGACCGACAACAACGCCGCGGCCACGCAGTAGATCAGGAGGTTCCGGCGCGACAACGCCGCGCGGAGGGGCGCCCATTGGTGACGCGTGGCCGTCAGGATCGCCAGGAACAGGAACGACCAGAGGATCCGGTGCGTGAGGATTTCCGGCGCCGGCACCGTCTGAATGGCCTTCCAATAGACCGGCAGGACGCCCCACAGGATGTAGGCGCCCACGGCAAACCAGACCCCCTGCCGGGTTGACGACACGCGGGCGAGGCTGGCGGCCGGCTCTGCGGTCGCAAGCCAATTCGCGACCGGGCTGGACTTGCCCGCGGCGCCGCGGCATAACGCCCGCATGAAATCCTCGTGTTTGCGCCGCGCCGCTCGCGGTTTCGGGCTCACCCTCCTGGCGTTGACGGCCGCGATGGGAGTGCGCGCCGCCGAGGCGAAGATCGCCCCGCGCATTGACGTGATCCTCTGGTTCGACACCGAGGATTACCTCCTGCCG
The DNA here is from genome assembly GCA_963735925.1 of uncultured bacterium. GTDB lineage: Bacteria > Verrucomicrobiota > Verrucomicrobiia > Limisphaerales > J093 > DSVZ01. The sequence goes on from CAVTMT010000006.1 coordinate 541,056, forward strand.
GCGTCCGACGACTCCGCCAAGCGCCTGGCGGAACTGCTCACCGAGCGTGGGATTCGCGCCACGTTCAAGGTGGTCGGCGAAAAGGCGCGCACGCTCGAACGCCGCGGCCGAAGCGACGTCATCGCCGCGCTGCGCAAACACGCCATCGCTTACCATGCCAACTTCCACTCCGTTCACCCCACGCCGACGGAGTACCTCGCCGACTGCGGGTTCGAGGACGGCGTGTCCGAGTTCATCCGGCGCGAGGGCGGTGGGGCGGCGGACGTGCGCCGCATCTTCGGCGTGGACACGCTGGCCTGCTACGGCCAACCGGGTTCTTCCTGGGCGCCGCAGGCCGTGGCCGCGCTGAAGCAGATCGGCGTCGCCCCGCACGGCGTTCCGTGCTACGTGGACGAAGGCGACCACGTGGGCTTGAACGGCCAGCCGTTCTGGTACGCCGGCTCGCTGACCGTCTATCACATGAGTCCCAACTGGACTCGCATGGAGTTGCATGACCCGGCGGCCGTCGAACCGGGCAAACAGAAATTCGCCGCGATCGCCGGGCGACTCGCGAAAGAGCAGGGCGGGGGACTCATCAGCATCTTCTACCACCCTTGTGAGTGGGTGCATCGGCAATTCTGGGACGGCGTGAACTTTAGCCGCGGCGCCAACCCGCCGCGCGCGGAGTGGAAGGCGCCGCCGCAGCGCACGGCCGAGGAAACCGACGCTGCCTTCCGCCGCTTCGCGGAGTACATCGACTTCATCCGCGCTTTCCCCGGCGTGCGGTTCGTAACCGCGAGCGATCTGCCGGCCATCTATCCGGACCGCGTCCGAACCGAAGGCGCCACGGAGGCGGAGTTGGACGAACTCGCGCGCCGGATTCTCGCGGATGCCAAGAGCGGGGTGGACTTCCAGGTCATCGGCAATAAAGCGTTCTCCGTCGCCGACCAGTTCGAGTTGCTGACGCGGGCGGTCGCCGAACTCATCGACGGCCAGAAGGTCGCCTGGCCATTGATCGCGACCGGCCTGTTCGGGCCGGACAATCCGCCGCCTGCCAGTCCGCGTGAGCGGCATCTAAGCTGGCCCGCTTTCCAGGCCGCGCTGCTGGACACGCGCGATTACATTCAGAGCGGGCATCGGGTGCCGGCGCGGGTCTTCATCGGCCCCGACCCCGTGCCGCCCGCGGATTTTCTGGTCGCGCTGGCGGTGGCTTACGATGACCAGCGCCATCATGGCCGGTTGCCGCGGAGCGAAGGCGTGGACCTGGGTGCTGGCGGCGAAGTCTTGCCCGCCCGCCACGTGGCCAAAGACACGCCGGGTCTTTTCGGCGGCTGGGTCATTCACCGCGAAGGCTTCCGCGCGCCCAAGCTCCTCGAAGTCGCGCGGCTGCAAGCGTGGACTCTGAAGCCCGCCATTCGCGCTGATTGAGCTGCAGTTCGCAATTCGATCGAACTCCGTTTCAACACGTGCCCAAATCATGAATGCGCCCGCAGTAACACTTAGCCGGAACGATGCGGTTGAAATGGGGAGCGCACGCGGCCCGCGTGCCCGACTCGGCGGCCCGCCGAGTCGAACCGCCAGACCCGCTCTCTTTAAGACATTCAACGGGTCGCCGAACACCTCGCCTCCCGGCTTCTCAGCTCGCGGATTGGAGACGCGTCGGTCTGAGGCTCGAAGTCGTCGCCGAGCCGGCGACGACGGCACGCGAGCCGCGTGCGCTCCCCCTGCGGAAAGGTGGTTCGCGCTCCGACATTGCCTCCTCGCCTTCCTCGCCGGCATTGCTTTGCCTACCTTGCACGCACAGACGAGTGCGTCGGCCAACTTACCCTCGCCCTTCCGCCAGGTTGCCACCGCCATGCACGGCGCCATGACCGAACGCCCGCGCATCACCGTCGGTCTGCACGACACTGACATCGTCGGCGCTGACAACCGCGCCCTCCAAGCCGCCGTGGATTACATCGCGGGCTTGGGCGGCGGCACGGTCGAGATCGGCGCGGGCGAGTACTTGATGCGCGATTCGTTGCACCTGCGCGCCGGCGTTACCGTCCGCGGCCAGGGCGAAAAGACGGTTTTGCGCAAGGCCAAGGCTGCCGTCTCGCCCTTGGAACTCGACGGCGATTACGGCGAGGAGCAGATCACCTTGAAGAACCCGGACGGCTTCCAGGTGGGCGATGGGGTGGCGGTCTGGGACCAGAACGCGGGCGGCTTCCACACCACCGTCGCCCGGATCATCGGCCGGAACGGAAACACCTTTGCGATCAGCCTGCCCTTGAACGCCGATTGCATGGTGGCCAATGGTGCCCAGGCGGCGACCGTTTTCCCGGTGATCAGCGGCTACAATGCCGAGGGCGTGCGCGTCGAGTCGCTGACCATCGATGGCGACAAGGACGAGAACGTGCCGCTGAACGGCTGCCGCGGTGGCGGCCTTTTCCTCTATCGCTGTCCCGGCGCGGTGCTCTCGCACTGCACGATCCGCCGGTACAACGGCGACGGCATCAGCTTCCAGCAATCCAACGACGCACAGGTGCTCGATTGCGTGAGCGTGGACAACGCCTCGCTGGGCCTGCATCCCGGCAGCGGTTCGCAGCGCCCGCTCGTGCGCGGCTGCATCGCGCGCGGCAACGGCGATGACGGCCTCTTCCTCTGCTGGCGGGTCAAGAACGGCGTGTTCGAGAACAACACGCTCGAGGCGAACGGCCGTTACGGCATCAGCATCGGCCACAAGGACACGGACAACCTGATTCGCGGCAACCACGTCCTGGGCAACCACGAGGACGGCGTCTTCTTCCGGAACGAAACCGAGGGCATGGCCGGCCACCGGAACCGGGTCGAGGACAATCTCATTGAAAACAACGGTGTCGGGCGAGCGGCGGCGGGCATCCACGTCCGCGGCGAGACGCGGGACCTGGTCTTCAAGGGCAACACCATCCGCGACACCCGCGCCGGCGCCGAGCGCCGGCAAACCACGGGCATCGCGCTGGAGAAAAGCGTCGGTGCCGTGCAGACGGACGGCAACACGATTGACGCCGCCACGCCGATTCAAGACGCGAGGAAGTCGCGTTGACGGCGCCGCCGTGCCGCCGACGGGCTGGCAGGAAGTCGAATCTGCTTGTTGTAGGCGACCTGAGGCGTGCGGCGGCATTCTCAACCCACAGGTTGACAAGTGCTTGGCGCAGCGTAAGGTCCGACTCGCCAGTGACAAGGCGACCATCGCACCCGACCGCGAGTCGCCGAATTTACTGTCAGCCCTGAACGCCAATGCCAATTCCTGACTTCCAATCCGTGATGCGCCCGCTGATGGACGTCATCGGTGACGGCAAGGAACATTCGACGCGCGAAGCTTTGGACCGACTTGCTGACCATTTTGAGCTGGCTGCGGAGGAGAGGAAAAGAATGCTGCCGAGCGGACAGCAGGAGGTTTTCACAAATCGGGTTGCATGGGCCAAGACGCACTTGCGCATGGCTGGCCTCCTCGAGGCAACCGCGAGGGGTGTTTTCAAGATCACCCCGAGAGGACAACAGCTTCTGCAGACGACCCAGGGTCGCTTTGACCTTCGGTTACTCCAGAAGCAGCCCGGCTACATTGAAGCGAGGGGACGTAAGCGGGAGAAGCCTGCACCCAACGGAGAGCAAAGCAAGGCCGACACCGAGCAGACGCCCGAGGAGTTGATGGAGGAGTCATTTGAGTCTCTGCGTGAGAGCTTAGGACGCGAAATCCTTGCCAAGTTGAAGACTGCGTCGCCGACGTTCTTTGAGAGACTGGTGGTTGAGTTACTCGTCCGGATGGGATACGGCGGAACCCGAAAGGACGCAGGGCAGGCGATCGGGAAAAGCGGGGACGAGGGCATTGATGGGATCATCAAGGAGGACCGCCTTGGTTTGGACACGATTTACATCCAGGCGAAGAAGTGGGAGCAGACAGTCAGCAGGCCGGAGATTCAAAAGTTTGCGGGAGCCTTGCAGGGGTTCCGGGCCAGGAAGGGAATCTTTATTACGACCTCCGATTTCTCCAAGGAAGCGGTCGAGTATTCTGCTCGGATTGACAGTAAGATTGTCCTCATCGACGGCGAGCAGTTGTGGAACCTGATGATTGATTTCGGGATAGGTGTTTCCACAACGGCCACATACGAAGTGAAGAGGATCGACAATGATTATTTTAGTGAAGAGATGGGCTGACAGAATCGGTTGGGCGAACCGCCGCCCCGCTGGTAAGTCAGACGGTTCGGGGCGGTTCGTGAGCGATCATTGCCGCCGGAGTGCATCGCCGGCGGCGGGCGTTGCGGGCTTTCCCGTCCCGGCCCGCCTGGGGAGCAGGTGATCCTCGCAAGTGCCAGCAGTACTTACTGCCATGCTGGGCCTGGACGATTTGCCGCCTCGCTACCGGCGTGAGCCTCGTTGCGGTGGAGCTTTTCTACACGCCCGCCATTCTTCCGGCATGCGACAGGTCATCATTCATCCCGGTGAAGACGGCTCTTGGGTGGCCGAGTGCCCGAGTCTCCCCGGCTGCGTCTCTCAAGGCGAAAGCCGGGAGGCCGCCGTCAGCAACATCCGTGAGGCCATCGAGGGCTACGTGCTCGCGCTTTAGGCTGACCGGCTGCCCGTGCCCGAGGAGCATTTCGAGGCGCTGCTGCTGGCCGTATGAGCAAGCTGCCCAGGCTTCCGCCCCGGATGTGGTTCGCGTTCTCCAAAAGCTCGGCTTCACCCTGCGACGGCAGCACGGCAGTCACATCATTTTGCGACGTGACGATCCGTTCGCCCAGACCGTCGTTCCCAATCAAAGGCAGACTGACCGAGGCGTGCTACGGGCTTTCCTTCGCCAGACCGAGGTCACGGCTGAGGAGTCCGTCAGACCGCTATCACCAAACGCCCAACGAACCTGGCATGGCCTCGAGCGAGTCGGCGAGCGTCAAAGGTAAGCGGGGTCGAACAAGTTCAGGGAAGTCCTGAATGTTGCGTTGGTGCCGACGGGGCGCCCGCGTGGCGGCTACTGTCTGGCATGCGAGCTTCAGCGTGGCTTGGCTTTGGCGTGTTCGCCGAATGCGCCGGCGCTTCGCCCTCGTAGATCGCAAACCGGCATTACTGTGCACCGGCGCCGGCCGCCTATCAGCCGCGCGGATGGTACTTGCGATGGACTTCGCGGAGGCGCTGGCCGGCAACGTGGGTGTACACCTCGGTGGTGCCAAGGTTCGCGTGGCCGAGCAATTCCTGGATCACCCGCAGGTCGGCGCCGTGTTCCAGCAGATGCGTGGCGAAGCTGTGTCGCAGCATGTGTGGCGTGACGTTCCGGGAGATGCCCGACCGGCGGACGCGGTTCTTGATCCGCAGCCAAAGCGTGACGTGCGCGAAGGGTGTGCCCCGTTGAGTCAAGAATACCGCCGCCGGCGACCGTGGCCGGACGAGCTCGGGGCGGCCAACGTCGAGGTAACGCTGCAAGGCGGCGACGGCTTGGCGTCCGACGGGCACGACGCGTTCCTTGTTGCCTTTGCCGATGACCGTGACGAAACCGGCTTCCAGGTGGAGTTGTTCCAGGCGGAGGTTGCGCAATTCGGCGAGCCGCAGGCCGGAGGCATAAGCCAGTTCCAACACGGCTTGATCGCAAAGGTCGCTGGGCGTCGGCGTTGGCGAGGGCTGGAGCAGCCGCTCGATTTCCTCCGCGGAAAGCGATTGGGGCAGGCGTTGCCAGCGGCGGGGCAGGGCCAGGTGTTCGGCGGGATTGGCCGGGAGGAGCCGTTCTCGTTCGCAAAAGCGGTAAAACGCCCGCAGCGCGGCGATCTCCAGGTACACACTCTCGCTGCTCAACCGGCGGGGTGAGTTCTTGGGTTCGTGGGCGAGTGCCCGCGCCCGCTCGTGTTGGAGAAACGCGGTCAGATGCGGCAACTCGACGTCGCGCCAACGCTGGAGGCCGTTCGCCTGCGCCCAAGCCACGAACTGGTCCAACTGCGCCTTGTAGGTGCGCTGGGTGTGCTCCGCCTGCCCGCGCTCGTGGCGCAGGTATTGCAGAAAATCTTCTACCAATTCGTTCATCGGCGGGGTCAGGGCGTGCCCCGTGGCACCGGCGACCGGCGCGATTGTGACGCCGGGCCGCCGGCAAGCAAGGTCCGCCAATGTGGTCCGCCAATGTGGAGTGGTGTCCGGTCGGGTGGGGGCGGTGCTGCCGCACCGCCCTGCGCCGACGCGGCGGCGCAGCCACCGACACGAAAGAGGGTGCGCCGGCGCAGCGGTGCAGCTACCGGCGTGAAAGTGGGTGCGTTGGCGCAGCGGCGGAGTCACTGGGGTGAAAGCGAAGACGGTACCGCACGGACGCCAGTGCGTGCGGAGTCTGAAATCGACGGGCCGGTGCGGCCAGGACCGGCGCGATTGTGACGCGGGGTGGGCGGCAGGCAAGGTCCGCCAATGTGGAGTGGTGTCCGGTCGGGTGGGGGCGGTGCTGCCGCACCGCCCTGCGCCGACGCAGCGGCGCAGCCACCGACGTGAGAGAGGGTGAGCCGACGCAGCGGCGCAGCCACCGACGTGAGAGAGGGTGAGCCGACGCAGCGGCGCAGCCACCGGCGTGAGAGAGGGTGCGCCGGCGCAGCGGCACAGCCACCGGTTTGCAACCCACGACGCATTGGGGCATGGGGAGGTTTGACCTGGCAGGCGCCTTCGCGCAGGCTGCGCGCATGGCAAACGCGTTCGGTCACCTGTTCCGCATCACCACCTGGGGCGAGTCCCACGGCGGCGGTGTGGGGGTCGTGATCGACGGTTGCCCGCCCCGATTGGCGCTCAGCGAGGCGGACATCCAGCCGGACCTGGACCGACGACGGCCGGGTCAGTCGAGGATTGTCACTCCGCGCAAGGAGACCGATACGGTCCAGATTCTCTCGGGCACGTTCGAAGGGTTGACGCTCGGCACGCCGATCGCGATGTGGGTGCGGAACGAGGACGCGCGCCCGGAAGCTTACAGCGAAATGTCCACCAAGTTCCGGCCGTCGCACGCCGATTACACCTACCAGGCGAAATACGGCATCCGCGCCTGGCCGGGCGGGGGGCGCAGCAGCGCACGCGAAACCATCGGCCGCGTGGCGGCCGGGGCAGTGGCGAAGAAGTTGTTGCGCGAACGTTTCGGCGTGGAAGTGCTCGCGTGCGTGATTCAAGTCCAGAACCTCCAGGCCGCGGTCAATCCCGAGACGTTCCAGCTTGCGGAGGTCGAGTCGAACATCGTGCGCTGCCCGGACGCGGCGGTGGCGGAGCGGATGATCGAGCTGATCGAGCAGCGGCGGGCGGAGGGGGATTCGGTGGGCGGGATTGTGCTGGGTGTCGCTCGTGGCGTGCCACCGGGCTGGGGCGAACCCGTCTTTGACCGGCTCGAAGCCGACCTCGGCAAGGCCATGCTCAGCCTCCCGGCTTCGAAGGGGTTCGACATCGGCTCCGGTTTCGAGGGCCTCCGGCTGACCGGGCGCGAGCACAACGACGCGTTTCGCAACGTGGAGGGGCGCGTGCGCACGGTGACCAATCGCAGCGGCGGGGTGCAGGGCGGCATCAGCAACGGCGAGACGATTTACTTCCGGGTGGCGTTCAAACCCGTGGCCACGATCATGCAGGAGCAGGACACCGTGGACGCGGGGTACCAGAACACGACGTTGAAGGGTCGCGGGCGCCACGATCCCTGCGTATTGCCGCGGGCGGTCCCGATGGTGGAGGCGATGAGCGCGCTGGTGCTGGCGGATCACGCGCTGCGGCACCGCGCCCAATGCGGTTGACCCTGGGCGGCGGAACGTCGCATTGACGCCGGCCGCGGCGCGCGCAAGGGTGCGGCCATGCGCAAACCCCGAATCCTACTTTCCGCGTTGGAATTGTGCCTGGTCGGGACGGGCAACCCCCGGTCCGGTCCGCGGCGGTCGCGGGCGTTCACCTTGATCGAGCTCCTGGTGGTGATCGCGATCATTGCGATTCTGGCCGGGATGCTTTTGCCGGCGCTGGCCAAGGCGAAGCAGCAGGCCCACGCGACGCTCTGCAAGAACAACCTCAAGCAGATCGGCCTGGCCACCTTCATGTACGCGGACGACAACTACGACCAGTTGCCATTCGCCTGGTGGTATTACGCCGTTTACGACAGCGCCGACTCGAACAACTTCCAGACGCTTCTGATCCCGTACGTGGCCAAGATGCGGTTCAGCTCGAGCACGAACACCGACAGCAGCGACTTTGCGAAGAACGTGTTTCGCTGCCCGACGCGGATGCAGGAGAACCACTGGCGTCAGTACAAAAACTACCCTGGCATCGGCAACCCGTGGAAGATCAGCTACGCCATGAGCCAGTACACGCTGGCGGAGTATCCGCCGCGGATCACGAGTCCGAAGACGGTCAAGCTCAGTTCGGTGGTCAATCCCGCGCAGGCATTGGGGACGGTGGACGTTTCCTTCGAGCTCAACCACCCGGCCGTGATCTCGCTGGGCCCCGCTGGCGACGGCTTCTGGGACGTGGGGTACAAGCATGGTCTGGCCCACCCGCGGGGCAAGGCCAACGTGGTTTTTCTCGACGGGCACGCCATCGGATTCAGCGCCAAACAGACCAACGGGATTCTTGTGGAGATCAAGAAGTAGTAGCCGGCCGAGGTTATCCGTCCCCAGGAATAAGTGGTTTTCGGTTTTTCGGATTGCGCCTGCCCGGCGGCGCGGATACGCTCGCCGTGTATCCACTGAACCAAGTGCCCTCACCAGCGCCGGACGGGCCCGGCATGGGAGGCGTACCGTTCCATCAACCCAATGAACTGCATTATGAAGACACCAAGAAAACTCGCCTGGGCCATCGCGCTGGGCGGGCTGGCCCTGGGCTGGACGCCGGCGCAGGCCGGGTTCATCCAGAACCCCAGTTTCGAGAGCAACATCAACGAGGTCTGGCCCCACTATGGCGCGATCGATCTCTGGGCCGGGGGCAATGGTGTCAACGATGTCTCCGGTCCGTTCCACAACTCCCAGACGGCGATCCCCGACCAGACGCGGGTCGCCTTCAAGCAAGGCGCGGGCACGCTGTCGCAGGAGATCAACGGCCTCACGCCGGGCCAGCAGTACTGGGTCCAGTTTTACTATGATGCCCGCGCGGGTTCGCAAAAAGTGGACATCACCGTGAATTTCAACGACGGCCTCACCGACCTCGAACTCGGTAAGCTGGTCAACGTGCTGCCCGCGTACACGAAGAACCAGCCGTACTATTTCGCCTCCTTCCCGTTCACGCCGGAGGCCGATTACGGGACGCTGACCTTCACGGTGGCGGTCACGGGGGACAGCACCGCGCTGTTCGACGGGGTGACGATCGTGCCGCGCGACGCGGGGAACGTGGTCGTCGCCAACCCCAGCTTCGAGGCGAGCGGCGACGTGCTCGACGGCGCGTTCTTCACGGGTGGCCTGGCGGGCTGGACCGGCACCGGCAACTTCACGGTGGACCGCGGGGACGGGAGCGGGCTCTATGCCAATAACGGCACGCCGCCGGACCAGGACCACGTGGCGGTGCTCAACGATGTCAGTTCGTTGAGTCAGGTCGTGAAGGGGCTGGTCCCCGGCAAACCGTATCAGGTCAGCTTCGCCTACAACGCGGCGACCGGGAACACGCCGCACCTGCAGGTCAAGGTGGGCGACAGCGTGGCCTTCGAGGAGAACGTGACGGCGGTGGGTGGCGTTGCGGCGTACCGCACCAAGACCTTCACTTTCACGGCCACGGATTTCAGTGCCCAGATCACCTTCGCGCAAAGCACGGCGGGCAACCTGACGCTGCTCCTCGACGACGTGAAGGTGCTGGGCGAAACGGCCACCCCGTTGCCGCCCCTGGGCATCAGCCCGGCGGTGGCGGAGATTTCCCCCGGCCAGAAGGTGACCGTGTCGGTCACGGTGCCGGGCGAATTGCTGATCGTAGGGCCCGTGGACCTCAAGTTCCGAAGCCTGACGCCGACCGTCGCCCGCCTGGTGGGTGCCGACGCAGACGGCATTTTGACCGTGCATTTCGACAAGAATGGGACTGCGACCGCGACGTTCGAGGTCGAAGGATTGGCGCGCGGGTCAGCCTTGCTGGATGTGGTGGAAAGCGCCGGTCTGACCGTGCAGGACACATTGATGACCTATGTCGTCACCTCGCTGGTCAAGAACCCGAGTTTCGAGAGCGCGGCCGCGCCGGCCTCACCCGGCTACGGCGAGATCCTGGGCTGGACCGGCGGCTCGGGTGTCAACACGTCCGCCGGCCCCTTCTTCGACAACGGCGTGGTGCCGGACCGGACGCAGGTGGGTTTCCTGCAAGGCGCGAAGTCCCTGTCGCAGGACCTCACCGGCCTGACGCCCGGCCAGACCTACTGGCTCCAATTCTATTACAATGCCCGCGAGTTCGGCACTGGCTGGACGCTCGACCTTTCCGTCAAGTTCGCCGGTCAGGAACTGGCGCACATCGCCAATATCACGGCGGTGGGGGCGGGGATGCCGTTCTACGAGACCAATATCGTTTTCACGCCGACCGGCGATTCCGGAACGCTGGAATTCGCCACCACGGTCCAAGGCGACGCCACGTTGTTGCTGGATGCGGTGAACATCGTGCCGCGCGACGCGGGAGACGTGGTGGTAATGAATCCCAGCTTCGAGGCGAGTGGCACCATTGTGGGCGGGGTGGGATACATCCAGCCGAATCCCGTGGCGGGTTGGGCGTTTCAAGCCGCGGGCTACGGCATCAACGTCGAGGGCCGTGACCCCTTCGCCGACAACGGCAACAACCCGGATCAGGACGCGGTCCTCTTCATCCAAAATGCGGGCAGCACGACGCAGACTCTCCGGGGGTTGACGCCCGGCAAGAACTACACGGTCCTCCTGTTCGTGAACCCGCGGAACTGTTGCACCGGCACCATCGAGACCACGCTCCGCGTGAGCGTCGATGACCTGCCCATCCTGGAGCAGGTGCTGCAACCGGTCGGCGGCTCCAATCCCTATTGGGTGGAGACGGCGGTCTTCACCGCGGCGAGCACCGAGGTGGTCCTGAAGATCGAGCACGCGCCGGAGGCCGGCACGGACCGCTCGCTCGTGATTGACAACGTCCGCGTCTTCGCGGAGGGCCAGATCCCGCCCATCATTCTGACCGACCCGCAGGGCGCCCCGCGCGCGCTGCGCGGCGACGACCTCAGCCTGAGTGTGCTGGCGACGGGCAAGGAACCGCTGTCGTACCAGTGGAAACTGAACGGTGTGGACCTGGCCGGGAAGACCAGTGCCACGCTGGACTTGACCGGCATCACTCCCGAGCAGTCGGGGGCGTACACGGTGGTGGTTCAGAACAGCCTCGGCAGCAAGACCAGCCGGGCGGCGGTGGTGCAGGTCCACGAGCGCGTTCCGGGTGCGTTCAACACCGGTTTGGCCGCGAACGGCACCCTGTTGGTGCCCGGCGATCTGGATCCGCATTACGTGCTGGTCGATAATCCGAACGATGCCAACTCGACCAAGACCTACGCGGTGTTGTATCCGCCGGTAACGTGGGTGGCGTCCACCGACACCTCCCAATGGATCGGCCCCGTGGCGGACGTCCTGGCCGAACCGCTGCCGAAGGTCGGCTTTTACAGGTACCGCCTGTCTTTCGACCTCACCGGATACGATCTGGCCCACACGTTCATCTCCGGCCAGACGGCCGCCGCCCAAGGGTTGGACGACATCTATCTGAACGACGCGGTCAAGTCGGGTTTTCGCCGGGCGGGAGCGGAAGGCAGCTTTGGCTCGTTCCTGCTCACGGACGGGTTCAAGGTCGGCGTCAACACGCTTGACTTCCGCGTCTTCGTCACCTCCGACCCGCAGGCGACGGGACTGCAGGTCACCGGCCTGGTGATCGGTTCGCAGGTGCTCACGGCATCGCCGGCGCTGACGGTTGGACTCGTCGGTGGGCAGGTCAAAATCGCCTGGCCGTCCGGCCTCGCGGGGTATGCCCTGCAATCCGCAGACCAAGTGACCGGCACGTGGGCGAACGACGCCGGAGCCCCCGTCGAGCAAGGCGGGCAATGGGTGGTGACCGTGACCCCAAGCGGCGCGGGGAAGTTCTACCGCTTGATCAAGCCTTGACCTCGTTCGCCGCCCCTCCGAGTGGGCGGCGCACATCAAATTAACAGCGAACGGCAGGCCACCCGCCACTGGGGTGGCCTGCGCGCTTTCGGCATCCCGCCCGCCCCGTCAGCCCCGTTGAACGGCACTGGAAGACTCCGGTCGGCACGCCTTGAGACGAAGCCTCGAAAGGCTCGCAGAACCGAGCTTTTTTCGCCGCCCGGAGGGGGAAACGAGAGGAACTGCGGAGCGCCCGAACCAACGCCAAAAAAGTTCAAATACTTGTTGCAACCGGTTCGACCATTGCTAAGCTCTCCCCTCCATTTCGCCGACGTAGGCGAGTGTCCGAGTACACCACGCTGCGTCGCCGGATTTTATCGCGATGCCGACCATTAACCAACTCGTCCGAAAGGGACGCGCGAAGCTGCGGTACAAGAGCCAGTCACCGGCTCTTGAGAACGCGCCGTTCCGTCGCGGAGTCTGCCTGCAGGTGATGACCCGCACGCCGAAGAAGCCCAACTCGGCCATGCGGAAGGTGGCCAAGGTGCGGTTGACCAACGGGTACGAAGTCATCGCTTACATCCCCGACGAGGGGCACAATCTCCAGGAGCACTCGATCGTGCTGGTGCGCGGGGGTCGCGTAAAGGATCTCCCGGGTGTGCGTTACCATATCGTGCGAGGCACGTTGGACGCAGCGGGGGTGGAGAAACGGCGCGTGAGCCGTTCGAAGTACGGAGTCAAAAAGCCGAAGGGAGCCAAGCCGGCCGCCGCGGCTGCCGCCAAGTAGCCTGAGTTTGCATTTATGTCTCGCCGCCGCCGCGCATACAAACGTCCCGTCAGTCCGGACCCGAAGTTCCATTCGACCCTGGTCTCGCGCCTCGTCAACATGGTGATGAAGTGGGGCAAACGGAACACCGCCCAGCGCATCGTCTATGGCGCCTTCGACGAGATCGCCACCAAGAATCCGGCGGTGAGTCCGCTGGATGTGCTGCAGCGGGCGGTGGACAACGCCAAACCCCGGCTCGAGGTCAAGCCCCGCCGGGTCGGCGGCGCGACCTACCAAGTGCCGCTGGAAGTTCCCACCGATCGCCAGGTGTCCCTGGCCATGCGGTGGATCGTCGGCTTCGCCGATTCCCGCAAAGGCCAGCCCATGAACAAGGCGCTCGCGGCGGAAATCCTGGAGGCCTACCAAGGGCAGGGCAACGCGATCCGCAAGCGGGACGACGTACACAAGATGGCCCAGGCCAACAAGGCATTCGCCCATTTTCGCTGGTAGCAACCAACACGAAACCACGCCCCGAGGGCAGAGCTCGATCGGGGCGTTTTTGTTCCCTAAACCGAATCGATGGCAACCGTGGACAATAATCGCGCAGTCAATTCGCCGCACCGCAAGTACACGCTCGAGTGTACGCGGAACATCGGCATTGCGGCGCATATTGACGCGGGCAAGACGACCACCACGGAGCGGATCCTGTTTTACACGGGGCTCATCCACCGCATGGGCGACGTGGACGACGGCAACACCGTGACGGACTGGATGGAACAGGAACGCGAGCGGGGTATCACGATTACCTCCGCGGCCACCACCTGCTACTGGACCCAGAAGAGCGAAGGCTTGACCAAGCTGCACGACGACGTGCCGCACCGGATCAACATCATTGACACGCCGGGCCACGTCGATTTCACGGCCGAGGTGGAACGGTCGATGCGCGTGCTGGACGGGGCGGTGGCGGTGTTCTGTGGCGTTGCCGGCGTGCAGCCGCAGTCCGAAACCGTCTGGCGCCAGGCCACCAAGTACAAGGTTCCGCGGGTGGCGTTCGTGAACAAGATGGACCGCACCGGGGCGAACTTCGAGAACGCCGTCTCCGAGATGCGCAAGAAACTCGGGGCCTACGCGTACCCGGTCCAACTCCCCATCGGCAAGGAAGATCATCTCCGCGGCGTCATCGACGTGGTCAACCAGAAGGCCATCGTTTACGACGAAAGCGACGACGCGGGCATGCGCTACGAGGTGACGGACGTCCCCGCTGAATTGCAGGACCAGGCCAAGCTGGCGCTGGCCGAACTCGTCGAGGCGGTCGCGAACAAGGACGACGAAGTGGCGACGCTGGTCATCGAGGACAAGCCCGTGGACGCGCTGACCTTGAAGCGCGCGATCCGCCGCTTGACCTGCAAACTCGAACTGGTCCCGGTGCTGTGCGGTTCGGCATTCAAGAAGCGCGGCGTGCAACCGCTCGTGGATGCGGTGGTCGATTACCTGCCGTCGCCGTTGGACATTCCCGCGCCGACCGGTCAGAGCCCGGCGGATCCGGAGGTCCTCATCGAGGTGCCCGCCGACGACAGCGCGAAATTCTGCTCCCTCGCCTTCAAGCTCTGGACCGACCCCTTCGTTGGCAAGCTGGTGTTCTTCCGCGTTTACAGCGGCCAGATCAAGAAGGGCGAGATCATTTTCAACCCGCGCACCCGCAAGCGGGAACGCGTCAACCGCGTCATGATGATTCAGGCGGACAAACGCCTGGACGTGGATTCGGTGTTTTCCGGCGACATCGCGGCGTTGGTGGGCATTCGAAACATCACCACGGGCGACACGCTGTGCACGGAGGACAACCCGATCCTGCTCGAACCGCCGACGTTCCCCGAGCCGGTGATTTCGATGGCGGTCGAGCCTAAGACCAAGGCCGACCGCGACAAGTTGGGCGAAAGCCTGGCCCGCCTCGCCGAGGAAGATCCGACCTTTCGCTGCTTCACCAACGAGGAAACCGGCCAGCTCATCATCTCCGGGATGGGCGAGCTCCATCTCGAGATCATCCGGGACCGGCTGGTGCGCGAATTCAAGGTCGAATGCTCTGCCGGCGCGCCGCAGATCGCCTATCGCGAGACCATTACCCGGTCCGCCGAGGGCGTCGGCAAGTTCGTGCGTCAGAGCGGCGGTCGCGGTCAGTACGGGCATGCCGTCATCACCATCGCCCCCAACGAGCGCGGCAAGGGCGTCGAAATCGAGAACAAGATCGTGGGCGGGGCGATTCCGAAGGAATACATACCCGCGGTCATCGACGGGATCGAAGAGGCGATCGCCGGCGGTGTGCTGGTGAATTCGCCGATGGTGGACATCAAGGTGGCCATCATCGACGGGACTTACCACGAAGTGGATTCCAGCGAACTGGCGTTCAAGATGGCGGGAATCTTCGCGCTCAAGGAAGCGTGTAAGAAGGCGAACGTCATCCTGCTCGAGCCGGTGATGAAGGTGGAGTGCACCACGCCCGAGGAATACCAGGGGGATTTGCTGGGCGATTTGAACCGGCGGCGCGGCAAGATCGTCAGCATCGAGGCCAAGAACAACGCCACGAGCCTGAATGCCCATGTGCCGCTGGCGGAAATGTTCGGTTACGCGACCGCGATCCGTTCGCTCTCGAAAGGCCGGGCCGCCTATTCGATGGAACCGCATTCGTTCGAACAAGTGCCCGCCAACATCGTGGCCACCATTTTAGACTCGGCGAAACCCAAGCCGGCACGCAGTTAAACATCGACAACTCGTTCTTTGTATGGCAGGACAACGCATTCGCATTCGCCTCAAGGCGTACGACCACCGGGTGATCGACCAGTCGGTCCGGGAAATCGTGGAAACGGTAAAGCGGACCGGGGCGATGGTGGCCGGACCGATTCCGCTGCCGACGCGAGTCGAGCGTTACACCGTGCATCGCTCGCCGCACGCGGACAAGAAGTCCATGGAGACTTTCGAGCAGCGCACTCACAAGCGCTTGCTCGACATCCTGGAGCCGACGGCAAAGACGGTGGACGAGCTGAAGAAGCTCAACCTGCCGGCGGGCGTGGATATTACAATCAAGATTTAGGATTCAGCTATGATTGGCTTGCTCGGAAAGAAATTGGGGCACACCCGCGTCGTGGACGCGGAAGGCGATCTGGTGCCCGTGACGGTCGTGCTGGCCGGGCCCAACCGCGTCCTGCAGGTCAAGACGCAGGGCGGGAAGGATGGCTACAACGCCGTGCAGTTGGGCTTCGGGGCCCAGAAGGACTCGCGGCTCACCAAGGCCAAGCTCGGTCACCTGGCCAAGTTCGGCGTCGAGGTGAAGCGCGCCAGCGGCAATGAGCCCGTCACCCTCCAAGGGGTGCAGCGCGTGCGGGAGTTCCGTGATTTCTCCCTGACCGTGAAACCCGGCGATCTCCTCGGTCCCGACGTGTTCCTGCCCGGCGAT
The DNA here is from genome assembly GCA_963735925.1 of uncultured bacterium. Lineage (GTDB taxonomy): Bacteria > Verrucomicrobiota > Verrucomicrobiia > Limisphaerales > J093 > DSVZ01. Next base: position 557,281 of record CAVTMT010000006.1, read on the forward strand.
TACGTGGATGCCATCGGCGTGACCAAAGGCCGCGGGTTCGAAGGCGTGGTCGCGCGTCACGCCTTCGCGGGCGGCGACAGCACGCACGGCGCCAAGGGATGGCATCGCCGCTCCGGCGCGATCGGCCAGCGGCTCTTTCCCGGCACCGTGATGCGCGGGATGAAGATGCCCGGCCATCTGGGCCAGGTCCGACGGACCACGCAGAATCTCGAAGTGGTGAGGGTGATGCCCGAAGATCACCTGATCCTCATCAAGGGGGCGATCCCCGGATCGGAGGGCGACTATGTCGTCATCCGGGAATCGAAGAAGATCCCCAAAGCCAAGGCGGAAGCCATCCGGCAACGCAAAGCAGCCGAAAAGGCCAAGGCGGAAGCCGATCGCAAGGCGGCGGAAGCCAAGGCCGCCAAGGCCGGCGGCGTCAAGAAGTAGCAGAGGACCCCGGCATGAAACTCATCGTCAAAGACATCAAGGGCAATGCCGCCGGCGAGCACGAAGTCGGTTTCGCGGTGATCGAAAACGGCAAGGGCAGCCAGGCCGTGCACGACACCGTGGTGGCCCACCTCGCCAATCAGCGGATGGGCACGGCCTGCGCCAAGACCGCTGGTGAAGTAGCCGGCACCAACAAGAAACCCTGGCGCCAGAAGGGCACCGGTCGCGCGCGCGCCGGTTCCTTCCAGTCCCCGCTCTGGCGGGGAGGCGGCGTGGTCTTCGGTCCCCGGCCGCGCGACTTCGGCAAAAAGGTGAATGCCAAGACCCGCGAGCTCGCGTTGCGGCGGGCTTTGACGGACCGTCTGGCGGCGGGCGACGTGCTCCTCCTGGACGAACTGAAACTCGCAGCGCCCAAGACCAAGGAGTTCATGCAGATGCTCCGCGGCTTGGACCTGGCGGGTCAGACCGTGCTGATTTGCTCCGGCGACGACACCAATCTCCGGCTGGCCTCCCGCAATGTCCCCGGGGTGGATTTTGCGACCGGCGAGACCCTCAACACCTATCAGGTGCTGCGCTCCGACAAGCTGCTGTTCACCAAGCCGGCCTTTGAGAAGGTCGAGCAGCGCCTCAAGTAACATGAGCCCTTTTGACATCATCAAGTCCGCGCGGCTGACCGAGAAGGGCAGCATCCAATCGGACAAGTACAACCAGTACACCGTGGTGGCCGACCGCCGCGCCTCGAAACCGCAGATCAAACGGGCGGTGGAGGAGCTGTTCAAGGTGAAGGTGGTCGGCCTGAGCACCATGCACGTCCGAGGGAAGTTCCGCCGCCAGCGCACCCACCAGGCCGGCCAGGCCCCCGACTGGAAGAAGGCCATTGTGACCTTGAAGGCCGGCGACAAGATCGTGTTGACCTAGAAACCCGCGTTTATGCCTGTCAAAGCTTTCAGACCGCTGACGCCTTCCACACGGTACATCACCGTGTCGGACTACAGCGACATCACCAAGAAGCGGCCCGAGCGGAAACTCGTCACCATCCGCAAGAAGACCGGCGGCCGGAATGCTTACGGACGCGTCACCGCGCGCGGCATCGGCGGGGGCCACAAGCAGAAGCTTCGGTTGGTGGACTTTCGGCGCAACAAACACGGCATCGCGGCCACCGTGACCGCGATCGAATACGATCCGTGCCGCAGCGCGCGGCTGGCCCTGCTCGAATACGCCGACGGCGAAAAGCGGTACATCGTGGCCCCGAACGGCCTCAAGGTCGGCGCCAAGATTCTGAGCGGTCCCACCGCCCCCGCTGAATTGGGCAACGCGCTACCGCTCAAGTCCATTCCGGTCGGACTGCAGATACACAATCTGGAGATCTTTCCCGGCAAGGGCGCCCAGATGGTGCGCACGGCGGGTGGGGCGGCCACCTTGATGTCGCGGGACGAAGGCTACGCGCTTGTGCGGCTGCCTTCGGGCGAAATCCGGAAGATCAGCGAGGCCTGCTATGCCACCATCGGCCAGGTGGGGAATCTCGAGTGGGAAAACATCGTGCTCGGCAAGGCCGGCCGCTCGCGCCATCGGGGTATTCGCCCGATCAACCGCGGTGTGGTCCGCAACCCGGTGGACCACCCGAACGGCGGCGGCGCCGGCAAATCCAAGTCCGGCGGCGGCTGGCAGCAGCCCACTTCGCCGTGGGGTCTGCTGGCCAAGGGTTACCGCACCCGGCACAAGAAGAAGCAGTCGAACCGGTTTATCGTCGTGCGGCGCGACGGACGGCCGATGAAGATCAAGTAACCTATGGGACGTTCAGTCAAGAAAGGTCCCTTTGTGGACCATCACCTGTTGGAAAAGGTCTTGAAGGCCAAGGAGGCGAAGTCCAAGTCGCCCATCAAGACGTGGTCCCGGCGTTCGGTCATCACGCCCGACTTTGTGGGGCTCACCCTGAACGTTCACAACGGGAAAGTCTTTTTGCCGGTGTTCGTGACCGAGAACATGGTCGGGCATCGGCTGGGTGAGTTTTCACTGACCCGCACCTTCAAGAAACATGGGGCCCACACCGCCAAGGCCGAAGCCAAGTAGGAATATGGAAGTCAGATCCATCACCAAAAACGTGACGGTTTCGCCGCAGAAGATGCGGGAGGTCGTCCGACAAATCCAGGGGTTGCCCGCGGAACAGGCGGTGGCCGTGCTGACGATGGTGCCCCGCAAGTCCGCCCGCCTGGTGATCAAGACGCTCCAATCGGCGATCGCCAACGCCGAGAACAACAACAATCTCAAGGTTGAAAACCTGCGGGTGAAAGAGGCGGTCGCCGGCGCGGCCACCACGCTCAAGCGCTTTACGGCGAAGGCCCGCGGATCGGCGGGACCCATTCTCAAGCGCCGCTCGCACATCCGCATCGTGCTTTCCGACGAGTAAGCCTATGGGTCAAAAGACGAATCCAATCGGCCTGCGCACCGCCGTCAACAAGGACTGGCGGTCCAAGTGGTACGCCCCGAAAAAAGACTTCGGCAAGCTCCTGGCCGAAGACGAACAGATCCGGCGGACACTCAAGAAGAAGCTCGAATCCGCCGCCGTGCCGCGCATTCAAATCGAACGGGCGGCCAACCGCTGTCGCATCACCATCTATACGGCCCGGCCGGGCGTGGTGATCGGTCGCAAAGGCGCCGAAATCGACAAGCTCAAGGAGGACCTGGGCAAGCTTACCGGGAAGGAAGTCTATGTGGACATCCAGGAGGTGAAGACCCCGGAGCTCGATGCCCAGCTCGTGGCCGAAAACGTGGCCTTGCAACTCGAGCGCCGCATCTCGTTCCGCCGCGCGATGAAGAAGGCGGTGCAGACGGCGATGGATTTCGGTGCCGAGGGCATCAAGATCCGTTGCGGCGGGCGCCTGGGTGGGGCCGAGCTTTCGCGGGTGGAATCGTACCATGAAGGTCGCGTGCCGCTACATACGTTGCGCGCCAACATCGAATACGGCTTCGCCGAAGCCAACACGCTTTACGGCAAACTGGGCATCAAGTGCTGGATCTGCAAGGGCGAAGGCAAACCCGAGAAGACGGCGGCGAAACCGGTCGCCCCACCGGCGGTGATGCCGACGATTGCCCCCGCACCGGCCGCGCCGACGGCACCCACCGTGCCCGTGATGGTGCCCGGCGCCGCCTAACCTCCAGGAGAAGGACGAATCGCTATGGCAATGATGCCCGCACGGGTCAAGTATCGCAAACAGCAGCGCGGCAATCGCGCCGGCATCGCCAGCCGGGGCAACGCGGTTTCTTACGGTGATTTCGGCATTCAGGCTTTGGAACGTTGCTGGCTGGACGGCCGCCAGATCGAGGCCGCCCGAATCGCCATCAGCCGCTACATGAAGCGGCGCGGCAAGATGTGGATTCGCGTGTTCCCGGACAAACCGTTCACGAAGAAGCCGCTGGAAGTCCGCATGGGGACCGGCAAAGGCGGCGTGGAGGGCTGGGTGGCGGTGATCCGCCCCGCGAACGTGTTGTTCGAAGTCTCCGGCGTGCCGGAGGAAATGGCCCGCGAGTCCATGCGCCTGGCGGCCACCAAGCTGCCCATTCGGACGAAATTCATCGCCCGACACCACGGGGGAGTCTAGCAGCCAGGAGCGACCATGAAGATGTCCGAACTCAAAGACAAAACGGCGGTGGAACTGGCCGCCAAGAGCCGTGACCTTCGGCAGGAGCTGTTCAACCTGCACCTCCAGAAGGCGAGCAGCCAGTTGGAGAAGCCGGCGCACCTCCGCACCCTGCGGCGCGACATCGCGCGCATTGAAACCGTCCTGTCGGGTTTGAGAAGGAAGACCGCCTGAGTTTTGTGTCTATGTCCGAAACGACCACACGTCAGAGCCAGCGCAAAGAACGGGAGGGCCAGGTGCTCTCCGCGAAGATGACCAAGACCATCGTGGTCCGGGTCGAGCGCCGCTTCCGCCATCCCCGGTACAAGAAGGTTGTCCGCGCCTACCGCAAACTCTATGCGCACGACGAGAAGTGCGAAGCCCGCATCGGGGACCGCGTGCGCATCCAGGAAACTCGGCCGCTCTCGAAACTCAAGCGCTGGCGTCTGGTGGAGATCGTGAGCCGCGGCGTCGGCGCCGTCGCCACTGCCGGTCCGACGCCGGAGGTCGCCTGATTTTATGCTGCAAATCCGATCCATTCTCGACGTGGCCGACAATTCCGGCGCCAAACGGGCGGCGGCGATCGGCGTGCTCGGCCGCAACCAGCGCTATGCCCGCGTGGGCGATGTCATCAAGGCCCATGTGAAGGAAGCCGCGCCGGACGGGACGGTGAAGAAGGGCGAGGTGGTCAACGCCGTGGTGGTGCGGACGCGCCAGGCGATCCGCCGGAACGACGGCTCGTATTTGCGGTTTGACAGCAACGCCATTGTCATCATCGACAAGGATTTCAACCCGAAAGGCACCCGCATTTTCGGTCCGGTCGCCCGCGAGCTGCGGGAAAAGCGGTTCATGAAGATCATCTCGCTCGCACCGGAGGTCATCTGAGTTATGGATAAATTTCACGTCAAGAAGGGCGATGAGGTGGTGGTGATCGCCGGCACGGAGAAGGGTAAGCGCGGCAAGCTGATTGCCGTGCTGCGCAAGCAACAGCGGGTCATCGTCGAGGGCGTGCAGATGATCAAGCGCCACCAGCGGAAGAACCAGCAGCACCCCCAGGGGGCGATCATCGAGCGCGAAGGAACCGTCCACATCTCGAACGTCATGCGCGCCGAGAAGTTCGATGCCCGCGCGGCCAAACGGGCTCCCCAGGCCGCCTAGTCAGCCATGAACAAACCGCGATTACAGCAACATTACGAGGAAGTCGTCCGGCCCGCGCTGGTGGATAAGCGCGGGTACAAGAACCGGCACCAGGTGCCCCGGCTGCAGAAGCTCGTCCTGCACATGGGCGTCAGCGCCTCGCTGGAGAAGACGGCGGTCGAAGACGCCGCCCGCGATCTGACCGCGATCACCGGCCGCAAGGCGGTGGTGGACCGTTCCCGCAAGAGCGTCGCGAACTTCAAGCTCCGGCAAGGCCAGGCGATCGGCTGCCACGTCACGCTGCGCCGCGAGGTCATGTACGAGTTTTTCGACCGGTTGGTGGCGACCGCCCTGCCGCGCATTCGTGACTTCCGCGGCATGAGCCCGCGGGCGTTCGACGGTCGGGGCAATTACTCGCTGGGCCTGGAAGACCAGTCGATCTTTCCGGAGATCGATCTGGACAAGATCAAGCGCCACCAGGGGATGGATGTCACGATTGTGACCTCGGCGGACACCGATGCCGAGGCGATGGAGCTGCTGAAACTGATGGGATTTCCGTTTGCCGAGAAATAGCTATGTCGAAAGTGTCCTGGATCGAGCGCAACAAGCGCAAGCGCGAGACGGTGCAAAAGTACGCCGCCTTGCGTGCCGAACTCAAGGCCAAGAAGGACTACGCCGCGCTGTCGCAGTTGCCGCGCGACGCCAGTCCGGTACGCGTGGTCAACCGGTGCAAGATCACCGGCCGGCGACGGGCGCACCTGCGCAAGTTCGGGGTCTCGCGATTGACCTTCCGCGAACTGGCCCTCAACGGCATGATTCCCGGCGTGACAAAAGCAAGCTGGTAGCCGTATGACCGATCCTATTTCCGATTTATTGACCCGCATCCGCAACGGCAGCCGCGCCTTGCTGCCGGTGATCGAGATGCCGCACTCCCGCACCAAGGAAGGCATCGCGCGGATCCTGCTGCGCGAAGGCTACATCTCCGATTGTGCGGTGGAGGGCGCCAAGCTCAAGAAACTCAAGCTCAAGCTGAAATTCAGCGGGCGCAAAGGCGTGATCGAAGGCCTGCGCCGCGTGAGCCGCCCGGGCCTGCGCCATTACGTGGGGGTGGACAAGATTCCGCGGGTGCTGGGCGGCCTGGGAGTGGCGATCCTTTCCACGCCCCGCGGCCTGATGACCGGCACCGAGGCGCGCAAACAGAACCTGGGTGGCGAAGTGCTTTGCTATATTTGGTAAGCGAGAGGTAAGCGTTATGTCCAGAATTGGCCGACAGCCCATCATCGTCCCTCCCAAGGTCAAGGTAGAGATCAAGGGACAAGCCGTTTTCGTCGAAGGCCCCAAAGGCAAGCTGAGTTTCGATCTGCCGCGCCGCACCGGGGCCACGATCGAAAAGGGCCAGTTGCTCGTCAGCCGCCAGAGCGAGGAGGCGCCGGTGCGCGCCTTGCACGGACTGAGCCGCGCCATCCTGAACAATATGGTCAAGGGCGTCGCCGAGGGATATGTCAAGAAACTGGAAATCCAGGGGGTCGGCTTCAAGGCCTCGGTGACGGGCAAGACCGTCAATATGGTGCTGGGCTATTCGCACCCGATCAATTATGAGCTCCCGCCGCAGGTGAAGGTCACGGTGGAGGAGAACACCAAGATCACCGTCGAAGGTCCGGACAAACAGGCCGTGGGCCAGGTGGCTTCGGACCTGCGGTCCTTCTACCCGCCGGAACCCTACAAAGGCAAAGGCGTTCGCTATGTGGGCGAGCGGGTGATCCGGAAGGAAGGCAAGACGGTTCAATGAGGACCGGTCGCGGCGGAACAGATGCATTTGCGGCTACGGCCGATACCGTGGCCCAGTTACCATGAGAAACGACAAGAAGCAGCAATTGGCACGGCGCCGGCGCTGGCGTATCCGCCGGAAAGTCAAAGGCACCCGGGCGCGTCCACGGATGAGCGTCCGCTTTACCGGGCAGCATATCTATGTGCAGTTCGTGGACGACGATGCGGGTGTGACCCTCGGTGCCACCTCGACCCGCGCGAAAGGTCTGGCAGCGGAAGGCAAGCCGCTCAAGGCGAATGTGGAAAGCGCCAAACGCGTCGGGGTGGCGGCGGCCGAAGTCGCCAAGGCCACCGGCATTGCCGCCGTGGTCTTTGACCGGAGCGGGGCGCAGTATCACGGCAAGGTCAAGGCCTTGGCCGACGCCGCCCGCGAAGGTGGACTCAAGTTCTAATCTCAACCTCAGGATCCGATCGTGGCCGAAAACACTACTTCGAACTTTCCGACACAACGTCCCGGCGGCGGCGGCCCAGGCCGCGGCGGCGGGCGCGGGCCCGGTGGGCGCGGCGGCGGCATGGGGGGCCGCGGCGGGCCCGGCCGCGGACCCGGTCGTGGACCGCGTCGCGCCCGTCCCGGCTCCGAGTCGCCCGAATTGGGCGCCGACGGCCGGCCGGTGGACGCGCTGGTCGAGCGGGTGGTCTTCATCAACCGCTCCTCGAAGGTGGTCAAGGGCGGACGCCGTTTCAGTTTCAGCGCGTTGATCGTGGTGGGTGACAAGAAGGGCCGGGTCGGCCTGGGTTTGGGCAAGGCGAGCGAAGTGGCCGACGCGATCCGCAAGGGCGGTGAGAACGCGAAGCAGAGCCTGAAGACCGTCGCGCTCCGGGAAGCCACGATCCCCCACGAAGTATTGTCGCACTATGGCGGTGCCCAGGTCTTGCTGCGTCCGGCCTCGCCCGGCACCGGCGTGATTGCGGGCAAAACGGTTCGCGCGGTCCTCGAGTCTGCCGGCGTGCGCGACGTGCTGACCAAGTCGCTGGGCTCCAAGAATGCCGCCAACGTCGCGAAGGCGACTCTGGGTGGGCTGCTGCGGCTGCGCCAGCGTGAGGAAATCTACCGATTGCGCGGCCTGGCGTTGCCAGCCCCCCGGCCGGCGCTGGTCGTGCCGGCGCCGGCGCCGGTGCCCCCCCCCGTCGCTTGATTTGACTTATGCGTCTGCACAATCTCCAGCCCCGACCCGGGGCTAAACACTCGCAAAAGCGCCTGGGCCATGGCCGCGCCAGCGGTCACGGCAAGACGAGCGGCCGCGGCGGCAAAGGCCAGACGGCGCGCTCGGGCAGTTCCATCCGACCCGGATTCGAAGGCGGCCAGATGCCGCTGAGCCGTCGCCTGCCCAAGCGGGGTTTCAACAACGCCCGCTTCGCCACGCGGCACCTCCCGGTGAACGTGTCCGAACTGAACCGGTTCGAGGAAGGCACGCGGGTGGACGAGGCGGTCTTGCGGCAGGCCGGGCTGGCCAACGGTCGCGCGGACGGGATCAAGATCCTGGGTGACGGGGAGCTCACCCGCAGACTGACGGTGTGTGCGCACGCTTTCAGCGCCACCGCCCGGGCCAAGATCGAGAAGGCGGGAGGAACCTGTGAGTTGGCGGGCGCCGTGGCGGCGCCTCAGGCCTGACGCGTTCGGATCCGGCGGCTATGTTCAAGACCATTTTCAACACCTTTGCGAACTGCTTCAAAATCCCGGAGCTGAAGTCGCGTATATTTTTCACCGTGCTGGTGTTGGGGGTCTGCCGGTTGATCGCGCTGATCCCGATTCCGGGGCTGGACGGCGCGGCGCTGGCTGCGTTCTTCGAGAAAAACGCGCAGCAGAACGGCGGCTTGCTCGGCATGTACAGCCTGTTCACCGGCGGGGCCATGGAACGGTGCGCGATCGGTTCGCTCGGGATCATGCCTTACATCAGCGCCACGATCATCATCCAGTTGATGAGCGCGGTGATCCCGCAGTTGAGCAAGCTGGCCCGCGAAGAAGGCGGGCGCCCGAAGATCATCCAATACGGACGGTACCTGACGGTCCTGCTCTGTCTCGGCCAGGGCTTTGTGATGTCGCTCGGTTGGGAGAACCCGGAGAAGGTGTTCGGGCAGGGTTTTGTCGGGAACCTGGTGCTGGTCGAGAATCTGTGGTGGTACCGCCTGCAGACGACGCTGATTCTCACGACGGGAACCTGTTTGCTCATGTGGCTGGGCGAGCAGATCACGGAACGCGGCATTGGCAACGGCGCTTCGCTGGTCATCACAATCGGCATTGTCTCGCGGTTTCCCCAGGCGATCGGTTCGCTCTGGCTGATGTTTTTCCCGCCCAAGGGCGTGCAGAGCAATTTCAATCTGTTCCACGCGATCGCGCTGGTGCTGCTGCTGGTGGCCGTGGTGGCGGCGGTCATTGCGGTCACCCAGGCGCAACGCAAGATTCCAGTGCAATACGCCCAGCGGGCGGTGGGCCGGAAAGTTTACGCGGGCGGCACCTCGTTCATGCCCCTCCGGGTGAACTACTCGGGCGTGATGCCGATCATTTTTGCCCAGGCGATCCTGATGTTCCCCCAGAAGATCTTTTTCACGCTGGCGGGAGTGACGGCCAAGAGCATGGCGGCGTTTTCCAAGATCTGCGAGGCCATCGCCGTGGCCCTCCAGCACGGGAGCGTGACGTACATCGCGCTCGAGGCGCTGATGATCCTCTTCTTCTCCTATTTCTGGGTGGCCACCCAGTTCAACGAACTGCAGATCGCCGACGATCTGAAGAAGTACGGGGGTTATATTCCGGGGGTGCGCCCCGGCCAGCACACCAGCGACTTTTTGCACCGGGCGATGAGCCGCATCACGCTCGCGGGGGCGATCTTCCTGGCGGTGATCGCGATCTTGCCCACGTTGCTGTTCAACTGGGTTGGCATCCCGTTCGAGGTCGGCCAGTTCTTCGGCGGTACCAGCATCTTGATCACGGTCGGCGTGATGCTGGACACCACGCGGCAGATGGAGTCGCATCTGTTGATGCGCCACTACGACGGCTTCTTGAAGAAGGGCCGTCTCAAGGGTCGGTTTTGATCTCGAAACCGCGATGAGAATCGCCGGTTTCAACGAGGCACCTTCGGCCCCGGCGCCGGAGCGCCCCGGGTTCTTTAACAACGCCTGGCAGTCAGGCCTCGCTGCATGATCATCCTCAAGAATGAGCGGGAACAAGAGGGGATGCGGGCCGCTGGCGGAGTCGCCGCGGCTGTGCTCCACGAAGTGGCGGCCTTCATCGCGCCGGGAATGACGACGCGCGAGGTGGATCAATTCGCCGCGGAGCGGATCAGGGTTCACGGCGCCCGCAGTGCCTTCCTCGGGTACAAGAAGTACCCGTGTCACCTGTGCATTTCCGTGAACGAAGAAGTCGTTCACGGCATCGCCGGAGAGCGTCGGCTGCAGTTTGGCGATATCGTGAGTCTCGACGTCGGGGTGTGCTATCGCGGTTTCATTGGCGATAACGCCCTGACCGTGCCGGTGGGGGGCTGTACTCCGGTGGCACAGAAACTCATTGATGTCACCGAGCGGTCCCTGTATGAGGGTATCGCGCAGGCCGTCCCCGGAAACCGGGTGGTGGACATTTCGCGCAGCGTGCAGCGCTTCGTCGAGGGTCACGGGTTCAGCGTGGTTCGGGAATTCGTCGGTCACGGCGTGGGCCGAACCATGCACGAGGAACCGCAGGTGCCCAATTACGTGGATGGCAAAGCGTCTCCGCGTCTGCGGCCGGGCATGACGCTCGCGATCGAGCCGATGGTTAATGCCGGCAAGGCCGCGGTGCGGGTGCTGGGAGACGGTTGGACGGTGGTGAGCCAGGACGGGGCGCCGTCGGCGCACTTCGAGCACACCGTTCTGATCACGGAAGGCGAGCCGGAGATTTTGACATGCCACCAGCGGATGGCTGCACCGTTCGCGGCGTGATCGTTGAGGTGTTGGCGCCGGGTGTCTGGCGGGTCGCGTTGCCCAACGGCCACCGGTTGGTGGCGCGGTTGCTGCGGCGGGACGCGGCGCGGGCGGCGGAGTTCGTGATCGGCACCGTATTGACCGTGCGGGTTTCGCCGGGTGACCTGTCGGTGGGTGTGGTGGTGATGGAATCGGTTTGAGAATTTGAAACATGAAAGTTCGTGCGTCAGTCAAGCGGCTCTGCGAGCACTGCAAAGTGGTGCGTCGCAAGGGCGTCATTCGCGTCATTTGCAGCAACCCGCGGCATAAACAGCGGCAGGGCTAAGGCTCCTCCATCCTATGGCACGTATCCTTGGTGTTGACATCCCCGGCGAGAAGCGCATCGACATCGCGCTCCGTTATGTTTACGGGCTGGGTCCTTCCAATTCGAAGGTCATCCTCGCTCACGCCCAGATCGACCCGGCCACGCGGGCGAAGAACCTGACCGAGCAGCAGCTCTCCCAGATCGTGCATGCCATTCAGGATGGCAAGTACGTCATCGAAGGCGATCTGCGCCGCGAAATCGGTCTCAACTTGAAGCGCCTGCAGGGCATCAAGTGCTACCGGGGGGTGCGGCACCTGCGCAGCCTGCCCGTTCGCGGACAGCGCACCCAGACGAACGCTCGCACCCGCAAAGGACCGCGGAAGACCGTCGGCGTGCAGCGTAACCCGAATGCCAAGACCGGCATCCACTAGATTTTGTTGAACTATGGCTGACGAGAATCCCGCTCCCCAAGCGACCCCGCAGACGGAAGACAAGCCGCAGGCTGTGCCGGCGGAAAAGACCGCCAAACCGCCCCGCGCTCCCAAGGCGGCCCCCCCGGCGGATGCAGCGGAAACGGCCGCTGGCGAGAAGACGTCCAAGCCCGAGAAGGCGTCCAAGGCCGAGAAGACCGAAAAAGGTCCCAAGGCTCCCGCCGGCAAACCCGCAGCGGGGACCAAGGCTGAGGAGCCCGCGAAGCCGGCCGCCCCGGAAGGTCCGGTGGCCGGAACCGCGCCGACGGCGGCGGAACTCCTGGCCGATGACCTCGCCACCAAGAAGATCGTCAAGGCCAAGGGCTCGAAGAACATCTCCGTTGGCGTCGCCCACGTGCTGGCCACCTTCAACAACACGACGGTTTCCATCACGGACATGCAGGGCAACGTGCTGGGTTGGGCCACGGCCGGTCGCGCCGGTTTCAAAGGTTCCCGCAAGAGCACGGCCTTCGCAGCGCAGCAGGTGGCCCAAGCCGCGGCCCGGCAGGCCATGTCCCACGGCATGCGCGAAGTGGAGGTGCGCGTCAAGGGACCGGGCTCGGGGCGCGAGTCGGCCATCCGTGCACTGCAGGCGATCGGCTTGGAGATCACGCTGATCCGCGATGTCACCCCGATTCCCCACAACGGCTGCCGCCCGCGGAAGAAGCGTCGCGTCTAAGTCTCCGTTGCCGTCAACCCTTTAACCCAAGCGCAAAGTCAATGGCTCGTTACACTGGACCCCGCGTTCGCATTAGTCGTCGTTTCGGCGTGCCGATTTTTGGACCGACCAAGTACCTGGAGCGCCGCAACTACGGCCCTGGCGTACACGGTCCGAAAAGCCGTCGCAAGACCTCCGAGTATGGCCTCGGCCTGATCGAGAAGCAGAAGCTCCGTTATTACTACGGTTTGCTCGAGCGGCAGTTTCGCCGGGTTTACGAAAGCGCGCTGCGCACGCGCGGCGTCACCGGCGAGAAGATGCTGCAGATCCTGGAGACGCGCCTGGACAACGTGGTCTTCCATCTGGGATTCGGCACCACGCGCCCGGCGGCCCGGCAGATGGTGTCTCACGGCCACATTCTGGTGAACGGGCGCGGCGTGAGCGTGGCCTCGTACGCCTTGAAGGTAAACGACGTGGTCGAAGTCAAGAACACCAGCGTTTCACGTCAGATGGCCTCCAAATCGTTGGAAACGTCCACCAGCCGGAACGTGCCGGAATGGCTTTCGCTGAACAAGGACACCTTCAAAGGGGTGGTCATGCGCCTGCCCACCCGCGATGAGATCCAGCCGATTGCGAACGAGCAGGCTGTCGTTGAGTTTTATTCCCGCTGACGAAACCGGCTCCGGGTGGAGCCCAGGCAATTATACGGGTCCGCGTCACGGCGGGAATGCAAGGGCGCGGGTCAGATCACAATTGCCAACCACAAAACTATGCCAGTACGACTAGGTCGGTTCGAAATGCCCAAGCGGTTGACGCGCGATGAAGCGACCGCCACGGCCACTTATACCCGGTTCATCGCCGAACCCTTCGAGACAGGTTACGGGTACACCATCGGCAACTCGCTGCGGCGCATCTTGCTCTCTTCGCTCGAGGGCGCGGCCATCACCTCCGTCAAGATCGACGGCGCGATGCACGAATTCGCCGCGGTGGAGGGCGTCGTGGAGGATGTCACCGACATCGTCCTGAACCTCAAACGCATTAAGTTCAAGGCGCACAGCCGCGATCCGCAGATCCTGATGCTCTCCGTGAACAAGGAAGGCCCGGTCAAGGCCTCCGACATTCAGCTCAATCAGAACATGGAGCTGGTGAATCCGGACCAGTTGATCTGCACGCTCGACAAGAAGAAGAAGTTCGAGATCGAAATGGAAGTCCGCGTCGGCCGGGGATTCTGCCCCGGCGACGAGAACAAGAAACCGGACCAGGCGATCGGTGTGATCGCCATCGATTCCCTGTTCTCGCCGGTGGCGCGCGTTCGCTACACCGTCGAGGCGGCGCGCGTCGGTCAAAAGACCGACTACGACCGGCTCATCCTCGACATCTGGACCGACGGCCGGATCACGCCCGATGAGGCCCTGATTCAAGGCGCGGGCATCCTGCAACGCCACCTCGACGTTTTCGTCGGCTACGACAAGAACGCGGTGGAGTTCGAGGAAGAGGAGTCCAAGCAGGACGAGGAGCGTTCGCGGCTGCGCAAGCTCTATAACATGAGCGTGAACGAGATCGAGCTGAGCGTCCGTGCCGCCAACTGCCTGAACAACGCGAACATCACCACCGTCGGGCACCTGGCCATGAAGACCGAGGCGGAGATGCTCAAATACCGGAATTTCGGAAAGAAATCCTTGAACGAAATCAAGGAGAAGCTCGCCACTCTGGGGCTCACCCTCGGGATGAAGGTGGACGTGACGCTCCTGGACGCCGCGAAGGATCCTGCCAAGAAGGTCTGAACCGCATTCTGTTTATGCGCCATCTTAAACGCACCGCCAAGCTGGGCCGCACCAGCGAGCATCGCAATCGGATGCTCGTCAACATGGTTTGCAGCCTGATCAAACACCGTCGCATCACCACGACCCTGGCGCGCGCCAAGGCGGCCCGTTCGGTTGCCGAGAAGATGGTGACCCTCGCCAAAGGCGGCACCCTGCATGATCGTCGCCTGGCGTCGGCCCGCCTGCACCAGGACGAGGACGCCGTGCGGATCCTTTTTGGGGAAATCGCCACTGCGAACAAGGAACGGCACGGCGGGTACACGCGCATCGTGAAGCTCATGCACCCCCGCCAGGGCGATGCCGGCGCGAAGGCGATTCTCGAGTGGGTCGAGAGCGCGGCGGAAGCTGCCCCCACCGAAGCGCAGGCGCCTGCCGAAGCCGCCACCGCCGGGACGGACAAGAAGTAGCGCGCGGGCCCGCTGGGGCCACCCCCGTTTTCACCGAGCCTGCTCCTCCCGAGCGGGCTTTTCGTTTTCGGTACTCGGAATATTACCCCCGTCAGGCCCAAAGCGCGGGTGACGCTCGAAGCTGCGTCAGCAGTTGGGCGTCCGCGGCCGGGAAGGCAAAACGTTCCAGTTCGGCCGCCGTCACCCATGCGGTGGCCTGGCAGCCCAGCGGCTGCGGTTCGCCGCGGAGCAGGGTGCAGCGGAAGAACTCCAACCGGACGTTGCGCTCGGGGTAGCGGTGTTCCACGAGCCCGAGGCGTTCTCCGACCTGGGCGTCGATGCCGAGTTCTTCGCGGAGTTCGCGACGCAGACCTTCCGCCGCCGATTCGCCGGGTTCCAGCTTCCCTCCCGGAAATTCCCAGAGCCCGCCCAGATGGTCGCCGGCGCGTCGTTGCGTGATCAGCAGACGGCCGTCGCGGAAGACCAGTCCAGCCACCACCGCGAGCCACCGCACCGGGGTGGGATCGGGAGGGGGAGGATTCGCAGAAGCCAATGCGCTCACGAGGAATGGCCGATCCGGCAACCGGCCGCGCTATCGCCCCACGCTTTTGTACACCCAACCGAGCCGCTCCATTTCCTGCGGATCGAACAGATTGCGGCCATCGAACAGGATGGGGTGGGTCAGGTGGCGGCGGGCGCGTTCGAGATCGAGTTGCTTGAACTCCGGCCACTCCGTGGCCACCACGAGCGCATCGCAACCTTCCGCCACCGCATCCCGGTTGTCCACGTAGGTGACGGTCTTCCCCGGAGGAAGGACGGCCTTGGCCTTCTCCATGGCTTGCGGATCGTAAACGCGGAGACTGGCGCCTTCGCGGAGCAGGTGATCGCACAACGCGATGGCGGGCGAGAGACGGACGTCGTCGGTGTTCTGCTTGAAGGCGAGTCCCAGGACGCCGATGCGCTTGTCTTTGAGCACCCACAATGTGTCCGCGATCTTGCGGAGGAAGCGGTCCATTTGCTGGCGGTTGATGCTCTGCACTTCCTTGAGCAACCGGAAATCGTAGCCGTGTTGTTCGGCGATCTTGATGAAGGCGCTGAGGTCTTTGGGAAAACAGCTTCCGCCGAAGCCGATGCCCGCATCCAGGAATCGGCGGCCGATCCGCTGGTCCAGGCCGATCCCGTTGGCGACTTCCTGCACGTTCGCCCCGGCGGCCTCGCAAAGCACCGAGATCGCGTTGATGTACGAAATCTTGAGGGCGAGGAAAGAGTTCGCGGCGTGTTTGATCAGCTCGGCCGAGTTGATGTCGGTCACCACGATCGGGGCTTCCAAGGGGGCATAAATCTCACGCATCGCCGGCACTGGCCGTGGACTCTGCACGCCGATGACGATGCGGTCGGGCCGCATGAGATCTTCCACCGCGAAGCCTTCGCGTAGAAATTCCGGGTTGCTGACCACATCGAACTCGACCTTCGCCCGGTTGTAACGGCGGATGGTCTCGACCACCTTCTCGCCGGTCTTGACCGGCACGGTGCTCTTGTCCACCACGATTCTGTAAGCGGTCATGCACGCGGCGATCTCCCGCGCGACGCCTTCGATGAAGCTCAGATCGACCGAGCCGTCGGGCAGGGGAGGCGTGGGGACGGCGATGAATACCACTTCGGATTGGTTCACGCCTTCGGCCACCGTCTCCGAAAAGGAAAGGCGCTGTGCGGCCACGTTCCGGGCCACGAGTTCCTCCAAACCCGGCTCGTAAATGGGAATGCCACCCG
>CAVTMT010000007.1:0-276725 GCA_963735925.1 uncultured bacterium
CAGCGCCGACCCCTGCTCGATCGGGGGCAGGTCGGCCGAACGGGACGTTGCCTTCCGGCCCACCGCCGCCACCCACAGTGGTGGCGGCGGCGGCGCCGGCGGAGCCGCGTTGGGGATAGGCGTCATCGATCCTGGGAGGCGATGACTGTTGAACTTGAAGCGGGGCAAACTGTAGATCTGGCCTCGGCGAATTGCTGCGGCCTGGTCGCCAGATATTCCATCGTCGCAACCGACTCGATGTCCACTGGAAGATAGTCGCTGCGGTAGGGCATGTAGCGCAGCACCTCGCCGCCGAGGAACACGTTGACGTCTCGGATAATGTCGCGGTGAGGGGCGCCGGAGGGCTCCCGGTAGAAGAACATTCCCCAGGCGGCCATGGAGGTGCAGTATTGAACATTCTCCGCCGTGAAGTGGTAGGCTCCGCTGAAGAAGGGCTTGAGTCGCTCCGCACAAGTGCGGGCTGCGGTTTCCGAAAAGCAGCAGGAGAAACTGAGAAGCCGTTGCGATCCTTGGGCCAGGGGGCTAAGGCAGTCGGCCAGGCTCTGGGCTACGCGGCCCCACGGCAGCACTTCACCCAGAATCCACAGCCCCTCTTCGGTGCCATGGCCGGCAATGTGGATCACCCTGGCGTCATACTGGTAGGGTTTCAGCCGGGCGAGGGTATCGCTGCTGCCCACCCGCACGTGCTTGGTCACGCCCTCCAGTTCATGGTTGGTGAGCAGGGCGTAGAGCACGTCGCATTCGGTCGCGATCGCGCCTTCGATTTCGTGATCGCTGGGCAGGTCGAACAGGAGGTACTTGATGGCAGTTCTAGACATAATTCAGATGTAGTCTGTTGTTTTGGAATCGGGCATGGAGGTGTGACAAACGCTGGGAGGACAACTGCGACGACGCCCCGTTGGGTCGCAACCACAGCGCGACCCCGTCAGACTGCCCCGCGAATTACCCGGCCCGAACGTTTTCGTTGTGAGTTGTTTCATTGCTCGATCATCGGCGAGGAATATGGTTGCTGGTTCCTGTGGTGTGCATCAGGCGTCAGCAGGGAGTCGAACTCCCGGTCGAGGCAGCCGCACGCGTCTTTCTCGATCGCCGGCGGTTCTCCTCCAGCCAATCATAGGGCGTCATCATCCGAATGCTTCTGGCCGTGATGATGGCGGCCCCGCCGCCCAACCCGTCCACATCGATCGGCGACGAGTAGCATCCCCACTGGACTTCGACCCTTCCTTTGCGGTCGAATTTCCGCAACAGATGCCTGATGAACGGCAGCACGCCCTCCACGCGCCCTTCCAAGGCTTCGATCCGAATTCCGTGGGGTTCAATGGGTGTCAGCTTGCAAGACCAGCCGTTCAGAGCCTTCAGATCTTCTTCCGTGACGCCCTCCGGAAGATCCCCTGCGCCGCAGAAGCCCTGCACGATTCCTCCAGTGAGCTCAAAGGCGTAGGCTTGTGCTTCGGCCGTCGGCAGTGGCACGTCGATGGTGAAAGCCTGATAATAGTCAGCCATAGCTTGATTGGGAATTGAGTTGTAAGGGTGAATCGGGCCGCCGGAGTGCGACTCTGACGGCCCGTTGTGTTCAGTGTGCGGCCGTCTGGGAGATCTCCGCCAGCGGTTGGAGCAGCGTCACCACGGCAACCGGTTTGCCGCCGACGCCCGATTTGTGGGTCACGATGGCCTGGCATCGCCGGCCCACGAGCGATTGCAGGTTGATGCCCTCTTCGGCCTCCTTGGCCGTCAGTTGGCGGCCCTGCAACGTCTCCACGTCCTTGCGCAACGTGGCGCGTTCCTCGAACGAGACGGGCACCTCCTTGGTGAGCTCCCCCTCGTGGCCATTGACCTTGAACCCGAAGATGATCTTCTTGGGTTCGATGTCGTTAGGCTTGCCGGTTACCGAGACAAGCGACGCAGGGTGTGTGCCTTCGGGCACCAGACGACTGGTTTTCTTGGATTTTACGATCATGTTTTGCTTACTGGTCACTGCCCTTGCTCCGGTGGGCTGCGGCGTACTCCGGCCGGCGTGTGTTGGAAATGACCGGAAGATGTGCCGGTTCCGATCATCGAAGGACCAGACGGCCCTTCAAATCCTTAAAGGCGACAGAGCGTTGAGCGGTCGGCGTTCCGAGGAACGCTGAGTGACGGGGAGGAGCTGAGGCTGGACAACGCTCCGCACCTCGAACTGTCGAATTGCCTGTTCGCAGGCATCCAAATCAAAGCGGACGAGCCGCCCGACCCGCACGTAGGGCAGCACCCGCCGCCCCATCAGGTTCGTGATCGAGCGTTCGGAGACGCCAAAGTGACATGCGAGTTGTCGCCGATTCAGCCATTGACGCGATCTGGTCGCTGCCTCAGTTTTCACTCCCGAGTACGTTTCTTTCGGCATCTTGGGATCGAGTAGACCTCATGCTGCGGATCACTACCTCCAGAATGATCTCAGAAGGTGTCAGAAGTGATCTCCGAAGCCGCAAACCGGCGGTGAGCTCACCGCCTCTATAATACACTGTACTTCAATGTCTTACGCGGCGGACACGAGGTTGAATCTGGATTTTGCGGGTGAGGAGGACCCAGTTCTAAACGCGACGACTTTTCAGCAAGCGCCAGGCAGTCCCATTCATGCCGAAGGCGGCGTTGCCTTCCGCTGGAGTATCGGGCTGAAGGCCTTTGCGCTGTGCTTCGTTGAATATGCCGAGTGGGGGGCCGGAAAACCCGTTGGCGATTTTTATTTCGAGGGCGCCTCCCGCTCTAGCCCAGCCGCGACTTTGGGGAATGCCATCCAGCGCCTCGAGGGGTGGCTGGGGAGCATCTTCGGCACGGCAGGCAACGTGACGCAGGCCGTGTTTTCCGGCAGTGCCAACCTGTCCGGCAAAGCAACTGCCCCCAGGAAGATCGCGGTCAACTCAAGGCGGCTACCCCCAAATCACGTACAGATTCGGTTGGACGGCTGTGCGCTTCAGGATCCCGTGCAACTTCGGAAACTAGCAGAACGGATCAGGCAGCAGGGAGCATGGAAACACCCTGAAACTCAGCCTCCTTGTCCACCGCGAAGTAACGGGCAGTCCTTCGAGCCTCCCGCCTCTGCGTCTCCTCAAGAACACCCATCCGGACCTGCTCCAATCGCTTACCCTTTCCGCCGCGTGACAAAGGGATGGCCGTTGTTTTCCATCAACCGTACGTCGCTAACACCGTCATGGGACGACTACCTGGAAAACCGTGTGTACCGGCACCCGGTGCGCGAGGAAGTTCAGTCTAGGTTGGAGGCATCCGGCCTGGCGCTGGTTCTAGTGTATCGTCCCATAATAGTCTTTACTAAATGAGACCGTCCGTGCCAACCTATGGACATGGCGCGTCCCAAACTGCCCTTCGAGCTTTCACCCGAGCAACGGACCGAGCTGCGACGTCTGGTCTGGGCTCCCGGCACTCCGCAGAAGTTGGTCCGCCGTGCCCGCATTGCCCTGCTGGCGGCCGAGGGCCTGGACAACAAGGAAATCGCGGCCCAGTTGGGCACCAGCCAGGTCACCGTGGGCCAGTGGCGTCAACGGGTGCTCGATCTGGGTTTGGCCGGACTCCAAGAGGCACCCCGAGCGGGGAGGCCTCGGACTCTGCCCCTGGACCGGGTACAGACCGTGCTCAACGAGGTCGTGCGCCCGCCCAAGGGACGGGCGCGCTGGAGTTGCCGGACCATGGCCCGACACAGCGGGCTGTCCCGCTCGGCGGTCCAGCGGCTCTGGGCCGCCAACGACCTCAAACCGCACCGGACCCGCACCTTCAAGCGCTCCAACGATCCCCAGTTCGAGGCGAAGTTTTGGGACATCGTGGGTCTGTATCTGGATCCGCCGACCCGGGCGATCATCCTGTGCTGCGACGAAAAGGGCCAATGCCAGGCGTTGGAACGTACCCAACCGGGCCTGCCGCTGGGCCAGGGGCACATCGCCACGCGCACCCACGACTATTACCGCCACGGGACAGTAACGCTCTTTGCGGCGTTGAACTATCTCAACGGGAAGGTGCTGGCCGAGCGCGCTCCCCGGCACCGCCATCAGGAGTGGCTGAAGTTCCTCAGATCGATCGCGGCGGCGGTGCCCGCGGAGCTTGACGTGCACCTGATTCTGGACAACTACGCCACCCACAAGCACCCCAAGGTCCTGCGCTGGCTGGCCGCCCGTCCCCGCTTTCACCTGCACTTCACCCCCACCAGTGCCTCGTGGCTCAACCTGGTCGAGCGGTTCTTTCGCGATTTGAGCCAGGACGTCATCCTGCCGGGGAGCTTTGCCAGCGTCGGCGAGTTGGTCGACGCCATCTGGGCCTACTTGGTCGAGCGCAACCTCAGGCCGCAACGCTACCAGTGGCGCGCCGAGGGGAAGGCGATCCTCGAGAAGATCCACCGCGCCCGCGCGGTTCTGGCACGGCAGCCACAGATTCCTAAAGACAATTCTGAGACACTGCACTAGGGCGTGGAACGTGCGGCAAAACGGTTTTGGCAGCCAGCCTGGCCCTTGATGTCATGCACGATTCTGGTCGCTGCTATTGGCTGGACTTGGCGGCACCAGAATCAACCGACGCGTTCAAAGAGGTCTTGGTGACAATGCGGCAACTTGTGGCGCCCCAGACGCTGTTCATAGTGGAACAAGTGCACGCGAGTCCGGAACTGGCCCAGATTCTCATCACCGAGTGGCTGGAGTACCCCAACCGCAGTCGATTGCTGTTGATCGGGAATCCAGTCTTGCTGGAGGGAGGAGGCGCCTGCCTGGAAGAATTCCTGCAAGACTCGACCAGGCTCGAAATCGACTTGGACGACATAGCGGGAGTATTTCAATCCCTTATGGCCAGGCTGGGGCATGTTAACTATGCAACACCACCGCGGTGGGCCTTGCAGCTATGGCGGGATAGTTTTGCGGCGGATCTTGCCACATTCTGCATGCAGGTGAAGCTGCAGGCAGGTTCCCTTGGGTCGTCCGGTTGGCAACTCAAGGTCGCAGTCGATGGTCGTCGCTTCTGGGAGGTGTTCCTGAAACCTGCCGAAGAGGAAGAGCGTCGGGCTCTTGTGCAGTTGGCCGCGCTTTCTCTTCACGGAGTCTCTCTGCCGGCGACTTTGATACCCGAGCGGGTGTTTCGGAACTCGCTTGCGGTCGGGTTGGTAGTTCGGACGGAACATGGACGGCAACGCCACGAACATTGGGAGCTTTCTCACCCCAGTCTTGCGCGTGCGATCATCGATTCCAGCGGTACGCTCTGTGACTATCGCTTGCCTCTCGAAGAAATCGCTCGCCAAGATCCTTTCACGGCAACCGCCCTGGCTCGTGAGTTTGAACGTGATGGGGACATAAATGCGGCAAGATCGATGCTCAACCATGTCTTACGTAGCCCTGGCTGGCTGTCTGCGATCATCGGGGCGGGGCTGCAGTACTGCAGGGTTATCGTCAAGCGCTGCGTTCGCCTTCGGCTGTTGACCTGGTCCGAAATTGACGAGTGCATGCTGCTGGAGGAAGAACCGCTGCTCAACGCTCTGACTCATGCTCCGCCCGTGCTGTTGGTGGAGTTTCTTCAATTCTGCCGGGAGTCTCTGGCAAGGACGAACGAGCGGCTTGCCTCGGTGCTAGCAGTGCCAGCTAACGCCCGCGATCTCGCAGAGCACCTCTTGGAGTACCCGCTTGCGGAATACGCGGGGTTGGTATCTTCGCTCAGCGGATCGCACCCAGCATTAGCCGACGAACTCGCGGCTTCGCTCGCCGCGGATGCGGCTAGGGACAGGGTTGAACAGCGGGGCCTTGAGGATTCTCTAGGCTTGACATTGAGTTTTCTGAAGCAGGCTCCCGGCTTGTTTCCCGCCGTCGTAAGTTGACAGATCAACGCGACGCTGCTTGCCAAGCGCAACCAAGGGAAGGTTCGCTCAAACCTACTCCGTCTTGACCTAACGAGTCTGACCGACGTGCTCAAGACACTCGCAGCCTGTTCGTCTCCCAAATTGCGGCGGTATGTGTGGTCGATGGTCGCGAGCGAATCAACCTGGCTGGAGGATGCGTTGGAGGAGGCCGATTTGCCAGAAATCCTCGCCTTCGCGGATTTGATGACGCGTCACTTGCCCAAGCCGGTGCAGGAGTTGGTGCGGACGCGCCTGAATAGCATCCACAACATCAATCTTATAGCCATCCCGTTGGCAGAATGGCCCTCCACACTCGCCGGCGTAGAACGACATAATCCGGGGTTGTTGAAGTTGGCAGCGGTGCAACCCCTGAATCACGAAGAACTCGTGCGCACCCTACGAGGGAGTTCTGTCCCTGCAACGCTCGCAGCGCTAAGGGCTCTGAGGAAGCGCGCCGAAATGCGGTCCTTACTAGATTCGGTGGTCGACAGACTGCAGGATCCGGCGAACGCGGCGTGGCTAAGGCAGTGGGCGTGGCGGAGCGCCCTGTATCAGACCACCAAGTTCGTGTTCGACGCGGAGAGGTCCAATCAGAGAGGTCTGGCCCTAAGGGTCACCCAAGCGTTGGAAGCGATTCCGGAGCGCCTTCTCGGCGAGAAGTTGGTCACCACTCCCTTCAGCTTCGTCTGTGAACTGCTCGAGTTCGGCGAGAAGAAGTCGCCCGCCTTCCTCGGCAAGTGCCTCGGCCAACTGAATCGGCCCCAGCACATGGGCTACTTCCGCCACCGGGCGCTGTTAACACCCCTGGGCGACCTGGCCAGAATCATGCAAGACGGCAGGAAGCGTCGGCTTACGCTCCTCGTTCGCACCGTTTCCGAGGCTTTGGCGGCTCCCGAAAACCGATCGAAGCTGGCCGCCCTGGCGTTGAGCACCCCCCTCAACTACACCCAGTACTTCCTTAAATGCACGCGACATGTCCTTCCTCAGGCGCATGCAACGGTGGTTCAAGCGCTGGCAGAGCCTGCCAACAAACGCGACGTGGTTGAGTTGGTCAAGCGCTGCAGCCTGGTTGAACTAACTGGCTTCATGCGATTTGCGAATGAAAACCTGCCGGCAATCGTGTCGAGCGTTCTTCTGGACTACGCGTCTGACCCAAAGAACCACAGGTCCATCATCGAAAAGGACTTGAGAACGCCGCTTGTTACGCTGGCGCCGTCTTTGGCGTTCTTGAAAGCAACCCTGCCAGAACTGCACCAGGCATTCATCGTTGCACTACCCAAGGCGAGGCCCCCGACCAGTCAATCTGCGTGACGTTTGCGTGACACCTGAAACACCATTTTGTGCCGTTTCGTGCCTGTTGGTGCCAGAGTCGAGTATCACGGAAAAAGCTGAACAGTAGGTATATGCCTCAGATAGTTGGATTTCCAAAAACGGGTTCGCTTGGTTTGCTAAACCGTTGTAGGGTCAAAAGCCCTACCGGGGGTTCGAATCCCCCCCTCTCCGCCAAGGTTCCGGACCTCCAGAAACCGTTGCGAGTGGGATCGCCTCATCGGCAAGCGCCGACCGCGAGGGGTATCCCCGGTAGGGGCGCCGAGGATTCGGAAATCGGATTGCTTGCCGGATTCAGGCTGCTTCGGCGTGGGAATCGACCGTATCCATACCCGACCGGTCGCGCGCCCGCCTCGTTGGCTGCTTGATTTGCTGCTCGGCAGTCTCCCGGCACCAGCATCAGCCGGCGGGAGGATTGTACTTCGGAACGGCCGCTATCGGGGTACGCCGGTTTCGCGGCACGCCCTATTGCAGTCGCGCGCGATAAAAGCGTGCCGAGAGTCCTGGATCGAGGGTCAACGTCCGTGTAGCTTGTCCGGTGGCATCGAGTTGCACACTGCCGACCGCCAACCAGGAGCCCGGCGCCAAACTCCCCGAGCGGTCGATCACGACCTGACTCCCGGCGACCCCGCTCAGTCCCAGCTCGACTCCGCCGGCAACCAGCCGTACTCCCAGGCGAATGCCCCGTTGGGTGGCCGCTTCGACCGCCACGGTTTGTTCCCCCTCTGAAGTCACGAGGAGGAGCCGGTAATTCAAAGGGCTGCCCGAGAGGGGGACGGCAAGATCCTCGCAGCCATAGGTGTTAGGTTGGCTGCCGCCCAATGCCGCAATCATGGATTCGTTCACGCGCAACCAAGTCCCATCTCCCGCCTGACGTTCGAGGTTGAAGCCGGCGACATCCGTCTCCACACCAGTCTGCCAGGTTACCATGACGCGGTTCGGTTGCGTCCAGATCGCAGCGAAGGATTCCAACACCACGGCGGTAGGTGGTGTCGGATCGGCACTATACTGCACCACCAATTGTCCCATGACGCGATCGCTGCACAGGAGGCCACTCGTTTTTGCGGGCGCGGTCGTAATCAGTTGCGGGTACAACGCCGAGAAGTCCACGTCGTAGGCAACCGTACCAGCGCCCTGATACTGCGCCAGCGAACCCGCATCGGTCGCGGAACGCGCAGTCGATCCGCTGGCTTGCGAGGTGATCGAGACCGAACTGCCGGCGCCAACGTTTTGGGTACCGGTCAGGCTCAAGGCGATTTCCGCGGGGGCCAAAAGACCGGGGCTGTCGGGTGTGGCCACGATCAGCGCGCTGCTGAGTTGATAATGAACGTCCGTGGGCGCACTGGGCAGACCAAACAGTTCCACGTTGCCGCCGAAGGTTGCCTGCAACGTCACCTGCACCTGTTTCAGCACCGGCGCTTCCGGGTGGGCAGAAGGATCAAACTGGTTGAGCAACAACCCAAAGGCCGTCTCACCGGGGCCGAGATCGAAGCTCGGAGAGGTGTAAGTGAAGGTGCTGGCGGGCACAGGAGCGACCGCGACGCACGCGACCCCCACAAGGATCAGCACTCTTTTGCGACTGCGCGTCATGACTGATCGAAAACGGGACAAAACCAGGATCGGGTAACCCACAGTGCGGTCAAATCAAGCAGTTGGAAGCTTTCTGGATTGCGCCAGGATCCCTCGCCGGGCGTATGGCAAGGCTGACTTCGTTTAGGAATAACTGACCGAGGTAAGGAAGAGAGAGTTCGCGCTTCACACGAAAACAGCCGGCCCAAGGACCGGCTGCCATAAAATCGATGAAATCAGCCATCATTGGCGACGCGAGCGAAAGATTCCAAAAGCCACCAAACCCAAGCTCGCCACCAGAGCGTACTCGGAGGGTTCCGGCACGGCGGTGAGGTTTCCGCTTAGCTCAGTGTTTACGCTACCAGAACCGGACTTGCCGCCCGTGATCCCGGGCGAGTCCAAGTGAGTCCAGGTTACGGTGAATTCGTCGCTTGAGACGGAAGGGCTATAGGCTACGAGTAAAGACTTCGTGAATGGGCCGATCGGAAAAGTGATGGGATCAGGATTCGCAGCACCAGTAAGAGTATAAGTGTACGAAGCCGAAACCGGACCCAACTCGAGTGTGATGGGCGCCGGCGGAATCTCACCTATTAGCCCGCCCGTCGTCGAGGAAAGCGTCAACTGGATCGAATTGTACGTGACGTTATAAGTCTCTTCCGTACCTGGCGTCCCCACACTCGGTGTGATGGTCACAATGCCGGAGAAGGACGTATCGACGCGGATCTCATTCACGGCCGAGGAGGTAGCCAGCATAAGAGTCGCCGTCGAAGTGCCTCCCGCTGCAGGTTCCGGTTCAGTCCAAGTCCCGAAAGTCACTTGCGCTGAAACTTGGCACATCCCGTAAAGGCTGGCAGCCACAACCAAGCCGGCAGTCGTAATGGTCTTCATAGGTCAACCCATCCCAATCACTCGTTCAACGCGTGCTTAGTACCTCCGCCCGCATTCAATGTCAAGCACGCCATTTTCGCATTACCTTCGTTTCAAGAGCTCTTACCGCCCAGACAAGTGTAAACGCAATAAATTCTCGTTCAAGGTGTTGCAGTTAGAACCCGCAGGGCAGGATCGCCCAGCACGTTGTAGATCCAGAAAGGGGTCGAGGCGCCGGCGGGAGGAGACTGGTTGTACTGCGCAAACGCCTGAAACGTCAGGTCCCCGAGTCGTCCGCTGGTATTGCAGCCAAACAAACGCATCAGAGCGGTGTTTATGACCGTGGCGTCACTGTCCTGGGAAAGACCGGTCGGGGCCACGACAGCCACCGCGCCGGTGACATCGGGCCGCAACAACCCTTCCGCTAAACTGGTGAACCCCGGGAGTTGATAACTGCCCGCTACGCAGGTCATCGCCACGACGATCGGAAGCCGGGCACTGTTGGCTAGGACAGGGGCCATGGCGATGGGGGATGTAGTCGGATTGGTCACTTGAACATAGGGCACGATGCCGAACTGGTTCTGGGCGCCATGACCGATGTAGTTGAACAAGTCCTCGCCCGCATTCAATGCCGTCTGCACCCCCGCTTGGATGGCAGCGGCATCCGAGGTCGTCACGACGGGCGGAGCATAACCCGGATCGAGGGGCGTGCTGGTGTAGAGCGGGGCCAAATACGTGGCGACCGCATTGCGACTGGCAATAAAATCACCGGCGGCATCGGGTTGGTCGGCCAGCAGCAGCGCTTGGAGGGACGGGACGGATTCCGTTTCATAGCTCTGAATCTTGGCAAACAACGTCCCAAACTCGGCAGACGATCTCACGGGCAACCGCCCCACGATCACCCGCGGAACGCCGTCGGCCAGCACATTGCCGTACAGGCTGTCGGAGTTGAACAAGCCATACGGGGTCTTGATCATCAGTGGCGGCACAAAGTTGTCGTGCGCGCCCACGAGGTCGCGGTAGTCGTACGATCCGTCGCCCAGCAAAACGAGGTAACGCGGCTTGATCGCCCATCGAGCATAGGCAGTCCGAATGAAACTCTCCAAGGCGTGGGGCGTGACGATGCCAAAGCTGAAATCGTTGTAGATGTCGTCCATGACCACAACCTTCGTCCGAAACTGCAGGCTGCGATAGGCCGCGAGTTGGCTCGCACTCGACGTGAGGGCCGAGTGCGTAACAATGACGTAACTGGCCCGTGTGGCGGGCTCGTCCAGGCCGGACGGATAGACCAGCGACAACGCTGAAGCGGACGCGATTACCTGGGCGGACGCGATGCTGGGCTGAAGCACGACATAACGACTTGACGGCGTGGCCGGCTTCAGACTTGCCTGCCAAACCGCGCCTGGCTTGTCCACCGTAACCCCGGTCACCAGCGAGGGGTGGCGCGGGTCGGTCACGTCGAAGGCCAGCAGGGTCGAGGCGGAGAATCCCGAAACGGTCATCGTCTGATTGGCAGTGCCATCGGCGTTGGCCTCCAACGTATAGGTGCCCGATTTCAGCGTGTAGCTACGCCGATACGTGAGGGTGTATTGATCCACATAGAATTGGCTGACCGACACCCCCGAAGGCAGCAGCGCCTTCGCGGAAACTGAGTTGTTTCCTTCCCCCGCCCCGGTGTCCTTCAGGAAGGACATAGGAAAAGTGAACTGCAACTGCCGAGCGCCCACTCCGGACCACGTGAGGCTACCGGCGGGGGCATACCCATTCAGGCTGTTCCCATTCAGGGTAACCGTCACTGCCTGAGCGGTATAAGTCGCGCCGTAGAGGTTGATGGTGAGTGTGGCACTGTCGCCGGTGCGGATCAGGTGGTCGAGCGCGAACGCGGCAGTCCAGGTGTCGTTTGCCGTACTGGCAGTGAGTTGCTTCCAGAACCAGAAGGAGTCGTCGGACTCCTCGCCCTGCACTGTGCCGGGCGATTGAACGATCACATTCAATGCGCTGTTCACGTCCGACTGTAGGTTGAGCACCGCGTTGTAAGCCCCGGCGGCCGTCGGGGCGGGATTTCCCCCGTTCTCGGTGGCGTACGTGTTGGCTCCCGCCCGCAGCCAGTAGGCGTTGGTGGTGGTGTAGTTGTTCCAGATTTGCTCCGCGTAAAAGAAGAGTCCCGGTCCGGTCTGACCCGCACTGACCCAGGCATTGCCCGGAACGTATGTCAGTTGATGGGCGGCATCGAACCCTCCGTTAAACAGCGCGACGCTCCCGCTGTTGATCCAACCCGCCACCACGCTCGGATCGCTCTGCCCCAGCACGGTGGCAAGACTGGCTGCGCTCACGAAATGCATCCCTTTAACCGAGGTGAGGATTTTCACCCCCGCCGGACTGGTCGGCAAATCCACGGGGCCCGGCGGCCCGGCCAATCCGATGCGCCGAGCCGGCGGCGCTGCCGGCGGCGGGGCGGCGGGTTTGGACGCGCTGCCTTGGGGCGTCGCGGGCGCAGACTCGGCCGCGCCCGTTGCGCTGAGCTCCCGCTGCGCCAGTTCCAGTTTCTGACCCGACGCCAGCCAGGCATTCAAGCGGTACGTCGCACGTTCCCGGCCCGGCGCGGCGCGATCCAGCACATAGTACCGGCCACCGGCCAGGCCGTTTTGGGCTACGACCAGCCCCACGTTCACCGGTGTCCAGCGATCGCCGTCCTGACGTTGCACCTCGAAACCGGCCACGCCCCATTCCAGCGCGGTCTCCCATTGGATCAGCAACCCCTGGGGAGTTTGGCTGGCCGTGAGCGAGCTGAGAATAACCCGCCGCGGTGCCGTCTCCACTTCCCCAGCGGACACGACCGGCATGGCGACGGCTTGGCCCATGTACGCCTGTCCATTCGCGGCTGGATCGCCTTGAGCCCACAGGGGGGGGAACGCGGCCGGCCAGGCCAAGATTACCAAGCCAAGCACCCAACACCGCACCGCGCGGGGAAGCTGGGGGAAGTTCCCGCCACGCGAAGGCAACGATTCCAAAATGCCGGCCAATGCTGCTGCCGAGCCCGCCGCCGACCGCGAATGGGCCCGAAAAGACAGGGCTTGGCCGGAACCACGCCTCGACCCGGAGGAGCCACGAAACCGGCTCAGAATTGTTCGAGCAGTCGCCATCATATCAACCTGAATTCCGCAGTTGCACCCGCAGAGAGACGCCAATCAACGCAGATGGGAAAGGGGTTGCCGGCCCTTGTGGGTTTCACCTGCGGGGTGAATCTGCTCCCGTCACTCAACATCCAGACTGCGTCTCTACCTGATCCGCGTTCATTGGCGTCCATCAGCAGTCTCGATCATCAATTGTGAACCTGCCGATCCGCCAACCGCCGCACCATGTTTCGGGCCGGCCTGGGTGTCAAGCCGGGTCAACTTTTGCGAGCGGCCGTGCGCCGGTGGCACCGCCGGTCCCGCTGCGACGCCTCTTGTCCGCACAGAAGGGCTCAACTGCATCCCGGTCGAGGGTGGCCTGCATTTGTAAACCGAGCGTTTGCACCTCGGCCAGCCTGCGCCAGTCAAACCGCACCGGGCTGGCACCCTCGCTGCGGGCACGGAAGCAACCCGGCCGCACGCGGTCGGCGGCGGGATGAAGCCCAAGCCCACCCCAAGATGGGCACCTGCGTCGGCCAACGCGCCAGACTTCACCCAGTTTGCGGGATTAGCCAGCGACACGGGTGACGCACCGTTCCCGCGATCTCGACCCCGTTCGCGTTGTCCAAGCAGCATTTGAACAGGCGCCGCTGTCATTCACGATGTTGGCCTACAAACACCACCACCACTACTTTGGGGAACGTGTCTTGGATGTGTAGCCGCTCGATCCGGCGGGAGCGGTGGAGAGGAGTTTGTATGTGAGCACCAATTGGGGACGGAGGCTGACGCTGCCGGCAGTACCGGTGTTGAACGTGACGTAACTGGCACTCTTGTTGTTGTCGTCGTCGAGCTGGAAATACACCCGGAACTGGGTCCGGCCGCCGGTGTCGATCAGCGCCAATCCGGCCGCGTTCAAGCTGCCGCTGGACCACAGTCCTTTCGTGGTCACGGCACTCATCCTCGCCACTCCCATCGCGTCTGCCGGTGCCTGGAAGTCGGTCTTGGCCAGCGCGGTCGAGCCCCCGAAGCCGGTCCCGGATTTGAGGTCCACCAGACCGGGCCCAAACGTCAGGAACGGATTGCTTCCCGAAATACTCGCCACGTTGAGCCGCAGGGCGGCGGACTCGATGATCGCACCTTCGGGCAGCGACGAAGTGTCGAAAGAGAAGATCGATCGGTACTGTTTGTTCTTGTTGTCGTCACCGATGCAGGCCGTGCCGGCCTTAAAGGAACCACCGCTGTTCGAGGTCTCCGCGGATTCGAGCACATAGCCGTCTTCGGCGCCCAGCGACGTAAAGGTGGCGGACACGATCGGTGGTTGGAAGGGCTGGGTCGTGGCGTTCGCCGTATTCGAGTACGCGGAGTCGCCGCCCGCATTCGTCGCCTGGACGCGGTAGCTGTACCCCGTCGCTGCACTCAAGCCGGAGTCAGCGTAAGCAGTCACGTTGGCTCCCGGCGTCGCGATCTGCGTCCACGTCAGGCCGTCCTGCGAGCGCTCGACTTTGAAGCCGGTTTCGTTGTTGGCGTTGTCGGTCCAGGTGAGGTTGATTTGCGTCGGCGATAGGGCGGAGGCAACGGCATTGCCAGGAGCCGCGGGCGGGGGCGATGGCGGCGTCGTGACTTCGGCGACGTCCGAGTAATCCGAAGCGCCGCCGCCGTTTACGGCCCGAACCCGGTAGCCATACACGGTATTCCCCACCACGGTCGTGTCGGTAAACGCCGTGGCATCGGCCGGCAGCGTGGCGGTCTGTGTCCAGGACATGCCGTCCGGCGAACGCTCGACCAGGTAGTTGCTTTCATTGTCTGCGTTGTCGGTCCAGGCACAGACGACTTGCGTGTCGCTCACGGGGGCCGCCGTAAGCCCGGTCGGCGCGGCGGGCGGCGGGAGCGGAGCCTGGCGGAAGGCCTCCACGGTATGCGCGGTCCAGTTCAACGACTGGGCGTTATCGGCCGCGTTCGCCGGATCCGCCGCGTAGGCAACACCCAGCGGGTAGCCATAGTAGGTCACGTTGGGCGTGGAGTAGTAGTTGATCCGCATGGCACCGCCGGGCGAGCAATCGTAGGCCATCACGGTCCGGTAGCCGACGGGGCAATTGACGTACGCGTAGCTGTATGGGAACGCCCCCGGGCAGGAGGCGTTGCCCTGGTCATGCTGGCAACCCATGTTGTGGCCCATCTCGTGAGCCAGCGAGAGCCAGGCACTGGACAGGCACCCAGAATAGACGACGGTGAACGCATAGGGGGCGAAGTCCGTGGTAACCGCGGTCATCAAATAGCCGAGACCGCAGGCCTCCGAGTCTTCGGAGACCAGCGACACCAAGTCCGCTCCGTAGGTGTCACGCCAAGTATGCACCTCATCCATCACGCCATCCCCCAGGCCGCCCAGCCAGCCGAGGCTGCTGGACAGACTGCCCACCTCGGTGTAGTTCACCACCGCCATGTGAACCAGGTTCATTTGGATATGCACCTGGCTGTTCCGGTACCCTTGGTTGGCGTCGGCGATGGCGGCCTGGATCTTGGCTTCCAAACCGCTTTGCCCGTAGCGATCGCGGCTGCGAGGCGTGTACACCACCATCACGTCCACGACCGCCGGATTGGCGTCCGTGGCGAGGATGAGATCGCCGTAGGACGGGGTCAGCAACGGCGGCACGGCCGTGCCGGTCTCGGGCGGAATCGACGACGTGTCGGCGGCAATCAGGACCGACTCGCCCGTGGGGCGGGGCTCCAACTCATAGCCGATCGCGCCCGCTTCCCGGGGGATCATGATGCTGCCCGCCGCCACGCCTCTCCGCACCGCGATGGTCACCCGACTCCAGCGCTCCCCCTCGACCTGGCCGGACCAGACGAAATCGCCGTTACCCAGATCCTGCAGGTGCTCGCGTCGGGCTTTCAACTCCAATCCCCTGGGCAAACTGAGAGTGACCTGCGGCAGGGCCTGCAATCGCGCATTGATTCGCACCGGGGCTCCCACAGCCATCGCGCGACCCGCCACCGCATCCTCGGAGCGCAGCAATTGGTCGTCCGCCACTCCGCGCGCAACTTCCGGCTGTGCGGCGAGCCTTGCGGCCCCGGGACCTAAAATGAGGGCGATCGCGGCCAGCGTCCGGACAATCCACCGCGCGGCGCGATCCATCAGCGCGTTCCGGCACGACCGTGAGCGGACCGAGCGTCTGCCCCCGCCGGGGGAGCCGAAGCCTGCTTCGTCAGAGAGGGACGCCGGGACCATCAATCGAGCGGAGTGTTTCATAGGTCAATACCTCACACAGAGTCTTGGGGGAGGGGTCTTCCCGACGAGCAGTCACGCCGGGCCGGCGCCTTGAAGGGGGCGACTTGCCCGCCCATAACCGTCGGATCGGTCACCGGTCCGGACAGCCAGCGCGCGATCAGGAGCAACGCACTGCGCACCCGGCGCGGAACTAATCCGCCGACCATGACGCTCCTTCCGGGATCCGGGCGGTGGTCCTCCGGCTGGAGCGCCTCACCAATGCCGTTGGCGCGAATCCCTTGGCGGCCGTGAACGGTTGCGCGTCGCCGGGAGGACTCTCACCCCGAGCACCAAACATCCCCCGCTCGAATCTGGCGAAGCAGTCGTTCGGCCGCATGAGGCATTCCCCTATCATGAGGATGGCGAACGTCACAATAAGAACGTTCCCTATATCGATGGGGATGAAACGCTATCTGCGGGTGTATATAATAGCTTACTAACCGGGCGTAGGTGTCGGGCACTATTCCCGCCGACATCTGCCGCACCACGTCCGCCGGGAGCACGGCCAGGGACCGGAATCCCGGCGAACGGGAACCGCGGTCCGTGCGTTCCCGCGTCCGCGTCGGCCCGCTGCGTCTGCGCGACTCCCAGGCCGTTCCGAAAGGAGCCGGACGCCGGGGAACCTGACGGGAGCCGTCCTCTGCGACACCACGGGTCGGGGGGGGGGGAAATGAGGAAGTCAGGAAAGCCGAAATCCCGGCTCTCTATCTAACGACTCCGGAGTGCCCGCGTCGCGGATGCGCCCTCCGAGTCTGCCCGTCTGGGTGGCGTCCGGCCGCGAAGGCGGTGAATCGCCGTCGGCGGAACGCCAACGGAGGCGACCGGGGCGGTCGCGCTCCCAACTCCCAACCGGGGCTCCGGCAGGACGCAATGCCGCGCTTATTCCTGCGGGTAAAGAAGGATGCGGTCGTGGACGAGGACGGCGAGATCGTTCCTGCCGTCGCCGGTGAAGTCCGCGATCAGGGCCTCGCGCGGTTCGGGCAGGTTACCCATGCGGCCGCGGAAGGTGCGTTCTTCGAAGACCTGCCAGCGGTTTGCCGGCACCAACCGGTGCGGCGGTTCGAAGGTGACGATGTCGAGGTAGTTCTTGGCGGTCTCCAGAAAGACGAGATCCTTGCGCCCATCGTGGTTGAGATCGCCGGACACGACATCGTGGAGGAAGCCGTCGCGAATGGGCGTCTCGTATTCGTCGAGTTCCTTGAAGTCCCACACGTCACCAAAGAGCGGCAACCAGGCCACGCTGCCCAGGCCGATGAACGCGACGGCATTCAGACGGGTGCCCCCCAGGGCGACGGCTTGCAGGCTGGTGAAATCCGTCATCGGCAACGGCACGTTGCGGGCGACCTTCCAGACGCCGGCGGCATCGCGCTCGCAGAGCGAGAGCAATTTGCGATCGGCATCGAGCAGGAACAAGGTGGCGACCCGGTTGCTGCCGTTGGGTACGGCGGTGGCCCCGATGATGCGCGAACTGCTGGACACGCCGTTGATCTGTTCCTTGACCTGGAAACTCCAGTTCGCCCTGTTGGTGGAACCCGCGGGCGGCGCCTCGGCCGCCAGGACCACCGCGCGCAGGAAGTTCTTTTGCGCGAGCAACAACTCCGCCTTGCCGTCCGCGTCCACATCCGCAACGGTCAGCCAGGGCTGTTCGGCGCTGCCTCCGGGCGGCGCCACGTCCAGTTCCTCGAACGGTTGATCGTCCACCTGGCGCAACACCTTGATCTTCTCGTATGGCACGAGCACGATCAGGTCGGCGAGGCCATCCTGATCGATGTCATGAATGGCCAGCGCGCTCGGGGTGGATTTGAAATTCTCGCTCAGTTTCTGGCGGCGACCCGTGCCGTCGGCGTGGCGAAGCACCAGATCGCGTTTGCCCTCCTGGTCCACGATGACCGCCAGGGTCGGTTTCTCGCCGGCGCGCAGCGGGCCCACGGCCATCGCCAGCGGCCGGCCTTCCAGGTTGAGCGTGGTGGGAAATGGGAGCCGGCCCCCTTCCTCGAACCGGGTCACGCCTACCTGGCGTTCGTCCACACTGAGCATGAAAACCTCCGGCCGGCCGTCGCCGTCCCAGTCCGCGACTGCGAGTTCCGCGACGCCCGTCAACGCGGGGAAGGTGCGCGGCGCGCCGAGCGAGCCGTCCGGTTGTTGCAGAAACAGCGTCACCTGGCCGCCGTCTGGGTCCGCCACCAGGAGGTCCATCGCGCCGTCCGCGTTGATGTCGGCCCAGACGATGCCGCGCCGGTTCTTGCTGGTCTTCGAGAAGGGCTGGAGCTGGAACTGGCCTTGCAGGAACGTGCCAGTGAGCGGCTCCGCGGGCTTCTGCAGGAAGTTGGAAATCTGGGCGCGACCGGACTTCTGCGCGATGGTGACCACCTCGGTCTTCCGGTCGCCATCGAGGTCGTCGCACCAGTAGGACCGGATGGCCGGGAACGCGAAGTGGATTTCCGGCCCGAGCTGGCCCGCGGCGTTTTGCAGCCGGAAGCGAAACGGACTCGCCTGATCCCAATTCACCAACAACAGGTCCTGTCGGCCGTCGCCATCGATGTCCAGCACCTGCGCGGCCTTGACCGCGCCGCTGTACGGAATCTTGTCCGGTTCCGCGAGGGTGTGGTCCGGCTTCTGCGCAAAGAGGTACAACGCCGACTCGCCCACCAGCACGAGGTCGGTGAGGCCGTCGCCGTTGAGATCCCCCTCGGTCAGCGCGTTCATGTCCAGCAAACCGTCATCGAGCGGCCAGCGTTTGGGCGTGCCCCACGCGTTGGTACCTTCGCGGTACTGGACCACGAGCTCCTTCGGTTCGCCGAAATACGCCAGGTCCGGCCGGCCGTCGCTGTTCAGATCGGCGACGACCAGCGACGCGATGCGTTTCTCCGAGGCGATGGACTCGATGCGAAAGCGCGCGTCGGGCGGCAGTTCGTTGAGCTGGCGCTTCACCGGCGGCGCTGCGGTCGTGTTGGTGTGGCCGGTCTGGTTAAAGAGGAGGTTGATCTTCGAGCGCGCGTTGTTGACGACGATGAGATCCTGCAACCCGTCGCCGTCCAGGTCGGCCGAGTGCAGGTGGCTGATGAGGTTGTCGATCGGGAAGATCTCCGGACCGGTGAAACCAAAGCGGTTGGTGGGGTCGTCCGCCCGGACCGGCGCCGGGGCCAGGCCGATCAGCGTAAAACAGAGCAGGGCCCGACGTGCGCGGGCCAGCCGATTGGAGATGGAGCATCGAGTCATAGAACCTCTTTCTGAATCAGACGATTTCCTGAATCGGCCCGGTGATCTCGCTCAGGCCGCGTCCGCGCGTGGGCACCGACCGTTCTTCAATCGTTTGACCCAGCATGGGTGGCGGAGAAGGGGCTGCGTCCCGGCGTCACTTGCTCGTGGGGGCCGGTGTAGTGGTGGTGCTGGACAGCGCCTTTTCCATGTCCGGATCCTTGGGCTGGCCCAGGCTGATGGCCTTCTCGTAATGCCAGCGCGCGAGCTCGAGGAAGGGCGGCTTCTGCGCCGCGTACACCCGCGCGAGATTGGCGTGTGCTTCGCCGTAGTTGGGATCCAGGGCGAGCGCGCGGCGCAGCGCCGTCTCCGCTGCCTTGCGCTGCCCGAGCTGGCTGAGCGTCACGCCCAGGTAGTTCTGGGTGGTGGCGTTGTCCGGGTTCAACTGGGCCGCCTGGCTGAGCAAGGTGAAGGCTTCCTCGTACTTGCCCTGGCGGAACCGCAGCAGCCCCATCAGCGAAAGGCCGTCCGGACTGTTCGGGTCCACGGCCAGCGCGCGTTTCAGCGTTCCCTCGGCCTCGTCCAGACGCGCCTGCTCAATCTGGGTCGCCGCGAGATAATTCAACATGTCCACGTTGCGCTCGTCGAGCTGGAGCGCCTGCTGGACCTTCCGCTCGGCTTCATCGAAACGGCGGCTGCGCAGGGCCCGCTCGGCGTCCGCCAGCAGCGTGGCCGCGCCCGCCGGTACCTGGCGCAAGGGCCGCTTCGCCGCGGCCTCTTCCGAGACCGACGTCGCCGTCGTCGCGGGTTTGAGCAACGCCAGTTCCGCGGGGGTGTACGGCACCGCCCGCGCTTCGTAGGCCTCGAGGCGCGCGCGCAGAATCGTCAACTGATCGGTCCCCGACGACGTGTTCGTGGCCCCGGTCTGTCGCCGCATGTCATCCAACTGCCGGCTGAGGACGCGCAGGCGTTTGTTCAAATCGTCGCGCTCGCGTTCGAGCTGGCGGATCTTCAACTTGTCCGATTCGCGCTGGAATTTGGCCATCGCCTTCTCCTCCTTGGCGGTGGGCGGCTTGGATTCCGCCGCCTTGGGGACAGGCGATTCCGCGGCTTTGGCCGTCGGCGCCGGGGTTGGGGCGACCCCCGCAAGTTGCGTCTTCAGCTCCGCCACGCGCTTTTCGAACGTGTCTTTTTCCGCCTGGAGGGCCTGGGTCCGCGCGCGCTCGGCCGCCAGCTCCTGATCGAGTTTCTTCACCCGATCGCTGAGCGCGGCCAACTGCTGGTTCGCGGCGGCAAGCTGTTGCTCCGATTTCTTCGCCGCGGACGAGGCCTCCGGTGCCGGCTTCGCCGCGGCGCGCTCGGTGGCCTGCTGCAACTGCTTCCGCAGGGTGCCGTTTTCCGCGCTCAGCACGGCCAACTGCTGGTTCGCGGCCGCCAGTTGCTCCGCCGATTTCTTCGCGGCCGGGGATTCCTCCACTGTCGGTTTGACCGCGGCGCGCTCGGTGGCCGCCTGCAACTGCTTCCGCAACGCATCGTTTTCCATGGCCAGGGAGGTCACGGCCTGGGTCTGCCGGGCCAGGTTCTGACGCGCGTCGTCCAACGCCTTCTGGGCCTCCGCGAGACGCGCCGGGTCCGGAGCCGTGGCCAGTTTCAGGTCCCGCGCGACGAGGTCTTCCCGCAGGGTGGCGTTGGTCTTCTCCAAGGCCGAGAGGCGCTCGGTCACCCGCGCCAGTTCGCGCGGGTCCACGCCGGCAGGTTGGGCGGAGAGCGCCTCCCGCAGCTTGGCCTGCAGCCGGTCACGTTCGGCTTTGAGCTGGTTCAGCTCCTCTTGCAGGGCGGCCACTTGAGGATTGGTGGACACGCTGGCCGGAGCCGCGGCGGCCGCCGCCGCGGTCGGAAGCGTCGCCGTTCCGACCCGTTCCTGCAGGTAAGTCTTGCGAAACTGCACGATCGGATCGTTCCAATGCGGAAAGTCCTTTTCGAACTGGACCAACAAGGAAAGCGCCTCGCGATAGTCCGCTTGCGCGTCGGAGTTGCGGCCGTTGGCCTGCAGGGAGTCGCCCTGCTGGATCAGCGCGTAGATGCTCAGGAACCGGTCGTCCGGCCCTTGAGCCACCAGGGAAGCGGGGCGGAGCAAAACCGCGCAGAGCAACAACAATCCCAATTGCTTCATCGCGCAATGCTACGCGCGAGTTGGAACGTTTGGCAATCCGTTTGGGCAATTCGCCGTCGCCACCGGCGGGCCGCGAACAGACCCGCTCGCCCGGCGGGCTTCAAAAGCGGCCGCCAACGGCCGGTGGGCTCGGCCAGGCTCAGCCGGGTGGCCGCGCAATCACGCCATTCCCGGCGAGCTTAACTGACCCAGCGGACCGCTGCTGTCGCCCAGGCGTTCCGTCGGCACGCCCATCCGTCCCAGGAGGGAGACGTACAGGTTGGCCATGGGCGTGTCGTTGGCATAGCGGATGTGACGGCCCGTCTGGACGGCGCCGCCACCGCGGCCGGCCAGGATGACTGGCAGATCATTGTGGTTGTGGCGGTTGCCATCGCTGATCGCCGCGCCATAGACCACCATGCACTGGTCGAGAAGCGAGCCTTCGACCTCCGGGGTCGTCTTCAGTCTGCCCAGGAAATGCGCGAACTGTTCCACGTGAAACCGGTTGATCTTCGCAATCTTGCGCTTCTTCTCCTCGTCGTTGCCGTGATGCGAAAGATCGTGATGGCCCTCGCGCACTCCCAAGAACGGATAGGGCCGGTTGCTGCCGTCATGGGCGAGGATGAACGAGGCGATGCGCGTCGAGTCGGTCTGAAACGCCAGCGCGAGCAGGTCAAACATCAAGCGCAGGTGTTGCTCGTACGTGTCGGGGATGCCATTGGGTTTGTCGAAGGCTGGCAACGCGGCTTTGAACTTCTCGGCGTTTTCAATCCGCAGCTCGAGCTCGCGCACGGCCGTCAGGTATTCGTCCAATTTGCGGCGGTCGGTTGCCCCGAGCCGGCCCTGGAGTGCCCGGGTGTCTTCCTGCACGAAGTCCAGAATGCTCCGTTCCCGGCGCTCACGACGCGTGCGCGCCTCGGCACTCTCGTCGCGCGTGCCGCTGGCGAACAACCGCTCGAACACCATGCGCGGATTCGTCTCCGGCGGCATCGGGGTGGACGGGGTTTTCCAGGAAATGTTGAACGAGTAGGCGCAACTGTACCCGGAATCGCAATTGCCGGCGAGCTGGCTGCGATCGCAACCCAGCTCCAGCGAAGCCAGACGCGTCTGCCCCCCGACCCGCGCCGCCGCGACTTGATCCACGGACACGCCCACGTGGATGTCGGCGCCATCGGTCTTCTTCGCCTGACAGGCCGTGAGAAAGGTGGCCGAGGCGCGGGCGTGATCGCCGGCGCCGTCGCCATTCGGCCAGGCCTTGGCGTGGGCGAGGCCGGAGAGCACGAGCAAATCCTGCCGGTAAGGCGCCAGCGGCTCCAGGATGTGCGGGAGCGCGAACTCGGCCCCTTCGGTCGGCGGCGTCCAGTTGGCCATGTCCGCGCCGTTCGGGATGTACAGGAAAGCCATGCGCCGCGGCGATTTCGCTGCGGTTACCTCGGCCGCGGACGTGGCGGCCCGCGCGACCGGCAGCATTACTTCGAGAGACGGCAAGGCCAGGGCTGTACCGAGGCCGCGCAGGAACGTGCGCCGCGGGAGGATCGTCTGTTTGCTCATGGCTCTTATCGGCTTGATTAACGTCTCAAGGTAGTCGCGGAGTCGCACGGCACAAGACCCCTCGGGACCGCTCGCTCAATCCGCTCGCGTTTCCCTGGCGGCGCCGGCCCCGGCCGCCTCGCCGCGTCGTAACTGGAACGGTGCACTGTTCACCACGCCCAGCACGAGCCCGCTGAACCGGCAGTCGTGCGCTTTCAAGGCGTTCACCACCTCATCGACCGCGCACTGGTCGTAATACTCCAGGCCGCGGCCGAGGGCGTAGGTCAACAGCTTCGAGGCCAGGCAGCGCAGGAATTCCTCGCGCCGCGTGGTCAGCAGAATCCGCTTCAATTCGTCCGGTCCGCGAAAGTCTTCGCCGCTGACCAGTCTGCCCGCCGGATCGATCGGGAAGCCGCCGTCCTGTTCGCGCCACCTGCCCACACCGTCGTAGTTCTCGAACCCAAAACCGATCGGGTCCATCAGCGCGTGGCACGAGGCACACAGCGGGTCGGCGCGATGCTGCTCCATGCGCTGGCGCAGGCTGCCCGTGAGTTTGGCCTGTTGGGAATCGTCCAGCAGCGGCACGTCCGGCGGCGGTGGGGGCGGCGGTGCGTTGAGCAAGTTTTCCAGCACCCACTTGCCGCGTTTCACCGGCGAGGTCCGCGTCGGATTCGACGTGATGGTGAGGAAGCTCGCTTGCTCGAGCACCCCGCCCCGGTGCGTGCCGTGCAGGCTCACCAGGCGGAAGGGGTCGCCGTCCACGCCGCTCAGGCCGTAGTGGCGGGCCAGCGGACCGTTCGCGTAGGTCCAGTCGGCATCGATGAACTCCAGCACGCTCCGGTCCTCGCGGAAAATGCGACCGACAAACAACTCGACCTCGCGCCGCATGGCCGTCCGCAGGGCGTCGTTGAAATCCGGGTAGGTCGCGGTGTCCGGCGCCGCCACGTCGAGGTTCCGAAACTGGAGCCACTGCCCGGCGAAGTTGTCCACGAGCGCCCGCGATTTCGAGTCGGCCAGCATCCGGCGCACCTGGGCTTCGAGGTTCGGGCGCAAGCGGCCCTCGCCGGCCAGGCGGAACAGTTCCTCGTCCGGCATCGTGCTCCACAGGAAATACGAGAGGCGCGAGGCCAGGGCGAATTCGTCGATCGGATGCACCGCACGCGGGTTGTCCGGGTCGGGCTGGAGCTCGCCACGAAACAGAAAATGCGGGGACACCAGCACCGCTTCCAGCGCCAGTTTCACGCCAGCCTCGAAGCTCTCGCCCTCGGCCTGGCTCTGCTCGAACAGGCGCAGTAACCGCGAAATTTCCTCGGCGCTCGGCGGACGGCGGTAAGCCCGGCGGGCGAATTCGCCCACGAGTTGCCGCGCGCAGGCCAGCCGGTCTTCGGGCGAAGCCGACGCCGGCTGCGCGAAGAAGATGCGGCGATGGCTTGCCGGCAATGGCGGCAGGTTGGTCACAATGGGACCGACGATCTCCAATGCCTGCAGGTGCAGGTTGCGGTCGCGGTTGGCGGGGTTCGGGTCGTCCGCGCGGTAGTAATCGTTCAGGAACGCGACCGCGACGCGTTGTTTGCCGGTGGGAACCGCGACCCTGAATTCGCACGTTTGCGAAGCCTCCGGTTTGGCCGTGACCTCGAAGACCTTCAGTTGCTTGCCGGCCAGGCGGAGCCCCAGCTTCACCGGTTCGGGCCCGGCCTGGTCGCCGCAGGCTTGCGCGCACAGCACGTAATCGCCGGCGACGAAGTCGTGCTCGACGCTGATCTCGCCTTCGCTGTTCAGACTTCGGCCGCCCGTTTCGTTGGGCGACCCACCCTGCAGGGCCTCCCCGGTGTAGCGCCGGAGCGGAGGCGGGGGCGGCCCGGTGATGATGGCGCGGTCGAGAATTCTCTCCGCCGCGGCGAGGTACTTCTCGACGAGCAAGGGCGGCAGCGACAACACATCCCCGATGTTGTCGAAGCCGTAGCCGACGTCGTCCATTGGGAAGTCATCGGCCGGGCGAAAATCCACGCCCACCAAGTCGCGAATCGTGTGGTTGTACTCGGTGCGGTTAAGCCGACGGATGGTCACGCGGCCCGGATCGGGATGCGCGCAGTCCACCGGAAACAATTCGGCCTGGAGCCAGTTCGCGATCCGCGCGCGCTCGGCGGGGCTGGGTTGCGGCTTGCTGGCCGGGGGCATGAGCCCGCCGCGGACATTCTTCAACACCTCCTCGAACGTGTCGCGAGCCTGCGCCACGCGGGCGGCATCGGGGTAGAGGCGCAAGTCGAGCCCGGCGCGTTTGCGCTCCCCGTGACACTCGTAGCAGTACTGCTCGAAGAGCGGCCGGACGTGCGCTTCGTAGGTGACAGCGACGTTGGCGGCGGCGGCTTCCGCGGCGCGCGCGGCATTTGGAATGGCCGACGCCAGCACGGCCAGCGCCAGGCGGGCAGTCGTCGAGGAAGTCAGGTATGCGCGCGGATTCAATCGAGCTTCCGCGAAGATAGGGAGCCGCCTTCGCATCGCAACCGGTTTTCTGCGCCGAAGCGTGGGGGGTCACCCTGGTCGCGCCGGCAACTTCATTGCCTGAACGGCTGGAAAACCGTAACGTCGTCCTCGCTTTGAATCGCAACGCTTTGTCCGCCCTGGGCCGGCGCACCGGCGCGCCGCCCATTTCGTGGTTGATGGACCTCACGCTCTCGCGGCCCCAACTCATCTCGCTCGCCGCCGGCTTCACGGACAACGAGACCCTGCCGGTCAGCGAAGCGTGGGAGCTCCTGCGCGAGATGTTGGGCCGGCGTCCCACCGGCGAGCCGGCCATGCAGTATGGCTCGACCATCGGCCTGCCCGCGCTGCGGGCGCAAACCGCCGCGCGCATCCAGGCTCAGGACGCTGCCACCGGCGAAGGCCGCCTGCATGCCGACCTGTACGCGCCGGACGTCACGCTGCTCACGCACGGCTCGCAGCAGTTGCTCTACATGGTGACCGAGGTGCTGTGCGACCCCGGCGACGTGGTGATCGTCGAAGACCCCACTTACTTCGTGTTCCTCGGCATCCTGCAAAGCCATGGCCTCGAATGCCGCGGCGTCAGGCTGGAATCCGACGGGCTGGATCTGGCGCGGCTCGAACGTGTGCTCGAGCGGCTCAAGCGCGAAGGCCGGTTGCCCCGTCTCAAGCTGCTGTACCTCGTCACCTACCACCAAAACCCCACGGCCACGACGACCGCGTTCGCCAAAAAGGCGGCGGCGCTGGACCTGCTGCGCCACTACGAACGCGCGGCCGGGCACCCGTTGTACCTGCTCGAAGACGCCGCCTATCGCGAACTCCGCTTCGCCGGACCGGACACCGCTTCGGCCCTGGCGGCTTCGGGCGGTTTGGGGCGCGTGATTTACGCCGGCACTTACAGCAAGCCATTTGCCACCGGCGTGCGGGTCGGTTTCGGACTGTTGCCGGAGCCGCTGCGGACCGCCGTAACGCGCGTGAAGGGCAACCACGATTTCGGCACCGCGAACTTGATCCAGCACCTGCTGTCGCGGGCGATCGCGGAAGGCGTGTATGACCGGCATGTCGGGCGGTTGCGGACGCGCTACGCGGGCAAGGCGGCCAGCATGACCGCCGCGATGCGCCGGCATTTCCCGCGCGAGGTCACCTGGGAGGAACCCCGCGGCGGCATGTACGTCTGGGCGCGCCTGCCGCGCGGCGTGAGGGCCGGAGCCAGGTCGGAACTCTTCCGCCAGGCGCTCGCGGCCGAGGTGCTCTACGTGCCAGGCCGGCTTTGCTACGCCGACGATTCCACCCGGCGCGCACCCGATTCCGAAATGCGCCTCAGCTTCGGCCATGCGACCGAGCCGGAGATCCGCACCGGCATCGCGCGCCTGGGCCGAGCCGTCCGGGCCAGTTCGCTCTGAATTCGCGTCCGCGCCGGGACCTTGAGCGGGCTGTCTCAGTAATCGTAAAGTCCGCTGTCGCGGCTGTAGCCCCCGCCCCCTCCACCGTACCCGTCCTCCTCGCCGCCCGGACCCTCCGGCCCACCCAGGAAGTCGCCCAGCACGTCCCCCATGTCGGCTTCAATCTTCTCGGGATCCTCGCCCTGCTCGAGGCGCCTGATCGCGACATCCAGTTCCTTCGGGGCCACGCCCGGCGGCATGATGTCCTTCATCTTCTTCATCATGTGCGCCATGTGCCGCGGGTTGTTTTCGTCCAGATAATCCATGTCCCGTTCGAGCTCGCCCATGACCCGCTCCATCCGGGCTTCATCGATGTCGGGCACCGGGGCGTCGCCTTCGGGGCCGGGGGCCGCCGGCTCCGCCAACCCCTTGGGCATGGCGAACCGGCTCACCTGCTTGCGCATTTGCCGGCTGCCGCACTTTGGGCAGGTCGGCGTGTGGGCGGGGTTCACTCGCTTCGACAGAAAGTTGAAAATGACCCGGCATTTCGGACAGGCAAACTCGTAGATCGGCATAGGCAATCGTGACAGAACTGACGCTCGCGCGGAGTTTGCGGACGGTTGGTCGGATCGTCAAGCCAGCCGCCGGGGCCCGGCGGACCCGCGGCGCGGGGCGCACCGAAGGATTTCCGGACGGGCTCGCGGGGGCGATGGCGGCCGGGGTTCGACCGGCCAAGGCGGGTGGGGCGACTCGCAAGCGAGCCGCCCCACCATTGGGCCGCGATCGCTGACACTGCCCGGCGTCTTCCCCCGCCCACAATGCAACATCGATTGCCGACCCAAAGCACCCCCGCCAACCTGCGGTTTCGCGTCGCCCGGCAACTCGCTGCCGGCTGTCGGACGGCATCGCGGCCGCCCATCGACGGAAGAACCGCCATGGTCTGCACGGCTTCCTCCGCTGGCGGGGTTCTCAAGCGCGTTCCGGCGAACTCCACCTGGCGCAGAGGATCGCGCCAAACCGAACGCCCGGTTCGACCGGCACCGACCCCACTGCCAGCAGGGGCGCATCAACGGCTTGTCGTGAGACAATCACTCACCACCGGCGAAAGAAGAGTGGCGGGCACTTCGGTTACCCGCGGGGGGCTCCGGTCCTGGGATTGGCGACACTCCCCAGCACCGGAGCGAGCGGTGGTTTGACAAGTAACGATGACACGCGGCGAGATTAGTGGATTCCACGTCCGCATTGGCAATCAGTGAATTCTTTATGCAGGGAAGCAAGTTTAGGTACGTGCTGCCGCTTATCGAATTCTGTTCTTATGAGAAGGACAAGAGACGGGTTGCGGGCCGGCGGGTCGAGTGCCAATCTACAGCCTATGTTAATCCGCGCTTTCATTCTTGAAGAGCAGTCGCTGACCCGCGCGGGCGTTCGCAGTTATCTCGAAAACGCCCGAGGCGTGGAGGTCGTGGGCGAATCGGCCGATCCCGCCGCCGGTTTGAAGGCCAT
The DNA here is from genome assembly GCA_963735925.1 of uncultured bacterium. GTDB lineage: Bacteria > Verrucomicrobiota > Verrucomicrobiia > Limisphaerales > J093 > DSVZ01. The sequence continues at coordinate 28,244 of CAVTMT010000007.1, forward strand.
GATGGCCGCCCGGCCCGATGTCGTGATCGTGGGCGCCACGTTCCACGGCAAGCGGAGCGACCAGATCCTCAACCGCCTCCTCTCACTCGTGCCCAAACCGGGGATTCTGGTCATGGCCGAGCAGGAGGATGCGCCGGCGGCGGAACAGGCGTTCAAGGCGGGCGCTCTGGGCTACCTGTCCAACAGCGCGGATGCCGAGACGCTGTTGAATGCCGTTCGGTTGGTAGCCCAGCACAAGGTGGCCATCAGCCCCCGAATGAGCGAGGAGTTGCTGCGCCGCATGTCCCGCAGCACCCGCGTCGCCCCCAAGGACCCGACCGAGCGACTCTCCGCCCGCGAGCTGGAAGTCTTCCTGCTCACCGGAAAGGGCCTGGAGGCCAAACAAATCGCCTCCGATCTCGAAATCAGCTCGCGCACGGTGGACGTTCACCGGGCGAACATCCGCGCGAAACTGGGCATTTACGGGGCACACGAGCTCATGCGCTATGCCATGCAATGGCAGCAGAACCGGCGCTTCGGAGAGCGGCTCCAAGGTTTCTGCGATGACCGCCGTCCGTTGCTCCTCGTGGAGGACGACGAAGTGGACATCCTCAGCGTGGAACGTGGGTTGCAGGAGCTGGGAGCGGAGACCCGGCTCGTGGTGGCCCGGACGGCCGAAGAGGCGTTGCGCTATCTGCGGGCTCCCACCAGTGTGCGTCCCGGCTTGGTGCTGCTGGACCTGAAGATGCCGGGCATGAACGGTCAGGAATTCCTCGAGGAAATCCGGCGGGATGCCGCCCTGTCGAGCCTGCCGGTGGTCGTACTCACCGCCTCACAACTCGAGGACGACAAACGCGGCACCTACTCCAAAGGGATCGCCGGTTACCTGGTGAAACCGGCCAACTCGGCGGAATTTGTCGAGATGCTGGGAACCCTCGCCCAGTACTGGAGCATTAACGAACCGCCTCCAGCCGCCCCCGCCGGCAACGGCGGCTCCGCCAGCAATCCCGGCTCCGCCGGCAATGGGGGCTCCCCCGGCAAGCCCGGCTCCGGCGGCAATGGCGGCTCCGTGAGCAAGCCTGCTCCCGCGAGCAAGGCCGCCCCCGCCGGCAAGCCCGCCCCCGCCAGCAAGACCTCCACCCACGCCTGATGCGTCCGGCTCTCAGGGTTCGGCCAGCAGCCGTTCCCAAAGCCGTTCATTGGTCATCGCGCGGACCAGAAACTCCTCGCTCTCCACGCGGGGATGGGAGAGTCGCGGCTGCAACGGGAGTGTGATCGTGAAGGCGAGGCCGCCCGCCACCGAGGACCGAAGACTCACGCGTCCGCCATGGTGATACACAATGAAGTAACAGGCCATGAGGTGGATCCCGTAATCCTGGGATTGGTCCCCCCGGTGGATCAGGGGATCGAGCACGGACAAGATCGCGCCGGGAGGCAGACCGGAACCGTTGTCGTACACCACGAGGTCCACCTCCCCGGCAGCGTCGCCCTCACCCGCGCGCAACGTGGCCTCGAATCGCACCTCGCCGCCTTCCTTGAGGTTCATCACCTCGTCGCGGAGCAGCAGGACGAACAGCTTGCGGAACCGGCTCCCGTCCACCTGCAGCGGGGGAAGATCGGACGGCACGGAGTTCACGACCCTTAACCCGCGTGCCTCGATCTCGCCGGCCACACTGCTCATGGCTTCGTCGATCACCTCGTGCAGCCGCACTGTGGTATCGAAAGCGTACGGGCACATCGAATCGCTGGACAGGTTCTCCAGCAGATCGGACACGGTTTTGACCTGCCCTTGCACGCGCCGATGGAACTCCTGCCAGAACCCCGGGCTGCGCAGTTGGTCGAGGTCCACGTTCTCGCCCCGGAGCATCTCCGGGGCGAGGTCCAGAAACTTGCGGACCGCATCCATGGTGTGACGCATATGCTGTCCCAAACCGGCGGCGAGCACGCCGAGACTCAGGATCCGGTCGGCGATGAGCATGCGGTGGAGGCTGGAGAGTTTCTCCCGCAACAACAAGTCGCGCTCCGTCTGCACGAGGAAAAACTCCAGGCTGCGCTTGAGTGTGGTTTCCAACTCGGGCACGTGCCAGGGTTTGGTGATGTATTTATAGATGGCGCCGGCGTTCACGGCCGCGATGGCGGCATCGATTTCGGCAAAGGCAGTGGCGAGGATGCGGATGATTTGCGGGCGGAGACGGCGGGCCTTCTCGAGCAACTGCACGCCCTTCTCGCCGGGCATGCGCTGGTCACTCATGACGATGCCGATTTCGTCCTGATGGTCCGTCAACAGGCGGTAGCCATCGGCCGCATTGTTCGCGGTGAAGATGCGGAACGTGTCCCCCAGCGCCTTGGTGAAATACTTCAGCGACTTCTCCTCGTCGTCCACATAGAGGATGGCAAACCGCTTGTAGTCGTAGATCGTGTTCATATGGTTTGTAGGTACGGGAGAAGCTCCGCCCGTTCACTATCCCGGGCGGTGTCTCGAAAGACCAGAGAAAACTCGCAATACTCTCCTTCCTGACTCCGCGCCGTGATGGTCGCACCGACCTCGCTCAGGAGGCGATAGCAGATACTCAAACCGAGTCCGGTGCCCTGCCCCACCTCCTTGGTGGTGAAGAACGGGTCGAAGATCCGGCCCAGGTGGTGCGGCGCGATCCCGGGACCATTGTCCCGGACCACCACGATGTGCTGGTGACCCTCGGTGCGCGCCTCAATGCGCAGCGTGGGAACCTCTCCATTGAATTCTTTGGTGCGCAGGGCATCCAACGAGTTTTGGAACAGATTCAAAAGCACCTGGATCAACTTGCCCCGGATGGCGGGTACGTAGAGTCCGCGCGGGACGAGGTTCTCGACGGTCACCTTGTCCTTCCATTCCGCGGTCAGGAATCGCAAGGCGGCGCCGACCGCTTCCGAGACGTCCACCGAGTCGATCTGTCCACCTCCCTGTGGGTGGGTAAATGAACGGAGGTCGCCGATGATGTTCGCCACCCGGCGCACGCCTTCCTGGATGTCCTGCACGATTTCCTCGTAATCCGGCCGCTGCGCGACCGGCAGATGACACGCCTGTTCGGATAACAGGCTGAGCGCCGTGGTGGCGAAATTCAGCGGATTGTTGATCTCGTGGATGATGCCGGCGCTCAGGCGTCCGAGCGAGGCCATCTTCTCGGCCTGGACCAACTGGAGTTCGGTTTCCTTGAGTTCCTCGATCGTGCCCTCGAGTTTGCGATTCTGATCCGCCAATGCCAGTTGCATCTGGTGGTTGTCGGCGAGGTTCTTCACCCGCGCGCGCAGTTCGGCGATCGAGAAGGGCTTGGCCAGAAAATCGTTCACCCCGGCGGCGAGGGCCCGCAGCTTGGTCTCCTCATCGACACGGGCCGTGAGCATGATCAAGGGCAGGTTGCGCGTCGCCGGGCGGGATCGCAGTTCGCGGCAGACCTCCACCCCATCCTTTTCCGGCATCATCAGGTCGCACACCGTGACGTCGGGGAGGTACTGGGCGGCCAAGGTCACCGCCTGGTCGCCGTCGGTGGCCTCAATCACTTCGTAGTCGGTCGCCAACTGCGCGCTCAGGAAGCGCACCATGTCCGGTTCGTCATCGACGATCAATGCCCGCGGCCGTTTGGAACGGCCAGGCAGACTCCACGGCCGCACGCTCTCGCGCAGTGGCGTGATGCTCGCAAACAACTCGGCGCGCCGGTAGAGATCACTCAACCAGCTCGACTCTCGTCCGGCCGCCACCTCGGCTTCCGGCGGCCGCGGCGCGGCGGCGGCCGCGAGGCGCGGCGCCGCCAGGGGCGCCGGTCCGGCCGCGTCCGATGGCACGGCCAGCGGCAGGCAGACGCGGATCGTTGTGCCTTGACCCACTTCGCTCTCGGCGCCGACGGTACCTCCGTGGGCCTCCACCAATTCCTTGACGAGCGCCAGGCCGATGCCGGCGCCCTGGAACTTTCGCCGGCTCGAGGAGTCCGCCTGCCAGAAGCGGCTGAACAAGTACTTGAGATTCTCCGGGGCGATCCCTGCGCCGGTGTCGCTCACCTCAATCACCGCCTGGCCGCCCTCCCGCCGCGCACTCAAGTTGACGCGACCGCCGGCCGCGGTGAACTTGATCGAATTGAAGAGCAGGTTCAGCAGGATCTTTTCCAGTTTGTCAGGATCGGCGTAGAGATACTCCAGGTCCGGCGCGGTGTGGCACGTGAGCTTCAAGGCGTGGTCCTGCGCCAATCCGCCCACCGCGTTGATCATGCCGCGCAGAAAACTCGCCGCCTCGACCTGGATTCGATCGAGCGGGATCTGGCCCGCATCGAGGCGCACCAAGTCCAGGAGATCATTGATGAGCTTGAGGAGACGCATGGCGTTGTGGCGCATGGTGTCCAGCGACTCGTGGACCCGCGGCTCAGCGCAGACCGGCTCCTCAAGCACTTTCTCCAGCGGCAACAGCACGAGCGTCAGCGGGGTCCGCAGCTCGTGGCTGATGTTGGCGAAAAAGCGGCCCTTGAGTTCATCCAACTCGCGCAGGCGCTGATAGCTCTGTTCGAGTTCCTGCCGGCTGAGGCGGAGTTTGTAGTTGGATTCGAAGTCCCGAAAACGCAACCGGCCTTGGATGTGGCTGCCCACCACCACGATGATGCCCGTGAGCAGCATGAACCAGAGGTTGTTCACGAAGGTCCCGAGATTCGCCGACACCGTTCCGGCCGTGGCCAACAGGTACATCCCGATCAAAAGCAACACGGCCGAAAGGCTTTGTCGCCAGGTCCATTGGGCCACCAGACTGATCGCCAGCAGCACCAGATTGATGCTGGCATAGTAGAAGGACTCGGCCCCCCCTGCGATGTTGATGATCAAACACATGGCCGCCGAGGGGATGCCGGCCAGTAGCAGCCCAAGCGTCCCGTAATAGCGCGTCCCAAACGGTCGATGAAAAGCCACCAGAATCGGGACGATGAGAGCCGTGCTGACGAGGCGGATGAGGAGAAACTCGCTGAATTGATCCCATGTCACATGATTCTCACGATACAGCATGAGATCGACGAACGCACCCGGCGGCAACATGGCCATGACCAAATAGCAGCCCACACGGAGGCGGCGGACCCCCTGGAGGCGTTCGTGCTCGGCATAGGCTGCGGCAATGGCCCCGGGCGTGTCACTTGTCTGCGGGCGGGCGGAAGGCGGGTCGGAAGCGGACACCGCGGCCTCCGGCGTGGGCTCCGAAGAGAGGCCCATGGCCGCGATCGGCTCGATCGTCTGGGATAATTCCTGGCTCACGCGGGCGCGGGTTTGCGAACTTCCAGAAACAAATTGACGCCCGTCGCATCGGCCTCGATCTGCCAGGGAGCCGACGCGGCGGCTTCGGGCAGCAGGATCTGCATCTGTTCGCGGTTGCGACAAATCAAGTGCCACTCGAGGATGTAGTCCATGGAATAGCGAAAGGGCTTGGCCGCATTCACATTGGTGACGAGGAGCAGCCCGCCGGGAGCCAGCCATTCATAGAACAGGTCGGTCAGACGCTTGCACACCCGGTCGGAAACATAGTCGAACAAGCCCGCGCAATACACGAAATCGTAGCCTTCGGCGCCGCTCTCTTCTCGAAACCGCAACGCCTCTTTGAGCAACTGATTGATCGATTTCTCCTGGAAGGCCAGGCGGGTCTTGCGGCGGTGGCTGGCCGCCAGATCGCTCAAGGTTTGCCGGGCAAACTCCAGCGTCTCCGCATTGAAGTCCAGCAGGGTGAGGTCGGCCGCGTCGGAAGCCTCTTCGCAGGAGAGGAATTGCTGCACTTCCCGGGCCGGACCGCAGCCCAGATTCAAGATGCGCGCCCGGCGGCCGGCGGCAACGCACCGCCGGGTCTCGTCCACAAGGCGGCGGTGCAGGTGCTTGATCCGGTTCCGGTGGGCCTGCGCGGGCGGATTCTGCAAGAACACCACATTGACCAGTTTGGCGAAGAGGCTCGCCCCTTCATGGGGGTCGCGCAAAATCATGTTGACCATCTCGTAGTCGCCCGCATAGCCGAGCGGCTTGTGGTAGGTACGGTACACGAACGGCGCGCACATGACCAGCGGATGAATCTGGCGGCGGGCGTAAGCCCGCGAAGCCGGGCGGAGCGTATCGTCGATGCGCTCGGCGGCGCCGTCGAAATGGCCGGCCCACTCGTCGATCTCCGGCAGGATGTGTCCTTCGAGTTCGCTGAGCACTTGATGTTCGAGCTCCCCGCGCACGCCGGTCGGTTCCGAACGGACGCCGAGTTCCACTTGTTCGAGCCACCGCCGCACCTCGGCCAGGAGCATCTGGAAGTCGGCGACCGCGACTTTGAAGGCCGGCAGAATGGACTGCATCTTCCGCCATTGGCCCATGAAAGCGACAAACTCGTCCTGGAGACGCTGGGGCTGGGAAATCGGCGAGAACAGATCGACATCCAGCCAGGATTCGTCGTCCAGCGTGACTTCGGCCAGCACGAGGATGCCGGCGTTCACGAGGTTGCTGACAACCGCCCGCCCGGCGTAGAAGCAGCGTTCGCCGATGGTGATCCGGAATTCACTCAGTACCTCCGAGAGCTGCAGGATGCTGTGCGGGTTGTACACCTCCATGACCGCGGTGAACCGGGTGATCCGCACGGGCGTCGAGCGAACGCTGATCCCCTGGCTGTTGCGGCAGGTGATCAGGGTGTCCCGGTTTTGGAACAGGTCGGTGCCGATGTTTGTTGATTCAGCCATGTCAGTGGGCGCCCATGGGCTTGGAGCACAGTCTCTTCGCCCGCGCAAGGCAACCACGGAATGGGGAATGCCGATCCCAAACCGTCGAAGCTTCGCCGCTCCGGGGGAAGCCGTCTATTCGCACCGGTCGCGCGGCAGTGCCTGAACGCCGGCGGAGGATTCGACCGCCACGGCCCCGGCGCTGCCGGCATTGCCACGCGCAGTTCCAGCGTGCCGGACCCGAAAAGCGGACGTTTTGTTTCCTGGCTGCCATGATCTCCACTTAATAAGGCTGTCCCCAACTCGACTCCGGAGGCCACGGACCTCGATCGCGTCCAGATTCCGGGCTGCCGGCGCGAGCGCGTGGCTCCCTAGCCCCGGCGCCCACGTTCGGAAGGCGGCGCCCCGGGCGTCCCCCCGCGGCTCCGTCTTCAGAATCCCCACTGCGCCGAGAGGAACAGCGCATGGCTGAAGAACTCGTAACGGCCGTCCGCAGTCTGGCCTGTGGGCGAGGGGGCACTGCCACTGACCGTACGCTCCGGCCCATACCCGAACTGGTACGCCAGGTCCCACTGCAGGTGTTTGCCCTTGTGACCGGCACCGAGGCTGAGGAAGTGCCGGTCCAAGTCGGCCACCAGCGGTGTAAAATTGGCGTCCGGCATGGAGTTTTCGTTGTAGATATAACCGGCACTGACCGACCAGCCCTTGCTCAGGTAGCGCGTCGCCCCGAACTCGTAATACCAGCTCGCCTCCCAATCGAGGGTGATGGGAATGTCCTGGGGCAACAGCGGCGGCGAGGCCGCGGCCTGGTGGACCACCACTGTGCCCAACCGGTCCCAGCCGGTGCAGTCCGCGTTGAATTCGAAATTCCAGTCCGGTGTCGGGCGATAGGAAACGCCCATCACTACTTCCAGCGGAAATGGGAAACTCGCCTGGGCGTCGGTGTGCTGCGTCGGGATGACCGGCAGAATGCCGGGGATAGCCACGTCGTTGTGGAACTCGGTGTAACCGTCCAGGTCCATCGTGGTTGTGCTGCGGAAGGTGGCACCGAAGGAGAGTTGCTCGATTGGCCGCCACATCACGCCCAGGTTGTACCCCACGTCCCAGCCGTCGGCTTTGAACTTGAACCCGTCGTACGGTTGGTTCGGCCAGACCAGGCCGCGCTGCAGATCGAGCCGGTTGTAGTTCACCGTGAGGCCGGCGGCCACGGACACACTCGGCACGATCTTCCAGGCCACGACGGGATTGATCGTGTAATAGGTGAGCTTGCCCTCGGTCGCCAGCGTTCGAAAACCGGTGTCGTCCGGCCACCGCGCACTCAAGCCGAACGGCGAGTACAGACCCAGACCGAAACTCAGCGGCAGCTTCTCCGGCGTATATGTGTAAAATAATTGGGGGATCGCGTGCAAATCGCGGTCGTTGTCGTAGCTGCCGCCGGACGGCGAATCGTACGAAGTCTGGAGATACAGCCCGTAAACCCCGCCGCGCAGATTGTGTCCGGCGAGCTGGGTGATGCCGGCGGGATTGTAATAGATCGCCGAGGGATTGTCCGCGGTGGCGGCGAAGGCCTCGCCCCTCGCGGTGGCAAACGCGTCCTGATCCGGCAGGCGGAACCCGGTGGCCCATGCCGACAGCGACGGGCCACTGAGCACTGCTACTAGGGCCGTCAATCTAAGCGACCGCAGCTTCTGGAATATCATGAGTGCTCCTGTACAGGCTCGCTCGCGGAACGTCAATGCGCAGTGGTGCGTACCAGCAGGGAAGCCTAGCTTCGGATTACAGGTCGCCGGCGTTACGAAGAACGCGCACGCTGTTGCCCCCGCGCTCCAAGTCGGACGACCGCCCGCCTACCGGCGCCCGGTGGTCAATGGCCTCGTCCCTCGGCCGCAGGCCGGTTGCGCTCGACGAAGGCTGCCCCAGGAGTCCAAGGCGTGGCGGCCTGCGCCCCTGGCGTCCTGCGCCTTTGGGTCCGGGAGGGCCGCCGGGAACACCCCCTCCGCACCGAAGTCCGCACGACCGAACGACCAATCCAAGGGCACCTCCAACGAATCACGCCAAAGGCCGGCGATGGACCGTCGCTAAGGTTTCCCGCGTGCCTGCGCTGCGATCACTCGCCGGAAGAAGTCGTGCACGCCGATCCGTTTCGTGATCCAGGCGCCAAGCGCGGGACAAGCCGCCGCCAGCCCGAGCACCGGCCGAATCGGAAACCGGTTCACGATGATTTCGGCCCGGTCGCGCCGGATTGCCCGCAGCATGGCCCGCGCCACGGCTTCCGGCGGACAGCCTGTCAGCAAGGCCGGAGCGGCACAGCCGGTGCGTGCCTTCAGTCGCGCGTAAATGCCGGCCTCGACAAAGCCCGGACAGATCACCGAGGCACTGACCCCGGTGCCCTCGTAACTCGCCCGCAACGAGAAGGTGAAGGCGGTCAACGCCGCCTTCGTTGCGGCGTACGATTCCTGGTAGGCCGGACCCGATTTGCCGGCCAGGGAGGACATGTTCACAATGTGCCCCCGCCGCCTTGCCAGCATACCGGGTAGCACCAGGTGCGTAAGCATCATCGGCGCCTCCAGATTGACCGCCAGCACTTCACGAATCCGCTCGATGGACAATTCGTGGTAAAAGGAGGAGTACTCCACCCCGGCGTTGTTGATGAGGATATCGACGCGCCCGAACTCCGCCACCGCCCGCTCGATAATGCGCTCGCGTTCCGCCGGCTCGCGCAGGTCGGCGCAGATCACGCGCGACTGCACCCCCAGGCCACTGGCCGCATCGGACAACTCCGGCAGACCGGAGCCGGGATACGCCACCAGCAACAAGTCCATTCCCTCCCGGGCAAGGGCTCGCGCGAGAAAGACGCCGATTCCGCCGGATGCGCCGGTCAAGACCACCTTCAAGCCTTTTAGATTCTTCATTGCCTGACTCCCCGAGCGCGGATGCGCCGCAAAACCCGAATCACCGCAACCGAGCCTACCTTTCGGCGACAAATGAACAACGCCGAAACTCGGACGCCGAAACCCGGTCGGGAAAGGCGAGTCGACGGGGATGCCAGAGTCACCGGGTTTTCGAAGGACGCTGCCCGCGGCAGTTCCATGCGACAAAGCCGGCAGCCCGTCCGGTTCGCGATCCGCCTGGAACCCGGCGGACGCGCTCCACCACGAAGCCACCGTCAGGCTTGCCCCGCCGAGGTGACCCCGTACCCTCGGCGCATGTTCGAACCGGCTGACCTCTTCGACCTCAACCAGACCGCCCACGCGGCGCTCTTCGACGGGTGCGCCAACGCCTGGGACGTCCTTAAGCGCCTGAAGGATTACGTCGCCGCCAACCTGCGACCGGGCCTCCAGAACCACTGCGACGGCGTGGCGTGGATCGGCAAGGACGTGTGGATCGGTGAAGGGACGATCGTGGAGGACGGGGCCATGATCAAGGGACCGGCCATCATCGGGCGCCACTGCGAAATCCGCCACGGCGCGTACCTCCGCGAGAATGTGATCGTCGGCGACGGGTGTCTGCTGGGCAACGCCTGCGAATTCAAGAATGCGGTGCTGTTCAACGAGTGCGATGTGCCGCACTTCAACTACGTGGGCGACTCGGTCCTTGGCCACGGCGCGCATCTCGGCGCCGGCGTCAAGATCTCGAACCTGCGAATCGCCCCGGGCAACGTGACCGTGGAGATCGACGGGGCGCCGTTCGACACCGGCCTGCGCAAGTTCGGGGCGCTGATCGGCGATCACGCGAACGTGGGCTGCAACGCCGTGCTCAATCCGGGCACGATTCTCGGTCGGAATTCCCTGGTTTACCCAAACGTCAACTGGCGCGGGATCCTGCCGGCGAACATGATCGCGAAGAACCGCGCGGCGGTCGAAGTCGTCGTGCTCCGGCCCCGGGGCGCGTGAGTCGGTCCGTTTTCACCGAACGCGTGGCCGCATGATCAGCACCGTGGAAGTCGAACCCGCCGGGGCGACCGATTTGGTCGCCGTCACGCGACATTTCTTCTCGCCGGAAGGCGTGCTCGCCCGGGCGAAGAACTTCGAATACCGGCCGCAACAACAGCAGATGGCGGTCGCCGTCGCCGAGGCGCTCACGCGCGGGGACCACTTGATCGTCGAAGCCGGGACCGGCGTCGGCAAGAGTCTGGCCTATCTGGTGCCGGCGATTCTGTTCGCCGTCGAACGGAGCAAAAAGGCCGTCGTTTCCACCCACACGATCAATCTCCAGGAGCAGCTCACCGAGAAGGACCTGCCGTTGCTCGAACACATCCTCCCGGTGAAGTTCAAGTACACGATGCTCAAAGGCCGGGCGAATTACCTGTGCACGCGGCGGCTGCACAAGGCGCTGCAACAGTCCGAAAGCCTCTTCACCTCGCACGAACAGAACGAGCTGCGGCGCGTCCTGGAATGGTCGAAGGCAACCCACGACGGCAGCCTGTCCGACTTCGAGGCAGAACCGGACGCGAAGGTCTGGGCGCAGGTCTGCTCGGAACGCGGGCTGTGTTCGCCGAAGCTCTGCGGGCACCAGTCGGAATTCGTCAAGGCGGGCGGCGAGCCGTGCTTCTTCCAGCGCGTGCGCAGCCAGATCCTGTCGGCCGATGTGCTGGTGTTGAACCACACGTTGTTCTTCATGCACCTCGGCGGCCTGGACGAAGGTGTCGAAGACGGCGTGCTGTTCAAAAACGACTTCGTGATCTTCGACGAGGCGCACACGGTGGAACACGTGGCGGCGAAGCACATCGGCCTGAGTGTCTCCAGCGGCCAGTTGCGTTTTGCGCTCCAGCGGCTCTGGAATCCGCGCACCCAAAAGGGACTCCTCGCCCTGCTCCGCCAGGGGCGGGCGGTGGAACTGGTGGCCGAGGTTTTCAAGCAAAGCGAAGCCTTCTTCGGTGCGGTGGAGGACGCTTGCGAACAACTGCAAGCCGCCGCCCGCGAACGCGCCCGGAGTGGGGGCGGGCGCGGCGGTGGCGAAGGTTCGCCCCGGCGGGCGTGGAGCGAATTGCGCGTCCGGCAACCCGAGTTGGTCCCGGACACGCTCACGCTCTCGCTGCGGCGGGTGTCCGAGGCGCTCCGCGATTTGATCGACCTGGCCGAGGACAAGGACACGGCGGGCGAACTGCTCGAGTGCAACCGCCGGTTGATCGAGCTGCGCGAGGCGGTGGCGGTGTTCCTCAGCCAGAGCGCGGAGGAGCACGTTTATTGGGTCGAGCGCGGAGGCAAGGCGCAACAGAACCTCGCGTTGAACGCCGCGCCGGTGGACGTGGCCGATTTTCTGCGCCGACGCCTGTTCGCCAGCGACACCTCGGTGGTCATGACCAGCGCCACGCTGGCGATGGACCTGCGCCATCCGGGCGAGGCCACCAAACCGCGGCGCGGCGCCAAGGACGGGTTGAACTACATCGCCGGCCGCGTCGGTGCCAACGAGGCCACGCTGCTCCAGGTCGGGTCCCCATTCGACTATGAGCGGCAGATGCGGATCTTCGTGGTTGCGAAGATGCCGGATCCCCGCGACGCGGGTTACCGGCAGGCGCTGGTTCATTGGATCGAGCATTTCATCCGGCAGACGCACGGCAAGGCCTTCGTGCTGTTCACCAACTCCAGGCTGATGCAGGAATTGGGCGAGGAGATGGCGGACTTCTTCACCCGCCTCAAAATCGAGTGCTTCGTCCAGGGCACGGGCATGCCGCGCTCGACGATGCTCGAACGGTTCAAGGCGGACGTGGACTCGGTGCTGTTCGGGACGGACAGTTTCTGGCAGGGGGTGGATGTGCCCGGCGAATCGCTCAGCAACGTGATCATTACGCGTCTGCCGTTCGCCGTGCCGGACCATCCCTTGACCGAGGCGCGCATCGAACGGATCGAGGCGGCCGGCGGCAACGCCTTCACCGAGTTCTCGCTGCCGGAAGCCATCCTCAAGTTCCGCCAGGGGGTGGGGCGACTGATCCGCACCAAGGCTGACTCCGGGATTGTGGTCGTGCTCGACAACCGGGTGCTCACCAAGCGCTATGGCCAGGCCTTTCTCGACGCGGTGCCGAAATGCCCGGTCGAGGTGGTCTGAAGCCGGATCGAGTCAGTCGAAGATCGCGGCAATGTCACGCATCAGCGCTTCGAGGAATTCCCGGTCCACCGCGTCGAAGGCGGCCAGCTGGTTGGAGTCGATGTCCAGCACCGCGCGGAGCGCGCCACGCGCATCGAGAACGGGCACGACGATTTCGGACCGGGTCGAACTCGAGCACGCGATGTGGTACGGCAAAGCCGACACGTCGGGCACAAGCTGGGTCGCCCGTTCGCGCGCGCATTTGCCGCAAACGCCCCGGTCGAAGGGGATGGTCAGACACCCGTGTCCGCCCTGGTAGGGGCCGATCTTCAGCAAGTCCGGCGCGGCCACGCGGTAGAAGCCCGCCCAGTCGAAAGCGTCGAAGGCGTGGTAAAGCTCGGCGGCGACCGTCGCCATCACGGCGATCTCGTCGGTTTCGCCGGCAATCAACGCGCGGATGCGGGCGGTCGTTTCGCGATACTGCTCGGATTTTTTCATGCCAACGCGGCCTGGACGCCCCCCCGGCTCCGGAACACGCGACGCGCGGGGGGGGGCGGCGTGGCCAGGTTCACCCCGCCTCGCCGTGGGCGTGGGGGGCCAGGCGTTTCGCGGGATCGCCGAACGCCTGCGTGAGCCGCTCGCGCAACTGGAGGCGGGCCCGGAGCAGCCGCACCTTGACGTTGACCTCGCTGAGGCCAAGCGCCTCCGCGGTCTCGCGCACGGACAGTCCCTCCACGTCCCGCAACACAAACACCACGCGATGCTTCTCGTCGAGCTGATCCAGGGCCTCGTCGATCAGTCGGCGGGTTTCGTTGCGATTCACCAGGCGTTCCGGCGATTCCCGCCAGTCCGCGATGTACTCCGGGTGCGGAATGCTGTCGCGCTCCGGGCTGGGCTCCGTGGCTTCGTCCAAGGAGACGACCTCCAGGCCGTTGCGCTTGCGGATCACTTTCAGCGCCGCAAACGTGGCGATCCGGAGCAGCCACGTGCTGAAGCTGGCCTCCTCGCGAAATCCCTGGAGGTGCTCGACGGCGCTGAGGAAGGCCTGCTGGGTGACGTCCTCCGCGTCGTGCGGGTTGCGGAGGATCCGGTACGCGAGCGAGTACACGCGCTGTTCGTGACGGCCAACCAACACCTCGAAGGCCGCCAGTTCGCCGGCCTTTGCCCGGCGGACCAGTTCGACGTCTTCAACCGATGCGATGGATTCGGTGCCCATTCCCCTGCCCCGCCGCGAAAGCGATCTTCCGGCGAAGAGCACGACCGCCAGTGTGCGAACCCCCGCGGTCTGCGGTCAAGGCGAACGGCACAAGACAAACGCCCCGCGCGCAATGATCCGACGAGGGCGTGACCCCGGACGGACGCCCGCCCCCCGCGCGCGCCGGCAATGGTCGAAGCGTTGACGGTGGAGCCTGGGGGGACCAAGTTCGGCCCATGCAAAATCCCATCCCTCGCCGCACGTTCCTCCGGCAGACGGCGCTGGCTTCCGCCGCCTGGACCGGCATTCAGTTCCTCGCGCCCCGCGTCCTGGGGGCCAATAACCGCGTCCGTCTCGGCGTGATGGGCGTCAACGGCCGCGGCAGTGATCTCGCCGGCGGGTTCACCCGGCTCGCCGACGCGGAGATCGCGTATGTCTGCGACGTGGATGAGCGCGCCATCGCCAAGGGGCTGAAGGCCGCCACGGACGGGCAGCGGCCGGCCCCGAAGACGACCGGGGATTTCCGCCGCATTCTGGAAGACCCCACCGTGGATGCGCTGGTCGTGGCCGCGCCCGATCACTGGCATGGCCCGGCGACGGTTCTGGCCTGCGCCGCCGGCAAACATGTCTATGTGGAAAAGCCGGCCTGCCACAATGCGCACGAGGGTGAGTTGATGATCGCCGCCGCGCGGAAATTCAACCGGGTGGTCCAGGTCGGCACGCAACGGCGTTCCGCTCCGCAGATCATCGAGGCGATGGAGAAAGTCCGCGGCGGCACGATCGGCCGGGTGCGGTTCTCGCGCGGTTGGTACACGGCCACGCGCGGCTCGATCGGCCACGGCCAGCCCACGCCCGTGCCGGCGTGGTTGAACTGGGAACTCTGGCAAGGCCCCGCCCCCGAGCGGCCGTTCCGGGACAACCTCGTGCATTACAACTGGCACTGGTTCTGGCACTGGGGTACCGGCGAACTGGGCAACAACGGGATTCACGCGCTCGACCTTTGCCGCTGGGGGCTCGGCGTGGACTTCCCGCGGCGCATCACCTCCGGCGGCGGGCGGTACTACTTCGAGGACGACCAGGAAACGCCGGACACGAACGTCGTGACCTTCGACTTCGGCGACAAGGCGATTTCCTGGGAGGGCCGAAGCTGTCAGCGCCACGGGTTCGAGGACTCGATGTTCGGCGCGGCGTTTTATGGAGACAAGGGCACGTTGGTCACCGACGGTGTTACCTCGACCCTCTTTGACGCCGACGACAAGCCCGCGGGCAAGATCACCGGCTCCGGCAGCGACACGCCGCATCTCCAGAATTTCGTCGATTGCGTCCGGACAGGCGCGCGGCCGCACGCCGACATTGAGCACGGACACAAGAGCACCCTGCTTTGCCATTTGGGCAACATCGCCTGGCGCGTGGGGCGGACGGTGAACTGCAACCCTCAGACCGGTCACATCGTCGGCGACAAGGGCGCGGCGAAGCTTTGGCAGCGCGAGTATCGCAAGGGCTGGCAACCGAAGGTCTGACGGGCCATCCGTGAGCCGGGCAGCCTCGCGCGGTGCGGCCGCGATACCGCGCAACGCCTCTGATTCGAGCGCCGGGGCGAAGGCCGGACGTGCGCAGGCGAAAACCGGCTCCGGTTCATCGGCCGCCCGCTCCGCGTTCAGCCCGGTCGATCGGCGGCCCGATCCTGCAATCCGCGGCGCACCCATAGAAAAACCTCCGCCCGGTTTCCCCGGGGGAGGTTCGAGGTGAAATCCGCGTTCGGCCGTCGGCTCAGGCCACGGTGACTTCCCGGCAGAGATAGACGTCCTGGATGGCGTTGAGCAAAGCGACGCCGTCTTTGAGGGGCTTTTGAAACGCCTTGCGCCCGGAGATGAGCCCCATGCCGCCCGCCCGCTTGTTGATGACGGCGGTCGCCACCGCGGCTTCGAGGTCGCCGGCGCCCTTGGATTCCCCGCCCGAATTGATGAGGCCGGCGCGACCCATGTAACAATTCGCCACCTGGTACCGGCAGCGATCGATCGGGTGATCGCTGCACAGTTCGGTGTACATGCGCTCGTCGTACTTGCCGTAGCTCTTCTCGGCATTGAGCGCCTTGTACCCGCCGTTGTTCTCGGGGAGCTTCTGCTTGATGATGTCGGCCTGGATGGTCACGCCCAGGTGGTTCGCCTGGCCGGTGAGGTCGGCCGCGACGTGATAATCGGTGGACTTGCCATCGGCGCCCTTGACCTTGAACGCGTTATTGCGGAGGTAGCACCACAGGACGGTAGCCATGCCCATCTCGTGGGCCAGCGCGAAGGCGTGGCTGACTTCGACGATCTGGCGTCCACTTTCCGCCGAGCCGAAGTAGATCGTGGCGCCCACCGCGGCGCAGCCCATGTCGGCGGCCTGTTTGATCGTGCCGTACATGATCTGGTCGGCTTTGTTGGGATAGGTGAGCAGTTCGCTGTGGTTGATCTTCACCAGGAATGGAATCTTGTGGGCGTACTGGCGGGCGATCGAGCCCAGCACCCCGTACGTGGAGGCCACGGCGTTGCAGCCGCCTTCGAGGGCCAGCTTCACGATGTTCTCGGAGTCGAAGTAATCCGGATTCTTCGCGAAGCTCGCGCCGCCGGAGTGTTCGATGCCCTGGTCCACCGGCAAGATGGAGACGTACCCCGTGCCGGCGAGCCGGCCGGTGCCGAACAGGCGCTGGAGGTTGACCAGCACGCGGTTGTTGCGGTCGGAGGGGGCGAAGACGGAGTCCACAAAGCCCGGTCCGGGCAAGTGCAGGCGTTCCTTGGCAATCTTGGGATTCTTGAAGCCGAGCAGGGCATCCGCCTGGGCGCCGAGCTGTCTTTGGATCGTTTCAATCATGGCGTAGTCGATTTCGTTGTCTCGCGTTAGCAAAAGGCGCGGCCGCGGAGGGCGGCCGTGCCGGCAAGAATCTGTTGTATTGCCGCCAGGCCGGCAACTGGATTTCTAATTCGCGGTGGCGACGGGATTTCTTCGCAACACCCGCACGCTCTGCGCCAGCGAGGCCGCCATGAGCAAGGAGGCCAGAAAGAATGCCGCGCCCGGCAGGTGGGCCGGCGCTTGGTCGCTGATGAAGTAGCCGAACACGCCCGCGCCAACCACCGGGCCGATGATTCCCGCCACGCTGGCCAGGCTGGACATCGCCCCCTGCACCGCGCCCTGTTCGTTCGGCGCCACCGTCCGCGATATCAGTCCTTGCGCCGCCGGGCCGGCGATGCCGCCCAGCGAACCGACGGCGAGGATCGCATAAACCATCCAGCCTTGCGTCGCCAGGCCATAGCCCGCCATCGAAAACACGCTGATCGCCAGGCCGACGACCAGGGAACGCCGTTCGCCCAAGGCCGGGATGATCCGCCGCGCGAGGCCGCCTTGAATCAGGGCCGCCATCAAGCCCACCACCGCCAGCGACGCCCCGACCTGCCCGGCCGTCCAGTTGTAGCGGTAGCCGGTGTACAAGACCCAGGTCGCGTGGAGCATGTTCTGTGCGGTGTTGATCAGGAAGAACGCACCGGCCAGGCCCAGCACCAGCGGGTACCGCTGCAACGCGACCAACGAACCGAGCGGGTTCGCGCGCCGCCACTCGAAGCCCCGCCGGTGCTCCCGCTGGAGCGACTCCGGCAGGATCAACAGGCCATAGACCCAGTTCATCATCGTGACCCCCGCCGCGACCAGGAAGGGCAGGCGCAGACCGGCATTTCCGAGCAAGCCGCCGACCGCGGGTCCGGCGACAAAACCCAGGCCAAACGCGGCCCCGATGATGCCGAAGTTCGCCGCCCGCTTCTCCGGTGGCGACACGTCGGCGATGTAGGCGCTGGCGGCGGTGAAGTTCGCCCCGGTGATGCCGGCGATCACGCGCCCCACGTAAAACCAACCCAGGCTCGGCGCCCAGGCCAGCAGCAGGTAGTCCAAGCCGGACCCGAACAGCGAACCCAGGATTACCGGCCGGCGACCGAAGCGATCCGAGAGATTGCCCAGGATGGGCGCGAAGACGAACTGCATCAGCGAATACAACGCCGCCAGCACGCCAACCGTATGCGACGCCGCCGAGACGTTGCCGCCTTGCAGCGTCTCCACCAGCCGGGGCAGGACGGGAATGATCAGGCCGATCCCCAGAATATCCAGGAACAAGGTAACGAAGATGAAGCCCAGGGCGGGAGCGCGGGGAACCATGGCCGGTAACCGTGGAAAGGCGATCGTTGCCGGATCTACCGGGCCGCCGCGCCAACCGGCTCCGGTACGGGCCGGTCTTCGGAGTGCTCGATCCGCACTTCCACCAGATCCAGCAGCGAAGCCGGCGACGGGCTTTCATTCCCGCCCGTTTCAGGCGCCGAATGGTCCGGAAAACCCACCCAAGAGCGATCATCCGCCGCGGCGCGCGGAATCTGGTTGGTGCGACCCACCCGCGGCCACCCCGGCAGTGCTTCCTGAATTTTTACGTTCGACATGGTCAGTCCTGTTTCCAAGTGTCCCGGTCGTATTCGGCGTGCGCGAGGATAGCACTGATGTAAATCCGGCGCTGGCTGAAAGCTGCCGGCCGGCTTCGGCAGACCGTCCCCCTGTCAGCGGTGTCGGAACAGGAGCTGCCGGTTGCGCACGAGGTACACGACGATCAGGGCGTTGACCACCAGGAGCAAGGCGATGCCGCCGCGGAAGCGGCGCAGCAGGTCGATCACTTCGATCGGGATGAAGAAGGCCGTTTCGCCGATCGCCAGCCATACCGCCCAGGCCCGACGCCAGAACAGCCCCAGGCTCTCCGCAAACAACAGCACCGAGTAGAGCAGGCTGCCCGAGGCCAGCGACTTGAGGCCGCCGGGGGTGAGCGTGTCCAGCTTGGAGGAGACGGTGGTCCAGAAGTCGTGCTCGGGGTTCTGCCCCAGAATGCGCAGTAGTTTTTCGAACTCCGCCGAAAGGTCGTCGCCCAACAGGCTGTAAAGCCCCAACGCCGCCGCCGCCAGCAGCAGGCTCTTGCCCAGCTTGATGGCGATGACGGTATAGAGGCCGGCGGCCCGTTTCGGGCCGATCGGCATGGCGACAGCCCTGGCGTCCATTTAGCGGAGGCGCTGGGCCAGCAAGCCCGGCAGATCGGCAATCTTCACCCGTTCCTGTTTCATGGTGTCGCGGTCGCGCAACGTGACCGTGTCCTGCAATTCCGGCCCCTTCTCGCCCAACGTATCGAAGTCGATCGTGACTCCGAACGGCGTGCCGGCCTCGTCCTGGCGGCGATAGCGCCGGCCGATGGCGCCGGCATCGTCGTAAAACACCGTCATGTGCGGTCGTAACAAGTCGCGCACCTGCTTGGCCTTGGCGACCAGCTCGGGCCGGTTTTTCAACAGCGGGAACACCGCCACCTTGATCGGCGCGATGCGCGGATGGAACCGCATCGCCACCCGCTTCTCCAGCTTGCCCTTCTCGTCCGGCGCCTCGTCCTCGGCGTAGGCGTTTGTGATGAGGGCCAGGATCAGCCGGTCCACGCCCGCGGAAGGTTCGATGACGTGGGGAACATACGCGCCTTTCGCCAGGCCCTCGGCGTCCGCGCGGGCCAGCTTCTCCGCCTTCTCGGCCGGTTCGCCGGACTTGGTAAGATACTTGAGGCGCGCCTGGTAATAGCGCCCGGTCAACTCGGCTTGTTTCGCCGGATCGAGCTTCGGCCACGCGGCCTTCAATTCCTCGTCGAACACGGCCATCGATTTGCCGGAGAAACGCTGGTGCTGCGAAAGGTCGAAGTCGCTCCGGGCGGCGATGCCTTCGAGTTCCTGCGTGCCGAACGGGAACTTGAACAGGATGTCCACGCAGGCGCGGGCGTAATGCGCCAGTTCCTCCGGCTTCTGCCAGTATTCTTCGAGCGTGGTGCGCGGCAGGCCGATGCCTTCGTAGAACCGGATGCGCTGCTCGACCCAGTACTTGTGCCAAACCTCCCAACCCCAGTTCGGTTGCGGCTCAACCATCGCGGTAGGGACGCGCTGCTGCGCGTCCTGGCCGGCCGGCGGGTCGGCCCTGCCCACAGCGAAGCCGGGAAGATCCTCCACTTTGGCGACGTGGCCGTGGATGGCCTCGATCACCTCGTCCGGTTTGATGAAGAACTCGAGTTCCATCTGCTCGAACTCGCGCGAGCGGAAGGTGAAATTGCGGGGCGTGACTTCGTTCCGGAAGGCCTTGCCGGTTTGCGCAATGCCGAACGGCACGCGCTGGCGCGAAGTCTCGAGCACGTTCTTGAACTGGGCGAAGATGGCCTGCGCGGTCTCGGGGCGCAGGTAGGCGATGCTGTCCGCGTCCTCGACCGGGCCGACGGTGGTCTTGAACATGAGGTTGAAGGGGCGGGGTTCGGTTAGCCCAGCGCCATTCTCAGGATTGAAGCGTTGAGAGTCCTTCACCTCTTCCATGTCGTGGAAGAGAACTAGGGGGTCTTTAACCCCTCGGCGTTGGTAAAACTGCCGAGCAACCGAGTTAGCCTTACTGTGCGCCTTATCCCCCTGTTTATTGCTTGGAACGATGACAGCAAACTCCTCCAGGCGCAGAGCTATTGGCACGCCAGCTCGAGCAAGTGCCAAAAGGGGTCTGGACGCTGATTCTGCAAAAGCCCGTCGGTTCGCTTGAGGAGATTCCTGCCCTCCAACGTGGGGCCTGGCCGGGGAGAGCACTCTTTCTCGAAGTAAGTTCTCTCTCGTCTGTCCCCACCCCATCCACTTCGAAAGGTCATCGAGAAGGCGGCTCACCTCCGGACGTGGTTGACATTGTTGGGAATCGACCACCAGATCAAGAAAGGGCACAGCCTCAAAGGCTCCAAAATAGTGATATACTGTCCCGGTCTGGGGTTCCACCTGATCTGCCCTAAACCTTTTGCCCGTGACCAAACAATCGCACATCGGGTCGCTGAACGTGTCCACATGCCCCGACGCCTTCCAGATTTGCGGGGCCATGATGATCGTGGCTTCAAGGCCGGCCACGTCTTCGCGTTCGTGAACCATGGTGCGCCACCAAAGGTCCTTCACGTTGCGCTTCAGCTCGGCGCCCAGCGGGCCGTAATCCCAAAAGCCCGCGATGCCGCCGTAGATTTCCGACGACTGGTAAATGAACCCGCGCCGCTTGCACAGCGACACAATCTTCTCCATCAATTCGTTGACTTTCGGTTCGGCCATAAGGCGACGAGTGTCCCGGAAGCGCCAAACGGCTGTCAAGTTGCGCCGGCAGTCGGCAGTCCCTCGGTTTTCGGTGGCGGCGGTGCTGTCGCGTCGCCCTGCGCCGCCGCAGCGGTGCCGCCACCCGTTTGAAATCAGGACGCCACCCGGCAGTTGTCCGGCGAGTCAAAGAGTCCCGGTTTGGTGGTCGCGGTGCTGCCACACCGCCGTGCGCCGGAGCGGCGGCACAGTCATCCATCGGAAATCAGGGGGCCAGCGCCTTTGAATCGCCGCTTGTGTAACGGGGTTCCGCTGCGGGGCCGAGGTGGCGACCGTGAATGCCGGCTCGTCGGGTGTGGCGTAAGACCTTCCCCTCAGCGCTCAGCGGCGCCGCGTCGAGGACGAACGGTTCCGCTGGCGCGGACTACTCCAGCGGGGAACACGGCGATCTCCGGTGGATTGGCGGCTAATCGGAATTGGTCCTGATCAAAGGAGCCACGGCCCCGCTCTGCAATCCGGTCACGACCATCCCGGCCGGTTCCACGTAAGCGGCCGCGGGCTCCGTCAGCGAGCGGATCCCGACTCCGGGAGCAAACAACCAGGAAGGCGGCCGCGCCCCGAGCATGGGACGCATGCTCGAACCCGTCGCGGCGGCAGGCTCGGCGGTCGCGAGCCCGGCGCCTGCCGATAGGACGCGCAGTGGATTCAGTTGAGTGTGCGCCGGGGCCGGCGCGGTGTCCGACAGATTGCCAAAAGCCGGCAGGCGATGCGGCGGTCCGAAGCCCGCTTGCCAGATTACCACGCCCCCCACGGCGAGCGCGCAGGCACCCGCCAGGGCCGGACGCCAGGGGGCGGGACGAAATACGCGTTTCCACCACGAGGGCACCGTCGCCGTCCGCCCCGTGCGCAGGCGTGCGCGCACGGCCTCCGGAAAGGCATCGAAGAAGCCAGGGGGAGGGACTTCGTGCCGCTTCAGCGCCAACAAGCACCGGAGGGAATCGAAATCGTCTTCTTCGGATCGCATATTACTCGAGCCAGTCCGCAAGGTAAGCCTGCAGTTGCTGCCTGGCGTAGTAGAGTCGCGAGCGGACCGTGCCGACGTTGCAGTTCATGAGTTCGCCGATCTGCTCGTGTCTCAGGCCTTGGATGTCGTGCAACGTCACTACCATTCTGTGTTCATCGGACAACTGCTGCATCGCGGTGTTCAATCTCTCCTGCAGCTCGCGCAACTTGACCTCGCGATGCGGCGTCCGCTCCGATATCAGCGCCACAATGTCCGGATCGTGCTCGGCGTTAAGGTCGAGGTCGTTCAGGCTCATCTGACCGCGGTGCCGGCGCTGCTTGAGAAAGTTGATCGTCTTGTTCACCGCGATGCGGTAGATCCAGGTGAAGAAGCTCGAGTCTCCCTTGAACGATTTCAGGGCGCGGAACGCCTTGACAAACGTCTCCTGCGCCAGGTCCGCGGCGTCCTCGTGGTTGGACGTCATGTGGTAAATCGTGGCGTAGATGCGTTCCTGATAGCGCCGGATCAGGGCGTCATACGCCTCCAGATCGCCGGCTTGCGCACGGTTCACCAGCAGCCGGTCTTCGGGGGCGGAAG
Source organism: uncultured bacterium (assembly GCA_963735925.1). Taxonomy (GTDB): domain Bacteria; phylum Verrucomicrobiota; class Verrucomicrobiia; order Limisphaerales; family J093; genus DSVZ01. The sequence continues at coordinate 50,852 of CAVTMT010000007.1, forward strand.
CGGCGTCGGCAGGCGGAGGCTCGTTCAAGGTGGCGGCCATGGCCGGAGCTCAACCTCCTGCAGTAACCCCCAAGGCGTCCGTTTGTTGCGTCAGATACTCCGTGACCGCGGCGAGCGCCCGTCGGCCGGCAGTGGGCGGCAATCCCTCCACCGCCTCCCGGGCCTGGCGGCAAAACTCGCGGATCACTCCCGCGGATTCGGCCAGGGCCTCCGTGCGCAGGAGGGCCGCCCGCAAACCGCCCAGGTGGGTGGGCTGCCAGTGCGACAGCCAGGTCTCGATGGTACGCCGCTCGGCTTCGCCCGCGCGCTCCAACGCCACGATCAAGGGCAGCGTAAGCTTGCCCCCCACCAGGTCCGTGCCGAGGGATTTGCCCGCCTTCGACTCGTTGCCGAACAGGTCCACGCAATCATCATAGATCTGGTACGCGGTGCCCAGGGCTATGCCGTAATCGCGGAGCGCCTGTTGTTCATCGACGCCGGCGCCGCTGAGCCGGGCCCCGAGGCCGCAGGAAAGGGCGAACAATTCCGCGGTCTTCATGCGCAAGATCCGGAAGTATTCGGTCCGTCCGAGGTCAAAACGGCCGGGCCGCTGGGTCTGGATGATTTCGCCGGTGCAGACGGTCTTGGTGGCAGCGGCCACGGCGCGGCAAATGTCCGGGCCGGGGAAGCTGGCCGCCAGCAACAGGGCGTGGGCAAAGAGGCAATCGCCCAAGAGAACCGAGGTGGCCGTGCCGCATTGGACCGCCAGGGTCGGCTGGCGCCGCCGCATTTCGGCGGCATCCGTCACGTCGTCATGGACGAGCGTGGCCAGGTGGACCATCTCGATGATCGTGGCCACGGTGACGTGTTGGTCGTTGATGGCCCCGGTCGCCTCCGCGCTCAGACCGACCAAGGCGGGACGCAGTTGTTTGCCCTGGTTGCCGAGGGCATACCGTGCGTAGGGAGCGATATCCGGTTCGAATTCCTCGACTTGAGCGGCCAGCCGGGCGACCACCTGGTGGAGAAACGGCTCCACCGGCGCCACGATCTGACGCCAAGTCGGCGGCAATTCGAGGGGCATTACAGGTAGATCGGAGTCGCCGGTCGCTCTCGTGTGAGTCGCGAGCATTCCGCGCAATCTAGTTTTCGCAGAAACCCAAGTCAAACCGTTATGACGGCACCCAGGCCATGGCTCCAGCGGCTCCCCAGGTTTGGGAGTGGCTCCGGAGCCGATTGCGGCGCAACGCTTAAGGCGGTTCGGCACCGGCGCGACGTCCATCCTCAATCTCCCGACGGCCGAGGTCAGGGCACGGGGAGAAACTGGACGCAGACCGGCGAACCGACCGGGAGCACCGAAGCCGTCGCCTGCAGACGTCCAGTTTGGGGGTCGATGCGGAAGAGCCGGATGTCGTTGGAATCCTGGTTCGACACCCAGAGGAATCGGCCGGTGGGATCGATCGCGATATGGCGCGGTGTCCGGCCCCCGGTGGCGACGTGTTCAAGAAGTGTAAGTTGACCGGTTTCGGCAGCTATCGCGAAGACGGCTACGCTGTCATGACCGCGATTGGAAGCATACGCGTACCTGCCCGACGGATGAACGGCGATCTCCGCCGCGGTCGTGCGTCCGGCAAAGTCCGTCGGGAGCGTCGAGATCGTCTGGCGGAGGTGGAACGTCCCCGCGCCCGCGGCGTAGTCGAGCACGCCGACCGTGCTGAACAGCTCGTTGATCACGTAAGCATGGCGGCCATCGGGATGGAAAACGAGATGTCGCGGACCGGAGCCCGGCGGAAGGGCCACGAACGGAGGATCGTTGGCCGTCAGCGTGCCCGGCGCGGGATCGAACCGATAACTCTTCACCTGATCGATCCCCAGATCGGCCACGAACGCAAAACGATTGTCCGGCGATAATGCTACACAGTGCGCGTGGGGTTCGCGCTGGCGGTCCGGATTGACGCTCGCCCCGGAATGCTGCACCCGCGCGGTGGCCTCGCCCAAGGAGCCCCCGGGCTGAATGGGCAACACCGCCACGGATCCGCCGGTGTAATTGGCCACCAGAACCTGGCGGCCACTCGCGTCCACCTGGAGATGGCACGGGCCGGGGCCGGCGGACGAGACCTGGTTCAGGAGGCGCAGGCGACCGCTTTCACGGTCCACCGCAAAGGCACTGACCGCGCCGCATTTGGTGCCAGCGAAGTCGCCGATTTCGTTCGCCGCGTAAAGCTGTGTCCCCGCCGGATTCAGCGCCAGAAATGCCGGGTTGACCGTCTTGGCCACGCAACCCAGCGGCGTGGCCTGGCCCGATTGCGGGTCGAAACGAAAGGCGTAAATCCCCTCGCTCCGGGCCCCCGTGTACGTTCCCACGTAAGCCAGACACGGACGGAACGCCTCCGCCGGCGCCTGGCCGGCGATTGCGAGTGGTGCGAGCAAACCGGAAACGGCAAATCGGACCCAAGTCGGTCCCATGGATGGGCGTGGCATGGGCGGATGAAAACGGCGGTGCCGGTGCGACGCAAGCGCGAATCCGATGGACTTGTCCCTTTGCCATCCACGGGCGAAGGGCAGTGAGGTCATCACCAAGCCTTCCCCACACTGCCTAGCCCCGCCCCTCCTTCCACAGGGACCTTGGGGCAACCCCAACTGCCCGCCACCCGTGAACTAATAGACTCGCCGGTGTGCTTGGGGGGCTGGGAACTGCTCAAACCCTCTCCCCAAACCACCGGCACGGGGCACATCACTACCCCAAATCCATGGGGCGTAGGCTAGCGAGCCCCGGGCGAGGTTTGTATCCTCAATTTGTATTAGGTATTCGGTCCGGCACCCCTTTCCCAACGGCGCCCGAACCGCCCCGTTGTCGGCGGGCGACCGCGGCGGAATCGTTGGCGCGTCAGGTGAACGCCGACCTCAGGGCCGCGGCCTTCCCGGAGGCGCGGGCCGCAGGAATTTCAGCGTGGCCTCAGTGCGGGATTGCACGTGCAGTTTCTCGTAGATGCGGCGGATGTGCGTCCGCACGGTCAGCACGCTGATTTCCAGTTCGTCGGCGATCTCCTTGTAGCGGTCGCCGGCGGCGAGGCGCTGCAAGATTTCCCGCTCCCGAGGCGTGAGGACCGCCCCGACCGCCGGGTTGGTCATGGGGGTGCGGAAGGATTCGACCACCTTGCGGGCGATATTTCCCGACATGGGCGAACTACCATGCTGCAACTCGACAATGGCCGACACGATTTGCTCGGGTGGTGTGGTCTTGACCAGGTACCCGGTGGCCCCCACGCGTAGCGATTCCAGGACCTGGTAGGTGTCATCGAACGCGCTGAGCATCATGAACTGCGTGGCGGGCATTCGTGGCTTCAGGCGGGCCACGCAGGCGATGCCGGAGACTCGCGGGAGCTGGACATCCACCAGGACCACATTCGGCGCCTCGTCCGGCAGATTCCGCAGCGCCGTCTCTGCGTTGGCGTAAGCGCTGACGAACGTCAGGCCTGCCGCCTGGCGAATCAGTCGCTCCAGGTCCAGCCGCCAGGTCGAATCGTCTTCCACCAGCGAAACCCGGATCGGATGATCACGCGCGTCCATCGGAGTCACAGTCGGGTGCGTGCGAGCCGTCAGACGCCGCCGGCAGGGAACCGCCCGGCAGCCGCACGCGGATTTGAATTTTCGTGCCGTGTCCGGGAAGGCTGGCAATCGTCAGCGTGCCCGACAAGGCCTCGATGCGGGTCCGCAGGTTGACCAGCCCGTTGCCGGCCGCCGTCGATGCGTCCGGGTCGAAGCCGCACCCGTCGTCTTCGACCGCCAGCCGGAGCTCGCTTCCCGCCACCGCCAGACGCAGGGTGATGGTGCCGGCCTGTGCATGCTTCATCGCGTTGTTCAGCGCCTCCTTCACCGCCTGGTAAAGATTGTGCCGAAAATCCGAGCCCAGCGCGATCGAAGGCAGCGGATGCTGGACCTCGAGACGCAGCCGCGTGGGCAGACCATCGAGCAGCTTCTCGGCCTGCTGGCAGAGGAAACTCCCCAGACTCTCCAGGTCATCGCGCCCCGGATTGGTGGCCCAGACCACTTCCGCCAGCGACTGAACCGCCTCCCGCGCCGCGGCGGCGATGCCCCGGGCCGCCTCCTCGCTGCTCCCGGCCTGCTGCGGGCCGCGGGCCGCGAGCTCGCTTCGAAACACGATCCGGGTCAACGCCACGCCCAGGTCATCGTGCAGATCCCGCGCGATCCGGGCCCGCTCGCGGTCCACGAGGCTTTGCTCCTCCGCCTGCCGCACGCGACGCGCGACGCTCAGTTTCAACTGCCAGAGCCCCGCCCCAAGCGCCACCAGCGTCACCGCTGCCGCCACCCCGAAGCTCGTGGTCTCGAAGAAACGCGGCTCGAGCGTGAAAGCGAACTCCGCCCCGGGTTCGCTCGAAATGCCCCGGCTGTTCGAGGCCATCACCACGAAGCGATAACGCCCCGGACGCAATCGGGTGTAGTAGGCGATCCGGCGCTCGTTCGCCTCCGTCCACTCGTCCTCCAGCCCCTCCAACCGGTAGCGAAACCGCGTCTGGTTCGGACCGGCGAAGGTGGCGGCGGTGTACTCGATCTCCAACAGGCGTCCGCTGCCGGCGTGAATCGTGGCCTCCAGCGGGCGCACGCGATCGATCTCAGCGCCAAGAGACCGCCGGTCCCCCGGTCGGCCCCTTGGCTCCACCTCACCGACGACCTCGTCCCCCCAAAGCACCGTGTCATCGACCCGGATCAGGTCGATGGCCACCAGGGGCTTCGCGGGGTTGCGCAATGCCCGCGACGGATCGATGACCGCCACCCCGCCTTTCGTGGGGAAGAGGATTTCACCGCGGCGCAAACGGCAGCCCGCGGGCGAGCTCTTCTCGCCGTTGGTTTCGTCGCTCGGCAAACCGTCGATGGCGCCAAACCAGGCGGGATGAACCCGCTCGGTCCGGAGCTCCATGAAGGCCTTCAACTCCTCCTGGTTCAACCGGTAAACCCCACGATTGCCACCGATCCAGAGGCCGCCGGCGCCATCGTCAACCACCCCGTTCACGGTGTCTTCGCGCAGACCGTCGCGGCGGGTGAGACTCCGGAAACGATCGCCGCGCCAGGCTGCCAGGCCGCCGGAGGTCCCCGCCCACAACGTGCCGCTGGCATCCGCGACCAGGGTGCAGACGTAGTCGCTGGGCAACCCGTCGCGATGGGTCAAAACGCGCGGTGTGCCGGGCTCGAGGACCAGGATCCCGCCGCCGAAAGTGCCCAGCCAGATCCGGCCGGCCGCGTCTTGATGGATGCTCCGTACATCTTCCTGCGGCAACCCGTCGGCCGAGGTCATGCGGGTTCGCCGCCCCTGCGCGAACCGGTACACGCCCTTCGCCGTACCCACCCAGATCGTGCCGGCCGCATCTTCAAACAAGACGCGCACCTTGCTTCCACCTTCATCGGCGTCCAGAGGGACCAGCTCAATCCGTCCCTCCCGCAAGACCGCCAATCCCTTGCCGGTGCCGATCCACAGCGCCTGGTTACGATCGACCAGCAAGGCCTTCACCGCGTCGGCCGGCAGCCCATCCGCGGTGGTGAAGCAGCGGACGTCTTCCGGGGTGTACCGCAACAGACCCCCGTCGCTGGCCACCCAGATGGTGTCGTCCGGTGCCGCGCACACCGCCCACGTGTTGTTTTCCGCCGGCGCGGTCCGCTCGTCACCCAATGCGCGAAAGGCCGGTTGCCAGATGCGAATCAGCCCTCCGTCCTCGGTGCCCGCCCAGAGATTGCCTTCACGATCCACGGTCAGCGCGTGGATCTTGCCCCCTGCGAGGCCCTGCCCCTTGCCGATCCGTGACGCTTCTCCCTCGGACCACGAGATGATGTTCCCTCCAACCGTGCCCAGCCACACGCCGCCGCCCGGCGCTTCGGCCAGGGCGGAAATCGTGTCCTCCGGCGCCCGCGCCCGCCACACGATCTCCGGGCTGTCCCCAGGTGTCCTGCGATACAACTCGGCCGGAGTCGTGAACCAGGTCGTGCCGTCGGCCGCGACCAGGTACTGAGTCACGGGTTCATCCGGTGGCGCGTTGGTTCCACCGGGCGGCGAAAGCAGGTCCACGGCCAGTCGCGCCCTTCCCGCAGAGTCCCCGTAAAAGGCGCAATTCTGCGCGCGCAGCCGGGGAAACAATTGAGGCAGTCCGAGGCGGTTCGTGAAGATCTGGGTCACGGCATTCTCGGTGCCAACCCAGACCTCGCCGGTGTTTCCCAACGCCAGCCGCCACACCATCGACTCCGGCAGGCCATCGCTCCGACCGAGGTGGGTGAACGCCCGCCCGGCGTATCGGATCAGCCCATCGGCCGTGCCGGTCCACAGTCCGCCGGCGCGGTCCTCGGCGAGCGCCAGGCAGTTGTCGCTGTGGAACGCCGGGACATTGCGGAAGTTGAAAACCTTGAAGCGCACGCCGTCGAAGCGAACCAGGCCGCCCACGGTGCCCAGCCACAGGAACCCGTCCTGAGTCTGGAGGACGGCTTGGACCCGGCTGTCCGGCAGCCCATGCTCCGTCGTCCAGGCGGTCACGCGATAATCGGCGGCCGGTTCCCGGCGCGGGAGGGCTGCCCCGAGGAGCGGCACCGACCGGCGCTCGGCCGCTTCGAGGTGGAGGCTCGCGAGCAGCAGCCACCCGATGGCGTTGAGCTTCACCAGCGTCCTTCCCTGCCCCATGGGCCACCCCCCTGCCACCGCCGCCGGCCTAACGCCCGCCCGCCACGGCAAGTTGAGCGCGGCTCGGTTGGCGGCCGGGCACCCAAAAATCCTGCCACTCGAGATGACATGTCTTCACCATTTGCACCGCGTACTCCAGCGTCTTCAGGTCCTCCCGACCGGCATTGTTGGTCCCGAACGTGAATTTGAGCCCTGCCTGTTTTGCGCGCCGGATGAACGCCGCCGAAGGCAGCCGGAACCGGTCGTTGAGCTCGATCGCGACCCGGTTCTTGACCGCCGCGTCAATCACCCGCTGCATCCGCGCGGGCGTCCACAGGCGGTCGTAATCGGCCGCCATGACGTCGGGCAGGTACGTCGGGTTGACCAGGATATCCACGGGTTCCCGTTCTAGGATGCCGACTCTCTGGTCCACCAACAGTTCCATGAACGACTCGGGATCGCCGACCTCGACCTCGTCCTTGATCCAGAGCTGCATCCGCCTCCCCGCTCGATCGAAAATCGTCATCGCGTCCGTGAACACGTAGTCGAACCGGGCCACGGCTGGCAGGGAGAACCAACCGTCCGTCCCGGGCTCCGCGCCACGCAACGGGCAGAGCGCGGTTCCGCCCGCCAGGCCAACCCCGGCGAGCAGGGAAAGGAACCGCTTTAATCCTGCGGTGGTCACAACGGCAACGCTGCTGACACGTAGCCCGGAAGTCAATGTCCCCTTCCCATCCGGCAGGCAAGCTGGCGGCGGGGCAGCCACCCGATCCGCGGCCGGCCGGGCCGCCCCCGGCGAACCGCAGTCACGGCTCCAACCACGCCGCACTGGCCGGCAAGGCGGCGAGCGGGCCGAAGCCGCCGCTCAAGTTATAAACCTCCGCGAACTCGAGGGCGTGCATTTGGGCCGCGGCCTGACCGCTGCGGCTCCCGGAGGCACAATACACCAGGCAGGTCTTCTGCCGGTCCAGCATCGCCAGCCGGGCTGCGAAGTCGGGGGCGTAGAAGTTGAGGTTCACCGCCCCCTTCACGTGCCGGCTCGCGTACTCCGCCGGCGTGCGCACGTCGAGGACGACGAAGTTCGTGTCGGCGACGTGGTTGGTGATCCGGCTCAGGGCGCCCGCGGCATCCACATTCACGAGGAGAGCCGGCGGGGACGTGTACACGACCCGATAGAACATGGGCACGGCGACCGTCGCGCCCGCTCCGGTCGCGGGCACATTCGTCAGCGAGGCCCAGGACGCCGACCACGGCCCGTTCACCGTGGGCGCCCACTCGACCCGGTACGCGCCCCGCGTGGCCGGCCCGCTCCAGGTCAACGAGCCGTCGTGAGTGAGCGACTCGATTTGAGCTTCATTCGCCGCCCGGGCGGACCAGGCCAGGGACCCGAGCGCCAAAGCAAGTCGCAAGGCCGGCGAGCAGTTCTTCATGCCGGCATTCTGCGCCGGTTCGGCCGCGGCGCAACGCTCTTTGCCGGTTTGATCGTTCCTCGCACCGCGCCCCTCCGCCGCCGTTCGGACACCTTGCGCCGCCGCCAATTCGAGGCACCTTCGGGAACACCGTGCCCGCTTGCCCGGCGGCATTCGGACCGGTGGCTCACGGCGAACCTGATTTGAATCATGGCCAAGACCCTGGAACTCCAACTCAAGGTGGGCGATCCCGCACCCGAGTTCTCCGCCCCGACCCAGACCGGCGACACCGTCACGCTCGCCAGCCTGCGCGGCAAACCGGTGGTGCTGTATTTCTATCCCAAAGACGACACGCCGGGTTGCACCACCGAGGCCTGCTCGTTCCGCGATGCCTGGGCGGCGGTCAAGCAAGCGGGTGTGGCGGTCCTGGGGGTGAGCACCGATCCCGTCAAATCGCACGCCCGGTTCGCCGAGAAATTCAAGCTGCCCTTCCCGCTGCTGGCGGATGAGGACCGGAAGATCGTCACCGCGTACGGCGTGTGGGGCGAGAAGGTCTTCATGGGCCGCAAATATCAGGGCACCCACCGGGTCACGTTCCTCATCGCCGGCGACGGGCGGATCGCCGCCATCTGGCCCAAGGTCAAACCCGAAGGCCACGCCGACGAAGTGCTGGCCGCCGCCAAAGCTTTGGCCTGAGTCCGGGCGGCTGAAGCCGCGGCACGTCACGGGCGTGCTCGGCCGGTTGCGCCGGTCGTTGCCATGCCTACCCGCCGCAGCGGACGCGGGGGTTGGTAACCCGCGCGCACGGGCTGCCTCCCGCCCGTCGGCGTCGATCCGTGGCCGTCGGTGGTTCAATCGCGGGACTTCGGTTCACTCGACCGCGGGCGGCGCCAGCGCTTCGATGCGCGCCTGCGTGGCGACGGCCGAGGCGCGGACTTTGGGCGACCCGGAAACGGCCAGCGCGCGCAGCGCGGGCAGGGCGTTCGTGGCGTGATCGGTCCAATCGCTCGTGCTGGCCAACGCCTCCACCGCGGCCAGGCGAACGGAGTCTTCCGGATCCTGCAACGCGGCAATCATGGCGGCCACGGCCTGACGACTCCACAACGTCGGGGCCGTCAGGGCTTGGATGGCCCCGGCTCGAATGGCCGGATCGGGATCGTTCAACAGGGCGATCACCGCTTTCAGCAACGGGTATTCCGCCGTCGCGATGAGCTTGAGGGCGGCGACCCCCGTCTCCCGCTTTTCCGCCTTCGTGAGCAGGGTGGCCAGCGCGGGTACCATCGGAGCTCCCACGCTGGCCAAGGCCTGGACCAGCGGTTCCCGGTGACGCAGCGGGACCTCCGTCAACGTGGTCACCAGGCCGCCCGCCGCCGGTGCCGCCGCCGGACCGAGTTTTCGCAGCGCCGCGCAGCCGTACGCGAAGGCGATTTCGTTCGTGGTCTGGAGCGCGGCGACCAGGGTTGGCAGCGCGGGAGGGCCGATGCGGCGCAAGGCATCCACCGCGGCTTCGATGACGCGGGATCTTGCGCGCCGACGGCACGGGCCAATGCGGGGATCGCGCGCTCCGCCAAGGGGCCGAGAGCCCCCAGGGCCCGCGCGGCCTGCCAGCGACGATCGATGGCGGCGCGCGGACGGGTCCACTGCAGCGAAAGCACCCACAGGCGGCGCGGCAGGAATCGTTCCGAAGCGAGCGCCAACCGACCCAACAGGGAGTCCCGCGCCTGCAGATGAGCGATCAGCGCCGGCACGGCATGCGTGCCCATCGCGACGATGGCCGCCTCGCGGGAGCGGGTCGGATCATCCGGCGCCGCCATCCACTCGGAAAGCGAGCGGCCCTGATAACTCGGTTCCGCCGGCCGTTGCAGGCGATCTTGCACGACCAGGAAGAGCAACCCTCCCAGCACGCCGGCGGCGGCCAGCGCCAGCCAGCGGAGGCGGCTTCGGCGCGGGGTTTCTTGTTCGAGGTTCATGGCTGAGGGTGCGATGGCAAAGAGGAATCCACGGCGCGATCCGCTCACCGGCCGGGCTTGACTCCGGCGGACCGATCGCCGGCGGTACCGTGAATCCGCTCCAGCGCGTCGCGGGCCGCCGACCGCGCGTGACCGACGACCACGTCCTGGGTGGATGCGGTTTCGGCCAGCCGCCGGAGTTCCGGCACCGCCGCCACGGCGCCGGGACCGATGGCAGCCAGGGCATTGGCGGCGGTCAACTGCTCCTCCGGATCATCCGCCCGGAGCATGGGGACGAGCCCGGGCACGGCGGGTGCGGCGGCGGTGCCCAAACCGGTCAACGCCACGGCCGCGTTCACCCGCACATCGGATGCGGCGTTGGTGAGCAGCGGCACCAGGCCGGGCACGGCCGCGGATCCCATCTTCCCCAACGCCAGCGCGGCCATGCTCGGCGTGCGCGAGGGGCGGTGGCTCTGTTCCGTTTCCAACATGGTCAACAGCCGCGGGACCGCGGCCGCCGCCGCCGGACCAAGTTCGCCCAGCGTCGAGGCGGCTTCCCAACGACACACCGGCTCGGCGAGCAACTCGCCGAGGATCGCGACCGCGGCGTCGGTTTCCAGGCCGAGCTGGCGCAGCGCCCGCGCGGCTTCCAGGCGGTCACCCGGCCGATCGGATTTCGCCAACGTGAGCAACGCCGGCGCCGCCACGCGCGCCGCCGGTCCCAGAGCGCCCAGCGCTTTGGCGGCAAATCGTCGCTCCGATTCCAGCGGCGAACGCAAGCGCGCGGCCACCGCCACCACGACGCGGGGATCGTCCCGGCCGACCGCCGGCAACGCGCGCAACGCCTCCTCCCGCGGGCGGACGTCCGTGTTCGTCAGCAAGCCGAGCAAGGGTGGGATCAAGTTGGTCCGCGCGGAACCAAAGGCCTTGTCCGCGTCGTCACTGAGCAGACTGACCACGCCGCTGAGCGTTCGTCCGTCCGGATCTTCCAACACCGCGGCGATGGCCGGGATGGCCGGCGGACCTATGCCACGCAAGGCCTGGGCCGCGGGATCCAGCCAGATTCGCCGGGCGAGGGCGGGCGCGGCCGGGGCCGCTTGCGGACCCAGGCGCGCGAGTTCGCCGGCCGCCGCCGCCGCCAGGTCCTCGGCACGGAGCGGAGCGGCGCTCCGGGGCCACCACCGCTGTCGCCAGCGCCACCACGTCTCGCGCAGGCGACTGTCCTCGGCGCGGACCGCGCGGGTCAACTCGGGCACCGCCTCCGGGCCGATGGACTTGAGCGCCGCTTCGGCCGGCAGCCGAACGCGGTAATCGTCGTCGGCCAGCGCCGTCAGCCAATAGCGCAGCGACCGGCCGTGATAGCGCGGACCGGGATCCGGCCAGCAGGCGACGGCCAGGCCGGCGAGGAGCACTCCGGCCGTCGCGCCGGCCAGAATCGTTTTGCGGGAAATGTGTTTCACCAGGCCGCCAGCAGGTTAGCGCGGGTCGCCGCCACGGGACAGCGGCAAAGCGCCGGAACGCGGGCCGACCCGGGCGCCCGCGCCGGCTCCGAAACTGCCGCACCGCGGAAGCCGCGGACTTCCGCGGTTGCAAAAGCCGTGGGCCGTGCTAAATCCACGGCTCGGTTGGAACCATAACTATGCCGACGTACCATTACGTTTGCGCCAAGTGCGGACACGAATTCGAACTCGTCCAGTCCATGAAGGACGAGCCGCTGGCGACTTGTCCGAAGGATCGTTGCGCCCGCAAACCCTGGGCCAAAGGCAAGGTCAAACGCCAGATGAGCGGGGGCGCGGGACTCATTTTCAAAGGCAGCGGCTTTTACATCACCGACTACCGGAGCGCGGGTTACAAGGAGGCTGCCAAGAAGGACTCGGAGGCCGCCACCCCCAAAAAGGACCCCGGCACCAAGGCGGAGACCAAACCCGCCGGCGGAAGCGCCACGACGGGCGGCGGAGCGGCCAAGCCGGCCAAGGAGTGACGGACCGTGCGCCTTTCCGGCAGCAAGCGGTGGAATCGGACTTCGTGGGGCAGATGGCTGGTCGCGGTGGCGGGCTGCTGCCTCCTCGCGCCCGTCGCGCTGGCCGCCGGGGGCGATTGGGTGACGGTGTACAGCCGGTCGGGGCAGTTCATCGTTCACAGTCTCCACCCCACAGCCTCGAGCCTGGCCGGGGTGTCACCGGTGGGCACCAACAAGTTGATCTGGCTCCAGCCGGACCCGGTGGCGGTTTCCTGCGAACGGATCAAGGCGTCGCTGCTCGCGGAACTGGGCCTGCCCGATCGCTGGCGCGGAAAGATTCATCTGAACATCACGCCGCAGACCCGGCCGATCCTGTTCCCGACCGCCGCCGCCGCGCGGTTCAGCGACGGCTGGCAGTACTCGCTCCGGTTGCCGCAGGAAATGGAAGGGACCGCTTTCGTCCGCGGCCTGGTCCACGCGTTGCTGAGCGAGTTCGCCAACCGCACGCCGGGCCCGAACGCGCCGGAAATCCCGTTCTGGCTCGTCGAAGGCCTGACCGGTGAAATCCTGTCCCGCGTCGGCCCCGACCCCCTCGCGAAACCCAACGCGCTCACCGGCAAGTACGGCAGCGCGCTGGGCCTGATACAAGGCACGACCAGCGATCGCCGGCCGGCCCGCGAAAGCCGCGAGTTCCTCGACCGGTTCACCTCCCAGCCGATCCTTTCCTTCGAGGAAATCAGCCTGCCGTCGAGCGCGCAACTCGCCGGCGCCGCGCTCGAACATTACCGGATGAGCTGCCAGGTGTTCTTTGCGGCGCTCCAACGCCTGCCCGGCGGCCGGGCGGCGCTCGTCTCGATGCTCGAACAACTGCCCCGCCACCTGAACTGGCAGACCGCCTTCCTGAGCGCCTTCCGCTCCCAGTTCGCCGGCATGTTGGACGTCGAGAAATGGTGGGCCCTCACCAACCAGCGGGTGACCACGACCGTCAAGGGCTTCACCCTGGCGCCGGACGCGGCCCTGCGCTGGCTGGAGGATCTCCTGAGCGTCACCGTCACCGTACAGGAAACGCGCGACGCGCCGGTGGTCCGGCGCGCGCTCACGCTGCAAACGGTGATAACCGAATGGGATTATGCCGAGCAACCGCCCGTGCTCTCCGGGCGCCTCCATCAATTGCGGGCCTTGCTCGGGGCCTTGCCGCCGGCGGTCAAACCGCTGGCCGCCGATTACGCGAACGCCCTCCAGACCTACCTCGAACAGCGCGGACGCGTGGGGCTGCAGCCGACCTTGCCGGGGCTCGCGCAGGCTAATCTCTCCGACGCGGTGCGCACTGCCGTCGGCACGCTCGACGCCCTGGACCGGCGCCGCGAGGAAATCTGGGCGCGGCTGCGGCAAAACGACCGTCCGCGCGGGAACGCCGTCCAGACTCCCGGCGCGGTCAGACGCTGAGGTCGGCCCCTGAGGCTCGCCCCCCATCCAGTGCTCGGGCAAGGGGTGGGGCTCAGGCGCTCGCCGGCGGCATCGCCTGCCTCACGGCGGCCACGAACGCGCCGACCTTTGCCAGGTCCTTCCGGCCGGGCGCCGACTCCACGCCGCTCGAGACATCCACCGCGTAAGGCTGCGTCTGTCGGATCGCCTCCGCCACGTTCCCGGGCGTCAATCCGCCGGCGAGCAGGATCGGCCGACCGTACTGCGCCGCCTGGGCTGCCAGCGCCCAGTTGAACCGCGCGCCCGTCCCGCCCGGCTGGCCGGGCACGAAGCTGTCGAGCAGCCAGGCGGCGGTCGGGTATTCGCGAAGTCCGGTCAACGATTCCGGTCCCCGCACCCGGAAGGCCTTGATCACGGGCAGCGCGAACCGGCCGCAGAATTCCGGCGTTTCTCGACCGTGAAACTGGAGCGTGTCCAGCCGGCATTCCCTGGCCGTTTCGCGGATGAACTCCTCGGTCGCGTCCACGAACACGCCGACTTTGGCGACGAAAGGGGGCAGCAAACGGCAGATTTCGGCCGCGGCGCTCACGGTCATTGCGCGCGGGCTCGGTGCGTAGAACATGAAGCCCAACGCATCCGCGCCGGCCGCCACCGCCGCCAGCGCATCCTCGCGTCGTGTGATCCCGCAAATCTTGACCCGCACGTTCACGCGTGACTCCGCAGTTGAACGGCAGACAGCCGCCGGTCCACGCAGTTGAGCGAGGGTTTGCCGGCGCTGGTGGGTTTCACCCGGAGGGCGAACCCCCGCCGGTCACTCCCCATCGTGGCCGTCCTGGAATCATCTGCGTTCATCGGCGTCCATCTGCGGTTGCCAAGTTCATCGCGGGGCTCTTCTGCCAGAACGTCGCCGGGAAGCCACGCGGTTTTTCGCGGAGCGGGTTTGGGCGAGAGGCGGAATGGCCGGGGCTCAGTTCAAGACCTTGATCCGCGCGTTGCGAATCTGGACGTGCCCGGCGTCGCGGCTGAGTTCTTGAAATCCGATGTGGCCGCGCCGCGGCCGGTCCTTAAGCGGCGACGCCTCCGTGCCGTCGTGCCGTTTGGGCCGCAGCGTTTCCGCGTCGAGGTTCACGTCGAGGATCAATTCGCCGTTGAGCACCACCTTCACCTGCGGCCCGACGCAGGCGATCTCGTACTTGTTCCACTCGGTGGGTTTGTACACCTGCCGGCGCGGCGCCACGGCCCGGTAGAGGCTGCCGGTCAGCTCATCGGCCTTCGCCTCCGGATTGTAACGCAGGTCGGCCATCTGCAATTCCAGGCCGTCGAAGGCCGGATCGCCGGCCAGCGGCGCCCGCAACGCACACCCGCTGTTGCCGCGCTCGCCCAGCTTGAACTCGAATTCGAGGATGAAATCGCCGTACTCGCGCTCGCTCATCAGCCAGCTTCCGCGCGGCTCGCCTCCGGTCAGGACGCCCTTGGCGACCTGCCACACCGGGTTGCCTTCCGCCGGCTTGCCCACGTCGTCCCAGGCGCGCACCACCCAGCCGCGCGGCGGCCCTTCCGCGGGAAACAACGTCTCGAACTCCGGCTCGGGCTTGACGCTGCGGCAGCCGGTCAAGGCGAGCAACAAGCCGGCCGCAAGGCCGCCGGCGCGCCAGGAATTGAAATGAGGCATCGCGGGCGAAGGTGGGTTCACTTGCCGCTCACGTCCAGACAGACCAAGTCCTGTTGGCTGCGACAATACAGCCTGCCGTTTGCCAGCACCGGGATCGCCCACGTGTCCTTGCCGGTCAACACCTGGAAGCCGCAGAGCTCCCGGCAGGCCTCCAGTGAAGGATCCACCACCGCCAACCGGCCTTTGTCGCTGTACACGATGAACTTGTCGCCCGCCGCCAGCACACAGCCCTTGCCGTAGCGCGCCTCCTCCCATTTCACGTCGCCGGTTGCCCAGTCCAGACACTTGAACTTGCTCTCGTCGAAGCCGTACAGGCAGCCCTTCCAGAGCACGCAAGAGGCGACGTGGTTCCGCATCTTCTTGCTCTCCCAGACCGCCTTGGCCTCGCCCGAGCTGAAATCGATCAGCGCGCCGCCCTTGTTGTAGCCGGAGGAAACAAACACCTTGCCGTCCGCGACGATCGGCGTCGCGGCGTTCACGTCGTAACTCGTCTTCCACGGATAACGCCACAGCTCGGCGCCGTCCTTGGCGTTCCGGCCGAGGATGCCCGCGGCATTCAATTCCGCCAGACAGCGCCGGCCCTGCGCGTCGAAGGGCACGATGGACGAATAGGCAATTGCGTCGTTGCCGTTCTTCCACGCTTCCTGGCCCGTGGTCTTGTCGAACGCGACCACGCACGAGCCCGGTCCGCCCACTTCGCAGATCACCCAGCCGCCTTCGATCAACGGCGAGCCGGCGTAGCCCCAGGTCGGTGCCTTCGCGCCGTAATCCTTGGGGAAGTCCTTTTCCCAAATCACCTTGCCCGTGGCGGTGTCGAGGCAGAAGAACTGGCCGCGCCGGCTGACGCTATAGACGCGGTCGCCATCGACCGTCGGGGTGCAGCGCGGGCCGAGGTAGCCGTTGGGATCCTTGGCGGTACACGGGTAGGTGTGCTTCCAAAGTTCCTTGCCGGTCGCCGCGTCGAGGCAATAGACCGAGTCTTCCTCCTCGGTGTTGCCCATCGTGTACAGGTGACCCTGGCTCACCGAATACGACGCGTAGCCGATGCCGACGTTGGCCTTCCAGATTTGTTTGGGGCCTTCGGCCGGCCATTGGGTCAACCAGCCGGTCTCGCGCGAAATGCCGTCGAAGTGCGGTCCGCGCCAGCGTGGCCAATCGTCGCCGCGGACGAAGGCGGATAAACCGGCGAGAACCATCAGCAGGGAGAACGTGCGCTTGTTGAGCATGGCGGCATGGCCTACCGAAACGATGCCCCGCTGTCAAAGGCAAAGGCGGAATCGTCCGTCCGCCGCTGCCTCTCCGTTGCTTGCAGATCAACGTTGGTTATAAGACCGACAGCCTTTCCATCCCCACCCCACCCGACAACTTTGTGTTGCATATGCAATACAAAGTTGTCGGGTGCCTGGAATTTGGCTCAGTTGATGGCATAGAAAGTGGCGCTGGCAAGTCGGGGTTCGAGTTTTCCGGGCTTCGCTTCGTCGGTCGCGGGCGGGTGGCGTTGACGCCAATGCGGCAGGGGCAGGGCATTGGGTTGGCCTGTGTCGCCGTAGCTTTCCAGGCCTGCCAAATTCAGCAACGCATACGATCCCACCGCCAAGACCGGCACGCTCGCGACGGAAGCGGGCACCCGCACCTGAGCTTGCCCTACGCCCAACTGCGGACCAAGGCGCCGGGACTGACCGTGCGGCAGGTGGTGGAGAAGTTCAGCCCGATGCAGATGATGGACGTGCACTTCCCGACAACCGACGATTGGGAACTGGTCTTCCGGAGCTACACCCAACCAGAGCCGGATCAACAACGATTGTTGGCACAGATGAAGTGGGAACTGCCCGCGCAGTCGCCACCGCGGATCACGGCGAACGGAGAGCTGGAAAATGGCTACCGACCGTGGGGAGGCCGGGGCTGATTTCCAGGGACTTGCGGAGGCGAATGCACTCCAGTTGCGAAAGTCGGTTTGGGGTCGCCCCTCAGACGTTTCGAGTCCGGGCGGAGAACTGCGCGCGCTTCCTAAATCATTGATTTATTGAAACTTAGCTTGGTTCTCTATTCCTTCGTTGGAGCGCCTCCGGCACGCTGAAAGCCTCGCGACGCCGACGGCTCACCCGTGGTGAGGCGAAACTTCGGCGAGTCTTCCAGTTCCAGCCGCGGAGGCACGGAGTTTGAATGAGGAACGCAGGAAAGCCGGAAAACCAGGCCGCAATTCCTGAGTTCCTGCATTCCTCATTGCCTCGCCCGTCCGGCGTCGGCACTTCCGGAATTTACCTCGACCATCCAACGGCGAGCCCTGAGGGCCTCGCACCGTATTTGTTTAACCATAAAGCATTTACCAATTGACGACTATTCGGGGAGCGAAGGTATGCTTCCGTCATCTTAGCCAAAAGACGGATCGACGCCATGCCCAAGCCGTATTATCTGCGATTCAGACAGTGGGGGAGGGCGGAGACCGATTCGGGCGATTCGGCGTGAAACGGCTGGCGCGGGAGCGGTGGCGTGGGCTGGTGCGGCGACCGGCGGCGGCGCGACCGGTCCCCGCGCCCGTTCCGCGTGAGCGAGGGCGCGGTTCACCCGGTGGGGCGCTCTGGGAAGACGCACGGGCGTGTCGCGCGGCGAACTGCCACGACGCGAGGTCCGGGGAGGCAGCCAGCGGCCGACGTTCAGGGCGGGGGCAGATTCTGCAACGGGGTCAGGAAGCGTTTCTCCAGGCGCCGGATCTGGGCCAGCGCCCTGCGGCGAGCCGCCGGGGCCAGTTCGAGCACTTCCCGGGTGAAGCTCACCAGGGGCAACTGCGCGTACGCGTGCTGATGGTAGATCACCACATACTGATCGTGCGGGCCGAGCCCGCGTTGGATCTGGGCCGGGTGTCGGCCCGCCAGCATCTCCTGCTCGGTTTTCCACAGTTGCCACTGCCGCAGCGTGTAGGTCAGCAGCACGAAGACCACTTGCGCCATCACCGCGTTGAAGCAGCGCGAGTGGAAGTCGGTCAGGTCATAGAAGCATTTGAGCTGGCGATGACGTTCCTCGATCGCGGGCCGGCGGGCATAGTCGCGCGGCGGTTGCTGGGGATCGGCAAAGTCCTCGGTGGTCATCAAGGCCCAGCCTTCCTGGTGCCCGTCGGCGTAGGTCTCCCGCAGCACGACGACGTGCAGCGGCACCGGCACTTCGCCCCAGCGGAAGCCTTTGAGCGGACAGAGCTCCCGGCGCGTGAGCACGCCCGCCGGGTCCGGCGGCGGGACCTGGGCGCGTCGCTGCGCCAGGGTGCGTTGTCGTTTGGCCTCCCGCTTCTCCAGGACCAGCGGTCGCTTCACGGTCGGCGCCGGAGGGGCCGTCGGCAGGACCTGTGGCTGCCAGGTTCCCTGCGCGGCCAGCCGCCAGGCGTCCTCCCAGACGTCCATCCGCTTCTTGAGCGGGATGAGGACATCGACCCCGAGCACCGTCTTGCAGTAGGCGATCCGTGGCCCGTCGATGAACCCCCGGTCCCGGATCAGCTTCTTCATCACGCCCGGGCCCACCTGGCGGACGAACTCCTCGACCAGTTGGTAGAGGATCGGATCCTCGTGGGCGTTGCCCGGCACCACCGCCAGGGCCGCATACACGTACGCGCCGGCCCGCAGGTGCAGCAGGCTGACCAGCTTGTAGCACCGTTCCCGATGCGCCTTGCGGCGCTCCGGGGCGCCGAGCTTCTCGTACTCGACGGGGTGGTTGTGTTCGTCAAACCACATCACCACCGAGCCTTCGTAAGCGGGATTGTCCGGCACGAACAGATAGCTGCCGTCCCCGATGAAGACGCCCTCCGGGTCAAAGAACCCGTAGCGCTGGAAGACCGCCTGCACCGGGCCGTTGAACCATTCCTGCCAGTCGGCCGCCGGCACGTCTTTGACGTACTTGCGCAGGGTGTCCTGATCGCAGGGGGTCTGGCGGTCGTAGGTGTTCTTGGCGTTGAAGCCCGTGCAGTGGAGCCACACCCGACCGCTCTTCGGGTCCAGGTGTGCGGCGGCCAGCTCCGGGGACAGTGCGCTCAAGAGGCCCCCGCAGCGCACGACCTGCGGCCAGGCCTGGAAGGCGTGCTGGCCGTGAAGGCGCAACCACTGCATCCCGGCGGCCAGGTTGCCTTGCGGCGTCTCGACCACCAGGTGGAAATGATTGGACATGAGGCAAAAGGCATGAACCTCCCAGACCGCCTTCTGGCAGGCCTCCCCCTGCTTGGCCAGGAACCACTCGCGATCCGCGTCGTCGTGGAAGATAGGCCCGCGACGATCCCCGCGACTCATGACATGGTAGATTGCTCCCGGATACTCGATTCGGAGCTTGCGCGCCATGCTCGGCAAAGTGCAAAACCACACTCGTTTGTCAATAATAGGACTTGAACCTTCCACGCGTGAAGGAATGCTGGTCGGTTTTGGCACCAGAGCGACAGATCGAAGTCCACCGTCAGCCGCAGGGCGAGCAGTCTGCCTAGGATGCCGTCCACGGACCGGGCGGGCGGTTGGCGAGCAGCGCGGTTCCAGCCGTCATCGGTGAATTGAACGGACGCTTCGTCGTATGAGGACGCTGTCAAAAGTGAACACTGACCCATTTATGTGGCGGTTCCGCCTGGCAGCGACCGTCGCTTGTCGCTCCAGCGCTGCCACATGAATCTAAGGCAAGGATTCGAACAGGCGCTGGCCGCGTCCCTCGCTGCTGCCGGATCTTTTCGACGGCGACAGGCGTCGGCCGTTAGGATCGCCAGCCAGTTACGATAGCCAGAAGGTAACGAATTCCGACATACATGACGAACCAATTCGCCCGCAGTGACGTCCGTATCCCTCATTCGATCCGTGGCCTCCTCTAACTTCACGAAATGATTCTCAGATTCCCCCAAAGGAAGTCGCAGGTCGTCTGAATTGCACGGCAATCAGCGCATCCAAAACGGATTCCTCGAGGCCATCCGCCACGCCGTACGCCCAGGTGGACCACCAGAACCGGTCCAAGACGACGCTGCAGCCTGACTCCAATTGAGGCCTCAGTCGTGAGGCGATGGCGTCAAGATGCGCCGCAATGTGCAGCGTTTGCAGGCTCAGCGGGGTGAGGGAAGCGACCCCCAGAGCCTGGGGATCATGATGGAGTCGATACACTAGATGACCAAGCGTGCTGGCTTCCCGACCGGGAAAGGAACTCCACTGGACCGCCTCGCCACGCTGCCGCAGACGTTCCACCAAAGCCTGAGAAAGCGTCGTCTTGCCGCAACCGTCCGGCCCTTCAAACACAATCAAACGTCCGTTTTTCACGACGGTTCGTCCGCGAGATCCGCCAAAGCCTTGGCCTGCGAATAGAGACGCCGCAGGTCTCCCTTGGGGGTGTTCCCACGCAGCGGATGGGCCACGAAGCAGGTCAGCCCACCGAAGCGCAACCCCATTTCCCTGGCCATGAAGTAGCCTAGCTGGCAAAGGCCGCGATAATTGCCGTAGGCGCGCTCGACCAAGTACTGGCTTGGATAGAAGCCGACCACGGTCAATCGGTCGTCCTCCCCGACACTAAATCCGACCTGTTGGAGGCAAGGGAAGACCTGTAGCGGAGATCCGGTGTGATCTTCGGCGGGATCCAGAATCGCGACCTGCATTGCGCTCTCGCGTGAAGATGAGCCGTGGCCACGGTCGCGCTTCCAAATGTCAATTATGTGGGCCAATTGATTGAAGCCAGCAGTCCCACCTGCCCCCTGCGCACCGGCACCAAAGGATACCATCCTTTGAAAATAGGTGCCGCGGTGGTTGTTGCGGTGCAGTGCGTGAAGGCGGGGCAACATCTTCTTCACATAGTAGTCGGTCAGTGGGCCAACGGATGGCCGATCAAGTCGTTCCCACGACTCTTGCGGGAAGATGCTCATGGCTGTCTGCCGGATCGTAAAAGTCTTGTCGCGCTCTCGAAGCAAGGCGTCCAACGCACCCGCCAGCGCCGGGTCCTCCCGAGGCATCTCCCCGACGAAGCCGGTGATGTTGACGACCAGCGTGCCATGCTTTTGGTGTTCGAACACGCTGACAAACGCCTTCGCCCACGCGCAGCTCAGGTTGCTATGCTGAATTAGTGTCGGACTCATTTTCAGGAAAATGGCGGTATTTGGCCCAGCCGGTGAATTCGCGCCGACTGACCCGCACGAAGCAGGTCCAGTTCTCGGTCTGGATGTTTGAGATGCCCGGCTTTCCGGCGACGCAGTGCCTCCAGACACCGTGCGCAGAGCCCGGCTCCAACTGATCGCCCGACAGGGCGATGTCGGGCGGCAACAACACGGAGTCGCCGACCTCCAAATCAATCGGAACTTCTCCCCACTCGGCGTCGCCCACGAGCAGATGGGGACCGGCGGTTGGACCGGCCAAGGCGTGGCGCAGGCTTTTGGGGCTCCAACGCTCCAATTCCGACAACTGCCAAGGCGCGATCAGTTGCACCGATCTGTGAAGATGCTGGATCAGTGTCTGATATCCCACGCCGAACTGACCCGACAGGATGAATGCCTGCTGCGGTGTCAGCGAACCCACATGCCACTGCCGGCGCGCGAGCGCTTCCTGGATGGCCCGCTTCGGCATCAGGAAAAAGCCAGCAAAGCTGTTAACCAACTGTTCCAGGGGTTTGTCTTGGTCGTCTTCGTCGAAGTCCAACATGTCAAGCGCGTTGCCGTGGCCAAGATGCCAGTGCCCCAGCTCATGCGCACAGGTGAATGCCCGACGGCCGGCGGGGCGCAGGTTATTGAGCAGGATAATGTTGGCGTCCCGAGAAAGCATGCCCTCGCAGCTCGCCAGATCGCTCAGTTGCACTCGGAGACCCAGCGAGCCGGCAGCGTCCAGCGCATTGATCGGCAGTTCCCGTGGCACCCGCAGTTTTCGTCGCAGTTCCAACGCACCACGCAAGGCTTCGCGGGCATCCAGCACACGGTTCATTGCCCCGCCCCTTTGCTCCGTCGGAGGTTCTTCAGCAGGCCCAGCACCCGGTCCAGATCGGCACGATCCAGCTTCGACAGTTCGCGGGCCGCAAGTTCCACCATCGGGTCATCTGCCTGGGAGGCTCGACCCAAAAGCCAGTCCGGCGAGACTCCGTAAATCTTCGCAAATTGGTCGAGCTCGGCCGCCGAGACCTTCCGGCGCCCGGCTTCAATTTCGCAGACAGCTGGGCGGTGCAACTCAAGCAGGCATGCAGCCTGTCCCTGCGACAAGCCAGCCATTTCCCGAGCCGCTCGCAGTCGGTCGGTAAATGAATCGTTTGAGCTATTCATTGTCTTCGGAGTTAAGGTTCCCCTTGCAGATCGCGGAAAGCAAGGCGGTGACCTCACCCAAGGTACGGTAGTGGCACCGGCCATTGTCGTCAGCAACTAAGGGATTGACGTTGTTAGGGATCATGAATCCCAAAGCGTCTTGGAGGTAACAGGCGAGATCAACGCCATCTTCCGAGTCGAGACCCAGTTGAGTGGCGAGGACAGCGTCTGGGCTGAGCGGGGTCGGAGCCGCACCAGGCAACAGGTATCTAAGCCCTTCCAGGACGGCCTTCTCAATCTGCGCGATATCTGCATTCGTCATGACGCAAGTGTACGATAATCGTACACCTTGTCAAGCCCTTCGCAGAAGGGGGCACTTCGGGTTCACTATCAACGTGAAGATATCAAGTCGAATTAATGACAACCATGAATGGATCACCCACGCGAGCTTGCGTAAAGCCACAACAATTCAAGCCACGCCGATCAATCGGGCATTCTCGTCCCGCTGTATTTGAATCGGTAGCCAGCGCAGGAGGTTGCGAGAGCAAGTCCGATTTAACGGCGTGGAACGGGCTCCCAGCCGGTGCTGTCTGGCCACTGGCCCGATGCAGTGGCCTCTCTTATTCCACGCGGCGGGATGCCGCGCGGGACGGACAGGTTCTCCGTTCCAGCCTTTTGCGTGTACCCCTTGGACGAGGTGGAGCAGTGGTACGCTGGCCAGAGCGTGAAGGGGCAAGCGTCTGCGGTTCCCGCTCGAGCGCATCAACGGAGCAGCGCCGGATGAGATTCGACGACCGGCAGGTTAGCCTGTGAGGAGCGGCAGTTTCACTGGCGGTCGGGTGCGATAACAATCCAGCGCGGCAAAGGCGACTTCGTGCGTGACGATGGCGTCGTCGAGGTTGCAGTGCGACTCCACCCCGCGTTCCAGACACTGGATGAAATGGCCTGGAACGGGTGATTGGTGACATCGCTCGATTCCGGCCCGAGGACAGGCAATTGAATCCAGTCCTGCTGCCCCGCGAACTTGTGCGACCAGAGGCGATCGTCGAACACGCTGCCGCGGTCGCCGAAGATGCGGACCGGGAACCGGTACGGCATGACGAAGTCGAAGTTCACCGAGACCTTGCCAAGCACCCCGTTGTCGAAGCGCTGCGGCATGAATAACCCGCGACGCCGTCAGAACTCGAGCTTCAGTTCGCGCGGGCGGGAGGTGTTGGTGAACCGCACCCAGAGCAAGTGCTGTTGCTCATCGTAGTTCCAGGAGTCGAGACGCTGGCCTGACAGGTCGATGGCTTTCGGACGCTCCGCCGCGCTAAGCAGCACCAAGGCAGGCGTGTTCTCGACGCCTTCGACCGTCCAATTCGGCGACCGCGAGGCGGTGCTGCCCGGCAGCGCCTTGCAGGCGGACGCCAGCACTGCGGGCGCCTTCGCTGGCGCGTGGTCCAGGTCGAGGAGGAACCAGCGGCTGCCCGGAACGAGCACGACTTCCTCGCGCACCTTCAACTCCGGATCGAACAGGTCCACGAACCGGCCGCGAAGCGTTTTGGGCGCGGCAGAAAGAGATTCATCCAGGCCGGCGGCGATCACGTACTGGCCGCGGCGAAGCTGCAGGTAGTTGGTCTCCCGCCAATCGTCGTTGCGGTGCTGCTCCCTGTACGCCTGGCGAACGACCTCGAGCACTGCGTCGTCGCCGTGCGGAGCGGCGGCGTAGCTGGCCGGGTTCGCGCGAATCCAGCGCACCAGCCCCTTCCCGACGCGCGCCTCGGTGGCCGGCGGGGCGGAGTTGGTCGCTTTTGCTGACAGCCCGAGCAGTTCGAAGAGCGGTTCGCGCGGCGTGGCGTAGTGCTGGCCGTCGGAGTTCCACCATTCGCGAACGGCGTTGTAGGGGTCCGAGTCGTCGTCGAAGAACAGCAGCGTCCCGCCCCGCTTCACCCAGTCGGCCAGCGGTGCGTGAACCTCCGGGCTCAGCGGCTTCATGCCTTGGTAACTCATCAGAATCACGTCGAAGCTGTCGAGGTAGCCGGCCACGGTGACGTTCTCCAACTGGACGGGTGTGACGGGCATCCCGGCCTTCAACAACGGCAACGCGAGTCCATAGACGTGGCTCAGGTGCGCGTCGCTCGGCGTCGGCTCGCCACGCTCGAACATCAAGGAGTCGCCGATCATCACGCCCAGGCGCGCCGTGCCGCAGTCCCACTTCACCGGCGATTGCTTCAGGTCGTTGAGCGCGTTGAAGACGGTCTGCAACTCGGTCGCATAGGCCGGTGGGATGGGCTCGCGTTCCGCGGGCTTGGCCTTCTTCGGGTAACGCCCGCCAAAGACGCGTTCCGGCCAGGGCGCGACTTCGTACTGCCACACGTCGGGCTGGAACAGCGACGCTACCAGCGTGGACTCCCAGTTCACGCGGTAGTCTTCCCAGTCGTGGTTCGGGTTGTCCTCGATGGGGTCGTTCAAATACCAGACCGTCCGGCCGGTCGCACGAACGAGATTCTGCATTGCGCCGTATTCGAGGAACGCAGTCTCGAAGGTGCGTTCCTTGAGCTGCCCGCGAAAAAGATTCGGCGTCCGCGAAGTGCCGGTCCAGACCTGCGCGATGTAGCCGTCGCAGCCGTTCAAGCGCGCGAGGCTCGACTCGGGGCTGACGATGCGCCAGTGGGCGTAGTTCACGAGACTGTGGGTGGGCACGTAACAACGGACCTGGCGGCCGGTGCGCTGATTGTAAGCCTGGATGTAGTCGAACACCTGCTGGAGCGCGCGACGGTACAGGAAGTACTTCAACTTTGATGCCCGCCATTGGGCATCCACGGAGGAATGCGGTGGCTGCCAATCCTCGCCGTAGTATTTCTTCCACTCGCGCTTGAAACCTTCCGAGTAGCCGCCGCGGACCCAGAACTCCGGCTCCTCGAGGTGAATCGCCTCCGCTCCGGCATCGAGCGCCCGCTGGACCCCGACGCACAGGAACTTCCCGTAGTTTGTCACCGGGGCACATGTAATACACGTCGCCGCCGTGGCTGATCTTCCGGCCGTTCCGCTCGGTCTGGGCCTCGTCCTCGTGGTTGATGCCGTCGAAGCGCCCGTAGAGGTAGTCCTGGTAGTTGCCCCACGACACGCCGGTCATGACGTGAATCCGGTAGCCGCGGTCGCGCCAGGTTTGGATGCGCCCCGGCAGGCCGGGGTCGATGCCATAGACGATGGCCACGTCCGAACGGAGGTTGCCGTGCGCGCTCCAGGCCTGGCCGGTTTGGAAGCAGGTACGTTCGAGCGCTTGCAGCGGGTCGGGAGGAGACGGTTCAGCGCCCCGGCAGACGCCCCCAGCCAGCGCCAAACCGAGCAGGCAACTGCGAATCCACACGCCGCCACCCCAATCCCCCGCGCCACGAGTATGCATGACCAAGGAGGTAAAGAACCCGTGCCGCGCCGTCAACGCCGCAACCGCGAACGCTTTCGCTCAGGACCACCGGCCGGGCGGGCTTCTTCAGGGACCGGCAAGGATGTTGACTTCCAGGCTGGTCGGGGACGCGAGCGCTTCCGCCTTGAGCCCGGTCCCGAGTTTGCTGTCGTCCACCTGCGAAAACGCGCCGACCGGCGGATTCGCGAACGTGGCCGGCGCGAATTGCTGGCCGGCGGCGGGCGTGTAGCCGCCAGCCAGGGTCAGCTTCAGCGTCCCCCCGAGCGTCATCGCGCCCTGTACCGACAGGCTGGCCGCCAGCGAATGGTCGGCACCCAAACCAACGGTCGTGTCGAGAACCCCGGTGGGGGTCAGTTCAAGATCGCCCTGAACGGTCAGGCTGCCGGGCACCCGGTCCAGCAGGATCGCCCCGCGGTTCACCACGCTCGCTTCCAGCGTACCCGCGCCGCGAAGCGTGGCGTCTTCCGCGATCTCGATCGTCGCGCCGCGCATCACCGACCCGGCGCCGAGGGTTACGCTGCACCGGGTGAGGTTGGTGAGCAGATCGGAAGCGAGGACTGTGTTGGGCGACACGTTCACCGTCGAGCCAAACGCCGAGACCGGCCCGGTGATCGACCGGAGCAGGGGAAGGCTGACCGCGCTTCCCGGGTCCACGACGTTGATGGTGGTGCGCCCCGTCAGGGCCGTCAGTTTGGGCGCCTCGACCACGCCCCCGCCGGTCGCCTCGAACCGGATGGACGGCACCGACCGCACATTCCAATCGACCGGGCCTTCGGCGGAGAGGAGTTCCGGCAGCGTGATTCGGCTCCCCGCGCCTTGCGCCCGGAACGCGGTGCCGGCGGCGAGGAACAGGTTGAAGTCGCCGAGGTCGGTATAATTGACCAGCGGCGGGAGTGCGATCTGCGCCCCGTCTTTCGCAATCAGCGTGAAGTGGAGGCCCGCGAAAGCGCCGCCGAGCGCGAGCGTCGCGTCGGGTCCGTCAAAGGTCAGGGAACTCCCTTTTGTCACCTGGAGCGTGTCCTTGGTTTCCAGCGGTCCCGAGGCGCCGATCGATCCGCCCGCGAGCGTCAGCGGCTTCTCGAAGACCGAAGCCTGGTTGAGCCAGAGACTCCCGGCCAGGGCGTTGACCGCCTCGAACGCGTGCCAGCCGCCATTGACCGAGAAGTTGGCGCCGTTGGTGGTCGTGATCGGCGAGAAGCTGGTGACCGACTTGACGAGGTTCTTGCCGTCGATGGTTACCAGTGGCTGCCGGCCGAATCGCCGGATGAGCACGTCCTCCTGGTCCGGCACGCGGTGGTGCAGCCAGTTGGCGGGATCGGCGAACCGGCCGTCGGCGTCCGCGACCCAGACGGCGGTGGCCGGAGAGGCGTCGAGCACGGTGTAATCCAGATTCAGGTCTTGAGCGACCGGATTGCCCGCGGTGTCCTTGAGGGCCCCAGCCTGCACGATCAACCGATACCTGCCGGACTCCAGCGGAGCGAGTGGATCGAAGAGGCCGGTGGCCCCCAGGATTCGCGGGGGACTCAACGCCACCGGCGTGTCGTCGCCTCCGCCCACCGCGCCGTCGGCGCCCAGGTTCCACAGCGTGACCGAAGCCGGGTCCAGCGCGGCGGGATCCAGGGCTTCCGAGAACCGCACGGCCAGCGTCCGGCCGGTGAAACCGATCTGATTCGCAGCGGGGGATTCGAGCACGGTGGTCGGCGAGGCGGTGTCGGGCACCACTTCCAGCGTGATCGGGTCGGTTTGCGCCAGGTTCCCGCTGCGGTCCACACTGCGGATTTGGAGGACCAGGTTGGTTTCGAAACCTGCGGCGATGGCCGCGCCAGCCGGGCGTGCATCGAGGACCACCGGAAAGGCTCGGGTGGAGGCGGCGAGCGCATTGTCCACCAGCAGGTCGGCGTGATCCATCTGCACGTCGTCGGTGATCCGCGGAGAGAGGACCAGCGGTTGGCCCTGCACCACCTGAATGCCGGTGCGGGCCGGGTCGGTGTCGAGCGTGGCGGGATCGAACGCGATCGCGGGCGCCTGGGCTTGAGCGTCCAGGCCGGTGATGTTCATCACGGTCAATCCGGACTTCTCGTCGGCCACGAGCGCGAAACCGGCGAGCAATGCCGCGTCGCGTCCCCGATTGAGAGTGGGCAGAGACACCAGGAATTTTTCCACGTTCGACGGATCGGACACATCATACAGCGAGAGCTGGGGCGCCG
This sequence comes from uncultured bacterium, assembly GCA_963735925.1. Classification (GTDB taxonomy): domain Bacteria; phylum Verrucomicrobiota; class Verrucomicrobiia; order Limisphaerales; family J093; genus DSVZ01. The sequence goes on from CAVTMT010000007.1 coordinate 78,736, forward strand.
CGGAAGAGAACGTGGTCAACCCCACCATCCGTCCCGAGCCCGTGAGGCCCAGCGAGTGAAACGGAGGGGGCTGGATACCCGGTTGGCCGAGGTAAACCGGATGGTGCGGATCCGAGAGATCGACGGTGACAGCACCCGCGCCTTTGCCGAGGTAGAGCACCGTTCCGTCCAGAACGAGCTGGACGCGCTCGAAAAAGCCCGGCCGATAGAGGCCGCCCGGCAGTTGCCCCAGTAACTGAGGCGTCGGCAGGGAAGCATCGAACACATCCAGGCCGGCTTCCGTGGCCACGAGGGTCAACCCCGGCGGCACGCCCAGACCCGTGGTAGGACCGGAGACGAACGTGCCGCCCAGTTCGAGTCCGGACGCCGGATCATAGATGCGCAACTGGTCCTTGACCGTGACATAAAACAAGCCGTCGCGGGTCTCGATGGCCGTCGCCGGGATCGGCAGCGACTGGATGAGCCGCGGGGCCAGGGGATCGGAGACATCGACGAAGTGCAACGCATAGTCGCTGCCAAGGCCGGTTTCGGACCACGCGACCACGCCGGCAATCTGATGCGCGCGCGACACCGCCACATCGCGATTGTCGCCGGGCAGATCGATCTGCCCGGTCACGACCGGGCGGAGCGGATGGGTGACATCGACGAGGGCGAGTCCGTAGGAACCGGTCGCAACGTACGCCTCCGAACCGAACACCCGGACGCCGCGGGCCGGGCCCAGCAACGGCAGGCTGCCCACCACCCCCAAGGGCAGCGCCACGCCGTCGAGGGGATTGTCGCCCCGCGCCACCTCGGCGAAGTCGCTGGCGCCGTCGCCATCGGAGTCCTGGAGATCCTTCCGGGTGCCGAGGACCCCTTCGGCGAGGTCGGTCAGGCCGTCGCCATCGGCGTCGCCGCTGAGGTCGTTCAGACCGGGCAGTTTGATCACCGGGTCGGGAATGAGGGTGCGCTGGCCGCGCGCGGCCGACACCGCCGTCACTTCGGCGACGACGTTCAGTTCCGGGTTGTAGAGCGAGAAGGTGTATTGCGTTTCCGGCGCCATCACCGGGAGTTCGAAGGCCCCGAGATCGGTCGAGCGACCGCGGTATTCGAAGCCGGCGTAAGCCAGGCGGAACGACGAGTTCGGGTGACCCGAGAGCCGGGAGCGCAGCGGACTGAGGACGCTTTCCAGGTATTGCTGGTAAGCGGCCAGGAAGGCCTGACTGCTGGTCTGGAGGGCCGTCGCCGGTGTCTGGAACTGCGCGAGTTGGTTTGCAATGGCCAGCGCTTCGTTGGCCTTGTCCAGAATGGCCTGGCGCTGGTCGGGCGTGAGGTTTGCCAATCGCGGCGGCCCGGCAAGACCCCGGGCGGCGCCACCCTCGGCCAGATAGCCGGCGATCTCGTCCATCGCCATTTTCAGCTTGCCCCAGTTGTCGGCGAGGGCGAAATCGATGGCCTTCGTGGCATTCAGAAAGTCGTTGAGCGTGTCGAGCATGGCTTCGCAAAAGGCCTGTTGCATGTCCTTCTGCGATTGGGTGCCGATGGGCAGGCACTGGCCAAGCTGGCAACCGAACTCCATCTGCTCCTTCGCGAAATTGGCGAGGCACTTGGTGATGTCGTACGCCTTGGCGATCGGATTCTCGTCCGCCGCCGTGTCGAGCGAGAGCTCCATCAAGTCCTTGATGAGGCTGGCGGCCTGATAGGCCGTGCCGACGCCTTGGGCGGTTTCGCCGTTTTGGACCGCTTCGATCAGCGCGACCAGGCTTTGGGCGAGGTCGGGCGCCTTCGACACGCCTTGCAGCACCAGCCCGAGTTCGGGCGTGAAAATGTCGAATTCCAGCAGGCAATCGAACTCCGCTTTCTGGGCCTCGAACCAGGACTTGAAAAGCGATCCGGGATCGCAGTCGTCGGTCGGCGGTTCGGGCTCCGCGGGGTAAGTTGGCGGCGTCCCCGGGTTGAGACCATGCCAGCCGGGTTGGCGGATCCCCACGCCGGGATCGCTCACGGCGAACTGGCCATCGGCACTGATCGTCATCGTGCCTTGGGGTTCCCAGCGGCCGGTGTCGTGGTTGAAGCTCCACAGCCAGGCCTTCTCACCCGGCGCGAGTCTCAGGCCCGTGACCGGATCGGGGAGGTTCGGGAATTGCACGGGCACCGGAGTGTCGAAGTTCGACGGGCCGTCCGTTTGCACCGTGATGACCAGCGGAAAGCCCAGGCCCGGCGGCAGCGGCTCCGGCAGGCGATCCGCCGGCACCGGCGCGATGCCCACCCGGCCGCCGCGCGCGCCATTGTCGGCATAGAGATCGTTTGCCGGGACCGTGATCGAGACGCCGGCGAGCGCCGGGTTCGCCGCGAGGACGGCCGGCGGGAAGGTGACGGTGGTCGGTTGCGTGGCACTGACCGCCTGGAGGGTGCTGGCCGAGACGAACGGCAGGAAGATTTCGCCGGACCCGCCCGCGAGGTTGTTGGTCCGGCCCGGCGCGGCCTCCCAGGCTTTGCCGACGAACGGATAGTACGCGCCGTCCGGCCACTGGCTTCCGACCGCGGTCCGGCCATCGACATGCACGAAGAAGCGTCCCGCCGGTGCGGGGTCGAGCACGAAATACCCGGTCGCGTCCGTCTCGGTACGCAACGTTTCCTCCGCGCCATCCACGGTGATGGTGACGCCGGCCAAGGGCACGTTGGCCCCGCCGGCGCCTTTCGCCGCGGCATACACGTGGCCCGCGACGGCGGTGCCGGGCACCGGCGCGAGGCCGACCGTGTCGAACGCCAGGACACGCGTCCCGCCGGGCGAGCCGTTACCGTCCGGGTCCAGATCCCGGCCTTGGGCATCCGGCAGACCATCGCCCTGGAACGTCACCCGCACGCGCGCCGCGGCCGGCAGATTTTCGAGGTAAAACAGCGTCGCGGTCCGACGATCGCCCGAGAGCTCGGTACGGGAGAGCACCCGCCGGCCGGCGAATTCGGCAAAGAGCTGGTTGGTGGTGAGCAGGGCCCCGGCCGCCAGCGGCGCGGACAGCCGGAAGATCGTTTCGCGTGTCACCGCGACCCCCGCCTCCCCGGCGGCGGGGGAGGATTCCAGGATGGTGGTGAGGCCGGGCCGGTGCAGCCGAAAGAACTGCGCTTCGCCGCCCACCGGCAGGGCCAGCGTCCGCAGGTCACCATTGGCCGTCGGCGCACTCAGCACCGGCACCCAACCGACCGGCGGCGCCAGGCTGGCCGCGGACTCCAGGACCAGACCGGACGGGTCATTGGTCCAGCGCAGCTCGATCGCAGCAGGGGACGCCGTGGCAACGTGGAGCACGGGCTGGGCGAGCATCCGGCACGGGAAACCGGCGACGACGCAGCCGAGCGCAACGCCGGCGGAGCGGCGGCAGAGTTGGTTGCTCATGGTAATGATACTCATCCCATACTCTGATGATGTCGTCGAGTCAAAATTCCGGGTCAGGAACCGGTCCGCGCGGCGTCCGCCCGGCGCGAGGAAAGCGTTCGGTGCGGCCATCTGGTGCGGCGGCGCTTGTTCGCCGGCGCTGGCGGTTCTACCCTGCGGCCGACGCAAACCAAGTCCATGCCGCCCCGCTCCAAATTCATCTTGGCCCACGCGATCTTCCTCGTCTCCGGCGCGGGCGGTCTGGGGTGCCAGTTGATCTGGACGCGGATGTTCGGCCTCGGTCTGGGGCAGGAAATGCCGGCGGTGCTCGCGGTCGTCGCGGCATTCTTCGGCGGGTTCGCGCTCGGCGCGGCGAGCGTTGACCGGGCGCTGGCGCGAACCCGCCATCCGGCCGGGGTGTACGCGGGGTTGGAACTGGCGATCAGTCTATGGATTTTGGTTTCGATCCCGCTGATCGCCGCGGCGAACCGCCTCGCGCTGGACTGGATCGGCCTGGAACCCTCGGCGGTCCGCCAGGCCACGGTGGCTTTCGGCGTGCCGTTCCTGGCGCTGCTGCCGGCCACCGCCGCCATGGGGGCGACGCTGCCCGCAATGGAGCGCTTTGCCCACCAGCTCCGGCCCCGCGGACAGAACGTGGGGTCGCTGTATGCGGCGAACACCTTCGGGGCCGTGGTGGGGGCGTTGGGCAGCACCATCTGGCTGCTGCCCGAACTGGGCGCGCGGAATTCGCTGCGGCTGTTCGCCGGACTGAACCTCGGCTGCGCGGTCGCGATCCTGGGTGTGGTGATCCTGGGGAAACTCGGGCGGACGGGCGGAACCAGGCCGATCCGTCAGCCGGCCGGGCCCGACCGGGTCTCGCCCCCCCGGACCTTGCCGCCATCCCTTTCGGTCGGGCGCCTGCGATTGACGCTGCTGGTCACCGGCGGCCTGGGGATCGGCTTGGAAGTGCTGGGGGTGCGGATGCTCAAGCTCGTGCTCGAAGACACGATTTACACGTTCGCCTCGCTGCTCGCGGTGTACTTGTGCGGAACCGCGCTCGGGGCGGCCGCAATCCGGTGGGTGGCGCGACGCTGGCGGGTTGCGACGCGGATCGAAACACTGCTGGCGGGCCTGGCTGCCAGTTGTGCCCTCAGCGGCTGGGCGCTCTGGCTCGCGCCGGAGGTTCATTCCGCGCTCCGCAAATGGCTGGGCGATTCCTTCGGCGGCACCCTGTCGGCGGAAACGCTCACCGCGGCCTGGGTGTTCCTGCCCGCGAGTTGCTTCATGGGCGCGACCTTCGCCACGCTGGCCGAGGCCGCGCGCGAGCCCTGGGGTGGCGTGGGCCGGGCGCTCGCGTGGAACACGCTGGGCGGCGCGCTCGCCCCGGCGTTTTTCGGAGTCGGCGTCTTCCCGTGGCTGGGCGCGAAGTGGACTTTGGTCGGCTTGGTCGCCGGTTACCTGTTGCTGATTCCCCGGTGGTTCGGGCGCAGTTGGCTTCCCGCCACGGTCGCCCTGGCGGGTGTGCTCGCGTTGCCGGACTTGCGGTTGGTCGTACTGCTCCCGGGCGAACGGCTCCGGGACTTCCGCGAAGGTGCGTCCGACTCGGTTGCGGTGATCGAGACCGCGGACGGGCAGCGGGCCCTGCGGGTGAACAATCGCTTCACGATGGGCGGCACGGCGTCCGCCACCGCGGAGCGACGGCAGGCGCACCTGCCTCTGCTGCTGCACCCCGAGCCGAAGCGGGCGTTGTTCCTCGGCTCGGGCACGGGCATCACCGCCGCGGCGGCGACGGCTTATCCCGGGCTGCAAGTGGACAGTGTCGAGCTCGTGCCCGAAGTGGTCGCCGTGCAACCGGAGTTCGCGCCCGGGAATTTCGCGCCGCCAGGGCGGCTGCGGCAGTACCTCGCCGACGCGCGGCGCTTCCTGCGCGCCACGACGAACCGGTACGACGTGATCGTAGCGGACCTCTTCCATCCGGGGCGGGACGGCGCGGGCGCGCTGTACACCCGGGAGCATTTTGAAGCGATCCGCGACCGGCTGGCGCCGGGCGGGCTGTTCTGCCAGTGGGTGCCGCTGTATCAGGTCAGCGAAGCAACGTTCTCGCTGATCGCGGACACGGTGGAGGCGGTGTTCCCGCACGTGCGCGGCTTCCTGCTCCGACCCACTCTCGACACCCCCGCGCTGGGTCTGGTCGGGACCGGCGAGCCGATGCGCTATCCGGCGGACTGGTTCGAGCGGCGCGTCCGCGACGCGACCGTTCGCGAGCGGCTCAAGGAGATCGGCTTTGCGGACACGGTGCAACTCTTGGGGGGCCTGTGCTTCAACGAACCGGCGACGGCCCGGCAGCGCGGTCCGGCCGACACGGATGATCGGCAGATCGTGAGCTTCCAGAGCGCCGGCTGGTACGGGCAGAGCCACCGCAAACCGGACGCGACGCTGAAGGCGATACTCAACGGAGGCGAGGTCGGGATTGGCGAATTGGTGAGCGAGCCCGTGCAGTCCGGAGGTTTTGCCGATCGGCTGCGTGCCTACGTCGAGGCGCGGAACGTCTATCTGGGCGGGCTGTGGTGCGAGGCTGAGGCCAACCACGACGGTGCGTATGAAGCGTTCATCCGCAGCGCCGCCTTGAGCGCCGACTTCACCACCGGCTACGCCTATGTGCTCACGCTGGCGGTGCAGATGTCCCGGGAGAAGCCGGCCGAGGCGCGGAGGCTGCTCGAGCGCCTGGTCGAGGCCCGGCCGGAGCGACCGGTCGCGCGCGAAGTGTTGGAGCGGCTCTTTCCGGCGGCGCCCGCCCTTTGACGCGGCCTTTCCCAACTTGCCAAAGCGGGGGGGCTTCCTTAGTTTGCCGTCCCAGCGATGACCAAAACCGAGCAATCCGCGCTCCATGCGCCTCCTCCGCGGTGAGATGAGCGCATCCCCTTGGCGTCGGCCTGCGCCGGACCAGGCCCCCGCGCCGGGTCCGCGTTTGCGCCGGGCGCCACGCGGTCATTGGGGGCGGGCCCGCGCGCCGTTCGGTTCCTGAACCTTCTCCGGGCAAACCAATCCGAATCATGAACACGTCCACCCGAATCAAGCTCTTCGTGATGATGGTCCTCGAGTTCGTCATCTGGGGGGCGTGGCTGCCGTTGATCTACGGTTACCTGCCCAGCCTGGGGTTCACGCCGCTCCAGCAATCGTGGATTCTCAACGCGTTTCCGATCGCCGCCATCGTCGGGATGTTCTTCAGCAACCAGTTCGCGGACCGAAATTTTGCGGCCGAACGCTTCCTCGCGTTCAGTCACTTCGTCGGCGGCGCGGCGATCTTCGCGCTGGCGTTCATCCAGACCAGCCCTGAGGCCCTGGACTTTCTCAAGCAGCACGAGGGTGCCGCGTGGAATCCGCTGGCGCCGTTCTGGCCGTTCTTCGGGCTGATGATGGTCCATTGCCTCCTGTACGTGCCGACGATTTCGATCTGCAACTCGATCGCCTTCGCCAGCATGAAGGATTCGCAGAAGGAATTCGGCGGCATCCGCATGGGCGGCACGATCGGCTGGGTGCTGGCCGCCTGGCCATTCACGTTCATCCTGGTGGACTGGGGCAAGGTGCACGCCGCAAACCCCGAGGGCATGATCGCCTGGCTGGGTGCCGTGCTGAATTCCGGCCTGACCGGGGAGGCGTTGCAGAAGGCCACGCGCTCCACGTACATCGTGGCGGGCATCGCCTCGCTGGTGCTGGCGGTTTACAGCTTCACCCTGCCGCATACACCGCCCAAGAAGGTGGGCGAAAGCGGTGCGGAGAACCTCGCCTGGCTCGAAGCCATGAAGCTTTTGAAGAAGCCCTTCGTCATGGTGTTGTGGATCGTGACACTGGTAGATTCATTCCTGCTCTACTGTTACTTCAACTGGACCGGGTCGTTCCTCGGGACGGCGCAGGCCGCCGGCGGCCCGGGCATCGCCGGCAACTGGATCATGCCGGTGATGAGCATCGGCCAGGTCATGGAAATCCTGACGATGCTCGTGCTCGGGGTGACGCTCAAACGCCTCGGCTGGCGCACGACCATGATCATCGGCATTCTGGGCCACAGCGCCCGGTTCGCCATCTACGCCTTCTTCCCGCAGAGCGCGGCGTTGATTGTGCTGGTCCAGCTCGTCCACGGCGTCTGTTACGCGTTTTTCTTCGCGACCGTCTATATCTTCGTGGACACCTACTTTCCGAAAGACACCCGGGCCAGTGCGCAAGGGCTGTTCAACATGATGATCTTCGGCTTCGGCAACATCGCGGCCAATCTCATCTGCCCGTGGCTGAAGCAATCCGTCTATACCGTGGGTGATCAGACCAACTATACCTCCTTGTTCCTGGTGCCCACCGCCGTCTCGGTGGTCGCGGCGATCTGCCTGGCACTGTTCTTCCGGCCGCCGGCAGCACCGGCACCCGAGGCCGTCGGCGCCGCACCCGCTCACTAACTCATTTTCCGTCGTCGCCATGGATACCGCCGTCAGTCGTCGGGCGTTTCTTCACCGGACCAGCGCGCTCGCGCTCGCGGCCAGCCTGGCGCCGGCCGCGCGCCTGCTGGCCGCCGAACGGCGGGTGCCGTTCATGATCTCGCTCGCGCAATCCTCCCTCCGCCGCACCTTGCAGGAAAAGAAACTGGACCCGCTCGACTTTCCGAAGGCGGCCAAGACGGATTTCGGCATCGACGCGATCGAGCTCGCGGGCGCCTGCCTCAAGGAAAAGATCAAGGATCAGGCCTATCTGACCGAGCTCAAGCGGCGGGCGGATGGGTTGGGCGTGAAGATTCTGCTGATTCTCGTGGCCGGCGAAGGCGCGCTGGGCGATCCCGACGCCGCCCGGCGCAAGCAGGCGGTGGAGAACCATTACCGATGGGTCGAGGCCGCGAAGTTCTTCAACGGCCATTCGCTCGCAGTCCTTGGCGACACGGGAAACGCCGGCAGCCCGGAGGAGCAAACGGACCGGCTCGCCGACGGCCTGCGCCAACTCGCCACGTTCGCGGTCAAACAGGGGCTCAACATCATCGTGGAGAACCACGGCGGTCTGTCCTCGAACGGGGCCTGGCTCGCCGGTGCGATCAAGAAGGTCAACCTGCCCAACTGCGGTTCCATGCCCGACTTTGGGAACTTCCGGATTCGCGAAGGCACGGACTATGACCCCTACCAGGGCGTGGCCGAGTTGATGCCGTTCGCCAAGGCGGTCACCGCCCAAAGCCGGGACTTCGATTCGCAAGGCAACGAGACCCAGACGGATTTTGCCCGCATGTTGAAGATTGTTCTGGAGGCCGGTTACCACGGCTACGTGGGCATCGAGTACGTCGGCGACCGGCTCAGCGAACCGGATGGCATCCGCGCCACCAAGAAGCTGCTCGAGCAAATCCAGAACGCGGTGAGCCTGGGCGGGTAGGCGGTCGAGCCCTGCTCCCGCCGCCAACCGCCCGACCGGGCCGCACTGGCGGAAGGGCCGGGGCGCGGGTTGGCGCGACGGCCAAACGCGGCGGATTCCCGAGTTAATTCCCGGTCACCGGCCGATACAGGGCGCCGAGCCACCAAGCGTCAGTCACCGCCAGATCCTGCTGTTCCACCCAGACTTCTTGCGTGGATTTACCCCGATTGGCCAGCGCGAAGAACGGCAGCGCCAGGACCGGCGAACCGCTCGCATCCTCGCCGTGGATTACGGTGACGCCGCCCAGCAGGTCCGGCCGATGCTCCACCGTGAACTTCGGCGCCGCGCCGAGCACGACGCGCGCGTTGCCGGCATTATCGAGTCCTTCGAATCCGTACACCACCGGTCCCCGCTGCAGTGCCACCTTGCCCCGGCAGGACGCAACGTTCGGATGGGCCATCATCCGACGAACCGGCATCTCCAGCGCAAGGCTCAGCGCGTCGCCGTCGCTCCACGTGCGGTCGAAGGTCCAGTAACCGGACTCGTCCGGGCTTGGGTTGGCCCCGGCTGCGCTGTTGAGCGTCAGCTCTGCGCGATCGCACCAACCAGGTTTGCGCACGTGCAGCGCAAAGGGCACGGGCGACTTGGCCTCGACGCGGAGCTTTACCTTGCCGTCCCAGGGGTAATCGGTTTCCACCCGCAAGGTGACTTCCCCGGATTCCAGCGGCACGCGGACGGTGCCGCCGACGAAGAGGTTCACGTACAAATCACGCCCGGTCCGGGCATAGGCGTAGCGGCCGACCTGCAGCAGTGTTCGCGACAGGTTCGGCGGACAGCAAACCCAGCAATTGTCCCGCTCGTGGTCGGCGTCGCTGAGCGGGTTGCAGTAATACGTGTTGGTGCCGCCGAGGGATATGCCGTGGAGAACGGCGTTGTAGAGGACGCGCTCCAGCACGTCGGCGCTCTCGGCGCGGCGTTCGAGCAGGAACATGCGTTGCGCGAAGTCGGCCAGGCCGCAGGCGGCGCACGACTCGTAGTAGCCGTCGTTGGGCAACTCGTAATCCTCGCCGAACGCTTCGTGTTCCCGGCGTGGCCCGACGCCCCCGGTGATGGCCAGGCGGCGCAGCGTCGTGCTGTCCCAGAAGCGCTGTGCCGCCAGCCGGTAATCGCCATCGCCCGTCTCGAGGGCGAGGTCCGTGACGCCGGTGGCGAAGAAGACCGCCCGCACCGCGTGCCCGTCGAGCGAACGCTGGGCGCGCAACGGAACCTCGTCCTGGAAGTAGGCACGCGGGGTGGGTCCGGCGGGTGGGACTTTGCCCCGGCCACGCCACTCGACGAAGGCCCGCGAGAGATCGAGGTAACGCGATTCGTGCGTGACCCGGTACAGCTCCAACAACGCCATCTCGAGTTCGGCATGGCCGCAGAACCCGGGCTGGCCGTTCGGGCCCAGGAAATGGCGCCACGCCTGATCCGCGGCCCGGCAGGCGATTTCGAGGAAGGCGCGCTTGCCCGTGGCGGCGTGATACTCGATGGCGGCCTCGATCATGTGCCCCAGGACATAGCCGTCGTGGGAACCGTCAAGAAACGCAGGGTCCCACGGCGGCTTCCCGTTGTTCGTGACGAAGGCATGAAGATAGCCGTCCGGCTGCTGCGCGCGGGCGAGCAGTGCCACCACCTCATCGAACCGGCGCTCCAGCTCCGGATCGGGGAACTGCGCCAGCGAATAGGCGGCGGTTTCGAGGAACTTGTACAGATTGGCTTCGCCCCAGGTCCCGTTCAGTTCGCCAGGGACCTCCTCGCCGCCGGCCTTCCGGAGCGCACGGAGTTCCCAGCCCATGTAGTTCCAGGACCAGGGAATCGTGCGTTCGCGATACACCCTGAGCTTGGGCGCCCAGAACGCATCGCGAATGTCCACGTTGGCGAGCGGCAGGAGTTGCGGTCGAACGCCCTCGCCCGCGTATAAGTCGCCGGCGAGCGGTAGTGCCGCCGCGCATACGAGAATCCAGGAACGCACAGTGCTCATCAGATGAAATTGGCTGCCGGTCTGGCGGCGGCATCATAGGGCCGGCGGCGACCACCACAACAGCTTCCATCGCAGCCCGGCCTGAATTGCAGTGCAGCGCGCGCCCGGCGGCCTGCCGAATCCGAGGTGTCGCGGGGTACCGGTTGAACCCGCGCCTCGTGACGATGGCCAACCATCGGCCGGAGGTTCGTTCACTCACGCGCCGCCGCTGCGCCCTCTGCCCAGGTCCGGAGCCTTAGAATCGCCTTGCCGAGCACGCCCGCCGCCCCGCGGAAAGTGCCGGAGCCCTCCGGATGGTTTTGCCGGTCGAACCACTCGAAAAAACCATTGCTTCGCTGCACCCGCCGCACCATCGGCACGAGTTCGAGGTAAGCGTCTTCGACGAAGCCGTTCGCGATCAGCGCCTGGATCATCCGGCCGCCGAACCAGTCCCAATCGCCTCCATTTTGATACGACCACGGTTTCATGCCGGGGTTCTTGAACGTGCCCGCCGGGTACGGCGGATACACCGTGAGCCCGATCGTGCCCGCGCCGGCGTCTCGGACGTCCTGCCGCATGTGGGCGAGCGAGGCGGCGATTTCGTCGTGATTGAGCAGGCCGGCCAGGATCGCGACCGCCGTGCCGCCGTGGTAGTAAATCGCGTTTTCATCCAGGTCCTTCGGGAACGGCGAACCGGCCAGGTAAAGGTGCGGTATGAACTTCTGCCTCGACGAGTCCCACAAATGCCGGCGGACCTGGCGGCTGATTTCGTCGTGGACCTTTTGCCAGCGTTGCGCACGCGGTCCGTCCTTGCCGGCCAAATCCTGGAAGTCCGCGATGGCGATCAGGAACATCGCGTTGTCGTAGATGTCGATCGCGCGATGGCTGTTGGCGTCCAGTTCCACGCCCCATTCGTGCTCGGGTTGCACGTCGCCCCATTGGCCTCGTCGTAGTTATCGTCGGCAATGGGTTCCACGCCCCATTCGTGCTCGGGTTGCACGTCGCCCCAATCCACCGTGGTCGCGCCCCAGAGGAGGCCATGTGCTGCGTCGAACCGATGCTCCAGCAGGTAATTCAGCGCCAGTTCGAGCCGGTCGAGCACGCTGCGGCCATCGATGACTTCCTGCAGAAACGCGGTGTCGCCGGTCTGGCGGACGTAGGTGTGAATGGCCTGGATGAGCGAGCTTTCCTGGTCCGTCTCGACCGTGTTCTTGTGGCCCCAGTAATCCGGCACGCCCGGCTTTTTGATGTACTGGTAGGCGACATTGGCCTGCGATTTGTGGACGAAGCCGTCCACGATGTTGCCGTCGTCGCCTTGGAGGCGGAAGAACAGGCGGAGGTTGTCCTTGATCTCGGCGCGGTCGAGCACGTCGCAGCTCAACTCGATGAACGTGGCGAAGTCGCGAATCCAGACCTCGCGATAGCCGGAGCCGGCGTTGAAGCCAGTCTTGAGCAGTGCCTTCGCCCGGCCCAGCACGTCGTCGAGGTCGTGATCGGCCAGGATGCGTTTGGCCAAAGCGGCGTTGACCTCGCGTTGGGTGGTGGCGGTTTCCAGTCGCAGGCTGACCGGCGCAAAGGCCTTCACCTCGACGTTGAATTGGTCGTGCTTTACGGGAATCGCCTTGCCATCCGGGCGGCCGCGAAGATCCATCGGCTGGGCTTGGACGACCGCCATCCCGGCGGGCAGATGCACCGTGCAGGCGCCCGATTGACCCGCGAGTTCCCAGAGGCGCAGGACGGTGCCGGGGCCGTCGGGGTTCTGGCCAAACGCGGTGACTTGGATGCCGCGGCGCGACAGTTCCAAGCCCGAAGCTATGGGAGTCAGCGTCCCGGCTGGGCTGTCCACGATGGCTGCTTGCAGCGGGAAACGCGTTTCGAGCGACGGCGTGACCAGCGCGGCTTCCGCATTCTCGTCCTTGGCCAGCGACCAGATCCGTACGCGGACGCTCCAAGTACCCTCATTCCAGAGCCGGAAATTCGTACTCCACTCGTTGTTGAAGAGGTTCACATAGACCGTGGCGGTTCGCGGGAAATCCTTCACGGAGTACTTCCAACAACCCGGCTCACCGAGGCTGACCAGCGGTGCATCCGCAGAACACAAACCGACGCCAAGTCCCGAAGCGTCGGTGATCGTGAGGCCGGTGTTGAGGGCAAAGAGGTACCGGTTGGCGCCCGGCACAATGTCCTTAGTGGGATCGATGATGGAACCCAGACGGCCCAGTTGGAATCGGGGCCGGTCCAGCTTGAAGGGCAGAGCGATCCAGCCGGCTTCGGGCCAGGGATCGGCGGGCTTTTCGATCGCCAAGTACAAATCCATGTAAGGTTGATCCGCGTAGAGCGTAAGCATGCCGGAGAAGAAGCCCATCCGGGCCAAGGAGTAGTCAACGGGGAGGCCGGAAGCATAGGCGCAGGCACCTTCTCGCCCGAAGCTGACAACGGAGCGAATTGCGGTGTGGTGTTCGTAGGGCGCTTGTTCAGCCGGTGGCAGCATCGGCTTTCCCAATTCGTTCGTTGCCCAGTCGGCGTCGATCTTCACGTAGGCCTTCACGAACGCGGCGACCTCGTTGGAAGAGAACCGTTCGTAAACGTACTGCCCGAAGCCGTGCGGGGCTTGCCGGTTCACCAGTTCCCGCCCGCTGCGTTTGTCCATCAGCGAGATCAGCACGAAGCGATTCGTGTCGAGCACCGCGCGGAAGAATGGACTCTCCAGTGTCCCAGTCGTCGGATCAGCGCTCACCTTGGATTCTTGCTGCGCCAACTCGGCCGGAACATAGGTTTGGTAGCCCATCGCGGGAATGTCCCGTGCTCGGAACGACATTGAATCATTCGGATGATACGAAACGGGAATCGGCTCGCCGCCGCTGGCGGGTCTGACCGCCTGGAACCTGGGACTGCCTTCGCGGATTGTTACCAGGCCATCGCGTTTCGAAGGCAACGGATTGAACACGACGATCCGTGGCCCCTCGACGTTCACCGCTCGGGCCAGCAGCGCGACCTGATCGTTCAGCAAAGGAACGACCGCCGAAGCTGTGCTTTGGATGTAAGCCGTGTGCTCCGCCCAGGACGACTCGATCCGGTCGAACCGTCCAGCCTTCCGCTCCTCCCGCCACTTGTCGCCGTAATACGCGAGGTACTTGCCGTAAATCCACCAGTACGCGCCGCCCCACGTGTGTTCGCCGTAGAGCAGGCTGTTCTCGTACGCCTTCGCGATCGTCTCCGCCGCGGGTGGGACCTTCACGCCCCACAAAGGCAGCAGGGTGTTCAGCGCCTCCGCCATCGCGATCTGCGGTCGGATCGTCCGTGCGAGGCTGGCGCCCTGCGGATCGCTCATCGGCCCGTGGATCCAGGTGTCCGGCATGTCGCCGCGCACCACCGGAATCTCCGCGTTCTCGGCGAGGATCGCGTCGGCGAAATCGCGACAACCGTCCGATGCGGATCGGCACCCCCGGCAGCTTCTCCTTCGCCTCGGCGAGCAGCTTCTGGTCACCTCGTCGGCCGTCGGCGGGCCGTGGTTGTCGCCGGTGTGGATGAGCGCCAGCCACGTCTTGTACGGCCAGTCCGCGGGCGGCACCAAACCGGTGCCGTAGCTCTCGGCGGTGTACATGGTGAGCAGCCGCGAGCCGTCCGGGCCTTCCCACCAGAACAGGCGCGGCACGCGCGGCGAACTGCTGGCGGCGTTGCAGCCGAGATGCAGGAAATCCACGCCGGCGTGACGCAGCAAGGTGGGCAGAATCCACGAGTGGCACGGCACGTCGGTCATCTTCGCGTCGCGCGGCAGCGGCAGGCCGGCGTCGCGCGCGAGTTGGGAGGCGTAACCCAGGCCGCGCACCAGGTCTTCGAGTTCCAGCAACTCCGTGTGGGTGGTGAACGGCAGCGCGTGCACGACGAACCGGCCTTCCTTGAACGCCTGCTGAATGCGGCGCTGGCGCTCCGGTTTCTGGCCCGGCCAGTCCTCAAGGATCTTGTGCAGCGGCCAGCCGGGGATCGTCCAGACGAACTGCTGCTCCGGCGGCAGTTTGCGGTTCTGGCATCCACCACGTCCAGCGCCTGGTCGATCATCGTGGTGCGATAGCGCTGGACCACGTTGGTCGCCATGTCCGTGTAGCCGATGTCGAAGTGCGTCTTGAAGACGACGATGACCTGCTCCGGCTTCACGCCAGCTTGGAGTCGGAGCGTGGTCGTCGCGAGCGCTGCGAACCCGAACACGAGGCCGAGCAAAACGTGGCGAAGCGCCGACCGGTCGAGGAGCAGATTGAGTTTCATGGCTTGGTCCGCACGAAGGCTTTCACCGTCGCGAGCTCCGGTCCAGTTCCGATGCGGCTTGGCCGGATGGTGTAAGGTCCGACCGCGGCGGGGACAATG
This sequence comes from uncultured bacterium, assembly GCA_963735925.1. Lineage (GTDB taxonomy): Bacteria > Verrucomicrobiota > Verrucomicrobiia > Limisphaerales > J093 > DSVZ01. Next base: position 93,825 of record CAVTMT010000007.1, read on the forward strand.
AAGGTTTCAGCGTAGTGGACTTCAAAAGGAGCGAACGCGTCGTCCGGACTCTCCACGACCGCCGCCTCGCCCTCCACGAGGTTGAGCACATTCACGCCGCCGGCTTCCAGCCCGCCGGTGTCGTGCGGCACGCGCGCGGTGAACCAGTGGCGTCGCGTTTCGATGAACTCGCGTTCGTGCAAGCCGGTGCGTTCCTCGCGCCAGCCGGTGCCGCGGGCCAATGGCTCCACGCGGTTGATGAGGCTCCGCCGGACCCAATCCGTCGTGCGATCCCACTGGATGTTCGCGAGTGCATGTTCGAGGTGAATCGGACGCGGTTTGCCGTCGAGGCCCAGTCGGCCCCAATCCCACATTTTGAAGGTGAAGATGTATGGCGTGGCGCTGATCTCGAGCACCATGGCGTTCCGGCCCGAGCAATGGACCGTGCCCGCCGGGATCAGGAAATGATCGTGCTGCTTCGCCGGCCAGCGATTGACGTAAAGCTCATCCGGGAACGCCGCGCCGCCAGTCTGCGCGGCTCGCAGGTCCGCCAGCATCTGCGCGCGATCCACGCCCTCTTTGAGGCCGAGATAGACCGTCGCGTCGGGACCGGCATCCAGGAGGTAATAGCTTTCATCCTGCGTGTAGCGCATCCCGAACCGCTCCTGGATGTACTCCGTGAGCGGATGGACCTGGAAGCTGAGGTTGCCGCCGCCCATTGTGTCGAGGAAATCGAACCGGATAGGAAATTCGTCCCCGAACCGCGCGTGAACCGGATCGCCCAGCAACGCCCGCGGCTGGTCAAAGACCAAATCAATGGCGGGCAGTTCGACGCGGTATGGGCCAAGGCCAAGCAGAAGCGAGTTCTCCTCCGGCACACAATCGAAGCCCCAGGCGTAGTTCGATGCGGCGCGATCGAGGTCGCATACCTCCTTCATCCATTGGCCTCCCCACGGGCCGGGATCGAAGAACGGCACCACGCGAAACGGACGCCGCGCCGCCTCGACGAGCCCGCGACGGACCGCATCGCCTTCGGCCAGCTTCGGTGCTTGCGGATCGTTCGTGTCGAGGAGGAAGTCGCACCGGCGGAGCAGCGGTTTCTTCCAGCGATCGGCCACCCGCCAGTCGATGAAGAACGCGCGCTTGTACTTCAGGCCGGCGGATTGCGAGGCGTTGTTCGTCCCCAGGTTGCCGAGCTCACCGCGCCGCTGGCGTTGCTGGATCTGCCAGCGCGCGAGATCGGCATAGACCAGCAGGTCTCCGTCCGCGATCAACCGCGCGCCGACACCCACCACCAACACCAGGCCGCGCTCGACGGCTCCCACTTCCAGCGCACGCGCTGTGATGCGGTCGGGCGAGAATAACTGCGGCAAGGTCAGATTGGACAGGTAACCGAATACCGGATCGTCCCCGCCCAAGAACGGCGCGCAGAGGCGGTCGATCTCCGCCTCGCCTTTGAGTGCATCGGCCGAATGCAGGGCCAGTGCGGGCTTCAATTCGCGCGTCAGCGCTGCCAGCACGGCGCTCTCATCGACGCCGGGATAGCATTCGACCACCAGCACCGTTCTTCGTGCGGCCCGCCGGGCGTTCGTCTCCCGGAGACTTCGGCCTATGGCCTCCCAACCTGCGACGCAGGCGCCGTCGCTGTTCGGCACCGCGACCACCGGGAATTTGTCGTAATTGGAGTTCCTCACTTCGTTTGGTTCCTGAGCATGTGTTCCCGCACCAGCCACTCACAACCGAGCAACGCGGCCCGATCGCCGAGTTCGCTCGCGAGCACTTGGACCTTGCCCCAAGGCGTGTGCGCGTGGCGCGCCACGTAATCGCGAATGATCGGCAGAATGGCGTCACCGCTGGCCATGATGCCGCCGCCCAGGATGAGCCGCTCGGGATCGTAAGCGTGGATCAAACTCACCGCCAGGGCGGACCAAACCTGAAGGGCGTGATCGCGCAGCGCGCCGGCACACCCGTCACCGGCGGCGGCCAAGCGGAACACCGCGGCAAAGTCCACTTCAGCCTCGCCGGCGAGTGCGCTGGCGGTGAAATCCGGCCGCTCCCGCGCGAGTTGCGCCAGCGCCCAAGTCGAAGCTTCCGCTTCGGCACAACCAGTACTCCCGCAAACGCACGCGCGGCCTCCGTAACGGACAGTCAAGTGTCCGCCCAGAATCCCGGCCTGACCGTGAACGCCGCGCAGCACCCGACCCTCGCCGACCACCGCCGTGCCGAGTCCGGTGCCGAACGTGATCATCACGACGTTTTCGCATTCGCGCCCGGCGCCGTGGCGCCATTCGCCGATGAGAGCGGTGCGGGCGTCGTTGTCGATGGCCAGCGGCAGGCCGAATTCGGCGCGGGCCCAGGCGCACAGATCGCAGGCCGAGGCGTCGCCGAATTTCCCGAAGTGGTCGAGGATACGCGCGTGCTCCGTGTCGATGATGCTGGGATAGGCCAGGCCGATGCCGGAGCAGGATTCCGATTGGAGTGCGTGCTGCCGAAAGAGGTCTCGCAACGCCGAGGTCACCGCTTTCAGTCGCGCCGGGAGCGGTTCCTCCGCGCGGGCGGGTAGGACTTGCCGGGCCACGACTGTGCCGTCTTGGACGAGGCCGAGTTTGATGCGCCGACCGCCGAAATCGACTGCGAGCGTCGGCTTCATCTCCTACCTCGCAGGTCCTTCGGCCAGGTCGGCCGCCACGCGGCTTGCCCCGCTCCGCGAAGCCGGGCGCTCCGTCCGGCGCGGTGGCAAGCTGAGGCTGCCGACAGGTGATGCACTCGCGCGGACCATCGGGCAATTTGCGCCTGAAAGGCAATCCGGAAGTCCCGGCCCGGCAGGGCCAATCCGCCTTTGCCAAACAGGCGCCGGGCACGGCAGACTGGCGGCAGTCCAGAAATGCGATGCCGACCGACCGCGGGTGTGGCTTCGCGCGACGTGGCACTTGATGGAGTTCACGACAACGCAACCGCGTAACTGACATGAACCGACGACACCTCATTCCGGCGCTCCTGGCAGCGTTGATTGCCTTCGCCACCCAGGCCGCGAACCCGCCCAACATCGTCTTTATCCTCGCCGACGATCTGGGGATCAATGACCTCCATTGCTACGGCCGGGCGGACCATCGCACGCCGAATCTGGACCGCCTCGCCCAGCAAGGCGTGCGCTTCACTTCGGCCTATTGCGCGCAGCCGATTTGTTCGCCTTCCCGCGCGGCCATTCTCACCGGCCAGGCACCGGCGCGCCTGCATCTGACCACCTATCTGCCAGGACGGCCCGACTGTGTTTCGCAAAAGGTGCTGCATCCGGAAATCGAGATGCAGGTGCCGCTCGGCGATAAGATGATTTCCGAGTATTTCAAGGACGCCGGCTATGTCTCCGCCGCCATCGGCAAGTGGCATGTCGGCGGCCGCGGTTTCGGACCGCTCGAGCAGGGCTTCGACTTCTACCATCCCGGTCAGGCGAACACCCAACCTTCGGCCACGGAAGGCGGCAAGGGCGAGTATGACCTGACGGCCGCAGCCGTGGAATTCATCGAGGCGAACCGCGAGCGGCCCTTCCTGGTCTATCTCGCGCACAACGCACCGCACATTCCCTACGCTGCCCAACCAGCGCGGATCGCCGAGAATGCCGGCGCGTTCGAGCCGGTTTATGCCGGCGTGATCGAAACGCTGGACGACACCGTTGGGCGCTTGCTGGCCAAGCTCGATGCGCTGAAGCTCGCGGATCGTACGATCGTGGTGTTCACCTCCGACAATGGCGGTTTGCACGTTCCGGAAGGTCCGCATCCGCGGATCACCCACAACACGCCGTATCGCGCCGGCAAGGGCTTCGTCTATGAAGGCGGATTGCGCATTCCGCTGATCGTGCGCTGGCCCGGCCACGTGCCGGCGGGTCGCGTGGTGGACACGCCTGTTATCAATACCGACTGGGTTCCCACGTTGCTGGAACTCTGCGGCCAACCTGCCCCGTCCGGTCTGGATGGCCGGAGCTTCGCCGGCCTGTTGACTGGGAAAGGCGAGCCGCCCGCGCGTCCTCTGTTCTGGCACTTCCCGCACTACACGAACCAGGGAAGCCGCCCCAGCGGCGCGATGCGCGAGGGGCGTTGGATGTTCGTGGAGTATTACGATGAGGCGAAGGTCGAGCTTTACGATCTCGTCTCCGATCCCGGCGAAGCCCGCGATCTCGCGCCACAACAGCCGGAGCGGATCAACCGGATGCGCGCCGCACTGTCCGCCTGGCGGGCGGCAGTGAAGGCCCAGGACAACCGCCCCAATCCGGACTTCGACCCGGCGAAATATCGCGAGTTGTATGTGGACGTGGACCCCAGCCGTTTCGATCCGGCCCACGCGGACCCGACGCAATGGGGGGCGATGTGGAACTGGCGCAAGGCCATGAACGCCGCCGTGTCGGAGGCACAGAAGGCGGGCCGCTGACCGGTGCCGGAGAGGCCACGTCCGGGAACGGCTGGGCTGGCAGCCGCGTGCCGGCCGCCCGCCGGGATCGGGACCAGGCGGCGCCCCGCCCGGCTCAGCTTCCCTCCTTGTACTTGGCGACGATCAGCAGGACTGCCGCCATCAATGCTTCTACCGCGATGAACAGGTAGGGGCTGAGCGCCAGGTAGGGGAAGCCGAAGAAGCACAGCAACCAGAGGCCGATGCAGATCAGCGGCAGCTTGGGCTCATCGACCACCCACAAGCGGATGGCCGCGAACCAGAACACGATCATCGCGAACAAACCCATCGGGGCTGCCGGTCAGGCGTTGGAGCGAACGCTCAAATGTGAATCGCCTGCCCCGTCACGGCCAGCGCCGCTTCCTTGAGCGATTCAGCCAGCGTCGGGTGGGCGTGACAAACGCGGGCAATATCTTCGCTGCTGGCGCCGAAGGCCATGGCCGCCGTGGCTTCGGCGATCAGATCGCCGGCCCGCGGGCCGATGATGTGAACCCCCAGCACGCGGTCGGTCTGGGCGTCGGCCAGCACTTTCACGCGGCCCTCGGTCTGGCCGAGTGACCGCGCCCGGCCGCTGGCCATGAACGGGAACACGCCCTTGCGGTAATCGACCTTGTCTTCCTGGAGTTGATCTTCACTGCGACCCACGGAGGCGATCTCAGGATGCGTGTAGCAGACCCCGGGAATCGTGTTGTAGTCCACATGGCCGTAGCCGGTGATGAGCCACTCGACGCAGGCGATGCCTTCCTCCCCGGCCTTGTGCGCCAGCATCGGCCCGCGGATCACGTCGCCGATGGCAAAGACGCCCGGCGCCTGCGTCGCGAAATGGTCGTCCACGGGGATGCGGCCCTTCTCATCGAGCGCGAGGCCAACGGAGTCGAGGCCCAGGTTGTCCGTGTTCGGCACGCGGCCAACGGCCAGCAAGACCCGGTCGCATTCGACGGGCGCTCCGCCTTCGATTTCGACGCGACAGCCGTCCTTGCCGGCCTTGGCGGCGGTGACCCGGGCGCCGAGGCGGAACTCGAGGCCTTGTTTGGCGAGAATCTTCTGCGCTTCGGCGGCGAGTTCGCTGTCCATGCCCGGCAGGATGCGCGGCAAAAACTCAAGCACGGTCACCTTCGCGCCCAACCGGCTCCAGACCGAACTAAGTTCCAGGCCGATGTACCCGGCGCCGATCACCACCAGGCGCTTCGGAACTTCCGGATAGCTCAACGCCTCCGTGCTGGTGCCGATGCGGTCGCCGTCCAACTCGACGCCGCTCAGCGGGGCGGGCTTGCTGCCGGTGGCGATGAGGATGTGCTTCGCGGAAAGTTCGGTCGTGCCGTCCTTGCCATCGACGATCACCTTGCCGGGCCCCGCCAACCGGCCGTGACCAGCGATGCGCGTGACCTTGTTCTTCTTGAACAGGCCCTCAACGCCCTTGGTGAGCGTGGTGACGACGGTGTCTTTGCGCCGGAGCATCGCCGGCAAGTCCAGTTCGACGGAGCCGAGCTTGATGCCGTGGCGGGCGAAGTCGCTCTTCGCCTCGGCGAATTTCTCGCTGGATTCGAGCAAGACCTTGCTGGGGATGCAGCCGATGCGCAGGCAGGTGCCGCCGAGCGCTGATTCGCGCTCGATGCAGGCGACGTTGAGGCCGAGTTGGGCGGCCTTGATGGCGGCCACGTAGCCGCCGGGTCCGGCGCCAAGAACGAGGAGATCGAATGCGGTTGGCATTGGCCGGAACACTCGCCCGGCGGAACCAGTCCGGCAAGCGTGCGGTGGGACCCTGATCTGGTGGCGACGGTGCTGCGGTGCCTTCTGCGCCGACGCAGCGGCGCAGCCACCCGTTCAAACCGGACACCAACGAAGTCCGCTGATCGGGTGGCGACGGTGTTGCGGTGCCGTCTGCGCCGACGCAGCGCCGCAGCCACCCATTCAAACCGGACACCAACGAAGTCCTTTGATCGGGTGGCGACGGTATTGCGGTGCCTTCTGCGCCGACGCAGCGGCGCAGCCACCCGTTCAAACCGGACACCAACAAAGTCCGCTGATCGGGTGGCGACGGTGTTGCGGTGCCGTCTGCGCCGGCATAGCGGCGCAGCCACCCGGTTGCAGTCCCGACGCTGCCTTTGGCAATCGGAACGCTGCCGGACGCGAGGCGGGGTTCTGGTCGGGCTAACGCAGCGCGGTTTGCAGGGCCGCGATGGCGGTTTCGATGTCGGCGGCGGTGACCTCGAGGTTGGTCACGGCGCGGACCGTGTCGGGCCCGCTGGCGAGCACGAGCACACCGGCGGCTTTCAGTTGCGCGACCAGCCCGGCAGCCGGGACGCGCGTGACGCGGAAATAGACGAGGTTGGTTTCCACCGTGGCGGGGTCGATTTCCAGGCCGGGCATTTCCGCCAGGGCGGTCGCCAGACGGCGCGCGTTGGCGTGGTCTTCCGCCAATCGTTCGCGGTGATGTTCCAGGGCGTGGAGTGCGCCGGCGGCGATGATCCCGACCTGCCGCATCCCGCCACCGAATTGTTTGCGGAAGCGGCGCGCGCGCGCGATCGACTCCCGCGATCCGGTCAGCGCCGAACCGATCGGCGCGCCGAGACCCTTCGAGAAGCAGACGCTCACGGTGTCGAACAGCGCCGCGTAAGCGCGCTCAGGCACGCCGCTGGCCACGCTGGCGTTCCAGAGGCGGGCGCCGTCCAGATGGAGTTTTAAACCGTGCTGGCGCGCGGTGGCTGCGACTTCCGAAAGACGGTCGAGCGGCCAGACCTTGCCGCCGCCGCGGTTGTGGGTGTTTTCGACACAAACCAAACGCGTGGGCGGAAAGTGGTCGTCTGCCGGGCGCAACGCCGCGGCCACGTCGGCGCCGGTGAATACGCCGCGGGTGCCGGCCAGGCAACGACACATGACCCCGCTGAGTGCCGCCGGCGCGCCCGCCTCGTAGAAGTAAATGTGCGCGTTCGCGTCGAGCAGGATTTCGTCGCCGGGCTGGGTGTGGACGCGGACGGCCAGTTGATTTGCCATCGTGCCGGACGGGACGAAGAGCGCCGCCTCCTGGCCGAGCACCTCGGCGACGCGGCTTTGGAGGCGTTGCACGGTGGGGTCGTCGCCGAAGACGTCGTCGCCCACCTCGGCGGCGGCCATGGCGCGGCGCATGGCGGGGGTGGGTTTCGTCACTGTATCGCTGCGGAGATCGATGACGCGGTTCATCGCGGGCGAGCCTAGCCGGCCGTTGGGTTTGTGGCCAGCCACTTAAGAAGGCTGAGGCCGCCGGGCGGCGGCTCGACTTCTGGCACGAGATGTGCGTAGTTCAACCTCAGCAGTTCCAAACCCAGATACCCTTATGCGGCGTTCGTTCCGGTTCCTCCCAGCGGTTGCTGCCCTGTTCTGTGGATTGTCGGTCCAGGCCGGTCCCGGCACGCTGAACTTCAACAACCACCTGCCGGATTTCGGGGTTGACGCGCCGGTGTACGACGTCGATTGCCAGACCCCGTTGGGCAGCGCCTTTCTGGGTCAAATCTACGCCGGGCCCACGCCCGACAGCCTGGCGCCGGTGGGGGTGGCCGTGACCTTCAAGGACGTGAACAGCCAGGGAACGGGCCACGTGATTGGCGGGGCGACGGTGGTTCCCTCGGTCGAAGCGGGCCAGGTGGCGTACGTCCAGTTGCGGGCATGGGAACTCACCGGGACTACCTATGAGTATGGGTGGATCCCGCCGACCAAGTACGGAAGCTCCAAGATCATCCAGGTGGTCCTGGGCGGCGACACCGGCAACGGCCCGCCGCGGCTGCCGGCTGACCTGGTGGGGTTGGAGAGCTTCTGCCTCGTTTATTTGCCGCCCGCGATCACCCAAGAGCCCGCGGACGGGGTCGTGCTTCCTGGCCAGCCGTTCCAGTTTCAGGTGGTGGTGAGAGGTGAACCTCCGCTTTCGTACCAGTGGCGGTTCAACGGAGTGGACATTCCGGGCGCGACCGGGAGTGCCTATGGAATCTCCAACGTCAGCGCCGCCGGCTTGGGCACCTACCAGGTCCTGGTCAGCAATGCGGCGGGTTCAACTCTGAGCCGCGCGGCTCGGCTCAGTTTCCGAAATCCGCCGCCGGGCGCCACCGTGTGGTTCAGCAATCAGACGCCCGGTGTGGACGCACCGGTGTTCGACGCTGACTGCACGACGCGGCTGGCGGGCCCAGGCTTTGTCGCCCAGCTTTGGGCGGGTCCGGCGGAAGACCAGTTATCGCCGGCGAGCCCGGCCCTGCCATTCGGGAGCAACGACCGCGCCGGTTATTGGCAGAGCGCGGATCCGTGGTTGATCCTCACGAACGTGGTGCCCGGCGCGAACAGCCTCCTGCAAGTGCGCGCGTGGGAGATCGCCGCCGGCGGAACTTACGCGGAGGCGGTCGCTGCCGGCGGCAAGCATGGCGAATCGCAGACGCTGCAAACGATTGCGGGCGGCGCAGGCGATCCACCGGCCTTACCGCCGGCACTGATCGGTTTGCAGAGCTTCTGCCTGGCCGAAGCGCCCGCCATCACCGGTCAACCCGTCGGCGCAGTGGTGCCGCTTGGGTACCCCTTCTCGCTCGCGGTGGAGGCCAGCAGCGCAACGCCGATGAGTTACCAGTGGCGACTGAATGGCCAGAATCTGGTGGGGGCTACCGAGGCCGTGCTGGCCGTGGCCGCGGCCGACGCGGCCGACGCGGGCGCATACAGCGTCGTGGTCAGCAATGCCGCGGGCTCGCGCACGAGCGCGGAGGCCCTGATCGAACTGCGCGAGTTCCCCGCCGGTGCGCTGATCTATTTCAGCAACCGGGTGCCTGCGGCGGGGGTGGACGCGCCGGTCGTGGACGCCACGACCGGGGACCGGCTCGCAGGTCCGGCTTTTCTAGCTCAATTGTATGCGGGACCGACGCCGGATCTGCTCGGGCCGGCGGGCCGGCCGCAGCCGTTCCAGAGTGGTGACGGCGCGGGTTACTGGGAGACTTCCGAGGATTCGTGGCTGGCCCTTCCCACGGTGGTGCCGGGCGCAACCGCGTATGCGCAGGTGAAGGTGTGGGAAACCCAAGGGGGCTGGCATTTCGACGAAGCCGTCGCCCGTGGCGCCAAGGCCGGATCGTCCGAAGTCCTGGCGGTGGCAACGGGCGGCGGCGCACCGGCGGCGTTGTGGCCGACGCTGCGCGGCTTGCACACGTTCCACATCACCCGACTGCCGGCGTTCACGCAGCAACCCGCCTCCGCCACCGTGGCGGCCGGGACGACGGTGAGATTCGGGGCGCGGACCCTCCCCGACATCTGGGTGACGAACCAGTGGTATTTTGAAGGAAAGGCGATCCCCAACGCGCACTCCGACATCCTCGTTCTCGCAGGCGTCCAGGTGGCTGACCAGGGCGAATACGTGCTGGTGGCGGAAAACGGCGCCGGCCGCGTGACCAGCGAACCGGCGTACCTGACGGTGACGGATCCCACCCGCGGCACGGTGAACTTCAGCAACCACCTGCCCATCTCGGGCCTCGACGCGCCGGTGTTTGAGCCGGATGGGGTGACCCGGGCCACGGGAGAGAGCCTGCGCGCCCAACTTTGGAGCAAGCCGGACCTGGGCCAATTCATGCCGGCGGGTGAGCCGGCAACGTTCCGGACCGGTGCCGGCGCCGGCTATTGGACCAGTGCAAACGGGATGCGGACGCTGCCGAACGTGCGCGCCGGCGAGGTGGCGGTCGTGCAAGTGCGGGTTTGGGATGCCACGGTGGCGGCGGACTTCGAGACGGCGGTCGCCTGGGGGGCGAAATCGGGATCGTCGGCGGTGTTCATGGTGAAGACCGGTGGCGACGGTCAGCCGCCCAGCGTGCCGGCGGACCTCGTGGGTCTGCAGAGTTTTGCGCTCGAACCGGCGCTGGTGATTACCAACCAGCCGGCCGGCGGGCTGTACTTCGTCGGCGAACCCGTGGTCCTGGAAGTCGCGGCGAGCGGGAGCGGAGGGTTGAATTACCAATGGTTTCGGAACGGCCAACCGATGGAAGGCGCGACCTCCGCGCGTTTCGAGCTCGCGGTCGCGAACCTCGAAGACGCGGGCCTCTACCACGCGGAAGTCGCCGACGGCCGGCGCGTGGTGAAGAGCAAGCTGGTCCTGCTGGGAGTGATGCCGGTGCCGGAGGGCGCCAGCCTGGCATTCAGCAATCACGATCCCGGCGCGGGCGTGGACGCGCCCGTGTTCGACGTGGACGGCACGACCCGGGTGGCGGGCGCGGGATTTGTCGCCCAGTTGTGGGCTGGTCCCGTTGGCGGAACGATGCTGCCGGTCAATGAGCCGGTACCGTTCCTGAACGGTCCGGAGGCCGGTTACTGGGAGGCGGGTTGGGAGCCCGGTCTGACCGTTCCCGGCCTCGATCCGGGCGCGCCAGCCATGGTGCAAGTGCGGGTCTGGGAACTCGCGAGCGGGGCGGATTTTGCGGCAGCGCGGGCTGCCGGGGGGCGCGTGGGCGCGTCTCAAACGATCGAGGTTACGACGGGCGGCGCCGGTGCGGCGAATCCCCGGCCGGCGGAGTTGACGGGCCTGGCGAGTTTCCGCTTGAGCCATCTCCCCAAGATCACCAGCCCGCCGGCAGACCGGAGCGTGGTGCAACATCGCGCGGCGACATTATCCGTGGCGGTTTCCAGTCCGGATCCGGTGACTTACCAATGGTGTCTGAACGGCGTAGCGATTCCAGGGGCTACCCAGGCCGGGTTGGAGTTTGCCCGCGTCGCTCCAACCGACGCGGGAGAATACACGGTGCGGGTTGAGAATTGGGTGGGAGCGGTCACCAGTCCGCCGGCGACGCTCACGGTCCAGATTCCCACCGGGGGCGGGGAAATCAGGTTCGTGACGAGCGCCAGTGTCGGCGCGCTGGTTTTTGACCATGATGGCCAGACGCGGCTGGCAGGCGCACGTTTCGCTGGCCAGCTTTGGGTCGGTACGACGACGGAAAATTTGTACCCGGTTTCCGCGGCGGTCAGCTTCGGCAGTGGCGGTGGCGCGGGCTACCTGTTCGGTCCCGTCGTGCGCCTGCCAGCCACACCGCCTGACGTGACCGTTTATGTGGAGTTGCGCGCGTGGGACACCGTTTATGGCGACTACGCGAGCGCGCTGGCCGTGGGCCGGGCCGGCAGCTCCGGGGTGTTCCCGGTGGTGACGGGCGGACTGGGGGTGCCGCCGGCGACGCTGGCCGGTTTGAAAGCCTTCTCCCTTGCGCAGCCCGAGCCGCCGGTCATTTTGCGGCAGCCCGTTGATTACTACTGGGTCATCGAAGGCACTGCGATCTACTTCGATGTGCTGGCGACGAACTTCGTGAGCGTCGTCTGGGAACGGCAGACGGCGGACGGTTGGGTGTCCGTGGCGGGCGCCTACACCACCCGCTTGAGTTTCGCGGCGCCCACCACGCAGGACGCGGGTGATTTCCGAGCGGTTCTTTCGGGCAGCGGTGGTGGCGTGGTGACCAGTGCCCCCGCCACGTTGGCGGTCGGGCGGATGTTGCGAGCCGGCGCCACGAACGGGAATTTCTCCCTCCGCGTGACGCCGGGAAGCGGACCGGTGTTTACGATCGAAGGGTCCACCAATCTGGTGGACTGGGAAGTGATGGATCAAATCACCAATCCAACCCAGGTGGTCGAGTTGACCGAATCCCCGGACGCCTGGAAGCAACAGACGCGATTCTATCGCGCCCGCGATGCGGCGACCGGCCGGGTCGCCAGCGAGAACATCGCCGGATTCATGGAGATCCAGTTGCTGCCCGGCTTCACGTTGATGGGCGTGCCGTTGCAGACGCCGAGCTCAAAGACTTCCGAGATTCTGGCCGGGATGCCGGAAGAGACTGCCGTGTACAAGTATTACGCCGACGGCCGCGGGTTTACCATCAACACCTTGTTTTACGGGGTGTGGACGGACCACGAGCAGGAGCTTCTGCCGGGCGAAGGGGCGCTGGTCCTCAACCCGACGGACGATGCCTATTACCTGACGCTCCAAGGCGATGTCGTCACCGGCGAAATCCACCATCCGCTCCCGGCCGAATGGTCGTTGCAGACGGCCAAGGTGCCGTTGGCCGGGCGGTTGGACGAGGACTTCGACTGCCCTTTCGAGCAGCTTGATATCGTGGCCCGCGTTGATCCCTGGACAGTGACGCTGATCCTGTCCGTTTATGCAGACGGGGATTGGGTGATGGGACCGGTGCCCATGGTGCAGCCGGGCGAGGCGTTTTGGATCTGGAAAGGCGCCCCCGCGGATTGGAGTTTCAGTTTCGACCCGCCGCGATAATGGGGATTTGCGCGGTCGGGATCGAAATCGCGTCACCGCGCCGCCAGACCGGGGGCGGGAATGTGCGAGTGGACCGGGTGTCATGGGCGGTCGGAGCCACGGAGATACTTGGCGATGGCCAAGTTGCGAGGCGTTGGCGACTCTTCGGACCGTACCGCTCGGGCCTCAAAAAAACGTCGAATAAGCGATTGACAACCCCTTCTCAACAAATACACTGCGTTCACGTCAGTTAGGTTGTATGGAAAAATTGATTGCAGAACACCTATGAATACTCACTTGCGATTTCTTCCGGGATTGTTGGCGTGCGGGGCGTTTGCGATGACGGCGCTTGCCGGCAGTGCGCGCGTCGATGCCATCAAGGGCGGAGCGGCCCAATACAGTTCCGATGGCGTCACGTGGACCGAGGTCAAGAAGGGAGCCGTCCTTTCGGCCGGTGCCACGGTGAAGACCGACAGCATGGGCATGGTGGATCTGTATCTGGCCAAGAACGGTCCGTACGTTCGCTTGAACCCGGACACCACGCTGACCCTGTCCACGCTCAATGTCGATAGCGGTGCTGGCGAAACCGTTGTCACAACCGCTTTGGACCTGAAGGCCGGCAAAATTCAAGGTGTCGTCAACAAACTGAGCGCGGCTTCCAAGTACACGGTGGCAACCCCGGTCGGAGTGGTTCACATCACGGGTACGAAGTATCAAGTCTCCGCGCGCGGCGAGTTTTCAGTGAAAGAGGGTCAGGGGAGCATGGCGTATAATGCTCCCGGTGCCGCCGCCCCGACCGCATTCCAGGTGCGCCCCGGTTACACCTTCGAACCCACCCTCAACAACAACAAAGGCGGCTTGATCGAAACTTTGCCGAGCGTCACCGAGGAAATCAGTGTGGCGGCGAACGAAATGGGCGGAGCTGCCCCGTCCGCCGGAGAAGTGGCGGCGGGTTGGCGTCCGGAACCGACTTGGGCGACCATCAACCGGCCGTTTGTCCCGCCCGGGCAAGGCAATTCCTTCCATCCTTTCGAGCTGCCGCCGGTGTTCAACCCGACGACGGTGTACCAGCCGATCTATACCGGCGGAGGCGAGTAAGCTTCGATCCCGGCTGACGAATTACCATTCTCGAAACCCGGAGCAGCCTCGGCTGCTCCGGGTTTTGGTTTGTCAACGCGGCGATTTTGCGCGAAGAAGGTGCGCCGCGGGCGAGGAACAACGCCGCGACCGGCAGCCGCCGATGCGAACCGTCATTTATCCTGGAAGCTTCGACCCGGTGACGAACGGCCATCTGGACGTGGTCCAGCGCGCGGCCCGCTTGTTCGACCGCGTGATCGTGGCGGTCGCGGAGAACGATTCCAAGCAACCGCTCTTCAGCTTGGAGGAGCGGCAGAAGCTGGTCGCCCAGGCGACGCGGCATTTGGCGAGCGTTCAAACCGATCGATTCACAGGGCTCCTGGTGGATTACGCGGTGCGCCGCAAGGCCAATGCGATCATTCGGGGATTGCGCGCGGTTTCCGATTTTGAATTCGAGTTCCAACTCGCGCTGATCAACCGCCGCATGAATGAATCGATCGAGACGATCTTCGTGATGCCCAAGGACACTTACACCTTCTTGAGCTCCCGCATTGTGAAGGAAATCTGCCGGCTGGGAGGCGACGTGCGTGCGTTTGTTCCCGCACACGTCCACCGGGCGCTGCAACGCAAATTCGGATTCCCGCTACGATCGGTTCGGGGCCGGCGCCCCTAGCACACCGCTTTCGGGAGACTTCCATTCCCCAGGGCCAGCCATGTCGCTCATCGTCAATCTCACCCAGCTCGCGCGGCAGGCGGCATTCTTCAACGGTCAGATCGCGCCCGCCGATTGGGATCTCGATCCCCGGGATGAGCTCCTGACGATCTCGTCGCCCGTGACGTACTCGTTGACGGTGTGCAGGCAGGGTGACGGCATCCTCGTGGAAGGCTTCGTGCGCGCCCAACTCACCTGCACCTGCGCCCGCTGTTTGAAGGTGTTTTGCCGCGCCTGGGAACACGCGAGGCTCGCCTTGTACCTGCCCTTGGAAGGCGAAGACGCCGCCATCATCCGTGACGAGTCCGTGGACTTGACGCCCTATCTACGGGAAGATATGGTCCTCGCGCTTCCGCAACATCCGTTGTGTGAACCAGGATGTAGCGGCCTGCCTTCAGCGTCGCCGGGCCATGTCCAGGAGCCCGGCGTGAACCGCCAACTGCCGGGCCGCAGACCGGAATGGGCGGCTTTGGATCGATTGAAACTTTAGCTTTGGAGTTCTTATGGGTGTTCCGAAACGTAAACCGTCGCACAGCCGGCAGCGTCAACGCCGGGCTTACAACAGTGTGCTCAAGCTGCCTCAGGTCGGCACCTGCCCGCAGTGCGCGGCACCGTACGTGCCGCATCGCGCCTGCCCGGCGTGCGGCTACTACAAGGGACGCCAGGTTTTGACGGTCGAGGCGGCCGGCTGATCGCGATTTCTCGGAGGGTGTGCCGCGCGCGGGAATACGCCCCGCGCGCCGGTTCACTTATGCATATCGCGGTGGACGTCATGGGGGGAGACCACGGCTGCGGGGTCGTGGTGGACGGGGCGCGCCTCGCTCTGCGAACCTATCCGGCGATCTCCACCCTCTTCTTGGTCGGCAATCAAACCGAGATCAAGGCAGCGCTGAGTTCCCCTTCTCCGGTCGATTCGCGGCTGGAAATCATCCACGCCACCGAAGTGCTGACGATGGATGAGAAGCCGGTCCTGGCGTTGCGGCGCAAAAAGGACAGCTCCATCGTGCGGGCCGTGGAACTGCTCAAAGACGGTCGCGCCGAAGGCCTCATCTCGCCCGGCAATACCGGTGGCGTGGTCACGGCCTCCACGATCAAGCTGCGTCCACTCGACGGCGTGGAGCGTCCGGCGATCATCGCCGTCATCCCGGCGCCGGAAAATGATTTCGTGCTGGTGGACGCCGGCGCGAATGTCGAGTGCCGACCGCATCACCTCGCGCAGTTCGCCATCATGGGCAGCGTCTATTCGCGCGAAGTCCTCGGGTATGCCCGGCCCCGGGTGGGACTCCTGAGCGTGGGGACCGAGGATCTGAAGGGCAACGACCTGACGCAGGAAACCTTCAAACTCTGCAAGCAGCTACGCCTCAATTTCATCGGGAATGTCGAGGGCCACGACCTCTTCGACAACGGCGTGGACGTGGTGGTGTGCGACGGATTTGTGGGCAACATCGTGTTGAAGACGTGCGAGAGCCTGGCCACGAGCATTTTCAAATGGCTCCGCAAGGAACTCAGCCGGACACCCAAACGGCAGTTGGGCGCTTTGTTGGCGAAGGGAGCCTTTCGCGCGATGAAATTGCGCATGGACCCGGAGGCCCACGGCGGCGCCCCCTTGTTGGGCCTGAATGGCAACGTGGTCATTGCGCACGGTTCGGCACGCTCCCAAGCCATCATGAACGCCATCGGCCAGGCGGTCCGGGCGGTGCAGCACAAAGTCAATCAGATCATCACCCGCGACGTCGCCGCCGCGCGCTTGCTCAAGCCTGCCTCCGGCCCGGGCCTGCCGCCCGTTCCAATGCCATGACCCCTCCCCCCGCGAAACGATTCCGCAACCCCCGCGCCCAACACGGTTTTCAGGGTCGCTCCTGCTCGATCATCTCGGTCGGGGCCTATGTCCCGGAACGGGTGCTGACCAACGAGGAGCTTTCGCGGATGGTGGACACCTCGGACGAGTGGATCGTGACCCGCACCGGCATTCGAGAGCGACACGTGGCCGCACCCGGCCAGGCCACCTCCGACCTGGCCGCGGAAGCCGCCCGGCAGGCATTGACCCGGGCCGCAATTCCCGCCGAACAGGTGGACCTGATCATCACCGCGACGGTGACGCCAGACATGCCGTTTCCGTCCACCTCGTGCCTCGTACAGGAAAAGATCGGCGCCCGTCGGGCCGCGGCCTTCGACATCGAGGCGGCCTGTTCCGGTTTTATTTACGCCCTGGAAATCGGCCAGCAGTTCATCATGTCGCGCAGTTACGACACCGTGCTGGTCATCGGCGCTGAGAAACTCACCGGCATCGTGGATTGGACCGATCGGAATACGTGCGTGCTGTTCGGCGACGGTGCGGGGGCGGCCGTGCTGCAGAATCGACCCGGCTCGCATGGGCTCCTGACCGTTTGCATGGGGGCCGATGGCAGCAAGGGCAATGTCCTGTGCGTGCCAGCCGGCGGCAGCCTCGTGCCGGCTTCGGCCGCGTCGGTGGGCGGCCGGCAGCACTTCATCCGCATGGACGGCAAGGAGACATTCAAGAACGCCGTCCAGGCGATGCACGCCGCCGCCAAGGAAGCGCTGGCGCGCTGTGAACTCGATATTTCCCAGATCGCTCTGGTTATCCCGCATCAGGCGAACCTGCGGATCATCGACGCCGTCGGCGAGCGCCTCGGCGCCCGGCCCGAACAGGTGTTCAAGAATCTGGACCGGTTCGGCAATACCTCGGCCGCCTCCGTGGCCATCGCGCTCGACGAGGCGGTGTCCACCGGGAGGGTCAGGCGCGGGGATCTCATTCTGCTGGTCGTCTTTGGCGCCGGCTTCACCTGGGGGGCGGCGGTGATCGAATGGTGAAGTCCAATCATTGACGCAAATGGGCTCTGTGTTAAATTCTGCTCAGCGCTTATGACGACAAGCAAACTCGATACCACTGACGCATTCCTCCCGCGCACGCTCGATCCCGAACCCACCCGCCTGCACCTCTCCGAGAGCGAAGTCGTCATCCGCCGGAACGGGGTGGAATTCCTTTCGCCTTCGCCCCTGCCGCTGTGGGCCGAGGTCACGATGGACCTCCGGTCGCCCGTCGCGGATCGCCCGCTCCAAGGCACCGGGGTGGTGGTGGATTGCACCGGCAACCCGAATTCCGGGTACGTGATCTCCTTGCTGCTCCTGGACCTCTCGGCGCAGGCCCAGCAGCGTCTGCAGCGTCTCGCCTTCGCTTCGACCAGCTAAAACACCCCGCTGTCCCGCTCATGGAACTCTTTCACCGGATCCTGCAAACCGCCATCGAAGGCGGCGCCTCGGACGTCCACATCAAAGTTGACGGGCCGGTCATCTTCCGCATCAACCGCCAGCTTGTCGCGATCGAGGCACCCACCCCCACGGAGGAGTGGGTGAACAAGGTCGTGGAGACCTTCGTGCCCAAGCACGCGAGAAAGCGACTGGATGCGGACCGCGAAGTGGATTTCTCCTACGCCGTGTCCGGCATTGGCCGCTTTCGGACTAATGTGTTCCAGCAAAAGGGGCAGTGGTGCCTGGCCATGCGCTATGTGAAGGTCAAGGTGCCCAGTTTCGAGGAGTTGGGTTTGCTGCCGATCCTCAAGACCCTGGCCGAATCCCCCCGCGGCATTCTCCTGGTCGCCGGCTCCACCGGCTGCGGCAAGTCCACCACGTTGGCGGCGATGATCGAGCACATCAATGCCACGTTCAAGAAGCACATCGTCACCCTCGAGGACCCCATCGAGTACGTTTTCGACGACAACCAATCGGTGATCGAGCAGCGCGAAATTGGCTTGGACTCGCTGTCGTTTTCGATGGGGCTGAAGCACATTCTGCGGCAGGATCCGGACATCATCATGATCGGCGAAATGCGCGACGCCATCAGCTTCATGGCGGCCATGAACGCCGCCGACACGGGCCACCTGGTGTTGTCCACCATTCACACGACCAATGCCTCGCAATCGGTCAGCCGCATCCTCGATTTCTTCAAGCCGGACGAACGCGATCAGATGCGCCGTCAGCTCGCAGCGACCCTGCAGGCCGTCGTGTGCCAGCGCATGGTCAACAAGATCAGCGGGGGCATGACCCCATCGTTGGAGATCATGATTAATACGCCCACCGTGCGAAAGCTCATCGAGGAGAACCGCACCGAAAAGCTCTCCGCGGCGATCGAGATCGGCACCGACGAAGGCATGCAGAACTTCAACCAGGCGCTTTTCAACCTGGTCAAGCAGGGCAAGATCAGCGAACGCGAAGCGCTCGCCAAGTCGAGCAACCCGCAAGCGCTCGAAATGAACTTCAAGGGCATCTTCCTGGACGAAGCCCGCCGCATCCTCACTTGATCGTCACGGCCAGGGGCGGATACTGGCCAGGATTTCCGGCCGAATCCGTTCCGTAGAATGGGGAAATCGCGTGCGGCTCTACTCGTCGGATTGGACAGTGGAATTCCCCGCTCGCGGAGGGGCCTCTTAACCCGCGCGTCGGCGCAGAAACCGTTGGAGCGTCACCCAGGTTGGGATGCCTTGCTGGCCACCGGGCTTCGTCGCTTTAAGCGCGGCGGCGGCGGTGGCCACGCGCAGGCGCTCCGGGAGCGGCAGCCCTTCGGCCAGTGCGGCGGCGTAGGCGCCGTGAAAGACATCCCCGCAACCCGTGGTGTCGATGGCCGACACGCGGAAGGACGGCAGGTGCTGTGGCGTCGGCGAGGCTCTGTCCCGCCACCAGCAACCGCGCTCGCCGCAGGTCACCACCACCACCGCCCGGTCGTCGCGCCACAGTTGCGTCACCGCCTCCGCGGCGTCGGTTGCCCCGGTCAGTTCGCAGGCGAAACCTTCGGACACGATGAGGTGATCGGCCAGGGCCTGCAGTTCGGCAAAGCGCGGTAGTTTGCGATATTCGAGATCGGCTACCACGGCCCGGCCGGCCGCCCGGGCGATGCGTGCGGCGCGGATCATGCCCGGCACGCCGAACCGATCCACCAACAGTACCCGGCTGGCTTCGATGGTTTCGCGGGCCGGCAACCGTAAATGCGCGCCGTCCGCCCCGCTCACATCATAGAGGATCGTTCGAGTTCCCGCGGACTCGTCCACAACGATGACCGAGCGCACGGGTCGCGATCCCCGTCGGCGCACCACGTGACGCGTGTCCACGCCTTCGCGGGCGAACGCTTCAAGGACGAAGGCGGACTCGGGATCGTCGCCCAACGTCCCCGCGTAGGCCACGCGGCAACCGAGTCGCGCGGCCGCCACGAGCGCGGTGGCGGTGAGGCCGCCGCAATGTCGCTCGCGGCGGTTGACCTGGAGTTTGGTGTCGGCCGGCGGATAACCGGCCACGTATACGAGATCGTCCACCGCCGTGCAGCCCAAGCCCAGCACGTCGAAGGCGGCGTCAGAACGCGCCCCTCGGCCGGATCGCTGTGTTCGCGGAACGCGCGCTTTCAAAGGCGAAGTTCCATGTAGAGCACATCGAGCCAGCGGTCGAACTTGAAGCCGACCTCCTTGAACAGGCCGACCTGTTCGAAGCCGAACGCCGCGTGGAGCCGGATGCTGGCGGTGTTCTGCGCGTCGATGGCGGCGATGATGGCGTGCATGCCGCGTTGGCGGGCGGCCGCGATGAGCGGCGCGAGCAACAGCCTGCCGAGTCCGCGCCCGCGCTGGTCGGCGGCGACATAGACCGAGTTCTCGCTGGTGAAACGGTAGCCGATGCGGTCGTGGTACTTGTTCAACGCGCTCCAACCCACCACCCGGCCGGCGGCATCGGCCGCGACAAAGACGGGGTAACCGTCGGCCTCGTGCTGCTCGAACCAGCGTTGCCGATACTCGATCGGCCGAGGTTCGTAATCGTAGGTCGCGGTCGTGGTGTTCACGGCCTCGTTGTAGATCTCCTGGATGCCGGGCAGGTCGTTCAGTGTGGCCAGGCGCACAGTTGCATCGCTCATAAGCGCAATCCGGGGCGAGGGTGCGCAAGCGGTCGGGGCGCGTCACGCACTTAACGGCGTGCGGCGGGTCGGGACATCGCGGCGTGACTGGCGGCTGAAACGTGGCACCCGGCGCACCCCGCCATCGGCGAGCGGATCGGGCGGCGGGACTTGGAAAAACGGTTCTGCCCTGCCGTTTCGGCAGCAAAAATGTCTTGTATGGGTCATACGGGTCCGGCAAGTTCTGCGCTCCGCGCTGACGCGTACAACCCGTGGTCGCGTGGTTTTCATGACCCTGAATCTGTGAGAGCACTCACGCGCAATCTGCTTCTCTTGGCGGGCGTGACCGGTGGGCCGTGGGCAGCTTGGGCTGCCGAGCAGGCCGCCGGCCACGAGGAGTTGCCGCTGCACGCGGTCGAGATTGGGAGCGTGGCCGGGTTTCCGATCACCAATTCGATGGTGGTGACCTGGATCGTGGCGCTGGGGCTGATCGTCTTTGCGCAGCTCGCGACGCGAAATCTGAAGCGCGTGCCCGCCGGTATTCAGAATTTTTGGGAGTGGCTGGTCGAGAGCCTGTACGACTTTCTGGAGGGCGTGATTGGCAGCGAGCTGGCGAAGAAGACGTTCTGGTTCTTCGCGACCGTCTTCATCTTCATTCTGTTCGCGAACTGGTTCGGGTTGATTCCTGGCGTGGGGACGGTCGGTTGGGGGGTAGCGGGCGAACACGGCTTCCACGTCACGAAGCCGCTGCTCCGGGGGGCGAATGCGGACCTGAACATGACCTTCGCCATGGCCATGATTTTCTTCGTGATGTGGATGGTCTGGGCGCTTCAGGTCAACGGGGTCAAAGGCTTCATCCTGCATTTGTTCGGACCCAAGGGCGAGAACACCGGCTTCCTCAAGCTCATGATGATCGTGGTGTTCTTCGCGGTGGGTTTTCTGGAAGTCCTGTCGATCGTCTTCCGGCCGATTTCACTGAGCTTTCGTTTGTATGGCAACATCTTCGCCGGCGAGAACATGCTCGAGGCGATGGCCCGGTTGGTGCCGTCGCTGGGCTGGTTGCTGCCGGTGCCGTTTTATTTCATGGAATTGTTGGTCGGCATGGTCCAGGCGCTGGTGTTCATGTTGCTGACGGCGGTGTTTACGCTGTTGATCTGCATGCACGACGAGGAGGAGCACGGCGCGGCGGAGCACCAGTGATCGGATTTCGGCGTCAGACCGTGTTCAATCGCGGGGGCTGCCGAGCAGTAGAAAGGACAAGACATGTTAACGCCTATGTTGGCAGCGGTGGAACCGGCGGCAAGCGCCGCCGTGGAAGCCGTCAAAGCAGTCGGAGTGACCGGGAACCTGCACGTCGGCCTGGCCGCGCTCGGCGCCGCCATCGGCGTGGGGTTCATCGGTATGAAGGCCTCGGAAGCCGTCGGGCGCAATCCCGGCGCCGCCACCAAGATCCTGGTGCAGGCGATCCTCGCGATCGCCTTCGCGGAAGCCATCGTCTTCTACGCCATCTTCCTCGTGGCCAAGTAAGAGGAACGGCACTCACTGCCTCGTCGGGTGCGGAGCCGGACCGGCTCCGCACCCGCTCTGACCCGACCCTGGTTATGCAACCCATCGTCTTCTTCGCGAACATCGGCAGTGACCTGGCCCAGATGGCCGGCGACACGGCCACCCAATTCGGTGTGGACTGGACGCACTTTATCGCGCAGTGCATCAGCTTCGCCATCGTGGCCTTGCTGCTGTACCGCTTCGCCTACAAGCCCATCCTGCGCGTGCTCGAAGAGCGACGGAACACGCATCAACGAGGGCCTGGCGAACGCGGAGAAGATCAAGGAGGAACTGGCCAAGACGCGAGGCACCCGCAAGGAAGTCCTCGTCCAGGCCAACGAGCAGGCGGCGAAATTGATCGAGGAGGCCCGCGCCGCCGCCGCCAAGGTGCAGGAACAGGAGACCCAGAAGGCCATCGCCGCTGCCGAGCAGATCGTCGCCAAGGCGCGCGAGGCCGCCGCCGCCGATCACGCCCGGATGCTCACCGAGTTGAAGCGGCGAGGTCGGCCGTCTGGTGGTCGAGACCACCGCGCAGGTGACCGGCAAGGTCTGACGATGGACGACCAGAAGCGTCTGGCCGAGGAGACCACCAGGCAATTGGCCGCCTGAAGCCGGGCTGACCCTCCCGATCCGCGATGCGCATCACCAAACAAGCCCGGCGCGACGCCAAGTCGCTCTTCCGCGCCTGCCTCGTGAACGGACTGCTGGACGACGCGCAGGTCCGCCAGGCGGTGGACGCGATGGCGACGCGACGGCCGCGCGGCTACCTCGCGGTCTTGACCCATTTCCAACGGTTGGTGAAGCTGGATCTGGACCGCCGCACCGCGCGTGTGGAAAGCGCCGTGGCGGTGCCACCCGAGTTGCGCGCCCGGATCGAGGCGAACCTGGCCCGCACGTTACGGTGCCGGTCTGCATCTTCGAGCTTCGCCGAGATGCCCGCGTTGATCGGCGGGCCTGCGCGTGCAGGTCGGGCAGCGACGTGTACGATGGCAGCGTGCAAGGCCGGTTGGCCGCGCTGGCCGGGAGTTTTTAATCGACCGCGACCGAGGTCTTTCCCGCCGAATCCCGAATCGCCCGTATGAGTTCAACCTGTTGCAGGAAATTGAAAGCCAGATCGCCGGCGTGAAGACCCGGTGATGAAGCAGAACGTCGGCATCGTCCGCGAAATCGGCGACGGCGTGGCCACGGTGGAAGGCCTGACCGACGCGATGTATCAACGAGATGCTCGACTTCGGCGACGGCGTCACCGGCCTGGCGCTGAACCTGGAAGAGACCGAGGTGGGCGCCATCGTCCTCGGCGATTACACCGGCATCAAGGAAGGCCAGGAGGTGCGCACCACCGGCAAGCTGCTCCAGGTCCCCGTCGGCATGGGCTTGCTCGGCCGCGTCGTCAACACGCTCGGCCAGCCGGTCGACGACAAGGGCCCGATCCAGACCGACAAGACCTACCCGGTGGAGAAGATTGCCCCCGGCATCATCCGCCGCCAGCTCCGTCAGCCAGCCGGTGCAGACCGGCATCATGGCCATCGACGCCATGATCCCGATCGGCCGCGGCCAGCGCGAGTTGATCATCGGCGACCGTTCGACCGGCAAGACCACGATCGGCATCGACACCATCATCAGCAACGCCCGCCTCAACAAGGCCGCCCAGGACGCCGGCGACAAGAACTATCGCCCGCTCTACTCGATCTACGTCGCCATCGGCCAGAAGCAGTCGAACGTCGCCAACGTCATCCGCGTCCTCGAAGAAACCGGCGCCCTGCCCTACACGATCATCGTCGTGGCGTCCGCGTCCGACTCGGCCACGAACCAGTACCTGGCGCCCTTCGCCGGGTGCGCGATGGGCGAGTGGTTCATGGACAACGGCATGGACGCGCTGATCATTTACGACGATCTGTCCAAGCACGCCGTCGCCTACCGCCAGGTCTCGCTGGTGCTCAAGCGCCCCTCCGGCCGCGAGGCGTATCCGGGCGACGTGTTCTACCTGCACAGCCGCTTGCTCGAACGCGCCGCGCGCGTGAGCGAGAAATACGGCAACGGCTCGCTGACGGCGCTGCCGATCATCGAGACGCAGGCGGGCGACGTTTCGGCCTACATCCCGACCAACGTCATTTCGATCACCGACGGCCAGATCTTCCTGGAAACCGACCTGTTCTACCAGGGCGTGCGGCCGGCCGTTTCGGTCGGCATCTCGGTGTCGCGCGTCGGTTCGGCGGCGCAGGTCAAGGCGATGAAGCAGGTCGCCGGGCGCATCAAAGGCGATCTCGCCCAGTTCCGCGAGCTGGCGGCCTTCGCGCAGTTCGGCTCGGACCTCGATGCCAAGACCCAGGCCCAGATCGAGCGCGGCAAGCGCATCGTGGAGGTCTTCAAGCAGCCGCCGTACAACCCGATCCCGGTCGAAATCCAGGTGGCCGTGCTCTGGGTGGCCCAGAACGGTTTCATGGACGACGTGCCGGTGGAGAAGATCAAGGATTTCCAGACGAAGCTGACCGAGTTCCTGACCACGCGGAAGACGGACCTGCTGGCCAAGATGGCCAGAAGAGGCGAGGTCAAGCGACGCACTCACCGCCGAGCTGAAGGCGGCGGCCACCGAGTTCAAGCAGACTTACAAGTCGACTCGCCGCTGCCATGCCCAGCACCCGCGACATCCGCCGCCGCATCAAGTCGGTCAAGAGCACGGCCCAGATCACCAAGGCCATGCAGATGGTGGCCTCGTCGAAGATGCGCAAGGCGCAGCAGGGCGCCCTCAACTTCCGGCCTTTCGCCGCGCATGGCCGCGCGAGATCATGGGCCACGCTGACGGCGGATACCGGCGACTATCAGCCATCCGCTGATGGAGACGCGGGAAGTGCGCAAGCGCGCGGTGATCGTCATCAGCACCGACAAGGGCCTGTGCGGCGCACTGAACTCGAACCTGCTTCCGCGAAGTCGTCGAAGTACGACACCGCCGCACACGCAGTTCATCGCCGTCGGCAGGAAGGCCGCGCAGTTCCTCGCGCGCACCCGGCGCAAGCTCGTGGCCGAGTTCACCTACCACGACACGCCCACCTTCGGCGAGGCCAGGCGATCTCGAAGTTCGCCCAGGACATGTTCCTCAAGGGCGAGGTGGATGCGGTGGACGTGCTGTTCACGCGCTTCATCAACACCCTGTCGCAGCGGCCCGACATGCGCGCGCTTGCTGCCGCTGGGCTCGGCCGAGAGCCTGCGCGGCCGAGGCGCGCGGCCAGGCAGCCGGAGGCACCGGCCGAGCGCCAGCGCATCGATTTCCTGTTCGAGCCGGACCCGGCGACGGTGATGGACCGGCTGGTGCTCTACTTCCTCGATTTCCGCGTGGCGCAGTTGCTGCTCGAGGCCAAGGCCAGCGAGCACAGCGCCCGCATGGTGGCCATGAAGAACGCCACCGACAACGCCCAGCAACTGGTCAAGCACCTCACGCTCGAATACAACAAGATGCGCCAGGCCAGCATCACCAAGGAATTGCTGGAAATCTCCAGCGCCGCCATGGCGCTCGGCTAAGCGCGCGACCTGATCAGAGCTCTTACGAACCAATCGAATCCCATGAATAAAGGCAAAATCGTTCAAGTCATCGGCCCGGTGGTGGACGTCGAGTTCCCCGACCAGCTCCCGGCCATCTACAACGCCCTGACCATCGAATACGAGCTCCCGCTGCACGGGCAAGACCAAGCTGACCCTCGAAGTCCAGCAGCACCTCGGCGACAACTGGGTCCGCACCGTCGCCATGTCCACCACCGACGGCCTCAAGCGCGGCATGGAGGTACTCGACACCGGCAAGCCCATCTCCATGCCCGTCGGCGACGGCGTCATGGGCCGCGTGTTCGACGTCACCGGCAACCCGGTGGACGAGCGCGGGCCGGTCGCCGCCGAGAAATACATGCCCGATCCACCGCCCGGCCCCGACCTTGATGGACCAATCCACCACCCCGCAGATCCTGACGACCGGCATCAAGGTCATCGACCTCATCTGCCCGTTCCTGAAGGGCGGCAAGGTCGGCGCGTTCGGCGGCGCCGGCGTCGGCAAGACGGTCGTCATCATGGAGCTGATCAACAACATCGCCAAGCTGCACGGCGGCGTCTCCGTGTTCGCCGGCGTCGGCGAGCGCACCCGCGAAGGCAACGACCTCTACACCGAAATGTCCGAGGCCGGCGTCATCAACCAGAAGGACCTCAGCAAGTCCAAGATCGCCCTGGTCTATGGCCAGATGAACGAGCCGCCCGGCGCCCGCCTGCGCGTCGGCCTCTCCGGCTCTGGCCATCACCGAGTATTTCCGCGACGACAAGAACCAGGACGTGCTGCTCTTCATCGACAACATCTTCCGCTTCTCCCAGGCCGGTTCCGAGGTGTCCGCGCTGCTGGGGCGCACGCCCAGCGCCGTCGGTTACCAGCCGACGCTCGCCGCCGAAATGGGCGACTTGCAGGAACGCATCACCTCCACCAAGAAGGGCTCGATCACCAGCTTCCAGGCGGTGTATGTGCCGGCGGACGACCTGACCGACCCCGCGCCGGCCACGACCTTCGCGCACCTCGACGCGACCATCGTGCTGGAGCGCTCGATCGCCGAGCTGGGCATCTACCCGGCCGTGGATCCGCTGGCCTCGACCTCGCGCGCGCTCACGCCCGGACATCGTCGGCCAGGAACACTACGACGTCGCCCGCGGCGTCCAGAAGGTGCTGCAGCGCTACAAGGACCTGCAGGACATCATCGCGATTCTGGGCATGGACGAGCTTTCGCCGGACGACAAGCTCACCGTCTTCCGCGCCCGCAAGATCCAGCGCTTCCTGAGCCAGCCGTTCTCGGTGGCCGAAGTCTTCACCGGCCGGCCCGGCAAGCAGGTGCCGGTGGCCGACACCGTGCAAGCGGCTTCAAGGAAATCCTCGACGGCAAACACGACGACGTCGGCGAAGGCAACTTCTACATGAAGGGCAAGATCGAGGAAGTGCGCGAGGAAGAAACTTAGCCTGCGGTCGCCGTTGTCTCCGCGCCGTAGCCGGGGACCCCGGCCCCAGAACCCATCCATGGCTGCCACGCTGAAACTCGAAATCATCACGCCCACCGGGCAGGTCTATTCCAAGGACGTGGACATGGTGACGCTGCCGGGCACGGAAGGCGAGATGGGCATCCTGCCCCATGCACGTGCCGCTCATCACCTGCTCGGCAGACGGCGAGATCATCGCCCGGCGCGGCAACGAGGAGGACCGCCTCCTCGTCACCGGCGGTTGCGCCGAAGATCACGCGCGGATCGCGTTGCCATCCTCACCGTCTTCGCCACCGACGAGGCAGCGATCGACGAGAACAAGGCCGAGGAAGCGCGCGCACGCGCCGAGGCCCGCTTGAAGGAGAAGCTCTCGCCCGAGGAAACCGCGCTGGTGCAGGCGTCCCTGACCCACTCGCTCAATCAGCTCAAGTTGAAGCGACGGCCGCGTTGAGCAACTCACGACTGCGTTCGGCCGGCCGGAACGGGATGGGTTGATCCCAAGGCGGCGGCCAGCGCGCGGGCGCTGGCGATGGCGCGGTGGTGCGTGGCCCGGTCCATCCGCGCCGCCAGCCCGTCGCGCAACGCCACACACTCCGCCTCGCCCTCGAGCGCCGCCACCGCCGCCCAACTGTAGGCCTTCTCGAGCTCCGCTTCCGTGCTGCCGATGGCCGCAAGCTGCCGCGCCAGCTCGAACTGGGCCGCCGCGTTGCCCTGCCGCGCCGCCGCTTCAAAGCGCTGGCACGCCTCCTCCGGATCGGGGATGACCCCCACGCCCTCGAGCAGAAACTTCCCGGTAAGATACGTCGCCTCCGCGTCGCCCCCTTCCGCGGCCAGCGTCGCCCAACGCCAGGCGGCCGGCCAGTCCGCATCCGTCCCTTGCCCGCGCCAGCACGCCCGGGCCATCTCGATCCGGGCCCGCGCCAGACGCGTCCCCGTCGTCGCGGGATCGTGCCCCGAGGCCTGCAGCGCCCGGGCCAGAAACTGCGCCCGCCGGTCATTCGTGCAGGCCTTCGAGCGCAACCAACTCAGCGCCTCGATGTAGTGGGAACTCACCGGCCGCCCCTCGGTCAAGAGCTCGCTCAGCCGGATCGCGGCCGAGGCCAGGCCCGCCTTGGCCGCCTGACGGTACGCCTCGATCACCGCCTCCCGTCCCAGCCGCGGGAGCAGATGGCGCTCGGCCAGTTCGGCCGCGGCCCCGAGGGCGGGCACGTGGCCGCGCTCGCTGGCGCGCCGGAAGCTTTCCTCCGCCCCGGGGATGTCGCCCCCATGCTCCAGGAGCAGACCCAGTTGATAATCCGCCTCCGCCAGCCCGGCTTCGGAGGCGATGCGCAGATACTTCTCGCCCTGGAAAAGGTCCACGCGGCCCAGCGTGCCGTCCATGTACCCCTTGCCCAAGGCCAGCGCGCTCGCACCATGCCGCCCCTTGGCCGCGCGCTTGAGATACTTGCGGGCCTTGCGATTGCGGGGACGTCGCCCCCCCTGGTCCACCCCGGGCCGTTGCGAGGTGTGGCAGGCCTCGGCGAGCTTGACCGACGCGGCCACGTTGCCCAGCCGGCTCAAGAGCCGCCACCAGGCAAAGCGCAGCGGAATCGCCGAGCGGCGGCTGAAGAAGAAGAAGAACACCAGCCCCCCCAGCACCAGCAGGACGCCCACGCTCCAGAGCGTGAGCCCGGACTTCACCCACTCGCTCAGGGTGAACCGAATGTACTCGATGATCTTCAAGCGGCTGGCGCGGCGGCGTCCCGTCGCGCCCCGCGCGGGGCGCGACGGGTCCGGCGCGGGGGGGACGGACCGGCGGGGGGCATCCCTCCCGGCCGGCCGGGCGGCCAACCGCGGTAGTTTGAAGCCCGGGCCAACCGCCGGCAAGGGCAGACTCCGCCCCAATCAGCGGGGTGCGGACATCCCGGACCAGACATTATCGATGATTGTCACCGGCAGTGACTCTCCTCTCGCGGCGGGCGGCGGGGCTGGCCGGCATCCCCCTCCCGCTTGCCGGGTGGCAGCCGGCAGGCCATCTTCCCGCTGGCATGGCCCGCAAACGCATCCTGGTCGTGGAAGACGACGACCTCCATTTCGAGCTCTACGAAGAGGCGCTCGCGGACTATGAACTGTCCCGCGCCACGACCGCCTCCGCCGCGCTCGCCCGTCTGCCCAAGGAACGTCCGGACCTGATCATCCTCGACCACATCCTGGCCCGGCGGGAGAAGGGCCTGGCCTACCTGCCCGAGTTCAAGGATCTGCTGCCTTACGTCCCGATCATCGTGGTGTCCGGCGCCCTCGAAGCCCACCAGCAGATCGAAGCGCTCACCGGACCGCGACGCGCCCATTACTGCCTCGTCAAGCCGATCGACCTGAACGAGCTCAAACGCACGGTGGCAACGGCGCTCGAACAGTGCGGCGAGGCGGAGATCGTCCGGCAATTCGAGGCGCTGGAACGTTCGAAACGGGTGGACGTGGAAGACCTGCTGAGCCGCTCCACCGACCGGTTACGCCGCCAGACGGAGATTCGCAAGCTGGTGGTCAGTTCGCCGGAGCGGCCGAACATCTCGGCGCTCGCCCGCCAGTTTCGCGTCGCCCGCCGGACAATCATCCGGGACCTGCAGGAGCTCATCCGGCGCGGCGAAGTGCCGCCGGCGGTGTATCCGAAATGGGAAACCGGCGAGGACGACGAAGACGATCCCACCGAACCGCCCGCCGGCTCGCCGTCGGTGGATTGAACCGGCCGGCCGGCGCGGCTGGCCGGCCTGAGCTCACCGGGTTCCGGCCTGGCGCGCGCGACGGCTTTCGGCGCGCCGCCACCTGCGCTCGCGACGTTTGGCTTCCGTGCGGAGCAGCGCCTCCGCCGACCAACCCTTGTCCTGACAGAGCACGGCCAGGTCGAACAGACCCGCGGCCACGGCGCCTGGGGTCGCGGCGCGCCGCTTCGCCGCGCCGGCGCTGGCCGCGAGCCCGGCGCGGCGCGCCTTCTTCCAGAGCTTCTGGGCCCGCATCAACGCCGGCAGGTGTGCGGGGATGCCATCCAGCGCGGAGGCGCGTTCGTGGCGTGTGCCCTGCTTCTCGACATGCTTGAGCCGGTCCCATTGCTCCCAGACCGCGGCGGCCGTGCGCGCCTGGGCATCGCCGAAGACGTGCGGATGGCGGTGCACCAGCTTGGCGATCAACCGCCGTGCCACGCCCTCGAAGTCGAAGGCGCCGCGCTCGCGGGCCAACTGGCAATGAAACACCACCTGCAGCAGCAGATCGCCCAACTCCTCGGCCATTTCCTCGTCATCACCCGCTTCGATGGCATCCATCAACTCATATACCTCTTCCACGGCGTGCTGCCGCAGGGTCCGGTGGTCTTGCTCGCGGTCCCAAGGACAGCCGTCGGGCGCGCGGAGCCGGGCCATCACGGCGAGGAGTTCGTCGAGGGCCCGCGCGCGCTTGGGCGGACCGCGCCGCTTGCCGTTGGAGGTGACTGCGGCCTGGGCCGGCCGCGCGGGATTCCCGGGGGAGGAACGGTTCACAAGATGACCAGGTTGTCGCGATGGACCACTTCGCTGCCCGTGACGTTCCGCGCGCGAATGGCGTCCGCCGCAAACGCGGCGATGCCACGGGCGAACTCCCGGCCCGCCGCGTCGCAGATGCGGACCACGGCGCCGGCGGCGAAATCGCCTTCGCACCGCGCCACGCCGGGCGGCAACAGGCTGCGGCCCTTTTCGCAAAGGGCGGCGCGCGCGCCGGCGTCCACGAACAGCGTGCCCTGGGGATGGTTGAAGAAAGCGATCCAGCGCTTGCGGCTCGGCAGTTTCTCCGCCTGGGGCACGAAGAGCGTGCCCTCGTCTTCGCCCGCCAGCACCCGCGCCAACACGTCGGGACGGCGCCCGCTGGCAATGACCAGCGGAATGCCCGAGCGCATCGCGATGCGGGCCGCCTCGATCTTGGTTTTCATGCCGCCGACGGCGGTGGCGCTGGTGGTGCCCCCGGCGAGCCGCGTGACCGAGGCGTTGACCTGTTCGATCACGGACAGCACGCGGGCGTCGGGTTGCCCGTAGTTTTCCACCACGCCGCCGACGGTGGTGAGGATCACCGCGAGATCGGCGGGCAACAACGTGGCCACGAGCGCGGACAGGCGGTCGTTATCGCCGAATTTGAGTTCCTCGACCGAAACGACGTCATTCTCGTTGATGATCGGCACGACGCCGCGGGCCAGCAGGGTCAGCAACGCGTTCCGAGCATTGAGATGGCGGTCGTGATCGGCGAGGTCGGCGTGCGTCAGCAGTACCTGGGCAACCTGGACGCCGAACTTCTCGAACAGGTCCCCGTACATCGCCATGAGCCGGGATTGGCCCACCGCCGCGCAGGCCTGGAGTTCCGCCAGACGCGCCGGGCGGCGGTCGAGTCCCAGCACGCCCATGCCCGCACCCACCGCGCCCGAGGTGACGAGCACCACCTCGCGGCCCGCCCGGCACTGCTCCACCACTTGGGCGACCAACTGGACCAACTGCAGGAAGTCCGGCTGTTTGCGGCTGTCGGTGAGGACGCCGGTGCCGAGCTTGACCACGATCCGGCTCACGCCTTTGAGCAACTTGCGTCGCATGGCGAGTGACTAACAAAGCAACCGGGCGAAGTCGAGGGACGAAAGGCGCGCGGTTAGGACGCGCGTTTTCCTGAAGGTACGGGTTTGGGGCGATGGGGTTTAGACGATTTTGCGGGACAGCCTCCCCGCACTTTTTTACGCTCCCGGGCATGGCCGCAAAGCCCAAAGCCCGATTTCGTCGGCCCACGCCCGACGAACAACACGTCCTGGATCATCTGCAGGTGCGCCTGGTGGGTCCGGAGGAAGTCGCGCGCTACGACACGCTCATCGCCACCGAACACTACCTGAAGAACGCGCAGGTCGTGGGCGCGCATCTGCGCTACGTGGCCGTCTATCGCGGTCAGTGGCTGGCGCTGGCGACGTGGAGCGCCCCGGCCCTGCACCTCAAGGCCCGCGACCAGTTCATCGGCTGGACGGAGGCGCAGCGCCGGCGCCGGCTGGCGCTGGTGGTCAACAATACACGCCTTTGTGTCTTGCCCGCCTGTCATTATCCCAACCTCATCAGCCGCTTTATGCGGCAGATGCTTGAGCGGTTGAGCACCGACTGGCAGGCCCGCTGGGCTCATCCGGTGGTGCTGGCCGAGACCTTCGTGGACCCGCAGACCTTCCAAGGCACGGCCTACAAGGTCAGTGGCTGGTGCCGCCTGGGGGAGACGGCCGGCTGGAAACGTACCGCCGATGACTTCTATGAGAAACACGGGCGGCCCAAGCAGGTCTGGGTGCGGGAACTGGAGAAACGAGCGTGCGGGAAGCTCCGCGCGGCGGTCTTGCCCGAGGCGTGGGCGCGGGTCGAGGCGAGGGTGGCCCCCCGCTGTACGGCCAAGGCGCCAGCGTTGCGCAGCTTGGTGGAGCATCTCTGGGCCGAGGTGCCCGAGTTCCGGCGGCCCGAAGCGCGAGCCTATCCGGTGGCCGGCGTGTTGGCCCTGATCGCCCAGGCGATGTTCAGCGGTGTGTGCTTGGGGCCGCAAGACCTGGCGGACTACGCGACCACGCTCTCGCAGGGGCAGTTGCGGGCGTTGCGCTTTCGTCACCGTCCGGGCACGACCTGCGTGCGGTGTCCGGAGCGCACGACCTTCGAGCGGGTGCTCGCGGCGGTGGACGCCCGCGCGGTGGAACGGGCCCTCTGGCTCTGGCAAGAGCAGGTGTTGGGGCCGGCGCAGGACCGTCTGGTGATCGTGGACGGCAAGGAGATCCGGCACGCGAAGGTGGAACTGGTCAGCGCCGTGGACGGAACGGGGCGCTGGCTGGGCACGGTCGTCGTCCCCCAGGGGAGCAACGAAATCCCGGCCGCGCGCACGCTGGTGGCCAAGCTGGACGTCCGGGGCAGGCGGGTGCTGGCCGACGCCCTGCACACCCAGACGGAAACGGCACAGCAAATCCTCTACGAAGGCGGCGGGGATTTTCTGCTGACCGTCAAAGGCAACCAGAAGGGGCTGGTGGAAACCTTGGAAGGACTGTTGACCGAACAGTCTTTTTCCCCCTCGAGCGACGCCACAGACCCACGCCTTCACGCGGGAACGTAACTGCAGCCGGCGGGAAATCCGCGTGCTCGACTGCCGGGAGGTGACGCCGGCGCAAGCGGACTTTCCGGGGGCCAGGCTCGTCGCGCGGCTCCGCCGGCGGGTGCGCCGCAAAGGCAAGAAGAGCACGGAACTCGGGTATCTGATCAGCAGCCTGAG
Organism: uncultured bacterium; assembly: GCA_963735925.1. GTDB lineage: Bacteria > Verrucomicrobiota > Verrucomicrobiia > Limisphaerales > J093 > DSVZ01. The sequence goes on from CAVTMT010000007.1 coordinate 126,945, forward strand.
CTTGGAGGAACTGCCGGCCGCGGGCGGGCTCCAACTCAAGCGCGACTACTGGATCATCGAGAGTCGCCTGCACCACCCGCTGGATGTGTCGCTCAAGGAGGATGACAGCCGGGTGCGCCATCCCAACGCGGCGCTGGTGTTGGGGATGTTCCGGCGGGTGGTGGTCAGTTTCGCGTGCGCGTGGCTGGCGACGGTGCAGAAGCGCCAGACCCGCTTCAGTGTGCGGCGATTCCAGAAACAGTTCCGGCGCCGCGACGGAGGTGCCGCCCGACTGGAGGCCCTGGTGTTTGCCAACTCTCCGACCGCCTGGCGGTTAGCAAAGTGAAAAGGCGCGTCCTAGCGCGCGGTGCGTCCGCCATTTTCCCGCTTGTCAGCGGGTCTGCCCATGATAGTTTCCTCGGCCTTTGAATGAAAGCTGACATTCATCCGAAATACCTCGAGGCGGAGGTGCGTTGCGCCTGCGGCAACTCCTTCAAGACGCGCTCGACGCGGCCGGTGATCGTGGTGGGCATCTGCAATGCCTGCCATCCGTTCTACACCGGCCAGCAGAAATTTGTGGATACGGCCGGCCGCGTGGACAAGTTCCAGCAGCGGCTTGCCAAGACGCAGGCCGCGCAGGCGGCCATGGCCGCCGCCACGGCGGGCAAGAAGAAGCGGAAGTAGCTTTTCGCCAGCCTTCGCCCGCCCGGTTTACCGCCGGGCGGGCGAACGCTTTTTCCGGAGGCTCATGGACCTGCGCCCTTACGTCGATCGGCTGCGCCTGCGCCTGGCCGAAGTCGAAGGCCGGTTGAGCGACCCCGCCGTTTTCGGCCAGCCCCAGCTCGCCCAGGAGCTCGGTCGGGAATACGCCCGCCTGAAGGAGTTCGTCGCGCACGGCGAGGCGTATGCCAAGGCGCTGGGCGACCTCGAGGCGAACCGCGAATTGCTCGCGACCGAGAAGGACCCCGAGTTGGTGGCGCTGGCCCGGGAGGAGTGCGAGCGGATCGAGGCGCAGTTGCCGCGGCTCAGCCAAAAGGTTCAGGAAGGACTGTTGCCGCCGGACCCCGCCGATTCGCGCAACACCATCATCGAGATTCGCGCGGGCGCCGGCGGCTCGGAATCGGCGCTGTTCGCCGCCGATCTCTACCGCATGCTGTTCCGCTACGCCGAGGCGCACGGCTGGAAGGTCGAGAACCTCGACTCGAGCCCGTCCGACCTGGGCGGGTTCAAGGAAATCGTGTTCAGCGTCACCGGGGCGAACGTGTTCAAGCGGCTCAAATACGAGAGCGGGGTCCACCGCGTCCAACGCGTGCCGGCCACCGAGGCGCAGGGCCGCATCCACACCAGCACCGCCACCGTCGCCGTCCTGCCCGAGGCCGAGGAGGTCGATATCGAGATCAAGCCCGAAGACCTGGAGGTCACCGTGTGCCGCGCCTCGGGTCCGGGCGGCCAGGGCGTCAACACGACCGATTCGGCGGTGCAGATCGTGCACAAACCCAGCGGCCTGATCGTCCGCTGTGCCGACGAGCGTTCGCAAATGAAGAACAAGGCGAAGGCGATGAAGGTGCTTCGCACCCGCCTGCTCGACGCGAAAGTGGCCGAGGAAACCGCCAAGTACGCGGCGCAGCGCCGGTCGCAAGTGGGCACGGGCGAGCGCAACGAGAAGATTCGCACCTACAACTTCCCGCAAAACCGCGTCACCGACCACCGCATCGAACTGAGCGTGTTCAACCTGCCCACCGTCATGGATGGCGACCTCGACGGTCTGATCGACCCGCTCATGACGCACGATCTCCAGCAGCGGCTGGCGACGCTCAAGTTGTGACGGTCGCCGTCCATCCGCGCCCCCCGGCGGATCCGCGGGCCGTGCCCGCCCACATCCGGGGTTTGATCTTCGATTGCGACGGCACGCTCGCCGACACGATGCCATTGCACTGGCGGGCGTGGCGGCAGGTGGCGGCGCGGCACGGCTTGCGCTTCACGGAGGAACGGTTCTACGCGCTGGCGGGCATCCCTTCGCGGGACATCCTCAGGCAACTCGGCGCGGAACAGGAATTGCGCCCGGACCCGCTCACCGTTGCCCGGGAGAAGGAGCAGGCCTACCTGGCCCTGCTGGAACAGGTGGGGCCGATCGAACTCGTCGTGAATGTGGCCCGCGCCCAACGCGGCCGGTTGCCCCTGGCCGTGGCCTCGGGCGGATCGCGGCCCATCATCGAGCGCGTCCTGGATCATCTGGGGATCCGGTCCTGGTTCGCTGCCGTGGTCACCAACGAGGACGTCGTGCGGCAGAAGCCGGCGCCGGACATCTTCCTGGAAGCCGCCCGTCGGTTGGGCGTGGCGCCGCAGGACTGTCGGGCTTACGAAGACGCCGAACTGGGCCTGGCGGCCATCCGTGCCGCCGGCATGGAGGCGGTGGACGTGCGGGAGTGGGCCGTGGTGACCCCGTCGAGATAGCGGCGGCGGCGCGCGGGGCCGCTGGGCCACTGGCGGCGCGCAGTTTGCTGCTGACAAGACGGGCCGCGGCGGGTAGGCTCCACTCCGTTCCGGAGAGCGCATCCTCACACGGGCGGGGCCGCATCTCGATCATCCATGAACGCAAAACCGAGTACCAACCGCAAGGGCCTCCTGGCTGGCGGCAACTGGATTATCGATCAGGTCAAACTGATCGACGTTTACCCGCAACCCGAGCAACTGGCCAACATCCGCAGCCAGAGCGAAGGCACCGGCGGCGCCGCGTACAACGTGCTCGTGGATTTGGCGACGCTGGGCGCGCCGTTCCCGCTGTCGGCTGCCGGACTGGTCGGCAAGGACGCTTTGGGCGAGCGCATCCTCGCCGACTGCAAGCAGCGCAAGATCGACACCAAGTACCTGAAGGCCGCCGCAACGGCGCCCACTTCGTACACGGATGTGATGACCGAGACGGCCAGCGGCCGGCGCACGTTTTTCCACATGCGGGGAGCGAACGCGCTTTGGAAGGGGGACGACCTCGACTTCACCAGGACCAAGGCGCGCATCTTCCACCTCGGCTACCTGTTGCTGCTGGACGAATTGGACAAGCCGGACAAGACCCACGGGACGCGTGCGGCCGCGCTGCTGGCCGCCGCCCAGGCCGCCGGTTTGCGCACGAGCGTGGACGTGGTCAGCGAGGACAGCAACCGGTTCACGCAGATCGTCGCGCCGGCGCTCAAACACGTGGATTACTGCATCCTGAACGAGATCGAGGCGTCGAAGACGACCGGGTTCAAGATCCGCCAGGCCGACGGCAAGCTGGACACCGTTTCGCTGCGGCACGCTGCGGGTGCGTTGCTGCAAATGGGGGTGAAGGAGCTGGTGATTGTCCACTTTCAAGAAGGCGCCTTCGCCCGCACGCGCAAGGGCGACGATCACTGGCAGTCTTCGCTGAACCTGCCGGCCAAATACATCGCGGGTACGGCCGGGGCCGGGGATGCGTTCTGCGCCGGCGCGCTGCTGGGCTTGCACGAAGGTTGGGACCTCAAGCAATGCCTGGAGGCCGGCGTTTGCGCGGCGGCGGCTTCGCTCGCCGATCCCACCTGCACGGCCGGCATGAAGCCGCTCAAGTCCTGTCTGGAGCTCGCCAGGAAATACAAGCCGCGGCCGTCGCTCGAGCCGGCGGATTAGCCGCGTCCGTAACGTCCCGGCTTCTTCCGATGCTTCACCGGTCCGTCGCCGCGAAGCCCGCGATGATCGGGCGATGGTCCGATCCCAGTCCCCAGCCGGCGAGGGTGAGAATGCGGGTGGCCGCCGGGTCCCATTCGCGCGCCATGCCGGGACTGACGAGCAGGTAATCGATTCGCTCGTAGCTGTCGGCCTTCCCGTAGTAATACGTCCAGGTCACGTTGCGCGGATCCCATCCGGGATTCGCCGCCCGGCCATCGTCTCCGTTTCGTTCCGCCGGGCGGGTGTCCACCAACCGCGTGCGGCCCTGCCCCGTGATCACCCGGACGGTCCTGGAATCCTTGGTGTCGTTGAAATCGCCCAACACCACCAGGTTCGCCTGCGGATTCTGCTTCAGCCGCGCCTCGATCCATTTGCGCAGCAGGAGCGCCTCCTGTTCGCGCAACTCGCCTTCGTCGCCGTACTCGACCGCGCGTCGCGACTTCAAGTGGGCGGTGATCAAGGTGAACGCGTAGCGGGGGTTGACCTGGATATCGACCTCGACGAAGCCGCGGCTCACCTGGAAGCGCCGGCCGCGCAGCAGGAAATTCTCGTTCGTGTGCGGCCGGCGGGCCGTGATCGGAAACCGGCTCAGCACGCCCACAAAGAGGTTCGTGTCGCTCCCGCCCACGTGCTCCGAGTAGGGGAAGTCCAACCCTTCCGCTTTGAGCGAGGCGCGCAGTTCCTGCAAGGCGCCCGGCCGACCGATCTCCTGCACCGCCAGCACATCCGGCTTCAGCGCGAGGAGCCCTTCACGAATCTTGGCTTTGGCCTCGGCGGTTTTGGGAAGTCGCCCCGGAGCCGGCACGTCGAGGTAGTTCTCGAGGTTGTAGGTGGCCACCGTGAATTGGGACACCGTCTCGCCGCGAAGCGACGGGACCGGCCCCAGCACGAACACGAGCACCCAGCCAAGGCCGGCGATCCAAGCACGCAAGTTCATGCCGCCGATCAAAGCGAGGCGCCAAAGACGCGTCAAAGCAATGCCGTGCCGGAGGGTGTCCAAATTTCAAACGGGTGGCTGCACCGCCGAGACGGCGCGGTTGCCGGGTCGGGACGCGGCCCCCGCCAAACACGGTGGCGGCGCCGCTGCGGCGGCGCAACCGCACCGGCACCATCAAATCAGGACACTGCCCCGCGCTGCCATTCCCCCGCGTCGAACACCGTTGGATCGCCCGTCCCGCCGAGCCCTCGAGCGCCCGAGGTCAATAGAGGGTCAAAGAAAGCCAACGAAGGGTTTTCGGAACGCTGCTACCCTTCATACGCTTCCTAAAATGAAACCATCCCCCTTGTCTGGCGGCCTGCTCGCCACCGCCCTGGTCTTGGGATCGCCCAACCTCGGTGCCGCCAGCAACGTGCTCCTCGGTTGGAACGATCTCGGGATGCACTGCATGGACGCCGATTATTCCGTGTTCAGCATCCTGCCGCCGTTCAATACCATCCACGCGCAGTTCATCGCGCAGGGGCAGCTCTGGACCGCCGCGTCGGGCGCCGGCGTGACTTACGAGGCGGTGGCCGACACCAACGGTTCGATCAACCGGACCAGCACGGCCAAGACGGATTTCTGGCAGCAGGCCAATACCCTTTACCTGCCAGTCGGCACGCCCGACCTTGCCCTCGACCTGGGCCTCGCGGGCTTCGCGATGCCGGGGACCAACAACACGCCGCAGGCGATGCGATTCGACGCGGCTTCGGGCTGGTTCAGCGCCGAAGGCATCCCGCTCACGCCCTATGACGACAGCGGCCGTCATAATCCGTACCCGATGATGCATCTCGTGGCGCGCAACGCGGCCGGCACCGTGCTCGCGAGTGCTGACATCGTCCTGCCGGTCTCCGACGAAATGGACTGCCGCGCCTGTCACGCTTCGGGAACGACCGCCGTGCCGGTGGCCGGCTGGGAATGGGATTGCGACCCGCAACGCGATTACCGCTTCAACATCCTGCGTGTGCATGACGACTGGAACGTCGGTTCCGCCACTTATTCGAACGCGCTCCAAACCGCCGGCTACGCCCCCGCCGGCCTTTACGATACGGCCAAAGCCGGCACGTCCATCCTCTGTGCGCGCTGCCACGCCTCGAATGCCCTGCCCGGCACCGGCCTCGCCGGCGTTCCGCCGCTCACTCAAGCGGTGCATTCACGGCACGCGTTGGTGCAGGATCCGTTCACCGGCCTACCGCTGGACGAAATGCCCAGTCGCGCCGCCTGCTATCGCTGTCATCCCGGGTCGGAAACGCGTTGCCTGCGCGGCGTCATGGGCGGCGCCGTGGCGGCGGACGGTTCGCGCGCCATGGATTGCCAGTCCTGCCACGGCAATATGCAGGCCGTGGGCGCGGCGAACCGCCAGGGTTGGCTCGAAGAGCCTACCTGCCAGAACTGCCACACCGGCACGGCGGTGAAGAACAGCGGCGCGCTGCGGTTCACCTCCGCCTTCGACAGCCCGGGCCACCTGCGCGTCGCGGCCGACCCGACCTTTGCCACCTCGCCGAACGCGCCGGCGGCCGGCCTGTCGCTGTTCCGGTTCTCGCGCGGCCACGGCGGTCTTTACTGCGAGGCCTGCCACGGCTCCACCCACGCCGAATTCGCCAGCACCGAACCGAACGACAACGTGGAAAGCGGAAACCTGCAAGGCCACGTCGGCATGATTTCCGAGTGTGGCGCCTGCCATCCAACCGTGCCCGGCACCGACAATGGCGGCCCGCACGGCTTGCACCCGCTCGGTTCCGCCTGGCTTGGCCGCCACGACAACGCCGCCGAGAACAACCTCAACGCCTGCAAGGCCTGCCACGGCGCGGATTTGCGCGGCACCGTGCTATCCCGCAGCCTGGCCGCCCGGACCCTCAGCGCGTTTGGAACGAAGACCTTCTGGCGCGGGTTCCAGATCGGTTGTTACACCTGTCATCAAGGACCCAGTAGCGACGACGTGAACCCGAATCACCCGGCCGTCGTGAGCACCGTCTCGGCCGGCACCACCGCGGGCAAAGCCGTGGCGTTGACGCTCCCCGCCACCGACGCCGACAACAATGCGCTGACGTTGCGGATCGTTTCGCAACCGCAGCACGGCACGGTCGCCCTCACCAATCGTCAGGCAACGTATCTGCCGGACCCCACGTTCGTCGGCACGGATTCGTTCACCTTCGCTGCGTGGGATGGTTCCACCGACTCGAATCTTGGCACGGCCAACCTCACGGTCACGTCCGGTGACTGCGTGTTGATGCTGGCAGTCACCGCACCGACGGAAGCCCGCGTGGGCGTCTCGGTGCCATTTCGGGCGGCGGCAACACTCAGGGGTTGCGACACTCCCGTGACTTTCGAGTGGTCTTGGAGTGATGCGGTGGCCTCGACGCCGACGGCTGAGGCGTGCCGGAGTTTTGCCGCTTCAGGAACGGTCCAGTGGCAGGTCAAGGCAACGGCCGGCAGCGCCACCCAAACGCTCGCCGGCGTTATTACCGTGCAGGCCGGACCGGTCGCCGACGTGCCGTTGACGCTCACCCGCAGCGGCGGCCTGGTCACGATCGCCTGGCCCGACACCGCGACCGGTTACAGTCTCGAATCCACGCCGAGTCTCGCCGTGCCGGCATGGCAGCCGGTGAACGAAACCCCGCAGGCCGGCGGCGGACAGTTCACCGTCACTGTGCCCACGACCCAGACCGAGCAATACTTCCGCCTGCGTAAAGGGCCTTGAGCCGGCCCCCGTTCCAAGGGATAACGCGCCGGACATGAACGATCCGGTTGCGCACTACCAGGGAGAAGCCGGCCGCCGCTATCACGAAATCAAGCGCGGCGTGCCGGAGCGCGCGCTGCCGTGGATCGCCCGCCTCCGCGCCGCCAAAATCCAGCCGTATGTCCGGGCGGACGACGTCGTGCTCGAATACGGCGCCGGCGCCGGCTGGAACCTGGCGGCGCTGCAGGCCGCCCGGCGGATCGCCTTCGAGGTCTCGGAATTCCTGCGCCCTGAGGTCGAGGCGCGCGGCCTCGAGTTCGCGGGCGAAACCCGATCACTCGCCGACGGCTTGGCGGACGTAGTGATTTGCCACCATGCCTTGGAGCATCTGCTCGCGCCCCCAGCCGCCTTGGCGGAAATGCACCGGCTGCTGAAGGTCACCGGCCGCCTGCTGGTCTGGGTGCCGTTCGAGGACGAATGGCGGCACCGGCGCTTCACGCGCGGCGAGAAGAACCACCACCTCTACTCCTGGAACCCGCAGACGCTCGGCAACTTGCTCGAGGAATGTGGATTCCACGCGGTGACGGTGGGCCTGGCGCGATACGGCTGGGACCGCTTCGCGGCCGCGTGGGCGATTCGTCTTGGCCTGGACGAGGCCGGCTTCCGCCTTCTGCGGCGCGGCTTGGTGCTCTTGCGTCCGCTGCGCGAAGTTGCCGTGCTGGCCAGGAAGGCCGCCACGGAAACCGACGCATTACCGGGCCTCCGACCGGCGGCCGTCACTTGACACGTCCGCCCGCCGGGACGACGAGTAAGCACCCGCGGGCGGGCCGTCGCCGATGACCCGCTGGCCCGCGGGCAACCAACAACTCCAACCTCCATGCCAAAAGTCACCGCCGCCAAAAGGCTCCCATTGCCGCTCCCGCCCAAGCCCTTGAAGTGCACCTGCACGTGCTCTCCGATCAAAGGCAAATCCATCACCGTCTTCGAGAATATCACCGTCGGTCCGGGGGCCAACCACGACTCCGGGGTCGCGCATGTTCTGGACGGTTACCGCTACGTGAACTACTGGCTCGTGGCGAAACACCCCGCCAACCGGGCGATGGACACCGTGTTTCTGGAAATCGTGTTCGAGTACCCCGGCAAGGCGGGTGCCACCGGCCTGGCGAATCTCGAGGATGCCGCCGAGCGCGGTGCGGTTCCCAAGGCGCTGACCGCCGCCAGCGGCCAGCCGGCCGGAGGGTACGGCACGTTTGTGTTGCGCACGCCCGTCATCGGCCCTCGTGCCCGAGCCATCGTCATCAACAGCGGCCCGGAGACCTACTCGTTCTCGGTTTACGCTTACGCCACCGCTTGAGGGCGCGACCCCTCAAGCCGGAAGTTCGCCGTTGACGCCTCAGCGCCGACCGGCGAAAAGGCCGGCGTGCCGACCATTCAACGCGCGCTCCTCTCCGTTTTTGACAAGACCGGCCTCGTGCCTTTCGCCCTAGCCCTCGCCGCCAAAGGCGTGGAATTGCTCTCCACCGGCGGCACCGCCCGGGCGTTGCGCGAAGCCGGTCTGAAGGTCGTCGAGTTGGGTGACTTCACGGGCTTCCCCGAGATGCTGGACGGCCGTGTCAAGACGCTGCACCCACGCGTCCACGGAGGGTTGCTGTACATTCGAGGCAACGCCGAGCACGAAGCCGCCGTTGCGAAGCACAACTTGCAGCCCATCGATCTGGTGGTGGTGAACCTGTATCCGTTCGAGGCGACGGTGGCCAAGCCGGGCGTGGAATTGGCCGAGGTCATCGAGAACATCGACATTGGCGGGCCCGCGATGCTGCGGAGCGCCGCCAAAAACCACGAGCATGTCACCGTCGTCACCGATCCCGCGGACTACGCCGAGGTGGCTGCGCAAGTCACGGCCACGGGCGCAACCTCGCTCGCGCTGCGCCGCCGGTTGGCCGCGAAGGTCTATGCGCGCACCGCGGCTTACGACGCCGCCATCGCCGCGCAGTTGCCCCGGTTCTTCGCCGCCAAGGAAGGCCAGCCTGCGCCCGCGAAGGCGCCGGCCACCCTCGACCTCCGCGCCCCCTTGGTGCAAACGCTGCGTTATGGCGAAAACCCGCACCAGGCCGCCGCGCTGTACGGCCGGTTTGGCGAGTACTTCGCGCAACTCCACGGCAAAGAACTCTCGTATAACAACATTCTCGATCTCACGGCCTCGGCGGCACTCATCGCCGAGTTCCACGACGACCCGCCCACATTGGCGATTCTCAAGCACACGAATCCGTGCGGCGTCGGTCAGGCGGCGACGCTGTGCGCAGCCTGGGACAAAGCCTTCGCCACGGACCGCCAGGCACCCTTCGGCGGCATCATCGCGGTCAACCGCTCTTTGGACGCCACCGTCGCCGAGGCCATCGCCGAGATCTTCAGCGAAGTCATCGTCGCTCCGGACTTCGAACCCGACGCGCTGGCGATTCTCCGCAAGAAGAAGAATCTACGACTCATGCGGCTGCGATGCGATCCGAGGCAGGCGGCCAATTGGGAGGTTCGCAGCGTAGGGGTGGACTCGTTCCTGTGGCAGGAACGCGATTTGCAGTCGCTAGCGGCCGGCGAACTCAAGGTGATGAGCCGTCGCCCGCCAACCGAGGACGAATTGCGCGCGATGCGGTTCGGCTGGCGCGTGGTCAAGCACGTCAAGTCCAACGCCATTGTCTATGCCGCGGCCGACCGCACCCTGGGCATCGGCGCCGGCCAGATGAGCCGCGTGGACGCGAGCCGGATCGCCGTGTGGAAGGCCGGCGAGGCCGGCTTGTCCCTACGCGGCAGCGTGGTGTGCAGCGACGCCTTCTTCCCATTTCCTGACGGACTGATCGCCGCGGCAACCGCCGGAGCCACTGCGGCCGTCCAACCGGGCGGTTCGATGCGCGATGTCGAAATCATTGCGGCGGCTGACGAACGGGGCATGGCCATGTCCTTCACCGGCCTCCGTCATTTCCGGCACTAAGATCTGAACCTCGTCTTTCTCCCCCCGAAAAAGTCGGGCGAAGACGCCGATGCCAAGAATTGGTGAGAAATGCAGGTTAGGGTCCTCGAAGCGCAAAACTCGTTGTAGTCAGGTCAAGTTTTCAGGCGGCCATCTGTCGGGTAATGAAGGCATCGAGTTCGTTCTGCAGTCGCTGGATGGCGGCGGCCAGGGAGAGCTCTGTGCCAGGGTAGGGTTGTTGGTGTGAGCGAGTCTCGGACGCAGCACCCGCCGTTGGCCAGCAGTTTGCTCTTGATGGTCAGTGAGATGGTCCACAATCTCAACGCTGTGCGCGTTGCCTTCGCGCCAGCGGAAACAGATGCGCCATTCGTCATTGATCCGGACGCTGGTCTGCCCCGCTCGGTCACCTTTCAACGCTTCCAGCCGGTTGCCCGGCGGCACGTGTCTTGAATCTATTTGGTGTTAAAGTACTTGAGAAATTGGCGGAGAGGGGGAGATTCGAACTCCCGATGGGGTATGAGCCCATTCACGCTTTCCAGGCGTGCGCATTAAACCACTCTGCCACCTCTCCATCAATTGGCGGTCAAGTATTTACACATTTGAAGCTAACTCGAAGTTGACGCTCTGCTACTGCAATCTGATACTGGTTGCGTGAATGAGAACGCGCAACCGTCACAGACGCCCTAGCAGAGGACTCCGATACCCAATCTCGTGCGGTACGGACCATCGGGGACGTTATTCGCACGAGTTCGCGTCCGGGGCAAGTTGATTCGACGGTCACTCAAAACCAAGGTCCTTTCCATCGCGAAGCTGCGTCTGGCCGACCTCGAAAAGGCCGAGCGGCAAAACGCCGAGCACGCGTTGGAGTGTGAACGGGGCAAGATAACGTTCGGGGACGCGCTCAAGATCTATCGTTCCCGGCTGCACGGCGACGCATCGCTCAAGCCCCGTACGAAAGCGCACCGAGAAGAACGAATCGCAGCCATCCTGAAAACCTGGCCGGCTCTGGAAAAAGCCGACGCCCGTAAGTTCACGAAACAAGACTGCCTTCAATGGAGCGCAGAGCCACAATCTCCGGATTCATGCCGGGAACCGGGTTATGCCGAGTTGGACCGTCCGATCGTGCAGAAGCTGAGGATATCGCGAACATTGAGCGCTTGGCACTCGGCATAACCGGATTTGCTTCCCCGTCTCCTGCCTCAGCCTCCCCAAGTTAGGTTGCAGGGGAACGGAACGGTTTCTGCGGGGAGTCCAGCAGCACCCCAGCCTCGGACCCAAGCGACTGTGCTTGTCCCATATCTCCTGGCCGCGTGACAAACCCCGGTGACAACCAGGCGAGCCAAAACGTCAGTCCTGGGCCGTCCGCACAAACGCGTCCCACTGCAGGGGGCTCGCACGAGTCGGCGCGTCGCCCCGGCCAACACAAAGCTCGTCCAACCGGTGCAGGAACCCTCCCATGCGCGAGCGGCCATTGTAACGGAACAGCGTCGCGATCAGACCCTGGTGGATCCGCCTACACCGCGTGGCGTAGTGCAGGGCCAGCCAGCGGTAGTACGTCTCCATGCTCTTCATGCTCTGGCGATGGATGATCCCCACCAACTCGCTGATTAGGGCGTCTGCCCGGTCGTCGAAGAAGCCGCAGAGATCGGCCGGTGGACTGGCCGGGGATGGGCTGGTAACGCTGGCCAAAGACGTACGCAGCCGGCAGTGAACGCAGAAACCGAATCCGCTCCACGTCCTGCGCCAGCGTCGTGTTGAACCCGTACATGCAGATGAACTCGACGTTGTCCGAAGGGCGCGTTTGGGGCAGGGCGTACCTTCGGCGCACCAATCGAGGCCACGCGCGTCGTTCAGGCTGAAGTGGCAGGTGCGGCGGGTAAACGCCACATTGGCGCGAGATCCGCCGCAGCAGGCCGGCCGCCTCCGGAGTCAGCCGCTGCAGATCGAGGGTCTGGTTGAAGTTCACCTGCAGGCGTCGGCGGGCCATCTCCTCGAGCAACTCCGGACCATCCGCGTGTGCCGGCAAGTTGTCGTCGAGCAGGATCAGCTTCCCCCGGCCCTGCAGCAGCCCTTTACGACTCGCCAGGCCCTCGGTCGCTTCTTCCCTCAAAACTCGCTCCGGACTTTGTCAATCGCCGTGCATCCTTCTGATGCGCGAACCAAAAGTATTGCCGCGCTTGTACACTCCGCGTATCCTGGTTTTCGTGTTACGGCGCAAGTCGAGCAAGTGTACGCATGCGACTGGTGAGAATGTGGCTTTGCCCGGTACTGCTGTCACACTTTTTGTCACACTTTGGCCTTCCAAGGGCCTTTGTGGGTGGCTATATGTTTGCGCAAGTCGTTGATGCGCGGTTAGCTCAGTGGTAGAGCACTTCCTTGACACGGAAGGGGTCAGAGGTTCGAACCCTCTATCGCGCACCATCTTCCTCTTCGGGTGTTTCCGCTGAATTCCAAGGGTTTACGGGCTGTTGCCATGCTTTCCCGCGCGTCGAGTCGCTCCCAGTTGCGTCATCGTTTGGGCTGGTTTTGCCACGGGAAAGCTGACACCATTTGGCACCAGCATCCTCACCATCGGCTCTGCATGATGGTCACGCGGCGGAGGCGGTCGTCGTCGTTCAGCGTGGAGCCACGCGCGGTCGCGCCTCGGCGGGGCTATGCTTCTCGCTTTGCGCGACCGCGCAATCAACCTGCAACCCCAACCCCCAACTCTCATAGCCAGTGATCGGAAAACCGGGGGCTTGCCACGGCCTCAGCGGTGAGGCGCGGGCGTAAACTGGCCTTTGAAGGTGTAGGTGTCGGAGTTGCCGGGGCCGATCTCCTCGAACGTGAATTCGAGCTTCGCGCCTTCAAACGGACCGCGGCCGCTGAGGGTCATCTTGCCGATGCTCACCAAGCCCACGGTGTCCGCAGAGCCGGAACCCTCGAAGATGATCGCTTTGGCGCCGTCAATCGTCCCGGTGATGACCGTGGTTCCCCACACGACACCGGTGCCGGCGACATCCAACTCCAGCTTGAGGTCCACGTGAATCTTGGCGTCCAGCGAGACGACCTTGCCAATGAGCGTGAACTTGCCCGCCAACGGGAGGTGACGGACGTACAAATCCCCGTCGGTGCCAGGAATGAGGTAGGGACCCAGATTGGGCGGGACGAGGGTCCAGTCAAAGTTGCCGGTCACGGCGATCTTGCGCGGGACGCCATCGCGATGGCTTTCGGCGTACAGTGTAGCTGAGGCGCCGATGAGCAGGGCCAAGGTCAGGTTGGTGAGGAGGCCGGTGCGGTGGGTTGTGGTCGGGTTCATGCTTTGGATCGGATGTTGTTGTTGTTTCTTTGTTCGCGGCCCGCGTCGTGCAGACCGCCTTCAACTCTTTTCCAAAGAAGTCCCCGCCGGAGGTTTCACGCTTGTTCGCAACCGAGACAAGGGTGGCCGACAAGAATCACCAAGGAACCGGCACCGGGAAGTCTGCGCCCTCTCTGGCTACTCCGCCGCGGCTCGGAAGAAGCGCTGCGGCCCGTTTCCCGTGGACGTATCTCGCAAGAAAGCCGTGCCGTCCGAATTGGTGATCGTGACTGACGCCACGGGCGACCAGGTCGTCAGGCTGGTCGAGGCTTCCACGCGGTAGCGTTGCTGGCGCGGGCCTTTCAGCGTCAACTCGACTTCGCCTGTGCCGCGGGTCGCGATCGAGAACTCCGTGCGCTCGACAATGGTCAGCGTTTGTCTCGGCGGAACGTTGTGGAACTCCTGCACCCGGCCCGAGGGCCACTCGACGCGAAGGGTGTCGATCACGGTGGCGTCGCCCAGACCGATCAGGGCGTCGAGGCTGTTGAAGGCTATCCAGTCCTGGTCGCATCCGATCTGCCGCATCTGCCAGAGGTCCTTGCCACCGATCTTCGCCTTGACGCGCACCTTGACCCCGATGGCCGAGCGGTTGGAGTCAGTGCCCACGCATCGGATTCTGACCCAGCCGTTGCGGTTCCCGTTGTTCCGGAACAGGGCGTTGCGCTGAGAGGAGAAGATCGTGCCATAGGCCACGCATACATCCAGGAAGCCGTCGTTGTCGTAATCACCCCACGCGGCTCCGCCGGCGTTGCCGGTTGTTGTCACCAGACTGCCTTCCGTTACCAAGGCAAAGGTGCCATCTCCTTGGTTGCGATACAGCCGGTTGAACACGCCATCCGCCGAGGAAGTCCCCGGGCCGAGAATGGTCACGAACAGGTCCAGCCAGCCATCATTGTCGTAATCCACCCACGAGCCACTGGCAAAGTGATCCTCGTCCTCGGCGATGACGCCGGACGTGACCGGCTCGAAACTGCCGTCGCCTCGGTTCCGATAGAGCCAGTTCCGCACGATCGGCCCCTGCCAGCCCAGGTTCACGATCATTACGTCCAGGTCGCCGTCGTTGTCGTAATCTCCTCGAGCCACACCGACGCTTGCACTGATCGTGTCGAACGGAGGCAAGTTCGGGGTGGTGACATCGCTGAATTGTCCCTGGGCATCGGTGCGAAACAGCTCGTTGCCGGTCACGAGTTGAGCGACGAGCAGGTCCATGCGTCCGTCGTTGTCGAAGTCAGCCCAAGCGCCGTGGGCCGTGGCGAGTTCCGGCTGGGTGACGACATTCGTTACGCGGGCAAATCGCCCGTTGCGATCGTTATGGAACAGGAAGTCCGCTTGCGGGATGTCGGTGGGGCCGTTGGCGACGAAGAGATCGAGGAACCCGTCGCGGTCGTAGTCCGCCCAAGCCAAGCCGAACGCGTGCGCGGCATCCGTGGCCAAGGAACCAACTTCGGCGGCCCCCATGCGGACAAAGGAACCGCTGCCCGTGTTGCGGTACAACCGCGACGGCTGGAAGGTTCGATTGGCACTTGAGACCAGCAAATCCAGCCAGCCGTCGTTGTCGTAATCGGCCCACGCCGCGCCATAGGTTCCCGGCGACGCCTCGGTGACGACCGGGCCGGCCGTGATCTTGGAGAACGTGCCATCCTGATTGTTGCGAAAGAGACCATGCCGGCCGCCGGAACTGAAGTTCGCGACGAACAGGTCAACCCAGCCGTCGTTGTCGTAATCGCCCCAGGCGGGGGTCATCCACAGGGCCGCCTGCGTAACCACCGGGCCGTTGTTGATCTGGGTGAAGGGCGCCTCCAGGGTGGATTGGGCGGTGGTATTCAAATTGTAGGACATCCCAACCACCACGCCGACGCAGGCAAGCCAGCGTGTGGGACGCGTCGATAGACTGGCCATCTGATTTGATTTCATGAGCTTGGCTCGCGGTTGTGGGTTCAATCATGGCTGCCCGGCGATGAGATCGTGCCTTGCAGCTCAAACCGCCCCACGGCGTTGACCGGACCGGAGAACGCCACCTCTCCCACGTAGTTGCCGGAGCCGGAAGCGCCGTCGAACCGGCCCGTCCCGCCGACGATCTGCCACACGCCCTGAATGGAATAGACGTTTGGGCTCGTGGGAACGGCTGCGAACGCGAAGTCCACGAACACTTCGTCGCCGTCGGCGGCGATGAACCGGTAGGCGGCGATGCCGGCGCCCGTGTCGAGATTGACGGTTTCCTCGACGGATTGGGCGGTCATCGCGCCGAGATGCAGGGCCTTTCCCGCGCCCAAACCGGAGACCGAAACTAACGGCGACGCGAGCGGAGAGATCGTGATGTCGGCGGTCCACGCCGCACGGAAGGGAACTTGCTGACCGGCTTGGGCGGTGGTGGGGGTGGATGCGAAGGTGATCAGTGCCAAGGCCAGGCTGGCCCAGGTGTTGATGCGGTTTCTTGCGGTCCTTTTCATGGTTGCGTTCTTTCCGTTGATGGTTGGGTTTCGTTAGGCACAGGGTAGGAATCGAGAGCCTGCCGCTTACCGCCGCGGCGCTGGCGAAAGCTGGCCCTTCAAGGTGTACGTATCGCTGTTGCCCGGACCGATCTCCTCGAAAGCGAATTCGAGCTTGCTGCCCGCAAACGGACCGCGGCCGCTCAGCGTCATCTTGCCGATGCTCACCAACCCCACGGTGTCCGCCGAGCCCGCACCTTCGAAGATGAGGGTCTTCACCCCGTCAATCACGGCGTTGATGACGGTGGTTCCCCACATGACGCCGGTGCCCGTGGTGTCCAACTCCCCGTTCAAGTCCACGTGGATTTTCGCGTCCAGCGCGACGCCCGTCCCGGTGAGCGTGAACTTGCCTGCCAACGGCAAGTGACGGAGGTACAGGTCCCCGTCCGTGCCCGGGGTGAGGTGAGGCCCCAGATTGGGGGGAACCAGGGACCAGTCGAAGTTGCCGGTGACGGTGGTCTTCTTCGGCACCCGGTCGGCGTGGTCGTCGGCGCGGAGCGTGCCGGAGGCATGGAGGAGCAGGGCCAGGGTCAAGCTGGTGATCAGGCTGGTGCGAAATGGTGCAGTCGTCTTCATGATTCGGTCCGGATGTTGTTGTTTGTTGGTTCGCGGCCCGCGTCGTGCGGACCGTCTTCAACTCCTTTCCAAAGAAGTCCCGCCCCGAGGTTACAGCGAAAAGCTGCCTTCGGTTTCCGTCCGTCGGCGGTTACCGCGCCGATCGCGTGGCGCCTTCTCGGGCCGCGATCTCCTCCAGCGAAGGCGCGGCGTAGAAGCGGACGTGGTGACCCGGCAAGCCCATGTAGGCGACCGCCAACGTGCGCCCGTCCGGTGCAATGCAGAGCGAACGCAGCGCGGTGCCCACCGGAACCGAGAACGTCAGAATCTCCTGGAAGGTCGCCAGGTTCCAGAGTTTCACTCGGCCATCCATCCCGCCGGTCGCCAATGTCTTTCCGTCCGGAAAAAAACTGGCGCGCAACACCCCCATGACATGACCCTTGAGTTTGGCTACGGACGCACCGGAGAACGAATCCCATACCTCCACGTCGCCGTTCATGCCGGCCGCGGCAATCAAACGACCATCCGGTGAGAACTCGAGCCAGATTATGCCTTCGTGATCCCTGGGGAATGGCAAGGGACGGTGGTTGACCACGTCCCACAGGAAGACAACGGACTGAAACCAGCCCACCGCCCCAGCGAGTCTGCCGCCATCCCGAGAGAACGCCAGACTCGTGACCCGCTCGCCAGCCGAAGCAATCACCGCTACCTCCGTGCGCGTGGCAGCGTCCCATATCTTGATCTCCCCCGTCTCGTTCCCGGTGGCGAGCAGGCGCCCGTCAGGCGAGAAGGTCACGGCGCAGATTTGGTTGGTCGCCGCTTGCCAGCTCGTGACCAAGGTGCCCGCGGCCAGATCCCAAAGTTCCAGGAGCCCTCCCGAGCGTCCCAGTGCGCCGATGGGTTTGTCTCCGAACACGTCGAACGGCCGGTTCATCAAGTCGCCCGGCAGAGCCAGGTTCGTCGCAACCGCCACGGTTGTCGTGGTCGGGCCCACCAACTGCCAGCGGGGATCACTATTGCGCGGGCCGAACACCACCGTGCGGCTGTCGGCGGTGAAGCCGGCGATCAGGCTGCCCAAGACCTGCCGGTCGCTCGCCTCGGTGCGGTCAGTCCGCCAGACGCGCGTGACACCGTCCCAGCCGCTGCCGGTCAGGACGGTCTGCCCGTCGGGTGATATCGCCAGACCATAGATCTCGTTCGTGTGCGCACGGACGCGCGCCAGGTGCCGGCAGGTCGCGCGCTCCCAAAGGTTCAAGGTCTGGTCTTCGCCGACCGTGGCGAGTACCTTTCCGGCCGGTGAAACGGTGACGCGGGTAACATGGGTTGAGTGTTCACGGTGTTCGCCAATCAGCTCGGGCGCCCCGTGCGCTACATCCCAAACCAGCAAGCGGCCGTCCCAAGTGCCGGTGAGAAGGTGCTTCGCCTCGGCATCAAAGGCGGCACAGGCGCCGAACTTCCGGCTCGAAACCCAGCCGTCGAGGGGAGCCAGGGTCGGGGTTTGCCAGAAGCGCAACCCAATCGTGTCTTCCGCGAAATCGATCCACAAGCTCGTCAAGATCCTCCCGTCCGGTGAGAACGCCAGCCCGCTGGGCACGTGGTTTCGCACGTCAGGGGTGCTGGGGCAGTCGGCCAGCCATCTCCAAGTTCCGCGCTCCCAGAGCACGAGGCGCTGCGCGTTCGTCTGGCCCGTGGCGAGCCAAGACCCGTTGGGCGAAAAGAGCACGACCACCGCCGCGCCGGGGAGTTGCCGCACCTTTTGCCAGGTGGCGGTGTCCCACACGATCGCGCTCTCCCCGTTGGCGGTTGCCAGGAGGCGTCCGTCGGGACTGCACGAAAGGCTCTGCGCTGAAGTCGGGAGATTGGTGATGACCTGGTAAGACGCGGCGTCGCGGAGGATCACCTTGCGCCCGCCGCCGTACGCGAACCAGCGTCCGTCCGGGGAATACTCGATGGCGTCCGCGCCTTCATCGTGGAAATTGGTCACGGAATCATCCCGGCAAAGCTGCCAAAGGTAGCGCCATTCGAAGTTGCGCAGATCGGTCTGCTTCCCTTTGGGCCGGTGGCGGTCGAGGAGTTGAAGGGCACGAGCCAGGTTGTTTTCCGCCAGCGCCTGCTGGGCGACATTGACCTCGGAAACGTAGGCGTTGAGGCGCGCCTGCTCGAGATGACGCTCAGCGCGCCTCGCCTGCCAGTTCGTAGTGATCAGGCCCGCTATCAGCGCAACGGCCACCGCGCCAATTGCGGTGACGGCCAGCCTGTTCCGCCGGGCGAGCTTCTGGAGCCGATACAGACTGCTCGGCGGGCGGGCGGCGATGGGTTCGTTGTCGAGGTAACGCCGCAGGTCGGCCGCCAGGCCGTTGGCCGTTTCATAGCGCCGCGCGCGATCCTTCTCCAGCGCTTTGAGCACGATCCAGTCGAGATCGCCTCGCACGAGCCGGGGCAGGTGTTGCGGCTCCTCCCGCCGCCGTGACGCGACCGTTGTCAAATCCTCCCGCTTCAACGTGCTTAGCCGGGTCGAAGGCTTGGGCGGCTCCAATTCCCGGATTGTCTGCAGCACCGCTTCGTGGCCGGCCTCCCGCAGTTGGCGCGGGTCCAAGGGTGGCTGCCCCGTCAGCAATTCGTACAAGAGCACCCCCAGCGAGTAGATGTCGCTCCGCGTGTCCACGTCCAAGCCGCCCAGTCCCGCCTGCTCCGGACTCATGTAAGCGGGGGTGCCGAGGAACTGGTGGAAGCGGGTGAAAAGCGTCTTGTCGGTCAGCGGTTCCTCAATCGCCTTGGCCACGCCGAAGTCGATGATCTTCGGCACGGCCCGCCCGTCCTGCTCGGTGACGAGGATATTCGAGGGTTTGAGGTCGCGGTGGATCACGCCCTTCTGATGCGCGTGCTGCACGGCCTGGCAGACCGGGATGAACAGCTCGAGCCGCTCGCGGGTGGTAAGCCGGCGCGCATCGCAGAACTCGGTGATCGGCAGGCCGCGGACCAGTTCCATGACGAAGAAGGGCCGGCCGGCTTCAGTCGCGCCGGCGTCGAATACCCGTGCGATGTTCGGATGGTCCATCATGGCCAGGGCCTGACGCTCGGCCTCAAAGCGGGCCACCACCTGGCGGGTGTCCATGCCCAGCTTGATGATCTTGAGGGCCACTCTGCGGCGCACCGGTTCCTGTTGCTCGGCCAGCCACACGGTACCGAACCCGCCCTCACCGATGATCTCGAGCAGTTGGTATCGGCCGAGCCCGATGGGTGACTGCTCACCTTCGCGTGGCACAGCCGTTATGGCGTCACGGGGCCCGGCCTTGGCAACGCCGCCCCCGGGAGCGGGAGCGGCCGCGGGCTCTCCTAACCGGAGTAAGCACGCCGGGCACATGCCAGCAGGTGCGTTTGCCGGCAGCGGTTGGCCACAGTCGGGGCAGGTCAACGAGTTCATCGGTGCTTCGTGCCGCCCAGCAAGGCGAGTTCGAGCCACTTCCAGTAGCAGTCCACGTTCACGATCGGTTCGTCCCGAAATCGCTCGCGAGCGGCAGCCAGCAGCGTGGGCGAGAAATCGAGCGTCACCCCTTCCGCCTCGCGCCGGTCGATCCGCAGCAACGCGAGCAACCGCCCGTCGCCGGTGCCGAGGTCGAGAATCCTCGCCACGTTGCGCGGAACCAGTTCCAGCAGCACGCCCTCGCCCTCGGAGCGATGCGGAATCCGATCGGCCCGCGCCAAGTACTTCAAGGCGTGTTCGCTGGTGGCGTATTCGTTGAGGTGGGCCGTTGTCATTCCGTCTGCATTCCAAAGCAAAGAACCGGCGACGTTACAGGGAGGGCCATTGAGCGGACACAATGGCGATCAGGTGACGCAGTTCCTCGGCCACCTCCGCCTCGTGGCCCACCGTGCGGGTCAGTTCGGCGAGCAGGAGTTCGCGGTATCGCTGGCGAAGCCGGTGAACCGCCACCTTCACCGCCCCTTCGGTCATGTGCAGTTCCGAGGCGATCTCGGCATACGGCCTCCCGCTCCGGTCACCCTGCAGGTGCGGTTGCAACTGCTCGTAAACGCGGTCCTTGCCCGCGGAGCGCATTTCGGCCTCCAGATTCCGCATGGCGAGCCCGATGACGGCAAATGCCCAATTCCGTTCGAATTCCACCTCGGGCACCGGGCTTGCCGGATCGGCGATGAAACGGGATTCAGCGTCCACCTCGTCCAGCGGGATGATCACGCAGCCACCGCCCCGCTTCTGCGCGGCTTGCCGGTCCCATTCGTTGGCGAGGAAGTTCTGGAGCGCTTTGAGCAGGAACGACCGGAACCGCCCGCCGCCCCGCTCGAGGCCGCGCAAGCGCCGATGTTCGAGCAGCGAAACGAAGAAATCCTGAATCAGGTCCTCCGCTTCGTGCGAACCCCGTCCCCGCCGACGAACGTAGGCATAGAGGGGATACCAGTAATCCTGGTAGAGCCGCGCAAAGGCGTCCACGCTCCCGGATGACTCCGGGCGCGCCGCCTCGAGGATCACGGACCAGTGCGTGGTAGTGAACTGAGCCGCGCCGGCCATCCGGCCGCCGGTCGAATTGTCGGCCAACGGATTCGACATTGAGTCGAAATATTAACGCAGTGCCGTGGATTCGCCAGGACCATGCTTGGATTAGCTCGGCAGGCAAAGGGCACCCGCGATGCGAAAGTTCGAGCGGCTCACGCAGCGAGGACTTCTCATCCAGGAAGCAAGCCGGCGGCAGCCCAGACCCGCCACGAAACACCCGGCCAGGTAGCTGATGACTTCGATGTTGTTGGCCGTCCGGGGTCGCGGGGGTGCAGGAAACAGGCGGCGCAGGAACGGAATGACCGGACCGCTTTGTGGAAGGCGTCCAAGCCACCGGGCAGGACTTCGCCGGCCACCTGCGCAAGCTCGCCGACACCCAACTCGCTCGCTTGACCGGGCTCACCCAACGCCGCCTGCGTCAACTCGCCAAGGAGGGCTGTTTGCCCGAACGGCCGAACGTCACTACCGGCTGGTCGAGGCGATCGAAGCGCGGCTGCGGGAGCCGGAGGAGGAAGTTCTGGCCCAACTCCAGATTCTGGAGCACCGCTTGGCCGTTTGGCAGGAGGCGGACTGATTGCCACTGGACCTTCGCTCGGTGCGTCCTCCCACTGCAGCCGGTGGCTCGGCGACACTCAATGCAATGGGACCCAGTTGGCGATCGTGCCCGGGCTCTGAAAGGTCTCCCCGGTGCAGGCCAGGGGCTGGTTGTCCCTCGCCTCCTTGGAGATGATGGCGTCACTCCGCGCACTCAGGCCCCGCAGTCGGTACCGGTCGAAGAGCGCATCAGCCATCACCTCGAAATAGGACACCAGCTTCCACCCTTTGGGCGTGTTCACGCCGACGGCGATGTCCGAAGTGGTCTCGTTGCCCACATGGGTACCGAGCACCTGGCCCGCCGCCAGCGACTCCCCGACCGTGAGGGGCTTGCCCAGTTTTACGTGGAACACGATGAAGTAAAACGCCGGGAACTCCCTGGACTGAATCCTAACCTGTGTCCCTGCCCATTCCTGCTCCAACCGGTCCACCGTACCCGCCACGGGGGAGTGAATCCGAACGCCCGCCCAATCCACGGCACCGGCCGGCTCAAAGTAGTGCTTCATGCTGCGGCAGCTTTCGAAATCATCCGAGTAGTCGTGGCCTTCCCCCGAACGGAATCGGCTCAGGCGCGCGATCTTTGCCAGTTCGATGTAGTCCGCCTCCACGAATTGCGGTATGCCTTTGCCCTCGACGTCGTACATATCCTTGCGGGGCAGAGGATTCGTCGAGCTGGCCAGGCGCAGGTAGAGGGCGCGAGCCTGGATTTCTTTCATGGGGACGGTGGCGGTCATCACCACACTTGTGACGCGAAGGTTCCAATACGGGTCGGGAGCAGACGCCCAGCGGCCCGGCAACTCCTCGGTGAACTCAAAGCCGCAGTACCCGTTGGTCTGGGAATTGGTCCAAGTCAGTGTGCCGTCCTGGCGGAGGGACAGGATCTGACTCTCTTGGGCACAGACGCTGCCAACCAGAGTCATCGTTGCCAGGGTGGCGAAGGGGAAGAGACCAGCGAAGCGCGCTTTCAGGTTCACGGATTCCTACTTTCCGACTCTTGCGCCGGTGGTCAATCCGAAAGAACTCCAACGATCTGACGCTGGCCGCCTGGGTGCCAATGCGCGGCGCCTTCGTTTATCTCGTCGCTCAAGAGTCCACCTACCGTTGCGTCGAACCTCACGGCGAGTACCAGTCCAGCCGACCTTCCCGGCTGGTGTCCAAAAGCGGGGTCGAGTCAGGTTTCGACCGCCTTCCAGGGGGAAGGGTACGGCCCGCACCTTAAAGCGTAACGGTCGGCCTACGACGTGCGAACCTCGCGCATCCGCTGATCGAAGGCTTACGCGCTGCCTGCAAGCCCGCCGACCGCCGGCCTTCTTGGCAGTGGTGCGAGGAACACGTCCCCGTCGATGAAACCTCGCCCCTGCCCGGCCGTTGGCGTTCCGACGCCTCGCCCTGGGTGCGCGCGGTGATGGAGGACTTCGCCAGCAAAGCTGGCTATGCTGAAAAGTCAGCGGAGTCCGCATAGCGAACGCTGAATTCAGCATAGTATTCAGTGTAGCGCGTCTGGAGCGCGCGACGGCAGAGCGAATCCGGAGGATGAGAGAGCCACGTTGACCTCGCTGCGTGGCGTTTGGCGTCTCATCCGCGGAGAGGGATCGATGCGGTGCATCGCCAGGGGGCGGTCCTTCTTCTTATTCGTTCCTCATCAATAGATTGCCGCGGCGCCATCCGCTGGACCAATCCCTGCGGCCACCGGATGTTGAGTTTCGCCAAGTGCCTCCTGGAATGAACCAAGGATGGCTCGCGCATGACCACGCTGGTCCCGTTTCTCGTCGTGGCTCCGGCCCCTGGCACGCCGGGTGCAGTAGCCAGGCAGGCAGGGCATCAGAGGCGCAAACCAAGTCCGCCGGAGTGGGCGGACGACGGGGGCTGGCGGAACGTAAACCCCGACCCGAGCGCACGTCGCTCCGGTCGGTCCGTGTGGACGCCGGCACCCGTGCGCGAGTGAGGGGAGGGGCGACGGATCGAGGGACTGGGGTGAGTGCCACACGAGAACCGGGAGAATTGTCTATGCAGAACAGAACGAATATTCGTTGCGGCGGACGTGCTTGCCCGTGGCCAGCCCGGCTGGGTCTTTTGAGCGGCCTCCTTGTGGGAGTCGGAGCCTTGCGTGCGGATCCGCCGCATGCAGGCAGCATCAAGACGATTCCCATGGTGCCCCAACCTTCGCTATCCGTCAGCCCCGGGGCGCCGGTAGTCCTTGCCGTGACCGGATACGGAGGGACAGCTCCATTTACCTACCACTGGCGTTTGAATGGCAATGAGGTGACCGGTGCCACCCTCCAGGTCAATCGCTTGATCCTCGCCGCAGTCACGCCCGCCGACGCCGGCGAGTACACCGTCCTGGTCCAAAACGACGAGGGCGAGGCCCTCAGTCAACCTTTCACGCTGGAGGTGGATCCCCGGTTCCGGAGTGTGGGCTCCGGCGACTTGGGTGGCGCCTACTTTTCTGCTGCCTGGGGGGATCTAAACGGAGACGGTTGGCCCAACCTGGTGGTGGCCGGGGCCGGCAGCGCCAAGGTCCTCCTGAATTCGCGGGACGGCACGTTCCAGAAGATCGCGTCTCCGGTATGCGGCGCCGATTCTGGGAATTTCGTGGCCCTCGGGGATTATGACAACGACGGGAGGCCGGATCTGCTCATCACCGAGCTGAACAAGCGCGCTTTGCGGGTCTTTCACAATGACGGCACAGGTCATTTCGCAAGCCAATCCGTGGAGAATCTCGATGGCCGCTATGCCGCAACGACCTGGATCGACCTGAACGGCGACGGCTACCTGGACTTCATCATGCCGGGGCATGAAGGGGTGAGGAGTCGGGTGTACATCAACGAAGCGGGCACCACTCTACGCCGTTGGCAAGAGGGCGATCCGGGCCAGGAATTCCTGCGCCTGCCCACATGGCAGTTTTACATGGCCTGGGGTGATTACGACGCGGACGGTCGGCTGGACGCCGCCGTGTCCGGAGTGCAGGGCGCTCTATGGGTCTTCCATGCCAACCCCGCTGGCGGGTACGACGAAGTGACCACGCTGACGCGACCGGACTCCTGGCCCAACGGACACGGTGAGTTGGCGTGGGCGGACTACGACGGGGATGGCGATCTGGACCTGATCGTGGGCACTTACTCGGCCGGGGTCACCTCGCTCTTCCGCAACAATGGCGGGTCCTTGACGCAGATCCTGGACGCGGAGGACGTGGGAACGTTGTTGACCGATCCCCCCGCCATGGTCGGCCTCGCCTGGGGGGATTACGACAACGACGGCGACCTGGATATCTATGTCGCCCGCAACAGCTACCAGTCCACCAGTGGGACCATCTTCAACTACTTCTATGAAAACCTGGGCGCGGGGAAGTTCCGCAGAGTCAACTGTGGGAACCTGACCTCGAGCCTCAATTCGACGTATTCCGCGCAATGGGTGGACTACGATCGCGATGGCTTGCTGGATCTGTTCGTGCCGGCCGCGGAACAGGGTCAGAGTGAGTGCTTTCACAATGAACTGGCCGCTCAAGGCAACCGCAATGGCTGGCTGGAAGTGCGCTGTGAGGGGCGGGAGAGCCCACGCGATGGCATCGGCGCCTCGGTCCGGGTAAGGGCCCGACTGGGCGACCAAGACCGTTGGCAAGTGCGGCAAATCGCCGGCACCGGCTCCGGGCAACCGCTCACGGCTCACTTCGGCCTGGGCGACGCCCCGCAGGTGGAGGTGCTGCGGGTGCAGTGGCCCTCAGGGATCGTGCAGGAGCTCAAGGGGGTGACGATAAACCAGTCGCTGGTGGTCAAGGAGCCCCCCCGACTGGTTCCGACCGGCCCGTGCGCTTTCGAGGTCAAATGCTGGCCTGGCATGCACTTCACCGTTGAAGCCTCGTCCGATCTCGAGACCTGGACGCCGGTGGGGCAGGTCCTGAATGTCAACGGGAAAGCCACGTTCGGCGACGCGGTGGGGGTGCATGGCGCCTGCCGCTTCTATCGCGTCGTCGAAGACTGACCCCTAAATTTCGAGCCTGCCAGTGCACAGCCGGAAATGGGCAGGGTCTCGGAGAGCAAAGAGAACCTCCACTCAATAGACATGAATAAAGGACACACCCATGAATCGCTTCAACCTACGCATTCGCCTCCGGCCTCATCGTGCCGGAGGCTACGCCTCGCTACTCGCCCTCCCGGCGCTGCTGCTATGGCTCGCCCCGCCGCTCCGTGCCGACGTCATTGACGACTTCGACGGCGACAAGAAGTACGCGGTGACGGCGGTGGGAGGCGTTCCTGATTGTGCCATCGTCCAGGGTCAGTTGCGAATGAGCCGTCCCCGCGGAGACGGGTACCTGGGATGTTATTACTTGCGAACCTATGCGTTACCCGAAGAGCGACCCGTTGAGTTCCGAGTCGATGTGGTGAGCGCGAACGCCGCCAATGTCTATGCTGCGCTGATTGTCGAATTTCTAGGAAAGCCACTTCCCAGGTGGGGCCAAGGATACGGCCTCTACCGACTGCACGGGCGCGTTGTGCTAGCGAAGTCTTGGGAGGGTGGCACCTGCAACTTCATCGATACTACAATACGGCAGGTCGCGGCACCGGTAACCCTAATACTGACACTGACACGTCAAGGCGACAGTCTGAAGCTTGGCACAAAAGTAGTGCGGCTGGACAACCAGGAGGTGATCTTTGAGCAGTCGGCGACCGACAATCCCCGCAGTGATCTAATGGGGGACCTTGGGTCGCCGTTTTTTGGCCCCGTTGTGGATGTGGAGGTGATCTGTGGCGATCTGCCCGGTTCCAATGCTCGCGACGAAGTGATCCTGGACAACCTGGTTTGCTCTGATGACCCGCTGCCCGCCCATTTAGGCATCCACAGAATAGACGCAAACCAAGCCGTGATCGAGTGGGAGGGGCATACAATTCCGCTCGAAGCAGATTCGGTGCAGGGCCCTTGGCGACCATGCGTGGAAGAGGTCACGGCCAGCGGGGCCGCCTACACGGCGACGATCCAGTGCAATGGGGCTGGCCAGTTCTTCAGAGCGGTGCCGGGCTGGCACGTCGCGGAGTCGTTCGACAGCCTCAGTGAGTGGGCCACCGCCTCGCCAGTGCCCGGCCGAGTGTGGAAGCCTCTCCTGCGGGTCCCCGCAGGTCATTGTCGGATTCTCGGCGAGGGCCCGCGGAACGAGGAGTTCTTGTTGCGGTTCACGCAGGACGTCGGCCTCTGGTACAAGGACTGCGTCGCCTCGGTGGACATCGTGGGTTGGGACCAGACGATGGTGGAGGCAGCGTTCGGGATCTTGCTGCGGGTCAAGCCGGACCGGGAATTGTGGTTTTGCAGCACTGAAGGTCTTCCCGCTCAGCACTACGGGGGCTTGCTCACGTTCAAGAAGGCCGACAATCCAGCCGAATCCGCACTCTCGATGGTGGGGCCTGGCGACATTCGGATCGGGCCAACCGTGCGCTTTCCCGCATTGAGTTCCGACAAGTCTTACCGTTTGCGCTTCTGGGCGGTGGGCCGGCAATTGACGCTTGAATTGTTCGACCTGGACGATGTGGAGCACCCGATCCAGACCTGCCAGACCACGGACTCGCGTATCGCCGAGGGGATGGATGCTCTCTATGGAACGCGATCGGCCACTGGGACGTACGACGTGACGATCGACCGGTTCCTGCTCTGGGGGATGACCCGATACCTCCAGAGCCAGTCACCCGTAGTCGCCGACGTGAGTCGGCGCTGCTATCGAGACAGTGCCAGCCTCACGCAAGAGAAATAGAACGTCAGCAAACACAATCGAAGAAAGGACAAGTATGAAATGCTCCAACGCCCACATTCGCCTCCGGCCTCATCGTGCCGGAGGCTACGCCACGCTACTCGCCCTCCCGGCGCTGCTGCTATGGCTCACCCTGCCGCTCCGTGCCGATGTCATCGATGACTTCAGCGGGGGCAAGAAGTTCCTCCTTTACGCACGGGACGAGGTCCCGAAGTGGGAAATCGCCGATGGCCAGTTGCACTTCGGGCTCCCCACGCCGGGCGCTTACGGAACCTTCTGGTACCTCCAATCGTACGAACTGCCCGAAGTGCAACCGGTGGAGTTCCGGTTCGACGTGGTTTCGCTGAACGCCGGCGACGTTGCCACCTGTCTGATACTTGGCTTCTGCGGGCCAACGGACGCGCCTCGGGGCCGCAGCCGCGCGTACGAACTGGCCTATCTGAAGGGTCGCGTTGTCCTCATGAAGATTTCCGAGGTGGGCGAACACTCATTCTTTGACACGTCCATTCGCTACACCTCCGACCCCGTGACCGTATCGCTGACCTTGACCCGCCAGGGGGACAACCTGAAGCTGGGCGTGAAACTGGTTCGGATAGACGATCCCCAGGACGTGGTATATCAGAATGAGGTTTACGACACCCGCTACGTCCAGGGAACCGGAGACAACGGAGCGCCGCATGCGGGTCCGGTGATCGGGGTCGGGCTCAACCTCCTGACAGTGAATGGCACTTCGACCTGTCCCCAGGCGGTCTTCGACAACTTGGTTTGTTCCGAGGAACCCACACCCCGGCTCCTGGAGATCCAGCGACCCGCGGGTGCGGCGGCGCGCTTGGAGTGGCGGAGCTGGAGCACTCTCCTGGAGGCGACCGAATTGGGAGGTCCCTGGAAACCATGCCCGGAGATCGCCTTCCCGGAGGCCGGCGCCCTGGGTGTGTCGATTCCGTTGAGCGAGTCGGCCCGGTTCTTCCGGCTGGCTCCCGGTTTCCAAGTCGTGGACAACTTCGGCACGTCCTGGGACTTCACGTCCTGGAAGACAGCCCCGATGGGCGGGGGGCAGGGCAGAAGGCCAAGTGTCGCCATGGTCAACGGACACGCCCGGCTGCGAGGAACCGGGACTAACAACCAGGACTTCGTCATGTACTGGGGATTCTCGCAGGCGCCCGCCCGGGAATCTCTCGCTTCCGTGGACATCGTGGACTGGGACGAGACCATGGAGGACGCGTCGCTGGGCCTCGTGTTGCGCGTGAAGTCAGAAAAGGACGTGTGGATGGGCGCGACCGAAGGCCTCCCGCACGACCGCTATGCCGGGCTGTTGACCTTCAAGAAGGCGGGCAGTCCCTCGGAATCGGTGTTGTCCATTACCGGACCGGGAGGCGACCCCTTGGGTGAGAGCGAACCCTTCCCCGCCGTTGATCCCGCCAAACAATACCGGCTGCGATTCTGGGCGGTGGGCGACCGCTTGACGCTCGAGTTATTCGATTTGGCCAACCTTCAAACTCCGATCGCCACCTGCGGGGCAACTGACGGCCGGGTTCCCGCCGGGGTGGACGCGCTATGTGGAACGAAATCCGCGAACGGAACGTACGACGTGACCATCGACCGCTTGGTTTTGAGCTGCGCGACGTGGTAGCTAGAGGCTCGCCCCGAGGGAGCTGCTGATCTGGGTCGGCGCTGCTCTCGCGGCAGGCACGAATCGCTTCACGAAAGACTCATCACCATTCAGCCCACCGTGTCTAAACACAGGACCCGCACATGACATTCTCCCACCAAAGAGGACATGATAATGAATACGTTCCCCAATCACCCACTTCTCCGGAAACATGGTGCCGGAAATACGGTCACAACGGGCACGCACGGAGGCAAGCGGTGGCCTTCTGGTCCGGGATGTCTGTGCCGCGATGGGCTGCGGCCGGCCTTCACCCTCATCGAGTTGCTGGCGGTCGTCACCAGTGTCGCCCTTGTGCTCTCGATGCTCTTGCCCGTCTTCGCCGGCGCCAAGAACCGGGCCCGACGGATTGTGTGCCTGAGCAATCTGCGGCAGATTACGATCCCCTTCGAGATGGCGGTGGACGACGACAACGGTCGGCTCGGACCCCCGGCTCTGTGCTCGAATCCGGCCGCCGACAGTGCGGAGTGCCGAAACTCGGCGATTGGGGATTGGGGCCTGAGCCGTTGGGGCAGAACCAACGAGGGCTGGCTCTGTCCCATGGCCCCCGAGGTGATTCGGAAGCCGGGCGATCCGCCGCCGCTCCTTGGTCCGGGCCCCGTGTACGCCGGCACGGTGCACTCGGCTTGGCAATCCAACGCTCCAGGCGGCTGTTGGTGGTGGTGGCGTCTAAACCCTTCGTCGGCCGTGTCCGAACATCGGGCGGGGAGCTATGCCTTGAACAACTGGCTGGGCGGATGGTGGTGGGCCGATGTCTCTCCCTACGGACCCGAGAGCGACAATTACGTCTTCGGCCACGACGGAGAAATCGAATCACCGGCGAATACGCCCGTCTTCGCCGATGGCGCCACCTTTTGGTGGGTCTGGCCGCTCGCCACCGACCTGCCGGCGGTAAATCTCCAGACCGGTATGATGAAACCATCGGCCGGGTTCAATCCAGGCCTGAATCTCCTGAGCCTTCCCCGTCACGGGACGGTGCACGGGTCGGCTGTGACAAACCACTCCCCGAAAGCTCTGTTGCCAGGAGCGATAAATGCCTCGTTTTATGACGGCCACGTGGAAACCGTCCGGCTGGAGAACCTCTGGTCTCTGTCTTGGCACAAGCGTTACACCCCGCCGCCCAGGCGGCCGGGTCTGAAGTAAACGTCCGTGAAGGCTCTTGTGGGTAATGCGGAGACGTCTGGCCCACTTTGCAGGGGCAACGACGACGCCACGGTGTTGTCGGTGGCGTGCCGTCGCTGGAAACCTCGTGGGCCTGACCGCGACGACGACATCTTGACCTCGACCATGCACTCCTTGAAACCAACTCGAATTGCGACCAGAGAAATCCTCGGTTACGCGCGTGAATCGTGTCCGTTCAAGGCCTTTACCTTGATCGAACTCTTGGTGGTCATCGCCATCATCGCCATTCTGGCCGGGCTGCTCTTGCCCGCCCTGTCGCGGGCCAAGGGGCGGGCGCAAGGCATTGCCTGCTGTAGCAATCTCAAGCAACTCCAATTGTCCTTCCGGCTCTACACCGATGACAACAACGGCACGATGCCGTTGAACAATCTTACGTGGAACCCGCCCAATTCGTTGTCGCTGCCCGGCTCCTGGGTACTGGGGAACGCCCGCAACGCCGCGTCCACGAACGACCTCCGCCAGGGAACTCTCTTCCCTTACGTGCTGGCGGACAAGGTGTACCTGTGCCCTGCGGACAACGCCACGGTGCAGAGCACGGTCCCGCCCCTGCGGCGACCCCGCTTGCGCAGCTATGCGATGGAAATCACACTGAACTTCACGCTCGCGGGCGCGCGACCTCCACCGTCAGGCGTAGTCGGGTGGGATTTGGCGGGTCGCGAAGCGGCCGTCCACAAGCCCAGTGAGTCTTTGGGGTTCATCGACCTCACGAGCGAATCGATCGAAGCCAGCGCCTTCCATTACAACGGCAACCACGCGGAACCTCCCAACCCCGGTGACCCCAAGGCCGCGTATGGTTTGACCCGCTGGGGGCACTCGCCGGCGGATCGGCACGCGGGTTCGGGAACGCTCAGTTACCTCGATGGGCACGCCGTGTCTCATCGCTGGCTCTATCTCCCCAAGCATGACCGCTCGATGGACGCGCCGTATGCGAACGCCAAGGATCTCACAGACTCGCGGTGGCTCGTTCGCCAGCTCGCCTGGTACCACGAGTTCATTGCCCCGAATTTCCCAGGCTGTCCATGAGTGCCGCACGACCATTTCGCAACCGGCCCGGACGGGGGCCTTGGGAGTGGCGGGAAGCCCTGGCGCGCCCACCCAACGTCCAGCAGACGGGTGTCCGATTCGCCAGAAGGAGATGCCAACCGATGGCTTCGCCACCTCCCTCGACGCCCTTCAACCCTTCATGCGCCGTCGATCGCGAAGCATCTGGAGTGCGCCCGGTTCACCGGCGCTTTTCCCCGGCGGCAGCCGAAGCGGCGCTGAAGCGCGCGCACTCCAAACGCTGGCGCGATGGCGGGGCCTTGGCAGCCCAATCCGATCGAACCCTTGGATCGGGTGGAGAAAGGCCGTGTTCGGCCGCCGTGACCGCCGTCGAAACGCGATCCTCCCGATCGTACCCATGCAACTCTCTGCTGCAATCCCATTGCGAACGTAACCCCTGACTCCTATGAAACGACGATTCTCCATATCCCCCCTCCGCCGGCTGGCCGGGAGTGCCCTCTGCTTGATGACGCTGCTGGGCCTGCCGCGCGGCCTGAGTACCACGAACGTGTTCCTCGAGACTTTTGACCACTGGCCTCCTGCGGGGTTCAGCTTCCCAAACGGTGGCACGAACTGGCTCAGCGACGGAGCGCTCCGGTTGGCCGCCACCTACCCGGCATCGACGGGATCGAGCTGGGCTGAGACCGGAGTCGCGGACAGCGACTGGGGTCTCTTCAAGGGCTATACCCTCGAGCGCCGGCTGGACGTTCGGAAGTTCACTACGACGCACGGGGGCCATATCGAACTAGGTTGCTACGGGTATTCGAGTCAAGTGATAACCCATTACATGCTGCTGCTCGGCGAGCAGGACCTCGTCTTGATCAAGTACCTGCCGACTCCTCCCCTGATGGCGCGCTTGATCTGCGAGCCGGTCACGTTTCCGATCCAGGACCTCACGCTGGTGCTCGGCTTCACCTCGGTCGGGGACAGCCTGGAGATTCGGGTGCAGGTGTTGGACAAGGCGGACGGCGACACCCCGCTGTTCGAGCGCACCTTCCGGGACACGCCCGAAAAAGACGCGGTAGCCTCACGACCATGGCTGCCTGGCACGGTCCGGCCCAATGAAGACTCGGGGGAACCCTATCTGGGAGGCGCGTACAGTTGGTTCGGGATCATGAATTACGGTCCGACGTCAACGCGGATCGAGGCGGTATTCGACAACTACCAGGCTACCACGATCGGTGTGGGACTCGATGAGTTCGCAGCGGAAGTGTTTACGAACGCGGTGGGAAAGACCCTTGCGTATCGGCTCTTCATCCCGCCCGACTACGATCCGGCGAACCAGTATCCGCTCGTCCTCTTCCTTCATGGTGCATCGTCGGCTACCGACAACGCCACCCAGGTCGCGGGAGCCGTGGGGCCGCTGGTCTTCGGCGTGGAGGCGAACCAGCAGAAGCAAGCCTGCTTCCTGCTCGTACCGACAACCACAGCCCCTTGGATGTCCGTCGCGGACTCCGTGCTGGAGGTCCTCACGAACTTGCAGCAGCGATTCCCCATCGACCCCGACCGGTTGTACGTGACGGGTCTCTCCGGGGGAGGCGTGGCGACCTTCGACTTTCTCGCTTATCGACCCGGGCTCTTTGCGGCGGGAATCCCGATGTCCGGTGCCAGTGCGATAATCAAAGCCCCTGCGATCGCACACATCCCGATCTGGGCCTTTTGTGGGGCCGCGGACAATTCATTTGTCACTGGAGTCCGGCAGATGGTGGACGCGTTGGGGGCGTCGGGCGGCCGCCCCATCTACACCGAGTACATCCAGGGCGGCCACATGATCTGGGCGGACGCTTACCAGACCCCCGGCTTGTACGAGTGGCTCATGGCCCAGCGTCGCGGCCAACCGGTGATCGGTCCTCCCGCACTGACGATCCAGTCGCCGACCGGGGAAGCGACTTGGACGACCTGGTCCAACCAGATCGACCTGGCCGGCGTGGTGAGCCCAAGCCTGGACGTCACTCGCGTCGATGTGGTTTCGGTTCCGGGAGGCGCACGTCGGGCCAAGGGCACCAACCTGTGGTCGTTCGCCGATTACCCCCTGACGTCGGGAGTGACGAACATCCTGATTGCCCGGGCGCATGCCCCTAGCGCATCGACATTCTTGGGCGGCGAAACGACGGTGAGCCAGACCTTGCGGGTCGTGCAGAAACAACTGGCCCTGCAGGCGACACTGTTGGGCGAGGTCGTGGAACTCAGTTGGACGCCGGGTGCGCCCGGTTATGTCGTTGAGCGCTGCACCGACCTGGCGGCGCCGGACTGGCTGCCAAACCAAACCACCACCGCGACCGAACTGACTCTCCCCCGCACCACGCCGCAGGCGTTCTATCGTGTGAAACTCAGCCCGTAACTACCTCGACACTCAAGAGAAAGCCAATGCCATGAAAACGAGAATTCCCCGATGGTTTGCGAGAGTTGCCTTGTTCTGCGCCGTGACGGTGGCCGGCCCGCCGCTGGCCGGCCAGCTCGCCTCCGAAGTCGTCGCGTGGGGCAACAACGAGCACGGCCAGACCGACGTGCCTGGCGGCTTGAGCAACGTGGTGGCGATTGCGGCCGGGAGCACGCACAGTCTGGCGCTGCTGGCCCAACCGACGGTGCCCACGCCGCGACTCGCGTTGTCCCGCGGGTTGTCCGGACTCGAGTTTCAAGCCCACGGTGCGCCGGGGATTTCCGGAACGCTGCTGCGGGCAGACCGGTTGCCCGGCCCGTGGCTGCCGGCCCAACCCGTCACCTTCACCAACGCGGTCCACATCTTGCCCACCCCGGACCTCTCCGCGCCCGCCCAGTTCTATCGCCTGTTGCGGAAGTGACGGGGCTGGCGTTGGGAGCGTTGCGAGCGGGCGGGAAGAAGAGGTGTTCAGCCGAGGCGAGTTCGGTTACAGTGTCGGTGAAGCCAGAGCCAGGAATCCTGGGCCAAATCGGAGGAGCAAACGATGAAGGTCTCAAAACCAGTGGATTCGAGGGACGGGAGGAACGAGCGATCGCCTGCGCAGGTGCCAGGAGCCGGCGGGCGAGGTCCCGCGCTGGGCGGGGGTGCTGCCGGCGTGGCTGATCCACCGGGTGGGCCCAAGCTCCCTGAACGCCGAGACGACTCCTACCGAAGTGCATTCGGATGGGTACAAAACTTCCCCTCACCCCCATTGGAGGCGAGGGTGCCCGAAGGGGGGCTGAGAATCGTCCGAACGAATTCGCGCATTGAACCCTGGGGACCTTGTGCTGGTAGGGCGGCGCTGCCGCGCCGCCCGGCCGAGCGGCAACTCGGCCCTACCGGGTTCATGGGCAGGGGGCACTGGGATCGGTTTGGAAGCAGATTCGTATCCATTCCCCTGCAGCCTGGCTGGGAGGGAGGTCAGCGCCAACCGACGTCGGCGGCTCCCCCATTGGGGGAGAGGGTGCCCGAAGGACGGGTGAGAATTGCCCGAACGAATTCGCGCATTGAACCCTGGGGACCTTGTGCTGGTAGGGCGGCGCTGCCGCGCCGCCCGGCCGAGCAGCAACTCGGCCCTACCGGGTTCATGGGCAGGGGGCACTGGGATCGTTTTGGAAGCAAATTCGTATCCATTCCCCTGCAGCCTGGCTGGGAGGGAGGTCGGCGCCGACCGACGTCGGCGGCTCCCCCATTGGAAGAGAGGGTGCCCGAAGGGGGGGTGAGAATTGCCCGAACGAATTCGCGCATTGAACCCTTGGAGCCCCGTGCTGGTAGGGCGGCGCTGCCGCGCCGCCCGGCCGAGCGGCAACTCGGCCCTACCGGATCCATGGGCAGGGGACGCTGGGATCGGTTTGAAGGGGCAACGTTTGTATCCATGCCCCTGCAACCCGGTTTGGAAGGAGGTCAGCGCCGACTGACGTCGGCGGCTACGGGGGGCTGGCGTATGCGATGGGCTTTCGCCTGGCTGGTTGCCGCGCTGAGTCTTGGAACCCACGCGGCGGATCAGAGAATCGCACTGGCGTTTCCGGTGGACGGCAGCCGCATCCAAATCGACGGCGACCTGTCCGACTGGCCGACGAACCTGACGCGGTATCCGGTCCGCTCCCATTTCCTGGGCGCCCGGCCCGTGGATGCAGAGGACGCGTCGGCCGAGTTCCGGGTGGGCTATAGCGAAGACGAGAACGCCCTGTACGTGGCCCTCGACGTGCAGGACGCCATCGGCGGCTCGTTCGCGGAGGATCCGTTCACCCACTGGACCAACGACTTGGCCGTCGTGTGGGTGCGGTTGCCAGCGGCGGCCCAGCAGAATCCCGGGCTGCTCGGCTTCAGCGTTGGCGCGGATCTACCGGCGCTGGCGACGGCGATCCCTTTTGGCCCGGGGTACATGACCTTTACCAAGCCTGCACACTTCGATGCGGCGAAGCAAGTCAGAGGGGACTCCTGGTCCTGCGAGTACCGGATCGACATCGGCGGTCTGGCCGGGCACCGCTACCGGCTCAATCCGGACGAGACCCTCCAATTCAGCATCTCCCTGTGGCAGACCGATCGCTTCCCCGAAGGCCGGCAGAGCGAGGGCCTGGGCTGGGTCGCCACCGGCATGGTGCACCAGCGGGATGGGAGGGGAGAGGTCTGGTTGGTTCGTTCGAATGCGGTGCCCGGCACCTTGGCGGGTCAGCTCACTCTATGGGACGGGCGCCCCCCGGGGACACCGAAACGCGTTCGGATCCAGTCCGAAGAAGCGCCGAAGAACGTCGCGTACGCGCTGACCGACCGGGAAGGGAGGTTCCAGGTCGAATTGCCGGCCGGGCGTTATTGCGTGGCCGTGGCCCAACGGGGATGGGAAACGCGCACGAACGCCCTGGTGGAAGTGGTGGCCCGGGCCGAGGCCCAGGTGCAACTGACGGCTCCGGAGGTCACCGGGCACGGCGTGGCGGTAGGACCGGGACCGGCGCAATCCGTGGGGCGGAGTATCCGGCACGGGGCGTGGCTGACGTACGGCGTCGCCGAAGGGCTGCCGAAGGCCACGGTACAGACGATCCTGCAAGATCGGGCGGGCGAACTCTGGCTGGGAACGGAGGGCGGAGGCTTGGTCCGGTTCGACGGGGCGCGCTTCGCCACTTATACGCAGAAAAACGGGCTGCCGAGCGCGGACATCACGCACTTGGTGGAAGATCGCCAGGGAAACCTCTGGGTGGTTCCTTTGGCCGCGGGGTTCAACGGCATCACCTGCCTGGACCGGCAACGGAACGAGTTCATCACTTACGACTCGGAGGACGGGCTGGCGCTCGATATCGTCGCGACGGCGACAGTGGACGGCCGGGGGAATGTCTGGCTGGCCACGCAAGGAGCCCCCAGTCGATGGGACCCGGTCCGGCGACAGTTCGAGTACTGCGCGCAGCCGGAAGGTTGGATCGGGGCGCCCATCAGCGCGCTGGCCAGCGGACGGGAGGGGAGAATCTGGGCGGGTGCGGCAAACAGCACGATGGTCTATTCGTGGGACGGCGGGCGTTTCGTCGCGCATTCCGGCCCAGTCGCGGCGTTTGCCTTCACCTGCCTCCTGGAAGACGGCAGGGGCGGACTCTGGGTGGCGGGTTACGGCACCCGGGAAAGCCGGCAGGGCGACTTCCTGTTTCGTTACGATCCCGAACGCAGGTGCTGGGATCGCTATCGGGAGGACCGTGGGTATGGAGGCGAGGCGGTGCGTACGATCGTCGAAGACCGTCCGGGCCAGGTCTGGCTGGGGACGGACCGGGGCTTGTTCCGTTTCGACGGCGAGCGGTTTGAGAACTTTGGCGCTGCCACGGGGCTGGGGGAGGAGCCGGTGTGGGCAATCTGCGAAGATCGGGAGGGGCGTTTGTGGATCGGCGTGGAAGGTGGGGGACTGCGTTGCTTCGATCCGGCCTGGACGACCTACACGACGGCCCAGGGCCTGTCCAGCGACGCGGTCACGGCCCTGGTGCCTTGGCAGAGGGATTTGGCCGTGGGGACCAAGAACGGCCTGAACCGATTGCGGTTGGGGCCGACTGCTTCCTTGGATCAGCCGTTGAAAAGTGACTTCGGGTTTCTGGGATTGGATCGGCGAGGGCGACTCTGGGTGGAAGCCGACGAGAAAGTATTGGCTCTGACGGCAGACGGCGCAGAGACGCTGACCAACGTCATGTCCATTCTGCGGTGGATCCTGGTCCTCGAATTGCCCACGGCTGTTTTGGAGGACAGCCAGGGGGCGATGTGGGTCACCTTTCGCGGAGGAGGGTTGTGCCGCGTTCACTCGGAGGCGCTGCAGGAGCCGGCGTCGGCCAAACCGGTGCCGGAGCTCCGCGGCTTGGATTCCGAGGATTGGAAAAAGGTCGTCGATCTTTGGAGTGAGCTCGATGGACTGCCCGCAATCAGCCTGAGTTGCCTCGCGTTGGGTCCTGACGGGCACGTGTGGATTGGTACGGAGGGCGGAGGCGCGAGCCGGTTTCAAGACGGACGTTTCCACAACTACGGGACGACGAACGGCCTGGCCAGTGACTGGGTCCGCGCGATCGCCAGCGATGCCCGGGGCAACGTGTGGTTCGCAACGGCGGACGGGCTCTCGACCTGCGATCGCCGGCAGTGGCGCTCGTTCCACCGGGCGGACGGGCTGCCGACCGACGAATTGCGCACGCTGATGGTGGATCGGAAGGGTCGGATATGGATCGGCACGGCCGGCGGCGGCGTGGCGATCTACGATCCGGCTCTGAACGTGTTTCAGACGCTCTCCTGGGAGAACGGACTCAGTCACGACACCGTGAACGCCCTGCTGGAAGACGAACGAGGCGACATCTGGATCGGCACGGAAGGCGGACTGAGCCGCTACCGGCCGCGCACCAACGCGCCGGCCATCCGGATCACCGGACTGACGGCGGACGGGCAAGCATGCAGCGGCAACGGAGTGGCACTGGCCGGCCAACCGCGTCGCCTGGCGGTGGAGTTCGAGGGAGTGAGCCTGGGCACCCACCCGGACGACATGGCCTATCTCTGCCAGTTGGTGGGATATGACCCCGCCAAGCGTCCGGTCTATACGCGGCAACTGGAATACACGAACCTGCCTTACGGGAGCTACGAGCTCCACGTGTGGGCGGTGGACCACGACCTGAACGTCTCGTCGGCCCCCGCCACGCTGCGGTTCCGCGTACGGCGCGACTACGCGCAGATGGGACTGGTCGGCGGACTCGGCTGTGCGCTGGCGGTGGGTTTGGTGACCTCCGGGCTGGCGGTCAAGCACCGGCGCGAGCGCAATCAGGCGTTGGTCGAGCGCAACCGTTCCCTGGAACAGGCCAAGGAGGCGGCGGAGTCGGCCAATAAAGCGAAGAGCCTCTTTCTCGCCAACATGAGCCACGAGATTCGGACGCCGATGAACGCCATCCTCGGCTACGCCCAGATTCTGCGGCGGGGCAATGGGGCCATGCCCGTCGAGCAGCAACAACAGGCGCTGGAGACGATCGAGCGCAGCGGCACGCATCTGATGGGCATGATCAATGATATCCTCGACCTCTCGAAGATCGAATCTGGTCGGCTCGAGTTGAAGGCGACCGAGTTCGATTTGGGCGGGCTGCTGGACGGTCTGGAGAGTCTCTTCCGGCGACGGTGTGAGGCAAAGGGGCTGGAGTTCAAGGTGGAAGGCCGAATGCCAGATGCGGAATGCAGAATGCGGCGTGGGGCAGGCGAGGGACTCGCGAGCGGGGAAGGACAGCCGCCGCTCTCCGCGCTGCGCGGATTGCGGGTGCGCGGTGACGAAGGGAAGCTGCGGCAGGCGTTGATCAATCTGCTCGGCAACGCGGTCAAGTTCGCCGAGCGAGGCTGCGTCACCTTGCGCGTGGCGTCGGTGGTCCCGGCTCCGTCCGGATCGGTCGGTGGTCCGCGGTTACGCTTCCGCTTCGAGGTAATCGACACCGGACCGGGCATCCCACCGGACTTGCAGGCCAGCCTGTTCCAGCCCTTTCAACAAGGCGAGTCGGCGGCGGACAAGGGCGGCACCGGCCTGGGGCTGGCGATCACGCACCGCCTGGTCGAACTGATGGGTGGACAAATCGGAGTCGAATCCCGGGTCGGCCAGGGGTCGCGGTTCTGGATCGAGGTCCCGCTCTGCACCGTGGAGCAATGGGAGGAGGGACCGGCGCCCGTCCGACCCCGCGTGCGGACCGCGGAGGGCGCGGCAGTGCCGCGGACGCGGTTGGCGGCCGGCGTGTTGGTGCGAGCGCTGGTGGTGGACGATGTGCAGGAGAATCGGGACATCCTCTCTGAAATGCTGCGTCAACTGGGCTGCACCGTGGACGTGGCGGGCGGTGGTTTGGAGGCCATCGAGTGCGTGAAGCGACAGGTGCTCGACATCGTGTTCCTGGATATTCGCATGCCGGGTCTGGACGGGATGGAAACGTTGGCGCGACTGCAGACCGGGCTGAAGCCCGGGGCCGGCACCCGCCTCGCCACGCCGGCGCTCGGCTTGCCAGGCCAGGCTGCCACCTCCCCCGCGCCGGCGGATCGCCGTCCTCGTTTCGTGGCGGTTTCCGCCTCCGTCCTGGGCCATGAGCGAACTCGGTGTCTGACCGCGGGCTTCGACGCGTTCCTCGGCAAGCCGTTCCTGGCGGCGGAGCTGATCGAATTGCTGGAACGGTTGCTCGCGGTGAAATGGGAGTCAACGGAAGGGGACGGGGACCGGGCAGGCGTGCTGCGGGCGCCGGTGGCGTTGTTGGAGCGGCTGAAATCCAACGCCCGCGGCTACCGGGTGACGGAACTGAAACAAGGGTTGGCGGAACTGGAAAAACTGGGGCCTGCGGGTGAAGCCCTGGCCGCGCAACTTCGCCGGTTGGCGCAAGCTTCCCGGATGACCGAGGTCATCGCCCTGCTCGACGGCGTTCAGGAAGCGCAGTCCGTGACGCCTTCCCCCGATCCGGGCCGTGGCGCTCTGGCGCCCGCAACGGGCAGCCCGCCCAGACCTCGGGAGAGCCTGCCATGAATGCGCCCCGACCAACCCTCGGTGGCTGCATCCTGATCGTCGATGACGTGCCGGCGAACTTGAGTCTGCTCATCGACACCCTGGAAGCCGCGGGACACCGGGTCGTGGCCGCGCCCAGCGGTGAGGTCGCGCTGCAGATCGCGCCCGACGCCAGGCCGGACCTCATCCTGATGGATGTCATGATGCCGCATATGGACGGCTTCGAGACGTGCCGGCGATTGAAACGGCTCGAGGCGATTCGCGAAGTGCCGGTCATTTTCGTCACGGCCCGGGACGAACTGGCCGACGTGGAGGCGGGGTTCCGTGCCGGGGGCGTGGATTACATCGCCAAACCGTTCCGACCCGAAGAGGCCATGCTACGGGTCGAAACCCACCTGCGGTTGCGCCAGCTCACGCGCGAGTTGCGCGAGCGGAACGCCGCGCTGGAGGCGGAGATCCAGCGCCGCGACCAGGCGGAACGGGAACGGGATCGGTGCAAGGCCCGGCTGCGGGTCAACGCGCAGCGCGAGG
Source organism: uncultured bacterium (assembly GCA_963735925.1). Classification (GTDB taxonomy): domain Bacteria; phylum Verrucomicrobiota; class Verrucomicrobiia; order Limisphaerales; family J093; genus DSVZ01. Next base: position 167,741 of record CAVTMT010000007.1, read on the forward strand.
CCGAACGCTGGGGCTTGTCCGGACTGGTGGGCCAGAGCCCGACCTTCCGCCGCATCCTCGAAACCATTCGCAAGGCGGCGGACTTCGGCGCGTCGCGGGTGCTGATCGTGGGGGAGAGCGGGACCGGCAAGGAGCTGCTGGCCCGGGCGATCCATTTCACCGGGCCCCGCAGCGAGGGGCCATTCCTCCCGGTGAACTGTTCGGCGATCCCGGCCGAACTGGCGGAGTCGTTCTTCTTTGGGCATGTCAAGGGGGCGTTTACGGGGGCGAGCGCCGACCGACCGGGGTATTTCGAGTTGGCCCACGGGGGCACGTTGTTCCTGGACGAGATCAGCGAGTTGTCCCCGGCGCTCCAACCGAAATTGCTGCGGGTGCTCGAGGAAACCGAGGTCACGCCGGTGGGCGCCACCCAGGGGCGCCCGGTGGACGCCGCCATCGTGACGGCCAGTAATGCGAACTTCGCGGAGCGCATGGCCCAGGGGCGTTTCCGGTCGGACCTGTACTTCCGGTTGGCGCGCTTCACGGTCGAGGTGCCGCCGTTGCGCGAGCGGCGGGAGGACATTCCGCTGCTCACGCACCATTTCCTCCGGCTCTTCGCCCGGGAGATGAACCTGCCGGCGCCGCGGATCGCGGACGCCGCCCGGCAGGCGCTGACCGACTACGACTTCCCCGGGAATGTACGCGAACTGAAGAACCTCCTCGAACGGGCATTGATGGAGAGCGAGGGGGGCGAGGTGCGGATGGAGCATTTGCATTTCTTCCGGCCGCCGTGTCGGCGACCTCCTGCATTCTGTGAGCCGGAGGAATCGCCAGCGGGCGCCGCTGCCGATCCCATCGCCGAGGAAGCCCGGCTGCTCGAATACGTTCGCGCTCACGGCGCCATTACCAATGCCGAGGGCCGGGAGGTGTTGCAGGCCGACCGGAACCACGCCAGTTACGTGCTGCACAAACTCAAGGAACAAGGGAGGCTGGTCTGTGAGGGGTGCGGACGCTGGGTGCGGTATCGACTTCCGTGATCCGCGTGCTCCGGCGTCGTGTGGACGATGAGCGGCGAGTAAAGCTGCGCCAGCACGTAGCCGTTCTGCTTGAGCAACAGCCGGAAAAACTTCCGCACGTCATGGCTCACGAGGTCCACCTCCACCCCTTCGATCAGGCGCGAGTCTTGGACGGTTTCATCGCACACCTCCAGGCCAACTGCCTTTTCGAGCGGCAACAGATGCGTGCCACGCAGGTCAAAGTCTGAGTCCGGCGACGGAACACTATGCGCGAAGCGCACGTCGTGACTTGGGGCATCCATCTCGTGGCGGGCTTGGGAAGCCAAACCCGTAAAGGTGCGCGCCGCTGATCGTGGCGAACAACCGCGGATACGGCTGCGCCGCGACGATGCGGTGAAGGCGTGGGTCAATGGCCATGACGATGGTTGGCGCTCACAAGCGTGGGTCCACCGGCTCGCTCTCCAAGGCCAGAACGCCAAACACGCACTCGTGAACCCGGCGCAAGGGTTCGCGGCGGGCGAATCGTTCCAGGGCCTCCACGCCCAACGCAAACTCGCGCAACGCGAGCGACCGCTTCGCATTCAACCCGCGTGAGCGCAGCCGCTCCAGGTTCTCGGACGCGGTGTATTCCGGGCCATAGATGATCCGGAGGTACTCCCGTCCCCGACACTTGACCGCCGGTTGAATCAACCCGCGCTTGCCGCGCGCCACGAAATCCAGCGGCTTCACCACCATGCCTTCGCCTCCACGCCCAGTTAACTCCTCCCACCAGCGCACGGCAGCCGCTTCGCTATCGGGATTGGTCACTTCGACGACTTGAAACGGCGTGGCAATGAAGATGCCACCGGCCAGCCGTGCCAGCGTCTGCATGTGCCAGTCATTCGGCTTGTCCACGTGGACCTTACCTTCTGTGGCCAGCAGGTGGAACGGAGCGAGCTTGAGGTCGTCCACCGAGTTCACCGGCCAGCAGTAGCGGCGGTAAGCGGCAACGTAGTCGGCAGCCATCGCACGGCGAGCGTCGGTGCGGGCGAGCAGATCTGCCACGTCCGACCCACGTCCCCCGGCCTCTTTCAACAGTTCCACGGCGTCGCCCAGCATCGCCCCTGCCGAGACGCCCACCGGCGCGTATTGCTCCTTGAGCAACGCCTGCGCCTTGGCCGACCACGGCATCAGTTCGCAGTCGAGACAGACCCAGTCGGTTTGAAACTCATCCCAGAAGCTCGCGCGCGTCACCGCCTCGCGCACGTGTTCGAGAAAGCCGGTTTCCAAGGCGGAATCGTCAAAAAACCTCCGCCCGGTGCGGGTGAAGCAGACGCCAAATCCCTCGCCGACCACGCCGAATCGTTTGCACGCCGCCTCTTCATCGCGACAGACAATCACCACGGCGCGCGAGCCCATGTGCTTTTCCTCGCAGACGACGCGCGGCACCCCTTCATGGCGAAAGTAGGCGAAGGCTTCCGCCGGGTGCTCCAACAGGCCGGGCTGCTGACTCGTGCCGCTCGGCGACATGGTGGGCGGCAGGTAGATCAGCCACTTCGGATTCGCCGCGAAACGGCTCATGACTTCCAGCGCCGCCGTGGCGTTCTCTTCGCGAATGGTCACATTGCCATGCAGGCGCGTGCTGATGATGCGTTTGCCGCTCACATCGGCAAAGTCGAGCAAGTCGTCGTGCTGCTGTTGCGCGGACAGCCTCGGAGCTTGGGCTTCCGCGGCCAGAAACGGTTTCCGTGATTCGGCATAGGTCTGCCGGGCGGAAACAGAGACGAGTTCCTTTTCCGGGTAACGCAAGGCGGTCAGTTTCCCGCCAAACACGCAGCCGGTATCAATGTTGATCGTGCGGTTCAGCCACTCCGGTTCGGGAACCGGCGTGTGTCCGTAAACCACCATCGCCGAACCGCGATACTCGGCGGCCCAGTTGTAGCGCACCGGCAGGCCGAACTCATCGGTCTCACCCGTCGTCTCGCCGAAGAGGGCAAACTCCCTCACCGCGCCCGAGCCGCGGCCATGCATGGATTCCTTTAAACCCGCGTGCGCCACGACCAACTTGCCGTCGTCGAGCACGTAATGGCTCACGAGGTCATCTACAAACTCGGCAATCTGCGAGCGAAACGCTTCTGTCTCGGAGGCCAGTTGCGCCAGCGACTCCGCCAGTCCGTGCGTGATCTGCACGTCCCGTCCCCGCAGCTTGCGCATGAGTTTCATGTCGTGGTTGCCGGGCACACACAGCGCCGTGCCGGTGGCGACGGCTCGCATCACGAGGTTGAGCACTTGCGGAATCTTCGGCCCGCGATCAACCAAGTCGCCCAAGAAAATCAACTTGCGGCCATCGGGATGTCGTATCGTAGCAGCCGACGTAAGGAGGCTCTGGTTCTCGGTGGAAGCGGAAGAAGGATGGAGCCTCGTCACCTCGGCTGCTACGTCATACCCCAGCTTCCCCAGCAACTCCACCAGTTCGTCGAAGCACCCATGCACATCGCCGACGATGTCGAATGGCCCGTGCTCGGACTTGCGATTGTTCCAGAGCGGCTCGCGGACGATTTCCGCCGCCTCGATTTCCGCCGGCGACTTCAGGACATGAACGTGCCGGAAGCCCTCCCGTTCCAGTCCGCGCAGCGACCGGTGCAATTGCTGCGCCTGCTGTCGGATGACGTGCGGCCCGAAGTTGCGGTCAGGTCGAGCTTGGTTGCGCTCGTGGGCGACGCGCTCCGGCACGTCCAGCACGATGGCCACCGGCAGGCAATGGAACTCGCGGGCGAGTTCCACCAGCGGCTTGCGCGACTCGGCCTGCACGTTCGTGGCGTCCACCACGGTGAGCCTCCCCGCCGCCAGTCGCTTGCGGGCGATGAAATGCAGCACGTCGAACGCATCGGGTGTCGCCGCCTGACTGTTCTCATCATCGGATACCAACCCCCGACACCAATCAGAGGAAAGCGCTTCCGTCGGCTTGAAATGCTTGCGCGCAAACGTGCTCTTGCCCGAGCCGGACACGCCGACGAGCACGACGAGGGACAGTTCGGGGATGGTGAATTTCATTTCGGAGGCTTGGCAACTGAGGGGGCGGCTTCAACCAACCGGGCACGGATGAAAGCCTCGTAAGCTTCCTTCATCGGCAGTTCCAATTCGGTTCGGATGCGGCGGCGGATTGTCTTGGTTGCTTCACCCGTCTTCGGATTAACTCCGGCTTTCTCGTAATTCTCCCAAAAGAAACCGACGCCACGCTTCTGCCAGCTCGGCAGTTTTCCGAAGTTGATGCCATGCTGGAATAGCAGTTCGTTTTTGTTGGAGGTGGTCTGGCCCAGCAGGAACTGCGTCGCTTCCTTTACGGTTTTCCCCGCTTTCCGCAGCAGCCAATAGCAGTGAGCATTCAGGGCGTTACGCGTGGCGTCCTCCTGGCGCCATCGGAAATAATCCACGACCAGTTGCTCCGTCGGAAGCTGGCTGATGCGGCAGTCGAAGCACCCGATGGCCCCAAGTCGAAGGGAAAAGCAGGCACTGGCCTCCCCCGCGAGGACGGAATCCAGCTTGCGAAGTTTGCGGTCGAAGGAACTGTCGTCTCTGTGGAACAGAAGAGATATCTCATCGCTCTGCGTGTAACCATACACTGCACGAAAACCGGAGTTCATGAGGTGCTCGACGGTGCCCGCCATGTGGTCACGAAACCGCACATCGAACGGCGCCTCAAACTGGTGAACCTCCTTTGTGAGGCGCGTGAAACCACGCCCGTCCAGCCGGGCAACAATGTAAATGCCGGGCAGCACGCAGTGGTCATGCGCCGTCTCGAAGCGGCGCATTTTCGCATCCAAGTCGTCAAACTTCATCTTTCCATTCCTCCACAATGAACTGGTGGGGACTCTCAAGGCGGACAAAATTCAACGTGTCAAAACCTTCCTTGACCGACGGGAGTTCAAGTCGGCCGCTCGCGCCGCGGATGGCAAGATCGGGCACGCGCGCCTTGCCTTCTCGCGCGGCGTTGCGAACTATCGCATCAGCAACCCGTGACTGGAAGAAATAGCCCCGGACAGCAAACTGATTCACCTTGGCCACGGCTATGTATCGGGCGCGTTCCTCGCAAGTTAGGTTGGTGTTGTCCACGACGAATGGAGTCCGGCCTTCAAAACAGGCCGTGACCAGCAGCGATTCGCGGTGCCGCGTCTTGAGCATATCCAGATTCACTCGAACGTGCGTGGCGAAGAAACGTTCGCGATAGAAACTCGACTTGCCGGTGGCTTGGATACCGATGAATAGAACAAGTTCCATGTTTGTTGTTGTTCAACCCCGTGCGAAAACTCCTGTCTGCGTCGGCGAGCCCATTGCGGCATCTTCTGGTCCAACCGGAAGAAAGCGCACGGAATAGCCGAAGCGCGCGGCGACTGCGTTGGCCCAGTTTTGAAACTCCGCCCGCGTCCACTCGAAGCGATGGTCGCGGTGCCGGAACTTGCCGGCGGGGAGCGATTCCCATTTCACGTTGTATTCCCGGTTGGGCGTGGTGAGTACCACGGTGCCGGGGCGGGCGCACTCGAACAGCACCCGCTCAAACGCCGCCAGGCGCGGCGGGTCCAGGTGTTCGATGACTTCCACCACCGCAGCGGCATCGAAGCCGGCCAGGCGTTCGTCGCGATACATGAGCGAGCCGTGGAGCAGCTTGAGGCGTTCCTTCTGCAGCGTCGGCAACCGGTCGTAGTGAAGGTTCTCCGCGGCCATCTCCAGAACGCGATGCGACACGTCCAACCCGAGGATGCGTTTGAATTGGCGCTCCTTCAGCAGCATCCGCAGGAGTCGTCCTTCCCCGCACCCAAGGTCCAAAACAGACTGCGCGCCGCCCGCCTTGAGCACGGCGAGCACGGTGCCCAACCGCTGTTCGTTCAGACTCAACACCCGTTCGACCACCTCTTCCTCCTGCGCTTGTGTCTCGGCGGTTTCGTCGGGATGCGGATCGTTTTCATCCACCAGTTGGGCGAGCGCATCGGTGACCAGGCTGCGTTGGTGTTTCAGGTAACGCCGTGTGATCGCGTCGCGCTCAGGATGGGTCGCCAGCCAGCCTTCCCCGTGGCGGAGCAGCTTGGCCACTTCGTCATCGCCCACCCAGTAGTGCTTGTCGTTGTCCAGAACCGGCATGAGCACGTAAAGATGGCTCAAGAGTTGGTGTAACGGCAGCGTGGCTTCAAACCGAACGCGGTGGTAGGCGCTTTCACCCCATTCCGGGAAAGTGGTGTCCAGCGGCAGGCGCGTGGCGGCAATCCGGTAGCCCAGCGGCTCGAACAACCGGCGCAGCAATTCCTCACCGCCGCGGCAGGGCAGCGCGGAAATCCCGACACGCAGCGGCAAGGGCACGTCCGGCAGTCCTGGCCGATCCTTGCATTCCGAACCGGCGAGTGCAGTGCCAAACACATCCGCGATCGCCACGCTGAGAAACGATGACGCCGCATAGGGGCGGTCATTCACGTATTGCTCCAGCAAGCCGCCTTCGCCCGCCGGCCCGCGACCATTGCGAACCAAGCCCACCGGGTCCACCTCAACCAGAAGCGCCACGGTGCAACCCAGTTCGCTGGCTTCGGGATAAAAGACATGCGCCTTGCCGAAGGAGAGATCAAACGACTGCGCCCGCGCCGGATTTTTGCGGAGCAGGTAACCCAGATCGGTCGCCGGACGGTGCGTGGTGGAGAGGGTCAGCAGCATGAGATGACTCCTTTCGCCATTTCCCTTCGCGCTTTGACGAGGAAGCGATTCGCCGCTTCGTAGTCGGGGCGTTCGGGCAGTTTGGTTTCGGCCAGGGCGCGCTCGAAATCGCGGTGGAGTTCCTGGCGCCAGATGTCCACTTCGAGCCACGGCAATTCGCCTCGTTTGACGGCCAGCAGGCGGTCGCGGTGCGCTTCGATCCGAACTGGCACACGGCCTTCGCGCAGCGTGGCCGCGCCGGTGAGCAGCAGGCGCAGCAGGTGCATGGCGTGTTTCCAGCGTACCTCGCCGTGGTTGCGGAGGTCTTGCTCGATCTTCTTGAACTGGCTCATGGCGTAGCCGTTGAAGGTCTGGAATATCATCTGCGACAGGAAGCCCTGCCGCAGGGTCAGGAGTTCCTCGCCCAGCGGCGTCACTTTCTCCACCAGCGGCGAGTAGAGACATTCCAGGATGTTCGGGTTGGCCTTGAGCGCCATGATGAGGAACTTCTGCAATTCCCAGTAGCAGCTTTGCGTGGCGTTGTCCTCGAATTGCTCCGGCGCGCCGAAGAGGGACCATTGCAGGTCGGCGGGCGCGAGATAGACGCCACGCCGGTCGGTGTCGGAGTCGTCGTGGTCCAGCCCATAGGCGCGTGAACCGACGACGCAGCGGTAGATGATGAAGGATTCGAGGTCGAAGTCGCCCGGCGGGGTGCCCGAACCGGTTCCGGCGAGCGGGATGGCTGTTCCGCTGCCGAGCCGGGCCTTGAAGTGCTTGAGAACCTCCATCTCGTCGCGCTGCAGGGAGAACTCGAACCCGTCCGGGAACCGCACGAGAAAGCGCTTCTCCTCCCCCGCTGGCGTGCGCGTCACCACGCCCACGGCGCCGCGCGGATGCACCAGGGAATTGTTCATTCCCCGAACTTCCACCCGCGACACGACCTGCGTGCCGGCGCAGATGTTGTCGGCCTGGTCCGCCATGCGCCTTGAGGATGGTGGAATCGCGATTCGGAAGCGATTGGGAATCGATGTCTTGTCAAGCATCGCGGAGCGCCCACAGGAGCGGTACCCGGCCAAGCGCGGCGACCAGCCAGGCGTGGGCGGTCCCATCCCGCCCGCCGTAGAGGCGTCAGTGCCGGCGGGCTACCGCCGGACTAACCGGCCGGTTCGGCTTTGAGCCGTGCCAGGAGGCCGGAGTAGCGCTGGGCGGTGCGGTGGTTCGCCGACCAGCAGGAGGCTGGCGTGGACGGGCACGGCCCGCGGCAAGTGGGTCATCAAGGGCACATCGACCATCGAAGTTTCATCGATGACGACCAGATCGCCTTCGAGCGGATTGGCTTCGAAAAGGGGATCAGTTGTTGATATTGGTAATTGAGACGGAATGGGGGCACCCGCAATGGTCGGCAGGTTGACGGTTGAAATTGTCGGCGAACCGCTACGCTGCGCGCCGCGAACCTCGCGACCGCAAGTCACGTCGAGAGTATCCATTATCAAGAACTGACCCCTTGCTGACTCTTTGTCAATCGCCGTGGTGTGGGCGGAGATTTTCGGTTGGCGAATGCGCGACTTGTGCTAAACGAACCCCATGAATCAGCCGCTACCACCAGCCAGCGCGCCGTCGCTCACGCCGCATCCGCGTCCCGAATCCGCCTTCCGCAACCGAGCCCGACCGCGCGCGGCGTGGGCGATTGCCCTGGCGACCGTGGCGGCGCTTGCGGCGATAGACGTGCCGGCGGCCGAAGCCGGGTTCCGTTTCGCCGACGCCGGCACGAACTCGACCGCCCTGTTCGAAGGCAGCCAGCCGGTGTTCGTGTACAACCAGGGAGTGATCCGACGTGACGGTGCGCCCGCCGACCGCGCCCGCAGCACCTATCTCCATCCGCTGTACGGCCTGGAGGGCGAGGTGCTGAGCGACGATTTCCCGAAGGATCACTTTCATCATCGGGGATTGTTCTGGGCCTGGCCGCACGTGCGCGTCGGCGATCAACACTACGATCTCTGGATGCTCCACGGCGTCGAACAGCGCTTCGAACGCTGGGTGCAGAAGCGCGCCGACCCCCAGCTCGCCGTGCTCGCGGCGCAGAACGGCTGGTACGTGGGCGACCGGAAGATCATGGCCGAAGTGATCCAGTTCCGGGTCCACCCCGCGACCGCCTCCGCCCGGGCCATCGACGTGGACCTCACGCTCACGCCCACAACGAAGCCGGTGACGCTGGCGGGCGCCGAGGGCAAGAGTTACGGCGGCCTGACGCTGCGATTCGGGCCGGGCACCAATGTCGTGATCACGACACCGGCCGGTGTGGCCCGGGCCGACCTGGCCATGACGAACCTGACGTGGGCGGATTTGACATTGCGCCTGGCGGGCCGCTCGGCGCCGAGCGGCGCGGCGATTTTCGTCCATCCCAGCCATCCGGATTACCCGCCGCAATGGCTCCTGCGCCACTACGGCGTGTTGTGCCTGGGATGGCCGGGCGTGACCCCGGCCGAATTGCCGGCCGGCAAGCCGGTCCAGTTGCGTTACCGCGTGTGGATTCACCGGGGTGCGGTCACCGCGGCCGAGGTTGCGGACGCCTACCGCGGTTACCTGGCCGAAACCCGCACCGACGGCGCCGACCGCTGATGCACCTGGGTGGCAGCAGCGCCTGCCGCCCAAGCCGGTGGACCCGGCACGGTTGCCGGCCCACGACGCCGGAATCTTCCGGACTGGTTTGCGACGAGGCGAAGTCTTGGTCCGTCAGTTCCGCCGGCGTTGGCAACGCTTACCGCCGTCCGGCTCGGCGGTTCCCCTGCCCTTGCGGTCAACCAAACAGGCGGATGAAGTTCGCCTCGATTCGCGCGGCGAATGCCGGCAGCGGTTCCTCAAAAAGTTCCGCCGCGAAGGCATAAACCGCGCGGAGATTCGCCGGGTGGTTCAACGGTCTGTCCGTGGCGGGATCATCGAGAACGTAGATCTGCGCGGCCATTCCCCGAGGCTCGGTACCGGTGTCTCCCGGGAGATATGCGGGCAGGAGTTGGTCGGGCGCGTCGGTCTCGATCAGGAGCCGGTCGGGCGGCACCGCGCGGAAGGCATCGCGCTGGCGCTGCTTGCGGGCGTGGGCGAAGTAGCCAGGGAGCGAGAAGTACGCGCCGAGCTTAGCCAGCGGGACGACCATCTCCACCGGCCCGCCGTACGAGTGCAGCAGGAAGCCGCGTTCGGGCCGAGGTCCGGTGCGCAGCAGGTCGAAGAGCCGGCCCCACGCCTGGAGACAATGGATGCTGGCCGGCAGATGGCGCGCGGCGGCCAGCCGGAGTTGCCAGACGAAAACCGCCTCCTGCGCCGGCAGGTCCAGTCCGGGTTTCCAACGATCGAGGCCGATTTCGCCGACGGCCGCGCCCGGCGTTTCGTCCAGCCAACGGATCAACGTGGATTGCCAGGCAGGCGTGCACTCCGCCACGTACCACGGATGCACGCCGAAACTCGGCCGCACCAGATCGGGGTACTGGCGCGCCAATGCGGCGACCTGCGACCAGTCGGATTCGCACGCGCCATTGACCACCATCGCGGCGACGCCTTCGGCCCGACACGTCGCCACGAGTTCTGCCTGCCGACCCGCGAAGCGTTCGTCCTGGAGGTGGTTGTGGGCGTCGCAGAAACGCATCGGTGCCTCAGCGGTTTGCGCCTCCGGCCGTAGCCGGTGCCGGGGTGAGCTGGCTGGCCGCGAAGGCGCGGATTCGATCACCGATGCGCGCCTGGGCGTTGCGGCGGTTCGGAGTGAGCAGCCGGTCCAGGCCCAGGCTGGCCAGCCAGTCGGAATGGTCGCCGACGATTTCCGCCGGCGCGCAGCCGGAGTAAACCTCGGCGACCAGAATCGCCATCGCCCGCACCACCTGCGAGTCCGAGTCGCAACGGAACCAGCACCGGCCGTCGCGGAATTCCGCCACCAGCCAGAGTTGCGACAAACAACCCGGCACGCGATGGGCAGCGGTCCGCAAGTCGGCCGGCAAGGGCGGTCGTTGCCGCGCTTGTTCGACGAGCCAGGCCAGCCGTTCCTGGGCGTTGCGGCACTGGCGGAGCGCGGCGCCGATTTTGATTCTTCGGTCGGCCAGAGTCATCGGACCGGTTTGCGGCTCGGGAAAAAAAGGAGGGCCGGCAGAAATTCTGCCGGCCTCGCGCCTCTGCTATAACCGACCCGTCACGGCTTCACGAGCCGGTAGAAGGTCTTCTCCGCCGCGGGCGGGAAGTAGAACTTGTAGTTGCCGTCCTGGGCGGTCGGCGTCCCCGGCACGTTCGTCCAACTGTTCGGATCGGCGACGGTGGTGGTGGACTGCAGGATGTAGCCGGCAGGCAGCGTCGGCCAGGCCACTTCCACCACGGTCTGAATGGAGAGCGCCGGGGCCGCCGGATCCACGCCGGGTATCACCCGGTAATCCAGGTTTTCAGCCGCCACGATGCCCCGATGCACGCGCAACCGGTCGATCTTCCCGACGTACGGCAGGCCGCCCGTGGGTTCGCTGCCGATGTAGAATTGGGTGTCGGTGCGGACCCCGATCAACACGCCTTGCGTATAGGCCACGGTGTCCCCGAGGATCCCGTCCACGTAGAACCGGAACTCCTTGCCGTTCTCGTGAACCACGGCGATGTGGTGCCAACCCCCATCGTCCGGGATTGCCGCTGCCGAAGGTACGTCGAGGATGCCCAGCGTCGTGACGAAGACCGTGCGGTTGTTGACCGAGAAGGAGACGGCCGCGCCGGGTCCGCTGTTGAAGAAGAGGACTGAGCGCGCCTGGGGCTGGGCCCCGAATTTCACCCACGCTTCGACGGTGAAGTCGCCGGTGTCGAGGGTGATGGCGGCATTGGGGTCCGGCACGATGACGCGCCGGCCCGCGCTGGGGAATTCCATCGCGTAATCGCCCGCGCCGCCCGTGGGTGAGTCGGTCGAGAAACTCGGCGCGGTGGCCTGGCTGAAGTAACCTTCGGAGGTCATGGTCGGGCGGGCCGGCGCCTTGGCGTTCTGGAACGGCATGGCGGCTTCGTTGAAGTCATACGCCACGATCGTGTCGGCCAGCAGGGCCTTCGGGGCGGTCGGGTTGGTGTCCAACTGGTCCGCGGTGAGCAGTCCTTTGTGGACCCGCACGCGATCCAAGGTGGCCAGGATCGAGTTGCCCAGGCCTTCGGAGCCGATGCTGAAGAGATTGTTTTGGAAGGCTCGCATCGCCTGTGTCGCCGCCACGAAACTCGGCGTGCCGTCGAGGTAGATCGTGACGCCCATGCCCGGCTCGTAGGCTGCCGCCACGTGGTGCCACCCGCCGTCCTGCGGCAGGTAGAGCCCGCTGGGCACGTCCACAACGCCCAACAGCGTCCAGATGATCTCGGTGTTGTTCAGGCCCAGCTTGTAGGACTGGCCATAGGCCAGGATGCCGTTGTATTGCTCGGTTTCGGCGGCGTCCCACTTGACCCACGTTTCCATGGTGAACGGCTCGGTCTGCAGCGCCAACACCGGGCTGCTGCTGTCATCCACCAGGAGGAAACCGGTGCCCCGGAGTTGCACCGCCGTATCGCCGGCCGCACCGGAGGGCGAGTCGGTCGTGATCTCGGGCAGGTTGTCCGGGTTCGGGGCGACGCCGAGCGTGCCCGTCAGATCGTTGGTGGCACTATGCGTGGTCGCGCCGGTGCCTTCGTTGAACGGGAAATCCGCCAGGGTGGTCTGGGCCTGGCTGGCGGCGGTTCCCAGGCACACGGCTGCCACGAGGGCCGCCGCGAGGGACACTGCCGATACATCCGCGAGTCTTGATTTCATGGTCGTCTAGGTCTTGTCGTTGTCTGTTTGGCTGCCTGCTGATCGCCTCGATCGCATAAAACTGGCAAGGCGATCACCTGGTTGAGCGGCACCGTCCGGCAGGCAAACTGGGCGGGACAGTACCAGCCACTTGGCCACCGGCTGCCCGCCTGTTCAGGATTACGGCAGATTCGGCATCCGGTTCGGCTCTGAAGCTGGCCTGTTTCTACAACCGGAATTCCTCCTTGGCAGCAACTTTCGTCGTCGAATTGCGCTTCCCGGCAGGGCCACCACGGCAGGGCGCATTCGCCCGGCCCGGCCTGGCGGCCCGGCCGGGCGGCGGATTCGGAGCTTCCCGCCTCCTCCGGGACACCGTCTCCGCCGCGCCTGCCTGGGGCGACGACCGTGCTCCGGCTATCCTGCCGGGAGAGGTTTGAAAGCGGATGGGCCGTCCACCGGCCCGCGTCGCCGCCCCGCCTTACTTCAGCAACTCCTCGGCGATCTGCACCGCGTTGAGCGCGGCGCCTTTGAGGAGTTGGTCGCCGCTGACCCAGAAGCACAGGCCGTTTTCGAGCGCACAATCCATGCGCACCCGGCCGACGGCGCAGTGGTCCTTTTCGGCCTGATGCAGCGGCAGCGGGTACTCGCACCGGGCGGGATTGTCGATCACGTCGAGGCCGGGCGCCTTCCGCAAAACCGCGAGCGCGGAGTCCACCGTGACGGGGCGTTCGAACTCGGCGCTCACCGCCACGGAATGCGCGCGATAGACCGGCACGCGCACGCACGTCACGCTGGCGCGGAAGGTCGGGTGGTGCATGATTTTGCGGCCCTCGTTTTCCATCTTCATCTCCTCCTTCGTGTAGCCGCTGGGCAGGAAGGAATCCACGTGCGGCAACACGTTGAAGGCGATCTGGTGGGGATAGACTTCGCGCGTCGCGGGCTGGCCGTGAACGATCTGGTCCACCTGACGTTCGAGTTCGGCGATCGCCTTGGCGCCCGTGCCGGAGACGGCCTGGTAGCTGGAGGCGAAGATGCGCGTGCAGCCGAACGCCGCGTGCAGCGGGTACAACGCCATGAGCGTGACCGCGGTCGTGCAGTTCGGATTGGCGATGATCCCCCGGTGTTGCTTCACGTCCGCCGCGTTGATTTCCGGCACCACGAGCGGCACCGCCGGGTCCATGCGAAACGCGCTCGAATTGTCCACCACGACGCAGCCGGCAGCGACCGCGACCGGCGCGAACTCCTTCGAGATGCTCCCGCCGGCGCTGAACAGGGCAATGTCGATGCCTTTGAAGGATTCTTTGGCCAGCTCCTGCACGGAGACGTCTGCGCCCTTGAACTTGAGTTTCTTGCCGACGGAACGGGCGGAGGCGAGCAAGGTGAGCTTGCCCACCGGGAAAGCGCGCCGCTCGAGCGTCTTGATCATTTCGATGCCGACGGCGCCGGTCGCGCCGACGACGGCCACATGCGGAGTCCGGTTCATAAAGAAGGGCGACTATAAGAAGTGCGGTGGGCGTGTCAAACGCCGCTCCAACGCGGGGGTGGGGCGAAACGCTGTTGAGCCCCGCCATCTCAACTGCCGAGACGCCGAGACGCCGAGGTTGAATTTGGAAGCGAGGAAGGCCGGAAACCAAAGACCGCGGCCACCCCATTCCTGCGTTCCCGAGTTCCTAATTGAATCGCTGTGTCTCCGCGACTCCGTATTCCTGCGTTCCTGAGTTCCTAATTGAATCTCTGTGTCTGCGCGACTCCGTGGCAGTTGCGGCGGGATCGGCTGTGCCCAGTCCGCCAGCAAGACCGCCTTCGCTTGCGATGGCAGCGGCGGTGTGATAGTCCGCGGTCATGCGTCTGCCGAGCCCTTCACGCCTGCGCGTCGTCAACTTCTTGTGCCTCGTGGTGTTCCCGGTGGGGTGCTGCCTCGCGCACGCGGATTGGCCGGCGCTGCACGGCAACGCCCAGCACACCGGCTTCGTGCCGGCGGAACTGCGAGCGCCGTTCCGCCTGGCTTGGGCCGTGGAGTTCGATGGCGAACGCCTCGGCACGGCGATGGAGCCGATCGTCGCCAATGGCCGCGTTTTTGTGGCCACACACGCCGGCAACTTGTACGCCCTGCAAGCCACCAACGGCGAACCGCTCTGGCGCTTCGCCGGCGAAGCGCCTTTCCTGCAGTCGCCGGCGGCGGCAGCCGGCCTGGTCGTGGCCGCGAGCGCCGGTGGCGGCTTGGTCGCACTGGACGCAGCCACCGGCGTCGAACGCTGGCGCGCCTCGTTCGCAGCCGCAGCACGGGGCGGACCCGATAGCTTTGCCGCGTCGCCGACCATCGCCGGCGACCGTGTCTTCATTGGCTCGCGGACGGGTCAGTTCATCAGCGTGGGGCTCGCGGGCGGCGCGGTGCAATGGCAGGCCGACCTCGGCGCGGCAGTCCGCCAGACCGCGGCGGCGGCAGGGGGCCGCGTCTGGATCACGGCCGAAGATTTGCGGTTGCGCTGCTTCGACGCCGCGTCCGGTCAACTCCGCTGGGTTTCGCAGCCGTTGTCGGGCCAGTCGGCACGCGACTATTACCCGGTCGTCGTCACGACCGGCGGCAAGACCTACGTCATCGTGCGCACCAACCCCGCGTTGAACATGGCCCAGCGCATTGCGCGGGACCGATCGCTGCTCGCGCATAACGCCGGCGCGGACGACAGCGACTGGCGCAAGCTCGACGCCTGGATCAAAAGCAACGCCGCGCACGGCACGCCGGACTTGTGGGCACGCGAACAGCAGACCGTGCGGGGCTACCTCCGCGACCACGCGGACGCACGGACGTTCTTCGCGTTCGACGCGGAAACCGGCGAACCGGCGCCGCTCGCAGCCGTGCTCTGGGCAGCGGGTTGCCAGGGCGTGGGCGCGCCGCCCGCGCTGACGGCGACCGGCGATCTCCTGGTCTTCAACCGCAGCGCCTATGGCAATTGGAATCACGGCGTGGCACCGCTGGTCGCGCTCGGCCTGCTCGACCTGGGGGCCAACCGCATCGCACCGCTCTTCCACACCAGCGGACCGCAGCCGCCGTGGAACACGTTTTGGGGCACGGCCGACGAATCGCAGAACTTCGTCGTGGCCGGCAACCTCGCGCTGATTGTCCACCAGGGCACGCTGAGCGGGTTCGACCTGGAATCGCACCGGCTGTTCACGATTCACGGCGGACGCGACACGTTCGGCGGCTTTCGCAACCCACCTTGGGCGCGGAACGAATGGCACGGGCCGGGTCGCGGGGGCGTGGCCGTCGCCGGCAACCGCCTGTTCTGGCTGACCGGCAGCCGCGTGCTTTGCCTCGTCGCGGGCGAGTCCGGCCCGGCGGCGAAGGTAAAGACAATCGCGGCGACGAACGTGACCGTGTCTGCACAGGTGCCATCCGCCGGCAGTGTCTCGCCGCCGCAACTCAAGTCCGAACTCGAAGCGGGCGTGCGCGAGTTCCTGTCGCGACGCTGGGCGCCGTTGTTCGTCGAACCGGGACTGGCCGGGCGGGAGTTCTTCTTTGCGGACAGCGGCGAGGCCTTCGCCGCGCTGGCGGCGGCTTACCCGCATCTGGGCGGCGCCTTGCAGGAACAGGTGCGTGGCTGGCTCGCCGGCGAGTGGACGCAGCACCCGCCCTTCAGTGCGCGCGGCGGTTACGATTTGCGGGAAGGCGCGCGGCGCGAGTCGTTCGCGATACCCGCGGAGGAACTGAGCCGGCTCGGGTCCGATCGACCCGCGCACCCGTTTGGCAACCTGTACGCGGTGTGGCGGTACGCGGAGCGGGTGGGTGAGCGGCCGCGGGTGCTCGGGGCGTGGTCCGAATTGAAGGCGTGCTTTGCGGACTGGCGAGGCACCGGCTGGCGGCTCGACGGCACGCGCGGCGACCTGTACGCGAACCGCTACCTGGGCTCGCTGCTGGCGTTCGCCCGACTGGCGCGGGCCGCAGGCGATCCGGCGCTCGAGCAGGCAGCGACCGCCCAGGCCGAAGCCACGACCGCCCAACTGGTGGTTTGGTGGCGGCGGGCGGCGGACCGGGGCACGCTGACGAGCTTCAAGGATTCGAGTCAGTTGGACCCGTTCATCGGTGGGGGCGATGCGCTTTCGTTCAAGGTCGCGCCGCATCGGCACAAGCTCGCGCTGTTCCGCGATCTGACACCGGAGGTGGCCGCCCGCGTGCGGGCCCAGGCCCCGGACGCGGTGGATGCGGTCTGGCACTTGTTCGTGCAACTGGAGGCGACCTGGTGGCTGGTGGGCGAGGAACGGCAGGTGCACTTCGGTGAGAACTTCCAGGATCCACCCGATTTGGCGCTCGGCGGTTTTCAGGCGTTGGCGTGGCTCCGGAGGGGTGGCGCGGAGGTCCTGGCCCGGCGAGTTGACTTGCCGTTTGGCCGCGCGGACCTATACACGTTGACGAAACTGGCGTTGGCGCTGGACGCCGCCCAAAATCGGCGGGACGATCCGGCGCCCTAGCGGCCGCCTTTAGGACCGATCCGTGAACACCGAAAACGAACTGGACATCGAACTAGACCCGCCGTGGTATCGGTTGCCGTTTTTCAAGGGCCTGATCATACTGGCGCTGCCGCCCTTGGGATTGTGGATCATCTGGCGCGATCCCACCCGACGCTGGGGGCGGAAGCTCCTGGCCACGATTCTGACCACGCTCTGGTTGTTGCCGTATTCCGCGGCGATCATCGGCCTGTTGAATCTGTTCGGGGTGATCGCCATCGAGTTCGAGGGTGGCTTCGGACCGTCCATCGTGCGCGCGAAATCCGAGCCGAATTACGGCGCCCTCGAGGACAGCCGCCGCGCGCAGGAAGCCGGGCAGCCGCCGGCGTTGTCCGAGACGAATCCGCTCAGCCTGCTCCCGCCTTTTTGGACCGACTTTCGCGGTCCGCACCGGGACGGCCACTACGATGAACGGCCGCTCCTGCCCGAATGGCCGGCGGACGGTCCGCCGCGGCTCTGGCGCCAGCCGTGCGGCGGCGGGTATGCGTCGTTCGTCGTGGCCGGCGGGATCGCCTACACGATCGAACAACGCCGGGAACAGGAGGCGATCGTGGCCTACGACCTGGACACCGGCCACGAGCTTTGGGTGCACGCCTACGCCGCGTTTTTCTCCGAATGGATGGGCGGCGACGGTCCGCGCGCCACGCCCACGTATTTCCGAAACCACATCTACAGCCTGGGCGCCACCGGGGAGTTGGTGTGCGTCAGCGCGAGCACGGGCAGCGAGCTTTGGCACCAAGACCTTCTTGCCGACACGGGCGCCCGGAACCTCCGCTGGGGGTTGTCCTGCTCGCCCCTGATTCTGGACCACTCGGTGGTCGTCCTCGGCGGCAACGGCACGGACAACCAGGGCGTGGTCGCGTACGACCTGTTGAGCGGGCGCAAGGTATGGTCGGTCCTCAGCGATGACATGGCCTACACCTCACCGCTGCGCGTCACTCTCGCCGGTCAACCGCAGTTGCTGGTGGTGACGGCCCGCCGGGCCCTGGGCCTGGACCCGGATTCGCGGCGGATTCTCTGGGAGTTTCCGTGGCGGGTCCCGTACGACAACGCCATCGCGGTGCCGGTCCTGGTGGGTACCAATCGCTTCCTGCTCTCCGCGGGCTACGGCGTGGGGGCGGCCCTGGTTGAAGTGAAGAAGAACGGCGAGCAGTTCATCGCCGACGCGGTCTGGCGGAACCGGAATCTGAAGACCAAGTTCAACGCCGCCGTGTACTGGGAGGGCTACCTCTACGGGCTGGACGAAGGCGTGCTGGCCTGCGTCGATGCCGGGACCGGCGAGCGACTTTGGCGCGACGGGCGTTACGGCTACGGCCAGTTGCTCGTGGCGGAAGGAAATCTCATCGTCCTGGGCGGGGAGGGTCAGCTCGCCCTGGTCGAGGCGACGCCGCGCGGCTGGTTCGAGAAGCGCAAGTTCCAAGCCTTGCGGGGCAAGACCTGGAACACCCCGGCGCTGGCCTACGGCCGGTTGCTGGTCCGCAATGCGATGGAGATGGCCTGCTTCGATCTGCGCCGCCGGCGCAACGACACCCCGCCGTCACCGAACCCCTCGCCTTGAATCAGGTCACGGGGCGGTGGAGACTGGCGCCTGCAACTCTGCCCGCTGAACTTCAGGGATGAACCGTCCCCGTTGGCATTGCTATGCCCGGACCTCAGCGCGCTCCGATAAGTTGGCTTCGGAGCGCGCGAATCCGGCTCAAGGGAATCGCCTGCGGCGGGGGAGGGAGGGCTGCCATTTCGGATCGTTTCGCCACTTTGCCGGCAAAGCCTTTCACTCCTCCACCGGCACGACGAGCCGCTCCATGATGTAATCCTTCCGCTCGGGCGTGTTCTTGCCCATGTAAAAGGTCAGGATCGGCGCGGCCTCGGGCTTGGCGGCGTACTCGACCTTGCTGAGCCGCATTTCCTTGCCAATGAACTGGGCGAACTCTTTCGGGCTGATCTCGCCCAGGCCCTTGAACCGCGTGATCTCGGGCTTGCCACCGAGTTGCTTCACCGCGGCGTCGCGCTCCGCCTCGCTGTAGCAATAGTGGGTCGTGTCTTTGTTGCGGACGCGGAAGAGCGGCGTTTCCAGCACGTAGAGGTGACCGTCGTGCACGAGTTGGTCGAAGAACCGGTAGAAGTACGTGATCATCAGGTTCCGGATATGCAGGCCGTCCACGTCGGCGTCGGTGGCGAGAATGACCTTTTCGTACCGGAGACCCTCGAGATTGTCTTCGACGTTGAGGGACTGCATGAGGTTGTACAGCTCGTCGTTCTTGTACATCACGTCGCGCTTGAGGTCCCAGACATTGAGCGGCTTGCCCTTCAGCACGAATACGGCCTGGGTGTTCACGTCGCGGCAACTGGTGATCGAGCCGGCCGCGGACTGGCCTTCGCAGATGAAAACCATCGTGCCGTGCCCTTTGTCGCGCCGCCGGTCGAAATGGTGCTTGCAGTCCTTGAGCTGCGGGATGCGCAGGGTGATGGCCTTGGCGCGCTCCCGGGCGAGCTTCTTGACCGCCTGCAACTCCTTGCGCAGTTGTTCGGTGTCCTTGACCTTCTCGACGATCTGTTGGGCGATGGCCTTGTTGCGGTTGAAGAACTGGAGCAGTTCCTCACGCACGCGGTTGACCAGTTCGGTGCGAATCTCGGTGTTGCCCAGCTTGTTCTTGGTCTGGGACTCGAAGAGCGGGTCCTGGAGCCGGATGGCCACCGCGCCGACCATCGCTTCGCGCACGTCATCACCGTCGAACTTGCCGCCGGCGTATTCGTTGACCGCTTTGAGCAGGCCTTCGCGGAACGCGCTCAGGTGCGTGCCGCCGTCGCTGGTGTACTGGCCGTTGACGAACGAGTAAAACGTCTCGCCGTAGCGGCTGTTGCTGTGCGTGAAGCAAAACTCCAGCGTCTTCGAGGCGTAATGGAGCGGCGGGTAAATCGGCTCGCTGCCGTCGGCGCGGAGGTCCTCCATCACCAGATCCATCAGGCCGAGCCGCGACTGGAAAACCTTGGTTTCGCCCTCGGGCCGGGCCGCGTTGTCGCGCGGCCCGGACGAACCGCCGCTCGTCCCCACCATCTTGAGAACCAGCTTCAAACCGGTGTTCAGGTAGCTGTAGTGGCGCAACCGGTGTTCGACGTGCTCGGCGAGATACTGGCTGTCCTTGAAGATTTCCGGGTCGGGCTCGAACGCAATATGGGTGCCGTTCGGCTCGGTGGTCTTGCCGCTGTCCTCCTTCTTCAACCGGCCTTGCTTGAAGGTGGCCTCGGCGTACTCGCCGTCGCGGTGGCTGCGCACGGTGAAGACCTTCGACAGGGCGTTGACCGCCTTGGTGCCGACACCGTTGAGGCCGACGCTGAACTGGAAGACCTCGTCGTTGTACTTGGCGCCGGTGTTGATCTTGGAAACGCAGTCCACCACCTTGCCCAGCGGGATGCCGCGACCGAAGTCACGCACGGAGACGCGGGTGCCCGCGATGTCGATCCGCACCTCCCGGCCGAAGCCCATGATGTACTCGTCGATCGCGTTGTCGATGACCTCCTTGAGCAGGATGTAGGCGCCGTCGTCGTAGTGCGAACCGTTGCCGATCCGGCCGATGTACATGCCGGTGCGCAGCCGGATGTGTTCGAGCGAGGAGAGCGTCTTGATCTTGCTCTCGTCGTAAATGTGCTTTGGGCTCTCCGCCATAATTCAAAGGCGTGAAGTTGGAAGAAGCCCCGGGGGTTGCAAACACGAAAAAGCGGCCGGCTCACGCGAATCGCAGTTGACAAATGGTTCAATCGGGCCGCCTTGCCGCCAAGGCACTGGAGAATCGATTCCGGGGTTCCGACCGCCCACGCTCCTGGCCGGGAGACCGCAATCGAGTCTGCCATTCGCCATTCCCTTCGCCTCGCTGCCTTGCTCGCGCTGAAACACAGTCCCTGTGGGGTGCCCGCCAATCGCTCCATTGCCCCCGCGATCGCGTATGTTGCCTCGGGCGAGCACGCCAAGTCGGATGCCGCGTGCGTCCCGGCGTAGAGGGCGCTTGTCCCCGATCCGGCGGACGGCACGAAAGCGCTCGGCCGCGCCGTCGCGCGCGAGGCGGGGCAAGCAGGAGTCGGCGTCGGCTGGGCCAGCACCGGCACGAGATCCTCCCGGCCGGGGCGGAAGCGAAAGTCGCCCGCTTCACCGGACGCCGGCTGACAGCGGCAATTCCCGGAGATCGATCAGCGCGATCGTTTCATGCTGGCGACCGGTGTGGAACTGGACGTAATGCCCCTGCCGGTCGAACGAGGCGTGCGGGTGGACCCGCACGGTGTCGCGCAAGCCCGTCGCCAGCAGGCGGACGCTGCCCGTCGCGGTTTCGACCAGCCAGAGCCGGCCGTCGAAATCGTCCGTCACGATCCAATGGCCGTCCGGGCTGGCGGCGGCGTGCCAGTACCGGCCTTCGCGGACCATGCGCGCGGCGCCGGATTTGTCCACCCGCATCACGCCGAGCTGGTCGTTCACCATCGTCATGTCGCCGGTGCCGGCCACCCAGGCCTCATGCGTGACCCATTCCTTGAGCGGCGTGAACCAGTTCGTCGGGCTGGTGCGCGCGTAGAACGGCCGGTTGCCCGTGCCGTCGTCGTTCACGAGCCAGGTGCGTTGCGGGGCGTAACCGCCGGTTTCCCAAACATAGAAAATGACCGGCTCGGTCGGGCTGTGCTGGACGTGGCCGATGCGGAAACCCTGGGTGAGCACGGTGCGATAGGCACCGGTTGTGGCGTTCATCAGGCCGATCTCCCAATTGGCCGCGTCGCGCTGCTTGCCCAGCGCCAGCCACTGGCCATCGCCGCTGAGCGTGATCTGTTGATATCCCCCAATATGCGGCGGGCGTATTTCGCCGACCTTTCGAGTCGCGAAATTCTCGAGATCCAGGGCCAATACCTCCGGCCCGCGAAGCAAGTAAAGACGCCGGGCGTCGGTCGGATCCGGGCAGGCGCTGGCCGCGTTGATCGCGGAATCGTCCGTGAGTTGGACGATTCGGCCCGACGCGACTTCGGCGCGGAACAACTGGCGCGAGCCGGTGCGGTCGGACGTGAACAGCACCTGGCGGTTGTCGGCGGTGAAGTTCGAGAAATGGAAATAGAGGTTGTCCGCCGCGCTGCCCGGCCGGGTCAACTCGGTGACCTTCACGCCGGTGACCGGGTCAAGGTAGGACTCGCGCTCGATGCCCCAGTCCTTGCCTGCGTAGTCCTCCGCCACAAGTTGGCTCGGACCGAGGATCAGAACGAGCAACCAAGCCAGCCAACGCGGTGAGAGGAAAAGCCGGCTGACGTCGGCGTGCGACGAACCGGACTCGCGTCGCTTGATTTGTTCCGCCCTCATTTCCGGGTCTTGAGGTAGCTGATCCCGGTCATCGTCAATAGCGGCAGGATGTGCGGCATGTCGTCCTTGCCCACCACGATCACAGCGGTCTTGCCGAGCGCAATCCGGTAACGGTCTGTCACCTCGTACTTCTCGCCATCCGCCATGCGGATCACGAACGGAATGCCTTCGTTGACGGCGGTCTCGATCTGATCACGTGTCATGTAGAGAAGATGCAAAAGGCACGGTCGCGGTACAAGTCCAGCCGCGGCTGACGGCCCACGCTGGCCGGCAGCGAAGGAGACCAACCGACTTCAGGCCATTCCCACCAACTGACTCTTGGTGATCTTCCAGCGTCCGTCGATCTTCTGGAGCTCGAACTTCCAGAACTCGGCGCCGATGCCCGAAGTAGCCCAAATTCCCATCGCCGAAGCCCGATCGGCGCTCTGGGTTTGGATCGTCACGCTCAAGACACAGGCACGACCACCGGTTGCCTTGTCCTTCAGGTTGGTACGCCGATCAGACTCCACCTCATCACGTCGCCGGATGGGGATCTTCGCCCAGGCGAAATGTTGGACCAGCGCCTGATGTTCGACCGTATTCGTGCCGCCCATCGCCACCGCCGCAAACCGCATGTTGTTGGTGGCGCCAACGCCTCTGGAAAACAAGAAGTCATACACGGCCAATTCAATGTTGAAACGGTCGCCCAGCCCTTTGGTTTCTGGGGCGTCTGCTCGTGTTCCTTCGGGCGCAGGAGCCGGCGACGACGGCTGAACAGCGTTTGTCGTCATCGTTTCTCTCGCTTCGACCGCATTCGGCATCTTTGCGGTGGGCGCCGATTCCTGGCGGCATCCTGTTGCCACCAGGAGCAAGCCCACTCCCAGAATCAGACGGTTCATGGTTGCCGAGACATGGATGCCTGGTTCACTTCTCGCGCGGCTGCAGCGGGCGCACCCAAACGTCCCGGAACCGCACCGGGCAGCCGTGGCCGCCCAAGGCAAGTGGGCCCCGGCTCACTCCCGGTTTGTATTCAGGAATGATCCGGTGGCCGGTCCCGCCGTGGATTTCTTCGTTCAACTGCACCAGCACACCGTTGTGGAACAGCGTCACCCGTGCCGGTTGAGTCAGCTTGTCGCCGTCGAACACGGGCGCGGTGAAGGCGATGTCGAACGTCTGCCACTCGCCGGGCGGGCGGGTGACGTTCACCAGCGGCGGGGTCTGGCCGTAGATCGCCGCCGCCTGGCCGTCGGGGTAGATGCGCTCGTTGTACGAGTCGAAGATCTGGATTTCGTACAGGCCCATCAGCATGACGCCGTTGTTGCCGCGGTTGTACCAGGGCCCCTCGAAGTGTGCCGGCGCCATCCACTCGAGATGGATCTGGCAGTCGCCGAAGGTGGCTTTGGAGATCAACTCGCCTTCGCCGGCCACGAGCTCGCCGTCCGCGACGGACCACTTGTTGTCCTGCCATTGCGAGAGGTCCTTGCCGTTGAAGAGCACGACGGCGTCGGCCGGGGCGGGCGCGGGCGGTTGGGCGGGGCCGGGGTCGATGCGTTTGGGCGCCGGACGGTCGGGATCGTGGACGAGCCACTGGCACCACGGCAACTTGGGCGTGTCCTTGTAGCCGTAAGTGCCGGAGCCGTCCCGGGCATAGATCAGTTCGGCGGCGACGGCCGAGCCGAGGAACGCGACCAGGGCGAACGCCGGGACGATGAACCGACCGAGCGCCACGCAACCGCGGCGCGGGACGAAGTGAAGTTCGCGGGAAAGGGCTGAGTTCTTCATGGATTGACAGGCGGTCTGATACGCCATCGCCCAGTCGCGGGCAAGCCCGGCTTTTCCCGGCACCGTCAGGTAGGCGCGGAAAGACCTCCGGGCACGCGCGCAAGTGTGCCGGGCTCCCTACCCGCCATTCCTCTGCGAAGCATCTGCCGGTCCGTTGGTGGGGAGGAGTCGCTATCCCGGCGTCTTCAAAGCAAACGGCGGCCCGTTGCCGGACCGCCGTGCGCAGAAACTGTGTGGGAGCGGGGTTTAGAGTCCTTTGCCGATCATGTACTGGAGCAGGTCGCCCACGCGGTTGCTGTAGCCCCACTCGTTGTCGTACCAGCTCACCAGCTTGAAGAAGCGCTTGTTCAGGCCGATGCCCGATCCCTGGTCGTAAATCGAGCTGGATTTGCAGTGGATGAAATCGCTGCTGACGACTTCGTCCTCCGTGTAATCCAGGATGCCTTTGAGATAGGTCTCGCTGGCCTTCTTCATCGCGGCCGAGATTTCCTCGTAGCTGGTTTCTTTGACCGTGCGGACGGTCAGGTCCACCACCGAGACGGTCGGCGTCGGGACGCGCAAGGACATGCCGGTAAGCTTGCCCTTGACTTCGGGGATCGCCAGGCCGACCGCCCGGGCGGCGCCGGTCGTGGAGGGGATGATGTTGATGGCGGCGCTGCGGCCCCCTTTCCAGTCCTTCTTGCTCGGGCCGTCCACGGTCTTCTGCGTGGCCGTGTAGGAATGCACCGTGGTCATGAGGCCTTCCTCGACGCCAAAGCCTTCCTTGAGCAGGACATGCACGACCGGAGCGAGGCAGTTGGTGGTGCAGGAGGCGTTCGAGATGACGTGGTGTTTGGCCGGGTCGTACTTCTCGTGGTTCACGCCCATCACGACGGTGATGTCTTCGTTCTTGCCCGGAGCGGTGATGATGACCTTCTTGGCGCCGGCCGTGATGTGGCCGTAGCAGGACTTCGGGTTGTCCTTGGCGGCGTCCGTGAACAAACCGGTGGACTCGATCACGACATCCACGCCCATCGCTTTCCACGGCAGTTCCGCCGGGGTCTTGGCGCTGACGACCTTGATCTCCATGCCATTGACCACCAGGACATCGTCCTCGGCCTTGTCGGCGGCCGATTTCTTGGAGCCGACGGTGCCGTTGAAGCGGCCCTGGATCGAATCGTATTTGAGCAGGTAGGCGAGGTTGTCGGCGGGGACGATATCGCCGACGGCGACGACTTGGACGTCCTTGCCCACGAGGCCTTGTTCCACCATGGCGCGGAAGACCAGACGGCCGATCCGGCCAAAGCCATTGATTGCTACTTTCACAGGCATAGTATGTTCGTTTTCGAGTTCGCGATTAAACTAATCGGTGTCCGATCAGTAAGAAGCGAACTTTACGCCGGTCACCAGCACCGTCAACGAGAAAGGCGGCCGCGAGCAGGGCATATCCGGGCGCACAGGACATCCACAACTCTTTGGTAAAGAAGGTGATTACCCCAGCGCTTACCCCCGACCACCAACGGCTCAGATTGGCCCGCCGGACGAATCGCCACCGAACCGCAGCCGACGCGATCCCACGCGCATTTCAAGCCGTCGGACCGGGGGTCGGCCCGGGTTCCGGCGCAGTGCCAGAAACGCCGTCTGCTGAAGTCGGGGAAACCGCCGTCGGCTGGAGCGGAGCCTCGGTTTCACCTCCGGCGCCGGCGGAAGCCGGCTCCGTGGGGGCCGGCATTGCGGACGGGTCGATCGGGGCGTTGACCGTGGCTGCCGCGCTGGCCGCGGCCAGCGGCTCCGCCGCGGGATGTGCAGCCACCGCCGCCGCCGTTCCGGGAGCTGGTGGCTGGTAAACCTCGATGGAGTCGATGCGGTAGTGGGCGGTCTGGCCTTCCAGTTCCAGTTCGGCTTCATCCCCCACCTTTTTGCCCATCAGAGATTGGGCGAGCGGGCTGAGGTAGCTGACCACGTGGTTCTCGGTGTCGAAATCCCAAGCGCCCAGAATCGTGAGCGTCTCGCCGTGCTGGCGTCCCAGCTCCAGGACGCGCACCCGGGTCCCGATCCCCACCGCGTCGGCCCGCGCGTCCGAGAAGTCCGTGCCGCGGGCGCGCAGGAGCTGGTTTTCGAGTTCGGCCTTGCGGAGCATCAACAGGCGGTGTTGTTCCTTCGCCGCCTTGTACTCGTGGTTTTCGCGCAGGTCGCCGTAGCTTCGCGCCACCGCGATGTCCCGCGAGTTGGCCGGAATCTTCTTTTCGACCAGGTCGTGGTATTCCTGCCGGCGCCGTTCGAGGCTATCCCAGGAGACGACCAGGGAATTGTCCTGCCGGCTGTGTTCGCTGGAGATCAACGATTGGACCGCCGGGAAATGCTTCACGATGCGCGCCAGCAGGGAGCGCTTGTCCATGTCATCGAAGCTCGGCGAGAGTTGCAGGGCCCGCGTCAAGTCTTTGATCACCTCGATATCCGCGGACTCGATCAACTCCACGAGGAGCGCGGCGTCGTCCATGATGTAGTCCCGGAGCCGGTGCGACTTGCGTTCGTTGAACTGGTCCCGCTCGATGGCGCTGAGCATGGCGCGAAAGACCTCGGGCCCGAGGATGTCGGCGAACTGGTCCGTGCTGCGCTCCTTGGCGAGCCAGTACAGCAGCTCGCTGCTGGCGCCGTGCTGGCTGATGAGCCGCAGCACCCGGTCCTTCAGGGCCAGCCAATGGTTGCCCTCGATGAGGAGGCTCGCGCATTCGGCGCAGAGTTTGGCGCTGACGGAGTTGATCCCCTGCAACAACGCCCCTTGCCAGCCTTGGGGGTTGGCGTCGCGGAACGATTGGAGCGCGCGTTTCTGTTTCGGCCCGGGAACCTGCTCCAACATCTCGCCGGCATCGCTCACCTGGGCCCAGATTGCGGACGCGGTGACTTCGCCTTCCGCCGGGCCCTCGGCCGCGACGGCCTGGCGCAGGTCGTCGCGCATGAAGATGGCTTCCAGCGCCAGCGCGGGCATGGTGCGCTGATGACTGACGATTTCGGGGTTGAGGGTGGCGATGGCCTCGGTCGCGGCGGCCTTGGCCTCGGTCAGGTCGGGGATGGATTTCAGCAGTTCGCCGGCGATGATCAGCCGGGCCTTGAGGCCGCGGGCGGCGCGAAAGTCCGTCATCAGGCGGTCCTGCAGACTGACCTCGGTCTCCTGGTAGATGATCGGCTCGGTCTTCTTCAAGGGCACCGTGAAGTGGCCGTCGCGCTTCATTTCCTGGCGCGCGGCTTCCCACCATTTCCGCCAGTCGGCGGTGATGACGTCCGGCACCAGCGCGCGCTGGAGCTGTTCCACCGTGGCTTTGCCCCCGAAACTGCGGAGCACCAGCTTGATGACCTCGAGGTGATGCAATGCGGCCATCTGGCGCAACCCGGCCAGATCGTCCGCCTTGCGGGCCAGAATGTGGTCGCGCGGAATGGCCTTCAGGAGTTCCGCCGCGAAGGCCAGGTCCATCGAATGGCCCGGCTTGTTGTTGAAATCGATGGTGAACCGGCCGAACACCGGGTCCACCTGTCGGATGCGACCGAATCCCCAGCCGCGATGTTCGCAGAACCCGCACTCAATCAACGTCAGCAAGGGTTCTACGTGGCGGCGTTCGATCTTGCCTGCCGAGACCAGACTATCAAGCGCTTCTCTCATGTCCGTTTACGACTCGCTTCCAAGAACGTGACCGGCAATATTGCCAGGTGCTGCAGCGCAAACCAAGAGAAATTGCCTTCCGCGTTTTGCTCGACCGCGAGGAAGGCCGCGATTACGTCGAGGAGTTGCTGGACGACGCCCTGGCCTCGGCCCGGCTCCCGGCGGTGGACCGGGGCCTGGCCCAGGAACTCGCCTTCGGGGTGGTGCGTTGGCAGGCCACGCTCGACTGGTTGATCGAGCGCAAAACCGGTTCCCGCCGGCAAACCCCGCCCGTCCAGGTGCTGCTCCGGCTCGGCTTGTACCAGTTGTTCTGGCTCGACCGCGTCCCGGATCACGCGGCCGTCAACGAAACCGTCAGCCTGGCCCTGCCGGGCGATTCCGGATTCGTGAACGCCATCCTGCGCGGCTTCGCCCGCGAACGGGAAGCAACGCGCGCCTTGCTCGACCGCCTCAAAACGGACAACCCGCCGGTCGGGTGGTCTCACCCCGATTGGCTCGCGGACCGGTGGTCGGCCCGCTGGGGCGCGGCGCGGACGGCGCGGTTGCTGGAGTGGAACAACACGCCGCCGCGCACTTATGCGCGCCTGAACACCTTGATGGCCGAGCCTGCGAAGTTGATCGCACAATGGCGCCTTGAGGACTGCAGCTACGATTTCGGGCGCTGGGACTGGATTCCGGAGAACCTCGTGTTCGAGCTGAGCTCGCACCCGCCGCTGGGCAGCCTGGCCAGCTTCCGCCAGGGCTGGTTCTACGTCCAGGATCCCAGCACCTTGCTCGCGCCGCGGTTGCTGGCCCCAAAGCCCGGCGACCGCGTCCTCGATCTGTGCGCGGCCCCGGGCGGCAAGACCACCCTGATCGCCCAGATGCTCGAAAACGACGTGTCCCTCGTGTCGGTCGAGCCCTCGGCCGCGCGCCGGCAGCGTCTCAGCGAAAACTGCGAGCGGCTGTGCGCCGACTGCACCGTCGTCGCCTCCGTCGAGGATGCGCCGCTGCGCGAGTTCGACCGCATCCTCGTGGACGCGCCGTGCTCGAACACCGGCGTGGTCCGGCGCCGACTGGACTTGCGTTGGCGCCTGCGCCCGGAGGAGATCGCGCGCCTGTCGCGGGCCCAGCTCGCCCTGCTCGACCAAGCCGCGCCGCTGCTCTGCCCCGGCGGCAGCCTGGCATACAGCACGTGCAGTCTGGAGCCCGAGGAGAACCGAGGCGTGGTGGACGCCTTCCTCGCCGCCCACCCCGAGTTCACCGTCGCGTCCGAACGCGAGCTGTTTCCGCCCGAGGACAAGGCCGATGGCGCGTACGTCGCCGTGCTGCGCAAGGCGGATTAGCCGGCCCGCCGGCCGGAGAGACATTGGCGCTGTCGGCGACCGCCGGCGCGCTGACGGCAATCGACGCTGCGCGGTCCGCGGCCGCGCTTTCGGTTGATTTTGCGTTGCGGCAGGATCACCGGCATCGGGCCAGTACGGCAGAAAGCCGAATTACCGCATGAACCGCCCGCCGGTGCCACCATCGTACGCTTGAAGCCCGGCGATCAGGCGGCTCGAATCCGGGCCGCGGTTCAAACCCTCCGGGGGGCGCTCGCGGTCGATCGCTTTCAGGATGACCTGTCGGCCGCGTCGGCTGGCCGACGTGACTCAATCCAGGCCACGTTCCTCCAGGTCGAGTTCGTCCAGGCCGAGGTAGTGGCCCAGTTCGTGCAGGTAGGTCGTGCGGACTTCCTCGCGGTAAACTTCCGCGTCGCCCTCGGCGAAGTCCCAGAGATTCTCGAGGAAGAGCAGGATCTGCGGCGGCACGTCGATGTAACCGCTCTCCTCCTCGCCGTAAGCCTTCCCGATGAACAGCCCGAGCAAGTCCGGCTCGAATCCGTCGGCGAGGATCGCGTCGTTCGGGCGCGGTTCGTAAGTCACGGGCAACGCCTCGGCGTGTGGCCGCAACGTGCGCGGCAACCGGCGCAGGGTGCCGCGGACCTCTTCCGTCGCCACGCGCAGCAACTCTGGCCAGCGGGATTTCAAGGGCGACAAAATCCGGGTCGGCGCGGCTGGGTCAACGACTCGCCGTGGTGGCGACCGACGCGGGGGGCGGATTCTTGAGCAGGTCGGCGAGGTTGTAGTGGGTGAAACGGCAGTGGCTGGCGACGTTCCTGGAATCCGCATTCGCCACCCAGAAATCGAGCGTTTCGGGCGCGAAGAGCGCGCAGTGGATGTTCGAGTTCATCGCCACCGGACGTTCCATGAGCCAGCGCGCCCCCTCGGCGTCGATCCGGCCGTATTGGGCCTGGACGCGTTCGGCGAGCTTCTCGTAGCGGTCCCCGGCGCTCATCAGCACGGCGTCGGGAATGGCGTGCGGCAGCCGCGGGTGCGCCTGACCGGGATGGATCACCTCGAAGGTGTCGGGGGTGGCCGCGATGCCCACGGCCTGCTTCGCGTGGCCATCGGCGATCACGTAATAGTATTCACAGGTGCGGGGTCCGCGGCGCAGGATGGCCACGGCCTCGTCCAGCGTGGAGGCCTTTTCCATGATCTCGCGGAGGAGTTGCGCCATCGGCTTCCCGTCCCAGTGCCCTTCGCCGCGCCCGCCCATTTCGCCGATCGAAATGCCCCGCTCGTTCATGGCGGTGACGGAGCCCACGAATCCGCCGTAGCTGACGTTCACCCACGCGTGGCCGTAGTCGGGTTGGTGGACGATCACCACGGCGTTGGGTTCGAGGCCCACCCCGCGCAAGTAGTCCAGGACGCGTCCGTGATAGAGCCGGCCATCCACGGTGGCCCGCCCGAACACGGCGAAGCCGCTGCAATGAAACAGCTCGGGGAAGAAGTTCGCGAGCCGGACCTCCTCGGGGTCCAGGTTCGCCGCCAGCGCGATGGCGTCCATTTCGCGCAAATAGCGCGGGTCGATGAAGGGTTCGATCCGGCTTTGGGCCTGCTCGATTTCCCCGAAGAACCACCGGCCCTTCTCGAACGAACTGCCGACGCCGACGCCGTACAGGATCTTGTCCACCAATGCCCGCACCTGGCGCCGCATCAAGACGCCGTGCTGCCGGCCCATCTCCTCCGGGCTGCCTTTCAGGAAAAGCACCTTCGTGCCGTCGTGGTCTTCGAGCCGGCCCGCGCCTTCGACGGCCAGCAGCTTCTTCTCGCCGGTCGCGGGGCCCAACGTGGGGATGTTTTGGTTGAGCAAGGACAACGCCGCCGGGATGAACCGCGTGAGGTGCGAGAGCGCCACGGTTTCGACCTTCGCGCCGGAACCGGCCTTGAGCTGCCAGGCCTCCGCGGGCCGAGGTTCGGTGACCGCAAGGTCCTGCAGTTCGATGACGAGCCGGTGCCCCTGGTCATCGGCCAGTCCGAGGCGGGCGGGCAGCGAATCGGTGTCGCGGACCCAGACCGTGAGCTCCCCCGGCGGGAGCTTCAGCGCGGTGACGGCCTGGGGTTGTGGGCGGCCGCGCACGACGTGGCAGGGCACGCCGTTGACGGTTTCCGGCGGGAGGGATTCGAGCTGGAAGAGCAGCGGCAGGAGCAGCAGTTGTTCCTTGGGCAGCGGGAGTGTGAACGGGGACAGGCGGGTACCGTCCTTCCGGTCCGGCTCGGTCAGAAAGCGGGGCACCTCCGGGGAGCCAATGACGCCGAACTGCTTGGCCGGCGCGAAAAGCCAGAGCTGCTGGCCATTGCGGCCCAGTTCCAACGTGCGGCCTTCGATCGCGGTCGAAACCTTGAGCCGGTCCGGCGCTTGAAAGGCCAGGTCGGCGGTGTGGCCGGCAACGCCTTGGCCGAGCCCCTCGGCGGACACGACTTTCAGCCGGGTGGTCAGGGTCTGTGGCGAGGAGCCGGCCGCCGGTTCGAAGAGCGCGACCAGCTTGCCAACCGCGGCGCCGAGCGTCTCCTGCGGGGTCCTGGCGGCCGTGTCCTGGGCGCGCGCAAGCAATGCCAGCGTGAGCGCGGCGACCAGACCCAGCCGGCAGCGGAGGGGAGATGATTTCGCTGTCATGGGCGGAGGGTAACGTGCCGCCCCGGCGAAGGCCAGTCCAATGGCGCGGGCGGACGGGCGGGCGGGCGGGTCGCGAATTTGATTTTCAGGGCGGCCGCGGAACGGTATTTAGACGGCGTGTCAGAAGCCGGCAAGCCAGGCAAGTTGGTGCTCCACGGCATCCCCGTCTCGCGCGGGGTGTGCCGGGGCCGGCTGTTCGTGCTGGCCAGCCAGCGCTCGTTGCAGATTGACCGTCGCGCGATCGACGAGGCGGATTTCCCGCGGGAGATTCAGCACCTGGAGGACGCCCTGATGCTGACCCGGCAACAATTGCTGGCGGTTCAGGCGCGCATCACCAACGGCATCGGCGGCGATCCGCAGATCTTCGACGCGCAATTGCTGGTGTTGGACGACCCGTTTCTGCACGACGAGGTGCTGAGCCAGATGAAGCGCGAAAAGGTCGGCATCGAATTCGCCTTCCACGACTTCTGCCAGCGGTACCTCACCACGCTCAGCGCGGTGGAAGACCCTTACCTGAGCGAGCGGGCGGTCGATTTGCGCGACGTGGCGGACCGCGTCCTGCACAACCTGATGGGCCAGGAACTGCCGTCGGACCTCAGCCGCCTGCGCGAGCCTTGCATTGTCGTGGCCTTTGACCTGACGCCGTCGCAAACGGCCACGCTCGACCGGCGGTTCGTCCTCGGCTTCGCCACGGAGCAGGGCAGCGAGACGTCGCACACCGCCATCCTCGCCCGCTCGCTCCAGATCCCGGCGGTGACGGGGCTCGCGGAAGCGTTGAAACATCTGCGAACCGGGCAGTATTCCTTGCTGGACGGCTTTGGCGGATGCCTGATCGTCGAGCCGACGGACCAAACCCTCTTCGAGTTTGGGCAGATCGAGCGCCGCCAGCTCGCGATCGCGGGCCGGCTCCGCGAATTGAAGGACGAGCCGGCGACCACCCTGGACGGGACGCACCTCACGCTCTCGGCGAACATCGAGGGCCCGCAGGAGATCGCGGACGTGCAGGCGCAAGGCGCGGAAGGCGTGGGGCTGTTCCGCACCGAGTACCTGTTCCTGAACCGGCCGACGCCGCCCGGCGAAGAAACCCAGTTTGCCGCCTATCGCGAAGTCGCCGAGGCGTTGCGGCCGGCGCCGGTGATCATCCGCACGCTGGATCTCGGGGGCGACAAGATGCCCGCTTCGCCGGAGGATTTTGCCGAACGGAATCCGTTCCTGGGCTGGCGCGCGATCCGGATTTGCCTCCAGGAGAAGGCGCTGTTCAAAACGCAATTGCGGGCGATCCTGCGCGCCAGCGCCTTCGGCAACGTCAAGCTCATGTACCCGATGATTTCGGGACTCGACGAGCTCAACCAGGCCAACGCCCTGCTGGCCGAGTGCAAAGAGGAGCTGCGCGACGAAGGCCAGTCGTTCAGCGAAACGCTCGAAGTCGGCATCATGATCGAGATTCCGTCGGCGGTGATGATCGCGGAATCGCTGGCCCGGCGCGTGGACTTCTTCAGCATCGGCACGAACGACCTGATCCAGTACTCGCTCGCGGTGGACCGGCTGAACCCCAAGATCGCGCAACTCTACGAGCCGACCCACCCCGCCGTGGTGCGCCTGATCAAGCTCACCGTGGACGCGGCCCGGGCGCACGGCATTTGGGTGGGGGTCTGTGGCGAGATGGCCGGGGAGCCGGTGCTCGCACCGCTCCTCGTCGGCCTGGGGGCGGACGAGCTCAGCGCCGCGCCCGGCCGGGTGCCGGGGGTGAAGTTCATGATCCGCCGGCTCAAACGCAGCGAGGCGACCGCCCTGGCGGATTTCGCACTTGGCTGCGAAGACGGCCGTGCGATCCTGGCGCGGTGCCGCGACCTGGCCCAGTCGATCGCTCCGAGTTTGTTCCCGGAGTGATGTCGCGGCGTTGTTGGAACTCGAATCGTTCGCTGCCTCGACCATGAAGTTGTTGATCCTCGCCGCCGGCTACGCCACGCGGCTGTATCCGCTCACCCAAGACCAACCCAAGCCGTTGCTCCCCGTCGCCGGCAAACCCATGGTGGAGCATGTGCTGGACAACCTGGCCGTCATCGACGCCATCGACCGCGTGTACGTGGTCACCAATGCGAAATTCGTCGGCCATTTCCAGCGCTGGGCGGACCATTACCGCAAGGACAAGCGCGCGCTGGACTTCACCATCGTGAACGACGGCTCGACCGACGACACCAACAAGCTGGGCGCCATCGGCGACATTCACTTCGTCCTCACCCGCGAGCAGGTGGCCGATGACCTCATGGTCGTGGCCGGCGACAACCTCTTCAGCCAGCCGCTGGGTGATTTCGGCACGTATTGTCGTGCGAAGAACGCGCCGGTGCTCGGCGTTTACGACGTCGGCAACCTGGAGCTGATCAAGAAGTACAACGCGATCGACACCGACGCATCCGGCCGGATCACCCACTTCGAGGAGAAGCCGGCGAAGCCGCACAGCACGCTCACCGGCATCGCGCTGTATTACTATCCGCGGCACCTCCTCCCGATGATCCACCGGTACATCGCCGAGAAGAACAACCCGGACCAGCCCGGCCGCCTCGTGGAATGGCTTTACAAACACGCGGACGTGTACACTTGGCGCGTGCCGGGACTCTGGTACGACATCGGGTCCAAGGAATCGCTGGAAGAGGCCAATCGTATCTTCGCCCCGACGCCGCGCTGAACCGGGTCGCCGCCCGCGCCTTGCCCGGAGCGCTCCGCACGCTTACCGTGCCGGGCATGAAATCCTTTCTCTGCGCCGCCGTCCTCGTCGTGGCTCTGGCCGGCGCCCGCGCCGCCGACCAGCCCCCCACCCTGGCCCTTGGGGCCGCCGCTCCGGATTTCAGGCTGCCGGGCGTGGACGGGCGGGAGCACACGCTGCAGGATTTCGCGTCCGCCAAGGCGTTGGTGGTGGTGTTCACCTGCAACCATTGCCCCACCGCGCAGTACTACGAGCCGCGCCTCAAGCAACTGGTGGTCGATTACCAGCCGAAGGGCGTGGCCGTGGTCGCCATCATGCCGAACGACCCGCAATCCGTTCGCCTCGATGAACTGGGCTGGACGGACCTGAGCGACACCTTCGCGGAAATGAAGCTCCGCGCCCACGATGGCGGCTTCAACTTTCCGTACCTGTATGACGGCGACACCGAGACGGTCTCGCGGGCATACGGGCCAGTGGCGACGCCCCACGTCTTCCTGTTCGACGCCAGCCGCAAGCTGCGCTACGCGGGTGCCATCGACGATTCGGAGCGCGTCCAACACGTCAAAACGCATTACCTCCGCGACGCCCTCGACGCCGTGCTGGCCGGCAAGGAGCCGCCGGTGACGCAGACGAAGGTCGTCGGCTGCTCGGTCAAGTGGGCCGGCAAGGCCGGCTCGGTGAAGGCGTACCTGGACAAGCTCGCCGCGGAGCCGGTGACCTTGGAGCACGCGGATGCCGCGGCGTTGACGGCCCTGCGCCGGAACGCGGCCGGCAAGTTCCGCCTCGTGAACTTCTGGGCCACCTGGTGCGCGCCGTGCGTCGCCGAGTTCTCGGAGTTCGTCACCCTCAACCGCATGTACCGCCACCGCGACTTCGAAGTGGTGACCGTTTCCGTGAATCGCCCGGAGGAAGCGCCGGCCGTGCTCGCGTTCCTGAAACAGCAGCAGGCCTCGAATCGCAATCTGATCTTCGCCTCCACCGATCGCGAGCCGCTCATGAACGCCTTCGATCCCGACTGGCCGGGACCGGTGCCCTTCACCGTGCTGATCTCGCCGGAGGGGAAGATCCTGTATCGCGAACTGGGCAGCATTGACGCCTTGGCCGTGCGCCGGGCCATCGTGAAGGAAATGAACGCCGTGAAGCCGTGGTAAGCGGCCGGACGGTCCGACGCCCCCCGTCCGGGACTCGCCCCCGGCCGGCTGAAGGCTGTCTTTGTGATTGGCATTCGCAGCCGCGCCCCTATTTTCACCGGCAACGAAACTGAGTTGAATATGGGAACCCGATCACATACGCGGCCCGCCACCGCCCGCTACCGCAAAGACCTTACCGAGACGCCGGACTGGCTGGTCGAAAAGCAGTGCCCGCACAAAAAGCAGTACATGGCCGGCCGGCGCATCCAGCCGAAGAACCTGACCGGCAAGGAAAGCGTCGAGAAGCTCGTGGACGAGACCTTCCTCGCCTACAACTCGGCGCGGCTCCGGGAAGGTTGTCAGCTCTTCGCGGACAAGATGCTCGCGCCGGACGTGACCATCGGCATGAGCATCTCGGGCGCGCTCACCCCGGCCGGCCTGGGCTGCTCGTGCATCATCCCGCTCATCAAGGCCGGGTTCGTGGACTGGATCGTGTCCACGGGCGCGAACCTCTACCACGACCTGCACTTCGCGCTGAACTACCCGGTCCACGTCGGGAGCTTCAAGTTCGACGACTGCGACCTGCGCGAAAACGACCTCGTCCGCATCTACGACGTGCTCATCCCGTACTCGGACGGACTGATGGCCACGGACGAAATCCTGCGCACGATCCTCACCCAATCTGAGTTCCAGAAGGAAATGGGTTCCGCCGAACTGCATTACCTGATCGGCCGGTACGCCGCCGAGTGGGAGCGCAAGAACAAGCTCAAGGACGTGTCCGTCATGGCTGCCGCGTATCGTGCCGGTGTGCCGTGCTACACCAGTTCGCCGGGTGATTCGACCATCGGCATGAACGTCGCCGGCGTCGAGTTGCGCGGCAACCGGCTGCGCGTCAACCCGAGCATCGACGTGAACGAAACCACGGCCTACGTCCTGGCCGCCAAGCGCGCCGGCGGCCGGAGCGGCGTGGTGCTCTGGGGCGGCGGCAGCCCGAAGAACTTCATGCTCCAGACCGAACCCCAGATCCAGGAAGTGCTCCGGATCAAGGAATTCGGCCAGGACTTCTTTCTCCAGGTCACGGACGCGCGGCCTGATACCGGCGGTCTCTCCGGGGCGACGCCCAGCGAAGCGGTGAGCTGGGGAAAGGTGGACCCGACCAAGCTGCCCGACGCCGTGGTCTGCTACACCGACACCACGATCGCCATGCCGATCCTCACGCACTACGCCCTGGCCAAGCACAAGCCGCGCAAGCTCAAGCGCCTCTTCGACCAGCGCGACCGGATGATGCAGGCGCTGACCAAGGAGTACTTCGAGCACAACCCGGTGAAGATGATCGACGGCAGCGACCCGCTGCTCGACTGATTTCCCTTCGTTGATTTCGCCAACCGGCGTGGCCCGCGACGAGCGCGGGCCACGCCGTTCGGCTTTGGACGGCCGTCCTGTCGGGCGGGCGAAGACGCCGCGGTTCCGTGCCCCGGCCCCGCAGCCCGGGCGGGCCAAGCCCACCCTTGCAAACCTGCGCTCAAGGTCGATAGTGGCTTCAGTCAAAACATCTCGGCGAGGGCCGGCTCATGAAAACATTTAACCAACACGAACAGGCACCAGCACTCCGGCGGGTGGGGTTGATCATGGCGACCGCGGTGGTGGCCGGCGTTGGGGCTGTGGTCTGCCTGGCCCAGGACGCAAAGGCGCCGGCCGCCGCCGATTCCCCTGGGACGCCGGTGGCGATCGCCGTGAACGCATCCGCTTCGGCTGCCGAACCTGCCCGCACCGCCCTCGTGCGGCATTCGCCGAGCATCGATGCCATTCTGCAGATGGTGGACGGCGGCGTCTCGACGAACATCGTCAAGTCTTACGTGGAAAGCTCGCTGGTGCCTTTCGACCCCACGCCGGCGGACCTCCTCGCCTTGAAGCAGCACGGGGTCAGCGACGAAATCACCCTCGCCATCATCCAGCACGGGGCGCAACTCCGGCAGCAATTCCAGCAAACGCCAGCCGCCGCGCCGGCCACCACCCCGGGGCCGGTCAACCCGCGCACCGCGGGCTTCGATCCCGAAGGTTACGACTTCTGGTGGTACCACTACGCCTATCCGCGAACCCTGGCCTCGATCGACCAACGGATGGCCGGGTTCACCTCGCCCTACGCCTACTGGGATTATCATCCCTTCGCGCTGCGGCCTTCCTTCGCGCTGGCATATTCCTACCCGCCCACCCTGAGCTTTGGCTTCCACGGCGGCGGCCCGACGCCGCACGCCTGGCGCGAACCGCGCGGTAACCGGCCCAACCCGGACAACCGCGCCAACCCGATCCAGACCGCTCCGCGCGGCACGCCGTATCGCCGTTAAGAGCCGCACCGCGGCGCCTTGCGTTCCGGGTGGTGGCCGGCCAGGCGGCGAGCCGCGTCGGCACGCGACCCGACGCGTCCCCGCAAGCACAGCGTGGCCCGGCAAAATCGGACTCGCGCGCGATGGCCGGGAGGCCCAAACTGGCGGCGAACAACTACCGCGACCTGTTGAAGACAACGTCCCGCCTGGATCAAGAGTTGGTCGGTCGTGGCTTGTGCGAGAGCCGCGAACGGGCCCGCCGTGCCGTGCTCGCCGGCCAGGCGCTGATCAACGGCCAGGTCGCGCGCAAGCCCAGCGACGCCGTCAAACCCGGCGATGAATTGTGCCTGGCCGCCCCGGAGAAATACGTCAGCCGGGGGGGATACAAGCTCGAACACGCCCTGGCGTGCTTTGGCATCGAGGTGTCCGGGTGCACCGCACTGGATTTGGGCGCGTCCACGGGCGGCTTCACCGATTGTCTCCTCCAGCGGGGCGCGGCGCGCGTGTATGCCGTGGACGTCGGCCAGGGCCAGCTCGCGTGGAAACTGCGTCAGGACCCGCGGGTGGTCGTGCTGGAGCGCACCAACGCGCGGTTCCTGACGCCGGCGCAGCTTCCGTCGCCGTTCAGGCCCGTGGACCTGGTCACGGTCGATTGCTCGTTCATTTCGCTGCGGCAGGTCCTGCCCGCCGCGGTTGCCTTGCTGGCGGGTTCCGGCAAGGTCGTCGCGCTGGTCAAGCCGCAGTTCGAGGCCGGGAAGGCCGAGGCCGATCGGGGAGCCGGCGTCATCACCGACCCCGCGGTCCATCGGCGGGTGCTCGCCGAGCTGAAGGCATTCGTGGCGGCGCTGCCGGGATTGCGCTGGCGGGCGGAGACCGAATCCCCCTTGTTGGGACCTGCGGGTAACAAAGAGTTTCTGGCACTGCTTGAAAAAGTTGACTGACTCGATCCGTCGCGTGGGCTTGGTGGCGAATCCTGACAAGCCCGCCGCCCGGGCTCTCGCCCGCCGGGCTCTGGCCCTGCTGGCCGCCCGCGGGTGCGAGGTGCTCGCGGACGAAGCCACCGCGGCGTGGGCCCGGCTCAAGCTCGCCACCTGCGCCAACGACCTTGAACTCGCGCGCCAGGCCGACCTGCTGCTGGTGCTCGGCGGCGACGGCACGATGTTGCGGGTGGCCCGCGAAACCGCCGGCGCCAACACCCCGATCCTGGGGATCAATCTCGGCACGCTGGGGTTCCTCACCGCCAGCTCCGCCCGGGGGCTCGAGTCCACTCTCGCCCGGGTCTGGGCCGGCCAATGCCGGGTCGAGTCGCGTTCGCTGATCGAAGCGCGGGGTTCGCTGGCGCAAGGCCGGGTGGTGGAGCTGGCGTTGAATGATTTCGTCGTGAGCCGCGGTTCCGTGCCGCGCCTCATCGAACTGGAGGTCAAGGTCAACGGCGAGGTCCTGACCAGCTACCGCGGCGACGGCCTGATCATGAGCTCCCCGACCGGTTCGACCGCTTACTCGCTGGCGGCGGGCGGCGCCGTGGTCAGTCCGCAGGCCGAGGTGTTCGCGCTGACGCCCATCTGTCCGCACACACTCTCGAACCGGTCGGTGATCGTCCGCCTGGACGCGACGTTGGAGGTGCGCCTGCTCAGCCAACGCGTCGAAACGTTTCTCGCGGCCGATGGCTTGATGCGCGCCCGGCTCGAGGCGGGCGAAACGTTGACCATCCGGCGCAGCCGGCACTCGGCCCACCTGGTCCGGGTGTCCGGCGATTCGTTCTTCGGGACCCTGCGCCAAAAGATGAACTGGAGCGGTTCGACCGTGTGAGCCCGGCTCAGGCGCCCCGCGTCCAACCCGACGCCTTCCCTGCATGGTTCGCCTCAAAGACATCGCTGCCCGCGCCGGTCTGACCGTCATGACCGTGTCCCGTGCCCTGCGCGGCACCGCGGAAGTC
Source organism: uncultured bacterium (assembly GCA_963735925.1). Lineage (GTDB taxonomy): Bacteria > Verrucomicrobiota > Verrucomicrobiia > Limisphaerales > J093 > DSVZ01. The sequence goes on from CAVTMT010000007.1 coordinate 207,445, forward strand.
TCCGCCGCGACCCGCGAACGCATTCGCGCCCTCGCTGCCGAAATGGGCTACGTGCCGGACATCTCGGCGCGTGGCCTGCGCACGCGCAGCACCGGGCTGCTGGGGGTCTTGATCCCGACGGTCACCGACCCGATTCATGCGCGCATGCTGCTGGCCCTGGAGGAACTCACGCGAGCCGGCGGCTACGATCTCTTGTTGGCGCACACGCTGCGTCAGCCGGAGGTCGAGGAGGCCTGCATTCGGCGGCTGCTCGGCCGGCGCGTCGAAGGACTCTTCCTCCTGCCGGTCTATCGCCTGGCTCCCGAGGCGCCGATCTACCGCGCATTGAAACAGCGCGCCACCAAGGTGGTCCTGGTGGGTCACCCCGCGCCGTTTTGCGCGGATCTTCCCAGCGTCGCGGTGGACGATCTGCACGCCAGCGAGACGATGACCCGGCATCTCCTCGCGCTGGGACACCGCCGCATCGCCTTCCTGGCGGGGGCCCCGACGTCGCCCGCCGCGCGGGAGCGCCTGGAGGGCTACCGCCGTGCCTTGCGTGAGGCCGGGGTGGAGGCGGATGACCGGCTCGTCTTCAGTGCGGGCACCGAAATCGAGGATGGCGCGCAGGCCGCACTGCGGATGATCGATGAGGGCGTCCACCCCACGGCCGTTCAGGCCGACAGCGACCTGGTCGCCATCGGCGCCGCGAACGTTCTCCTCGGCCAGGGCCTGCGGGTGCCGGCAGACATTTCCATCGCCGGCTTTGGAAACATCCTCACGAGCGAACATTTCCGCGTCCCGCTGACGACGATGCGCCAGCCCAAGTACCGCTTGGGAGTCGCTGCAATGGAGCTGATGCAGGCGCTGCTGCGCGGGGAGAAGGTCGAAAACCGTCGGCTGCCGGCCGAGCTCGCCATTCGCGCGAGCACCGGCCCGCCGTCGGTGTCCTCCCCCACCGTTGCCGGCATGGAAACCCCCGGCGAAACCGAACCCGCCGCTCACTCGTAATCGGTCTTCGCGCCGGGTTTTCGCGGCTGCAGATTCTCCAACAGGCCGGGCGGGGGCGCGGCTGCGACACCTTGGGAGAGGTACGCCCAAATCGCGGCGACTTGCCGGGCCGTGTCCCCCTCGAGGATCGCCCTGACCGAGGCCTTCCCTTCCGGCCAGAAACTCGGCATCCGCGTGCCCGGACGCAGCGAGGCGGGGTCCACGAGGTAGCGCCGGAACCAATCCCAGTTCAATTGCTTCGCGATCTGCGTCATGTCCATCACCGAGATTCCCAGCGAGGGATGCGGGCCGAACGTGTGGCAGTTGATGCAGCCGTAGCCGTTCAAGCCGACCAGTTCCCGACCCGCCTCCGCCTCACCCGCCGGCGCCGACTTCTCGAAGGTCGGCAAGGCATCGGCCGCCGTGAAATCCGTCACCAGATGCGCCACGTTCGCCGCGCCGAACTGCGGCATCCGGACCGCCATGTACGGCCGCACCGTGACCTGGTTGGTCAGCACCTGGCCGAGCCAGTCGGGGCGCAGTTTGTTGCCGACCCCGCTCAGATGCGGCGGGATGCGACCTTCATCGCCGAGATCCGATTCGCTCAAGGCGGTGAAATAATCGGAGCGGCTCGGTCCCGGCCCGCCGAGACCGTCGCGCGAGTGGCAGGCGTAACAATCGAGCTGCGCCAACGCGAGGACCACCCGCCCGGCCGACGTCGTGGGCTGAGACAGCGCCGGGAGGTCTTTCAAGGTCGCGCGCAAGGCTTCTCTTTGAACCGGGCTCAGGACATACCGCGGGACGGCGGGATCCGGCTCCGGCGCCAGGCAGCCGGGGCGGACGTCAGCCCTCAAGGCCGCGAGCGGTTTGGCCTGGAGCTGGGAAGCAATAGGTGGCCGGTCACCGCCCAATTCGTGGCAGGCCGCGCAGCCCAGTTGCGCGAACCGCTCGCGACCGCGACGCGCCTTGGCCGGGTCGGCCACAAAGGGTCCCTCCGCGGCGGAACGCCCTGTCGCGCCGGTCACCGTTGGCAGATAAGCCGCGATCGCCCGCGCCTCGGCCTCCGTGAGCCTGAGCGACGGCATCCGGCCAGCCGGGCGGGCGGCGAGCGGATCGGCGAGGAAGGTCGCCAGCGCGCCCGGTTGGTACTTGGCCGCCAAGTCCGGCAAAGGGACGGATGTTTCCAGCAACTTGTTCAGGACATAACGCACTGCGTCCGGATCGGTCGGGCCGCCACCGCTCTGGACGAAGATCGCGGCGGCCGGCTCGAACGGAGCATGGCAGGCCACGCAGCCGACCTGGTGATACAGCACCCGTCCCTGCTGGATCTGGAACGCCCCGGCCGGGGCGTTCGCAGCCGTGGCCGTCCCGCCGGCGAGGGACCACAGGAACTGGGTCAGTTCCTCGGCCGCCGTGGTCCGCTCGCCTTCGGGCAAACGACGCAGCACGTCCGGCATGGTCGTGCCCGGCTTGGTGCCTAGCGGGTCCTGCAGCCAGGCGCGAACGTAATCCGGATTCAACCGGGCAGCGACGTGACCCAGCAGTGGGGCCGTTTTGCGCTGGCGGCGGGCGAGTGGCGCCGGTTCCGCTTCATGGCAGGCGGTGCAGTTGAGTTCGCCCAGCAGGACCTCGCCGGTGGCCAGTCCTTCGACTCCGATGTCCAAAGCGGGGAAAACCGGCGGCCGCGGAGGCGCCGCCAGGACTGAGGTTCCGATCAGTCCCGCCAAGGCCATCGCGAGCGGCCAGCGATGCCCGAGCGCTCGTGCGGAAAGGCCATTCCGCACGACTGAGGGGGATTGTGCTGCTCGACCCATGTGTGTTGCCGGCGCGAGTTTACAAGAACTCGACGCGATGCACACGCGGTTCCTTCAGCACAAATCGAGATCGACAGGGAGTGCCGCCCTCCAAACACTGGCGGGCCTATGGCCAACAAATCTGTGATCCAACCCTCCGCCGCACCGAAGCCCGTCGGCCCGTACAGCCACGCCGTCCGCGCCGGCAACCTGCTCTTCTGCGCGGGCCAGATCCCGCTCGACCCCGTCACCGGCAACCTGGTGTCCGGCGATATCCGGGCCCAGACCGAGCGTGTGCTGCTCAACGTCCACGCCATTCTCGACGCTGCGGGGCTCACCTGGTCCGACGTCGTGAAAACGACGGTGTTCATGGTGGACCTGTCGGAATTCGCGGCGATGAACGAGGTGTACGCACGGTTCTTTACGGGCGATTTCCCGGCGCGGAGCACCGTTCAGGTCGTCGCCTTGCCGCGTGGGGCCCGGGTCGAGATCGAGGTCCTCGCGCACTACTGAGCCCGCGCCTGCTATTCAGGCGTTTTCTCTTGCACGATAAATGTCGCAATTGCGACAGACGGTGTACCGCTGAATCTCGCACCCGCTTCCGGACTCCGGGTGGCGATCAAGAGGATGGCGGAAGCGCTTGGAGGGCGGCGGCGGCTTTTTCGCGGGCCGCTTCGATGCGGGGATCGTCTGACGGGGCCTCGTCCGCCGCGCGACGCCAGGCGGCCGCGGCTTCCGCTTTCCGGCCCAACGCTGCCAGGGCGTTCCCACACCGGTAGTAGATGTGGGCTTCGCGGGTGGTTTCGAGTCTGCCCGTGGCGAGGTTCTTCGGGTATTCGAGCGCGCGGTTGAACTCGGCCAAAGCCTCGGCCGGGTGACCGGCCTGCATCTCCGCGTCGCCCAAGGCGAGGTGGGCTTCTTCGAACAAATCGTGCGCCTCGTGCGCACCTTCCCAGATGGTGATCCGCACCGAGTCGAGCAGTCGGGCGGTCTCGGCATAGTCACCCAGGCGGTTGTGCGAGCGGGCAAGCAGGGCGACGAAGTCGGAGCGGCCCTTGCCTTCCTCGAACGCGCCTTGGAGCCGGTCGCGGGCCTCGCCGGTCAACGCCCGTTTGTCGGCGTCGGTACCGGCCTGGTCGGCCAGGGCGAACAGGACCTTCGCCAGGTCGCGGGCGACGATCGAGTCCTTCGAATCGGCCTGGTTCGCCTGCTCGAGCCAGCGGCGCGCGGCGTTCAGGTCGCCGTCGAGCGTTTTGGCGGCCATGCCCAGGGCGCGACAAGCGATCACCGGTTCGGCCCCGAGTTCGGCGGCCTGCTTCCACAATTCCCGGCCTTCGGCGTAACGGCCAAGATGGAAGAGCAGGTGGCCGAGGTAAAGTGCCGCTTGGCCATCCTTGGGATCCCGATTGAGTGCCTCGCGCAGAATCGGCACCGTTTCAGCCAGAAACGGGAACCGTGCCGCCGCGAGAATCGGGCGCACGGACTGATCGAGTTCCCCCGCGCCTGCGTGATCGCCCTTGGTGTTCAACCAGAGCGCAGTCCAGTCGTAGGCGGCGGCTTCGGGCGGTAATGAAGACTTCGGGTAAAACCGTTCCAACAGACGCTGCACCGGCGCCCGGTCGTCGCCGACCATGTCGGCGTAGCTGGCCGCCAACTGCATCAGGTTGGGGAGGTTCCCGCCCAACACCTCCTTGAGCCCAGGTTCGCCCTGCTTCTCGTTAATCATCCACCGGATGCTCTGCGCGAACGTGTCGAGAGGGTCCACGGCCAGATTTCGCCGGACCAAGGCCAGCGCGCGCGCCTGGTCGCCCAACTTGAAGCAGGCGTAGGCCAGTCGGTTGCGGCAAAGCGGATCCGTTTCCCACGGCCCCGGCTGGCCCAGCACCTCCACGACCGAAGAGTATCGGGACAACCGGCTTTCCAACGCCGCCACCAAGGCACGCGCCGCAATCGCCGTGGCCGGATCGAGTGCCGCCTTCCAGGCTTCATCGAGAGCGGTGACCCGGTCGCCGACGCGGTCGGCCGCCACGGCGCGGGCGAAGTGCGCGAGGCCTGAGTTTGGAGCCGCATCCAGGGCATTGGCCGCCTCGTCCATGGCCGCCTGCGGATCGGAGTCCAGCCGCAGGAAAGCCAGGCCGGTCCGCGCCAACGCCGAGTTCGCGTCGGACTCGAGCGCTTGGCGAAAGTGCGAATCGGCTTCGGGGAACCGCGCGAAAAGGAAATCCTGCCAGCCGGCTTGGGCCAGTTCGGTGGCGGATCGCGGGGCGGCCTTAAGGGGCGGCGGCTCGCGTTTGGGGAGCTCGAGCGGCAGGGGGAAGAGCGCGAGCCGCTCCTCGCGATGGCGCAGCTCCAGATAGAACCGCTGCTCACTGTCCAGGCCCTCCGGCACGGTCAGGTTCAGCAGGGTTGCCCTTCGCGGAGACAAATCGCAGTAGGCCTGCGGCCGCCCCGCTTGGTCAGCCCGTCGAAGTTCCACGCCGACGCCTTTCCACGTTGCCGAACCCATCAGACGGAGGGCAAGGCTCGTCCCCTTTCGCTCGGCTTGAATCGCCACGTCCTTGTTCGCAAACGTGAAGGCCCCGATGCCATGCACCGGATACCACCATTCCTTCCATTCGACGGCTTCGCACGGATCAAGCCGGCCGACCTCGCCCTGGGTCAGGAGCGGGCCGGTCTGGACTTCGTTGTAGGGACCGTCGTCGTCGGTGAGGTCCATTTGATGCATCGTGCCGTAGCTGCCCCAGCCCCAGGTCCAGGCCTTCTTGCCGGGGAGTTGCTGATGGTTCGCGAAGGCCACCACGCCGCGGTCGAGGTCGTCGTTGTACGAGCCGAAGAAGTCCTGATCGCAGTCGTAGGCGAAAATCGAGGAGGCATCCTGGTAGTTGGTGCCGCGGGTGAGATCCTTGCCGTGGTCGATCGGCCACTCGAAGAACTTCTCGCCGCTGTGGTCCATGCCGAGCGTCATCGGATAAATGAAGCGAAACCCCTGGGTGTTCGGCACGGCGGTGCAGTTCCAGAAGTAGTACGGGCGGACGGTCTCGGTGGGGTTGTAGATGCGGATACGTTCCTCGATGAAGGAGCGATCGGGACGCAGCGTGACCACGACCGTCCATTTGGTGCCGTAGATGCGTTCGGTCTCGCCGATGGCGACGGACTGCGAGCCGTCCTTTTCGCGGGGCAGGATCACGACCTCGACCGGCTGCATGCAACCCACGGTGTGGCCCTGTGGACCGGTGTTCCATTCGACGCCGCCGGAGGTCCACGCGCCGGCCTGGCCGATGAGGGCGGGCTTGATGACGTGGTTCACGTAGAACATCGGCTGGCCGGAGGTCTTGTCGATCACCTCGTGAATCTTGCCGCCGAGCTCCGGCAGGAAGGTGAGGCGGAGGTAATCGTTCTCGAGGATGACGGTTCGGTAGGTGCGGTTGGTCGGGTCGCGGCTCAGAAAATCGAGCATCGGGTACGGGTAGATGTTCACGCCGTCCGTGCCCCGGAAGTACGGGTGCTTGACGGCCGCCCACGGATAGGTGGGCAGCGTGAGCTGGCCACGCGAGGCGCGGACGGGGTCCTGGGCGAATATGGGGAAGACGTGGGGCAGCACCAGCGCGAGCGCCGCCAGGGTGAAAGCACGCGTGTTCATGAGCAGGCTGAGTCCGGCCGGCACTATGGTCTGAACGCAGCCGGCTCGCCAGCGCAAAGAAGGGCGCCCCCAGAAGCCCCGCACGCCGCCGCATCGCCGGGCTTTATCTTTTGACCAAAGCCGCTAGGCTTCGGGCATGGCTTTCTCGAAATTAGGCCTTTCCAAGGCTGTGCTCGACGGCGTCCGCGCCGCCGGCTACGTCGAACCCACCCCCATCCAACTGCGCGCCATCCCCCTGGTGCTCGCCGGCAAGGACCTCATCGGCAGCGCTCAAACCGGCACCGGCAAGACGGCGGCCTTTGCGCTGCCCATCCTCTCCGTCCTCGACCAGCCGGCGCCGGGCCCGCGCGCGCTCGTGCTCGAGCCGACACGTGAGCTGGCGGCGCAGGTCGAGACCGCGTTTCGCGACTACGCGCGCTTCACGCCGCTGAAGGTCGCCGTAGCCTACGGCGGCGTCGGGTATGGCCTCCAGAACGAGGCCCTCCATAAAGGCATCGACGTGCTCGTGGCCACGCCCGGCCGGCTGCTGGACCACCTGGGCCGCGGCAACGTCCGCCTCGACCGGGTGCAGTTCCTCGTCCTGGACGAAGCGGACCGGATGCTGGACATGGGTTTTCTGCCGGACGTGAAACGGATCCTGCAGAAATGCGCGACCAACCGGCACACCTCGCTTTTCTCCGCCACCATCCCGCCCGCGATCGAGACGCTGATCCAATGGGCCATGCGCTCGCCGGAAACGGTCGAGATCGGCGCTCGGCGCATGCCGGCCGAAACGGTGCGGCACGCGATTTATCCGGTGTCCTCGCACCAGAAGACCGAGCTGCTGCTGGAAATCCTGCAACGATTGAACTACGACTCGGTCATCGTCTTTTGCCGGACCAAGTACGGCGCGGACCGCGTCGCCCACACCCTCAAGCGCCACGATCACGCGGTGGCCGTGCTGCATTCCAACCGGACCCAGAAGGAACGGGAACAGGCGTTGCACGGCTTCCGCGATGGCCGGTTCGAAGTGCTGGTGGCGACCGACATCGCCTCGCGCGGCCTGGACATCGAAGACGTCAGCCACGTGATCAACTACGACGTGCCCCAGCACCCGGAGGACTACGTCCACCGCATCGGCCGCACCGGCCGGGCCCAGGCGAAGGGCGACGCGCTGACCCTGATGACCGCGGAGGATTCCGACCACGTCGCCGCCATCGAGCGCTTCATCAGCCAGAAGGTCCCGCGCACGAAGCTGGAGGGTTTCGAGTATCTCTACACGGCGCTCTTCGAGGAATTGAAGTCCGGCAGCGCGACGGCACAGCGAAGCCGCTCGCGCGGTGCCCGCGTGGGCCGCGGCTACTACTACGGACCGGCCAAGCGGAGGTGATCCGCCCCCTGGACCCGGGCTTCTCCCGCACCTCCCCCGACATCCGCCGCACGGGGTTTTCGCAGATGCCCCTCCCCGGCGAGTTCGCCACCGCCAGAGGCCGCCCTCATGCCGGGTCGTGGGCCTGCCGATCGGCGGCGGTCAGGGCTCCCCGTTCAAAACTCCAGAACCGGGACGCCACCTCCGTTCGTGACAATTCGCCGCCGAAGCGCAGACTGGGCGGCTGATGAGTCAAAAGCTTTTCTCCGAACTGGGCCTCACCCCGGAGCTGCTCAAGGCCGTTGAGCGGATGGGCTTCGAGCAGGCGGCCCCGGTCCAGGCCGAAGCCATTCCGCCGTTGCTGGCCGGGCGGGACGTGGTCGGCCAGTCGCAAACCGGTTCGGGCAAGACCGCCGCGTTCGGCGTGCCGGCCGTCCAACTGGCCGATCCAACGCGGCGCGAAGTGCAGGTGATCGTGCTGTGCCCCACGCGCGAGCTGGCCACCCAGGTCGCCGAGGAGATGGCCAAGCTGGCGCATTTCAAGCGCGGCGTGCGAGAGCTGCCGATCTATGGCGGGCAGAGTTATGACCGGCAATTCCGCGGCCTGCTGGCCGGTCCGCAAATCGTCATCGGCACGCCCGGCCGGGTGATCGACCACCTCGAACGCGGCACCCTCAAACTGGGCGCCGTCAAGATGGTCGTGCTCGACGAAGCCGACCGGATGCTCGACATGGGTTTCCGCGAGGACATCGAACACATCCTCGAAAGCGTCCCGAAGGAGCGGCAGACGGTGCTGTTCTCGGCCACGCTGCCGCCGCCGATCCGGAAGATCATCGAACGCTTCACCCGGGACCCGGTGCAGGTGCGCATCGCCACGCCGACGATGACCGTGCCGACCGTCGAACAGAGTTACCTCGAGGTGGACTGGCGTTCGAAGACGGAGGTGCTCGCGCGGATGATCGACTTTCACGACGTCCGCTACGGTCTGATCTTCGGCTGCACCAAGGTGCAGGTGGACGAGTTGACCGAGGCGCTGATGGCGCGCGGATACAGCACCGACAAGCTGCACGGCGACATGGCGCAAACGATGCGCGACCGCGTCATGCGCCGGTTTCGCGAGCGGAAGATCGAGTTGCTCGTGGCCACCGACGTCGCGGCGCGCGGCCTGGACGTGGATGACATTGAGGTCGTCTTCAATTACGAACTGCCCTACGACGCGGAGGATTACGTCCACCGCATCGGCCGCACCGGGCGGGCGGGCAAGAGCGGACGCGCCATCAGCCTGGTGAGCGCCCGCGAGTTCGGGCGCCTGCAGCAGATCATGCGTTTCACGAAGGCGCGGATTCAGCGGCAGGCCGTGCCGCGCCTGGACGAATTGCAGGAGAAGAGCACCACGCGGTTGCTTGAAGCGTTGCGGGCCACGCTCGAGAAGGGCGAGTACAAACCGCAGGACGAACTGCTGGAGCAACTCACGTCCGCGGGGCACCTGCCGGGCAATATCGCCTCGGCACTGATTCATCTGCTCAACGCCGAGAGTGCCCGTGTGCCCCAGAAGATCGCCGAGGACGAACCGAAGCGGGTCCGCGCCGAGCGGTCCGCGCGTGCACCGCGCGATTGGGAAGAGCGGTCCCGCCCGGAAGGGGAGGAACGTCCGCCGCGAAGCGGCCCGCGACCGGCGCATGGCCCGCCGATGGGCGAGATGATCTGGCTGCGATTCAACCTGGGCGAGAATGCCGGCGTGTTGCCCGGCGATTTCGTGGGCTGCATTGCCGGCGAAACCGGCCTGCCGCGCGAGGTGGTCGGGACGATCCGCATCCTGCCGACGATCAGCCTGGTGGAGGTGGCGGCGGAGCACGTGGAACTCATTCTCGACGCGGTCAACCGCACCCGGCTCAAAGGCCGCCGCGTGGGCGCATCGGTCGGCACCCCGCCGGCGCCGGAACGGCCGCAGTTCGCGCGGCCGTCCGGCCGGAAGTCGCCGTTCGCCAAAAACCAGCCGCCCTGGCGCCGCGACTGAGTGGAGCCGGACCGAAGCGTTTCGTCGGAATGTGGGCCTTGGGCGCTCGCGGCGGGATTGCGGCCTCTGCCGGGGTTCGGCAATCCGTATCCGAGTTCAAGGTGCGGCCGGTTGACACCGTGCCTGCCGGCGCGGCGCGTTCAGCGGCGCGGCGACCGTGGCCTCAGGTGAAAGACTGCGCTGCCGGACGTGGTGCGCTTCGCCAATGCCGCGCCGCCGAAGCCGTCACCGGCTTTCTGCCGATTGCACCCGCGATTTGCGAAGCGCCGTCAGCAGCCGCGTGAGGGACACCGACCTGCCCCTCGCCAGCCGCCGGGCGCCGTTCATGTGAATGAAATACTAGGACGTGCCGAAAGGCACCCGGGTCAGTGTCACCTTCAGATTCTTCGCCCGCCAAAATTCCTTGATCGAAATCCGCAGGTCTGGTCTCATTAAGTCATGCTAGCAGAAAGAGTTCGGCAGGCGAGCCGTGCACGCGACCGCACAAGCTCTCGTGCACACCCTTTCGGCTAATTATACTGTTATGCCCAGAAAATATGCCCGGAAACGAGGTCATAAATCAGCATTACGTTCCTCAGGCCTATCTGCGGCAATTTGCCAACGGCAAAGAGCAGATCTGGGTATTCGATAAAAGCACTGGTCAAGAGTTTCAAACGAATGTCCGGAATGTCGCTGCTGAGCGACGATTCTATGACAACGATGAATTGGGTTCGATTACTGGTGATCGCCAGTTCATCGAGAAACATCTCAGCAATCTCGAGGGGCACTACGAGACACGATCTCAAGCATTAGTCGGAGCTCTCTCGACCGGGAAGTTTCGGAGGATTAAGCCGAGAGACAGGCACTTTTTGTCCGCTTACATGGTAGTGCAGATGCTCCGAACAAAGGAAACGCGTATCATGCACGAACAAATGGCCAACACCATTCTGGCGATCCAGAAGAAGGCCTATCGCGACGCCGGATTAGAGCCCCCTCCAGACGCGGAGTTGCTTGACGGCTCGACCTCGGAGGAGATGGCTCGTGATGTTCAGCACCGAGGCCTACTTGACGGCGACGAGATTCGGGAGATGGCCGGGATTCTCTATCGGCACATTTGGGTCATTCAAGAAGCGTTTGGAGACGAAGAATTCATTACTTCGGATCACCCATTCGTGAAGAGAGGCCACATAACGGATACATGGCGTTCTATGACCGGAATCGCCTCCGAAGGAATTGAGATTCTTTTTCCACTGTCGCCTAAGTATCTTCTGACGCTGGTAGATCGCCGCTACTTTGCCGCCATGGCGCGTTTCGACGGCCTGAGGAGACCTTTGGTTTGCCATGACAACATGATTTACAGCAATCAATTTCAGATAAAGCAATCGAACCGATTTGTATTGTCCCGCAAAAAGGATTTTGAATTCACCAAGATGATCATTGCGGAGGAACCGCTTCATGGGGATCCCAACCGCAAACGAGTAGAGACAAATCACGACGACGACCTCGATGCCAATGAGCAAACACCCAAGGCATAACAAGCGCATGGAGAGCAACGACTGAGCCGCCCCGAGTCGAAAGATGAATCGTATTTCCAACCTCAGTCCTGCATCGCGGCGCGCGCTCCCGGTCAGTCGTGCCTCATGCTTAACGTTAGACAACAAGGGCGCGCGTCTCGCGTGGCCGCGCCAAGCTCACGACGGGTCACGCCTGAGCGCGACCTTGTGTTCGTCGGCGTAGTCCTGGCCCTCGCAAGTCCAGCTCACCCGCACGCGCTATAGGCCGGGGCTGAGTTCGCGCGCGCTGAGGATCTGGCGGCCCGCCGCGTCGGGTTTCAGATCAAGCTTGCGATCCTGCCCGGCGCGGCTGGCTGCACCACTTGTCACCACGGCTCTGCTGCGTAGGATTATCGCGTCGTCCGCGGTGTAACTGACCGTCCCGGCCTTGAGGAGAAGCTAAAAAAAGCCGGAGCTGCGGGTTTACTATCGTGTCGTCCCAGACCTTGCCCGAACACGACAACACGCCGCCGATAACCATTGTGATACTAAGCGGAAGCAAGTGATGGCGCGGCCGAACCCGCCGGCTGGAGGCGACGCCGTGACGGCGCCTGGTTTCTATGCCGGACGTCACTGGCCCGGCACGGCCCAGTCGGGTCGTTCGCTTGAACCGCCGTCACGGCAGCGCATAGCTTCCTATTGAGCTTTTCGCCCGCAGGGCTATCCTTCGGCCATGAATCTGACTGTGGAGCAAATTGTGGATGAGGCACTTGGCCTTCCCAGCGAGGCCCGTGCGCTGCTGGCGGATCGGCTGGTGGAGAGCTTGGATCCTGCTGAGGATGGGTACGTTCGCCAGCTCTGGGTGGCGGAGGCCCTGCGGCGGCGGGATGAAGTCCGCAACGGACGGGTACAGACGATCCCTGCCGATCAGGCGTTGGCGCAGGTCCGGCGGGCGCTGGGCCGATGAGATGCGAATTCCATCCCGACGCGCTGGCCGAGTACGAGGAGGCTGCGCGCTACTACGCTGGTTGCCAGGAAGGACTCGACCTGCGATTCATGGCGAGCGTTGAGGCGGCCGTGCGACAAGTTGCAGCCGCCCCGGAGCGCTGGCGGGTTCTGGAACAGGACGTACGGCGGTGTCTGACGAAGGTGTTTCCTTATGCCATCCTGTACACGGTCGAGGCGGACCGGGTGCTGATCATCGCGTTGATGCACTGCCATCGTGAGCCCGGATACTGGCGCGCACGATTTCACAGCAATGCCGAACCATCCGGTCCACCGAACCCGGCTCCGCCGGGTCGCTGACCTTGGATCGTCCGAGTCGTTGAATAAGAAGGGAGCGGGGCTCGCGTGGCCGGTTTGCGCTCACGACGCGTCGCGCTTGAGGACGACCTTTTGTTCGACGGCGTAGTCTTGGCCTTCGCAAATCCAGCTCAACCGCACGCGCCACAGGCCGGGGCTGAGCTCGCGCGCGCTGAGGATCTGACGGCCCGCCGCGTCGAGTTTTAGATCGAGTTTGCGGTCCTGGCCCGCTCGGGCAGCACCTCCCTGCAACTCTGGAAATCCCAACTGCCGCAACTCCACGTCCAGCCGACGAACGTGCTCGGCATCGTCGTCATCACGACCGGCGGCAACGACTTGATCCACGACTACGATCGCACGGACCCGCACTACTGGTACCAGGACAATCTCGAAGATCCGAACGACCGGGGCTACGACGCGCTGCGCCGGCTGTTTCTGCGGGAGATCGCTGGCGTGATGGCCCCGGGCGGGCCATGAAAGCGGTTCAAGACTTGGGCGGCTCGACCTGGTTGGTGGCGCTAGCCGGCGCCTTCGGTGCGAGGCGTTCGATCTCCCGCTCGTACCGCTCCACCCGTTTGGAGTCGTCCAATTTCTGCGCGAGGGCGAGCGCTTCCTGGTAGAACGCGAGCAGGGCGGGGTAACGCGGGTTGGCGGCGAAGAAGTCGTCGTAAACCCGGAGCGCGTCGGCAATGCGCCCCACCCGGGCCAATGCTTGCGTCAGCGTGAACTGGAGCAGGAGCTTCTCGTTGGCGGAGGGCTGCAAGTCGAGCGCGGCCTGGTACCGCGCGATCGCCTGGGCCGGGTCGCTGGCCATTTCGAGATCGCCCAGTTTCTCGGTCAGCACGGCGCTCTTGCGCGTGAGCGGCAGCGACTTCAGGTAGTCGATCATCGCCGCCGGAGGAGCCCCGGTCACCAGGTTCAGGTTGATGATTCGCAGATAGGACCAGGCGAGGAGAGCGCTATCGTGGCGTTCGAGGTCGGCGTGCAGTTCCTGGGGCGGCCGGGCCATCGGGCGGTAGAGCGGGTCGCCGACGACGGTGGTTTGCCAGGAGAGCACGGGCTGCGAAGCGTAAGCGGCTTCGGCAAGGTTGGCTCCGGCCGCGATCAAGTCGTTGTAGAACACCGCCACCTGGGGCGTGAGATCCAGGTAAGGCTCGGCCACGCAACCCATCGTCGCGGTGACGCCCTGGGCCAGGAACGGGCCGACCCAGTTCGCCGTGGCACTGCGAATGGTGCGGGCGCTGAACGAATGCAGATGGTAGGCGATCGCCCCCGGCATGAACTCGACCGGATCCCGGGTGAATGGTCCGGAAACCGCGCCGTCGTACCACCCGGCATAGATCGCGATTTGCGGCATCGGAAACGAGGCCGGAAAGGTGGTCGGGCGCGGGTCGAGGATCGACTCGAAGCCCTGCCGGCGCACCACCAGGAACGCCTCGCGAATCCATTCGTCGCCCTTCGCGTACGGCCCGTTGGTCAGGCCGCGGGTGTCGAAGTACGCGCGTCCCCAGAGGCCGTTGGTCTCCGCCTGCATCGCCTTGTCCACCAGCCCGGAGGCGACGCGTTGGGAGGGTCCGTCCAGGCGGGTCACCAGAAACAGGCCGTTCGTGGGGTGCAGCGACGCGAGGTTGGTGGTGCCGAAGAAGGGATTCTGCAGCGGACCGGTCAGCAGCGCCTGGCGTTCGAGCTGGGGCAGGGCGGCCAGTTCGCTGTCCACGGCCGCTTCGTTGCGACGCAGCGCCGCCGGCAGGTTGTCCGGCACCGGCTCCTCCAGCTTCGGGTCGGCGTCGATCCGCAGCGGCACGCCGTAGGCCAGCACGAGGTAGCGCACCTTGGATTCGGTCAGCACCCGCGCGACGCCGCCCGGCGCGCCCTCCGCGGCGGGGAGGAGTCGTTCGTGAAAGCGGACGAGGCCGCGTTGCTCCAACTCGCGGACCAGCGGGCGCTGCAGGCGCTCACGGAAGGCTGCACGGGAAATGTCCTCCGTCCGGGGCAGCGTGAGGCCGATCAGGTTCCGGGCCGGCACCCCCCGCCGGTCCGCGTAATGTTCGGCCACGAGGCGTGAGTCCGGCGCGAAGTCGAGGTTGTAGATCACGACCACCCCGTCACCGGCGCCCGCGGCCCCGGCGCGCGCCGCGGCGAGCGCACCCAGAAGCAGCCCGGCCAACGCCCACGCGCGCCGCCGCCGGTGGGGTCGGAGGCGACTCGATCCGGGGGGGGAGGACCTTCGCAAACTCATGTGGTTCGGACGAGTTCCTCCAAGGCGATCTTCAACCCATCGTAAGCCAGCCAAACGCCGGTGGGCAGCTCGGCCTGATCGCGGTCGTGGTCGAAGCCGTGCGCGAGATGGGTGAAGTACGTGCGCGCGGCGCCGATGCGGCGGGTCGCGGTGAGCGCTTCATCGAGGCACATGTGCGTGGGATGCGGCTCGCGCCGGAGCGCGTCGAGCACCGCGACTTCGACGCCGCGCACGGCTTCGAGGGCGGCCGGCGGCACCGCCTTGCAGTCGCTCAAATACGCCAGCCGCTTCCGCCCGCCCTGGCTGAACAGCAGGCCGGTTGTGGTGATGCGTCCGTGCGGGAGGTCGAGCGGCGTGATGTGCAGATCGCCCAGGGTGAACGGTCCGGAGAGGACGTGCGGCTCGGGTTTGAAATAACCGTCCGGGATCGGCCCGTCGGTGAAGGCGTATTGAAACACGCGGCGCAGCGCCTGCATCGTGGCCTCGGAGGCGTAGATCGGCAGCGGGCCATGGCGCAAGTCGCAGAACCGTCGGCAATCGTCCATGCCCATGATGTGGTCCGCGTGGCCGTGCGTCACGAGCACCGCGTCCAGCCAGCGGATGTCCTCGCGCAGCATCTGGAGCCGGAACTCCGGCGTGGTATCGACCACGAGCTTGACCTGGTCGGTGGCGACGTAGATCGACGGGCGGGTGCGGTGGTTCTTGGGGTTGGCCAGAAACTCCGGCGGGTAGGATTTGCCGATGAGCGGCACCCCCTGCGAGGTGCCCGAGCCAAGGAAAGTGAAGGTGAACGCCATGCTTTGCCGCGCTGCCAGTTTCGTTTTGCGTCACGCTAACATTGCCGCCAAATTCGCCGCCAACGAAATCGCCATGCTCGCCACGCTGCGCATCCGCAACCTCGCCTTGGTGTCCGACCTCACCCTCGAGTTTCCGCCCGGGCTGGTGGTGGTGACCGGCGAGACCGGCGCCGGCAAGTCCATCGTTCTGGGCGCCCTCGACCTGCTCCTGGGGGCCCGGGCCGAGCGCGCCCTGATCCGCGCCGGCGAGGACACGTGCACCGTCGAGGCCGCGTTCGATACGCGCCGGCTCGCGCCCGGCTTTCACGCCGTGCTGGCGCACAGCGGGTGTGAACCGTGCGAAGACCACCAGCTCCTGCTCAAGCGCACCTTGACCGCCGCCGGTGCGAACCGCCAGTTCGTCAACGGCACCCCCGCCACGCTCGCCACGCTCGCCGAAATCGGCGACTGGCTGGTCGATGTGCACGGCCCGCACGATCACCAGTCGCTGCTGCATCCGGCTCGGCAGCTCGCGATCCTCGACGCCTTCGGCGGTCTGCAACCGCAGGTCCGCACTTTCGGCGAGGGGGTCGTCCGCCGGCGGGAACTCGAGGCACAGAAGGCCGCCTTGGTGGTGGACGAGCGCACCTACGCGCAACAACTCGAGTTGCTGCGGTACCAGGTGCGCGAGATTGCCGACGCCAACCTCCGGGCCGACGAGGAAGCCGAACTGGAGCACGAGCACCGGCGCGCCAGCAACGCCGCGAAACTGCTGCAACTCGGTCAGGCCGCCGTCCAATTGCTGGGCGACGACGACGCGTCGGTCCTGAACCAGGCCGGCGCGGTCGGCCGGCTGCTGGCGGAGCTGCAGCGCGTGGACCCCGAGGCCCAGCCCCTCGCCGCCGCGCACGAACAGGTCGTGGCCGGCGTCCGCGAGCTGCAGAGCGATCTGGCGCGTTACCTGGATCGGGTCGAGCTGGACCCGGAGCGGCTGCAGGCGCTGGAGGAGCGACTCAACCTGATCCAGAGCCTCAAGCGCAAGTACGGGGCGACCCTCGCGTCCGTCATCGAATTTGGCGAAGACGTGGGCCGCCGCTTGCACCAGCTCGAATCCCGTGACGCCGAACTGCATCGGCTCAACGAAGAGCTGGCCGCGCTGGACCGCGAGCTCGCCGCCGCGGGCCGGAAGCTGACCGCGGCCCGTCGCGAGCTGATTCCCAAGCTGGCGAAGGCGGTCACCAGACAGCTCGGCGACCTCGGGTTCCGGCAAAGCCATTTCGACGTGGCGTTGACCACCGCTTCGCCCGCGGCCGACCCGCCCGCGCCGGCTGCCGCCAGCGGCCTCGACGGCGTCGAGTTCCAGTTTGCGCCCAACCCGGGCGAGCCGGTACGGCCGCTCCGGGCGATTGCCTCCTCCGGTGAAATGGCGCGGGTGATGTTGGCCATCAAGACCGTGCTGGCGGCGGTGGACGAAATCCCGGTGTTGGTGTTCGACGAAGTCGATGCCAATGTCGGCGGCGAGACGGCCCATGCGGTGGGCGACAAGATGCGCCAGATCGCCCGTCGCCGGCAGGTGTTTTGCGTGACTCACCTGCCGCAAGTGGCGGCGGCGGCGGATGTGCATTTCTGCGTGACCAAGGAAGTCCGCGCCGGCCGCACGATCACCCGCATGGAACGGCTCGCCGACGGCGATCGCGTGACCGAACTGGCCCGCATGTTGGGCGGCCAGAGCGACGCCGCGCGGCGACATGCGCAGGCACTGCTGGAGGCTGCCGCTGCGGGCTGACCTCCGGCTGCGATTCAGCTCCTTCCGCTCCCAGTCACCATCGTCAACGCCAGGCGCCGTCGCTCAAACGGACCACCTTGACGCATTGACCCAAGCCGCTCCGGGCGAAGCCTCCCTCGACGCGCCCGCCGCGGTGCTTAAATCACAGGACGTTTAGTAATCGAGATGAACTGCATCACCGAGTGCAATCAGGATCGCTTCCCGCACCTGCTCGTCGCCTGACCGGGCTCAGTTGCCCGGGGACAGATCCTTCATCCAGCCACCCGCGTATTCGCGATAGGTGGCAAAGCCGGTTTCGCCCAAAGTGGCGCGCAAGGACCGGTCGGCTTCGCGGGCGATTTCACCCAGCGCCGCTTGACGGCTGGGGTCGTCGAGACCGGTGTTGGTACGAAGTAGCTGGGCGGCGGCGCCGGCGGCACGCTGGATTTCCCAGGCTTGAGCGGCGGTGTCGTCGGCGGCGCCGAGCCGTCGCGTGACCCGCAGAGTTTGTTGGTAGTCGCCATCCTGCGCCCGCTGGTACCCGGCGTAACGGTCGTCGCCGAGGATGGTCTTGATCCGGTTCTGGGTCGCGGCGGCGGCGTCAACTGCCGTGCCGTCCGCCAGCACCACCGTCCCATCGGCGCGGCGGCTCGCCCCGGCGGGCAGCAGGCCGTAGCGCAGCATCAGGCCGTAGTCCTTGCCGGCCTTCTGCGCGTCCAACTTCGCTTGCGCCACGGCGCGCCATTCGGATTCGGTGGGCTCGAAACCAAGCGCATTTCCCGCCCAGGCGCCGGCGTTGGAATGGCGCAGCTCGTCTTCGCCGGCAAACTCGCCGAGCAATTCCTCGCGCGTGCGCCGATAGCTATCGGCCATCTCCTGGCGGCGGGCGTGATCCTCCGCGCTCCAGGCCGGGTTCGCCCTTTGGGCGATCTGTTGCTGCAGGTCGCGCTCCTCCCGCCAGTGTTGCTCTTCGAGTTGGATCAGCGCCGCCTGCCTGTCCGCCGGCAGCCACTTGTACTGCCGCTGCCAGCCTTCGCGCCGATCGGCCAGGAGCTCCGCCGCGCTCTCCGGCCGGTCGCCCAGCAACCTGGCCAGCAACTCACGGTGCTCGGTGTTCAGTTTGTCGAAAGCGGTGTCGGAATCTTCCAGCACCTTCTTCCCGCCTTTGGCCACGGCGTCCCAGAACTGGAGCTGGATCGCGTCGATGATGGGCCGGCGAAGCTGGGCGAAATAGGCGGCGACCTCGGATTCGATGATGTCGCGCACCGTCTTCTCGGGGCAACCGATGGCGCGCAAGTTGTCGCGGTAAGCGAAGAAGTTCGTTGAAGCAAGGTCGGTCCAACGAATGCTGGCGACGGATTCAGGCGGGGAGGAGACCGACGTCGGTTCGGGAGTCGGCGGCGATTGGGGGGGAGCCACCACGGCGCGCACCGGTCGCGGCGGGGTGGCGACGGGGTGCGGTCGCGCCAGACCGAACCCGAGGGCGGCGACGAGCGCCAGGTTGGCCGCGACGGACAGGGCGGTGGCCAGACGCGTGTTCATGGTTGTGATTGGCCCGGCTGGTGGCCGAGCTCGTTGAGCCAGGCGCCCGGTTGCTTCAGGTAATCGGTCATGTTTTGCGGCCCGAGGAGCGTGGTCAGGGCGGCGGCGGCGGACTGTTGGAGCTGCTCGAGTTGGGCCTGCCTCGCCGGTGGCTCGACGTCCTTGGCTGCGCGGAGGCGGCGGGCCTCGTCCTCGGCCGTCTGCCGGATCTCGAAGGCCTTGAGCGCGGTCTGGCGCGGCAGGTTGCGTTCCTGGCTGAAACTGAGCGCCTCGCGGTAACGGCCGTCCTGGACCCGCTCGAATTCGGCGAATTGCTCCGGCCCCAGCACCTGCGCGACTTCGCGGTTGAAGGCCAGTTTGCGTTGCGCCTCCTCGTCGGAGGACACGTCGGCGGCCCGGATGAGATCCTCGCGGATCGGATCCTTGAGGAGCCCCGAAAGGCGCGCGATTTCGCGGGCCTGCTGGGCCGTGAGGTCCGCGCCTTCGAGTTGGATTTCGTTGCCCAGGGCCGAGATGGCCTGGATTCGCAGCTTCAGTTCCTCGAGTTGCTGGGGCGCGAGCAGGCTGGCCAGCCCGGCTTCGAACTGGTCGGCGAGCGCGTTGAGCGCGGCCCGGTCGGCGGGCAGGAGAATGTTGTCCGCCTGGTCGCGGATGCGTTCCGCCGCCTGCTCGTAGCGTTTGGGCAGACTCATCGCCTGCACGGCCAGGTCATCGGGGAGGAAGCCGAGCAGGACCCAGGCGAACTCCTCGTTTTGAACCAGGCGGATGGCCTCGTCATCCCAGGCGAAGCCGAGCAACTCCTGGAGCACGGCCCGCTTCTCCTCCTCCAGGGAGGTGCGCTGAAGTTCGCGCTGGCGGTTCGCCTGGATCTGGCGATCGCGTCCGGCCCAGGGCGGCAGATCCGTTGGCGGCAAAGCCGCCTCGCGCCGCTCGTAGAGTTCGCCCACATCCCGGACGATCAAGTCCCGGATCAATCGCTCGGGGCAGCCCACCGCGCGCAAGTTCGCGATGTACTGCCGGTAATCGTCGGATTCGATCTGCGCCCAGGTGAACGCGAAGCGCCGCGCCGGATTGCCGGTGTCATGGGCGGCGCGGGCCGTCGCCTCGACCGCCGGCGGGGCGGACGGCGGCGGGCGGGCCGCCAAGGCTTCACCCGCGGTGGGTGCGGACCGGAGCCAGAGCGCCAGGAGCAGCGTCGCGAAGACGGCGTTCAATCCGAGCGAGATGATCAAGGGCGTCCGCGAGCGCATGGGACGATAGGCAGGATTGGACCGCGGCGCCAGCGACCGGTTCCGCCGCCGTCGGGCAGCCGCCACGGGTCATGGTTGGAGCAAATGGGGCAACCAGGTGGTCAGCGGCGGCACGTAGGTGATCAGCAACACGCCGATGAGCAGGACGATCAACATCGGGAAGGAAGCGCGGGCGACCTCGGTCACCGGCTTATTGAAACGGTAGGAGGAAAGGAACAAGTTCATGCCCACCGGCGGGGTGAGGAAACCCAGCTCGAGGTTCGCCAGGAAGATGATGCCGAGGTGCAGCGGTTCGATGCCAAAGGCCCTGGCGATCGGGACCAACAACGGGACCACGACGACGATCGCCGAGTAGATGTCCATCAGGCATCCCACCGCGATCAGGAACAGGTTCAGGACCAGCAGGAACGCCCACTTCGAGTGGATCGCGCCGGTCACCCAGACCACACCGCGGTCCGGGATTTGAGCGTCGATCAGGAAATACGTGAAGCCGAGGGCGACGCCCAAGATGAGCAACACGCCGCCCACGAGGAGGCCGCATTCGGTCATCACGCGCGGCACGTCCCGGAACAACTTCAGGTCGCGATACACGAAAGTCTCCACGATGAACGCGTAAAGCGCGGTGACGGCCGCGGCTTCGACCGGTGTGGCCCAACCGGAGAAGAGGAACACCAGTGCCACCACGGGAATCAGCAGTTCCCACTTGGCGGCGAGAAACGCGGCCCAGGCGGCGCGGAATTCGAAAGATCGTGCCGCGGCGCGGCCTTTCGGTCCGCACCGCACGCCCCACCAACCGGCCATGCCCATCAACAGCAGGCCGGGCAACAGGCCGGCCTGGTAGATTTCCTCGATGCGAATGCTCGAGTCGGTGCTCGTGCTGGCGATGATCGCGTACAAAATCGGCGGCAGGCACGGCGGGAACAACAACCCGAGCGAACCGGCGCCCGTCAGCAACCCGAGTGCGGGCCGCTCCTTGAATCCCGCCCCGATCAACACCGGCATCAACAGACCGCCGAGGGCCAGGATGGTCACGCCCGAAGCGCCGGTGAACGACGTGAAGAACGCGCACACCAGGACCGTCACGATGGCCGGCCCGCCCCGGATGTGCCCGAACCAGGCCTCGAAGAACTGCACGAATCGCCGCGCGGCGCCGCCTTCCGCCAGGAAATAGCCGGCCAGCGTGAACAGCGGGATGCTCGGCAGGGTGGGGTTGATCGTGAGCCGATAGTGATTCAGCGGGATCGAGGCGATGGTTTCGCCACCGGTCCATAGCAGAATCAAGGCGGCGCCCCCCAGCGCGGCAAAGATCGGGGCACCGAGGGCAATGGCCACAAACAAAACGCCCAGCGCCGGCCAGCGCAGGTGTTCGGGCGCGATCGGGGTCCAGAACCCGATCGCGACCAGGGCGCCGGCGACGGCCAGCGTCGCCAGGCGCGGCCGCCATGTCTGCCCCGCCCGCCAGATCAGCCGCAGCGCCACCATCGCGAACCCCACGATCAGCACGCTTTGCACCACCCAGATGGGGATGCCATAAGCGAGGAGCTTGGCGAGCCTCCGGCTCGCGCGCACCAGGTCCACACTGGCCACGCAAAGGAAGAAGCTGATGGCGGCCGCCACCCCGCCGCTGGCCACGTGCGCGAGCGCGAGGGCGCGGCCCTTCAGGAATTGCGCCAGCGTGGAAATGGACAGCAAGCGCCCTTCGCGGGCCGCGAGCGCGCCGCCCAACATGCCGAGGATCAACACCAGGTGCTGCACGATCGGCATCGAGGCCGGGACGCCGGAATGTCCCAGCTTGCGCAGGGCGATCTCGAGGCACGGGAGCACCACCATCGCGGCCAGGGCGGCGATGACCAAGGCATTCTCCACGCGGTGCAGAGCGCGCAGCCAGCCGGGCTGGTCCGGCCGCCCGGCGCTCGGCTCCGGGTTGGGACTCGCGGTGCTCACGAATGGGTCCCCCTTGCGGCTGAAACCGCGGCCCAAGGCCGGCCCGCCCGGAGGCCGGCAACGTTTCCGTGGATGGACTGGCGATCACGCATCGCGCGATTCATAGCAGTCGGGGCGCGTCTCGCGCGAATTGAAAATCCGGCGGCCTGCATCGGGACGCGGCGGCGGAGGACGCGGAGTGTTCCCGCCGGGATATCCGGCACGCGGACTGCTGCCGAGTCTTGCCCATCATGGGATTGAAACTGCGTTCGGTTCCTGCGCCCGGGCCTCGGGTTGCCGGCCATCTTGGACTTTCCTTTTTCTGCTGGCCTGCTATAGCCGCGCGAATGCTCTCATGTCTGGCCGCCATTCGCCCGGCGCTTCCGGGCCGAAGCCGGGCGCGCGGGTCCGCCCCGACTTCGCGCCGAATTCGACATCCGTGGCGTACGCTGGCCGTGGGTTGCCTGGGCCTGGGGGTGCTGGTTGCCGGCAGCCTGGCCGCCCCGGTCCGGCCCGACCGGATTCCCGTGGCGGAGCCAGCGGGGCCTCGTCAACTCGCCTCGTCCCCGGCGCTCCGGCCCGTCCGGCTCAAGTCCGGGACGTTCGTCGGCGCCGGGGAATTGGCCGCCAATCTTACCGCCGCCCTGGCCGCGGCGCCGGGTACCGATCCGGTGCACGTGCTGGTCCAATTCCGCCGCCTGCCGACCCCGGCGGAGCGGGAGCAATTGGCGGCCGGCGGCATCATGCTGCTGGATTATCTTCCGGAACGCGCCTTCTTCGTGAGTCTGCCGCGCGCGGCCGGGTCCGCCCGGTTGGCGGCCGCGGGGGCGCAGTGGTTGGGGCCGATCTATCCGGAGGACAAGCTGTCCGCCACCCTCGCGGCCGGGGCGCCCGGCGTTTGGGCGACCTTGCCCGATGGCACGGTGAAGCTGCGCGCGCGCGTGTTCGCCGACGTGCCGCTCACGAACGCCGGGGCGGCGGTGGCGGGAACCGGCGCGACCGTAACGGCGGAAATCGGGTCCACGCGGCAACTGGAAATCCAGGTGGCGCCGGACCGCATCGGATCGCTGGCGGCGCTCGACGCCTTGCGCTGGATCGAGGAGGTGCCCCCACCGATCGAGACCTTCAACGACGGCATTCGGACCAACACCCAGGCCGAACTCGCGCAGGCGGCGCCGTACGGATTGTCGGGCACCAACGTCGTGGTGGCGATGTGGGATGCCGGCTGGGTGGACTTCGCGCACCCGGACTTTGGCGGCCGGGCGAAACCGGGCGAGGCCGACGTGGCTGCCAAGAAGCATCCGCACTCGACGCATGTGGCGGGCACCCTGATGGGCAACGGAGCGGCCAGCGAAACCAAGGGCGGCAGGCCCTTCCAATGGCGCGGCGTGGCCCCCGGCGCGACCTTGATTTCCTACGATGTCGATACGGGACCCATGATTGACGAGCATCGGGATGCGCGCCAGCGTTTCGACGCGGTGGTGTCCCAGAACTCGTGGGGCCTCACGCTCAGCCAGTTCTTCGGGAACTGCAATCTCCTGGGCGACTACACCAGCTTCGCGCCCGATTATGACCGGCTGGCCACGGGCCTTTACGGTGAGCCCTATCTGGTCGTCTTTGCCGCCGGCAATGCGCGGGGGCGGCGCGACCAGAACGGTTGTCCTTCCAACGACTACTCGACCATCGGCGTACCCGCCACGGGGAAAGACATGATCACGGTGGGGGCCGTCAACTCCGACGACAGCTCGATGACCGTTTTCAGCGGCTGGGGGCCGACGGACGACGGGCGCCTGAAACCTGAAGTCATGGCGCCCGGCGACGAGGTGGGCGGCGATGGCGGCATCACTTCAACGCAGCCGAACGGGACTTACGGCGTCCTGGTCGGCACGTCCATGGCGGCCCCGGCGGTCTCGGGTGCGGCGGCACTGCTCATCGAGGATTACCGGGCCCACTACAACGGCCAGACGCCGTTGCCGGCGATGGTGAAGGCTTTGTTGGTCCATACCGCGGCGGACTTGAGCGAGGGCAGTGACGGGTACGAACCGGGCCCGGACTACGCCACCGGCTACGGCCGCATCCAGGTCAAAGACGCGGTGGACCAATTGCGTTCCGGCGGGGTGCTCGTGGGCGTGGTGGCCCCCGGCGACCGCGCGGTCTATACGCTCGACGTGCCGCCGGACACCGCCTCGGTGAAGGTGACGCTCGTCTGGGACGATGTCGCCGCCGCCGAAAATGCCGCCAAAACGCTCGTCAACGACCTGGACCTGGTGGTGACGGACCCGAACGGCACGCGGCACTACCCGTGGACGCTGGACCCGGCGCATCCGGCGGCCCCGGCGGTCAGGACGCAGGAGGACCACCTGAACGTGACCGAGCAGGTGGTGGCGGACAGCGACGTGGTGCCGGGCCCGTGGACGCTCGCCGTTGCGGGCACGGACGTGGCGTCGGAGGAGCCGCAGAAATTCGCGCTGATCTTCACGCCCGCCAGGATGACGGTCACGCCGTTGCTGGTGGTGGCGGCCGCCCGGTTCAGCGACACGGACGGCGGCAATGGCAACGGTTACGTGGACCGCGGTGAAGTCATCGAAGAGGAGATCGTCCTGCATAACACCGACGGACCGGGCGTGTCCAACGTGACCGCGCGGATCGTCACCGATTCGCCCGAGGTCAAGCTCCTGCAGGCCGAGGCCGCGTACCCGCCACTGCTTTCCGGCCAAACGGCCACGAACCTGGTTCCGTTCAGTTACCGGGTGAGCAAGGCCGCCGAGTGCGGCCAGCAGCTTACCTTCCAGCACATCACGACCGTGGGCGGGAAGGAGTACACCAACGTGTTCACCCGCGCCGTCGGGCGCCTGGAGGTGACCAACATCACCGGCCAGGTGTTCGCGGCCACGAACGTACCGCTGCCCATTCCGGACCTGAGCACGGTAACCTCGGTCCTGCCGGTCCTGGTCCCCGGCATCGTGCTCGGCGTGAAGGCGGACGTGCGGCTGGATCATACCTGGCTCGACGATCTGGACATCCGGTTGCGCCACCCCGATGGCACGTCAGTCACCCTCCTGAGCAACATCGGCGACTCGAGTGCGAATCTCGGCACGGGAGACTGCGGTCCGGACGTGGCCTGGACCCGATTCGACGATGCCGCCACCCAGGGCCTGCGCGACGGCACCGCGCCGTACGCGGGAACCTTCCGCCCCGACGAACCGCTGGATGTCCTGACCAACCGGGCCCTCGCCGGCAACTGGCGGCTCCGGATCGCGGACACGAGCCTGGAGGACATCGGCACGCTGTTGTGCTGGCAGTTGGAAATCCAGTACGCCGAGGTCGGATACCGGTGCGAATTCTTCAACCGACCCCCCGTGGCGCCCGACCAGGAGGCCGTGGCGTATTACGGTCTGGCCTCGTGGCTGACGCTGCAGGCCGCGGATGCGGACGAGGATCCGCTCACCTTCGCGCTCGGGACGCCGCCCGGACATGGCACACTCAGCGATTTCGATCCGGCGGCCGGCACCGTCCGCTACACTCCCGAACCCGGCTACCAGGGTCCGGACACCTTCACCTTCACGGTGAATGACGGCTACGTGACCACCGGCCCCGCGAACGTGAACGTTGAGGTGCGCCCGCCCACCTGTGACCTGGCCGTCAGCCAGAGCGTGGAGCCGGCCGGCCCGGTCTTTGGCGAGCTCTTCACCCTGACGGTGACCGTCACCAACCGCGGCCCGAACACGGCTCAGTCCGTCTGGCTCACCAACACCCTGCCGGCGGGCTTCGAGCTCGCCTCCGCCGTGGTCAGCCAGGGGACGGCCGTGACGAATGCCGCCCAGGTGGTGGCGAAATTCGGGCAACTCGGCGAATTGACCGAAGACAGCCAGGCGGTCCTGACCTTGACCGGGCGGGTGCCGCTGCCCGGTTGGGTTACCAATGTTGTCACTGCCGGCGCGGGCGAGATCGAGCCGACGCCCGACGACAATCTCGCCCGCCTGGCCTTCCCAATCCTCGAAACCGCGGACTTGTCCCTGACGGCCCAAGTGGGTGCCGACCCGACGCCGCGCGGCCAGCCCTTTCTCGTCTCGCTGGTGGTGACCAACGCCGGGCCGTACCTGTCCAGCAACGTGGTGGTACGCAGCGAACTGACTCCGGGGCTGGCCCTGGTTTCGGCCATCATCAGTCAGGGCGGCTGGACCAGCGCCCAGGGTGTCTTTCTCGGTCGTCTGGGCAACCTGGCCGTGGGCGGAACGGCGTCGGTTCAACTCAAGTTCGTCCCGGACGTCCTCGGTCGGGTGACGAACCAGGTCACGGTGACCGCCGATCAACCGGACCCGAACGCCGCCGACAACCTCACCGAAGCGGTCACCACCGTCCGCGCGGTGACCGACCTGGCCATGGCCTGGCAAACGCCGCCGGCACCGGTCGCCCTGGGACAGAGCTTCACGAATGTCGTGACGCTCACGAACCGCGGCCCGGTGGCTGCCAGCGAAGTGGCGGTCAGCATCGCCCTGGCTGCGGGCGCGGAATTCGTTCAGGCCACCGCCACCGCCGGCACTCCCGCGCAGGCCGGGGGCGTGGTCACCTGGCCGGTCGGCGCGCTCGACGTGGCGGGCGAACCGTCATTGGAACTTGTGTTGCGCGCGACCGGCCTGGGGTTGCTCACCAACACCGCGGCCGTTTCCGCCTACGAATTCGATCTGTTGCCCACGGACAACACGGTCGAGGCCGTCACCGAGGTGCGTCCGGACACCGACCTGGCGGCTGGTTTGGAGCCGCCGGCGGGCCGGATCGTGATCGGCCAGGCGACGCAGTACACGCTCTCGGTCACCAACCTGGGACCCAACCCCGCCACCCGAGTCACCCTGGTTCATGAACTGCCCGCGACTTTCGAACTGGTCTCGCTGACGCCGAGCCGGGGAACCGCGACCAACGAAGCCGGCCGCGTGTCGGCCGCCCTGGGCGATCTGGCCGTCGGCGAGGTCGCGAGCGTGACCGTGGAGGTGCAGCCGCAGACCGCGGGCGTGGTCACGAACACGGTCGAGGCGGCAGGCTTCGAAGCGGACCTGGCCGCGGACAACAACGTCGCCACGGCGGAATTCCTGGTCGAGGAGCCGGCTGACCTGGAGCTTCAGATGTCCGCGGCTCCTGCCCAGGTGTTGTATGGCGGCGAGGTCGCGTTTCTGCTGATGGTCACCAACCATGGGCCTTACACCGCCACCGGCGTGCGCGTCGCCGATGATTTGCCTGCCGGGTTGACGGGTAGCGCGGCGCAAACCACGGAGGGGATGGCCCAGCTCGAGTTGAACCGCGTCGTTTTCGACTTCGGCGAGCTCCCGGTGGGCGGCACTGCCACGGGCTTGGTCCGGACCATCGCGGCGCAGTTGGGGTGGCTGACCAACACCGCGTCGGTCACGGCCGACCAACCGGACCTGGCGCCGTTCAACAACGTGGCGCGGGCGGCCGTCGAGGTGCTGCCAGCCGTGGACCTCGCGATCGACCAGGCGTTGACCTCCGCGCAGACGGTGGTCAACCGCGACCTGCAGTTTTCGATCACGGTCACCAACCGGGGACCGCAGACCGCCACGGGATTGACCCTCGCCGACCCGCTGCCGGAAGGCTGGGACTTTGTCGCCGCCGAAAGCGATTCGGGAACGGGCGCCCTGGTGGATCGAACGGTGGTCTGCACGCTGGCCGACCTCGCCCCGGCGGGGACCG
Organism: uncultured bacterium; assembly: GCA_963735925.1. GTDB lineage: Bacteria > Verrucomicrobiota > Verrucomicrobiia > Limisphaerales > J093 > DSVZ01. The sequence continues at coordinate 235,181 of CAVTMT010000007.1, forward strand.
CCACCATCGGCCTGACGTTGCGCGCGGCCGCCGCGGGCGAATACACGAACACCGTGACCGTGACCGCCGCCGAGGCCGAGTTGAACGCCGAGGACAACACCGCGAGCCTGGCGGTAAGCGTGCAGGAGGACGCGGACCTGGCGCTGGAGTGCCGCGCCAGTCCCGACTCGCCGCTGACCGGGGAACCCGTGGTGTTCGTGCTTTCCGTCACCAACCTCGGTCCGTTCGCCGCCACGAACGTGGTCCTTACGGATTCGCTGCCCTCGGCCAGCCGGCTCGATTCGTTGACCGTCACCCAAGGCGATTGGGACGCCACCAACCAGACGGTCGAGGTCCGGCTGGGCGACCTCGCGGTCGGCGCCGGAGCCACGGTCAACCTGACCCTGGTGCCGACGGCTTCCGGCGAACTCACCAACCGCGTGCAGGTGCTCGCCCCGCAACCCGACCTGAGTCCGGACAACAACGCTTGCGAAACGCTTCTGACCGTCCGGACGGCGGCCGATCTGGCCCTTTTCAAAACCGTCACCCCGAACCCGGCCGCACTGAATCTGCCGCTGGAGTACTTCCTGACCATCACCAACCGCGGCCCCGAAGCGGCCACCTCCATCCTCCTGACGGAGCAGCTCGACGCCACCCTGGGCTTCTCCTCGGTGGCCGCCAGCCAGGGACTCTGGCGCCTCACCCCCGACGGGCTCGCGTGGGAGGTGGGCGGCGTCCTGCCGGGCGGCTTCGCCACCCTGGACCTCTGGGTCACGCCCACTGTCGCCGGGACGGTGACGAATGTAGCGATCGTCGCTGCCGCCGAAACCGATCCGGTTCCGGACGACAACCACGTGGAGTTGGTCACCGAGGTCCGTCCGCCGGCGGACATCGCGCTGACGCTTGCCGAGCCGGCTCCTCCGCTGATCGCCGGCGAACCTGCCAGCTACGTGTTCAGTGTGACCAACCTGGGACCCTCCGTCGCGACGGCCGTCGCTCTGTTTCATCCCCTGCCGGCAGCCTTCCGGCTCGATGCGCTGACGCCCAGTGACGGCGAGGCCACGAACGATGGCGGGCTCGTCCGGTGGCAACTGGCCGAGCTGCCGGCAGGCGCGGCGGCCAACCTCCGCCTGGAGGTCACCCCCCAAAGCCCGGGCCGGTTCACGAACACCGCCGCCGTCGTGGCGTTTGAGTCTGACCTGGACCCCGCGAACAACTACGTCGAGGCCGTCGAAGAAGTATTCAATCGAGCGGAATTGGCGCTCCGCATTGGCCCGGGTGCCACCACCCTGTACCTGGGCGATACGGCGACGTTCGTACTCTCCGTGACCAACCAGGGCCCGCACCCCGCCAGCGCCGTGGTGCTGACCAACCAGTTGCCCGCCGGCCTGGTGTTGTTGACGGCGGAGGCCAGCGCCGGAACGGTCGAGACCAATGCCGCGGAAGTGATCTGGTCCGCGGGCCAGGTGGCGGCGGACGATTCGGCCACGTTGACGCTGACGGCTGTCGCCGTCGAACTGGGTCCTCAAACCAACTCGGCCTTCCTCAGCGCACCGGAGCTGGACTTCCATCCGGAAGACAACGCCGCGATCGCCGTCGTGGAGGTCGTGCCCGGCGCCAATCTCCAGCTCGCGCTCCAGATCGCCTCCGGCCCCCCGCTGCTCGACCAGCCGGTGAGCTACCGGCTGCAGGTCACGAATTCCGGACCGAACACGGCGACGGGGGTGATCGTGCACGACACGCTGCCGTCCACGGTCGATTTCCTGAGTGCCGAGGTCACCGACGGAACCTTCACCATCGACGGGCGCGAATTCGAATTCCGGCCCACCGATGTCCCGCCCGGCTCGGGCACGACGGCCACGCTCGTCGTGCGCCCGACGAGTTTGGGATCGATCACCAACACGGCGAGCGTGGTCGCGACCGAACCGGACCCGCATCCGGCGGACAACCAGGCCAAACTGGTCTCGCAGGTCCGGTTGGGTGCGGACCTGAGCCTCCAATTGGTGTCGCCGCCGGCCACTGTGCTGGTTGGGGAATCCTTCGAGTATGACCTGGTCATCACGAATCGTGGCCCCCACAAAGCCACGGCCGTCGAGCTGCGCAACGACCTGCCCGCCCTGACCGTGTTGAACGCGGTGGAGACGAGTCAGGGAGACTGGGAAGGGACCGGAGACACCGTGCTGGTGCATCTGGGCAACCTGGCCCCCGGTGCCACCGCCACCGTCAAGCTCCGCCTGGTGGCGTCGGATGTCGGCTTGCTCGCGGGCATGTCGGAGGTGACGGCCGTGGAACTGGATCCGAACCCCAACGATAACGGGGTGGTGGAAACCACCGTTTCCAGGGCGGCGGCGAATCTTTCCGTGGGCCTGGACGCGGACCAGGAACACGTCCTCGTCGGGCGGCGCCTGACTTATGACCTGTTCGTGACCAACAGCGGGCCGAACGACGCCGTGGACGTGCTGGTCACCAACCGGTTGCCGGCCGGGGCGCAGCTCCTCTCGATGGACGCCTCGCTGGGCAGTTGGCAGGAACAGGACGGTGTCGTGGTGGGTGAACTGGGCATTATGCCGCCGGGGACCGCTGCCCTGGCCACGCTGGTGGTCCAGTCCCGGGAGGTGGGCAATCTCACGAACACCGCCACGGCGGGCACCTTGTCGGCCGACCCGGATCTCGGAGACAACACAGCGCAAATCGTCACCCGGGCTTACGCGGAGGCGTTCCTGTTCGTCACCAACGAACCGGCGCCGGCCAGCGTCCTGCTGAGCAACCGCATCCAGGTGGCCTTCGTGATGACGAACCAGGGCGACCAGATTGCGTACAACGCCCAGATGTTGGTGGCGTTCTCCCTGAACACCGAATTGCTCGATGCCAACCTCGAAGGCGGCGACTACTACGTGGCGCCCCCGGGGGTCTTTTGCATCTTCGGGGACGTTCCCCCCGGCGGGGCCGCCCGCTTGACCGTGGATGTGCAGGCCACCCGGCTCGCTCCGCTCGTGGCGCAGGCCACCATCTACACGCCCTCGGGCGATCCTGCCAACCCCGGTCTCGGTTCCCGACTGGAAATCCAGGTCGTGAACACGCCCACGCTCCAGGCCGTACGGAACGGCAACCGGCTGGTGTTGTCGTGGCCCACGGCCGCGGCGGGCTTCGAACTCCAATATGCCGATGACCTCGCCCGGCCGGGCTGGCAATTGGTGCGCAACCCGACGGTAATCGTCGGCGACCAGGTGACCGTGGAAGTGAAACTCTCGGGCGCCGGCCGTTTCTATCGCCTGCGCGAGCCGGGGAACTGAGCGGTGGGGACCCGCGAGCCTCACTTTACATCCGCGATTTCCGCGGCACACTGGCGCGAGTCTATGAGCTACGACCAATTCTGGAGCATCTTCAGCATGCCGATCGGCTTGATGATCTGCTTCGCGCCGCTCGTCATCGCCTGGTTTTTCGCCGAGCGGAAATCTCCGCCGACGAAACCCAGCCCCCCGCCCAAGCCCCGGTCCCGCCACTGACGGCCCGCTCCCGCCCGGGTTTCGGCGGCGGCGAGTGGCCGGCGAAAGGGCTGGTTACCCGGGCCACGCCGTTCGCTTTGGGGGTTCGGCCTGAAGCTCGCATTCCGGGCGGCCGGTGGGGTCCTGATTTCCAGCGGGTGGCAGCGCCGCCGCAACGGCGCAGGGCGGTGCGGCAGCGCCGCCGCCACCGAATCAGGGCACGACCAAGCGGCCCATCGGATTGACAAATCCGGGCTCGCCGGAAAAAGTTCGGCTCAACGGCACGCTTCTATGATGCACATGAAATTGATCGTTTCACGCGGTTTGGCCTTGGGCCTGATGGCTTGGGTGGGCTGCTCCGCCGCCCTGGGCTTCGTGTACGAAACGGAGAAGGAGTTTTACGCCACCGGCGATTTCGACGGCGATGGCCGGCAGGATGTGGTGGTGGTGGACCGCGCCACCGGCAAGTATCGCCTGGGCTACGCCCAGGCCGACGGCGGTTTCAACTGGATCAACAATCGCGTTACCGGGATCAAGGACCTCACCGGCGTGACCGTCGGCCACTTGTTCGATCCGAAGAAGGACGCGCTGGGAGTGACGGCCGCCGATGCCAACAAGGTGGCGATCGTCGATGTGAGCAGCCCCGGCCAGTCCAGTCCCGCGGTGCCGGTGCCCTTCGAGTCGCTGGGGCCGGCGACGCTGCTGGCCGTGCACGTCGGCGGCGAGGGCAGCACGCCGCTGGATGATCTTTTCATCGAGAGTATTTACAACGACCCGGATCCTTTCAAAGGCTCGCTGCTGCGGAACGAAGGCGGGAAGATCGAGAAGGTCATCGCCGAGCAGACCATGCAGCGGCAGGCGACGCGGGCGAACCGGGTCGCTTTGAAGACCGGCGGGCCGCTGTTCGCCGCGGGCATTCTGAACGGGGACAACGATGCCGCGTTTGCCGTGGCCGACTTCTCGGGTTCCGAGCCGCAAACCGTGGCCGAGGTGCCAGGCCTGCCCAAGAACGCCGCCTTTGCCGTGGCGCATTTCCGCGGGCAACCGGAGGCGGAGCTGATTTTTTACGTGCCGGGCGAACCGAAGCTCCAGGTGGCGCTGGTGGAGAGTGCCGCAGACACCTCCGCCACGCTGGGCAGCCTGAAGGAGTTCGATCTGGGCAAGCCGATCAAACTGGCGCTGCCGGTGCCGGGCGAAAAAGGCGACCAGTTGCTGGTCCTGTTCGGCAAGGGCGACAGCGGCGAGGTTTTCAAATTCGACGGCGCGACCGCGCCGGCACCCGTGCAGACGGTCGCGCCGCGGCAGGGCGAGTTGTTGTTCGGCGCGGCGGCGGTGGACCGGCAGTTCGTGGTGTTCCAGGCCGCGGATTACTCGAAATTTGCCACGCACCAGCAGGTTTATCACTGGACCGGCTCGACCAATACCGCGGCGGCGTTCGGCAAGATCGGATCGATGGCCGACAACGATGACGCCACGGTGCCGGAAATCTGGAAACGGATCATGGCCACGCTCGACCAGGAAATCATCAAGAGCGCGGCCGACATGAAACCGTACACGAACACGATCCCCGGCACCCAGGTGACCTATGTGATGGTGCCGATCCCGGGCGGCGAGTTCGAGATGGGCAGCCCGGACAGCGAGCCCGGCCGCAAGCCGGACGAGGGGCCGCAACACAAGGTGCAGATCTCGCCGTTCTGGATGGCCCGGTTCGAGCTGACCTGGAACGAGTACGAACTGTTCATGTACCCCGACGACGAGAAGAAGCTCCGCGCCGAGTACCCGACCGCCGATTACATCAACAAGGTCTCCGACGCCGTGACCCGGCCGTCCAAGCCGTACACGGAAATGAGCTTCGGCATGGGCCGCGACGGCTATCCCGCCATTTGCATGACCCAGCATTCGGCGAACAAGTACTGTCACTGGTTGAGCGCCAAGACCGGTCACTTCTACCGGCTCCCGACCGAGGCCGAGTGGGAATATGCCTGCCGCGCCGGAACGACGACCGCCTATTCGTTCGGCGACGACGCCGCCAAGCTCGCCGAATACGGCTGGTTCGAGGATAACGGCGATTTCAAATACCAGAAGGTTGGCAAGAAGAAGCCCAATCCTTGGGGCCTGTACGACATGCATGGCAATGTCTGGGAATGGTGCCTCGACCAGTATGTGGACGATTACGCCAAGGTCGTCGAACAGACCGGCACGGTGGATCCCTGGTACAAGGCCACCCAGCCGTACCCGCACGTGGTGCGCGGCGGTTCGTACGACGACCCGGCCGACCGCCTGCGCAGCGCCGCCCGGCGCGGCTCGGACCGGAGTTGGAAAATGCGGGACCCGCAATTGCCCAAGAGCATCTGGTGGCACTCGGACGCCCCGTGGGTGGGCATCCGCATCGTGCGCCCGCTGAAGGTTCCTGCCGCCGAGATGCTCCAGAAGTACTGGACCAGCGGCGTCGAGAAGGACTGATCGAGTCCGATTAACGGTGGTCGCCCCCGCGCTGCTCCCCCGGCGCGGGGGTCGCGTTTCGACCCCGTCGGCGGCGGTGGGGCGGTGGGGCCGAGGTTAAACTTGTTGCGCCGTTGCGGGTCATTTTCTAGGCTCGCCCGACGAGCGCATGAAGGTTTTCATCGACGGCAAGTACTACCGCGAGCGAGAGGCGAAGATTTCGGTCTTCGATCACGGTTTGCTTTATGGCGACGGCATTTTCGAGGGCATCCGGGCCTACAGCGGCCGCGTGTTCAAGCTCAAGGAACACATCGACCGCCTCTTCTGTTCCGCCAAGGCCCTGCTCCTGGACGTGCCGCTGACTCCCACCCAGGTCATCCGCGCCGTCGTCGAAACCTGCCGGCAGAACCGCGTGCGCGATGGCTATATTCGGCTGTTGGTGACGCGCGGCGTGGGCACGCTCGGCCTGAACCCGCGCCGGTGCAAGCAACCGTCGGTCATCATCATCGCCGGCACGATCCAGCTTTACCCGCCCGAGCTGTACGAAAACGGGATGGAAATCGTGACCGTGCCGACCACCCGCAACCTGCACAGCGCCGTCAATCCGGCGATCAAGTCGCTCAACTACCTCAACAACATCCTCGCCAAGATCGAGGCCAATATCGCCGGCGTCGAGGAAGCCATCATGCTCAACGCCGAGGGCTACGTGGCCGAATGCACCGGCGACAACATCTTCATCGTCCACGGCGGCCAGTTGCTCACGCCGCCGCTCTCCGCCGGCGCCCTTTACGGCATCACGCGCGCCACCGTCATGGACCTCGCCCGCGAGGCGGGCATCCCCGTCAACGAGACCAACCTGACGCGTTACGACATCTTCAACGCGGACGAGTGTTTCCTCACCGGCACCGGGGCGGAGATTGTCCCCGTGGTCAAGGTGGACGGCCGCGTGATCGGGACCGGCAAACCGGGCAAGATGTCGCGGCTGCTCGAGGAAAAATACCGCGCGCTGACGCGGAGTTCGGGCGAACTCATTCGTTGACCGGCACGGTCGCGCCAGGGGCCAACCGGCCGCCGGGCGCGCGGGTCGAAACCCGGTAGCGTCCTGATTCGAGCGGGTGGCTGTGCCGCGGCGGCGGCGCAGGGCGGTGCGGTCGCCTCCACCGCCATCGAAGCCGGACACGACCCGAGACCCGGGTGGCTTGACTTGGTGCCCCTTTGTGCCGAAATACGCTGCTGTCTATGCTGTGCATGATTTGTCAGAAGAATGAGGCCACCGTTCACCTCACCGATGTGAAGGACGGCAAGCTGAAGAAGGTGGATGTGTGCGCCGGCTGCGCGAAGGCCAAGGGGCTGGATGATCCGACGGGCTTCGCGCTGGCGGATCTGTTGATGGGCCTTGGCACCTCGGAGGAAGTTGCCGCCAGCGCGCCCGAAGGCGGCGAACTGGCCTGCCCGGCCTGCGGATTCACGCAGGCGGACTTCAAGAAGGCCGGCCGCCTCGGCTGCCCCGAGTGCTACCAGACGTTTGGCGAAGGCCTCGCGGGGGTGCTCAAAACCATGCACAAAGGCACGCGCCACGTGGGCAAGGTGCCCCGCGGCCTCAAGCTGGGGCGCGAGGTGCAGGACCGCATTCAGACCCTGCAGCGCCAGTTGGACGAAGCCATCGCGGTGGAGAACTACGAGGAGGCCGCCCGGCTGCGCGACCAGATCAAGGCGTTGCGGGAGGAACCCAGCACGGTCGTCGCCGACGGCACCCCATGAATCTGCACGAGTTCCTCACCCCGGCGGCCGAGCTGGCCCAACGCGGCGGCCCGGCTGACAAGATCGTCATGTCCAGTCGCGTGCGCCTGGCGCGCAACATCGCGGGCTTTTCCTTCCCCGGCTGGGCCAAGAAGGCGGACCGCCAGCGCGCCTGCGACAAACTGCGCGCGGCGGTCGAGGTCGTGCCGGCCATGAACCACGGCTTTGCCGAGTCGCTGGAGGCCCTGAGCGCCCTGGACAAACAAGTGCTGGTCGAGCGGCACCTGATCAGCCGCGAACACGCCGCCAAGGGCGCCGGCAGCGCGCTGGTCTTGAGCCAGGACGAAACGCTGTGCGTCATGATCAACGAGGAGGATCACTTGCGGATGCAGGCGCTGCTGCCCGGGCTCCAACTCCGCGAGGCGTGGTTGACAATCGACCGGCTGGACACCGATTTGGAGAAGGTGCTCGATTACGCCTTTTCCCGGGATCTGGGCTACCTGACCGCCTGCCCGACCAACCTCGGCACCGGCATCCGCGTGAGCGCCATGTTGCATCTGCCGGCATTGGTGCTCGACGAGCAGATCACCCAGATCATCCAGGCGGTGAACAAGTTGGGACTGGCTGTGCGCGGGCTCTACGGCGAGGGCACCGAGGCGCTGGGCAACGTCTTCCAGGTTTCCAACCAGATGACCCTCGGCGAGTCGGAAGCCGAAATCGTGGAGCGCCTCACCAAGGTCGTGGCCCAGATCATCGAGCACGAAGAGAACGCCCGCGGGCGGCTGCTGGAAAAGCGGCCGAAGGTCATCTTCAACCACGTCGGGCGCGCCTACGGCATCCTCGCCAATGCCCACAGCGTGTCTTCCAAGGAGGCGATCAACCTGCTGTCCCTGCTCCGGCTGGGGCTGGACCTGGGCACCCTCCCAGGCGTTTCCCGGACGCTCGTGGACGAGTTGTCCATGCTGACGCAGCCCGCTCATCTGCAATTGCGTCACTCCGAGAAACTCTCGGCGGAGGAGCGCGACATCCTGCGGGCCGACATGTTGCGGGAGGCGTTGCGCCCCGTCCACCGGCCGGTCATGCCGCCCGCGCCGCCCGCGCTGGACAAACCGCCGATCGCGTAGCAATTTGGCATCGCCATTATGAGTGATGAGTCCCTCAATAACCTGACGCCCCGCGCCCAGCAGGTGCTGGCTTTGGCGCGGAAGGAAGCGGATCGCTTCAACCACAATTTCGTCGGCACCGAGCACCTCCTGCTCGGCCTCATCAAACTGGGCCAGGGCGTCGCCGTGAACGTCCTGCAAAAACTGGGCCTCGACCTGGACACCGTGCGCCTCGAGGTGGAGAAACAGGTGGGCACCGGCCCGGACCAGAAGGTCATGGGCAACATTCCTTATACGCCGCGCGTGAAGAAGGTGCTCTCGCTCGCCAACAAGGAGGCCCGGGCCCTGAACCACACCTACGTCGGCACCGAACACCTCCTCCTCGGCCTGCTGCGCGAAGGCGACGGTGTGGCCGCGCGCGTCCTCAAGAACCTGGAAGTCGATATCGAGCAGACCCGGCAGGAAATCCTCAAGGAGCTGGACCCGAACTTCCAGGGGGGAGACGAGGAGTCCACCGAGGGCGCCGAAAAGCAGACCGGCAAAGGCCCGTTGAAGACTCCGGCGCTGAAGGCCTTCGGCCGCGACCTCACCGAAATCGCGCGCAAGGGCGAAATGGATCCGGTCATCGGCCGCCAGAACGAGATCGAACGCGTCATCCAAATCCTGTGCCGGCGCACCAAGAATAATCCGGTCCTCCTCGGCGAGGCCGGAGTCGGCAAGACCGCCATCGTCGAAGGCCTCGCCCAGGAGATCGCCAAAGGCAACGTGCCCGAGTTGCTTCGCGAAAAGCGGGTCATCACCCTGGACCTGGCGCTCATGGTGGCCGGTACCAAGTACCGCGGTCAGTTCGAGGAACGGATCAAAGCGGTGATGGACGAAATCCGCCGCGCCAAAAACATTCTCCTGTTCATCGACGAGTTGCACACCATCGTCGGCGCCGGTTCCGCCGAGGGCACGATGGACGCGTCCAACATCATCAAACCCGCCTTGAGCCGGGGCGAGATGCAGTGCATCGGCGCCACCACACTCACCGAGTACCGCAAGTACATCGAGAAGGACGCCGCCCTGGAACGCCGGTTCCAGACGGTGAAAGTCGAGCCGCCATCCATCGAGGAGGCCGTTCAGATTCTTCACGGGCTCAAACCCAAGTACGAGGATCACCACAAGATCGAATTGACCGACGGCGCCCTCTCGGCGGCGGTGAAGCTCTCGGACCGCTACATCACCGGCCGGTTCCTGCCGGACAAGGCCATCGACGTGATGGACGAAGCCGGCTCGCGCGCCCGGATCGGCGCCATGACCCGGCCCCCTGACGTGAAGCACCTCGAGACCGAGATCGAGGACATTCGCCGGCGCAAGGAGCGGGCGATCAAGGAGCAGGACTTCGAGGGCGCCGCCGCCATGCGCGACAAGGAAAAGCAGGCCAAGGAAAAGCTCGATTCCGTCCTCAGCGAGTGGAAGACCAATCGCGACGAGAAGCGGGTGCGCGTGGACGAGGACGACATCACGCATGTCATCGCCAAGTGGACGGGCATTCCGCTCCAGCGCCTGGGCCAGGACGAGTCCAAGAAGCTCCTCGCGATGGAGGCAACGCTGGAGAACGTGGTCGTCGGTCAGAAGGAGGCGGTGGTGGCCTTGTGCAAGGCGCTCCGCCGTTCCCGCGCCGACTTGAAAGACCCGCGGCGCCCCATCGGCACCTTCGCCCTGCTGGGGCCGACCGGGGTCGGCAAAACGCTGCTCGCCAAGACGCTGGCCGAACAGATGTTCGGCGACGCCAAGTCGCTCGTGCAACTCGACATGAGCGAGTACATGGAGAAGTTCAACGTCTCGCGGCTCGTGGGCTCGCCGCCCGGTTACGTCGGGTACGAGGAGGGGGGCCAGTTGACCGAGGCCGTGCGACGGAAGCCGTATGCGGTCGTGCTCTTCGACGAGATCGAGAAGGCGCATCCCGACGTGATGAACATGCTCCTCCAGATCTTGGAGGAAGGGAAACTCACGGACAGCTTCGGACGCGCCGTCGATTTTCGGAACACCGTCATCCTGCTCACGTCGAACGTCGGCTCCGAGGCGCTGCGCAAGCAGGGCATGATCGGCTTCACGCCGCCGAGCGAGAAGAACAACTACGATCAGATGAAGGAGAAGATCCTCGATGAGGCAAAGAAGGTTTTCCGGCCGGAATTCCTCAACCGCCTCGATGACGTGATCGTATTCCGCTCGCTCGCCCGGCCGGAACTGATCGCAATCCTCGAACTCGAGGTCCGCAAGGTCATGGAGCGGTTGAAGCACAAGAACGTGCAGATCCAACTCGACGCCCAGGCCAAGGACTTCCTCGTTCAGAAGGGCTTCGACCCCGTGTACGGCGCCCGGCCAATGCGTCGCGCCGTCGAGCGCTTCCTGGAGGATCCCTTGGCCGAGGAAATCATCCGCGGGGATTTGCACGAGAACGACCCCATTCAGGTCACCGTGGAAGGCGACAAGCTCGTCTTCCGGCAAACCGCGCCTTCGACGGACGCGGTCGCCAAGTAAAGCCTTGCCGGCTGGGGGCGCCGGGCGCTCCTGACCGCAGCGGCTCTTCGTGGCCCTACGCCGCCCGCAGCACCGCGAGAAAGCGGGCGCCGATGGGGTCGGGATTCTCCGGATCGTAGGCCACCCCCACCACCAGCGGCTCCGGTGCCGGATGCAGTCCGAGCAAGCGCAGCCGCGGTCCTGCCAGACACGCGAGGCACGAGGGCACCAGCGCGGCGCCCCGGCCGGTTTCGACGGCGGCGATGAGGCTGTTCACGCTGTCATGTTCGCCGGCGATGAGGGGAGCACGCCCCAGCGGCGCGAAAAGCGTCCCCAGCCAGCCGTGGTACTCCGGATAATCCGCCCGTCCATAGACGTGCAACGGTTCGCCCGCGAGCCGCCCCAATGCCACGCGACCCCGCGATCGCGCCAGCGGGTGTCTGGGTCCCACCGCCAAACGAAACGGATACCGGGCCAGCTCTTCGAACCGCAGTCCGGCAAGCCGTTCCGGGCCGGGATGGACGAGCAAGGCCAGGGCGAGCGTCCGGCGACGTAGCCCTTCGATCATCTCCGCGCTGGAGAGGTCGTGCAGGCGGACCGCGACCTGCGGTGCGGACTGCTGGAACGCATCCAGCGCCCGCGGCAGCAACTGGACCGTCGGCGACGGCGCATAGCCGAGGTGCAGTTCGCCGCGTTCCCCCCGCGCCGCCATGCGGGCGGCCTCGACCGCCTGCGCCGCGCGCTCGAGCACCGCCCGGGCCTCGCTCGTGAAGACCTGCCCCGCCGGGGTGAGTCGCACACCGCGCGACCCGCGCTCGAAGAGGATCACGCCCAGCTCGGCTTCGAGATCGCGGATCTGGCGGCTCAGGGCCGGCTGGGCCACGCGGAGTCGCGTCGCCGCCCGGCTGAAGCTCAGGGCCTCGCCCACGGCCACGAAATAGCGCAGATGGCGCAGTTCCACACGCGCACCATACCGGAAAGGCATGGCCGCTCGAAGAAGGAAGTATTGGCCGGGCGCACGGGACGAGGCTACTGATTGGCTCATGGTACGAATTCGAAAAGCTGCAGAGCGCGGGCGGGCCGACCACGGCTGGCTCCAGAGCCGGCACACGTTTTCGTTCGCCGATTACCACGATCCGGCCCACCAGGGGTTTCGCAGCCTGCGGGTGATCAACGACGACCGCGTCGCGCCCGGCCAGGGTTTTGGCACGCACCCGCACCGCGACATGGAAATCTTCAGCTACGTGCTGGCCGGCGCGCTCGCACACCGCGACAGCCTTGGCAACGGGCGCATCCTCCGCCCGGGCCAGATCCAGCTCCTGAGCGCGGGCACCGGCGTGACGCACAGCGAGTTCAACCCGTCGCCCGCCGAACCGGCGCATTTTCTGCAGGTCTGGATCCTCCCCGCGCGCCGCGGACTGACGCCGGCGTACACCGAATGGCAGCCGCAACCCGAGCACACGCAAACCGCCAAGGTCCTGGTGATCTCGCCTGACGGCCGCGACGGCTCGGCGGTCATTCATCAGGACACCGAGGTTTACCGCTTGAAACTCTCCGCCGGCCAGACGGTGCGCCACGAACTCGGACCCGACCGCGGTGCCTGGCTGCAAATTGCGGCGGGCGCGCTCACCTTCAACGGCGCTGCGCTCGCGACCGGGGACGGCGCCAGCACGGAAACGCCCGGCACGCTCACGCTGACCGCGCAAGCGGACACCGAGGCGCTGTTGTTCGACCTGGACTGAGCCGCGGGCCCACGATCCCCCGCCATGAGACGCCGCCTCCGAATCCTTGCCTTGTTGGTGGCACTCGCCGCCGCGGGCGTCTGGTTGGCCACCGGCGCGAACCGCGGTTGGACCAAGACCAGCGTGCCGGTGAGGACCCTCGACGAGGTGACTGGCATCGAAGGCATCCGGTACCAGCCGGGCTTCGTGCCGGGCGTGGATTTCCTGGGGGTCTCCTGGTTGGGCGCCGGCCTGCTTGCGGGCGTCTCTCTCCTTCTCCGGAAACCGAACAACCTCGAAAACAAACCATGAACCGTCCCCTCAAATCCCTGATCGTTGTGGCCACCCTTTGCGTCGCCGCCGCGGCTGCGCCGCAGAGCTTCGACTTCAAGGACCCCAAAGGAGTCAACACCGCCACGTTCCGACTCGACGCCCCGCTCGAAGCCATCAACGGCAGCGCGAATGGCATCAGCGGCACCGTCACGTTCGATCCGCAAAACCCGGCCGCCACCAAAGGCAGGATCGTCGTCGCGGCCGCCAGCCTCCACGTGCCGAACCCGATGATGAACACCCACCTGCACGGCAACCAGTGGATGGACGTGGCCGCGCATCCCGAAATCGCTTTTGAGCTGAAGGAACTCCGCCAGGTCAAGACCGAGGGCGACATGACTTCCGCGGACGCGAGCGGCACCTTGACCGTCAAAGGCATCGCCAAAGAGATCACGGTGCCGGTGACCTTGAACTACCTGAAGGACAAGCTCGCCCAGCGCGTGCCGAACCTGAAGGGCGACCTGCTGGTAATTCGCGCGAAATTCACCATCAAACGCAGCGATTTCGACATCAACCCCCAGGCACCCGAGGACAAGGTGTCCAACGACATCGCCCTCACCCTCAGCATCGCCGGCGCCTCGGCCCGACCCTGAACCAACCTCAATCGACTCCGTTCAACTCCTCGCCATCCACAACTCTATGACCAGAATCCTCGTTCTCTATTACTCCATGTACGGCCACGTCGAAACGCTGGCCAACGCCGTCGCCGAAGGCGCCCGCTCCGTCGCCGGCGTCGAAGTCACCCTCAAGCGGGTGCCCGAAACCATGCCGCCCGACGTGGCCCGACAACACGGCGCGAAGCTCGACCAGGCAGCGCCCGTGGCCTCGCCCAAGGAACTCGGCGACTACGACGCCATCCTTTTCGGGACGCCCACCCGCTTCGGCAACATGGCCGGCGCAGATGCGGAACTTCCTCGACCAGACCGGTGGGCTGTGGGTCAAAGGCGCGCTGGTCGGCAAGGTGGGCAGCGTGTTCACCAGCACCGGCACCGGCGGCGGCAACGAAAGCACCATCATCAGCTTCGTCACCACGCTCATGCACCACGGCATGGTGTACGTGGGCCTGCCTTACGCCTGCCCGGAACTGGCCGACATCAGCGAAGTCAAGGGCGGCTCGCCGTGGGGCGCGGCCACCATCGCCGGCGCGGACGGTTCGCGCCAACCAAGCTCCAAGGAACTGGCCCAGGCCCGTTTTCAGGGCCGGCACGTGGCGACGATCGCGGCGAAGCTCGCGGCCTGAACCCCCATGGAGCACCTCTCACGAACTCAAGGAACAACCCCATGACCACTCAAGACAAACTGAAGCTGTTGGCCCGGGATCTCACCCGGGAATTCCCGCGCAGTCCGCGCGAGACGCTGGCCGGCTACGTCATTGCCGCGCGGGCGGTGGACAAGTGTCGGTCCGTGCTAGCGAGCATCGCCGGCGAGTATCACTCGGGTTGCCCGGTGGACCAGATCTGGCTGGACTTCGCCGGGCTCAAATACGAGGCCTTTCGCGACTTCGTGGCCACCGGCGCAACGGACGCCGAGATTGCCGCGTGGATTGAGCAGACCGCCCAGCCGCGCCCGCGCCTCGAAATCATCCGCTGGAACAACGACCTTCGCGGGAAGCGCCTGAGCGAACTGCCTGACGGCCTTCAGGAATACATGGAGGACTACATTCCCAAGTTTGTCCCGCGCAACCGGCCGGTCTATGTCCTATTCGATGTCTATGACCTCGAGGAAGAACGCATCTAAGCCGCGGCCTTGACAACCTCAGCGGGAGTCCCTCCCGGGAGCCAGGCAGTCGGCGGCAAGGCTGCCCGCTTCAAACGAGTGCCTCCGCGAGTTCGGCACCGACAAGGCGCTGGGCGCTACCGGCGTGGCGATGACTAGGGGCTGGCGCGGAAGGCACGGGCCTTGTTCGTGGCGGGACTTGGCGGCGGTGCGCCGGTCTCGCCGTAATGCGGCAGTGACGCGGGATCGGCAGTGAAGTGGCGGGGCTCGCGCAGGAACGGAATCGTGCCGCCAGTCATCAGGTAGCGCACCAGCAGGAGCAACAGCGCGATGGCCAGGCCCACCCCGACCCGCAACCGCACCCGCTTCCGGGAGGCGGCCTTTCGGCCAGCCAGCTCCGCCTCGGCGGCGCCGGATTCGCTCGACTCCGCGGTGACCGCGCCCTCCACCTGGGCGAGCACGGCGGCCCAATCGACGGTCGGGACCGGATCGAAGCTGAATTCGTAGAACCGGGCCTCGCAACCCTGCCGGCCACAAAATCCCTGCGCCAACCGGTGCAGTTTCGGGCTGACGTCAGCCTGGGGCGCTTCGCTCCCCGCCAGGGCCAGCACGTCCTCGCCGAAGAGCCGCAGGTGGCATTGGGGACATTCGGCGCGCACCCCGGCCCGCAGGACCGCCAGCACGTCCGCACTGCCGGCGGCGCTGCGCAACGTCGCGACGAGGGTTTGCGAAAATGCCACCGCCAGGCGGAGGTCCACCTGGCGCGTTAAGGCCGGGTTGTCAGCCATATTCGGGAGCGGGTTGGGAGCGAAGACATGTGCGGAGGTTCACCGCAAGGGTTCGTACCAGATCCAGTCTTTGGTCGGTTCGTAGGGGTACAGCGGGTTGGTCTGCAATGCGCGGCTGAAGTTCAGCACCGCGGTGTGGCCGTCCACGAACAGGATGGGGGAGATAAATTTCGCCGAGGCGAGCGCCGGGTCCATGAACTCGGAACCGCCCGCGCGCCGATGCCATTGATACCAGAAAATCGTGCGGTCGCTGGAGCGGGCGTACAACCGGGCCGGCGGCTCGTGCAGCAAGATGTAGCGCACCGGTTCAAACACGGCGGATTCGAACTGCCCGGCGATGCCGTTCTCAGGATCGGCGGGCGGTTGTCGGAAGCCGCCGCCTTGCGGCACGGTGAGGTTGCCGGCGTTGTACTGGTAACTGCAGCCCAGCGCCTCGTAATTGGAAGGCAGGAGACCCAGCGCGCGCTGGCCGGCATCCCGCGGGCACTTATAGACCGCCGAAGGGGCCACGTAGGCATTGAGCGGACGCGACTTCGCCGGGGCCGACCATCCGGCGAAAGGAGCGGCCGGGTCGTGTCCGCCCAGCGCGAATTGCAGATCCTTGACCCGCCAGGTGTTGGCGGCGGTTGCGTCCTCCTCCCAGATCAACTTGGGAGGAAAGCGAAACTCGAAGTCGTCGCGATAGAGCTGCAGGCCGAGGCCGAGCTGGCGGAGGTTGTTGAGACAACTGGCTTGATACGCCTGTTCCTTGGCTCCGCTCAAGCCGGGCAACAACATGCTGGCCAGGATCGAGATGATCGCCATCACCACCAGGAGCTCGATCAAGGTGAAACCCAGCTTGGACGCCGACGGGCGCGCTGGGCGCTGTCCGGACAGGCCGAATTGGGTCGGAGCGGGTTTCATAAACTGGCGGGCCGGCTGGCACTTTGATTGCGACTCAACTTTCGGCCCACGCCTCAAGATAAGCACAGTCTGTGCCGAGACAAGGCGCGATCTCCGCGCGCCTTGCCAGCCGCCGCCACGCGCGCCAAGAGAAAAGGGCGCCGGTGGTGCCGGCGCCCGACGAGGCTCGACCGAAGCTTCCGGTCGTTTACGGCTTCACGAGCTGGAAGAAGCCCTGGCTGGCACTGGGCAGGGCCGATTGAGGCACCAGCACCACCTTCTGCGTTCCCATTTGAAACACGTTGGTGAGCCCCGGATCAGTCCAGGAACCAGCCTGCAACACTGGACTGGTCCGGAGTTCGAATCCGCTGGCGGGGGCAGTCCACTGAAGCGAGTAAGCGGTGGTGGCCGGTACTTGGACCACGCCGCCCGCATCGGCAGCCACGACGGCCCATTTGGTAGTGTCCAAGACGTCGCCCGTGAAGGTGTCCTCGATCGGGTTGAGCGTGCCCGAAATCTGCAGCCGGCTGAAAACCGCCGCCTGGCCGATGTTCCCCGTCTGGTTGGGCTGGATGCCGAAGTAGGCATAGAGCGGGTCGGCGAACAGCAGCGCGGCGTCCGCAGGCAGAGCGGAGTTGGTGCTGGCGCCGCTGGGGGCGGTGAGCGTGAAGTCCGTGTTGTTCTTGAAGCTGAGGCTCCAGGTGCCCACGGCGGAGGCGTCCGAAACGGTGGCGAGCCGGCCGACCGCACCGTTGGCGGGGTCGGTGTTCCAGAACATGGCGTTGCCGCTCGGCAGGTTGGTCTTATACATGAACGCGGCCGTGGCCGTGCCATCGGCATTGTTGGCGATTTGCAGGAAAACCACGTTCGCGGCGTTCCAGTCGATCGAATTGTCGTTCGCGCCGTACGGCATCACGTTTTCGGGCACCAAGAACAAGTGGGCTTGAAACCCGCTGTGGGCGGCGTCCGGGAAGTTCTTGATGGTCATCGAGTAAGTGACCGGGGCGGAGGCATCCACCCAGGAATACGAGTTGGGGTAGCCGTCGGGGTCCGTCGCCAAGGTGCGGACGTTCTGGCGCTGGTTCTGCTGGCCGGCAGCGCTGGCGGCCACGAGCAGGCCGGGGATGGCGGGCTGCAGCATCATTGTCGGCGGTGGGGTTACCACGTTGGTGTTGGCAATCAGTTTCACGTTATCCACCCAAAAAGTGGTTGTGCCCGTCAGACCGCCGGCGGCTCCGGACCAGATTTTCAGCCAGACGCGCGCAATGGCATCGAGCTTGGCGGTGGCGGGGTCGATGGGCGCCGACACGTGGATCCATTCATTCGCTGGGGTGGTGGGTACGGCGAGCGAGCCCAGGCCGATCTGCGACCAATCTGAGGGCCCCAGGCCGTATTCGAGGTTGCCGAAGTTGCCGTCGGTGTTTTGCGGCGAACTGGGGTCGAAGCGGATGTCGAAGTCCAGTTTGGTGTACTTCGTGCCGTCCAGGACTTCGCCGTTCGGAAAGTTGCCTTGAGCGGCGAACTGGTTGTCGCCCGCGTAGGCCGCCAGGTCGAAATCCACGGTCACCTTCAGCGAACCCGAGGCGGGGTCGTTGGCCGCGTCCACCGTGGCATCCCATTCGTAAGTCTGCGGCGCCGAGCCCCACCAGCGCGACCACTGGCTGGCGTCGGTATCGGCGTCGAACCTCCCGATGATGTAATCGTCTTGGGCCAAGCCCTGGCCCGCCGCCGCAATCAATCCCAAGCCGCTCAGCAGAGCGAGGCCGGCCGTTCGAGATGTCTGGTTCAAGTTCATAATGTGGTCAATTTGTTCTCGGAGTATTCCATCCAAAATGGCTCAGCGTTAGTTCTTAATGCTTAGCAAGAAACAGGCCATCAAGCCAAGTGACCAACGCGCTTCGGGTGTCCCTTCATTGGGCCGAGCAAGTGGAGCCACGCGAGTTCCAGCGCCACGGAATTGGGTCGCCAGGCCAGGGCGCCACCCTCCGATCACTCCAAAAAACGGTGTTTCCGCCGCGGCGGTTTCATGGCTGACTCCGGGGCGTGTGCAACCCCATCATCGTGGCGCTCGACGTTCCCACCGCCGACCGGGCGCTGGAACTGGCGATCCGGCTCGCGCCGGTTGTCGGCGCGCTGAAGGTCGGCAAGGAGCTGTTCACCAGCACCGGGCCGGACATCGTCCGCCGGCTGCGGGCCGCCGGGGCCGCGGTCTTTCTCGACCTCAAGTTCCACGACATTCCGAACACGGTGGCCCGGGCCGTGGCGGCGGCGGTGCGTTTGGACGTACAGATGCTTACCGTGCACACCAGCGGCGGGCTGGCCATGATGCAGGCCGCGGAGCAGGCGGCGCAGGCCGAGTCGCGCAAGCTGGGTCGGCCCCCGCCTTTGATTCTGGGCGTCACGGTGCTGACCAGCCTGGATGACGCCGCGCTGAACGAACTGGGCGTGAGCGGCACCGCGGCCGAACAAGTGGAGCGGCTGGGCCGGTTGGCGACGAAGGCGGGTCTGCGTGGCCTCGTGTGTTCGCCGCTCGAAATCCGCGCGTTGCGCGCGGTCTTGCCGGCGGAGTTGGTGCTCGTCACGCCCGGCATCCGCCCGCCGGGCGCAGGGTCCGACGATCAGAAGCGCACGCTTACGCCCCGCGAAGCGCTGACCGCCGGCGCCAACTGGCTGGTGATCGGCCGCCCGATCTGCGCGGCCCCGGACCCCGGCGCCGCCGCCGAACAAATGATGGCGGGCTTGGCGGATCTCCTTTGAGCGCGCGAAGCGCAAATTCCAAGGCCGCCGCCGCTGGGCGGCCTTGACGCCGGGCCGGCTGGCCGTTTCAATTTACCTAAACCTCACGCGAAGATGTCGTGAACCTGGCAACCGCTTTTCTGGATTCCACCCGGGCCAACCGGTCGAAGACCGCCGTCTTTTCGGGGGACGACCGGTTCAGTTATGAGCATTTCCACCACCAGGCTCTGCAGGTGGCCGCGCGGCTGCGAGGCGAGCTGGGCCTGCAACCGGGCGATCGCGTCGGGTTGTGGATGAACAACAGCCCGGAGTTCATCTCCGCCTTGTTTGGCGCGCTGGCGGCCGGGGCGGTGGTGGTGCCGATCAACTGCTTTCTCAAGACCGAGGAGGTGGCTTACATCCTCGGCGATTGCGGCGTGGACGTGCTCTTGAGCGAGCAGGCCATGGGCGGGATGCTGGAGAAACTCGTCGCCGGGCGCGCCTCGCTGCGGGTTTGGCAGAAAGAGGCTTTTCCCGCCGGCGACGCTGCTCCCGTCGGGTTCGCGCCCGCGCCCCGAAAGCGCGCGGACCTGGCGTTGCTGATTTACACCTCCGGCACCACGGGCCATCCCAAAGGGGCCATGCTCACGCACGGCAACCTGCTGCACAACGTGGCCAGTTGCCGGGAAGTGCTGGAAGCCGAGGCGGTGGACCGTTTCGCGCTGGTGCTGCCGATGTTCCACAGTTTCATGTTGACGGTGTGTGTGCTGCTGCCGTTCCTGGTGGGCGGTTCGATCGTGCTGATCCGCTCGCTACAGCAACCGAAGGCCATTCTGACGGAAATCATCCGCCACCAAGCCACGATCCTGCCGGCGATCCCTCAGCTTTTTCGCGCCCTGGCCAACGCCCCGGTGCCGCCCAACCTCTCGCTGCGCATCTGCCTGAGCGGAGCCGCACCCTTGCCGGCGGACACCATGCGCGCCTTCGACGCGCGCTACCCCATCCCCGTCGTCGAAGGCTACGGCCTGAGCGAGGCCAGCCCCGTGGTTTCGATCAACCCGCTTCGCGGCGTGCAAAAGCCGGGCTCGATCGGCCTGCCCATCCCGAATGTGGAAATCAGCATCCGCGACGACGACGGTCGGGAACTGCCGCGCCGCAGCGTCGGCGAGGTTTGCGTCCGGGGCGGCAATGTCATGTTGGGTTACTGGAACCGCCCGGAAGAGTCGGCGGCCGCCCTGCGGGACGACTGGCTCTACACCGGGGACATCGGCTACATGGACGAGGACGGTTACAGCTACATCACCGATCGCAAGAAGGACATGCTGCTGGTCAACGGGATCAACGTCTATCCGCGCGAGATCGAGGAAGTGATGTACCACTTCCGCGGTGTGAAGGAGGCGGCGGTGATCGGTCGTCCGGACCCGCGCAAGGGCGAACAACCCGTGGCTTTCGTGGCGCTGGAGGACGGTCACCCGCTCGATGCGCCCGCCCTGCTGGCCTATCTCAGGGAGCATCTGGCCGACTATAAAGTCCCCCGGGAAGTGGTGCAGTTGGCCAGCCTGCCGCGCAACGCCACCGGCAAAATCCTCAAAACCGAACTGCGCAAGCTCTCGCCCCATACCAGTCACCGAACCTGAGGTCTCGTCTCGACGCGAAGTCCGCGTCGGCCAGCAAGCGCCGGCGCCATTCCGCTGCCGTCGGCAAAGTCCGGTTTGGACTTGTCAAGTTCAAATCTGGCAGCTCCGGTTTTCCCGGTTGACGCTCCTTAGACGCCCCCCCTAATCTCGCCACCAGGTACAGAGAGGTCGCCAGAAGCGACCTCTCTGGCCCTTTCTTATGGCAGAAGGTTACTGCGTCAAATGCAAAGCAAAGAAGGAGATCGCCGACGGCGTGGAAGAGGTCATGAAAAATGGCCGCAAGGCGATCAAGGGTCGGTGCCCGACCTGCGGCGTGGTCATGTTCAAGATTCTCGGCGGCAAGGCGGTGGTGCCGGTCGAAGTCGAGGCAGCGCCCGCGCCCGCGGCACCGGCCTCGGCGCCTGCGAACCCGGCCCTGCCGGGTGACCTCCCCAAAGCTTAGAGATTCATCCATTTATGTCCGAACAACTGGCTTACGCAATCATCACCCCCCACTCGCTCCACAAATCGCGCACCGGGGGGATTATCGCCCGACTCATTGCGCGCACCGGCGTCGAGTTGGTCGCCGCGCGCATGTTTGCCCCGGGTCCCGGACTCTTGGAGGAATACGCGGACACGATTGTCTCCGCCAACGATCCGCAGGACCGGCGCATTCAGGAATTGCTCCGCGACTACGTTCTGAACGACTTCAGTGCCGATCCCAAGACCCAGAAGCGCCGGCGCGTCATGCTGCTGCTGTTCAAAGGGGACGACGCGGTCCGCAAGTTGCGCAGCGTGGTGGGCAGCTTTTCGACGCACCGTCGGGGGGGCGAAACCATCCGTGACACCTATGGCGAGTTGATCATCGACGAGAACGATAACGTTCGCTATTTCGAACCCGCCGTGCTCGCGGCGCCGAACACGGAGGAGGCGGTGGCCAAGCTGCGCATCTGGGCGCGACACTCCGCCACCGACGGGGGCGTGCTCGAGAACGTGGTCAGCTACGGTCCGGACGAGAAACCGGAGCGCACGTTGGTGCTGCTCAAGCCGGACAACTTCCGGTTCGCCTCCGGCCGGCCCGGCAACATGATCGACTTCTTTTCGCGCACGGGCCTGTTCATCGTCGGCATCAAGCTGCACCAGATGAGCGTGGCCCAGGCCATGGAGTTTTACGGGCCCGTTCGGGAAGTGCTGCGGACCAAACTGCAAGGCGTCGTGGCCGAGAAGGCCCGCATGCTGCTCGAGAAAGAACTGGGCTTCAAGATTCCGGGCTCGGAAGAGAAGCGCCTGGGGGAGGTCCTCGGGCCGTTGTTCGGCGAAAACCAGTTCGAGAACATCGTCCGGTTCATGGCCGGCCGCAGCCCGAGCGAGTGCGAACCGGCACTCATGACCGCGCCCGGCACGGAGAAGTGCATCGCCTTGGTCTATGAAGGCGTGAACGCGGTGGCCAAGATTCGCGACGTCCTGGGACCGACCGACCCCACCAAGGCACCGCCGGGATCGATCCGGCGGGAATTCGGCCTGAACATCATGGTCAACGCAGCGCACGCCAGCGATTCCGCCGACAACGCCGCGCGCGAAATGCGGATCGTCAACGTGGGCGAGAACACCTTCAAACGCGAGGTGGAGTCCGTATTGGGGAAAATCTGAGCCCGCGGCGGCCGGGCCGCTTTTTGGGGCGGAACACGACGTTCCGCCCCGTGTCCGTTTGCGCGTTGTCGCTGTATTCGATGCCCGCTGGACTTTGCCGGGCTCCGGAACCAGACTTGCGGCGCATTCGAGAACGTGGCCTACGCACACCATGAACACGTGGTTCCCACTGCCCCCCCGGTGCCTGCCGGCACTCCTGCTGCTGTTGACCCTGTCCGCCTCGGCGACCGACCGACCGGTCCGGCCGCTCACCCGCGCCCACTCCCACAACGATTACGCACACCCCCGGCCGCTGCTCGATGCGCTCGATCAGGGATTTGACAGTGTCGAGGCCGACATTTACCTCGTGGACGGCAAGTTGCTCGTGGCGCATGACCGGCGCCAGACCCGCCCCGAGCGGACACTGGAAACGCTCTACCTTGATCCTCTATACGCCCGGGTCCAGACCAACGGGGGACGGGTGTTCAAGGGCGGCCCGCCATTCTACCTGCTGATCGACTGCAAGTCGGCGGGTGCCGAAATCTGGCCGGTGTTACGGCTGACGCTTCAGCGCTACCGCCCGATGCTGACGGTCTTTCGGCATGACGCCACCGAAACCAACGCCGTCACGGTCGTACTCAGCGGCAATTCGCCGCGTGCCGCCGTGAGCGCCGAACCGGTTCGCCTTGCGGGAATCGATGGCCGGTTGCCGGACCTTGAGACCAATCCCAGCCGCCACCTCGTGCCCTGGATCAGTGAGGACTGGACAAGCCACTTCCAGTGGCGCGGGAAACAGGCGATGCCGGCGGCCGAATTGGAGCGGCTGCGCGATTGGGTCACCCGAGCGCATGCGCAAGGACGGATGGTTCGGTTCTGGGGCGGCCCCGATTCCGAGACCCTCTGGCGCACGCAATTCGACGCGGGCGTGGATTTGATTAACACCGACAAACTGGCGGCTCTCGCCGCTTTCCTGGAGGCGCGGATTCCGGTCCCGCCTGGACCGTGACCCGGGCGAAGCGGCGGAGCTGACTCCGAGGTATTCGGCCCGTCAGCCAGGCGCTGGCCATTCCCCCAGCCACCGAGGATTTCGGCACCCTTCTCGGGAGCTGGGTGAAACGCTTGACTCTCAACTCCCTCGAAGTATAAATGGCCGCAATTGGCGCAGTGAAGGACTCTGAACGGGAGCGTCGTTGGGGAGTTGAGCCCACGAGTCATGCCTTGCGCCGGAAGCCGGACCCGATCCAAACCAGACAACCGATGCGTAAGCCCTACACCCTGCTCGCAGCCTTCTCCCTTGGCCTATTCGCGGTGGCCTTGGCCACCCCCAATCCGCGGCTCCGTCCGAAAACCGCCGTCCGCCCCAAGGCGGTTGCGGTTCCCAAACGGATGCCCGTGACCGGGCCGGTCGCGGCGGTCATCGGGCGGCAGAAGAACTACCCGCTCTCGCTGGCGAAGGTTGCCCCCGCTTTGCTCATCGCGGAAGGGCAGGTGACGGCGGTGGTGCGCCTCACCGACCCACCCCTGACGGTGGCGCTGGGCAGGCGGACCGGGGCCAAGGTCACCGGGGCCGCTCAGTGGGCGCTGGCCGCAGGACTGCTGAAGAAGCAGGAGCCGATCGTCGCCGAAGTGACTCGGAGCGGCGGCAGGATCAATGCCCGGCTGACCAAAGCCCTCAACGCTGTCGTGGTCACGGTGGACGCCACCGTGCTGCCCGTCCTGGCGAAGAACGCATCCGTTGCCGCGATTCGGCCGATCGCCGATTACGAATTGGACCTTTCCGAGACCGTGCCGTACATCGGCGCCGCCGCCCTGCACACGTCCGGTGTGGACGGTACGGGGATTCGTGTGGCGGTGCTGGATTCCGGGATCGACTACACCCATGCGGACCTGGGCGGTTCGGGGGACCCAGCCGATTACGACGCCGCGTACGGGACCGGTCTGGTCGATCCTTTGAACACCACCCGCGACGGACTCTTCCCCACCAGCAAAGTGGTCGAAGGCTTCGACTTCGTCGGGGAATCCTGGCCGGCTGGCGACCTGGCACCGGATGACGACCCCATCGATTCCGCGTACAACCCGGACTACAGCGGACACGGCACCCACGTGGCCGACATCCTTGGCGGCGTGAACGGCGTGGCGCCCGGCGCGAGTCTTTACGCCGTCAAGGTCTGCAGCGCGGTCGCGAGTAGCTGCAGCGGCGTGGCCATCCTGGAAGGCCTGGATTACGCGGCCGACCCCAACGATGACGGCGACCTCTCCGACGCCGTGGACGTGGTGAACATGTCGCTGGGCTTGAGTTATGGGCAGGTCCAGGACGACAGCGTGCTGGCGGTACAGAACCTGGTTGATTTCGGGGTCGTGGTGGTGATCTCCGCCGGCAATGATGGCGACAAACCTTACGTGGTCAGCTCCGCCTCCACAGCGCCCGGCGCCATCAGCGTAGCCCAAACGCAGGTGCCCAGCGCGAAGTCGTTCATCCTGACCTACACCGACGACGGCACCGAGCATCAAATCCTCAACACCGCCAGTGTCGATTGGGCGCCGATCGATCAGGCTGTGGGCCCGGCGGAGGTGGTGGCGGTGGGGGAGGCCTGCGCGCCCCTGACTTCGTTGAGCGGGAAGTTCGCCTTGATCGACCGCGGCTCCTGTAATGTCAGCTTGAAGGTGGACGCGGCGGCCAGCGCGGGCGCGGTCGGCGTGATCATTGCCGACAACAAGCCGGAAGATCCGCCGTCGTTCTCCTTCGGCGGCGGCAGCGAGTTCGTACCGACGATCATCATCACGCAGGCGGACGGCCAGACACTCAAGGATCTGCTGACCGCCGGACATACGGTGACGGCCTCGCTTTCGCCGGACTCCTCCACCTCGGCCGCCGGCAGCATGGTTTCCACCTCCGCGCGGGGTCCGGATTCCACCACGCAGATGATCAAACCGGACATCGGCGCGCCGGGCGCTTCGGTGTCGGCCGTCGTCGGCACCGGAGTCGATGAGGCGGCGTTTGGCGGCACGTCCGGCGCGGCCCCGATGATTTCCGGGGCGGCGGCGCTCCTGCTGCAAGCACACCCCGGCCTCCTCCCGTATGAAGTCAAGGCGCGGCTGATGAACAACGCGGAGCGGAACATTCTCATCAATCCGGTCACGCTCCCCGGCGTGCTGGCGCCGATCACGCGCATCGGCGCGGGCGAGGTTCGCGTGGATGGCGCCGTCCACACCAGCACCCTCGCCTACGAGGCGAGCACGCGGATCCCCAGTCTCTCCTTCGGTTATCGCGGCATCAACGGCGCCGGGGTCGTCAACGCCTTCAAGCGTACCATCGCCGTCCGCAATCTCGCGACCGAGGCGCGCACGTATGACGTCGCGAGCACCTTCCGTTACAGCGATGACGCCGCCAGCGGTGCGGTGACGATTTCGTTCAGCCCCGCCAGCGTGGAGGTGCCGGCGAACGGCACGGGTTATGTGCGGATGACGCTTACCGTGGACGGCACGAAACTCCCGGATTGGGGCGCTTATCTCAACGGAGGCGCTCTGGGGGGTAGCGGCGAGGGACTGCGCAAACTCGAGTATGACGGCTATGTCACCCTTACCAGCGGCGGGCAATCGGTCGCCCTGCCCTGGCAAATCCTGCCGCGAAAATCCGCCGACGTGCGGCCAACGTCGAACCAACTCGTGCTGGTTGGAGACACAGGCGAGGAGTCCGCCACGCTGACGCTCAAGAATACCTTGGGCAGCATGGCCGGCACGACCGAGGTATTCGACTTGCTGGGGACGAGCCCGCTCGACTATCCGGCGCCGGCGCCGGTCGGATCGGATTACACGCTCACGGACTTGAAAGCGTTCGGGGCGCGCTGGTTCCAGTCGGCAGGCGAGTGGTATGTTCAGTTTGCGGTGGCGACTTACGGCGAGCCGGCCGGACCCAATTATCCGACGTCGTTGGAAGTTGACATCGACATCGACTTGGACGGAAACCCCGATTTTGCGGTATTCAATCTTGAGAACGGCACTTTCGCCAGTTCGGGACAGAACGTGACGGCGCTCTATGATGTCGGCGCGGACGCCACCAGTCTGGTCAGCTACACGGACTGCGACTTCGATTCCGGAGTGGTCGCGATGACGGTGCCGCTTTCAGCACTCTCCCTGCCGGACCTGGGGTACCCGATGGGGATGATCGTCCTCGGGGTCGATAACTACTTCACCGGCCAGGTGACCGATGCGATCACGGACGGGCCGTACTGGATGTACTACACCCCGGGGATTCCAAAGTTCTATGTGAGCGACGCACCGGGCTACTTCGGAGTCGGGGTGGCCAAGGGGAGCACGGCAACGCTGCCGCTCGCGCATTTCGCGCTGGGAGATTTCTGGTCGCCTTCGCAGCAAGGGGTCCTGTTGTTCAACCGCCAGGCGGCGCCTCAACGTTGGTCTGACGCAGTGCTGCTCAACCTGGGCCTGCCGGAATGATGGTCAAACGCTGAAGCACGTCCCGATTCAACTCGAGTCTCTGCGAACGAACCCATTTCTCATGAAACCGAATTCCCTCCTCCAGAGTCCCCACGGCGCCACCCAGTCGATCCTGCTGGCGACCCTCCTGCTGGCCGGTGGCGCCACCGCCTCCGCTTCCGTCATCACGCTCGACTTCGAGGGCGTGCCGTCCGATTTCCAATACGCGGGCGCCGGCCTGAACCTGGGGGTGTACTATGCGGCCCAGCCGAACGCGCCGGTCTTCGGACCCGGAGCCAACGTGCTTGATGGCTCGTCCCTTTACCCCGCCAAGTCGGGAACCAGCGTTCTGGCCTCCCCGGACGTGGCGAACATTGAAATCCAGTTCACCGGCGGGCCGGTCGGATCGGTCAGCACTTACTATCGATCCAACGTCACCCTCAGTCTCTTCGCGTACGACGCGGCGGATAACCTCCTCGGGTCGGTCAACGGCCCGGACAACCTCGCCCCGGCTCCGGACCAGTACCTGGTTTTCAACCCGGGTGGCATCCAGATCAGCCGCATCGAAATCCTCGGCGCTGCGAACGCCTTTGTGCTCGACGACTTCACTTACAGCACCGTGCCGGAGCCCGCAGCCCTGGCGTTGGTGGCCGGGCTGGGCCTGGGCGCCTTCGCGTTCTGGCGACAATCCCGGCGATCCTCGAAGCACTGATCGACTCGCCGCTGGCCGCCGGATTGTCGGGCGTCGGGGGCAGCGGTTGCTGGCGGATTTCGGCGCGTACGGCTCCGGGCAGCGATACACGCGCCCAGCCTGGCGACCGACTGGAAAAGCGCCGGGATTCGCGTATGGTAGGCCACGATGATGCGTCAGCCTAACCTATCAGTATGGAGGACAACATGAGCAAAGCAGCGAACGCGAAAACGCAGGAATTCACCATCACCGCGCCCGGCGCTCAGAACGTGGCGCTGGTCGGCGATTTCACCCATTGGCAGCAGCACCCGATCCCAATGAAACCGGTCGGCTCCGGTGCCTGGAAAGTGGCGGTCCCGCTCCCGCCCGGTTTGCATCACTACCGTTTTCTCGTGGACGGCGAATGGCGCGACGACGCCGAGTGCCAACTGCGGGTGCCAAACCCGTTTGGCACCGAGAACTCGGTGCGTCGGGTCGGTTGACTTCACCTGCAGGCTGGTCTGCGGACTTCCGACAGGCGAAGCCTGCTCCCACCGCACGGGGGTCGGTTCGCCGGTGTGCGATCGGCCGGGTCCCCCGATGCAGGCAATCGGGCCCGCCTGTAACCTTCTCAACGGTGCCGGCTCCATCGTCCCGTCCTTGAATCGCGAACCTCAAACCGAACTGTGAAACTCGAAAACGCAATCCGCATCCTGGCCGGAACGATGGTTTTGATCAGTATTTCGCTTGCCCACTGGATCAGCGAATGGTGGCTCCTGCTGGGCGCTTTTGTGGGGGTGAATCTGATCCAGTCCGCCCTCACCGGCTTCTGTCCGGCGGAGATCATCCTTCGCAAAATGGGCGTCGGCTGCGAAGGCGGCGCTTGCTGTAAGCCCGCCGCCCGTTCCTGACCGGCCACCACGCGCCCGTGCGCGGGCAGGCAAGATGCCAGGGGGGGTGCATCCAGGCCGGCCCGCCCGTCGGAGAGTGCCGCAATACTCCATCCCGCCCGCCCTGCCTGGCCACCGCCTGCCGTTCAGCGCGGTACCGTTCGTGGGGGTCACAAGCCCTCAGCCAGAAGACGACCGGGAGAGTCAAGCCGCCTTGCGCCGGCGCGGCCACGCGCGTTTCGCGGATTGCCAGCCCGGAGAGCGCTGGCATCCTTCGCGCCATGAAAGCCCTACTCCCGCTCGCCTTGACATTGGTCCTGGCGTCGTCGCTCCGCGGTGCGGAGGACGTGGTATTCGCCGACTTCGAGGGATCGAACTGGGGCGCCTGGAAGGCCGATGGCGACGCGTTTGGCCCGGGACCGGCGCACGGCACGTTGCCGGACCAGCAGGCCGTGTCCGGCTTCCACGGCAGCGGCCTGGCGAACAGTTACCACGGCGGTGACGCCACCACCGGCAGATTGACCTCGCCGGACTTCACGATCAGCCGGCGCTACCTCGGTTTCCTCATCGGTGGCGGCGCGCACGCAGGCCGGACCTGCGTGAATCTGGTCGTGGACGGCAAAGTCGTCCGCACGGCCACGGGCGCGGAGGCCGAGGCGCTCCAGCCCGAAGCCTGGGAGGTGGCCGGGCTCGCCGGCCAGACCGCGCACCTCGAGATCGTGGATGCCGAGCGCGGCGGCTGGGGGCATGTGAACGTGGACCAGATCGTGTTCACCGACACGCGCCCGGCGGGAGTCCGCGGCACGCTCACGCGCGAACTCACGGTTTCAAAACGATTCCTGAATTTTCCCGTACGCACCGGCGCACCGAAGACGCGGGTGGACGTGCTGGCCGGCGGCCGGTTGATCCGCCAGTTCGACATCGAACTGTCCGACCAGCCCGGGTGGTGGGCGTTCCTCGACGTGTCGGCATGGCGCGGGCAGGCGCTCACGTTGCGCGTGGAGCGGTTTCCGCTTGAATCCCAGGCGCTGGCGATGATCGAGCCGGGCGACACGTTCAAGGGCGAGGCAGACCTGTACCACGAACCGCTGCGACCGCAGTTCCATTTCTCGGCCCGACGCGGCTGGAACAACGACCCGAACGGCCTGGTCTATTTCGAAGGCACCTGGCACCTGTTCTTCCAACACAATCCTTACGGCTGGAACTGGGGCAACATGCACTGGGGACACGCGACCAGCCGGGATCTCGTCCACTGGCAGGAACTCGGCGAGGCGCTTTACCCGGACGCGCTGGGCACGATGTTCAGCGGCTCGGCGGTGGTGGACGGGAAGAACACGAGCGGGTTCGGTCGCGACGGCGTGCCCCCGATCGTGCTGTTTTACACGGCCGCCGGCGGCACCAGCGCGGAGTCGGCGGGCCAGCCCTTCACGCAGTGCGTGGCTTACAGCACGGACCGCGGCCGGACGTGGATCAAGTTCGCCGGCAATCCGGTGCTGAAGGAAATCTCCGCCGGCAATCGCGATCCGAAGGTGATCTGGCACGCGCCTTCGCAACGTTGGATCATGACGCTCTACGTCGAGAAAGGCGGTCAGCACACGATCCATTTCTTCGCCTCGCCGAACTTGCGCGAGTGGACCTATCTGAGCGAAGTGCCGGGCTTTTTCGAGTGCCCGGACTTCTTCGAATTGCCGGTGGACGGCGAGGCGGCCAACAAGAAGTGGGTGCTCACGGCGGCGAGCAGCGAGTACATGGTCGGCGCGTTCGACGGCACGCGGTTCACGCCCGAGACACCGAAGCTGCCGGGCCAGCGCGGGCGCGGCTTTTATGCGGCGCAAACCTACAGCGACGCCCCCGCCGGCCGGCGGATCCAGATCGGCTGGGGCCAGATGCCGTCGCCGGGGATGCCTTTCAATCAGTTGATGTGCTTCCCTTGCGAACTGAGCCTCCGTTCCACTCCCGACGGCCCGCGGCTTTGCTGGCAACCGGTGGCCGAACTGGCGGCGCTCCGTGACGCGACGCGCACCGTCCCCGCCGGGCCTTTGGCGCCGGGGGCGAATCCGCTGGCCGGCTTCGCGGCGGAGCTGGTGGAATTGGAGGCCACGCTGGAGCCGGGGCCGGCCGACGCGGTGGGCTTCGTGCTGCGCGGGCAGACGCTGCGTTACGATGTGGCGCGGCAGGAACTGGCCGTGAACGACCACCCGGTGCCGGTGCCGCTCGTCGAAGGCCGGCTCCAGCTTCACGTTCTCTTAGACCGAACTTCACTTGAAGTTTTCGCCCAAAAGGGGCTTATTTACGCCCCGATGCCCGCGATCCCGAAAGCCGATGACCGGGCGCTGGCGGCCTTCGCCGAAGGCGGCCCGGCGCAGGTTCACGCGCTGGCGGTGCGGGCGCTTCGTCCCGCGTGGTCTTCGTCAACACCGTAAACAACGTCCGCCATGAATCCTGCCCCTCGTCCGTCCCGCGCCGGCTTCACCTTGATCGAGTTGCTGGTGGTGATCGCCATCATTGCCATCCTTGCCGGCATGCTTCTGCCGGCATTGGCGCGGGCCAAGGCAAAAGGCCAGCGCACGGTGTGCATGAACAACCTGCGGCAGATCAACCTGTTCATGCAGCTTTACACGGACGACAACCGGGACACCTTTCCCGCCCACCGCAATCAGAACCTGAACACCGCCGACGCCGGCCCGTCGCTGACGAACTGGTGGGGGACGGCCATCGTCCCGTACGGCGGCGGTGGCAGCAACCTCTTCCATGACCCCAGCATCAAAGGCAAACGGCTGGATGACGGCACGTCCTGGCAATGGAAGTTCGACTGTCACCTGGTCGGTTACGGGTACAACGGATGGTTCCTCGGCCACCACCCGTACGGGAGCCAGGACCTCACGGTCGGCGGGGTCGCGTTCCACGTGGATGACTCGTTCAAGCGGAGCGGGATCCTCAGCCCCTCCTCGAATCTGGTGGTGGGCGACAAGCAGCCCTACGGCAATCCGCCTTCCTGGAGCAGCAGCCTTTGGTGGGAATCGGCCTGCATGGATCCCGCCGTGGTGAAACTCAGCTCCTTCCCCACCTACGAGGGGGTCGAGCCCAAACGCCACCTGGGGATGGCGGTGATTGCCTTCAACGACGGGCACGCCGAAGCGCGCAAGAGCGAACGGATCAACCCGCCGGCCAATCCGGCGGATCGCAACGCCAAGGCGCTCATCAATTCGCAGTACTGGGATCCGCTTCAGCGCGCGGGGGCCCGGTAGGCGGCTTAGCCCGTCCAAACCTCGCCGCTTGGAGCCGCGAGGGCCACGCTTCCCAAGGCTTCACCCGCTCCCGCAGCCGCCGGGGCGCCTACGCCATCAGGGCGGGGGCAGACCTGTACCATAACCGGGGACTTCTCGTAAGCCTCTGCGGGTGGTGGATCTTCGGTCTCTCCCGTTACTGGCAGGCCGTGATGTCACTTCCTCTGCCATAAGTCATTCACACCGCGAACACCTTCATCACTTCATCGCCCAAGTGGTTGATGACCTTGATGGCGATGCGGCCGGTGCTCGGCTTCGCAAATGGACGCGAGACGGCGCTGTGGAGGGATTCCCAGGCTTCGGCGTCGATCTCGGCTTTGAGCGAGGTCTTGAGGGCGGTGTAGGGGTCGCTCTGGCCGAGGAAGTAGGCGTGGCGGACGAAGAAGCTTTCTTCCTTGTAGTCGGTGTCGATCATCCAGCAGGCGATGCCTTCCGGGCCGGCGCTGATGACTTCGCCGGTCTGGGGCTTGAAGACGTCCACGCCTTTCACTTCGACTTCGAAATACTGGTCGCTGGTGGAGGCGGTAGGGCCGAGCTGCGGCTCGGCCTGGCGGCGCGGAAGCGCCGCTCTACCGGGCGCGGGGACGGGGCGCAGTTCGATGTCCGGTTCGCCGAAGACGACGAACAGGTTGCCGGCCCCGGTGTTCTTCAAGTCGCCGGCCATGTGGAGGTCGGGGTTCATGCGGGCCTTCAGGACGGGAATCTTGCCGAGTTTCTCGAACTCGGCGGAGTGGGCGTCGTAGTTGAAGGCGCAGGCGATGAGAATGTCGAAGCCGGCGTCGGCGGCTTCGCGGGCGGCGGCCACGAGGTCGGGACGGGAGACGGTGCCGAATTCGGGGCCGATGAAGATCGCAGCGCGTTTCTGAGCGCCGGTGGGCTCGATGGGATCGGTGGCCGCGATATTGGCTTTTCCTCCACGGCCCTCACCCTCCCTTCGGGCACCCTCTCCCGCTCCCGCGAGCGAGGGAACTGCGCTCGCCGGCTTTCGTTGCCCCATCGAAGTAGCGGCCTTCGGCGCAGATGTATTCGCCGGGCCAGCCGACGAGGGAGGTGAAGGTGATGCGGTCTTCTTTGTGGGCCTGCTGGACACCGGCGAGGCGGAGGTTTTCCAAAATGACGGTGCCAAATTCGGGCGTGCCGGAGAAGGCGGCGGTGCTCTTCTTCTCGGACAGTTTCCAGCCGTCCACGATGTTGTCGTTTTCATCCACCGTGAGCGTGCGGTGGGGCGAAAGCGTCTCGACGGTGAAGGGGCCGGCGACTCGGACCTTGGATTTGTCCTCGTAGGGTCTGTCGTAGAGGAACTCGAATTCGGCCTTGGCGGCGATGGAGGCGTCGATTTCCTTCTGGCGGGAGATGCGCGCTTCCCACCAGGCGCGGTGGAGCTTCTCGGCCTCGGTAGCAGCCGAGGTCACGAGGCTCTGATCTTTCCCGGACGGAGTTTGAGCCTCCTTACGTCGGCTGCTACGGAGTTCGGGCGGGAACTCGCGGGGGATTTCCCATTCCTGCCAGTTCTGCTTCAGGGTCTGGTTCAACTGCTCGCGCAGCGGTTCGAGGGTTTGCTGCCACTTGTCCCAGATGACGTCAATCTCGGCGTTGTTGGCGATGGACTTGAGGGTGATGTGCGGTACGCGCTCATAGACGAAGCCGTGGCGAAGGTT
The DNA here is from genome assembly GCA_963735925.1 of uncultured bacterium. GTDB lineage: Bacteria > Verrucomicrobiota > Verrucomicrobiia > Limisphaerales > J093 > DSVZ01. Next base: position 268,771 of record CAVTMT010000007.1, read on the forward strand.
GCCGTGGGTGGGCTGGGAACTGGGCGCGGTGCGGGTGACTTCGGCTTCCTTGAGCTGGCCGTCGCGGGAATCGGCCAGGAGGTAGAACGGGTAGCGGGCGCCCATGATGCGGGCGCGGGCCAGCGCGAGGGCGACGCGCGAGGTGTCCATGGTGATCCAGCGGCGGCCCCATTGCTCGGCGACGTAGGCGGTGGTGCCGGAACCGCACGTCGGGTCCAGCACTAGATCGCCGGGGTCGCTAGCCATGAGGAGGCAACGCTCGAGAATTCTCGAATGCGTTTGAACCACGTAGTTCTTGTCCAACTCGCCTGTCGTATCCAACCACGCATTGGACAGCTTTGAAACGGGGAAGTCCTCGTGAAAAATGACGTAGCGAACCGTTTTACCGCTGTCCGAGAGGCGACCAGCTTTGCCGAGCATCTCGATGCCTACGCGCGTCGTTTTCCAACTCTTTCCGGAGCTCGTAGCATACGTCTTTCCGTTGTGCTGGAACTCAAATGTGCATGACGGAGTGTAGCCGCTTGATGCCAAATCCATCAGTGAATAGGGCCTGCTTCCTTGGGGAAGTAATGTGTTGTCCTGTCTCTCAGCAGCGGAAATGCTGCGGCGCAATCCATCCGGAAGTTCGACATTGGTATAGCGCGATTTCTCCCCTGTTTCGCGTTCAACGAAAAGGTCCCGAAACTTGAATGCTCGTTTGTTCTTTGCGTACCAAAGAATGTGGTCAACAACGCTTGGAAGCCCAACGGATGTCAACGGTACCGACGTTCGGTATGTGATGTGTGCGCAGAAATTGTCTTCTCCGAAAGCCTCATCAAGCAATGAGCGCACGCGATGAACATTTTCATCGCCCATTTGCACGAAGATCGAGCCGGAGTCGGCGAGCAAGTCGCGGGCCGTAGTGAGGCGGTCGCGAAGGTAGGTGAGGTAGGAATGGATGCCGTCGCGCCAGGTGTCGCGGAAGGCTTTCACCTGCTCAGGCTCGCGGGTGATGTGGTCCGCTTTGCCGTCTGTCACTTTGTTGCTGGTGGTGGACCATTGGAAATTGGAGTTGAACTTGATGCCGTAGGGCGGATCGAAGTAGATGCACTGGACCTTGCCGCGCAGGCCCTCGCGCTCGGCGAGCGACGCCATGACGTGGAGGCTGTCGCCGAGGATGAGGCGGTTGGTCCAGTTGGCGTCGTGCTGGTAGAACTCGGTGGCGCGGGCGTCGTCGGGCAGGCCGTTGAAGTCGGCGAAGAGGTCAATCTGCGGCGCGGTGGCGGCGGCGCGGGCCGAGTGTCCTGCCGGTGACGGTCTCCGTCGGCGGCACGCTGCTGGACGGCTCCGTGCCACCGGCGGCCGCGTTCGGCCGGGCAGACGGCGCCCTCTACGACGCGAAGCGCACCCGTGACGCGACGGCGATCAAGATGCTCCCGCCGCGGCTGACCCTGCGGCTCGAGACGGCCTAAGGTCCGGGCCGACATGTCCGGCTCCAGCCGGACGTGTGGGTTGCGCCGGGACGAAACCCCAGACGTCCGGCTAAAGCCGGACATCAGGACATCAAGCCCTTTGGTGGGAGCCGGTGAGAGCCGTGACGATCCCGAGCCCGACGAAGACGCTGCCCGAGACGTAGCGCTGCACCGCGGCCCAACGGCGACTCTTCCGCAGTGTCTCCCCGGCGGAGCCCGCGGCGAGCGCCCACATCGAGTCGGTGACGAGCCCCAGAAGCATGAACGTGAGCCCCAGCACCAGAATCTGCAGCCACGCCTCACCGGCGCTCGGCTGCACGAACTGAGGGCAGGAACGCAAGGAAGAAGAGAGCCGTCTTGGGATTGAGCACGTTCACGACGACCCCTTCCGCGAAATCCTTGCGCCGAGGCCGGCGCGGGCGCTGCGGATCGGTGTCGGCGGGGTCGGCGCGGCCGAGCAACGTTCGGATCCCGACGACGATCAGATACACCGCCCCGAGCACCTTGACGACGGTGAACGCCGCGGCCGAGGAGACGAGGATTGCCGACAGCCCGAGTGTCGCGAACGACAGGTGCACGAGCGTCCCGACATGGATCCCGAGCACCGACGCGAGTCCCGCCCCGCGACCCTGATGGATGCTTCGGGTCACGATGTAGATGACCGCAGGGCCCGGCACCGCCAGGATGGCGAGCGCCGCCAGGGAGAAGACGAAGAGGGTGTGCGGATCGACGATCACCTGTTGAGCTCCCAGACGAGACGTAGGCCCTCGAGCGTGAGATGCGGGTCGACCGCCTCGATCGTGGTCGAATGAGGTGCGACGAGCTCGGCCAGGCCGCCGGTCGCGATCGCCCGCGCGGCGACGCCGAGCTCCCCGCGGATCGCCGTGACGATGCCGTCGACCTGCCCGGCAAAGCCGTAGACGACGCCGATTGGAGCCCGCCGACCGTCGTCTTGCCGATCACGCTCGGCGGCTCCACGTAGTCGACCTTCACCAACCGGGCCGCACGCGCGAAGAGCGCTTCCATCGACGTCTCGATCCCGGGTGCCAGAACGCCGCCGACGTATTCGCCCGCCGCCGAGACGACGTCGAAGTTCGTCGACGTGCCGAAGTCGACGACGATCACCGGCGCGCCGTATCGCTCCTTGGCGGCGATCGAGTTGACGATCCGGTCGGGCCCGACTTCGCGCGGGTCGTCGTAGCGAATCGGGATGCCGGTCTTCGTTCCGGGCCCGACGACGAGCGCCGGAACATGCGCCCAGCGGCTGGCGAGTCGCTCCCACTCCCGCACCAGAGTCGGCACCGTCGAGGAGAGGCAGATCCCGTCGATGTCGTCGAGCTCGAGCAGGCCACCGAGGAGGACGCCGAGCTCGTCACCCGTGCGTGTTCGCTCCGTGGCGAGGCGCCAGTCCTCGGCCAGCCGCTCGTCCGTCGTAGCAGCCCGAGCACGGTCTGGGTGTTTCCGACGTCGACGGCGAGCAGCATCAGGGGATTGTAGGGATGGGCCTGCGACGGCCTCTGCCACGCGTGCTCCGCCTGTCCACGCCTTGTGGGCGGAACAGTGTCGCTACAGGGTCTCCTCGTCGCCGGGCAACGACTCGCCGATCTCGGTCGGCGAGCGACTCTGCGGTCAGCTTGGGCTCGTCACCCTCGCCGCGAAGCTCTTCGACCGTCATGTCGCCCGACGTGTAGACCTCGGCGCGCGGGATCATCCGGGTCGGCCGGTTCTTGTCCCAGACCCAGACGTCTTCCATCTGGAGGTGGAAGAACGGATAACTCGCCTGTGGGACGACCTCCAGCTCGAGCCGATTGCAGAGGTACGTCGCGTCCTGGGTCAGGATGCAGTAGCGAAAGAGCCCGAACACCGCGGTGTACTCGCGCTTCAGCTCCAGCTCCAGCTTGGCCTCGAATTCGTCGAGCTCGTCGAGATGACTCATGGGATGGATTCTAGAGGCACATCACGCCCCTAGCTGCTCGAGCAGCTGTGACACCGTGCCGTGTCCCGGCACGACGAGCGAGGGATCGAGCTCGACGAGCGGCTCGAGCGCGAAGACCCTCTCGTGGAGTCGCGGGTGCGGAAGGTCCAGGCCCGGCTCCGCGACGGTGAGGTCGTCCATCAGCAGCAGGTCGAGATCGACCGTGCGCGGCCCGTAGCGTTGCCCCGTGCGGACACGCCCGAGATCCTGCTCCACCTCGAGCAGCGCGAGGAGCGCCGTCGGCGCCAGTGCGGTGTCGAGCGCCACCGCTGCATTGAGGAAGCGGGGCTGGTCGAGGAACCCGACCGGGTCGGTCTCGCGAAAGGAGGACACGGCCACGACGACGATCCCCGGGCGCTCACCGAGCAGCTCGATCGCCCGGGTGAGCGTCGCCGCCCGGTCGCCGAGGTTCGCTCCGAGCCCTACGTAGGCACGCCGCACGACTCGACTCTAGAGGGCGCCGCCCATCCACGGCCGGCCGTTGCACGTACAACTCAGGGCGATGCGCCTCACGCCTGCAGTCGCTGTGGCATCCGTCGCAGCAGTCCTCGCCGTCTCGCCGGCTGCGGGCGGCGTCAACGGCGCCACGCCGGTGCTCGTCGAGCTCCTTCCGGGTGCCCGCTGCACCGACGCGCTCACGATCGTCCAGGCACGGGGAAGCCTCGTGGCGGCCGAGCTCGGCCTCTACGTCGTCCCCGCCGCAGCCGCCGCCCGGATCGTTCCCGAGCTCCAGGCCCGCGGCGCCCTCCCGCTTCACCTCCCCCGACCTGCCCGCGGGCACGGTCTCGGTGGACGACTTCTCCGACCCCCTCGTCCCGACCGAGTGGTGGCGGGCCACGATCGGCGTGGACGCCCTCACGCCGCCGCCCCCGGGGCGGCCCGTGACGATCGTCGATACCGGCCTCGACGTCTCGCACCCGGAGTTCACGGGGCGCATCAACACGGTGTCGCTGAACACGCAGGAGCTGCCCGGTGCAGGCGGGAGGCACGGAACCGCTGTCGCTTCGGTGATAGCGGCGCCGGAGAACGGGGTCGGGATGGTGGGTATCTACCCCAAGGCCGCCTCCGCTCCTGGGACGCCGCCGGAAACGGGACCGAGCTCGTGACCTCCGAGATCGTGCAGGGGATCCTCGCCGGCGCAAGGGCGGACCGGGCGTCGTCAACTTGAGCTTCGTCTCGGCGGAGCAGAACCTGGCGATCGCGCAGGCGATCGGGACGGCTGTCGCGAGGGGTACCCTGGTCGTTGCGGCGTCGGGCAACGACGGCGATCCGGGACCAACCCACCGCGTTATCCGGCGGACATCGCGCACGTCCTCACGGTCGGCGCGACCGATCCACGAACACGGTCGCGTCGTTCTCGGGGCGCTCGCCCTTCGTCGACCTCGTCGCGCCGGGCGTCGGGATCCCGGTTGCGCTCGACGGCGGCTGGACGGCCGAGGACGGCACGAGCTTCTCGTCGCCGCTCGTCTCGGGCGCGAGCGCTTGGGTCTGGACGTGCGCCCCGAGCTCGACGCCTCGCAGCTGTTCGAGGTGATGCGACGTTCGGCCGTCGACATCGGCACGCCGGGCAGGACGACGCGGCCGGGTTCGGGCTTCTGAACGTCCCGGCCGCGCTCGCCTACCCGGCTCCCGTCCGCGACCCGTTCGAGCCGAACGACGACATCGAATTCGTGCGCCCGGGCGGCCTCTTCGACAACGCTATTCCGCCGCTCACGACCCCGTCGACGCGAACGGCGACGCGTCCAGGCCCGGATCGACCGCGTCGAGGACCCCAGCGACGTCTACCGCGTCTGGCTCCCGAGGAACGGCCGCGTCACAGCGACCCTGACGGCGGACGCCGACCTCGACCTCGGACTGTGGCGGAAGGGAACCGTGAGCATCACGGAGCGCGTCGGTCGGCAGCGACCGGCTGGCGCGGTCGACGACGCCGGGGACGTCGAAGCAGCTGACGTTCCGAATCGTGGCGCCGGGCCGGTTCGCGTACCTGTCGGTCGTCTTCCCGTCGCACGTCGACGAGGCCACGTATCGGCTCCGGGTCTCGTAGGGCGGGGACCGCTGCGACGCTCGACGCGGACGGCGGCGTACTCCACGGGCGGGTCGAGGACGACATCCGGCTTGCGTACCCGCACCGCACGGCGGTCACTGGCCAGTCGGCGACGAGAGCGTCTGCGATCGCGGTTGCGAATGCCTCGAGGAGGTAGTACGACCGCTCGTCGGAGACCTGCTTGACGTGGGCGACGACCTCGCGGTAGTCGATCGCATCCTCGATCCGGTCGCTCCGCGCAGCCTGCTCGTGCTCGAGATCGAGCTCGACGTCGACGAGGAAGCGCTGGCCGTCCCGGCGCTCCTCCTCGAGCACGCCGTGGAAGCCGTGAAGGACGATGCCGCGCAGCTCGATCGTCATCTACGGGTGCCCGCTCGACGCCGCGGCCACGGCGAGCGCCTCCACGTGGGCAGCGACGTCGTGGGCGCGGAAGAGTGCAGCGCCGCGGTCGAACGCCGCAACCGCGGCACCGACCGAGCGCGGCCGTGCCGGCCACGCCCCGCTCGACGGGTCGCCGAGCACGCGCGCGAGCGTGCTCTTGCGCGAGAGCCCGACGAGCACCGGCCGGACCGATCCGGCAGATCCGGTCGAGGCCGCGGATCAGCGCCAGGTTCTGGTCGGGCGTCTTGCCGAACCCGATCCCGGGGTCGAGGCACACGTGCTCCTCCGGGATGCCCGCGGCGACGGCGACCGCCAGCCGCTCCTCGAGGAACGCTGCCACCTCGCCCACGACGTCGTCGTACCGCGGCTCGAGCTGCATCGTGCGAGGCTCTCCCTGCATGTGCATGAGGCAGACGTACGCGCCGGCGTCGGCGATCACGCCCGGCGAGCCCGGGATCGCCGCGGAGCGCGGTGACGTCGTTGACGAGGGCCACGCCGAGCTCGAGCGCGCGCCGCGCGACCTCGGCCTTCGAGGTGTCGATCGAGACGGGCAGGCCCGAGAGCGCCTCCAGCACCGGGCACGACGCGCCGCAGCTCCTCGTCGACCGAGACGCGCGTCGGCCCCGGGCGGGTCGACTCGCCGCCGACGTCGACGAGCGCCGCGCCCTCGTCGAGGATCCGCTTCGCGGTCGCCACCGCGGCCGCCGGGTCGAGGTTGTCGCCGCCGTCCGAGAAGCTGTCGGGCGTGACGTTGACGACACCCATCACGGCGGGACGCGGCCAACACTCGGCGAGCGGGGGACGTCTCACAAGACGATGGAGCGTACCTGCGGTGACGAGGCGCAGCGCCGGCGCCCTGCTCGGCCTCGCGGCGCTGCTTCTCCTGCTCGTCGCGGTCGCGGTCGCGTCGACCGGCGCCGTCCCCGCCGGCACCGGCAGCACCCGCCGGCCGGCCGACAGGCTTCGTCGACGTCGCTGATCAGCCTCTACCTGCTGCTGATGGTCGTTCGGCGTCGGCCTCTGGTCGTACATCCTCTCTGTCCGCAAGGACGCGGTCGCGAGGCGATCTCGGCCAAGGCGCCGTCGCAGCCCCTGGGTGACGTTCGTCGACGCTCGCGATCGGCTTCGGCCTGCTCGCGGTCTTCGTGCGCTGGCTCTCGGTGGACGAGGGCATGCGCCAGCGGCTCGCAGTTCGGCTCGCCGACTCGGCCAACCCGGCGCACGGGGCTGACGACTCCACAAGCCGCCAGCGGGTTCCAGCCCGAGTTCGCAACCGGCCCCGTCCTCGTCGTGGCTCGTCGCTCGTCGCGATCGCGTCCTCGCGTGGTACCTCTCCTACCGCGCCCGCCGCCGCAGGCTCGAGCCGCTGTCGGAGTCGCTCCTCCCGCGCTCGCGGACGTGCTGGAGGAGACGCTCGACGACCTCCGGGCCGAGATCGACCCGCGCCGCGCAGTGATCGCCGCCTATGCCCGCATGGAGCGCGCGCTCGCGGCCTTCGGGCTCCCGCGCAGCCCGTCCGAGGCGCCCGACGAGTACCTGCAGCGCATCTTCGTCGACCTCGACGTGAGCGCGCCGCGCGACCTCGCGCTTGACGGCGCTGTTCACATGGGCGAAGTTCTCGGGACACGATGTGGCGCCGGAGATGAAGCAGGAGGCAATCGAGGCGCTCGAGGCGGTGCGTGAAGAGCTCCAGGCGGCCGAGATCCTGGCGGAGCAGCAGCGTGCACCGCCGCTCGCCGCGCTCCGCGAGCGGGCCGGGCCGATGCGCCGCGCCTGGAGGGTGGTCCAGCTCCTCGCCTGCCGACGATCGCGCTCGGGGTCGCCCTCGCGGTCGCGCCCGACCGGGCGGAGCTCGGGTCCACGTCTGGCTCCTCGTTCGTGCTGGGCCTCGCCCTCCTCGCCTTCCTCGTCGTCGTCCAGGCTGCCTTTCCCCGCACGGCCTCCCCGTTCACCGCGAGCCTCCGCAGGCCGCAGGCCGCCGCCGAGCGCCCGGCCGCTCTGGTTCGCCTCGAGCGGGAGGCGTCGATGGCGGGCTCCGCGGCGTTCGACGTCCACTACCGCCTCCGCCCCACGGTCACCGAGCTCGCGGCCGAGCCGCTCTCGG
>CAVTMT010000008.1:0-306041 GCA_963735925.1 uncultured bacterium
CGATTCGAGGTGTTGGTGCGGTTGCTCCAAGACGGTCAGCAGCGCGAACCCTTCGCCGGCGCTAGTCTGCCGCCGTTGGCCAACCAAGTCGGCCGACTTGAGAAACTGATCACGCGTTCGCGCGAGCGCTTCGCCGAACCTCGATCCAGGGTCGAAGGGAAGCTGCGACTGTGGACCGATCAGGCCGATGCCTTCCGCTGAAGCTCGGCGCACGCTGCCAGGGCCTGGGATCCAACGCACAGCTGTATCCGGTCCCCGTCCAGCTCCAACCCCGCGCGTCCTCGGGTGCGGGAAGCGCCCCTCCGCGCCCGCCCACGGCGCCGGAACCACTTCCCCCAATCCGAAATCACAAGAACATTCCGGAAGAACGTCATCGTTTGACCCCTTCGCACAGAGTTCGAGACGGGAATTCCCACTTGACTGCCGGTAAGGCGGGACCCAGCCTCACTGCCAACCCTGAACCCAACAAATCAGAGTGAAGGCCACGTTCCAGCGGACTGTCATCTCTTGGTCAGGCTCCCTACGGTCTTTCCCCTCAGTTGATCTGGCGCAGCGCGCAATCCTGGACGGCTGCTCCCAAACCAATCGCACCCTCTCTGACGCCGTATAGCGGCCACGCACTTCCCATGACGACCCGCTCCCTAAACCCTAGATTGTTGCGGCGATTCTTGTGCGCTACACCGTGCCTGATTGCGGTTCTTGTCTTCGCGCCCTGCCGCGCGGCCGCCCGCTATGACTTCAAGATTCTCGCGCAGAGGGGCCAGGCCGGCCTCACTGGTATCAAGGTCGGACCGTCACTCAATGCTTTGGGCCACGTCGCCTTCATCGGTCAGGTCAATGGCGGGGAGGGATTGTTCGTTACCACCGATAGCGGCGTCGTCAACCTGTCCCCCGGCTTCGAAAGTCGCGCCTTCAGTGCCCCGCAGATGAACGACAGCGGTGCGATCGTGGCCCGAGACAGCGCCGGCGGCTTGTTTCGCATCCAATTCTGGAATCCCTCCAGTGTCGGCGTTCCCAACGCAATCGAATCCACATCCGGCGCCCGCGCCAGTTACTGCACTGGCGGGAACAACGCGGGCATGCCGTGCACGTCCCACTTTAACTGCTACGATACCTACAGTGGAACGGTATTCTACTGGCCCTGCGCCCAGCCGACGACCTCTGCTTACATTTCCCTCCTGTTTCCGACCCTTAACAACTTCAACGAGATCGCCTTCATCGGTGGTTTACCGGCCACGACGAAATTTGCCCTGGCCAGCCGTGGGCCTTTCGGGGCCTTCAACTCGACCTTGCCCGACGTCAATAAGAACATGCGCCAACCGATGATCGCCGACGATGGGACCATCGTGGCCCGGGCCGGAAATACCGGCAGCAGCCCGCTCTGGGTGATACAGCGGTCCTTCACGAACGCCCCCACAGAACTCACCACATCCAGCGGCTTCTCCACTTTCGGCCAGCTTCCTGGCATCAACGACGCGGGTACGGCGGTGGCCTTCTACGGCGATCTGGCTGATGCTGCGAAAGCCGCGCAATACGGAACGACGACCGGTCCTGGCGTCTTCATTTGGTGCCTGGACAACCAACAACTCATACGCGTCGCTGCAATCGGGGCCATCAACGGCACCACGAATACCAGCATCGTCGGCAGCTTTGCCGACGAACGTGTCAACGTAAACAACTCGGGTCACGTCATCTTCTTGGGGACCACCACCGCTGGCGAGCGCGCCTTGTTCCGGGCCAGAGTGGACCTCAAGGACCACAGCCTGTCACATTTGGGCGTCGAGGAGGTCGTGAAGTCGGGAGACACGATCGACGGATTGTCGGGTACCGTGACGGATATCGCTATCTGGGACTCGATCAACGATCGCGACAGCTTCGGCGATATCGCCTGCCGCGTTGTGATGAGCGATAGTCGCCAAGCCGTCCTGTTGGCCACCCGCCGCTGCCAGTCCTGCCCCTGCGAACCGGGCGCGACCTACTGCAATCTGACCAGCCTCGATGTCAACCTTGGATTGGGCAGTGCGTCCGACAATGGCGGGGCCGCCGGTCTGCGCATCTACTCCAAAACGCCTTCTCCCTTGCTGGCGACCCCGCAAGGTCTCAGCGTCGCCGGGCCCAGCGAGTTCAACCGCGTTTACGCGTCCAGCGTCTTGCGCCAGGTCAAGGGGCCGGCTTGCCTGGCCGACATCATTACCCTCGATGCGTACGCCTACGAAGTGCGGTTCTTCACCAATGCGGGCGCACAGGATCCCGGCAGCGGCCTGTATTCCCCCGTCGGTTCCGCCTTTTCCACCGTGCGCATTGAGAATCCCGACGGCGCGGGCGATACCAATCGCCTGCGCGTGATCCGCAATGGCACCGAGACCAACACTTACACCTACACCCCGGCCACGGGCGCCTGGGAACTCGTCTCCGGCTTCGGCAACGCCTTGCGCCGGGAGTCCCTCGCCGAGACCACGGTTGCCGACCTCCGGACGCAAACCCGTACCGTTCGGGATGCCTCGGATGCCATTCTCTCCCAGGTCATCAGCATCTATCAGACGTTTCCATGGGGCGAGGCACTGGCGCAGACCATCGAAGGCGTGGCGCCCGACACGCGGACAACCACGTATGCGTTCTACACCAATGCGGCCACCGACGGTCTGAACTACGGGCAACCGCGCAGCATGCAGGATTCTCAGGGCCACTGGGAATTCTACAAGGAATACGGCTCCCGCGGCCTTGTGAAGTCCGTCAGCCAGGTCGGCAACCAACCGTACACCGAAACGTCCGTCTGGCCAGACCCCGACAACCGCAGCCACGAGGTCGCCTACGACGGCAATATCGAGACGCACACCGAGTATCTGGCCGGCCACCCCATCTCCCGGCGCTGGCACAGCCCCATCCTGGGCGGCGAAACCTGGGACACCGTCGCCACGGACCCAAGCATAATGGACTGGGGCAGCGCCTCGAACCTCATCACGCGCACCTTCGAATACCGGAACACCGACACCAACGGCGCCAGCGCCGGCCGAACCGCCTACGTCATCAACCCGGATGGGACGATGACTCTCTATGGCTATTACAGCGAAACCATCCCTGACCCCGGCTACTCCGGCGATGGCGCGCCCCCCCAGATCCAGGTCCAGCGCACCACGACCTACTCGGGCCAGCCTGACTCGTCGTTCCAGAACGTGATCAGCGGCCGCGTTAGCAACGAGATCCAGGACACTTTCGGCAACCTGGTTTCGCGTGCCGAGTTCGACATCTCCACCGGCGCGCTGCTCGCCTCCGAAATCGTCACCGCCCGGGACGCCTTTGGTCGCCCCACCCGCATTGACTACCTCGATGGCAGCTTCATCACCCGCACCTACGATTGCTGTGGCCTGGCCGAGGAGACCGACCGCGAAGGCATCACCACCACCTACAACACCGACCACGTGGTGAGCTTGGACCTCGACGGCAATGGCACGCCCGAAACTTACTACGGCACCACCGTTACCCGCGCCGGCATCTCCACCCACACCCTCACCGACCCGCTGGGCCGTGCCTTCAAAACCATCATCCAAGGCACAGACGGACGGTTGATCGTCCAGGACGAGCGCCACTACAACGTCCTCGGCGACCTCGACTGGTCCAAGGACGCCCTGGGCCGCGTCACCACCTACAGCCAGACCAACCAGAACGACTTCATCGTCCGCACTACGACCTTCCCCGATGGCGGTCAAAGCATCGAGTCCACCTACCCGGACGGGTCGGCCTACGAAACCAAGGGCAACGCGGTCCAAGGCCTCCGTTACAGCTACGACGTGCGCCAGGACAACGGCGTCTGGGTCCAGACCACCACCCAGACCCGCCTCGAAGCTGACGGCTCCCTTTCCCCCGAATACACCACCACCTACACCGACTTCGCCGGGCGCGCCTACAAGACCGAATACCCCTGGCCCGACGGCCCCGGCCCTGTCTTCGCCACGCGCACCTACAACGCCCAGGGCCAGCTTGTCGCTTCCATCGATCCCGACGGCCTGACCACGCTCTACACCTACAATGGCCGCGGCGAACTAGAAACCACCGCCCTCGACCTCACCAACCCCGGCGTCATTGATTTCGGCGGCACCGACCGCATCACCCGCACCACCTCGTCGGTGGAAAACTCCGCCTTGCGCGGCACGGTTGTGCGCAAGACCATCACCGAACTCTGGGAAACCAACGGCGTCAGCCAGAGCACCGTCCTCCAGACCAGCGAAACTAGCGCCGACGGCACGCAGACGTGGTCCACCCAATACGGCCTGGCCACCCACACCACCACCGCCCTGGACCGCGCCAACCAGCGCCGCACCGTCACCACCGAAAACCCCGACCACACCTCCACCGTCACCGTCTTCGAGCAGGGCCGCCAGAAGTCCGTCACCCGGCTCGACAAGAACGGCGCCCGCGTCACCCAGACCACCTTTGCTTACGACCCCTTTGGCCGGCTCCAGACCCAGACCGACGCCCGCAACGGCCCCACGACCTACACCTACTACGACGACGGCCAGCTTCACACCGTCACCACGCCCGATCCCGACCCCGCCGCCACCGGCCCGGGCCTCGACCCGCAGACGACCAGTTACACCTACTACCGCGACCCGGCCAACGGCATCAAGACCGTCACCACCCTGCCCGATGGCGGCGTCGTCACGCAGGAATACTTCCCCGGCGGCCAGCTCAAGAAGACCTGGGGCGCGCGCACCTACCCGGCCGAATACACCTACGACCGCGCGGGCCGCATGGCCACCCTGACCACCTGGCAGCAATTCAACTTCGCCACCGGCACGGGCATCGCCGGTCCCGCCACCACGCGCTGGAACTACAACGCACGCGGCCTGCTGGCCAACAAGCGTTACGCGGACAACAAAGGCCCCAGCTACACCTACACCGCCGGGGGCAAACTCAAGACCCGCCTCTGGGCGCGCGGCGTCCTCACCACCTACGGCTACGACGCCCAAACCGGCGACCTGCTCACCACGACCTACTCCGACGCCACCCCCGCCGTCACCAACACCTACGCCCGCAACGGACAGCTCCAGAGCGTGCTCGACGCCTCCGGCCTGCGCACCTTCGGCTACCGCCACGGCCAGACCGCCACCGAAGCCTACGGCCCCGGCCTGTTCGCCGGGTTCACGCTCGTCCGGGACTATGACGACCTGGACCGCCAGGCCGCCCTGTCCGTCACCAGCCCGACCGGCGCAGTGTATCATGTCACTTACGGCTACGATGCCGTCTCGCGCCTCTACGCGGTAACCTCCGGCGTGGACGTGGCCACCTACGCCTACCACCCGGACTCCGACCTGGTCCACACCCTCACCCAGGCGCACAGCAACGCCGTCCGCCTGACGACCACCAAGCTCTACGACAAGCTGGGCCGGCTCCAGAGCATCACCAGCGTGCCCTCGGCCGACAGCCCGATCAGCTATGCCTACCAGTACTCCGACGCCAACCAGCGCACCCGTGCCACGCTGGCCACTGGCGAATACTGGACCTACGGCTACGACCCGCTGGGCCAGGTGACCAACGGCGTGAAACGCTTCCCCAACGGCGCCCCCATACCCGGCTACAGCTTCAGCTACGACTTCGATGAAATCGGCAATCGGCTCTCGGCTTCCCGCGAAGCAAGGGCCGACGCCTACACGAACAACGCGCTGAACCAGATTGCCGGCATCACCCAAGCCCCCTGGCTGCATGTGCTAGGTCAGGTCAGCAACAACGCCTCCATCACGGTCAACGGTCAGATTCCAGTCCGCTCCAACGGCTACTTCTACGCCCGACTGCCCGCGACGAACGCGTGGAACACGGTCTTCGTGCAAGCCCGTGCCGTCGGCCAGGCGACCAACGGCACCGATGCACTGGCCGAGGAAACCGGCCACGTGTTCCAGCCCACGAACGCGGTGAGTCTGCAATACGACGATGATGGCAACCTGCTCTCCGACGGGCGATGGTCCATGACTTGGGATGCCGAGAATCGGGTCATCAAAAAGGAATCAGTACCAACAGTCCCGCAAGTCGCGCAGCGCCGACTCGAATATGCCATCGACTCAATCGGGCGCAGGGTCCGCGTGCAGGTGTCTGCTGGTGGTTCCGGCGCGTGGGCTCCTCTATCCGCCCAAAAGTACATCGTCAGCGGCTTCGAAATCCTCGCCGAGCTTAATGTCGTCGGAAACACCGTCACTCGCTCGTTCACGTGGGGGCAGGATCTGAGCAACACGAGGACGGGCGGTGGTGGCGTTGGTGGCCTGCTAACCATTCGTCACCAAACAGTGGATTTCGCTGCTTCTGATGGCAATGGAAACGTCGCGGCCTTGTTGACCGCCTTCAATGGCCTTAACTCTGCTACCTACGAGTATGCTCCGTTTGGTGTCACATTGCGTATGACTGGCCCAGCGGCCAGGCTCAATCCTTTCCGCTTTTCAACGAAGTTTCACGAGGAAGAAACGGGAAACATCCATTATGAGTACCGTGACTACGACCCTTCGTCAGGACGCTGGCTCGCACGGGATCCGATTGAGGAGTCTGGGGGCATGAACTTGAACGCCATCGTAAACAATAGCCCCGTGAACTTCGTCGATTTTCTCGGTTTAGACTTTATCGCCGTAGGTGGAAAACCAGCTTTTGGACGCGGCCACTTGGCTTTGGCTTATTGGCCACTCAGCTGCAAGTTGACAAAGGATGACATGAAGTGGTGGGACGGAAGAGCTTTCGAGCAGATGGTCAAGCAACGGGGGCTGAAGTGGGATGAACCAAAGGAGATTATCGAGCTGGAACCTTCAAGTCAGCAGAACCCAAAGCGGTATTATGTAGTGTCTGGCACCACCGCATATGCATCTTTCAGAGGCAACGTTAAGTTGTCATTTATACTGGATCATTCCAGGAACACGCAAGACATTGCGAAGCAATTCGGCAAGGGGTTTCGTCCAGTCTTAGATGACACTCCGGATCGCCTTGCGACGCAGTGGGATCGGATTCGGCAAAAAGCTCTGACGTATGCCTACGCGGAGCAGGATGGAACTATCATACCGGCAAACTTCCCCAATTCTATTTACGAGGATCCTAGAACCACGCTGATTCGGCACCCACATGGACTGGGTCTAGTCGTATTTATGGCTTTACCCCCAGCGCTCCAGTTGCAGCAACTAGTTTACATGCCATACCTTGGTAAAGCACTTTCCTCTCGGTGGAACAACAGCAATACGTTTGCAATCAGCACACTGGATTCGATAGGCGTGGACACCTCGGATGTAAGAACCTCTGAGTATCCTGGAAATCGGGCACCTATGCCTTATTCACTCCCAGTAAGTCTTGACGTTCAAGGTACCGACAATTCTGCATTCTGGGATTTCTAGGAATTAAGACGCCAACATGGTGTCCTTACCATTGACACTCTCGCCATGCGAAGAATCCCGAAATCAAAAGACGGCGCCAAATTCGCCGTGAGTCTGGCGGGGGATAGTCTCACGGACCATGCGGCTTTGGGCTGCGCCCAGGAAATGGAACTCCCTCGAACCATCCGTGAACCGGAGTGTTGGACGATGAAGGCGCGCCTCCAGATGCCCGGCCCCCGCCTCCTAGCCAGCGCCCCGTTGGGTCGTCGCGTGGGCCTTCGTTTCTGCCGCCTGCTTGCGCCGCCCCCCCGTCCGTCCCCTCTCGCCGCTTCCCGCCCCCGCGCCGCCACCCGTAGCGCAGACTTCCAGTCTGCCGTATCGCGGATTTCCAATCCGCAGGACATTGGAACCGCCGGGCGCTTGCCACTTGCAGCTGCGCCCCTCCCTTCGCCCGCCCTGCCGACTGGAAGTCGGCGACACAGCAGGTTGGAAACCTGCGCTACGTCATTCGCCCACTTGTGACAGGATGAACCGCTCGATTTCAGCATCCACGAAGAAGCCCGCTTCCGAGCGCAGGCGGTTGATTTCGCTGCGCAGGTTGGGCAGCAGCCCGGTCTGGCGTGCATGGAGCAGTTCGCCCAGCGCTCCGGCTACGGTCAACCCGTTGCGCCGGGCCGCCTCGCGTCCGCGCTTTTCATCCATGAGCAGCACATCCGCGTGGACGGCCAACGCCAAGGCAATCGCCTCGGTTTCACCGGCATCCAATGGAAACGGCAATGGTGGTCGAGCGAACGGAGGTTGTTCCACCACCAGCCAGCCTTCCGCGAGGGCAGCAGCAATGCGGGCTTGGCCTGCGGGATGGCTCAGAGCGGAGAGTTCCCGGGCGACGGCGGGCGGAATTCGCACGGTTCCATATCGCTGCTTCAGCAAATCGAGCCGCCCGATGATGGCGAGGTTGGAAAGCGGTGACGTGTTACTGACGACGCGCATGAGCAATGTCTTCCTGCGCTTCCGTCAGCCCGTATTGGCGCGGTATGCCGCGCTCGCCGAGTTGCACCCCAAAGGCGTATTGGTCCAGCGCCGCCAACCGGGCGGCTTGAGCGAAGGAGAGCCAGCCGGAGGCGTAGTAGCGGCAGGCCAACTCGATCTGCATGTGGCGCTCCCGCTCCCCCGGACCCAGCGGGAGGCTGGCGAGGGATTCTTCATCGAGATCAAGAGTGACGCTCATGGACCCATTTTCGCGTATTCAAATCGGGCGGTCAAGAGGGGTTCCGGTCAACATCCGATTCCGCCGACCGGCGCCGTCGAAGCCAGTTTGCCCCTCTCGCGCAATCGCTTCCGAATGGGGGATTCCCCAGCCTGCGCCCGCAGACGGTCAGTTTCCCGCAGCGTGCGCTCAATCTGGGCATCGAACTCATCCTTGTGGTCGAAATAGAACGCCAGCGCAGCATGAATCTGAGCCAGCGACAGATGCGAGTGTTGAAAGTGGATTTCCTCGGGACTCCACCCATGCGCGATCATGTCCAGGGCGACCTCGATGACCTTGGTATTGGTGTCGTCAATCCACGCGACCCCGCGCTCGTCGAGCCGGATGTGTGCGGTTGTCAGCGTGGGCATTGTTCAAACAAGGTATCGTCCTCGGCGGTTGGAAACGGTCGGAGCACAGCGCCCACGGACGCGGGACGGAATCGTCGCAGTGAAGCGGGTGGAGGCACCGGCGAAAGCTTGGCCACCGGGGTGTCCGCGTCGGTGATGAGGAGTTCGCCTTCACGGGCAATCCGGCGCGCCAGCGCCGTCAGGTGTTCCTGCGCTTCCGATAAGGTCACGGTCTGCACGGGCGGAATATCGGCCAGGCTGGTGCCAATGCCAAGTTTGGAAATCGCCGTTGTATCAGGCCCTCAAGGCACGCCCAGAAGATGGAACTTCCTCGAACTATCCGTGAACCGGAGAGCTGGACGATGAGGGTGCCCCTCCAGATGACCGTCCCTCGCCTCCTGGGCAGCGCGCTCTTGGGTGGTCGCGTGGGCCTTCGTTGCTGCCGCCTGCTTGCGCCGCGCCCCCGCCTGGCCCCTCTCACCGCTTTCCGCCTCTGCGCCATTCGGCGCCCCGGTGCCAGGCCAAGCGTCGCTGGAATCGCCTCAACGCGAGTTGTTCGGCAAGGGGAACGCGACTGGCCGAGGCGGTTTGGCAGTCCCCCCGCACTCTTCCGGCGTCGCAGCCGGAGCCGGCCGGAGCATGGGTGGAACTCCAATGGGTTGAACTGCACCAACTCGGATGCCGCGCCGAACCTGTCCATCCGGTTGGATCAACCGCCGCTTCTGATTGCTACCGTTCCCCAAACTCAACACCAGTGCAGTACCTATTCCGTCCTATGAAAACACGTCTGCTCTTCCTTCTCAGCCTCCTGACAGTCCCGCTTGCCTTCGCCAGCTTTGACGCCGATGCCAACGGGCTTTCGGACATCTTCGAGTTCATCTATTTTCAGGGCCCGGCTGATCCCAACGCGGACCCGGATGCGGATGGGGCCAGCAACTTGCAGGAACAGATCTGGGGTACCAATCCGGCTGATTCCAACAACTACCCCGTCGGCGCTTCCGCCTACGTGGACAGCGCAGACCTGGTCCTGGTGTGGCCTGTGGCCGAGGGCAAATGGTACCGCATCCAGTACAGCGATGACTTGGAGACGTGGCAAACGGCGGCGGAAGGCCATGTGTACACGTTCCGCGAGCCGCTGGCCGCCTCCACCGGCAGCCTGCGGTTCTGGCGCGTGCAGGTCTTCGGGAACACGCCGGACTCGACGGGCAGCGGCTTCGATGACTGGGAACAGGCGCTGTGGAAGCGAACCTACGGCAAGCCGCTCGGCGAGTCGGACCTCGACGGCGACGGCCTGCCGGACGCGCAGGAGTTCCTTACGGCCCACGATCCCATGAAACTGGATCACCCCGCCGTCGGGCTGGTCGTGTTCACGCCGTTGGAGAAGTAACGCAACGCCGCAGCGGACGCTTCGACAGCGCGACAGTGGGTTCAAGCCAGGCGATTGTCATCAGCGCTGGATCAACCGGTAAAAGGCTCTTTCGCCCACGGGGTCCACGGACTTGGTGAATTTGTCCCCGACCGAATTAATGCCCTCCGTGACGTCAGTCCAGGCCGGCGGCGCCAGATCCGGCGTGGATTGCAGGACGAACGAGGTGTATGCGTTGGACCAGGAGATCGTCAGCCCGGTCTCCGACCTCGTGATCTCGATCGTCGGCAAGGACGTGGGCGGCGCGAACTGAAGGTACACGTCCGCATAGCGGGCGGTCGCGCGCGTGGCGTCGTTGTGGCCGGTGGTCGCGAACCCCACGTACACGGTGTCGGGGTAAGGGGCCCCGGTGGTGTCAAGTTGATGCAGGTCGATCCAGCTCACGCCGTCTCCAGAGACATAGGCTTTCAACAAAGACCCGACGCGTTGAAGGCGCAGCCAGTTGTTCGGGTAGTTGCACGGGCGCCAGAGTTCATTGGGCAGGAGGGCGGTCTGGCCGTCCGCGACCCGGTATTGCACGAAGTTGACGTTCTTTCCGTCGGCGGGCGTGACGAGGTTCGCGTAGTGACGACTCCCCGGCGCCAGCGATGCGCGCACCAGCAGGCCAGCCTTGGCCCACGGGTCGGGGTTGGTGAGATCGGCGACGCGCACCTGGAGGTCGAAATCGCCGGTGATCGGGGTGCACAGGTACTGAAAGCTGTCCGTCTCCCCGCCCAGATCGGCCCCGCCGCCCGAAGCCTCGACGCCCGCGCCATCAATCAAGCCAGCCGACCCCGCCTGACCAGGGTTGCCGATGTCCGTGCTGGAGAAGTTCAACACCCTGGCGATTCCGTCCGCGGGGTTGCCGATGGCATCGGCAACGCCCTGGAAAGCGATCTGGAGGTCGGCCGGAGCGGGGCCGCTGAGGCCCAGGAAGACCGTCTGCTGGTCCGCGCTCAACGCGAGACTGCTGACGGTTTGCGAGGGGCCGGCAGCGTAGTTGGATGCGTTGGTGGCGCTCTGCGGGTCCAGGGCCCCGTTGAAGAACAAGGCCACCGAGGCACCGTCGAGCCCCACGGCTCGAACCACGGTCGGCGGTTCGTCATCGTCGGCTACTGTGAGCGTCACCTCGGCGATGCCGGTTCCGGCCAGATTACTAACGACCACCCGATATTGGCCACTGTCCGCGAACGCTACTTCAGACAATTCAAGGATCGCCGTGCCGGCGCCGGGAATGGGCACCCACACCGGGTCCACCAGTTTCTGCCACTCGTAGGACATGGGATTGGTCCCGGTCGCGTTGGCAGTGAAGGTCACATCCCGCCCGGGGACCGTCACCACCAGCGCAGGCGAAATCTCAACTGAAGGTGGTAACGAGCAAGCAAAGCACTCGTCACTGAAAGGCTTGACGATCACCTGGCCGATGCTGGCGTCGTCTTTGCTGTCCCTGATCTTGGTCAGGTTCGTCTTACGATTGTTGAGTTCAGTCGTGGTGGGTTCGCCCCAGAAGTTGTTGGTGGCCACGACGACGCCCGGTCCATTGTTCCGGAGTTCGAAGTCCTTGTTGTCCCGCAGGTCGTTGCCACTGATCCCTTCGACCTTCGCCCCCTGGGTCTGGACCACGATCCCCACCTGGTTGCTGGCAATCAACGTTCCCGTGACCGGCAATTGCACACTGCTGCCCACAGCGTTGAGCCCCGCCCCCCCGTTGCCGACCACCTCGCAGTCGGTCAACGCGATCACCGCCGGCCAATAGATGCTCGAAACATCAATCCCATTGCCCCCGTTGTAGCTCACGCTGCTCACCAACCCTGTCATCATCATACTCCTGGAAGGATCCTGGACGATCCCCTGAGCCCCGTTGCGCTCCACCTGGCTCTGCTCCAAGCGCCCTACCATGGTGCCTTCACCGTGAATCCCCGCCGCCCCGTTGGCGCGCACCCCACAGCGCACCAGCGCAAACGAAAGGTCATGGCTTGCCAGCACGCCGCAGCCTCGATTCGTGCTGATCAGGGTGTCGGTCGCGTTCACCTGCAAAGCTTCCCCGGCCCTTCCCGCGTTTACTCCATCCGCGTTCCGCAACACACTGCATTGGTTCAACGTCACCTCCCCGTTCTTCTGGATGTAAACCCCCGAGCTGACGTTGTCCCAAACCTTGCATTGGTTCAACGTCAGGACCAAATCCCCTGACCCGGAAATGCCCATGCCGCCGTTCCGAAATTCACTCTGACTTGCCGTCACCGTCAGCCCGCTGCTCACCACCATCCCGTAACTGTTCTTCTGCAGCACGCAGTGCTCGATGAGTGGATTGCCCGCTTCCACCACCAGCCCATACGCCCCGTACTCCACCGTGCAGTAGCGCAACGCCACCTGGTCGCTCGCCAGCCGCAGGCCATACCAATCCCCCGCTGCCACGTCCGCCGGCGGATCCCCCGCATACACCGTGAACACAATCGGCGCCGCCTCCGTCCCCTGCGCGTCCAACACCCCCCCCGCCGCCACGATCAACTCCACCCGACTCTGGTTCACCCCGACCCCCTGGCTGTCCACCCGGGGCATACTCTGAATCCGGGTGCCCGGCAAAATCGTCAGGCTCCCCGTCGCGGTTACTGTTACATCCCCCAGGAGCGTCACCGTCCCTGACCAGGTCTCCGACCCGCTGATCAATCCCTCCTTGGACCCTGGGGGAGGCGGTCGGTCAATAATCACCTGCCCCACACTCGCATCCCAGGCGCTGTCGCGGATTTTACTCAGCTTCAGCTTGCCGGCCGCCAACTCCGTCGTGGTGGGCTCGCCCCAGAAGTTGTTGGTGGCCACGACGACGCCCGGTCCATTGTTCCGGAGTTCGAAGTCCTTGTTGTCCCGCAGGTCGTTGCCACTGATCCCTTCGACCTTCGCCCCCTGGGTCTGGACCACGATCCCCACCTGGTTGCTGGCAATCAACGTTCCCGTGACCGGCAATTGCACACTGCTGCCCACAGCGTTGAGCCCCGCCCCCCCGTTGCCGACCACCTCGCAGTCGGTCAACGCGATCACCGCCGGCCAATAGATGCTCGAAACATCAATCCCATTGCCCCCGTTGTAGCTCACGCTGCTCACCAACCCTGTCATCATCATACTCCTGGAAGGATCCTGGACGATCCCCTGAGCCCCGTTGCGCTCCACCTGGCTCTGCTCCAAGCGCCCTACCATGGTGCCTTCACCGTGAATCCCCGCCGCCCCGTTGGCGCGCACCCCACAGCGCACCAGCGCAAACGAAAGGTCATGGCTTGCCAGCACGCCGCAGCCTCGATTCGTGCTGATCAGGGTGTCGGTCGCGTTCACCTGCAAAGCTTCCCCGGCCCTTCCCGCGTTTACTCCATCCGCGTTCCGCAACACACTGCATTGGTTCAACGTCACCTCCCCGTTCTTCTGGATGTAAACCCCCGAGCTGACGTTGTCCCAAACCTTGCATTGGTTCAACGTCAGGACCAAATCCCCTGACCCGGAAATGCCCATGCCGCCGTTCCGAAATTCACTCTGACTTGCCGTCACCGTCAGCCCGCTGCTCACCACCATCCCGTAACTGTTCTTCTGCAGCACGCAGTGCTCGATGAGTGGATTGCCCGCTTCCACCACCAGCCCATACGCCCCGTACTCCACCGTGCAGTAGCGCAACGCCACCTGGTCGCTCGCCAGCCGCAGGCCATACCAATCCCCCGCTGCCACGTCCGCCGGCGGATCCCCCGCATACACCGTGAACACAATCGGCGCCGCCTCCGTCCCCTGCGCGTCCAACACCCCCCCCGCCGCCACGATCAACTCCACCCGACTCTGGTTCACCCCGACCCCCTGGCTGTCCACCCGGGGCATACTCTGAATCCGGGTGCCCGGCAAAATCGTCAGGCTCCCCGTCGCGGTTACTGTTACATCCCCCAGGAGCGTCACCGTCCCTGACCAGGTCTCCGACCCGCTGATCAATCCCTCCTTGGACCCTGGGGGAGGCGGTCGGTCAATAATCACCTGCCCCACACTCGCATCCCAGGCGCTGTCGCGGATTTTACTCAGCTTCAGCTTGCCGGCCGCCAACTCCGTCGTGGTGGGCTCGCCCCAGAAGTTGTTGGTGGCCACGACGACGCCCGGTCCATTGTTCCGGAGTTCGAAGTCCTTGTTGTCCCGCAGGTCGTTGCCACTGATCCCTTCGACCTTCGCCCCCTGGGTCTGGACCACGATCCCCACCTGGTTGCTGGCAATCAACGTTCCCGTGACCGGCAATTGCACACTGCTGCCCACAGCGTTGAGCCCCGCCCCCCCGTTGCCGACCACCTCGCAGTTGGTCAACGCGATCACCGCCGGCCAATAGATGCTCGAAACATCAATCCCATTGCCCCCGTTGTAGCTCACGCTGCTCACCAACCCTGTCATCATCATACTCCTGGAAGGATCCTGGACGATCCCCTGAGCCCCGTTGCGCTCCACCTGGCTCTGCTCCAAGCGCCCTACCATGGTGCCTTCACCGTGAATCCCCGCCGCCCCGTTGGCGCGCACCCCACAGCGCACCAGCGCAAACGAAAGGTCATGGCTTGCCAGCACGCCGCAGCCTCGATTCGTGCTGATCAGGGTGTCGGTCGCGTTCACCTGCAAAGCTTCCCCGGCCCTTCCCGCGTTTACTCCATCCGCGTTCCGCAACACACTGCATTGGTTCAACGTCACCTCCCCGTTCTTCTGGATGTAAACCCCCGAGCTGACGTTGTCCCAAACCTTGCATTGGTTCAACGTCAGGACCAAATCCCCTGACCCGGAAATGCCCATGCCGCCGTTCCGAAATTCACTCTGACTTGCCGTCACCGTCAGCCCGCTGCTCACCACCATCCCGTAACTGTTCTTCTGCAGCACGCAGTGCTCGATGAGTGGATTGCCCGCTTCCACCACCAGCCCATACGCCCCGTACTCCACCGTGCAGTAGCGCAACGCCACCTGGTCGCTCGCCAGCCGCAGGCCATACCAATCCCCCGCTGCCACGTCCGCCGGCGGATCCCCCGCATACACCGTGAACACAATCGGCGCCGCCTCCGTCCCCTGCGCGTCCAACACCCCCCCCGCCGCCACGATCAACTCCACCCGACTCGGATTCGCCCCGCCCCCGTCCGGTTGCGATGCTGTGTCATCCGATCGCCAGTCAGCCTCGATCCGGGTGCCCGGCAGAATGGTCAGGCTTCCCGTCGAGGTCACGGTGACGTCCCCGCTGACCGACACGGTACCCGACCAGGTCTCAGCCCCGGTGATTTCCCCGGAAGCGAAGGTCAGTTGAGCACGCAGCGAAAGGCAGGCGCTGGACACGAGGACCGACAAACTTACCAGCATCACAAAAGTGCCGAGTGGTTTCATATTCACGAGTCAGGGTATTTGGCGTTTGGCGTTTGGGGGAAAGTGCGGTACCTGGGCAGAAGGGCGCCAGCCGAGGTTATTTAGCCTGCTGCATACGTCCTACAAGCTGTGGGATCGAAATCCGTACGTCAATTACATATCCACATCCAGAACGCCGACAGGAGCGCAAATGCTAAGCTACCGGATGCCATACGGCCGGCCGTCGCGCTTACATTGACCAAGCCAGAACCACCGAGTCCCGCGGCGGCATTGGGCATCGCAGAAGCGCCCTGAAATCCTACGGTGTCCGAAATCCCGATCAGGTCCGCAGTCGATTGTCGTCAGCGCTGGATCAACCGGTAGAAGGCTCTTTCGCCCACGGGGTCCACGGGCTTGGTGAATTTGTCCCCGACCGAACTAATGCCCTCCGTAATGTCAGTCCAGGCCGGCGGCGCCAGATCCGGTGTGGATTGCAGGACAAACGACGTGTAAGTCTTGGACCAGGAGATCGTCAGCCCGGTCTCTGACTTCGTAATCTCGATCGTCGGTAAGGACGTGGGCGGCGCGAATTGAAGGTACACATCCGCATAGCGTGCGGTCGCGCGCGTGGCATCGTTGTGGGCGGTAGTCGCGAGCCCCACATACACGGTGTCGGGGTAGGGGGCCCCGGTGGTGTCCAGTTGATGGAGGTCGATCCAGGTGACGCCGTCTCCGGACACGTAGGATCTGACCACCATCCCGGTTCGCTGAATCCGCAGCCAGTTGTTCGGGTAGTTGCACGGACGCCAGAGTTCGTTGGGCAGGAGGGCCGTTTGGCCGTCCGCCAGCCGGAATTGCACGAAGTTGACGTTCTTCCCGTCGGCTGGCGTGGCGAGGTTTGCGTAGTGCCGGCTTCCTGGCGCCAGGGATTCGCGCACGAGCAGGCCCGCCTTGGCCCACGGATCGGTGTTGGTGAGGTCGGCGACACGCACCCGGACATCGAAGTCGCCGGTGATCGTGGTGTACAGGTACTGGAAGCTGTCCGCCTCCCCACCCAGATCGGTTCCGCCGCCCGAAGCCTCGACGCCCGCGCCATCGATCAAGCGAGCCGACCCCGCCTGGCCGGGGTTGCCGATGTCCGCGCTCGTGAAGTTCACCACGCTGGCGGACCCGCTCGCGGGATTGCCGATGGCATCGGCAACGCCCTGGAAAGTGATCTGGAGGCCGGCCGGAGCGGGGCCGCTGAGGCCCAGGAAGACCGTTTGCTGGTCCGCGCTCAACGCGAGACTGCTGACGGTTTGCGACGGGCCGGCAGCGTAGTTGGATGCGTTGGTGGCGCTCTGCGGGTCCAGGGCCTCGTTGAAGAACAAGGCCACCGAGGCGCCGTCGAGCCCCACGGCTCGAACCACGGTCGGCGGTTCGTTATCGTCGGCTACTGTGAGCGTCACCTCGGCGATGCCGGTTCCGGACAGATTGCTCACGACCACCCGATATCTGCCACTGTCCGCGAACGCTACTTCAGACAATTCAAGGATCGCCGTGGTAGCGCCGGAAATGGGCACCCACACCGGGTCCGCCCATTTCTGCCACTCGTAGGACATGGGATTGGTCCCGGTGGCGTTGGCAGTGAAGGTCACATCCCGCCCAGGCACCGTCACCACCAAGGCGGGTGAAATCTCGACCGATGGCGGCAGGGAGCAAGCAAAGCACTCGTCACTGAAAGGCTTGACGACTACCTGGCCTAACGTCGCGTCGTCCTTGCTGTCCCAGATCTTGGTCAGGTTCGTCTTCCGATTGTTAAGTTCCGTCGTGGTGGGCTCGCCCCAGAAGTTGTTGGTGGCCACCACAGCGCCCGGGCCGTTGTTGCGGAGCTCGAAGTCCTTGTTGTTTCGCAGGTCATTGCCGCTCAGGCCTTCGACCTTGGCGCCCTGGGTTTGCACCACGATGCCCACCTGGTTGCTGGCAATCACGGTGCCCGTCACCGGTAAGAGCACCGTCGTCCCAAACGCATCCAGCCCCACCCCCGTGTTGCCCACTACCTGGCAGTTGGTCAGCGCCAGCGATGTCGTGTAGCCCCAATTCCGCTGGGCCACGCCAATCCCCTTCCCTCCGTTGGCGCTGAAACTGCTCTCCGCCGCACTCACCCACAAATTCCCGTAGGTCTCGCGGAGACCATCGCCGCCGTTGTGCGTCACCCGGCACCGCTCCAAGCTCGCCGTCAAACTGGACCATTCCCCGTTGCTTCCGTTGATCCCTTCGGTCCCGTTGTGACTGACCTCGCAGTCCGCCAGCGTCAGCACCAGATTCACTCCGGCCAGCACCCCATTGTGCTGGTTCGAGCTGATCACGCTGTCGGTTGCAGTCAGCGTCAGATTCCTGGCCCAATTCACCCCGTAGTCGTTGCGCAAGATGGCACAACCGCTCAGCGTCAACGTCGCCCCATCCCCGCCACCGTTAAGGCCGCTGCTGCCATTGTCCACAATGGCACTCTGGCTCAGCCCCACGTGCAGCCCGTTGGCCACGATGACGCCATAGCTGTTCTTCTGCAGCCGGCAGTGGTCGATCACAGGACTGCCGGCCTCCACGCTGATCCCCACATAGCCGTACTCCACTGTGCAGTAGCGCAGGGTCGCCTGGTCGCTCTTAAGGCGCACGCCGTACCAGTCCCCCGCCGCCACGTCCACCGGCGGATCCCCCGCATACACCGTGAAGACAATCGGCGCCGCCTCCGTCCCCTGCGCGTTCAACACCCCCCCCGCTGCCACCATCAACTCCACCCGGTTCTGATTGGCACCGCCGGCTTGACTGTCCACCCGGACGCTGCTCTGAATCCGGGTTCCTGGCAGAACCGTCAGACTTCCCGTCCCTGTCACCGTCACATCCCCCACCATCGTCACAGTCCCCGACCAGGTCTCGCTCCCGCTGATTTGCCCCTCCTTGGACTGCGGGGGAGGGGGCCGGTCAATAAGCACCTGGCCGACGGAACCATCCCAAAAACTGTCGTAGATCTTGGTCAATTTGAGCTTGCCCGCGGCCAGTTCCGTCGGTGTTGGTTCGCCCCAGACATTGTTGGTGGCCACCACGGCCCCCGGGCCGTTGTCTTTGATCTCGAACTCGACATTCCCGAAGAGCTGGTTTCCGCTCAGTCCCTCGACCTTGGCGCCCTGGGTTTGCACCACGATGCCCACCTGGTTGCTGGCAATCACGGTGCCCGTCACCGGTAAGAGCACCGTCGTCCCAAACGCATCCAGCCCCACCCCCGTGTTGCCCACTACCTGGCAGTTGGTCAGCGCCAGCGATGTCGTGTAGCCCCAATTCCGCTGGGCCACGCCAATCCCCTTCCCTCCGTTGGCGCTGAAACTGCTCTCCGCCGCACTCACCCACAAATTCCCGTAGGTCTCGCGGAGACCATCGCCGCCGTTGTGCGTCACCCGGCACCGCTCCAAGCTCGCCGTCAAACTGGACCATTCCCCGTTGCTTCCGTTGATCCCTTCGGTCCCGTTGTGACTGACCTCGCAGTCCGCCAGCGTCAGCACCAGATTCACTCCGGCCAGCACCCCATTGTGCTGGTTCGAGCTGATCACGCTGTCGGTTGCAGTCAGCGTCAGATTCCTGGCCCAATTCACCCCGTAGTCGTTGCGCAAGATGGCACAACCGCTCAGCGTCAACGTCGCCCCATCCCCGCCACCGTTAAGGCCGCTGCTGCCATTGTCCACAATGGCACTCTGGCTCAGCCCCACGTGCAGCCCGTTGGCCACGATGACGCCATAGCTGTTCTTCTGCAGCCGGCAGTGGTCGATCACAGGACTGCCGGCCTCCACGCTGATCCCCACATAGCCGTACTCCACTGTGCAGTAGCGCAGGGTCGCCTGGTCGCTCTTAAGGCGCACGCCGTACCAGTCCCCCGCCGCCACGTCCACCGGCGGATCCCCCGCATACACCGTGAAGACAATCGGCGCCGCCTCCGTCCCCTGCGCGTTCAACACCCCCCCCGCTGCCACCATCAACTCCACCCGGTTCTGATTGGCACCGCCGGCTTGACTGTCCACCCGGACGCTGCTCTGAATCCGGGTTCCTGGCAGAACCGTCAGACTTCCCGTCCCTGTCACCGTCACATCCCCCACCATCGTCACAGTCCCCGACCAGGTCTCGCTCCCGCTGATTTGCCCCTCCTTGGACTGCGGGGGAGGGGGCCGGTCAATAAGCACCTGGCCGACGGAACCATCCCAAAAACTGTCGTAGATCTTGGTCAATTTGAGCTTGCCCGCGGCCAGTTCCGTCGGTGTTGGTTCGCCCCAGACATTGTTGGTGGCCACCACGGCCCCCGGGCCGTTGTCTTTGATCTCGAACTCGACATTCCCGAAGAGCTGGTTTCCGCTCAGTCCCTCGACCTTGGCGCCCTGGGTTTGCACCACGATGCCCACCTGGTTGCTGGCAATCACGGTGCCCGTCACCGGTAAGAGCACCGTCGTCCCAAACGCATCCAGCCCCACCCCCGTGTTGCCCACTACCTGGCAGTTGGTCAGCGCCAGCGATGTCGTGTAGCCCCAATTCCGCTGGGCCACGCCAATCCCCTTCCCTCCGTTGGCGCTGAAACTGCTCTCCGCCGCACTCACCCACAAATTCCCGTAGGTCTCGCGGAGACCATCGCCGCCGTTGTGCGTCACCCGGCACCGCTCCAAGCTCGCCGTCAAACTGGACCATTCCCCGTTGCTTCCGTTGATCCCTTCGGTCCCGTTGTGACTGACCTCGCAGTCCGCCAGCGTCAGCACCAGATTCACTCCGGCCAGCACCCCATTGTGCTGGTTCGAGCTGATCACGCTGTCGGTTGCAGTCAGCGTCAGATTCCTGGCCCAATTCACCCCGTAGTCGTTGCGCAAGATGGCACAACCGCTCAGCGTCAACGTCGCCCCATCCCCGCCACCGTTAAGGCCGCTGCTGCCATTGTCCACAATGGCACTCTGGCTCAGCCCCACGTGCAGCCCGTTGGCCACGATGACGCCATAGCTGTTCTTCTGCAGCCGGCAGTGGTCGATCACAGGACTGCCGGCCTCCACGCTGATCCCCACATAGCCGTACTCCACTGTGCAGTAGCGCAGGGTCGCCTGGTCGCTCTTAAGGCGCACGCCGTACCAGTCCCCCGCCGCCACGTCCACCGGCGGATCCCCCGCATACACCGTGAAGACAATCGGCGCCGCCTCCGTCCCCTGCGCGTTCAACACCCCCCCCGCTGCCACCATCAACTCCACCCGGTTCTGATTGCCACCGCCCACGGTGTCATCCGATCGCCAGTCAGCCTCGATCCGGGTTCCGGGCAAGATCGTCAGGCTTCCCGTCGAGGTCACGGTCACGTCCCCGCTGACCGACACGGTACCCGACCAGGTCTCGGCTCCCGTGATTTCTCCGGAAGCGAAGGTCAGTTGAGCACGAAGCGAAACGGACGCGCTAAACAGGAAGGCCGACAAGCTTGTCAGCCTCAGAAGAGTTCTGAGGGGTTTCATAGCAACGGTCTAATGGCTGTGTCGTTTGGGGGGAATGCGGCCCTCAGGCAGAAGTGCGCCAGCCGGAGGGTGTTTAGCCTGCCGCATACGGGGTGCAGGCTGAGCGATCGGAAGCCGCGCGTCAATTCCAGAACGCGGGTTCAGAACTCGAATGGAATCGCCAACGGCAAAAGCGACAACCGCTGTTTGGGCTTGACGGGAACGCCGTACGGGAGCCGAGTCTTCGCAATAAATCCAGCTACCGGCAGCCCCACTTATTGGCGACGTTGTGGCGGGTCTGCCGCGTCTGTGGGGTCTGCCAAAGGGCTGATTTGATGGCGAACACGTATGAGACGCGTGTCCTGTGTCTTGGCGGTTGGAGCGTTCCTGGCGGTTGCTGGTTCGGCCGCTCCACCGGCAAACGACAATCTGGCGCTGGCCGAGTCGCTGGTGGGTTTCACCGCCACAGCGAACGGCTCGAACGTAGAGGCCACGGCTGAAGAAGGGGAACTCCGCCCCGGGGGAACCCCGGCGCAGCACTCGGTATGGTGGAGTTGGGATGCACCCGATTCGGGACCGGCAGTAATCGACCTCCACGGAAGCTTCGCCGCAGCGGCGCCTGGCATTTATCAGGGCAAGTACGCGAACAGCCTATCTGTTCTGGCCGCAGAAGCCTTCACGAATTCCGACGCCACGACCGTGCGAACGTTTACTGCCGTCGCGGGCGCGAACTACAAGATTGCCGTGGATGGCGGCGGCGGCGCACAAGGATCCATCAATCTCGAACTCCGGTTGCTGACCCTCGGCACGCCACCGCTCATCCTGCAACAACCAGCGCCACTGACGCTGACCGAAGGAGAAGTGCTAAGACTCGCGGTACGGGCGTTGAGCAAGTCGGCGATGCATTACTCGTGGTGGTTGAATGCCACGAACGCCGTTGGCGCCGATTCAAGCGATTATTCTCGATCGAGTGTCCTGTTGGGGGAGGCCGGGAACTACCAGGTTGTGGTGCGCAATGGCGCGGGTTCCGTCACGAGCGTGGTTGCCGCCGTCACCGTTCGCCCCAAGGCCCCGGTGATCGCCCCGCAACCGGTTGACCAAACCCTCGTTGAAGGCCAGTCGGCCACTTTCTCGGTCGGCGTGTCCAGCAGCATGCCGGTGCGCTATCAATGGCAGTTCGGGAGCACGAGTCCCTTTGGCTTTGGCGGTGCCGATCTGCCCAACCAGACCAACCCCACGCTCAACTTGAACGGTGTGGTGGTCGCACAGGCCGGAGGGTATCGGGTCATTGTCGCCAATTCGGCCGGTTCCGCAACCAGCCAGGTGGCCCGTCTTACGGTGAATCTCCATCCGACCAACGACGACTTCGTGAATCGGACTCTCGTGAGGGTTGGTACGAATGTTGTGGAGATCGGCAGCAATCTCTACGCGACCAAGGAACCGGGTGAAACAAACCACGCCGGCTTGAAGGGAGAGGCCTCGGTTTGGTGGAGTTGGCTCGCGCCCGCGACCGGCCTGGCGGAACTGGATTTGACGGGGAGTTTTCCCGGAGCCGTGGCCGGCCTTTACACGGGAATGCGGCTGGACGCGTTGACAGGGGTTCCCGCGGAGCATGCATCGAACCCCGACGGAACAGGCCGGCTGCGCTGGCAAGTCGTGGCGAATATGGTGTACCAAATCGCCGTCGATGGCAGCGCCCGTACCGATCGGGGGGGCGTGCGACTACGGGTTGCCTTCCTGGGCCCAATCGAGAAACCGATCATAACCCGACAGCCGCAGGGATCCGCAGTGTTTGAAGGCGCACCTGTGGAGCTCAGCGTCGAGGCCTTCAGCATCACGCCGATGACCTATCAATGGAGCCAAAATGGAATCAGCATTCCCGCCGCCAGGGCTTCAACC
Organism: uncultured bacterium; assembly: GCA_963735925.1. Taxonomy (GTDB): domain Bacteria; phylum Verrucomicrobiota; class Verrucomicrobiia; order Limisphaerales; family J093; genus DSVZ01. Next base: position 23,043 of record CAVTMT010000008.1, read on the forward strand.
CTCTCGTATTGGAAGTTTACCGCCAACCAGGCGGGCACTTATCAAGTAGTAGTCTCTAACGCCGCCGGAACCGTTTCCAGCATGCCCGTTGTCTTGACGGTGTTGCCACTGCCCCCTTTGATCAACGCCCCACCTCTCAGCCAGGAAGTGACCGAGGGCGACAACGTCCTCTTCACGGTGGGCGTTCAGGGTGAGGCCGAGGCAGACTACCAGTGGTTCTTCTACGCGGACCCCCTCCCAGATGAGACTCAGGCGATCTTGCGCCTCGACAATGTGCGGACCAACCAAGCGGGGAACTATCAGGTTCGGGTGAGCAATGCGGGAGGCGCGACTATGAGCCGTGCAGCGGCATTGGTGGTTCATTCCAAACCGATAAACGATTCGTTCACAAATCGTATCGTGCTCACGGGCACCAACGTGATCGTCACCGGTTACACGAATCAGTACGCCGGCATCGACCCGGGAGAGCCCACCGTGCCCGGTCTCAAAGGCGAGAAGTCGGTGTGGTGGACCTGGGAAAGTACAGGGGACGGTGTCGGATTGCTTGACTGGCAAGGCAGTTACGGGGGAGCGGTCGTCGGCGTCTTCGAGGGCGATGATCTGGCGACCCTCGAGCCAGTCGAGTTGATTCCAGTTGGAGCGCAGAAGGCTTGGTTTCGCAGCGAAACGGGGAAGCACTACCAGATTGTTGTGAACTCCACCGAGGTGACTGAATCGGGAATGATCACGTTTCGACTGACTTTCTATCCGAACGGCTTCGCGCCGGAGATCATCGAGCAGCCAGCGGATCTTGAAATCGTCGAAGGGCAGGCAGCGAGCATGTCGGTGGGCGCAACCAGCCAGACGCCGTTGCGCTACCAATGGAGTTTCAGACAACAGAACGCGCCCTCTTGGGCTGAGCTTCCCGGTGAGACTAATTTGGCAGTCTCCTTCGCGACGGCGACCATCGCGGTGGCGGGCGATTACCAGGTGCTGGTCAGTAACGGAGGTGGGTCGGTCCTTAGCCGTACCGCCCGCCTGGTTGTCCATCAGCGGCCGGCAAATAACGACTTTGCGGCGCGCGCATTTCTTTCCGGCTCTGACACTACGAGGCACGCCGGCAATCAATATGCCAATTCCGAATCCGGCGAACCTCACCACGGCGGCGGTACCGGGAACGCCTCGGTTTGGTGGACGTGGTTGCCCCCGGGAGACGGGCTGGCCGACGTGGACCTAAGCGGAAGCTTTCGCGGTGCTGTGCTTGGCATTTACACCGGCAACCGGGTCGATGGCCTCACGTCTGTCCCAGTAGAAACGTGGCTGAATCCCGATGGCACATCCAAGGTGCGATTTCGTGTTTCCAGCGGCGGGCTCTACCACATTGCTGTGGACGGGAATGCTCCCAATGTTACGGGTGATATCTGGGTTCACATCAGCTACGACGCCGGTGGCATCCATATCCTGGGCCAACCGGGTGACCTTCAGCTCGACGAGGGGCAAACTGCGACGTTCAATGTCTCGGCGACCAGCAAAGTCCCCATCTGGTACCAGTGGCGACACGGCGGCACGAACCTCGTTGGGCAGAGCGGCCCCAGACTCTCGCTGTTGAACGTGGCACCGGAGCACGCAGGGAGCTACGACGTCTTGCTCTCCAACAGCTTTACTGTAGTGCGGAGCCGTGTAGCTTTGCTCAACGTCGTGCCCAAACCACCAGTGATCATGCAGCAACCCCAAAGCCAGGAGGTTGCGGTGGGCGAAACGGTTCGGTTTAGTGTGCGAGCGAGCAGTTCGACCCCATGCACATACCAGTGGGAGCGTGGGTCTCTAAATATCGAAGGGGCGGTAAGCGACACGCTGATACTGACCAATGTCCAGACCAATCAGAGTGGGTCCTACCGCGTCACCATCTCGAACGCTGGGGGACCAATCGCGAGTGCCTGGGCGACGCTCGGGGTGCATCCGCGCCCGAGTAATGACAATTTCTCGGACCGCATCTTTCTATCCGGCTCGGACGAATCGTATCGCGGCAACAACAATTTCGCTACCCATGAACCCAACGAACCCAAGCACGCGGAACGGGAAGGAAACGCGTCCATTTGGTGGAGTTGGTCCACGCTCAAAGCCGGGCTGGCTGACCTGGATCTGACGGGGAGCTTTCCCAATGCCGTGGCCGGCGTATATACCAACAGCAAGATCGAGTTGCTCAAGGAAGTGTCCGTCAGATCCATGAACAGCCCAAACGGTACGGTGCGGCTCCAGTTTCGGGCGACACCGTCGCTCCCCTACCAGATCGCAATCGACGGGAGTTCGCCCGGCGAAAGCGGTACAGTGGTCTGGCACTTGCGTGTCATTCCGCCTCCGGTTATCACCCAGCAGCCCCAAAGCCAAGCTGTTGCGCTGGGGGACAGCGTCCAGTTGGGCGTCACCGCCGAGAGTTCCGTACCTATGAGTTTTCAGTGGCAACATGGCGGAGTTGACATCCCAGGCGCGACCGCAGCCAGCCTCAGCATCGGGGACGTCGAATTCAATGATCTTGGCAGCTACCAGGTGCAGGTGACCAGCGACGCAGGATTCGTGACGAGCCAGACGGCTGTTGTGAGTTTGACCACCGTCATTCGCGGTCAAATCACGGACGCTTCCAATGGCCGTCCACTGGCCGGTGTCGCAGTCGTTGTCGGCGGCATCACGAACTTCACCGACTCCATAGGCAACTACCGCATCGTGGGCGTGATCCCCTCGGCTCTCCGGGCTGACTTCGATGCCGACCATACTAGCGGTGAAGCCCCCTTTACGGTTCAGTTCTTCGATTTGTCACAAGTCAACGCCACAACCCTGACGGCTCTGACCAACGGCTACATCCCTTACGTCAACACGCGCATCGATCTGGTCACCAACCAAGTTACGGACCTCAGTTTCTCGATTACGCCCGCGCCACCTTTCGGAGGACTGCGCTTCGTCTTGAACTGGGGAGCGGCGCCCCGTGACCTGGACCTTCACCTGATGACCCCACCGATCTTGGGTGAACGATACGAAGTCTATTACCCCCAAACGCAGCGCGGCAGCCTGCTCGCCGTACCGTTTGCCCAGTTGGATGTGGACCAGACCAACGGCTATGGCCCGGAGACCATCACCATCGCTGAGTGTTTTGACGGGACATATCGGTGTTACGCGCATAAGTACGCGGGTCTGGGAGAACTCAGCGGCTCCAAGGTTGTTATTAACATTTACACGAGTTCCGGACTCCTGCGAACGATAAATGTGCCCACTGAGGGATCGGGTCGCTATTGGCAGGTGTGCGACCTCGACGGCGCGAGCAAGCAGATCACCATCATCAACCAACTGAGCGACTCACCGCCACCGGCCCCGGCCGCTCAACTTATGGCGCCGGACGCGCCCCCCGGTTCAACGGGAGCCAGCGATGCCTTCAGGCACATTCGACTCCAGGGGCCGCCGGACGCTTTGAGCTTCCTCTGGGCCTTTGGCGATGGGACTGGCAGTACCGAACAGAATCCCCGCAAGACCTACACTGAGCCAGGAGTGTACACGGTACGCCTTATGACGTCTTGGGCGGGCGTTGGGGCGGATATTGAGGTCAAGACCAATTTCATCACCGTAAGAAGCAAGTTGGTACCGCCGGCCATTGTGGAACAACCGCAGGATTTGACCCTTCCTACCGGTGCGGATGCGTTGTTCAAAGTTGTGGCCAGCGGTTCGATGCCGTTGCTTTATCAATGGCGTCGGTTCGAAACTGACCTCGCAGGAGAAACCAACAGCACTTTGTTGCTCACGAATGTGTCGCTGAGTGCCGCCGGTGTGTACTCCGTAACCGTCTCCAACGTAGCGGGGTCTGTGACCAGCAGACTCGCTCAATTGAATCTCCTGCCACCCAACGCGCCGCCGGTTCTATCTCCCATCGCAGACCGGCACGTGAACGAGCTTGCATCCATTTCGTTCCAGATCCAGGCCACCGATCCTGACGGATCAAAGCAAGTGCTCACGTACAGTCTAAGGGGAGAAATGCCCGTGGGCGTATCGCTGGATCCCTCCGCGGGGGAATTCACCTGGACGCCGCGGGAAGATCAAGGCCCCGGCACAAACTCATTTGTCGTTCTCGTCACGGACAACGGCAACCCGCCCCTGAGTGATTCCACTGCGTTTACGATCACGGTGGACGAGGTGAACCAACCCCCGGTCTGGGCTCCGCTCCAGGACATGCAGGTGGACGAGGGCACCACTGTGGACTTCACGGCACAAGCTTCAGATCCCGACCTGCCGCAGAAGACTCTGACGTTCCGACTGGGGGACGATCCGCCCAACGGGGCGACGATCGATCCCGTTACCGGACATTTAAACTGGACGCCTGGCGAATCGGATGGACCGGGGATCAGGAGCCTGACCTTGGTCGTTACCGACAACGGCAGTCCCCCTTTGTCGGCGACCAACCGAGTCTCCATTGTTGTTCGTGAAGTCAACCAACCCCCAGAGCTTTCATACGTTCCCGATTTCGTCACGGGAGTGAGCCAACCCGTGCTTTGGACCAACTCGGCCTCTGACGCGGACCTTCCCCGCCAGTGGCTCACTTTCGCATTGGCCCCCGGTGCACCGCTCGGCGCTTCGATTGATGCTGCATCCGGAGTGTTTTCCTGGACACCGAGTCTTGCCCAAAGCCCGAGCACGAACGCGATCCAGGTGATCGTCACCGATGACGGCACACCAGCGCTCAGCGACGCGGTGGTTTTCATGGTTACAGTCAGCAACATTCTACAAGCCCCCACCTTGAGCCTCACGAGTCCCGAGGATTTCACGATGTTCCTGGCTGCCAAAGGGCAAACGACCAATGTTCTCATCGAAGCCGACCTGAACGATCCCCGTCGCCTGGTGGATCGGGTCGCATTCTACGAAGGGCAGAATGCTCTGCAGGAGGTAACGACTTATCCGTATCGATTTGTCTGGGAGGACGTTCAACCTGGCGGATACCTGCTGACGGCCCGTGGCCTCGACGCTCAGGGCAATGAGGTCACCCGCTCGGGCGTTGTACACGTCCTGGTCGGACCGCACTGTAGCGAGGTGGCGTTGCAGCAGAATTCCGACGGCCAAGTACCTGAATTCGAGGTGCAGAAGATGCAGGACTACCTGTTTGAGAAGGGTATTCTTGCCCGAGTCTTCAGCCGCGCTGAACTCAGCCCCCAGGCGTTCCGACCATTCGATGTGGTCGTCTGGGATGACTTGGGGATGCCTGGATTGACGCAGGCCCACGTCGCCTTGTTCAAAAGCCTCCAGGAGAGTGGCAAGAACTTGGTTTTCGTTGGCGATGCCCTGCTAACCTCGTTTGACGGTCTCGATTCTGTGGCGCAGGCTGACTGGGCTTCGTTGATCCACCTCCAACCGGCGGGCTTCATCGCTCCACCGGGCATCATCCACATCGAGCGGACCGAAATCACCGATTCCGAGGCTTATCCAGGAGTTGGCGAATTCTCCTATATCCAGTCCCTTGCGGTGGGTGCGCCGCTCGGAGAAGCCTCTGAAACCGTTGTGGCAAGCGTCAACGGCGGTGCCGTTGCTTTGACTTCCATTGATTACAGCCTGGGGGGCACGCATCGCACGTTCGCCCAGGCACTGCGAGTGACAGGGGCTGGCGACGCGGCCTCACTTGAAGAGCGGAAGAAGCTGTTTCTCAACGCCGTGGAGTGGCTCAGTCCGTGCAACATGTGCCCGGACGTGGGCCTGGTTGTCGTGGCACGCGTGGAGCCCCAAGTGGCCGAAGCGGGACAGCAAATGCTTTGTGAGTTGGACGTTTCCCTCAACGGCGAGTGTGGCGCTGCGGGTGTTGAATTCGAAGCCGACTTCCCGGCCAGTTGTCAGGTCCTTGACGTGCTATCGGGCGACTTCGATTGGCAACTGGACGGCAACCGGCTGAAATTTACTCGGCCGTGGCTGCCGCTGGCGTCTCTGCTCACTATCCAGGCGATCGTGCGTCCGAGCGAGGCGGGCACGTTCGCTGTCCAATGGAGCGGATCGGCCGTCAACGCCGTTCGGTCTGTTGAAGAATCCGTACCCTTTGAAGTGGTGCCATCCAAGCGCCCGGTGTTGAGCATCGAGCCCGCGCCAAACCATCAATTCCACATCATCATCGCGGGTCCGGATGGCACGACGGGCCTGCTGGAAACCTCGACCGAACTCAAGACGTGGAGTCTTATTGACGACTTCACGCTCACGCAGGGGCGGGCGGAATTCTACGTGGAAGGTGGGCAGGGCACTATCGCTCGCTATTATCGAGCCCGCCTGCAGTAAGGCGACTCCCGCTAGGTTCGGTGAGCTCTCGCCAACTCGCCGTTGAGTGCTTCGCAGGTGAAATGCAGTTGGCGGCTCAAGGGCGCAGGTCTGCCGATGGGAAAGTTCGGCGAGTGTCCGATCTGATCAGCGATCCGCTGGCGTTAATGCGCATCTGGCAAACCGGGCTGAACCACGGCCGGTGCTTCGGGAAGGCACGTTGCGCCTTCCATTCCATCAATGTGTCACGACTCGAGGTTCATCGGGACGCGCTGGAATGTACGTATGACTTTTCCAGGGAGGCGATCCTCAGAACGAGCCGGCCGAAAACGTTACCGACATCGTGCCCACAGAATACGCGGTGGAATGCCGTCCCAACGTATCACTTGCTTAGAAGTTCAGACGTGCAGCAAAGGCCCTTCCTAATTGGCTTCTCGCGTGTCGGTCGGTTTGGGACTGCACTCGGAGTGCGTTATCGGGCAACGCCCACTCGGGGCAACTATCCCCATCCTCGGGCAACAGCTACTTTTGGGGTACACGACCGGTTGGCGAGCTTTGATCGGCCGGTTTGCCTGCTGAGACTTCCAGATCCCAAGCACTTGATGCTAGAATGAGGGGGTGTTGTCGTTCCCCCGCCTTCCCCGATTCCAACGTGCGCCCGATGTTCCGAACATCCGGTTGACGCCACGCGACCAGCAATTGGTGGAGCACGTCTTTCGGCATCGCTTTCTACGATCCAGCCACTTGATCCTGCTGATGGGCGGAAGCCGGCAGCATCTGCTCCGCCGCCTGCAACACCTTTACCATCACGGGTACCTGGATCGGCCGCGTGCACAGATCGACTATTACCGCCACGGCTCCGCGCCGATGGTCTATGGAATGGGTCCTAAGGGCATTAAGCTCTTGGAACAGCGGCTCGGAATTCCCCATCGCAAAGGGGACTGGACGGCACGCAACCGCTCCGTCAACCGCTACTTCCTCGAACACACCCTCGCCGTCGCCGAGGTCATGGTGAAGCTGGAACTCGCGTGCCGCACAGCGGTTAATGTCCAGCTCATAAATGCGACGCCACCCCACGAAGCGCCTTTTAAGTGGCAAGTCACCTTTCACAACTCCGGCGGCCCGCTCACCCTTGGCGTGGTGCCCGACCGGGCCTTTGGATTACGGATTGCAGGGCAACCTGACGCCTGGTTCTTTCTGGAGGCCGACCGGGCGACGATGCCCGTCGCCCGCGGCAATCTCAAACAGACTTCCTTCCTGCGGAAACTCCTGGCGTATCACCATACGTGGCGCCAGCAGCTCCTCGCGGACAAGTCCCCCCGCTTCCGCGTGCTTACAGTCACCACCACCATTGAACGGGTTCGCCACCTCATCGACGCCCAACTCCAAGCCAGCCAAGGGCGCGGCGGAGGTTTGTTCCTGTTCACCGATCGGGATTCGTTTCTTGGCAACGGCGATCCGTTGCACGCTCTCCTCCTGAACGGGCGCGGTGAGACGGTGACCTTGCTGAACTGATCCCGCCAGTCGGTTGGCGACTGGCAGCCACTTCATGGTAGGATTCTCATTGGAAGCCGGAATCGTTCCGGCGCCGTTCCAGAAAGGAGTACCCCATGTTCAAACCTCAGTTCGTTGACTTCCGCGCCCTCAAAAGCGCGGTCACCATGGTCCAGGTGCTCGAGCACTACGACCTCCTGTCGCAATTGCATCGCAACGGTGACAGTCTCACGGGCGCCTGCCCGATCCACGGCGGCGACAACCAAACCGCCTTCCGCGTCAGTATTAGCAAGAACTGCTGGGACTGCTTCAGCCGCTGCGCCGGCGGCGGCAACGTCCTCGACTTCGTCGCCAAGAAGGAAAAGGTCTCACTGCTCAAGGCAGCCAACCTGCTGGTCGAGTGGTTTCACCCCAACCTTCCCGCCCAGGACAACGAGCCGGTGGAAAAGCCCACGCCGGCGAAGTCCAAGCCCGCCTCGGTTTCGAAGCCTGCGCTCAAGGAATCCGAAGGCAACGCCGGCGAGAATCCACCGCTGGACTTCGAGTTGAAGCATCTTCAACCCGAGCATCCCTACCTGTCCGAACGCGGCCTCACGGCCGAGGCCATCCAGACCTTCGGGCTGGGATTCTGCGCCAAGGGCCTGTTGACCGGGCGGATCGCCATCCCGATCCACAACGCCAAGGGCCAACTGGTCGCCTATGCCGGCCGTTGGCCTGGGTTGCCGCCCGAGGGCAAGGAGAAGTACAAGCTGCCCCAGGGCTTCAAGAAGTCGCTGGAACTCTTTAGCCTTCATCGCGCCCTCGCCCAACCGGCGGATGAACCGTTGGTCGTGGTGGAAGGCTTCTTCGACTGCCTCAACTTGTGGCAGCACGGGATCAAGCGCGTGGTGGCACTGATGGGCAGTTCGCTGTCCACGGCCCAGGAGGCGTTGCTCCGAGAGCATCTCACGACCGCGAGCCCGGTGATCGTCATGCTCGACGAGGACGACGCCGGGCGTCGGGGACGGGACGACATCGCGGCGCGTTTGGCACCCTTCGCCTTTGTGCGTGTCCACCGGTTCGAGGAAGAAGGCGCCCAGCCCGATCAGCTCACGGCCGACGAAATTCGTGCCCTGCCGCTGTGAATGCTGTCGGGCAGCCAGGTGCGCTGCCTCGCGGTTGGCGGCGCCGGAAGGTTCTTTCGCCCGAGGACCGTGCGATGCACCCCCGCTCTTGCCGAGCGGGGTCTTTGCTTATCCACACTCCCCAGGCCCAGGCGTGGTACGATTAAGCCTGGATGCGGACTCCCGTGGGTCCGCCCGTTCTTCCCATACGCGGCGCCATCCGACCGCCACCCCTCGCTGACGCAAAATGCCGTCCACGCTTCCAGCGAGAGTAACCCAACCAGAAGCACCCGTTTGCACCGGGGGACGGCGGAAAGAGAGTAACCATGAAGTCACCGGAAGCAAGCCGGGCGGCCACGTTCGCCCTGCTCAATCGGCTCAAGACCGAACTGCCCGAGCTCTGGGATCAAGCCCAGGTCGTCGGGCGCTGGGTCTGGCTGGAGTTCGGCGTGGCACCTTCGCGCGCCCTGCGCGAGCACCTGCGGGAACTGGGATTCCATTGGAACCCCGAGCGCGGCTGCTGGCAGCACCCCTGCGGTGCGCCCCGCGGCCGTTCGCGCGGCGATCCCCGCGCTTATTATCAAGTCACGCCCGCCAAGGCCCTGGCCCTGAACGAGGCCCTGCCCGCCCCGCCACCGTATGTCGCCAAGGAATACAAGGTTGTGGCCTTGCGCGAGTGTCCACTGCCCGAGCAGTTGGTGTTGTGCGAAACCCCGGCTCAGGCCGCCGAGTACTGGCGGTTGCACGTGGCCACCAACCCCTATTTCAGTCCCGATTGCGAGTGTTTGGCGGTCCTGCTGCTGACCACCCGCCGCCGGATCAAGGGCCACCAGTTGCTGACGATTGGCACGCTGGATTCGATCCTCGTCCATCCGAGGGAGGTGTTCCGCGGGGCCATCGTCGGCGCCGCCTCAGCCCTCATCCTGGCGCATAACCACCCCAGCGGCGATCCCACCCCGAGCGAGGCGGACATCCGGGTGACCCGGGACCTGATCCGGGCCGGGCAACTCTTGCGGATCGACGTGCTCGACCACGTCATCCTGGGCGGCCCGAATCACTCATCGCTTCGCGAGATGGGATTCTTCGCCGGCTGAGCCACACCCCCGACCCAACGGTCGGGGCTTTTTGGCTCATGTCGGCAGGCGACTATCGCCGCCGTCGTGTCCCAACGCCCGGTGACTTCAAGAGCCTGCGGACCGGCTCAATCCAGCCCACCTTTGTCCCGTCTTCGACCGGGCTCAGCAGAAACCCGGCGGGAGGCGGTCACGGTGTGAGTGGCCAACGGGTCGCTTCACTGCCCAGTTGCCGCTCGAATCTTCTCGCGAATGATGTCAATGCCTACTTCCCGCCGTGGCAGCACGTAACTCTTGGCTGGCTCCAGTCGATCGGGATGGATGGGCATCATGTTCTTCTCCGACTTGTCTCCGCTCCAGGCCCGGATGCTGATCGCGTCGCCATAGCAGTACTCGAAGACCTTGAATACCAGCGTCACTTCCGTGTCGCTGGTCTGTCCCGCAACCAGGTCGCACCGCCGCCAACCTTTCAGCCCCATGCTCTGCATGGCCCGGAGGCGAAGGAGTCCCGGCTCGGGTTCTTCCACCGGTGCCACCAGCTTGAAGAGGGGTTTGGCGTTGGTGAGCACCTGCGTCAGCTTCACCTGGACGTCGGCCAGATTCCCCTTCACCTTCACTGCCTGCTGGTCAAACAGGCCGCTGTTCATCGCCGTCTTCATCCATTCGGCGAAGTATTCTTCAGGTCGCCGCTCGCGCTTCGCCGCAGCCTCCAGACGTTGGCTTACCTCGGCTTTGGTCTGTGCTTGCTGCCGCAGGTCCGCCTGCAGTTGTTTGGCCTCCGCCTGATCGGGCAGCGCCGCGAGCAGCGCGTCGAGCAACCGGAGCGCGCCGGAGAGGTCGCCGGTGGCCGCCGCGTGCCGGGCCGCAATCAGTCGGACCTCTGCCTGGAGCGCCAGCGCCGGTGCGTCGCCCGGTTGGACACGCAGGGCTTCCTCGACGGCGACCGAGGCCGCCACGAGGTTGGTTGCCGCCAGTTCCCGCCGGGCCTGGTCCATGGCGCTCGCATACTGCGCGTTCACCAGGTTGGTCGAGACGCTGTTGGTCTGATTGGCAGCCACCTCCAGTTCGAGTGTCACCGGCAGGTAACCCTCCTTGGTAAGTTTGAACTCCCAACTGCCCGGCGCCAGACGCGAGAGCCGCACGGGCGTCACGCCCAGGTCACGTCCCTGGCCCGCGGACACGCGGGCACCCGCCGGCTGAGTTTCCAAATCGACCGCACCGTACACGAACGTGAACTCGGTCTCGTTGGTCTGGCCCTCGGCGACCTGGACCTTCGCCTCGCGCCGGTCCCCGTCATAATCCGCCAGCACCCGATACTCCCCCACAGGCAATCCGGTGACGGTCGCCGGCAGGTCGCCGCTTTCCACTTCAACCCCACTCGCGGCTGCCAACCGGTACCGGGTCTGCGGCTGGTTGGAGGCGATGCGCACGCTGCCCAGTCGGGGCGCGAACCGTTGACTGACTGTCCGGCCGGCTTCAACGACCACGTCCTCGCTTCCCTGCCAATGCGGGTAGCGCGCCTCGATCGTGTACCGGTCGGTCGGCACGTTCGTCGTCAGGCCCGTGCTGTTCGTGTAGCTGACCGAGAACTCTGGCCCTTGGATGAGCAGGACCGCCGCGGGCGGATCGGCCGTCACCGCCAGCGTGCCGGTGGCCCGTTGCAGGTCGAGCCGTTCCAGGTCATGGAGTCCGTACCCAATGAACAGGTTGGTCACGAGGGGCTCCGCCTTGGGATGCGTCAGCGTCAGCTTGTGCCAGCCCAGCGGGACGCACTGACCGTCCTGAAAGGGCTGGTCGTCAAAGGTCAGCCGCGTTTCAAAACCAACATTCCGATTGCCCAACCAGGGCGTGGCCATGAGCCGGGTGTCGAGCAGGAGGCGCTGGTGGAGGCGATGTCCGTACAAGGCGAGCACCAGCAGCAGCCACCAAACCAGTGGCCGCAGGACGCGCAGCCAATGGCCAAATCGAGACTGGGGCGGAGTGGGGGCGGGAGGATTCATGGCTGGCCTTTCGTCGCGGGGGAGGTTGACTTGATGGGGGCAACTCGCTCTCGGGAGGTCGTCCCTCGCACTTGACCTTTGCCCTCAAGCCCGTTCATGCTGGTGTCGAACCAGTTGAACCACTCCTATGTTTGGCTTCAAGTCTAAAAAGGGCGAAGTCCTGCAGCATACGATGGCCTTCGCCGAACACTTGAAACTCCCCCCGCAGGAGTTCTACGCCACGGTCGAGGAGGCGATCCGCGCCCGCCAAATCCCCGGCCTGGAGATGGAACGCCTCGAAATGGGCGAGGGCGGTTTCCTGACCAATCGCAGGCTTTACCTGCGGATGCTGCGGGAGCGACTGGCCTTTGACCTGTGCGCCGCGCCGTTTGGCGAGGACTACTTCTTTTCCTGCCGCACCATCGAACCGCCGGTGTCTGTCCGGCTCTGGCACCTGCTGGCGCTGGTCGGGTTCTTTGGCCTCGTCTATGGGGGGCTGGTCGGACCGTTGGGCGTGGTGTACGCCGCGATCGCGGTGGCCACGCTGGTTCTCGCCTTGTTCCAGGTGTTGCGCAACACCTGGAGCCTGGGCCTGGCCCGGCTGGATACGCTGCTGCTCAACACCGCGGTCATCGGTCCGATCTATGCCGCCTGGTTCCGGCCCGAGACCTATTACCGCACCGACACGCGGCTGGTCTATCTCCACGTCATCCCGACGTTGATCAACCAACTGATCGACGAAGTGACGGCTGCCAAGGGCATCAAGCTGGTGCGGCGCTACCAGTGGGCGCCGGTGCTCGGGGAACTCTACAAACCGGTGCCCGTTCCCGGCCCGCCGGACGCGGGCTAAGTCATGGGCGTCCACGAGGACTTTTCCGCCCAGTTCTACCGCTGGGAAGCGCGGGGCCGGGGCTGGCAGGTGTGGCCCGAGCCCGTCGAACTGGAGCCGCCCTTCCGTTGGCTCCAATACACGCTGCCCCCTAAAGTGGATGACGGCCAGCGCCCCAGCTTCTGGGGCGACCTGGCCCGAGGCATCTTTGGCCGAAGCGTGCCGCCGCCGGAACCTACCCCGGTTGAAGAGCCCGAAGCCGAGCCGGAGCCACTGGTTCGAGAAGAATGGGTCGAGTTGCAGACGCTCCTGCCGGCCAAACTCGACATTGCCCCGGAAGCCTTCGCGCAGTTCCTGCAGAGCGTGTCGCTGGCGCGCGAGCCGATCGCCTTCGAACTCTTGGGCCAGCCCGGTGGCGTCACGTTGCAGTGGGCGATCCATCCCGACGATGCCGCCCACGTCCGGCGTCAACTCACCGCTTTCTTCCCCGAAGCGGTCTTTCAGCCGCGCCCCAGTCAGTTGGTCGAGACCTGGCAGAACGCCGGCGGCGAAGAACTGGTGGTCGAGTTCGGGTTGGCGCGCGAGTTCATGCTGCCCCTGGCCAGCGGCAAGCTCGATCCTTTCACCGGCCTGATCGGCGCCTTGAGCGAACTGGAAGCCGGCGATCTGGGCTTGTTCCAGGTCTTGTTCCATCCGGTCCGTCATCCGTGGGGCGAGACCCTTGTGGATGCGCTAAGCCAGCCGGGAGGGACTCCGCTGTTTGTCAACGCCCTCGAACTCACCGAGGCGGCGGAGGCCAAAGCCCGGTGCCCGCTCTACGGTGCCCTGGTCCGGATCGGCGTGCAGAGCGAACGCTACGAGCGGGCCGTGAGCATCGCGCGGGACCTGGCCGCCTCGCTGGCGGTGTTCGCCGATCCCGCAGGCAACGAACTCATCCCGCTCAGCAACGCGGAATATCCCTTCGCCGAACACGTCGAGGATTTGCTCCGCCGTCAGACCCGCCGCTTGGGGATGCTCCTGACCCGCGAGGAGCTGATCGGCTTTGTCCATCTCCCCTCGAATGCGGTGCGCTCCCCGGCGTTGGTGCGCCAGGACCGTCGGAGCAAGGCGGCGCCCGCCGTCGCCCTGCGACCCGAGGGCGTCTGTCTGGGCCGGAACGAACATCTGAACCAGAGCCGGCCGGTGTACGTCTCCCCGGACCAACGCCTCCGGCATGTGCACATCGTCGGGGCGTCGGGCACCGGCAAATCGACGCTGCTCTTCAACCTGATCCGGCAGGACATCGAGCACGGCGAGGGCGTGGCGGTGCTCGATCCGCACGGCGACCTGGTGGATCGCGTGTTGGGCGTCATTCCGCCGGAGCGGGTGAAGGACGTCGTCTTGATCGATCCGGCCGATGAGACTTGCTCCGTCGGGTTCAACATCCTCTCGGCGCATTCGGATTTGGAGAAGCGCCTTCTGGCCTCCGACCTCGTCTCGGTGTTCCAGCGGCTGAGCACGTCCTGGGGCGACCAGATGGGATCGGTCCTGGGCAACGCCATCCTCGCCTTCCTGGAGAGCCCGCGCGGGGGCACGTTGGCCGACCTGCGGCGTTTCCTGCTGGAGCCCAAGTTCCGGGAGGCGGTCCTGGAAACGGTCACCGACCCGGAGATCATCTATTACTGGCGCGAGGCCTTCCCGCAGTTGAGCGGCAACAAGTCCATCGGCCCGGTGCTCACCCGATTGGAGACCTTCCTGGCTCCCAAGCCCATTCGCTACATGGTATCCCAGCCGGTCAACCGGCTGGACTTCGCGGACATCATGGACACGGGCAGGATCTTCCTGGCCAAACTTTCGCAGGGGCTCCTGGGCAAGGAGAACTCCTACCTGTTGGGCACCCTGCTGGTGGCGAAGTTCCAGCAACTGACGATGGCCCGGCAGGCGCAGCAGGAAGCCCGGCGCCGGCCCTTCTGGATTTACGTCGATGAGTTCCACCAGTTCATCACCCCGAGCTTGGGGGAAATCCTCTCGGGCGCGCGCAAGTACCGCCTGGGACTCACGCTCGCCCACCAGGAACTGCGCCAGTTGCAGCGGGACGCGGACGTTGCCAGCGCCGTCCTGACCAATCCGGGCACGCGCATTTGTTTCCGGTTGGGCGACGACGACGCCCGCAAGCTGGCCGAGGGGTTTGCGTCCTTCGAGGCGCGCGACCTCCAGAACCTGGAAAAGGGCCAGGCCCTCTGCCGGGTGGAACGGCGCGATTGGGATTTCAACCTGAGCGTCCCGTGGCCCGAACTGCCCGACCCGGCCGAACAGGCGCAACGACGGCAAGCCGCCACCGCGGCTTCGCGCCAGACCTACGCCACGCCGCGGGCCGACATCGAGGCGGCGTTGCGGAAGGAACTGGTCCCTTCAGAAAAGCCGAAGCCTGCCGAAGCGCGGAAACCAGCTTCGACCAAACAAGCGCGACCGCTGGAGCCGACCGCTGCACCACCAAAGGCCGCACCCGCGCCAAACGAGACGAAGGCCGAGCGGGCGCCGGCAACCGAACCGGCGCAGGCACCGAGCGTGCTGCCACCGGCAGGAGCTCCCACCGCATCACCCAAGGCGGACCTGCCCCCGACAACCGCGATCCCAAGCTCGCCGCCATCTGCGATTCTGGCCGCACCCTCGCCAGTGCCCGCCGAGGAAGACGACACCAGCCTTCGGGCGCACGAAGCGCTGAAGGCGCACATCCGTCGCGAAGCCGAGGCTTGGGACTTCACGGTCACCGCCGAACAAACCGTCCTGGACGGACTGGGGCGCATCGACTTGGTTCTGGAACGCGGCGAGCGCCGGATTGCCTGCGAAATCTCGGTGACCACCACGCCCGAACATGAAGCGGGCAACGTCGCCAAGTGCCTGGACGCCGGGTTCAGTGAAGTGGTCCTGGTGGCCCTCAACGCCAGACGGAAGGCGAAGCTCCGGGAGACGCTTGACCAAGCCCTGGGTGTCGAGGCCGCTGGTGTGCTGGTGTTGCTTCGTGACGAACTGATCGTCCGCCTCGCCAACTGGGCTCGCCAAGACCCTGCCGGAGGGCGCGCCGAACGGGCGAAGCGGGGCAAGCGTCAAGTCCGCTTTGGCACCTCGGCGGCCCTGGACGAAGAGCGCGTTTGCCGCGAAGACGACCTCTTGGCCCAACTCGCCCAGGCGATGAAGCGCAAGTCTTAGTCGCACCCCGCACCGCCACGGGTGGCTTGGGGAAGCGCCAGCGCTGGGCTGGCCTTCGGTGTCCCCATGAGTGGGAGCCGCCGCACCGCCTGTCGCAGCGTGTCCAACTCGAGGTGCGTGTACCGATCATGCGCCGACTTGGACATGTGGCCGGTGAGTCTCATCCGCACGTCCTCCGGCACACCGGCATTGGCCAGCGCCGAGTTGAAGCTGTGCCGCAACGAATGAAACGAACGCCGGGTGAACTTCCGCCGGCCCTTGCCTTGCACCACCATCGGGTCCAAGCCGGCCTGCTTCACGATACGCAAAAAGCGGTCACTGAGCCCCGAGGCGCCCTTGATGGGCGTGTCCGCCAAGGACGGGCACAGGTAACCCTCGGTCCCGTGTTGGGCCAGGTGCAGCACGTGCTCGATCAGGTGGTAATGCATCGGCACCTTCAGGCTGTTGCCGGTCTTCTGCTGCGTGTACACGATCACCCCCTCCTCGGGGCGAACGTTTTCCCACTTCATCCGGGCGCAATCCCCCAGCCGCGCGCCCACGAAGTACCCCAACAGGATGAGCGTCTGCCAGTCCAGGTTGGGCGCCGCCTCGAGCAGCTTTTCGATTTCCTCCAAAGTGAACACCTCCCGCTGGGACGACTCGGCCTTGGGCGGGCGCACCGCCGCCACCGGGTTCTTCAAAATCACCCCGTATGACTCGGCCCGCTTGAAGGCAGTGTTCAAGGTCTGCAAATCAACCTGAACTGTCCTGGGAGCCAACCCTTCCTTGAGCCGGGCCGTAATAAAGCCTTCGACATCGCTGGAGGCCAGGCTCGTCACGGGCCGTCTGGCCACCTCCCCCAAGTGCGCTACGAACCGATTCACCGTGTTTTCGTAAATCCAGGCCGAATGCGCCTTGAGTCGCACGCGAATGCCCGCCAGCCATTCGCGCAGGTAAGCTTCGATTGTTGGCGGGGTAAGCTTGGCTCCGGTGACCTCCTCCGAGACGTCGCTCAGGATCTTCTGGAGCTGGGTTGTGGTGAGCACGCCTTCCCGCGCCTTGTCCTCGGCCGCTTCCAAAGCCAGGGCCAACTTGAGGGCCTGGCGACGCTCGGTGGACTTGGTGGAGCGTTTGAGCTGCCGTCCGTCCCGGGCGGTGTAGCAGGCGTACCAGTACGGGGACTTGGGATGTTTGGCGACGCTGGCCATGACTGAGAGTAAGAATAAAAGTAAGAATGAAACTGTCAATGACATCTGCGTCAGCATTCACACTTTCCTTGACTTGCAACCACTTAAGATAGTAGGTTTCATCCTGCCCATGAAATCACGTCGCATTGAGGCCGCCCTGCTCGGGTTGCTCGCCTCCCTCGTTACGGCCGCCGGTCTGCTCGCTGCGGAACCGGAAGGCAAATGGGTCTCGCTCTTCAACGGCAAGAACCTGGACGGCTGGACCAAGGTCCATGACGTGGACTTCCAGGTCGTGGACGGGAACCTGCGCCTCGTCAAGGGCATGGGCTGGCTGCGCACGGACAAGGAATACCGGGACTTCGTGCTCGAATTCGAGTGGCGCGCGCTCGTGGACAAGTACGACAGCGGGGTCTTCCTCCGGGCCGGCCTCGAGGGCAAACCCTGGCCCAAGGACGGCTGGCAGGTGAACCTCCGCTACGACGCGCTGGGCGGCCTGGTCAAAGGCTATTCGCCGATCGTTCCCGCGGAGAATCCCAAGATGCCGGTCAACCAATGGGTCAAGTTCCGCCTCGAAGCGAAAGGCCAGAAAGTGACCCTGACCGTCGATGGCGAGGAAGCCTGGTCATACGACAAGCTGGACGCGGAGAAGGGCCATATCGGCATCCAGGCCGAGAACTTCGCCTTCGACTTCCGCAACCTCCGGATCATGGAGTTGCCGGTGGCGAAGTAGGATTCTTCAACCGGTGGGGCGAGATTCCGTCGAGCCCTGCCTGATCTGCTCCCCATCAACCTGGCCAGGCCGTCAGTTCCCTGCTGGCACGGCGAAGTAGAACCGGGGACCGCTGGCCGGCGCGTCCGGCACCAGCCAGCGAGTCGTGGAGTCCGGCAGTGCCACCGTGGCGATCTTGGTCCAGGGGCCCAACGCCGAGTCGGCGGCGTAGATGTCGCAGTTCGCGATCGGCTTGTTTCGCCGGACGGTCAGCCAAACCTTGCCTTGATCGAGCGAGGCGGTAACGCCCAACTCGGAAACCATAAGGGAAGCAGGGAGACTCATGGTACTCCCAGCGCCGTTCGAGACCTGTACTGAATACTCGCCAGCATTTCCCAACCATATGGGCTGCAAATGGAGGACTAAATTCGTAGCTTTTGAAATTGCCTTCCCATCCACGTACCACTGATAGGCCAATGGAGTCTCACCGCTGGCCACAACTCCAATCGCCGCCGGGTCGCCTTCGAGCACGACGCCCGAGTCAGGCTGGATGCGGATTCTCGGCTCTGGACTGGAGTCGGTCCAGACGCAGACGCCTGGCCCGCCGTAGGCGCCCATGTCGTTCCGTGAGGTCCCGCGGGCGAACGGCGAACAATCCTCACGGTTGTCGATGCAACCATCGCGGTATTCCAAAGCGGGATCACCGGCGTCAATGCAGGGTGATCCCGCGATCAGGGAGAAGTTCTCCGGGCACAACGCGGGAGCGAAGCTGATATTGCCAGGACCTGGCTGGACGCCCCCCTGAACATCGCTGTAAGCGCAGACCGCATTTCCCCCAACATTGGCACCGTATTGGTAATAAACGATGCTGTTGGTCACGCCCACTGTGGCGCTGTAGGAATAGATACCCCAGTCTCCGACATTATTGTTAACCACCGTGCAATTAATCACTGAAGCTTCACCCGATCGGAAATAGATACCTCCACGTCGGTTACCGACAATGTCGCAATTCTCCATTGTTGTCGTTCCCCGCCACACCAGCACACCGCCCCCGCTATATAAAGCCCCTGCGCCTGGAATGCCGTTGGAGGCCACGATGCAGTTATTCATCTGCAGCCTTGCCGTACTGACCCCTCCATCGAAGTAAACGCCAACGGCGTCGTCGCTCGCGGAGGCGTTGACCATGTTGCCAGAAACAGAGCAGTTGCGCATGGTACAATCTCCGCTTGTCACGAAGACACCGCCACCAAAACCTTGGCTTCCATGAGTCCAGTTGCTTACTACTGTGCTTTGGAGGAGAAGCAGAGAGCCTTCGACGAATATGCCTCCGCCGTAGCCATAGCCGCTGCCAACCACCGGATTGGCCAAGTTATTGCTTATGATGCACCCGTCTAAGATCAAAGTTTGGCCTGCAGACGGTTTGGCGTAAATCCCGCCGCCATAGGCTGGTGAGGAATTATTCAAGATCGTGCAGTTCGTGAGCGCCGGAGGCGTGTTGGTGATGCGCAAGCCGCTGTTCTTGGAACCTTGGATCACGGTGTTGACGAAGTACGAGCCGGGCACCGCGTCGCGGAACAAAAGCCCCTGCCAGCCCACGTTGGTGTCGCCGGGTTGGAACACCACCCGCTCCGATTCGGTTCCCACGACGCGAATCTTCCCACCGACTTCGAACACGTAGTTGCTGCAGAATCGAACTTCGACGCCTTCGCGGATGATCAGATTGCCCGCGACGTACACATCATTGGTCACGCAGTACGGCGAACCGTCTTTGCTCCAGGTGGCGTTCCCGCCGATCGTGCCCCCGACGGATGTGCCGCAGTGGTCGCAGGCAGCTTGGGCGGGTGAGGTGGCGAAGCTAAAGCCGAGAAGGATGGTGAAGGGAAGAGTTCTGGCGTTCATGGGTTTGCCTTTGGCTGATTACGCGAGTCACTAAGCAGATTGCCTACGCAATAGTCAAGCTGCATTCTGGCGGCCTACTGTCGTCCTGCCGCCGCTGCATCTCACTTTCCTGCAAGCTGCTGAAAGGGGAGCCGACCTTCGGAAAGTGGAACCAGCCTGAAAGGCTGGAAGTATGCCAGGCCAGGGCAAGCTCGCCTCTGCGAGCGCCGCCCAGGAGAGCAGGATTTGGAGCGTATGCGCCCTGAATTGGGCGCAGCGGAGGGGGCTCAAAACCAACGCCTCTCCGCCGCCCCCTCAGGGCGGGGGTCTCGCTGGGCGACGTTACCCAGGGCGGCGCTTTGTTGGCCCTGGGCTGGCTTACCTCCGGCCTTGCAGGCGAGCCCCGACGGGCCAGGAATTCCTACGGCTCAACGGGGCTGGGCGCTGGCAATGGTTGGCGAGTCAGCGCCACCAAACGTGCTTTGAGCTCATCCAATACCGAGTAAGCCACCGGGGTCACGATCAGCGTGAGCAACAGACACAACGCCTGGCCGCCGATCACGACCATCGCCGTGGCGCGGCGTTCCTCCGCGCCCGGACCGGTGCCCAGCGCGAGCGGCAACATGCCGGCGATGAGCGTGCAGGTGGTCATCAGGATCGGTCGCAGCCGGTCCCGATTGGCCTGCAGGATCGCCGGCCGCAGCGCCTGGCCTTGCGCCCGAAGCTGGTTGGTGTGATCGACCTGCAGGATCGCGTTCTTCTTCACCACACCAAACAGCACCAGAATGCCCAGCGCCGAGTAGAGGTTGATGGTCTGTCCGGCCGCCCACAACGAGATCAACGCGAACGGCACCGCCAGCGGCAGCGAAAGCAGGATCGTGAACGGATGGACCAGGCTCTCGAACTGCGAGGCGAGGATGATATACATGAGCACCACGGAGAGGAGGAAGGCCCAGAGGAACTCCTTGAAGGTCGTCTCCATCTCGCTGGCGCGACCGGATACGCGGCTGGTGTAGCCGGGCGGGAGGTTCATCCGCGCCACCTCGTCGCGCAGCGCCTGGATGCGATCCGCCTGGGCAAAACCGGGCGCGACCGCGGCGCGCAGGCTGTCCTGGCGCTGGCGATCCAGCCGGTCGATGCGCGAGGCCGTGTTCGTCGAGACGAGGTGGACGACATTATCCAGGCGCACCAGCGCGCCTTTGTCGCTGGGCACAAAGAGACGCGAGAGGGTGTTGGGGTCGTTGCGGTCGCTTTCCTGGAGACGCAACTGCACATCGTAATCCTCGTTCACCGTATCATCGCGGAAGCGCGAGACGCGCTGGTCCCCACCCACCATGATGCGGAGCGCGTTGGCAATGTTGGCCGTGTCCACACCCAACCGCGCGGCGCGATCGCGATCGATCTCCAGGCGCAGTTCGGGCTTGTCGAGCTTGAGCGTGGTGTCGGCGTCCAGGATGCCGATTTCCGGTGCCTTGAGCCGGAGTTGCTCCGTGTAATGGTTGAGCGTTTCGAGGTCCGGACCGAGCAGAGCGAAGTCGATGTCGAAGTTCGGTCCGCCCAGGCTGATGGTCTGCGGATTTCGCACCGAAGACCGCAGATCGGGGAACTGGCGGAGACGCTTTCGGATCTCCGTCACCACCTCGCGTTGGGAGTAGTTCCCTTCGAAGGCCCGCCAGGGTGTGAGAGTGAAGAATCGCCGCCACGAGAAGACGCGTTCGGCATGGGGGGCGAGGCGAACGTAGAAGCGCGCGTTGTTCAAACCGCCCAGGAAGCTGCCGCCGGCCGAGGCCAGCACCAGGCGCACCCCGCGGACTTTCCACAACTCCGCCTCGATCCGCTCCGCGACGGCATTCATCGAGGGCAGGCTGGCGCCTTCGGGGGCGGTCACGCTTACGTCGAACTCGCCTTCGTCAACGTTGGTGGGGATGTATTCCTGACGGACCAGCCCGAAGAGTGGAATGGAGGAGGCGATGACCGCCAGCGCGAGGGCGACCACCAGCCAGCGGCGATGCAGGGCCCAGTCCAGCGCCGCCACGTAGCTGCGATCGATCAGGCCGTAGAAGCCGGCGCGCGAGCGCGGCCTGGCCGCAGCCTGCCCTCCGTTCACGCGCAGCAATCGCGCGCTCATCATGGGCGTGAGCGTGAACGAGACGAGCAGGCTCACCAGCACCGCCACCGCCGCCGTCAGGCCGAATTGGTAGAGGAACCGGCCGGAGATGCTGGACATGAACGACACGGGCACAAAGATCACCACCAGACTGAACGTGGTGGCCATGACCGCCAGGCCGATCTCGGCCGTCGCCTGCCGGGCCGCCTCGAAGGGCTTGAGCTTCTTCTCCTCGACGAAGCGGAAGATGTTTTCGAGCACCACGATCGCGTCGTCGATCACGATGCCGACCATCAACACCAGGGCCAGCATGGTCACGCTGTTCAGGGTGAAGTCCAGCGCCTTCATCATGCCAAACGTGGCGATGACCGAGGTGGGAATCGCCACCGCGGCGATGACCATCGCCCGCCAGTTCCGCATGAAGAGCAGCACCACCAGGCACGCCAGGATGCTGCCCATGATGAGGTGGCGGTTGATTTCGTGGAGCGCCTCGTAGATGTAACGCGATTGGTCGCGGAGCACCTCGAGCTTCACGTCGGCCGGCAGTTGTTCCTGCACCTCGCGGAGGCGTTCCTTCACCCCCTCGATGACGGCCACGGTGTTCGCGCCGGACTGGCGGAGCACGTCCAGCGTCACCGTCGGAACCCCGTTCAGCCGGGCGATCGTGCGCTGCTCCTTGGTGCCGTCCTCGGCATGGCCAATGTCCCGCACGCGAATGGGCATCCCATTGCGCGTGGCGATCACCAGGTCGTTGAAGCCCGCCAGATCCGTCAGGCGCCCCATCGTGCGCAAGGACTGTTCCTTGAGCGGGCCGGTGATGTTGCCGCCGGGAATGTTCGCGTTCTGGCGCTCGATCGCGTCGCGCACGGCGGTGATGGGAAGTTGATACGCGGCGAGGCGATCCGCGTCCACCCACACGCCAATGGCGCGTTCGAGGCCGCCGCCCAGGTTGACCTCACCCACGCCGGGGGCCCGCTCGAGATAGACCTTCACGGTCTTGTCCGCGATCTCGGTGAGCTCGCGCTGCGAACGGTCGCCGGTGACGGCCAGCGTCAGGACGGGTGACAAATCGGGGTCCGATTTGCTGACGATCGGCGGGTCAACGTCGCGGGGCAACTCGCGCAGAACGGTGGCGACGCGGTCGCGGACATCTTGCGTGGCCGCCTCGATGTCGCGGTACAGCTCGAAGGTGACGATGACGAGCGACATGCCCGCGCCGTTGATCGACCGCAGCTCCTTGATGCCTTCAATCGTGTTGACGGCTTCCTCGATCGGTTGCGACACCTGCGACTCCACCTCGGCGGGGGAGGCGCCGGGCAGGCTGGTGCTCACCCGGACGACCGGCAGGTCCACCTTCGGAAACCGGTCGATGCCCAGGTGGAGATAACTGGCCACGCCCACCACCACCAGGGCCAGGATCAACATGGAGGCGAACACCGGGCGGCGAATGCAGATTTCGGCAAGCTTTTGCATGGTGCCGGTTCAGGGGGAAAAGCGCTTCATGCCCGGCTCAAGGCGTTGACGCCGTCGCTGGTGCGGCCTGGGGTTCGGTCACCTCGACGGCCTGGCCGGTTTGGAGGTTGCCCGGATCGAGGACGACCGGGGTGCCGGTTGTCACGCCCGAGACGATCTCCACCCACCCGGCGCCGCGACGTCCGGTCGTGACCAACTTCTCCACCGCCTTGCCGTCGCGCACCAACAGGACTTTCTCGAGCCCGGCGAAGCGGACGATCGCCTCGCTCGGCACCGCGATGCCGTGGTCGGTGGTGTCCACGATCACTTCCGCGCGGATGAAGGCGCCGGCACGCAACGAGCCGTCGTTGGGCACGTCCGCCTCGGCCACGAGCACACGACTTTGTTCGGTCAGGGCTGGGCTGAGCCGGGAGAGTGCGGCCTGGTAGCGGTTGGTTCCGCCTTCAACCGTGAACCGCACGGTCTGGCCGGCACGCAACTCCACGGCCTGGCGTTCGGGCACCTCCAGCCGCAAGCGCAGCGGCGAGGTTTCGACCAGGCGGACCACGGGCGAACCGGCCGGCAGGTACTCCCCCAGGTTGGCGATGCGGGCCTGGATGGTTCCGTCGAACGGTGCGCGCACCGCGGTGTCGGCCAGTTGCTGGCGGGCGATGGCCAGTTCGGCGCGCTTTTGGGCGAGCGCGGCCTGTCGGGTGCGCGCGTCGTCAAGGGCCGATTCGTAACGGCTCTGCGCCACCTTGAACGCGGCTTCCACGGTGTCCTGTTCGGAAGAGGAGCTGATGCCTTGTTGCGCCAACCGCTGGATGCGTTCGCGGTTCTTGGCGGCTTCGTCGAGGACGGCGCGGGCCTGGCGCACCGGACTGGTTTCCTCGATGGGAATCTGGTCATCGGTGCCTTCGAGGGGCAAGCCCAGCGCGGCCCGGGTTTGCGCCAGCGCTGCCTCGGCCTGCTGGGCGCGCAATTCGTAATCGCGCGGTTCGACCTGTGCCACCAGGTCGCCCGCCTTGACCACACTTCCCAGATCGACCGCCAGCGTCTTGAGCCGGCCGGCGACTTTCACGCTGAGCGTGGTTTGTTCGTGGGCGAGCAGCGAACCCGTGGCGGCGACCGCACGTTCCATGGGACGATCGGTGGTCGTCGCGGTGCGGACCTGGCGCGGCGGAGCGGGCGGCGCCCCGGTGCCGGCGTTATCCCGGCGCGAACATCCACCGGACAGCGCCACCAGTAGCAGGGCGATACCGGCGAATCCGAGCGCGGGGACGTGCATGACGGCGAGGCTAAAGTCAGCCCGGCCGCTGGGAAGCGAAAAAGATCGCCCCGCTTGCCGAACGTTTTGGCAGTTTGCGGGATGCGTAAGCGACTGGAATCGAGTCCGAGTTGGCCGCGGCCGGCTCGAATGGCGCGCCGCTGACACTTGCGCTACACTGCCGCCGCAAAAAACCAGACTATGCCTCAAAACATCGGATTCGTGGGGGTCGGCCGCATGGGCGCGAACATGGCCCGCCGACTCAAAGAGTGTGGCGAAACGGTGAGCGTCGTTTACGACACGCAGCGCGAACCGGCCTTGGCGCTCGCACAGGAACTTGGCTGCCAGGTCGCCGCAACCCTGGCCGACGTGACCGCCGCCGCGGACGTGGTTTTCACGGTCGTCACCGATGACGCCGCCATGCGCCGCATCTTCGCGCCGTCATCGCGCGGTGACAGCCTGTTGCGCGGCGCCCGCGGCAAGGTGTTTGTGAATTGCGCGACGGTTTCTCCCGCCGTGCATATCGAGGTCGAGAAGGCGGCACGGCGGGTGGGCGCGGCGACTCTGGAAGCGTGCATGGCCTCGAGCATTCCCCAAGCGCGCGAGGGCAAGTTATACCTGATGTGCGGCGGCGACCCGGCCACGTTCAAGCGCGTGCGTCCGTTGCTCGAAAAGCTCAGCGCTTCGCTGCGCTTCATTGGTAAGACTGGCCAGGCTGCCACGATGAAGGCCTTGGTGAACATGGTTATGAACATCAACACGGCGGCGCTCGCCGAAGGTCTGGCCTTGGCCGAGGTCTGCAAGCTCGATCTGGGGTTGGTGCGCGAAGTGTTCGCCCAGACCGGTGCCGCGTCGCAGGTGCTCCAGACCGACGGCGAAGACATGCAGAACCGCGAGCACTCGTGCTTCTTCTCCGCCGCACACGCCGCCAAGGATTCGGGCATCGCCCTCAGTCTGGCAGTGGACCAAGGGCTGCAATTGCCGCTCGCCGCCGCCACCACGCGCCAGTTCCGGCGGATGGTAAAAGCAGGCCTCGGCGAGCTGGACAAGTCCGGCGTTGCGGAGCTGACGTTCAAAGGCCGGCACACGTCCCGGACCAAATGATGCCGTTTAGCCTTCTGCCGCGTGACCAAGGCGTACGCAGAGCCGGGGCGAACCGAGATTTCCTGTAACCTTGCCAGGCCTTTTCCTCAGGAAGCCTTGGTATGAACGAAGCAAGCGCTGAGAAACGGTGTCCGAAATGCGGTGCCCCCATCCTCGCGGAAGCACTGCAAGGACTGTGTCCCAGATGCGTCCTGGCCGGCGCCGCCACGGAGACCGATGCCGGCAGTCCCTCCGCACACCGGCCGGCGCCGCCTCCGCTGGAGGACGTGCGGGCGGCCTTCCCTCAGTTCGAAGTCATCGAGTTGATTGGCGCCGGCGGGATGGGCGCGGTGTTCAAAGCGCGCCAACCCAAACTTGACCGCCTCGTCGCGTTGAAGCTCCTGTCCGAACCGCTGGGCAAACACCCGGCCTTCGCCGAACGCTTCCACCGCGAGGCCCGGGTGCTGGCCAAACTCAACCACCCGAACATCGTCTCCGTCTTCGACTTCGGCGAAGCCGGCGGGTTCTTCTACCTGCTCATGGAGTTCGTGGATGGCGTGAATTTGCGCCAGGCCATGCGCGCGGGACGCTTTAGTCCGGCACAGGCGTTGGAGATCGTGCCGAAGATCTGCGAGGCACTCCAGTTCGCCCACGAACACGGCATCCTCCACCGCGACATCAAGCCGGAGAACATCCTGCTGGACCAGAAGGGGCGGGTGAAGATCGCCGACTTCGGCATCGCGAAGTTGGTGGGCACGGCCAAGGCGGACGTAACGCTCACGGCCAGCGGCGCGTCGTTGGGCACTCCGGCTTACATGGCGCCGGAGCAGATCGAGAAGCCAGGCGAGGTGGATCATCGCGCGGACATTTATTCGCTGGGGGTTGTGTTCTACGAAATGCTCACCGGCGAACTGCCGCTGGGCCGGTTCGCGCCGCCGTCGAAGAAGACGCCCTTGGACGAGCGCGTGGACGACATCGTGCTGCGGGCCTTGGCGAAGGAACGAGAGTTGCGCCAGCAGAGCGCGGAGGAGGTGAAGACGGAGGTGGAGGGAGTAGCGGGGGCTTCGGGTCCGGGGCAGGCCGCCCGGGGACTGGCAGGGGCTCCGATTCCGGCCGCCCGCGATTTCATTCTGTGCAATCCGCGCCTGCCCCGCATGGCCCAGGCCATTACGGTTTACGGGCTGCTCGTCGCGCCCTTTCTGTGGGCATTGGGCCTGACGCTGCTGGATTTCGAGCACCTCGCCGAGCATCCGGGCGCGGCGGCAATCGAAGGCATGTGGCTGTTCTTCGGCAATGTTTTGGGGGGCCTGGCGACGACGATTGTGCTTCTGGTGGGGGCCTTGAAACTGCGTGTCCTGCGCACTTCGGGACCGGTTTGGGTGCGCGCCGGAATCTGGTCGCGGATCGCGCTGGCGGCCGTGGGCGTCCTCGTGTTGGTTTGGGCGGCGGTGCTGGATTGGGATTCGGAGGGTGCGGCGGGCCGGATTCCGGTGGCTGAGGGCGTGGTGCTCGGGGTGAGTTTGCTGGCCTGCGGCTTCGAAATCGCGATGTTGGTGTGGCTGCGAAGGAATCGGGCCGTCCTCGACGGATTGTGCCGTTCGGCCCAAGCGGAGGCCGCGGCCGCGCAGCCGTCGGGTCCCACGCCTCCGGATACTCTGCCGCGGACGTCCTGGAAGGCCACCCTGAGCGCGGTGCTTGCCATTCCGCTCTGGTTGCACGCCGGCTGGATGAGCCTCCTCGGGTTGGTCTCGCTTTTCCGCCGGGACGCGGGCCTGTCTCTCATTGACGGCTTGGGCACGTTTGACGGGTTGCTCACTTCGTTCGGCGGCTTCCTCAGCTTGGCGGGCTTGATCCTCGGCGTCCTGGCTCTCGGCGATATCCGCCGCGGACACGGCCGGCTCCGGGGCAC
Source organism: uncultured bacterium (assembly GCA_963735925.1). Taxonomy (GTDB): domain Bacteria; phylum Verrucomicrobiota; class Verrucomicrobiia; order Limisphaerales; family J093; genus DSVZ01. Next base: position 50,530 of record CAVTMT010000008.1, read on the forward strand.
CGGACTTGCTCTGATGGGAGCCTTGGGTGCGCCTTTCAATTTGGCACTCACGCTGACACCCGGCCTGCTGCTGACTCTGGGCGCCGCTGGTTATCTGCCCGCCAGTGTGGGTCGGCGGCTCTACGAAGTCGCGCCGCTCTGGCTCGTCGGCCTCCTGGCCGTCGTTGTGGTTCGGCTGAAGCGCTGGGTGGAGCGGCCCGGCACGCCCGGAGCCACGGCCGGGGGTCGGACGGCGCTGGCCTTCGGTGCCGGGGCGGTGGCGTTGCTCGTGCTGCTGCCGTCAGCCGCGATGTTTCTGGGGACGCTGACACCCATGAGCCGCGTCGAAGCACCGCTGCCCCGGCAAACGACAAACGAACCTGCCCATCCCTCGCAGGTCGGGGCCACGCCGGTGGGGCAGCACCCGGTCGTGGAAGCCGGTCCGGCGGTTGGTCCTGTGGCGGGACGATTCCGCATGGATTTCGGCGTGCCGGCGGGGCAGGGCGTGCTGATCGAAATGGTCACCAGCCGGAGCAACGGCGTGCACGCGATTCCGGGCTCCGCCGCCTACTACCTGGCGTCGGCCCAACGCGATGGAGCTGCGGTCTTCCTCTGGTTGCCGGACCCGCGGATTCCAACGCGAACGGGGGGCGCGCGACCGTGGCAGCTCGAGTTTCGCGGCGAGGGCGGGGCCTTCCTGGCCTCGGCCACGAACCTCACCCTGCCGGAGGACCTGGCGCGACTGATTCCCTCGGGAGGGTTCACGATGGACAGGGGCTGGCTCTCGCCGGAAGCGGAAACGACCCATTGGCTCGTCGAGCGCACTGCAGCCGAACGGCCCGGCCTGGGCGTCCGGCTCCGAACCTTCGCGCACGGTCTGGGCCTGGTGGAACTTGGGGAGCGCGGATTCGCCGGCGCGGGCACGAATTGGGAGGCTGAGTTCCCACAGGCCATTCGCACGCCGCCTCCGGTGTTTCGCTACTCCGAGATCGTCCCTCAACCGGTAAGCCGCACGAACCGCCAGTCTGCGCTGTTTCGCATTCCGGGCGGACTGAAGGCCACCTTCGAAATCTGGACCGCCGCCGCACCGCCGGTTCCAGCCGACCGCGGCTTCGAAGTCGAGGTCATTGCCTCCACCAATCAAGCGCGGGTGGTGCGCCTGGAGTGGGGGGCGCTGCCCGGAAGGTCCGACGCCGCGAGCCGCTCCGGGGCCTCGTGGGAAGTCCGACTCTGCGATGACACCAGCGGCGAAGAGTTGAAGCGCTTCACCTCGCCCGATTTCGGGCCGGTGGAATGGAGGCCATTGGCGCTGGAAGCCGCTCGCGTCAAGGAGGCGGATGGATACCCGGCCACGCTTCTGGAGGGCGAAACCACAACGGCCAATGAGGGAAACCAGCGAGGCTGGCACGTCAGCCTTTATTACGGCGCGGAGCCGTTGCCGCCTCCATGACCCCCGGCTCGTCGCCTCCGCTCGTGGCGGCAACGCGCTGGACGCTGGTCCAGCGCGCGCGCGGTGAAACGCCGGAAGCCCGGGCGGCGCTCAGCGATCTGTGCGCGGCGTACTACGCGCCGGTGGAGGCGTTCATGCGCGGCGAGGCGGTGGGCCGCGAAACCGCGCGCGATTTGACCCAGGAATTCTTCGCCCGGCTGCTGGCCGGCTCGGGAGTGGCCGGCGCGGATGCCGCGCGAGGCCGGTTTCGATCCTACCTCTTTGGCGCGGTAAAGCATTTCCTCCAAGCGGAGCGGGCACGCCGGCTCGCGGCGAAGCGTGGCGGCGGCGTCGAACACGTTCACCTGACCGCGCACCCCTCGGACACCCACGGCGGCGCGGATCCGGCCGATCCGAAAGCCGAGCCGGCCAGCCGCCTCTTTGACCGGCATTGGGCGAACGCTTTGCTGGCACGAGCCCTCGAGCGACTTGGCGCCGCGATGACCACGGAGGGCAAGGAGACCCAGTTCGAAGTCCTCAAGCCCTGCCTGCTCGGAGCTGCCGATCCAACACCGCAGGCCGACATGGCGCGCCGCCTGGCCTTGAGCGAGTCCGCAGTGAAGGTGGCCGTGCACCGCCTGCGCCGACGCTTCCGCGAGATGGTGCGCGCGGAGATTGCCGAAACGCTGAGCGACCCGGCCCAGATCGATGTGGAAATGCAGTGTTTGATCCAAGCCCTCCGCGAGGAGTAGGGGGCTGCCAAAACCCGCGAGCAAACGCAAAATGTTGTGTAACCTTCAAACCGAACCCGTTCAGGACAGGGGTGTATGAATACTGTCAAAACTGAAGACCAACCGGCTCGATGTCCCCTGTGCGGTGCACGGCTGCCCGCCGGCGCTCCGCAAGGTCTCTGCCCCGCGTGTTTGCTGGCGGGCGCAGCCTTGCCCACGGAACCGGCGGCCACGCCCGCAGCCCGGCACGACGCCCCGCCATCGGTGGAGCGGGTGGCGGCCGCCTTTCCGCAGCTTGAGGTGCTCGGCCTGATCGGCGCGGGCGGCATGGGTGCGGTGTTCAAGGCCCGCCAGCCCAAGCTCGACCGCCTCGTCGCTCTGAAACTCCTGTCCGAGCCGTTGGGAAAACACCCGGCCTTCGCCGAACGCTTCCACCGCGAGGCGCGCGTGCTGGCCAAGTTGAACCATCCGAACATCGTCTCCGTCTTCGACTTCGGCGAAGCCGGCGGGTTCTACTACCTGCTGATGGAATTCGTGGACGGCGCGAACTTGCGCCAGGCGATGCGGGCCGGTCGATTCTCGCCGACCGAGGCGCTGGCGATCGTGCCGAAGATTTGCGAGGCGCTCCAGTTCGCCCACGAACACGGCATCCTCCACCGCGACATCAAGCCGGAGAACATCCTGCTCGACCAGAAGGGGCGGGTGAAGATCGCCGACTTCGGCATTGCGAAACTGCTGGGCGAGGCCAAGCCCGACGTGACGCTCACGGCCAGCGGCGCGTCGTTGGGCACTCCGGCTTACATGGCGCCGGAGCAGATCGAGAAGCCGGGCGAGGTGGATCATCGCGCCGACATCTACTCGCTGGGCGTTGTCTTTTACGAAATGCTCACCGGCGAACTGCCGCTGGGCCGGTTCGCGCCGCCGTCGAAGAAGACGCCCTTGGATGAGCGGGTGGATGACATCGTCCTCCGCGCCCTCGCCAAAGAACGTGAACTGCGCCAGCAAAGCGCGGGCGAGGTAAAAACGAGTGTCGAGGCCATCACCAGTGCTCCGCGGCCCCCGGCGGCCGACCCTGAAACTGGAGCGGTTGGGGGCGGCTCCGTACCGCCGCGTGCCGCTGAGGAACCAGGCTGGTGGCTTGCATTGCCCGGCCAGACCCGCTCCATGATTAAGGCGGCGGTGCTGCTTCTGGCCATCGCTTTCGCCTACGCCTTCGTCTTCTACCGGATCGACTATGTCACCGTCGGGCAGGCGCTGGTCCGGAGCGGCAACGTAGGCTGGCGCACACCCTGGCTGAGTTTTTGGCGCGCGCCCTCGGGGAACATGGCCCTCGAGTATGGCTTCGATTTCTTCACGTTCTCGTTCACCGCCGGTCTGGGCGCCGTGGCGCTCGTGTTGGTTTATAGGCGGCTTCGCGCGATCGAAAAAGCGTTCGAACTCCGCAGTCGCGGCGGCGGGGCGATGAAATCCCGTCGAACGGGGGTGGCAGCCGGACTGGTTTGCGCCAGCCTGGTGACCGGCGCGCTGCTGGCTTTGGAATTGTGCGCCCACCAATTCTACTGGTGGGGCGTGGCTGGCGCCAGTTTGGGGGTCACCCTCGCACTGACCGTCCTCACCTTGAGCCTGGCGCTGCCCGGAACCTTGATCGGCGCATTGGCATTCGCCCAGATGCGGAATGCCGGAGCCGCCCGGCACGGCTGGCCGGTGGCAGTTTTCGCCGCGTGGTGCTGGCCCGCCTTGTTCCTGGACGCCCTGGTCACGATCCCAATCCTTTTTGTGCTGGACTCGGCCCACGCCGTTTTCAGTCCCGCGGCCGCCCTGCTGCTTGCCGTGACGCTCGGCACGCTGGTGACCGCCGCGGTGGCGGTGGCGGTCGTCGCCCGGGTCTTCCGGTCACGCACAACCGCTGCCAGTGAGGGCCCCCGACCGCCGCAGCAGGGGAACCACGTGTCTCGCTCAGCGATCTGGGGTGCCGCGCTCACCGGACTCAGCCTGCCGCTGCCGGTGATGGTTCTCGCCGCGGGGTTGCTGGGCGCAGGTGGCCTCGGGACCGGCGAGCTGTGGCTCATGGTCGCCTGCCTCGTCGGCCTGGGCATTCCGGGGACGTTGCTTGGCTGGGTGGCATTGAGTCAGATCCGCGTTGGACAACCGCAAGTTCACGGCCTGCCCCTTGCCTTGTTCGCGGCGCTCACCTGGCCGGTCTTGGTGCTGTTGGCGGCAGGGTTGCTGCCGCCGCTGATGGTGGTTACGCCGACGCCGCCAACCCTCCTGGTCCGCTTGCTCGCGCTGGCATGGCCGGTCGGCTGCCTGGCCGGAGCGGTTTGGCTGGTGCGCGCCACCTCTCGCTGGGCCACCGGCCAGACCACAGCCCGCGCGTGGTCCGGCCGAAGGTTCTGGCTGTGGCTGGGGCTGACCGTTCTGGTCTTGGTTTTCCTGGCGGCCTGTTTGGGACCTTCACGGGACCGATCGAGTTTCGGCACCGGTCATCCCGTCGCCAACCGGCCCTCAGCCGTCCAAGGCCAAACGTCCGCGAGTGGAGCGGAACCGGGAGCCGGCAACACTCCGGCGTTGGTGCTGGAGGTGATGGCGCCACCGCGCGAAACCCTCGTCGTCAGCGGAACCGTGTTGTCCAACGGCGTCCCCGTGTCGGGTCGGGAATTGCGCGCCAAGCTGTGGCCACCGCGCACCCGGGCGCCGAGTCCGTTCGTGATTCGCTGGCAAACGCTCGGCGACTCCGACGCCGGCGGCGTGCCCTGGGAGCTTGTCGTCGAAGACCGGACGGCCGGAACCATCGCGGCGCGTATGCGGCCAAACGGATTGCCGCGACTGGACTGGGCCGTTTCGCCGTCGGCCCGCGAAATCGGCAGGAAGACCTCCACCCGGGAGGCCCAAGCGCTGGAGATCGCCAGGGCGCTGGCAACCGGCGGCGGCGATGGCGGTGCGGTGGATTGGAGCGTGCGCCTGCAACTCCAGAGTTCGCCCCTCCCGCCCACCGCTGCGAAACGCGGCGTGGATGCGGACTTCGTGCTGCCGCCAAACCAGGTGGCGACCTTCGAGTTAGTGGCACGGACCAACGGCGTCATCCTGCCGGTGCCGGAACTGGCGGCCTATCTGGTGAACGGAGCCGACGAATCCTACACCGGGAAGTTCGTTCTCGCGGACGACCCGGACGACCTGGACAGCCTGACGGCGCAACCGCGCTGGAAGTTCGGCCTCGTCGGTCCGGCAGAGAACCTCACGGCGCAGGGGGCAGCCGTGCCGCCCGTGCCGGCGGACTTCGTCGGCAGCATCGATCTTTGGATCGCGCTTCAGGCGGACCAGGAAACGATCCACGGATTGTCGGATGCGGATGCGAGCCGCCCGGCCTACGGCTTGCGTATTCGCACCTGGCCGTTCGCCGGACCGCCCGGTGTGCACTACCGGTCGTCGGGCTTCGGCACAAACTGGCTGGCGGCGTATCGCCAGGCGACCGCCCCATGACCGGCTCCCACGCCTCGGCCGAACCGGGTGCGAGTTTCGCCCCCACCCGCTGGACGCTCGTCCAGCGCGCGCGGGGTCAGACGCCGGCGGCACGGGCCGCCCTGGCCGAATTGTGCGCGGGTTACTACCAGCCGGTGTTCCGGTTTCTCCAACGCGAAGGGCGCACCGAGGATGCTGCCCGCGAATTGACGCAGGAGTTCTTCGCCCGGGTTCTGAGCGGAGGCGGATTGGGCGGGGCCGAGCCGGCGAAAGGTCGATTCCGCTCGTTCCTGCTCGGCGCGGTGAAGCACTTCCTCGCGGACCTCCGTGAGCGCGAGCGCGCCGCCAAGCGGGGTTCCGGCCTGGCTGCGGAATCGTTGGATGCCCCGCCGCCCGGCGACCCAGACACCGCCCCCGGCTTGGAAATCGCCGATGCCTCGGCGCTGCCGCCGGACAGCGTGTTCGACCGCGCGTGGGCCCTGGCCATCATGGACCGGGCGCTGACGGCGTTGCGGCGCGAGTTCGAGGCCGGGGGCCGGGTGGCTCACTTCGACGTCCTGAAACCCTGGCTCGCGGGCGGCGATGTCGCGCGTTCGCAGGCCGACGCGGCAGGGCACCTGGGGCTCAGCGAAGGCGCCGTCAAGGTGGCCGTGCATCGGCTGCGCAAGCGGTTCCGCGAACTGGTGCGGGCCGAAATCGCGCACACCGTGGGCGACGGCGCGGACGTCGATGGCGAACTGCGGTATCTGGTCGAGGTGCTGGCTTCGGGCTGAAGTCCCCCCGAACCGGGCTCCGGACCCGACTGCTTCCTCTCTCCATTGGGTTCGTCACCGCGGGAGAATGCATGTTTGCCCGTCGGGTTGGCGTGGGAGGCTTTTCGCGCCACCACCACAGCGGGCGGGTCGCGCACCGGCGCCCTTTGTCTGGCGCCTCGCCACGTCCCGGCGGAGGTAATTGTCGTACGTCCAGGTCATGGACAACCCGGCCACCGTCCCGCCGGCAAGGCTCTCCGTCCAGGGTAGGCTCGCATCGTTGTACGTCCACGTGGGGGTGAGGCCATCCCGAGCCGCAGTTTGCACCAAGCAAACGAGCTGCAAATAATAGGACCTGAGGGTTTTGCGGGTAACGCGTGTTTGCCGCCCCGCTTGAGTTACCAATAGCAAGAACCGACCCCTTTACGCACTGCCGAATTCTATGGCTGGGCCATCTCCTCTTACGGAATTTCCATACCATTGCGAAATGCTCGATCGATCACTCCGTCAAGATTGAGGTTGACCATGTAGTGTTCTTTCCTCTCCCGCCCATCTTGAGTCGCACTAAACGTGAGCCTCACATACCAGTGATGCAGGTGGTCAAGAAGACTCAAGCGTTGCTCCCTGATCAGATTCAAAGGAGCATAGTGGTAGATATCAATTCCTTCTAACAGTGTCGAACCGCTGATTCCACAGCTCCGGCGAAGAAACAGATCTGCTCGCATGACCTCGGTCCTAAGATCTAGAGGAAATTCATTGACCAACGGATTCCATTGCACCGGGGATATCCTTGTCCACCGATTCTCTGCATCTAATTGCGGTTGGCTTTGCCGCGCTCGTTCTGGCGTTCTACCCTCCGTATTATGGTTCACTAAAGTACGAGCTACAACTCGCCGCTGCTCGGCGACAGTCCCGTCTGGGAGCATGACTATATGACGATAATAAGGTTCGGGTTCGTCAATAGAAAATGTAAATACTACAAACCATTGGTTTGTTAGTACTGCTCGCTCTTCTCTGCTGTATCCAACACGGCTAATGTTGATGGATGAAATTCGCAACAGATTTGTTGTACCTCTATTTTGGTGGATAGTAGCATAGGCTGCACGAGCTAGTACCGCGATATCGGCTGGTAATGCGGCCTCTAAAGTCGGATTCCAGCGAATCTGGTTCGTGAGTACTCGCCAAGGGGCATAATAGTCATAAGTAGGGTGTCCGTAGTACCGCACCAACCAATATTCTTCTGCAGCATGTCGCGGCATATCGCTCCCATATGTTGTGCCGCAGCAGAACATGATGGCGCAGCTAAGCGTCCAGAAGCGCTGGCACCGTTGGAGCAGGTAGTCAGTATTCATCATGGTTCATCTGGAGAGATGCCCCAAGTGGGGCAGTCTGCTTCATCTTTATCTAGCAGTTCCTCGCTAAATTCGTACCGCACTCGAGTTCCACACGAGGCACTGCCGGGGCCTCCGGCTCCCTGAGCACTTGGACGATCATCGCGCTTGAGCTCTTTGCCGCGAATTGGAACTTGGTTGGGCCGGCGCCCGTTGTTAAGTCGCCACCCGGTAATCTCATACTCAACCCAGAGGTGCCGGCATTCAGTACATGACCAGAAACGTTCGCAACTTTCCGCTACCTTGACGCGAAATATGCCGATACAGCCGCCCTCAAAGTACTGCCCAACCTGGTCCAACGATGTGCGGCTCGTACTAGTCCAGAGTTGGGATGTTGGCCCTTTAGGACCACAACGCTTGTACATGCATATCAGGTGATTGGGCGTGGTCAGATTCCACGATTCACCGTTCCACATCCATCCACTTTCTTGCGGGCAGGCCCACGGCGGACCTATGGTGACTGCAAGACCGAGCATGTCCCACTTAGAGACTGGATCATTACATACGAAGCTATGCTCGAATGTTGAGCGCCCTACATGGCAAAGTGTGCGTGAAAGCCCGTGGTGATGCGCGATCTGTCGGAAAGAGAAGTCGTTGATTGGATCGCGGCTCAGCCACCTCCCCATGACTGGATTGTAATACCGATAACCGTAGTAGAGCAGCCCCGATTCAACATCCGTCCACTTGGTGGAGAACCGGAATGGCTGGGCGTCGGCAAGGGCGCCTGTCTGCCGGATCGGCTCACCAAACGGGCCGTACTCGTACCGGGCGCCGTAGGCGCCGTCTGCGGCCTGCACCAAGGCCACGACGTTCCCGTTCCCGTCATACGCCACAAAGTGCACCCCCACCGGCAAGCTTTGCCCACCGTAGGTGCTCTGAAGATTGTTGACCCAGAGCAACCCGCCTACGCCGCCGGCACCGCCCAACGTCCCGGATAGGTCCGTTCCCCACACATAGGTCCTGAGCTTGGCGTTGCTGTCGTTGGTGTCGAGCTCCGCCATCACATTCCAGCCGTCGTACAGACAGATCGTGTCCCGTTGCTCCACCCAATTGGTGCCATCGTGCGTGTAGAATGTCTTACGGATGCGTCGGCCTTGCTGGTCGTAGTCGAACACCAAGCGTAGCCGGCAGGAAGGCGTAGGTGCGTTCGTGTCCCGCTTCATCTCAACCAAGCGGTTCTCCCCGTCCCAACTGTACGTCCACCGCCCATCGGCCGTTAGGTTGCCGTCGAGGTCGTAGGTAAACAGTTCCGAAACGGCGGGCACGAACACCTCCCCTGATTGACTCTGCTGGCCACCATATTGGCTGGTCACTGTGATGGTGGGGTATTGGGCATTGGTGTTGGCCACACTCAAGGCATGGTGGAAGTATTCCCCTTTGCGGCTGGCGACATTGCCGTTGACCGTCACATTCGTCGTCGGATTGGCCAGGCCCAGCACGTCCACCACGCCGGCCACGCCACGACCGGTGATCTGATTGAGCAGATTGTTCGTGTAGCTGCTGGAAGCTGAGGCTCGACCACCGGTCAATTTTCGATTCCCGATGTCATCAAAACGGTAGTCGAACTGCTGGCCCAAAACCTCGCTGCCGTCTCGCCAGTACCGCCGTCCCGAGATCACCTGGCCCAGAGTGTCGTATTGGTAAATCCAGTAACTGCCGTCGGCCAGGGTGGTGCGGGTGCGTTGGTTGGCGGTGTTGTACTGGTAGGCAAAGCTAATTGGGAGGTTCGTGGCCGCGCCGCCGTACGCCTTGGAACTGGCGCTCTGAAGGCGGTTAAGCTTGTCGTAGGCCCGGCTCACGGCCAGCCCCTGAGAAGCGCCCGCCCCATTGGTCAGGCTCACGGTGCCGATCAAGGCCGAATTGGCGTCGTACGTGTAAACCGCCTGCTGGTTGCCGTCCTTGACCTTCCACAACCGGCCGGCCAGATCGAAGTCATAATCAGCCGCCTGCAACACGTTGGTGCCCTTCAGCGCCGTCGCCACGTCCCGGCGAAGGCTGTTGTCGTACGTCCAAGTCATGGACAACCCGGCCACCGTCCCGCCCGCATGGTTCTCTGTCAAGGGCCGGTTCGCGTACCTACACGTCCAGGTCAGGCGCTTGATGACGTGTCTTCCCGACGCGGCCGGGAAGCGAGGTGCCTCAATCGCGCCGGCCCACGCGCAACCCGCTTCGATTATGGAATCAATACCACACGGTAGAACTTCCGGGCTGCGTGCGTGGAGTTGGGATCGGTCAGGGACAGAGTCGTGCCGGTGGCCATGAGCGGGGCGAAGGACTGCCAGGCGGCATCGTCCAAACCGGTCTTGGATTCCACCCGGTAAGCGCGCTGCGGAATGCTCGTCCAGGTGACGGTGAACGAGCCGTTGTCGTTCAGGCGGGCGTCGATCAGAGCCAGCGAGGATGGCTCCACGACCACGTTGAATGACTGGAAATCGCCGAGGGGCGGCACGCCGCCGTCCGTGACCAGCACCCTGACTTGGTTCGTGGTGCCCGAGTAAGCGAAGCCCGGCGTCCAGGTGAACCAACCGCCCGCCGGGTCGATGCTCGCACCCGTCGGCCCCGGGTAATCGAGTTCGAAGTTGAGCGGCTGAGCCGGTTGGTCCGCGTCGGTGGCCGTCGCCTGGAAGCGCAGCACCTGCCCCACGACGACCTTGCGATCCGCGATGGGTGCGAGGACCGGAGGCGTGTTCGCCATGCCGACGACCTCGGTGGCGCTTAGGATGCCGGAGCCGGAGAGTCGGATCGTGAAGCTCGTGGTGGTTTTGCCCGGCAGATACCAATAACTCAGCGTGTACGGGGCCCCGTTCTCCAACGGGGTCGGCAAGTCCTGGTAGATCGAGGAAGCGCGGGTCGTGCCGCCGACGGAGGCGACGATATGCAGGCTGCTGCGGCCCGAGTGCTTGGCGAGCGTCGAAATGTCCGAACCGGCGTGGTTCGGTGAAACGGTCCAGGTGCCGGCCAACGGCGTCTCGAAGTCACCATCCGGCACCGTGTTCGTCCCCGCGTCGGCCACCGAACCGGGCACGAGCACGAGGTCGTCCAGATACACTTCACCCGGCTGAGTGAGGTAGATATAGAGCGTGGAGGAGGAGGCGGTGCCGGTGGCAATCACCTGCCGCCAACCGGAGGTGCGCTTCACCACCACCTTGAAGGTCTGGACGACCGCGAGTCGCGGGACTCCGTCGTCGGTGACCCGGACGGAGACGACGTTTGTGCTCGGAATCTGGTTCCCGGGGGGCACCCAGGCGAGGACCCCGGTGCCGGCATCCAGGGTCAGGCCGGCCGGCGCGCCGGGTTCGAGGCTGAAGGTCAGGTTGTTCGGCGGGAGATCCGGGTCCTTCGCGGGGAGCGTGAGGGCGAGGGCCTGCTCGGCTTCCAGGACTTGGTCGGGGATGGCGGCGAACGCGGGCGCCTGGTTCACCTCGTTGACCGTGACCCCGAACGTCGTGGTGGCGCTGGGATTCGGGGGAGCCACTTTCGTGGCGCGCACGACAAACACGGCGTTGGTCGGGCCCTGGCTTTCGCCGGGGACCCAGGTGATCGCGCCGGTCGTGGAGTCGATCCGGGCTCCTGCGGGCGCCAGGTCGAGGCTGTACAAAAGGGCACTGGGCGGCGTGTCGGGATCCGTGGCGGTAACAGTCAGGTTGAGCGGCGTCAGTTCCTCGATGGTCCGCGGCGGCACGAACCCAAAGACGGGGGGGTGGGGCGCTTCGATGACCGTGACGTGAAAGGTCCGGTTGCCGCTGAGGGGCGGTACGCCGTCATCCGTCACCACGGCCGTGAGCGCGTAACTGCCGGGCGGCAGGGCAGGATCCGGAATCCAGGTGAACTCACCCGTGGCGGGATCGACCTGGGCGCCCGCCGGAGCGCCCGGGTCAAGGCGGTACGTCAGGTGGTTCGGAGGAAGGTCCGCATCGGTGCCATGCAGCGTCAATGTGAGCAGACCGCCCTGGCTCGCGGTCTGGTCGGCGATCGGGTCGAGCACGGGCGGTTGGTTCACTTCGGCCACGGCGACGTTGACGTTCACCGTACTGGTCCTCGGCGGCGTGCCGTTATCGGTGGCGCGCAAGGCGAACGTGATCGTGCCCGGGCCGGCGGATTCGTCCGGAGTCCAGTTGAATGCGCCGGTCGTGGCGTCGAGGGCGGCGCCCGAAGGGGCGTTGGTGCCCAGGCTGTAGGTGATCTGCTGACCCGGATCGGCGTCGGTGGCGCTGACCGTGAAGCGAAGCGGGGTGCCCTCGGCCGCCGACTGGTCGGCGAGCGGCGCGAACACAGGCGGGCGGTTGCCACCGGCCAGGTAATTCGTGGCGCCGGGCGTCGGTTTGTCGAGCGTCAGCAGCGGCAGTTCCGCGCCGTCGGGGTAGCGACCCACGCTCACATCGGTCGCCTGCAATCCGTAGCCGAGTCCGTCCACCAGCGCTCCCGACGGAGCGAACAGGCCGATGTCCTGGCCGTCTTTGGCGAGCTTGAAATCGACATGGAGATCGCCGCTCACCTGGTTCGACTTGGAGAGGTTGTCGGCCCAGACCAGCAGGAAGCCGTGGGCGGGAATGGTGCGGCCGACCGGAATGACGAATTCATCGGGGTTGCCCAGGTCGTCGGTGAGGAAGTAGCCGCCCAGGTTCACCGCGTTGCTGCCGGCATTGTAGAGCTCGAACCAATCGTCGTACTTGCCGCTGGCGGGGTTGAGCAACGTCTTGGTGTTGTCGGCCAACACCTCGTTGACCGTGATCGGCACCGCGGGCCAGACGGCGTCGTTGGTTCCGCCGGGCGTGACGTGAATGAACCACTGCCGGTGGCGCGGCTCGCCATCGGGCGCATTGCCGAAACTCAGGCCGGCCGCCAGGGGCGGACAGTCGAGGTAGTCCATGACCGCGGCGGCGGACGGCGAACCCTGGAAGCGGACCAGCGCGAGCGAGGGATTGGCCGGGCTGAGCCGGAAGTTCGTGTGCGGGGCGGTGCTCGTGGTCTGCGCCGGTTGCGCATCGGCCCAAACGGTCAGGAAACCCTGCGCCGGGATCACGGTGCCGGCCGGAAACTGCCAGCGCGTGAGGTTGGTGTACTGGTCGGTGAGGTAGTACGGCGACAGATCGACGGCGTTGGTCCCCGCGTTGTAGAGCTCGATCCACGGGTCGGCTTCACCGGCGTTGTCCGTGAACGCGCCGCTGTTGAGCGGTTGGACTTCGTTGATCCAGACGGGCGGGAACGGCGCGAGGGTCTGCCGCGTGACGTTCGCGCGGCCCGGCGTGACGCGGTTGAGATCGTTGGTGGCCGTGGCCGCCCAGTTGCCGACCCGATAGATGTCCTGAGTGGGATCGATCAACTGCAGCGACGGTCCGAAGCCGGCGGCGTTGGTGGGCCAGGGCAGGCGGTCGTCGTAGCGGACGTCGCAGAGCCGCCGGTCTTCGGCCGGGGTGGCGCCGGCCTGGATCAACTCCAGGTGTTCGCCGCCGTTGTCCAGCGAGCCGGGGAACTCGTCGAAGATCGGGGTCGTGGCGCCGTAGGCCTTGGCAAAGCCGGCCCGATCCTTCACGAGCACGAGGTAGGCATTGGGCTGGATGATCGCCCCGGCGGGAAATACGTAGCCGACCCCGTTCAAGCGGTACCCCGAGAGGTCGAACGGTACGCTCGTGGACTGGTTGTAAAGCTCCAGAAACGAGGCGTTCGGCTCGGCGGCCTCGTAGTGAACCTCGTTGATGACGACGTTGTCCTCGACCCGTGGAATCGCCCCGGCGTAGGTGACCGTGACGGTGTCGGTGGCGCCGGGCACCGGTTGGCCGCGCAGGTCCTTGCCGACGAGGACCAGCGTATTGGTCGCCAACGGCAGCGGCACGACGACGCGGAAGGTGGTCTGGTTGAACCAGCTCAGCGGGTAGGGCACGCCATTGACTTCAATGGTGGCCACGGCGAAGGGTGCGGTCCCCTGGAGCGTGGTGGTCGGGGTCGGCGAGAGGAAGTCATCGCCGCCGTTGGAGGTGACGACGAACTGGCTGGCGTCGTTCGCTGCCAGGCGTTGCAGGATGTACTTCCGACGCTGTTCGATGTACGCGGTGATGCCCCTCGGGTCGGTGGCGTCGGTGACGCCGTTTTTGAGCAGGGCCGCGCGGCGGACGTCGATCTGCGGCTGATAGTTCGTCGCGAGGAGCGGGCCGGCGACGGCATCCTGGTAAGCGCGCCAGAGCATGCGTTTGAAGGTGACGTTGTCATAGAAACGGTTGCCGATGGGATCCTGGCCGTTGCCTCCCATCGAACCGGCGCCCAGCGGGGCGCTGGAACCGTCGCCGAGCCCGAAGGTGAAGTCGATGTCCCACGGGATGAGTGCCCACGGATAGCCCGGCTGTTTGAGGCAGTACATGTTCTGGCCCACGTTGTAGGTCCAGGAGTCCCAGTTGCCCATGATGCGGTGGTAGGCGAAGACGCGCATCCACTCTTCCATGTCCGCCAGCGCCATCATGCGCGCGGTGTAGTTCGTCGAAGTGTCGTTGGCGGCCGTGACCAGATCGAAGATGTTCGTGAAGTTGTTGGCGGTGCCGCCGTCCAGCCGGCGCTCCCAGTTCCAGCGGTACCGGGCGGTCTTGTAGGCGTTGTTGACCGTGAGGAACCGCTCCAGGGTGCTGCCGATCGAACTGAAGTTCAGGTTGTCGTCCTGAAACTCGAACCAGACCGAGATCTTGTAGAAGTCCCCGCGCGCGCCATCCGGGAACCACCTGCGGGTGTACTCGCGGTTCGGCACCTCCAGATCCTCGCACACGCTCCGGAACAAACCGCCGTTGCGATACAGCCGCAGGTAGTGGGCGTGCAGATAGGGAAGCCCGAGTTTCTGGGCCAACCAGGCGGAGAGTTGGCTGCGGATGTCGGTCTCCTCGGGACCGCCGTTCCCGGTCGAGGCGAAGTTGCGTTCGGTGGTGCCCAGCAGCAGGTCGTCCTCCGGCACGGTGGCGACGATATCGCCATAGCCGGAGTGGTACGGACTGCCCTTGTCGCGGAAACCCGCGTTGTAGATGACGCGGAAATTGCCGCAGACCAGCGTGGCGTCGCGCCAGGTGTTATCGAGACCGATGGACCGTCCCCGCGCCTGTTCGGTGGCGGCGGTGCTCCACAGGTGGTAATGGGCGAAGGTCCCCCAGGGCATCGGCTCATCCCAGCGCACGAGGCATTCCTGTGCCGGAGCGCCGGCCGGAAACACGGTGCTGGCCGGCGAACCGGCTTGATCCTGGGCCGTGATCCGAAAGGCCACCAGGGCCCCGCTCGATTGGCCGGGGAGGAGGGCGCTGTAGAGTCCATCGCCGGCAACGGCGTCGCCGCTGGTGCCGTCGTCCCGCAGCGTCACCGGCTTGAGCGTGGCGCTGGGATCGACCCGGTACATCACCCGCACCGTGCCGATACCGTCCGGATCCGAGAGCCGGCAGGTGACTACGACGGGCGAGCCGGCGCGGGGCAGGGCAGGGGAGTGGTTCACGTCGAAGATGGCCGGACCCGCATTGGCGACGAGCCGGCTGTTGGGTTGGCCGGGCGTGCCGAGATTGGCCGGCACATTCATGCGCGCCGGGAGTTCGAGGTAGTTTCCCTGCAGGCGGAACAAGACTTCCGGCCAGCCCTTGAGCCACCGGACCTGCGCGCGAATGACCCCGGTCAGGTTCTGGCTGAGCCCGCCCTTCACCACGGTCCGGATGCTGTTGACACCGGTGTCGCCGTTGTCCTGGCCGCGGACGTGCAGGCAATTGGCGCCGCTCGCCGCGCCCGTGTTCTCCACCGCGGACTGGCTGTGGTTGCCGGACAAGGTCCAGCCGGTGGGGCCCGACTCGAAATCGCCATTGGCCAGCAGATTGGTCACCGTGCCATCGCGGAAGACTTCGACCGCATCGACGAGACACTCGCCGGCTCCCTGCATCGCGATTCGCAGCCGGTTCGGCGCGAAGCTGGTGTTGCCGTTGTCGAGCCGGTTCGTGACCGCCACGGTCGTCCACGATGCCTTGGCGGTTTCGTCGCTGTCGGCCCAATTCGCCGCGCGGAGCAGGTCGGCGTTCGGGTCGATCAATTCGAGGCTCGAGCCGCCGCCGTTGGCCCATTGCCCCCAGCGGCCGCCCACGCCGTAGCGCACCTCGGCGACGGGGATGCGGATGAGGTTGGTGGTGAGCACGCCCTCACTGTTCGTGCTCACGAGGGCGTGCGGTTGGGTGAGCTCCAGGCGTTCGCCGTGGTTGCTCAGGTTGCCGCCGAAGTCGCCCAGCGTGTTTTGCGCCGTCAACTGCGGGTGATTCGTCCGCAGGTGCGCGGCATTCTTCGCCACCACCAGGTAACCGTGGGCCGCCAGCGAGGTGTTGGTGGGGAAGGTGTAGTCGATGCCCTGGTTGAACTTCCAGCCGCTCAGGTTCACCGGGCTGGCGGTGCGGTTGTACAATTCCACGTAGCTGTCGTCCGCCTCGCCGCTGATGGGCGCGTACATGATCTCGTTGATGACCACCGCCTCCGCGCGCCAAGGGGCGTTGACCGTCCCGGGCGTCGGCCGGGAGAGACGCCGGATGGTGGGATCGCCGTCCGGGTACCGGCCGGAAGCCACGCCGTTCTCCTGGGGGTCGAACCGGACGGCGTCGAGCACCGCGGTGGCGTTGGAGTTGACGAGATACAGCGTTTCCCCGGCCGCGTTCAATCGAAAGCCGAGCTGGTCCGAGTCGAAGGCGACGACTCCCCGCGCGGGCAACGTGGTGTCGTTGGGAATGCGAAAACGGTTGGTCGCCGGCGTGTCGCTGAGCCAGCAACCCGAGAGGTCCACGGCTGCGTTGCTGTGGTTGTAGAGTTCGAGGTAGTCGATGTCAGGCGGGTCGGTGTGGGCGAGGAATTCGTTGATGACCACGGCGGCCTGCGGCGAGGACAGGACAGGGTCCATGGTGCCGGGCGAGCCGCCCATCCGACTGCTGGCGGCCCACGCCGCAGGATCGGCTTCGCCCAGGCTCGGACGGGCCAGGACCAGCGAGTGGCCGGCGCCATCGGCGGCGACCGGCCAGGGCGGATCGCTCGAGTAGGTCACCTCGAGCCGGATGGCATCGGCGTTGTTGCGCAGTCGAACGGTGCCGGCATTACCGGGCAGATTGCCCGTGTAGGGTCCCAGGACGTTGGTGAGGCCATAGACCGCCTTGAGGTCGTCCGGCGCGGCGGCCACCACAACGAAGCCGCCGGCGGGCAGGATGAATCCGTCCGGGAACGCATAATCGATGTCGCCGCCGATCCGCCAGCCGGTGAGGTCCTCGAACACGGTGCGGGCGTTGTAGAGTTCGACGAACTCGAGGTTCCGGCCGTCGGTTCGCGCCACTGGCTGATACATGATTTCGCTGATCACCATGCCGGTGGCGCGACTGCACGGGCCGAGGGTTTCGCGGGGCGCGGGCGCAGAGGTGGTGGCCGTGCTCACGGTGGCCGTCAGGTCCCGGAACTGGCCGGTGGCCGTCGCCGTAGGGGTATCGCCCGACACGGCGAAGCCGACATAGATACTGGCCGGCAACCCCGGGAGATTGGCCGAGCCCAAGGAGGTCCAGTCTGCGCCGTCGAGGCTGGCGTAGCCGGTGAACTGGGAGCCCGAGCGCTGGAGTCGCAGCCAGGTATAGGGATAGTTCACGGGGTAACCGCCGGGGGGCGCCACCACCGTGGCCTTCGCCCCGGTGCCGGCGCGCGACTCGAACAGGCAGCCCAGCTCCGGCGAAGAAGCGAAGATGGCGGCGAAGCGGGCGTTTTGATCCAAGGTTTCGCGCGCCATGAAGCCGGCACGGCCGTACGGGTCGGGCGTGTTCAGGGTCGCGACCCGCAGTTGCAGGTCGAAGTCGCCGCTGCGCTGCTGCCAGCCGAAATGGAACTGATCACTCGTCCCGCCGATCGTGGTCCCGCCACCAGTGATGTCCACCCCGCCGGGCACGTAGCTGATGCCGCCGGGAAGCGAGGGGTTGCCCACGTCGGTGGGGAAGAACTGGACCGCCGTGAACGGGATCGTCGAGCCGGGGAGGATGGCATTGGGCTGGGCGGCGCGGTCGGTGACGTTGTTCACCGTGAGGGTGTAGCTCTGACCGTAAGTCAGCGTGCCGGTCGTGAGGAGCACCGTGCTGAAGTCCGTCCCGAACGCGGCGCCGGTGATGGCGATGCCTTTGTCCAGGCTGTAGTTGGCCGGATTGGTGGCGCCCGGCGCAGCCAACCCCTCGCTGAACGAAACCACGAGCTGGTTCTGACCCGAGTTCTGGATCGCCACAAGCTTCGGCTTCTCGGTGTCCGGAAGGACGGTGAGGTACGCGAACGTGGTGGCCGTGGAGCCGAGGCTGTTGGTGAGAAAGGCCTGAAAGCGCCCGTTCTGGTCGGCCATCGTCACGGGGCCGTAGTTGAGGACCGTGCCGGAGGCGCCCGGGATATCCTGACCGTTGCGTTGCCACCGGCAGCTCAGGAAATCGGCGTTGCTGACCTGGACGCTGAACGTGGCCATCTGGCCTTCCAGGGCGGTGGTGTTGGTGGGCTGCCCGGTGATGACCGGGGGCGTGAACGCCACGCCGTACGGCAACAGGTGGGACGCCAGGATCGGGGCTTCATCGAGGCCGTTCGGGCCCTCCCAGCGGACGGCCAGGTTATCCCCGCCGCCGCCTTCCTTCTCGAGCGCGGCGATGTAATAGGATCTGCCGGCCTCGAGGTGGATCGCCGCCGATTGTTGGTTGGGCTCGATCGTCCACGCGCGCGAAGGCGTCCAGCCGGTGACGTAGGCGATCAACTGCTTGTTCGCCGGGTTGGAATCGGTGCTCAGCCACAACTCGCCGCCGTCGTCGGTGGCAATCCAAAACGTGTAGTCGCCCGTGCTCGGGGCGGTGACATAGCCGTGCATCCGCTGGCCGTAGTCCTCCAGGACGTCGGTCGGCGACTCGAAGAGATCCGTGACGTAGTTGGTCGAGGTCGGGTGGTCCGGGTAGTCGGGCGAGCTGGTCAGGTCCGACACGGCCGTGCCCGGAATACCCTCCCATACTTCTCGCAGGATCGAGCCGGCGGAAGTCGCTCCGGGACCCGCCCCCACCAGCGCGAGCAGGAGGACGGCAGCCGGCCACAGGCGCCGGCGCGCTCCGACGCGGGGCTGGGACGGAGGACGATCCGGGGCGCCCGCCAACGCACGGAGCCAGCGGAGAGAGGGAATATTCCTGAGCGCGTTCATGGCGGGGGTTTCGGGGCGGCGAGTCTTATGGCAGTTCGGGCGTGACGAGCCGGTAATACCGTTGGGCGGGTGGAGCGGCGAGCAGAAAATCATCCTGCGAAACCGGACCGTCACTCGGAGCGGGGCCGTAGTCGGCGAGTTTCTGCCAGCTTCCCACGCCCAGCGCATCGCGATAGAGGAGCGAGTAAGTCCTTCCCGCCACGGCGTTGAATTGGAGCGTGACGCGGTCGGGGCCCAACACGAAGCCGAGTCCGAGACTGCTGGTGGGGTCGTTCGGCCGCGTGCCGGCGCGATACTCGTCCAGGTTGCTCAATCCATCTCCGTCCAGGTCGGCGCCCGCGTCGGTGGGATCGCTGGCGTTGAGACCGTAGAGTTGCTCCCACGCGTCCGGCAGGCCGTCCGCATCCGTGTCCGCGACCGGCAAGGTGCCATTGCTCGCACCGGGTGTGGCGCGGCCGGGGAACGTCGTGAAGCTCGCGCCACCGTCGGGCAGGCGACCTTCGGACACGGCATCCGTCTGCGGTCCGAAAGTCACGCCGTCGATCAGGGCGCCCTGAGCGGTGAAAAGCCCGATGGATTCACCTTCGGCGGCGAGTTTGAAGTTCACGTGGTTGCCGCCCTGGTAGGGGTTGCCGTCGGCGTGGAAGACCGCAAATCCCCGCGGACCAAGGTACGACAAGGGGCTGATCTCCGAGAGGGTGCGGTCGTTCAGGTCGTCGGACAGGAACAGCCCGCCCAGTTCGACCGGTTGATTGTTGGGATTGTAGAGCTCGAACCAATCGTCCCCGCTCGCGGGCCTGGCCATCCATTCGTTGATGCGCACGAAGGCGGCGTTGCCGGTGGCCGCCTGGATGTCCGCTGCGCCGCGAGTGGGGAGGTTGGCCTGCCAACGGCCAGACCCATCGGGCACCCGGCCGATCGAAAAATCGGTCGCCTGCACTCCGTAATGAATGGAATCGAGCAAACCGCCGCCGCGGGACGTTCGGTCGAACAAAAAGATCGCGCCGCCCTGGCCGGCGAGGTCGAAGCCCGAATTCGTCGGGGAGGCCGGCAGGCGGCCTTCACATTCGATGACGAGAAATCCGCGGGCCGGCACCACGCTCCCGACCGGAAAGACGTAGCGCCGCGGATCGGCGGAATCGGGGGTCAGGCTGTGATCGGTCAGGTCGGCCGGCGTGGACGCCGCGTTGTACAATTCAATCCAGTCCGGGGCCAGTCCGGCGGTGTTTGTGTACGACGCGTTGCTGGCGAGGATTTCGTTCAGCCGCACCGCCGGGTCGTCGCCGCTCACGTTGGTCACCGTGAGGGCGGCGTCCACGCGCAGGGCGAAGGTGATGTCGGAACTGGAGGCGTTCACCTGGTGGACTTCGACCGCCAGCACGTTGTCGCCTTCGCGCAGCGTGCCCCGGTCGATGTCGAAGGGACCTTCCAAGGCGGCGTTGTCCACGGTGCTGTCCGCGTGGGTGTCATAGGTGGGGTTCGGCGCCGACAGGCTCTGGCGATACAGCACCTGGCCGTTGAGCCAGACGGCCGCGCCATCGTCGAGGTAGGTCTGCAACTGCAGCGTCATGCCGGCCGGGTTGGTGGGACAATTGAAGTGCGTGCGGAAATAGTAGGTGCTCTTGCCGATGGTCAGCGGCGTGTTGTAGGGCAGGGGCATCGTGCTGGTGTCGTGGCCGAGCGGCGCGCGGCCCGACGGCCAGGCGGTGTCGTCGTACGTCTCCTCCCGCCAGGTCAGTCCGCGATCCCCGTTCTGCCAGTACTTCCACGAGTTCGTGAGCGTAACCAGCGGAAACAGGCTGGTGGTGACCGCGGTGTCGGAACCGCCTGGATTCCCGCCGCCGGGGCTGGGTTGATCGAAGAAGCCGAAGGCCACGGCGCCATTCGGGCTGCGCCCTTCGGAAACGTCCGGTCGCTGCGGGCCATATACGACGCAGTCCAGCACCTCGCCTGTGCGCGCGACGCCGGGTGGCAAACCCGCCTGGTCCGGGGCGGTCGTGGAAAGGCTGATGGCGCCTTCCTCGGCCGGCAGCCTGAAACCGAGGTGATCTCCGCCCCGGTCCACGGCGCCGTCGGCAATCAACGCGACCAGGCCCTTGCCCGCGATGAAGCTCAATGGCGGCAGCACCGTGCCCGGCGTGCCCTGGGGTTGGACGCCGGCCAAACCGGCAGGGCAAATCGGATGGTCGCTGACCAGCAACCCGCCCAGCGCCACGGGGAACGGATCGAGGTTGTACAACTCGATGAAGTCGTCGCCAAACACACTGCCGGTGGCCGCGAGCCATTCGTTGATCCGCAACTGGGCCGGATCGCCCAAACGCTGGGCCACATTCGCCGCGCCGGGAGTAGGCTGCGTGAGTCCCCACGAGCCATCCGCCAACCGACCGATCGAGAGGTCAGGCACCTGCATCCCGAACCGGACCGAGTCCAGCAACTGCCCGCCCCGGCTGGCGGGGTCGAACAGGTAAAGCGCGCCGCCGGATTGCTTCAGCGCGAAGCCGAGGTGCAGTCCGCCAGCGTTGGTTTCGCTGTCGCCGAACGCCACGACCAACCCTTTCGCCGGAATGACCGTGCCCGCGGGGAAGAGGAAGGCGTAGGGAGTGGCCGCATCGGTGCTGAAGCCGCAACCGCTCAGGTCCACCGATACGGAACCGTCGTTGTAGAACTCCACCAGGTCGGGGAACGTGCCTTCGTGGCCGATCGACCGGTTCTTGGCGAGCACTTCGTTGATCCAAACTCGCGGCGGTGGCGGAATGAAGCCGGGATCCACCGTCCAGGTCGCCGATCGCGTGACCCCCGCATCGGTTCCGTAAGCCGGGTCATCCTGATACCAGCCGCAATCCCGCCGGCCGCTGACTTCCACGTAGTGCGGTCCGCTGGCGAGGTCGCTCAGCACGATCGGGGCGGCGATGGGTGTTTCCTCGCTCCAACCGCCGCCGTCGAGCCGCCAGCGGTAATGCGTGTAACCGGCGCCTTCGGTCCAACTGCTCGCCGAGATGCCGCTGCCGGTCCGGTTGAAACCGACGGTGAGCGTGGCGCCTGGCTCGCGGGTGGTGCCCGCGGGCACGCCGCCGATCGCTGCGCCCAGCGGGACCACCGCGCCCATATCGCGACCGTTCGGGCCGGTGCCCCGACCGGGCGAACCTGGCAGCAGGCTCAGCCAATCGCGCATGACTTGCGCGCCCTCCCAAGCGTCGAACTGCGTTTCATCCACTTTGGGCACATGGACAAACAAGGGATCGGCGGCGGAGTTGTTGCCGCCCAGGCCGCTCCACGGCAGGGGGAGCAGGTTGTTCGTGAAGGTGACCGTGGCGGACGTGAGGTTGCGCACCAGCTTCTCGGCGTCATAAAGGATATTGCCTTCCAAATACATGCCAGCCGCCTCGGCGGCGCCATTATCTTCCAGGCAGATCACGGCGCCGTCGGTGTCGAGGCCGCCCTGGTGGGTCTGGTGAACCATCGTGTTGTTCACGAGCACGTAGAAGTTGCCTTGTTTGGCCGTCACCGCCTGGTCGCAGTCGTAGAAGATGTTGCCGACGATCGTGATCTCGGAAGTGCGACTGCCGTCGCTCCCGCCGCTGATACCACTGGACGTGTCGGGGGAGCCGTTTTTGTGGGCATGGAGGAAGAGGTTGCCCTCGATCCAGGCGTCCGTGCCGTCGAGGTCGAGTTCGTCGTCCGAGCTGCCGGAGAAGACGTTGCCGATCACCTGCAGAATCGCCTGGCCGGGTCGATTGCCGCCGGTGAAGTCGAAGACATCGCTGTAGCCGATCGTGGTGCCGAAGAAGTTGCGGAGCACCAGCCCGCGCCCGCCCGCCTTGATACCCCCGGTGCCATGCATCGGTTCAAGGGCCGCCGTGGGCGTGGGAAACACGCAGTCCTGCACGAGGAACGAGGAGTCGTCCAGCGAGACGTACGGATGGTCGGGCGAGCCGAACGTGAGGTGGTCAAGGAGCAAGGTGCCGCCGTTGGAGTGGATGGCCGTGCTGCCATTGGCATCGATGTGGGCGTAGGCGATGCGCGTCTCCGGCGTGCCGGCCCCGCCGTTGATCGTGATGCCACCCCAGCTCGTCGTGGTGCCGGGTAATCGCGTGAAGCGGATGGGGGCGACCTCCGTGCCTTGCGCCAGCAATCGCCCGCCGCTGGCCACAGTCAGGTTCGCACCGGAAGCCAGATACACGGTGGTGCCCGGCTCGACCGTGAGCGTCGCGCCGGCGCCGACGGTCAGATTGTCCGTGATGTTGAAAGGCCCGTCCGCCGCGGCCCAGAGGGTGTCGGTCGTCAAGGTGCCGGACGCCGTCTGAACCGAGCCGTCGTCGTACCAGACCTCCACACCGGCCCGCTCGAAGACGGAGCCCGCCTCGTTCAAGGACTGAACGACCACTCGGTTTACACCGGGGCGCAGGCTGATGCCGCTGACCGTCCAGGTCCCGGTCCAGGCGGTCCAGACGGCTTCGGTGCCGTTGGCCTGTACCTCCCGCGTGTCGATCACGTTCGCCGTGCCTTGGAGCGACACCGTCGGACTGGTGGTGTGGTAAAGGCCGTTCGCGAACGAAAGGCTCGAGTTCGTGATGGTGATCGTCAGGGGGATTTGGGACCGCACATAGGCGCTGCGTTCCGCGGCAAAGGTCTTGAGGTTGGTGAGGGTGGAGTCAGGCACCAATCCCCGGAGGGTCTGGTCCACCAAGGGGTTCGAACTGATCCGCCCGGAACGTCGTGTCGAGCAGCCGTTTCAAGGTGCGGAAATAGGTGGGTGCGAATTCCGGCGCGGTCATGAAGCGCTTCACGATCGCGTTGGCATTCATGCGCCACAGGCTGTCGGCGACCTTCCCGGCCGTGTCGCCCTGGTCCAGAATGGTGTCGAGGTCGTACGGGAGCAGATTCGACCGCGGATCGTTGGCGCCAAAGTAAAGGGAGTAGTCGTCACCCTCGCCATCGCCGTTATTGCCATTCGCCAGGTTGGTCTCCCGGTTGTCCACCAGGGTTTCGAGGGCGAAGTACAGCATCCACTCCTCGACGTTCACGCGTTGCCGGACGGCGGCGGCGTACGTGGCGTCCGGTTCCTGATCCAGGATCCGCGTCAAGCCAATGAGGTCGGTCCAGTCGTCCTCGCTGGCGTTGGTGTGTTTGAAGTAATTCTCGCGGTACGGCTCAGGGGACTCGCCTTCGTAGTGGAGGTCGGCGCCCGGGGCCCGGAGGCGGATGCCGCGATACAGATTGCCGGAGCTGTCCAGCGGAAACACATGACCCGCGAACTCGCTGTTCAGGACTTCGTTGCCGACGTAAAAGCCGTAGGATGGCGGGCCGCTGCTGGCGAGGTTGGCGTTGTTCACCCGCACCTGGACTGGCCGCGCGGACTGCGTCGGCAGACCGGCGCGCCGGTAAAGCACGCTGCCGAACAACTGGGCATGCGGGTACTGGCTGTTCAGGTTGATCGCCGCGATGTTCTTCCAGTGGTCGTCGTTGCGGAAGTTGACGCGGAAGCTCTGTGGGTTCTTGCCGCGACTCCCGTTGCCACGATTGCGCACGCCGACGAGGTAGCGCAATTCCGTTCCCTGCCCGTCCACGCTTATGAACGTGCCGTTGAATTGGGCGTGACTGTAACTGCCGGCGGCGTTGATGCCCCGTAATGCATCCCAATCCGCCGCCGTCAGGATGACCCGGTACATCGGCAGGGAGCTGCTGCTTGCCGCGTCGTCCACCTGGTAAAGCAGGTTCGCAACCTGCGCCGGCGCGCCATCCTCGCTCACCGGCGCCGGGTACGTGCGCGCGTTGCCCTCCGCGTCGCCCGCTTCGAGGTAGAATTCCACGATGGCGTTGTTCACCTGGGCCGGTAGAACGACGCCATAGACGCCATCGCCCGGCGCGCCATCGCCGTGCTGGCCATCGTCGAACAGCGCCGGCGTCTGGAATCCGGCCGCGCCATCCAGTCGGTGGTGGAGCGTGACCGTCAGCCCCGCCGCCGCCTCGTCCACGATGCGTGCCGTGACGGTGACCGGGTCGGTGGAGCGGGGGAGGATCGGGAACTGCGTCACGTCCAGGATGAGCGGCGCGGTGTTCGTGATGGCGGCTGAGTTGGGCTGGCCCGGGGTGCCGTTGACCACCTGGCTGGGTGCCCAGTTCTGGCCGTGGTGGTTCGGCAGGTTGAGGTTTATCAGCTCCAAGGAACGCCCGCCGCCGTCGGCCGGCGAGGACCAGACCACCCCGCGCCTTCCATGGTCCGAAGGGCCGCGCGAGCGGGTCGCCCAATCGCCTTCATCGGCATAGCGCACGGCATCGACGCGCTGCCCTTGAGCGTCCGCAAGCTCCAGCAACTGGCCGCTGTTGCTGAGGATGCCGTCCCAGTTCCCCACGACGTTGGTCACGGTCGGGTGATTCGTGGCGAAGGTCGCCAGGTCGGCAGCTACGGCCAGGTAAGCATGGGCGGCGAGGGTTACGTCGGGGAAGGTGAACCGCACCCCGGTCGAGAAATGCCAGCCGGCCAGTTTCACCGGTGTCGGGCCGGGATTGTACAGCTCGACGAACTCCTCCTTGGGATTCTCGCTCTGCGGGTGGTACATCAACTCGGTGATCAACACCGGCTCCGCCTGGGCCGACCAGAGGCCCAACCAGACTGCCCCGGCCAGGGACGCGGCGAACGGGCACCGGCGCCAGGATTTCGAGACGATGCCGGTTCCCGCAAAAGTACAGTTCATTTCGAGTAAAAAGAAGCAAAGTGCCTGCCAAGTTGTCGTACCGGCAAGCGGGAAGTGGTCGCGGGAAGTGGTCGTACGCGCCTGGTGGGTCGGAGTCGGAACCCCCGGCGCCATGACCCCTGGGCAACTGGATGGAAAGGGCGGCCGGGGCAGTGGCGGATGAAGTCCGGACCGGGGCAGGCCGGGAACGCAGGCGGGGATTGCCTTGGCGGGGCGGACGCCTGAGACTTTCGCCGCGCAACATGGCACTTCGATTGGTTCAACATCCGGAGCCGGGCAGTCGCCTGGCCCTTTTCGTTGGCGACAAGGTCCGCTTTTCGTTGCGGGCTGAAGGCGGCGGGGCGGCCCCGCCGGGGTGGCGCGCGAACTTGCGCACGAATCTGGGCCGCGCCGCCGTCCTGCGCCGGGAACTCATCACCTCGGTCGAAAGCCACAAGCCACCCACACTCTCGTCCTGGCGGGACATCCCCATGGCCTGGACCGGTGGCGGCTGGGCGCTGGAAGTGCCGCTGGCCGAAGTCGGCTACTTCAAGGCCAAGGCCTACGTGCTCGACGAGCGCGGCTGGCAACATTGGCCCGAGGGGCCGGATTTCGGCGTCAATGTGCAGCCCGCCTGGTGCCGGACCGCGAACACCATTTACTGCGCGTTTCCGCGCATGTTTGGCCCCAACAAGAGTGCCCGCACGACGGACCCATCGCCGGCCGCGGACGCGATGGAGGCGCTGGACCGGCAAGGCTTCACCGTCATTCCGCCTTCGGGCACGTTGCGCGACCTGGGCCGCGAGTTGCCGCACATTTTCGACACGCTGGGGTGCCGCATCCTGCACCTGCTGCCGGTGAACCCGACGCCGACGACATACGCGCGTTTCGGTCGTTTCGGCAGTCCCTACGCCTGTCAGGATCTGCTGGCGATCGATCCCGCGCTGGTGGAGTTCGACCGGCGCACCA
This sequence comes from uncultured bacterium, assembly GCA_963735925.1. Classification (GTDB taxonomy): domain Bacteria; phylum Verrucomicrobiota; class Verrucomicrobiia; order Limisphaerales; family J093; genus DSVZ01. Next base: position 77,087 of record CAVTMT010000008.1, read on the forward strand.
CCGGGACGGACCAGTTTCGCGAACTGGCGGCCGGCGTACACGCGCGCGGGGGCCGGCTCTTCCTGGACATGGTGGTCAACCACACCGGCTGGGGCTCCACCCTCCAGGAACGGCACCCGGGGTGGTTTCTCCGCGGTGCGGACGGCACGTTCGTGAGCCCGAGCGCGTGGGGCAACACGTGGGAGGACCTGGTGGAACTGGATCACGGCCACGCCGAGCTCCGGCGCGAGCTGGGCGAGGTCTTCGTCGAGTGGTGCCGTCGCGGGGTGGATGGCTTCCGCTGTGACGCCGGGTACAAGGTGCCCACGCCGGTCTGGCAGTACATCATCGCCCGCGTGCGCCTGGAATTCCCGAACGCGGTGTTCTTGCTCGAAGGGCTGGGGGGCGCCTGGGAAGCGACGGAGGAACTGCTCACGGAAGGGGGAATGCAATGGGCCTATTCGGAGTTGTTTCAGAACTACTCCGGCAAGGACGTGGCGTGGTATTTGGACTACGCACTCGCCCAAAGCCGGCGCGTCGGCGTGTACGTGCATTACAGCGAGACGCACGACAATCCCCGGCTGGCGTCCCAGGGGCGGACCTGGTCGCTGCTCCGCAACCAGCTCTGCGCGCTGACCAGCGTTTCCGGCGCGTTCGGGTTCACCAACGGGGTGGAATGGCTCGCCGCCGAACGGGTGAATGTCCATTCAAGCCGCGGCCTGGCGTGGGGCAGCGACGAAAACCTGGTGGCGGAGCTGGGCCGGTTGAATCGCCTCCTCGCCGAACATCCGTGTTTCTTCGACGGCGCGCGGCTCACCCGCCTCAGCCCGCCCGACGCGCCGGTGTATGCGTTGTTGCGCGAATCGGCCGACGGCCGCGACGCGGTGCTGGTGCTCGTGAACACGGATGCGAACCGGCCGCACACCGCCGCGCTGGACGGTGCCGCCCTCGCCCGCGTTGGACTGGACTTTTCCGCTCCCGGCTTCTTGTCCGTCGATTTGCTGGGCCAGGCCGCCCCCAAAACCGACGTGGCGGGCGCAGGCCCGGTCACCTTCACGCTGGCTGCCGCCGGCTGTCATGCTCTCGCTGCGACCGCGGAATCCGCAGGCCCGAAAGGAGAGGTCTATCGTCGGCGTCGGGCCCTGGAGGCGTTTGCGCTGCAGGCTTTGGGCAAACAGCTCCCCCTCGAATGCTTGGGACAAGTCGAACTGCCGGCACTGGCCGACTGGGTCGATCGCGATGCCGGCGGTTTCCTCGCCGCCGTCGCCCATCTGCAGCCGGACGTCAGACCCGCCGAGGTGACGACGCGCCTGGCTGCGTCCGCAGGCGCGTACCCGCCGGTGGTGACCTGGCGGCCGCCGGACCGGCGCCGCGTCACCCCGGTCCCGGCCGGACACTGGTTGTTGGTCAAGGACGAGGTGCCCTTCCGGGTCGCTTTGGAAGTCGTCGGCGAGCCGCATCCCGTCCACGCCGTCTCCACGCCGGTCCAGGACGGGCATCTCGTGGCGTTCGCCCCGCGCCCCGATTCGGCGGATGCGGAGCTGGCCTTGGAGCGTTACAACGGGGAAGGACGCGAAGTGCGCGCCGCCCTCCGGTTCCTGGGTTCCGCGCCGGCTGATTCGACCTACCGGGCTGAAGCCGTGAATGCCGGGCTGGTTCTGCTGACCAACGGTTGCGGGGCGATGGCGCGGCTCGCGGTGGACTTCGGCACCATCCGGTCCAAGTACGATTGCCTCCTGGGCGCGAACCTCGACCCGCACGTGCCGGTGGACCGCCACATCTTTGCCAAACGCGCCCGCGTCTGGGTGAACGCGGACGGTTTCCTGTCGCCCCTCAACGCGAATAACCTGCTGGAATTCGCAGCCGGCCCGCCCGCCCGCTGGCGTTTCCTCGCGAATGCCGGCGACGGTCGCGGCGCGGAGATTCGCATCGCCGCCGCGATGGTGCCCGGGCGGAACACCACCGTGCTGCGGTTCCAGCGGCCCGCCACGGCGCCCGCGCAAGGCAAGGATCTGCCCGCGGCCGCCGACGTGCGTTTGACCGTCCGCGTGGATGTTGAGGACCGGAACTTCCACACCCAGACGAAGCACAACGGCGGTGCGGAACATCACTTCAGCAGCCACACCCGGCCATTGCCCGACCGCGCCGGCTTCGCGTTCACGCCCGCCGCCGATCGGCACCTGTGCGTTTGGTCCACGGCGGGGGAGTACCACGCGCAGGCCGAGTGGTGCGACAACCTCCCGCACCCGGTCGAGGCCAGTCGTGGCATGGAAGCCAGCGGCGATGCCTACAGCCCCGGTTGGTTCGAGCTGCCGCTCGCCAAAGGCGCCGAAGCCTGGGTGATCGTGAGCGCCGACGCAGTCGAGCCAACGTTCGAGGAATGGCAGGCGGCGGCCGAAGGCGTCGGGACCGGTCGCGGCGAGGTCCCGCCGGACGGATTCGCTGCGGCCCTGGCGCGCGCGGTCTCGGCGTTTGTCGTGCGCCGTGACGATGCCCGGAGCGTCATCGCCGGCTACCCGTGGTTTCTCAATTGGGGGCGCGACACGCTGATCGCCGCGCGTGGGATGCTCGCGGCGGGGCGCACGGAGGAGGTGCGGCAAATCGTGCGCGCCCTCGCCCGGTTCGAACAGGAAGGCACCCTGCCGAATTCGATCCACGGCAACGACGCCTCCAATCGCGACACGAGCGACGCGCCGCTGTGGTTTGGGGTCGTCTGCGAAGAACTCGCCGCGGCCCTTGCGCGGCGGGGCGGCGGGGCGGCCGAGTTTTACACGACGGTGGTCGATCCGGCCGGCCGCACCGTCGGCGAGGTGTTGCGCGCCATCGCCGTGGGCCACCTGCGCGGCACGCCCAACGGCATCCGCGTGGACCGCCAGTCCGCGCTCGTCTGGAGTCCCAGCCACTTTACGTGGATGGATACCAACCATCCGGCCGGCACCCCGCGGGAAGGGTATCCAATCGAAATCCAGGCCCTGTGGCTGCGCCTGTTGCGGCAGCTCGATCGCCTGGGGCAGCCGCCGTGGGAAGCGCCGTGGGCGGAACTGGCTCAGCGGGCGCAGGCCAGTTTCGAACGCCATTTCTGGCTGGAAGATCCCGGCTGGTACGCGGACGTGCTGGTGGCTTCGGCCGGTCAATCGGCGGCCGAGGCGACACCCGACACGGCGCTCCGCAGCAACAGTCTGCTGGCCGTCGGACTCGGTTTCGCCACCGGGGAGCGCGCCCGGCGAATGGTGCTGGCGGCGCGCCAATGGCTGGTCGTGCCGGGTGGTCTGCGGTCGCTGGCGCCGCTGCCGGTGTCCCCGCCGTTGCCCATCCGCGGCCAACACGGCGAGTTGCTCAATGACCCGGTCCATCCCTACTGGGGTCGTTACGAAGGCGACGAAGACACGCGCCGCAAGCCCGCCTACCACAACGGCACGGCCTGGACCTGGACGCTGCCCCATTTCTGCGAGGCGTTGGCGCGGGCGTGGGATTTCGCTCCGGAAGCGGTGCGCGCCGCGCGCTGCTACCTGGCCAGTGCGGAGCGGTTGCTCGGGGAAGGCTGTCTGGGCCACCTGCCGGAAATCCTGGACGGCGACGTGCCGCATACGCAGCGCGGCTGCGACGCGCAGGCCTGGAGCGTCACCGAAGCCTTGCGCGTGTGGCGACTCCTGGACGAAGCGAATCCGAACGCCCGCGGGTGAAACCCTCGCGCGCCGGGGCGAGGGCGGGGAACGCCCGCCCAGCGGAGTCACGGCTGCCCGCCGGTGCGGGAATCGCGAACCGGGCGATGCCTGGTTCTGAGCCGCAGACGGCGCAGTGACCGCTGACGTTGACCCGGCCGCATCGCGTCGCTAGCGTCCGGTGGTCGTGGCCGGGAAACGCGTCAATGTTTTGGGCGTCGGCATCAGCGTGCTCAATCTGGGAACCGCCTGCGCCGCGCTGGCGGAGGCGGTCGCCGAGCGCCGCAAGGGATACGTGTGTGTCACGGGCGTGCATGGAGTGATCGAATCCCAGTCGGATCCGGCGCTGCGCGCCATCCTGAACCGGTCCATGCTCACCACCCCCGATGGCATGCCGATGGTTTGGGCGGGCAAGCTCGCCGGGTTTCGCGAGATGGACCGGGTCTATGGGCCGGACCTCATGCTCGAGATTTTTCGCTGGAGCCAGCAATCCGGCCGCACCCATTTCTTTTTCGGCGGAGGGCCGGGCGTGGCGGAGGAACTGAAAGGCCGCCTGGAGGCGCGCTTCCCCGGAGTGCGGATTGTGGGCACGTACACGCCGCCCTTCCGCGCGTTGACCCCGGAGGAGGACGCCGCGTTGGCGGCGCGGGTGGCGGCGGTCCGGCCCGACTTCTTCTGGGTGGGACTCAGCACGCCCAAGCAGGAGCGGTTCATGGCCGCCTACCTCGACCGCCTGGAAGCGACCGTGATGCTGGGGGTGGGGGCGGCCTTTGATTTTCACGCCGGTCGGGTGGCGCAGGCGCCGCATTGGATCCAGCGCTCCGGTCTGGAATGGTTTTACCGGTTGTGCCGCGAACCACGCCGGTTGTGGCGGCGCTATCTGAGGAGCAATCCGCAGTTCCTTTGGCTGGCCTTCTGCCAGGCCGCCGGACTGCGGAAGTTTTCGCTGGAGGGGCCGGCCGACCCGGTGCGCTGACCCGGTGCGCTGACCCGGAGGGCCACCCTGCGGTCGGACTTTTGGTTGGCCACGTCTCCGCGAAGGGATTAAAGAAGCGCCTTTATGAGTGAACCGTCTGCCGATGCTGCCGTCCCGCGGGTTGCGTATTGGCCTTTCCTCGGGGTCGATTTGCTGCTCGTGGCCACGGCGTGGTTGATCTACCACCAAGCCCATCGCCCGATGGTCCATTTCGAAGTCGCGGCCATCGCCCTGTGCACCGCCTTGGGAGCCTGGCTCGCCGTCTGGCCGTTGGTGCTCCAACACCGGGCGGAACTCGCCCGCGACGAGCGCAGCGACCTGGTGGGCACGCTGGCGCAACTCCAGCAACTCGACCAGCTTGCCGGGCGCATCGCGCTGGCGACGAGCCAATGGCAGACCGCCCAGGAACACGCGGCCAGCGCCGTGAATGCCGCCCGCGAGATTGCCGATCGCATGAGCGCGGAACAGAAGGGATTCCAGACCTTCCTCGAACAGGCGACGGGCACGCAACGACAGCACCTCGAACTGGAAGTGAGCAAATTGCGGCGTGCCGAAGGAGACTGGCTCCAAACCGCGGTCCGCATTTTGGATCACGTCTATGCCTTGCACGTGGCGGCCCAGCGGTCCGGCCAGCCGAATCTTGCCGCGCAAATTGAAGCCTTCCAAACCGCCTGTCGCGACGCGGCCCGTCGCGTTGGTCTCGTGCCGGTGGTGGTGGCGCCCGGAACTCCTTACGACCCGAACCTTCACCAGCCCTACGATCCCGCCGCTGCGGTGCCGGCGAATGCCCTGGTCAGCGACACCGTCGGCGCGGGGTATTCATTCCAGGGCCGGTATTTGCGGCGGGCGGTGGTGCTGCTTCAGCCGGGGCCGGAGCGGGAAGTGCCGTTGGTGTCCGAGGAAAGCGCGACGCTGACGACCGTGGTTGAGGACCGGTCCGCGTCCGAGTCGTTGCCGCTTTCCACGCCTGACCTCGAGACGCCCACCATAGCGGTCGAGGACTCGCCGGATTCGGCGGACTCGGTGGACGGCACGACGCTGCCGAATCCGGCGTGAGCGCGTGGTCGCCGGCCAAGCCCCGGTCGGAACTGCCACCGTAAGCCGCCGACGACCGTCTGGAGACTGCCTGGGGCTATTCGGACTTTTTCTCGATGGCGGGGGGGACGGGAGGCAGAGTGGCGTCCACCGGATTGATCGGGGCGGCGGCAGGGGCGGCGGCTCCGTCCTTCTTTTCTTCCTTCTTCTCGACTTGGAGGAGGTCGGCGCGGTGCTTGAGCAACGAGTCGAGGGTCCATTTGCTGACGGCAAACACGCGGCCTTCGAGCGCCTTTTCGGTCTTGAACTTCTCTTCCAGCTTGTCGGTCTTCTCCTTGAACTCCTTGTCGAGCTTCGCCTTGTCCTCCGGCTTCTCGTCCTTGCCCGCCGTGCGCTCCTTGGGGAAGTCGGCCGTCACCGCGACGGTCAGATAATACTTGTCCTCCGCGCCCTTCTTGCCGGCCTTGATCGTGTAGGTGAAGCCGTCGGTCGTTTCCAGTTCAGCGACCGTCGGGTTGTCCAAACCGAGTTCGGCGAGGTTGGGATTCACGACCACGTCTTCGAAGCTTGGGTAGGACAGCGCAGTCGGGAGCCCGCTGATCTTGCTGGAGTCGAGTTTCTCCTCCGGCTTCGCGTCGGCGAGCACCCAGTCGTTGGTCTCGCTGGCGCGCGCGAGCTTCCAGGAGTTGGTGGCTTCGGGGAACGTGACGGAGATCGACTTGACCTTCTCGACCTTGAAGAAATCCTTGCTGAGCCACGTTTCCGGCTTCGGTTCCAGGCTGGTGAAACTCTCCGAAACCAGGCTGGCGCCGTTGGCGGCCTGGCCGGCCACCATCACGTAGCGGCCGTCCGGGAAACCCTCTTCACCGCCGAACTGCGAGGGCGCGGTTGGCTGGCTCCGGCTCTGCTTGCCCAGCAGGAGCGAGCGCAGCGGCTTGCCGTCCTTGTCCTGGAGTTCGACGAGTGTGGCCGGGTGGTTGGTGGCTTCGAGACTCAACTCCAGGCGGTCCAGCGCGGAGGCCCCCAAGGGACCGGGCACGCTCTGCGCGATCTTGAGCTCCCAGAGTTTGCGCAGCGTGTCGCCGACCTCGGAGAAGTTGGCCGGGTAATCGGCGCGCTCGGACACCACCCAGCGGTCGTCCTTCTTGACGAGGTCGAGGCGGTTGGTGCCTTGTTTGATCACCAGGCGGGCGACGGCGTTGACGTCGAAATCCCCCAGCACCTTCTGGCCCATCTGGCCGCTGGTGGTTTTGTAGGCGGCGACGTCACGGTTGCGGAGCCAGAGGCCGAGGCCGCCGAGGACGACGAAGGCAACCAGGATCAGGGTGAGCTGTTTGCGGTTCATTTGGCAGCGGTCTTCTTGCGTTTGATGAGTGCGAGGGAGAGGCCGGTGGCGGCCACGAGCAGCGGCATCGCCGCGATGTTGACCCACTTCAGGCGCGTTTCCAAAGAGTCGATGTCCCGCCGCAGGTCCTTGCGCACCTGCTTGAGTCGTTTGTTGGTCTCGCCTTCCTTGGCGCGCAGTTCGGTGATCTCCTTCTGGATGTCCGGGGGCACGATGAAACGCTGGTTCTTGGCCTCCCGGTTTTGCAGCAGGTCATTGAGCTTGCGCTGCGTTTCCTGGGCGTCGTCCTCCAGTTGCTTGATCGTGGCGGTGTATTTCTTCTCGGCCTCGGCCTGGATCTTCTTGACGACTTCGAAGGGCCGGTTGCGAACCGCCCGACTGCGGACCTTGATGAGGTCATTGTCCCCCATCAACTGTTCCACCAGGTTCTGGACGAGGCTGAGATTGCCGTTGAACGGCGAGACCAGGCGCTGGCCTAGAAAGTTCTGCACCTGCACGCTGAACTGGTCGTAGAGCAGATCGCTGTCGCCCACCAAAACGACCACGCCGTCCTTGGTGGATTCCTTGAGCGAGTCGTCCTTCTTCTCCTCGGTCTTGGCGGCTTCCTTGGGCTTGTCCTCGGCCGGCTTCGCGGCGTCGGCTTTGACTTCGCCGCCGGGCTTGCCGTCGGGGAACGCGGTCTTGAACTTGCCGGTCAAGCGCAGGCCGATGGTGAACTCCTTGCCCTCGGGCTTGAAATCCTTGCCCGTGTCGCCGCCGAACTGCGCCATCATCTTGTCCACGAGCATGGCGTTGACGGAGGATTTGAGCAGGACGGTTTCGGTGAGTCCGGCCGCCGGTGTGCCGGTAAACACGCCCGCGCCGGGCAGCAGCAGGCTGTCGATGTCGCTGGTGGCCGGGTCGTCGCGACTGATGGCCGTAGGCGTGAGCGAAAGCCAGGTGGGTTCCGGGCTGGGCCGTCCGTCCTGGCCGCGGCGAATCTGCGTCACGTAATCCTTGTCGGCGAGCACCTTGTTCAGGTCGAAATTCAGGCCCCAGGCGGGGAGCAGTTTGTCCAGGGTGGAGCCGCCCGACGCGGCGCGTTGCAGCATGTTCTGCATGCCCATGGCATTACGGCTGTCCACGACCGACATGGGGTCGAGGAAGGCGATCAATTTGCCGCCGCGCAGGACGAACTGGTCCAGCGCGTACTGGGTCTTCTCGGTGATGCCGGACGGGTGAACCAACAGGAGGACCTGCAGATCATCGTCGATCTTCTCGGCGGTCATTTCGACCTGGCGGACGTTGAAGTCGCGCTTCAGCTCGGAGAGGAATACCCAGGGCTCCTGGCCGCGGTTCCCCATCTGCATCATCATGGGGTTCGCCGGCTGGCCGAAGATGGGCAGGGCGCTCATGACGCCGAGGTTGGGCCGCTGCGGATCGATCACGTGCGAGATGGCGCGCGTGATGTCGTACTCGAGCAGGTTTTCGCGGGACGGGTCCAGGAAGGGCAGGGCCATCTTCTGGTCGAGACAGGTCACGGCCAGGCCGAGATAGACCTTGTCGCCCAGGCCCACGATGCCGCCGGCGCCCAGGGCCTGGCCTTCCACGCCGTCCAGCCGGGCCGAGTCTTCCGCGTCCGAGTCCGGCTGCGGATCGAACTTCTTGATTTCGATCTTGCCGCCCGAGGCCTGCTGGTATTCGGCGAGCAGGTCCTCGACGCGGTCGGCATAGTTCTTGAGCTGCACCGGCACCTCGTTATCGCCGCGCGTACGGTAGAAGTTGATGATCACCGGAGTGTCGATCTTCTTGAGGATCCGCTTGGTGCCGTCGGAGAGCGTGTACACGCGGTCCGCGGTGAGGTCGAGGCGCACCTTGCCGAAGCTCGAGATGACGCCGACGGCGACGAGGATGAGGAACATCGCCGCCACGCCAATGCCCGAATAGAGCAACGGCTGCCACTTGTGCTTGTTGTCCGTCATGCTGGGAACAGATGGGTTGAGTCGTTAAAACGCGGACTAGCCGGCGCGGTGGCTGCGAATGATGACGCCGGTCGTGAACAGCGAGAACACCACCACCGACAGGAAGAAGATGACGTCCCGCGAGTCGATCACCCCGCGTTGCAGGGCCTCGAAGTGCGGCATGACGCTGAAGGCGGCCACCGCGTCCAACAGCCAGCGTGGGGCCCAGGTGAGTTCATCCGTCACCGGGGGATAGCCGGCGAGGAGCAGGAACAGGCAAACCATGACCGAGACGATGAAACTCACCACCTGGTTGCGCGTCATCGCCGAGGTCATGCAACTGATGGCCAGGTAGGCGCCCGCCATCAGAAAGCTGCCCAGGTAACCGCAGAAGATCATGCCCAGGTCCGGACTGCCCAGGTAGGCCACGGTGATCACGATCGGAAACGTAAGTCCGAGCGCCAGCCCCAGAAAAATCCAGGAGGCGAGAAACTTGCCGACAATGGCCTGCCAGGCGGTCACCGGCATGGTCAACAGCAGTTCGATCGTCCCGAGCCGGCGCTCCTCCGACCACAAGCGCATGCCCACGGCGGGCACCAGGAAGAGGTACAGCCAGGGATGCCAGCGGAAAAACTCGACCAGCGAGGCCTCCCCGCGAAGAAACCACTTGCTCACGCTGAAGGTGAAGAAGCCGCACAGGAGCAGGAAGATCACGATGAACACGTACGCGACGGGCGAGGCGAAGTACCCGCTGAGTTCGCGCTTCGTGATCGTCCAGATGTTGCCCAAGGCATGGGTGTGGGCGCCCTCGGCAGCCACGGCGGAAGTCGCCAGCGACGCCGGGACGGGGGCGGGAAGGGCGGGGGATTCGGCGCTCATTTCGATTCTGATTTGGATGCCGGGTTCGTGTCCGGGAGGGTGATGCTGCGGAAGACCTCGTCGAGCCGGCCTTCCTCGGTTTTCATTTCGGTCAGCTTCCAGTGCTCGCGCGTCGCCAGTTCGTAAATGCTCTGTTGCAGTTCGCCGTTGCGCGGCTTGGCCTGCGGATAGGCCCGCACCTGGGCGGCCCCGGCCTCATCCTTGAGCACGAGGGTTCGTTTCACGGTGGGGAGTTCGCGCAGTTTCTGGCTGAGCGTCGCGGCCGGAGTGCCTTCCACCCGCACGGCCACCGCCCCCGCCAGCTCCGAGCGCTGTCGCAGCTCTTGCGGCGTCCCGTTGGCCACGATCTGGCCACGATCAATGATGATGGCGCGCGTGCAGGCGGCATCCACTTCCTCGAGAATGTGGGTCGAGAAGATGACGACCTTGTTCTGCCCCAGCCGGCGCAACAGGGTGCGCACCTCGTGCTTCTGATTCGGGTCCAGGCCGTCCGTGGGCTCGTCCAGGATGAGCACCGGGGGGTCGTGGATGATCGATTGGGCGAAGCACGTCCGGTGACGGAAGCCCTTGGACAAGGTGTCCACGCTTTGGTGCACCACCGCGTCCAGGAAGCACAGCTCGATCACGCGCTGGATGGCCTGCTTGCGGGCGTCGCCGCGCAAACCGCGTAGCTCGGCAGCGAAATTCAGGAAGCCGTACACCGTCATGTCGGTGTAGGCGGGCGCGTTTTCGGGCAGGTAGCCGATCAGCCGCTTGGCGGGCAGCGGATCTTCCACCATGTCGTGACCGCCCACGGTGACGCGTCCGGACGTGGGAGGGATGAAGCCCGTCACCATGCGCATCGTGGTGGACTTGCCGGCGCCGTTCGGTCCGAGGAAACCGAGCACCTCGCCCCGTTCGACGGCGAACGAGACGCCGTTGACGGCGAGCTTTGGACCGAAGGCCTTTACCAGATTCTCAACCTTTATCATGCGTGCTTTCGCGTGTGTTGTGCGCGACCCAACCAGGAGCCGGACCACGGGACTGACAGACAACACCAATTCCCATGGGACTGCCTCGCGGCAGCCCGTTATACACCCTCTGTCAATACCATCATCGGCGTTTTAGACAGTAGGCGCGCGGAATGTTCAAAAAAAGTCTCCGTGGGGTTCGGCACCACGAGCCAGCCCGGAGGACTGCACCCAAACCGGACGTCATGACCCGCACCTTGGGGGGGCGCTCGGGCGACGCCGCTCCTTCCCGAAAGGAGAGCGGTATCCGGTGCCGCCACCGGGCGCCTGGTTCCGCCGATGCGATGTCGGCGAGGAGGCCCTACGACCGGAACCTCAGCCCGGCTTGGCTGGCTGGCCGGCGGGCAGCATTGTGTCGCCCGAGTCGGATGTTACGCTGAAGCCCGACCGCTGCGCCGTTGGCCATTTCCGGCGTCGTGGCCTGAACCATGTCGCCTGAATTCTGTCCCAATTGCGGCGCGGCCGTACCGCGCGGCAGCAAGGCCTGCCCGGAATGCGGATCTTGCGACGAGACCGGCTGGTCCGAACGCGCTTACGCCGACCGGTTCGATTTGCCGGACGACGCATTCGACTACGACGACTTCGTGCAGCGCGAATTCGGCGGCCGGCAGCCGAAGCGGCGTGGACCGCAGAGGCTCTGGTGGGGGGTGGCCGTGATCGCCTTGTTGGCGTTCCTGACGTTCGTGATTCGCTGGTAGCCCCGCGGCCGCAAGACCGTGCATGGGAACCACGCAGCCGGCAGGGACGCGCAGCGGCGCCACGTGGCCGACGGTCACGCCGGCCGTGCCCGGTTCGCGGGCGAGCCCACCGGTTCGCGAACGTGCCTCTTGGGGGCGGCCCGAAAGCGAATGGAAGGCTTGCCGACGGAGACCTGTTGCGGACACGATCCCCCGGATGATCGCGCAATTCGCACGGCGTTTCGCGCCGGATCCACGAGCGGTTGCTCCCGGTCGCGGGGCGGCCCTGTTGCTGGCCTGGCTCGCGTGCGGGCTCGCGCTGCCGCGAACGTCGGCCGCGGTGAAGGACTTGCCGTTTCCGCAGGCCGAGTCGATCCAGTTCCGCGTGCACCCGGAACTGACGAACGTGGGATTGCGTCAGGTGGCGGTGGACCGCGACGGGCGGGTGTACGTGCGCACCGAGCGCGGGGTCGCCCGCCTGTTCGGCGATACGCTGGCCCTCGACAAGACCTACCGGCCGCTGGCGGGCAAAATCGTCCGTGACCTCACGCTCCAACAGGGCGAGTTGTTTTACCTGCTGGAAGACGAGTTTCTCTCGAACGGCTTCGCCGGGAAATACGTGGGCTCCCTGCCGAAAGGGGAGTTCCGCCACCTGGCCCTGGCCCCGGATTTCACCGCCTTCCTGAGCGGTCCGGCCGAGGTGGCGGTGTTCACGGGAAACGGGCTGCAGCGCCTGCCTTTTCCCGTGCCGCGGAGCGACGAGCGCGTGTATTCGTGGGAGGGGCGATTCTATGTGCTGGCCGCCGACCAGGTGTATCGGCTCGGGCTGGTGGGCATGGAACTGCTGCATCGCGGCGAAGAACTCACGGCGCTCGCGTTCCGCGACGGGCAGATCATCGTCGGCTGCCGCCGGGGCTATTACGCGCTCGATCTGCAAACCGGTCGTCAGGTTCAGCCGTTGCAGGACCGGTTGCCGGCGACCAACATCACCTGTCTGGCCGCCACCGCGAATGGCCTCTGGGCGGGAACCTCGCAGGGCGTCTTCTTCCAATCGACCAACGGCGTCGTCCGCTACTTCGCCTCGCGCCGCTGGCTCCCGGACGACGCCGTGCTCGACCTGCAACCAGATGCGCACGGCGACCTGTACGTGCTGACCGCGGGCGGCCTGGCGAAGATCGAGTTCGTGCCGATGACGCTCGCGGAGAAGGCGGCCCACTACGAGTCCGCGATCCGCGATCGCCACATTCGCTATGGTCTCTGCGCCGAGCTTCGTTTGCGGGCGCCCGGCGACCTGACCAGTGCGGAGATGATTGACACGGACAACGACGGCTCCTGGAGCAGCTACTACCTGGCCAGCCAGGCATTCCATTACGCCGTAACCGGGGAGGAGTCGGCGCGGGCGAATGCCTGGCAGACCTTCGAAACCCTGGAGCGGCTGCAAACGATCAACAACCTCGACGGCTTCCCGGCCCGCACGTTCGAGCGGAACGGCTACAAGGTATCCGATCCGGACCGCTGGCGCGTGGCGCCGGATCCGCGCTGGGAATGGAAAGGGCACACCAGCAGCGACGAGATCACCGCGCAGACCTTCGCCCTCGCGGTGCTTTACGAAACCGCCGCCAAGACACCGGCCGAACGATCGCGCATCGCCGCGCTGTACGACCGCCTCCTCACGCACCTGGTGCGAAACAACCTGTACCTCGTGGACGTGGACGGACAGCCGACGCTGTGGGGCCGTTGGAATCCGGAGTACGTGAACCACTACCCGCCGACCATTGTGGATCGCCGGCTCAACAGCGCCGAGATCGTCGCCTTCCTCCAATTCGGCGCCCGCATCACGGGCAAACCCGCGTATCGCGCCAAGGGCTTGGAATTGCTCACGCGCGACGGCTATCTCGCCAACATCACCAACAGCTTGGCGAACATCCGGCCCACACCGGGTTTCGTCTTTCGCGGCAACGACATGGGCGACGAGTGGAATCACTCGGACGATCTCCTGGGCTTCGTCAATGACTGGACGTTGTTCCGATACGCCTTCAACGAGGATTTGCGACGGCATTACGCGGCCGCCGTCGCGGACCACTGGAACCTCGAGCGTCTCGAGCACAACCCGCTCTGGAGCTTCCTGCTGGCCATGACCGGGGCGCCCGAATTCGACCTGGAAGGCGCCTTGTGGACCCTGCGCCGCTACCCGCTGGATCTGATCACCTGGACCGTCCAGAACTCGCAGCGGCGGGACATCGTGCGACTGCCGGCGAACTTCCGCGATCAACAGACCGAACAAGTCCTGCCGCCGGACGAACGGCCGATCGCGCGCTGGAACGGCAACCCGTTTGTCCTGGATGGCGGCGACGGCGGCCAAACGGAACTGGCGGGTGATGAGTTCTTGCTGCCGTACTGGATGGGCCGTTACCTGCGTATCATTGAATAGCCGTCCTCGGCGAGGAGCAGGTCAGAGGGTCAGAACGTACACGGCCAGGGCGTCGAGTTCCTGGGCGCTGAGGTGCGACGTGGTGCCGTGTCGATTCTGCGGGTTCCGCTGCTTGAGCACGTCGTCCAGCGTGGGGGCGGACCCATCATGCAGATAGGGCGCGGTGCGCCAGCACTCGACGAGGGTCGGTGTGTCGAGAGGCGTTTTCGGTCCTTCGCCCCCACCCGCCGTCCCCACCGAATGGGCTTTCAAATCCGTGAACAGCGGCGCCGGATGACAGACCGAGCACCCGACCCGCGGATCCTCGAAAAGCCGCCGGCCCCGCTGAATCGCCGCGGTGAGGTCACTGCGCGCCCGATACGGACTACGAACCGGTCGCAGCGCGCGCAGATACGCATCCAGGGCCTGCGCTTGCGCCTCGTTGGGAACCGCGAACAGGATGTGCCGCATTCCGGCGCGCACCGCCAGTTCCGCGCTGGCCCTGACGCCGGTGCTCATCGCCGGCGGGGTTCGATGGCTCCAGATGAGGCTTCTGGTGTTCTTGGCGTTTCCCAATCCGTCGTTGAGGAGATCCCAATTCAGACCATCCACGCGACCGTCGGGGTGGCAGGAGGCGCAGCTTTGCCAGCCTTGACGGCTCAGCGTCGCATCGTTGAACAGCCGTTCGCCTTCCCTTGCGGGGTCAACCGGGTTCGTGGGACCGAGTCGCGTGCTCCCGGTGACCCGGCGCCGCTGGAGGTCCACCCGGTCGATCGTGTCGGAGAAAAACCCGGCCACGTAGGCTTGCTCTCCCACGAGGGCCATCGCCCGCGGGCCGTTTCCCGCCAGAGGAATCCGCTGGCGCAGGCCGCTCAGAAATGACCAGTCGCCGATCAGTCCGCCGGACGTCGCGGCCAGTTTGTGTTGAAGTGCGGGGGCATCGATCACGCTCAAATCATGCGTGCCCGCCTGCGTGACACAGAGCAGCGCGCCGTCCGCAGTCCAAGTCACAGCCCACGGGTTGGCCGCGCCGTGCCGGGACTCATCCAGGAGCACCGTGCCGATCAGCTTCGCGTCGGGCAGATCCACCCAACTCAACGCGCTGGAATTCATCCAGCCGTGCTCTAGTTGTGTCGTTGGCACCTGGAAACGACCGAGCGTGTGGACGGCGGCGCACCAGCGGCCATCCGGAGAGATGGCCAGGCCCCGCACCGCGGTGGCGCCGTTCGGCAGTTGGAGATGCGTCCGGATGCGTTCAGTTCGGGTATCAATGAGGGTCAAGGTCGCGGCTACGAGGGAGCCGTTGGCCGGTCCTTCCGGTAGGAAGTGGGCAACAACCAGACAATTTCCGTCTGGCGATAGCGCGGCGTTGATCGGCTCGCGCGGTACGGCGATCCGTCTCAATTCCTGGCCCGTCAACCGGTCGTGCACTCCTATCGCGCGGGCGAAGCGAAGGCACACGTAGAGGCGTTGGTCCTCGGGACCGATGACCGGGCTGCAGACGCCGGGTCCGGCCGGCCAGCGGACCTCAATCTGTCCGGTCTCCGGGGCGCACCAGTTGATCGAGTCCGATTCGCCGCCGACCGTCACCACGAGCCGCGCCGAGGTCTGGTCCCACGCCAGGCCCGTCGGAGCGCCCGCGAATGAGAGGGTGCGCCGAACGGTTCCGCGGTGCGGATCGAGGACGAGGACGGCACGGCCGCGCTCCGCGGCGATGAACAATCCTCCTCCCCGGGGATCGGCCAAGACCACGCTGGGGCCCTCCCAAGGCGACGCGAGCGGCGCAAGGGAAGCCCCGGAGCCGGTCAGACTCAAAGCGACCGCGGGCAGCATGCCCAGCCACTTGAAAGGACGCCAATGGCGACAACGCCTCCTTGCCGGTGCGAAAAGTATTCCCGTGCCTCCATTCATGATTGAGGACTCTATGACAGATGGAGTGGAGCGCGCAATGACGTCGTGGAGGGCGGATCGTCCCTGGGGGCTTGGCCCAGATTGCCAGGCCTTCAATGCGAAGAGCGTCCGGGCGAAACTTTTCGCTTGACCGCTCTAACATACCTGTGGTAATCAGAGCGCAGTCTTCTCAAGGAGTATGAGGGCGATGGTGGGAAACCAAGGAGCAATGAGATCGACCATGCAACAGCCTCATCTTTCAGCACGTTCAACGTCCCGATTCCAGGCGCTTAGCGGACTGCGTTGTTGGCTCCACGTCGGGCTGCTCTGTTCGCTTTCCTCTTGGGTACTGACCGCGGAGCCGCTTCGACTGACTCGCGTTGGGAGGTTGGCCCGCCCGTTGGCGGCGGTGGGAAGCAGTCACTCTGCGGCCAACGAACGCGGTGTGCTGCAGGCGGCGTTCGCCCGCTCCGACAAGGTGGATGACATCGACATGGCCGCTTTGTTGGAGGCTTTCGCTGACGAGAATCCAGGTTCGGTCTGGACCCCTTCATTGCACGCCGGCCTGGCTCACTATTGGTTGGAGGCAGGGGCTTACAGCCGCGCATTGGAGCACTGGGCACGGGCTTGGGAACTCACGCGCGGATATGGCACCGGCCCCGGCAAAGAGGTGGCGGACTATGCGCTGGCCTATGGGACCCGGGTGTTGGTCGGCCTGGGGCATCTGGATGAAGCCGCGATTGTCTTTGCGGAAGCGGGGAACCGGCACCTGGACGCCGGACCGCTGGAGCAGAAGTACCTCAAGACGCTGGAACTGTACGGCATGCTTCAGCGGACGCCGGCCGCGAGCTACCGCGGCGGATGGTCCGTACTTGACCACATGGTCAACCGAGCGCGAGGCAAGGGTCTGGATCCTCGTGGCGCGGATCGGTTCTATCGCGAAGGAGCACTCTTTGAAGGCTGCTCCCTGAAGGCCTTGGCTGAATTGGCGCTCGAGGGCCAGTGTCCGATGCTGGCAGTGGAGCGACCGGACGGGGTTGAGGATCTGCCGGTGCCCGGGGTGTTGCACCTGGCGATTGGTCACTATGTGGCCCTGCTGAGTTGGGAACATGGACTCATTCGAGCTTACGATCCACTCTGGGGCGAACGGGTGTTCCGGCCGGAGGTGCTGAACGCTGAGGCGAGCGGCCGATTCCTCGTCGTGGGCAGTCAGGTTCCGGCCGGCTGGCGCCCACTCTCAAGAGACGATATGAGCATGACTCTTGGGCGCTGTTCGCAGGCTCCCGGTTGGTTCAGCGGCTTTTCAGACGGGGTCGAGAACCTGCTCTTCGGGGATGACTGTGGCGACGGCCCTTCCGGAGCGGGATCGGGTGGCAATGCGGGCGGGAGCAATGCCGTGAGTCGCGACGACCCGACGGTTCAGGATGGCGGTGACGGATACGAACTGCCGGTTGCAGACTGCCCCCACGGCGATTGTGCCGGCAATGCGGGAACCGATCTCGGGCTGGCACGCTGGCAGGTGACGGAACCCAACATCAATCTATGGCTCCGCGACCAACCGCTGCGGTGCCAGCCCGCGTACGGCCCGGCCGTGGGATTTCGCTTGTACTTCAAACAGCGGGACGAGTATAGCGGCACCCACCCCGATGTGTTCAGCCTGGGGCCAGGCTGGAACTGTAACTGGCTCTCGTGGTTGGACCACAGCTCATACGCGCAATACGGCGTGCTCGGACACGTAAAGGTCTTTCTGCCCGGGGCCGGAATGCTCGGCTTTTACTTCACCACGGGGCAGACCGTGGCTACCGATTACTACTATAACAGCCGTTTGGTGGCCGTGATGGCCGGAGGGAGTGTCAGCGGCTATCGCCTGGAACTGCCCGATGGCCGCCAGTTCCTTTATGCACAACCGTGGGGAGAGTCCTGCTGGAATACGGCGCAGAGTCAGTATCTGTACATGACCGAATCCGTGGACCCCGAGGGCTTCATCACTCACTACGACTACGCGGTGGTCCTGGACCAATGGGGGGACGAGGGTTTGCGGTTGAGGTCGGTCGGCGACCACAACAACGAACTCCTGTTCACGGTGTATTACACAACGGCCGGGAGCTATGGCCACTTGGTGGATCATGTCACCGATCGCTTTGGCCGCACGACGCGGATCGAGTATGCGCTTGATGGTGCCGGTATGCCCCACTTGAGCCGAATCACGGATGCGGCCGGGCTGAGCAGCGCGATCAGTTACGACGCTTCCGGCTGGCCCCGGACCCTGACTACGCCTTACGGCACTACGACCTTCTCGTATCAGTGGTTCCAAAGCGACTACAATGGCTGGCGGTACGTCATCCTCGAGGAGCCGAATGGGGGCCGGCAGATGTACCTGTTCACCGCCCTCACCGCCGCAACCTGGGGCGGCCAGACTTGGTTGCCGGATCAAGTTCCGGCCAACCTGATTCCGGGCAACCTGCCTTTCGGAACGATGTTGGACACGTTGTCCATGAACACCCTGAACAGCTTCCATTGGAATCAACGACAGAGCACCGACGTGCCGGTGGAGCTGGCGGCGATGACTCCTAACCACTTCAACAAGGCTCGTTTGCGGCATTGGCTGGCCAGGGCCTTGGGGAGTCCTTGTCCCTTGCAGGCAGACGCGGCTTTGTCATGGGAGCGCGCTCCCAGTCTGGACGACGCCGGAACCGTGGAAGGGCACATAACGTGGTATGATTACGAAGGCAAACCTATCGGGAGTCCTTCCGAGCGGGGAACCCAGATCCTTCCCTCGCTCATTGCGCGCAAGCTGCCTGACGGCTCGACGTGGTACCGAGCCTTCCAACGCAACGGCTGGGGTCACCCCATCCGCAAGACCGAGACCTATGGGACCGGGAATCCGGCTGCGACCCGCACCTACACGTACACTTACGCGGCCAACGGCATCGATTTGACAGAGTTGTATCAGCCGGGTGACGAGTGCCTGGTGGCTTTCACCTACAACGGTCAACATCAAGTGCTCACGCGGACAGTTCATCCCGACGCCCTGACCACATATGTCACGACTTACACGTACGACGCTTTTGGGCGGCTGGCGCAGGTGCAACGCCCCACCGGCCTAACGACCTCGTACTTGTACAATGCTGCTTCCGGTGGCTATTTGGGCTACCTTTCTGACATCGCCGACCAGCCAATCAACCGGTCGCAGAGGTTCACCTGGCTGAACGGATATGTTCGCAAGCACACGGACGCCCGCGGCCTTGCCCGGACGTTTACCCGCGATGGCTTGTACCGGTTGACCCAGATCGATTTTCCGGCGCATGACGGGATGGCCAGCAGTTCGGTTCAGTACAGCTACCATCTGCAGCCGGGCATGGGCTTTAACTCGAGCGGCGCCGCCATCCCCATCCTCCAGCGCACCGGGAGGAAGGATCGGCTCGGGAAGTGGCATTGGTACGGCCGCGACCGCTTGGGGCGGATCGTCTCGGTCAAAGACCCGCTCAACCACACGACGGCCTATGCCTACTGCGGCTGCGGCGGTCCGGAGACGATCACCGACGCGCGCAGCAAAACCACGACCATCGGCTATAACAACGCCGGTTGGAAGATGCAGGTCACCTACGCGGACGGCACGCGCCTGCTTTACTACTATGATGCGCTGGGCCGGTTGGCTTACGTTGACGATGCCCTCGGGCTGCGAACCTATGGGTACAACAACCAAGGGTTGTTGGGTTCCATCGCGAACGGCTTTGGCATCGAGCGCTCGATGATGTACAATCTCCACGATCAGCCCACCGCGGTGGTGGACGCCAACGGCGTGAATGTGACACAGACGTTCGATTGGTTGGGCCGACTCGTGACGCGCGCGGTGTCGGGTCAAGGGACCGAGCAGTTCGGGTATTCGGCCCGGGGCCTGACCACTTATACGGCGCCGGATGGCAAGGTGACACGGTACGGCTACGACGAGGCCGATCGCAGAACCAGCGAGACCACACCGAACGGCGAAAACGTGGCTTACCTGTACAATCCGGCCGGCGACCTCCTCACCTTGACCGACGGCCGCGGCAAGGCGACCACTTGGACTTACGACGTTGAGGGCCACGTCAAGAGCAAGCGGTACCACGGCCAGAGCTTCGCGAACCTGGAATACGGCTACGATGCGAATGGCCGTCTGACGTGGCGGAAGTTCTGGTCCAGCTCCACGCAGAACAAGCAGACCCTTTACCGCTATGACGACGCGGGGAACCTGACGGGGATCGACTACCCCGACAGCCGGGACATCGGTTTCACGTACAACGCGGTCAACCAAGTGGCCACGATGAGCACGGCGGGTCTGGGCACAACCACGTTCAACTACACGGACGCCGGCAATCTCGCCAGCGAAGGCGGCCTGTGGCCCAACGATACCGTCAGCTACGCCTACCACGCCACGTCCCCGCGGCTGCGGACCGGACTTACGGTCCGGCAGCCTTCCGGCACTTGGTCGCATAGCTTTGGCTACGATGCTGCCCGCCGCTTGCGTACGCTCACCGGGCCGGCCGGTCTCTTCACTTATGGTTACAAAGGTTCGGGCGGGCAGTGGACCAATCTCGGCCTGCCGAACCTCGCAGCCATCACCAACGCGTACGACACCGCCGGGCGACTCACCGGCACCTGGCTGCGGAACAGCGCGGGCGCCATTCTCAATCGTCACCTGTACGAATACAACAGCGGCGGGCGCCGCAGTGAACTTACGCGGACCGACGGCAGCACCGTGGCCTACAGCTACGATGACGATGGCCAACTCACCGGCGCGGTGGGCAGCGGGGGCCAATCCCCGGAAAATCTGGGTTATGCCTACGATGCGGGTGGAAACCTCATCCAATGCATGGACGCGGGTTGGCCGGTTTCCTACACGGTCAACAGCCGCAACCAGGTCACGGACGATGGCGCCAGAAGTTATGCGTACGACGCGAACGGGAACCGGACCAGCGTGGCTTGGAACAGCGGTTCGCTCAGTTACGTTTACGACGATGAGAACCAACTCGTTTCGGTGGCCACGGACACATCGAGCACCCCGGCGGCGTCGCGCTGGATGACCGAGTGGGTCTATGACGGTCAGGGCCGGGTGCGGCTGCGCAAGGAATACACCTGGACCAGCGGCGGGACGGGCACTGAAGTCGCAAAGGCCAGCCTGAGCGCCAGTGCTTCAAGCAGTTACAGCGGGTGGACGCCGGCGCAGGCGATCGACGGCGTAACGGCCGATCCGGGCTGGCACGACAGCACCTACAGCGGAACCGGCGAGTACCTGCGGGTAAACCTGGGCAGCGTGCGAACCATCAGCCGCGTGTCGTATCTGCCGCGGGCGATGTCGGCCAATTGGGCCGACGGCTCCTGGAACGGCGTGTATCGCCAGTACGAGATCTACGTGACCAACGATGGCAGCGGCGACCCGGCCAACTGGGGGACGCCGCTGGCCCGCGGGGAGTGGGGCTGGCCGAACCGGCAGGAGCGGCGGGAAGTGTATTTCGCGCCCACGGCGGGCCGGTACGTCATTTTCCGGCGCGTGACGGCGTGGGGCTGGTTCGGGCCGCAGGATTCACGCTACGCCGATTCCGGCTATCCGGGTTACGCCAGCGCAAACGAGATTTGGGTGTACGAAAACGGCGGCGGCGGTTGGAGGTTGGCCAGCCAGACGCGCTACCTCTACGACGGGATGCGGGTGGTGCAGGAGCGCGACGGCAGCAACGTGCCGACCGTTGCCTACACGCGCGGCCTGGACCTCTCCGGCAGCCTGGAGGGTGCGGGCGGCATTGGCGGCCTGCTCGCCCGCAGCCACGGTGATTCCGGGGGAACGTGGCCAACGCACAGTTACTACCACGCCGACGGCGGTGGGAACGTGACCTGCCTGCTCAACGCCAGTCAGGCGACGGTGGCCAGTTACCGTTACGATCCCTATGGCCGGACACTCAGCGCCAGCGGTCCACTGGCCAGCGCCAACCGTTATCGCTTCAGCAGCAAGGAAATCCACCTCAACAGCGGCTTGTATTACTTCGGGTACCGCCATTACGATATAAATACTCATCGATGGCTAAGCCGAGACCCGATCGAAGAGTGTGGCGGCTTCAATCTCTACGCGTATGTAAAAAGTTGCCCTCCGCATCTCACAGATGCCTTCGGATTGTGGTATTGGTCGAACCCGTTCACGTGGTTCGACGGGGGCGGCTACGAAGGAAGCGGCTTGGGCTACATTTCGGCTGCCGATATGATTGAAGGAGGAGCTGCAACTATTGACGGCTTCATACCGGTCATTGATCCGCTCGCAGCGCAAGGCTTCTATGATCCATGTGACCCATTACTGAAAGCCAGTCAAGTAATCGGTACGCTCTGGCGCGATGCGTCCTTAACTGCATTCGGTGGTGCAGCATTTCGTGCGATGACAGGGCCTGTGGCATGGCAACAGGCTAACATGCTGGAACGTTGGCTTGCGTCACGTATGTGGCCAAGTGCATTCCTACAAAGCTCCTTGCCCACGGGTGTGGGAATACTGACCGATTCGGTAAGTTGGACCTTCAACTATTTACACTATAGGGATATGGCGCAGACTACGATGGACTTGCTACGCATTATATGGTAACCCAAACGTTCGTCACACTGCGAACGTCTGCAAAGTAATGAAGGCGTGGATATTCATTCGAGAGCGAGCAAAAATGGTGCTTGCAGTCGCATTCATGTTGTTGGTGTGGCCCGCAATGGTTCTGCTGATACTCCATGTGCTTGGCGTCGGCGCGGTTCCGGGGGGCATTACTTTTGTGGTGTTGGTAACACTCATGAGTCAGTATATCATTGACCGAATCCAAAGATCGCGCAATAGGTAAACTCGATGAGAGGTACAGAGAGTATGCTTAAGTCTGCGAATCGTACAACTCCCTTCTGCAGGTAGCGCATTCGTGAATAGGAGCATAGCACCTCGACGGACTTTAACAAGATTTCGACGTTCGTCCAATGGAATGTCAGGAAGAGAGTGGAGCTGGCCGAACCGGCGGGAGCGGCGGGAAGTGTACTTCGCGCCCACGGCGGGCCGGTACGTCATTCTCCGGCGCGTGACGGCGTGGGGCTGGTTCGGGCCGCAGGATTCACGCTACGCCGATTTCGGCTATCCGGGTTACGCCAGCGCAAACGAGATTTGGGTGTGGGAAAACGGCGGGGGCGGTTGGAGGCTGGCCAGCCAGACGCGCTACCTCTACGACGGGATGCGGGTGGTGCAGGAGCGCGACGGCAGCAACGTGCCGACCGTTGCCTACACGCGCGGCCTGGACCTCTCCGGCAGCCTGGAGGGTGCGGGCGGCATTGGCGGCCTGCTCGCCCGCAGCCACGGCTATTCCGGGGGAACGTGGCCAACGCACAGTTACTACCATGCCGACGGCGCTGGGAACGTGACCTGCCTGCTCAACGCCAGTCAGGCGACCGTGGCCAGCTACCGGTACGATCCGTATGGTCGGACGCTTGGCGCCGGCGGCCCGCTGGCAAGTGCCAACACCTACCGCTTCAGCAGCAAGGAAATCCACGCCAACAGCGGGCTGTACTACTTCGGATACCGGTTTTACGATCCCAACACGCACCGGTGGGTGAATCGGGATCCGGCTGGTGAGACGTTCGACCGCAATCTCTATCGTACAGTTTTCGGCGACCCCATCAATGCAGTCGATTCGAACGGCCTTTGGCCTTCCGGCAAAGGCAAAGCGCACCAGAACTCTGTCGAGCGGGTACTCGGTTCCCTACCAAGAGCCGACCGCGATTTGCTGAAGGCGCAGCAGGAAGTGGCCGATTCGGGCCAGAACAATGCCACGGACAGGTCGTTCCAACACGCAATGAGCTGGCCTGGTGTGGACGCTGAGGCAGCACGACGGCAGGCCAATACATTTGTGCGCAGGGAATTGCTGGCAGCTCGCTGCCTCGAAAAAGTGGGCGAGCATTCAGAGGCCCTTCGTCGATTGGGGAACGCTATGCATGCGCTTCAGGATGCAACGTCGCCGTCCCATACGGGCTTCCAAGAGTGGGGAGGCTTTTCAGCCGCGTCTCGGGACACTTGGGGGCCCGCGAAGCGGCACTTGGCTCAAGAAAACTATGATCCGGGCGCTGACAGTGAGTTGGACCGTGCGACCCTCCGGGCATACAGTCTCTTTATCAGCACGGAGCGACTGCCAACAGAGTTATTTGAATGAAGCCCGGACGTCAGATCCTTGCCAGCGTTCTCCTCGGTATCCTAGGCTCAGCCGGATTTTGCTTGTGGGCCAATCGGCACGTAGGACCACTTCCAGCCCCATGGAAGTGCATCTGGGACAGGGTGTCCTTCGCTGGAGCCATTGCCAGTGGCAATATCAATCTACCCAGCATGCTGGCTGTTTACTGCCTTTTAGCACTGAGCATGGCAGCCGTTTCTTACCTACTGATAACGGCAGGTGCATGGCTTGTTCAGATGATCAAACGCACCAGCGTCACTGCCTCGGAGCCCGGCCCCAGGGACCGGGTGTAGAGTGCGCCTTATCCTGGGGTCCTCTGAAACCACTGTGAAGTCCTTGAAGGCCGAGTGGAACACGACTGCAAGGAATGTTCGCGCGGGCAGGCTTCTCGCCCTGCGGAAAGAGGGGACAACTTTGCCCCCCAACATCAACGCAGGCACGATCCTCAACCAGCAACTGTACCAGTACAACGGAGGCGGCCATCGCGGCCAGCAGACGCGGACCGACAACGGCTACACGACCTGCGAGTACTACGACGACGCGCAGTTGACCAGTTTGATGCGTTACACCGAAGGGGGCACGCCCATCGCCGCCGAGCAACTGGGCTTCGGCTATGACGGTGGCTGGAACTTGAACTACCGCTCGGTCAACGGCACGCCCACCGCCGACACGGTGAACAATTTCAACCTGGCGACCGGCATCGGCGGCCTGAGCGCGTCCTACGACGCCAATGGCAACCGCACCTCGGAGGTCTATGACGCCAACGACCCCAAGACCTACACCTACACCGGCGACGACGAGAACCAGTGGCTGAGCGTGGTCACCGACACCTACCACAAACCGGCAGCCAGCCGCTGGAAATCGGAATTCCCCTATGACGGGCGGGGGCGGTTGCGGGTGAAGAAGGATTACACCGGGCTCAGCAGCGGTTGGGTGCTTCAGGCGGAGACGCGCTACCTCTACGACGGGATGCGGGTGGTGCAGGAGCGCGACGGCAGCAACGTGCTCACCGTTGCCTACACGCGCGGCCTGGACCTGTCCGGCCGCTTGGAGGGTGCGGGCGGCATTGGCGGCCTGCTTGCCCGCAGCCACGGCTATTCCGGGGGAGGGTGGCCAACGCACAGTTACTACCACGCCGACGGCGGTGGGAACGTGACCTGCCTGCTCAACGCCAGTCAGGCGACGGTGGCCAGCTACCGGTACGATCCCTACGGCCGGACGCTTGGCGCCGGCGGCCCGCTGGCGAGTGCCAACACCTACCGCTTCAGCAGCAAGGAAATCTACCCCAACAGCGGGCTGTACTACTTCGGATACCGGTTCTACGATCCCAACACGCACTGGTGGGTGAATCGGGATCCGATTGGGGAGACAGGAGGCTTGAATCCTTACGCGTTTGTGCGTAACAGGCCAATTGAGCACTACGATCCTTTAGGCCTATTTGAGGACGGCCACGGTGGGCGCTGCCCGCCAGGAGGTTTTCGAGGACATAGTGACTTCTACGGTCACAACTGCTTTGATTCTACGCTTGAAGACCACGACCCAAACACCGAGCCGATACGACATCCTGCGTCGCACTTTCAGAATCTGACCCAATCAGAAAGCCAAGTGCGTCAGGCCATCGAGCAGTGCGACCAAGCGGCATTTGCTCATGCGATGCACCGTCTTCAAGACTACTTTTCTCACTACGAAAAGGGGTATAGGTGGGATCCACCCTTGCATTGTGGCCACGCGTTTGTAGCTTCACATCCAGATCGTGACAATGAGGCTTGGACTAGGGCGAATCGTGCGACTAGAATGTGGGTTACTCGCTGGTTAAGGGCTTGTGGTTCACCGAACGGAGAAGAACCGGTTGACGACGTTGACCAATGAACCTGCCACTACTGCGTGCTGCTCTTGGCTTTTGCGGCGGCGCCATCCTCTCAGGAAGCGCGCTCTACCTTGCTGCTGGGGGGCACGGTTCGTATCTACCATGGAAAGTCTATTGTGCACCTCTTGCGCAAGTGGATCTCCTAACCTCCTTTCTGACAACTCCTTTGCTGTGTGCCGCTGCCGGTTTCTTCATCAGTTACGGAACGAACCGTCTGTATAGAAAGGGAGTTATCTGCGGCGTTGTTGGCCACTATCTGGTTGCAGCAGCATCACTTGCATTCGCAATACAACCGGATTGGACAAGGCTCATTGAGGTGGCTCGCCATTGGTCATACTTGTGCGTAGTGATGATGTCCGCAATGGTGTACGTCGCTTTGCATATCGGGCTGTGGACGACTTTTGTAAGTTCATCGGCGCAGAGCGTCTCCCCGGAAGGACGTGATGGGACGCCCCAGGGCATCCACGGCAGAGTGCTGCGTTAGTGGAGTGGCTAGTCGCGGCGAGCCGACAGCGGTTCTGGTTGCCGTCCGACACAGGGAGGTCGCACCGCGATCTCGCGAAGCCGATGAACCTAAACAGCCTGAGCGAGCTGACTCGCGGTAGGAGCCTGGCCAAAGTACAGCGGCTCGAACAGGATGCCGCATCGAGGCGGTATGCCCATTCGCGGGGGGGGGGTAATGGTTCTGGCCTCGATGCGAGGAGAGAGCGGACTTGGACTGCGGTGCGGCGTGAGAGTTGCTGTGGCAGTCTATCGCTCGCACCCGGGTGCCTCGCATGGGGGATGCACAAATCAAGAAGGCTGAAGCGCATTTTGCGAGAAGGGATCGCACCATGAATTGCGTGCCATTTCGGATCGTGGCGGCTCTCGGAGTGTGGTGTGCCTGTCTGGCAAGCGATGCTCCGTTGCCGACCAACGCTTCCCGGCTGACGGTCGTGTTTGAAGTGCCGCTGGAAGAACTCAAGGCGCGGATCCAGGCGACCGCGACGAACGTGAGTGGCGTGGTTGGCGTGCCCCAGACTCCGTTTCGGTGGACCGCCATCGACCTGTCGAGGAGTGGCGACAGGATCGCTGCCGGGTCCGTCGTATCGCGGGAGCGGCTTCGTTCGCTTGAAGTGGTGCAAGTCGAACTTCTTTGGATGCCGCCGCCGAAGCCTCCGGCCCCGGTCTCGCGGGGCGGGGAGTCAGCGCCGCTGCCCTCAAAGGTGGTCATCCTGGCCGGACGGTTGCGGGGCCGGACCAACCACAGCTTCTGCTACATCGACCGGGAGTGGAAGTACCGTGAGGGCCTGCATCTTCCGTACACTGAAATCCCGGCGGGCCGCGCGCTGCACCGGCGCAGCCTCTTGTTGGACTCTGATTGTAGCTGGGCTGCGGAGCTCGGGCGAGGAGCTGCAGGGATTGGGACAGCGTTCACCAACAAGGGATTCTTCGAAGCCGAAGTCCTGGATTGCCTGGACCGCGGCAGGACTCAATGAGGGCTTCGGCCTGGATCGGTTTGGGCGGATTGCGCGGCGCTTTCGGCGAGTTCGCGACGACGGTATTCGTCGAGGATTGCCGCGGTGGCGGTGGCCCCGCAACGCGAGCCACCGAGGTCGCGCACTTTGATGAGGCCGTCCAAGTCCCGCACGCCGCCGGCGGCCTTGACCTGCACTTTCGGCGAGCAGGTCGCTCGCATCAGCGCCAGGTCGCGCTCGGTCGCGCCTTGGTAGCTGTAGTTGCCGTCGGGTCGCTTCACGAAGCCGTAACCGGTGGAGGTCTTCACCCAGTCCGCCCCGGCACGCTCGCAAATCTGGCAAAGGCGACGTTTGAAGTCGTCGCCCGTCAGGCCCGCTCCGCCTTGCGCGAGGTAATCGTTCTCGAGAATCACCTTCACCTTCGCACCGCGTTGATGGGCGGCGTCGCAGACCGCGCGGACGTCCCGCTCGACGTAGTCCCACTCGCCGCTGAGCGCCTTGCCGAGGTTGATCACCATGTCGATCTCGGTCGCGCCATCACGACAGGCAACTTCGGTCTCGAAACTTTTCACCTCGGTGGCCGAGTTGCCGTGCGGAAACCCAACAACGCAACCGACGATGATATCGGTGCCACGGAGCAATTCGGTCGCCCGCCGGACCGCGTAAGGTTTGAGGCAAACCGAAGCCACGCCGTACCTGGCGGCGAGCCGGCAGCCGTCCTCGACCTCGCGATCCGTCAACGTCGGATGCAGCAGCGAATGGTCGATCATCTTCGCCAGCTCGGTGTAGGTGTATTTCATGGCGTGGCCGCATCGGGGACCGGCTGAATCTGACCGTCAAGCGTGGATACCCCCGGTCGCCGAACCACCAGGGGTTTGTTCAAGGCGTGGCCGGCGCCGGCGTGGCCAAACCGGGTGGCAGTTTCGGCGGGACCGGCTTGGGCACTTCGGGCAAGGTCGTGGCGGCCTGCGCTCCAGTGGGCGGTCCGGTCTCCGGCGGCGGCAATGGCGGCGTAAATTTGCCGGTCTTGACGATTTCGTTGACCTGGCTTCCGTCCAGCGTCTCGAATTCAAGCAAGGCCTTGGCGATCAGTTCCAGTTTGTCCCGATGCTCGACGATGATCTGGTGCGCGCGCTGGAAGTTCTCGGTGATGATGCGTTTGACTTCGTTGTCGATCGCTTCGGCGGTTTCCTCGCTGTAATCCTTTGAGCGCATCATGTCGCGGCCGAGGAAGACGAACTCCTGACTGTCGCCGTACTGGACCATGCCCAGCTTGTCGCTCATGCCGAACTGCGTGACCATCGCGCGGGCCATGTTGGTGGCCTGCTGAATGTCGCCGGCGGCGCCGGAGGAAATGTCGTCGGTGACGAGTTCCTCGGCGATGCGGCCGGCCATCATCACCGCGATGGTGTCGAGCAACTGCTTGCGACGATGGTTCAGCACGTCGTCCTTCGGGAGCGACATGGTGGCACCCAGCGCCTGCCCGCGGGGGATGATCGTGACCTTGTGCAGCGGGTGCGTGTGTTGGAGCATGACGCTGACCAGCGCGTGCCCTGCCTCATGCCAGGCCGTGCCGCGCTTCTCCTCTTCATTCATCGCCAGGCTGCGGCGCTCGCGGCCCCAACGGACTTTGTCCCGTGCTTCTTCGAGTTCCGCCAGGGTGATCGCTTTCTTGTTCAACCGGGCGGCGAGGAGCGCCGCCTCGTTCAGCAGGTTTGCCAGTTCCGCGCCCGAAAAGCCCGGAGTACCGCGCGCGATGATGGCCAGGTCCACGCCGGGGGCGAGCTTCACGTTGCGCGAATGCACCTTGAGGATGGCCTCCCGGCCGCGCACGTCGGGCAGGTTCACCGTGATCTGGCGGTCAAACCGGCCGGGGCGCAGCAGGGCGGGATCGAGCACGTCCGGGCGGTTCGTGGCCGCGATGATGATGATGCCGTCCTGGGTATCAAAACCGTCCATCTCCACCAACAGGGCGTTGAGCGTCTGCTCGCGTTCGTCGTTGCCCCCTCCCAGACCGTGACCACGGCTGCGGCCCACGGCGTCGATTTCATCGATGAAGACCAGACAGGGGGTGTTTTTACGGGCCTGCTCGAACATGTCGCGCACGCGGCTCGCCCCCACGCCGACGAACATCTCGACGAAATCCGAGCCGCTGATGCTGTAAAACGCGGCGTCGGCTTCGCCGGCAATCGCCTTCGCGAGGAGGGTCTTGCCGGTGCCCGGAGGACCCACCATCAAGATGCCCTTCGGGATGCGGCCGCCGAGGCGCTGGAACTTTTTGGGATCCTTCAGAAACTCAACCAGTTCGCAGACCTCGTCCTTGGCTTCCTCCACGCCGGCCACGTCCTTGAACGTCGTCCGGTTGCGTTCCTTGTTGAGCATGCGGGCGCGGCTCTTGCCGAAGCTCAGCGCGCCTTTGCCGGCCATCTTGATCTGCCGGATCAGGAAGAAATAGACGAGCGCGGCCAGCAACAAGAAGGGCAGGATGCCGTACACCAGATTCATCAGGAGGGTGTTGGGCTTGTCCACCTTGAACTTGCCCGTGTTCAGCAGCTTGTCTTCGAGCGATTCGCTCACGCGCGTCTCCAGGCGGAAGTCCAGCGGGCCCTTGGAACTCTCCGCGGCCACCAGTTTCCCCGTGATCTGACGCAATGGCGACTGCGGATCGTAATAGATCGTGGCCTCTTGAATCTGATCGTGGTTCACGAGATCGAGGAACTCGGTGTAGCTGAGCGCCCGGTACCGCGATTCGGTGTGGTCTTTGAAGAAGACCAACAGCGGGATGAGACTGAGGATGGCCAGCCAGAGCAGCCAGGCGCGGGGCGGCATGCGGGATTCGCCGGCCTTGCGGTCGGGGCGATTACTGTCGTTGTTGCGTTCTTCAGGCATCGAGAATTACAAGCCCGGCGAAACTAGCATGGGCGTTTTGGCGATGCAACCGTGCTGGTGGACTGTTTTGGGCTCGTTGGCGCTGGCCGAGCCGACTGCCAGCGCCAGTCCATGACGCGGCGGGTTCCGGGCGTAAGCTTGAAACGCTCGCCGATTCGGAGGCCTTCCACCCAAAACGGCTCGCCGCTCTCGGTCACCGCCAGGATTCGCTCGTGGCGTTCGGCGCGGGGAATCTTGGCATTGGCAAACAAGTCCTGGAGCTTCGCCGGCTCGGCCAGGCCGCTCGGCTGAAAACGGTCGCCGCGTTGCCAGTGACGGAGGGCGATGCGCGCGCCCACCTGGTCGGCATCGAATCGCTCACGGCCTTCCACCGGTCGGCAGCCGGCCACGGGACCAGCCGGACGATTGACGATGCGCCAGCGGAATGCCAAGGACTCGAACCGGCCCTGACCGGCGTTCCCGGAAAGAACCAAGTCGAGCCGGTGGGGGTCGAATTCCAGCCGGATGACTTGGCCGGGATGCACGTTGCCGTCATCGTCGCGCCAGAGGCGCAAAGCGGTCGGCACGCAGATGGGCACGCCCGGCTCGCGGCGGAGTTGCTCGACCAGGTCGAAGGTTGGCAGAACCTCCAACCCGGCAAGCTGGGCGCGGAGGACCTGCCTCTGGACCGCCGGGTGCAACGTCTCGAACCGCGCCCGCCGCCGGCTCGACCGCCATTGCTCCGCGGCCTCACGGACAAAGGCCGCTTCGTCGCCGATCAGTGTCATCAACCGGGGCATCGCCGAATCGAGCGCGGGTTGGAGAAAGCGCCGCACCAGCGGGACGAGCCGGTGGCGGACGACATTCCGTTGCGCACCGAGCCGTCGATTGCTGGCGTCTTCGCGGAAGGCCACACCGGCCTCCTTGGCGTAGTCGAGCAGCTCGGCTTTCGGCACGCCGAGCAGCGGCCGAACCAACGTGACCGCCGCATTTGCCGGCGAGGGGCCGCTCCAGCGCATGCCCGCAAGCGCTTCGGCCCCGGCGCCGCGAAACAGGCGCAATAGAAAGGTCTCGACCTGATCATCGGCCTGGTGCGCCAGGGCGGCTTTGGCGGCGCCAACCTGAACCGCTGTCCGCGCCAGGAACTCGTGCCGAAGCGAGCGGGCAGCCATCTCGATTGAAACACCGCACGTACGCGCATGCTTGGCGACGTTGGCCCCGTCGCAGACACAGGGTAGGCCGGCCCGTTCGGCGCTGCGGGTCACCAGCCGTTCGTCGGCGTCACTGGCCGCGCCGCGGAGCCGGTGATTGAAGTGGGCAACCGTGAGGCGCCACTGCGCTGCCTCGGCCAGTCGCCGCATGAGGTGCAGCAAGACCATCGAGTCGCAGCCGCCCGAGACGGCGACCACCAGCCGGTCTCCGGTCTGCAGGAGGCCGCGCTGTCGGATCGTCTCTCGCACTCTGGCTTGCAGGTCTGCCATGTCTGCACGCTACGCGCTCCCGCCGGCGGTTTACAAGCCGCACGGCGGCAGGGTGGGGCCCCGGACTTCCACTGGGTGACGACTGCCGCGGTTGCGGCGCAGGGCGGCGCGGCACCGAGGCCACCACCCAACCTGCAACCACGGGCGGCGGTCGCGGGCCGCGAATCGGGCTATTGCGGCAGGCCGACCGCCTGGGCCATGACGACGTGCTGGCCTTCGCGCAGGTTCATCGCCTTGGCAAGCGGTTCGCGGTTGAGGTCGTGAACGACCGTGGCGAGACCTTCCGAGGCGCAAAACAGATAGACGTTCTGGCAAATGCAGCCGGCATCGAACGCCGCGTAGAGCCGCGCGTCGTCCGGCGATGTGTCCTTCATCCGCGTGTAATCGGCCACGTAAATCAAGGCGAGCGGCGCGATCTTGGCAAAGTCCTGAGCGCTGGTGAGCAAGCGCAGATCCTGGGTGGAGATCTTGTGGAGACGGTGGGGCTGCGCCTCGTAGAGGAAAAGCCCGTCGGCACGCGCCAGGTACACATCGATTTCCTGGGAGTTTTTGGCCGATGGCGCGGTGCGGTGGTCGATGGCCGGCCGGTTGACGCCGAACGCCGCCCAAAGCAGATCGGCGGTCTGTTGCTGGGTGAGCGGGTCGGGCCTGAAATCGCGGCGGGTCTGGCGCTCCTTCAGGGCCTGCATCAGCGGTTTGCCAGCCGACACGGCAGGGGGGGGCAACGGCGCCATTTCCAGTGCGTCCTCGGCCACCACGGACCCGCAGGCCGTCAGCGCGCTCAGGGCGGCGATTCGCGCCAGCCCCGGCCAGTTCCAGGATAGGTTCATGGTGGTTGGAGGAAAGCGGCGATGGTCCGGAACGACCTTGACCGGCGTCAACCGGTTCGTGCTTCACCGGTTCGTGCTTCGCCAAAGATCCGACGAATCTCAACCCGCTCGCGCGGGACGGCGTCCACGCCACGCTTAACGCCGCCGCCCAAGGGGCAGCGCCCGGAAGGATGATTGCGCCGTGTCACGTGCCCGGCATCCCGGCAGGGACTCCCTTTTACGCGCCCGTGGACCAGCGCGACGAGGCAGCGCTTGACGCCGGTCAATGCCCTGGCTTGCGCCCGCGGCTCCGCTGGGGCCACCATGAACTCCATGAACGGACGCGAACGAATCCTTGCCCACCTCGCCGGTAACCCCGTGGATCGCCTCCCGCTGATGCCCATCACGATGATGTTTGCCGTGGACCAGATCGGGGGAAAATACGGCGACTACGCGCGCGATCACCGGGTGCTCGTCGAGGCGCAACTGCGGACGGCGGAGAAGTTCGCGTTCGATTACGTGTCCGTGATTTCGGACCCCGGGCGCGAAGCCGCGGATTGCGGCGCCCGGGTCGTGTTCTTCGAGAACCAACCGCCGGCGATCGACGAGGCCCAGACCCGGCTGGCGGACAAATCGGAGCTGGCCCGGCTGCGAATTCCGGATGCCCTCGGCGGCGGACGCATGACCGATCGCGTGAACGGGGTGGCGTTGTTCAAGGAGCGGGTGCGCGGTGAGAAGCTGATCGAGGGTTGGGTCGAAGGCCCGTGCGCCGAGGCCGCCGACCTGCGCGGCATCAACACGTTGATGACCGATTTCTTCGACGATCCGGTCTTCGTGCGCGACCTGTTCGAGTTCGTCGTGGCGATGGAACTGCGCTTTGCGCGGGCACAGGTCGAAGCGGGGATTGACCTGATCGGGGTGGGGGACGCCGCGGCCTCGCTGGTGGGCCCGCAGCTCTATGAGGAATTCGTCTGGCCTTATGAAAAGAAGCTGGTCGAGGGTCTGCACGCGCTGGGCACCAAGGTGCGGCTGCACATTTGCGGGAATACCCGCCGGATTCTGGCGGGGATGGGCCGGCTCGATTGCGAGATCGTGGACCTGGACTACCCCTCGCCGCTGAGCGAAGCGCGGACCGCCATGGGCGCGGACCAGGTTTTGCTGGGCAACCTCAACCCGGTTCAAGTCCTGAAGGAGGGCACGCCGGAAACCATTGCGGTGGCCATTGCGGAATGCCATCGACAGGCCGGGTCGCGATACATCGTGGGGGCCGGTTGCGAGGTGCCGCGCGGGACGCCGGAAGCCAACGTGCGGGCGCTCACCGCGTACGCGCAATCGCACCGGCCGTGAGTCGGAGGGCGCTTGGCGTCGTTGCCGGGCGTCGGTCCGGAAAGCAAGCAGGCAGACCTCAGCGGTCTGCCTGTGTCCTGAAAGGTGCGTGTTGGCGCGGCCGCTATTTCGCTTTCTTGTCGGCGGCCGGCTTGGCCTTGGCCGGCGCTTTCTTCGGGGCGGCGTCCGCAGCCGGGGTTTCGGCCGGCTTCTCGGCACCGGCCCGGGGCGGTCGTTCCCAGCGCCGGGCACGGCCTTCGGGGGCCGGTTTGGCGGCGGCGTTCGCCGCTTCCTCGATCGGGGGCGGGGGATTCGAGCTTTCGATGAGGATCCGGAGCTTGGCGTTCACGTCGGGGTGCAGGCGCATCTCGATTTCGTGTTCGCCCAGTGACCGGATCGGCTGTTCGAGGTGAATCTTCTTTCGGTCCAGCGCGATGGCAAATTGCGTCTTGAGCTCGTCCGCGATGGTGCCGGCGGTGATCGAGCCAAACATCTTGCCGTCGTCGCCGGTCTTGACGCTGAGTTTGAGCAGCAGCTTGCCGATGGACGCCGCCAGCTCCGACATCGCGTTCAACTCGGTCGCCTCGCGCTCGGCGCGTCGCTGACGCAGCGACTCGAGGCGGCGCTTGTTCGCCGCGGTCAACGGGATCGCCAGGCCCTGGGGCAGGAGGTAGTTACGCGCGTAGCCGGCGGCGACCTTGATATGGTCGGATTCGGCGCCCAGGCCAACGATGTTTTGAATCAGAATAACTTCGGTCTTTGCCATAATTCAGAGAGTTGTTCGGGGGGCCGGGCCGGCGTTCGCCGCGGGGCCGGCAGGAGATTTCAGAACGGCACGTCGTCTTCTTCGTGGGGTGGAACTTCGGGCTCGGCGGCGGCCGGCGCAGCCGGCACAGCCGGCGCCGTGGACGGGGGATTGGCGGCGGCCGGGCGGGCGGGCGCCGGTGCCACGCCTTCGCCTTGACGGCCGGAATCGAGGAACTGGAATGCCTCCAGCACCACGCCGAGCCGGCTGCGCTTCTGGCCGGTCTGTTTGTCGTCCCACTGATCGAGGCGCAAGCGGCCTTCGATCAACAGCGGCCGGCCCTTTCGGAGATACTGGCCGATGGTTTCAGCCTGTTTGCCGAAGGCGTCCACGTCCACGAACGTGGTTTCTTCCTTCTTCTCGCCGGTGTCGGTGGTCCAGACCCGGTTGACTGCCAGGCCCAGCTTGGCGATCGCCGTCCCTTTGGGCGTGTAACGCAACTCGGGGTCGCGGGTCAAGTTGCCCACCAGGATGACTTTGTTGAAGCTGGCCATAACCTCAGGCCGCAACCGGTGCGGCGGCAGGGGGCGGCGGCGTCAGGGCGCGTTCCGTGACGATCACGCGAAAGACGTCCGGGCTCAGCGCGAACCGGGCGCGCAGCGGCGCGATGGCCGTGGGTTCCGCCTCGAAGAGAATGTTCGCGTAAAAACCCGAACTGACCTTTTTGTCGGCGACCCGGGAGAAGGGCCGTTTCTCCATCTTCTGGATGGTGTCAATGCGGACGCCCAGGGAAGACATGTCCGCGACGATCTTGTCGATCATCTCCTTGACGCCTTCCTCTTTGCCCGAGGTGTTCAGAATAAACAAACCTTCGTAACGTTTCACTCTGTTTGCCTTTGTTCGGGGGCCGTCAGAGCCCCGTTAAACCGGTTCATCGCCGCTGTGATTCCCAACTGCAACCAGCATTCCACGGCTTCGCTGCCGCGAGCCAAAACCTGATCGAAAACCGCCGCTTCCGCCTGACTGAAGCTGCCCAGGACATGGCCGGTGATCTGCCGGCCCGCCGCCGCCTGCCGCCCGATACCCAGCCGCAGCCGGGCATACCCGCGCGTTCCCAGGTGCTGCTCGACCGATTCGAGCCCGTGATGGCCACCGCTGCTTCCCTCCGGCCGGAGCCGGATCGTGCCGAGCGCCAGATCCGCATCGTCAACCGCCACGAGCACGTGCGCAGGGGTCAGGCGGTAGTAATTCACCACCGCGGCAACCGCTTCTCCGCTGACATTCATGTAGGTCAGCGGCTGGCAGAGCCAGCACGCGTGTTCCGCAAACGTCCCCCGTGCCAGCCGGGCGGTAAAGCGACGCTCGGTCCGCAATGACGCCAGCCACCGCTGGGCGAGCCGATCGACCAACTGAAAGCCGGCATTGTGCCTCGTGCGGGCGTACTCGTCTCCGGGATTGCCCAAGCCCACGATCAGATGCGCGTTCTCCATGGGGGAGCCGGACCGCGCGGCACGGCAAGCGGCCGGTCGAGCCGGCACCGCCTATTTCTTCTTCTCGGCCTTTTCGGGCTTCTCGGGTTTTTCCGACTTCTCCTTCTCCTTCTTGTCGCCCGCCGTCGCTCCGGCTTCGACCGTGCCTTCCTCTTTCTTTTCCTTGAGGACTTCGGGCTCCACCGCGGCCGATTCGGCGGCGGCTTCCTCGGCGGCCTTCTCCTCTTCCTCGGTCACCGGCGCGGCAACCGCCACGACGGAAATGTGCTTGTCGCCGAGGATCTCCACGCCGGGGGCGGTGGCGATTTCGCCGATGTGGATCGCCTTGCCGATCTCGAGAGCGGAGACATCCAAAACGATCACCTCGGGGAGATCTTTGGGCAGCGCCCGGACCTTGAGTTTGAACAACAGGATTTCGAGGACGCCGCCGGCCTTGACGCCGGCCGCTTCGCCGGTGGTTTCCACGGGCACCGTGATGGTCACCCGCTCGTCCTCGGCCACTTCATGGAAATCCACGTGCAGGATGTCACCGCTCAGGGGGTGGTGTTGGACGTCCTGAACCAAAGCCAGCCGCTTGGCCTGGGCGTCCCCCTCCACGGTAAGGTCCACGAGAATGTTCTCGGAGGCGGAGTGATGCACCAGATCCTCCAGCTCCTTGACTTTCAACTCAAGGTTCTGGGGCTGGCGCTGCCGGCCGTAAATGACGGCCGGCACGCGCGCGCCCGCGCGCAGTTTCTTCACGGCGGGACGGCGGAGGGCCGTCCTCGGAAACACGGTCAATGGCACTGATTTCATGTCCAACAACACTGTCCCGGCGGCCGCGGCCGATTCAGCCGGCGCGTCCGCCTTTGAACTCGAAAAGCGAAGTGACCGACGAATTGGTGTGAATTCGCTTGATCGCTTCGCCCAGCAACCCTGCCACCGAAAGCGTCGTGATTTCCACGCCGCCAATTGCAGGGCGGGCAACCGTATCAGTCGTGATGAGTTCGTCAATATTCGATTTGCGCAGGCGCTCGATCCCCAATTCGCTGAGCACCGTGTGCGAAACGCACGCCAAGACCCGCTTGGCCCCGCGCCGCTTCAACAGGGCGGCGGCCGAGGTCAGCGTGCCGGCCGTTTCGGTGAGGTCGTCCACCATCAGAACATTCTTCCCGCGGATTTCGCCGATGACCGTGTCGTGCTCGACCTCGCTGGCGCTCTTGCGGCGCTTGGCCACGATCGCCAGGCCGGCCTCCAGCACCTGCGAATAGGCGTGGGCCATCTTGAGCCCCCCCACGTCCGGGCTGACCACGACCAGATTGGGCAGCTTCTTCTGCTTGAGATAATCGAACATCACTGGCGCGGCATACAGATGATCCACGGGGATGTCGAAGAAACCTTGGATCTGCTGCGCGTGCAGGTCCATCGTGAGCACGCGGTTGGTGCCGGCGGCGACGAGGAGGTTGGCGACCAGCTTGGCCGTGATCGGCACGCGCGGCTGATCCTTGCGGTCCTGTCGGGCGTACCCGTAAAACGGGAGCACGGCGGTGATCCGCTTGGCGCTGGCCCGGCGCAGGGCATCGATCATGATGAACAGTTCCATCAGGTTGTGGTTGGTCGGCGGACTGGAAGACTGCACCACGAAGGTGTCCTCGCCCCGGACGTTTTCGTCGATCTTCACGAACGTCTCGCCGTCGGGAAACGGGGTCACGGAACAGAGCCCCAAAGGGATGCCGATGGACTGGCAAATGGCTTCGGCCAAAGGCCGGTTGGAGGTGCCGCTAAAGACTTTCACAGTTGCTGGTGATGCTTCCCGCCACAAACGAAAAAAGCTGCCACCGCCCGCGCAGGCAGCCTTGAATGTGACGCGACGGTAACAACCGAGCCCGTCCGCGCAAGCGGGAAGTTCGCCCCCGAATCCCCGCCTCGTTCTTGGACGCCGCGATGATCGCGTGCGCGGAGTCAGGGAGGCGGAGTTCGGCTCCGTTGACCGCGGGTGATCTTGCCGGCCCCGGGCCGGGTGAGTACAACCGACGCCATGAGCGCACGCACTCCCGTCCGCCACCGTTATGAGCGCAATTCCGCGATCGCGGGTTGGCTCAGGGGCCTCGCCGCCATCGGCGCCTTGAGCGGCCAGTTCGTCGTTGCCACGCCCGCCGCGCCGGCCGAACCGCGCCCGGCCGTGCTCGTGCCCGGCGCTTTCCGGCACTATGTGGACGCGTTCAACGCGAACGACCGGGAACTTTACGTCCAGCACATCCCCAACGCCGCGGCTTGGGACTTCCTGCGGACCAACGTCCCGCTGTTCGACTGTCCGGACCGCGATCTCGAAGAGATCTATTATTTCCGGTGGTGGACGTTTCGGAAGCACATCAAGCAGACCCCCGACGGTTTCATCATCACGGAATTCCTGCCGCCGGTTGGCTGGGCCGGGAAACACAATTCCATCAACTGCGCCGCGGGGCATCATCTGCATGAAGGTCGGTGGCTGAACGACCCGCAGTATCTCGATGACTACTCCCGATTCTGGTTTCGCGGCGGTGGCGAGCCGCGCCGGTACAGTTTCTGGGCCGCCGATTCGATCTGGGCGCGGGCGTTGGTCACCAGCGATGACCGGCTGGCCCGGGACTTGTTGCCCGATCTCATTCGAAATTACGAGGCGTGGGAGCAGGATCATCGTGATGCCAACGGATTGTACTGGCAGGCCGACGGCAACGACGGCATGGAAGTCTCGATCAGCGGCGCACTCCAATCGCAGGGGCAAGGCTACCGCGCGACGATCAACAGCTATCAATACGGCGACGCGCTGGCCATCGCCGCCATTGCGGAGCGCGCCGGGCAGCCGGAGTTGGCCGGGCGGTTCCGGGCGAAGGCCGCGGAGATCAAACGGCTCGTACAGGCGAAGCTCTGGGATCGCGAGGCGCAGTTCTTCAAGGTCCTGCCGCGCGGCGACAATACGCGTCGGTCGGACGCCCGCGAGGAACACGGTTTCACGCCGTGGTATTTTGACCTGCCCGATCCGGACCAGAGCGTGGCCTGGAAGCAATTGATGGATCCGCAAGGTTTTTACGCACCGTTCGGGCCGACCACCGCCGAACAACGGCACCCGAAGTTCGCCGTCTCCTACCAGGGCCACGAGTGCCAGTGGAACGGACCGAGCTGGCCCTACGCCACCGCGGTCACCTTGACGGCCCTGGCGAATGTCCTGAACGACTATCAACAGGATGCGGTCTCGCGCCGGGATTACTTCGACCTGCTGAAGATCTACACGAAGTCGCATCGGCTGAAGCGCGCCGACGGCCGCGTCGTGCCGTGGATCGACGAGAACCTCAATCCGTTCACCGGCGATTGGCTCGCGCGGACCCGGCTCAGCCAATGGAAGGACGGCACCTGGGATGCCGGCAAGGGCGGCGAGGAGCGCGGCAAGGATTACAACCACTCGACGTTCTGCGACCTCGTCATCAGCGGGCTGGTGGGCTTGCGCCCGCGACCCGACGAAACGGTCGAGGTGAACCCGCTGGTGCCCGACGGCACCTGGGACTACTTCTGCCTGGACCAGGTCCGGTACCACGGTCACTGGCTGACGATCCTCTATGACAAGACCGGCGCGCACTATGGCAAGGGCAAAGGCCTCCGTGTGCTGGCCGACGGGAAGGAGATCGCCGCGGCGGATGTTCTGAGCCGTGTCACGGGCCGGTTGCCTTCATCGCGAACCAGCGATGCGGCCAGCGAAACCACCGCCGGCTGGGTCAAGTACGCGCAAAACCCGGTGCTCGGCGGCGAATACGGGACTTGCTTTGACGTCTCCGTTTTGAAAGTAGGAGACCAGTACCGGATGTGGGTTTCATGGCGTCCGAAGAAGAGCGTGGCGTTGGTCGAGAGCCCTGACGGCATTCATTGGAGCGGGCCGCCGCGCATCGTGTTGGGGCCGCGGCCGAAAACCGGCTGGGAGGACGACATCAACCGTCCGGTGATCCTCGAGCGCGACGACGGTTACCATCTTTGGTACACCGGCCAGGCGCGGGAACACTCCTGGATTGGTTACGCGACCAGCCCCGATGGCGTGAACTGGAAACGCGCCAGCGACAAACCGGTGCTGGTTCCCGATCAGCCTTGGGAGAAGGTTGCCGTGATGTGCCCGCATGTCGTTTGGGACTCGGAGACCCGGCAGTTCCGCATGTGGTATTCCGGCGGCGACCAATACGAGCCCGACGCCATCGGCTACGCCACCAGCCCCGACGGGTTGCACTGGTCCAAACGCACGGACAACCCGGTGTTCAAAGCCGACCCGGCCAACGCCTGGGAGCAACAGAAGGTCACGGCCTGCCAGGTCATCCCGCAGGGTGACGGGTACTTGATGTTTTACATTGGCTTCCGCGACCAGGACCACGCGCAAATCGGCGTCGCCCGCTCCAGCGACGGCATCACCGGCTGGCAGCGGCATCCGGCCAATCCGATCATCCGTCCCGGTCGGGACCAATGGGACCACGACGCCTGTTACAAGCCCTTTGCCCTCTTCGACGGCAGGAAGTGGCTCCTCTGGTACAACGGGCGCCATGCCAGTCTGGAACAAATCGGTGTGGTTTTCCACGAGGGAGCCGATCTGGGATTCGAGGGTCAGGAAGTCAGGAACCGCGGCGCGGGATTGCCTGCCTTCCGGGGTTCCTAATTCGCCCTCCGAGTCTCGGCGTCTCCTGGCGGGAATGGCGCGGCTTGACGGAGTCCTTCACCTTTTGAGACTGCCTCCTTTGGTACTCTGCGCCGGTCCGGCTTGCGGCGTGCGCGCGGGATGCTTTGCGATCGACCGGGATTTCGCGCTACACTCCGCTCATGGCCGATGCTGCCACCATTCGCTTTCGAGTCACCGGCATGACCTGTCAGGGCTGTGCCCGCGCCGCCACGAACGCCATCCAGTCCGTGCCCGGCGTGGCGAATGCCGCCGTGGACCTCGCCGGCAACAGCGCCACCGTCCGCTGGGCGCCCGGCACCCCACCTGACCCGCACGCGGTGGTGGAGGTCCTGAAGCGGGAAGCCGGCTTCCAAGCCGCGCCGATCGAGGCGGGCCAGGCGGCACCGGCCGCCAAGCCTTGGTCGCCGCTCGAAGGCTGGCTTTTTAACGTGGTGATCGGCAGCGCGGCCACGCTGCCGTTGCTGGTTGGCGAATGGGTATTCGGGCTCGGCATGGAGCGTTGGTTTCAATGGCTGGCCTTTGCCCTGGCGCTGCCGGTGCAGGTGTTTTGCGGGGCGCGGTTCTATCGGGGGGCGTGGAACCAGTTGCGCGTGCGCGCCGCCAACATGGACACGCTGGTGGCGCTCGGCTCGACGACCGCCTTCGCTTACAGCGCCTTCGCCTTGTTCGCCGGCTGGCACGCCCACCTGTACTTCATGGAAGCGGCGGCGATCATCACCTTGATCAGTGTGGGGCACTGGCTCGAAGCGCGTGCCAGCAGCCGCGCCGCCGGCGCACTCAAGTCCCTGCTCAACCTTGCTCCCGCCACCGCCCGCCGGCTCAGCGCGGCCGGGGTCGAATCCGAAGTGCCGGTGGCAAACCTGGCCGTGGACGATCGCGTCCTGCTCAAGCCCGGCGATCGTATTCCGACCGACGGCGAAGTGCTCGAAGGCCAGTCGGCGGTGGACGAGGCGATGCTCACTGGCGAGTCGTTGCCGGTGGAGAAAGCCGTCGGGGCCAAACTCTATGCCGGCACGGTCAACCATAACGGCCGGCTCGTGATGCGCGTGACCGCGACCGGCGAAGGCACGGCGCTTCAGCAAATCGTGGCCGCGGTCCAGCGCGCCCAAAACAGCCGCGCGAACATCCAACGCCTGGCCGACCGCGTGAGCAACGTCTTC
Source organism: uncultured bacterium (assembly GCA_963735925.1). GTDB lineage: Bacteria > Verrucomicrobiota > Verrucomicrobiia > Limisphaerales > J093 > DSVZ01. Next base: position 118,969 of record CAVTMT010000008.1, read on the forward strand.
GTGCCGGTCGTGGTGCTTGTGGCTTTGGCCACCGCGGTTGGGTGGGGGCTGGCTTACGATCAGGCGAACGCGCTCCATCGCGGACTCAGTTCCTGGCTGTGGCACTCGACGGTGCCGCTGACGCCGCTGGCAGCGGCGGCGGTCCATGCGGCGGCGGTGTTGATCGTGGCCTGCCCGTGCGCGATGGGCCTGGCGACACCCATCGCCATCATGGCCGGAACGAACGCCGCCGCCCGGCGCGGCATTTTGATCCGGGATGGCCAGGCGCTCGAGAAGTCGGGCCGGCTCACCGGCGTCGTCTTCGACAAGACCGGTACGCTTACCCAGGGCAAGGTCGAAGTCGCCGCCATCGAGGACTTGCGGCCCAAAGACCGGCGCGAGCCCGCGCTGAAGGACCTGGCGGCCGCGCTCGCCGGACCTTCCAACCACCCGCTGAGCCAGGCCATCGCCCGCTGGGGCGAGACTCCGTCGCGCGCGGCTTCCCTGGAGAACTGGACCGAACTCCGCGGGCAGGGCGTGCAGGCGCGCTCGCCGCTCGGCTGGCTGCGCCTTGGTTCGCTCGGTTGGCTGCGTGAAGCCGGCGTGACGTTCGGCACCTTGCCCAAGTTTGGCGACAATTGGGCCGACAAAGGCGCCACCGTCGTCGGCCTCGCCGCCGACAACGCCTTGCTCGCCTTGTTCGCGCTGCGCGACACGGTCAAGCCCCACGCCCTTCAGGTGGTCCAACGACTCGCCGCTCAGGGCAGTCGCGCGTACCTCGTCACCGGCGACAACGGGCGCACCGCCGCCGCGGTCGCGCAACAAGCCGGCATCCCGCAAGCGAATGTGTTCGCCGACGCCAAACCCGAGCGGAAGGCCGACATCATCGCGGACCTCCAGCGGCGCGGCGAGCGCGTGGCTTTCGTGGGCGATGGCATCAACGACGCGCCGGCGTTGAAGCAGGCCAATCTCGGCATCGCCGTGAGCCGCGCCAGCGATGTGGCCCGCGAGGCGGCGGACCTGGTGTTGCTGCGTTCGGACATCGAGGCCATTCCGGAAGCGATCGGCCTCGCCCAGGCCACGTTGCGGACCATCAAGCAGAACCTGTTTTGGGCGTTCTTCTACAATGCCGCCGCCGTGCCGTTGGCCGCGCTGGGCTTCATCAGTCCCATTCTGTGCGCGGCGGCGATGGGCCTGTCTGACCTGATCGTCATCGGCAACGCCTTGCGCCTGCGCCGCTGGCGGCTGCGGCCGTAACCCACTGTCGGCAGCAGGCCGGCGGGGCTTGTATCGTTCGGGCCTTCGTTTTACGTTCTGACCATCGATATGGAAACCGTAACCCTGTCGCCGAAATTTCAGATCGTCATTCCCAAGTCGATCCGCGAGCAGCTCGGTCTTCGGCCCAGTCAGAAGTTTTCGGTCGTGCGGGATGGCAGCCGCATCCAGCTCATGCCGCTGGAGCCGGCGCGCAAGCTCAGAGGTTTCCTTGCGGGCATCGACACCTCCGTGCCGCGCGAAGCCGACCGGCTATGAACGTGGTGGATTCGTCGGCGTGGCTTGAGTATTTCGCCAACGCGCCCGCGGCTGAGGCGTTTGCTCCGGCCATCGAGGATACCCGCCGGCTGATTGTCCCCGTGGTCACGCTCTACGAAGTATTCAAGCGCGTCTGGCAGCAGCGGGACGAAACGGCGGCGCTCAGGGCCATCGCGGTGATGCAGCAAGGCGAGGTCTTCCCGGTGGACGCTGGGCTGGCAGTGGCCGCGGCGCGCCTCGGTGCCAAGCACAAACTGCCGCTGGCCGATGCGCTAATTTACGCCACCGCCCGTTCGCGCAACGCCACCGTGTGGACCCAGGACGAACATTTCGAGGGCTTGCCGGGCGTGAAATTCTTCAGGAAGCGGAAGTGAGCACGCCGCCGGCAAAACGTGCCGCAGGCAGGCACAGTCTATCCCGAACCAGGGCCGGTTAAAGCCGGATCGTCGAACGGAACTTCTTGCCAAGGGCGGCACTGCGTCGAATCCTAATCGCCGCATGAACTCCCCTAGCGCTTCCGCCAAGGCAGCTCCGATGCATTCGCCCCCATTCCCGTGTAGCCGCCGCCGTTTCCTGCGTTCGGCCCTCACGGTCGCCGCGGCACCGCTGGTCCTGCCCGGCGCAGTGCTGGGCTTGAACGGCGCGACGGCGCCGAACAGCCGCATCGCGCTGGGAGGGATCGGCCTGGGCAATCGCGCCATGTTCACGCTGCCCAATTTTCTCGCTATGCCCGAAGTCCGGTACGTGGCCGTGAGCGACGCGCGCGAGGACCGCCGCAAGGCGTCGAGCGAGGCGATCAACGCCCACTACGGCAACCGGGATTGCCGCGTCTATCACGACTTCCGGGAGATGCTGGCGCAAAAGGACATCGATGCCGTGTACATCGCCACCGGCAATCGCTGGCACGCGATGGCCTCGATGTTCGCCGCCCGCGCGGGCAAGGATGTTTATTGCGAGAAGCCGATCAGCCTGACGATTCGCGAAGGCCGTCAACTCGCGGACCTGTGCCGGCGCTGCGGCACGATTTACCAGGCCGGCACCCAGCGGCGCTCGACCGAGAGTTACCAGTTCGCCCGCCGGTTGGTCCTGCAAGGCAAGATCGGCAAGGTCCACACGGTCGAAATGCAGGTGTGGACCGGCGGTACGGTCCCGCATCAAAAGGCCACGCCGGTCCCCGCCGGCTGGGATTACGACCAATGGCTCGGCCCGGTGCAATGGCGTCCGTTCGTGCCCGGCCGCGTCAACGGTTGGCCGTACTTCTGGGACACCGGCGAAGGGATGCACACGGACATGGGCACGCATTACACCGACCAGATGCAATGGGTGCTCGGCACCGACGACACGGGCCCCATCGAGTTCGAAACCAGCGACATGGTCTGGCCCGACCCCAAGCAGTGGATGAGCGAGACCGCCATCTCCGGCACGTTCAAATGCCGCTACGCGAACGGCGTTCAAGGCATCCTCTACCAGCGAAAAGGTTTCACGGACCGTTACATTCGCTACCTCGGCGACGCCGGCTGGGTGCAGGTCGATGACGAAACCGACTTGGTCACCGCCGAGCCGAAGTCGATTCTGCAAACCAAGGAAAGCGGCGGCTTGAGTTGGGCCAACGCGAGCTCGCACATCCGGAACCTGCTCGACTGCATGCGCAGCCGCCGCCCGACGCTCTGCAACCCGGAGGTCGGCCACCGCGCGCAGAGCATTGTCCAGTCCATGACCATCAGCGCCCGGCTGAACCGGAAGCTCAAGTGGGACCCGGTCAAGGAGGTCTTCGACTGCGAGGAAGCCAACCGCATGTTGTACCGCGAGCCGCGCGCGCCGTGGCGGGTGGTGTGAAGGCAGAACCGAAAACCTTGAACGAATTCGCCCGATGACATCCCGTCTCCTCGCTACGCTGGTCTTGCTGGCCGTTGGTTCCGCGCCGATCCGCGCCGCTTCCGAAAGCGCCCAACTCGACGCTTTGATGCATTACGAATCTGGCGCCGATGCCACACCGCTGCGCCAGTACGAGCAACGCGTCGCCCAGTCCGTCAACGACGCCGCCCTCCGCGCGTCGGTCGAGGCCGACCTGCTGCGCGTGCTGGCCGGCGACTCCACGTTCGAGGCCAAACGCTTCGCCTGTCTGAACCTCGCGGTCATCGGCACCGAGGCCTCCGTGCCGGGCTTGGCGGCCTTGTTGAAGCAGGAAGAAACGGTCGGCATCGCCTGTGCCGCACTGGCGCAGAATCCGTCGTCGCAGGCCTCCATCGAACTGCGCCAGGCCTTGGGTTCAACGACCGGTCGGGCCCAGGCCCAGGTGGCCCATGCGCTGGGTGTGCGCAAAGACACCAAGGCGGTGGCGCAACTGAACAGACTCGCAACCGGCACCGATCTCGACGCCGCCGAGGCAGCGGTCATTGCCCTCGGCAAAATCGGCACGCCAGGCGCGCAAAAGACGCTCGCCGCGTTGCGCCAGGAGTGCCCCGAACCCTTGAGCCGCGCGGTCGTCGAGGCCTCGCTGAGCCTGGCCGAAGACCTGGCTGCCAGGGGCCGACCGCGGATCGCCGCCGGCATTTACAGCGAATTGCTCGTACCGACGCGGCCCGCGGACATCCGGCGTGGCGCTTTTGGCGGTTTGGTGCGACTGGACCGCGACGGCGGCGAGAAGCGGATGCTCCAGGTGCTCGTTGGCAACGACGCCGTGCTGAAGCCGGTAGCCATTGCGGCCGTGCCGGGCTTGAAGAGCCCGGGCGCCTCGAAGGTCTTCGCTGCCGTGCTGCCGAAACTCGAGCCCGGCAACCAGTTTCTCCTCGTACAGGCACTCGCCGCCCGGGGTGACGCGGATGCCCGCGACGCGATCGTGGAGCAGCTGACGATGCGCTATGAACTGGTGCGCCACGGCCTGATGGCTGCCCTGGGCTCGATCGGGGACGCGTCCACGGTCCCCGTCCTCGCGCAGGCCACTTTGACAGCCAAAGACGCGAGCGAGCTCAAGGCGATCGAACTGGCGCTGGCCAGCCTCAAGGGCGGTGAGGCCGTGGACCAGGCCCTCGCAGCGCAGTTGCGCAACCGGATGGCCGGCCCCAAGGCGCCGATCCTTGCGGCGATGGTCCACCGCGCCAGTCCGGCGTCGGTGCCGCTGTTCCTCGCCGAAACCGCGAGTAGCGATCCGACAATGGTCCATCTCGCGTTTCAAGGCTTGAACCGCGCCGCCTCGGCGGGTGACCTCCCGGCCGTCCTGAAGGCGTTGGGCAGCTTGCAAGCCGAAGCCACTCTCGACGACGCGCAGGCCGCCGTGGGACAATTGCTGCGCCGTGTGGGAGCGCCGGCCGCCAACGCGGCTGCGGTGCGCGAGGCCTTGAAGGCCGCGCCGGCTGCCACCGGCCCCCGCGCCTACTTGCCTCTGCTGGTCATGTGCCCCGATGCCGAAGGTCTCGCCGTCGTCCAGGCCGCCGCGGGCAGTGCAGACCCGGCGACGCGCGACATCGGCCTGCGAACTCTGGCCGACTGGCCGGAGGCGTCCGCCTGGGACCCGTTGTTTGCGGCGTATGAAATGGCCACGGCGGAAACGGAGCGCGTACTCGCCTTGCGCGGCCTGGCGCGCCTCTTGGGCGAGGAAAACGCCAAACCCGACGCGCAGTTGATCGGCCGCTATCGTGAGTTGCTGGGCAGCGCGAAAGGCGACAACGACCGCAAGCTGGTGCTGGGACCGCTCGCGGATTGCGCGCATCCCGAGGCTTTGAAGCTCGCCGTCGAGCAACTCGACCAGCCCGGGATCCGTGCCGAAGCCGCCCAAGCCGTGAAGAGCCTTGCCGAGGCGATCAACCCGCAGCATCCGCAGGAAGCGGCGGAGGCGCTGAAGCGAATTGAGTGATCACCGAAACCGTGAGGCGACCTGCATCTTGGGCGGGATCCGGCTGGGCTCGCTTTTGACATGAAGACCGGGATGCCGACGGCCGGTTCCCTGGACCCCAGACCGGGTTGGCTGGCCGCGCTGTCGCCCGCCCCGGAGCTGATCGTGCCCTCGAGCGTGGAGGCATGGGAGGAACAACGCCGGCAAATCCGGACGCAATTGCGGGAGCTGCTCGGCCAACTCCCGCCGCGTCCCGCCACGCTCCAGGTCGAGACGGTGGCGCGTGAACGTCGCGCCGGCTTCGTCGTCGAAAGGTTTCGTTTCCAGAACGGTGCCGGGGCGACCGTGCCGGGTTGTCTGCTGTTGCCCACGGGGGTGGATGCGCCGGTGCCGGCGATCCTTTACTGCCACTGGCACGGCGACGAGTACGACCGGGGCAAGAGCGAACTTTTCGAGCGCGACCACACGCCGGAGGAGCCGGGGCCGGCGCTGGCCCGACGCGGTTACGCGGTCCTGGCGATCGATGCGTATTGTTTCGGCGAGCGCCAGGGCCAGGGGCCCGGTTCGGAGGAGCGGGGTGCGGCCGGTGAACTGACGGCCAGCAAGTTCAACCTCTGGCTCGGCCGCTCGCTGTGGGGCATGATCCTCCGCGACGATTTGCTGGCGCTCGATTACCTGGCGTCGCGGCCGGAGGTCGATGCGGCGCGCATCGGCGTCACCGGCATCAGTATGGGTGCCACGCGGGCGTGGTGGTTGATGGCGCTGGATGACCGGTTCCGGGCGGGCGTGGCCGTGGCCTGTCTTACGCGCTACCAGAACCTGATTGCCGCCCAAGGCCTGCGGCACCACGGCATCTACTACTACGTTCCCGGTATGCTGGCCCGCTTCGACAGCGAGGCGGTCGTGGCTTTGGCGGCGCCGCGCCCGCTGTTGTTCCTGACGGGCGATCAGGATTGCGGTTCGCCCGCGGACGGCGTGCGCGAAATCGAAACCCGGGCGCGGCCCGCCTGGGCGCTGTACGGGGCCGCGTCGCTTTTTCGCAGCGAGCTCTTCGCCGGGGCGGGCCACGTCTATTTGCCGGCGATGTGGCGGCAGACGCTCGCCTGGTTCGAGACGCATCTGCAGCCGGTTGCCCCCAGGACTTGAACGGCGCGCGAGGCCGTGAGCCACACGACCAAGGTCGGCGTGGCCGCGCGGTCGCCGGCTGGAGCCAGGCGGCGCGCGCGGGTGATCCCTTTTTGGCTGGCCTCTCCGGGCTGATCGCGTTTCACTAATGTCAACTTTCAACCTCAGGATGCTATGAGCCGACAACTCAAAACGGACGTGTTGGTGGTGGGAGCCGGACCGGTCGGGATGTTTACCGCACTGTTGCTGGCCGAGGCCGGGGTGCGGGTGACGCTGATCGATCGGGAAGATCGGCCGGCCGCGCACAGTTACGCCTGCGGGCTGCATCCGCGTTCGCTCGCCCTGCTCAACCGGCTCGGACTGGTGGAAGCCGTCCGAAACGAGGCCCGCCGGCTCGAGCGCGTGGCGTTCTATTCGGAGAAGGGCCGCGAGATCGAACTGTCGTTCGCGGCGCTGCCCGCGGAGTTTCCGCATCTGCTCGTGCTCCCGCAGCGGAGCCTGGAAGAGCTGCTGGCCGGGCGCCTCGCGGCCCTGGGCTGCCAGGTGCTGTGGCATCACCGGCTGTCTGCGCTCCACCCCCAACCGGATGGAGTCCACGCCGAGGTCGATCGCCTGGTGGGCACCGGCACCGGATCCGCGGTGCCGCGATGGGAATGGGTGGTGGGCAGCACGCTCGAAGTGGCCGCAGGCTTTGTGGTGGGGGCCGACGGACACCATTCGCTGGTGCGGCGGCTTTTGGGGATCGAAAACGATCACCTGGCGGCAGCCGAATTGTACGTGGTCTATGAGTTCGAACCGGAATCGCCCGTGCCGGACGAATTGCGGGTCGTGGTCGCCGAACAGCGCAAGAGCGTCTTGTGGCCGCTGCCCGACGGGCGCTGCCGCTGGTCGTTCCAACTGGCGGCGAGCGACGAGACCGAGTTCGCCGATAAGGATCGCAACCCGAGCTGGGCGGAACCGGCGTTGTGGGCCCAACGCACCCGGGAACGCCTCGCGCATCGGCTGCAAGTCCGAGTGCCCTGGTTCGACGCCGGCATCCGGGCCGTGGATTGGGCGGTGGACATCCAGTTTCAACACCGGCTCGCCCGCCAGTACGGTCGCGATCGCTGCTGGCTGGCCGGCGATGCCGTGCACCAAACCGCGCCGGGCGGCATTCAGAGCCTGAACCTGGGCTTGCGGGAGGCGGCGGAACTCGCCGGGGTATTGGTCCGGCTTTTGAAGGACAGCGGCTCGACGGCGTTGCTGGAAGAGTACGAGCGGAGGTACCGCAGCGAATGGCAGTGGTTGTTGCGGACCAAAGGCACACTGGCCGCGGCGCCCGACGCCCTACCCTGGGTGAAGAAACACGGCGAGCAACTCCTGTCGTCCCTGCCGGCGACGGGCGACGAGCTGACCGCGCTGCTCAAACAAATCCGGTTGACCCCGGCCTGATGCCGTAACGAGGCGGGAGTCGGCGGGGCGGTTGGGGGCACCGGCGCCCGGCCGGCGGGCGCGGTTGGCCCGTGGCCCTGCCCGCAACCTGGACTTGTAACCGGACGCGGTTCGGGCGTGAATGACCGGTGTGACGCCGACGGCATCAACGCCGGTTCTCGAGGCCGCCCGCCTCACCAAACGCTATGGCGCGGTCACCGCGTTGGATGCCGTCGATCTGCAGGTGCGGCCGGGCGCCATCGGGCTGCTCGGCCCGAACGGGGCGGGCAAGACCACCTTGATGAAGTGCCTGCTCCAGTTGCAGCCCATCACCGGCGGCAGCGCCCGCCTGCTCGGTCGCGATGTGGCCCGCGAAGGACGTGAAATCCGAACCCTCGTGGGCTACGCCCCGGAACAGGACTGTCACATCCCCGGCATGGTGGGCTGCGAGTACGTGACGTATTGCGCCCAATTGTGCGGCCTGCCGTTCCAGGTCGCCCGACAGCGCGCCCACGAGATGTTGGATTTTGTCGGCATGGGCCAGGAGCGATACCGCGAGATCGGCACCTATTCCACGGGCATGAAGCAGCGGGTGAAGCTGGCCCAGGCCATCGTTCACGATCCGCAGATTGTCTTTCTCGACGAGCCCACCAACGGGTTGGACCCCAAAGGCCGCGTGCAAATCCTCGAACTGGTGCACACGCTCTGGACCCGGCACGGCATCGCGGTGGTGCTCTCGTCGCATCTGCTGCACGACGTCGATCAAATCTGCGACCAGATCATCATCATCGCGCAGGGCCGGGTGCTGGTGCATGACAGCCTGGAGAACCTCAAGGCGCGGCGACGCGGCACCGCCGAAGTGCTGCTGGCCCACCGCCACCAGGAGCTGGTCGCCGCCTGCCAGCGCCGCGAGTGGCCGTGCGAACCGGGTCCCAACGGCCGGGTGCGGATCGATCACGGCAGCGGGGACATCACGGCGGTGTTGGAGTTGTTGCGCGAAATCCGGCTGGTGCCGCTGGAGATCGTGCCCAGCCCGAACGTTCTCGAAGAAACGTTTCTGCACGCCCTGGAGACCTCCCATGCCGCTGCATGAGGCCCATTATCAGCACTGCGAGGCGGACCGTTCCGGCATCTGGAGTCGCCGGGCGGTGATCGCGGAAAACGGGTTGCGCGGCTGTCTGCGCGGCAAATGGCTGCGGCGGGTGCTGGCGGCGTGTTGGTGCGGGGCGCTGGCGCAGGTTGCGATCTTGTTTGCGCTGGGCCAGTTGCTCGTGAAGGACAGCCTGGTGGCGCGAAGCACGGACAATCTCGACGCGCAAATCCGGACGCTCCTGCAAGGACTGGTCGGCTGGCTGGAACAACATCCCGAGATTTCGGTGCGCGTGACTCAGGATTTCCTCTTCTACCAGCTCAGCGGATACCTGACCCTGTTCACCATGCTGGCGATCGCGCTGGCCGTGCCGCACCTCATCACGCGCGACCTGGGGAGCAAGGCGATTCTGATCTACTCCTCGAAGGCGATCACCCGCTGGGATTATGTGCTGGGCAAGGCGGGGACGGTGCTGGGTTTGATCGGCCTGACCTGGCTGGGGCCGGTCGTGTTCTCGTGGCTGCTCGGCAACCTGCTGGCCCCGCACTGGCACTTCTTCTGGCATTCGCGCCTCGCCTTGTGGCACGCGGGCCTCTACGCGGTGTGCGCCGGCGTGGTGCTGAGCGGCCTGGCGCTGGGCGTCTCCGCCATCTCCCAGCGCGAAAAGGTCACCGCCACGGCCTGGCTGGCGATCTGGTTGGTGGGTCGGATGTTCAGTTCGATCGGCAACGCTCCCCGCGAAGTGTTGGGCAACGGGCCGCGCCAGTGGCTCGAGCACCTGAGCACGACGTTCAACCTGAGCCAGCTCAGCTCGGCGATCTTCCGACTCGGCGACGACCTCCAGTTGGCGCGCGAGAATGTTCCGCTGTTCGGGAACGTGCTCCGGGGCGCGAACCCGCACGCCCTGGCGGCCCTCCAATCGCCCGACGTCTGGGGGGCGGCCACCAGCCTGGCGATCATGCTCGTCATCGCCGGCGGCATCGTGGCCTGGAGGGTGAAACCCGAATGAATGCGCAAGCCGTCATTCAAGCCGGCGGCCTCAGCCGGTGGTACGGCATCGTGATGGGGTTGAACAACGTCAGCTTCGACCTGGCGCCCGGCCTGACCGGTCTGGTGGGTCCGAACGGCGCCGGCAAAAGCACGTTGATGCAGATCATCACCGGCCAACTCCAACCCAGTTCCGGCACCCTGACGGTTTTCGGCGAAGCGCCCTGGAACAATCCTCGGTTGCTCGCGCGGCTGGGCTATTGCCCCGAGCACGAGGCGCTGCCCGGGGATTTGCGGCCGCTCGAGTGGCTCTGCGGCCTGGGTCAGCTCTCCGGCTTCACGTCGGCGGAGGCGCTCCGCCGCGGCGCCGCGATGCTCGAGCTGGTGAAACTGCCGCGCGAAGCGTGGAGTCGGCGGATGGGCCAGTACTCGAAGGGCATGCGCCAGCGGGTGAAGCTGGCGCAGGCGCTGCTGCACCGGCCCGATTTGCTCGTCCTGGACGAACCGATGAACGGTCTGGACCCCATGGGCCGGCAGGAAATGGCGCAGATCCTCCGCGAATGGGCCGCCGGCGGTACCAGCATCATCATTTCCAGCCACATCCTGGCGGAGCTGGAATCGCTCTGTCAGGACATCCTCATCCTCAACTGGGGCCGGATCATCGCGTCCGGCAACCAGCGGGAGATTCGCGCCGACCTCAAAGATTGGCCGGAGGAACTCCAGGTCCACTGCGACGCGCCCGAGCAACTGGCCCGGCGGCTTTTCGACAGCGGCGTGCTGCTCGGCTTCGACCTCCAACCCAAGGCCGGCACCGTGACGTTCCGGATCAAGGACCCGCCGAGTTTCTACCCGCAATGGCTCGACCTGCTGCTGACCAGCGGCGTGCGGGTCTATGAGGTGCGCGGCTTGAACCGCTCCTTGAAGCAGATTTACGAAAGGGTCACCGCCTGACGCGGGCCCCGCCGGCGTCCTCTCATGACCACGATCGCCCCAACCCTCAGCGTCGAGCCCGCCCGGCGGTCCTGGCTCCGGGCGTTGGGTGGCATGTGGCTGCTCACCTGGCGCCGGCGCCTCGCCTGGCGTCAACTGCCCGCCTTGCTCGCCACCGTGCTGGCCATTCCGCTGCTGGCGGGGTTGGCGGCGTTCAGCCGGGCGGGCCTGTCGGCGATCTTCTTCCAGTGGGTGGTGGTGTTCTGTTTTCAGGTCGCGCTGCCGCTTTACTGCCTGGCGGTATTGGGCGACGTGATCCGCGGCGAATTGCAGACCAACACCCTGGTGTTCCTGGCCACCCGCCCGCTGACGCGTGCCCGGCTGTTCCTGACCAAGTTCCTGTGCGAACTGGCCTGGGTGGAATTGCTGATGATCGCGAGCACCGGACTGTTGGTGGCGGTCGGATTCGTGCTCGGCGTGCCGCAATCGTTGGCGATGGCCCCGTGGCTGTTGGCGACAGCGGGGCTGGCGGCGCTGGCCTACGGCGCCTTGAGCGCGTTGTTGGGGATGATGCACCGGCGGTTCCTGGTCCTGGGGGCGATCTACGGATTGGTGGTTGAGGTGGGCATCGGCCAGATTCCCACCAACATCAACAACCTGTCCATCAACCGCCACCTGCGGACCCTCCTGGCGAACCTCGCGCCGTTTCAGGACACGTATGGCTGGTCGGCCGAAGGCACGCTCACGTCGGTGTTGATCCTGGCGCTCGCTCCGGTCGTGCTCGCCGGTCTGGCGGCCGCGCTCTTCACCTGGCGCGAATACCATTACACCGAGGAGATGCACAAGTGAACCGAACCGCAAAAGCGCACTCCGCGAGGGAATCGGCAACGGGTTGCGGCTGGTGTCTCACTGGCCCCGCGGTCGGTCATTAACCGCCACCGGCGACCGCGCGAACGAAGTCCAGCCCGGTCGCGGGCACGGTCGGTCGGGCGTGCTCCGTCTGCCCGGCCGGGTCCCGCATCAGAGCACCTTGGCCACGATCAAGGTGATGTCGTCCTGCTGCGGCGCCCCGCCCCCGAACGCGTCGAGCGCCGCCCGAACCGCGCCGATGATCTCCCCGGCACTGGCCTCGCGATGGGCGCGCACCACTTCCAGAAACCGGTCTGCCCCGAACAGCGCGCCGGTGGGCGACTCGGCTTCTTCGATGCCGTCAGTCAGCAGCACGACCATCTCCCCGGAGGCGAGCGCCACCGGTTCACTTTCCGTGAAGATGCTCTCCGCGGCCAAGCCCAGCGGGGGCCCGCGCCGCGGCAGCTTCTGGCGCACCTCGCCGTTCGGAGCCAATACGTAAGCGGCGGTGTGGCCGGCATTGGCAAAGGCCAGTTTCCGGTCGCCCGGACTCAGGCGCACGAGCAGCGAGGTGACGAACCGCGCGCCGCTCTCGAGGTCCTCCGCCAGCACCTGATTTGCCCGGGTCAGAACCATGCCGGCATCGCGCCGGTTATAGGCCACGATGCGCAGGTACGCGCGCGTCTCCGCCATGATCAAGGCCGGCCCCATCCCGTGCCCGCTGACATCGCTCACCACCAGGCCGAGGTCGCCGTCCGGCATGGGCAGAAAATCGTAGTGATCGCCGCCCGCCTGGACGGCCGGGTACGTGGCGCCGGCGATGTCGAAACCCGGCACCTGGGGGGCATGGGCCGGGAAGAGTCGTTGCTGGATCTCGCGCGCCAGACCGAACTCCTTCTCCGCCGCCTGCAAGGCCCGCTCCGCGGTGCGCCGCGCCGTGATGTCGCGGATGAAGGCGATGTGCCAGCGCTGGCCTTCGACCGCCATATCGCCGAACGCGACCTCCACGATGACCTCGCCGCCGGTGGCGTGTCGCCCCACCAGTTCAAGCAACGCCGCCCGCTCGGCTTCCGGCCGCACCCAAGGCGGCCGATCGGAGTCCGCGGCGCCTTCCTTCCCGGCCAGCAGCGAGCGGAAGTTCTGGCCGATCAACCGGTCCGCCGCCAGGCCGAACACCTGCTCGGCCGCGGGATTGACGAACCCGATGCGGCCGGACTCGTCCATCATGAGGATGGCGTCGGGCGAGGTCTCCCAGAGCCGGCGATAGCGCTGCTCGCTGGCCCGGCGCGCGACGCGGTTCTGGGCCTCGCGCAGTTCGCGCTGCACCGCCGGGAGCAGGCGTCCGAGCTGGCCTTTCATCAGAAAATCGTGCGCGCCGGCCTTCATCAGCGCCACGGCGGTTTCCTCGCCGATGCCCCCGGAAACAATGATGAAGGGCAGGTCGAGCCCGGATTCCTGCAGGACCTGCAGCGCCTGGCCAGCGTCGAACGAAGGCATCTGGTGATCGGAGAAGACGATGTCCCAGGGCTGCTCGGCCAGCGCGGCCCGCATGGTTTCCGCGGTTTCCACGCGGCGTTGGGTCACCTCGAAGCCCCCGCCCCGCAGCAGACTCGTGATCACGCGGGCATCAAACTCGGAATCCTCGATGACGAGCACGCGGAGCGGCGGGCGCACGGGCAAAATGTCCATGGGCGGAGCTTAGCAACCGGTTGAACCCAGCTCAAGGTTGCCAGGTCCGGGCGGCAGGTCACGGAGACTGTGGTTCAACCGGCCGGGGAGGGGAGTTGCTCCGGCCGACAGGACTGGGTGTCGGGGTCTCGCAGACGCGGGAGGGTCCGCCGGGGTCGCGGTCGCGGCGGACGTTCTTTCACCATCACATCCAGCCGGCCTGGTCGTCGGGCAGCGACGCCGCGAAGGCTGGCAAATTGCCCGCCGCATCGAACTCGATCGGTCGCGGCCGGCCTCGGATTTCGAGATTCGCGTTTCCGCTCTCGCCCGCCAGCGAAGTCTCGGATGCCAGGAGGGTTTCCACCGAGAGCGTGTCCGCGATCCGCACCACGCGCGCCGCGCTCGTGTCCGTTCGGCCCAGCGAACGCAGGGCCGCGGCCATGGCCTCGCGGTCGGTGTCGAAGTAGATCGGCACCTTGGCCCCTTGCAGCGAGAGGGCGGTGAGCGCGTTGGTCACCGTGACGTCGCGGTCCATCGCCCGCACCAGGCGCGCGGTCGTGAAATCGGCCATGCCGAGTCCGATGGCATTGCCGTGGCTTTCGGGGGTGAGGTCGCGCACGAACAACCGCCAGACGTGCGGGGCGCGCCGTTCGGTGTCGTCGGCGAGCGAGTAGCCGTGGATCATCCGCCCGATCACCGCGGGATCCATGCCGGTGCCGCTGATGTTCTTGCCCATCCGATCGACGATGAGCAGATCGATCTCCGCGAACGGCAGGCGTGGCATCAGTCGGGCGGCCTCCGCGCCCAAGGCTTCTTCGCGTTCGACCAGGTCCGCCGGGCGCACCACCTCGAGGCGCGCGGTCTGGTGGCGTTGGTCCTCGACGATGGCCACGCCGGCCAGCAGCGGCAGGCGGGCGAGCACTGCCCGGGCGGCGGTTCGCAACACGCGTTCGTACCCGAGTGCTGCCGCCGCCGCGTGGAAGTTCGCGGCGCCGACGCGCTTGCCCAGGCCCACCACCAGCATCTTCAACAAGCCGCTGCCCAGCCGCCCGCCGAAGTCGGTGTGCGGCTTGATGCGGTTGATGACGATGACTGCCTGGGCGCGCAGGGCTTCGTCGCTGCACACCAACGGGCGCCCATCCTCGATTTCGCCAACGGTTCTCACCTCCATGGCGGCGTGGATCGGGACGCCCAGCGTGGCTTCGGTCACGCCGTAATCGGCCAGCAATGCGATCTGGCCTTCGGCTGTGCCGCCACCGTGGCTGCCCATCGCCGGCAGTATGAAAGGCGCTGCGCCCGCCGCCCGCAGCCCGTTCACGACGGCCCGGACCACATCCTGCAGGTTGGCGATGCCCCGGCTGCCCACGCCCACCGCCACGCGGGTGCCGGGGCGGAGGCCGGCGGTGATGGGATTAAGTTGTTCGGCGATCGTGCGGGCGATGTCGATGGGGGGGGTGACGGGGAAGCGCTGCCGCGCCACGGTCAGGCGCGGGAAGGTGACGGCCTCGGGCGAAGCCGGGTGGGGGGCGGGCGTTGCGTTCATCTCAGTCGCACTTCAGCCTAGCCTTCAGCCGCGCAATCTGAAACAAGAAAGCCCGCTTGGGCCAGGAGCGCAGCCACCGCGGGTGCTGGCTCAACGTACTGGATTTCATGAAGACTTACCGAATCTCCTGGGCCGGCGCCGCGGAGGCGCTGGTGTTTTTGTGGATCGTTGTTTCGGTCGGCCTGTCGGGGAAGGCGGATGCCGCCTTGGCGGAAACTCTTCCCGCTGCAACGACCTTGGCGATGCCGGGTGGTTGGCAGCCCTGGGCGCCGCGGGACGAGATCCGGCCGCACTTCAAATTCGACCCGTCCGTCGGCCGGAGGCAACCGGGCGCCCTCGCCATCGACTGCCAGGGCAACGTCGCGGCCTTTGGGGCGTGGCGACAAACCATTACCGGCGTCCAGCCAGGGCGGACCTACCGCTTCACCGCCTGGTATCGCGCGCAAGGTGTCGCGTTCGAGCGCCGCTCGATCATCGCGCGGCTGGGTTGGCTGGACGCGGAAGGTCGGAGCATGGCCCCGCCGGATTACGCCGGCTGTCCCCGACGCGATGATGACTGGAGGCTGATGGAGTACATCGCCACGGCACCGGCGAAAGCAGCGAGCGTCGAGGTGTGGCTTTGCCTGGGGTTCACGGAGAAAGGCCGCGTCTGGTGGGATGATGTGACGTTCACAGAAGAGCCGAACCCGCCGGACCGCGTTGTGCGCGTGGTGACCATCCACCATCGTCCCGCCCACAGTTCGTCTCCGGCGGAAAGTGTCGCTCAGTTTTGCCGCTGCCTCGAGGACGCCGCATCGCTGAAGCCAGACCTCGTGTGCCTGCCGGAAGGCATCACCGTGGTCGGCACCGACCGGAGCGACGTCGAAGTGAGCGAACCGGTGCCCGGTCCGACCACGCAGCGCCTAGGTGAACTGGCCCGGCGCCTGCGCACCTACATCGTCGCCGGCATTTACGAGCGGGAGGGGAAAGTGGTGTATAACACCGCGGTGCTGATTGGCCGGAACGGCGAGCTCGCGGGGCGCTACCGCAAAACGCATTTGCCGCGCGAAGAGTGGGAGATCGGCCTCACGCACGGCAACGAATACCCGGTGTTCGACACGGATTTCGGCCGCGTGGGAGTGATGATCTGCTGGGATGTGCAGTTTTCGGAGCCGGCCCGCGCCCTGGCCGCGCAGGGCGCCGAGTTGATCCTGGTGCCAATCTGGGGCGGCAACGAAATCCTGGCCCGGGCCCGCGCGATCGAGAACCACGTCTTCCTCGTGACCTCCAGCTACGACATGAAGACCTTCGTGCTCGATCCGCTGGGCAATGTCATGGCGGAAGCGACGGAGGCGAGTCCGATCGCGTTGGCCGAAATCCATCTGGATCGCAAGTACCCGGCCCCGTGGCTCGGGGACATGCGCACGCGGACCTGGCAGGAGCGTCGCCCCGACATCCCGGTTCCCTGACCGCGCCCGGGCCGGTGTTCGGGGGTCGGATTCCGTGCAAGCGGTCGGACGGTTGGTCGTGTCCTGATTTCAAATGGGTGGCTGCGCCGCGGCGGCGGCGCAAGGCGGCGCCCCAGCACTTCCGCCACCCAATCAGGCCACTGACGGACGATTGAACCGCGGTTGACAAAGCGAGTCGCGGAGCCATGCTGCCTCTCAGACTAACCCCGACCCAGCCCATGAAGCCAATCGTACGACCGTTGTCTCCCGCCCGACGAGGGCGCGGATTTACCCTCATCGAACTGCTGGTGGTCATCGCCATCATTGCCATCCTGGCCGGCATGTTGTTGCCGGCCTTGTCCAAGGCCAAGCAGAAGGCGACCGGCGCGGCCTGTCTTGGCAACCTGAAACAGCTTGGCCTGGCCTGGGTCATGTACGCCGACGACAACCGCGACGCGATCGTCTATACGGCCGAGACCGGGCTGCCCAATCTTTACGCGGGCGGTTACTGGATCGGTCCCAGCCCCGGACCGAACTTTACAGCCGGGATTTCGCTGGCTGAGGCCATGAAGCGCGTCCAGACCGGCCTCCAGAAGTCGCCGCTCTACCAGTACTGCGGCAGCGCCGGGGCCTACCATTGCCCAGGCGACCTGCGAACGAAACGGTTGCTGCCGGCCAAGGGTTGGGCCTACGACAGCTACTCGAAGGCCGACGGCATGAACGGCGGCATGTGGACCGGCGTGGAGCCGTTCAAGAAGCACTCCAGCATCACCGAACCGACCCAGGCGATGGTCTTCATCGAGGAAGCGGATCCGCGGGACTACAACAACGGAACCTGGGTGTTGGACGTGAGCCCGCCCGGCTGGGTGGACCCGTTTGCCGTGTTTCACGGTGACACCAGCACGTTCGCCTTCGCCGACGGCCACGCGGAACCGCACAAATGGCTCGAAGTGACCACCATCAAGGCGGCGACCGACTCGGCCAACGGCAAGCAGAGTTTTTACTGGCAGGGCGGCAACGCGAAGAACCGCGATTTCCGCTGGGTTTACGAGCGGTTCAAGCACCTCAAGTGGAAGCCGCTCCAGTAAGTCCGCCCGGTTCCCAGGCAAAGTCTTCGGGATCGCTCGCTCCGCCGCGGCGCTTGCTTCATTTGGCGGAGTCTCCGCGATCCAGCGCCATCTCTGCCCAACCGAAGGGTTCTCCGGCGGAGCCGTGGCTTCCCTCGGGGCGGGGCCGGTTGTAGGATCGCCGCGTGAACCGCATCCGCCTGCTGTCCGAACAGGTCGCCAACCAGATCGCCGCCGGTGAGGTGGTCGAGCGCCCGGCCAGCGTGGTGAAGGAACTGGTCGAGAATGCCCTCGATGCCGACGCCCGACGCGTTACCGTCGAAATCCAGGCCGGCGGACGCAGCTTGATCCGCGTGACTGACGATGGCGTGGGCATGAGCCGCGACGATGCCCTGCTTTGTCTCGAACGCCACGCCACCAGCAAGATTCAACGCGCGGAGGACCTCGCCGCCATCGCGACGATGGGGTTTCGCGGCGAGGCTTTGCCCAGCATCGCCAGCGTGAGCCGGTTCACGCTCACCACCCGCGAGCGCGAGGGCGACGCGGTCGAAGCGACGCAGGTCAATATTGCCGGCGGCAAGCTCCTGGATGTCCGCGCGGCGAGCGGTCCGACCGGCACCGCCCTCGAAGTGCGGCAACTCTTCTTCAACCTGCCGGCGCGGCGGAAGTTTTTGCGCAGCGAGGAGACCGAGCGGACGCACATCCAACACTACCTGATGCTCGCGGCGTTGGCGTTCCCCGAGGTCGGCTTCACCTTCACCCACGATGGCCGGCTGATCTGGCAACTGCCGCCGCTGCCGCGCGGACAGGACATGACGTCGCGCCTGGCCGCCTTGCGTGAGCGCCTGCGCGCCTTGTATGGCACGGAGTTGAATCTGCTGCCGGTGGATTTCACCGGCGAACTCGCCTCAGCGCGGGACGTGGAGGACGAGGAACCGATGGAGTTCAACGAGCGGCCAGGACCCCAGACTCCAGATGCCGGATACCGGATGCCGGACTCCGGTGCTGGACCAACGCCAGGCGGCATCCGGCATCCGGCATCCGGCATCCGCATCTGGGGCTTCATCGGCGCGCCGGGCGTGTCGCGTTCGACGCGCGAAGACCAGCATTTGTTTGTCAACCGCCGGCCCGTCGAAAACCGGGGATTGAATTTCGCGTTGCTCGAAGGGTACCACACCGCGCTGATGAAAGGCCGCTACCCGGTGTGCTGCCTGTTCCTGGAAATCGATCCCGCGCAGGTGGACGTGAATATCCACCCGGCCAAACGCGAGGTGAAGTTCCACGCGGAGCGCCAGGTGCGGGCGCTGGTCACGAAGGCGGTGCGGCGCGTCCTGTTGGCGTATCACGCAGGCAAGGCCACTTCCGCCGAGGCTCCGGCCCGGCCGCCTGCGCCGACGGCCACGCCCAACACCCTTTCGCCGGAGCCGGCTCCGGTGGAACTCTTCCTGCCGCACCCGGACGCACCCGCGGACGAGGCGACAGAACGGCGTGTCCGTGTCCCCGACCCGTGGGTGCCGCCTGCCCAGCATCTCGGGCGGTCATTCATCGACGAAGCGTCGGCGGAGTCGCGCCCGGTGCCACCCTGGCCTGCCCCGCTTGAGGTTCCACCGTCGCCTGGCGCTCCCGTGGAGCGTTCACCGTCCCCGCCTCCACCGCTGGTCGCCCAAGGTCCGCAACCGCTGTTGCAGGTGCCGTTGCGCCTGGTGGGAGTCGTCGGCCGCCTCTA
Organism: uncultured bacterium; assembly: GCA_963735925.1. Lineage (GTDB taxonomy): Bacteria > Verrucomicrobiota > Verrucomicrobiia > Limisphaerales > J093 > DSVZ01. The sequence goes on from CAVTMT010000008.1 coordinate 138,135, forward strand.
CGTCGTGCTGGAAAGCGATCGCGGGCTGGTGCTGCTGGACCAGCACGCTGCCCACGAACGCATCTTGTTTGAGCGGATGCTGACCCAGCTCGAACGGGGCAACGCGCCGAGCCAGCGGCTGCTGTTGCCGGAGACCGTCGAGCTTTCCGTTCGCGACGCCCACTTCCTGCGGGAACTGCTGCCCACGCTGGCGCGGCTCGGAGTGGGCCTGAGCGAGTTTGGCGAGCGCACGTTTCTGCTGGATGCCATTCCGCCGTTTGTGCGGTCGGCCAATCCCCGGCAGTTCGTGATCCAGTTGGTGGACGAGCTCAAGGCCGCCGGCCAGGAGGTGAACGCGCTCCGGTTGGGGGAACAGGTCGTGGCCAAGACGGTTTGCCGGCACGCGGTGAAAGCGAACGATCCGCTCGCCGGTCCCGAACTGCAGAGTCTGGTGGAGGATCTGCGACGTTGCGCGATGCCGTACACCTGCCCGCACGGCCGGCCGACGTTGATCGAGATGAATTACCGCGAGTTGGAGCGGAAATTCGGCCGCGCGCAGTGAGGCGGCACGTGGGCGCATCAGATAGTGGCTGCAATCTGGTTTCGGCCGACTAAGCTGCTCCCGCCGTTCACCGGGCCGCCGCCTATGGACAGACTCCTGCTCATCGATGACGAGACAGACATGCACTACTCGTTTCGGCGAATCTTCGATTCGTCCGAAATCGAGCTGAGCACGGCCGGCAGCGGCGAGGAGGGGTTGCGCCGCATCGCCCAACAGAAGCCCGACCTCGTCATCATGGACATCCGGATGGGGGGCTTGAACGGCCTCGAAACGTTGCGCCGCATCCGCCTCATGGACGCCCGCCTGCCGGTCATCATGATGACGGCGTTTGGCACCACGCAGACCGCCATCGAGGCGATGAAGTTCGGCGCCTACGACTACCTGCTCAAGCCGTTCGACGTGCCCAAGCTCAAACAGATCGTCTTCGACGCGCTCAAGGCGTCCCGGGCGATGAAGCAGGTCGTCTCCTACGCGCCCTTGCTCGAACGCGAGGATTACGAACTGGGCATCGTGGGCCGCAGCCCGGCGATGCAGGATGTTTTCAAGCTGATCGGCCAACTCGCCGCGTCGGACGCCACCGCCTTGATCACCGGCGAAAGCGGCACCGGCAAGGAACTGGTGGCCCGCGCGATCTACCAGCATGGGCGCCGCAACCAGCAGGCTTTCCTCGCCATCAACTGCGCGGCCATCCCGGAGCAACTCCTCGAAAGCGAATTGTTCGGGCACGAGAAGGGCGCGTTCACCGGCGCCACCAGCCAGCGCGTCGGTCGCTTCGAGCAATGCCACAAGGGGACGTTGTTTCTCGATGAAATCGGCGACATGAGCCTGGCCACGCAGACCAAGATTCTCCGCGTGCTCCAGTCCGGAACCTTCGAGCGGGTGGGCGGCAACGAGACCATCAAGGCGGACGTGCGGGTCATCGCCGCCACCAACCAGGAGTTGGAGCGGGCAGTGGCTGAGCGGCGGTTTCGCGAGGACCTGTTCTACCGGTTGAACGTGGTCCGGTTGCGCCTCCCGCCGCTGCGCGAACGGCCCGGCGATATTCGCCTGCTGGTGAACTATTTTCTGGGCGAGCAGGCCCAGGAACAGAAGAACCACGCCAAATCGCTGTCCGCGGACGCATTGAGCGTGCTGGAGAATTACCGCTGGCCGGGGAACGTGCGCGAGCTCGAGAACGCCATCGAACACGCCACCGTGGTCGCCAAGGGCGACGCGATCCTGCCCGCCGATCTGCCGGCCGAGGTCGTGTCTGGCGGCCAGGCGCTTCCGGTGAGGGCCACCGCCCCGGTTCCGACCGCGGGGTTGCCGGCGCCGAGAGTCAGCCCCGCGGGAGGTGCGGCTGTGACCGGCGCGACGGCGGACCTCCCCGCATTGGTGGCCCAGTTGTTTCGCTGGGCGCGGCAGGATCCCACGTTCAAAGTCGTGGACGCCGTCGAACGCGAATTGGTCATCAACGCCCTGCGCGAGACGCGGAACAACCAGGTGCAGGCGGCCAGGCTGTTGGGCATCACCCGCGCCACGCTGCGCAAACGCATCGAGCGCTTCGGCATCAAAGCGGAATTGCAGGTCGGCTGAGCCGGTCGAGATGGCGCCCCAAGTCCGGTTGAAACCAGGCCGAAACCCCCGAAGTCAAACCGGCCGCAAACGAATTTGAGTCCGTGAATTCCAGCTCCGCCGGTTTGGCGGTTTGTGGCGATCAAGGTCGTTGGCGGCAAACAGACAGCGCCCGAACGGAGATACTCAACCATTTCGCCGCTTCTTGCCCTGCGGCGTCCCGAGCCGTAGGCTGTCGGGCTTGCGGCAAGGCAGAATTTCGCGGGCATGGCCAAAGACTTCATCCGGATCGGCGGGGCACGGGTTCACAATCTCAAGAACCTCTCGCTCGCCATTCCCCGCGACAAACTGGTGGTCGTGACGGGCGTCAGCGGTTCCGGCAAATCGTCGCTGGCGTTCGATACGCTCTTCGCGGAAGGCCAGCGGAAGTACATGGAGTCGCTCTCCGCCTATGCCCGGCAGTTCCTCGATCAGATGGAAAAGCCGGACGTGGACTTCATCGAAGGCCTCTCGCCCGCGATCGCCATCGAACAGCGCACGGCCGGGGCGAATCCGCGCTCGCTCATCGCGACCACGACGGAGATCTACGACCATCTGCGTCTCCTGTACGCCCACGTCGGCCAGCCACATTGCCCGATCACCGGCCAGCCCATCACGTCGCAGACCGCGAGCGAGATCGTGGACAAGATCCTCGCTCTGCCACCCAAGACGCGGGTCATGTTGCTGGCACCGGTCGTGTCCGACCAGCGGGGCGAGTTCCGCGACGTGATCGAGCGGTTGGGCCGGGAGGGCTTCGTTCGCGCCCGGTTGGACGGCCACATCGTCGAACTGGCGGCCAATGTCCGGTTCAAGCTCGACCCGAAACTCAAGCACACCATCGAAGCCGTGGTGGACCGGTTGGTCATCGATCCGGCCATCCGCACGCGGTTGGGCGATTCGGTGGAGACCGCGCTGAAATGGGGCGACGGGCGGGTGCTGGTGTTGAGCCAAAGGCCGGATGCCGGACGCCCGATACCGGATGTTGGAAGCCGGAGGTTGGATGGCGGAGCCGCGGCACCAGCATCTGGAATCCGGAATCCGGAATCCGATTTGTGGGCCGAGACGCTCCATTCCAACCGCATGTACAGCCCGGCCACGGGCCGCAGCTACGACACGCCGACGCCGAAGCACTTTTCCTTCAACTCGCCCCAGGGCGCCTGCCCGGTCTGTCACGGTCTGGGGCAGAAGTTCGTGTTCGACGAAACGCTGGTGGTGCCCGACCCGGACAAGTCGCTCGAACAAGGCGCCGTGCTGGCCTGGCGGCGGGGCGGCAAGCGGATGGTGGTGTACTACAAGGCCATGCTCAAGGCGGTCGCGACCCACTACGGCGTGAGCCTCGAAACGCCGTTCAAGAACCTGCCGGCCGACTTCAAGCAACGGCTCCTTTACGGCTCGGGCGAAACGGAAATCGAGTTCCATTTCTGGCGCGCGGGCAAGGTGAGTCAGGTCACGCGGCCGTTCGAGGGCGTGATCCCCAACCTGCAACGCCTCTACGCCGAGAGCGAAAGCGAGTTCACCCGCAACCGGCTGAAGGCTTTCATGGCACTGCAACCGTGCGATGCCTGCGGCGGCCGGCGGCTCAAACCGGAAATCCTGGCCGTAACGCTGGTGGGGAACGACGACGCGCCCGCGCGGTCGATCGATCGCGGCGCCGGACCGGAGATTCCCGGGCGGTCCATCATGGACGTCTGCTCGCTGTCGGTGGACGCCGCGGACGCCTTTTTCGCCGGGCTGGCGCTGACGGACTTCCAACGGCAGATTGCCGGCGAGATCATTCGCGAGGTGCGCGCGCGGCTCGGCTTCCTGAAGAACGTCGGGCTCGGTTACCTCACCTTGGACCGCGAAAGCGGCACGCTCAGCGGCGGCGAGGCCCAGCGCATCCGCCTCGCCACCCAGATCGGCGCCGGCCTGGTGGGCGTGTTGTACATCCTCGACGAACCCAGCATCGGTCTCCACCAGCGCGACAACGACCGTCTGCTCCAGACCCTGGCGGGACTGCGCGACCTGGGCAATTCGGTGCTGGTGGTCGAGCATGACGAGGAGACGATCCGGCGGGCGGACTACGTGCTGGACCTGGGACCGGGCGCGGGGGTCCACGGCGGCGAACTGGTCGCGGCGGGCACGGTCGCGGAAATCGAGGCCCACCCGCGTTCGCTCACCGGGCGTTACCTGCGTGGGGAACTGACGGTGGCGCCGCCGGCCCAGCCGCTGAAACTCATCGGCGAGAAGGGCTGGCTGGAAATCGTCGGCGCGCGCGAAAACAACTTGCAGAACATCACCGTGCGCCTGCCGATCGGCGCCTTCACCTGCGTCACCGGCGTCAGCGGTTCCGGCAAGAGCACGCTGGTGGATGACATCCTGCGCCGCGCGCTGGCGCGGCGGCTCTACGGCGCGACGGCCCGCCCCGGCCTCCACGTGACGCTCAACGGCATCGAGCATCTCGGCAAGATGATCGTGATCGATCAGTCGCCGATCGGCCGGACCCCGCGCAGCAACCCCGCCACCTACACGGGCATTTTCAACGCGGTGCGGGACCTGTTTGCGAAACTGCCGGCGGCGCGCGTGCGGGGTTACGACGCCGGCCGGTTCAGCTTCAACGTGCGCAGTGGGCGTTGCGAAAAGTGCGAAGGCGACGGTCTGATCAAGATCGAAATGAACTTCCTGCCGCCGGTCTATGTGACCTGCGAGGCCTGCGGCGGGCGGCGGTACAATCGCGAAACGCTGGAGATCACGTACAAGGGTTTGAACATCGCCGACGTGCTCGACCTGACGGTGGACGAGGCGGCGGGTTTCTTTCGCGCCGTGCCGGGGATTCACGAGGCGTGCGTGACGTTGGCCGAAGTCGGATTGGGTTACCTGCGTCTGGGGCAGTCCGCCACGACCCTGAGCGGCGGCGAAGCGCAACGGTTGAAACTGGCCGCCGAGCTGAGCAAGCGCCAGCTTGGCCACACCTTGTACCTCCTGGACGAGCCCACGACCGGCCTGCACTTTCACGACGTGGCGAAGTTGCTCGAAGTGCTGTTCAAGCTGCGCGCCGCCGGCAACACTCTCGTGGTGATCGAGCACAACCTGGATGTCATCAAGTGCGCGGACTGGATCGTGGACCTGGGCCCCGAGGGGGGCGCGGGCGGCGGGCAGATCGTCGCGGCCGGCCGCCCCGAGCAGATCGCCCGCTGCGCGGCCAGCCACACCGGCGCCTACCTGCGTCGCGTCCTGCCGCTCGTGAAATAGCCCCCGCCATGGCGATGTCCAATTCCGTCATGCGAAATCGGTGGTTCATGGCTGGCTGGTGGCTGGGGCTCGCCGCGACGCTGTTCCTGTCGCGCGGCCTGGCGGCCGACACGGAAGAAGACCGCGCGGCCGACGCGCTGGTGCGGATGTTTCGGGATCACCTGCACGAATTTGTCGAGCGCGACGCCACGCGCTTTGAAGCGCAGTACACCAACTCGGCCCGCCTCCCCGAGGTGGTCTTGCTGCAAGCCCAGTCGCGCCTGGCGCGGGAGCGCTACGACGACGCGATCAGCCTGCTGACCGCGCAGCGGGCCAACGCCGGCGCGTTGGCGGACGAGTTCGCCTTCTGGCAGGCGCAGGCCCGGTTCGAAAAAGGCGACTGGAGCGCCGCGGCCGAGAGCTTTGCCCGCATGGCCGCGGACTTCCCCCACTCGGCGCGGCGATTGGAGGCGGCGGTGCAGGAAGCGGTCGCGCGCTCGCGCGCCGGCGACCCGGTGCAGGCCAGCGCGCGGTTGCGCGACCCCAACGGGCCGTTCCAGGTCGCCTCCCAGGCCGCACCGGCGAGCGAATGGACGCAGCGGGGCCGCTTGTTCCTGGCGCAATTGCAGATCGGCCTCAACGACATCGCCGGTGGCGAACAAGTCCTGACGCAGATGGCCGGCCAGGCGTTGCCGCCGCCGATCGAATGGCAACGTCAACTCCTGCTGGCGCGTGCCGCCTTGCTCGCCGGGCGGCTGCCGGAAGCGCTGGCGCACACCACGAACTTCTGGACCGCCGTCACCAACACGCTGCCCGGAACCTTGCTGGCCGAAGCCGCCGATTTGCAGGGACGAATCTTCGAGGGCTTGAAGCAGCCCGACGCCGCGCTGGACGCCTTCGAGCGGAACCTGGCCACCAACGCCCCGCCCACCCAGCGCCGGCTCGCCCTGGAGAAAGTCGTGGAGATGAGCCGCGATCCCGGTCCGCCCGGCCGCGCGACGGAGCGGCTGCAGGCATTCGTGGACCAGAACCCCCAGGATGAATTGATCGATTTCGCGCGGTTCGCCCTGGGCGAAGCCCGGCTCCGGGAGTACTACCGGCTGGCCGATCCCGCGACGCCGGTCACCCCCGAGAACGCCCAGGCCCGGACGAACATGCTGGCGCAGGCGCGCGCGCAGTTCGAGAAGCTGCTGACCACGCAACCCCAAAGCCCGTTCGCGCCGCGCGCGGAACTGGATCGCGGCTGGACCCTGTGGGAGGAGGGCGCGCCCCGGCTCGCCGACGCCCTCGCCGCGTTCCGGAGTGCCACCGGCCACCTGGACCCATCACCCGACCAGTCCACCGCCCGTTTGAAATGGGCGGATTGCCAGGTGCGCAGCGGTGAACTGGCAGCGGCCCTGACCAACTACTGGATCCTGGCGACGAACACCGTGGAGGCGGTGGTCCCGAAGTCGCTTCGCAGCCAGGCGCTGTTTCAAGTGGTGCGCACGGGGGTCGAAGCCGGCGAGTTGAACACGGCGGGCATCGCCGCGCGCAGCCTCGCCGAGGCGGATGCCGGGGGCGAACTCGCCCAACGGGCGGACCTGCTGGTGGCGCGGGCGCTGAACCGGGCGGGCCAGCCCGGACCGGCGCGCGCGCAGTACGTGGCCTTCCTGCAGCAGTACACCAACTCGCCGTTCATCCCGGAGGTGAAGCTGGCCATGGGCCGGACCTTCGAGGAGAGCGGCGACAACGGCGCCGCCCTGGCGGCCTACACCAGTTGGCTGGCGAGCTACACCAACCGCCCGGGCATCCAAACCGGCCTGGTCGCACAAGCCACGTTCGACCTCGCGCGCGTGAGCTATCGGAGCAGCCCCGACTCGGCTTCCGTGGCCCTGTTAACCAACTACATCGCGCACTTCCCGGGCAGTACCAATGCCCCGCTCGCGCAGTACCTCGTGGGGGAGTATCTGCTCGGCCAGGGCGATTACGCGAAGGCGGAACTCGCGTTCCAGGACAAACTGCTCGACCCCGCCCTCGCCCCGTCCGGCGACGAATTGCCGTATCGCGCGCGGCTCATGGCCGGCAAAGCCGCCGTGTTCCGCCAGAGCTGGCAGAACGCCCGCGAGCATTTCGACTGGATCATCACGAACGGTCCCCTGCGCGTGGTTTCGTCGCCGATCCCGGTGTCGGTCGTCGCCGAGGCCTACATCTTCCGCGGCGACTTGTTTACGCTGGAACCCAAAGGGCCGGGCGCGAACCCGCTGGAGGGTTACGCGGAAGCGATCACCGCGTTCGCCAAGGTGGCGGAGCAGTTCCCGACCAACGAGCTGGCCCCCCGCGCCTGGGGTCGCATCGGCGACTGCAACCTCCAGCTCGCTTCGCAAGATCCCCGACGCTACGACGCCGCCGCCGAAGCCTACAAGAAGGTGATCGACTCCGCGGCGGGGCCGGCCGTCCGCAGCATGGCGGAGGTCGGCCTCGGAATCGTGTTGGAAAAGCAGGCACTGCTCAGACCGCCCGCCGAACAGGCGGCGCTCCTGGATGCCGCCCAAGATCATTACCGCAGCGTGTTCTATGGCACCAACCTGCGCCCGGGCGAGCAACCCGACCCGAGCTGGCTGCGGCAGGCGGGTCTGAGCGCGGCCCAACTGGCCCAAGCGCGCCACCAATGGGAGACCGCCATCAGCCTCTACCAACGACTGGGCAAGGAACTGCCGGCCATCCGCAGCCGGTTCGACAAAAAGATCGAGGAACTGCGCGCCTTGCAGGCGGGCGCCGCCGCCGGCGGGTGAGCGGCTCGCCTCGAGGCGTCCTTGCACCTCGCGTGGATCGGCGGGAACGAAACGTCGCCGCCGGGGGGGGCTGATTCAAACGGGTGGCTGCGTCTTTGCGGTGTGCAGCGGTGGCGGGGCAGCATGGCCACGCCAAAGGGCCACGGCACCCGCGCGGACAGTGTGTCCTGATTCCAATTGGTTTCGGATCCCAATCCAAAGGGGTGGCTGCGCCGCTGCGGCGGCGCTGGGCGGTGCCGTGCACTGCCGCACCGAATCGGGATACTCCCGCCCGGGATCGCCGTTTGACAGGTCGGGAACCCGCCACTAAACTGCCTTCGTTCTAAGTGATGATTGCCGAAACCCCAACCCTCGTCGCCCTGACCGAAAGCGCCGCCAGCCAGGTGAAAGAAATGCTGGCCAAGGAAGCCGGCGGCAAACACCTGCGCGTGTACGTCGAGCAGGGCGGTTGCTCCGGGATGCAGTATGGCATGGTCTTCGACGAACCGCGCGCAAACGACACGGTGTCCGAGCAGGCGGGGTTGTCGGTGCTCGTCGATCCCTTTAGCGCCGACTTCGTGCGCGGAACCGTGGTCGATTTCGATGACAGCCTGACCGGCGGCGGGTTCAAGATTCGCAATCCGAACGCGCGCCAGTCCTGCGGCTGCGGCAAATCCTTTGAGGCCTGACGGCGAAACCGCGGTCCGCCGCCGACCGAAACAGAACCGCCCGGTGCGATGCCGGGCGGTTTTTCTGTGCCGCCCTCAATGGGCACCGCAACGCGCAGTTGTGTCCCCCCTGTCCCTTCGCTAGTCTGAGTTACCCGCTGCCGGCGATTGGAAGCGCAGGCGGCTCCGGGAGTCTGCGCCGGGCCGGAAACCGGGAGCGGGTGAGATCAGGATTGACCGCCTTATGCCAGTGATCGAGGCCGAAGCACCAGCAGCGTCTCCGCCCGCGCGGAACGGCGACATCGTCGTTTCCGTGCGCGGCCTGACGAAAGTGTTCAGGGACTTCTGGGGCCGCCCCAAGGCCCGCGCGGTGGACCACGTCGAATTCGACGTGCGCCGCGGCGAAGTCTTTGGCCTGCTCGGGCCGAACGGCTCGGGCAAGTCCACCACGGTGAAGCTCATGCTCGGCCTGCTGCACCCCACCCGGGGGTACGTCGAGGTGTTCGGCCGCTCGCCCCGGCACGTCGCGACCAAGGAGCGCATCGGCTATCTCCCCGAGGAGTCGTACCTGTACCGTTATCTCGATTCCGCCGAAACCCTCGATTTTTTCGGCAATCTCTTCCACCTCAACGCCGCGGATCGCAAGTTGCGCGCCGAGCAGTTGCTGGAAATGGTCGGGCTGGGCCAGGTCCGGCGGCGCACGGTCGGCGAGTTTTCGAAAGGCATGCAGCGCCGCATCGGCCTGGCGCAGGCGCTCATCAATGACCCGGACCTGGTGATTCTCGACGAACCCACCTCGGGTCTGGACCCGATCGGCTGCCGGGAGGTGAAGGACCTCATCGTCGCCCTGGCGCGTCGCGGCAAGACGGTGATCCTGAGCAGCCACCTGCTGGCGGACGTCGAGGACGTGTGTGATCGCGTGGTGATTTATTACGGCGGCCGGATTCAGGCGATGGGTTCGTTGAAGGAATTGCTGGCCACGCCGGATCGTCTGCGCATCACGACCCCGGTGCTTTCCCGCCCCGCCTTGGAGCGCGTGCTGGAAATCCTGCGGCAGGAAGGGGCCGGCGACCAGGTGCGCGTGGACAATCCGCGGCAGAATCTGGAGAGCTATTTCCTCGGCGTGGTCGAGCGCGCCAAACAGACGGAAGAAACGTCCGGAGCCACCTCCGGCGCGCGAGTGGCGGCGTATCTGCGCGGCGACACGGGTTCGGCTGACACGCAGACGGACCGGTTGCTCGAACGGCTTACGCTGCCCGCCGCCGCCACGACCACCGCGCCGGCGGTCGCGGTCCCGGCGCCGGCGGTCGATGAGGCGAAACTGGCCACGCTCGCGGAGCACGCGCCGGAACCCGCCCCGCCTTCGCCCCCGCCGAAGCCCGCGCCGGCCGACTTGTCCCGGGCGGACGAGAAGTTGGCGGATCTGCTCGGAGGCAAGTCATGATTCCCGGCCGGGCCAACGCGCCGGTTCTCACGCCGGCCTGAGACCATGCAATCGCTCCTCGCCATTGCCCGGCTCACGTTCAAGTCGGCCTTTCGCTTCCGTCTGGTGCCGCTCCTGGCGGCCATCCTGCTGGGCGCCGTGTTCCTGTTGCCCGCCGGGATCAAGGACGACGGCACGGCGCGCGGCCTGACCCAGATCGTCCTGACCTATACGCTGGGCATCACGATCGCCGTGCTGGGCCTGACGACCCTCTGGCTGGCCTGTGGCACGCTCGCCCGCGACATTGACGACTGCACGATCCAGACGGTGGTGGTGAAGCCGGTCGCGCGCTGGCAGGTCTGGCTGGGCAAATGGAGCGGGCTCCTGCTGGTCAACCTGCTCCTGCTCAGCCTGGCCGCGGGCGTGATTTACGCGCAGTTGCTGTGGCGGGCCCGCCGTCTGCCGCCGGCCCAACAAGAGATTCTGAACAACGAAATCTTCACCGCGCGGGCCTCGTTCAGACCGCCGCCGATCGATTTCGAACCGGAGGTGCAGAAGCGCTATCAGGAGCGGCTCGCCAGCGGCCAGATCGCCAACCTCGACCGCGCGGAGGCCCTCAAGATCATCCGGGCCAAAGTGAAGGGCGAAGTTCAGGAGGTGCCGCCGGGCTACGTCCGCAGTTGGGAGATCGACATGAGTTCGGTGGCCAACGAGGTGCGCGACCAGCCGCTGTTCATCCGGGCCAAGTTCTTCGCGAGCGAAAAGTCGCCCACCGGCAACTACGCCGCCGTGTGGGAGGCGGGCGCGGCGGACTCGCCGAATCGCGTGCGCTCCGTGCGCAACCAGGCGGCCGAGACCTTCTATGAAATGACGCTGCCGCCGAATCTCCTCGATGCCAAAGGCATCCTGCACGTCCGGTTCATCAACACGAACGACGCGGCGCTGCTCTTTCCCCTCGAAGAGGGGTTCGAGGTGCTGTATCGCGAGGGGAGTTTCACGCTGAACTACGTGCGGGGCATCGCGGTGATCTTCTGCTGGCTGGCTCTGCTGGCCGCCGTCGGCCTGGCGGCCGCGAGCTACATGTCCTTTCCGGTGGCCGCCTTCGTGTCGCTGGCCCTGTTGGTGGTGGTGTTCTCGTCCGGCACCATGAACACCATCATCGAACAAGGCGGCATCCGGGAGGTGAACCACAATACGGGGGTGATCGATGTCCCCAACATCTTCGATCAGGCCACGGTCTGGTTCTTCAAAGGCCTGTTGATCCTGGTGAATCTGGTGAAGGACTTCTCGCCCGTGGACGCGCTGAGTTCCGGGCGGAGCATCACCTGGGGCACCCTGGCGCGCGCCGTGGGGCAGATCGTGCTGCTGGCGGGCGGACTCGTCGCCGCCTTCGGCATCGGCATCTTCAACCGTCGGGAACTGGCGACGGCGCAAGGCGGGAGCTGACGCGATGACACCGGTCTGGAAGAACCGATTTCGGAAGCTGGCCCTCCTGGCGCTGGCGGTCGGGTTGCTGGTGGGCTCTTCGCTCAGTCAGCGCGGGCTCAACCGCATGCGCGCCGACCTCGGGCTCACGCGCGTCGAACCGTTGGAGAACGCACCGCCCATGCTGGTGTTCACCACGGTGGTGCTCGGCGGGTTCCGCGGCCTGATCGCCAACGCGCTGTGGGTGCGGGCGATGGAACTGCAGGACGAGGACAAGTTCTTCGAGATGGTCCAGCTCGCCGACTGGATCACCAAGCTCGAACCGCACATCCCCACCGTCTGGGTCGTGATGGCGTGGAACATGTCGTACAACATTTCCATCAAGTTCAGCGATCCGGCGGTCCGCTGGGCCTGGGTCAAGCGCGGCATCGAGCTGCTGCGCGACGAGGGTTTGAAATACAACCCGAAGGAGGTGGAAATCTACCGCGAGCTGGCCTGGCATTTCCAACACAAGCTCGGCGCGAACCTGGACGACGCCCACCTCTACTTCAAGAGCCAGTGGGCCGCGGAGATGGAGAAGGTCCTCGGCAGCGGCCACCCGAACTGGGAGGAGCTCATCCATCCCCAGACGCCCGAGGCCAAGGCACGCGCCAAAGCCCTGCGCGAGACGTACAAGATGGACCCGGTCAAGATGCAGCAGACCGACGAAAAGTACGGTCCGCTGGAATGGCGCCTGCCCGAGGCGAGCGCGATCTATTGGGCCAATGTGGGCCGGGAGGTCGTGCGCAACAAGGACCAGCTCATCAAGCTCCGCCGCATCATCTATCAGTCGCTGCTGCTCGCCTTCCGTCGCGGTCGCCTGCTCCTGAACACCCCGGACGGCTCGGTGGTGTTCGAGCCGAACCTCGACATCTTCCCCAAGCTCCACGCCGCCTACGAGGAGATGATCGACAAGGATCCGGAGATGCGGGACAACATCCAGCGCGCGCACCGGAACGCCCTGCTCGACGCGATCTACTTCTTTTACGTCCACCAGCGGATCAAGGACGCGAACCACTGGCTCGCCGTGCTGAAGCAGCTTTACCCCAAAGACTACCCGCCCAACCTCTCGCTCGACGATTACGTCCTCAAGCGCGTGGGCGAAGACGTGGGCGAAACCGACATGGACCGGACGATCTCGAACATCCGGGGCGCGCTCTCGCAGTCCTTCATCAATCTCGCGCTGGGCGAAGACGACCAGGCCCAGGGCTACCTGTTGCTGGCGCGCAATATCTGGGATCGCTACACGGGCAAGATCGCCAACGGGCCGTCGGCCAAACGTGTCGGTCTGCCGGCGTTCGACTCGATGCGCAAGGAGGTGCTGGATTCGCTGTTGGAGTCGCTGAAGCCCGAAATGGCCGCGGTGTTGCGCACCCGGCTGAATCTGCCGGCGCCCACCGCCACGAACGCGCCGCCCGCAGTCGTCGCCCCTCCACCCGGCGCGACCAACATCCCACCCGCCACGCCGGCGCTCTCAACGACCAACGCCCCGGCGCGTTAGCCAGACGGCTAAAGGCGCGGCAGGCGCGGCAGTTGCCGGACTTGGCGGCGGCCCCGCGCCCCACGCCTCACGCCTCCTGCAGGTACGGCAACTTCCACGGCGCTCGGTAGTGCGGCACGACCAGGCGATTGGCCTCCTCGTCGCCAACGACCCGCTCGCCGGCCGGATCCCACACGATCCGGCGGCCGGTGCGCAGCGCCAGGTTGCCCAGATGCGCCACCGTCGAAACGTGCTGACCGACTTCGAGGTGCTCGACCGGCTGCTGCCGCGACTTGACGCAATCGAGGAAATTGCGGACATGGGCCGGGCGCGGATCGGCGCCACCGGGGAATTTCTTCGGCTCCAACAAATCCTTGGTCGGCTCGCGCTGGATTTCCCAGCCGCTGTCGTTGATGACCAGCGTGCCTTCGGTGCCGACGAACGCCATCCCCCAGGGACGGTTGTAGAGGCCCAGGCCGATGCCGACCTTGTGTTCCCACACCAGCGTGTAGCTGGGGAACTCATAGACCGTGATCTGCGTGTCCGGCGTTTCCGAGTTGTCCTGAAGCACGTATTTGCCGCCGCTGGACATCACGGCTTTGGGCGGTTCCGCGCCCATGCCCCAGAGCAGGACCTGCAGCAAGTGGACGCCCCAGTCGGTCATCAAGCCGCCGGCGTAATCCCAGAACCACCGGAAGTTGAAATGGAACCGGTTTGGGTTGAACGGCCGTTTCGGCGCGGGGCCGAGCCACAGGTCGTAATCCACGCCGGCGGGCGGATCGGCGTCCGGTGGATTGCCGATGGGCTTGATCCAATCGAGGTACGCCCAGGCGCGGACCAGTCCGACCTTCCCCAGCTTGCCGGAGCGGACGAATGCCGTCGCCTCGCCGTAGGTCGGGCTGCTGAGGCGATGCGCTCCCATCTGGCAGACACGGTGGTGGCGCTTCGAAGCTTCGATCATCGCGCGACCCTCCGCGATCGTGAGCGCCAGCGGCTTCTCGACGTACACATCCTTGCCGGCCTGGCAGGCCATCACCGTCGGCAAGGCGTGCCAGTGGTCGGGCGTCGCGATGAGCACGGCGTCCAAATCCGGGCGCTCAAGCACCCGCCGGAAGTCCTTCGCCGTTTCCGGCTTGGTGCCGCGCTTGGCCTCGACCAGCGCGACCGCCTCCGCGATCTTGGCGTCATCCACGTCGCACACGATGGGGCACTCGACTTCCGGATTGAGAAAGAAGGTGTCGAGATCGCCTTTGCCCATCCCGCCGCAGCCGATGACGCCGAGGCGGACCTTGTCGCTGGCCGCGACGACGGTCGCGGAACGGGCAACGGCCAGACCGCCCAGGAGGGGCGTGGCGGCCGCCACCAGGGCAGAGTCTCGAAGGAACTGGCGCCGGTTCATGGTTTTCATGATTGTGAACTGGGCCAGTCTGACCGCTCCCGCTGGGAAAGGCGATGGCAAACTCACGGTTAACGGCCGTGGTAAAGGCACTCCGGCCCCGCTCAAGCACGCCCCAATCTTGTGTTGCATATGCAACACAAGATTGGGGCGGCGGCGACGGGCGTTGGCGGCGGCCCGGACCGTCCGCTGCGGTCCCCGATTTGGCGTTGCCCTCCGGGCGCCGCCGCCGCATGGTTTTCGGCACCGACATTGACATGAAAACAAAATCTCTTCCCTTCCTTTCCGCCCTGGTGGGTGCGGTCCTGTTGACCCGCGCGGCGGAGTCGCCCGCCGCGTCGAACAGCCCGGATCCGTACGCGAACGAAACCGCCGCCGAGCGCGACGCCCGCATGAAATGGTGGCGCGAGGCGCGCTTTGGGATGTTCATCCATTGGGGGGTCTATTCCGTGCCCGCCGGCACCTACGACGGCAAGCGCATCGGCGGCATCGGCGAGTGGATCATGTGCACCGGCAAGATCCCGATGGCGAGATACCAGGAATACGCGAAGCAGTTCGATCCGGAGAAGTTCAACGCCGAAGACTGGGTGCGCACGGCCAAGGCGGCCGGGATGAAGTACATCGTCATCACCAGCAAACACCACGACGGCTTCGCGATGTTCGACTCGAAGGCGAGCGACTGGAACATCGTCAAGGCCACGCCGTTCAAGCGCGACCCGTTGAAGGAGCTCGCCGCCGCCTGCCGCAAAGAGGGCCTCCGGTTGGGCTTCTATTACTCGCAAGCGCAGGACTGGAACAACGGCGGCTCCGAGTGCTCCGGTCTGTGGGATCCCGCACAGAAGCACGACATGGACGATTACATCGACAAGGTCGCCGTGCCGCAGGTGAAGGAAATCCTCACCGATTACGGCCCGGGCATTCCCGCGGTGCTGTGGTGGGACACGCCCTGCGACATGAATCCGGAACGGGCCGCCAAACTCATCGGCTTGCTCAAGCTCAAACCCGGCATCATCCACAACAACCGCCTCGGCGGCGGCTTCCCCGGCGACACCGAGACACCGGAACAGGAAATCCCCGCCACCGGCTTCAAGGGCCGTGACTGGGAAACCTGCATGACGATGAACGACACGTGGGGCTACAAGAGTTACGACCACGACTGGAAGCCCACCGAGACGTTGGTGCGCAACCTGGTCGATATCGCCAGCAAAGGCGGCAACTACCTGCTCAACGTCGGCCCGACCAGCGAAGGCTTGATCCCCGCCCCCTCCATCGAGCGGCTCAAGGAAGTCGGCGCCTGGATGCAGATGAACGGCGAAGCCATCTATGCCAGCAGCGCCAGCCCCTTCAAGAAACTGGCCTGGGGCCGCTGCACACAAAAGCCTGGCAAGCTGTACCTGCACGTCTTTGACTGGCCCGCCGATGGACGACTGCGGGTGCCGCTGGCGAGTGCGGTCACCCGGGCTTACCTGCTGGCCGACAAGTCGCAGGCGCTCCAGGTCGCCAGCGACGCCGAAGGCAAGATTGTGAGCCTGCCCAGCGCCTCGCCCACGCCCTACGCAGGTGTGGTCGTGCTGGAGATCGCCGGCCAGCCGGAACTGACCGCGGTGGCGACCCCGCGCATCCGGCCGGCGGCCGATGGCAGTCTCACGCTCAAGGCCGGCGAAGCCGAGTTGATGGGGGATGGCATCCGGGTGGAGCGGCGGGGCGGTGAGGACAATGTCGGCTTCTGGACCAACCCGAAGGATTACGTGCAATGGCCGGCCACGATCGCCAAGGCGGGCGCGTATGAAGTGGTGGCCACATTCGCGTGCGCGCCGGGCGCCGACGGCAGCCGCCTCCAGCTCCGCATCGGGGACCAGTCCTGGACCGGACCGGAGATTCCCGCCACCCAAGGCTGGGAGGACTTCGTCACCGAAACCGCGGGCACGATCGAGGTGCAGAAGGCCGGCCCCGTGAACGTGGAGTTGAAGGTGGTGGAAATGCCGCATGGTGCGGTGGCGAATCTTCGTTCGCTGGTCCTGCGACCAGTGAACTGATCGGCCAAGCCGTAGTCTTCGCTCGCCGCGTGCCGCCCGCCGGAAGCTTCCGGCGGGCGGTTTGGCTGCGCGGACGTCGCGGCGCCCGCGCAAACACCAGTTGCGCGTTTTCCAGGATTTGTTATCAGACCGCCGCGCCGGTGGCGTGGTCCATGGTAGCTGCCGGTGGCGCGAATGAAGGTCCAGTTGAACTTGCAGATGCGGCCGCAGCCGAACGACGAAACCTGCGGCCCCACCTGCCTGCACGCGCTGTACCGCTATTACGGGGATTCGATTTCCCTGGGCGCGGTGATCCGTCAGGTGCCGCGCCTGCCCAGCGGCGGCACGCTGGGGGTGATGCTCGCCAACCACGCCTTGCGCCGGGGTTATCGGGCGCGGATTTATTCATACAACGTCCAGATGTTCGATCCCACCTGGTTCGGTGCGACCCCGCCCGACCTCCGAGAACGCCTGGAAGCGCAGCGCGCCGCCAAGCAGGATGCCAAGCTGGGCACCGCCACGGAGGCCTACCTCGAATTCCTGTCGTTGGGCGGGGAGCTACGGTTTGAAGACCTTACGAAGGCGCTGATCCGAAAGCACCTCAACCAGCAGCGTCCCATCCTGACGGGACTGAACGCCACCTATCTCTACCGGTGCGCGCGCGAATTCGGACCGAAATACGATTACGACGACATCCGTGGCGAACCGCTCGGGCATTTCGTCATTTTGTCCGGCTACGACCGCCGCGGACGCACGGTGAGTATCGCCGACCCGCTCCCGTCCAATCCGGCCACCGACACCCACTACTACAAGGTCACGATGGACCGGCTGATCGGCGCGATTCTGCTGGGCATCGTCACGTACGACGCGAACCTGCTGATCATCCGGCCGAACTGAGCCGGGCCGCTCCGCCGCCTACTGTATGCGAATTCTGCTTGTGGTAAACAACCCCCAGGAATGGCCGCTCGAAGTCCCAGGCGTCGAGGTCGTGGCCGCCCGATCCTACCTGGTCGATCCGCAGTTCGCGGACCTCGATCGGGCGAAGGTCTTCAACTTCTGCCGTTCCTATCGCTACCAGAGCATCGGCTACTACGTTTCGCTGTTGGCGGCGGCGCGGGGGCACAAACCGATCCCGGATATCGCCACCATCCAGGACATGAAATCGCAGACGGTGGTGCGCCTCATGTCCGACGAACTGGAGGAGTTGATCCAGGACAGCCTCGCAGGCATCCGCTCGAACCGGTTTACGCTCAGCATCTATTTCGGACGCAACCTGGCCGACAAATACGACCGCCTGAGCGCGGCCCTGTTCAAGTTGTTCCAGGCGCCGTTCGTGCGGGCCGAATTCGTCCGGACCGACAAATGGGATCTCCAGAGCGTGGGGCCGATCACCGCCCTCGACATCCCCGATCAACACCACGATTTCGTGGTGCAGGCGGCGTCGCAGTATCTCGCCGGACGCGGACCTTCCGCGCGGCCGCGCGTGGTCGAGCGCTATGACATGGCGATTCTCTTCGATCCCAAGGCGAAGGACCTGACCTCCGACCAGGCGGCGATCGAGAAGTTCATCAAGGCCGCCGCCGGTCTGGGCATCCACGCCGAGGTGATCGACAAGGAGGATTTCGCCCGCGTCGCCGAGTTCGACGCCCTGTTCATCCGCGAGACGACCAGCGTGAACCACCACACTTATCGGTTCTCGCGCCGGGCTTTGGCCGAGGGCCTGGTCGTCGTGGACGATCCCGACTCGATCCTGAAGTGCAGCAACAAGGTCTATCTGGCGGAGTTGCTCGACCGTCGGGAAATCCTCACGCCCAAGACCCTCATCGTGCACCGCGACAACGTCGAGGACATCGTGTCGCAGCTTGGCCTGCCCTGCATCCTCAAGCAGCCGGACAGTGCGTTCTCCCAAGGCGTGACCAAGGCCGATACGGTCGAAGAAGTCCGGCAAGGGGCGGAGGAAATGCTGGAACGTTCCGACCTGGTCATCGCTCAGGAGTTCCTGCCGACGCCGTTCGACTGGCGCATCGGCATCTTCGACCGCAAGCCGCTCTACGCCTGCCAGTACTTCATGGCGGGCAAGCACTGGCAGATCATCAACCACGAAGGTGACGAGGACTCCCGCTATGGTCGCGTGAAAACACTTCCCGTGGAACTCGCGCCCAGTCGCGTCGTGCGCGCCGCCCTCAAGGCCGCCAACCTCATCGGCGACGGGCTTTACGGCGTGGACCTCAAGCAGGTCGGCCAGAAGTGCTATGTCATCGAAGTGAACGACAATCCCACCATCCAATCCACCTTCGAGGACGCGGTGATGAAGGACTCGCTGTACGAGCGCATCATGGAGGTTTTTCTTCAGCGGCTGGAACGGCGTCGCCAGGGTCTGCCCGAATGAGCGCCGCGCCCACCCGCCTGTCTCTGTTCGCCGGGACCGGCGTCGAACTCGAGTACATGATCGTCGATGCCGCGACGCTGGCGGTGCGACCGATCAGCGACGAATTGATCCGCGCCGTCACCGGCGCCTACCAGTCCGATGTCGAGCGCGGCGGGTTTTGCTGGTCGAACGAACTCGTGCTGCACGTCATCGAACTCAAGACCAACGGCCCGGCGAAATCGCTCGGCGGCCTGGCGCGCGGATTTCAGGCCGAAGTCAACGAGGTCAACCGCCGCCTGGCGTCCTGGGGCGCGCGGCTCATGCCCACGGCCATGCATCCCTGGATGGATCCGCACGCGGAAACGCGTCTCTGGCCGCACGAATACAGCGCGGTCTATGAAGCCTACAACCGTATCTTCGGCTGTCAGGGCCACGGCTGGTCAAACCTCCAGAGCCTCCACCTGAACCTGCCGTTCGCGAACGACGCCGAGTTCGCCGCCCTGCACGCCGCCGTCCGCGCGCTCCTGCCGATCCTGCCCGCGCTCGCCGCCAGTTCGCCGGTGATGGACGCGCGAACCACCGGCTGGCTCGACAACCGTCTCGCCGTTTATCGCACGAACTCGGCCCGGATTCCTTCCCTCACCGGGCGCGTCATTCCGGAGCCGGTGTTTTCCGAGGCCGCTTACGACCGCGAAATCTTCCAGCGCATCTACCGCGACATTGCCCCGCACGACCCGGACGGCGTGCTCCAGGACGAGTTTCTGAACTCGCGCGGCGCCATCGCCCGGTTCGGCCGCGGCAGCATCGAGATTCGCGTGCTCGACGTGCAGGAATGCCCGCTGGCCGACCTCGCGATCACGGAGTTGATCGTCGAAACGCTGCGGGCGTTGGTTTCCGAACGTTGGCAAAAACTGGAGCGCCTCAAAACCCTGGAGACTGAACGCCTCGAACAAGTCTTTCTGGCCGCCGCCCAAGCTGGTGAAGCCGCCCGGATCGAAGACCGCAATTACCTGGAAACCTTCGGCTGGCGGTGTGGTGGGGAGTGTGCTTGCGTTGCTGACCTGTGGCGCTGGATCGCGGCGGAACTCGAGCTCGAATCGCGGCTCGCACCGGACGCCGTCGGTGCCCTCGGCTTGATTCTCGGTCAAGGAAGCCTCGCCCGCCGCATTCTGCGCCGCTTGAAAGGCGATTGTTCCCGCGGTGACTTGCAGGAGACTTACGGCCGGCTCTGCGATTGCCTGGCTTCAGGGCGGATGTTCGAAGACTGAACATACGGGGCGTCCAGCCGATCTTGCCCCAACCCATCCCCTGCTTGAATGGATCCCGTGGTCTTTCCTCCATGTCGTCGTGACAGTCGTCGCCAGGGCGAAACGGGCCGCGCGGAAGTTTGTCTGCCATGTGCCCGTTCGGGTTGGCTGTCTCACTGCAGTGTCGTTTTACCTCTGCGCCGCCCGCTTCCCTTCCTCGCCCAAACCACGTGGCATTCGCCCGAAATGCCACCCCATGGGGTCCGCTTACCAGGCTGCCTTGCCGGAGCTCCAACTCTGAGGTAGCCTCGTGCCATGAAATTGGAATCAGTCATTCATTCGGACCCCGAGATTCTCGGCGGCACACCGGTATTCGTTGGCACCCGGGTGCCGGTGCAGAGCCTCTTTGACCACTTGGAAGCGGGCGACTCGATTGCCGATTTTTTGGAGGGATTTCCCAGCGTGCGACAGGACCAGGTGATTGCCGTGCTGGAAGAGTCGCGCAAGGAACTGCTGGCGCCAGCGTGAGGTGAGAATCCTGCTCGACGAGAACCTGGATTGGCGATTGCGCAGGGATCTGCCTGGGCACGAAGTCGAATCCGTGCCGCTGATCGGTTGGGCGGGATTGAAGAACGGCGCGCTTCTGGCCGAAGCCGAGAAGCGGTTCGATGTGTTGCTGACCATGGACAGCAACATGGTGCATCAGCAGAACCTCGCCCGGCTTCGCATCGCGATCATTGCCCTTCAAGCCCGGAGCAACCGGCTGGCCGACACGCGCCCGCTTCTTCCGAAAGTGTTGGGGTTGCTCGCGAACCTGCAGCCTGGAACGTTGACGGTTGTTTCGTGAACCGTTCCGCACGTTAACCCGGTGTCGCAGGGTGGCAATCGATCCTTGCTCTCGTCTCGAGGTGGCTGGCTGGATTGGCAGCTTGTTTGGTGGCCGTATATTCACGTTCGCATGGTGGCCATTTTGCAGCCGGACGCGATTTCGGGATCTCGCGTTGCGGCGGCAGAGCCTTGGGCCGCCCCAAACGCGCTGGCGTTTGGAAAGCTCAATTCAGCAGCCGGTACCAATTGTCGCGCTGGTGCGGCTCATAACCGAGGTCGCGGATCAGCCGGTGCATGTCCGCCACGGTCATGCGGAACGTCGCGCCTGCCTGGCTGACCACGTTTTCCTCGATCATGATGCTCCCGAGGTCGTTCGCCCCGAACTTCAACGCCACCTGGCCGATGTCCGGACCCTGGGTCACCCACGAGCTCTGGACGTTGGCAAAGTTGTCCAGGTAAATGCGAGCCAGCGCCTGCGTGCGCAGATACTCGTGCGCGCCAACGGTGGGCGCCTTGAGCTTGGTGTTCTCCGCCTGAAACGTCCACGCGATGAACGCCGTGAAGCCGCCGGATTTCTCCTGTTGTTGGCGCAGCCGCTCCAGGTGCTCGATGCGGTCCTCCACGGTCTCGACATGGCCAAACATCATCGTGGCGCTGGACTTCAAGCCCAGCCGATGCGCCACGTCCATGACCTCCAGCCATTCGTCGCTGGTCGCCTTTAACGGCGAAACGCGCTGCCGCACCCGATCCACCAGAATCTCGCCGCCGCCGCCGGGGATCGACCCCAGGCCCGCGGCCATGAAATCGCGGATGATTCGCTCCAGTGGCTCGCCGAACACGTCGCGGAAATGGATGAATTCGCTGGGGCTGAAGCCGTGGATGTTCACCTGTGGGAACTTCGCCTTCATGTGCGCCAGCAAGTCCAGATACCACTGTTTGGTCAATTTGGGATGGTGCCCGCCTTGCAGGAGGAGCTGCGTGCCGCCTTGGGCGATGGTTTCCTCGATCTTCCGGTCCATCTCGGCGAGGGAGATCACGTAGGCGTCGTCGTCGCCCTCGACCCGATAGAACGCGCAGAACTTGCAATAGACGTTGCAGACGTTCGTGTAGTTGACGTTCCGGTCCACGATGTAGGTCACCACCTCGTTGCCGCGACCGTCGTAAGCCTGGGCCTTGGCCAGTTGACGGCGACGGTCGGCGAGCGCACCCAAGTCTTCCAAAGGCAACCGGTAAAGCCGCAGCGCCTCCGCGCGGTCGATCCGCTGGCCGTCCCACACCTTCTGCAACAAGTCGTCGAGCGACGCGTCGTAAACCATGCGCCGAAGTTACCGGCTCCGCCCCGGAACGCAAAGTCTGACCCGCGACCCAATATCCGAGACCCGAAATCCGAAACCCGAGAGCCGAGAGCCATTCACTTCCGCACCACTTCCCACCCAAACCGGACGATCATGATCGACACGATCACGAGAAAGAAACCGCGCACGAACCGGTTGCCTTTGAGCAGCGCCAGCCGCGTTCCGATCAGCGAGCCCGCCACGTTGCACGCCGCCATCGGCAGCCCATACCGGTAAAGGACATTGTCCGTCGCGGCGAAGTAGGCGATCGCGGCCAGGTTGGTGGCGAAGTTGATCACCTTCGCGCTGGCGGAGGCCGTCAAAAAGTCGAAGCCGAACAACCCGATGAACGCGAAGATCAGGAAGCTGCCCGTGCCGGGGCCGAAGAAGCCGTCGTAGAAGCCGATCGCCATTCCCACCACCACGCCAAAGACCCGCTCCCGGTCGGCGGTGAAGCGCGGCGCGTGCAGGTGCCCGAAGTCCTTTCGGATGAACGTGTAGATCGCCACGCCCACCAGCAACGCCAGGCAGATCGGTTTGAGCACCTCGGGCTTCAGCAAGGACACCACCCGCGCCCCGAGGAACGAAAACACGAACGCCGCCCCCGCCGCCGGCAGCAACGAGTGCCAGTTCAGCCGCACCCGGCGTGCGTACTGCAAGACCGCCATGCCGGTGCCGCAGATCGAGGAGAGTTTGTTGGTCCCAAAGACCGCCGCCAGACCCGCGGACTCCGTCGGCGGCAGGAACAAGAACAGCGCCGGCAACTGGATCAAGCCGCCTCCACCGACGACTGAATCGACGAAGCCAGCCAACAGCGCGCAAAGGCAGAGGCTGGCCAGGGTCAGCGGTTCAGGCGTCATGGCATGTTTCGCATCGCCATTTGGTCGGCAAAGCTAAAGGCGCGGTTTCCCCCCGGCCAGTGCCAATCGCCTGCCGCCGGGCCCCGGTGTCGGCGAGTCCGACGAGCAGCGTCCTGTTTCCAGCGGGTAGCTGGGCCGCTGCGACTGCCCAAGGGGGTGCGGCGGCGCTGCCTCCGGCATGCGAAGACACCACCGGTCGGGCTTGGCACGGTCGGGCTTGGCAGTTGATGGTGAGGCCTGCGGTTCATACCCTCGGCCCGTCCGCGTGCTGATCGCATTCCATAAACCTTACGGCGTGTTGTCGCAGTTCACGCCCGACGGCTCGCCGAACCGGCCGCTGGCGGAATTCGGTTTCCCGGCCGGGGTGTATCCGATCGGCCGGCTCGACGCCGACAGCGAGGGCTTGTTGCTGCTCAGCGATGAGCCGGTCTGGAACGACCGCCTGTTGCATCCGCGGCAGGCGCACCGGCGCGAGTACTGGGTCCAGATCGAGCGCGTGCCGGACGACGACGCCCTGCGTCAACTCGCCGCCGGAGTCGTCATCCAGGGACGTCGCACGTTGCCTTGCCGGGCACGCCGGCTCGATCCGCCGCCGGGACTGCCGCCGCGCCATCCCCCGATCCGTTTCCGGAAGAACGTACCGGACTGTTGGCTGGCGTTGGAGTTGGTCGAAGGCCGGAACCGCCAGGTCCGGCGCATGACGGCCGCCGTGGGTCACCCGACGCTGAGGCTGGTCCGCGTCCGGATCGGCGGGTTCGAGCTGGGCACCTTGCCGCCCGGCCAGTGGCGGGAGCTGTCGGCTTCCGAACGCCAGCTTGTGCTGGCGCCCGGTTGAGCGGCGGGTCCGCAATTGGCCTGCATGGCCAGCGCATCCCCAAGTTGTCGCCGGCGCTCCGGAAATTGCAGGTTCCGATTCGCCAACAACTTCAGGGTACACTCTGCTTGTCCGTGGCCCGCTTTCGCACTGGCGAAACCCGCGCTGATTCCGCTAGGGTGGGCGCCGCCAGCCTCGCTGAGCACCACGGATGAACGAAACCACGCGTTACCTCCAGTCCGCCTCGGAAGAGCGCCCCATCGAGGTCGCCACCCTGGTGAACTGTCTCATCATCGACGCCGTCCGCGCCAACGCCAGCGACATCCACATCGAACCATGGGAGAGCACGATTGTCGTGCGGGTCCGCCTCGCCGGCGTATTGCAGGAGTTGGTGCATCTGCCGCTCGACCTCATGGACAAGCTGGCCGGGCGGATCAAGGTGATGGCCACGCTGGTCTCCTATCAAACCGACCTGCCGCAGGAAGGCCACGTCGCCGCGAGCCCGGAGTTCGGCGGCGTGGAGCTGCGCGTCTCGTTCTTTCCGACCGTGCGCGGCGAGAAGATCGTCCTGCGCATCTTCGATCCGCAGAACCGCAGCTTCAACCTCGCGGACCTGGGCTTCGAAGACGATACGCTGCAGACGTTCGTGCGCCTGCTCTCGCGGCCGAACGGTCTGATCCTGCTCACCGGTCCGACCGGTTCGGGCAAGACGACGGCCATTTACGCGGCGCTGACGCATCTGGTGAACCGCCACGGGCCGACGATTTCGCTCAGCACGGTGGAGGACCCGGTCGAGTTTCACCTGCCGATGATCAGCCAGGCGCAGATCAACCCGGCCAAGGAGTTCACCTACCCGCGCGCCTTGCGCTCGCTGATGCGCCAGGATCCCCAGGTCATCATGATCGGCGAAATCCGCGATCCCGAGACCGCCGCCATCGCGGTCCAGGCGGGGCTGACGGGCCACCTGGTGATCAGCACGATTCATTCGGGCAGCACGGCCGGCGTCTTCGCCCGCCTCATCAACATGGACATCGAGCCGTTCCTCCTGTCCTCGGCCATGAGCGGCGTGCTGAGTCTGCGGTTGATCCGAACCACCTGCCCGCAATGCGCCGAGCCCTGCGCCCCGGACGCCGCCCTGCAGAAGGCCGTCCCGGCGGAGGTGCTGGAAACCGCCACGCTGCGCCGCGGCGCCGGTTGTCCGCACTGCCTGGAGACCGGCTATGACGGCCGCACCGCGCTGACGGAAATGCTGGTGGTGGATGAAATCCTGCGCGACGCCATTCTGCAGAAGCTGCCCACCCGTTCGCTGCAACAGGTCGCCATCCAGCAAGGCATGCAAACGCTCTGGCAAAACGGCCTCCGGCGCGTCCTGAACGGCGAGACCACGCTGGATGAGGTCATGCGCGTCCTGGCCGCGGACATCTGAGCGTTCACGCTTCGCGGCATGAACCTGGTGCTGGCCACGCTCGCGGTTCTGAGCCTTGCCTTGCTCCTCTGGCAATGGCTCGAGGCAACGCTCTTCCCGTTGCACCGGCGCGGGTCGGACACCGGCTTCGCCCCCGCGGTGACGCTGCTTAAACCGCTCAAAGGCGCCGATGCCGAGACCGAGAGCTGCCTGCGCAGTTGGTTCGCCCAGGATTACGGCGGGCCGGTGCAGTTGCTTTTCGCGGTCGCCACCGAAAGCGATCCGGCCGTCGCCGTGGTTCGCCGGTTGCAGGCGGCATTTCCCGCCGCCGACGCGCAACTCGTGGTCTGCCCGGAGCGGCTGGGCCTGAACTCGAAGGTGTCCAAGCTCGCCCAACTCGAGCCCCACGCGAAGCACGCCTTGCTCGGGGTGAGCGACGCCGACGTGCGTGTGCCGTCGGACTTTCTCCGGTACGCGGTCCCGCCGCTGCGCGAACCCGCGGTGGTTCTGGTCAACCCGTTTTACCAGCTCGCCACGCCCGCCACGCCCGCCATGCATTGGGAAGCGTTGGCCACGAACGCGGATTTCTGGACCAGCGTCCTGCAGGCGCGCCGGTTCGGCCCGATGCGGTTTGCCCTGGGTGCAGTCATGCTCCTGCGCCGCGAGGCCCTGGCCGGAATCGGCGGTTTCAGAACCTTGCTCAACCACCTGGCCGACGACTACGAACTGGGCAGGCGCGTGACCGTCGGCGGCGCCCGGATCGCGATCTGCCCGGCCGTGGTCGAATGCCGCGAAACGGCGCGTGGCTGGAGCGCGATATGGCGTCACCAACTGCGTTGGTCGCGGACCATCCGCCACTGCCAGCCGGCGCCCTACGCCGCCAGCATTCTGAGCAATCCCACCCTCTGGCCGCTCCTCTGGCTGGCGGGTGCGCGGAGCAGCGTCGCGCTCGGCGGCTTTGCCGTCTGCCTGGCGGCCCGGCTGGCGATGGCGGCGCATTGCCAGTGGCGGCTGACGCGTTCGTGGCGGCATCTGCCCTGGCTCTGGCTCGCGCCGGTAAAGGATTTGCTGGCCGCAACCCTTTGGGCGCTGGCGTTCCTGGGGCACACCGTCGAGTGGCGCGGTGAACGGTTCCGGGTGGGGCAGGGCGGCGGGTTGCAGCGCCAGGTATAGTCCGGGCCGTTGGCGCAAGGACTGAAAGCCGCGGCAAACCGGTTGGCCGCGCGGGGAACCGCCCGGAGCCACGCCATCACCTGGCGAGCGGAGCCGATTCCCCGGCATGTCGTGGGGCTGCTTGGGCAGGTTGGGAAACCTGACTCGAGCGGGGCCGAATTGGTCAGCGCCCGCCTTTCTCAACCGGTTCCACCTCGGGAATGGTGACGGTGATGGCATCGGACACCCCCGTGCCGCGTGGCCCTTGCGGTGTCGGCAACACGGCATAGACCCGGTAGCGATAGGTCATGCCAGGTTGAACCTGGCGGTCGATGGCCGTGGTGAGGTTTTGGCCCGGCTGGCCGATCACATTCACGAAATCGGTCCCCCCGGTTCCGGCGCCGCGCTGCACTATGAAAGCCATTTCGTTTTCGGCATGATCGACCCACTGCATTTCCACGCTGGTTGGCGTGACCTTGACCGCGCGCAGGTCGGTGGGCGCGTCGGCCGAGGGCGGGCCGGGCCTGGGTCCCTCCGCTGTCCCTGGCCCGGAAGGCTCCGGCCGGGCCGCAGGCCGGTCACCTGGCGCGTCGAGTTGCGCCCGGGCCAGGGCGTATCGATCGCGGATGAACTTCTCCATCGACGAGAGGATGTCCTCGAATCCCGAATCGCCCGGCACGGTGATGCGGCGCGCAGGATACGGGTCCTCCTGCAGCGCCGGCCGGATTTGCGCGTACAGCCCTCTCAGCTTGGGGATGAGGACTTCGGGTCGGAACCACGTTTCGAGGATGCCCCGCGCCTGTTCCCGGTATTGGCGGAGGAGGGCCGGGTCGGAGAGCAGCCGCTCCATCAAGGGACGACCCGGCACCGGGGCCGGCCAGGCGGCGTGCCAGCCCTGCAACACGGGCACACGACCGAAGGCATTGTCCGCGAAACCGACGTCCAGATCCCAGGGGATGTAGGTCCAGCGCTGGTCGGCCGGATTCTGGTACAGGTAGTAATTATGCGGCCCCCAGCCCGTGTATTGATCGAATGCGCCGGCGAAAAGCAGCACGGCCGTCGTCTTCGTGAAGGCCTCGACATCCAGGACGCGGTTCAAATCCGTCCCGTTGGCGGTGGGGGAATCGAGGGCGCGGATGAACTCCAGCAACGCCGCGAAGGCCACGAGCTCAGTGCCGGAATGCAGCTCGAACGCTTTCCGATAAAGCGCCGGGTCGCTGCCCAGATACCGCAGGTCGGCGCCCGGACCGCCTTCGTCCACCTTGAACAATGCGCCGTTGACGGCGGGGAACTGGCGTTCGAGAAAAGATCGATCGATGCGCTCCACGTTGACGTACACGCCGGCGGCTTTCCCGTTCAGGTAAACACGGGCGTAGTTGCAGCGCGAGGCCTTGACGCCCACTCCCCGGAGCACCCCGGTGATCAGCGGTTCGCTGAACAGGCTGCCGAACTGAATGCCGTTGTCCAGGGCGACATGGCGCAATCCGAGAAACCGCTGGCCCTTATGGTACTCGGCAAACGCGACCAGATAGGACCGCTTGTGCGGCGACTCCGGCGCGGACGAGCTGTTTCCTTTGTAGCGGATTCCCACCGGGTAAAACGTCTGGTCGTTCCAGCGGAAGGTGCCTGGCACGGTGATTCGCCGGGGAAGGGCGCGGTGCATCTGTTCGAGGTCGGCGGGCGGGATTTCCAGGCGGATCATCTGAACGATTTCGGGCGCAAAGAATCGGTCGGCGGCATCCTGGGCTGGGGCGGCCACGACGACTCCCGCCCCGAACAGGAGCACGACGAATGCAGCGCGGCGACCCGATACGCTCCGGCTGTATTCAGGCCCTCGGACGATCGCCTGCTTCGGGAAACTGAGGACAGCCGTGCGTGGTGGCGAGGGCACCGCATTCCAAGGCTTCATCGCCGCAGGCTCCACTGCGGCGGTGATAGCGTCAAGAATCGCGCTCCCGACGGCCGGGACCAACCGGGAAACGCGGTTTGACGGATCGTCGGTTGGAGGGGAGACTGACCGGCGTCATGCTCACCCGTTTTGGCAACACCTTCTACGCCCTTCGGCTTCGCCTCCTCGGCGTCGCCTTCGCGGGGCTGTTCTTGCTGGTTGCTCTGCTCACCATGTTCTACACGGTCGAGGCCGAGTTCCAGGGCGTCGTCCTGCGCTTCGGACGCTACTCGCGGACGGTCGAGCCCGGCTTGCGCGCCAAGCTGC
Source organism: uncultured bacterium (assembly GCA_963735925.1). Classification (GTDB taxonomy): domain Bacteria; phylum Verrucomicrobiota; class Verrucomicrobiia; order Limisphaerales; family J093; genus DSVZ01. The sequence goes on from CAVTMT010000008.1 coordinate 166,901, forward strand.
CCTTTGGCCTTGAACGGGTGTACAAGGTGCCGGTGCGACGGCAGTTGAAGCAGGAATTCGGCTTCGGCACCCCCGGTGCCGGTAATCTCAACCAGTACACTTCCGCCAGCGAACAGGAGGCGGAACGCAGCATGGTGACCGGCGATCTCAACGCGGCGTCGGTCGAGTGGATTCTCCAGTTCCGTATCACCGACCCGCGCGCGTATCTTTTCCACTTTCGCGACCCGGCGGAAACGCTCCGCGATTTGTCCGAGTCGGTGATGCGCGAAGTGGTGGGCGACCGCACGGTGGATGAGGTGATCACCGTCGGCCGGCAGGATATCGAAACCGAGGCGCTTGCCCGGCTCAAGGCGGTGGTCGCGCGCTACGAGTTGGGCCTCAGCATCGACCAGGTTCAGCTCAAGAACGTCAATCCGCCGTCGCCGGTCCAGCCCTCTTTCAACGAGGTCAACCAGGCCCAGCAGGAGCGCGAGAAGTCGATCAACATGGCCAGCGGGGAGTACAACAAGGCCGTGCCCCGCGCCCGCGGCGAGGCGCAGGAGAAGATCAGCACCGCCGAAGGCTACGCGGCCAAGCGCGTGAACGAGGCGGAGGGCGACGCGGCCCGCTTCAAAGACGTCTTCGCCGAGTACGCGAAAGCGCCCGAAGTCACCCGCCGCCGCCTTTATCTCGAAACCATGGCCACCACGTTGCCGCAAATCCGCCGCAAGGTGGTGCTGGACGCAGCCGCCAGCCAGGTCCTGCCTTTGCTCCAACTCAATCCGGGAAAGGAGCAGCCATGAAAAACCTGGGCCAACTCATCGTCCTCGCCGCCGTGGGTTTCGTCGGCCTGATACTGCTCCTCGGGTCCGCGTACTCCGTGAACGAGACCGAGCAGGTGATTCTCACCCAATTCGGAAAACCGGTCGGCGGGGCGATCACCAATGCTGGACTGCACTTCAAGCTCCCCTTCGTTCAGGACGTGAACCGCCTCGAAAAGCGCGTGATGCGTTGGGACGGGCGGCCCAGCGAAATGCCCACCAAGGACAAGACCTACATCGTGGTGGATGCTTTCGGCCGCTGGCGGATCAGCGATCCCAAGCAGTACTTCCTGCGGCTCCGGGACGAGCGCAGCGCCCTTTCGCGCCTGGATGACATCTTGGGCAGCGAAATCCGGAACGCGATCGCCAAGCACGAGTTGATCGAAGTGATCCGGACCACCAAGGACCGGAGCGCCGTCAGCGATGAGCCGTTGCAGGGCGATCACGCCACCGTCAGCCAGCTCTATCCGATCAAGAAAGGCCGGACCGTGGTCGAGCGGGAGATTTTCGCCAGCGCGGCGCCCAAGGTTTCGGACTTCGGCATCGAACTGCTCGACCTGCAGTTCAAGCGCATCAACTACAATCCCAGCGTGCGCGAGCGCATCTACGAACGCATGATCAGCGAGCGCCAGCAGATCGCCGACCGGTTCCGGTCCGAAGGCCAGGGCGAGGCCGCAAAGATTCTGGGGCAGAAGGAAAAGGACCTCCAAACGATCCAATCCGAGGCCTACCGCAAGATTCAGGAAATCCGCGGTCAGGCGGACGCGCGCGCCACGGAGATTTACGCCGCGGCCTACAACCAGAGCCCCGAATCGGTCCGTTTTTACGAATTCGTCAAGACCCTCGAGACCTACCAGACCGTGCTGACGAACGACACGACCCTGATCCTGACCACCGACAGCGATCTGTTCCGTCTGCTCAAGCAGACCGAACCGGGCGCCGCGAAGTGAGGTCTGCTGGGGGCGCGGTTTTGGGACAGCGGTCGCTCAATCCGCTTGCCCGGTGGAAGGTTCATGCGAGCATCGCCGCCCATGCGCGCTTTCGCCTTGGTCCTGGGTTTGGGAATTGTGACCTCAGTGTTCGCGGCAACCGAAGCCGCCCCCGCCGGGCAACCGGCCCCGGCCTCCGCCACTGGCCCGGAAGGCTTGCCCGAAACGGCCGATTTGCGTCCTGCCTTCGAGCGCTGGAATCTGACGCCCCGCCGCCAGGGCGGCCGGCCAACCTGCTCGACTTTCACGGTGACCGTGGCGCTCGAATACGCCGTTGCCAAACGCCAGGGCCACGGCACGCGGCTAAGCGTGGAATTCCTCAACTGGTCCGCCAACAAGGTGTGCGGCGACACCGCCGATGGCGGGTTCTTCTCGGATTTGTGGAAAGGTTTCGCCGCTTACGGCATTTGTTCGGAGGCAGACCTGCCGTATCAGGCCACCTTCACCCCCACCGAATCGCCGGGTGCGGCGGCGCTGGCAGACGCGAAGACGCGCCTCGACCTGGGCTTGCGGCTGCATTGGATCAAGGAGTGGAACGTTAACACCGGCCTGACGGACGAACATCTCGCCGCGATCCGGCAGACCCTCGCCAACGGCTGGCCGGTCTGCGCCGGACTGCGCTGGCCCAAGCAGGCCCGCTGGGAGGACGGCGTGCTCCAGATGGCGCCGGCGGACGGCGTCTATGACGGACATAGTGTCCTGCTGATCGGCTATCGGAACGACGCGGCTCAGTCCGGCGGCGGCGTGTTCATCTTTCGGAACACCGCCGGCGATGGGCGCGACGGCCTCATGCCGTACGCGTACGCCCAGGCGTACATGAACGACGCTGCGTGGGTCGATTTCGCGGGGCGCACGCACCCGGCCGCGGCGCCGACGCCGCCCGCTTCGCTCTTCCACGACCCGCTCGGTGCGTTGGCTTCGCCACTCGTGGGCCGCAATCGCCGCATCTCCAGCAACGAGCAACCGCAGTGGCATGACGCCAATCTCGACATGACCATGCTGCCGCCCGGCAAGTCGCTCGAAATGCCGCTGCTCGAAGGACCGGGTGTCATCACGCATATCTGGATGACCAGCCACGCCGGGCGTGTGAATGAACTCAACGCCCTCAGCCTCCGCATCTATTGGGACGGGCGCGCTGAGCCGGGCGTGGAAGTTCCGCTGGGCGAGTTCTTCGCCGTCGGCCAGGGCCAGCCCGCACCGGTCGAAAGCGTGCCGGTGCAGGTTTCGCCGACCGGCGCATTGACGTGCTACTGGCGGATGCCGTTCGCCAAGTCGGCGCGCATCGTCGTGTCGAACGACAACCCCGACCGCACCACCGGCCTTTACTGGCAGATCGATTGGACCGAACTGGACGCGCTGCCTGCGGACACGGGCTATTTCCACGCGCGGTATCGTCAGGAATACCCCGCCGTAGGCGGCCGCGACTATGTGATAGCCGACTTGGAGGGTCGCGGCCAATACGTCGGCACGGTCATGTCGGTTACGATGGTGCAGGACGGCTGGTGGGGCGAGGGCGACGACTTCTTCTACATCGACGGCGAGGCGGTCCCCAGTCTGCAAGGCACCGGTAGCGAAGATTACTTCAACGACGCCTGGGGATTTCGACCGCGCACGAGCGCCTGGTTCGGCCAACCGCGCTGGCAGGGCGACAACGCCGGCGACAGCGGCGTGGCCTATCGTTGGCACGTCCTCGACCCGGTCGGCTTCCGCAAGTCGCTTAAAGTCGCCATCGAACACAAAGGCAATCGCGCCGAGGACACCGAGGGCTTCTACCTCGAACGGCCGGACTTCATCAACAGCGTCGCGTTCTGGTATCAGACCGGCGAGCCGAAGGCATGGGAGAAACTGCCTCCTTTCGCAGAGCGTCGCATTCCCTGGCAGCAAACCCACCTCGTGCGCGCTTTTCGCGACGCCCAAACCACCAGTCCGGCAAAGGTGCGCGTGGAAACCAGCGGCATGTTTGGCGCCCGGCCGGTGCTGGGCTGGACGAACACTGAAGTCGGCGCGGTACTCACCTTGCCGTTCGCCGTGGAGTCCGCCGGTCGCTATGCCGGGCGGCTCACTGCGTCGGCGAATCCCGGCTCCGGCATGTACGCCATCGAGATCGACGGCCAGACCGCGGTGGCGGCGGCGGATTTCCGCGCCCGCGAGGACGACGAATGGGACCTGTCGCTCGGCACCCGCGAATTGGCGGCGGGTGCGCACGCGTTGTCCTTCCGGGCGTTGGCGGTGGAAGGCGGCCCGGCCCGGCCGCTGGCGATTGAGATGCTGCGCTGGCTGCGCCTCCCGCCCGAAGCGACGCGCGCGGTCAAGACACATCACGAGGCGCACTTCATCCGATTGGGCATCGGTCGCGCGGTCTATGCCTACCGGCTTGCTTACGGCGAATTGCCCGAATCACTCGAAGTATTGGTCAAGGCCGGCCTGATGTCGCCGCGTTACCTGTCCGACGAAAACGAAAAACCGCTGCGCTCGCGGCGCGAAGGGGACGTTCTCATCGTCGAAAGCACCGGGCCGGAGCCATGGACCTGGCGCTGGCAGGGTCTGGATGCTCGGAGGTGACAGCCCGGCTGAGGTGTCAGTCCCACATATTGACACGCTGCCTCCGGTTGGGCAGTCTTCGGCGCATGGGGAGGAAGCTTCGCATTGAGTATCCCGGCGCAGTTTATCACGTGATGAATCGCGGTGACCGGCGGGAAACGATCTTCCACGACGACCCGGATCGGGAGTTGTTTCTCGCCACGCTGACCGAGGCGTGCGCGAAAGCCCATTGGCAGGTCCATGCCTATTGTCTCATGGGCAACCATTTTCATCTGGTGGTGGAAACCCCCCAGGGCAATCTGGTGGCCGGGATGAAGTGGTTCCTGGGGACGTACACCGCGCGGTTCAACCGCCGGCACAAGCTGTCCGGCCACTTGTTCGGCGGACGTTACCGGTCGCTGATGGTGGACGCGGCCAGCCCCGGTTACCTGCGGACGGTCTGTGAATATGTGCATCTGAATCCGGTGCGGGCGAGGTTGCTGCGCCCGGAGCAGCCACTGCGGACCTATCGGTGGAGCAGTTATCCGGGGTATCTGGCGCGTCCGGGGCGGCGTCCGTCCTGGCTGCGCGTGGACCGGGTGTTCGGCGGGATGGGTATTCCCAAGGACAGCGCGGCGGGACGGCAGCGGTTCGAGCGCGTGGTGGAGGAGCGGCGGCAGCAGGAGAACCCGGAGGAATACGGGCGGATCCGGCGGGGATGGTGTTGGGGTGGGGAGGCGTTTCGCCAGGAACTGATGGCGCAGGTGGAGGCGCGGCGGGGAGCGTCGCATTATGGCGAGGAGTTGCGGGAAAGCGCGACGGCAATGGCGGAGCGGTTGGTGCGGGAGGAACTCCAGAGGCTGGGCTGGACGGAGGCGGAACTGGCCGTGCGCCGGAAGGGGGATCGCGCGAAGCTGAAACTCGCGGTCAAGTTGCGGGCCGAGACGGCCATGACGCTGCGATGGATTGCGGCGCGGCTGCAGATGGGGACCGGAGCGAGTGTGTCGAACCTGCTGTCGGCGCAGAGGCGAAGAAAGTGATTGTGTCAATATGTGGGACTGACACCGGGACCGGGGACGCCTGTTCCTCGCGATTTGTTTGCAGGCCTGGGCGAAGCCGGCTAAACCGTGGGCGGACACAAAGCCTATGTGGAAGCCGCTTTCGCGAATTCCCGCCGCCGGATGCGTCGCCGCCCTCGTCTGCTGCGGAACCCTGTCCGCCGCCACGCCGGTTGACCTGTGGTTGACCGACCCCGGCGGATCGGCGCGCTTCGAGAAGCAAAGCCCCGCGCTTTCTTTTCAGACCGCGCCCGTGGCCGGTCCGACGATCGATGTGGACGCCACCCAGACGTTCCAAACCATCGACGGCTTTGGCTACACGCTCACCGGCGGCAGCGCGCAGCACTTGATGGGCATGACGGCTCCGGTGCGGGCGGCGCTGCTTCGCGAACTCTTCGCCACGAACGGCACGAACATCGGCGTGAGCTATCTTCGCGTGAGCCTGGGCGCTTCGGACCTGAACGCGCGGGTGTTCAGCTACGACGACCTCCCCGCCGGCGAGACCGACCCCGAGCTGAAGCGCTTCGATCTCGGACCGGACCGGGCGGACGTCGTTCCGGTGCTCCAGGAGATTCTCGCCATCGCCCCAAAGCTCAAGATCCTGGGCTCGCCGTGGTCGGCACCTGTCTGGATGAAAACCAACAGCGACACCCGCGGTGGCCGTCTGAAGCCCGAGTGGTACGCCGTCTATGCGCAGTACTTCGTGAAATACGTCAAGGCCATGAAGGCGGAGGGCATATCGATCGACGCTGTCACCGTGCAGAACGAGCCGCTCCATCCCGGCAACAACCCCAGCCTGTACATGCCGGCGACGGAGCAGGCGGCCTTCATCCGGAGCGCGCTGGGCCCGGCCTTCAAAGCTGCGGGGCTCGCGACCAAAATCATCTGTTACGACCACAACGCCGACCGGCCGGATTATCCGTTGACCGTCCTGAACGATCCGGGCGCCGGGCCGTTCGTGGATGGCTCGGCGTTTCATCTCTACGCGGGCCGGATCGAGGCGCTGAGCCAGGTCCAGGCCGCGCATCCGGACAAGAACCTGTACTTCACGGAGCAATGGATCGGTGCGCCGGGAAATCTGCGGGGCGACCTGGCGTGGCATGTGAGCCAGCTCATTGTCGGCGCGACCCGCAACTGGTGCCGCACGGTGCTGGAATGGAACCTCGCCTCCAATCCGCAGCTCACGCCGCACACCGATCGCGGGGGCTGCGACCGTTGTCTGGGGGCGGTGACCCTTGCCGGGGACACGGTGGTGCGCAATCCGGCGTATTACATCATCGCGCACGCCTCGAAATTCGTCCGCCCCGGTTCCGTGCGGATCGCTTCGACGATGCCCGACGCGCTGCCGAACGTCGCTTTTCGCACACCGGAGGGCCGGTTTGTCCTGATCGTGCTCAATCGCGAGCGGACGCCCCAGGCCTTCGCCCTTCACGCCGCGGGCCGGTTCCTGAACGCCAGGCTGCCAGGCGGCGCGGCGGGGACCTACGTCTGGTAGTCGTCAGCGCGCCCGCTTCGAAGCCGCAACGAGCGTTTCCCGGTCGGCGGCGGAGTCTGGATCGCAACGTTTGTCATTCCCGCCGGGCCGCGCACCCGTTAACGTGGGTCTCGCGCTGGCCGCCAGTCGGAGCTTGGTCCGGGCGCGTGTCCCGGTCCTGGCCGCCAGCCTCAATCCGAGTGCCGACTTTATGACGATTGCATCCCAGCCGACGGTTCCGACCGCCCCGGTCGCGGCGCCGCGCCCCGACGATCCCATCCTCATCGCCGGTGCCGGCGGGTTCATCGGCGGCGCGTTGACGCGCTATTTCCACGAGCGCGGTTTCACCCGCCTGCGCGCGGTGGACAAGAAACCGTTGCCGCAGTGGTACCAGCGCATTCCCGGTGTGGAATGCCTGCACCTGGATTTGAGCCAGGAGGCCGCCTGCCGGCGGGCGGTCGAGGGGGTGGCGGAGGTCTATAACCTGGCGGCTGACATGGGAGGCATGGGGTTCATCGAGCGCTTCCGGATCGAGTGTCTGCGCAGCATTTTGATCAATACGCACTTGATCGAGGCCGCCTGGCACGCGGGGGTGCAACGTTACTTTTACGCCTCTTCGGCCTGCGCCTACAACACGGAGTTGCAGAAGGATCCTCAGGTGCGCGCGCTCAAGGAATCGGACGCGTACCCGGCGATGGCCGAGCGAGGCTACGGCTGGGAGAAGTTGATGAGCGAGATGTTCTGCCAAGAGTATTGGGCGGAGCGAGGGATGCGGACCGCCATCGCGCGCTTCCACAACGTCTATGGGCCCCATGGCACCTGGGACGGCGGGCGGGAGAAGGCACCGGCGGCGATTTGCCGGAAGGTGATCGAGGCGATCGACCGGCGGACGGGCAGGATTCAGATCTGGGGCGACGGCACCCAGACGCGCAGTTTCATGTACATCGACGATTGCGTGCTGGGGATCGACCGGATCACGCATTGCGAGCGGTTGGTGGCCACGCCGACCAACCTGGGTTCCAGCGAACTCATCTCGGTGAACGAGCTCGTGAGTCTGGCCGAGGGCATCGGCGGGGTGAAACTCCAGCGCGAGTATCAACTGGACGCGCCGCGGGGGGTGGCGGGCCGCAACAGCGACAACACGTTCATCCGGTCGGTGCTCGGGTGGGAGCCCGGCACGCCGTTCCGCGACGGGCTGGCCAAGACCTACGAATGGATTGCCGGGCAATATCGCCGTCGCCAGCAAGGCCAGCCCACCGTGGAGTGAAGCCGGTGCCCCGCCTGACCGAAATCATCGGCGGTCTGCCCTACCGGCTGGCGCTGGCGGGCGGCTGGATCGACCAACCCTTCGTCTCGCGGTTCGACCCCGCGCCGCCGGGCTCGATGGTGGTCGTGAGCCTCGAACCCACGTTCCGTTTCATGGACCGGTCGGGCATTTGCTCGAGCACGCGCACGGTGGCGCAACGACTCTGGGGGGATGGCCTCCCGGCACGGCCGCCCGCCGAACTGGTGCGCGAACTCTACGCGGCGGAAAACGCCGGTCGATCCGAACCGTCCGGTTCGCAGGACATGATCGGCTTGATCTATCCCGGGGTGAGCCGGCTCGATTACGACTGCAGCGTCGAGGGCGGGATCTTCCCGGCGCATATCGAGACCAACACCGACCCGGAGGTCGCCCGTTGGCTGGAGCAGGTCGTTCACCTGCTGCCGGTGGCGCCACGACCCGAAGGCTACAATCCGCTGGGCGAACAACACCTCGACCCGGCGTGGGTCCGAAGCCTGGGACGGAGCGGCGCCGAATGCTACCAGAGCATCGTGCAGCGGGACCTCGCCGGCCTCGGCGCTTCGCTCAACCTCTCGATGCGTTGCTGGGAGGAACTGCTGCCCCACACGTTGCGGCACGCGACGTTGACGGTCGATCTGCCGGCGTTGCTGGCCTGGTACCAGGCGCGTTTTGCCGGGGCGATGTACTCCGGGTGCGGGGGCGGCTATCTGCTGGTGGTGGCGGACGAGCCGGTGCCGGGCGCCTTCCGCATCACGGTGCGCGGCGCCTGATGCGCGGACCCTATTCGAGCAAGGTGCGGTGCAGGTCGCGCTGGGTGCCCAGGCCGTAGCGCGGAAAGGCTTTCAAGGAGAGCATGAACGCGACCGTGAAATCGTTCTCGTCGTAGCGCGGATCCCGCAGGCGGAACACCAGCGCGCCGGTCCAGCTCCGGAAGTCGCGTTGGACCGTGTAGTATTGCTCCTCCATATGCCCGTCCCGCGCCTCGAATTGTTGCGCGGCGTGGAGCGACCAGTTCTCGTTGAGCTTCAATCGCAGGCTGCTGGTGAAAAGATTGTTGCCGGACTCCGGTCCCTCGCCCGGCACTTCGAAGAGGTAGCGGTGCCCGAAACTCCAGCTCCAGGTGCTGTTCGGCTCCAGCGTGAACGCGTGGTTGGCCATCCGCAAAAAGGTCGTGTTGATGTCGTAACGGACCTCGGAGCTCAACGTCATCCAGGTCCGCGGCTTGAAATCGAGGTCGGAGTACAGGTCGCTGTACGTGCGCTGGTCCGGCCGCGGATCCAGGCGCCAGTCCATGAACACCGCCCAGTTGGCCAGATTGTCCACCCCGCCGCGCCGTTTGGTCTGGACGCGGTTCCGCAGGCCGAAGCGGATGGCGTTCTGCGTGTCGATGGCGTCGATGGCGTTGTAGTCCGGGAAATCGATCGGCAGGAGGCGGAAGCTGTTCAGCTCCGGATCGAACTGCGGCAACTGCCGGGGGGCGGTCGTGGGATCGGGCACGAAGACGTAGTTCATCGACGGCTCGATGATGTGCCGCAAACCCTCGACCTCGAGCAGGCGGCTCCGGGCCGCGGGCCAGAGCCGCGACGCCTTGGTGGAGACTTCCATGCCGGTGTTGAAAACCCAGCGCCGCTGCTCGTCGAGCGTGGCGGCCACGCCTTGCTCTTCGCCGTAATAGGTGAACCGGCCGCCCACCCGCGGGGCGACGTTGAGCCAGCCAAAGAAGGTCTGCGGGAGCAGGATTTGGTGGTAGGTGTCGGCGCGAAACGCCTCGTAAGCCGGTTGGGTGTCGTGGGCGAAGCGGTGCCGCAGATAGGCGGCGGAGCTGTCGCTTTCGTAGTAAAACGGCGACACGCCCAACTGCTGTCGGGTGCCGGTGAACTTGATGTCCGGCAGCCGCTCGGTGGTTTCGTAGAAGTCGTAGAGCTGGCCCTGAGCGAGGACATCGAGGGTGAAGTTCGGCCAGAACTTGTCGAAGTCGGCGAAGCTTTGCGGCTGCACGTTCGAGCGGTATTCGCGCTCGAAGAAGTCGCGGGTGATATACTCGTCGCTTTGCGCGTTCACGACCGCCTTGAAGGTGAAGTTGGTCGTCAGGAACGCCGAATGCCCCACGCTGATCCGCCAGCGGTTGGGGTCGATGTCCTCGCCCAGCGAGTTCGTGCCTGGCCGGTCGTCGTAGGCATAGTACGTCATCACCCGGTTGGTGCCGTACTCGTGGAGATCGCCGTTCAGGTCCAGGCCGCCGGCGACGCCGCGCTTCGAGCGCAAGTCCAGTCGCACCGTGCCGGTGAGGTTCGTGGTGAGGCTCCAGTGGTATTTACCAAGGGCGTACGCGCCGTACAGGCTCCGGTAACCCGGCAGAATCTCGAAGTCACCGGGCGGCCGGTTGTAGTATCGCCGGTACTTCGGGAAGTAGAAGATCGGCACGCCGGCGACGGACAGCGTGGCCTTGTGGGCCTCGACATATTCCCCGGGCACGAAGACCAGTGACTTTGCCTTCACGCGGTAGCTCGGCTCGCTGAAATCGTCCGAGGTGACGAACGCGTTCGTGGCGGTTTCGGTCTGGTTGGTGGCGCCGCCGGTGAGCGACTGGCCGCCGGCGAAAATCGGCTTCAGGCCGGCGCGGAAGGGGCCGGTGTCGATGCTGCGGGTGTAGAAATTGTACGTGAGGTGGTCACCGGTCCAGATTTCGGCTCCGCGCTGCAGACGTACCTGGCCGTCCGCGGTGACTTCCCCGGAATCGCGGCTGACGTGGATGCGCCGCGCGGTGAGCGTGGCGTCTCCGTACGTGACCTGCACCCCCGCCGGGCTGGTGGCCACGCCGCTGGCTTCGTCGTATTCGAAATCCCCCTCCTCGCTGAGCGCGCGCAGTTCGATGCCCGCAGGCTCGGCTGCCCGACCGGCAGCGGCCCAGCCGAGCAACAGTCCAACGAGGAACCAGCGCGCGAGCGACATCGCCGCGCACGCTAGTCAAACGGCAACAAGGTGCCAAGCCGATTTGCCGTCCGCGCTATTGTTTCAGGCTGTCGAACCAGAGCTTTGCGTCCACCAGGCTGGGTTGCGAGCAGGCCCCGTGATCGGCGGCGGGATCGAGATCGATCAGCTTCACGTCCGCAACGCCCGCCGCCTTGAACGCGTCGTAGGCGACCTGGGAATTGGCGAACGGCACATCCTCATCGCCGAGGCAGTGATACAGCCGCAGCGGCGCCTTTGGTTTCCACGCATAGACATCGTTGTCGGCCAGCGCCTGGCGCAACGGATGGTGAGGATCCGTCTCGAAGGCGGCGAGGTATTCAGGCTTCAGCACCTGTGTGGGAAGATCCGGCATGGCGGCGTCAATCTCCTCGCCCGTGTGGCTCCCGTCGAGCAATGGCGGGAGGGTCTGGTTGTAAGGTGGCGCCAGCAGGTCGGCGAGACTGGGCGCCAGGCCATAGACCGATTGAAAGCCGGCGAGCAGCAGCGCGGAATAATACGGATGCGGCTTCGGGCGCGGCGAGAGGAAATCGTCGGTCGTCACCCCGGAGAGATCGTAGGCTCCGGCCATCGGCGCGGCGGCGGTCACGGTGAATTCGTCGGCGTGGAAGGTCTCCAGTTCGCGCATCAGCGCCATCGTGGCGTGGCCGCCGTGCGAGTAGCCGATGAGGAACAACTGTCCGTTGAGCGCGATGCCTTCGTGGGCGCAGAAGGCGCGCGCCGCGCGCAGCATGTCCACGCCGGCCGTGCCTTCGCTGTGGGCATGGTGGTAGGGCGGCACGCCCGGCGAATCGCCCAGGCCGAGGTAATCCGGCAAGACGCCGACATAACCGGTGGCGGCGAAGGCCAGCCCCAACACGCGTTCGCCCGTCCCGCTGGCGGACGGCGCCTCGGATTTCTTGGCCAGCGTGCCGTGCTGATAGCTCGCCAGCGGCCAAGACTTGCCGGTCGCCTGCGGGACGACCACCACGCCGGAGGCCTGCGTTCGGTTACCCCACGGGTCCACCGTTTCGTAATCCAATTTGACGGCGGTGACGGCATACTGCGGCGTGATCGGAATGCCGCCGATTTGGAACACGAACTGCAACGTGGCCGTGGTGTAGCTGCCCAGCAGGTTCGTGGATAAAATCTTGCCCCGCTCCGCGGGCGTCACCGCCAGTACGCGGTAGAATCGCGCCGCGTCCGTTGGCCGGGCATCGACCCAGCGGTTGGTGGCCAGCGGCCACGGGAACGGCGCCGGCGCCGCCAGCCACACGCCGTCGCCGAGCTGGCCTCGCCACTGGACGGTGTAACTCGGGGTGTCGCCCGGTGCCCATTCGAGGGCGACGCCGTCGGGGGTGAGGGTAGGGGAAGCGAGCTGGGGCGGCGCCGCGTAGCCGGCCAGGGCGGTGAGCGTAAGCGCCAACGTTGAGATCAACCTTTGCATCATCGGGGCGCAAAGTTGCCCCGCCCGACGCCCTTGGCAAAGCGAATTTCCAAGGCGCACCTCGCGGTCGCGGCCGGCGGGCGGGTGCGCTTCCGCGCCGCCTTCGCCGCGCGCAGAGGCATGGCGGGCCGCGCACGTTTCGGGCACGCCGGGTCGGGTGCGGATTCTGCCTCGGCGGCGGCGACGGGCATGCGTATCCAGTTCTGGCATCGCAGGTGGCCGGCCAGCGGCAACAATTGGCGAACGACCCTCGCTCGAAGCCGGCGCGCGAATGCGCCGGGGGGCTACCCTGCCGCCCACCGATCACGAACGCGGCACCCAATGCGGCTTCCATTCCCGGCCCGGCGGGTTCATCGTGTCGCTCAACACGATGTGTCGCCTGCGCGAAATCCACGCGAGACTCGCTACCAGGGTGGACGATCATTTGCTCGAGCCTCCGAACCGGCTGCCACTGCGGACGCGGGTGCTGGTCGGCCTTCGAGGGCGGCGCCACGGGGATTCCCTGCCGGCCGCCACCCCGCCGGTCGAAGCTCACCGAAGCGAGGTCGAGAATGAGTGACGACGGAAAGCCGCCGGGATTCTCGGGTATCACCGATGCCCGGACCTCCCATCTGCTCGGCCAACTTTACGGCAGCGGAAGCGGCGGCGTGCAGGCATCGCTCGATACCTTGCTTGCCCAGTACGCCGCACCGGCTCGATCCCGGGTGGGTTCCCGCGGACGCCTGCCGCTGACCGCGGCGGACGTCATGCTGATCACCTACGGCGACCAGGTGGGCGAGCCGGGCGTGCCGCCACTCCGCACGCTGGCCGGATTCTGCGAGCAGCACCTGCGCGGGATCGTCAGCGCCATCCACCTCCTGCCTCATTATCCGTACACGTCCGACGATGGCTTTGCGGTGACGGATTACCGGGCCGTAAATCCGGACCTGGGCACCTGGGCGGACGTGACCGCGCTGGGCGGCTCGTTCGATCTGATGTTCGACGCCGTGTTCAACCATCTCTCGGCGCAAAGCGAGTGGTTCCAGCGCTTCCTCGACGACGATCCCGCCTTCCGCGACTTCTTCGTCACCGTGGCCGGCCATCCCGATCTTGCCCAGGTCGTCCGGCCGCGCGCCCTGCCGTTGCTGACCAGGTTCGCCAGCGCCTCCGGCCCGCGGCAGGTCTGGACCACCTTCAGCGCCGACCAGGTGGACTTGAACGTGCGCAACCCGGCGGTGCTGCTCGCGCTGCTGGACACGCTGTTGTTCTACGTCGCCCGCGGGGCACGCTTCCTGCGGCTGGACGCGATCGCGTATCTGTGGAAGGAGATCGGGACGCCCTGCATCCACCTGCCGCAGACGCACGCGGTCATTCAGCTTATGCGCGCGGTGCTCGATCGCGTGGCGCCCGAAACGCTCCTGATCACCGAGACGAACGTGCCGCACCGCGACAACGTCGCCTATTTTGGCGACGGCACGAACGAGGCCCAGCTCGTGTACAACTTCGCCTTGCCGCCGCTGATCTTGCACGCGCTCCTGCGCGGCGAGGCCACCCACCTGGCGCGTTGGGCCGCGTTGTTGCGCCTGCCTTCCGATCAGGTGACGTTCTTCAACTTCACCGCGTCGCACGACGGCATCGGCTTGAATCCAGCCCGCGGCATTTTGCCGGCGGCCGAAATCGACTTCCTGGTGGAGCGCTGCCAGGCCCACGGCGGCTTTCTCTCCTACAAGGACAACCCCGATGGCTCCCGGAGTCCTTACGAGCTGAACATCGTCTATTTCGACGCGCTCTCGAACCCGGCGGCCGGCGAAGACCTGGATTTGCAGGTCAACCGGTTTCTGGTTTCGCAGGCCATCATGCTCGCGCTGCCCGGCCTGCCGGGAATCTATGTCCCCTCGCTGCTCGGTTCGCGCAACGACCGCGACGCCGCGCTCGCCAGCGGCATCCCGCGTCGCATCAACCGACGCAAGTTCATCCGCGCGGAACTGGAGCGCGAGCTTGCCGACAGCGATTCGCTTCGTTCGCGCGTCTTTCGAGGTTACCGACGCCTGCTGGCGGCGCGCGTGCACCACCTGGCGTTCGGGCCGCTCGCCCATCTGCAGGTGCTGCAATTGCCGTCCACGGTCTTTGGCCTGCTGCGTTCGACTCCGGACGAAACCCTGCTCGCATTGCACAACCTCACCCGCGAGCCCGTCACCTTGCGCCTCCCGGCTGAGGCCAGTGCACAGCGACGCGCGTGGCGATCCCGGTTGGCGCCGCCCGCGCCGCCGTTTCGTGAAACCGTCACCCTCGCGCCCTACGAAGTCGTCTGGGCCGACGCCGCGGGTTGAACCGGGCCGCGCGCGCCGTCCACGGATTTGCGCAGAAAGGCCGTCAATGCCAGCCAGTCGCCGGCCAGGCCGGTGGGTGCTGTTTGGGTCGGGATCAAATGCCAGGCCTGCCAGCCCGCCCGCCGCGCGGGTTCCACGTCGTTGTCGAGCCGGTCTCCCACCATCAGGATCTCCCGCCGCGCCAGGCCCAGCCTCAGGAACCGCGCGCTGAGCAATTGGAAGACGTGCGGGTTCGGTTTGCTGAAGCCGTGCTCGAACGACCAGAAACAAACGCGCGGCGTGAACAGCTCGCGGCCCAGGCCTGCGCCTGCCAGCGCGTCGTCGAGTTCACGCACGGTGTACGGCTGCGCGTTCGACGCGATGCCGATCACCACGCCGCCCGCGGCCAGTTCCCGCAGCGTGTCCGGCACGCCCGGTCGCAGCCGGATCGTCCGCGCGAGTTGAGCCTGCTCGTAAAGCCAGTCGTCGCGCGCGGTTGCGCCGAGCCGGCTCAGCGCGGGGACAACTTCCGCCACGATGGCGGGCCAGAATACCTCGGGGTAAACGACCCCAACCGCCCGCGCGCGGACATGCTCGGCGGCAATGACTTCGTGGCAGCGTTGCGCGAACTCCTGCAATGTCGGCGCGCTGGCCGCGCCCGGCAGGAGCGACCACAACCTCCGCCAGCGCGGCTCGGCGTCCGCCGGCGCCGGCGCTACTTCCAGCAAGGTCTGGTACACGTCAAAAACGACCGCGCGCAAGCTCAAGTGGCGCTCCTCCACAACAGTGGGAACTGATGTTCCGAATCGAGTTTGGCGCGCAGAAAGTCTTCCTGGACGGCTGTGGCCGCGCGCGGGTCCGGCGCGCGCCGCGGACGGCGCTGCAGCAGTGCGACAAATCGCCGGCCGTACGTTTCGCCGCCCAGCCAAGCCTCGGCCGAGTCGGGCCACGCGCTGGCTTGCAGACGCTGCTCCGCCGCCCGTCGTTGCCAGGAACGCAAGCGCGGGTTCAGTGCCTCACAAGCGGCCCAACTCGTTTCGACGGGCCAACGCAGCACTTCGATCTGCGCGGTCAACGTGAGCCGGCTGAACGGCACCGCCGCCGGCTCCCGGTCGTCGGCCAGCAGTACGGGCTCGCCCGCGAGGTGCCGGCACGGGGCCGGAAGTTGCGCCCTCCAGGTGCGGAAGAGTTGCTGTTGGCGGCGCCGCTCGCCGCGCCAGTCGAATAACCCGGTTGCCACCAGCACGTCGGCATAGGACTGCGGGAATCGAAATCCGAACCGCGCGAGGTCCGGCGCGATGTTGGGCAGGCGCCGGGCGATGAGCGGCCGGCCCGCCGCCGCCGCCTCGATGAACGGCAGACCGAAGCCTTCGAGAATCGAGGTCAACAGCACGCATTCGCTGGCGGCCAGCAGTTCCGCGACGGACGGCTTGGCGCGCTCGTCGCCGGCCAGCACGCTCAACCGCAGGCGCCAGCCGTGTTCGCGACTCGCCGCGAACAGGCGTTCGCCGTAAGCCGCCTCGTCGGCCGAGCTGATGCCGCCCGTGGTTACGAGCAAGGCTTCCGGTCGCAGCCAGCGACCCAGCAGGAGGGCCTCCGCCACGTTCTTCCGGCGCAACAACCGGCACGGCAGCAGCCACACCGGCGCGCGTTCGCCCAACGTCTGCGCCAGCCATGCGTGCGCCGACGACACGGCGGCTCGCCGGGGTCGGGCAGGTGGCGGGCTCAGGTTCGGCAGCCACGCCGCACACGCACCCATTCGCCGACGCAGGACCGAGGCGTCACGGTTGTTGATGGCCACGTGGCGAATCTGGCAGCCCGCCGCAAAGACCACGGAGGCCACGGCCTGAAGATTGGGCAATCCCGCCCGCCGCAATTCCGGCCATCGCTGCCAGCGGTTCTCGAACCACCAGTCGTGATGATGGGAAACCAGCGGCACCCCGCGCCGTTCGCAAGCCAGGGTCAGTTCGCGCGCCAGCAGAGCATTGCGCCCGACGCCCAGGTTGTGCGCCCAGACAATCGTCCGCTCGGCCGGGGCGAACAGCCGTTCGCACGCTCGCCGCGCCTCGGCCTGGATTTGTGCGGGAGCCTGCGTTTGTTCGGACCAGTAGCGAAAGGCCGGCTCCACCACCCACGTCACCTGGCAACCGGGGTTTGCGTTGCGGAAGCGCTCCGTCCACGGCGCGTCAGCCGCTTCCCCGGTCGCCAGCATCACCACGTCTGCGCCCAGGGCCCGGCGCAGATGCGGCACCGCTAGTTCGATGACCCGGCGAATGCCGCCGGGCCGAAAATGATAGTGGACAATGACCAGTCGCAACTACGGTCAATCTTCAGCCCGGAAGGCCAGGGGTCAAACCGCATCTGAGTGATTCACCAGCGCGGATTCATGAGAGGTTTTTGAGGGAGGGACGTTTGGCGAGGACCAGGCGGAGGGCTGGGGTCTTGTGATTTTCGGACAGGAGGGACTGGAAATCGCTGGTGTTCACGTGGTCGGGACGGCGCTGGTGCTGACGCCATTCCAGGAAGAGGCTGACCGCGATGCGGCGGTAGGCCCCGAGGAGGAACATTCCCTGGTCGCTGCGCACGCGGCAGCGATCGTCGTTGAAGGACACATCCAGCCGCTGATGCAGGCCGTTCTCGATCCCCCAGCCCTGGCGGTTGCGCCGCAAAGGGGAAGCCGAGGTCCTCGGCACTGACCGGGGCGGTGCGGATGAGCCGATTTTCGTCCCGCCCCTTGTTCCGCTCCCGGGTGCAGGCTTGGGTGTCGGTGGGACGCTCAGGGGGGGAAATCCGCTCGGGGAGCGGTGAGCTGCTTTTCGACGTGGGCCCGGAGCGTGGGCTGGTTGCCTTTGACGGTGAAGAGGTAGTCGCCCCCGCCCTCCAACACGACCGCGCGCGCGGTCTCGTCCTGGGTATGCAGGGCGTCCAGGCTGACCCACCGGCCGGTCAGGTCGAGCGTGGGCATGAGTTTGTGTTGCGCCACCGGGATCTCGTTGGTCTTCTGATCCACCACCGCACTGCCCAGGTAGTACTGGCTGGGGACGGTGACCGCCGTGAGGATCGAAGCCCCGCTGCCATGCTTGGGTTCCTTGCCATCCATCACCACCAGCTCCTGCGCCGGGGCCGGGCCACGCAGTTGGCGTTGAATGGCCAGCAACCGTTGGTGGAGCTGGACCGCGTCGATGCCGGCCAGGAACCGGCTGAAGGTCGCTTGCGAGGGGGCGGGGTATTGGCCCTTGGGGTTGATCCGAATCCCCAGGGCGCGGCGCTGGCCCGGACTCAAGCCCCGCGCGAACTTGGCCAGATCGCTCTGACCCCGGGGTGCCTCGCAGAGCACGGCCAGGAGGATGAGGGTCGCCAGACTGAACAGGGGGTAGGATTCATAACGGTCGCGGTACTCGGGCAGGGCTTGGAAGTGCTCCACGAGGGAGCGGATCTCCGGGGCCCGCTGGGTGCAGCGAGGGGGCACCTTGGCCTCCACGAGCGCCAGGGCGGGTTTGAGGTGCTCGGCCTGGAGGCTGCGGCAGGCCCGGGGTTCAAGGGGGCGCACGAAGAGCCGCTTGGGCTGGTCGTGTTGGACGTAGTAGTCGCGGCGACAGCGGCCCCAGCCCTCGGTCTGACCCAACTCGGTCCAGCCACTGGCCGTGTAGACGGTGCCGCAGAACTGGGCGGGATCGACGAAGGTTTCGACCGCCAGGATGGGGTGGCCGTACTGCGCCTGCCAGTCGGTGCTGAGCCGATCCAGGGTCAGGCGCAGGAGGCGGGAGCCCAGGTTGGGGACCGCACACCCTGGCAGCAAGAGGAAACGGCTGTTATTGGTGAGCAGGCTCAGGCGACGGCGCCGTTGTTCGTGGGTCCAGCCGATCCACTGGTCGCGGGCGCGCAGATGCTTGGCCGCCGCGCTGAAGACCAGCACGGCGAGCCAGCGACCGCCGGCATCGGTGGCGAGGTAATACAGGCGCTCGCCCACGGGCTTGAGACTGCCCAGGTAGTGATGGCGATTGAGGAGCCGGTGAATCCGGGGCAGGTCGGTGCGGGCCGCGAGGCGCACGCGGGCCTCGTGCAAGAGTTGTTGTTGGGCGGTGTCGGGCAAGCGGGTCGGTTTCGGCATGCCCCGAGCGTAAAAAGTTGCGGGACGGTTGTCCCGACAAATCGCTCAACTCAACCGCACCCAGTCAGTTACCGCTGACCAAGCATCGGCCCTGGTGATTCACGGGAGCGGGAGGGGAGCGGGAACTTCCAGCAATCCCCGCTTGCCAGCGGTGCGGGCGTGAGGTGATAGTCAGCGCAACATGGCGGACTTTTTCCAAACCGGCGCCATTGCCACCTTGCACCGACTGGGCCAGCCGGAGGTGGCGCGCCTCGAACAGCAACTCCAGGAGTATGGTCAGGAGACGCCGATTGCCTTGGTGCTGCCGTGCCACGTCCGGGAACTCCGGTCGCCCGCTTTGCGCGGCATCCTGCGCGAGCTCCGCCAGGTCCCCTATCTCCGTCAGGTGATCGTCGGACTCGACGGCGCGTCCGCCGCGGATTGGCGGCGCGCCCGGCGGCTGTTCCGCACACTGCCCCAGAACCCGGTGCTGCTCTGGAACGACGGCCCCCGCATGAAACGCCTCCTGGAGAAACTCGAGACGGCCGATTTGTCCATCGGACAGGCCGGCAAAGGCCGCAACGTGTGGCTCTGCTGGGGATTCGTCATCGCCAGCGGTCAGGCCCGCATGGTCGCGATGCACGACTGCGACATTGTCACCTACAGCCGGGAATTGCTGGCCCGGCTCTGTTATCCGGTGGCCCATCCCAGCCTGGGATTCGACTTCTGCAAAGGCTACTACGCTCGGTGCAGCGCCCAACTCAACGGCCGGGTCATGCGTTTGCTGGTCACCCCGCTGCTCCGGGCGCTCAAGAGCATCGTCGGCCAGGTGCCGTTCCTGGTTTATCTCGACACGTATCGCTATCCGCTGGCGGGCGAATTCTCCCTCGACGTGGATCTGGTTCGCCGCAATCGCATCCCCTCGGACTGGGGACTGGAGATCGGACTGCTCGCAGAGGTTTATCGGAATTGCGCACCCCGCGCGATCTGCCAGTCCGAGTTGTGTGACAACTATGATCACAAGCACCAGGAGCTATCCCCGCGGGACGCGGAGAGGGGGCTGAACCGGATGGCGGTGGACGTGACCAAATCGGTCTTCATTCGCATGGCGGCCGAAGGCATCCGGCTCGACGCCGGCTTGTTCGATACGCTGGCCAGCGCGTACATGCGGCAGGCCGAGGACACGCTTCGGTTCTATGCCGCCGACGCGGCCATCAACGGCCTGCGTTTCCCGCGGCACGAAGAGGAACTGGCCACCGCCACATTTGCCCGGAGCATCCGGACCGCCGCCAAGGCGTTCCTCCAGGACCCGCTCTGGACGCCGCTCATTCCGAATTGGAACCGCGTCCAGTCTGCGTTGCCGGGCTTCCTGGAGGAGTTCCATTACGCCGCGACACTGGACAACAAGGACTGACCGTCGCTCCTCCGCACCGGCGGACCTTTTCGAACACCGCCGGCGACGAAGCCCGAAGCGACGTGGCGCGCGCGCGGTCAAGGAAAGTGTTTCCAAAGCGGCGAACCCGGGTTACAAGGGACCGGGCGTCCGTAGCTCAATTGGATAGAGCTTCTGACTTCGGATCAGAAGGTTACAGGTTCAAGTCCTGTCGGACGCGCCATTGGTTATCAATGAGTTACGACTTGGTTTCCAACCGCAGAAAAGTTCAGCGTACGCCTGCTGTGCCCCGCAGCAACCGTGCTCCCCGTCATGAGCGCCGGACCCGCTGGGCGGAATCCGGCCCGAACCAGGAGCACCGATCCACGGTGAAGGAGAAGTATCGCGTTACCCTCACCGCGTTTCTGAACGATGAGGAGTCGGCGATGTAGAGGTTCAGCCAACCGTCATTATCCCAATCACCCCAGCACGCAACATCGGCGTCCGCCCGCTGCCCGCTCACCGGCTGACGCGCCAACGTCGCTCGCTGTCATTTTGGCTAAGGACCCCTGGCCGTTGTTACGAAACAACGTCACCGGTCCGAGTTCGTTGATGCCGATTGAGGCGCGCGCCGTCGCCAGAGCAAGTCCAGGTCGCCGTCGTTGGCCAAGTACCGGCTCCCGGGCTGGGTGAAAGTGGCCTTGGCGGGGCGGAAAGTGGTGTGGCAGGAAGCTCAAGCCGCTCGGGAGGCGGAGGCGAAACTGGATCGATGCTACACGGCGGAAAGCGATCCGCCGGCTGCTGCGGCAACGACCCAGCAAGTGCAGGATCGGTATGCGAGTTTGACCGCGGTGGAGCGGGACTTCCGAATATTGAAGACGGGCTTGTTGGAGATCCGACCGGTGTTTCTGGGCCAGGACGACCGAACGCGTGGGCACGCGATGGTGAGCCTGCTGGCTTTGAAACTGGCGCGAAAACTGGACCAGCGCATGGCGCCCTTGGGACTGACGGTGGAGGACGCTCTGCATCGGCTCAAAGGGGTACGGCTGGTCCGGTTGGGAGAACCTGGGTTGGGATTATGGCGGCTGCCCGAGCGCTATCAGCAGCGCAGACGGAGGTACTTGAAGCATTGCCGAAATTGCCTTCGCCGGTGTTGTCTTTACGAACACTGAACGTTCGGCGCTTGAAGAACCCGCGCAAGGGGCGATCCAACCAACGAGTTACGCCGCCTACGGCAGTGAGAACAACCTGTCCATCCATGGGGGAAGATCAGTCCGGGCGCGTTCTGGCTACCGCGCGACGCCGCCGACGATGCCGCGCGCCGGATCCTGCGTGAGACCGGCCCAGGACCGCGCACGGGGTCACCTATTGCGGAGCGCTGGTTTTGTCGCCAGGAACTCCAACCGACCTCGCGGCCGGTGCCGCCGGGTCATCCGGGGTGCAGAGGTGTTGCGCGCTGGAGTTCGTGAGGACTTCGTTCGCCGGGCAATCCCTGGATCGTCTGGCCAATAGTGCCGCGAGAACAAGGAGCGTGGAGTCAATCGCGAGATTGACCAGTCCGATATGTTTGCCGCCGATTGTGCCAAAGCAGCCGCATTCGATGTTCAAGCCTCGCGCAAGCGCCAAGGTGATGACGGCGAAGAACAGCACCGTCAAGCTGGTGATGACCAGCGCGGCCGCCCGGAGCCAGATGCCGGCCAGCACAAAGGTGCCGGTCGTGAACTCAATCCACGGAACCAATATCGCCACCAGGTTGGTCAGTTCGTGCGGCACCAGCCGGTAGTTGGCCACGTCCGAGGCGAACTTCGCCGGGTCCACTATCTTGAGCACGCCCGCGAACACAAACGCGCCGCCTACCAGGAGGCGCAGAATCCAGTCGAGAAGATTCCGGTGCCGGGGCGGGATTCCTTTCATGGTTGCCCTCCGGTCGTGGTCGGCAGACCCGCCTGCCGCCAGGCGGTCCAGCCATTGAGGAGCAGATGCGTGTTCGTATAACCCAGTTCGCGCAGGCTTTCCCGCAGACGATGGCTCAACTCGCATTCCGCGCCGTCGCAATAGAGGACCAGCAGCGACTCCCGCGTCAGGATCGGCGCGATTTCACCGAAATGTTGCGCGAAGGATTGCGCGGGCAGATTGAGCGCATTCCCGATATGGCCGGCGGCATAATCGGCCGGTTCGCGGGCGTCCAGGAAGAGGGCGGTGCCGCGGTGCCAAAGCTGCTTCGCCTGGTCGAGCGGGATGACCCCATCGGCCTGGTCGGTCTGCCTGGGCGGGGTAATCAGCGGCAGGCCTCGCGGCGAGATCCGGTTGCCCGCCAGTCCCGCGACGATGCCGAGCAAGACGATGCCCAGCGCCCGGGGCAGCGAGGATCGCGGCCCGGCCCTCACGGTTTGAACACATTGACGATGACCGGCACTTCGATCCGGGGCTCTTCCGCCACCGAGGTTTCGAATGACACCTTGCCGCTGACGTTGCTCGTCGGCACCTCATCGAGCCGCGCGACGAGTTCATACACTTTGCCGGCCTCCTTGGGCACCAGTTCGACTTTGACGGCCTTGAGCGAGCATTGCGGATTCTTCAAGGTAATCGGCTTGTCGGCGGCCGAGCGAATCGTCACCCGCTTGGTGAGCTGCGCCTCCGGGCGCTCCGTCGCCATCTTCGCCGCGTCGGTGACGCTCCAATACAGCGCCTCGGGACTGAGGGAGACTTCGCCCATCACCTGACCGTAAACATAGATGGTTGCGACCGGCGTATTCGTCTGCCCGGCACCATAGACCTGGATGAATTCGCTGAACCGGCGCGGCGGTCCCTCCCGTTGAATCGCGACGTGAATGCGCGCGGTAGCAGCATCCGTCTTGGTGTCCGCCTCCACTTTCGCGGTGATCCAAGGCTTGGAGGCCTCCAGTCTCACGAGGTGCAGCGGTTTCCCGTCGGTGCGGGTAATGGTGGTAAACTGGTCTATGGCATCCACGCCGAAGGCCAGCGCAGGGGCGAGCGTCAGCGGGTTGATGTCGTAGAGAGGAGTGTAATCCACTTTGATGGTGAGCGACACCTCGGGAGTTTGCGGATCGTTCGATTTCACCGCGATGCGTTTCTCGAATTGGGCTTTGACCGGGCCAAGATGCAAGGTGAAAGGCAACTCGCCGGTTTCACCCGGCTGGAGCGTGTCCGGCTTCAATTCGGCGACCGTGCAGCCGCAGGACGGTTTGGGCGGTTCCAGTCTGAGGACGCCTTCGCCGGCGTTCTTGAACTTGAAGACGCCGGATACCGCGGCGACCTGTGAGGTCTTGCCGAAGTCGTAAACCGTCTGCTCGAACTGAATTCTGGGAGCGCCCGCAGCCAGTGCCGCGATACCCATCACGCCGGCGCATATCGTTGCTGCAAAGAGTCTTGTCTTCATAATCATGGCGGTTGCCGTTCGTCTCGTAAGACCGTTTACTTTATACCATCAAAGACCAACCGGAGGAAGCAGGATTACTCTTGCTTGCCTCCGGTTGGGGTTGTCGTTCGCCGGTCGCTGCCAGTTTTACTGCACCAGCATGACCCGATAGAAGCGTTGCGTGTTCGATCCCACGGCTTCGCTCTTGGAGGCGGTCGGGCCGCTGGCGGTCACATCACCAGGAACGTCAATCCAGACTGCGTTCCGGGCCTTGGATCCACATTGGACTCGATACGTGGCACCGGGCGTCGCCGCCCAGGTGATCGTCGCCATGCCGTCGGCAACAGTCACCGAGGTGATGGCCAGCGAACCTCCGATCGGGCCGTAACAGTCGGCGGTAGCGGTGACGGTGCGGCCCTGGCAAATATCCAGGCCGCTCGCGGTGACGGTGTCAGCCTCCGGATCGGAGTCCTCCGTGACCGAATAGCTGCCGCTGAACGTCTTCTTCTCCCCCGGCGCCAGTTCAATTGGGCCGAGTACCGGAGTGTTGGGGCTTGGCTGGCTGCTGACCACATAGACGTTGGTCAGATTGACATCGCCGGTGTTGCTCACCGTACCGGTGAACACGTACAAGCCGCCTGCCGGCACGGGCGTCGCCGGACAAACCCGGGTGACTGCGATGCTCGGCGTGGACAGCAACGGACAAACCTGCGAAGCCGTGGCGGCGACGCGAGTGCCAGAGCAGAGGTCCTGACCGCTGGCCGTGAGGATGTCGAAGACCTCACAACAACTCATTGGCGCGGTGTAGCTGCCGCTGAAGTTGACGGAGGCGCCCGGCGCCAGGGTGATGGGGCCAATCACCAGGCCGTTCGTCCGCGAGTAACAATCGGCTTGGTAATCGTTTACGACCGTGACATTGGTCAGCGTCACATTCCCCGGATTGCTGACCGTGCCCGTGAACGTAAACACGCCGCCCCTGGGAGTCGTTTCCGACGGGCAGTTCTTCGTCACGGCGATGCGGGGAGCGGTGATGACCGGACAGGTCGTCGTTACGCTGTTGACGACGGGGGCGAAGGTGCAGGCGTCCAAACCTTGCGCCGTGACCGTATCCGTTCCGCAGAAATCCACCGGAACGGTGTAGGACGCCGTATAGCCGACGGATTCACCTGGCCCCAGAGTGATCGGCCCCAGCACGGGAGTACCGGCATTGGGCTGAGTGTTCACGATCGTCACATCGATCAGGGCGATGT
Source organism: uncultured bacterium (assembly GCA_963735925.1). Taxonomy (GTDB): domain Bacteria; phylum Verrucomicrobiota; class Verrucomicrobiia; order Limisphaerales; family J093; genus DSVZ01. The sequence goes on from CAVTMT010000008.1 coordinate 191,802, forward strand.
TCCCGGTGTTGCTCACGGTACCGCTATATTCCAGAACGTCTCCCGGTTCCACGGGCTTCGTGGGACACTCTTTGGTGATGACGATCTTCGGCGAAGTCAGGACCGTGCAGGTGGCTGTGTCCGTGTCGGTGACCTCAGCGCCGGTGCAGGTGTCTCGGCCGCTGGCGGTGACCGTGCTCCAGACCACGCAGCAGTTGAGAGGCACCTCATAGCTGCCCGTGAAGTTGGCCGTGGTCCCCGGTGCCAGCGAGGCCGCCGTGAAGATCACCGTGTGATCGGCGGGCCGATTGTTGACCACCACGATGTTGCTCAGCGTAATGTTGCCGGCATTGCGGACGGTACCACTGTAGGTCAGGATGCCGCCTTGCAGCACGGGTGTCGTAGGACAGACCTGGGTCACGACGATGGCTGGCGCGGTCACCAACGGACACGTGGTGGACACATTTGCAGTCACCGGGCTGCCAGTGCATTTGTCCGCTGCTTTCGCCGTCAGCGTGGAAGTGAAGGAGCACCCGCCGGTAGCGGGCACCGTATAATTGTAGGCGAAGTCGGCGCTGGCGCCAGGTGCCAACGTGGCGGCGGTAAACACTACCTCGCCTCCGGGTTGTCCAGGAGTCACGGTCTGGCTTGTCTTGCCGGCAGCGTCCCAGGTGGCCCGGCCCCCATACACGCTAAACGCCATACCGTTAAGCGGACGGCCTTCCACTGCGACGAGTTTGGCCGGCACTTCCAATCGGACCCATTGCCCGGCCGCCGGCAGCGGTCCCAAGTAACGGCGGCTGGCCGTACCGTCCGTCCCGAGGTTGATCTTGTTGGCTCCCCAATAGGCCCGGTGTTCAAAGTTGCCATCATTCCACTCCAGCATCACTTCGCTCGGGACATTGGCCGGGTCCAGGTAAACATAGCCGAACAGGATGTCGCCAACGCCGATGGGGAAGGGGACGGTAGCGTACTTAAACACATGCTGGTGGAAACCAGCGCCGATGATGGACTGGTGGGCTTTGGTGCCGGAGAACGGAGTCGGGTTGCTGCTGACCCAGGTCCACGTATCCCCACCGTAGCTGGTCAGCAACGATCCCGCGGGCACGGCATCGTCCACCCAGATTGTGTCCACGGTGTTTGTGGTCGGGAGCCCGTTGCCGCCGCCGCTGGTCACCACGATGTTCGTCAATGTGACGTTGCCCGAGTTCCGGACACTTCCGGTATAGGTGACGTCGCCGCCCGGAGTCAAGGGGTCAACCGGGCAATTCTGGGTGATGGCGATTCCCGGCGCCGTGACCAACGGACACGTCGCGGATTGGGTGGCGGTCACCACGGTCGCGGCGCAGGCGTCGCTGCCCGTGGCGGTCACCGTGCTGCTGACCGAGCAGGCATCGGCGGGCGCCGTGAAGCTTGCGGTGAAGTTGGCCGAGGCCCCCGGAGCCAGGCTCGGCACGCTCAACACGGTGTTGGGCACGGCCTGGTCGTTCACCACGGTCACGTTGTTCAAGATGACGTTGCCCGAATTCCTCACCGTCCCCGTGTAAGTGATCTGACCGCCGGTCGCGGCGGGCACCGTCGGACACGCCAGCGTGACCGCGATGGCCGGAGCCGTGGCCACAGTGCAGGTGGCCACCGCCGAGTTCGAAGCCGGACTGCCCGTGCAGATGTCCTTGCCCGTGGCCACCACGGTGGTGACGACCGAACAGTCGGTGGCCGGAACCGTGTAACTGGCCGTGTAGGGCGCCGACGCGCCGGGCGCCAGCGTGGCCACCGTGAACACCGTCGTGTTGGCCGCGGGCCGGTCGCTGACCACCACCACGTTGGTTAAGGTGATGTTGCCGGTGTTTCGTACCGTGCCGCTATAATTGAGCACGCTGCCAGGCACGATGGGGGTGGCCGGGCAATCCGCCGTCACCGCGATCTGCGGCGTCGTCAGGATGGGACAGGTCGTGCTCACCTTGTCCGTGACGGCGGCGCCGCAGAGGCTGGTCGCGGTGGCGGTCGAGGTGCTGGTGGTGGAACAATTGGTCTGGGTCAGGAAACTGCCGGTGAAGTTGGCGGACGCCCCCGGCGCGAGCGTGGCGGTCGTGAAGACCGGCGTCGCCCCCGTGCGGTCATTGGTCACCACGATGTTGGTCAGCGTGATGTTGCCCGCGTTCTTGACGGTGCCGCTGTAAGTCAGCAGACCGCCGGGACTCACCGGGCCTTCGGGGCAGTTCTGGGTCAGGACGATGCTCGGCGCCGTGACCAACGGACACGTCGCGGATTGGGTGGCGGTTACCACGGTCGCGGCGCAGGCGTCGCTGCCCGTGGCGGTCACCGTGCTGCTGACCGAGCAGGCATCGGCGGGCGCCGTGAAGCTTGCGGTGAAGTTGGCCGAGGCCCCCGGAGCCAGGCTCGGCACGCTCAACACGGTGTTGGGCACGGCCTGGTCGTTCACCACGGTCACGTTGTTCAAGATGACGTTGCCCGAATTCCTCACCGTCCCCGTGTAAGTGATCTGACCGCCGGTCGCGGCGGGCACCGTCGGACACGCCAGCGTGACCGCGATGGCCGGAGCCGTGGCCACGGTGCAGGTGGCCACCGCCGAGTTCGAAGCCGGGCTGCCCGTGCAGATGTCCTTGCCCGTGGCCACCACGGTGGTGACGACGGAACAGTCGCTGGCCGGAACTGTGTAACTGGCCGTGTAAGGCGCCGACGCGCCGGGCGCCAGCGTGGCCACCGTGAATACGGTCGTGTTGGCCGCGGGCCGGTCGCTGACCACCACCACGTTGGTCAAGGTGATGTTGCCGGTGTTTCGTACCGTGCCGCTATAATTGAGCACGCTGCCAGGCACGATGGGGGTGGCCGGGCAATCCGCCGTCACCGCGATCTGCGGCGTCGTCAGGATGGGACAGGTCGTGCTCACCTTGTCCGTGACGGCGGCGCCGCAGAGGCTGGTCGCGGTGGCGGTCGAGGTGCTGGTGGTGGAACAATTGGTCTGGGTCAGGAAACTGCCGGTGAAGTTGGCGGACGCCCCCGGCGCGAGCGTGGCGGTCGTGAAGACCGGCGTCGCCCCCGTGCGGTCGTTGGTCACCACGATGTTGGTCAGCGTGATGTTGCCCGCGTTCTTGACGGTGCCGCTGTAAGTCAGCAGACCGCCGGGACTCACCGGGCCTTCGGGGCAGTTCTGGGTCAGGACGATGCTCGGCGCCGTGACCAACGGACACGTCGCGGATTGGGTGGCGGTTACCACGGTCGCGGCGCAGGCGTCGCTGCCCGTGGCGGTCACCGTGCTGCTGACCGAGCAGGCATCGGCGGGCGCCGTGAAGCTTGCGGTGAAGTTGGCCGAGGCCCCCGGAGCCAGGCTCGGCACGCTCAACACGGTGTTGGGCACGGCCTGGTCGTTCACCACGGTCACGTTGTTCAAGATGACGTTGCCCGAATTCCTCACCGTCCCCGTGTAAGTGATCTGACCGCCGGTCGCGGCGGGCACCGTCGGACACGCCAGCGTGACCGCGATGGCCGGAGCCGTGGCCACGGTGCAGGTGGCCACCGCCGAGTTCGAAGCCGGGCTGCCCGTGCAGATGTCCTTGCCCGTGGCCACCACGGTGGTGACGACCGAACAGTCGCTGGCCGGAACTGTGTAACTGGCCGTGTAAGGCGCCGACGCGCCGGGCGCCAGCGTGGCCACCGTGAATACGGTCGTGTTGGCCGCGGGCCGGTCGCTGACCACCACCACGTTGGTCAAGGTGATGTTGCCGGTGTTTCGTACGGTGCCGCTATAAGTGAGCACGCTGCCAGGCACGATGGGGTTGGCCGGACAAACCGCCGTCACTGCGATCTGCGGTGTCGTCAGGATGGGACAGGTCGCACTCACCGTGTCCGTGACGGCGGTCCCGCAGCGGCTGGTCGCGGTGGCGGTGAGCGTGTCGGCCACGGAACAATTGGTTGGCGCCAGATAGCTGCCCGTGAAGTTGGCCACCTCGCCGGGCACCAAAGAAGCCTGGGTGAAGACGGGCGTGTTGGGAGCGGGTTGACTGTTGACCACGACGATGTCGGTCAACGTCACGTTGCCGGTGTTGCTGACAGTGCCCGAGAAAGTCAGCAACTGGCCCGGAGCAACCGGTTGTTCGGGACACACCTTGGTCACTTTGATCCCCGGAGTCAGTGTGTTCTGGCAGGTGATGGTGGTGAAACTCGTCACCGTCCGGGGAGTGGAGGTGAACTGGTCGGTGCCCATGACGGTCAGCGTGGCCGTGCTCGGCAGACACGGATTCGCCGGGATCCAGGTTCCGCTAAACGAGGCCACCTGCCCGATGGCCAGGTTGGTGGGAAACAGCACCGTGTAGGATCCCGCGTCGTAAAAATTCGTGACGGTCACGCCAACCAACGTGGTGTTGCCGGAGTTGGTGACCGTGCCGGTGAACGCGATCGCACCATTTTCTCCCACGCTGGGGACGCATTGCGCGGCGATCAGGACGGCAGGCTGATTGACCTGGGTGTTCACTCCCTGGTTGCCGCCACCGGTGCTGTTGACGTCGTTCTGGTGAATATCACCTTGGTCAACCGCGACGGCGCGCAGCGTGCCATCGGGCCGAATATCCTGGGCCCGGACGACATAACTGACGACGTTCGTATAGACGTCCGATTCGCCTGGGGCCAGATACGTTCGCCGCAGTGTGAGGTTGTTCGTGACCCCGTCCGGGGTGATCACATACGCCCGGATCGCCCCGGCGATCGCCGGATTGACCCAGCCCGCGTCGCAGGCGGGGAAGGGCGCATTGAACACATTCACGGTGTAAGAAATCGTATCGCCGATGTGAACGTCGGGAAGGCTCGTGAAGAGGCTGATCCCCAGACCGCTCCCGAGACATCCCGGCGGACTACGGTCGGCGTGGGCCGCCGGAGTTACGGTGAGCAGGCAAACCAGTCCCGCCAGCCAGGCTGCCAGGGCGAATGGTCCTCGTGGTTTGCGCCCAGCGGTTGATTGCCCTTCAGTCTTGGAGACTTCATCTGAAGGCAGAACGACGCCGTCAGGCTTGGAATTCCGGATTGATGAATTCATAGTTTGTTGGGCTGGTTGAGAAGTCAGGCTTAGTCGGAAATATGCCGAGTTTGGCATCCCAAGTCACGCCTTTTTTCGGGGGCTGCTGTTTTTCCATTGGGCACGTTGAGTACGGGTCGTTCGCCTGCGATTTGCAAAAGATGCCAGAAAGCCTGAGGAGCGCTATGGGGTGTTTACCCCATACGAAGCACCCGCGATGGGCACGCAATCGCGGCCAATAGCCGGGCGAGCGCGCGACAACGGCACGTCTTGATTTCGTTCCTGGCTGACGGCCCGCACGAAACCTTGCGCCGGCGCTTGCACGATCAGGCTCGTGGGTTGACCCCGCTCGCTGCCGTCGGAGTCCGTCATCGTGCCGGGCTGTGACACGTCCTCCCGAACCGGACACAATCGCCTTTGACCGGCGCTTCAATTTGGGTTCATGCTCGCGCCATGAAACGCCCCGCGCTCGGGTTCGCAACCATTTGCCTGCTCGTCTGGTCTGCAAAAGCCATCGCTGCTGACTCGCCCACCGACCCACTGCCCGCCGCCCCGGCCGGCACGGAATGGAAGCTCGTCTGGCAAGACGAGTTCGACGGCGCCCAGCTCGATCCGTCGAAGTGGGAGGTATTCGGCGACTCGAAACGTCGCGACGGTTGGTGGGTCAAGGAAGACTCGTATCTCGATGGTCAGGGCCACCTCATCCTGCGCACCAAGAAGGATGGCGACCGTTACACCTGCGGGGCCATCCGCACCCGCGGCCGGTTCGAGCACGCGCAAGGTTACTACGTCGCGCGGTGCAAGTTCCCGAAACAGCCAGGCCACTGGCCGGCCTTTTGGATCATGGGTGACGGCGTGGGCAAGGTCGGCGACGGCGGCCGCGACGGCACCGAGATCGACATTGTGGAAGTGCCCTGGCGGGACGGCACCATCACCATGAACCTGCACTGGGACGGTTATGGCAAAGACCACAAATCGGCGGGGACCAAGGTCAAGCTGCCCGAACTGACTGAAGGCTTCCACACCTTCAGCCTGCTCTGGACCCCGACCGAATACGTCTTCTACGCCGACGGCAAGGAGACTTGGCGCAGCGCCGCGGGCGGTGTGTGTCAGGTGCCGGAGTGGATCAAGCTCACCGAAGAAATCGGCAAGTGGGGCGGCGACATCGCCCAGGCCAAGCTCCCGGATGAATTCGTCGTGGATTACGTGCGGGTTTACGATGCCGCGCCAACGATGCCGACGAAGTAGCGTTCCGCGCGCCGGGTGCGCCCGACCTCGCCGCGGTCACGGGCTGTGCTTGGCGGCCTCGGCCTTCGCGAAGTCGTAAACGAAAATGCCGTAGCCCACACCCGCTTCGTCGGTCGTCTTGGCGAGTTGAAAGGCCATGAACCGGCCGTCATCGCTCACGACCGGATTCGATGCTTTGTAGCCCGGCACCTCGCTGAAGAACGTCAGGCGCTCAACGTACCCGCCGCCGTCGAGGCGTAGCTTCCAGAGATCGATGTTCCGCCAGCCTTTCTTGTTCTGGCGGTCGCCTTCGACGAGTGTGAACCGGCCGTCCGGGAAGATGCCCTCCGGTTCGTCGTACTCGTCCGCCGAATGGGTCAGGTTCGTCACCTTGCCGGTCGCGAGATCCAGCAAACCCACCTCGGTGCCCTGGTAGCCGTAAAGCGAGCACGTAAGCCTGCGCTCGTCAGGCGGCACGAAGTTCTGCGTCTCGAGCGTACACTTGAACGGCAGGTCGCGGCTATCCAGCGCGAGTCGCTGATTCGCCAGCTTGGGAACGCCGTTTTCGTAAACGAGGTCTGCCTCGAGTATCTGCGACCCGCCGGCCGGCAGCTTGTCCGGGTACTGCGAGCTGACGTGGGTCCAGGCGAGGTGCATCCGCGTACGCGACACCGCCGGGCCTTCCGAGCACTTGGTTCCCAACGGCGCCGGGGGTTTGCGCAGCGATTTGTCCAGCACCCACAACTCGGCCTTCTCGGTGCGATTGAGGTGCGGGTGGTCGGCGTCGAAGCTCCGGCAACCGGACAGCAAGAGGTCGCCGTTGGCCAGGTACAGCGCGCGGGTGAAGCCACCGTGGTAGAAGTGATGCGTGACCGGGCGAATGATGCCGGTCGCCAACTCGACCTCGAAGGCGTCGCCATAGGTCTTCTCGAGGAACAGAATCTTGCGCCCGTCGTGTGACCAATCCGCGCGCTCGCCGAACCAGGTCAGCCGGCGAATATGCGGCGGCAGGTGATCCGCGGGGTTGACGTCGGTTGGGTCGGTGGCCGCGCTTTCCACGGCCAGGGCCGAAGACCTCAGCGCGCCAAGCAGGAGCAAGACAGCACGAATTCGCATAGTGGTTGATGGCGATTTCAGCCTTGCCGGCCTCGGCAACGCAAGCCTTCGCTTCAACAGACATCGCCATTCACTCGTCGCCGAAAACTCGGCCGCGTACTCTGCCCCAGGCCCCGAGCGCAATCAGTCCGACAATGACCGGCAGCAATATGAACTGAATGATCTTCAGGAATTCGTCGATCGACGTTTGGAGCGGGCTCGGCTGGGCGAATAGCGCGGGTGGCCACGAAGCGAGATACGGAACGATTTTCATGTTTTGCTTTTGGTTTTGCGTTACATCTCGATTCCGCCGGCAGTGACGCGACGCAGAATTCCCCGACGCCGGCCTCGTGATCGTCGTAAAACCGGCGCGCTTGCTCCGGGACCTCCACCGTGTCCGCCAAGAGAACGACGCGCCTCATGGCGACGCTTTTTGCAGGCGCGCTTCAACCTCGTCGAGTGCCAGGAATTGGCTTTCTCCGCGTTCGATCTTCACCAACCGGTCGGTCAGCACCTCGCCATGCCAGTCCGGGGACGGCACGGCCTCTGGCGTCCGCGTGAGCGAAGTCCACGGCAATTCCATCGTCTAGAGCGGTTCCTCCAGGCTCATACGTTCGATCTCAGCAACCCGAATCATGGGACAAGGCTACCCGCTGAAACGCCGCCAGATGAGGGGTGTGCCGCAATGCGGCGCTCGGCGGAGACGGCGCTACGGGGAGGGCAGCCAATCCAGGTAGCAGCCGACGTCAGGAGGCTCAAACCTCCCGGGATTTCGAGCCAGCACGAGGGAGAAGTCAGAGCCTCCTGACGTCGGCTGCTACTCTGCAAAGAAGTCCGGAAATCTGCCGTACCGACGGGCGCGGCAGGGGGGCGGGCGACGGCAAGGAGCTCGGGTTCGAGGCGGCTCCGGTGCCGATCACCAGCGCGGCGTCGAGGAGTTCGTCGCGATAAAGCCCGAGACGCCCAAGGCGTTCATGGCGGCGGAGGCTGCGCGGGGCGTTTCGCCCAAGACGTGGAACGATTCGCTGAAGCTGCTGCGGGCGACCTTCAAGCACCTGCACTCGCACCTGACCGACGGGATGAACCCGTTCCACGGGTTGGTGCGAACGGGTGCTTGGTTTGGCGGTCGTCATGGTGGGCCGGGCTTTCAGCCCTTGATCGGTTTTGCGGACGTTTGCCCAGGGCGTTGCCCTGGGCTGGTTTGGGCCGCGCCGTTGGCGCTGGCGGACGGGAGTTCAGCGACGAGGGCGGCGAGCAGGTTCGCGGTGGTGGCGCGGGAGGCGGCGAACTGCGTTCTGATTCACCCAAGCCATCCGTTGGTCCGCTTTCGCCACGAGCCGGGCTTGTTCGGCGAGGGGCATCCGGGCTCCTATCGTCCACCGTCAGTTTCGATCGCTTCATAGGTGAACATGAAACGGACGATTTCCACGATCTTGGTCCGGCTTGGCCCGTTCAGGCCGTTCCCATGCCGGGCGTCATAGTGCTGGCAGAAGTCGGCGGCCAGCTTGTAACCGTCGGTCGGGGAGTTTGTCTCGCCAAGATAGAGCGCCAATCCCTGCTCCAGCAACAGGAGCGGCCAGCAATGAATAATTCGCACCGGCCCCCACTGTTGGTGCTGGAACTCGTTTTGAAAATCCCGCGCCCGGTCATGCAAGAGTCTCGCCGCACCCGGGTCCACGGGCCGCAGGAAGCCCTCGCGTGTCGCCGCCGTTCCGAGCAGGGCGCGCGCTTCGCCCATCAATGCCCCCGCCGTCGCCTTGGTCTTGCCCTTGCGGCCGGCCGCGCGTTTCGCGATCCACAGACCGAAGGCGGGCAACCGGCCTGGATGCTCAAACCATTTCTTCAACACGATCAGGCGCGTGAGGCTGGCGGAGCCTTGGGCGTCGATCTCTTCGACGATGGCCAGTAGCTTTTCGGGAGTGTTGGTGCGCATGGGGCCGGTTCAGGCGGCGGTGAGTTCGGTGACGAGGGCGGAGAGGAGGTTCGCGGCGGTGGCGCGGGAGGCAGCGAGCTGCGCTTCCAACGCGTCCACCAAGGCCATGAGTTGCTCCACTTTGGCCACGATCCGGCGTTGTTCGGCGAGGGGTGGATGTCGGTGCCGGAGGGCCAAAGGCCCGGCCGATGCCAGCCTGGGGCAACGCCCCAGGTAATAGCGCAGAGAAATTCCGGAGCGCTGAAGGCGCGATCCATCGCGCCCGGTTCGATTCATCGGGCGGGTGAATGGTGTGGCCGTCGTCATCATGGACCGGGCTTTCAGCCCTTGATCGGTTTTGCGGATGTTTTCCCAGGGCGTTGCCCTGGGCTGGTTTGGGCCGCGCCGTTGGCGCTGGCGGACGCGAGCTCAGCGACGAGGGCGGAGAGGAGGTTCGCGGCGGTGGCGCGGGAGGCGGCGAGCTGCGCTTCCAACGCGTCCACCAAGGCCATCAGTTGCTCCACCTTGGCCACGATCCGGCGTTGTTCGGCGAGGGGGGGGAGTGCGAGAATCGTCGGGTAGACTTTGCCACCAGAAATAACCGGCTGTGCAGTGGCGTTGTCGCGCTCGCGGAGGTCGGTTGCCTTGAGGAGCCAGCTCAGAAAATCCATATCAACGTGCTCCTCATCGAATGTTGTGATGAAAGCGTTGTCCGTAACCCACGCCATTTCTGGCGTCACGTGGATGCTGCCACAATAGAAGCCAACTCGCCCAATGACGAGCGTTCGCTTTGCCACGTTGTGCTCGTCATGGTAGCCGTTCACGCCGTTGCCGCCGTAAACCGGATAAGGCCCATCGTTCATGTTCTTGGCGATTAGGCCATCGCCGGAAGACATGCGCATGACTTGGCCAAGGCGGCACCATTCCCAGCCGCTCGGTAGCGAGAACGGCACCTCGCCATCCTCGATTGGCGGCAGTGGTTTAGGAGACGAGAGTTTTTTAGCCGCCACCAAGCGCTGAAACAAGGATTGCGTGGCCCGAAGTATCGAGTGCGCCGGTTCGTCGTTGGGGTCTTGGGGGACGAGTTTGCCTTGGACGGCGAGGGTGAGGATGGACTTTCGTAAGTCTGAAGGATGAATGTTGAAGGATGAATGGAAGAGGAAATGGAGGTTGGCGGGGGTGGGCGCGTCGGCGAAGCGGGCCAGCGACGCGCGGGCGAGCGCGGCGTGCCGCGTCTCCCGTTCCTGCTGCTGCGCCTCCAGCCGATCACACAACGCCATCAACTCATCCACCTTCGCCACGATCCGCTTCTGCTCGGCGTTGGGGGGGAGGGGAATTTCAAGCCGCCCGAGGGCTTGTCCGTTGACGTTTGGTTGGCCCGTTCCTGCGGACATCTGCCGCAACTGCGACCAGTAGAGCGGGGATTCTAAGAACGATTTCAGATATCGAGCCACCATCGACTGTGGCGGAGTGATACGAATCAAGTATGACGCAAAAACCGACTTCACCGGAGGGTCGGGGACGATGAATGACTTGCCAATCGTGCCGCCAGTTCGGGCAATGAGGATGTCGTTCGGGCTGAGCAGATACTTCTCAGCCTCGGCTGATTCGATTTGGCAGCCGGGAACTGAAGGCCAATCAACTCCGTTGTTTTGAATGTCGGTGATGCGAAGCATCCGAATCTCCGTCGCGTTCGGGTCGGCCGATGCGGTGTAGCCGTATTGAATTTGGAGCGCGATGTTCCCGAGTTGAGTCCACGTCCAGTTTGACGGAATCGGGAATGCGTGGTCATTGCCATCTGCCGATGCGGGTTCGTTGGGTATGCGCAGTTTTGCAGCCCGTGCGTCCCTCTCGCTCGATATGGCGGCAAGCAACTGAGCGGCGTTCCCGTCGCTTCGCTTCTGGTCAACCAGCTTTCCCTGCACCGCGAGTTGCAGCACCAGCTCCCGCATCTTCGCCACCGCATCCGGCGCGTCGGCGAAGAGGTCGAACTTTTCAAAGAAAGTTTCCAGCGTCATGCGTTGGGCCGCCCCTTAAGGGCTGGGAATGAATGGGTGGCCGTGATCCCAGGGCGTTGCTGGGCTACCTTGGGATGCCCCTTTGGGGCGTCCGGTTCCAGCGCCAATGGCGCGGTCCATGCCAGCCCAGGGCAACGCCCTGGGAACCGGGACAACCAAGAAACATAAGCCCTGAAAGGGCGACCCAACCCACCGTTCAATCCCACACATACCGTTCATCGAACGCGATGCGGTGCCGTTCCAGGAATTGCCGGTATTCCTCCTGAAACGACTTCTTGCGGTGGTGTTCCCGCTGGTTGGCGATGTATTCGCGCACGGCCTCGACGTTAGATTCGGAAACGGCAAACGCCCCATAACCGGATTGCCACGCAAACGCCGCAAACTCCGGCCCCTGCGTTTTGATCCATTTGGACGACGCCTTTTTGACATCCTCGACGGCCTGACTGATGGCAACGGTGCGAGCGAGATCGAACAGAAGGTGGGTATGGTCTTCCACGGAATTGATGAGGACCGGAGCGCACCCGAGGTTTTGCAGCACGGCGGCCATATAGGCATGGAGCGAATCGCGAACGGCATCGGTGATGCGCGGTTCGCGGTTCTTGGTGCTGAATACGAGGTGAACGTGAAGACGGGCGAGGGATTGCGGCATCGGTTGGTCCGCCCTTTCAGGGCTTTGGTTTGTTTGTGGTGTTCCAACCCAGGGCGTTGCCCGGGGCTACCTTGGGTCGCTCCGTTGGCGCTGGGGACGGCGGCGGCGAAACTCATCGCGACAACGCCTCCATCAACTGCGCCTTCAACTGCCCGCGCGTTTCCGCGATCTGGGCGAGGAGCTTTTCGTACTCGGGCAGGAGGTGGTCCACGTCGCCGGGGCCGGTGTCGGGGTGGTGCGGATTTTTGAGGTCGAGGTTGAAGTTGCCGGCCCTGAGGGTGTCGATGGAAACGCGCCAGGCTTGCTCGTTTTCTTCGCGCTTGCTGTAGGCGCCCGATTTGTCGGGTTTGCCCCACCATTTCCGCTCGGCCTCGAACTCTTCGATGCGGATGGGCTTGCCCTTGTTGTAGCTCTTGGCGCCGGGCGGATAGGGGTGCTCGTAATACCAAACTTCCCGGGTGGGTGTGCCTTTGGTGAAGAAGAGAAGGTTGGTGCGGATGCCGGTGTAGGGATTGAAGACGCCGTTGGGCAGGCGGACGATGGTGTGGAGGTTGCACTCGCTGAGGAGGGCTTCCTTGATGCGGGTTTTGACGCCTTCGCCGAAGAGGGTCCCGTCGGGCAGCACGAGTCCGGCGCGGCCGCCGGGCTTGAGGATCTTCATGAGAAGGACGAGGAAGAGGTCGGCCGTCTCGCGGGTGCGGAATTCGGCGGGGTAGTTGGATTCGATACCGTCCTCTTCCATGCCGCCAAAGGGCGGGTTGGTGACGATGACGTCCACGCGCTCCTTCGGGCCCCAGTCGCGCAGGGGGCGGGCGAGGGTGTTGTCGTGGCGGACGCTGGCGGGGACGTCGATGCCGTGCAGGAGGAGATTGGTCATGCACAGGACGTGCGGGAGGTGCTTCTTTTCGATGCCGGCGAAGCAGTCCTGGATGGTGCGCTCGTCGGCCTCGGTCTTCGCCTGTTTGCGCAGGTGCTCGATGGCGCAGACGAGGAAGCCGCCGGTGCCGCAGGCGGGGTCGAGGAGGGTTTCGCCGAGGCGGGGATTGACCTGCTCGACGATGAACTGGGTGACGGCGCGTGGGGTGTAGAACTCGCCGGCGTTGCCCGCGGACTGGAGGTCCTTGAGAAGCTTCTCGTAGATGTCGCCGAACATGTGGCGATCATCGGAGGCGTTGAAGTCGATGCCGTTGATCTTGTTGATGACCTGGCGCATCAACGTGCCGTTCTTCATGAAGTTGTGAGCATCCTCGAAGGTCATGCGGATGAGGCTGGCGATCTTGTCGCCGCCGCCGGTGAGGGCTTTCAACTTGGGCAGCAGGGTGTTGTTGACGAAGTTGAGCAGGGCATCGCCGGTGATGCCTTCGTCGTCGGTGGCCCACGCGGACCAGCGGAGATGCTTGGGCAGGGGCGAGCGGTAGTTGTCGCGGAGGAGTTCCATCTCCTTTTCGCGGTCGTCGAAGATTTTCAGGAAGAACATCCAGCCGAGCTGCTCCAGGCGCTGGGCGTCACCGTAGGTGCCGGCGTCCTTGCGCATGATGTCCTGGATGGTTTTGACGAGGTGGGAGACGTTGGGCATCGGGGGAAAGGATGAAGGAGGAAGGATGGATTATGAAGGATTGGATTTGGCGCGCTTCGAGATGGTTGTGAAGATGGCGAGCAGTTGGTCGCACTCGCCCTGGAGGGAGGCGAGCTTCGCGAGCGGAACGATCCCGCTGTCGGCGAGCAGTTCCAGCCAGTAGGCCGTTTCGTCGAGTTCCTTCAGGCAGTCGCCGATCTTCGCGATGAACTCGGGCTGGGAGCGGGCCCGCTGACCTTCGCGGTAGTTGGCACCGACAGAAGTCCCTGACCCCAGGGCCTGACGGCCAAGCACTCTCGCCTCCTCGGACTTGGGGAGGGCGGTGAACATTTTGATGACGCGCAGCGCGAAAGCCTTCGTTCGTTCCCGCAAATCTGGAGCTTCATCCTTCATGGTTCGTCCTTCGTCCTTTCTCCATCAGGCGGCTTTCTGGTACAGGGCGGTTTCCAGCTCCCGGATCGCGGCGAGATAGGCGGGCTTGCCGCCGAAGAGGTTCACGATCTCGATCGGGGTGCCGAAGGCGGTAAGGGGATCGACTTTGAGGATTTCCAGGGATTCGACGCTCTTGAGGCCCGTATCGGCGTACTTCTGGAGGAGGGCATCAAGGACGGCGCGGGCCTGGGCGCCATACTTGCCGAAGACATGGCGCTTCTTCACCTTCGCGGCCCGTTCCTGGCGCGTGAGCGGCGGCTGGTCAAAGGCGACATGGCAGATGAGATCGAAGGCGTCGTAATCGCGGCCGACCTGCTCGGCGAGTTCGTCAAGGAAGACGCCCTTGGCGGCGAGTTCCTCCAGGATGGCCTGCTTGCGCTCGGCGTCGTTCCAGACGGTGAGGAAGTCACCGAGCGAGGCGTACGCCTGGCGGACGGTTTTGCGGGAATAGTCCTTGAGGGATTCGGTGATGAGCTTGCCATGCTCGTCGAGGTACTGGACGCGCTCGGTGGCGACGGTGACTTCCACGTCGGCCACCACGTAGCGCCTTGGCCTGGCACCGGTTGAATCCTCCGCCCCATCATGCAACTCGACGCCGCCATCGTGTAGCTCCGGGTATTCGGCGACCGGTTCTTCATCGGGAGGGATGACGGACTGGTCACCTTTGGGCTCGTAGATTTGCACCGGGTCGCCATCAAAGTCCGGGTCGGCAAACAAGGCGGTGGCCCGTTTGAAGTCCATGATGGTGAAGAACAGCTTGTTGTAGTCCTCGTTGATGCGGGTACCGCGCCCGATGATCTGCTTGAACTCGGTCATGGAGTTGATCCGGCGGTCCAGGACGATGAGGTGGCAAGTCTGGGCATCGACGCCCGTGCCCATGAGCCGCGAGGTAGTGCAAATGACGGGATAGGTTTTGTCGGGGTCGATGAAGTTGTCGAGCTGCGCCTTGCCCTCGTCGTTGTCGCCGGTGACGCGCATGACATATTTGCTGTTGGCAGCAGCGAGATCGGGGTTGGCGTTGACGAGGGCCTGCCGCATCCGCTCGGCGTGGTCGATGTTCTCGCAGAAGACGATGGTCTTGGCGAAGCGATCGGTGGCTTTGAGGAACTCCGTGACCTTGGCGGCAACCAGCGCGGTGCGCTTTTCGAGGATGAGATTCCAGTCGAAGTCGCGGTCATTGTATTCGCGGTCTTCGATGAGCTGTCCGTGCTTGTCCGTCTGTCCGTCTTCCGGCCGCCAGCCGTCGAGGTCTTTGTCCAGACCGATGCGGACGACCTTGTAGGGGGCGAGAAAGCCGTCGGAGATGCCCTGCCGCAGCGAGTAGGTGTAAATCGGCTCGCCGAAGTACTCGATGTTGGAAACGTCTTTGGTTTCCTTGGGGGTGGCGGTCAGGCCGATCTGGGTGGCAGAGGAGAAGTATTCGAGGACTTTCCGCCAGTTGGCGTCCTCGGCGGCGCTGCCGCGGTGACACTCATCCACAATGACGAGGTCGAAGAAGTCCGGGGAGAACTGCTGGTAAATGTTTTGTTCTTCCTCGGTGCCCATGACGGCCTGATACAGGCACAAGTAAACCTCGAAAGACTTATCGACAGTGCGATTGGTGATCTTGGTCATCGCCTGGCCGAACGGCTTGAAGTCATTGATTTTGGTCTGGTCGGCGAGGATGTTGCGGTCAACGAGGAAGAGGATCCTTTTCTTCGTTCCGGATTTCCACAACCGCCAGATGATTTGAAAGGCCGTATAGGTCTTGCCGGTGCCTGTGGCCATGACGAGCAAAATGCGGTTCAGCCCACGCATTATGGCCTCCACGGTGCGATTGATGGCAATGATCTGGTAATATCGGGCGGCCTTGCCTGTCGCGTCGTCGTAATAATCTTGCAGAGAGGCGGCTTCCTGCTCGGTGGTGTACCCTTTGGCCTTACAGTAGCGAGCCCACAGTTCCTTGGGGGCGGGAAACTGATCCAGTGGAATTTCGCGGGTCACCGTGCCACTGGCGGCAGTGCGGTCATGTTCAAGGAACGCGTCGCCGTTTGAGCTGTAGGCGAAAGGGAGGTCGAGAATCTCGGCGGTTTCGAGTGCCTGCTGCATGCCGTCGCCGACAGCATGGCTGTTGTCCTTGGCTTCAACGACCGCCAGGGGCAAATGGCGTCTGTAGAAAAGGAGGTAGTCCGCTTTCCTGGCCTCGCCTCGCCTGACCGTCTTGCCGCGCACGATGACACGGCCTTTGGTGAAGTACACCTCCTCGCGGATCTGGGTCATGAGATCCCATTTGTCCCCATTCGCTCCAATGAGCGCCGGCGTGATGAACTTGCTGCGAATGTCCGTCTCGGTGAGGGCTTTCTTGTTCATGCGGCGAGGACGGAGAGTTCTGCGCTGGAGTTCTTCTTATGCTCGGGGATGAAGCGTACTGAATCGACCGACATTCCGCCCGAACCGCATGCACGGTCGAAGTTGCGCTCGCGGTAAGGCTCGATGACTTCGGTGAAGAGTCGGACGATGCAGGCTCCCACCGGCACGAGTGTCGCGCCGGCGACCATGCCCCGTCCCTGCCCCCGTTCCAGCTCGAAAGCCACCTTCCGCATGCCGAGCGGACCCTGCCAGCCGCAGCCACAAGTAGCAACCCCGGAATGGGATGTGAAGTAATTCACAATCGGGGCCACGTTATCCCCAAGGACAGGAATTGGCCGACCGCCCCTGGCACAATCGCACCCCATGAAAACACGCAAGTGCAACCCTTTGGAGTCGGGCCTGGAGGAGTTGGTGGCGGAGTGGCCGGCCTGGAAACGCCGGGCTTTCGCCCAGAAGCTGCGCCGCTGGGTCCGGCAGCTCGAGGTGTCGGCGCGGGTTCTGGAAGCGCGGCAGCCGCCGATCGCAAGGCCGCCGCTTCGGCCGCTCCCAGCCCGGAAGCTGGTGCGCAACTGACGCGCCCGGCCGGCCGGGGCCGGGACTGGAGGGCCAGGAAGCGCTCGTGGATCAACTGGTAGCCTTCGGCCGCCGCAGAATACCGGGACAACCTGCACGCCCAGGGCCAACTGGTGCAGGGACTATCACGGCTCCGGGACAAAGCCCGTGAACTCGCCCACGCGGACGCCTCTGCCCTGGTGGAACGGTTTGGCGAGATGGGGCGAAGGGAATTCAACCTGGCGGCGTAGGCCGCAGCCACCAAGCAGGAAGCACACGACTGCTCCCAACCCGGGGTGGATGCCTGACGACGCCTTCAAGAAGAACGCGAACACCGAGGTCACCACCGACCTCGTGATCCTGCGCAAACGCCTTCCTGGCGAACCCCCGTCCGGCCCGGCCTGGAGCGACGGCACGGTGGAGATCACCAACTCCCAGGGCGAAACCATCGCCGTGAACGAGTACTTCGCGGCGCACCCGGAGATGATGCTGGGAGAGATGCGGCTCGAAGGCCGGATGTACGGGCGCGGTGAACCGACCTTGGCCAGCAATGGCCGTCCCCTGGCCGAGTGCCTGGCCGAGGCCGTCGCGTTGTTGCCGCGGGACGTGTTCAAGGTCGAGCAGCGCAAGGTGGGTTCTCCCAACCTGGCGCTGTCTTTTCCCGCCCCGGACCACATCAAGCCCAATGCCTACGCGCTCGTAAACGACCAGATCGCCCTGCGCGACGGCGACTCGCTCCAGATCCTCACTGGCCTATCAAACACGGTGGCCAAGCGGATTCGGGGATTGATCCGCGTGCGCGATGCCGTGCGGCGTTGTCTGCGCTCGCAACTCGACGGCACGCCGGACGAAGACGTGGTCGCCGCGCGGGAAGACCTCAACCTCACGTATGATCGTTTCGTCGCCCGGCTGGGTCCCATTTCCCAACGGGCGAACACCTCGGCTTTCCGGGGCGATCCTGATTTGCCACTGTTGTTGTCGCTGGAACAGTACGACGAGGAATCGGGCCGGGCGACCAAAGCCGCCATTTTTCGCGAGCGGACCATTCAGAAGCAGCGGCCCGTGCCCTCGGTCAGCACGCCGCAGGAAGCGTTGCTGGTCACGCTCAACGAGCGAGGCTGCGTGGACCTGGATTTCATTGCCGGGCTGCTCCATCGCCCCGCGGCCGAGTTCCTGCCCGACCTGAAGGGCACGATCTTTCTCAATCCCCAGACCCGACGCTGGGAGACCGAAGATGAGTATCTCTCCGGCAACGTGCGCGCCAAGCTGGCGGCAGCCGAAGCGGCGGCCCTGGTGGACGAGCAGTTCCTCGGCAACGTCGAAGCACTGCGACAGGTCCAGCCCACGGACCTGACCGCGACGGAGATCGACGCCCGTCTGGGCAGTACGTGGATTCCGGCGGAGGACGTGAAGCGATTCGCCGAAGAGACGCTCGGCGAGGAAGGCATCTCGGTCAGCCGTGCGCCCCAGTTGGGCCTCTGGGTCGTGCGCGGCGGGTATGGGGTCCGGTTCAGCGTCGCCAACACGACCGAGTGGGGCACCGACCGGCGTAGTGCGCTGGAGTTGATCGAGGACGCTCTCAACCTGCGCGTGCCCACGGTCTATGACCATGACGCCGACACCGACCGCGACGTGGTCAACGGCCCGGCGACCGAAGCCGCCCGGGACAAACAGGAGAAGCTGAAGGACCGGTTCAAGCAATGGCTCTGGCCGGATGACGAGCGGCGGGAACGGTTGGTCCGCAAATACAACGACGAGTTCAATCACACGCGCCTTCGCACTTTCAGCGGCGAGCATCTCACGCTGCCCGGCGCCAGCCCGGCCATCGTTCTGCGTCCGCACCAGAAGGCCAGCGTGTGGCGGATTTTGCAGACGCCCAACTGTCTGCTCGCCCAGGTCGTAGGCAGTGGCAAGACGATGATCTTGTGTGCCGCCGCGATGGAGATGCGGCGGCTGGGCCTGGCCCGGAAGCCGTTGATCGCCGTCCCGAATCACATGCTCGGCCAGTTCGCCTCCGAGTTCCTCGCGCTCTATCCGGGCGCCAACATTCTGGTGGCGACGAAGGACGACTTCGAGAAGGCCAGGCGCAAGACGCTCATGAGCCGCATCGCCACCGGCAACTGGGACGCTGTCATCGTCACCCACGCCGGTTTCGAGAAGATCCCGGTCGCGCGCGCGACGCAGGAAGCCTTCTTCGGCGAACAATTGGGCGAGCTGGCCCTGGCCATCGAACAGCAGCGCAAGGACGGCGATTCGCGCATCGTCAAGGCGCTGGAACGGGCCAAGAAGCAACTCGAGTCCAAGCTCAAGGAGTTGGCGGCCAATGAGAAGAAGGACGACCGCCTGACGTTCGAAGAGTTGGGCGTGGATAGGGTTATGGCTGACTAATGTTGAGTGGTTAGTAATGTTGAGTTGAGTGTCGTTTTGCCGCGCCAGCGGCCTTGGCAACGGGGTTTCGCTCAACATTATTGACGCGGTTCTTGAGGCCCTGCTGGGCTTCGAGTATGAAACCGACATCCCTTCTTGTTCGACTGCGTTCCCGATGCTTCCCCCGTTGGCGTGCCGTGCCCATCTTCGGTCCTCTCTTGGATGATTTTGTGCAGTGGATGCATGAAGATCAGCATTACACCCTCGGCAGTGCGAGCATCTACCTAAACGTGGTGCCGAGAATCGTGCGGTGGTTGCGAGGGCGGCAAGTCCGTTCGCTCAGCCGGTTGACCCTGCAACACGTGAAAGCGGCCCACCGCTCCTTCCTGCATCGCCATCCGGCGACCAGTGGGGCGGTGCGAGTGTTAGAACGGTTCCTGCGCGCCCAGGGAACCGTGGCCGAGGGACCAGCCCCTGTTCCGACGCTGGCGGAGGTAGCGGTTGACGCCTTTTCAGACCACCTGCGCGAGACGCGCGGTCTGGCTGAGAAGACTATTCACGGTCATCGAATTCAGGTTCGCGCGTTCCTGAGATTCCTCCAGTTCAACCGTCGCCCTTGGCGACTGGAGCACCTCCAACCCCGCCACATCGAGGCCTTTCTGTGTCAGACCGCACGGACAAACAACCGCTTCAGCCTGCAGCATGTGGTCGCTACCGTGCGTGGGTTCCTGCAATGGCGCCATGCGCGAGGATTGCTGTCTCGACCACTGCATCTGCAAATCGACACCCCGCGGGTGTACCGCGGCGAGCGGCTGCCGCAGGCTCTGCCGCGCGATCAGGTCCAGGCGCTGCTCCAGTCCATCGACCGATCCGATCCCCTCGGTCACCGTGATTTTACCGTCGTCTACCTGGCGGCGGCCTACGGGTTGCGCAGCGGCGAAGTGGTCCGTTTGTCCCTCGACGACCTCGACTGGCGGCGGCGTACGTTGTGCATCCGACAAACCAAAACCCGGCAGACCCTTCAACTGCCCTTGACGGATGAGGCGGCCAACGTGCTGATTCGCTATCTGCGCCAAGCGCGCCCCTCAACCGCCCATCGTGAGTTGTTCCTCCGCGCACTGGCCCCCCGTGGCCCGCTGCGATCCACGGCCATCCGCGAAATCCTGGCGCGTCGCATTCGGCACAGTGGGTTGGATATCCCTCCGTGTGGAACGAATGTCCTGCGGCATTCCTTTGCCATGCGGTTAGTGCAGCAGGGAGTCGGTCTAAAAACCATCGGCGACACGCTGGGGCATCGCGACATTGAGAGTACTTCCGTCTACATCCGGTTGGATGTGGAAGCCCTGCGCGAAGTGGCGCTGCCGGTGCCGACCAGCGCTGCCGGTGATCCGATAACCTTGGTCGCCGTCAACAGTCTACCCCGCATCCGACCGGCGCGCCCTTCGCGACATCTGCCCGCGGCCTTCCACAGCGGGCTGACGTCCTCGCTGCAGCGCTATGTCGATCTCCAACGGGATTTAGGGCGCTGCTACCTGTCCGAAGCAGTCGTGTTGAGACATTGGGACGATTTCCTTCAGCACGAGTACCCGGGCGTTCGCCGGGTGCGGGGCGAGATGTTCACCGGATGGACTCGACGGTTGGCTCACCTGACGCCGACAGGAAGCCACACCTATCAACGGATCGTCCGCCAGTTTCTCGTGTTTCACGCGCGCGATCATACGCGCGCGATCATACTGGCACCTTCATTCCTGGCCGGCTAACCTTCCCCAAGCCGCTGCCCGTCAAGCCCCCGCGTTTGATCTCAGCCGCGGAGATGGGGCGCGTTTTGACCCTCGCTCGGCAACTGCCGCCCACGCCCGCCAACCCGCTGCGCGCAGAGACCATCCGCTTGGGCTTGATCGTGTTGTTCTGCTGCGCTTGAAGCTGAGCGAAGTCGAGGGCGAGGAGGCGGTACTCCGCATTCGCATGACCAAGTTCTACAAGTCCAGATTGGTCCCCCTCTCCCCCTCGGTCAGCGCCGAACTCCAGCACTATCTCCAGCAGCGACGGCGCCAGCGACTGCCCATGGCGCCGACGGCTTTTCTGATCTGGAGCGGGCATCGCGGGTCGGAGGTCTATTCGGCGTCGGAGCTTGGTATCGTGTGGCACCAACTGTGTTTCAGCGCTGGGGTGCTTTCGACCCAAGGGTATCCGCCCCGTCTGCACGACCTGCGCCACAGCGCGGCGGTCAATGCACTGCAACGCTGGTATGTGCAGGGCGCGAACATGCAGGCGAAATTGCCCCTGCTGGCCACGTAACTCGGACACGCGGACGCCACCAGCGCGCATTACTACTTGAAGTTCACGCCCGAACTGCGCCAGGCCGCCAGCCAACGGTTCCACCAGCACTTCGGCGCCCTGTTCACGGTGGGAGGTCTTTCGTGAAAGCGACTAAAACTCCATCCCTCGCCTTGGCGTTGCAGGGCTTCTTCACCGACTACTTGCCCCGCCAGCGCGCCCTCAGTTCGCAGACGTTGCACAGTTACCGCGACAGCATCAAACTGCTCTTGCAGTTCGCCGCCGGGCCCCGCGGTGACCCCAGCGGCCTCACCGTGGAACAACTCGACGTCCCGCGGGTCACCGCGTTCCTGGAGAGTCTGGAAAACCGGCGCCACAATCGGGTCAGCACCCGCAACGTACGCCTCAGCGCCATCCATAGCTTCTTTCGCTATCTGGGCGGCCATGCGCGACAAGCTGATCGCACGGGGCGTCCACGCGTGCGAAATCGAGTTCATCCAAAATCACGACAGCGACGCCGCGAAGCTCCAACTCTTCCGCGACGTGCGGGCCGGCAAGGTCCGTGTCCTCTTTGGCAGCACCCAGAAGATGGGCACGGGCGCCAATGTCCAGGAGCGGCTGATCGCCCTCCATCACCTGGACGCCCCCTGGCGGCCGGCCGATGTCGAGCAACGCGAAGGGCGCATCCTGCGCCAGGGCAATCGCAACGCCGAAGTCCAGATCTACCGTTACGTCACCCAGCAAAGTTTTGAATCGTACATGTGGCAAACCTTGGAGACGAAGGCGCGGTTCATCGCCCAGGTGATGACCGGCGAAACTGACCTGCGCCGGATCGAGGACATCGACGGCGCTGCGCTCACCTACGCCGAGGTGAAGGCCATTGCCTCGGCCAACCCGTTGGTGATCGAGAAGGCGCGGATCGACGCTGAGGTCGCCCGGCTGAGTCGTCTCCGCTGCGAGCACCAGGAGACCCAGTACAAACTCCGCAGCCGCGTCCGGCACCTCACCGATGACCTCCCGCGCTTGGAGCAACGACTTGAAGACGTGCGCCGCGACCTCACGACCCGGCAGGATACCAGCGGCGACCAGTTCGTGATGATGCTCGAAGGCCAGGAGATTCGGGATCGGGGCATCGCCGGCGAATTGCTGCTCCGGCGGGCGGAGAAGCTGCGCGGCAGTCGAGCCGAGCGGTTGGTCGGTAGCCTGGCCGGCTTCCAGGTTTTCGTCGCCGACAGTTTCCTGGGCGGTCCGGAGATCGTGCTCAAAGGCGCCACCACCTACCCGGCCAAGGTCACCGACACCGCCCACGGCACCATTCGTTCCGTCGAATACACCCTCCAACACCTCGAAGACGTTGCGGAGGCGCTAACGCGCAACATCGCCGACACGCGCAAGCGGTTGAGCGATACTCAGGCCCAGTTGGGCGTCCCCTTCGAGTATGCCGAACGATTGATGGATCTGGTCCAGCGCCAGCGCGAAATCGAGGACGAACTGGACCTGACCAAGAGCCAAGCCTCAAGCCAGGTTCTGTCTGAGCAGTCAGATTCGAACGATGACGCCGAAGTTGCGTATTCTCCGCAATGATGCTGTGTCGCTATTCCACTATCGCCTTCAGGAGCGCCTCACGGGCATCGGTGTAGTAGAGAATGTTGACCTTCGTGATGAGGTCGTCGGGCAGGTCGTTGAGCTGTTTCCGGGCGGACACCGGCACGAGCAGCGTGGAGGCGCCCTTGCTAATGGCCAACTCGGCTACGTTTACGGCGTTGTGAACCGGGTCAACCGAGCCGCCCAGGTTCAGGCTGCCGACCACCGCCAAACCGCCCTTAGTGCTTTTTTGGAGCAAGGCGCTGCACAGGGAGACCAGGACCGCCAAGCCCGTGGCGCTTCCGCTCTTGGACGCATCGAAGGCCCGGAGCTGCACCGAAAACTCGTGCTCACGCGGATCACGGTCGCCGGTCAACTGCTTGGCCCGCGAATACAAGTTCTGCTCGGCGTAGCGCACGCTCTCCGAAAACGGTGCCGGGGCTGGCCGGTTCAGAATCTTTACGCCCGACCCAGGGCCTTCGGTGACCTCGATCCGGTATAGCCCGGCGTTCTCGTCCAGCCCACCCGGACTGATCGCCCATATCTGGCCAGGCGGCAGTGGATCGGAGCCGATGCTGTCCTCGCTCTGGAGTTCCGGCGTGACCACGAATTTTTCCACGCCATCCTGGCCGAGGGTGTAGCTGAAATGGGTATTTCGGAACTCCGCCGATCCGATGCGCTTCTGCTGCTCTTTGACGCGGCGGCGGCACTCCAGCGCGAGCCGCACGGCCCATTCCAGGGCCTCGTCGGAGATCGGGGTCTCAGGGTTGGAATACAGCAGCTTGAGCAACCCGCTGATCGTCTTTTGAACGCCCATGTATCGCGGCCACTCAACGCCCCGCCAAAGAACACCCGTCCCTGAAGCGCGTTGACTCGGCTTTGTTTGCGAAGATGAGTCCAGCACTCCGACAGGAAATCGCTGACCAGGCCGAAGTGGTTGGTGAAAAGCTGTGTGGACACCTTCAGCACGTCCCAGCCGGGCAGGTAAGAGTGAATCCGATCCTGGAACGCCGTGTCGTCGCGCATCTCAGGCGGCAGCGGTCCAAACAGGTGTCCGATCTTCTGCTGATGCGTCACGTCCACGTCAAAATTGCCGACCATCACGATGCCGCCATCGGCCCGGATGCTCTCCTTGCCCCGGCTGAACTCCCCGGACTCCATGTAGCCCTTCATGATGTTCACGCCGTCCTTCTGGTCGAACGAGACGCCGGAAATTTCATCGAAACACACCACATCATACTGGCAGACCAGGCCGCGCTGGCCGTTGCCCGTGTTCCGGCTGCAGACGCCGGACGAAGTGTTGGAGCAGGTGCCGGTCATCGCGCGGGACTTCGAGCGCATCGTGATGGACGGGCCGGCCGGGCTCTCGGAAGTGACCCGGGCCATCCTGTTGGTGGCCGACACCGCGTTGCTGCCCTGCGGGCCGTCCGCGCTGGACCTGCGCGCCGTGCAGGAAGCGCTGCGGGTGGTCCGGCAGGCCCAGCAGATCCGCCAGGGACCGCCCCAAGCGTTGCTCGTGCCCAACAAGCTGCAGGTCCAATACCGCCTGAGCCGGGAGTTGTTGGAAACGGCGCTGAGCTTCGACATCCCCTCGCTGCCGGGCTTGCGGCTGCGCCAGGCTTTCGCCGATGCCGCGGGCCAGGGCACCGTGGTCTGGCGGTTGGGGCCACGCGGCGAAGCCGCGGCCCTGGAACTACGAAACTTGTTTGAGGAGTTGACCCGTTATGAATCGCCGTCCGCTGAGCGCCGCGCTGCAAACGCCTGACTTGAGCGCCGCCGCCCTCGACTTCGTCAAAGGCACCCCGACCTGGACATCGTCGGAACCGATGGCAGTGGCCACTGCCGCTCCGGTGGCAGAGGTGAAGGAGCCACCGTCGTCCACGAACGGCGTGAAACCCCGATTGCCCAGCAGCAACGAAGTCGAAGCCGAGGCCGGGTTGGTCTCGTTGACGGTGCGCGTGCCGCGGATCGTGCCGCCGGGTCTCTTGCTGGCGTCGGTCGATCGGAAGCTCAAACGCCAGCGGCCCTGGACTCAGCAGGAACTCGTCGCCGAGGCCCTGACTCAGTGGCTTCAACAACACGGCTATCTGTCTTGAAGACAAAGGAGGAAGTATGGATGACCTGAACCAATTGATCGATGCCACGACGTTCGGAACCGTGCGCCGTTACCTCAAAGCCGCGCATTCGCCCATCGCCACGGTGATGCTGGTCCAACACCGCGACACCCTGCCGCGCGTGGGCACCGCCCTGGTTGCGGACAACGCCGACGGCCGCCCGTTTCGCCACCGGCAATGGACCCAGTGGTTCACCACGGGCGAGGTCCGGCTGGGCGGGGCGTTCAACACTGCGGGCCAGACCGCGAACTTGGATGCCATCCCGGACTCGGCCCTCTGCGACGTGCTCTATCTCCCGCCGGTGTATCTCGTGTGCCTGCGCGGCTACAAGCTGCCCGCCGTCCGCTGCTCCGCGGCCTGACGCCCACTCTCGGATAGGCCAAACCCCGTCTCCACTTTTCCGCTACCGGTCGAGGGGCCGGACGTGCTACGCCTGAGCGTGAGGGAGGCAGTTGCTCCCGCCACGTCAGGCGGACCCCAAGCGGTCGCTGACGCCGTTGTGAGCGGCATTGACCCCCGCCAACCCGACCTCACCCGTCGGTGCAGGGGACGGCCTTACCACCCGTCACGTCAATGTCCCGTAGAGCGTGGTGCACCGCGAGGTGCCCGCCACGTTCGAGAGAGGCTCTTGCAAGTAATCCTCCGTACCCACGGAGACCAATCTGCAAGTTCTATCTCATGGAAGCCGGTCGGCGCAGACGAGGGACCGCCGCGGATGAACGCCGATGCACGCACAGAGAAGACTCTTGGTTTGATCTGCGTTCATCGGCGTTCATCTGCGGTTGAGTTGTTCGGTCTTCCGCCGGCCGTCCGCGAATGCGGGCGAGCGGGACACGCCGGTGGCTGCAAGGCCATCGGTCGGTCCTGTCCCAAGCGGGTGCGCCGTGCTGCGAGGCACGGCCAATCCCCCGGCGGGCATCGGACCAAAGCCGCAAGGCCAATCGGGTGCAAGGCCCGTCAGGTTCGATGAACGCACGCTGGCGTCGGGAGTCTGGCGGTGGCAACACCGACCAGCCGGAGGCTGATCCCCTCCGGGGTTCTGCCGAGAAAAGCAGACCGCGAACAGCTCAACGATGATAGGGGCGTCAAGCCCTTGCCAGTCAACGACCGCAGAGACGCACGCCAAGGGGTGTAGCTCGATCCGGGTGGGTAAGGGGGCGCTTCTGTATTCTGCCCCCCGAAATCGGTCCCACCGTGGGACTGGAAACTGTGCCGGGGCGGGAGCCCTGGACATGCCGGAAGAGCGGGGACGCGTCAGCGTCCCGCCCACGTGACTGCGGCCGTGAAGGACAGGAATAACCGCGCAAGGAATGGGGCGGCCGGAGTGGTATCCGGTGCCGGCACGAGTCAGCCGGTGCTTCAAAAGCCCCACTCTGATGAGAGTGCCCCGAGTAGGAGCAGCGCAAGCTGCCCGCAACCTGGGCAAGGCAGTCCAGGGCGCGGGTGCGCGCCAACGGGTGGTGCCGGGCGCAAGAGCACACACGAAAGGGGTGACGGGAGTAACCGATCACAAGGGCGGGGCGGGCAGGTGGAGGCAACTCCACCTGCCCGCTTCCTGACCGACAGAAACCGCGTTCCGCGCAACGGACCTGGGGACAGGCACGGCAGCGCGGCCGGGACGCCTGTTACCTGGAGCCAATGCCATGAGGACGTAACCGAAGGATTTTCGCCGTCGCCGCAACCGCTATGGTTGGGCAACGGCAATCGCAGGAATACAGCGCGCGCGGGCGATTGGGCCACGAGGAGCCGGCACGCCCGCGCCGCCAGGGCAACCCGGGGTAAAACCTCAGCGAACCTCCTGCGACCAACAAGGTTCAGATGCCGGCCAAGGCCGGGGCGTTGCGAGGGGAAACCGTCCCCGGACCCGGACCCGGGCTGGCCTCGAAGGATTTGGGCTTTTGGAAGGCTGCGCCCGCAACTGCAACCTTCCTACCTGTCAGCGCTGGCGGAATCGCTCAACTTGGGAATGGGGCGCCCCGCGCATGGCGTTGGCGCCAGGCCGGCTTGGGCGTGATGTTGCGCCATCGTCCAGCTCCGGTTTCCGCCAAGTGTCCCAGTCAGTCAGTGCCCGAGGCCAGGGGTCCGGCCGCGCTGCCGCTCGAACACTTTGAGCCGGTTGTCCAGCAGCGCGGGCGTCACCCAGAAATCCGTTTGCTTGAGCCGCTCGAAAGCCTCGCCCAGGTCCAGGAGGTTCTGGGCCGCCGCTCGTTCCAAAACGCCCACGGTGCCGGCCACCAAGAAGTGCCGTTCGGTGGCGATCCGGCGCCCTGCCTTCTCATCCATGAGGAGCAATTCGGCGCCCACCTCGACCGCCAGACTCAACGCTTCGGCCTCGCCCGCATGGAGGCCGGACCAGGCTTCACGCCTCGTTGGCGTGCGGACGTCCAGCCACCCAGGAAGCTGCGCCGCCAGGCGGCGCACCGCCGGCGGGCGCCGCGCATCGAGCAACTCGGCATGAACCGCCGGGGGAATGAGCACCGTGCCGAAGAGTTGGGGCAGGATCTCGATGGCGTCGATGTTCACCAACGCCACCAACGGCGAGCTGTCGGCGACGACGATCACCGGCGCACCGGTCCCAGGACCCGTTCCAACGCCGCGCGATCCATCTCCAGGTCCGCCAGCGTCAAGCCGCCCGCACCGACCTGGTGCCGCTTGAGCAGGGCGTCGGTCTCGAAACGATCCAGGCCCAGCGCGCCACCCAACTCCGCGTGCGTGAGTTTACCCTGGCGAAAAAGCGAGACGGCGAGCGCTTCCTTGGCCGTGGCGCTCAGATCCCGCTCGGAAGCGCGCAAGGCGCGTTCCAGTTCGGCCGGAAGATCGATGGTGACTGTCAGCGACATAATCGGCTGCCTTTCCGCAGCGCAGGCCCAACTTACCACGGCCCTCCGGGCGACCGCAATGCGCGCCAACTCGCGGTTGGAACGTCCCGGAGTGCGGCCCCGGCTTGCCCGGGATCGCCGCACTGTCGTCGAGGCACATGCTCCGAGCATGCCACGAGTAATTCCGGCGACTTGAATCGTTGAAGGGCACCTTCATCGCACTCCCCACCATAACACCGTTTGGAGGTGCGATATGGCTTATCGGTGTGTGGCCACGAGCGTGGCGGGATTTGTGCAGCAACTGGCCGTGGCGTACCTCGCCCACGGGTACTGGTTCTATGTCACCGGCCGGGTGCCGGAACACAAAGACCCAGCCAACGTGGACCGGAAACTCATTGGCCAGTACGACCTGGACGTCTCGAAATGGACGCGGGCGCGGCACAAGCAGGCCGGCAAGGCGCGGGTCCAGTACCTCCGGTACGACCGATTCTTCGTGCTCCTGGCGACGCACGGCGAGCACCCGTTCTTCGCCGCCGAGGGCACTCAGATTCGGGACCTGCGGCGACAACCGTTGCGATTCATGGGTTACTCGATTGGTTGTCGAAAGGGGCGGGATGGCAGGAAGTGGCATCCGTCCGTGCGCATCGAGCGCGACACGTTCCGCGCTCTGAAGTCCAGGTTGCTGGCGCTGGCCCTTCACCGGTCAGTCGAAGAATGGTGCCAGGTATTGCGGGCCTTGAACTTCGAGCCTTACGCGCCGGTCCGCGATCAACTCCGCATTCTGCTGCGCGCCCTCAATCGGAAGCGCCAAATCGCCGGCCTCGAACCGGTGCCCCGTGAAGCCCTCCGCTGGCGCCGGGTGCCGGTGCGACCCTTCGCTGAACCGGGCGTCGGCGATCCGTGAACAGCTTCCAGAAGGCGTGTTCGTGCATTCCCCGGCCGACATTCCCGCGCGGCCCCTCTTAAGTGCCGATTCCAGGCGAAGCGAGGGGGTCAAGGTGGACCGCAGGCACGAGGAGGACCTTGACGCCCGCAGCGAGCCGTATAATGGACCTCGGAAGGGCCGCGCCGGAGCGGATTCAGGGGGGCAGCATTTCGACACTCGGATCCCCGTCACCGACTCGTTGCTGCCGACCTCCTGGCAGGTTCGGTTTTCGTACCTCGGGAGCGGACAGGCGAACATGACCGGCATCGCCGCGCGACCCCGACGCCGTGACGGGTGCAAGCTCCGGTAGATGCTCCAGCGACGAGTGGGGCTTGAGCGAGCGCCGCGTGTCCCGCAGGGCGGCCCCGCCGAGCGCGGGAGCTGGACTCCAGGCCCCACTGGTCGCCCGTGGTTCCCGCGGCGGACGGACCCGAAGCGGGCGAGGGTCGGTCCGCCGCACTCAGGAAACGAGCGGAGCTTCCTTCCCGAGTGAGCGACGCAATGCTTCCCGGAGAAAGGGTCCGATTGGGGGGGTGCTTGCCTGCCGGGGCGATGTGCTTCGTGCCGGTGATCGCATCCGCAGCGGAACGGGCCATGAACAACATGCATACCGGCCACGAACCGTGCGATGCAGCCGGGGGTAGCCGCGTCAACGCAACTCCGCGTTGCTGCCGGGCACCGATTGCGACCACCCGCGACGAGTGGGGTGGGAACGGGCGGGGCGCGGGCCGAAGGCGGAAAGCGCAGCCGCCCGATTCCCCGCCCCACTGGTCGCCCGTGGTTCCCGCGGCGGACGGACCCGAAGCGCGCGAGGGTTGGTCCGCCGCGCTCACGGCACCAGGGCCGCTTCCCGCCCAATCAAACGGAGCACTTGTTCCCGGATGAACGGTCCCATCTGCGGCCAGGTGTACCGATGCACGATCGCGCCATTGGGGTCTTTGGGGATTCGCACCGGGTGGGAGCGGGCCACAAACCGGCCGCCGTCCAACACCGCGCTGACCTCGTGCAGCGTGATCACGACGTGCGTCTTGCCGTCGCGCACCATGTTGCCGATGGGGTCCGGCCCCGGATACGAAGGCCAAGTCAGGTCACTATGGTGAAAGTTGTAGAACCCCAGCCGCGGCACCGAGAAGATGCGTTGAGGAATCATCTGCCCGAAAGTCGCCATCAAGCAGAGGTCCGGCGCCCAATCCTCGGCGAACATCCGCTCAAACTCGGGCGACTTGATCCGGCCGCGATAGACCGGAAGGCCATTGGCGCGGGCGAGCTTCGCGACCCATTCTTCCTCGATCTTGGTATGGACGTGGCGCCAGAGACGCACTTCGGGGTGGGTGTAGGGCTGCTTCGGATCGTCCGTCGCCAGGCCGGTCACCGTGACCCAGTTGGCCAGCGGTTCGCGGAGCAGTTGTTGGAGCACGTGGTACCCGCCATGGAAACTGCCGAACACGGCCACCCGCGTCTTGGGTGGCGGAACGGGCACGGCGTAGATGGGGGGCGTTTCGCGCAGGAGCCAGGATTCCCGCGCCGTCGAAGTCAGCATCGCGTTCATGTTCGCTTTGGTTTCTGCGAGCCACGAACTGCGGAACACAACAAGGGCGTGACCCAATCACACCCTCCCCGGAGGCACCGCGAAGCGCCCTTCAAGAAAGTGCGTCAAGCCACGCCCAGATGGGCGCAGGCTTGGCGGCTTGGTCTCTTGATTGAAAATTCGCGGTTTTCCGAGGAGACCGCAGCCGTCACTGCGCAAATTGTACTGTCGGGGTAGATGTCGATCAGGATCGGGGCCGGATCAAGTAGATTCGGATCGCCATTTCGTTCAGGGCATCCAGGACGGGCGGGCGAGAGCCTTCAGAACTCCGGTCTCGTGGAGCAGGCGCTCAACAAACGCGACGGTCAGTTCGCCGCCACCCTTGGCCTCGACCTGGCACAAGTCCCGATACTGCTCGGCCAGGAGTGAGAGCAACGCCGTCAACTCGGGCTGGGCTGGCGAGGGAGTTGCAGGCAGTTCGCCCGCGGTGTCATCCAAGAGCCAGGTGAGCACGTTTTGCAGGAACCGACGGTTGTCGCCCGCTTCGAGCAACCCCAGCGGGCCAGTCTCGAAGGCGTGCGGTCCGCCAAAGAGCACAAACCGACCCTGGCTGTAAGTCCCCGCCACGGCGATGGGCAGGGACTGGAAACTGATCCGGCGTTGAACACAGTCGAAGCTGATGCAAGCGCCGCCGGGCGACAAGGCCAGCGGTTGCACCTTGGCGCCGGGCCGGATTGTGAACGTAGCCATGGAACGCCAGCGCACGGCTTGAACGCCGGCCGTAGCCCAGGCCACCGGCAGCGCCTCACGCGAAGCGTCGAAGTGGAATTGGAGCGGGTGGATGTCGCGCAACCGGGTGAGGTCGATCACGGCATCGGTGTGGAGTTGGCAGCCCAACGGGGCGCAGAGGTCGCCGAGGTTCGCCTGGGTGAAGGCGTCGCCGAACCGGTAAGCGAACGCCAGCAACCGCCCGCCCTCGGAGAGGAATTCCAGCAGGGCAAACAGTTCCTTGGCCGTGAAGAGCGTCGCCGGATGCGGTCGCCAGCATTCGCCGGCCGGATCGTACGTGCCCGTCGGTGGCGGGATCACCAGGAGGTCGGTTTGTGAGAGTCGGTTGACCAGCGGTTCGCCAGCGGTGCGGCGACAGTGGCAACCCAGCCGGCAGAGCAGTTCAGTCAGGCCGGCCAAGTGCGTGTCCAGCTCCCGCGAAGGGAAGCCGGTCTGCGCCCAGTGGCGCTGGCCGTGGGTGTCATCGAAGCAGGCCACGCGGCGCTGAGTGCTCATGTTCGTTCACCTCTCATGCCGACGAACCTCCTGTTGCAGCGCGAATCGCGGTGTGCGTTTCCCGCGCACCGCCTGCCTGCTGGCGTCGCGCGGTCTGGGGCCGCCCGCAAGGGACTGAGGACCGGTCCCCAGTCTGGGCGACGTCCCCCGATCCGCCGCGGGCCGGTCGAGGCCCGCATTCAGTAATCCTCCGGCAGGAGCACGGTGGTGCAGTCCCGCCCCGCTTCCGTGATGATCCAGAACTTGAGCCCATTGCCGGCGACATACGCCGACACCAGTCGGCCGCCGTTGGCCAACGCCCGTTCGTTCGCCTCCCGATCTTCACCTTCGACTGTGCCCCAGTCACCGACCGCATGACGCGCCAGCGCGGCCACCACGTCGTCTTGCGGCAGGGCGCTGGCGGCGGCGGGCGTGATGTACCACCGGCCCAGTTGAAAGCGGGGGGTTCGGAGGGGCCGCGCCACGGGCTTCACCGCGTTGGCCGGCAGCAGCAACCCGCCCAGGTCGGTGTCGCTCCGGTCCTTCATCCGCGCGCAGAAGTCGTCGTACGCCAGCGGGCTGACGCCACGGCGCGACGCCTGCACCTGGTGGACACGATAGAGGGCGTCAGGGGTGGGCTGCATCGGTGGCTCCAGAATGGGAGTACTTTTGACTCCGGTCATAACACAATCGTGCTGGCGAAAGCAAATGGCCGACGGGAGGCAGGGTTTCATCGGCTCAAAGGTGAGAATTGTATTGCCGGCACAATTCTCGAAAGCCGTGTAACCCTCCTGTAGAACCTCTCAGGCACTCAGCGCCACGCTCTCCGGTTCGGGGAGCGGTTCGCCCGTGGTGACCCGCTCGGCCAGACTCCAGAGCCCCTGATTGAGCGCGACCTTGGAGTCAATGCCCCGCAACGCCCGCACCGACCGCAGTTTCCCGCGCCGGTCCCGACGGGAGTCCGAGACTCCGCCGCGCACGAGCCCCTCCTGGCAACAATTCATGACGTGCCAGACATCGTTGCCCACATCCTCCGGCCGGCGCGCCCGCAGCAGCGTTTCCGCTTCCACCGGCGCCTCGCTCAGAGTCGGATACCGCAGCCGCAACGCGTGTTGCGCGAACCGCCGGGCTTCCTCCCGTGCCAACTCGCGGTGGCGAAACCGGTCCACCAGTTCGCCCACCCGCGGCATCAGCTCGATCAACCGGAAGCTGGCCTCGACGACCCGCTCCGGCTCCAGTCCCGCGTGGCGGAACCGGAGGGTCTCGAAACTCTCCGAGGAGAGCACGAGCCCGTTACTGCAAATGCGCCGGAACAAGCCGGCGTGTAACTGGTAGGCGCAGCCCGCATCATGCGAGTTGACCAGGACCAGTTCGACGTTCCATTCATCGAGCGTCTCCATCTGCGCGGCGCGGCGGAAGCGGATCAGATGTTTCTGAAAGCCCCGCCGGGCCTCGCTGCGGAGGCGTTGTTCCTCGACGCTGACCGGCACCCAGTCGTGCGCCCGCAACCCGGAGACGATCCGGGCGGTGGGCACGAACGTGTACCGGCCCGACACTCCGGCCATCGGTCCCGCGGCAAAGATGCTCGGGGCCTGGGCGCGGAGCTGGGTGTCCTCCAAGGCGGTGGCCTTGAAGTTCGTGGTGTTCATGCACTGCCTTTCGCGATGCCGCCGACCGGGTTTGAGCCGGTGGGCGCGGATGAAGTGCGTTCCCGCCAGGCGCCGGGGCGGCACCTGGACTTCAAACTGGCGGGAACGATCCCCGGCGGGCCAGCCCGGTCGCGAACCGATCCGTCGGGAAAGGGGGAACACCGATCACGGCCATCCTTGGACCGTGGGAAAGGAAGGCGACCACACGAACCACTCAGAGGAACAACCCCACCGCGGCATTATCCCGCGGGAGGCACAGCAAAGTCAACGGGGGCTGTCAACGGGGGCTCGGAGCTACCTGACTCGGCGATGCAACGACTGAGTTCAGCCTCAGACCTCCTGAGCCGTAAGCGGAGATCGGCAAGTAGTGAGGAAGGGGGATGGGCCGTTTTGGGCTGGCGTGCGGGCGTTTGAGGCGCTACCTCCCTGGGCCATGCCCCAAGTGCAACTGCCCCTGTTTCCGGTCGGTACGACCCCGCTCAATGACGCGCTGGCTTTCGCGTGTCGCGAGGGCCAGGTGACGTACTTCAACGGGCATCTGCCCGTCTTCACCCACGCGCAGGAGGATCTGGCCGCCTTCCGGCTCTTCACCAGTCAACTGGTGGTCAACGGCAGCGCCAGTCAGGGGGACATTCGCCGGGCCTTCGGGGTGCCCAAAATCGCCGTGCAGCGGGCGGTGGACCGGTATCGGGCGGCCGGGGCCGCCGCGTTCTTCGTGCCGCCCAAGCCGCGGGTCGGGCGCAAGCTCACCCCGGAAGTGTTGGTCCAAGTGCAAGCCGGTTTGGATCAAGGTCAGGACGTCCCGGCGATGAGCCGGGCCACCGGCGTGCTGGCCAACACGATCCACAAGGCGATCCGCGGGGGTCGGCTGCGCGCCGGCGCGAAAAAAAAGACCCGCCCGCCCGTGCGCTGAGTCGCACTCAAAGCGAACGGCGCGCGGCCGCGCAAGGCGCTCCGCTGGGCTGCGCCACCACGCGGAGCGAAGAGCGGCTCTTGGCCGCGGTGGGCGTGCTGCGGGAGGCGCCCGTGCAGTTTGCCCCGGCCGCCGACGTGCCCTTGGGCGGCGTGTTGTGGGCGTTGCCCGGCCTGCTGGCTGAGGGGTTGCTGCGCCAGAGCCGCCCTCGCTTTGAACTGCCGGCGGGGTTCTATCCGCTGGAAACGATCTTCCTGGTGCTGGCCTTCATGGCGTTGGTGCGGGTGCGTTCGCTCGAGGCGCTGCGCTATGAGCCGCCCGGCGAATGGGGCCAACTCGTCGGCCTGGACCGCATCCCCGAGGTGCGCACGTTGCGCCAGAAGCTGGCCCATCTCTGCGCGCCCTCGGGCGTGGCCGCCGCGTGGAGCAGCGAACTGGCGCGCGAGTGGCTGGTGGCGCAACTCGACCACGAGGGTGTGTACTACGCCGACGGCCACGTGCGGGTCTATCATGGCCGCCTGGCGGCGCTGCCCCGCCGCTACGTGGCCCGGCAGAAGTTGTGTCTGCGGGGCACGACCGACTACTGGGTCAACGCGCTGGATGGCCGGCCCTTCTTCCTGGTCAGCCGCCCGGTGGACCCGGGACTCATCGAAGTGCTGCGCACCGAGATCATTCCCCGCCTGCTGGCCGACGCGCCGGGCCAGCCCACCGAAGCCCAACTGGCCGCCGATCCGCTCTTGCACCGGTTCCTGATGATCTTCGACCGGGCGGCCTATTCGCCCGCGTTCTTCGCCGAGCAGAAAGCCCGACGCGTGGCGGTGCTGACCTATCACAAGTTCGCCGGCGCGGACTGGGCCACCGAGGAGTTCGCTCCGTACGCAGTGGTCCTGGCCAATGGCGAAGAGCTCACCCTGTCCCTGGCCGAACGGGGCACCTGCCTGGGCAACGGCCTCTGGGTGCGGGAAATCCGTCAACGGGAGGACACCGGCCACCAAGTCAGCATGCTCAGCACCGATTACCGTTCCGATCTGCGCCCCCTGGCGCGACGGCTCTTCGCACGGTGGACGCAGGAAAACTTCCTCAAATACATGCGCGAACACTACGCCATTGACCGCCTGGTCGAGCACGGCACCGAGCCGCTTCCTGCGTCCACCACGGTCGTCAACCCCGCCTGGCGCCTCTTGGAAAGTCAGATCCGCCGCGAACGCACCCGGCTCCAGCGCGAGCAGGCCGCCTTCGGGGCGTTGAGTCTCTCCGCCCTCCCCGAAGCGCCCGAACTGGAAACCTGGCAGCAAGCCAAAGCTCGCCGGCACGAAGCCCTCACCACGCACGCGACGCGGCTGGCCGAACTCAAGGCCAAACGTAAGGACACCCCACGCCATATCACTCTCCAAGAGCTGCCTCCGGGCGAGCAGTTCCCGCGCTTGCGCGCCGAGCGCAAACACTTTGTGGACACGCTCAAACTGATTGCCTACCGGGCCGAGACGGCGCTGGTGGGGACGGTGCGGGAGGCGTTGGCGCGCAGCGACGATGGTCGGGCGCTGGTGCGCGAGTTGATGCGCACCCCGGCCGATCTCTTACCCGATCCCCAAGCGCAGACCCTGACCGTGCGTCTGCACCCGCTGCCCAGCCGCCTGCAAGACACCGCGGTGCGCCACTTGGCCGAGGAACTGACCGCCACCGAAACCGTCTTTCCCGGGACCAACCTGCGCCTGGTCTTTACCCTAAACGGCCCATCCTGATTCCCTCGGCTCAGGAGGTCAGAGCCTAGGAATTACGAGAGCGGCCAGGGGCTACAGCGGCTGACTACTCCAAGTGAGAGCACGAAGGGCAAGCGTTTTGCCATGCTCTGAGACTCACACACGCGACGACTTGCGGCCTCGAGCCATGAGCCTGATGCCGAAGGCCCAGAGCATGCAGCCCGTCCCGGTGATGACCACGGCAGAGGCGGGTTCCGGGACCAATTCAAATTCCAGTCCCCATCCGTTTAGTTGGTGAACCGATCCGGACTCCATATCGGCCAGGAACAAGGTCCAGGTTCCGTTCGGGACTCCACCCACAAAGGCGTTGAGCAGGGCCGATCGGTTGTCCGCAAAGGTGACTTCCGCAGGGTCGGCTATTCTACCATCCGGCGCCCAATCGCCCGTCAGCGGTCCGGACACCCCTTGCCCTGAGTCGCCGAACAGGGTCAGGCGGTAGCAATGAATGTCCCCGTTGGGCGCGTCGTCCCGCAAACGGATCTGCAGCCCCGCATCTCCGTAGCCCAAGGCATCCGTTATCGTAGTTCCGGGCCGATTGAGCAGAACCGCGTGCCCGCCGCCGAAGTTCAGGTAGGCGTAAAGGTCCCCGGACCACGACCCTGCCACATCCAGTCTGACCGCTACGCTCTCGATCTGCCCCGTGAGTCCGCTGAACTCGTGCTGCACACTCACTCCGGTGCCGCCGCCGTCGGGCAGTTCGACCGCCAGGCCACCTTGGTACCAGTCAACCTGGGCTTGTACCGTCAATCCCGCGAGCAACAGCCCAAGAGCCGCTGCAACCGACCTGCTCCACCTACGCGGATCGCAGCGTCTTCCCTCGCAATCGACGTTTTTGCCGCCTGACGTGGCCCTGGCGACGCAAGATTCCCAGGGACCGCGGGCACGCTGCGGCTGTGGGTCGCAGGGGTCTGCAGCGTGGCCAACTCCTCCTAACAAACCGATTTCATAAAGTGGTGTGGAGACTGCACTGTGTTCCAACCGCAGGCCAGCGTGCCACCACGGCGACGGACCGGCAGGCTGCGGCGCTGGCTCCCGTCCCTTGGTACCGGCTGATTGCGAAATCGGGTTCATAGTTCCTCAAGGATATACGATTCGGTAGAATCGCCAGGTCGTGTCGGTAGTCTGTTCGGTGAACGAAACTTCACCGCTCGGCTGGGCGGTCACTTTGCGAAGGAACTCCCAGTACAACAGGTCCTCAGACCACTGGACCGTGTAGGCTCGATTCGGGATGCCCATCATGTCTATCCTCACGGTGCCGTTGGCATCGGCCTTGATCCAGACCATGTTCGGCGTCGTCGCGGTGGGCGCGCGGACGTCCACAACCACGGTCGCTTCGGCCCAGCCGCCGTAAGGATCGGTCACCCGATAGTTAAACGTGTCCGCTCCCACCAGCAGCGCATCTGGAAAGTAAAACACCACCCCGCCCTGTACCTCCACTATCCCACGCTGCGCAGTGATGCTTCCCAACAATTCAAAGCTCAGCGCGTCGCCGTCCGGATCCGAATCGTTCCCCACCAGCTTGGCGATCAGCAACGCGATGGGTGTATCCGCCATTGTGGTCGCGCTGTCGCTCACCGCCACCGGCGCGTGGTTGACGGGCCACACTTCGAGCGCCAAGTCCACCGGCGCGCTCAACCCGCCCTCCCCATCGCTGAGCGTCCACTGGATCACCCGGTCCGGCGAGACGCCCCGGACGGCGGTGTTGCGAAAGGCAACCGTTCGTACTACCTCCTGCACTGCCTCAAGGGTCGCGTTGGCATTGAAGTCCACCGCCAGGAAGTTCGTTTCCGTGTTCTCCAAGCTTAGGGTTCCGACCGGCACAGAGCGGTATTCGACCACGTTCTCCGCCGTCACGGTGATGTTGGTCTGCGCGCGACCAGGGTCCGCCAGCGTCAGTGCATCCGCCGCCGTGCGTCCCTCGATCACCGCCACCGTCAGGCGTCCACCGGAGAGCACGGGTGTGTCCGCATCGGTTACCTGGGCCAGCGGGTCGAGGCGCACAAACCCGCTCAGCTCCAAATAGGCCAGCAAATTCGTCGAAAGCGCGAGCATGGGCGGCTCACTGGCCGAGGGATCCCGCACCACCAACGTGAACGCCCGCCGGTCGCTCAACGCCGGCATTCCGTTGTCCGTGACACTGACGGTGATTCGATTCGTGCTCGGCGCTGCCCCCAAACCCGGCTCCCAGGAGAAAGTGCCTTCAGGGGTAACGGATGCCTCGGTGGGTGCCGGCGACTCCAACCGGAACGCCAGCCGGTCCCCGTCCGGGTCGGTGGCGGTGATGGGGAAGCTGAGTCGGTCGGCCAGGCCGATCGTCCAGTTCGAGAGGGGATCGATGCGGGGGGGGCGATTGGTCTGCTGCGGCGCGTCCTTGTATTGCAGCAGGTAGCCGGCTCCGGCAGTGTTGTTCACGTCGAACACGTTCACGTAGTAATTCCATATCAACGCCGTCCGGTCCCAGGTTTGCGACAGCCAGGCGTTGGGGCCGGGCAACGTCTTCCCGTCTGCCCGTCGGGCCGCCTGCAAGACTTGGCGCCCTGCCAAGGGGTCGGTCAGTCGGATGAAGAGGAAGCCGGCCATTGGCGCGGTGCGCACCTGGTAGCGGCCGGCGTCCGCGAACAAGCTCGATGCAGCGGACTGGTCGCTCACCGGCGTGTCCGCGTTCTCCGATTCATAGACCCGCAATTCCGCCCCGTCCCTGGCCAGGAAATCCCGCACCGCGTCGCGCCCCGGCAAGTCCACCAGCACATCGTGCAGCAGGAAGTGCGTCTTGGGCTGTGCGGTAATGAGAGAAGTCAACTGGCCGCCCAGTTCATCCGCGTGCGTGTAGTACGCGCTGAACTCCACGAAGCGCCCGGACAGCGAACTCGTCATAATCCACCGCGCCACGCCTGATCGGCTGGGCGCGATATCTCCGAAATCGGCCAGCAAAGTCGGTTGCGCCACCCCGCCGTTGACCTCGCACCCGTGCAGCTTGAAGTCCACCAGCAACCCCAGCTTGTTCTCGACGATGCGCGGTTGGGCGGAATCGATCTTGAGCTTCCGGGCGGTCCCGATACCGCTGTTCTTCACCCGCACCCCCAACGTGAAAGGAATGGGCGGCTCCACAAAGTCCTGGGTGAACGGATCGTCACCGTAAACTTCATTCGGGAGGAAGTAATCCAGCGTGAGTGCTGGCATGGGTTTCACCAGGATGTCGTCCGGATCCACCGCCACCTCGTTATCCTGGCCCGCCGCGCGGTAACGGAGTGTTGCGCCCACATAGTAGGTCTCGCCCAGCGCGGTGCCGCCCGCCGCACCAGGGGCCGGGATGATCAGCCACTTGATCGTGCCCGACGTGCCGCCCGCGATCGTGCCGGGAATGTCGTAGCCGTCCTGTAGCCTGTAAAAGAATTTCGCCGATAGATCGTTTGGGTTCTTCGTCGCATTCACTGGTTGCCGGTCCCGGTCGGCGAAGTTGACGTCCACGCTGATGTTGTCAATCGAGATGCCCGCCACGCCGTTGTGGATCGTCATGCGCGCCTCGAAGGCCTCCCGTTCGAGGGTCAACTCCTGCAGGATTTCGATCTTCACCCGGGCGCAGACGGACTCCTGGGCCAAGGCCGAAGGCCGAAGGCTGAGGGCTAGAGCCATCGCCACCCCCCATTGCCACGCCGAGTGCACTAACAAGCCGCCTGCGTTCAAAGGCAACCGAAGCTCGCTTGCTTCATCCATAGTCAGGTCCTTTCACCAAAGACGTACCGGACCGCGGACGGCTCGCCCGCAGCACCCACGCGGTGATCGGTGCTGGCCATTGACAGCCCACCAGGCCAATCCTACGGTGGCCTTGTGCAGGCGACGTTGGATATTGATGAATCGCTCCTGCGCCAGCTTGAGCAACAAGCCCGGCAGCACGGAAAGTCGCTTGGCGCGCTCCTGGAGCAGGCGCTGCGCGGCATCGTGCAAGCTCCGGCGGCCGAGCCATCCGCAGCCCTGCAGAACGACGCCAGCGAAGGGATGTTGGACGACGACCCGTTCTTCAGCGCCTTGAAGGAAGTTCGCGCGCTGGGCCGGCTTCCGGCCTCCCACCGCCAGGTCAACCTGCAATGACCGGCTGTGTTCCTGCTCGACACCAACATCGTCAGCCCAGAGGACATCTGGCGGGCCGGCGTGGCGTTGGGGCGGGACTTCACCTTCGTCACCCGCAACCGGCGTGATTTCGACCGGATAAAGGGGTTGAAGGTGGAGAACTGGTTTGAGTGAAAGTGCTCCGCGTGGCCCCATTCCGGCAGCGGCCGAGATCACGAGGCGCTGATCGCATTCTGCATTCTGCATTCCGAATTCCACATTCTCAGATGGAGCCTCCTCACGTCGGCTGCTACGAGACGCCAGCTGCGCTCTGCCGCCTTGCCGTGACCGGCGTGGGTGGTAAAATGTGGCCATGAGCTACACGACGGTTGAAGTGGAATTGGAAAACGGGCGCGTCTGGCCGCGCGGCACCGGGCTGCTGCCCATGAAAGCCCACGCGCTGTTGACGATCCTGGAACCGAATGGCGAGGGGCCGGCAGCGGCGACCCCCACGGGCGCGGGCCTGCACCGTTTCCTCGCCACGCCTGACTTGGCCCTCACGGCGGACCAGTTCCGCGCCAGTATGGAGGCCGATCCCTTTGAGCAATGAGCCTGGACGCCATTCCCCCCGGCGCGCGGGTGCTCGTTGACGCCAATATCCTCATCTACGCCAGACGCGCGATGTCCGCACAGTGCCGCCGACTTCTGGAACGTTGCGCGCGGCACGAAGTCACCGGGGTGTTGACCGCCATTGGCATGGCCGAGTTCTGCCATCGCCGGATGATGCAGGAAGCGCAGAGCCGGGGCCTGTCCGGCTCGAATCCAGCCAAAGCCCTCGCCCAGAACCCGCCCCTCGTGCGACAACTGACTCAATATAGTCAGGAAATCGAAGACCTCCTCTCCGGCGACCTGCTGGTGCTGGCCGTCGAAAGCACGGACTTCACCAAGGCGGCTGCCCTGCAACGGACGCACGGCTTGCGGACCAATGATTCCCTCCATCTGGCGGTCGGACTGCGGAGCGGGGCGAACCTGCTCGCCACGGCTGATCCGCAATTCGACTCGATTCCCGGCCTCACGGTCTTCAAGCCGGATGACCTCTGATGGCAGCGAAGGTCTATTCCTCGCCTCAGATTCGCCACGCGAGGTCACGCGCCCCTGCTCGCTTTCGCACTTCGCACTTCGCGCTTCGGACTTGAATGGAGCCTCCTCACCTGTCTGCCGAGGCACCGGCAGGCGTTGGCTGCTACTGCCCACTTCAGCCTTCAGCCTGGCCGGTTGCTCACAGCGCGCCAACAGCGCCGCGATCTCGCGCAAGGGGGCAGCCGCGACGGGTTGGCCGCAAACGTTCGCCTCGGGCGCCATGCCGTTCTCGCAGTCTGCTGTACTAAGTGTCCGCATAATTGTGTCATTACTAAGGACTGACCCCTTTACAACCTGCCCGGCGACTCGCAGCCAGCCACCAGCGCCGCGGCTTCGTGCAACGGGGCAGCCGCGACGGGTTGGCCGCAAACGCTCGCCTCGTCGGTCACGCCTCTCCAGTTGTCCGCTGTTCTGTGCTTTCGCATATCTGTGTCATTAATAAGGACTGACCCCTCGAATTTCCGCATATCAGGATCAATAGTGAGGAGCGCACCCCATTATTGCGAAGAAGCGCATGAGGC
The DNA here is from genome assembly GCA_963735925.1 of uncultured bacterium. Taxonomy (GTDB): domain Bacteria; phylum Verrucomicrobiota; class Verrucomicrobiia; order Limisphaerales; family J093; genus DSVZ01. The sequence continues at coordinate 233,527 of CAVTMT010000008.1, forward strand.
TCCTCGATGGGATAAACAGTCCCGTTCAAGACCCCGAATTACCAATCGAAGCATGTTAATCTCCAGTGCTAGTTGAGGTAACTCTGTACAGTGATTCCAAGTCGTAGCGCAGTCGAATGCAACATTCCGCCACTTCGCAAACTTTCCGTGAAACTGTCTATACGCCACGGCTAGTGACCGACAATAGCCGGCCGTCTCCGCCGGCCAGCACCCTTCTAGTGGCTTGATCTCCGCAACTAGCTCTGCCCACTCTTGTTGGTATATTCTAACATGGGTTTCCTCGTGCAATTGGTAGATTGGATCACTTGTGTCAAACCAGTAGACGCCAGAACACTCACAATCGGAAATCTCCAAGCGAACGTACTCGTTCTGCGCACAGGGCGCCTTAGGACAGTCACCCATCTCGCTTAAAACGATTCCAAAACCGGGTGGCGTAGGGATTGTCGCTCCGTGGTGCCCACGTCCGACCTTAACCGGACGCGGAACCTTCGAGTAGGGGCACGTGATGCTGCAAGCTCCCGAAGGGTCCACTCGATTGCGCGGATCATTGTGCACAAATGCATAAAGATTTACACCGGCCTTTTCCTCTAACAGATCGCGGCTGACAAATCGACCTAAGTCCGTATTGAGTGTCCGTAGTTGAAATCTCGTGAATTCCGTTCCTATAATAGCCCAGCCACCCTGGAAGGTAGGCATAATAGACGTTGGAACATCGCCAACATCCTCGGTTCGACCCAAATGGTTCATAACCCAATAGCCTCACTCCGCCGCCTTGCAGATCATGTAGAATTCGGACATTACCGACCCCATCCCAGATTAGCACATTCGTCTCATTTCCTTTTTGTATTGCGACCGCCGCATCCAAGGCATATTCACAAGGAAGAGTCCCCCAGCGATCCTCGGCGAAAGCCACAAACTCGCCTCCGCCATCATCAGTAAGCGCTGCGGTCGGAACGAGACCGTTAAAGCAAATGGCTTCATCAAAGGTGCCGGCTTCAGCTTCCCAACCGGAAGTGTTTACGCACCTGCCTAAACCATCATAGTCGAAAACCATGCGCATACAACGGTTAGTCAGTACCACAATTCTGTTTGCCTCATCAAAAGTAAACGTATTGTATCCATCAAATACCATATTTCCGAGTGCGTCGTATAGCAATGTGACTTGAGAGCTGTTAGACACGGTGCATAGTTGATTAAGTCTGTTTGCAGTAAAGTGCGTGATGGTTCCGTTTTGCTTTTCGGATGTCCTATTGCCCACAGAATCGTATTGAAACTCCTTGGATCTTGTTAACTTAGGTTGCGGCGACTCTGTGTAGCTAGAGTCCTTGACAAGTTCGCTCTTGTCGTTGTAGAGGTATATTGAAGTGTGTTTGTTATCTGACTCTGAGTGCATTCTACCGGCTCGATCAAAGGTGTATTGGAGGCTTAGGGCCTCGTCGCCAAGTACTGTGTACAGTACTATATTGGTTTTTCTTGCGAGCGTGTCATAAGTCATCGCGGTTCTCGAGCCATCGGGGTACAGAACGTCAGTTATACAGTGATCGCAACTCGATCGGCGGTAGCGAATGGCTCCTGTGAATAGTGTGTCACAGCGAACCTCTTCTAATTGCCCGGCGAAATCATGCCCATAGTGGACGGTCCAGGATGTCGCGGTCGGGCCAAACATAGCTGAAAACGAGACCAAATCACCAGAAGAGTCGTAGCTGTAAGTGGCCGTGCTCTTACTGCCTCCCTGGGCATTTTCGAGAATGTGATCGCTGGCATCTAAACGCCATGTGTTTGTCCCTGTGGCATCAATCATCAGGACGCGCCGCCCGGCGGGATCGTAGCCGAACGTTACATCGGAATCATTCGGGTAATCGGTCCGGGCGAGGAGGTTGTAGGCATTGAATTCGTACCGGGTGGTCCGCTGCATGGCGTCGCGCTTGCGGGTCTGGTTTCCGTTGGTGTCGTAGCCGTATTCGTAGTCGCTGTTGTCGGCGTAAATCTTCCGCACCTTGCGGTTGCGCCCGTCGTATTCCCAGCGGGTGGTATTGCCGTTGCCGTCGGTCAGAGAAATCTGGTTGCCGGCCAGGTCGTAGGCGTACCCCACGTCGTAAGTAGCGGCACCCCAGTGGTTCGTCATATTCCCGAACTCGTCGTAGGCCCGGTATTCAATGCGGCGGTCGTCGGGTTTGTCGTCCGCATAGATGGTGGCCACGAGTTGGTCGAACTGGTCAAAGACGCTTTGGGTGACCTCGTTCAGGGCGTTGGTCACCGCGGTCTGGCGGCCCAGCGCGTCGGTGCGGTAGGTGGTCAGCGCGCCCCAGGAACTGAGTTCGCCGGCCGGCTGGAACCGTTTGTCGTAGCCGTAGTACGTGGTGAGGTTGGCGCGGTCGGTGGTGGAGACGAGCATCTGCGCGTTGTTGGCGTCGTAGGCGTAGCGGATTGACGTGGGTGGGCTGCCCGGCGGGGCGCTGGAGACTGGTGGATAGTTGATGGCTGATAGTTGGTCGAGGGGAGTGTATTCGTTGGTCAGCGTGAGGCCGGCGGCATCGGTGTGAGTGAACTGGAGGCCAAAGGCGTCATAGACCGTGGCGGTTACACCGCCCACGATGTTGCTGGTGGCCACGGGCTGGTCCCAAGGGTTAAGCCAAGTGCGGTTCAGGACCACGGAGTCGTCCGTCCACCAGTTGCCGGCAGGCAGGGTGTTGGTGGGCGCCAGCGGGATGGACTGCTCGGTCTGGCGGCCCAGGGCGTCGTAGTGGTAGTGGCGGTGGTTCCCGTTGCCGTCGTAACTTGTCACCACCTGGCCCAGCAGGTCGTATTCAATTGAGCCGGCGTGCTCGCCGGGCGAGGAGACTTCATCGCCCGACATGAGGCGGATGCCCTCACCCCGGCCCTCTCCCGTCCGACGGGAGAGGGTGGCCGAAGGTCGGGTGAGGGGGCCGATGCCTTCCACCGTATTGGTACGGCGGTTGTACTGGTCGTAGGCGTAGCCGGTGCGGTAGCCCCGGCCATTGATCTCGGCAATCAGATTGTCATTGGCGTCGTACTCGAACTGCCGCGGGTATTCGCGAGCGCCGCGAATGGCTACGCGCCGGTTCAGCAGGTCGTACTCGTAGAACGTCGTGAAGGCGTTCGTGCCATCGGAATAGGTGAGGCTGGTGAGGTTGCCGGCCAGGTCGTAACTGCGTTCGCGCGACCGCTGGACATCGGTGCCCAGCGCCTCGGTGACTCTTTTCTGGCGGCCCAACTCGTCGTACGCGTACTGAGTGACCACGCCCAGCGGGTCGATCTCCCGGACCAGATGCCCGGCGTCGTCGTACTCGTAGCGCGTGTCGGACGTCTCGGTGGCGCTAAAGGGCCGGGCGATCTTCATCCGCCGACCTTCGGCGTCATACTCGTAATGCGTGGTCTGGTCCAAGGCATTGGCCACGGCAATGACGTTGCCATCCGTGTCGTAGGTGGTTGTTTCCCAAACGTGCTCGGTTCCCTCGCCATCCACGCGAAGGGTCTGTGTGCGGCGGCCGTGGTCATCGTAGCCGTAGCGGACGCTTCGGCCCCGGTTCGCGCCGTCACGGCCGGTCTCGACCTCAACTAGGTGGTCGTCTGTGTAGGTGTTTAGCGTGACGTATCCTAGGGCATTGGTCTCCGCAATCAGCCGGTCTTTGGCGTCGTATCCGAACCATGTCGCAGATCCCAAGTCGTTGGTGACGGCGCTCCGGTTCCCGCGTGGGTCGTATCCGTACAGGGTCTGATACGCCGCGTTGTCCGGATCGAACTCGCGGATGAGATTTCCCGCGTCGTCGTACGCATAGTCCATCTTGTTCCCGCGGCCATCGACGCGCCGCAACAACTGGTTGAGCGAGTTGTACACCCAGGAGTTGGTCCGGGCGATGGGCGTGCCGGCGGCCTCGATCTTGTTCGTCAGGTTGCCATTGGCGTCGTAGCTCATCAGCGTCACGGCGCCGCGCGGGTCTTCGATCCGGGTGGGCTGGTGGTAGCGCGGTTCGTACTCCCAGGTCGTGACGCCGCCATCGGGGGCCACTTCGCGGACGACCTTGCCGAACTCATCGTAGTCACGCTGGGTTTCGTTGCCGGCCGCGTCAGCGATCAGATCCGTGCGGCCGGAGCGGAGAATGCTCCGCAGCAGCCGGCCGTTCAGGCGTTCCTCGACCAAGTTGCCATCGCGGTCGAACGTCTTTTCCCGCACTTCACCGCCGGTGGTGGTGGTTTTCGCGTAGTAGGTGCGCGTGTTCGCGTCGTACTTGTACTCGTGATAACGGCCGTTGCCCGCGCCATCCAACAGGCTGTACAGGGACACCGGGCCATCGCAGCCGGCACTGCGGTACTGGTAGTTCTGAACGGTGCCATTGGGCAGCGTAATGCGGGTCACCAGCGAGCGCTGTCCACAACCCGGATCGGGACCGTACTCGTAGCGGGTTTCGCGGCGGTCCACGTCGCGCGCGAGCACGAGGCGTCCGCCCTGATAGTCGTACTCAGTCCGCCGCCCGAACCGGTCCGTGATGGACGCGAGTTGGCCCCCCGCATTGTACGAATACGTGACCAGCAGGTTGTTCAGCGCATCGAAGACCTGCGAGAGACGACCGGCCCCATCATAGACGCGGCGGGTCCGGAGCAGGTTGCGGTGGCCGGTCTTCAGGAGTCGGCCGGAGGCGTCGTATTCCTCCCAGTTGCCGTCCAGGTTTTCCCAGTGGTAACCGTCCGCGGTTTTGCGGATGCGGTTGCCGCGATAGGCGAAGAGGGTGCGGTGGCTGTCCAGATACGAATAGGGGACCAAGCCCACGGTGATGGTGGAAACGCCGCCGGAGTCCTCTTCGAAGGTGAGGTGGCGCAGATCGGAATCGAGATAGGTATGCCCGGTGGCGTCGCACCGGAGGCGGTTGGTGAACTTGAACCGGGCCGCGGCCGGGCTGTCGCCATTGGCGAGGGCGACCGTACGCTTATCATCGGGACCGCTGCTGCCGTCGGGCGCCGGCGTTCCTGGAGTAGGTGGCAGTTGCGATTCGGCGCCGCACATTCCGTTCTCCGCCTCACAACACTTCGAATCGCACTCGCCTTCCGACTCGCACGGCTTCAGGGGACAACAGATCGGGAGACCAGGAATCGAGGCGGCATGTCCAGACACCCCAGCCCCCCCAGGACCGCTCGGACCGCCGACCACCGTGGTGCCGCCGCTGCTGGCGGGGCTACCACCACAATTGCCCGGCGAGTAATTGTACCAGTAGCGGGTGCCCCCAGATCCCGAGAACTGCAGGCCGTTAATGCAGTCGAAACTAAACGTGTAGCCCGTCGTGGAGGAGTGGGTAAAACACCCGGAGGACTCGCCGCTCATGAGGGCGATCTGGCGCACGGCGGGCGGGAGATCGTCGTAACTGGCGGGGGACGTCGCCGGCGCGGTCCGAGTCTGGGCGAGCGCGGGATTTGTGGTGGCCGGCGGGGTCCGCGGGCCGGGGAACGATGTCAGACAGGTGATCCGGTACGGGATGCGCACCTTCTGATGCGCGTCTAAATGATCCGGCAACCCGGCGAGAATCTCGTACTGCATGTAAGCGTCGGAGGCCGGCAGTTGGAATTGGAGGTTGTCCGCCCGGATCAGACCGTGGTTCTCCAGCACGAATTCGCCGTAGAAGACATCGCCGGCGAAGAGTTGAGGCAGATTCACCGCCGGCGGGTCGATGGTTACCACGGGCGCCGGTACGTCCGTTTCGAACACGGCTTGTAGAACGATCTCGTAGCGGTCTTCGATGGTGATGGGGACAACTTCCCACTCGACACTGACGAGGCTGTACGCGAGGGCCACGTGCTCGTTCGCCGTGCTGCCCGCACGGACCCAGGCGCGGCCGTTGCTGCTGTTGTGGTTCTCGACGGTCACCTGGTAGTCGTACTGGCCGCTGGGCAGATCGGCGAACACGGCCTCGCCGTGAGCATCGGTGACGAGGTTCGTCTCGAAGCTGGAGAAGGCGTCATTCCGGAGCCGGATGCGGGCGCCGCGCACGCCCTCGTTGCCCGGCGTGCCGGTGTACATGTCCACGACTTTGAATGCGAGGTCACCCCGCCCACTGGCCATGACGCCCACGTGAACACTGAGATCGACCTTGGGATGATTGCCCGACCGCGTGCGCAGGATGAACCAGTAGTCGCCCTCCGCCAGACCGGGGGGCGGTCGGAACGTCAGACCGACGATGGCTTGGCCGCCGACGGGCAGTTCGGCCAGGTTCGGCGGCGTGGTCAGCGCCGCCCAGGAAGGCGCCACCGTGCCATCCCCATTGTGCAGGGAGAAGAAGACGTTGGTGGCCGCCACCAAACCCGCGTTCTCGAACGTGACCTGTTCGATCACGTTAGAGCCGGGCGGCACGCCCGTGTCCACCGCGTTGGGCGACCAACGGAGGAGCGGGAAGGCCGCGGAAAACTCGCAGGCGACTTGTATCTTCGCCCAGGGATTCTGGGTGGTGTCACCGCTAACCAACCGTAGGACGAGACTCACCTTGCGGCTGGCATCCGGCGTGCCGGTGATGAGGAAGTTGATGGTGGCGGTCTGGTTCGGTCCCAACCGGTCGATGGGCGCTCCGGTGTCCACGCTCACCCCCGTGGGCAGCGCTCCCGAGGGTTGGTCTTCAGGCAGGAAGGTGAGTCGCAGGTTCGCCACTTCGGTGCCAGCGCCGGTGGTGACTTTGAGCGGGACCGCCTGTTTGAAGTAGTGCGGTACGCGGACGGTGAATTGCTGCGGGCTGGCCAGCACGCGGTCCACTACGAACTGTTGCTGCACGGTACGGTCGGTGAGGTCGGGGTGAACGGCCCAGACGGAGTAGATACCCCCGCCTTCGTCCTCCAGGGGCGTGAACTGGGTGCTGAACAGACCGTTCGCGTCGGTCACCACCGACTCGGTTCGTTCGAAGCCGCCATTGGCGATCTTGACCAGCAACGGTTGGAACGGCGCCGGCTGGCGATTCGCCCGGAACGAGGCGCGTCCGGAGAGAGTGATCGGCTCCTCGCCGCGGGAATGCTCCGGCGTGGCCGAAGTCACTTCGCCGGTGTAGCTGGTGGAAACGACGACGAACGGGGCCGAGGTCTGCACCCCGCGCATTTCGACGCGGTCCTCCTGGTCGCTGTGGTAGAAAACCCGGTCAATTTCGACCCGGATCCAGACGTGGTTGGGGACCGTGGGGGGAATCGGAAGGTCGAGTTCCTGCGAGAGCGCTTCCTGGCCCGGTTCGAGCCGGAGCACCACGTTGCCATCGGGCAGCAGGACGAGGTTCGTGCCCGAGGCGGCGAGGAACGGCGTCGCGGACAGCAACTGGCCTTCGGCATCGAACAAGGACATGCGGATGTCGGACGACGCTGCGTTGCCCTGGTGCGTGGCGGTGATCACTTCCAGGACTTCGGTGCTGGGGTTGATCAGGCTGAACCGCGCCTTGGCAATGCCGCCGCGGACCAGGTCGGCCGCCAGCACCCCGATCAACAACTGGCCGTCGCCGACAGCTACTGACCCGCTGCGGGCCCAACGCACCGTTGCCCCTTCATCCGGGTGGCTTTCGAGCGTGGTGAGCAGAGGAGCCGAATTGTCCGGAAGATCGGCATAGCCGCCCACCACGACCGCGATGTTGGTTACTGACTGGCCGGGCAACCAGAACGCCTCCGAGCTGTGAACCCGGCCGCCCAAGGCTACGAGCAGCCGGGCATCGTTGAGCGGGTCGGCGGAATCGTTTCTGACGGTATAGACCAGGCGGTTCATCAGCCCGCGCTTGACGATGGCTTCCGGGTCGAGCGTGGCGCTCAGCAACGGCAGCAGAAGGGTGCGGCCGGGGCTGCGCTGGCGGTTGTTGTCCACGGTGAAGACGGTGTAGCGCCGTTCGTCCCCGGTGAACCCGACATCGATGAACCGGTTGTCCGTGATCAGGCCCCGCCGGTTCAAGAGGAGGTTCGAGGTGGCATCCCCGAGGAAGAGATCGTGCCCGGCCACGTTGTCGCCCACCTGGGTCCAGGTGAGGATGGGCGGATCGTTATTGGTCTGGCTCACAATCAGGGACTGGACGGGGAAGAGCTGGATATTGAGATAGCCGGTGTTGGAAGGCGGCGACGCGTTTCCGGCGCGGTCAACGGCCGCCACGGCGTAGAACGGTTCGTCGGGGCGCGGCGCTGGATCGACCACCTGGGCGATGGGGATGCGCTGGATCAATGGGGTGAGGCCGGTGAGGTCGGCCGGCGGCGCCTGCGCGGCGCGAAAGACCGCATAGGTGACCTCCTCGTTGCCTCCGGCGGGCGGTGTCCAACGGAGGAACACGCCGTTCTGGGCCAGTTGAAGCGTCAGGGCAGTGGGCGCCCCGGGCGGCCGGCGGTCGGATTCGGCCACGGCCACGTTGCTGAGTTCGCCGACGGACTCCTGCGCATTCTCGCGCCGCACGGAGGCGACGGCGTATTCATAGATGCCGTCGGCGGAAGGCAGATCGACCCAGCGATTCGTGTCGCCGGTGTAGGTCAAGGGAGTGAACTCGCTCGCGCTCGACGTCTTCCGGTAGAGCCCGTAATCGACCGCCCCGGTTACGCGCTGCCACTCCAGCGTGATCTGACCGCCCGGGCCGGTCTTCGCGCTCAAACCCACGGGCGCCACCAGCGCGGGCAGGTCGCCTTGGTACACCTGAAACTCGTGATGCGGCTCGATGTCCGACCCGCTATTCCCCAAGTCGTCCTCGCCTTGATATTGAATGGTCAGTGTCTCCGCGCTCTGGCCGGCCTCGCGCGGGAGCTTCAACGTCACCGTCCAGTGCACAGGGTCCGCACCGGGCGTCAGGCTGGCTACCGGCTGGGGAGTCGGGGCACTCTGGGAGAGCGTGAAGGTGAATTCCGGAACCGTGCCGGTCCGGACGCCTTCGTTCAATGCCAGCCCCAAGGTGACCAGAACCGGGTCGTCCGGGTTGTTGCGCAGGGGTTCCGCGGGTTGGATGCTCAAAGCCACGACCTTTGGCGCGGCGGTGTCGATGGTGATCTGCCCTCCCGAAAGAATCCGCGTGCCGCGGTTTCCTGCCCGGTCCCGCGCTGAAAAGACCGCGACTGCGTTCCCGGAGGTCGTGGTGTCGCCGATGGCGAAGTTGCCTCGGTACTGGGTTGTGGTGACCGGGGTCAAATCGACGAGGGTGGGCAGGCCCAAGGGCGGCGTGAAGCTCAGGAACGGTGCCCCATCCACCGGCTCGCTGAGGTTCACCAGCACGCCCACAATGGTCCGGCCGAATCGGCCCGTCGCCGGATCGTAATGGTCGTGCGGCTGGTACTCGATGGCCGCCGTCGGCGGCGTATTGTCGGAATCCACGGCGACCTCGGTGGAGAGGTAACCTTCGGCATTGGCCAGATTGACCTTTGTGATGCGGTAGAACCAGCGGCCGTCCGCAGGCGGTACATCGTCGAAACTTGTGGCCGGCACCCGCGCGCCAGTCAGCCGCACGGCCTGGCTCTGGTTGGTGAACGAACTCGCGGCGCGATAGACATGGAACCCCTTCAGCGACTCCGTGGCCGGCACCCACTCCAACAAGACCCGTCCTCCACTACGCGCCGTAGCGCGCAGGCCACTCGGGCCGGCGGGGATGGACGTGTCTAGAACGACGGCGATGGCCGGCGAGCGCGGGCTTTCCCCGGCACGATTCAGCGCCACGGCCTCGACCACGTTCGTCCCCTCGGCGAGGGCGAGCGTGGTTTCAAAGATGCCCAGGATGCTGACCGGTGTCGGCACCCCCACGCGCACGCCATTCCGATACAGGGCCACCGAACTCCGGAGCGGCGCCGAGCCCCGCACCAGGATGGTCGGGCTGCCCGTCACGGTGCCGTCTGGCGGATAACCGATCACCGGTGGACCGGGCGGAACCAGGGCGAATTGCACGTCCACGCTCAGAGTGCTCGGGTTGCTCCGAAAATCGTATGCCTTGAAGACCACCGTATGCGGACCGTCGGGGAAGAGGGCTGGGTCGAGATTGGCGGAGTAACCGTCCTGGCCATCGACATCGGCCCCCAGTTGGGTGTCATCCGCATAGAATTCCACCCGGCTGACGCCGGAGGGATCGCTGGCGTTGATTCGGAGCGTGCCGGCATGCGTGAGCCGGACATTGGGTTCGAGCGGTTGGTACTCGAAGGTCGGGTTGGCCAGTGCCGGGCCGGCGGTGTCCGGGAGATTCACCGTCAACAGGGCGTTCGAGCTGACCACGGTGCCGACGATGTTGCCGAGGCGGACGGCGTAATTGCCGGCGTCCGTCAATTCGGCCGAAACGATGCTGAAAGTCGTGTTGGTTGCGCCGGCGATGTCGGTTCCATTGTGCAGCCACTGATAGGCGAGGGGCAGCGAACCGCTGGCGACCACCGCGAATACGGCTGATTCGCCCACCAAGACTTCCCGGGGCACGGGGTGTCGGCTGATTTGCGGAGCCATGCGCACGGTAACGACTTCTCCATCCACGAACTCGGTCGCGACGGGTCGAGCGTCGCTCCCGGCCAATTCGCGCAGCACCGGAACGTCCGCAAAACTCAACGGCGTGTTGCCGGGGGTCTGGGTCGCCTCGAACGTGAGCGTGAGCACGGCTTGCGTTCCCACGGCAAACGTCGCGCCCGGTTGTTGGGCGAGAGCCACGCCAAGAACCCCAGGGAAATTCGCATTGGTGCGCAGGTTAAACAGGATATTGGAGTAGCCTGCGTCCAAGGCAGTTGACCGCAACACGAGCCGGGTTGGATCATAGTTCAGGCTGAAACCGAGGGCATTCTCGGTTCCCGCGGTGAGCAATTCGAGCGGCATCGCGATGGCAGTTCCGGTCGGGACGTTGGTCCCGCCGATGCATACGACGCGGCGTACGTCCAACCGGGCCGCCGGGCTGGTGACGGTGCTGACCGCATTGCTGACCACCACCTGGTAATCGCCTGCCTGGTCAGGCATGACGGAAGCGAAGCTGAGAATGGGATTCGTGGCGCCGGCGACCGGTTCGCCATCGAGCAGCCATTGGTAGTACATCGGCTCACTCCCAGTCGCGCTGACTTGAAGGCCCACCGGCGAGAAAATGCGAGCCACGGTGCTGGCGGGAGCGGCGAGGATCGAGGGCGGCGTATCGAGCACATTGACGTAACCGTTCCGGAAATCGGTGATCCGTGCCTGCCCGCTTGCGTCTGCCAACTCACGGAGAACCGGCCGGTCTTCCAATGAGATGACGTTCGAGCCGGTGATGCCGCGAGCGAGGAAGTTGAACAGGAGGATGGGCGCGGTGCTGGCGCCGAAATGTTCACCGGCGGCTTTAGCCAGCACCACCCCCACCCGGCCCTCGGCGAGCAGGTTGGTATTGAGCACCAGGTTGGCGCCCAGAGCGCTCGCCCCGCGCTGCACGCCCTTGTATTCGAGGTGGGCAGGTTCGAAGCGAATGCTGAAGCCGACCGCGTTCTCATCGCCGAGCGTCCGGAGTACCACGGGCAGGGCCAAAGAGGTTCCAGCCGGGACGTTCACCTGCCCGACGCTGACCTGTCGTGGCGTGGCCGACACCGCCAAGGGCGCCGTCGCGCTGGTAACCGAACCAACGGGATTTCGCACGATCACCCGGTAACTCCCGGATTGGTTCGCGTTCAGGTTGGCGAGCGTGAGAACCTTATCGGTCTGGCTGGCAAGATCCTTGTTTTGAAACTGCCACTGATAGCTGAGCGGTTCGCTGCCGGCGGCTTGGACGGAGAACGCCATGGTCTCGCCCGCTGAAGCCACGGCCCCGATGGGCTGCCGGACAATCGACGGGAGAACCAAGGGAGGCAATACCGTCACCGTCGCCACGTCGCTGGTGATGCTTCCGCCGGGATTACTCACCACGACGCGGTATTCACCGGCCTGGTTCTCTTGGATGGCGCGCAATTCCAGCGCCGCGTTCGTCGCCGCCGTGATGGGCTGGCCGCCGAGTTGCCACTGATAGGCCAGCGGCGCGCTGCCGGCCGCCTCCACGGTGAGAGTCAGGTTCGTGCCTGCATGGACCGTGACGCCCTGCGGTTGCGTCATAATCGAGGGGCCGATCAAAGGGAGAATCTCAACCTCGACTGAGTCGAAGAGCGTCGGCAGTGTCTGAGCCTGGATGCCCACGGTCTCGCGAATCACGGGCACATCGGCGAAATCCAGACGGGTTGTTCCTGTCGTCCCCCGCGCGCGCAATTGCAGGCCGATCAGGCTGTTCGTGCCGGCAGCGAAAGTACGTCCGGCCGCTTGACTGACGGCAAAGCCAAGGTTTCCCGAGGCCGCGCCGTTGCGATTGACCAGGACCTGAACACCGCCCCCGCTGATCGTGTAACCAAGATACTCGAACCGTGCGGGATCGAAATGCACGCTGAAGCCGGACGAGTTCTCGTCGCCTTGGGCAATCAGCGCCAAAGACAGAGTGAACGGCTGTCCGGCCACCGGCTTGGGCGAGCTCATCCGGACCTCCCGTGCGGGTTGCGCGGCCTGAGCGCCCACCGCCAGCCAAATCATTGCGAAACATAGTGTGAACACGCTTCGGGTAAAGCATCGGCTGACGCGTTCCGCGCGCTTCTGTCGGGGGCGGATGAGGATGCGAGGTCGCATACAGAGAGAGAGGCTGTGTGGCTCTATTATTGGGCGCTTGGGGGGTTACTCGACCCGGCGCAATCGGTAGAATCGTTGCGTTTGTCCGGCAGAATTCTCGTCGGCGAAGCGCAGTTCGTCCCCGGTGGCAACTCGCCGCGCGAGTTCGCTCCACGACTTCAAGTCGGTGGAGACTTCGATGACCCACTCTGTTCCCGCCTCCGCGGCAAACGTGAATTCGAGTCCTCCCCCGCTGAGCAGAGCGGTGCCTGCGAGGCGTGGGCCGGCGACAATCTCGATGGTTGCTCCCTCATACGCGGCCTCCAATACCGCCGCGGCGGGGTCCACAACTTCGCGCACAATGGGTTGGTCGCCGAATTCCAGATGGCTGATTCCCTGAATGTCGGAGGCCACAAAGCGCAACCGAACCAATTCCAGGACTCCGACGGGAAAGACTCCGCCAGTACCCTTCGCGAGCGCGATACCCACCCGGCCCCCCGCCGCCTGCTTTTGATTCACCTGTAAGAAGCCATCGCTGGCGTCCGAACCCGGTAGAACTTCCACCAATTGCATCGTGGCCGGATCAAAAGAAACGCTGCAGCCCACGGCATTTTCCGTGCCCCCCGCCTCGATCATGAGTCGCACCTCGAACGATTGGCCAACCGCAGTCGTGACGGGCTGCAGAAGGAAGAGCCGCGTGGTTGCGCCATCTCCGGAGTGCAGCGTGGGTCCGGCCAACCGGAGCAGTCCCGCCGCCGTCGGACCGCAGGCTGTGGGAATCGGCTCCACCAGCGCTGCCGCATAGAGGCCGGCTTGGGTCCAATCGGCGACGCTCAGGCGGCCGTCGCCGCAAGGTGCCGGCGCGCAATCGGCTCGCTGGAACTCGCTGGAATTAACCGGTTCCGCAAGGGCTGCCACCAGGAGTCCCGCCTTCACCCAATCTTGGATGGTGACGGTTCCGTCGCCTCGTGTTGACGGAGAAACGTCCGCTTCCAACCCCCCGTCCACGCCCACGCCGTCCACCGTGAGGGAAGCCGGCTTGCTCGTCATGTCGCCCCACGTGTTGCTCACCGAGACGGTGTAGTCGCCGACGTCCGTGACTTGTGCGTTCACGACTTCGAGCAAGGCACCGGTCGCGCCTTCGATGGGCTCCCCATCGTGATACCATTGATAGCTCAGCGGCGGCTGGCCGTAGGCGGTCACACCAAAAAGTCCGGTCGTGCCGGATGCGATTTGCTGACTTTGCGGCTGTCGCGCTATGGAAGGCGCTAGATCCTGGTAATCCCGGTACTGCACCTGCGTCGTCTGGCCCGCACTGTTGTTGTTTGCGGAACTGGCGGGGCCCACCAGCAAGACCTCCGGTAACGCCTGGGTGATTTGCCCCATTTGCGTCCAGTCCTGACCATCGTCACTGCGATAAGCGGTGAACACATCGCCCTGCCTTCGCAATCGCATCCACGCGTTGGGCAGGTTGACGGCGGCGGTGTTCGACTGGTTAGGCCAGAGGGCCATGTTCGCACCATCACTCGGGCGATAGGCGGGCGTGTGCGCGTTCACATTGGCGTGGGAATGAAGGTACAGAAAGACGCATCGGCTGTTGCGGCTCATGCTCGGTCGAGCCATGATGCCGGCTTGGGCCCACTGGCTTGGGGTCGTTTGACCGGCAATTCTCACGGCCACGTCGAAATCGCCCGTCCGGCTCTCGTACGCGAAATGGCCGGCGTCTTGTGCGTTCCAAATCGTCGAACCGCCAGCAACCATGTCGAACTCAGCCGCGCCGAATGGCACCGTCGAACCCGGTTCCCGCGGATCGCTTCCGGGATTCCCGATGTCTTGGGATTTCATTTCCAGGATTGTCCCTTCGTAGCTCACGTCGCTGCGATTCCCCACAAGGTCCTCCAGTCCATCGACGGTCAGCGAGAAATTGACTCCAATCAGGGGTTCCACCCTCAGGATCAGCGAGCGCCGATCAGGACCGAAGGAAACACTACTCGGAGCTACGCCGTTAATGGCGAAACGATCCGCGTTTGCCGCCGTAGATTCCGGGACCTCCTCGTCGAGCGTGACGCCGATGCGCGTGCCGGAACTCAAGGCGAAGGCGCCGAGCACCTCGGGCGCATTTCCATCGATCATGAAGGTGCCTTCGAATACGTCGGCCGTCGCTTCTCCGCTCAAACCGTCGCCATCTTGATCCATCCCCAACAGGTTGCTCGCCAGTTCGTCAATACCAGGTCCAACCCTCACGGTGTACACCCCACTCACTGTCTGGGCGGGGAAGGATAGGCGGAAGTGAGTGTCGTCCACCTTGGCCACGTCAGTGACCTGGACCCCGCCGCCCGGTCCCGTGATAGTAACGTCCGCCGGCGTGAACGACGCCTCCACCACGGGGATGTCGAAGGCAACCTCCACCGAACTCACCGGCGGCAGAACGGTGATCGCCGGGACCATGTTGGTAATCTTGGGACCGCCGGTGAGGGCGATCAACCCGGCGTCGAACGGAGCCGAATTGGTCCCGGCGGGAATCAGGCTGGCCAGCGATTGCATCTGGCCGTTTACCAGCGCGTACACCTTCAGACCGTTCAAAATGAGCCGCGAGCGGTTCAGAAGTCGAAGCCCCGCACCGTCCATGCCGTACAGGTACAGGCATTCGGGATCTCCACCCGCCCCCCGCTGGCCGTTGTCGATCGCATCGACGAGCCGCACCACGCTCGCGCGGTTGGTCTCGCCGACGATCAACTGGCTGTAGCCGAAGTTGCGTGTCGTCGCGCCGGCTGGGCCCAGATCCTTCCCCCCGACCTCCAATCGTTGCGGCTGGGTACCGTCCATTTGGAAGTAGGCACCGTCGATGACAATACTGTTGGGATTCGAGTGGTCGTAACTCATGTCGCCTTGGACGCGGCAGTGAGCATTTCCAGTCGCAATAAGACCCGCCGGGCTGTGGAACCGCAATCCTTGGAAACGCACTTCTGAGCCGTTATCGAACGCTTGGATGTTCGCGTACTGATTGAGTTCAAGGTTTCCAAGCAAGAGAGTTCCCCCGGTGCTGACGGTGAACTCCAAGAGTCGATCACTTCGATCGGGTCCAGTAAGGCTCTGCAATCCGGAAAGGTCCACCACTCCGAAATTGTCCGCGGTCACCTGGTAGCGGTAGTCATAGCCCGGCCAGTAGCAGTACTGCGTCCGTAACGTGCGCAACGACGACAGGTCCAGCAACGACCCGGCCCCCGCCGCCGAGAACAAGGTCCCGTACCACTGCCAGGCCGCTGGCGTGTCGTAACTCGTTGCATCGATATGGAAGGACTGCCCACCACTGACTTGGAACCGCGCCCCGTACACATTGGTGAAGCCTGGTACCGTAAGAATCCGGCCCGGCGATAGACTGAGCGTGCTCTTCTCGAAGTCGCGCAAATTGGCTGCCTTGAACTCACTGTTGAAGCCCCACCCAATAGCGCAGTCGTCTGTCAACATCCTTAGACTGGGTGCCTCGAATACCGTGCCATCGGCCAGGTTGAACCTGGTGTGGTCCGCCAACTCCAGCGCGGGAAGCTCGTACTTCGGCAATGCCACGTTGAATCGCACGTACTGGCTAATTTGTTGCAGGCCCGAAAGGCGCACGTCCCCATTGTTCTGAATGTTGAACTCCAAGAGTCGATCGCTTCGATCGGGTCCAGTAAGGCTCTGCAATCCGGAAAGGTCCACCACTCCGAAATTGTCCGCGGTCACCTGGTAGCGGTAGTCATAGCCCGGCCAGTAGCAGTACTGCGTCCGTAACGTGCGCAACGACGACAGGTCCAGCAACGACCCGGCCCCCGCCGCCGAGAACAAGGTCCCGTACCACTGCCAGGCCGCTGGCGTGTCGTAACTCGTTGCATCGATATGGAAGGACTGCCCACCACTGACTTGGAACCGCGCCCCGTACACATTGGTGAAGCCTGGTACCGTAAGAATCCGGCCCGGCGATAGACTGAGCGTGCTCTTCTCGAAGTCGCGCAAATTGGCTGCCTTGAACTCACTGTTGAAGCCCCACCCAATAGCGCAGTCGTCTGTCAACATCCTTAGACTGGGTGCCTCGAATACCGTGCCATCGGCCAGGTTGAACCTGGTGTGGTCCGCCGACTCCAGCGCGGGAAGCTCGTACTTCGGCAATGCCACGTTGAATCGCACGTACTGGCTAATTTGTTGCAGGCCCGAAAGGCGCACGTCCCCATTGTTCTGAATGTTGAACTCCAAGAGTCGATCGCTTCGATCGGGTCCAGTAAGGCTCTGCAATCCGGAAAGGTCCACCACTCCGAAATTGTCCGCGGTCACCTGGTAGCGGTAGTCATAGCCCGGCCAGTAGCAGTACTGCGTCCGTAACGTGCGCAACGACGACAGGTCCAGCAACGACCCGGCCCCCGCCGCCGAGAACAAGGTCCCGTACCACTGCCAGGCCGCTGGCGTGTCGTAACTGACCGCGGCGACATGGAAGGTGATTCCCCCATCTACGGACAGGCGCGAACCATATACATCGGTGAGATCTCCCACGCGAAGATCACGGTCCGGAGTGACCGGGATGTAGCTGTTCCGGTAAGCCGCCAGATTGGTCGCCAGGAAGACTCCATTGCCGGTTAGCGTGAGCTGGACATCATCGAGTGAGGTGAGACCTGAGACATTGGCAACGGAACCGTCGGAAATCATGATCGAAGTGGCAGATATGCTTCCGAGGGATTCGCTGTTGAATTGTGATCCGGTGTCTAAGGACAGCTTGCCTGAATCAAGGCTGATTAGACGTGACAGGTTGACTGTGACATTGCTTCCAAGCACAAACTCGGTTGCGGAGGCTCGCTGCAAAGTCCCGAGATCATAGGTTGGCACTAGCACGTTGAATCTCACTTGGCCACTGACTTGTTGGAGTGAGTTCAGCAGGATGTGGCCGCCTGTGGTCAGGTTAAACTGCAGCCAATCGTCGCCACCTGGTCCCGTGATGGTGCCCACTCCCGACAGGTCGATGAGGCCGCCTTCAGTCGCCCGAACCGTGTAGGTGCGTGCGCCGCTCCCCGCGGCCACAGCGAAGGAACTCACCTTGGGGAGCTCAACCGACGAGTCCGTGCCGTCCGCCAGAATCAGTTCGGCGTTTCCATTGTACGCGGACCAACTGTAGATGCTGCTGCCTGCGCCAATCGCCGCTCCGTTCTTGGCAGCAAAGCGAGGAAAGTGTTCCAACACCACGCCGCCGCCCAGAGCGCTGAAGCCACTCCCAGGACCGTCCGCCTGGATCAAGCCGCGGATTACCCCGACGCCCGAGACTTCCAGGCTGTTGCCGTCGGTGATGTCGAGTACGCTGTTGTCGCCAAAGCTCAGCGCCTCGATGGTCCCGGCTCCACCGGAGAGGTAGCTGATGCTCGAATTGGCGGGCACGATCACGGTGTAGGTCGTGCCGTTCCCGTTCAGCGGGACGACGCCCTTGTCCCAATTCGCCGGGTCGTCCCAGCGCTTGTAGAGGTTGCCACCTGTCCAATTCACGGGGGTCGACGGCTGGGCCGCGGCGGGCGGCGCCACGAGTAGGGTCCCCAACAAGGCGGCCCCGGCGTTCAGCCAGAGCACCAAGCTGTTGGCGACACGATTGGCCCAGCGCGTTCGCGCTGTTTCGCTCGGTTTCTGCCGGCGGCAATCCGCGGACGGGATTGAGCAGGCATCCGTCATCGTTCCATGCCCGCCGACGCTTTGCTTAAGGTTGGTTTGCATGTGCTTTTCCTACTTGGTTCCTCCACAACAACTTCGACCACGCGCCGCCCCGGCTGTACGGACGACGCGCGGATCGTCGCCGTTGGCGATACTCCCCCATGCCTGGCCGGCCCGGTGCGTGGAATGCAGCATCATCTCCACCAACGCGGTGGCGCCGCCTTCGACGTAGAATCGAGGTGGCAAACGCTCTGCCGAGGTTTGGGCCTCGATCGCGCCATAACCGCTCCCATCCTGATCGATCACGACGATGCCGCTGACCTGGGCAGGCGGCAGGAGAAGGGGGTAGAGGCGAGCGCGCAGCTCATCGGCCGTGCAATCGTGGACGGTGGGTAGCTGGATGGACGGCGAGGCCGCGGTCCGGGCATCCCCCTCCACGTTGAACCAGATCCAGTTCGTGAGCCCGAGCAAAGGCACGAGCTCGGAAGCTGGGAGCGTAAAGGGCTGCGCGGTTCCAACGCTGGTTCCCACCAGCGTACCTCCCGCATATTGCCATCCGCGGACGCCGCCATCGAGCACGGCCACCCGCTTTTGACCCAGCCGAATCAACCGCGCCGCCTGCGCACTCAGCGGCGCAGTATCTTGCCCGTCGCCGATGAGCAGCAGGTCTTTGTGTCGGTAAGCGCGGCCTGAACGCAATTCCGCCAGGCCCAGGTTGACCGAGCCTGGAATGTGCGCCAGGACATATCGCCGCTGAGGCCGCACGTCCGCCAGCAGCGTGTTCGTCAGCGCCAGCGTACCACTCAGAAGTTCGGCGGGGCTTATGGCCGGCACCGGCGGCGGAGCAACGGAAGAGTGCTTGGCTCCCGACTCGATGACCTGTGCGTCAAAGTCCGCCAGCAGGGTTGGACTGTCAGCCTTGCCTGCAATGCTGGCCGTGTAATTGAAGCTTCCCGGCGAGGACGGCGCGAGCCGGAACTGAACCGACAGGACGCCACCGGAAGGCACCCGCGAATCGAACGCGAGGACTTGCAGGCATTCGCAAGAGGTTTCGACGTGATCCGCCTCAAACGCGGCGCTGGAGCGGTTGGTCCAATTCAAGGTGTGAAGGCTTGAGCCGCCAAGATCCAGGCGGCCAAATGCATGATGTGCAATCCAGACGCTGTTGGCGGGCTCGATTCCAAGGCAAGGGGTAGAGGTGACCCCGACCAGGCAAACCGGGAAAGCGATGGTCGCTTTCAGGCGACGGACGGAACGAATGAAACTAGGACTGCTCACAGGAGATGCTGTTTCGGCTGTACTTTTATTCGTTTGGGCGTACGCATCGCGATTCTCGGGTGTTGGATCGAGTTGCCCGGTCATCTGGCTGCCTGTACTTCCAAAAGGAAGACGCAGCGTTTGGTTACAGAAATGTTTCGAAATCTTTTGGGTTGCGGAAGATCTCCGAGTCGCTTCAAGTGTCAACATGGTCCCAATTTGACCCGGAACGAAGAACGTGGAGAGACGTTGACCAGCCCCTTTGGTGTGGCGCAGTGTCCGGGACGATTGGGGGGATTTTGAAGTTCTGGCAGGCGAAGCGCCAATGCGCTGCGGATCGAATGCACGCGATGACCCCTCGGCCCCCCTGCTGGTTGGGTATCTCAGGAAAGTCAGGACTCGCCTCGTCCATCCCTTTGCGGTTCGGAACGAAGGAGATGCCTCTGAACGCCCCAACTTGCGCTCTGGCCGCGTGACGATTGCCTGCTGGGGACGATACGAATCCCGCTTGTCGGCGGAGCGTCTGGCGGGCAACATCTTCCGCGATGCCATGAATGCCGAACCGCCAGTCGATGGCCGTGCAGGCGGCCAATTCCCGACCACCCGCTGGAGCGTGATTGCTTCCGCGCGGGCCGGGAATGAACGCGGCCTGGAACGGCTCTGCGAGGGTTATCACTTGCCGGTGCTGGCATTCTTCAAGGAAGCGGGCTTTTCGGAGCACGACGCGAAGGATCTGACGCAGAGCTTCTTCGCCGACATTCTCCGCCGCAATTATCTCAAGAATTACTCGCGTGGAGAAGCACGCTTCCGGACCTTTCTGATCCACTCCCTGAAGCACCACCTTTGCGATCAGCTCGACAAGGCGAACGCCCTCAAGCGCGGCGGCGGCAGGATGACGGTTTCGATCCACGAAGAGGATGCCCTCGGACAACCTCGAATCCAACCCCGGGACCCGAGTCCCAATCCCGAACAGGTCTTCGTTCGCGAATGGGTGAGTACTTTGGTCGCCAAGGCGTTTGCCCAGGTGGAACGCGAGTGCGACCGGTCGGCCAGACGCGCGCTGCTCACGGAATTGGAACCGGTGCTTCATCGGGACCAGGATGCCCCCAGCTACCGCGAGATCGCCCGCCGATTGGGATCGACCGAAGGCGCCGTGAAGGCGGCCGCCAAGCGGATTCGGGACCGGCTCCAATGGTTGATTCGGGACCAGATCAAACGGACGCTGCGCGATGAAAGCGAGTGCGACGCCGAGATCCGCGATTTAATTGGGTTTTTCGGCCAGTCGATTTACCCTGGCCCGCCCGCCAGCGAATGTCGGCGTCCACCGGGAACCGAAGCCGCTTCCACCGGCTGAGTGCCCACGGGTTGCGTTGGCCGCCGACTGATTGGGCAAGCGACCCGCGACTCTCGGCGGCGGACCGGCAGCTCTGTAGGGCGGGGTTCAGAAGAATGGGGAGTTTTCGCCGATAATTGTGTAACCAAATCGCCGCCGTTCCTTTTGTTCACTTGTGGCGTCCGTGCCATCATCGAGCCAGGTGTGCGAGCGCTGTGGCCGGGAACTGCCGGGGGAAGGGCCCGGACGCTTCTGCCTTGCTTGCGCTCTGGAACAGTGCCTGAGCGAGCCTCCGCCCGAGGCCGCCCTGCCCTTGGAACTGGATGACATGTGCCCCAGCGCGATCCCGTTGCCTGAACTGCCGGGCTACGAGTTCCTCGATCGGATTGGCCGGGGTGGGATGGGAGCAGTCTATCGCGCCCGCCAAACGCGGCTCGGACGGATCGTCGCCGTGAAGATGCTTCTGCCCGGAGCCCTGGCCGATGAGGCCACGCGCCGGCGCTTCCAGATGGAGTCCCATGCCGTCGCCCGCCTGCAGCATCCGGGGATTGTGCCGGTCATCGATGCGGGTACCCATGCGGGACAGCCCTTCCTCGTCATGGAATACGTGGCCGGGGGGGACCTGGCCCAGGCCGCCGCCGGCAAGCCGTTGGATCCAGAGCGCGCGGCGCGTTTGGTGCAACGGACCGCCGAGGCGCTGCAGTTCGCGCACGAGCGAGCGGTGCTCCACCGGGACCTCAAGCCATCCAATATCCTCCTGGGGCCAGACGACCAGCCGCGGTTGACGGACTTCGGCCTCGCCAAACGGCTCGATGTCGATCCGGGCATCACGCTGCCGGGACAAACGCTCGGTTCGCCGGGCTATGTCCCGCCGGAACAAGCCTCCGCCAGCCGCGGAGAGCCGGGGCCGGCGAGCGACGTGTATGCCTTGGGTGCGGTGCTTTATTACCTGCTCACGGGCCGGCCTCCATTTCTGGCATCGACGCTCGCGGATACGCTGCAGGAGGTGCTGCACAAGGAACCTGTGGGAATCCGGGAATTGAACCCTTCCGTGCCGGACGCGCTGGAGGTTCTCTGTTTCAAGTGTCTCCAGAAACGGCCTGCCGACCGCTATGGTTCGGCGGCTGATTTGGCTGCGGACCTCGGGCGTTTCCTCGACCGAAAACCGATCGTGGCCCGCCGGCCGTGGCCCTTGACGCGCGCCTGGCGGAGTGCGCGGTTTCGGCCGGCAGCAGCCGCTCTGGCTGCCGCGGTTTTGCTCGTAGGGCTGGGGGCGGGAGCCGTGGGGCTCTGGGTGGGGCAGCAGGCCCGCGAAGAGGCCCGGACGGCGAAGGCAGCCCGGCAGGCGTTGGAAGTGCGTGGTCTGGCGAAGGACGAAGAATTGCGCCAGAACCAGGCCGGGCTCTACGCCAGTCGGATTACGGGAGCGTATCTTGCCTGGCAACAGGGCGACGCCTGGCAGGCCTGGGACAATCTAAACAGTTGTCGTGAGCCCAACCCAGGTTGGGAGTATTACTATCTTCAAAACCTGTTTACCCAGTCGCACCGAACCTTCTTGGGACATGCGGGGGTCGTGACTTCGGTCGCGTTCAACTCCGGCGGCACCCGGCTGGCTTCCGTGGGCGGAGACGGCGCTGTGGAAGTCATCGATGTTGCCACGGGCACCACCGTGCGTTCGGTGCAATTGGGACACAGCGGTCTGAGTCAAGTTGGATTCATGCGGGGCGGCAAGCAGCTCATCACCAGCTCGCTTACCGGCTTCTTGACGGCATGGGATCCGACCTCGGGAACCCCGAGCACACAGAAGCCAATTGTAGGGTCCCGGATAACCCATTTCGCTCTGCATCCAGACGGACATCGTGTCGTCCTGGCGACGCAGACCGAGGGAGTTTTGGTCTGGGACCTCACGGAGGGGACTCGCCTGGCCCAATTCGAAACGCCGCAGCGCCGCGTGGTCAGTGTCGCCGTCGATCGGAATGGGCAACTGCTGGCCAGCACCGGCCAGGATGGGTCGCTGGTGATCCGCGACCTTCTCGATGGCCGAATCCGGTGGCAGGTCAAAGCCCACGAGGGGCCAGCCCTGCGGGTTGCCTTCAATCCTCAAGCCGATCAACTGCTGAGTGCTGGCGCCGACGCGAGAGTGCGGGTTTGGAGCGCAGCCGACGGGAAGGAAATCCGTTCGTTCCGGGCCTCCGAGCGGCCCCTTCGTGACGCGGCCTACAGTCCCGATGGCCAGACCATCGCCACCGCCGGCGCCGACGCCCAGATCAGTTTTTGGAACACCGACAGCACCGCACCGACGCTGGTCCTGCGAGGGCACACCGCGTCGGTCGTCTGCCTGGTATTCAGCCCGGATGGCCGTTACCTCGCCTCGGGTGGACGCGACCGAAGCGTGTGTCTTTGGGACCTGGCAGTCGCGAGGCGATCGCCGATCCTCGCCGTCCATCAAGGCGCAACCCGCCGTCTCGCCGTCAGTGCCGAAAGCGGCCACTACCTGAGCCTGGGCGAGGATGGCCGACTGGTCTTCGGGTCCGTTACGAATTGGTCCCTGCGGGAGGCACTCCACCGCGCAGACGCCAAGGTGACCGCGATGGATTTTTGCCCGACCGGGCAAAGAGCCGTCGTCGGCACCGCCCAAGGCGCCACGGAGCTTTGGGACTTGGAACTGGGTCGGATCGCGAAGGAGTGGACCGATCACGTCGGGGCGATCCGTTGTGTGGCCTGGTCGGACGGCGGCGGACGCTTCGCAACGGCCGGGGACGACGGAAAGCTCTGCCTTCGCGACGTTGCTGCTGAAGGTCGGCTGACCACGTTGGCTGGTCACGCCGACCGGGCGAGGCACCTGGCCTTCTGCGGGGATGGCCGGCGCTTGGTGAGTGCCGGCGACGATCGCTTGGTCCGGTTTTGGGACACCGCGTCGGGACGCGAGGATATGGGCCGGCGCAATCGTCAACCCGATCTCCTCGACCTGCGCGACACAACGCAAGGCTTGTTGATGGCGAGCCAGGGAGTGCACCGCTCGGTATGGATCGAGCGGTTTGACGGTCAGGGTGGAACCTACAAGCTGGCGGGAGAGGGACTACCGGCGCTGCGTGCCGCCCGCCTGACCAAAGACGGCCGGCGGCTGATGGCGGTGGGCGAACGAACGGTCTTCGTCTGGGATGTTCAGTCGCACCGGCTGCTGCTCACGTTGAGTGACCATCCGGCCGTGTTGACCACTCTGGCCATCAGCGACGATCAACGATTCCTGCTCATTGGAGACGCGCAGGGTCAAATCGAAATCCTCGTCGCCACCCCCACGCCTACCGGATCAGCGGTGG
Organism: uncultured bacterium; assembly: GCA_963735925.1. Taxonomy (GTDB): domain Bacteria; phylum Verrucomicrobiota; class Verrucomicrobiia; order Limisphaerales; family J093; genus DSVZ01. The sequence goes on from CAVTMT010000008.1 coordinate 257,642, forward strand.
ATTCAGCGGCGAGCGATCCGCCGTTGACGACGGACTCCGCCAGACTCCAGAGCCCCTGAGACACTTCCATGGGGACTCCTCCACCAAGAACCCTTGGGGTGAGAGTGAGTCGCTCCGATACGTCGCCGGACTTCGGCAGTGTCGAAACCATCTGGAAAGACATAGTGCAGAGGTGGTCACTGTGCCTAACCGAGTAGGCGATAGTAGGGGATGGTAGGAGAAGGTAATGCTTGAGTAGCCACAGGAAATAGCCACTTCTACCCCAGAGAAGGGCGCAGACATGTCCGATTCCGACCCGCGCATCAATTCATACACAATGGTACATCAGTTACATGTAATTATACTGGAGCAGCCCTGGCGAACGCATTGGCAAACCTAACGGTTACTAGCCAGTACCCAATCACAACCTGAGCCGACTGCTCCACTACCGGCAGATACTCCCATCTGGATGAAACTCAATCGTCGCCAGTTCCTGGCGACCGCAGCCTTGGCGCCAGTCGTAGCGGGTGTGTCTTGTGGAACCCCGGCAGGGCTGCGGAGCCAGAATGCACAGTCAGCGCGACTGTTCTTTGTATCGCAAGGCAAGTTGGCACTGATCAATGCCGACGGCACCAGGCTGCGTTATTTGGAGTTCAGTATTCCAAACCAGGCCACCTGGCAACCCGGCGGCTTTTTCTCCGATGGACGGCGGGTCTTGCTCTTGAGCATGGAACCGCGCCGGGACGGACCCGGTCGGCCGTTTGACCAGTACTACACCCAAACCCCGACGCATCTTTGGATTTACCATCTGGATTCTGGCGCGCTGAAGGAGATTGCCACGCGGGAACGGATGGCAGCCTTCTACACGCCACAACTCCTGCTCAGCGATCAACGGATGTTGGTGCAAGTCGTGCGCGACAGAGTCGGCCAAATCTTCAGCATGAACCTCGACGGGACCGATGCGCGCGCCTTTACGAAGGCGGACGAAGGCTTTCCGTATGGCTTGAGTCTGAGTCCAGACGGCCAGCGAGTGGCCTATCACCTTGCCGCCTCGTCGGGCTACCAGATTTGGACCTGCAACCCGGAGGGCGGTAACCGCGTCCGCGTCGCGGCGCAACCCGGTCATCTTTATTTTGGACCGACGTGGTCCCCCGACGCCCAGTGGCTGGCCTATCAGGATTGCGAACCGGCGCGTGATCCTGGGCATGACTGGTCGGATATTTGGATCAGCCGGCCCGACGGCTCGGAACGGCGCCGCCTCACCCAGGGCCAATCCATGTGGTTCGGCGCTACCTACGGCAACCCGCGGAACCGTGGCGGCGGCTCGAACGTGGTCGCCTGGACGCGCGACGGGGCGATTCTATTCCCCTGCCGGCTACCCGGCGCGAAAGTGGCGTGGGAGTTCCAGGCCCAACGGCCGGACACGGACCACTTCAACCGCGACTTCAAGCCGGAACTGGCGCGCGGAGGCACTGAGATTTGTCGGCTCGATCCGCGGGACGGTTCGATCGCGCGCCTTACGCACTCGGAGCCGCCGGCCTGGGATTTTCGGGCCAGCATGTCTCCCGATGGACGATGGATTGTCTTTTGCCGTGCCGCCATGGGCAACGTCCCGGCGATTTGGATCATGGACGCCGACGGAGGTAACCCGCGCGAACTGACCAAGGGACTGGATGATCGCGGCGCCGATCACCCTTGCTGGGTGCCGCAGGCGCGGTGAAAGCCAAACCGTTTCATCCATCCCCATCCTCCCGCCAGATCGGTTTGAGGAATCGAACGCGCCAATGGCAAAGTCGCTCCGTCTGTAGGGTGACCGGACACTAGCACGGTTACGACATCATGGTAAGCTGTTCAGGCCATGTCCCTGCACTCCGTTGCTGATCCGGCGAGACACCGCGCGAAAACCGCGATCCTGCTCCACGCGACCGACGATGTCGCGGTGCTGAAAGGGCCGGTGGAGGCCGGAGATGAGTTGGTGATCGGCTCCTTCTCGCTCCGAGCGGGTCAGGCCATTGGGGCGGGCCACAAAATCGCAGTCCGAGACATTGCAGCCGATGCACCGGTGCGGAAATACGGCCAGGTCATCGGCTTTGCCCGGGAGCGCATCGTCCAAGGCGCGCACGTCCATACGCACAACCTGGTCACCAGAAGCATGGGACGCGACTACGAATACGGCAGCGAGACGCGCTCCGTCCTTTATTATTCGCCCGAGCAGATGCGGTATTTTGAGGGCTATGCGCGTCCCGGCGGGCGCGTGGGGACGCGCAACTACGTGGCGGTCATATCGAGCGTCAATTGCTCCGCCTCCGTCTCCTGCTACGTGAGAGACCGCTTTTGCACCGACGCGTTCCGGCAGGATTTCCCCAATGTAGATGGCGTGGTTGCGTTCACTCACAAGGGCGGTTGTGCCACCGACTCCGGCGAAGCATTGGCGGTCCTGCAACGGGTCCTCGCCGGTTTCGCCCGGCACCCGAACGTCTCCGGTTGCGTGCTGATTGGCCTGGGCTGCGAAACCAACCACCTCGAAGCCCTGCGGCAAGCCGGTGGACTGGATACCCTCCGGTCTGGTGAGACCGCACCGGTGTTCCTCAACATTCAGGCTACGGGCGGCGTGCGCAGGACGGTGGAGGCCGGCGTGGCTGCGGTGGCCCGACTGCTCCCGGTTACCAATGCCCGGCGCCGCACGCCGCAACCGATCAGCAAGTTGATACTGGCGGAGAATTGCGGTGGGTCCGACGCCGCCAGCGGCATCACCGCAAATCCGGCGCTGGGCGTGGCGTCGGACCACTTGGTCCGCTACGGCGGGACCTCCGTGTTGGCCGAGACCCCGGAGATTTACGGGGCGGAACACCTGCTGACGCGGCGGGCGGTGTCGCGCGAAGTGGCCGAGCGCCTGCTGGGCCGAATCCAGTGGTGGGAGCAGCACATGCGCCAGCACCAATGTTCGCTGGACCAGAACCCTTCCTACGGGAACAAGGTTGGGGGACTGACGACCCTCTGGGAGAAGAGCTTGGGCGCCGTGGCCAAGGGGGGACAGTCCCCGCTGGCCGCCGTGTATCAATATGCCGAAGCGATCGTCGCTTCCGGGCTCTGCTTCATGGACACGCCGGGATTCGACCCGGTAAGTATGACCGGCCTGGTCGCCGGGGGGTGCAATGTGGGCGTGTTCACCACCGGGCGCGGGAGTGTTTACGGCTGCAAACCGATGCCGTGCATCAAACTGGCTACCAACACGCCGCTCTACCACGGGATGGAGGAGGACAAGGACCTCAACGCGGGCACCATTCTCGACGGAACGGAGACGGTGGAACAGGTGGGGATGCGCCTCTTCGAAAAGATCGTGGCCGTAGCCGGGGGCGAAAAGACCAAGAGCGAGCGGTCCGGCCTGGGCGACGAGGAGTTCGCGCCGTGGCAGCTCGGGCCAACCCTGTAAGGGACGCGAGTGCCTTCGTGAAGAAGCACCGGCAGGATGCGATTGACCGGCGCGAAGCGCAACCGGGCGGCCGCGCTTGCACCGGTCCCAGTTGTTACATGTTCGTGGCTGCCGCGGTCGGCGGTCCCGCAGCCTTGGCAGCGGGGAAAGGCAGGATGGTTCCCGCTTGCGCCTGCTTCTCGAATGCACCGAGGGAGGGCAGAATGACTTTCGCCTTGCGGGCGTAAGTTCGGTGGATGGCCTTGCTGTTGTGGCCCAGGGCTTCCTGCGCGAAGCGTTCGGGGTAGCCGCACTGCTTGGCCCGTTCCGCCCAGGCATAGCGGTAGGAATGCAACGTCACTCCCGCGATGCCCAATCCGCGACAGCGCTGTTTGAACTCCGTGGCCCGGTCGCACGCCCGCACGCGTCGAAGGTACGGAAAGAGCGGGCCGTGCTGCGGCAGACGCTTTAGCACAGCCTCGACCTCGGCGTCGAGGTGGACCTGCGACACCTGGCCGGTCTTGCGTCGCTGGAAACTGATAACCTGGGTTTGCCAGTCGATGTTGTCGGCTTCCAGGAAGGCGATGTCCGACTGCGACGCGCCCAGATGCCAGGCGAGTTCGTAGAAGGCCCGCCGCTCGGGATTGTGCTCGCGTGCGACAATCGCCTGATGTTCTTCGCGGGTAATGGCGCGCTTCTCGCCGAACCGAAAGCCGGGCCATTGCCGGCGGGGGATGACCGGGACCGGCAGCCAGTTCATGGCGACGGCAAAGTTGTGGATGCGCCGCAGGAAGACGTTGGTGGACACCTTGCCGCTTTCCATGGCGCGCAGGAGATGTTCAGGTCGGGTTTCCAAGAGCGGTAGCTGGCGCAGGGCGCTGAAGCACTTGTCTTTGGTGGCGACCCGCCAGCGCACTTGGGTGACGCCCTGCTTGAGCTTGACCAACTCGTCCATGACCTCCTGCCAGGTCCGTTTGCCGATTTGTGGATCGCTGACCAGCAGGTACGCGCGGGCGATCTGGAGGTTGATGATCGGTTGCAGGTGCGCCTCGTTCTGGACGTGCAGGAGGCGTTCGGCGAGCGCGCGGTCCTTGGTGCCGAGCGATTGCTGGCGCCCGGTGTGATTGTCCTGGCACCAGAAGACCTGGCCCCGGCGGAACATTCGATACTTCGGTTTCATGACTCGTGCCGACGAGCCTAAACGAAACCGAAACCGGGACGTTAACCTGTAGTCGGGCAGTTGGCGCTGGTACTGGACGAGTTCGTGCCAGTCACCAATTCTGCTGACGTTTTTGCTGACAGTCGCCCACCCTGAACTTCACAACTCTTTGCTGCACTCACAGTTAGAGTTGGAGGCGAGGGTCGGAATCGGCTCACTTCCACCGCAGTCGCGGGCCAAAAATGCCCGATTTCATTGGCAACTCAACCTAAATCGGCATAACCCAATCGTACCCGTTTTAACTCCTTTGGTGTCCGTTTTGGTGTCCGCATTTCCACCCTGGGGAAACCCGCGCAAAGAAACGTAAGCCAAGGAGGTGGGTTCAACCCCTTTGCGCGAGCGGTGGGGATTCGGAGCGCAGCGAAGCGAGCACCGAACCGCCGCGCACTGACCAAATGAGCGCGGCCCGTTGCGAGGTCTTGCCCCGTGCCGCGGTCCGCGCGTTCATAGCGTCAGGCTTTCTGAGGTACAAGCCCAAGCCTCCATCGGAAATCCTCGATTTCCCAGTACAGGGCCTGGTCCATGATTTCTCTGAGCGCCTGGGGGAGCGGTCGATCTTCGTCAATCAGGTACTCTGTGTTGGGCCGTAGCTTCATTTCCACATCCGGCGGAAGCACGGGCTTTTCGATCAAGTAGTAATTGGGTAGCCATCCGTTGGGCCGGTTGTACGCGACGATGCGGTTGGGACTCAGCCGCCTGTCGTCCTTGAAACCGATGATGCGGGCATAGTCAGGGAACTTGCGCAAATCACTCACACGGTATTTCCGTTTCGCCACGTCCCCGGAGTCGATGAGCAGCGTGTGTATGCCATCCACGAGACGAAAACCCTCGGCGAGGGCTTGGAACGAATCCTGGAGGGCGTTAAAGACCACGCGCATTTTCCATGGGTTGCCGCGATTAGAGGCCCGCAACATCAACTGGATGTAGTGGGAGAGCTTAAGGGCCAGGTACCGGAACTCCCCTTCCCCGGCCGGCAAGACGTTATTATAGAAGTCAAAAGAGGACTTACTGTACTGATTGCCCAACATATCCAGAGCGTTACCGGTTCCTGAGCGAAGAGACATCGGGTCAGCACCCGTAGCCTCCATGACCGCATGGGCGAGTTTGAGACTGAGCTCCAAAGAGCCGTTCTCAACGCGCTGGACGGTAATCGCCGAACAGCCGAGGAGCTTCGCAAAGGCCGCCTGGGAGCGACCTAAGCAGGTTCTTACCTGGCGGACAGGATGAATGAATCGTGGTCTTCTTGGCATAGCATACCATGTATGTATCAATCTGCTTAACATGGGGTTGTACAATTGAGACCACGCACGAGCAATTCAAAAGTGGGGCGTGCAAAGTGCGTGCGAGGGAACAAACGGGACGGCAGCAGCCAGCGGTCTGAACGGCAGGCTTGCGCGAGGGATGGGGCAGGCGGTGCTGGGGCACGGCGGAGCCGGGCCCGGCACCGCCGCCCTTCCTTGTCAATCTGTAACAACTGCATCTGAGGGGGTCGCCGAGGAAAAACCGCCGCTCCCCGGTCCCCGCAAGAAGCAAGCCGCCGCGCTGACGCACAACATCGAGTGGCTGGCCCACGCCTTCGGCCTTGGGCGCGTCGGGTTTCTCACCCTGACGCTGGGCGACTGGGACGCCGGCGGTCGTTACCGCAACCTGCGCGCCCGGAAGGAGGCGCAACGCCGCTTCCATTCGCTGCTTAGCAACGAGATCGCCAAACGGTACGTGTGCGGGGTGACCATCACCGAACGTCACGGCAACGGAGGGATTCATTTCCATCTGGCGGTCGTCTGCGGCAGCGACATTCGGGGGGCGATGGACTTCGCCGCCTGCTTCCCGCCCAAAGCGGCCGACGGCCGGCCCCAGCGCAAACCGGACTACTCCACGGCGAACGTTGCCATCCGCCGGGAGTGGGCCTTCTGGCGACGAGTGGCCAAGCAATACGGTTTCGGGCGCCACCAACTCCAGCCGATGCGGGAAAGCGGCGCGACGCTGGGTGGGTACCTGGGGGCTTACCTGCGCAAGGACTGGGACCAGCGCTGGCCGGAGGACAAAGGGGCGCGCTGTGTGCGTTACTTCGGACACTGGGCCAACATTCCCCGGATCAAGGGACGCCGTCGCATCGCGCCGCCGCACAACAGCCGCTTTGGGTGGATGACGCCCGGGGCGCACGTCTGGCGCGAAATGGTCAAGCAAGCGGTCCTGGTGTTGAACCACAAGGGCGCGGACCTCACGGAAGCGAACATCAAAGAGCGGGTCGGGCCAAAGTGGGCCTGGAAGATGGGCAAGCTGTTCGAGGCGGTCCGTTTCGAGGTCGGCGACTGGCAGGCGGCATCGGTACAGGCAACCCTCGGGGAGCATAACAGCCAGGTGGCCTCCCGCTGGCGGTCGGCGGGCGGTCACCCGGCGCGCTCGTGCTGGTGGCAGGTCGCGGAACTCACGCTGGACCATCTGCGACCGTCGCCGGCATGCAAGCAGCGAGTGGCGGCTTTGCTCGCCGCGCAACTTCGTGATGCCCAGGCCCGCCAGCGGCGCAAGGCGCAGCAAGCAGCGGCGAGAGCCGGGGCGGAGCAATTGGAGGTGTTGCTGGAGGTTGCCGCTTCGTTCGCCAGGGAGGGAAGGCAGCCATGAAGGAAGACCTACATCGCTTCCTGACGCTCTTGGGGCAGCCTCCGGCCCGGCTGACGGCGGAGCAAACGGCGTGGGTGTTGAACTGTCAGCCGCATGACGTGCCGATTCTCGTCGCGGCGCGGCTGCTCAAACCGCTGGGCAATCCGCCGCCGAACAGCGTGAAATTCTTCGCGACCTCAGAGGTGCTGGAACAAGCCAAGAACCCGGCCTGGCTCGCCAGGGTCACCAACGCGCTCAACCAGCACTGGCAAAGGAAGAATGCGGCCAAGAAGCGCCTGCCGTCGAATGGTCATTCCTCCGTCCTCGGCGCGCGGGTGGCGGCACGCGAGCCGGTCACGGGTACGCGAGCGCCTTCACCCGCGATTTGCGAAGTGCCGTCAGCAAGCGCGTGAGGGACATCGGCCTTCCGCTCGCCGGCCAGCGTTCGCCGTTCATACGCACGTAGTACTGCCGCGTCCCAAACGGCACCCGCGTCAGGGTGACTTGCAGACGCTTCGCCCGTCGAAAATCCTTGATCGCAATTCGCAGGTCTGCTTTCATTAACCCATGCTAACAGAAGCACTTCGGCTGGCAGGCCGTGCACGGCCCTGCGCACGCCGCCGCGCACAGCCTGCGGCATAATAACAATGTTCGGCAATATCGCTGCCATGACGATCACGCCATCCACAGTCCTCGGCCTGCTGACCGCGTGCGTTCTTATTGTGGGCTGCCAGCGCGGACGCGAATACAGGGCTTCGAGGGTTTCACTTTCTGTTGGTGCTCCTGCCGACACGGCATCTGGTCTTCGACTTGTCGCGGTGGAGGCAGATGGCACTGCACATATAGAGTGGGGGGCGGCGCGGAAAGTCGTCATCGTGCGTCCCCATACCGCGACGAACCAGGTGTCGCTTTGGACGTTGGACTCTACAGATCCGGCAACTCAGACCGCCAAGCTGTCAGCGTTCCTTCACCGATGAGACCGAAATCGCCGAACCAGCCGGCTCCACCGAACGCCGGGATCGCGTCTCGGTTGACAGTCGAGCATCACCGGCCCGGCGTCGGTGAGCCGGAGCGTTCGGCATGAGTGCGCCATGAAAAAGAAGATGCTTGGCGGAATTTCAGGGATCGTGCTCGCGTTGATCGCCTGGGCGTTTCTCGCTCCGCTCGCTGGCTGCTCCACCATTCGGAAGAGTTACACATCGCAGCCACGTCCGGACGGCGGCGTTTCATTGCAGGTCAGAGGCGTCAAGCGTTATTGGATGCCGTTGACTCCCGAAGGCCCTTTTCCTACACAGAGCATTTATTACGATGTGGACGTGATTGGGCTTGGCGCAGACTGGGCCAATCGGAGCCAGGACGGCTTCTACTACACCCCGAGAGAGATTTCCAGTAAGACTCCTCATTGGGATTTGGGATACGCCTGGATGGATCGAGATCGAAAGCACATCACATTCAATCTTTACTGGGCGTCGGCTCCTGACCGCGTAACGCCTGCGGACATCAATGGTCGGTATGAGACAGCCCGGGGAGCCGAACCAGACGGTGCAGCGAACGGGAGCCAGCCGATTCGCTCAGAGACAAATCGAACGTCATCGGCGGCTGGCTCCCGTCGCTGACCTTTGCGTTAAACGTCGAAGCATGCATCACTTTCCAAAAGTTTCAAAGCTTACTTGGGCCGTGGTGATAGGCTTTGCCGCGATCGCGATACCTTTATGGTTTGCGGGCGAGCAGTGCGAGGTCAGGGCGCTGAATGTCGGATACACTAATGTGCCGCCGAAAACCGGATTGAAGTATGCTTTATATGGTGTTGTTGTGATCACCAACGTCGGGTCTGGTAACATTACATTATGGCCTGAATTCCTGCTTGAAGGTGAAGGTGCAAAAACCAGACGCTGGAGGGGTACGTTTCATGAGCTCACCTGGATCATACCCAGAGGGTCAGCACGTCAAATAGTGCCAGCTCCTGTGTCGGTACAGAGGTGGAGGCTTACAGTATTGTGCTCTCCTGACTGCTTTCGTGCGGACGTAGGGGAGTACCTTGGAACAGGTCACGACGGCTGGGCGCGAACAGTCCTTCGCGATTGGCTCCACGTTATTCCGGTGAAGCGTGTCTCTACGCAGTGGATAAGCAATCAAACGCTTAACCCGACGCTTCAGGCAACAGCCGCCCCACCAGGCAGTTGACCGTTTATGGAGACTCGAACATCATCATTGCAGACTGGCGCTCCGCTCCGGCGGCTGCACCTGAGCTCGTGGCGTCCCGTGCGCCGGGTCGCTGGGTCGTTCGATCGTTAAACGGTCTTCATCGCGGCGCGTTCCTCGTACTCCTGGAGGGAAGGCAGTTTCATCAAGGCGCGTTTGGCGTAGGCGCGATGCACCGCCTTGCTGTTGTGCCCCAGCGCTTCCTGGGCGAATCGTTCGGGGTAACCGCACGACCTTCGCCCGCTCGGCCCAGGCGTAGCGGTAGCTGTGCAGCGTGACGCCTTGAATCCCCAACTGCCGGCAGCGCTGGGCGAACTCGGTGGCGCGATCGCCCGCGCGCACTTGCGAGAGGTACGGAAAGAGCGGTCCCTCGCCGGGCAGGTCCTTGAAGAGGTTCGAGCGCTTCGGTGCCCAGATGGACTATGACCGGCACGCCCGTCTTCTTGCGGGTGAAACTCACGGTGCCCAGGGTCCAGTCCACGTCCTCGCCCTGCAGGGCGGCGATGTCGCCCTGACTGCCGCCCAGATGCCAGCACAACTGGTAAAGGGCCTTGCGTTCCGGGTTCCGCTCGGCGGCGATGATCTGCTGATGTTCCTCGAAGGTGATGGCGCGTTTCTCCTTGAACTGCACGGCGGGCCATTGGCGTTTGGGGATGAGCGGCCAGGGCAGCCAGTTCATGTCCACGCAGAAGTTGTGCAAGCGGCGCAGATAGACATTCGTGGACACGGTGCCCGCTTGCATCGCGCGCAGGAGCAGTTCGGCGGGGGTCTCAATGATGACCCTGCGGCAGCAAAGGCGCGAGGGCCTGGTCCTTGGCGGCGGTCTGCCAGCGGTGCTGGTTGCTCCCCAGCTTCGTGGCGATGAGGGCGTCCAGGGCGTGCCTGCCAGGTGCGGGTGGCAATGCCGTTGTCGGTGCCGGCCAGGTAGGCCTTGGCGATTTGGAGGTTGAGCACCGGCTGGCGTTCGGCCTGGTTCTTGGCCTCGACGATCTGGCGGGCTTCGTCGGGGTTGGTGGTCTGAAGGCTGGTGCGTTTGCCGGTGGTCTTGTCCACGCAATAGAACCTGCCGCCGCGGCATGCCACGGGAGGTTAAGCGGAAACGAGTCTTCATTGGATTCATCGCAACCGCGAGAATAAATGACGCCGTTTCCGGTGACTCAGCGAGTAGTGGGCGGGTAATCGCCCGTTACGCCAAGTTGTGACGGAGTAGTGAAACGGGTGTCCGTTTTGGTGTCCGTGGGGACTCCCTGACCTCCCAAACCACTACTGCCCAAGCAGTAAGACTTGGAGGCGAGGGTCGGAATCGAACCGACGAATGAGGCTTTTGCAGAGCCCTGCCTTACCACTTGGCTACCCCGCCCGCGATGAGTCCAAGAATCAGGCGTTCCCCAGCTTCCTGCAAGCCTGAAAGCTCTTCTGTCGTGGAGATGGGTGCAGGACAAAAAGTCACAGGCTGAGGCGAGCTGACCGTCTTCAAGCCGCCTCGGCGAGGGACTGCGGGCTGAGCGCACGCTCCTTCCAGAACTGGCCGGACTGCGCGTTCTCCAGGACGCACCGGATGTCCAGGATGTTGTGCGCCTCACTGATCCGGCGCTGTAGGGTTCTCAGAACGTCGTCACGCAGTTTCCCAGGATGCGGGGCCTCCAGCCGGGCCAGCACCGACATGGCGGTGACGTCCGGCTCCTGTTGCCGCAGCAAGCGAATGTCGGTCCAGACCTCTCTGAGCGGATCGACTCTGGTCCTCCAATAGCGCAGCTTGGCTTCCGGCTTGCGGTGGGTCGGTCTCGCCTCCCTCTGGCGCCAGAGCTCCGGCAAGCCAGCCAAGAACTCATCCAGTCCCTCCCGTTGCGGGCCGTCGCTGGGATCGCCCTTCGCGAGGGCCGCCAGCGCGCTCTGGCCCTGGCGAATCGGTTGCCGCAGTTCCACCGGATCGAGTCGATCACGCTGCTCCCGCAAACGCTCCTTCGTTGACTCGGGGACCGCGGCAAGCGCCAACAGCCGATCACACGGCGTGGCCGGGGGGGTAGCCACGAAGCTATGGAGATGCTCACCCGCCATCGAGCCCCCGCCGGGGACCAGAAGATCGATCTCGAGGAACCCAGGTGCCGGATCGTTCCAGTCAGCGAACGTCTTGATGGGAATCCATTTCGCCACAGGTCGCCTTCCCCGGCGCCGGCGCCGCGTTACGGCCGTCGCGCGAACCGGTGCCAAGATCCGGTCAATCGTGGCGGCACTCACCCTCAGGAGCTGTCTGTGAACTTCGGGGTCGAGCTTCAGATGCCCCCGCTTCCCCATGGCCACCACCAAGGCAGGAATGGCCGCTTTCAGCCGTTTGCAGCAAATTCGGTCCGCCGTCTCCCACCCGATGATGAGCGCCGGCTTGAGTGCTTCGTTGTAGATCGTTCGGTTCGATACTTTGGGCTGTCCACGCCCGTCACGCCGACGAGTGAGCACTCGGCTCGCGGGCTTGCGGTGGAAGCCTGAGACCCCCACGAATTCGCTCAATACCGTCCCTTCTCGCTTCGGCTTGCCGTCCGGTAACGGTCCTGGATTGCCAGGATCAGTTCCATCCGTGCCTGTTTGCCCAGAATTGCCATCGGTTGCCTTTCGTCGCTGGTAACATTCCAGTGAGCCAACGCCTGAACCTCGGTTGCAAGAACGCTGAGTCAAGGGGCTGGGGAAGAGTAATTATCACTCTACACGCGCCCGGCGGCCGCCATGGCCTCAGGCAGACTCACCCTCGTCACCAGTGCCACGGGCTACGGGGGCGGGAGGCCGAAGGGTTTGTGGGGTCTGCTCTACTCGTATGCCTCGTATCCGGTGCACAGCTTGATCTTCAGCGGCCTTCTCCGGCGCCTGGGCGAGCAGGCAGCCGGTCAACCCGCGACTCCGGGGCCCGGGGCGCCGGACGGAGACCAGACTCGGCCTGAGCCATGCCGCGCGAACCAGGCGGTGGTGATGTCCGGGTTGGTCGTAGCCATGCGGCCGCATCGGCGCGGCCACCCGGTTGAAATCAGGTGTCCGCTCAGCCGGGTTTCGAGTGCCAGGTGTTGAGTTGCGGCCGCGCGCCGGTCTGTGCCAGGCTTGCCCCGTGCACGCAAGTCGTTCAGTGAGGTCTCGGGACCTGAGTTCTATCGGTTGTGCTGCGCCCCGCCGGCGGCCGGGCCAACCAGCGCTGTTCGCGCTTGGGCCAACGCCGCAACTCTGAAGCCCCTGCCAAGCCCATGACCAACCCCATTCGCTTCTGTTTTTCGTTCCGCCTCGCTCTGCTCGTGGCCTTGGCGGGGGCATCCACCCTGCGCCCCACGGCTGCCGGCCCGCTCTGGGAGATCGGCCGGCCCGATGGCAACAACATCGAGTTCGCGCTGGCACCCGGCGGCTATGCCCGGTTCCAGACGGACGCCTTCTTCGTCGTCGGCGAATCGGACGCGAAGCGCGACTGGCCTTACGCCCAGCCGGGTCCGGCCGACGCCTGGGCGGGCAGCCAGCGTCACACGTTCACCGTACGGTTCGGGCTGAAAGACGCGCCGCCGGCCGGGAATTGCCGGCTCGAAATCCGCCTGCTCGACACGCAGGCCGGTGCGCCGCCCCGCTTGCGGGTGGACGTGAACGGCCACGCCTTCGACCGCGACCTGCCACGCGGCGGCGGCGACGCGTCGATCTCCGGTTCGCCGGCGAGCGGACGACCGCACACGGTCGCGATCGAGTTTCCCGCCAGCGACCTGCGCGCCGGTGACAACGATGTGAATCTGACGACGCTGAGCGGCAGTTGGCTGCTGTACGACAGTTTGGGGCTCGAGGCCCCGGCGGGCACGGAGCTCGCGCCCGCGAAGACCCGCACGGCGCTGATCCGCGTGGACGCGGTACGCGCCTTGCGGCGGGACGGCGGTCGTCTGGTTCAGCCGGTGGAGCTCACGCTCAGTCACCACGGCGCGGAAGCGACGGCAACGATCCGCTTGGCTGGCTCCGAACCGAAATCGGTCCAGTTGCGGCCCGGCCAGCAAACCGTGGGCTGCGCCGTGTCCGCCGTGGAAAAGGAAACGGCGGTTCGCCTCACGGTCGAGACTGGCGGACAGGTTCTGGCGGAGCGCGAGATTGCCGTGAAGCCGGTGCGCCACCTCACAATCTATGTGCTGCCGCATTCGCACACGGACATCGGCTACACCGAGTTGCAGACTGCCATCGAGGAGAAGCAGGTGAACAATCTGCTGCGCGGCATCGAGATCGCGCGGCAAACGGCGGATTACCCCGAAGGCGCACGGTTCGTGTGGAACGTGGAGGTGCTCTGGGCGGCGGACCTGTACCTGCACCGGCTCGGGCCCGAGGCGCGGGCGGCCTTCGTGGACGCGGTGAAGCGCGGGCAGGTGGCTTTGAACGGAATGTACCTCAACGAACTCACGGGACTGTGCCGGCCGGAGGAGTTGCTGCGCCTCTTCCGCTTCGCCACGAAGCTTGGCGCCGAGACCGGCGTGCCGATCGATTCGGCGATGATCAGCGACGTGCCGGGCTACACGTGGGGCACGGTCACGGCGATGGCGCAGGCCGGTATCCGGTACTTCACCGTCGCGCCGAACTATTTCGACCGCATCGGCGACATCCTCCAGAAATGGGAGAACAAACCGTTTTACTGGGTGTCGCCGTCGGGCAAAGAGAAGGTGCTGGTCTGGATTCCGTGGCGGGGCTATGCGATGTCCCACATCGTGAACCGGCTCAGCGCCCGCCTGGTCGAGGAGTACGAACAGCAGCTCGAACAGAGCGGTTATCCCTATGACATCGCTTACATGCGGTGGGCCGGACACGGGGACAACGCCGTGCCGGACGAGGCGATCTGCGAGTTCATCAAGGATTGGAATACCCATTACGAGTGGCCGCGCTTCGTGATTTCCTCGACCGGCACGGCCTTCCGCGCTTTCGAAGAGCGGTACGGCAAGGAGTTGCCCGAAGCGCGCGGCGATTGGACGCCTTACTGGGAGGACGGCGCGGGTTCGTCGTCGCTGGAAACCGGACTGAACCGCGCCAGCTCGGATCGCGTGGCGCAGGCGGAGTCGCTCTGGGCGATGCTGAAACCGGCGACGTATCCAGCCGCGGCGTTCGACGATGCCTGGCGCAATGTCTTGCTCTACTCCGAACACACCTGGGGCGCGTGGTGCAGCATCAGTGAACCGTCGCGGTCGGAGACGCTCGATCAATGGTCTATCAAACGCGGTTACGCGGCGGAGGCGGATCTGCAGTCGCGCGCTTTGCTAAGCCGGGCGCAGGCGCTCGTGCCCGGCGCGGAGGTGCCGAATGCCGTGGACATCTACAACTCCGCATCGTGGCCGCGCACGGAACTCGTCGTCATCCCGCGCGACTTCTCCGAGGCCGGCAACCGCGTCATCGACGATGCCGGCCAACCGGTGCCGTCGCAGCGGCTCGTCAACGGCGATCTGGTGGTACTGGTGCGCGACCTGCCGCCGTTCGCCGGCAGGCGGTTCACCATCGCGGGCGGCGAGGCGTTTAGCGACGGCAAGGCGACGGCGGACGGCACCTTACTCGACAACGGTTTGGTCCAGGTGCGCCTGGACGAAAAGACCGGCGGCATCGCCGAACTGCGCGTCCCCGGGGTGGATACAAACCTCGTGGACACCGCCTCCGGCCAGACGGTGAACGATTATCTGTATCTGATCGGGGACAACCTTGCCGATCTTCAGTCCAGCGGTCCGGCGAGGATTCGGGTGAAGGAGCGCGGTCCGCTCGTGGCTTCGCTGGTGGTCGAGTCGGACGCGCCGGGCTGCCATCGGCTGACCCGCGAAGTGCGGCTGGTGGCGGGGTTGGATCACGTCGAGTTGATCAATCTGGTGGACAAGGCGCGACTGCTGGCGACGGACTATCACGCCAAGAACGGCAAGGAGAGCCTCAACTTCGCGTTCCCATTTAACGTGCCAGACGGCGCGCTGCGGATGGAACTGCCGTTCGCGGTGATGCGTCCTGAGCAGGACCAGATTCCGAGCGCGTGCAAGAACTGGTTCACTGCCGGGCGCTGGGTGGACGTGGCCAACGCCGACTACGGCGTGACGTGGGTGACGCTCGACGCCCCGCTGGTCGAGGTCGGCGGCCTCACCGCCATCCTGTTGAACTCGCAAACCAACCCCGAGGTCTGGCGCAAGCACGTCGAGCCGACGCAGAAGTTCTATTCCTGGGCGATGAACAATCATTGGGGCACCAACTACCGCGCCTACCAGGAAGGCCCGGTGGTGTTCCGCTACGTGCTGCGGCCGCATCGCGGATATGATCCCGTGGCGGCGACCCGGCTTGCCATCGCGCAGAGCCAGCCGCTGGTGCCCATCCGCGGGCGCGGCGCCAAACCGAGCGGCCAGCCGCGACTCCGCTTGAGCGCGGACCAGGTGCTGGTGAGCGGCCTCAAACCTTCCGATGATGGCCGGGCGTTGATTGTGCGCTTGTGGAACAGCAGCGACCGCGACGCCGCGACGCGGATCGCATGGGCGGAGCCCAAGCCGGTCACGGTTTCGCTGAGCGATACCAGCGAACAACCACGCGCGGACGCGAGTGGCGAAATCCAGGTGCCGGCGTGGGAACTTGTGACACTGCGGGCCGAACTGTCCCCGGCGCGCTGAGCGGAAGCAAAACGGCCAACGACTTGGCGAGTGGTTCGACTGCGTCCTGCCAGTCCCGCCGTGAGGGGGGTGCCGAGCAAGTCACTCGAACCCGTGGCGAATTGCCGGTCCGCAATTCGCAGCATAATCGGCCCGGAACCGGAAAGACCACGCTGACGGCGACGCGATCGCCCACCTCGCCGTTCTCCGCCGGACGAAGCCGCCCACGGACTGGCTGCGTGGCTTCGGGCAAACCGGCCACCATCATTTGCTCGCACCCCGCTGATTGGGGCGGAGTCTGACCTTGCCGGCGGTTGGCCCGGGCTTCAAACTACCGCGGTTGGCCACCCGGCCGGCCGGGACGCCGCCGCGCCAGCCGCTTGAAGATCATCGAGTACATTCGGTTCACCCTGAGCGAGTGGGTGAAGTCCGGGCTCACGCTCTGGAGCGTGGGCGTGCTGCTGGTGCTGGGGGGCCTGGTGTTTTTCTTCTTCTTCAGCCGCCGCTCGGCGATTCCGCTGCGCTTTGCCTGGTGGCGGCTCTTGAGCCGGCTGGGCAACGTGGCCGCGTCGGTGAAGCTCGCCGAGGCCTGCCACACCTCGCAACGGCCCGGGGCGGACCAGGGGGGGCGACGTCCCCGCAATCGCAAGGCCCGCAAGTATCTCAAGCGCGCGGCCAAGGGGCGGCATGGTGCGAGCGCGCTGGCCTTGGGCAAGGGGTACGTGGACGGCACGCTGGGCCGCGTGGACCTTTTCCAAGGCGAGAAGTATCTGCGGATCGCCTCCGAAGCCGGGCTGGCGGAGGCGGATTATCAACTGGGCCTGCTCCTGGAGCATGGGGGCGACATCGCCGGGGCGGAGGAAAGCTTCCGGCGCGCCAGCGAGCGCGGCCACATGCACGCCCTCGGGGCCGCGGCCGAACTGGCCGAGCGCCATCTGCTCCCGCGGTTGGGCCGGGAGGCGGTGATCGAGGCGTACCGTCAGGCGGCCAAGGCGGGCCTGGCCTCGGCCGCGATCCGGCTGAGCGAGCTCTTGACCGAGGGGCGGCCGGTGAGTTCCCACTACATCGAGGCGCTGAGCTGGTTGCGCTCGAAGGCCTGCACGAATGACCGGCGGGCGCAGTTTCTGGCCCGGGCGCTGCAGGCCTCGGGGCACGATCCCGCGACGACGGGGGCGCGTTTGGCGCGGGCCCGGATCGAGATGGCCCGGGCGTGCTGGCGCGGGCAAGGGACGGATGCGGACTGGCCGGCCGCCTGGCGTTGGGCGACGCTGGCCGCGGAAGGGGGCGACGCGGAGGCGACGTATCTTACCGGGAAGTTTCTGCTCGAGGGCGTGGGGGTCATCCCCGATCCGGAGGAGGCGTGCCAGCGCTTTGAAGCGGCGGCGCGGCAGGGCAACGCGGCGGCCCAGTTCGAGCTGGCGCGGCAGCTTGCGGCCATCGGCAGCACGGAAGCCGAGCTCGAGAAGGCCTACAGTTGGGCGGCGGTAGCGGCGCTCGAGGGCGAGGCGGAGTGTGTGGCGTTGCGCGACGGGCTGGCGGCGCGGATGGACCGGGCCTCGCACCACCGCGCCATCGCCAGCGCCCGCGCGCTGGCCGCCAGCCTCTCGACGCGCGGGACTCCGCCTCCAGCCTGATAGCCTGGTTGATTCTCCTTCCAGTTCCCGACCTTTGTGCCCCGTGGCTGAAGTGGCAGGCCTCGACGAAGTCTCGTCCCGCCACGGGGCGGGGCGGCTTCACAGTCGCGGAGATGCAGAGGTCCAATGAGCCCAGGCACCCCTTACGCCAGGCCGACTCGCGCGCGGCCGGCCGGGGTCATCATGGCTGGGTTCCAGGGTGGATCCCAAATGACCTCGACCTCGGCCTCGGTCACGCCTTCGAGGCCAAGCAGCGCCGCGCGGACGCCTTCCGCCAGGCTCTCGTGCATCGGGCAGCCTTGCGTCGTCAGCGTCATCGCGACCCGCACCCGGCCGCCGTCGATCTCGGTGCTGTAGATCAAGCCGAGGTCCACGAGGTTGCAGCCCAGCTCGGGGTCCACCACTTGTCGGAGGGCCTGCAGGACCGTGTGTTCGTCGATGGGGGTCAGGGTGGTGGTCATGGCTGGGCGGATTGGGTTGCCGCGGTCAGGTTCAAGGGGACGATTTGGGGGCGGAAGAAATGCCGGAGCATCTTGCCGAGGTTCACGGCGAACACTGCGAGCGCGGCGAGGAGCATGATCGCGCCGCCCCGCGCCAGCAGTTCCCGGCTGAGGGCGGCTCCCAAACACGCGAGAAACAAGCCGCCCAGGAAGAGCCAGTACGCGGTAACCTGGAGCCGCTCGGAGTAGAGGTCGGCCAGCGAGGGCACCCGGTTCCGGCCGACGGCCCGGCTATAACAATGATACCAAACCAGGAACGGCACGATTTTGTAGAGGAAACCCAGGACTGTGAGCGTCACCACGCCGACGAGACCGAGAAAACCATAGACCGTTTCGAGCTGGGTCGTGAGCCGGGTGGCGGGCAGGCCCGGCCAGCACAGCACCAGTCCGAGCGCCGCGACCCCGCCCAGCACACCCAGAGCGGTCAGGAAATGGCGGATGCCCCAATCGATCGTGCGCCGCTTGCGGGCCTTGAGGATGGCGCGGATCTCCGTCGCGTAGAAGGCGAACCCGGCCACGAGCACGCAGGCAAAGGCCAGCTTCCACGCGCTGTGCAGCGCCAGAGTCACGAACAGGCCGGCGAGGCCGAGGTTGAGCAGCAGGATCGCGAGCGTGGCGCGACGCTCGCTCTGCAGTTCGGAGAGCGTGAACATGGGCACCAGCTTGTAAGAGACGGAGACGATCATCATCACGAAGAACCCCACGCCGCCGAGGTGCGCGTGCGCGTGCATCACGCCAAGCGCGTCGAAACGATTCACCCAATGGGCCAGGCCTCGGAGCGACTTCACCAGCGCCCATGTGGGATTCGTCGGCGTGAGGGTGTTCGCGGATTCGTACGTGCATTTGCCGGCCGCCACCGCCAACCCGGCGAGCACGCCGAGCGAGAGCCAGACGAGCGCCGAGGTAATGCCGGTGGCCACCACGTTCCAGCGGGGCACGCGGCGTAAAGTGCGTGCGAGGTTGTACACGAACAGACCCACACCGAAGGCGAAGGTCGAACCGAAGTGGCCGACTTGCTTCAGGTTCCAGACCCAGAACATCGCGACCATGCCCACGAAGCCGACGAGGTGAAACGCGAACTGCCACTTCGCCATCCGCTCGCTGTGGAGACGGGTTTCCAACGCCACGGGGACGAGCTGATACATCGCCCCCATGACGATCGAACAAAGAAAACCGAGCACAAACAGGTGCGTCGCCGCGACGGCGTACTGGTTGTAGTGGTACGTCGCGAGCAGATCCGGCCGTGCGACCAGCAACGCTAGGCCGGCGAGCAGCGACACCACGCCGGTCAGCACGAAGCGCAGCGGCAGGGTCACGGAAGGGGCCAAGGCGCTGGCGGGCGCGGACGAAGCGACGCGCGTCGCCGGCGCGGCGGTCAGGCTAGGCGCGGCGAATGTGGGTGATAAAGCTGCCATCGGGTTGGTCCTGGGTTTCGGCTTGAAAGCCGCGCTCGGCGAGCAGCGGATAGAGGTGGAGCGGACGCCGGTCGGTGTGGGCGCGCAGGGTCGCGTCCGCGGCCAGCGCCGCCAGCGCTTCGAGGATGCGCAGCATCGGTTGCGGCGGTTCGAGGCCGCGGGCGTCCACTTCGATCAGAGTCGTGCTCATCGCGAGACCCAGACTAACCCCCGCGGCGCCCGGCTTCCTTGATGGAGGTCAACCGCGTGTCCGGTCTTCCGTGGCCGGACCTGAGCGTGGTCAACCCGCGCCTGCAGCCCACAGGGAGCAGCCTAAAGGCTTGGCCGGACCTGCCCAAGTGCGGTATCGGCGCGGTGGTGGTGAGAGGCACCTCCACACGGAAGCCCGGTTCGCTATACGAACCGGTGGGCGTCAATCGGCGGTGACTTTGACGCGATAGTAGCGATTCACCGCGTCCGCCACATTCTGCGGCAGGCTGACCGTCGTCCCGGTGAAGGCGGGCGGGAGGTTTGTGAGTGGCGTCCAACTCGCTGCTTCCAGGGTGTCGCTCGTTTCCACGATATGACGATAGCCGGCCGCGGCATTGAAGGTGAGCGTGATCCGGCCCGCTTGCACGGTCAGTGGTTCCAGCAGGGGCGCGCTGGTGGCGTCAGGCGGCGGCACTACCAACAATTGGGCGGCGTCGCTGGGCGCACTCCCGGCGCCGTTGCTCACGACCACGGAGTAGAGACCGGATTGCGCGGGGGTGGCGCCGGCGAGCGTGAGCGTGCTGGCCGTCTCGTTCGGAAGATCGTTGCCATTCAAACGCCACTGGTAGGTCAGGCTCTCGCCGGTGGCGGTGACGGTGAGCGTCACGTTGGCCTCGGCGGTCACGATCTGGCTGGTGGGAGGTGCCGAGATGACCGGCGGGGACGTTCCGCCGCCGATGACGATGGTGATGTCTTTGTGAACGACCTGCGGCGAGAGCACGTTCCCCGCCGTGAGGGATACCGGAAAGGAACCGGCCGCCGTGGGGATGCCCGTGATCTTCCCGTCGCCACCCACATTCGTATTGATCGTCAACCCGGGTGGGAGCGGCACGGCGTTCCAAAAGTCCTGGAGGTGGTCCTTGCCGGGGTTGCTCACAATGATGCGATAGCTGAACGCCTGGTTCACCTGGCCGGTGGCGGTGAGAGTAACGGGCCCGAGCGGGCTCGTGTTGGCCACGCCGGCGATGGCCGCGGAGGCGCCGGAGACGGTGTGGTAGGTCCCGAGCAGCGCGACCGCGCCGGCAATCCAGCGAAACACGATGGCGAAGCCGGTGGGCGTGGCGGTTTGCGTGACGCACGCGAGGCGGCAGACGGGCACGACTTGCAGGCCGAGGGCCAGCACCAGGGCAGGGAAGCGATGGAGTTTCATCATGGGATTGAGGGTGTTGGGGAGTCTCTCTGGGAGTTCAAGGAACGCGGCGCAGACGGAAGTACTCCTGGTCCGAGGTGATATAGACCTGCACGCTGGCGACCCCGTTCTCAACCACCGGCGGATCATAGATGGGTGCCCACGGCGCGGGCGAGGTCGGGTCATAGGTGCTTTCGAGGACGGCCGGAACGCGGTCGATCGGCCAAGAGAGGGTCAGCAGGCCAAAGGCGGAGGTAACGGTCATCGGGAGTGGGGGTCCCAGCGTGGGGCTGATCGTCACCACGCCCGTGGCCGTCCGGTTCATGCCACCGCCGGTCGCGGTGAGCGTCCAGGTGAAGTCGCCGGCGGTCGGGTAGGTGTGGCACAGCGTCGTGCCGGTGCCATGCGGAGTGCCGTCGCCAAAGTCCCAGTCATACAGGATGGCATCGCTGCAACCGCTCAGCACCGCCTCACCGCGGAAAGCAACCGCGGCGCCCGGCAGGGCGGCGGTCGGCGCGGCGCCGGTCACGGTCAAGGCACAGGGGCCAGGAGTGACGGTCAACGCCAGCGTGCCCAGGTTGGAATCGACGGAGCCATCCCAGGCGGCGAAGGTCAGGGCGTCGCTCCCGGCAAAGCCCGCGTCGGCGACATACGTGGCATTGGCGCCGGACAGGGTGGCGGTGCCGTGGGCGGGCTGCGAAACGAGGCGAAGGGTGAGTGCGTTGTGGTCCGCGTCGGTTGCCCGAAGCGGAATCGCAACCGGGCTGCCGGCCACCGCGGTGGCCGAGCCGTTGCTGACCAGCGGTGCACGGTTGCCGCTGCCGCCTTCGCCGCCGGGTCCGGGGTGGCAGTTGTAGCACCCGGTCTGGAATCCCTGCCAGTAAAGGCGGTTCACGATGGCGTTGAAGGTCCGGCTGGCTTGCATCCGGGAAAGCACGGAGCCGCGGTAATCCGGGCCATGACAGCTCCGACATTGCGCCGAACCGGTGCCTTCGGCCTCGTGCCGGCTGGCCCAGGACTGGCCGACGGGATGCATGCCGTGAGGACCGCCATCGAGGGTGTTGGGAGTGGTGGGATGGCAGGCGCCGCAGTCCAGCAAGGCGCCGGCGTGTCCCTGCCGTTGCTGGCTCTGCACGTTTTCGTTGGCCGCGCGACTGGTCAGTTCGGCGTGCGGCGCCCCGTGACAGGCCGCGCAGTAAAGCCCGCCGTGGCCGCGCGAGGCGTGATAGAGCGAAAGCCCGGCCGCGGGGGAGTTGGGCTGGGTGGCGAAGGTCGGGTTCACCGCCTCGCGAATCGCGCCCCCGCTCTCGAAGACGCTCGCGTAACGAATCCGGCCGTTGTTGCTCGTGGCCGTGCCGGTGTGGCAGTTCTGGCAGGCGGGTTCGTCGAGCCAAGCCTGCCGGGCCAGGTTGCCGACGTCGCTCATCGTGCCGTGGCAACTCTGACAGGTCATGCCCGGCGAACCATCCGCGGCGAGCACGGCTTGATGAACGCCCCGCTGGTACAGCGATTCCGGTCCCGCGTGACAACGCAGACAGGCCGCGCTCCGGCCGAGATCGTCGAGGGCCATGCCCGAGGCGGGGTCGAGCACTTTCGCGTGCTTGGCATGGATAAGCCGGGAAAGCGGGCGCATCGCGGTCGCGCCGGAGCCGGGCAGGGCGGCCGAGGCGTGACAACGGGCGCACAACACCGGGTGCCCGTCCTGGAGCACCGTGGCCACGAGACCGTCCGGGTTGTAGCCGACCTCGCGGAGCACGTCGCGATAGGAGGCGGCCCAGCCGCGCGCGTCGTCGTGGTAGCGGAGGATGTTCAGCCTGTAATCCCGAACCGGGTCGCAATCCCAGACCCAGCCGGTTTGCGGCCGGGCTTCCACCTGCGAACCCGAGGCGTGACAGGTCCGGCAATCCATCTGGTCGCTGACCGGCAGGGCAATATCCGTGTGAGCCAGTTCCGCCCCGGCGCTGTTGCGCACCACCAGGCGCATCATCGGGAAGGGGTTGGTCCGGCCCTGATCGTCGATCGGGGTGAGCGGGATGCCGGCGGCGGTGAAGCGCCGGTTCGCGGGCTCGAAGCGCATCGCTTGCGGTTGATTGGCGGGGCCGGGCATGGCGAAACCGGCCAGGCCCTGGTCGGGCGCCAACGTCACGCCGTACACCGCCGGGGCTTGCTCGAAGAAACGGGTCTTGCCTTGAGAGGTCGTGTTGATCGATCCCGTGGCGTCGGCCACCGCCTCGTACGTGACGCGGATGCCGTTGGTGCTGGTCACGAGTTTCCCCGCGGAAATGAACTGGGCGTGGATGGTGCTGTAAGGCGGGAAGAGCGAATAGACGCCCGACCCGGTTTCATCCGTCTCGTGCAACCCCTCGTCGCTCCAGCCCACGATCGTGGTGCCGGCCGCGTTCGCCCGGATCAGTCCGAAGCCCGTCAGCGCCAGTGCGAGGACGGCCACGGACAGGGTGCGCGAGGCAAAGGCGGGCCGGGCGGCGCGCCGGGCGACACGGAGATCCAGGCCGGCTTCAAACATCATGAAGCGGGCGCGCTTTGAGGGTCTCGGCCAGGCATTCATCGTTTCGCAAGCCGGAAGAAGGCGGACCCAGAATCGGTGGGGATGATCACCATCGAGTTTCCACCTTGGAGCGTCGGCGTTCGTGTCACCACGGTCCAGGCCGAAGCTGGTCCGAGGCCGGGCGTGGATTGGAGTTGGTAACCCGCGGTGGCGGGCCACGAAAGCACGAGGTTGGTGCCGTTGAGCGTGAGGCTCAACCCGGGCGTGCGCGTGATCAACTCGGTGATCTGCGTGGACCAGGTGGAACTGTCCGCCGGGTACGCCTGAATGGTCCAGAAGCGCGTGGGGTCCACAGGGTCCGTCATCGTGGCGCTGTAATCGCCCCAGCGGCTCGAACCGGTGCTGTCCAGGTTCTGGAAGGTGGCGGTGCCGGCCTTGAGCAACTGCGGTGCGCCGAAACGGAGCTCGCCGCCGGTGGTCTCGCCCACAATGGCGTAGCTGCTGACGTACGAGACCGGGCTGGATCCATTGCAGCCAATGACCACCGTTCCCGCCGCATTCGCCGCAATGGAGGGGTAGAACAGCTCCAATGTCGGATCGCTGATCGTCCCGGACTGGAGCAACGTCTGCGTGAGGGCATCGACCTGGAACCACTGGATCGCGGCGCGATGGTCCACCTCGACCGCGTGCACCGCGTAGAGAATGTCCCCGACGCGGCGGAGCGCCGCGCTGATCCGCGCATCACCGTCGTCGAGCGTGTCCACGCCGCCGGGTTGCGCGGGATTGATGGGTACGGTGTAGGCGGGCACGGGGAGCGACCTGCCGTTGCTCACGGTCGCGTGGCCGGGACTCGCCGCGTTGTTGACGACGCAACTGGCGAGGGTGGAGTGCGGTTGCAGGTCGCCCCCCAGGTCGCCGACGGCCAGCACGGCTTCGCCGCCAGCAGTGCCTGTGCCCTCGGTCACGGCCGGTTGCAGGATTTCCCCGTAGCTGACGTAATTCAGCAGTCCCAGCGAGGTGCGGCCCTCGATGGTCGGTGGGTTCGCCAGCAGATCGCTCTTCGGGAGGGCCACGAGGGTCGGGGCCACGGCGCCGCTGTGGCGGCTGAACAAATCGCCCCCGAGGTACACCCCGACGGCATCGACGCCCAGCGTGGGGAAGTCGGCGAAGTAGCCGTTCACCGGATCGGCCGCGAAGGCGAAGGCGTGCCAGGGGCCCGTCGGGTCGGCGTCAACCGAGACGGCGAGGAGGAACCGGTTGCCGTTCAAGCGTCCGCTGTCACTGACGTCCACCATCGAGGCGAACCACCGCCGGGCCGCGGCATCGAACACCACCCGCGGATCCGAGACCACCGTCCCGGAGGCGAACGAAAGGCCGCCGCGGGTCCAGAACGCGGTATCCGTCATCGTCTGGACGCGCTGCCCGGTAGCCTTGTCGTAAACCGAGAACCGGCCGTTGACGAACTCGACGAAGTGGCTGAGGCCCACGGCCCCGTTGCTGTCCGGCGGTTGGTCCGGCGAGTCCACGCCGTAGGTGCTGCCCGTGAAGTTCAGCCCGATGGCGACCGCCGCGGCGGCGATGGGCGAAGCCGCGCCAACGAGCAGCAGGAGGAGCATCGGGCCGGCGAGGGAACGGCGTTCCCCTCCGCGACATGCCGGCGTCAAGCCGTTGGGTGGAGGATTCATTTCGGGGCGGATGCCGAACTGGTCCGGGTGAGGCGGAAGACACCCACGCGACCCCAATCTCCGACCTCCTCGGCCGGTTGGGCGGGCGTCCCTCCGCGCTTCCCCGACGCTGAAGCGGTCCTTCGCTTCCATGCTCCGACGGGTTCAAGATGCATGCGGTAGATGCCTTAGCAAGTTTTACACCAACCAACAGCGCGCTTCATGCTCGCAACGCTCCCGGCTTCTGTTTTGGGGGGCAAGGAGATGGGCGCGCGCCCGCGCCGGTAGGGCACCCAACGCCCGCGCGGGAACCGGAGCGGCGATCCGCCGGCGACGCCGGGCGGGGCCGACCGCGGACCTTCGCTCAGTTGCATCCGCAGCCGCCGCCCCCCACACCGCGTCCGCCCGAGGCGGCCTCGCGCGAGAACCAGACGTGTTCGTCCAGGGCCAGGCCGAGCGGGTCGCGGTCCGCGCGCATCACCGGGTCGGCCAGCGTCTCGCGCTGCCAGGGCTTGACCTGCTGGCACCCGCTGGCCAACAGCCAGAGCACGCCGAGGGCCGCCAGCCGCAGGGCGCTATTTCTCCGCGGCCGTCTCGGCGAGCAGCAATTCGATCTCGTGTGCATATTCTTCCTTGGTCTTATCGCCCCGATAGCCGCTATGGACGAACCGCACCTTGCCGTGGCGGTCCACCAGGAACGAACTGGGCATGGTGGTCACCGCGGTCCGGGCCACCAGTTTCTGGGCGGCGTCGCGGACGATCGTGAACGTCACGGGGCTCTTCTTCAGGAAACGCTCCAGATTGGGGCGCGCCTCGTCCACGTTGACGGCCACGATGGTCAGTCCGCGGTCGCGATAGCGTTGGTGCAACTCCTCGAGCGCGGGAAAGGATTGCTTGCAGGGGGCGCACCAGGACGCCCAGAAGTCCACCAGCAAGACCCGGCCTTTCAGGGTCGCGGGCAATTGGCCCTCGAGTTGAAACGTGGCGAGGTCGGGGAACGGGTCCCCGGGTTTCAGGCCGTCCGCCGCCCGCGCGGCGGGCAGGAGGAGCAGGAGGCTGAGGGCGAGGCCTCGCGCCAACCCGCGGCGGTCAGGAAGTCGTGTAAGCATGGAATCGCAGGGTTTGATGTTGGGCGCTCTCCGTGGTGACGCAGCCTTCCGCGCCCGGGCAAAGGCTGATCAAGTTCACCGCCTCCTGGGGCGGGAGGATGCAGGCGGTCGTGGCCAGAATCCCGGCCAGGGTGCAATGCGGCGCGACGACCGACACGGCCAGGGTCCCGTTGTTGACCGGGTAACCCGTGCGCGGATCGAGGATGTGACCGTACCGCCGGCCGCCGTGTAGGAAGTGACGCAGGTAATCCCCGGAGGTGGCGACGGCGTGATTCGTGACGGCGACGCCCGTCCAGCAACGCCCCGGTTGGCGCGGATCTTCGAGACCGACGTGCCAGGCGCCCTGCTCCGGCGGTTCGCCATGCACCCGCACGTCACTGCCAAAATCCACGAGGACATTCTCGATACCGCGCTGCTGGGCCAGCATCAGCACGCGATCCACCGCGTATTCCTTGCCGATGCCGCCGAGGTCCAGGCCCATGCCGGCTTGCGGCAGGTGGATCGCGCCGCGCCGGCGTTTGAGTTTTCGCCAGCCGACCAGCTCGCGGGCGGTCTGAATCTGGGCGGCGTCGGGCACGACTGGCGGGTTGGCCTTCCAGTTCCACAGCCGGATCAACGGCAGCGACGAGGGATCGAACGCGCCGCGCGTGAAGAAGATCATTTCCTGGCAGAGGTTAAACAGGGCATCGGTCTCCGCGTCCACCTCCACCCAATCCCGTCCGGCGGCCGCGTTGATACGGCCGATCAGGCTGTTCGGGATGAACCGCGAATACTGCGCCTCGAACCCGGCCACCCAGCGGAGCGCCGCGTCCTGGAAATCCCGCGCGAGCCCGGCGGTCGGCGCGCGGAAATGGACGCGGCAAACCGTGCTCATGGCCTGGAAGGTGAGCTTGTGCAGGCCGCCTTCGACGGCGGTCTGCGCCGAGCGCTGGACGCGCTCCCGCACCACGGTCGCGGAATCGGGCAGGTTCAGAACCATAGCCGGGCACCCACCGTCACGATGTGGGCCTGCGGATAGGCGCTCGACGAGGTCACGTGATCCAGCCCGAACAGGTCGTAGCGCTTATAGGCGACGTCCAGCGAAAGCCAGTCCCGGACGCGGGCGGTGACGGACAGGCCGTAGGTGAACGTTTCCATTTCCGAAAGTCGGTAGTCCGCCGAGTAGTAGGTCGGCACCGGCGTTGGATTCGAGGCATCCGATGGGTCACCGGCGAAACGCGGCGCGTAGAAGTCCGCCGCACTCTGGCGGTAGTACCGGAAGGAAGGCGAGAGGATCACGCGCCGGCCGAGCTTTTGATACCACGCCAGCCCGAAGGTGTGCGCGTCGATGCCGAACGAGTCGTGGTAGTAGCGATACGAGCCTTCCGCGCTCCCGTGCAGCGGCGTGACGTACCGGGTCAGCGACGCGTAGCCGATGTAGCTTTCGCGGTGCCGCGGCCGGGACTCGGCAAACAGGCTGATCGCATTCGGATCGAACTGGGGATAGTCGTCGAACAGCACGCCGCGATAGGGGTCGTCCAGATAGCCGGTGGAATTGCGGAACGTGAAGTCCGCCGTCAGCACGGTCTTTGGGCCGAGCAGTTGGTTCACGCCGATGAGGAT
The DNA here is from genome assembly GCA_963735925.1 of uncultured bacterium. Lineage (GTDB taxonomy): Bacteria > Verrucomicrobiota > Verrucomicrobiia > Limisphaerales > J093 > DSVZ01. The sequence continues at coordinate 285,456 of CAVTMT010000008.1, forward strand.
GTCATCAGTGTCCTTGTGCTCGTTGCGGTAGAGGTACGTTCCTGCGTTGGGCAGGATCGTGTCCCACGCGTGGGACCAGCCCAGGTTTAGCGTCGTGTTCTTGCCGTTGAGGTCCACCGCATAGTTCACGGCGGCCCCGTACGATTGGTAATCGCTTTCCGAACTGTACGAGAACTGCGGGGTGACCCGGTGCGCGCCGAACTGCATCGCCGCGTCCAGCGTCCCGGCCCAGCGCTGGTCCTTCATGAACTGGGTGGGCACCGCCGAGCTCAACGACTCGGGCGGCACGCCCGGAAAGTCGATCTGGGCGGGCGGCGGCGCGCCGGTCGGGGTGGCGCCGGAGATGGCGTCGTACACGGCCTCACCCTTCAGCGAGAGCCACTCCGCGATCCTCTGCTCAAAGAGCCAGGCGTGCGTGTCCACGCCGATGCGGCTGTGGTCCTCCCGGTAGCTCTCGAAGCGATAATCGACGTGGTCCTCGGCGGCGGCGCGGTCCAGGCGGAGCAGGTAAAGAACGGCCGCCAGGATCAGCCCGCCCGCCGCCGGGCGGTGACCGGGCCCGCGGCGCCCGTCCGGCTGGCCGGGCCGGGGACCCGGCGAACGGGTGGTTTCGCGATTCATCTTGGCGAGTAGCATCCCACATCATCAGAGATATGTGAAGTGGGAATTAATATCCTTACCCCTCCGCCCCACCGCACCGGGACCGGGAACGACCCTGCAACTCCTTACAGCGCAGCGCGGTTCGGTTTCCGGGTGCCCGGGGAGCGCGGCCTTTGCGTCGGGCGCCTGGAGGGGCGGGACTCCGACGGACGGCGAAGTGGCGGCTTCCCTGGCGGGACGCCGAAGAAGGCACGCCGGAGGCCGGCGCACTCCGAAAGCTGGACCGCGACGCGCGGCCTAAATCCGGGCCGGCAATTCGAACCCTTTGCGCCGCGGGCGATCGAGGAACGTGTTGGCCTGATCGTCGCCCACGAAAGTTTCTTGCGCCGGGTCCCAATGCAGCCGGCGGCCGGTCCACCGCGCGATGTTCACCAGGTGGCACACGCTGGCCGAGCGGTGGCCGGTCTCGACATCCGCCCGCGGGCGTTTGCGGCTCTTGATGCAGTCGTACCAGTTCTGGATGTGGTTGCCGCCAAGTTCGCGCCCGGCCCGCACGGCGTTCTCGGCCAGTTCCTCGTTCGGCTCGGAGCGGCAGATGCCGCGGTCGATGCGGATTTTGCCTTGTTCTCCGATGAAGACGCCGCCGCCGGAAATCCCGCCGCCCAATACGCCCCCGCCCACCGGGTCGTAGGTCATCTCCACCACCGTGCCGGTTGCGTAGCGGAAAAAAACCTTGGGCACGCAACAGATCTTCTCGGCGCGATCGCGGCCTTCAGGCTGGGTGAAGGTCGGCGGATCGAACTTCGCGCCTTCGGTCCAGACTTCGACCGGCCCGCTTTCGTCCATGCCGAGGGCGGACTGGATCTGGTCGAACCCGTGCGCGCCCCAGCCGGTGACTTCGCCGCCCGACCAGGGTCGGAACGAAATCCAGCCCGGGTTCGCGCGCGGCGCATAGATGTCCGGGTGGAACGGCACCAGCGGTGTGGGGCCGCACCACATGTCCCAGTCGATGCCCTCCGGCACGGGTTGCGCCGGAAAACCGCACTCCCACGGACTGGGGTAATTCTGAGCCAGCACGCGGGTGATGCGGCCGATCTTGCCGCTGCGCACCAGGTCGCAGCCGACGATGTTCTCGCGCATCGAGCGCTGGTGGCTGCCGGTCTGAAACACCCGCTTGTATTTGCGCACCGCCTCGACCATCAACCGCCCCTCGCGGATGGTGAGCGTCATCGGTTTCTCGGCGTAAAGGTCTTTGCCGGCCTGGCAGGCGTGAATGCACACCAGCGAACGCCAGTGGTCGGGCGTGGCGGTAAAGAGGGCGTCCACGTCCTTGCGTTCCAGCAGTCGATGATAGTTCTGGTACGCGTCGGCCTTGAGTTTGCCCGCGGCCTGTTGGGCGCGCGGCAGGTTCACATCCGCGAAGGCGAGCACGCGGGTGGCGGGCAATCGGAGCGCCGTCTGGAGCAGCGAACTGGCCTGTCGGCCGATGCCGATGAAGCCGATGCCAATGCGATCGTTGGCGCCGGGTTGGCCCTCGGCGGCGAGCACGCCGGTGGGGAGGATTTGCGGGAGTGCGAGGCCCGCGAGGGCCGCGGTGCCGCCACGGCGGAGAAACTGCCGTCGGCTCACCGGCGAACCTTTTCGGTCAGAGATGGCTTTCATGAGGGCGTTTTAAGTCGGCCCACGCCGGTGGGGAAGCCTGAAATCGGTTTGCCGCCATCGGCCGGGACGCGCGAAGCTGCGCCGATGCGTTCGGTGCTCATCATTGGCGGTGGGTTGGTCGGGTTGGCCACGGCGTACCGGCTGCTCGAACGGCGGCCGGGGTTGCGACTGACGCTCCTGGAAAAAGAACCCGTCGTGGGCACGCACCAAAGCACCCACAACAGCGGGGTGCTGCATTGCGGCCTGTACTACCAACCCGGCTCGGCCAAGGCCCGGCTGGCCGTGGAAGGCATCCGCCAGATGGTGGCGTTCTGCCGGGCCGAAAACATCCCCCACGAGATTTGCGGCAAACTGGTCGTCGCGACGAAATCGGAAGAGCTGCCGCGGCTCGATGAATTGTTACGCCGCGGCACGGCCAACGGCCTGCAGGGCCTGCGCAAACTCGCCCCCGACGAAATGCGCCGGCTCGAGCCGCACGTGGCCGGCCTCGCCGCCGCGCACGTGCCCGAGGAAGGCATCGTGGATTACCGCGCGGTGTGCGATCGCCTCGCCGCCCGCGTCCAAGAGCGCGGAGGCCGGATCAGCACCGGCGCCCGGGCGACGCGGGTGCAGCGGCGGGGAACCGAGTGGGGCGTCGCGACGCCGCGCGGCGAGTTCACCGCGGACTTTCTGGTCAATTGCGCCGGCCTGCACTGCGATCGCGTGGCGCAACTGGCCGGCGAACCCCGCGAGGTGCGGATCGTCCCGTTTCGCGGCGAGTATTACCAACTGAAGTCCGGCCGGGAGACGCTGGTGCGGAACTTGATCTACCCGGTGCCCAACCCGAAGTTTCCGTTCCTGGGCGTGCACTTCACCCGGCTCATCCACGGCGGAGTCGAGGCCGGGCCGAACGCCGTCCTGGCGTTTGCCCGCGAAGGCTACTCGCTGGGCCGGGTGAACCTGCGCGACCTGGCGGACGCGCTTGGATTCCCAGGCCTTTGGCGGTTCCTGCGCCGGTACCCGGAAATGGTGCAGACTGAGCTCGCCCAATCGTTCAGCCGCGAGCGCTTCTGTCGGGCTCTTCAAAAACTTGTGCCCGACATCCGGCCGGGCGATCTCGCCTCCGGCGGCGCGGGTGTGCGTGCACAGGCCATGACGCCCGCCGGCGAACTCGTCCAGGATTTCCACCTGGTAGCGCGCGACCATGCCCTGCACGTGCTCAACGCGCCGAGTCCCGCGGCGACCGCTTCGCTGGCCATCGGCGAACATATTGCCGGGCTGCTGCCCGCTTGAAGTTGGGGAGCGCGACCGTCGCGGTCGCCCCCGTCGGCGTCGCGCCGACGGGTCTGCGCGGCGAACTCCAAGACCAAAACGTGCCGTGGAGTCGTGACCTTGCGTTCCGGCCGGAGGTTGGACCCTACCGATTCAACTCGTTGGTAAGCAACACAAGTGTGGATTCTTACTCGGCGACCATTGACAATTCCATTCTCACTTTTATTCTTACTTTCAGCATGGCCAGCGTCGCCAAACATCCCAATTCGCCGTACTGGTACGCCTGCTACACCGCCCGGGACGGCCGCCAGCTCAAGCGCTCCACCAAGACCGCCGACCGCAAGCAGGCGCTCAAGATGGCGATGACCCTGGAAGCGGCCGAAGACAAGGCGCGCGCGGGGGTGCTCACCACGACCCAACTGCAGAAGATCTTGAGCGACGTGTCCGAGGACGTGACCGGGGCCAGGCTGTCCACGCCCACGATTGAGGCGTACCTGGGGGAGTGGTTGCAGGGGATTGGCGTCCGACTCAAGCCAAACACGCGCTGGATGTACGAAAACACGGTGCGGCGGTTCCTGGCGCATCTGGGCGGGGTGGCCAAGCGGCCGGTGAGCACGCTGGCCCCGACCGATGTCGAGGGGTTCCTCACCGCCCGGTTCAAGGAAGGGTTAGCACCCAAGACCGTGCCCCTGGATTTGCGGGCCTTGAATGCCGCCTTCAAGCGCGCCGAGGCGTACGGGGTGATTTTGAAAAATCCGGTGGCGGCGGTGCGCGCACCGAAGGTCGAATCCTCGGAGCGGGAGGTCTTCACCTTGGAGGAGATCGAGACGCTGCTGGCCGCGGCGCCCACAGCCGTGATCAATAGGATTTCTTCGCACCTCGGCGGCTGGCGTTCCCAACGGTGGAACGCCCAAGCCGGCCGCTGAGGTTCCGTACTGGGCCGCTCCCTCCCTGACCCCGTCCGGGAACCCCCTGGACACTTTTTCTTCGCACCGGGCGTTTTTCGCCTTGTGTCTGATACGTATATATACTATACAGACACAAAACCCCAAAACCCGCATCCCCTCGCATGAACACGCCGACCCACCCCACCTTGATCCAACGCGCCCTGGGCGCCCGTCAGAAACAGCTCCAGGCCCAGGGCCCCGTCTTGGCCGCCTCGCTGGTCACCGTCCGCCGCACCTGCGGCAAGCCTTCCTGCCACTGTGCCCAAGGCCACAAACACGTCGGTCACTACCTCACCTGGAAGGAACACGGCAAAACCCGCAGCGCTTACGTGCCCCAGGCGCTGCTCCCCCAAGTCCAACAATGGCAACACGAGTATCGCCGGCTCAAACGCCTCCTGGCCGAAGTCTCCCAACTGAGCGTGGCCCTGGTCAAAACCCACACCACCCACCAGCGTCGCCGGGCGGGAAGATCCTGAAACTGGGCGGAGCCTTCGTCCGGACCCTCCGTCACTTCTTCCCTGAGCTCAACGCCTGGCTGGACGAGGTGCCCGACACCCGTTTCCAGCCCTTCGTGGAGTATCACCGCCGCTTCCTGCTCTGGCTGGCGCTGCTGGTCTTCACCCTACGCCTGGGCAGTCGCCGCCAGATTGACTTTGACCTGCGGGACCTGGAGCTCTGCCTCCTGGACAATCTCAACCGCCTGGCCGCCACCGATCAGACCACCCTGCCGGTCACCAACACCGTGGACCATTTCCTGGAACACACCGAGGGGATCGAGCCCTTCACCCGCCTGCGTCAGCGCTGTGCCCAGCGCTTGATCCGGATGCGGGCCCTGGACCCCTTCCGGCTCCAGGGTCACCTGGTCGTCGCCCTGGACGGCACCGGCATGCTCACCTTTCACCAGCGACACTGCCCCCAGTGCCTGACCCAGAAACACGGCGACACCACCGTGTACTTCCACCCGGTCCTCGAGGCCAAGATCATCACCGACACCGGTCTGGCGATCTCCCTCGAAACCGAGTTCATCGAGAACACCCCCCAGGACCCGGCGACCGACTACGACGAGGCCCGCAAGCAGGACTGCGAACTCAAGGCCTTCGCCCGGCTGGCGGACCGCTTCCAGGCCAACTTCCCCCAGTTGGCCCTCATCTGGAGCGCCGACAGTCTGTATGCCTGCGGTCCCTTCTTCGCCCGCTGTCGCCAGGCCGCTTGGTCGTTCGTCGTCACCTTCAAGGAAGGCCGCCTGCCGGACCTGTGGCGCGAGTTCCAGGCCTTACTGCGGCTGGTCCCCAACCAGCGTGTGCAGGAACAGCTCCCCGACCGCACCCGCCGGCTCTACCGCTGGATCGAAGGCCTCGCCTACGTGGACAGCGCGGGCCGGCCGCACACCCTCAACGCGTTGCTTTGTGAGGAAACTTCTCCCGCCGGCGAACTCACCACCTTCGCCTGGCTCACCGATTTGCCGCTCACCCGGCAAACTGTCCTGGCCGTGGCCAGCCAGGGCGGACGTCTCCGGTCCACCATCGAAAACGAGGGTTTCAACGTCCAGAAAAACCGCGGCTTGAACCTGGAGCACGCCTACAGCCTGGATTGGACCCAAGCCAAGGCCTACTACCTACTCCTCCAACTGGGACACCTGTTCTTCCAGTTGTTGGAGAAGGGCAGCCTCTTGCGCGCCTTGGCCCTCGCCTACGCCAAAACCTCCGTCGCCCGCCTCTGGGGCGGTCAGGACAAACTCGCCCAGCGCCTGCTGGAGGCGCTGCGCTACTTCCTGCTGCCCGACGCGGCCACCGAACCGGCCTGTCGCATCAGCTTCGTCGCGGACACCTCCTGAGGCGCCAGGCTGCGGGTGGGCTCCAGGTTCAAGCGCGCATCGCTGTGCCGCTGCCGATCCGTTCGCCGCGGCTGCCACCGCATCGCCCCGGCATCACGCTCCCGCCAACCCGCCCGACTGCCCGCGTGTCCCCGTGGCCTACGGCGCCTTGTTGATCACGGCTGCGGCGCCCAGCCTGGACTGGCAGACGCTCATCCTGTTGGGGTACTTCGTGGGCGCGCGGCTGGGGGATTGCGCCCGGATGAAGTGGGCGAACGTCCGGCCCGAGCAGGGGGTGATCGTGTATGCGCAGCAGAAGACCGGGAAGAGCCTGGTGGTGCCCATGCACTACCACCTGATCGAACACATTTTGCACCTGGCCAAACACGGGACCGAGGGTTACCTATGCCCGTCGCTGGCCGAAAAAGTCGTCAAAGGCGCCTCGGGCCTGAGCGAGAGTTTTCTGCGCGTCATGAAGCACGCCGGGCTGGACCCGATGGTGGTCCAGGGCAAGGGACTGAGGAAGTTCACCAAGCGCTCGTTCCATTCGCTACGGCACAGTTTCAGTTCGGCGCTGGCCAATGCCGGCGTGCCGGAGGATGTGCGCATGAAGCTCACCGGGCACAAGTCCAGGTCGGTCCATGCGCAATACACCCACCTGGAACTGGAAACCCTGCGGCAGGCGGTGCGGAGGCTTCCGCTCATGGGGACGCCGCCAGCAGAGCCGGTCATGGCCTTACCGGACAGCTCCGAAGTGGCGAGTCGCGGTTAAGATTTGGGCTTCATCGCCTTGGCGAGCTGGGCCAGGAGCGATTCTTCGCGTCGGACACGTTCCTCGTCTGCAATTTGAGAAGGGGCGAGTCGAACCTGACGTTTGCCCCGCTTGCCGCGTTCGACCCGGCCACCGAGCGGGTCTTGGAGTGCCCAGTCGGTGAGCGCGGCGAGCAATTCCTCCGGCAAAACGACCCGCACCTGCGACATCTCCGCACCCAGGGCTTGATCGAGGGTCTCCCGGAGCTTCTCCTTCCGTCTGGCGTTGAGGGCGACGAGCACCACTTCACTGAACCCGGCGTCCAGGCACTTGGCGACGTTGCCCGCTTCATGCTCGGGCGTGGTGGTCACCGAAATCTCGCAGGCAATCCGGCGCTGGCCGCGTTCCAGGACCAGATCGATACGCCCCTGACCATCGAGCACGGGTTGTTCGGTGGTGACAGTGAAGTCCCAGGCCTCGGCTTCGCGGCGGATGCGCGTCTTGAGGGCTTCGTGCGCGCGCAGGCCGGTGTCCTCTTCCACGACTGGCGTGGCAGGCTCGCCAACCGGCTCGCCAACTGGCTTGGCCGGTGCGGGCGGTGGCTGGCTCCTGGCTATCTCGGCCTGGGCTGGTGGTTCCTGCGGTTTGACTTCCTTTGCGGGTGCCGGCTCCGGTTTCCGAACTTCGGCCGGCTTCGGCCTTTCGGCAACTTCCAGTCGGTTCCGCAAGGCCGCCTCGATGTCGGCCCGGGGCGTGGCGTAGGTCTGGCGCGAAGCCGCGATGGCGGCTTGCCGTCGTTGCGCCTGTTCGGTCGGGTCGGGCAGCTCGGGCCACGGGACGCTCAGATTGAAGTCCCAATCGCGCCGTTCCACCCGGCAGAGGGCCTGGCCCTTTTCCAGGTTCTGCAGGTCGCGCGCTTCAAAAGAAGCAAAGCCGTCTGCCAGCTTGCGGGCGTCGTCGTCGCCCAATCGGAAGCAAATGCGCGTGCCCGGATTGGTCAGGACGGCGCTGGCAACATCCGCGTCCCGCTGCAACTGGCGCAGTTCCTGGTGGGCGAGCGTGAGTCCCAGGCGGTACTTGCGCGCGCCCGAGAGGATTTCCCCCAAGCTCGGGGTGATGAACTGGTGGAACTCATCGACGTAAATCCAGAAGGGCCGGCGCCGGGCTTCCTGCTGCGCCTGCCGGGCCATCGTCAGTTGCTGGAACTTCGCCACCAGCAGGGTGCCCAACAGGTAGGAGTTCTCCTTGCCCAGGAGCCCCTGCGAAAGTTTGGCCAGGAAGATCCTGCCCGTGTCCATGATGTCCGCGAAGTCCAGCCGGTTGACCGGCTGGGATACCATGTAGCGAATGGGCTTGGGAGCCAGGAAGGTCTCCAATCGGGTGAGCACCGGGCCGATGGACTTGTTGCCGCTCAACTGCGGGAAGGCCTCGCGCCAGTAATAGATGATCTCCGGGTCGGTGACCGTTTCCAGGACCGCCTCCCGGAACTTGGGCTCCAGCAGGAAACGCCGCAGGTCGGCCAACGTGCCCCCGCGCGGGCTCTCCAGGAAGGCGAGGATGGCGTTGCCCAGGACCGATCCCATCTGGTCGCCCCAGGACGTGCTCAGCCGCTGGAACACCGAGACGAGGTCGGAGGCCAGAAGGCGCTTCTCCAAATCCGAATGCGCCGAGAGGATGTTGAACCCGACGGAGCAAGTCTCATCGGCCGGATCGATCAAGACGACGTCCTTCACCCGCTCCGGCGGAATGACGCCCAACACGCGATCCACCAGGTCGCCGTGCGGATCGAGCACCGCCACGCCCTCGCCGTGCTCGATGTCCTGCCGGATCAGGTTGAAGAGCAGCGTCGATTTGCCGGTGCCCGACGCCCCGACGATGTGCACATGCCGGAGGCGTTGGTCCGGGGAGACGTACACCGGCCGGCTCTGGTTCAGATGTTCGTTCCGGCCCAGACAGACGCCCTCGGGTCGCAGGGCGACGGCGGGCGCCGCCTTGCTCCGACGGTCCTGGCGCACCAACGCCGGGGAGCGCACCGCATTCGAGGGGAGATGGACAAAGCCGATCAGCTCCTCGCGGGTCAGGAGCATCCCCGAGCGGCGGGTTTGACGGCGGAGCAAATCCTCGACGTGTTCGGCGAAGGGATATTCCGCGTTGCTGAGCGGGATGAGTTCGTTGCCTGCGGGATCGGCGAACACCGCCAGCGAGGCGGCCAGGTCCCGCGCGATGCTCGACGGCCCGCTCGTAGCGTTCGCTCTGCACGCCGATCCGGACCAGGGCACCGTAGAGCGGGCACCGGGCTTTGGCCTCCGCCGCCTCGGTGAGTTCGAGGGCGTTGACAAACAGCGGAGTCCCTCCCGGCTGGCTTAGCGCATCCACAAGGGTCTCGCCCCACGGATGACGGACCGGATGGAACAAGACCTGGAACAAGCCCAGATCGCCGGCTTCCAGTTCGCTCAAGGCGCCGATCAGGCCGGTGAAAGGATCGAGCTTGCCGCTGGCCAGGGGCAGCATGAACTCGCGCGCCAACCCGAACTCGACCACCAGTTCTTCGCCGCCGGCGTTCTGCCAGGTCTCGACCAACTGACTGGGGCGCGGCTGAAAGACCGCTTCGGGGAAGAAAGCGGTGAGTTGACGCCGGACGTGGGCGGCATCGTCGGGATGGATCGCCCACTGCAACGTGACGCCACCGGGCTGGCCCAAGAGTTCGAAGGCGATCGGCTCGCGCGCCAGCGACACGCTCTGCAGGAACTGCGCGAAGGCTTCCGGGGCAATGTCGAGTTTGGCCGGCAGGAGCGTCTGCAACTCGACCCATTCTTCTCGAACCAGTGGCTCCGGCTCGGCTTCGGGCTCTTCAACCGGGGTAGGTTCCGGCGGCGGCACGCTTCGGCCAAAGATGCCTCGGGCCAGGTCGCCCCAGAAGCTGGGGCGCTGGCCGTCATCCACTTTAGGGGGCAGCGTGTATTGGAGCCAACGGAAGGGCGGCTCCAGTTCGACGGGCTCGGGCCACACCTGCCAGCCCCGGCCCCGCGCTTCCCAGCGGTAGAACTGGGCGGAAAAGTCCTCGTGGACGCCCATGACTTAGCCCGCGTCCGGCGGGCCGGGAACGGGCACCGGTTTGTAGAGTTCCCCGAGCACCGGCGCCCACTGGTAGCGCCGCACCAGCTTGATGCCCTTGGCAGCCGTCACTTCGTCGATCAGTTGGTTGATCAACGTCGGGATGACGTGGAGATAGACCAGCCGCGTGTCGGTGCGGTAATAGGTCTCGGGCCGGAACCAGGCGGCATAGATCGGACCGATGACCGCGGTGTTGAGCAGCAGCGTATCCAGCCGGGCCAGGCCCAGGCTCCAGGTGTTGCGCAACACCTGGAACAAGGCGAGAACCAGCGTGGCCACCGCGATCGCGGCGTACACCACGCCCAACGGTCCGACCAGCCCCCCATAGACGAGGCCAAAGAACCCGACCAGCGCCAGCAGGTGCCAGAGCCGGACAGACACCGGCGGTTCGATGGTGCGGCAGGAAAAGAAGTAGTCCTCGCCAAACGGCGCGGCGCACAGGTCAAAGGCCAGTCGCTCCCGCAGCATCCGCAGGTAAAGCCTGCGATTGGTCAGGAAACCGCCCTCGCCCATTTCGAGGCGTTCCATCTCCAGGCCGGGGATTTGGCGGGCGCGGATCGCCTCCTCGACCGTGGCGTAGAACTCCTGCGGGGGGAGTTTCAAGTGTTCGGCGAAGGCCATCGTATGCTGCAGGACTTCGCCCTTTTTAGACTTGAAGCCAAACATAGGAGTGGTTCAACTGGTTCGACACCAGCATGAACGGACTTGAGGGCAAAGGTCAAGTGCGAGGGACGACCTCCCGAGAACGAGTTGCCCCCATCAAGTCAACCTCCCCCGCAATCAAAGGCCAGCCATGAATCCTCCCGCCCCCACTCCGCCCCAGTCTCGATTTGGCCATTGGCTGCGCGTCCTGCGGCCACTGGTTTGGTGGCTGCTGCTGGTGCTCGCCTTGTACGGGCATCGCCTCCCCCAGCGCCTCTTGCTCGACACCCGGCTCATGGCCACGCCCTGGCTGGGCAATCGGAACGTCGGTTTTGAAACGCGGCTGACCTTTGACGACCAGCCCTTTCAGGACGGTCAGTGCGTCCCGCTGGGCTGGCACAAGCTGACGCTGACGCATCCCAAGGCGGAGCCCCTCGTGACCAACCTGTTCATTGGGTACGGACTCCATGACCTGGAACGGCTCGACCTGCAACGGGCCACCGGCACGCTGGCGGTGACGGCCGATCCGCCCGCGGCGGTCCTGCTCATCCAAGGGCCAGAGTTCTCGGTCAGCTACACGAACAGCACCGGCGTGACCACGAACGTGCCGACCGACCGGTACACGATCGAGGCGCGCTACCCGCATTGGCAGGGAAGCGAGGACGTGGTCGTTGAAGCCGACCGGACAGTCAGTCAACGGTTCGCGCCCCGACTGGGCAGCGTGCGCATCGCCTCCAACCAGCCGCAGACCCGCTACCGGTTGGCAGCCGCGAGTGGGGTTGAAGCGGAGAGCGGTGAGCTGCCGGCGACCGTCACCGGATTGCCTGTGGGGGAGTACCGGGTGCTGGCGGATTATGACGGGGACCGGCGCGAGGCGAAGGTCCAGGTTGCCGAGGGCCAGACCAACGAAACCGAGTTCACGTTCGTGTACGGCGCGGTCGATTTGGAAACTCAGCCGGCGGGTGCCCGCGTGTCCGCGGGCCAGGGACGTGACCTGGGCGTGACGCCCGTGCGGCTCTCGCGTCTGGCGCCGGGCAGTTGGGAATTCAAACTCACCAAGGAGGGTTACCTGCCGGTGACACTCGAACTGGAGGTGGCTGCCAATCAGACCAACAGCGTCTCGACCAACCTGGTGAACGCGCAGTATGCGAGCGCCATGGACCAGGCCCGGCGGGAACTGGCGGCAACCAACCTCGTGGCGGCCTCGGTCGCCGTCGAGGAAGCCCTGCGTGTCCAACCGGGCGACGCACCGGCGCTGGCGCTCCAGGCAGAGGTCCGACTGATTGCGGCCCGGCACGCGGCGGCCACCGGCGACCTCTCCGGCGCGCTCCGGTTGCTCGACGCGCTGCTCGCGGCGCTGCCCGATCAGGCGGAGGCCAAACAACTGCAGGCGGACCTGCGGCAGCAAGCACAGACCAAAGCCGAGGTAAGCCAACGTCTGGAGGCTGCGGCGAAGCGCGAGCGGCGACCTGAAGAATACTTCGCCGAATGGATGATGACGGCGATGAACAGCGGCCTGTTTGACCAGCAGGCAGTGAAGGTGAAGGGGAATCTGGCCGACGTCCAGGTGAAGCTGACGCAGGTGCTCACCAACGCCAAACCCCTCTTCAAGCTGGTGGCACCGGTGGAAGAACCCGAGCCGGGACTCCTTCGCCTCCGGGCCATGCAGAGCATGGGGCTGAAAGGTTGGCGGCGGTGCGACCTGGTTGCGGGACAGACCAGCGACACGGAAGTGACGCTGGTATTCAAGGTCTTCGAGTACTGCTATGGCGACGCGATCAGCATCCGGGCCTGGAGCGGAGACAAGTCGGAGAAGAACATGATGCCCATCCATCCCGATCGACTGGAGCCAGCCAAGAGTTACGTGCTGCCACGGCGGGAAGTAGGCATTGACATCATTCGCGAGAAGATTCGAGCGGCAACTGGGCAGTGAAGCGACCCGTTGGCCACTCACACCGTGACCGCCTCCCGCCGGGTTTCTGCTGAGCCCGGTCGAAGACGGGACAAAGGTGGGCTGGATTGAGCCGGTCCGCAGGCTCTTGAAGTCACCGGGCGTTGGGACACGACGGCGGCGATAGTCGCCTGCCGACATGAGCCAAAAAGCCCCGACCGTTGGGTCGGGGGTGTGGCTCAGCCGGCGAAGAATCCCATCTCGCGAAGCGATGAGTGATTCGGGCCGCCCAGGATGACGTGGTCGAGCACGTCGATCCGCAAGAGTTGCCCGGCCCGGATCAGGTCCCGGGTCACCCGGATGTCCGCCTCGCTCGGGGTGGGATCGCCGCTGGGGTGATTATGTTATGTGCAGCGCCGATTTATGTGCAGCCACCGATCGGCGGTGCTGACGTTCGCGCGGGTTTTACGGCGAAAGGAGGGTTATGCTTGAAGGCAAATCACTCCTGCGTCCTCCGCCAGACCCGCCCGTTCGCAGATTGAGGATCGAGGCTGTGGGCGATTTCTGGAAGGGCCTCACAATACCGAAAATCCGGCTCATGGGACGCTGGCTTGAGCGAGCTGGGTTCCGACCGGGGAATCGCGTTCATGTCACGTGCGTTGCTCCCGGAATGATTGAGCTCCGCGCCTCTGACGCCGCGCCGGATGAATCGAAGCCGACCTCATCCGGGCAGTCCGAACATCCGTTGTGACGCGATCCTCAGCTCGACACAACTCCACATAACCGCTGCGTTCTTTCGGGACGCAGCGGCTTTTTCCAGAAGGCGGGACTGCGCGTGGCAAGGCCGGGGCGATCGCGGCGGATTTTGGACACTGCAACTTCAAAACCATAACCGTTCACTTTGGCTCCGCCGTTTTCAATCCCAAACGGTCAACCCGTATGCTCGAATTCTGGTTCAAAGAAAAACGCACGTTGGTCGATTTCCGCCGAGGCCTGCTCGGACCTCATTTCGACGGCTTCGCCGCTTATCTCCAAGCCAAAGGCTACGCTCCCCACACAGGCTGCGTCATTCTCGCCAAGTGTTGCCAACTCAATGGCTTCCTGGTGGAGCAACGCGTCTCGCACTGTGACCAACTGGGCGAGGCCCAGGTTGAAGCTTTCTTGCGGGCCTATTTCGCCCATCTTCCCAACCCACCCCGGGGTTATTCAGCCCTTCACACGGCGCGGGCCGCGATCAGGCATCTTTTCGATTACCTGATTCAGATCCAAGTCCTGAAGCCACCGAAGCCTGAACGGATCGTCCAGCCCTTTGACTGGCTCCTGGAGCCCTATACGCGTTATCTCCGAGTCGAGTGCCAGTTCTCCGAGGTTACGATCAAACGGTGCCGCGTCCAAGTCAGCTCCTTGCTTGAGGCGATGGGCCGAAGCGCGCAGCGCGAGCGGTTCCCAGCCCTCAAGGCCGCCACGGTCGAGGGCTTCGTCAAAGAGTTGCTCCGAATCAGCACGGCCCCAGAAGCCTTGGCTGGAACCTTACGCCGATTCTTCCGCTACTGCGCATCCCGGCGTCACGCCCCCGCCGACTTCTCGGGGTTGGTGCCGCCCATCCGTCGCTATCGGCATGCCTCCCTGCCCAAGGGGCTGGATGACTCGGTGCTGGGAAAAATGCTCAAGGCGATCCCGCGAGACACACCCGTTGGGGCTCGGGACCATGCGATCCTCGTGCTGCTGATGGCCTACGGCATCCGGGGTGTTTCAGCGGCCCAATTGCTTTTGGATGATTTAGACTGGCAGCACTCGCGGATCCGGATCCGCGCCCAAAAGGGCGGCAAGGAAGTGGTCTTGCCGCTCATGCAGGCGGTGGGTGAAGCCCTGATTCAATACCTGCAACATCGCCCAGGACAGACCCTGTGCCGCCAGCTTTTTCTCAGCGCCAAAGCTCCTTTTCGTCCGCTCGACAGCGTCGCCATCTCCATGATCGTGCGCCGCCACCTCGAACACGCGGGCGTCAAAACCGCCGGCAGCGGCTCACGCAGCCTCCGCCACTCCTGGGCGATTCGCGCTCTGGCCCATGACTCGCCCATCAAGGCTATTGCCGATGTTCTGGGCCATCGTTACATCGACACGACTTTCATTTACGCCAAGGCCAACCTCGCCTCACTTCGTCAGGTCGCCCTGCCGTGGCCAGTCAAGGACTGAGTTTATGGGCACGTGTCTTTTTCGCAGTCCGCTGGCGCCTCGGCTCCAGGCCTTTTGGGAAACGCATTACGCACGAAGCCGGGGTGGACTCAGCAATCAGAAAATCCTGATTTACCTGGATCGCTTCCTGACTGGCGAACTCAAACCGGGGCAAACGATCAGTCGCCCAGTTGTGGAGCGCTGGAATGAAAGCATGGCTTCCTTGAGTCCAAACACCCGGATCAATCGGCTTTGTATTCTGCGCCGGTTCTGCCGCTACCTGCACTATTTTGATCCCGAGACCTGCCTCATTCATCAAAGCTTCTCGCCGCGGCGGACCCGGCCGGCGCCTCACATCTATACTCGTCAGGACATCCGCCGCCTCATGGCAGCGGCACGGCAACTCGGCCCGTCGGGAAGCCTGCGACCAGTCGTGGCCGCGAACTTGATCGGGCTTCTTTACGCGACGGGCCTCCGCATCGGGGAGGCCTTGAATTTGACGCTGCGGGATGTTGATCTCCAGCGCCGGGTCATTGAGGTTCGCGAGGGCAAGTTCCAAAAGTCCCGATACGTGCCCCTCTCGCCCTCCGCAGCCCGGCGGGTGAAAAAGTATTTGCGCCAGCGTCGGAGCGCTGGCTTTTCAATCGCTCCCACGGCGCCGGTGTTCCTGAATATCATCGGCACCCGGCACGGACATCCGGGCTTCGTGACGCTCTTTCTGGAACTGCTGCGCAGCCTTGGCCTGCGCGGTCCCAAGGGGCAATCCGGCCCGCGCATCCACGACTTGCGCCACACGTTTGCCGTGCATCGCCTCCTGGCGTGGTATCGGCAGGGCGCCAATCTCGCGGCCAAACTTCCGCTGCTCTCAACCTATCTGGGTCATAGCACCATCACCGGCACGGAAATCTACCTCCAGGCCACAGCCCAGTTGCTGGAGAGCGCCGGCCAGCGTTTTCACGCCCATTTTGCCATTCCACTCCGCCCTCGGACCAAACGCCATGACACGGCCTGACCTCGGAACTCTGATTCGGAACTTCTTCGAGCAATACCTGGTCTCGCAGCGGGGGCTCAGCGGCCAGACCGTGCTGGCGTATCGCGACACCTGGAAGCTCTTCTTGCAGTTTGCCTCCAGGCGACATCGTAAAACCAGCATCGGTCTGACGTTGGAAGAGCTGACACCGGACACGGTCCGTCACTTCTTGGCCTACTTGGAGCGCGAGCGGCACAATGCGGTGCCCACGCGGAACAACCGGTTGGCAGCCATTCACTCCTTCTTTCAATACGTGGCCCAGACCGACCCGCGTTACCTGGCCCACTGCGAATCCATTCTCGCGGTTCCGTTCAAGCGCCATGCGCAGCGCGTGCCCGAATACCTGGAGCGGTCGGAGGTCCTGAAGATCTTCGCGCAGATCAACTGCCGAACGCCGCTGGGACGACGCGACGACGGCCTGCTCCGGCTGCTCTATAACACGGGCATGCGTGCCCAAGAGCTGGTGAACCTGGATGTCAACCACGTCCGCTTCAGCCGGCCTTACCACGTGCGCATCCTTGGCAAAGGCCGCAAAGAGCGAACCTGCCCGCTGTGGACGGAAACAGTCCAAGCCATCAAAACCTACTTGGCGGCGCGCCCGGTGCGCCTGGATGAAGCCGTCCCCCTGTTCGTCAACACGGAGGGGAATCGGCTCTCGCGTTTCGGTTTGCGGCACATCATTGCCCATCGAGTGGCCGAAACTGCAACCGAATGCCCGTCGCTCTTCACCCGGAAGGTAACTCCCCACACCTGGCGCCACACCACGGCGATGCACCTGCTCCAGTCGAATGTCGATCTCAACATGATCCGTTCCTGGCTGGGCCATGCTTCCATCGAGACGACCCATGGCTACGTCGAGATTGATCTGGAGATGAAACGCAAGACGCTTCAGTCGGCGGAGAAACTGATCCCAACTCAGGGCAAGCACGGAAGCTCGTGGCAGAAAAGCCCCGACATCCTTTCGTGGTTATCGGGGCTCTGATTATGTGCAGCGTCGCACCCAAGACACACTTCATTCATCAGCTCCACTCCGAGGTGGCAGCAATCCAGCACCTCATAAACCGGCGCTGCACATAACACAACTTATGTGCCGCAGCACATAAGTTGTGAACGAGGATGATGGCGGCCGCCCGTCGAGCGATAGCGCTGATGAACACCTCCCGGGGCACGGTTAGAATAGTGTCCAGGGTTCCCTGGCTGATGTTCTCCACGGCTATGAGCCGGCGACGGGTGTTGAGAAAGACGACTTGGAAGTTTTCGACCGTGTAGAGGCGGTTTTCTTCGCGGAGCAGGTCGGCGACCCGGTCGGGAGTATCGAGAAGGGGGCTCTCCGCATAGGTTTCTTTGCTGAGTCGTTGCGCTAACAAAAAAGCCGCCTTGATTGCCGTCGCTTTCGATTGGCCCACCCCCCGGACTTGCTGCATTTGCGCAAACGAAGCCTGGGCTAGATTGGTCAGGTTCCCGAACTTGTTCAGGAGCGCTTCCGCCACGGGCCTGCTGGCCAGGCGAGAAAGCAATTCGACGTTGCTGGCATGCTGTAACTGTTCCAAGGAAAGCTCCCAGAGGACAAGCTGGTAGGCCGGCAGGGTACCACAAGCCAGCTCCTTAAGGAAGACTCCGGCCAGGGGCCTGGCACCACGCAACACCGAGTGGCATACCACGTGCGCTCCACATAACTCCCCGGTCGATTTGCCCTTTTTCACCAAATCCCGTACTCCCCAAATCGAAAAGCCAGAACTTCCGGCCCGAAACCTCTCAGTGTTCCTCTCCCCCCAGGCCCCTTTCAACCCGAAAGCGGCCTCCAGCGGCCCGCGCGGCCAACACCCGCGTCAGCCACCGTGCCTTATGCTCGAATACTGGTACCGCGAAAAGCGCACCTTGATCGACTTCCGCCGCGGCCCTTTGGGCCCCCACTTCGACGGCTTCGCCGCTCACCTCAAAACCCAGGGATACTCCTACGGCAACGCGGTCGCCATTCTCTCCAAGTGCTGTCAGTTCAATGCCTTCCTCATCGACCAACGCATCACCCGCGCCACGCAAATGTGCCCCGCCCTCATCGAGGCCTTCCTCGATGCCTACACCCAAAACACCCGCACCACCGCCCCTTACTCCCCACGAGCCGAGGTCGCCGGCCGCCTCAAGCCCTTGTGTGCCTACCTCGCCCAGCTCCATGTCTACCGCCCACCCAAACCCCAACCCAAGCCGACGCCCGGCAGTTGGCTCTTGGAGCCCTACCTCCGACACCTGCGTCAGGATTGCCAACTGAACGAAGTCACCGTGGACCGCGCGCGCGTGCAACTCGGCCAGTTCCTGGCGGCCCTGGGGCCAGCGGCCCGCCGCCCCCGGCTCAAAACCCTCGGCCCGGAGACGGTCGAGCGTTACCTGCGAAAACAGCTCACCGAGAGTCCGGAAAACTGCGCACGCCTCACGGCGGCACTCCGTCGCTTCTTCCGTTATTGCGCCACGCGGCGCTACATGCGGGCTGATTACTCAGGGCTGATCCCTCCCGTCCGGCACTATCGCCATGCCTCCTTGCCCAAGGGCATCGAAGACTCGGCTCTGAATCGGATGCTCCGACAGATCGACACGACGACGGCCATCGGCGCCCGCGATTACGCCATGATCCTCCTGATGATGGCCTACGGCCTCCGCGGCCTCTCAGTCGCCCACCTGCTTCTGGACGACCTCGATTGGCCGCATTCACGCATCCGCATTCGCGCGCAGAAGGGCGGTAAGGAGGTCGTCCTGCCACTGCTGGAACCGGTGGGCCAAGCCCTCATTGACTATCTTCAACGCCGCCCCGCCAGCACCCCGTTCCGTGACGTCTTCCTCACCATCCATGCTCCCTGTCGGCCGCTCGGCAGCCTGGCGATCTCCCACCTCGTGCGCGGCTACCTGCGGCGAGCGGGGATCAACATCCCAGGGGTGGGAACGCGCTCGCTCCGGCATTCGTGGGCCATACGGGCCCTGGCGAACAACACGCCGATCAAGTCCATCGCTGATGTCCTTGGCCATCGTTACATCGACACCACGTTCATCTACGCCAAGGCGGATCTGAACAGTCTGCGTGAAGTGGCCATGCCTTGGCCCCAGAAACGTTGAACGTATGGCCACCTGTCTGTTTCGCAGCCCCTTGGCCTTCCGCCTCCAAGGTTTCCTGGAGTCCCGCCGCCAGGCGGGCCGGCGCACCGTGAGCGAAGAGAAGCTCCTCCTTTATCTTGATCGGTTCCTGATGAGCGAATTGGAGCCGGGACAACCTCTGACCCGACCCGTCGTGGAACGTTGGGTGGAGAGCATGCGACACCTCAGTCCCGGAACGAGGCTCAACCGGCTCTCGATGCTGCGCCAGTTCTCTCGCTACTTGAGTCACTTCGACCCACGAACGAGCGTCGTGTTCCAGCGCTTCCTGCCGCGTCGCACGCGATCCCTCCCCTACATCTACACGCGCCAGGAGGTCAGCCGGATCATGACCGCGGCGCAGCGTTTGGGCCCGCCAGGGAGTTTGCAGGCCGCCGTGGTTTCGACCCTGGTGGGGTTGCTTTACGCGACGGGCCTGCGCATTGGGGAGGCTCTCTGGTTGAAGCTCGCCGACCTCGATCTGGCCAAGCAGCTCATCTTGGTACGGGAGGGCAAGTTCCGGAAGTCCCGTTACGTTCCCCTCTCAGCCTCAACGGCAGGGCAGCTTCACAAGTATCTCCGGCGGCGGCAGCAAGCCGGCCTCTCCACCTCGCCGGACGCGCCGCTCTTCGTGAATGCGCGCGGAGGGATGTATCACCCGGTGACCTTCACCACTTGCTTCTTGGCGATCCTCCGGCAACTCGGCATGCGTGGCCCAAAGGGGCAGCGCGGACCTCGCGTTCATGACTTGCGTCACGCCTTTGCCGTAAGTCGCTTGCTGGCGTGGTATCGCGAGGGGGCCAACCTCTTGGCCAAGCTGCCACTGCTCTCGACCTACATGGGACATACCACGGTGACCGGGACCGAACTCTATTTGCACGCCACTGCGGAACTGTTGGAACAAGCCGGCCAGCGGTTCCACCATTGCTTCGCCATTCCCTTAATGAAGAGGAGACAACCTCATGCCCAACACTGATCTGGGTAAACCCATCCGCGACTTCTTCCAGCAACACTTGCTCGCCCAACGCGGGCTCAGCGGGCATACGGTGTTGGCGTATCGCGACACGCTCAAACTGTTCCTGGAATTTGCCGCGCGCCACCGGCACAAGCCGTGCACCGACTTGACGCTCGGCGACCTCACCGCCGACACGCTCCGCCGCTTCCTGGAGCATTTGGAGAAGGAACGCCACAACACGGTCCCCACGCGCAACCTGCGCTTGGCGGCCATCCACTCGTTCTTTCAATACCTCGCAACCACCGATCCGCGCCACCTCCCCCACTGCCAGAGCATCTTGGCCGTTCCGTTCAAACGCCAAGCCCATCGCGTCCCGGAGTACCTGCAGCGTCAGGAAGTTCAGGACCTCTTCGCGCAAATCGACTGCCGCACGCTGCGGGGACAGCGCGATGACGCCCTGCTGCGGTTGCTCTACAACACCGGCATGCGTGCCCAGGAACTGGTCGACCTGGATGTCAACCAGGTGCGGTTCAGCCGCCCCTACTCCGTTCGCATCCGCGGAAAAGGCCGCCGAGAGCGCATCTGCCCGCTCTGGAACGAGACGGTCGGCGCGCTCAAGCGCTATCTCCAGACACGGT
>CAVTMT010000009.1:0-574845 GCA_963735925.1 uncultured bacterium
CGCTGGTCGGCGGGCCGATGATGGTGGTCGGGCTGCCGTTCTGGTAGGTGGCCACCCGCTTGGCGATCTCCTCGGCCAGGAGGGTGAAGTTGGACTGGGTCAGGACCAGGAAGGATTCGGCGCCACTGACATCGAAGAGGCGACTGGGAGTGAGGGTGCTCATGAGGAAGTTTCGAGTGAAGTCGAAGGTCGAAGGTCGGGACCAGAGATCAGATGTCAGATGCGGGAGACGGTGATTTCGTCGAAGTCCAGGCTGCGGTAGCCGGCGCGGGAGAGGTAGGCCCGGACGGTGAATGTCACCTCGACGCCGAGCTTCGCAACCAGCACGGCGTTGGGGATCGTGTAGGGGGGCCGTTCATCGGCGTAGAGCGTGCCCTTGAGCACGCCGCCGGCCCAGAGTTCGAGCACGCACTGGTCGGCGGTGCTCGTGACCGCCACGGTCGGCTCGACCTCGGTCCGGTCCTCGCTGGTCAGGGTCCAGGACACGGTCACGCCCTCGCCGCTCTGGTAGGTGGGCGCCACGCCGTCGTTCTGGGCCTGGAGGTTCTCGGGCCCCAGGGGCCGGCCGGCCCGGCGGGTGAACGCGTACGGGATCTCGGGCGCGTCGGTGAGTGCGAGTTCCCGCTGCAGCAGGTGGGTCTGGACCTTGAAGGTGACGAGGTCGCCGGGTTGATACGGTCCGCTGAAGGGGATCTCCGTCAGTTGCTGGCCGGCGGCCAGTTGCACGAGCCATACCTCGGCGCCCACGGCGTGGTCGCCCCGCAGGGTGCCCTTCTGGCCGCGCAGGACGCTCACCGTGTAGCGGCGCAGCCCCGTCAGCACGGGCGACCACCCCAGCAGGACTTCATCCCCGATGAAGATCAGGAACTGCCCGGCGTCCACGCCTTCGGCAAAGGGCATGTCCTCGAGATCGTCGTCGGGGCTGGTCAAGGTCACGTCCAACGCTCCTTGGGCATAGACCGCTCCCTCGCTGTCCAGGGCCAGCCCCAGCGTCCCCCGCCGGCCGAACACCTCGCCCTCGGCGGCGATCTGGAAGCTCTGCGGGCTGCGTTCCCAGTACACGGTGAACCGGTTGCAGAGGGTCTCGCCGCGGGCGGGCAGGATCAGGAGGCGCGGGTCGGTGACATGGGTCCAGGCATGGGGCAACTCGAACACCAGCACAGCGTGGCAGGGCTGCGGTTCCCAGGTCTGGGCCTCGGTGGGACTGTCGGCGGGGACCTGGTACTCGGTGCCCAGGAGATGGGCGGTGTCTTCCCGCACCGTAAGCCGCAACTCCGGCGAGTCCGGGCCGGGCACCTCGACGCCCAGGACGCGGAACCGGACGGTCGCGATGCCTTGCGGGGCGTATGTCAGCTCGACGGTGTCCCCCGGCCGCAGGAGATCGGCCACGCCGCGCCGTACGCGCAAGCTGCCTTCCAACCACGGCAGACCTCCGGTGCGGGCGAGGCCGGCGGCGACGCGCCAGGCCACGGCGTGATCGGTGATCCAGTCGCACTCGACCTGGCGGGTCAAGGGCCGGCGGGTGACGGCGTAACCGGCGGGATCGCGGAACGCGACGGCATCGGTCTGCCAGGTGCGGGCGCGGTTGGTGAACCGGACCACGACCTCATTGATCGTCTCGGGCCAGCCGTGGGCGGTCAGGTCCGGGGGCTCGGTCAGATCGCCCGCGCCCAACGTCACGGCCGCGCCGGTCTCCCGCAGCAGGCGCAGGCTCAGCTTCCCTTCGGCCGTGTGAACCAGGCAGGCGTCGAGGTATTCGAGGAAGTCGTTGAGCAGGGCATCGAGCCGGGTGGCCTGATCCAGCAGGACACTGACACTGAACCCCTCGGTCGCGAGCCGGGTCGCGGCCGCGTCCCAGGAGGCGTAGTCGATCAGGCCGGCGTCCAGTCCCGCCCCGAACCGGCGGTTGCGGAGCAGTTCCTCGAGGACAGCCAACGGATGAGCCTCGCCGTTGAGAGCGGCACTGGTGGCCAGCCCGCTGCCCTGGGGGATGCGGGAGAGCTCGAACTCGATGGGCGGGACTTGGGCGCGGTTCTCGCCCAGGAGCCAGTCATCGAAGACCACGTAGCACTGGCCCCGGTAGGCCGGATGCAGGAGGCCGCTGGCGACCAGGGTGAGGTCCACGCCTTGCGTTTCGGTCCCCCAGTAGAGCCGCAAGGGACCGCGGCCCTCGACCGTGATGTCGGCGTGATTGTCGGTGCCGGCGGAGAGCGGTCCTTCCCAGACCCGGTCTTCATCCACGTAGATCGCGTGCAAGGTCTGGACGGGGCCAAGGCACAGGACGCCGGCGAAGCTGGCGTAGTAGTTGTAGCCGACGGTTTCCTTGTGCTTGCCGACCTTGCGTTTGATGGCGGCGGAGCGCACGGCCCAGGCGTCGGCGATCCAGGTCAGGCCCAGGCGGCGGCGGCCGGCGAGGTAGGGCACGGGCCGGCCGTGTTCCTCGGTGGCGAGGGTGGCGGTGTCCTTGCCCAGGGGCTTGGGCGCAGGCGGCGGGGCGAGATCGCTGGCCGAGTTGAACATGGCTTCAGGGCACCCGCTTGACGAGCGGCCGCAGGTCAATGGTGTGGGTGATGTGGATTTCCAGCGCGTGATCGCGGGCCATCCAGGCCAGGATCAGAACCGTCAGGCAGACCAGGGTGACGCAGGTTCTCACGAGTTACCTCCGGGTGGTCGGAAGGCACCGATGAACCGGCGGGCGTAGGTTGGGTCATCGAGCCGGGAGAACAGGACGCCATGCCCGCGAAGGCAGTGGATGAACCGACGGTCTCCGAGGGCCACACCGCAGTGATTGGCGACACGGCCGACGCGGAACAAGACCACGTCACCGGGCAAGACGTCGGCGGGATCAGTGATGGACTGCCACTCGGGACGTTCCTGGAACCACGCGAGCAGGGGCGAATGGTCGGCATGTTCGCCGAAGTCCACGATGTAGGGCGGCAGGTCGCGGGCGTGGGCGAGGTCCGCTTCCTCGAGGATCGCGGCGGCGAGTTGGACGCAGTCCACCCCGGCGCCACAGACCCGGGCGTGTTCCCGAAACGGCGTGCCGCGCCACCGCCCGGCAACGGCCAGCAACCCTTCTATCTTCTCACTTCTATCTTCTAACTTCTGCATTTTCCCTTCTGCCTTCTCCCCGTTCACTTCTTGCCTCCGCTGGAGGCGGGCACTTCAATCGCCTTCACGGCGAGGTTCTTGAGGGCGAACCGATGCCCGCCGAAATTGGGGGTGTTGGCGAACTTGGTGTCGCACGTGGACCAGCGCCCGTCACAGCCGGGCACTACGCTCGCCGTAGCGCCGACGCCGTTGAAGCGGAGCGGGGCGTTGAGGGCGAGCGTGAGGGTGTTGCCGGCCGCGACCGTGGAACCAAGGATCAATCGGACCTCGCGGGCCAGACCGGTGCCGACCTCGATCCAGCCTTCGGCAAAGCGGTTGAACCCCGCGCCCGCCAGACCGGCGCCGGACACCGTCACGTTCCGCTCGCTCATCGTCTGGATCGTGACGGCCTGCTCGAAGTCGGGCCGATTGAGCCGGCAGGTGGCCGGATCGAAGACCCGGTAGGGACAGCGCGGGCCGAACAGGAAGGCAGGCACGGAAGTCTGGCTGGCGCCCCACCACGTTGCGCACTGGACCTTCAAGACCCGCCCGGAGACCGACACAGCGGTGACCACGCCCTGGAAGAGAACCTCGACCGTGGCCAGGTCAGCGTAGTCGGCGCGTGCGATCGACACGTTGAGTGGCTGACATCCGTGGGGCGGGAACGCGGTGGGGAAGGGCGAGTCGGCCATCTCCCGGTCCACGTCCAAGGTCACCCCCTGCCGGATGCCGGTGGTGTCGTACTGGATCGCGCCATGCGTGATCCGCCGGGCCTGGTAGCTCTCACCCTCGACGTCGGGGAGGTCCCACGCGAAGCTGGTCCAACGCCACTGGACCCGGTCCTGGCCCTCGCCGATCCAGAGGCGGTAGAGGTACACGGGCCGTTCGCCGGTCTCGGCCGCGGCGTATTCCAAGGGCAACTCGACGACCTGGACGCGCCGTTCCTGCGTCTGTTCGCTCGTGAACTCGGCTTGCTCGGTGTCTTCGGCCAGGCGGACGTAGGCCAGCCCCCACGCCTGCCACGTCGCGTCCACAGTCACCGCGTCCTGGAACGTCACCCGCGAAGTGCCATCGCCGTTCGCCTCGACGGTGACCACCTGCGTTGCCTGCGGGGTCTGGCCGGCTTGAGTCAGCCACACGTGGCCGCGGCCGGTCTCCGTGAACGCAGCCACGTAGTCCTTGCCGGCAATGTCGCACTCGGTGGCCGAGACCCCGGCCGTAATCGCGAACGCCGCTTCTGGGATCGGGAACCAGAACCCGACCAGCCGGCCGGCGACCGCGGCGCTGAACGCCTCGAACGCCTCGATGGCATCGAGCCCGTCGAGGCACACCGGGCCGGACCAACTGCGGACCACCTCGGTCTGGTCGGCGAACTGGGATTCGGTGCCGAAGCCGACGATGACCTCGCGCAGCTCGAAGTCATGGCGGCCCTGCGGGGAGCGGGTCCAGTCCAGGGACCACGTGAAGACGGGGCGTTGGCGGTAGGTCACGCGAAGTAGGCGTAGCCGATGTCGATGATCTCCAGGGCCTGGGCCGGGTCCCGGATGAAGGCTTCCAGGTAGAGGTCGGCCCCCGCGCTGTACTCGGCCCAGGGCGTATCGGTCGTACCGGCATAAGCCAGGCCCACGGTGTAGCCCGCAAAGGTGCCCGAGCCCAGGGGCACGGGATTGCGCAAGGTGGTCAGGAGCATGTCGCGGGTCTGGTTGGCAGTGTAAAAGTCCGCCACCCGGAAGTACGGGGCGGAACTGGTCAGCGAGCCGACCGTGAGGTCCAGCAACCGGATGAACGGGCTGTTCCGGGAAGCGGCCGTGCGCCACGTCCCGCCCGAGAGGACCGAGCCCCAGGCCGCGCCGCGCTTGTAGAAGAGGGTGTAGGCCGAGGTGCCGGTGATCGTGTAGGCCGGCGGTCCCGGGTAGTAGGTGCGGGCGGCCGTGGTGTCATCCCCGCCCCCGCCAAAGAACGCGGCGCAGTAGGGCGAGCCCACCGGATAGGTGCCCTGGGAGAGGCCCACCCCGTGGGCGAAGGTGCCCGCAGACCAGGAACTGGATCGCGGCGCGGCCCACCGGACCCCGAGGCGCAGGGTGCGGAAGCCCAGCCGGACGATGCCCCCCGTCGTGTCCGGCACCTCGGGCTCGGTCAACGACGTGGTGAGGGCGTACGTGAGCTTGTTGGGTGCCGGCACGGCCAGGACGTTGCCGATCCGGTAGGAGGTCGTCGGGTTGTAGTTGGCGTTGGCAAAGCCGCCGAAGAGGAAGAGGTCATTGACCTGCATCCCGTGGTCTTCGGCGAGGGTGATGGTCCGGTTGTTCCCGGACGAGGCCCGATGCGTCGCCGCGATGGCCTGCTTGCCGGGGATTTCGATCTTCGCCCGGATGCCGTACTGGGTCAGCGAGAGGAGGGCGACGTTATCGACGCCGGCAACGGTGTCGGTGGTCTTGGTGATGGGCATGGGTCAGGTGATGAGATCGGCGGTCCAGGCAAACGCCGTTGGCGTCCAATCGGGATTGACGGCTCCCTGGGCGCCGGTCCAGGACGCGCCGGGATCGCCGTCGATGAGGTTGGTCCAGGATTCGTAACCGCCGAAGGGACCGTTGGGTTCGGAGAGCCAGAGGAACGGGAAGGGCGGAGGCCGGTCGCGGTTCACGGCTCCTTGTTCGCCGGTCCACGACGATCCGGGACTGCCGACGGCGAGGTTCAACCAGGATTCATAACCGCCGAAGACTTCCCAGGCATCGGCCTGCCAGTTCACCAGGGCGGGGAAGAAGTCCCGGTTGCGCGACTCGATGTCGGTCAACTCGAACGCCAACGTTGGGCCGGTGTGGTCAAAGTCCGGCAGTGCGTGTGGGCTGACCTGAACCGTGCCGGCGCCGTTGGTGTCGTAACCCCAGAGTCCCAGGCAGGCGGTTGGCGGGATCAACGTCCCGCTGGCTTTGCCATCAATGGTCTGGTTGTCCAGGCCGCCGAAGGACTCGATCCCGCCCGCCGGGTCGGCGAAGCATTCGTGCGTCGCCACCGGCATCTGGGCCGCGGCATAGTTCCACGGCCCGAGGCAGACGTAGTTCCCATCGAGCAGCGTCCCTTCGGGGGAGTTGAACGTCTGGTTGGCCAGGCTCGCCCAGGACTCCAAACCACCCCACGGATCGACGAAACAGACCGTCAAGGGCTCGGGCTCAGGCTCGGGCTCGGACGCCGACACCGGCGCAGGGGTGGCGATCTCGGACACGGTGACCGTCAGGCCGGCGTGCCAGTCGGTGCGGTGCTCGATCTCGCTGAAGGTCGGCCGGCCGAACAAGAGCGGCCAGACCCAGCCGCCCCCGGCCCAGTCACGCGTGAGGGGCGCGGCCAGCGTGATCTTTGCCGCCGCGGCCGCCTTTACTTCGCCGACCTCGTAAGCCTCGCGGTCGGACAGGAACACGAAACCCTGGACTCCCGCCCACGCGTTGCGGCTTAAGACCACGGTGTCACCGACGGCCGACACCAACGGAATGCCCCGGCCCCAACTCGGGCAACACGCCCGCCCGGCTTTGAGCGCGGCATCCACGCGGGCCAGCAGGCCGCAGAGTTCGGCCGGGTCCCGCGACTCGATCCGGAAAGCGATCCGCTCGCGCGGCCGGGGCCGGAACGCCTGACGCGACTCCGACCCGGTGAGGGCGCGATCGACGGCGGTCAGCCACCGGCGTTCACTCTGGACGTGCGCTGTCCAGGCCGGGTAATCGGGCAGCAGGACGTGGCCGTTGACGAGTTGGACGGGCATCAGGTGGGCACTCCGATCTTCATCCGGTGCCGCCGGACGATGTCCACGATCCGGGCCTCGCCGTCGGCCGATTCGAGGAACTGCCGGGCCTGATTGCGCGAGTCCACCAGCACGAGGTTCAGAGCGCCGGCAGCCGACGCAGAACGACCAGTGCCTGCCGGTGGCATCGGCAAAGAGGTAATGGCGTTGTCCTCACCGGCCGAAACGCGCAGCGAACGGCGGTTTAAGGCGTCGAGCAACGGCTGGCCGTAATCCCGCACGGCCTGGGCGTTGACGACGTACTCGCCGTTGGAGAGCCGGGCCAGGATGCCATCCGACTTGGGACCGCCCGGTCCTCTCACAGCACCGCCCTCGGCGAACCCGCCACCGAACGCGGCCAGGGCGGCCAGGAGCGCGGCGGTGCCGACCAGGGCGGCGATGCCGAAGCTCGAGATCGAGGACATCAACGCACCCGGCGCCTTCGCTGCGGCGTCCGCCACGCCTTCCTGCTGGCTGAACAAGATGTTCTTCATCGCCATCATGGCCCGGCCGACCAGCCATTCGGCGAACATCTTCGAGATCGCGTTGACGACGGCCGTCCCCATCGTCCGGGCGACGTTGCGCAGGGCGTCGGCCCAGTCCATCGTGCCCTGGATGAGCCCGGCCAGGCTCCCGGCAATGCCGTCCACGGCCGACCCGATCACGTCGGTGAAGCTGCGGGCCACCTGTTGGGCGAGCGTGCCGATCCGGCGGGCGATGGCGTCGGCCGCCAGGAACATCTGGTCCGTCAGCGCGGCCGGGTCCCCGGCCGACTGCTGGCCGAAGACCTGGTTGCCCAGGGTGGCCCGGTCCCGTTGCGCCTGGCGCAGTTGCTGGGTGATGAGTTGTCGGGTCGCCTCATCCTTTTCCAAGGCCAGCCGCTCCTTGAGTTTGAGGACGTAGCTGTCGATGAGCCCGAGTTCCTCGGTCCGGAGCTTGAGCGTCTCCCGCCACCGGGCGGCGTCGGTGAACCAGCGGTCGTTCTCGATCCGGCCGATCTGGGTGGTCAACGCGAGCCGCCGATCCGCCAACGCCTGCGCCTGCTGCTCCAGGTCGAGCTTGGTCTGCTTACGCGCGATCTCCGCGGTCTCGGCCACGGCCCCCGCATCGAAGTCCGTCAGGGTTTTGGCCACCGGCACCGGCTGGTTGGACTTGAGCTGGTAGGCCAGGAGCGAGTCCTGCGCCCCGGTCACGGCGGCGTTGAGCTTCGCCCTGGCTCTCTCCTGAACTTCCAGGGCGTAGAGCCCGACCTCTTCGGGCACCGACGCCACCCGCGCCACGGCCTTGGCCACGTCGGCAGTCATCCGGCCGGCATCGGCGGCAATCTCGCCCATCAAGGTCTTCGCCCGCGCCGCCGCCGCGCTGAAGCGCCGGTCCAGGATCAGCTCGAACACTTCTCCCAGGGCGGTGAACTTGAGCACCATGCCCGTGACCGAAAGCCCGACGGTCTCGGTGAGGTCGGCCAGCGATCCCATGAACCGGCCAATGGCGAAGAAGAGGATCGAGAGATAATCGGTGGCCACATCGAAGGCCGTGGCCAGCACCTTGAGCGCCTCAGCCGCGCCGACCGCCAGCAGCGCGAGTTCCTGGATGACTCCCGCAAGCCAACCCGCCGCTGTGCCCAGGGCGTGGGACTCCTTCAAGGCATCCACCATTCGGGCGGTGAACTCGACCAGGGCGGGCAGGACCTGGGCGGCCACGGTCTGGTAGAACCCCTGGCCGGCGAAGGCCAGGCGTTCGAGGTTGTCGTTGAAGTCCCCGGCGGCCTGGGCCGCTTCCGGGGTCACTTCCAGGCCGAACTCGCGCGCCTCGGCCATCAGCTCGCGGAGCGCTTGCGAGCCGTTGTTGAGGAAGGGGATCATCTCGGTCCCGGAGCGGCCCAGCAGTTGCAGCGCGACGGCGACCTTCTCGGCCCCGTTGGGCAACGCGGAGAACCGGTCCGCCAGGGAGAGCATCACCTCATCGGTGCGGCGCAGGGTCCCGTCCGTATTGAGGAACTCGACGCCCAACCGCCGGAACGTCTCGACCGTGGCCGCCGATCCGGTGGAAGCTTCACCGAGGGAACGGTTGAGGAACCGCAGGGCCGTTTCCAGACCTTCGGTGTTGGATTTGCTGATGGTTGCGGCGTAGGCGAAGGTCGAGAGGGTCTGGGTGGCGAGCCCGAAGCGCTGGGCCGAGGCCCCCGCTTTGTCCAGGGCATCGACGGCCGACTTGAGGCCCGCGGCCAGTTCCCGAAACGAGAGGGCGGCGCCCAGGGCTGCGCCGATCCCGGTGGCCCAGGACTTGACGCCACCCAGCACCCGGTTCAGGGAGGTCTGGACGGCGCTCACACCCTTGGTGGCGAGCTCGATTTCGAGGCGGGCCTTGCTCATGTCAGCGCCGGTTGCCGGAAGCGCGCTTCAGCGCCTGGGCCTGCGCCTCCAGCCGGTCCGCCGCCAGGGTGGCGAAGTGGAACATCTGGCGCAGGGTCATGGTCTCGATGTCCGCGAGGGTGTAGCCCTGCGTGACCAACCGGTCGATCAAGGCGCCCCAACGGCGGGCGCGGCCACGCCCAGCGCTCCCTGGAGCGCCTGACCGACCGCCCGGGCTTTTCCCAGCAGGTCCTCGTGCAGGTTGACCTCGATGGCCGCCTGCAACAGCGCGAACGCGTCGGACGGATACAGGTCGGCCACCTGGTCGGGGTTCAAGGAGGTAGAACGTTGGATCAGTTCACCGGCCAGCTCACCGCTCCGGGCGAGGACGCCGGCGAGCTTGTCCGACGTCACGACCAGCCGGCCGCCTTCGATGAACTCGCCCAGTGCCCCCGAGAGCTTCTCGACGTAGGCCAGGGCCGCTTTCCAGCGCAGCTCGCGGACCTCGACCGGGCCGTGGCCGGTGACGGATACCTCCCGGACGGGATGCAAAATGTTCAGGTCATTCATGGCGTTCTCGGGTCAGGGCGGGAGATCAGAGCGCCCGGCCGCGGCGTTTGATGACGGGCTTGGACAGGGCGGTGAGGCGCAGCTTGTAGGTGCCGAACTCGCCGGACTGGGTCGGGAACTCGGTGGCCCGCAGCGTCGCGCGGCACTCGGTCACCCGCAGCGGGATTTCGGAGAACTGGTTGTACTCGAAGATTTGGGCGAAGCCCTGGGTCTGCGGACTGTCCAGGCCGGTGAAGGCCTCGAACGTGACGGCGGGCTTGCCGTACGTGAGCGTGACGCTCACCCCCACCACCAGGTCGTTGACGAACTTGATCTTGCCCGCACCCGTGTCCAGGACGTAAGCCGCGGTCGGCAGCGTGAAGAACTCGCCTTCCCCGACGCCGGGGATTTTCGCGACCACCTCGCTCACGCCGAAGGCGCCGAGGTTGTACCACACGTCCCGCGCGCAGTTGAGGATGCCCGTCGAGCCGGTGGGCGCGGGGGCGGCGGCTTGTTCGACGTTGGCCCCCTGGGTGCCCAGCTTGAGCGCCCGGATCAACGGGGCGTCGAGTTCGTCGAGGGTGAACTCCCAGGCGGCGGTGACCACGTCGAGCTGTTCGTCGCTGGTGCGCCGGTAGCCTTTCTCGGCCACCACGCGCGTCACCGCCGCGTATTCGTGGGCTTCGTTGTACTCTTTGACGTTGCCCAGGTCGCAGTAGGCCGGGTCGCCGTCGCGCAGGAAATAGACGCGGGCGGTGAGCTTCTCGTGGGCTTCGGTGTCGCCGATGAGGATGGGGTTCATGGATGGTGTCGGTTCGGGGTGGGTTGGGGGTCGCGGAGGTACGCGCAGGGGCGCCCCTCCAGTTCGAGTCGCAGTTTGTCCACGGCCGCGGTCGCCTGGAACTGGAGCGCCACCAGTTGGCGCACCAGCCAGGCGGAGAACGCGATGGCCGCGATCGCCGTGGCCAGCGAGAGCCAGACCACGTCCTTCTCGCGCGCCACCTCGGCCACGCGGCTCACCGCCTCGACCTCGGGGGTCACGGCCAGCACGATGAGCGTGCCGCAGTGCAGGCACCACAGGGCCACGGCGAGCAGGGAAAGCTTATGAATGCGGGCGGGAGTCATGGGCGGGTGATGTGTTCGGCCAGGGCGCTGACCAGGACCCGGTTGACGCCGTTGACCTTGCCCAGGTTGTCGAAGGGCGGGTCATCCAAGACCAGGCGCTCCGGGCCGACCCGCGCGCCGGAGAGCGCAGCCATCACGGCCTGGGTGGCGTCTTCGTGGCCCAGGTTCAACCCGCCCGGTCCGCGGGCGACGGTGACGTTCTCCTCGATGAACACGTAGATCGCCAGGAGTTGGGCGACCGTGCCGGTCCGCGACGCGCTCAGGACCCCGCCGCTCTCGACCCGCCAGACCAGCAGGCAAAGGCCCTGGGTCTTCAAGGCCGCGACCCGCTCGCGGTTGGCCTCGCCCAGGCCGTCGTCGAGCACGACCGGCACTCCGGCCAGTTGGGGATGGGCTTGAAGCAGGGCCTTCACGGCGGGCTGGACGTCGCGCAGGTTCATGCCAGGCCCGCCTTGCGCGCATTGGCGGCCAGGGCGCCTTCGATCCAGCGTTGCATCCGGCCTTCGCGCCGGGCCATCGCCTTGGCCACGATCACGCCCGCCAGCCGGCCCCCGGCCCAGTACGCGTGGTTGACGATCTGGACCCGCGGCTCGGCCGCATCGGTCTGGTCCACGAAATCGCCAACCCACGCGTGGGGCAGCAACCATGCCTGGACCTTGCGCCCGAGTGCGCGTTGCGCCGCCACCCAGCCGCCCTTGGCCAGACCGACGCGCCGGCGCATCTGCCGGTCGTAGGCCGCTTCCTCACGGTAATCGGGCGTGGCCCGGTTCTTCGACTTGCGCACGCGACCGTCCTCATCACGGGCCTGCTCGTGGACGGCGGGGGCGAAGGGCACGATCCGTTCGCTGCTGAAGTTGCGGAACGCCAGTTGCAGGGCTTCGTACCGCTTCTCTCGGATCAGGTCGGCCAGGTGCTCGGACTGCCACTGCGACGGGTCGAGGGGACGAACCGCCCGTCGGATGTCCCGGTCCAGCCGCGCTTGGCCCGCCTTGCGCGCACCGTACGCCTTGCCCTGGACGGTGCCCTTCTCGGGTGGCGTGTCGCGGACCAGTTCGTCAGCGAGCAAGCCTGCCTGCAACCGGAGCCCGTCGCGCAGGCTGATGCGCTTGAGCGCGATGAACTGGTTCATGGCGCTCTCGAAGCTGCGGGTATCGACCTGGACGGCGTCGTTCATGGCTGGGCCTCCACTTCGCACGTGAACCGCGCCGCCACATCGATGCCTTCCCGCTCGATCCGCACGACCCGGTAGTCGGTGGCTCCGGCCGTGTCCCGGAACACGTCGCCGATCGATACGGCAACAGTCCCCAAGTCCTCCTTGAGGATCGCCAGGCGCACCGCGCTCCGGCTCTCGGGTTCCAGCACGTGCGGCCCCGAGTCCGCGACCGAGCCCGGTTGCGGCCCGCCGTACTGCTCGACCAGCGCTTGGAAGGCGCCCCGGTCCGGCAGCAGCATGACGGAGACGCCGCGCACGCCAAGCTGCGCCCGGAACCCGGCCACCAGTGCTTGTTGCGTGACCGTCACGGCGTCAGGGCCTTCACCGGCTTGGCGGGCTTCGACTTGCTCAGGCGGGCGTGGTCTTCGAGCAACCACGCCACGTCCCGGTGGCGTCGGGCCAACCGGCTTAGTCGCGCGTCCCGGCCCTTCTCGACCTGCAGCCGTTGCACCCGCTTCAAGTCCAGCGCGGTCAACGCCACCGGCCCCGGATACGGGTCCACCTTCGGTTTGGGAGTTTCGGGCATCTTCGTGTCCTTCGTGTCTTGGTGGTTCACCCATTGGTGCGGATGCACACCGCCCCGACCCGGTTGGCCGTCGCCAGCACCAGGGTCCAGTTGGCGATGGTCCCCAACTCGGCGTTGCTCGGACTTTCCGCGGCCGGAGTCCCCACCCACTTCAGCCCGTTCACGTGCAGCACGAACCTCGTGCGGTCGTAGAGGATCTCGTTGTTGAGCCCGAACTTCTTCTCCATCTGGAGCGCAGCCACATCGACCACGTCGGTCTTCTGCGGCTTCTCGCCCCGCGCGACGATGCCTCGGGCCAGCAGGTAGGTGTCATAGACGAACCCGTTGGTGGTGCCCGCCCGGACCAGCGACTCGCTGGTGTAGATCGGGATGCCTCGGTAGGTGCGGATGGTCCAGGGACCGCGACTGGCCTTGTCGAAGCTGGTCTCATCGGCCAGTTCCAACGCCGCCAGGATGGTCGGATGCAACCAGAGCGCCCCGTCCATCAGGTCATCGGCCAGTTCGCCCATCAGGCTCTTGGCCTGGATGAACAGTTCGACGCCCATCAACTGGTCGGCGGTGGCACCATCGCCCGATTCGTCAAAAGCATCGACCCGGACGGCCTTCAGCGGAGCGGCGACACCGGACGCCCCGGCGGAACCGAACGCCCCGCGCACCAGCGCCAGGAGGGTCTTCTGGCGCTGCTTGAGTCGCCGCTGAACCATCTGGGCGGTGATCTCGCCCACGGGGTCTTCGCCCGAGAGCTGAGCGGCGAACGCCGTGGCCGAGCTCTTGCACACGCGGTTGCAGGCGACGGCCTTCATCTGGCCGCTGGTGATCTTGTTGTCCACGGCCGGCTCGGCGTTCTCGACCTGGATTTCGTCATCCTGGTCGGTGATGTCCTTGAAGAAGGGGATCATCGCCACTTCCCCCGGCCCGGAGGCGAGCTCCGCGGCCTTGGGGTTATCGACGACGACCCCAGAGTTGAGCAGGGTCGGGAAGGTGGCCTGCTTCTCCCGCATCGTTTGCAGCCAGATGTCGGGGATCCAGAGGTCGGAGATGCTGGTAGGCATGGGGGGGGGTAGAAGTTAGGAGTTAGAAGTTAGTCCCTTAGCTGCGAAATGATGCGCATTTTGCGCAACATTTTTTCGAGCACCACGATTCTGGCCTTTGTTTAAGCGGGTCAAGTGCCATTCTGGAAATCGTCGGTGATTGGAATTCACTCTTGGTTCCGGCTACGCCGGGTTAGGAGTTGGGAGCTGCGAGTTTGTGGGGTGCCGGCCGCGCGAGCGGCCTGATGTCATTCTAAATTCTGTCTTCTAGCTTCTGGCTTCTTGCACCCGCGAGTTCGGCGAGCGAGCCGACGCCCTTGGCCGCCAGCACGCGCTGGGTCGGCGTTAGATCGGTCTGGGCGGGGGCTTCCTTGTGGGCGGCGGCCTTGGGGCGCAGGCCCAGCTTCTGGACCTCCGCCGCCACCGCCGCGTTGAAGTCGGTCATCTTCGCGGTCAGTTGCGCGTTCTCCGCCTTCAGCCGGGTGAGTTCCTCGCCCGCCACCTTCGCGGCGAGTTCGAGGGTGTCGGCCCGTTTGGTGAGCGCATCCGCCCGCTGGGTGGCCGCGGCCGTTTGCTCTTGGGCGGTCTCGAGCAGATCGGTCGCGGCGGTCAGTTCCGTCGTCAACCGCTGGTTCTCGGCGGTGAGCCGTTCGTTGGTCGCCAGGATGTCTTCCTGGTCCGGGATGGTGATCTTGTCAGCCATAGGTCGTCACTTCGTTGCAGGAGCGGGAACGTTACGCTTCACGCGCTAGACCGCGGGCCACCGCCCGGGCGTAGTCGAGGTCGCCCAAGGCATCCACCAACCCCTGGCGCCTGGCCTGGTGCCCGTCGAACACCTGGCCTTGCATGGCTTCTTCGGCGACGGACTTCGCGCGCGCGTAGCACGTCGGCCCGGAACACGTCGAAGGACCGTTGGGCCTGGCGGGTGAACTCGGCGGCATGATCGTCATTGATGGGCGCACCCGGCATCCCCGCCGCCTTGAAGGTCCCTTCCTTGTTGGTGAACACCTTCACTTCGATGCCCGCGTTGGCCAGCAGTCGGTGGAAGTCCACCACCGAGACGTAGGCCCCGATGCTGCCCACCAGCGCGCTGCGGGTGGCAATCACGGCCCTGGCCTGGGAACCGATCCAGTAAGCCAGGCTGCACATCAGGCCCCCGACCCAGGCCACGGTGGGCTTGGCCGATTTGAAGACCGCGTCGGCGATCTCCGCGCCGCCGACCGAGAACCCGCCGGGGGAGTTGACGTTCAGGACGATGGCCTTGGCTTCCGGGTCGGCTTCCAGGCGGCGGAAGGCGGCCAGCACCTCGGCGCTGTCCTCGAACCCGTCGAAAAACATCTCCCCGAGGTCGGGCCGGTAGGCCAGCACACCGCTGATGTCCAGCACGCCAATGCCGCCCTCGACCGTGGCGCGGGGCGCCAGGGCCGCCCGCGCCTTGCGCCAGGAGTCGGGCTCGGCGGCGGCAGGTTCGAGCAGGTGGTGAAGGAGGGTCCGGCCGGCCCGGACCTCAATCAGGGGCACCTGCGTCGCCAGCATCGTCAGAGCGTTGTGCATCTTCACTAATAGGGGTGACGTTCGGGGCGGAAGTCGGTGGGGCGCCTTTGGCCGCGTTCAGACCGAAGCTGGCCATGACCGTTTCGATGGGGATGCCGTGCTCAGCGGCGACTTGGCTGGCCCGGTCGAGGATGTAGTCGATTTCCTCGAACACCTGGTCGGTCTCCCGCCGCCAGGACCGGCCCCGGTTGCCGTAATGATCCCGCCGGCTCATCAGGCCCCGCGCCACGTCCTCGCGCTCCTGGGCCATCTCGCGCCCCGCGTCGATCGTGATCTTGGACGGCCCGATGAAGTCGCACCGCGCCCAGCCGTCGGTCGGCGGCAGGCTGCCGCTGGCAATCGAGTGGCTGATAACCCGCATCCACGCCGACCGGCCCAACCGCGCCGCGACCTGTTTGCGCCGGTCGAACTTCCGCTGCGCCTTGCCGTTGACCGCCCGCTGATTGGGGCCGGTCAGCTTCTCGTCCAGGAAGAAGGCCGGCGGCAGGCCCATCCCCGCCACGAAACACCCGGCCAGGTAGCTGATGACTTCGATGTTGTTGGCCGGGGCGCTCGGGGTGTTGACCTGCTTCAACTCGTGACCCTCGGGCACCGTCGGAATGTCCCCGGCCACAAGGTCGGCCACCGTGAAGCTGCGCTGCTTGGCGTTGGTCTCGGCGGGCGGCTCTTCTTCGGTCGGGGCTTCCCCCGCGGGTTCGGGCGGACTGCCCCACGGGTTTTCCTCCAGCGGCGCCCCCTGGATGGCGAGCGTCAGAACGGTCGAGAGCTTGGAGAGCACCTTCTGAAAGCCCTTGATGTCATTGCCGTCCCGCATGTCATTCGCCCCGCGCCGAATCGGGCTCATCCCCCGGTACTGCGTGTACCGCTCCAGATCGAACAGATGAACCAGGGCGTTGGCGTCGAGGAAGCTCTGCCCGTCCAGCCAGTAGCCCAGGACCCGGCCCTGGGTGTCGAGTTGGAGGCCATCGAAGATGCGCTCATCCGCCGCGGTGGGCTTGTCGATCCGCCAGGACTCCAGAAGCTGGATCTGGGGGAAGCCGGCTTCATCGGTCCACAAGGCGAATACTTCACCGTCGGTGTCCAGGTAGAAGCTCCCCAGCCGTTGCAGGTCCCAGAAGTCGAACCGGCCCGTGAAGTCGGCCCGGCCCGCCCAGTCATCGAACAGGCCGTTGGCCGCCTCGTTCCACTTCCGGTCCAACGTCGCCGCGCGCGGGATCATCGGGGTCGAGTAGTTGGCCACCAGGTCGGTGGCGTAGAAGACCAACCCGACGTTGTCCCAGAGGTAACGGGCCACGGAGGCCAGTTGCAGGCGGTTGAACTTGGAGAGCAGCCGGTGAACGTAGAGGCCCGTGGCCGGGATCGGTGTGCGATGGTCCACGGTGTTCAACGCCTCGAAATAGTGCCGGACGGGCGTCACCGTCGGCGCAGCGGTGTTGGCCACCGGCGGCGGGCGACTGACGGAGGCCCGCTTCGGCGGTGGCGTGGGGAACAGACGGCGCAGGAACGGGATCACAGGACAGCTTTGTGGAAGGTGGGATGCAGGCGGTGGTACCGGGGCACATCGAGCGGCGGGTTCTCCGGGTCGGCGAGGGTGTTGACCCATTCCAGGGCTTCCTCCGCCATCACCGCCAGTTCCGCCGGGGTGTAGGCGCGCTCGAAGGTGAACGTGACCGACCCGCCGGCTTCAGCGGTGGACAGAACCGTCTGGCCGTTGACCACGCTGGCGGTCCACTTCTGGGTCACCAACGCTTCCAGGGCGCTGACCAGGGTGGTCCCTTCGGTCAGTTGCAGCTTCAGCGCCCGGACCAGCATCCGGACTGCCACGCGTGGACGTGCCGTCACACTTAAGGGGCGACGTTCGGGCCGGATTCAGGGGTGGCGCTTTGGGCCGCCTTCAGGAACCCCGAGATGATCGCCGCGGCGTCGATCATCAGCTCGCAATCCAGGTAGTGGTTGTCCCGACGCTTCTGGACCCACAACACCTTGATCCGCCCGCGCGAGTCCTCCCGTTCCTCCCGGACTTCGGCCGTCATCTGTTCCACATAGTCCCGGCCGGTCTGCTTCGGAAGGGTCCACTGGCCAACCACGCCATGCGTGAACAGGGCCAGGTGATCCTTCAGGCTGGGATTGGACCACTGAAAGAGCGGCAGATGCCGGCGCACCCGCGCCCGGCGTGTCCCCAGGCTCGGATCGACCAGCACCCGACGCCACACCCGCCGGACCGTCTTGCCCGTGCGCGGGTCCTGGGACAGGAACCACTCGGCGTCATCCCCCTTCATCGCCTTCCAGCCCGTCGCCAGGCAGAACCGGTACACTTCCGACGCTTTGAACCCGGTGTCGATCATCGCATTGATGACCGGCACGCTCAGTTGCTTGCGGACTTCCTCGAGTTCGGACGTCGTGTTGCACCGACCGTAACCGATCAGCCGGCTCGCTCCACCATGACCGAAGGCCCGCGCCACCCAAAAGTAATGCTCGCCACCGCGTGCCTGGCGGTCTGCGGCGAGGAAGCGAGTCTTTTCCAACGGCCACGGGTCGCCGATGTCATAGTCCCCCTTGCGCTGCTGCAGGTAGTCGTCGCTCGTGATGAGCCACCGGTCGAGGTCCCACGGTTCGCCCAGCGTCTCGGTGACGAAGGTGAACATCGGTTCGATGTCGCCCGCGATCCGCATCGCGTCCACGGCGGCCAGGAACTCTTCCACGATGGACCGCCACTCGATCCAGTGCGGCAGCAGCGCATTCCAGGTGTAGCTGACCCTGGACTTCGGTGCGTTAGGATTCTGCGACACGAAGCGTCCGTGGTTCTCGATCCAACGCCGGTCCACGGGCGTGTCCTTGATCCGGTGGCCGCACCCGACGCACTCGAACCGGATCGTGTCGGCGAGCGCGTCGAACCGCCATTTGCCCTCGGGCTTGGTGGTGTCGTTCGCCTCCCATTTGAGTTGCTCGAACTTCAACGGTTGGAGTTGCTGGCAGGCGGGGCACTCGAACTGCCAGAGCCGCTGGTCTCCGGCGCGGTAGGCGGTGTCCATCGCGTCGCCCTTGGTCCCCGGCGTCGAGATGAGGAACCGGCGCGAGTTCCAGAAGGAGCGGGTGCGCTTCAAGACCATCTCCAGACGGCCCGGCGGGTAGTTGCGAACTTCATCACAGAAGAGCCAACGGATGGGTTTGGACTGCAACCGCGCCTTCGAGCCCGACCACCCGGCATAGAACGGCATCCCGTCGAAGGCGAACCCGGCCAGCGTCGGCTCCGCCATCCGTTCCCTGACCGGCCGGCAGGTCTCGAACGTCGGGGTCAGCCGGTCACGGAGGAAATCGCGCAGTTCATCCTTGGTCGCCGTGACCCACATGGCGGGGCCGGGGTCTTCGGCAATGGCCCAGCAGGCGCAGTTCATCACGGTCTGGGTCTTGGCGCTCTGGGCGGCGCATTGGACGGCGATGTCCCGGACGCTGTTGTTGGCGAAGTCTTCCATGACCGGCTTCACCCAGGGCGAGGCGTCGGAACGCCAGCGGCCCGGCAGGGGTGAGGTCTCATCGACGTGGACGTGTTCCTCGCACCATTGCCACGGGGGCCGGCGGTCGGCGGGCTTGCACGCCGCGCAGAAGCCTTGGATCAGTGCATGATGTCCCACACCTAAGCGGCGACGTTCGGAAGGCGGGGGCAGTAGCCTACGACTGGACGGCGGTCGAAAACCGCCTCGACCCCGGTTCGCGGCTGATCTCGCGGCGGTTCTCGATCCGATCCAACCACGAAAAAGCCCCCCGGTTTCCCGAGGGGCCGTGTGGCGGGTGGACTCGCCGCCTACTTCGCCGGCATGAGGTCGAAGGCGCGCCGGAAGAATCGCGCCCGACCCGTGATCCGCCGCACGACCTTCACCGCTTGCGCTTCCGGCAGTTTGAAGGTCGCCGCCAATTCCTTGGCGATGTCCTCCTTCTGCTTCCCGCTCAGGAACAGGTACGTCACCAGCCCGCCCTTGGTCTCCTTCAACTCCTCGACGCTGGTCGGCAGTCGGTCCGCCGGTTCCTCCCCCTTCTCGACCTTGGCCTTCGGTTCCTTCTTCGCCTTGGGCGCTTTCGCCGTACCGTTGGGCGCGGGGGCCGGGGTCGGGGTTTGGGTCTTTGCCGTCTGTTCCTTCGCTGCGTCTTTGGTGTTCTTCATACTGGTCTCCGTTCTGTGTTTTGTTGTTGTTCCGCTCCGATCGTGAGGCTCGCTACGGTGGCGCGGGGTGAGTGTCCAAGGGTTTCCATGGGAATCTGGGCGGGGGCCTCATGCAGTATCAGCGAGGCCGGGGGCGCCGACTCCAGCCGGCGGATGACCTCGACTGCCCCGCGCTTGTACACGCAGACGCAGACCAGTTCCCCCGCCGGATCGTGGACCGCCCAGAACCGGCTCTGCCCGTGCTTGGTGACGGTGAAGCCGGTCATGAGAGGGGAATGAAGCCCTGGTTGTGGTCGCGGATCGCCTGATCGTAGGCGTGCTCGATGACGCCTTGGAGCGTGTCGCAATACACGTCCCGCTGGCAGGCCAGCACCATCGAGCCCGGCTGGCGTTCCTTGTGTCCCTCGACCAACCAGACCGTGTAGGTGTCGTCGGGTTCGTAGGCCACGATCAGCGTCCACGCCCGGCCCCGCTTCCCGTTGACCCGGCATTGCAGGCCGACTTCATAGTCCACGAAGCCGGCCCCGCTTGCGGACACCAGCCGGGAAGGCCGGCTGGATCGGTACTCGCCGTGAGGTTCGGCGCACCGGTAGGTGAAGCGTTGAGCGCCGATGTAAACGAAGGCGCCGTGTAATCCCAGGCCGCCCGCTTGCGCGAGGATCGCCTGGACCGTTTCGGGTAGTGACTCGGTCTTCATCGGCTCGCCTCGTAAAGGGCGCGCCGGGCCAAGGTCCAGTGGCGATCAGTCGGCCTGTTGCCAACCATTCAGCGGATCATGCTGCGGGACGCCCACCCGCGTTTGGCTCCTCCTCCTCGAGCAGTTTGACCGGCAGCCGTCCGTGGAACGTCGCCCACGTGATCTGCGTGATCTCGCAGTCCAGGAAGGTGGTCGGGCCAGCGGTTGGCGCCCCCTCAGACCTCCCGCTTCTCAGCGACACTGGCCTGGTGATCCCTTCATCCCCAATCCTGAAACAAAAGGGCCGGCCCACTGAGGACCGGCCCACGCGTGGACGTTTTGCGAGATTCAGGCCTGGAAGCGGCGGTATGCGGCAAACCCAGCGAGGCCCAGCGCAAACAGGCTGGCGTAGGTCGAAGGCTCCGGTACCGCCGGTACCCACGCTTCAAAGATCTGACCGCTGCCGGTGCCGATGACTAAAGCGTTGCTCCGGGCGTACCCGTCGTAAGGGGTGTGCACGACAAGGATGGCACTCGACTGCCCTTTCGAAAGCCCACCAAACGCCCAGACCCAAGTCAAACCCTTGCCGGTAATGGGCATGTATGCGCTCATGTAACCCACCCCATCTGGCAGCCGGTAGCCAATGTCCAGACCTCCTATGGACTCCGGGAACGCGACAGTGAGAATCTCAAGATCGCTCTGAGGGAAAGCAGCGTCGTCCACGTTGCTAACCGTGTATTCGAAACTGTAACCGCCTCCCCCGGCCTGCACCCACGGATTGGACGCGTAGTTGGAATACACCCTGCTGGTCACTTCGGCCTTCCACTGAAATCCGGTAACATCAACCTTCTGCTCCTTGAGCTCGAGGTCGATCAGTTGCGCAGAACCGCCAGGTCCAGCGTCAATCGACGGGCCCGCCCATTGCCCCGGAGTCAGCACCGCGGCCTCAACGGCAACGTTCACGGTGAAAAACGCGGCGACAGTAAGCCCCTTCATCAGACTTGGTAGTTTCATAAACTGAATAGCTCGTTCAAACCCTGAATTAGCCGACCCCTTTAGCCATCCTATTCTACTGTCAGCTCACCACGGGTGGTAGTCAAGGTCAAACAACAGCAATTCTCTTACAGCATCCTACAGCCGCCAGAGTCCCTACTCCTTGGGGATCTGAGTGCAGGCGCTCAGCCGCTCGTCCAACGTGTGCAACTGGGTGAGGATGTCATCTTCCTCCTCCTTCAGCCGGGCCTCGATCACGGCGACCGACTGCCCTTCCAGGGACGGAGCCGTGCGGTGAACCCGCGTCACCACCTTACGGATGGCCGCACCCAGTTCGGCGCCCAGGTGCGTGACTTCCTCGACCGGGATCAACTCCCGCTTCAGGTTGCGCAACTCGACCTTCAGCTTCGCGTTCTGCAGGATGATGTGCTGGGCGCGTTCCTGGTCGTAGTTGACCAGCGACCGCTCAGGCGACTCGAACAGCCACCGCAACAGGGCGCCCAGGTACACCCGACTGCCCCGGAAAGCGGCGCAACCCTGGCGCTTGGCGTGCTTGATCGTCGAGAGCGGGATGCCCGTCGCCGCGGCGCACGCGCCGATGCTGTAATACGCATCGAGCATGACGCGCGAGCGCTCGCCTTCGCGGTAGGACCGCAACAGCCCCTGGATGGTCGGGACAAGCTGATACTGGCCGTTGACCGCTTTGGGGAACCAGCCTTCGGCGGCGAGTTCGCGCAGCCGACGGTCGGTCAGGCCGGAGAGCTTGACCAGTTGCTCGACCGAGATGGCGCCCGCGTCGGCCATGCCTACCGTTCCGGGGCGGCGAGGATCCAACCGGCAAACTCGCCAAGCTGGAAGAAGGTCCGCGCCTCGGTGGGGAGCATCAGCGGATCGAGCGGGCGCTGGTAACCGGCGAGGGACAGTTCCTTGCGCAGGATGTCATCGGGCGTGGCACCCACGGCGAGCTTCTGCTGGAGTGTCAACCGGCTGAACGCGGTGCCGACGTAACCGCCCGGACTCTGGACCTTGTCCACGATCAGCAGCGCCCCGCCCGGCTTGGTGAGGCCCTGCAAGCGGCGCAGGAACGCCATCCGCGTCTCGACGGGCAGGAACATGAGGACCAGGAAGCACACGGCGAAGTCGAAGGGCTGATAGTCGAAGCTCACCGCGTCGGCCACGACCAACTCGGGCGGTCCCTGGTAGCGGTCGGCCATCTCCCGGCTTTCCTCAATGGCGGTGAACCGCGCCCCGCGCTGGTCGAGGGTCTCCTTCAGCGCCAGGCCGATGTTCCCGGTCGAGGCGCCGATGTCGTACACCACACCACTTCGCGGGATGTAGTGCCGACCGAAGTGGGCGACCGCGTTGGTCGCGAGGTCATACCAAGGGAGTTCGGTCCGCACATGCCGGTCGAAGTGCTGCGCCACCGCCCGGCTGCGGAAGGTCCAGTGCTTGGGGATTTCAAGTGAGGATTTCATCGCGGATCGTTTCGGCCACCGCCTTCATCATTACGGGAGGAACCGCCCGACCCAGCCGCTCCCATTGCTGGGAGTAGGTGCCGCTCAGAATGAAGTCGTCGGGGAAGGCGCAGATGCGCTTCAACTCCGAGATGCGCTTCAACTCGGCGATGGTCAGCTTCCGCTTCTCGGTCGGGTGCGTGACGCTGGCCACCCCCGGATGCCCGTGCGCCGCGCAGATCGTCGGGCAGGGCGCGTCGGGATGCGGCCGCACCAGGTTGAAGTACTTGTCCGACGCCTGGCCCGGCTTGAGCTTGTCCCACTCCTTGCCGATGGCGAAGCGGGTCATGTCCACCTCGAACTGGTTGGGCTTGGTCCCCAGGATCGTCGGGCAGGGTTGATCGAGGTCGTAGTCCTGACCCTTCTCGGCGAAGGCCGCCCCGGTCCCGCCGCGCAACCGGACCTTGAACTGGCCCTGGCCCATGACCGTGATCGCCGGACACGGCCGGTCGGTGACGTCGCCAGCCGACGGGAACTTGCCG
This sequence comes from uncultured bacterium, assembly GCA_963735925.1. Taxonomy (GTDB): domain Bacteria; phylum Verrucomicrobiota; class Verrucomicrobiia; order Limisphaerales; family J093; genus DSVZ01. The sequence goes on from CAVTMT010000009.1 coordinate 23,036, forward strand.
CACGTGTCGTGGACCACGGCCTCGACCAGTTCCAGGCCCTGGTGGCTGGTGGCGGCGTTGTAGGCCCGACCCGCGCTGACCGTGGGGCTGGGCACGGTCGCCGGTTTCCAGGCCGGGCCGTACTTCCCGCGCACGATCCAGGGCAACGCCTCGCGCAGGCTGTAGCGGTAAGGCAGCGGCTTCGGGAACACCGGCTCTTTGCCGAGGTCCTCACGCACGCCGACGAAGATGGTCCGCTGCCGAGCTTGCAGAACACCCAGCCACTGCGCGTCGAGGACTTTGCAGCCAACCCGGTAGCCGCAGGCTTTGAGCTTTGCCAGGATTTCGAGGAAGTAGCCTTTGGCCACGCCCTTGACGAGCCCGCTCACGTTCTCGGCCACGAACACCTTCGGTCGGAGACCATCGAGCAGGCGGATGTACTCGAAGAACAGGTCATCGACCCGCTGAACCGTGTCACTGTACCGTTTCGATTTTCCCCAGTGCTTCTCGCGTTTGCCGGCGGTGCTGAAGGAAGCGCAGTTGTGGACGATCAGACCGTCAGCGAGGTAGCTCTCGTCCTCTTCGACGTGCAGGTTGTAGACCTCGCCGGACCCGAGTGGTAGCAACTGCTAGTGTATCGTCCCATAATAGTCTTTACTAAATGAGACCGTCCGTGCCAACCTATGGACATGGCGCGTCCCAAACTGCCCTTCGAGCTTTCACCCGAGCAACGGACCGAGCTGCGACGTCTGGTCTGGGCTCCCGGCACTCCGCAGAAGTTGGTCCGCCGTGCCCGCATTACCCTGCTGGCGGCCGAGGGCCTGGACAACAAGGAAATCGCGGCCCAGTTGGGCACCAGCCAGGTCACCGTGGGCCAGTGGCGTCAACGGGTGCTCGATCTGGGTCTGGCCGGACTCCAAGAGGCCCCCCGAGCGGGGAGGCCTCGGACTCTGCCCCTGGACCGGGTACAGACCGTGCTCAACGAGGTCGTGCGCCCGCCCAAGGGACGGGCGCGCTGGAGTTGCCGGACCATGGCCCGACACAGCGGGCTGTCCCGCTCGGCGGTCCAGCGGCTCTGGGCCGCCAACGACCTCAAACCGCACCGGACCCGCACCTTCAAGCGCTCCAACGATCCCCAGTTCGAGGCGAAGTTTTGGGACATCGTGGGTCTGTATCTGGATCCGCCGACCCGGGCGATCATCCTGTGCTGCGACGAAAAGGGCCAATGCCAGGCGTTGGAACGTACCCAACCGGGCCTGCCGCTGGGCCAGGGGCACATCGCCACGCGCACCCACGACTATTACCGCCACGGGACAGTAACGCTCTTTGCGGCGTTGAACTATCTCAACGGGAAGGTGCTGGCCGAGCGCGCTCCCCGGCACCGCCATCAGGAGTGGCTGAAGTTCCTCAGATCGATCGCGGCGGCGGTGCCCGCGGAGCTTGACGTGCACCTGATTCTGGACAACTACGCCACCCACAAGCACCCCAAGGTCCTGCGCTGGCTGGCCGCCCGTCCCCGCTTTCACCTGCACTTCACCCCCACCAGTGCCTCGTGGCTCAACCTGGTCGAGCGGTTCTTTCGCGATTTGAGCCAGGACGTCATCCTGCCGGGGAGCTTTGCCAGCGTCGGCGAGTTGGTCGACGCCATCTGGGCCTACTTGGTCGAGCGCAACCTCAGGCCGCAACGCTACCAGTGGCGCGCCGAGGGGAAGGCGATCCTCGAGAAGATCCACCGCGCCCGCGCGGTTCTGGCACGGCAGCCACAGATTCCTAAAGACAATTCTGAGACACTGCACTAGATGCGGCCCCAGCAGTAGTCACCCTCGATGATGAAGGACTTCGGTCGGTCGCACCCGTCGAGGCAGTAAACGGCACCCGCGGTGTTGACCACGCGGTTCTCGATCTGCCGATTGTCGGTCCGCTCAACGGACCGGACCGAGGTGGCGATACCAAGGCTGCGCGCAATCATGGCCATGCCCAGCGTCAGTGCCCAACTAACCGAACTGGTTCGGAACTGACCGGGCGCAGGCCGAGTCCCATCGGTGAACACGTACCCATCCAGCAGCGCCTGCCGCTAAGAGGGGCGCATGTCAAAGGCCCAGTAGGCAATGGTCTTGCCGTGCGCCCCGCGCCCGAAGTCTTCTTCCAACCATTCGGCGAGGCCCTTGTGGCAAACTGTGAACCGGATCGCAGTCCGCATTTCGGCTTCAGAGAAGGGCAAACCGGCCTCCTGGATTCTGCGGCGTACCTCATCCTGCTTATGCTTGCCCGAGCAAATGAGGACCTCGCCGCGACTCCGATGCGGCTTCACGTACGCCTGCCCCCGACGGAGCCACCCATTCCCAAGCCACATCCCGACGAGAAAGAAGAACGCCTCACTGAGCGGGACTTCGGCGCTCCGCGCGTTGTCCCGGCAGACTTCGGGGATCGCATCATCGGGGTAGGAGCGCCGCATACCCCAGAACCACGCCGTAGCTGAGCCACCCTTCTTGCCGTTGGGCAGACAATCGCCGATGCAGCGCCATTCAGGGGCGTCGAGTCCGCGTCCGTGCTTGAACCGAACATAGAAGGGATGATCGGCGGTCGTGGCGATGCCTGGATGACCATGCCCGCGAATCGACACCATTTCGGCCGTCCGCGAAGAAGTCCCCGTGACGCGCCGCCAACGGCCCAGGTGCGTTACTACCATGTCACCCACGATGACCTCCTCGATCGGAATGAGGCCGCGGCGTGTCAGGACCAGGGTCCCTGCACGGAAACAGGGCGGACTACCCTCCATGCAATCGAGTTCACCGACCTTCAAGCCCGTGACTTTGAGGATGTCCGCCGGCTGAATCTGCCGGATGTCGCGCGTGTCCAGGATCGTGTCCGGGTGGTTGGCCCGGTACACGGCCGCCGCCGCCGGGATGAACTCGCTGGCCCACAGGACCCGGTAGCCCGCCAGCTTGAACCCAAGGCATGAACCACCGCAACCACTGAACGTCGAGACGACGCGCAGGCCGTTGTCGGGGACCGCGGCAATCTCGGCCATACTCGGGACGCGGTAGGGTGGCTTCTCAGTCTTCACGGCAGAGGTTCAGGATGGCGCCGGCCACGACCGACGCGCCGCACCAGCGCTGTTCGTAGCGGTGCTGGATTTCGGCCTCGCGGCTCGCATCGAACGCGGGCAGCCCGACCCGCGCCTTCAACGCCTGGGCCTGGTGCGAGAGGCACACCCGGCAGGCCAGCAGTCCGGCCAGCGCGTCATCGAGCCCGTCGATGGCTTGGCGCAGCATCTCAAGGTGGGCGTTGGGGGCGGTGGCGTTCACGAGGGTTTGCCGCTCCAGGCGTACTTGCAGCGCGGACAGACGAAGTCGGTCGGGAGGTTCTCATCCACCGCTTTGAAGTCCTCGGGCAGCGTCGGTTCGGGCGACTCGACCAGCAGGCCCGCCAGCGCGTTCGCATCGAAACCCGCCAGGTCGAGGTCGAAGTCCGCCGCCTTGAGTTCGCCCAGGACTTCCTTCAACGCCGCGCCGTCCGCTTCGGCCAACTCCGCCAGCCGGTTGTCGGCGACCAGGTGCGCCCACTCATCGGCGTCGGTCGTGAAGTCCTGGAAGTCCACGGGCACCGTGGCCAGTCCCAGCACCTTCGCCGCCTCGTAGCGCCCGTGGCCCGACACGATGAAGCCCGAACGCTTGGACACCACGATGGCTGAACGCCAACCCTGGTGGGCGATCACCTTGGCCAACAACCGGACCTGAAGCTCGGGATGCTGGTTCGGGTTGCGCGGGTTGGGGACCAGCTTCTCGAGCGGGACCAGTTCGTCGAAGGCGCAGTTGACGGCGGGGCCGGCAGGCGGCGGCGGGGATTTACGCGGGGGCATGGCAAGTGGGGTTGGATTGCGGAAACGGGGTTTGGCGCGGGTGACTTTGGAGGCGATCTCTGTGCAGCAGGTCGGGAGTGAACATGGGTTCTTGCTGGGCTTTTCGCAGATTTTGCGGAACCGGTGCGCGTTTTTTTGTTTTGCCGACGTTCACGCACGCTTTCAGGGCTGGCGCCACCCCTCCACCCCACCGGGAGGTGAAAGAAGACTCCTACCCCGATGGCCAGCGCTGTTCTCTGGGCGGTCTCGATCATTCTCTGCCGGTTCTCGTGCGTTGCGACGGCCCGACCGGGGCGACACCGCCACCGGCTTGCTGCGGCGTGCTCTCGCGCCGCGAGGCACCTGCCGGCTTGCCGCGGTTCGGGTCGGCCTGCTGCCGTTCACCCGAAGCGGGAACGTTACGCTTCAATTTGGTTTTGGACTTCGCGCCCCGCCGGACAGGCGTCCCGTCCCGCAGCCAGTTCCAGGCGTGGCTTTGACCGCGATTGCGCCACTGCAACAGGCGGCTGTAGTACCCGGTGTAGTTGGCCAGCGCGGCGAAACGCACGCCGCAGCGGCGGACGAGCTTGCGGATGGAAGGCGTGCCCTCGAAGTAGCCGGGGCTCAGGACCCAGGCCAACGCGATCAGGCGCATGCCCAGGGACTCGGGCTGAATGCGGCGACCGGAGAGGGGCAGCAGCATCTGGAGCAGGTGGATGACGACCTGGGAAAGCTGATGGTCATTGGCCCCGTTGGCCGCGTCCTCGTTGAGCCGCTGGTAGAGCCCCTGCCAGTCGAAGTCCTGGTCGGGCGCGTTGAGCGGGTCCTGGGCCGCGGAACGGTACGTCTCATCGAAGGGCTGGTTCATGCGGGCGAATCACGGAGGACTGCGATGACCTGGAAGAACTCCCGGAGCCGGCGCACGAGCGCCTCGGCGCGCTCCGGGGACCAGGAGGCGGCGAGGGCGGCGCCGTTGAGGTTGGTCGTCAGGATCGTGGGCCGGAGGTGCGCGCAGCGCTCGTCGATGATGTGGAAGAACTCGGCCTCGACCCGGTCGGTCAGCCGCCCCTTGCCGATGTCATCGAGGAACAGGACCTCGACCTGGGCCAGGCGCTCGACGAATGCCTCGCCCTTGCCCGCGCCCTCGGCGAACCCGGCGCTGACCCGGTGCGAGAACGCGCCGGCGGTGAGCGCGACGATCTGGCGGCGCTCCTGGAAATGCAGGCGGGAGAGGACCGCGTAGGCGAGGCGGGTCTTGCCGCTGCCCGGCCCGCCGTGCAGGAGCAGTCCACGGCGACCGAATCGCCAGGCCAGTACGAGTTCGGCCACGCCGGGCGCGCAGGGCAACCGTCGGACGTCGGTGTCCCGGAAGATCGGCGGGCAGAGACTTTCCCACGCACGGGTGAGTCGAGCGGCCAGTTCGCGTTCCCGCTCCCGGTCGCGGTCGGCTTGAACGCGCTCGGCACACGCATTGCAGACCCGGCAGGTGAAGAGCGGCCGGCCGTTGAAGCAGCACTGCGGGGCAGTGAACGCCCGGCCGCAATCGGTACAGACGTGCCCGACCAGCGGGGCGGTGTGAAGGGGGAGGACGGTGCTCATCAGAACCCTTTCGAGTGATCAATGGGCGTGGCGACACGGCCGCGGCCGGCGGAACCGGCAGGGACCTTGGCGGGTGGGGAACTCGGGGACCCATCGGCCCGCCACTTGACGGCGATGCGCTGGAGGACGGCCTCCCAGCGGCGGATGTCCCGCCCGGCGTAGTCCTGCCAGCCGCAGCCTTCCATTTCGTTGAACCAGTCCCGAGCTTTCCACTCGGCCAGGCCGATCTGCTGGGCGCGTTGCAGGACGGCTTCCAGGTTCGGAATCACCCTGGAAGCCACTTCCGGAGGACCGGGTGTGTGTGCGCCTGCCTCGGTGGGTGCGCCTGCCGGGGGTGCTGCTGCCTGCTGCGAGGGGCCGAAACTCCCCGGTTGGCTCTGCTCACACAGTTGGCTCTGCTTAGCTCTGCTCAGTTGGCTCAGTTGGAGCATTGATCGCTTCCTGAACTGCAAGCCGCTGCTCAGCGTTGAGATCAGAATTGAACCAACACTCAGGTGTCTTCAGCTATCGGAACGTCCGCTTCACTGTGAGCCGATGCTTCGATCCACAAGGCTGGGATCGACCCCCCGCTACCGGATTCGCGCTTCCGATTCTGCTGCGCGCCTTGCTTAGTAACCATAAACCCTTTGCCGCCCAGCCCTCCATTGCATTTTAGTGGGCGGTGTTTTCCCAAGTGGAACGGATCCCGTCGAGTAAAATCTATGCCGCGACAGTAGAATCTATCCCAGGACCAGCACTGATCCCGGCGGTTGAGGGGACGTGCACTGGGCGGTCCCCGTGGGTGAGCAAGGTCTCAGGGTCTGGGACAGGCTTAGACCGCGCAGCCTCCCCGGCTCGCGGCCTCGTTCCATCGCCAACAATCCGCGTTGGCGCCATGTCGTGCCGCACACAGGTGTCCGACCGGAAGGGACCATTGCTGCAAACACGGTCGGTGGCCTTTGGTCGGATCTGCTTCGTTCCCACGGAGTGTTGGGAGTCTCCTTTTCGGTCAGGCCAGACGCCCTTCAACAGCCTGGAACACCATTGAAACTATCGAACGCGCTAGTGTATCGTCCCATAATAGTCTTTACTAAATGAGACCGTCCGTGCCAACCTATGGACATGGCGCGTCCCAAACTGCCCTTCGAGCTTTCACCCGAGCAACGGACCGAGCTGCGACGTCTGGTCTGGGCTCCCGGCACTCCGCAGAAGTTGGTCCGCCGTGCCCGCATTACCCTGCTGGCGGCCGAGGGCCTGGACAACAAGGAAATCGCGGCCCAGTTGGGCACCAGCCAGGTCACCGTGGGCCAGTGGCGTCAACGGGTGCTCGATCTGGGTCTGGCCGGACTCCAAGAGGCCCCCCGAGCGGGGAGGCCTCGGACTCTGCCCCTGGACCGGGTACAGACCGTGCTCAACGAGGTCGTGCGCCCGCCCAAGGGACGGGCGCGCTGGAGTTGCCGGACCATGGCCCGACACAGCGGGCTGTCCCGCTCGGCGGTCCAGCGGCTCTGGGCCGCCAACGACCTCAAACCGCACCGGACCCGCACCTTCAAGCGCTCCAACGATCCCCAGTTCGAGGCGAAGTTTTGGGACATCGTGGGTCTGTATCTGGATCCGCCGACCCGGGCGATCATCCTGTGCTGCGACGAAAAGGGCCAATGCCAGGCGTTGGAACGTACCCAACCGGGCCTGCCGCTGGGCCAGGGGCACATCGCCACGCGCACCCACGACTATTACCGCCACGGGACAGTAACGCTCTTTGCGGCGTTGAACTATCTCAACGGGAAGGTGCTGGCCGAGCGCGCTCCCCGGCACCGCCATCAGGAGTGGCTGAAGTTCCTCAGATCGATCGCGGCGGCGGTGCCCGCGGAGCTTGACGTGCACCTGATTCTGGACAACTACGCCACCCACAAGCACCCCAAGGTCCTGCGCTGGCTGGCCGCCCGTCCCCGCTTTCACCTGCACTTCACCCCCACCAGTGCCTCGTGGCTCAACCTGGTCGAGCGGTTCTTTCGCGATTTGAGCCAGGACGTCATCCTGCCGGGGAGCTTTGCCAGCGTCGGCGAGTTGGTCGACGCCATCTGGGCCTACTTGGTCGAGCGCAACCTCAGGCCGCAACGCTACCAGTGGCGCGCCGAGGGGAAGGCGATCCTCGAGAAGATCCACCGCGCCCGCGCGGTTCTGGCACGGCAGCCACAGATTCCTAAAGACAATTCTGAGACACTGCACTAGCAGTAATGCTAGCAGAAAATGCGGTGGTGAGCCAAACATCGAGTTGTATAGCACTGTATCCGTGATACTTGTAATGTTAACGTGAACGATGAGCCCATTTTCACTGGCTCATCTCGATGCGTATCTATCAAGAGGCCTGATTTTATTGGGGATTATTGATGTTGGAGCGGGTGAAGGGAATCGAACCCTCCGCGCAATACTCACAAAATGTTTACGGCCAGAATGATACAAGTTGCGCTCCGCAGGAGTGTACACAAATACGCGCACAGATTGAGGGCTTGGGCAGTCCCAATTTGGCGCGCGTAGTCGCAGCCTGGCCGGGACTCGCCTCGCCGCTCAAGGCCGCGATCCTGGCGATTGTCGATACCGTTTCCGAGAGCAAAGGGGGTCGCGAATGACTGCACCGACCCCAGGGGGCGCGCCTGAGGCGCGAAATGGGCAGAACCTCCCCCTACCTTCTCCCCCTAGTACCATAACACATTAGTTACGTTACGTAATGTCGGCCCAGTTTGCGATCGGCGTCTTGCCGGGTGAATCCCCAGCGAATCCCCTGGTGTTCGTCGTTGCGGCGCCGCCGCCAAGCTGCCACCTCGGCGACCAAAAGTTCGGCCTTGGCGAACCGCCGCCCGAGGCATTGACGGTTGAGGATCCCGATTTCCACTTCGGCCATGTTCAGCCAACTGGCATGCTTGGGGGTGTAATGAAACTCGATCCGGTTCAGCAACACCGCCGCGGGGGCGACCCCCAAGACCTCCTCGAACGAAGCGCGGAAGTGGGTGTTCCAGTTGTCCAGGACCAGATGCACCTTCCGGATCCCGGCGTAGGCCGTCTGCAACAGGCCCACCACGAACCCGACAAAATCGGCCTTGGTCCGACGGGCGGTGACCGCGACTTCTCGATGCCCACCCCGGGGCTCCACCGCCACAAACAGGTTGCGCGTTCCCCGGCGCACGTACTCATAGTCCTGCTTGGCCTCTCGGCCCGGCCGCGGATCCAAATCCGGCCGACTGCAGGCCAGCAATTGGCTGCTCTTCTCGTCCAAGCAAACCACCGGTTCCTGTGGATCATAGGGCCGTGCATACAGATCGCACAACGCGTACATCCGCTCCCGATACTCGGCGGTGATCTTCCCAATGCACCACATCGCTTTGCGCCAGGGCTTCAGGACGTTTTTTTAGCCACCGCCGAACCGTCTCTCGACTTACCTGGCGCAACCCGGGCCGTTGCCGCGCCGCGGCGGTCAGCAGCTTGACCGTCCAGCGCTTGGCTCCTTCGGGAGGGCGCTGGCAGGCTAACGCGACGACCTCGGCTTCCCCGCCAGTCAGATACCGGCGCGGAGCTCCCGAGCGGGTGACGTCATGCAAGGCGTAGTCCACCCCCTTCTCCTGAAACGCGGAGCGGGTACGCCAGATAACCATCCGACTGACCCCCAACACCTGGCTGATCTGTTCGTCGCTGACGCTCCGATCCAATGCCGCCAGGACATGAGCTCGATTGACCTCGCGCGCTGGATGATTACCGCGGAAGCGCAGGGCGTTGACCGCCTGGCGGTCCGCCGCACTGAGTTGCACAGAAATACGTCGCATAATCCACGTGACTATACGTAACGTAACTTCAGTGTCAATGTACTAGCCCCGCGGCAATGAGCGCTTCCAGCGAGGGCCGGCTGTACAAATTGGGGGTCGAGTCATCCCAAGGCCCTCGAGGTGCGACGAGCCTTCGTCCCTTTGAGACAAGCGAGAGTCCCCACAAGGGACTCGGGACTGCTCGCTTGTCGAACTGCTCCAAATGGAACGGGCAGGCGGGTGGCGGTGCCAGTGGCGAGCGAGCCGAAGCGGAGTTCGTGACAGCAGCCTGCCCCAAGAGAACTGCAAATCCGAAGGCAGGTTGCTGGCGCGAAATCCGCGCGAGCGGTCGAACACACCAAAGCTCGGCACTGGTGCTCTGCCGCCTCTAGCTTCGCCACGCACAGACGAGCAAGCCGAAGGGCCTGGAGCGTTGTTCACCGATCCGTTTCAGACCGACCGCATCGGCATTACGGCGGAAACATGGCCTGACTCAATCGAAGGCGAGGGCACCCCTAACGGAGCGCCGGGGCCGGCCGCCAACGAGCCGGGACGGATCGCGGCGGCCGGCCCCCCGGGCTTGTCTAAGGCGCATATCTCACCGGGGCAATTGCCGCAGTGGATGGCGCGCGTGTGGGATGGTGGGGGACTGGTTGAACTGATCGGTCCTGGCATCAAAGCGGCAAGGCCGGGCGGCGCGAAGCGCGGGCGGATCGCATGCCTATCGCCGGCCAGCCGATCGCGGCTCTTGCGAAGGATGAGCCGGCTTCGGCGCGATGAAATGCCTGTGTTCGCTACGGTCACGCCCAGCAGTTCAAAAACAGCCAAGTCAAGCGCGCGGCGGTCCTTCATCTGCAATTCCGTCGGCAGTGGGAAGCTTGCGGACAGCGGGCTACTGCAACGGTTTCTTGTTTGCCAGACCCATTGTGAACCGCAGGCAATTGACCGCAACCGAAATCCCATTGATGAGCATGTCGCCGAACGGTGGAGCATTCTCGTTCGCTGCTTGACCGAGCATTATCGACTCGGCAAGGTCCTGCAGCCGTCGTTTGCGCGATCGCTCGTGGTGCGCGTCAAGCACGACCTCCGCTTCCTTGCTTGGAATCACAATGAGCGTCTCCTTGCCGCCACGAATCGAGACCTGCGCGCGGCCGTTCGAGCGGGCAGATTCCGGGAGGATCTACTGGCCAGGATCGACGTCTGGAGGTTCCGATTGCCGGGGCTGGCGGAGCGGCGGGAGGACATCCAACCCAACTTGGAGTACGAACTCAGACAATGGTTCCGTCGTATGAAGAAGCACGTGCGCATGAGCCGGGAGGTGAAGGACCTTTTCCTGCAGTTTGCCGAGGGACCGGATGCCAAGTGGACGGCTAATTTCCGGGACCTCAAGGCGGCCGTGATGCGCATGGCGACCCTTTCCGAGAACGGAATCATCACGCCCGAGGTGGTGCGAGAGGAGGCTGCAACGCTCCGAAGCAGAGGGCGGGAAGACGTGGATCTCTATGGTGTATTGAAGCCGGACCAATCGCGATGGACCGAGAGCCGGTATGCTGCTGAGGTCAAGACACACCTGCGCGAATGCCGCCACCGTCAGCGCCCGGTCATCGTCGAGGGATGTTCCCACGGTTTGCTCCGCGCAGCAATCGCCGCTTCAGAAGGTGCTTCGGAAGCGCCCGGCGAAGCGCCACTGCTGATCGGCCTGAACTGGAGTTCACGCAACAACCTGTCTAGCGACTGCGCGCGCCGTGCTAGAAGCATGATTGCCAACGGGATGGTTGCGGAATCTCGCCGCGCTTTGTCCGATGGCTGGGCTGAGAGCTATCTCCTTCGAAAGTGCTTCGCCCGCGACGCGTTGCTGGCGTACCTGCGAGGAAGCATAGGCCTGCCACGCTGCTGCAACAGGGTCGCCGAGGAACTTGAGCATCACGCTCGGCGGCACGAGCGCAAGCTCCGGGGAATCCCACGGGTTGGCCAACGACGCCTTGGCCATCCCGGAAGAACTCGTCCACGGCCTCCTGCACCGGGGGACCAAGGCGGTGCTTGGCGGTTCCAGCAAGGCGGGCAAAACCTGGCTCCTGCTGGACCTGGCGGTGAGCGTGGCCACCGGTTCCCCGTTCCTGAGGTGGGCGACGAGCCCGGGAAAGGTGCTCTTCGTGAACCTGGAGATCCCCCAGACGTTTCTGAAACTCAGGCTGCAGAAGCTCTGCGAGCGCAAGCCGCTTGGGCACCTCAACGACTTGGACGTGTGGACCCTCCGGGGCGAGTTCTCGGCCACCGAATCCTTCCTGGAGGCCATCATTGAGCGAGGGTGCGAGGGGGAGTACTCGCTGATCATCCTGGACCCGATTTACAAGCTGATGGTGGGGCGGGCCGAGAACACCAGCTCGGCGGTGGGCGTCCTGTGCCACCAGATCGAACGGCTGGTGGTCGAGACCGGGGCGGCGGTGGTCTATGCCCATCACTTCACCAAGGGGGATCAGTCGGGCAAGAAGGCCCTGGATCGGCTCAGTGGCAGTGGCGTCTTCGCCCGGGATGCCGACACCATTGTCACGCTCACCGAACATGACGTGGCGGGATGTTTCACCGTGGAGATGACCCTGCGCAACCTGCCCGAACAACCCCCCTTCGTCGTCGAGTGGGGCTGCCCGCTCATGCACCAGCGCCACGATTTGAACCCGGCCGCACTGAAGCGGCCGGCGACTGCCGCCAACCCGCAGAATAGCACCCTCAACAGCTCACCATGACCGCCGCCGAGAACCCGCCCCCCACGCCCTCCGGCCAGCCATCCACCGTTGCGATGGCAAAGGAGTACCTTACCAAAGTCATGCAAGCCGAGACACCCACGCCAGCCGACTCTCCGCTGGACCGGGTCCGGGCTCTGGACGCCAAGGCAACATCCAGGGCGAAGAGGGCGGCACCTGCCCAACCGTCCTTAACGGAGGAGCAGACCAACGCCTACATGGAAGCCCGGTTCACCTGGAAATCGAAGGAGCGGAACCACTCGTTCAACCGGGATTTGGCCAACGACCACGGCATCCCCGCGGCCATTCTCCTGAAGTACTTGGCGTACCGTGTCGCGAAAAGCCACAAAGTGCATGAGGAGCGCCAATGGCACTACGAGAGCATCGCGGATCTGGCCCGGCGCTACCCATACCTGTCCGCGACCTCGATCCATGAGACCCTGCGCCGCCTTGCGGGCAAGGGCGTGTTGCTGCGCCGGCGCTTCAACCGCCGCCGCAACGACAAGACGACTTGGTATGCGTTTACCGACCTGGCGACGGCCCGGCGTGCCTTCGAACGGGTGATCTATTTCAATCCGGAGTATGCCGCCCAATTCGGGTTGCACGAGGCCATCCTGCTGCACAACCTCCGGTATTGGGTGAATCGCAACCGGGACAAGGACTACCGCTACCGCTTTCACGCCATGTCGCCGGTCGAATTGGCGCGGATTCTGCCCCTGTCGCGGTCTTCGATCGCCCGGGCACTCCAGCACCTGGTCAAGGCTGGCGTTCTGGAGAAGAACCAGTCCAGAACCCCGCAAGCACCCGAATACGCGCTCGCGCTGGCCTTCGACCCCTGTCCGATTCCTGGGATCACCGACCAGGTGTCCGGTGATGGCGCCAAAATCAAAACCGGAATTGACCGTGTCAATTCCGGAGATCACAGCTCGATTCCGAACGACCTCGACGCAAATCCGAACGGCTCGGCGTTAAACCCGGATGTCTTAGGCGCAAATCCGGAACTGAAAGCCCAGAACCGAACATGACCGGCTCAGAAGCGAAAATGGCCGGGTCAAACCCGGAAATGGATGCGCTCAAATCCGGATGACGTTACCTATTATCAGAATCCTATTGACAGCGCCTTACCCAGAACATTGCCAGACACCATTGCCAGACCATTGGAACAATTGGAATCCGTTGTTGAGACCGTTGCCAGACGGTTAGGAGGCCGAGTCCGACCGCGTCGTCCTCGCCCTCTGCGCCGTGCGGCGTGACCCTTTCAAGCAGAGAGAATCAATGGATTGAGGTCAAAGCGAAAGAGTCACCCTGTCCCAGTCAATCGCACCCGTCAACGAGCACAAGACCGTCAACCCAGTCATCCCAACCACATGAGTCCATCGATGTCCGAGTTACGGCAAAGCGCCAAAGTTGCCTACGACCAAATGGAGTCTTCTCAACGAAGCCTTGCCAAACAACGGGTGGCAGACCTTGGTTCCCATTACGTGCGCACTTTGAGGGAGCAGGACTTCCTGTTGTGTCTTCAGACGGGCTTGGCCCAAGAGCTGGTTCCGCTGCTTCAAGCCAGCGTTTCGGGTTTCGTGGCTCAACTGGATGCCCGTCAGTGCCAGGGCATTTTGGCGGACTTCATCCGGGATGCCCTGCTGGTCACGCTGGCGCACTGGTTTCAATACCAGGCCCATCCTCATCAGACCGATGGCTGGACCTTGCCCAGCAGCGTGATCATCAGCGGGGCCATCAACGATCGCCTCAAGGCCATCCGGGAGGCAGATCGGCAAAGGACGTTTTACCACAGTCTGGGTGAGCCTTCCGATCCCGCAGCACCCATGGCCGGGCCAACGCGCAGTCCAACCTCGGAGCTGGAAGAACGCTCGGACCTTCCGGCCGAAGTCAAAGTGAACGTGCTGCGCAATTACCTGGAGGTCCGGAACCGGGAAGGGATCACCTCAGCCGATGGCGTGTTTCGTACCGGGTTCCTCAAATACCACTCACGCAGTCTGGAGGCGGCAAGGCGATTCTTTCGCGCCAATCCCAGGGTCTCGCCCGGCGACCTCATCGCCATCGTGCAGGGGTGTTGCCAGGTGCTGGAAATGCCCCTGCCTGGCCCGTACGAGGACGATGAACAGAAATGTCTCCGCAAGTGTGCGAATCTCTCGTACTTGCTGACCGCGTTGCGCCAGGTCGTCCGGGAGAGCGAATTCGAGTTGCCGGTCGAAAAGTACCTGACCAAGAGCGAGTTGTTCGGATCGAATGTCGGTAAGGTCGCATCGGAATAGCATCCACCCCTGTTCAAGGGGTAGGCGGGGGACGGCCGGGAATCCAGCATTCATATCCAGGGGAGGCAATTCATGAATCAATTCACGGTCACCGTCCTCGGCAACCATTCACGCCGCAGGTGGACGGTGAACATTCATCGACATCACCCCTGGCCAGGATTCCAGGCAAATGCTCACGCCCACCATGCACGGCAACCATTGCCGTGAACCATCGAGGTCGATCTTTGGGCGTATTTATCCCCGGCATTCATCCCCGGCATTCATCCCCGGCATTTATCCCTGGCATTTATCCCTGGCATTTATCCCTGGCATTTATCCCTGGCATTTATCCCTGGCATTTATCCATGCGAATTATCCCGTGGAATGATTGAAGGCGATCATTGCCGTGATTATGACGCTGGAATTATTCACGGGAATCGGGCACGGCAATTATCCATGCCAATTATCCAGGCCGATTCTCTACTTGGTCTATCCAGGGCAATCAATTGCGGCAATGCTTTCGATCTCCAGCCCGGAGAGGGACCGCGAGACCACATTGATGGCCGTATGCATCAGCCGAGGACTTCGGAGAGTCACGATTATATCCCTTCCGGCGGCTATTCCCTGATTTCCCTGGTGCCCTTCCATGTGGAGACAACATTCGCAGCCAGGTTCCCGGCTCGGTTGTGCGACGCGCGCGCCCTACCCCAGACTACCCTTCCGCCATCAAAACGCCCTATAAGTCATCCTGGCGCAATGGTGGGCCATTCTGGCACAGGGTGGGAACGGGCGAAATCGACGCGTCAGCATAGGATGGCAGTCGAGAGCCCATAGATGAGTCACGCTGCGCCCACCAGTCCTATCCGTGATTTCGACAAGTCCAAGGTCTGTCGGAATAGCTGACAGCGCTGGGCAGGCAGTTGATGCCCGGCATGATCCTCGCATCAAAGGCGTTACCAAATACCGCTTCAGAGAGAATGCCCAAAGATCGTCGGCTAAGCTTACAGTGATCGTGCGCGGTATCCGGTTCGGCAGCGATTCTTCGCAGCACACGTCCGAATTCTCTCGATTGGGGGCTGTGACCTTAGTCATGCTTAGCCAACACGTTGCCGACATGTGTTCGTGTCGTGGGGAGGCGCGTGTCTCCTGGGACATTTCGCCGGCACGCCCGCTGCTGACAATGGACAAAGCCAATTCGACGCCTTGGAATGTGCCAAGGGCATTGAGCAATACACGAACGCGATGAAAAAGAACACGCTGCTTAGTGGCTGGGTAGTGGCCATAACCTTGGTTGCTGCGATCGCGACGCCTGGCATGGCCGGGGTGCTGACGCTACACAACACGGGAGAGGGGTTGAGCCAGGGCGATTTGGATCCCAACTGGACGGTCACCTTGCCGGATGGCTCGTCGTTCGGATCGGCGATCTCCGCTACGGACCCAAACAACGGTTGGATTGCGCCCACTCCTCCCAACACGTGGATCAGTGTCGCCGGCCGGGATGCGGTGCCGCTTGGCCTGTACCAATACAGCACCACCTTCACCATCGGAGCGGGCTTCGATCCCGCCACGGCGACAATCAGCGGACACTGGTGGGCCGACGATCAATACGCCTCGAACGAGATTGATCTGAACGGCGTAAAGGTCTCGGACTTCGACGGGGCAATCTACAACGAGTCTAACGCCGCCAACGCACTTTTCAGCATCTCGTCGGGCTTTGTCGCCGGTCTGAATACGCTCACCTTTCGCGTAGAAAACACAGGTGGCCCGGGCGGCCTGCTCATTCAGGATCTTACCGGTAGCGTGAGCCCGATTCCAGAACCTGCAAGCGTCTTCGCTGGCTCGGTGGCTTGTCTGGCCTTTGGCCTCATCCACGGTTGGTCGCGACGACGGCGGACTCCTTGACGCTCACCGGGAGTCAGGAATAGGCGGCGGTGGAACCTTTGGTCTTGGGTCTTTGCGTCGTCTCCAGGTTTCCGCCGCCGACGGTCTGTTGGACAACGCAGGTGGCGTTCGCGCGAGTAACCCCGATGCCCGGCAAGGGATCTTGGTCGCCTCGCCGGTGTTCCCAATCGGTTTCAGGCTCACGAAGCCAGAGCGCCCATACCGCCCGCAGTCCGGCATTTCTGCCGAGGGAATCGGTTGCCGGCTTCATGGGTCAGCGTGCCTCCTCGGCGTACATGACCGCCACAACGAGCGGACGCCGTGAAGACCCGGCTGCTCCAGCCAGAGCATGCTGTGTGCAGACTGAGTGCGCCCGACGAGGGGCTCCAGGCTGCTCGGCAGAAACCGCCATACCTGAGTTGCCAGCATATCCTTCTTCAGAGCACCTTCGATATCGCCTGCCCGAAGGCATGAATCGTTGCGGGAGGACCGTCCCCGTAGTTCACGTGGGAATTGTCGGCTGTCCAGCCACACAATACAGTGCGTGGCGTCCCGTCCAGACAGGTTCCCTTTTCCAGAGTGAAGTAGTCAACTGCGGGCTGATCCGGCCGAATCTCGTCAGTGACCTGCACCTTGAGAATGATGGCCACAAGGTACGCTTCCCCTATTTCCGATGGCGGAGGTATGGTCACCACAACGCAGGGATAATTGTTGATCCGACAGGTCGTCACGTCAGCCTTGGTGATGTCGCACAAGGGAGGTCCCTGGGCGTCGCACTGGGCGCATACTTCACGCCACAGGTCCTGCAGAAAGCGATCCTTGAGAGCTGAGGCCATGACGGCAAAGAAGCCCCAAGACCTCTCCACACATGCCTGGCGGAGCGCCACATGCGCGAACACGAAGTGATGCGGGCCTTTCTTTGGCAGTTCAGCAGACACGGGTTGTTTGATTGCCTTGTAGAATCTACTCCACGCTGTCCTTCCCGTCATGCGGAAATTGCGTGCCGTCACTGACCACCTGCCCCCATCTGAACGTTCTCGGCCAGCATGGAAACCGTCCTCCGGCGGCAGCCCATCGACCTGGTGCCCCTGGCTGCGTGACCACCTGGAGGCTCGTACAAGCGCCAGGGTGGCGTCCAGGCGCGTTCTTGATCTCCAGCCCCCTATCCGCACTGCTTGCCCCTAGCCGGCTCGTCTGAGAACCAACGCAACGCGGCAGACGCCTCCTTTCCGACAATTCGATCCTGCAAGGGATTTCCCACACATGGACACGGAAACAACCACGAGAAATACCCGCCATCCATATCCCGCCTTCGGCGCCATATCCATGCTTTCAACAGCAGCGGCATCCACGCTCGTCATTTGTCTCCCACCAACACTTTCCCAATAACTCGGCCCGTCGTCATCACGCCATTTATCCCCCCTGTTTCCTCTTCTGTGACTTTCCCTATTCCGTTGCTCTGACATCTGCGATAACTCCATTGTCATCACGTTGAGAGCGGTGGCAAGGTGTCTGAAATAATCGGGTCGGAGCAATACCTCCAGGTATGGAGCCGCTGGTCACATTGATCGCACCAAGAAATGCGTCGATTACTTAAGGCTGTGAAAATGCCGTGCTTGAAAATACTCGGCTGTGGTCAGCCATCGGAAATATGCGGCATCCTGCCACGTAATATCCTGGTCCGCCTTCTCTGTGCACACGACAGCCCTATTGAACGCTATCAAAGGGCGACGATGAGGACGATGGCGAATATAGGTGAATGAAACCATGACGTATTTGTTTGGCCTGGTGTTCGCGGTCTGGATCGGCGATTTGCGGTGTTCGATATCCCTGGGTGCGCCCCAGTGGTTATTCGTCGCTAATCCGTCGGCTTGTAAAAACAAGTTGTCGATGCTGGTAGAGTAACTCAGGGTTGGAGTCCAATGGTTTTGAAGGTACGAGCCATCTCCTCCCGTAGGTTGAGATAGTGTTCGTCCAGGGGATTGGGATGCTTCGGAGGTCGGCCCAGTGGCCGTTGGACTCCGGCCAGCAGCGGTTTGATGACCTGCTCCCGCAGCACCAAGTAGGCACACATGGTTCGTACTCCTGCGGAGTCGCTCAGGTAGCGGCGGGTGCCTGCCTGGCGCCGGACCAATCGCTTGCCCCGCAGTTTGGCGAGGTCGTACGCGGCCCGTCTGGGGTCATACTTCCGGCGGTCCCAACCGGCTCGTTCCTTCACCGCCTGGGTGAGCTCAGCGAGGGTAAAACCCTCCGGCCGGGTGGAGAGGCTGACGACCGCGTCGAGGACGTGGCGGTTGCGGGCTTTGTTCAGGTCGATACCCGCCAATCGCCGCGTCCCGCGCTGGGTCGGCTGCGCCCACCGCTCGAACGCACCTGCATCCAGGAAGCTCACGTGCGCCGCCCGGATCGTGTTGAGGAAGCGGACCAGCATCCCGGTCATGCGCTCCAGGAGCAGCGGCAGCTTGTCCAAGATCTTGCCGCAGCGCAGCGCTTTGGCATTGTGGACCACCACCTCCACCCGCAGGATCCGCTCGCCCTTGTCGTAGATCTTCAAGGTCAAGTGTCCCCAATGGACCTTGAAGACGGTCAGGTCGTAGCTGGGGACGTAGAGCGCCTTGACCACCTCCGGCCCCGTGCGTCCCCGCGTTGATTTTCGGTGCGGGCGATGCCGGGACCCGAAGATGGTCTTCAACTGCTCAAGGTCCAGCGGTGCCCGCGTCCGGTCAATGAGCTTCTGGTAGACCTCGTTCATCGTGCCCCCGCGCGCGAAGAGGAGGTTGCGGCTCAGTGCCAACTGAAAGACTGAATACTGATACTCGAATCCACTGCGGCGTTGTTCCTCCCGGGTCAATCCGAAGCACAGGCAACTGGAGTAGATCCAGCGATCGCACACTTCCCGCAACCGGCTGATCGTCGAGGTTCGGGTCAGCCGCTGGGCCAGGCGGTTGACGGCAGCGAAGTCGGAGCCTTCCACATAGCAATTGCCCTTCTTGCGGACCGTGAGCCCCTCGCGCGCGGCGGCGCGTTCCACCCATTCGTGGCCGTTGAGGATCACTTGGGCCCCGAACGGGGGATACCCGCACAGGCGAACGACCACGTGCCCCCAATGCCGATCCATGAGGTGAAAATAGTAGTGCTTCACAAAGGGCCACTGACGACGGTGTTGGATCTCGATGATTTGGCCCTCGACATTGTGCTTGACCTCCCAGACCGGGGCGGGTGCGTTGCCGGTGATGACCAGGAACAAACCCTGGAATCGGGGATCCTTCGGGAGGTACGGTTCGGCCAGTTGGTGCTTGCGCTCACCCACCTGGGCCTCGACCAGGGAAATCCTCTCCGCCTGACAGTACGCCCGCACGCGACGCGAGAAGGTTCCCGCCAGATCCCGGAGATGCGCATCGTCCAGATCCGCATCGCTGCCGCGCAACCGGCGCCATCAGGTCCGAAACTCTCCTCCGGTCTGTCCCAGTGGGAAAAACGCGTTGAGGACGATCCGATCCACGCAATCGTAGGTGCCTTCGAGCAACTCCGCGTAGTAGGCGCTCAATTCATCCGGCGGATTCATGCCCCAACTCTAATCACATCCCCGCCACTTCGCCACGGGCTGTTCGCCGAAGGCGAACCTCATTTTCCCGGCAAAGTCCGGGAAAATGCGTAGTCCCTTAGCTGCGAAATGATGCGCATTTTGCGCAACATGTTTTCGAGCACCACGATTCTGGCCTTTGTTTAAGCGAGTCAAGTGCCATTCTGGAAATCGTCGGTGATTGGAATTCACTCTTGGTTCCGGCTACGCCGGGTTAGGGGTGGACAGTGGGGCTAGTGATATGAACATCGAGTAATGTGTGACACATATCCCGGTAAGGTGAACTCCTTCGTGGAACGTGCACAGAAAGATTGAACGGCGGTCGAGGTTCCCACCGCAATCAAGGAACGGTCATCATGCGGAAGAACTGCTGCGGCTGGACAAGGGCATTCGGGAGTGTTACTACTACGGTGTCACCGTTGCCGGTTGTGGGTCCGCCGGGGAGTGTAGTCCACGTGCCGGACGCCAGGACAGCGCGGCTTTGAATTGCGTAGTTCTGTCCGGCAAGGGAATTGAAGCTCAGCCGTAAATCCGTTCCGGATGTTTCCAGGGCGGTGATGTGCAATTCCGCCGACACCAGCACATCAATCGCATAGACGCCTTCCGAGCCGTCACGGAACGTCGCCTGAAACGCAATCGGGTCGCCGCAGAGGCCGCCTCGCGAAAAGCCCAAACCGGCGATCGTCTTGCCCTGGATGGCATCACCGACGGAGATGACTTTGCGCAACTGGCCGCCGGTCGCGTCGTAGATCCCGGTGTTGCCGCCGGCACCGTGCCCGAGAAACGCCACATCCGTCGCGCTGATGCTTACGGCGCTGAAGCTGGCGAAATGTCCACTGCCGCCGGGAATGGCCGTGGCGGTGTCGGCGACTTTAAAAGGCGGGCCGATGACCGAGACGCTCGCACCGTAGATTCCTTGCTGCCCGCCTGAGCCGCTGCCAACGAAGGCCAGGCGATCACCGTTCAGAGCCGGGTCAACCGGGTGCGCCTGGTCGCTGCCAAAGGCGGTGAAATTTCCGGTGCCGCCCGGGATCGCGGTGGCGGTGTCGGCGACTCGAAGAGGTGGTGCGACTTGCGGTGGCGCCAGTACGGCCACCGTGTAAATGCCTTGTTGCGCCCCCGAACCATTACCGATGAAAACAATTTCGCTCCCGCTAAGTGCGGGCCCGCTGGGAAACGCGGTGAAGTTCCCACTGCCCCCGGGAATGACCGTGGCGGTGTCGGCCACTTTGAAAGGCGGGCCGATGACCGAGACGCTCGCACCGTAGATTCCTTGCTGCCCGCCTGAGCCGCTGCCAACGAAGGCCATCTCGCTACCGCTGAAACCAAGTGCATTTTGAAAGCCGTTGAAGTTGCCACTGCCGCCCGGAATGGCCGTGGCAGTGTCGGCGATCCGGACCAGTTCTCCCGGAGTCGCGTGGCTCGATAGATAGATCCCTACTTGGCTGCCCCCACCGCTACCGGAAAAGAGAACGTCGCCGCCAACGATAATAATCCCCGCCTCGGTTCCCAACGACAAGAAGCTGCCCACGCCGTTCGGAATCGCCGTGTTGAGGTCCGCGATTCGGGTTAGCGTCTGGGGCAAGCCGCGAGTCGTTAAATAGATTCCCTGCTGCCCGCTCGAGCCACCGCCATAAAAGACCAGGTTGCTTCCGCTCAAGCCTGGCGCGAGTGGAAGGCTCGTGAAATTGCCCGTGCCGCCCGGAATGGCCGTTGATCCGTCGGCGGCCAGCACCGCATTAAGCGACGGAGGCGTTACGGGAGTGGCCTGAATGAGCATCTTGCGGTTGTCGAAATTGTCTGGACTGCCCCAGGTTGCACCGGCGTCGCTCGATGAACAAAGCCCGAAGGTCCCGGCGTCGCCGGTGGGCTTCGTGGAAGAAGCCGTCTGCCAGACACTCGCTCCACTATCGACGCTCAGCACTGCCCAGTAGCAGGTATTTGGCGAGAGCCTGAAAGGCGTGGCGACGGTCCACGTAACCGGTCTTTCGTTGCTGCCGGCCACCACCGTGAAGATGATGGGGTTGGTCGCCCCGGAGAGGTTCATCGTCAGTCCGGTGCTGACGGAAGGCCGGCCACTGACCGGGTCGTCGGAATAGATCTGGAGGCGGACCGTGCTGGTGGGGCTATTGAAGTCGAAGGTACTCAAAGGCAAGGTCACCGAATCGAGCGTGTAAGGCTGCGAGCCGAGACAGAACTTATTGGCCAGCCAGGTGGTGGTGGTGGCCTCGCTGAAACCATTTATACTCCCGGCGGTGTTGTCAAAAATCGTCTTGGGGCCGGAGATGGCTTCGGTGATGCTCCAGAAACCCCCGGTCATCGCGAAGTTGCCTCCGGTCAAGGCCAGGTTGGCATCCGGTTGGCCGACGGTGCCACTGATTACATAAGCCCCACCGCTGACCGTGCCGCTTCCGCCGGCGACGGTAAACTTGTCGATGGAGTAGCTTTGCGCGGAAGCCGCGTGGGCCAGGAGCAAGCTCCCGGTGAAAACGAGTATATTCTTGGCGAAAGTGTTCATAAGGTTTCGAGGTTGTTTCACGAGTCCGGCTCCGGGAGGCCCCCTGCTTGCGGATCACGTCCCAGGCGCGTGCCGAGCCTTAGTAGACGATGACCGTAAAGCCGTACGCCGCGGAGGGCCCAGGGGGGAGGCTCAGTTTAACGTATATCGAGTTGGGGTGGGATTCTCCAATGAGGCTCGGCTGATACCCATAAATCACGGCTGCGGTCGCCCCCCCCACGTATTGTCCGTCGCCAGTCACGCCAAGGCTGGGGGTGACGCTCACAAAGCGGTCGTCAACTCGAAAGCCAAAATCGATGCCAATGTACCCCTGAACATCAGTAAGGGTGAAGCCGCAGGCACTGCCGGAGGCGCCCGTCAGCCCATTGTAGCAACGCGCAATCGTTTCGTGCTCATCCACGTACACCATCGCCTTGATAAATCCGCCTTTGTCCCGCGTTTGAACGGCGTCTCCATCGGCGTCAAGGGCAACTCCGTTGAGATTACGGGCGAATACGCCGGCACCGGAGGTTGCCGTGGCCTCACCGTAAACACCCACGCCTGTAGTTCCCGTCTCGCGACCGAACACGGCTGATTTTCCCGCCTGCGAGCTTTCCACATCGAGTTTCGCGACCGGGGTGGTCGTTCCAACGCCAACCGAGCCTCCTGTGGTGATGGCGATGCCGTTTTCAGAAGGCATGGCTCCAGGTCCGAAACCAGCCAGTAATTTAAGACTCGAGCCATCGAATCGGACATCAGCCCGATTAGCGCCGACGAGGCTCATGCCGGTCTCCCCACTGGGCGTGTGGAAGCGGAGTTCGCCTCCACTTCCTCCCGGGTTCATGCGCGTCAACCCCGTTACGTCCAACTTGAATCCGGCCAGTGGAGTGGTCGTGCCGATGCCAACCGAGCCTCCTGTGGTGATGGCGATGCCGTTTTCGGAAGGCATAGCTCCAGGTCCGAAACCAGCCAGCAACTTAAGACTCGACCCATCGAATCGGACATCGGCTCGGTTGTCGCCGATGATGCTCATCCCGGATTCCCCGCTCGGCGTGTGGAAGAAAACATAACCACCACTGCCTCCCCCATTCACCTTGGTTGTGCCATTGACTTCCAGCCGCACGCCAACTGTGGGAGCGCTGAGCCCAATGCCAACGTTGCCGTCGTTGTAAAAGGCATCCGCTCCATTCTTCGACCAGATGTTACCAACCGCAACGCCGGGATCACTCCAGACTAGATTCCCGCCACTATACGAAAGAAATTGCCCCGGCGTGGGCGCAACGCCGCCGGTGTTCAACTGGCTCGCCGTCAGCGCTCCGTTGGCCACGCTTCCCGCAGTAGCCGCAAAAATGGCGTAAGGCGTTGGCAGCAGGGAAACCCGCTCATCCATCTTCGTGAACTGTCCGACCCCGGCCGGCCGGACGCTGATTTCCAGCCAGCGCGGGCCGCCGGGGAAGGCATCCGCACCGAAATCCAGGGTGACGTTGAATTCCCCGCTCGCCACGGGGATATTGTTGAGCGTCATGTCCGGTCCGACTTGGGCGCCCGCGGCCGCAGAGTCGAACAAGCTAAAGATGAAATCGTGACCGCCGTTCGCGGCGACACCGTTCTCCACGAGATGGCCTTGATAGGAAAAGGCTGTTCCCTGGGCGCGCACGAGAGCCGGAAGGCCCAACAGCACCAGAAGCAGGATGTTAAGTGTGGGTCTCGTTTTCATAAGTCTTTGCCCGTGGACGTTGGCATCGCATCCCATCTGCAAGGTGCCGAAAAGAACATTCGCGAGTTTGAGTGTGGTGGATGGGATGAAGTTGCGTGCGTTTTCCATTCAAGTTGGCTCATTGCCCGATGGTCACAGGACCACCGATGGCGACGATGGACATCGGTTTGGCGAGGGTCATCGGCCCCGGAATGAAACCGGCGGCTTTGAAATTGACCGTGCCGGTATTCGGAACCAAGCTGATACCTTGTGCCAGCGTGTGATAGGGAAAATCGAAGGTGCCGGACTGATTCGGGTCATTGGAATTGAGATCCACCCAGACCGGCCCGTAGAAGGTGACCGGATCGGAGCTGATGCCATTGGCGACGGCCACCAGCGAATACGGCATCGCCGGGATGAGGCGCTGGAACGCAAAAAACTCGGTGGACACTGGCTGATTGCCGGTGTTTACGCCCGTGCTGCTCCAGTTGTAGGTTGGCAAGTAATAGACGGTGCCGCCGTCATCGGTTGTCCGCACGAGTGGATAGTTGCTGTCCATCTGGGCGTCGTCGCCAAAAGAGGAGCCCTGGGAAATGCCATTGAGCTTGGTGCCGGTCAGGTGATACGAACCATCGCCGTTCGCCCTGATGCCGCTGATGGCTGGCTTGCCGGAAGGCACCGGAACGCCGTCAGGCTGGTAAACGGAAAGGGTATTGCTGCCGTAACTGACCAGGACGTTTCCATCCGGCAGATTCAACATGATGTGTGACACGCCAGACGTGTCCCCCCAGTCAATGGCCTGAGTGGTAGTGCCGACGGGATAATTGCTGGTCGGGTCCAATTCATAAAAGGCCTTTGGTTGGGGCTGTCCGGGATTGACAACCGGACCAAGGTACGTTTGGAAAAGAACCTTGCCATTGACCATCATTGCTGCAGGTTCGTCCCAGCCAACGCCGGGACTGACCAGTTCGGGGCCCTGCGTCCAGTGGCCTTGATTGGTATTACCGCTGGGCCAGTAATAGGCAGTGTGACCATTGCCGCCGATGAAAAAGGCCCGGCCGTCGGGAAGCAGAACCCCTGCTCCGGTTTCCTGTGCGGAATTGTACATGGGCACCGTGAGTTGAGCATCGGGGATCCATCCGCCCTGACCGTTGTTCAACGAGGGAATGAAGCGTTCCGACGAGTTCAGCAGATTTGGATTGGCATTGGGGAAGCAACAGTTCGGGTCGATCGTGAGGATGCTGTCGTCTGGTAGTTTGACCCAAGTCGCTTCGTTTTGACTGCTTGTGTAGGCTGGTCCTGGCGAGAATGAGTTCAACGTTGGGTTGAAAATCACCGTGCCATTCGGATTCTGGATGGCTGGTTGCACAGGCGCTATCATCACGTTGCCGTTGGGCAGAATCACGCTGGCCGAGTCACTAAAACCTGGTGAGCCGCAGTTCGTGCAAATTAGACCCGCCGGAACGGGAATCTCTGTCCACGAATCAAACCGTGGATCGTAGATCTCAGCCGTGTTCGACCCGGAGCCGTTTTCGCCGCCCGCCACCAAGACCCTGCCATCGCGCAGAACCGCCGAAGAGTAGAATTGCCGAGTGTACTTCATCGGGGCACTCGTCGTCCAGCCGCCGTTGACGTAGCTGCCATGATTATCTGGCGTCAACCGATACCAGTTGCTGCTCACCCCCTGTTGTTGGGCCATAACGGTTCCATCTGAAAGCAGGAGCATGAGTTGCACTGCATTGTTGCCTGGCGGAGCCTGTACGACGTTTGTCCAACTGCCGAGAGCCATGGCGCGATGCGAGAATAGAAGCCCACAGAGAACCAGGCATCGCCCAGCCCACCGCTCGTGTGCCACAACCCCTGGGTGTTTCCCATTCATATACTCTTTCGCAAAGTGCGTTGTTACTGCAGCGTCACGAGCACGAGCACCGTACCTTTGCCGGCTCTCAGGGCGCTCATGGCTTTGCCCAGAATCGCGCCTTGCGCCTTGCCGTGGTCGCTGACCTTCATCGCGTGGCCGGGCGTGGCCGAGGTGGTGAGCATGTCGCCGGGCGTGATGGCGCCAAAGGTGGCGTCGGCTTGCACGTAAACGCGTCCGCTTAAGGCGACATTCTGTCCACTCTCCATGATTCCTTCCTGATGCAGCGCGATGCCGGCAGTGATTCCATTGGCGCCGCTGACGATACCAGCCACGCGCGTATCGTAGGCCTCCGTGCTGAGTTTTAGTTGTCCCGGATGTTGGTCGTCAATCACTACGACCGAGCCTTTCTTGATTTCTGGCTCTTTCATCGGAAAGGGTTCGGCCAGGTCGCAGCCGCCTCGAATGGTGAGAGTGCAAATGCTGGCGGGTCCGGCGACGTACAGCCCGGATTCGCCATCGAGCGCCATGAGGGTTTGGCCGCCGCCGGCGTCGCGGTGGCCGTCGCTGTGGACTCCTCCCTTATACCAGGTGAACGCGTCACCCGCTCCATTGCCGGTGCGGAAGTAAAGGGTTTCCGCCTGCATTCCGATATCGAAGCGTCTCGCACTGGTTCCTCCCCAAAGACTGAGGTGCTGTCCCAGTCGGGAGCCGAAATCCAATCCGGTGGTCAGATCCAGGGTCGCCACCGTAGTTCCACCTGGACCTGCATTGTAGGTCGCATCGTCATGAACTCCGCCGACGTGCCACGCAAACCCGGCGCCCGACCGATAATACAAATCCGCGGTTTGCACCCCGACACCAAAGCCGTCACCGAACAGGTTGAGCATTTGACGCGACTGGTTACCAAAAGTGATGTTCCTGCCGACACCGACATTGCCCGAGGTATCAACCGTAATCCCATTCTCCAACGGCGGCGGACCACTTCCCAGACCGGCAACGAGTTTAAGAGTTGAGCCGTTAAACCTGAGATCGAAGCGGTTGCTGCCGATGACCCCCAGTCCCGTTTCGCCACTGGGAGTACCGACTTGAAAGAATCCCCCGCTTCCGCCGGGCGTGATTCGGGCATTGCCGCTTACTTCCAGCCGAATTCCAACCGCTGGAGTGCTCGTCCCAACGCCGACATTGCCTGCATTGTAATAGGCATCGGCTCCATTCAGCGACCAGATGTTGCCGGCAGCAACCCCGGGATCACTCCAGACCAAAGTCCCGCCATTGTAGGAAAGGAATTGCCCCGCGGTGGGCGCAACGCCGGCGGTGTTCAACTGGTTTGCCGTCACGGCGCTGTTCGCCACACTGCCCGCGGTCGTCGCAAAGATCGCGTAAGGGGTTGGCAGCACGGAAACACGCGCATCCATTGTCGTGAATTGCCCGACCCCGGCGGGCCGGACGCTGATCTCCAGCCAGCGCGGGTCGCCCGGAAACGCGTTGGCCCCGAAATCCAGAGCGACGTTGAATTGCCCGCTCGTGACGGGCGTATTGTTCAGCGGCACGGCCGGGCCGATTTGATCGCCACCGGCAACGGCGTTGAATAGGGTGAAGATGAAATCGTGGCCGCCGTTCGCGGCGACGCCGTTCTCCACCAGGTGGCCTTGATAGGAAAATGCCGTTCCTTGGGCGCGCGCCAAAGCCGGTAAGCTCAACAGCACGAGAAGCAAGCCGTGAAGGTTTAGTTGTAGCTTCATAAAGGTTTCGTCATTACGTTCCATCCCGTCATGCGCCGAAACCGGGCCAAAAGGCTCATGCGATATTTCGAGTTTTCCGTGGCGATTGAGCTGTTTTACGGTTAATTGGTGCATGTATAGGCAATGAACCGGTCTCCATGAAGCCCGCTTCCCCGGAACAAGTGCTGTTCGCCGAGGCGCTGCAGTGCGCGACACCTGAAGCTCGCGCGGTTTATCTCAATGGTGCTTGCGGGCTCGGCACCCCATTGCGACATCGCATCGAGGCGCTGATCCGTGCCGCCGAGGACGCGGGCGATTTTCTGGAGAATCCTCCCACCGGTTTCTGTGGGGCGGGGGAGTCGAGCTTGCGAGGGGGCGAACTCGATGAAAACCTCGACGACAGAATTGGCCGGTACAAGTTGCTGGAGAAAATCGGGGAAGGCGGCTGTGGCACGGTCTATATGGCGGAACAGGAGGAACCGGTGCGCCGCCGGGTGGCGCTCAAGATTATCAAGCTGGGCATGGACACGCGCTTGGTCGTGGCCCGGTTCGAGGCGGAACGGCAGGCGCTGGCGATGATGGACCATCCCAGCATCGCCAAGGTACTCGACGGCGGCACAACTCAGACCGGCCGGCCTTACTTCGTAATGGAACTGGTGCGCGGAATCCCGATTACCAAGTTCTGTGAGGAGGCGAAGCTCTCGGCTGAGGGTCGGCTCCGGCTGTTCGTACAGGTCTGCCAGGCGGTTCAGCACGCGCACCAGAAGGGCATCATTCATCGCGATCTCAAGCCGTCGAACATACTGGTGACGATCAACGACGGCACCCCGGTGCCCAAGGTCATTGACTTCGGCATCGCCAAGGCCATCGGACATCGTCTGACCGACAAAACGTTATTCACGCAGTTTCATTCGTTCATCGGGACACCCGCTTATACCAGCCCGGAGCAGGCGGAGATGAGCAGCGTGGACATCGACACTCGCAGCGACATCTACAGCCTCGGTGTGTTGCTCTACGAATTGTTGACCGGTGGCACGCCTTTCGACGGTGATCAGTTGATGCGCTCCGGCTTGGACGAGATGCGCCGCATCATTCGTAACGAGCAACCGCCGCGGCCATCTAACCGCCTCACCAGCCTCGCCGCCGCCGAAGCGAAGAGGCTCACTTCAAAATCCGCAATTCAACCTGCACGGACGGAAGCCGAGGAAGGCTCCTTACTTCGGCGGGTACTGGAAAGGCAGCGTCTGATTGGCCTGGTGCGCGGCGATCTGGATTGGATCGTGATGAAGTGTCTGGAGAAGGACCGCGCTCGCCGTTACGAGACAGCCAATGGCCTGACCGCGGATATCCTGCGGCATCTCAGAAACGAACCAGTCACGGCGCGGCCGCCCAACGCCATGTATTTGCTGCAAAAGCTGGCACAACGAAACCGTGGGGTTTTGATCGTGGCCATCGCAGTGCTCGGGGCGCTGCTTGGAGGCGTCCTCATGCTCGCAACCGCCAATGCGCGCATCCGCGATGAGCGGAACCAGACTGACCGCGCCCTGCGGGAACGAGGCACTGCTCTGGAGGCTGCGCGCGCCAGTGAACAACGGGCGCGCGAGCAACTGTTCATTTCGCTTCAGAGCCAGGCGCAAGCCCGCCGCAACAGCGGCCGGATGGGCCAGCGCCTCGATAGCCTCTCCGCTTTGTCAAAGGCTGCGCGCATCCGCCCCGCTCCGGAATTGAGAGACAACGCGATTGCAGCAATGGCGATGCCGGATGTCGAACGCGGGCCGGTTTGGGAAGACCCCGATGCCGGGGTAAACACTCTTGCCTACGACGCGAATTACCACCACTGCGCTCACCTCGAAAGCGACGGGACCATCGTCATCCGCACTGTTCCGGACAATCGCGAACTTCAACGGCTGGCTTCGGCCCCGGCGACGGCGTCCGGCCCGGCGGGCGGCTACCTCAGCTTCAGCCCGGATGGCCGCATGCTGGCCAGACTCGACGACCGCGGAAAATTGAGTGTTTGGCAATGGGGGAGCGGGAGATTGGTCCTGCAAAGCGTGCCGGAAGGATGTTCAGGACTGTCGTTCAGTCCCGATGGCCGGCAGGTCGCCGTCGGCCAGGAGCATGGGATCATCTGCTTCGACTTGAACACCGGGGAAACCAGCCGCCGATGGCAAACCCGTGATCGGGTTTACACGCTGGCCTTTAATCCGGACAGCCGCCGAGTCGCGGTGGGGTACCAGGCGTCGAATGTCGTCTCGATTTATGATGTCCGGGACGGGGCGCACATAGCTGATCTGCCGATGGAGGACGCCAACTTGACATTTGTCGCGTGGCACCCGGCGGGTGAGCTTCTGGCCACCGGCGGCGCGGATTCGCGCATCCAGATTTGGAATGTGAACACGCGGCGCAGGATCGCCGTGTTGCAGGGGCACGTCGAGCAGGTGACTTTTCTAGGCTTCCACCCGGATGGCGAGTTGCTCGTCTCGACTTCGTGGGACGGCGACCTGCGAATCTGGCATCCGTCGCCGGGTCGGCTGCTGATGCGTGTTCCTGCAGCCGGGCGGATTGGCTTCAGTAAGGAGGGCCGCTGGGCCGGGGTCATTTCACCCGCGAAGGATCAAGCGCAACTCTGGGGGATAGTGCCAAGCACTGAGTATCACACCTTTATCAATCGATTCTGCACCGACAACACCATACTGCGCGAAGGAGATATCAGTCCCGACGGCACTCTGTTGGCCCTCGGAGCGTCGGATGGAGTGCGTCTATGGGACGTGGCGCTCGGCCACGAAGTTGCCTGGCTACAGATGGATGACACGACGACGGCGTTATTCCTGGCGGACGGTCGCGAACTTCTGACGTGCGGACCGTTCAACGGATTGCGGCGCTGGGCCATTGACGGAGATCCAAAAACCGAAGGCGGGCTGCGGGTAGGGTCGCCGCGGTCGATCCCGCTGCCGTTCGCTCCCGAGCGAATGGCCAAAGATCACCTTGGTCAAGAACTGGCCATTGTAGGAGAGAGCGCCGGCCAATGCGTGCTGCTCGACCTCGCCACAGAACGGTGGCGAACCCCGGAAATGCCGCATTTACAAGTCGGCTTCGTCGCCTTGAGTGCGAATGGGGAGCGGTTGGCCACCAGCGGGTGGCATTCGCGCACCGTGCGACTGTGGGAGGCACAAAGCGGCAGGCTGATCACTGAGATGGACGTGGGGCTGACCGCCAGAGTGTTTTTCACTCCGGACGCCCGGGAATTGATCGTGGCGCGGGACAAAGAGTTCACCTTCTACGATGCCGAGTCACTCAAAGTAAGCCGCCGAATGGCTCGGGAAGCCGGCCTTTATCCCGGATACGTCGCCTTTACCGCAGACGGGAAATTGATGGCCGTGGAGATGGCGCCGGGCTTGATCGATCTGAAAGAAGTCAATTCGGGCAGGATCGTGGCCAAACTCGAAGATCCGGATCGCAATGTCTCCACGTGGATGAGTTTCACGCCCGATGCCACGCAACTCGTCGTGGCCGCACGCTACGCCGGTGCGATTCATCGCTGGGATCTGCGGGCCATCCGGGCTCGCTTGAAGATGATGAAGCTCGACTGGGACTGGCCGGAGTTTGCAGCGCCGCCGCCGGGTGCGACCATGCCGTCGAACAGGCGCTGGCCGATACCCGTCGAGGTCGTTGCCACCGGGCTGGCCATGGAGACATCGGCGTCCGCCACCAAAGCACCGCCGTCCAACCCATGAGCGAACTCACCCGAATTCTAACCGCGATCGAGCAGGGCAATGTCAAAACCTCGGAGGAATTGCTGCCGCTTGTTTATAGTGAATTGCGCCGCATGGCCGCTCACAAGATGGCCAATGAACCCGCCGGCCACACCCTGCAACCCACCGCACTCGTCCACGAAGCCTGGCTGAAACTGGTGGACTCGCCCGCTCGATCCTGGCAAAACCGCGCGCATTTCTTCGCTGCCGCCGCGGAGGCGATGCGCCGGCTCTTGATCGCCCGTGCCCGGCGCAAACACACCCAGCGTCGCGGCGCAGGCGCCGCGCATCTCGATGTCGACGAGCTTGAAATTGCCAGTCCCATTCCACAGGAACGGATGCTCGCGCTCGACGAAGCGCTGAATCGCTTCGCCACGGTCGAGCCGCGACAGGCGGAACTGGTCAAGCTCCGCTATTTCGTGGGTCTGCGGATTGAAGAAGCCGCCGAAGTTCTCGGCATCTCCGAAGCCACCGCCAAGCGCTGGTGGGCTTACGCCCGAGCCTGGCTGTTCCACGAAATCTGCGGGCCGCCCTCGGAACCATAAAACCGGCGATTAGCCAGTTCTTTGCCCTCATGAACCCGCGGGGGCCTTATCTCAGCATTATTCCAAGATGGTTGCCTGCAATGCGGCAACGAACCGAAGTACTCGGGAAGAGCTGCCTTACGCGGGCGAAATCTGAAACAGCCTGTTCTTCCACAGATTTCGCCATCCTTCGTGCTGGCCCACCCCTCGTCGTTGATCCGGTCCGGCCGTGGTCGCGGACTGAGCGGGCAAGTCCGCAATAATTTGCTTAGTTGGCTTAGCGACACTACGGTGCCGTGTCGCCAAACCAAAACCGGGTCTTAGCGTATGAAAACATCTTCGTTTCTTGGATCCTTGGCCGTGGCAGCCGGAGTGGCTTTTACCCTCTTGCCGTGCTGCGCACGCGCGCAGGCGACCACAACGATCTACTTCTCGGCCAACGACGTCATCGCTACATTCACCCCGCCCGGTCCGAAGACCAATTTCGCGACCCTGCCCTTCGGCACGAATCCAGAAGGTCTGGTGTTTGACACCAGCGGCAACCTCTTTGTAGCAGGCGGCGGGAACGTCACCAAGATCACGCCCGGCGGCACGGTGAGCCTCGTTGCGACCCTGCCCTCCAGCGCCGGCGGATATGGGATGACCATAGATTCCAACAACAATCTCTATGTGGCGGATTCCTTCCTCGGTCAAATCAGCAAGATTACGCCCGGCGGCGTGGTAAGCAACTATAAGACGATGTCCGGTCCCTTGGATCTGACGTTTGACGCCATCGGCAACCTCTATGTGGTGGTCAGTGGAAGCATTCAAGTGATCGCACCCGGAGGCGGCACGGTTAGCACCTATGCGGCCCTTCCCGGCCATGTTAACACTTATGGACTGGCATTTGACACTGCCGGCTACCTCTATGTGCCGGAGCTCACCTCGACGACGCTCTTGAAGATTGCTCCTGGCGGCGGCTCATACACCAACTTTGGAACGCTCAGTTCCGGCCCAAAAGGCCTGGCCTTTGACCACAACGGGAACCTCTACGCGACGCAGCCTTATGAAGACAAGATCTCCGTGATCACGCCGGACGGGACCACGAGCACCTTTGCGACCGGACTGAGCGGCCCCAGATACCTCACCTCTGACCCCGGCACAACCAAAGCGTTGCGCATCACGGCCGTGGAAAGGTTCGGTAACGATCTGCGCCTAAGTTACACCTCGCTCGCCGGGATGAATTGCGCCGTTCAAAGCCGCGCCGACCTGTCGTCTGGCGCGTGGGCGATGCTCCCCGGCACGACGAATATCGGCACTGGGAGCACGCTGCAACAGACCCTGACCAACGCTTTTACTGCGCCACAACAATATTACCGGGTGCAACAATCGCCGTGAATGCTGGCCGGCTCTGCGTTGACACTAATCCGCAACGCGACAGCCTCATCAGCAGAACCCGTCCAACGTGCTCGACCACGCGACGAGCGAAATCGCCAGCGACAGCAAGTTGGGCATTGACGCGACGAAGAAATTGCCCGGCGAGGGCCTCAAAAGGCCGTGGCCGCCGCTCATCAAGATGGGTGCGGCGGTGAAGGCGAAGGTGAAGTAGCTAATCAACTCGCAGCAACTGAGGCGGGGGGGGGGCGGGAGACCACTCGATCAGTCAACATTACGAGAGCAAACCCGGTTCGCCGAAGCAGCCATATTTGTCATTTCTGTCGGTTACCTTTTAGGCTTTCGCGCCTACGTACGGGTGACGAACATGAACGCACTTTCAACACTCGTGACTCCGGATGAAC
Organism: uncultured bacterium; assembly: GCA_963735925.1. Classification (GTDB taxonomy): domain Bacteria; phylum Verrucomicrobiota; class Verrucomicrobiia; order Limisphaerales; family J093; genus DSVZ01. The sequence continues at coordinate 56,517 of CAVTMT010000009.1, forward strand.
AACTGTGGCAGATGTCGATTGCTCGTGACCGCAAGGCCTTTGGCCAAATCGTCGAGCGCCATCAATCGTTGATTTGTGGGTTGGCATATTGCGCCTCCGGCGATCTTCCGGGCCGAGGATATCGCTCACCAGTCCTCTTTGGTGGCGTGGCTGACACAGGGCGAACTGCGGGAGCCGGCGAAGTTGCGTTCGTGGCTCTGCGGCATCGTCCGGAACCTCACCGCGAATGCCGCGCGCGGCGATTTCCGACAGGGCGTGCCTGAATCTCTTGAGGTCGTTGCGGAGCCACCGTCGCCGGAGGACGATCCCGCCGCCCAAATGGACACCCAAAAGGAGACCTCTTTGCTGTGGCACGCGTTGGCCAGGCTGCCCGAATTGTAGCGCGAATGGATGGTTCTGTTCTATCGCGAGCAGCAATCGGTAAGCGAAGTTGCGAAGGGCTTCGACCTTACGGAAGACGTCGTGAGGCAACGATTGTCACGCGGGCGGGCCATGTTGCGCGTAGAAATGACGGCGTTTGTCGAAACCACGATGACACGGACCCGTCCCGGAGCGGCCTTCACAATGGGAGTGTTGGCGACGTTAACCCGGTTAGAAGAATGCCCGGCTTGAAAATACTCGGTCGTGCTCAGCCGTTGGAAGTATTCGGGAGCTCGCTCCATTTTGTCCCGGCCTGCCCTCTCTGTGCAAACGACAGCCCTATTGAACGCTCCCTGAGGACGATGGCGACGGATTAATCGAGTATCCCCTGAGCGATGGAATATCCTGGCCGTGCCTTGCATGGAAGAGCGACTGAGACAATGACGGACATTTATGCCAGCACAATGAATATCCTGGTTGGCCAGCCAATGTCTGCTCGCCGTGTTTAGCATAACACTGACTCGTTGACTGGCTGATCTATCAGAAACGACTCTCATATCGTCCGTTCTGTTGCCCTCAAGGCCATTTCCCCCCAGATTGTAGCAGTTTCCCTCTTGACATGTCCTCAGTATGTGCTATATTAATTGCATTCTGTATTGTTGTGGTGTTGTCCTCTGTTCTTGGTTGCTTTTGATTTCCTCCTGCTCTGCCTTTCCCTGTCCGTATTGTGCCATTCCCGATTGTCTGATGTCTCAACCGAATTGTCTGGAACGGATTTCTATGAAGACCATTGCCGAAGCACGAATTGAATTTGGACGCACGCTGAAGAGCGCACGCACCCAACGCAACCTGAGCCTCCGCGCATTGCAGGAGGCCAGTGGAGTCATTTACACGACGATTTCAGGTCTGGAGCACGCCGAGCGGGCTGCCGGCAGCTTGGTGGCTGCCAAACTCGCCGACGGCTTGGGCCTGTGCGACGAGGAACGCGAGCGCTTTCTCATTGCGGCCGCGGGGACGCGGCGCCGGGACAGGCTGGTGGGCTATGCCCGAACGCTGGCCCCGGAAATACTCAACTTCGTGCCCAAGGTATTGACCGGGTTGGGCATCGATCTCCAGCAGGTGGAGGCCGCCGAACTGCGTCAACGCGTGGATCAGGAGCCTCCAGAAGCTCTCAAAGGTCCCTCGGCGGCCAGATCCCAGAAGACCAAGGCGGTGTCGGGAATGCACAGTGCCGACCAGTTGGTCGTGGAAAGTGGCGGCAGGCGATACGTGTGCACCCTGCTCGTCGTGCCGACGCCTTGAAGGGTCGGTCATGCCGCCAGTCACATTTGATCCGATCGTACCAACGCCATGTACCCAAGCCATTCCCAACTGCCTGCTGCTGGCCGAATGTCAGCGCGCAACCTCGAACTCAGAACCGCTCAACCCATCACGAAATGACCGCTTCCATGCCCAACAAGCAGAACCCAATGCCCGAAGACGGCGACCCAAGCATCCCAACGATGGCCGGCAGGTTCCACTCGCCAACGGCCTGTTCCGGCCACGATCGCCAACATAGGTATTGCAGTATCCATCATCCTCATCCCTTCATTGATATATATCATCATCATTCTCAACATCCACCCATCATCATCACCACTCCCCTTCTGAATCATCATTCCATCCCTATCGTCATCCCGTTCTTCGGACTTGATGGTCATAGCGATGGCCCGGTTGAGACTTGCTGGGTTGAAGGGATTGAACCGGCTCCGGGTGAATGTGTTGTGTTGTTCAAAGGCATTGCCTTTGATGTCTTTGAGCCATTCATGGTCGAAAAGGCGGTTTCCAATCGATTGACGATGGATCGTGCTACCCATGAAGTGCCTATCCCCATGTCCACCGGGGGTGGCGATGGCAATAGCGATCTGATCCTTTCGTGTCCTGTACGGGGATTGTTGCATTCAACTCAGTTGTTCTGGATATATGTCGCCGCCTTCTTGCTTCCACGATGTCTGGCAGAAGTGCGCTTGGGTAGTGGGTTCTCTATCGGCATGTCCACCGGGGGTGTCGATGGTCATAGTCCTCTGAGCCCTTTCCTCCGTGCATGGCGTTGTGGTGAACCGGGAAAGTCCTTCTTGACCTGTCTTGCCGCTTTCTTGCTTACACGATGTCTGGCAGAAGGGGGGAGTGATTGCTTTTTAGCTATGGTCATTCTCACCGGGGGTGCTCATGGTGATAGCGCTGCCCACGATCCGGTGGCAGCCATTCGTTGTGCAAGGGTACTGGTTCTCGCTTCAATCGCTGGCCCCTTCATTACGAGATGTCACGAGGTCACGAGGAGTTTTTGGCCGATCGGTATCGGCATTTGCACCCCCGGTGTCGATGGCGATACGCATCGAGCAGCTCGCTGCCTTTCGGCTGGGTCCTGTTTCAGCTCTTGTTGTCTGGCTGTCGTCTGCATAGCGCGATGTGGCGGCAGCCGCTGCATCGGCAGTTGCGAGGGAAGGAGGGTTCGATGACGTCTTCAGTCTGCACCCGCCCGGCGCCACAGCTTCAGCCAGTCCGAGTGGCGGCGTCCATGCCGGCGCCAATTCCCCAGGGCTTCTATCGGCGGCCAGGCCTGGGCCCGATTCGCGACGGCTGCACCCTCAATCGCAGCGACATCGAAGAGCTGCGGGACAACCAGGAATCGTTGGACCTGCACACTCAACAATTCTTGGATCTGGTGTACCAGAAGCCCGAAATCTATCCGGACCGCTTCTTCGAGCCCCACTACCTGGGCAACTCGGCCCTGCTCATCGCGTCGAGCTATCCGGGGTCCAAGCGATATGCCCACTGCGGCGTGCCCAACCTCGTCAACCGGGCAGGCAACTGCCGGGACCACAAGTTTTGCCCGTACTGCAACTTCCTGGTGCGCCGGCAGGCCCTCCAGACCTACGTGCCGGCCTTCGACCACGGCACCTGGCACTTTCTCACCCTCTCCTTCCACGGCCAGCTCGGCTTCAACCACGCCACTGCCTACGCTTCGCTGGACTGCTGGGACGCGTGCCGGGACGCACTGCAACACCTGCTCGATCTCCATCGGGTCAGGGGCCTTCACTGGACCGAAGAACTGGCCATCCGCTCGTTCCTTCCCCTCCGGGTCCTGCCTCACGTCCACGCCGTCGTGGACGCCGACACCTTCGGCGAAGAGGACCTCGCCCAACTCCAGCAACGAATGCTGGCCTGGCGAAGCCACGAAGGCGAAGCGCTGCCACGGGAACCGGACCTCGACGTTCGGCCGATCCGCACCGAGCGATCCCTCTTCGACCGCATCCGCTACCTGTACAAGCCGCTCGACCTGGTGCCCAAGTACGAGTCGGCCTGGCCCCTGGCCAGCCAGAACGATCGCGCCCGGGCCTGGGAACTCAATTCGCAGGTCAGGGAGCTGGCCGCCGGCATCTTTCAAATCCGCAAGGATCGTCAGCGCATGAATTCCAAGGGCAGCCTCAATCCCAAGGACAAGCGCTTCATCGGCATCAAGAAAGACGAACGCGCCGGATACGCGGACCATCTGCGCCAATTGCAGGCTCAGGAGCCGGAATATCCCGACGAGCCAACCCAATGACTGCCCTGTCCGTCGATCCCTCGCTTCAAGAAAGGGTCGTTGCCAGCAATTCACCAACCGACAATTCCGGGAAATGCCGACCGTAAATCCCGAAAACCCTCCAGAATGCCCTACAACAATTCGGACCCCCCTTTCCGGTAGGTTGACACCCCTCATCGCCTTCCGATGCGTTGGCGGGCCGTTTCCACTCCAAGACACGGCCTTCGTATCAGAGGATCGTGAGTCACAAAATATTTCCGAACAATTGACCTTCGGACATGTGCATAGAAAAGGGCCATTTCTCATGCAGTGATATGTATTTCCCTGTCGAAGCACCCAGGACCATCGCAATAGCCCAATGCCAGGACACACATCAATCCATTTCCCAGAGCGTCATGCTTCCAATGAACCTACAAACCCTGTACCTCGATTCGGCATGACCTATTCTAATGTCCCGGTGTATTGAGCGGAGCGGCGTTGCCAGCACTGACCATCCAGCAGGGTAGGCACTACGACGCTTCATGGAGAGTGTCAATGATATGATGGATAGTGTCATTGATATATTACTGCGCGAATATCCTGAATCCGCCCTTCGTTCCACCACTGTTCACAGACGTTCACCGTGCTATAGGAATTAGGCTTGCCAGCATCCCTTGTTTCTGCGACAATGATACTTGAAGTCGCAAGGCTTCATCGGAGCAATCCCCATCAAAACGGAGCGGCCGCTCTCTTTGACTACAACCTGTGTGGCCGGGGATCATCTCCCTGAGGCTTGGAGCGACAAAACCGTTTTGAAGAAGGTATTATCCGATGAAACTCATTCTCCCCACAGTTCAATGCTGGAACTGTCCCGAGGGCAATTATCCCGCCACCTGTGTCGGTGTCCGGGAAGTCACCGAAGTCAAAAACGGCAAGCCCGTGCACCTGCTGCAGCTTGTCTTTGAAATCGACGTGGGCGGAGAGGACAATGTGCGGTACCTGGCCAAGCGCCGGTACGAACTGCCCGTGAAGGCCGGCAGCAAGTTGCTGGACGACTTGACCAGTTGGTTGGGGGAGGCGTTCTTACGGCACCATCGCGAATTCGACCCGGCCACCTTGGAGGGGCGCCAGGCCGACGTGGTGTTGGTACACATCCACAACGAAGGCTACGAGAAGCCCTGGGTGCACATCGAGTCCATTCATGCCCCGGGCTCGTTGGTCCAGATGGAGCAATCCCCCACGCCTTCGCCACGATTGTTACGGCTGGAAGACATCCGCTAAGTCACGCTCGCAGTTGGCGTTTGTCCGCCTGGTTGCCTTCGATGAGCCGGAGAGCGGCCAAGAATTCGTCCATGGAGGTCGAATCGATGCAGCCGACAAAGCCGATGAGTGCCATGAACTCGACGAGATTGCAAACTCAACTCCACCAACTTCGAGTCGGGGACACCGCTGATCCTTGGCGGCAACGTCCCCGGTGCCGGGGTTGGTGGTGAACCTGCCGACTGGAAGGACATCGCATGATCCACACCCCCCGATTTCGCGATTTTGACTACGACACGCTCACACTCGGCCAGGCCTGGCCGTGGTTCAAAGGCGCGTTCTTGATCTTCTTTGGCTGCTGGCTGGCCGGAATGTCGAGTTGCTTCTTCGGTGGCCCCTTCACGTCGCCTCAGCCGGTGATCGACTACCAGATTTGAATCCGTCGGACGCGTGGTTGTCAGGTCACACTTGCTCCGTCGCTAGAAGTTCACGAATGTTCACTGTTCACTGCACCCGAAGCACTTGTGAAGATCGAGCGTTGGATTTCCGCAGTATTTTCGCCCCTAGACCCTCCCCCCTCGATTCCGGTTCGCTTGGCTCATTTCCAGGTCGGTCTTGGCATCCCACTCGCTCCGCTGCGTGCTTCATGGGCGATTTGATACGCCCTTTTGGCGGGGCGATGAATCGGCCACTCGGTCACCCCCCCCCACTCTCTTCGAATTGCTTGGTTGGTTCCAGTGACAGGCACTGCACCAGGAACCCAACGACGACGATGGCACCAGCGACTCGTTCAAGCAACGGCGTTCCGGAACCTGGAGGTCTCGTTCAACCAGAGTTAGCCTTGGCGCTCCGCTGCGCTCCGGCCAAAGCTAACTGTCTCCGTTAGGCGTCATGGCTCACCTCCCAACCACTATCCTTTGCGCGCTTCGACAACTCAACAAAATAATCTCGCGCCTTCCGTAAAGCTAACTCACGCTCGGCTGACCAGCTAATCTCACGATCCCACCAATCGTATAACTCTCGGCGACTGCATAAAGCTGCAATCTTCCGAATAAGCTCGTCGGCTTCTGTTCCGTAAACCTCAATCTTGTAGATCAAGATGTCAGTCACCGGATGGTCATTTGGGCCGCCTGCGGGCATAAAAGTGTAATGACGCCTAACTCTAATTATCCGAACCGCCGGTTCGTATATTGAAGGTCTTTCGGCCTGCCATCCACGAATCATAAGCACCTAGTTCCAAGGCGCATCGGCCAAACGCGTGGAAGGGCTTCACGTCTGGCTGCATGGCGGGACGCTACTCCCGATCTGCGAATTTGCGCAATCTCAATTGAGGTCGCCACGAACTTTACTCCAGCGTTACGCCGCGCCCTTGATGATCCTCTTTGCGATGGACGGTGTGCCTTGATCAAATACGGAACTTGAACGGTCCACCAGAATGCCCGGCAAACGCACCAGAATCGGTTGTGGGGCACTTTGACACTGCAGAGGCACTTCGGGGTGGTCAGATCGTTCCGGAGGCCTCACACGAAATACTCGAATTAGTCCCGACTTTCACTTTCGAGCCCTTCGCTCTCCACCCACCATTACACAATGACTGGAATCCTTGACCGACTGATGTTCCATGCACGCCACCGGTAAGGTCCAGCAACTCGCCTGTGAATATTCCTGTCTGGAAGCAGGGCTGAATCAATATCGAGTACCATCCAAGGAAAATGGGTTCGTATTATCCCAGAGAGGGTTCCCACAAAGATATTGCAGAATCATCACCGATCTCATCGTCCCGGCTCTCCTGATAGATCAACCCAACGCACACAAGGTTCATGGGCAACACCACTTCAGAGAAGGGGATTCCAGTGCTTCGGACAATCCACGACACCAACAACGATTGAAATCCCGACCGCCAGGACAAGGGCGTCTCCGAAGGACATGCAACGACAGGCACAGGGCATTCATGGGGTTACATGCTGTCGTCTCTCGGAGCCAGAATGCACCACTTGGAACGATATGCCTCCTAGCCTGGACATGGGGTCGCAGACGCGATGTTGAGGCTCAGAGGGATATGGGTCTATTCAACCCCGGAAACGATCCTGCCAACATGATGGTAGTAGGTATTAAGCTGCTGAGGCGCCTGGAGATGTCCATCGGCGACGACGAGCCTGCAATGTGTCGCCGTAGGGCAATAGCCATCGCCGATCAAAACGACAAGGGCGAAGGACATCAAAACCCTCCGCCCCTGCAACATGCAGAATACTGAGCTATTTCTTGCCCAGGATTGCGTCCTTGGCCGCCTTGGCGATGCGGAATTTAACCACCCGCTTGGCCGCAATCTTGATCGTCGCCCCTGTCGCCGGATTTCGACCCATGCGAGCCTTACGGTTTACCAGGACAAGTTTGCCCAGGCCGGGGATGGTGAAGGAGTTCTTGGCGTTCTTGTACGCCAGCGTCACCAGAGCCTCAATGGTTTGCGCGGCCTGCGTTTTCGTGAGGCCGACGGTATCGGCGATGGACGCCGTGATTTGCGATTTCGACAGTGCTTTTGCCATAGGGGCGAGGAGGGTAGAGCCGGAACTCGGTCGATCCAAGTCACAACCCTTTGAAATCCGACGTGAATCCCGTTGCTGTGACGGCCAGGACCCAGGAGCCAAGGACGACTGGGCCATGGAAGATATCGCGACCCAGCAAATCCACATTCCACCTGGCGCCACGAAGACCGCATCGGCTGCAGGAAGTTCAGATGATCCATGGTAATGTTCGGGGCGTACATGATCCAAGAGCAATACAAGCTGTTGATTCTGAGCTTGTATCGCGGGCCTCGACGTGCCACAATTGATTCAGCTTGGTGAAGCCAAAGGCCGTTTCGACCCGTGAAGATCACCACGGAATGGCTTCCGTGGGACAAGCGTCCAGATCGAGTCCGTACTTTCCAACGCAACCATCACCAAAAACCACGAAAGCCCGGGCCGATTCGAGCTCCAAGTTGCTCCGTCGCTAGAAGTTCATTAACTTTCACTCTTCCCTGAACCCGAAGCACTTGTAAAGATCGACCGGTGGATTTCCGAAGAACATTCGCCCCTGGACCCTCCCCCCTCAATTCCGGTTCGCTTGAGCTATTTCGACGCCATTCTAGGCATTGCAGCCGGCCCCGTTGAGTGAATCATGGGCGATTTGATACGCCCCCTTTGGGCGGGATGATGGATAGGCCCCTCGGTCACCCCCCACTTTCTTCGAATTGCTTGGTTGGTTCCAGCGACAGGCACTGCACCAGGAACCCAACGACGACGATGGCACCAGCGATTCGTTCAAGGAGCGACGTTCCGGAACCTGAAGGGCTCGTTCAACCAGAGTCAGCTTTGGCGCTCCGCTGCGCTCCGGCCAAAGCCAACTGTCTCCGTTAGGCGTCATGGAATCAAAACTATCGTCGAACATCTTCCACCTTTCGCGAGATAAACGCTCCGGCTTTGAGGTCTCTCACCTCGAAAATCTGCTGCGCGCCTACACTCGTCACGTAAATCTTCCCGTCATCAATGCGAATACGAACGTCATGACGATACTTGGAGTGCGAGACGCCCAGCGGGCGAACGTGCACTCGCCACACAACATCAGCACCTCTGGTCCTCTCAAGCTCAACGCCGCTGTCTGAAATCGGGCCGTATCGGATGTAAAGCCTCTCAGTCGCGTTGGTGGTGAGGTCAACATACTCCGCCTTCGAGAAGATGCCGTCAATGTGTGGAAACCAAGTCTCCTCGACTGTATTCGTATCCCCAGCGTGAGACACGAAGGTGGTCGCAAACAACAACAGAAAGAGTGCTACGGTTTTCATGGCGAGGTGCTGTGACGCCTAACGACGGAACTGACCGACGCGGGCGGCCAGTGGCGTCCAAATTGGAAACTGACCCCGCCCGCCCGCGTTTGGTCCAGTGATCTGGTTGGGCTCTTTCATTGTGATTCGTGAGCTTGCGCTTACCACTGCCGCACCCGGTAAAACCTGGTCATGCTTGCGGTGTTGGAATCAGTCAACGTTCGGATGTGGCCATTCCCGGCTGCCAGCAATAATGTGGTCCAATCAGTGTCGCGCAGCGACTTCATGTATTCCAAGGAGTAAACCCGTCCGCTCTGCGTCGGCAGCGAAAAGCTGAAACTGTTGGCGTTCCAGACCGGAGCCGACAGTCGCACAGTAGGCAGGAGTGGTCTTTCACCGATCAGCCCAAGGGAGTGAGCCGAGCCGACCGCAGCGACAACACCATTCGTCAGACTGGGCGGAACGTTCGTTTGTGCGTTACTGCCGCCCCACGCCACCATCTTGCCATCGGCTTTTACCGCGAGCACTTGATTAGCTGATTCATTGCCGCCCAAGGCAATCGCGACAACATTGCTCAACCCTGAAGGCACATTGGTCTGACCATACGTGCCATTTCCCCAGACAACGACAGTGCCATCGTTCTTCAGAGCCACGCTATGCGAATGCCCCGCAGCGATCGCCACCACATTGCTCAAAACGTGACCAGCTAACAGTACGACTCCGTTGGTATAGACAAGATTGCCAGAAGGCACCCCGGTGGTCTGTCCGTAGTTGTTTGCCCCCCAGCCAACAATCATCCCGGAACGAGTCAACGCAAGAAGATGGCGGCCTCCAGATGCTACGGCCACGACATTACTTAAAGGCTCGCTGCCGAGAGGCAGTAGTTTGTTTGTGAGATAGGGATAGTTCGCAGTCACCGTGCCGTCACTCTTCAGTGCCATCCACCAATAGGCACCAGCAGCTACGGCCACGATGTTGCTCAATCCGGAGGGCAAGCTTACAACACCCCAACCGGTTACGGTGCCGTCACTCTTCAGAGCGAGGCTGTAGCCGTAGTTGTTACCATAGAATCCCGCAGCTGCTACGGCCACCACATTGCTCAATGCTGCTGGCACATTTGTCTCGCCGTTATTACCTCCACCCCAGGCACGAACAGTGCCATTGCTCTTTAAGGCAACACTGTGCACCGAACCCGCGGCGATCGCGACGACATTGGTCAAATCGGGCGGCATGTTGGTTTGCCCAAGGGTATTGGATCCCCAAGCGACCACTCTCCCAATCACGGGCTCTTCTGTTTGTGCCTGCGCGTAGCTGAATCCCCAAGGGCCTGCCCAAGGGAGGAGTAAACAAGCAACACAAACACGAAGGACCAGCCTTGCGCGTCTCAGGCGCGACCGGGACAAAACCAACCGACAGCAATGCAAGCCCTCCCTGAGCGCGACAACCAAGGTGACAGCATGAATGGTGAGTGGGTGCGTGTTCATATCGAGTCAGCCCAACGCTCCGGCTCAGGCACGCCGGGCAAATGGTGTCCGATTGTCAACCAAGACGCGATCCCGGCGTTGCCTGCAGCCGGTTTGTTGGGCGATCGTTGTGTCAAGATGGCCATCGTTTGGTAAAGATGACAATGAATGAAACTCCACTCAGGAGAATTGCGTTCGCGACCATAACCGCCATCTCCGTCTGCCAAGCGAGCGGGAGAACGCCACAAAGAAACCCGGCAGGAAGATGTGTAATGAAGAGCAACCTGCTCGCCGGACCGTCTCCCCCAACTCGGAGATCGAAGCCGCCGGCGGTCAGGAGAACAAGTTCCAGAACGACACCGGCCATCAGAGCGAGCCAAACTGTCGGTATTTTCTTCATGGTCGCAAGTTCGCCCAACGAAAAGGTCAGGCACAGCCGCCGACAGGGGCGGTGACTTGCAACAATGATGTTTGAGTTTTCATGATCGGGTCAACTACTCAGCTTGGCGGCTGTTGCCTGCACCGTCTGGTTCGGCTTAAGCCGCTTCCTAAGGACAAACCGAACTCCAAAGAAAATGATACGGAAGAGTACGAACGAAACTACACAGTAGAAGAACCACGTCGCAACAACCCACATAAATGCGGGAACCAACGTGGCACTATTTCTTGCCAATCGCGTGTCCGCCGGACCGAAGAGTAGAACGAGCCCAAGGACCACATAGAGCAAGGTGATCAAACCGACGACCACGGCGTGGCAAATTAACTCACATTTACCCAACCTATTCATAGATGTGCTCCCGCCGAACGCTCCGGCTCACCGACGCCGGGCCGATGATGCTCGACTGTCAACCAAGACGCGATCCCGGCGTTCGGTGCAGCCGGTTTGTTAGGGCAAGACCAGACCATAGTCTTCGGCGATCCGTTGCGTAAGGCCAGGCTCGACAAGGCCGGCGCTCTCACTGCCAATCGCGTAGTCTACCAAGTCACGAACAGGCACTCTCAGTTTCTGACCAAGCTCGTACCCTTCGCAATCACGGGGCTGACTCTCGAGCACACATACCACCGTCTCTTCTTCATTCCATTCCGTTGGCCTCACCCACACATACTCTTTGTCGCCTGCCTTCGTCGCCAGTCCGACTTTGAATCCCAGGTTCAAGTCGCCCATCCCAGCCAGAAACCGCTGTCGGAGCGACGGCAAGCGGTGCTGCAATTCGACAACCGCACTAGCCATCGCGGATTCATAGCCGCTTTCATCGCTTGGCTCTGGAACATCCACTCCCAGGCTTCTGCCAATGCTGACAATCCACCTGTCATAATTGCCGGTCCAGTCGGGGGGCGGTTGGGGAGTGATGAACTGCGCCTCAGCATCTTGCTCCTGGTCCTGCTCGTCTTTAGGGCCGCTTGGGCCTTTCATCGCAACCAAGCGGATGCGAGCGTCGCCGGCGTCGCTATTCCACTCGGGATAGCGGTCCGCAAGCGATCCCACTGCAGCCACATCTGCTCGGCTCAAGATCATCTCTTCGGGAATGTCAGATTCGAGAGTGGCCAGTTTCGCCGAGATGAGGGTTGCGAGGAAGTGCCCGGCACGGCAGTGATTCGCCGCTACCGGCCAAATCTGTAGCGGTGTCATGTCAACGGTCGTGAGCCAATGGCGGCCATCCGCCTGCTTTGAATGAAGAACCATTGGTGCGTCGAATAGCATATGTTTCAGATTGTGTTGCCGGGTAATTGTCGCGCTGCGCTGCTGCCCTAACTTTGATTATACGACGGCCGGTTCGTATATTGGATACAAGGAGGTTCGTATATGAAGGCCACCGAAGCAATCACCAAACTGCGGGAAGTCCTTCGTCGGGAACACAAGGCGCTCGCCACTGAGGCGAGCGACGTCCAGTGGCTGCGACGGTACATGGCGGCCCTGGCGGACCTGCCCCTCACCCTCAGCCGCGAGCAGAAGCTCGAACACATCCTGACCGCCCTGGCCCTGCGCCACGACGTCGCCGCCAGCACGCAGAACCAAGCCTTCAACGCCATCGCCTGTTTCTCTAAGGACGTGCTGGGCACCCCGTTGCAGAACCTCGACGCGCTCCGCGCCACCCGACCGGCTCACTTGCGTCATGCCCCGACTGTATCCGAAACCCGATCCTTGCTGCAAGCCGTTCCTGACCTGGCGGGTTATGGGCCACCACAGCTTGGAGACGACGATGGGCCATTTGCACGCCCAAGGCTTAAAAGGGGCCAGCCCACTGGAAACCATGCTGGAGTAACTCGTCTTCCGCCACCCCCTCCCTGAGTCCGCGTCGCTTTCCGTGGGATAACACCTGAAGCTGCTCAATCCCCTGATTGAGGGCTTCGTTGCTGCCCCCCGGGCCTTTTGGCTTGTGGGGGCTTTGTGTTTCCACCCCTCAACGCAAAGGAATCCCCATGTCCCCCCAGCAAGGCACACTCTTGCTCCGTGAAGTCGCCCCGCGTCTGCATTCGGCCATTCCCAACGCCGTCAGCCATGTCGGCTGTGAAGACACCCCGGAATTGCTTCAGGACGGTCTGGCCATGGCCGCCAAGATGCTCTCCAGTGCCAACCACAAGGGCAAGAAAGTCACGGCGGGCAACGTGGCCTACTACACCCTGCAGCACTTGAAGTCCGGCCGCAGGACCGTCGGCTTCAGCTCGGTCGATGTGCTGGGTTCAGCGACCCAGCTCAACGGCCGCAGCGTCGTGTCCTCGATCGACGAGGACGTACCCCTGCCCGGTGAGGTCGAGGGCGACATCCCGGTAGCCGAGTTGATGAGTCGCGACGTGGAAGATCCCGCCACCAAGGCGGCCAGGAACCTGGACTGGCAGGAGTTCGTTGCCTCCCAGGATCGGCAGGACCGGCAGTTGATCGAATGCCTGGCCGAAGGCTGCACGACACGGGAGAGCCGAAGGCAGCTCAAGCTCAGCGCCGGCACGGTCCGCAATCGCCTCAACCGGTTGCGCCAGTCGCTGGTGGCGTTCTTCGGTGACACCCTGCTCGCCGAAGTGTGCCGCCAACCCCAATGGTTTCACGACCTGCGGGCGGTGAAGGAACAATTCGCCTGCCGCAGCGATCGCAGTTGGCAGATGCCCTAACGGTGGCACCCCATTCCCCTGCCTGTGGCCTGGACTTCAATGCCGGGCTGCAGGTGGGGGAATGGGGTGCGGCAAGCGATTCCGACTGCTTAGCTCTGAAGAGCTTCGGGTATCAACGCGAGCCCAACGAGTTCGACTTGATTGCGTTGGCCAAAGCCACTGATGGCCTCACGGGCAGTGAAATCGAACAAGCCTTCGTCGAATCGCTGTACATGGCGTTTGACGAGGAGAATGCAGCAACAGACCCAAGGGAACCCACCGACCTAACCATTGCCACGGTGCTCATCGGGCTGGTGCCGTTGTCCAAGTTGATGGCCGAACAGATTGCTTCGCTCAGGAATTGGGCCAGTGGCAGGGCAAGGTATGCCACGACCGTCCATGAAGATCGACGGATTAGGAAGCTAGGTTGATTGGCTGGCTTGAGTGGTTGATTTGATCGTGGGCTGCGCTTCAGCTACAGTCAGGGTTCCCTTTTCTTAGCCAGGCCCCGACGAGTGCGTCGGTGGCCGCACCAGAAACGGCAGCGGGCAGGTAAGAATGACGGTAAGAATGGAGGTAAGAATGACGGCAGGCATTGCAAGACTACCGAGGCAGGATTTCAGCCGGCCAGACGAACTTCATTCTTACTTTTATTCTTACTTTGGCGTTTTGCTGGGTTAGGTGAGCGCTAGAACCGTTGATTTTACTGGGGATTATTGATGTTGGAGCGGGTGAAGGGAATCGAACCCTCGTCTCAGGCTTGGGAAGCCCGCATTCTACCATTGAACCACACCCGCAGCGTCACTGCATCGCAGCAGTATCAAGGCCCAGCCACGCTGGCAAGACCGAACTCAGATCCTTCGTGTATCTTTCAAAACCGCAAATCTGCGGAACATCAAAACCGCGCATGTTCGGGCGCATCAGCAAGCGGCGGAGTGCGGGGAGGGACCGTGGCGCAGGAGCAGGGAAGGTTTGGCCTGCTTGTGCGGCGGGGCGGCGAGGACCGAGTAGGTGCCGCCGGGATGTTGGCTGCGAATGACCCGGGTGACTGGGCTCCGCCGCCCAGGCGCGGCAGGCGCGGGAAGTGCATCCCAGGAGTACGCCCCGGACGCCTTCCGGGCCCAAGGCTCAGGACTCCTGATCCCGTGGAAGTGAGGTGGACCCAACCGGCTCGAAAATCAGTCGCAACTCGGTGCCCGGAAAGACCGTTTCGGTCGCCGTCAGCTCAGCACACAGGTGCGCCAGCGCGGCGTCATGGATCGCGCTGCTCAAGTGATGGAGTCGCACCGTCAGCGTCTTCTGTTCCGGCGTCGGGCACAGGTCCACGGCACTGTGGAAAACCTGGCGCACTAACGCTCGTGCATCGTCGGCCCGCTGGAGCTTGTCCCGCACCACCTGCACCAGCGCCGTCTCCGCCCGGTAGGCGATGAGCTTGATCGTGTCCACAAAGTGCTTGGTGCTGGTCCGCAACTGCGCGAACCGTTCGGCTTCCGGCAGCTCCTTCCAGGTCAGGTGGCGCGGGGCTTCTTTCCGTTGCGCCTTGAGTTCGCCCAACCGGCGCTGCTGCTGGCCCCTCTGCTCCAACCACCGGCCCTGCTGTTGTTCATAGCGCGCGACCGCCTCCGGCTCGGCCGAGGCCGGTGGACTCAACGCCCCGAACTGCGCCTGGGTCCGCTGCAGTTGCGCCCGTTCCCGCCGCACCGCCTGGTCCAGCCGCCGCCAGGCCGGATTGACCACCGTGGTGGTTTCAGGAAGCGGCTCGGTTCCATACTCGACCAGCTTGTCCAGCCCATAGTGCCGCCCCATGTACTGGAAGAAGTTTTCCTGGCACCACCGCGCGAAGAGCCCCGCCGCCACCCCGTCGAGCACCCGCCGGTAATCGGTGGCCAACATCGCCACCTGGTGCCCCGAGGCCTCCAACTGCCGCCCCTCCCGCACCCAGAAGTCATTGCTCAGCCGCACGCCCCGCTCGGCCAGCGGCAGCTTGACGACCTCCCCGCTGACCAGCCGCACCGGGCGCACCGTGAACTCCTCCGCCGGCCAGGGCTCCCCAGGGAACTTGTGATAGGTGAGGACCGCGATCCGGTGCTGCTGCCAGAGCCGCTTCATGAACTCCGGCGAATACACCGCCCGGTCGCAGACCAGCGTGAAGCGCGCCCGCCACCGCTCAGCCGCCAACTCGGCTTCCGTGGGCTGGCCCGGCACCTCGGCCCGCAACCGGGGGAGGATCTCCGTCTCCAGGGTCTGCAGCAGCCCGGGATCGGCCGCCTGCGTCACCACGAAGAAGGGCTGCCCGTCCATCGCATTGACCCAGTAGTCGGTCGTGCCCCGCAGGCAGAGTCGCTGCCGGGCCACGTAGCGTCGGGGCAGTTGGGTCAGTTGGCCGTGATACACCCGCACATGCCCGTCCACGTAGAGCGTGCCCGCGCTCTGCGGTTCGGCCGCCATCCACTCCTGCGCCAGCGTGCTGCTCCACGCCTGGACCTTTTCCCCCGCCTGGCAGAGGCCCCGCAGCTTGTCCCGCAGGGTCCGCACCTCCGGAATCCGATCCAGCCCCAGCAACCGCCCCCATTCCCCGGGCGGCTCGTAGCGCAGCGCCTCCAGCGAAGGCACCCGCGCCAGCGCCAGCAATGCGATCGCCAGGAAGATCGTCTCCAGCGGATAGTACCCCGGCAGCCAGGTGAAGTACGTCGCGCTGTGGCGCAACAACCCCAGCGCCAGCAACGCCGGCACCGCGCACAACACCCCGCCTTGCGGCACGTCGGTGGCCGGTTCAAAGCGGATCGGGGCCGCGTGCAGTTTGCCCAACGAGGCCAGGATCCGTTCCTCCACCCGCGTGGTGGCCACGCCCAGCGCCGCCTGCTCATCCACCACGCTGCGCTCGCTCTTGGTCGGTGCCGCCCCGTTCAGCGTCGTCCCGTCCGCAGCGTCTTTTTTTTAACGCCCCGCAGCCGGCCATCAGCCAGCGCCTTGTGCCGTGTGCTGGGCAGGATGCCCAGCGCTGCGCTGATCGCCGGCACCCGCAGTCCCTGATCCAGCAACCGCTGCGCCTCGGCCAGCCGCTCCGGCGTCAAGCGCGAACCCCGACGCCGCGCCGGCGGCTTGAAGAAGGCCGCCGCCCCCCGCTCCCGGTACGCCCGGCAGCCCCGCTTGACGGTGGTCAGCGGCACCCCGAAGGCCCGCACGATCTGCCCCTGCGTCGCCGTGCCGTTGACGATCAACTGGGTGGTGAAGAGCCGGAAACTGGCCAGGTCCTTGGCCTCGTGCGTGAAGACCGGCAGGTGGCCGTTGGAATAGACCACCTGGTCCTCGCGGCGCTCGTAGGCCAGGGCCTCGTTGATGAGCGTCGTGCCCGACGGAAACAGCGGCATCTGCACTTGCGGCAGGGCGCAGGGTTGGCCGCTTGCCGCGCCCCAGCAAGGACGAATCGGGGCCGCATTTTGGGTTCAGTCCCCTTCCACGGCCCCCCGCCGTTCACGCTCAGGGCTCAGGAGTCCTGAGGCTATTTCATTGGCTCCGGCGTGATGGAGGCAGGCTGCAAGACGATCGTCGGCTCGCGCTGCAAACAATCGGGCATGCACTGGCGTGTCCGCGGTGCGGAGAACATCCTGGCGTTGCGCTGCGTTCACGCCAACCGCCGGCTGGACACCTTCTGGAAAGCTCGGCTCGACCAACACGCCGCCCGCAACGACGCCCTCCCCTTGGCCGCCTGAACGAAGAATCTGGTCGTGCGCCCCCCCCTCCCTCCCAGTGGCGTCATGGTTTGGGCTGGTTTTGCTACGGGAAAGCTGACGCCATTTGGCACCGGCATGCTCACCGTCCGCTCCCTCAAGAGCCGATGGACAGCGACGCTGGCAGGTTGACGGGGCACGCTCGGTCCGCCATCGGGCCGTATGGGAAACCCGCGAATTGGTGGAATCCTCAATAGACGAGTAAGAACTGGCCGGGTTTCAAGACCTCAATCCCCACGCTGCGACGGGGGCGAAATGCCGCACGTTGTGAGTCACCATGCGGTTGGCGGCGGACTCGGAGGCCCAGTGGCACCAGCGGTTCGTCGTCCGGTCCGGTCTGGGGGGGCACCATCCTGGTTGCAACCGCCACTCCTCGGCCCGGGCGCAGATGGCGTTTAGAAGCTCGTCCATGTCCTCCAGACTCAGGCCCAGTGCCGAAGCGTTTGCCTTGAGAACTCCCTCGCATTCGTGAACGAGATGGTTGCTGACCACCGCCGTCCATTCGCCCAGACGCAGTCGGCGGAACCTCTCAAACGAAGCTCCCAGCCGCGACCGAAAGGCGGCGTAGAGAACATTCGTATCCATGATGGAGCGCAGTGGCATGGACGGACGGCGAGTCGTTCAATCTCGCCCGTCGATCGCGGGTTGCAGGCGACGCTCTTCATCTTCCTTCTCACCCTAGCCGTTCGCGCGTAGATTCCCCGCCCTGTGGCCACCACGCTTTACGACCTTTTGCCGCGCGACGAGAACCTCGGCAGCGACAACCTGCTCGGGCGCTTCCTGGATTACGTCGAAGGGCGGCGGCTTACGCTCTATCCAGCGCAGGAGGAGGCGGTGCTGGAATTGTTCGAGGACAAGAATGTCATCCTGAACACGCCCACGGGTTCGGGCAAGTCGCTGGTGGCGCAGGCGCTGCACTTCGCGTCGCTGGCGCGGGGACGGCGGTCGGTCTATACCTGCCCGATCAAGGCGCTGGTGAACGAGAAGTGGCGCGACCTCTGCCGCGAGTTCGGCCCGGACAACGTGGGCCTGTCCACCGGCGACGCCACCGTGAATCGCGACGCGCCCATCCTGTGTTGCACCGCCGAAATCCTCGCGAACATCGCGCTGCGCGAGGGCGCGGACGCCCACGTGGATGACGTGGTCATGGACGAGTTCCACTGGTATGCCGACCGCGAGCGCGGCGTGGCGTGGCAGGTGCCGTTGCTCACGCTGCCGCAGGCGCGGTTCCTGCTGATGTCCGCCACGCTGGGTGAGACGGAGTTCTTAGCTCAGGAGTTGACGAAGTTGACCGGGCGCGCGACGGCGGCGGTGAAGTCCGAGACGCGGCCGGTGCCGCTCGAGTTTGCCTACTCGGAGGCCCCGCTGGCGCAGACGCTGGAGAAACTCGCCGCAGAGGGCAAGGCGCCGGTGTATGTGGTGCATTTCACGCAGGCGGACGCGGCGGAGAGCGCGCAGGATTTCACGAGCCTCAACGTCTGTACGCGCGAGGAGAAGAACCAGATCGCGAACGAGATCGCCGCCTTCAAGTTCACCAGTCCTTACGGGCCGGAAATCCGCAAATGGCTCAAGCACGGCATCGGGATTCATCACGCAGGGCTGCTGCCGAAGTATCGCGTGCTGATCGAACAACTCGCGCAGAAGGGCCTGCTGAAGATCATCTGCGGCACGGACACGCTGGGCGTGGGCGTCAACGTACCGATCCGCACGGTGCTCTTCACCCGGTTGTGCAAGTTCGACGGGCAGAAGACCGGCATCCTGAGCGCGCGAGATTTTCACCAGATCAGCGGGCGGGCCGGGCGGAAGGGATTCGATGACCAAGGCTGGGTGGTGGCGCAGGCGCCGGAGCACGTCATCGAGAATCTGAAGCTGGAGGAGAAAGCGGCGAAAGGCGGCAAGAAGGGCGTGAAACGCAAACCGCCGGACCACAACTTCGTGAACTGGGACCTGAAGACGTTCCAGCGGCTGATGGCGGCGCCGCCGGAGCGGTTGGTGTCGAGGTTCCAGGTGACGCACGCGATGCTGCTGAACGTGCTGAGCCGCGAAGGGGACGGTTGCGCGGCGATGCAGCGCTTGATCCGCGATTGCCACGACACGCCGCGGCAGAAGAAGGAACACATCAAGCGGGCGTGGCAGTTGTTCCGGTCGCTGGTCGAGAGGAAGATCATCGAGATCAGCGAGCCTGACAGGGCCGGGTTGCCGCCCGGCGCGGACGCGCAGCCGCACGTCCCCACCCAGTCCAAGCTCCGCGTCAACGTGGAGTTGCAGGACGATTTTTCGATGGACCAGACGCTTTCGCTGTACCTATTGGAGACGCTCCCGCTCGTCAATCCGGAGCAGGAGGATTACGCGCTGGTGCTGCTCACCTTGGTGGAGTCGATCCTCGAAGATCCGGACCTCATCCTCCGCCGGCAGCTTGACCGGGTGAAAGGACGGGCCGTCGCCGCGATGAAGGCCGAGGGGATCGAATACGACGAGCGCATGGCCAAGCTGGAGGAACTCGAATATCCGAAGCCCAATCGCGAGTTCATCTACTCCACCTTCAACGCCTTTGCCGACAAGCACCCGTGGGTGGGGCAGGAGAACATCCGGCCCAAGAGCATTGCCCGGGAGATGTTCGAGACCTTCCGCTCGTTCGCCGACTACATCCGTGATTACGAGCTTCAGCGCGCGGAGGGCCTGTTGCTTCGGCACCTGAACAGCGTCTATAAGGTGCTCAAGCAAACCGTGCCGGAAGCGGCGAAGAACGATGCCGTGCGCGAGATGGAGCTCTATCTTGGAACCATGATCCGCGCGGTGGACTCCAGTCTTCTCGACGAGTGGGAGAAGATGCGCAATCCGGACTTTGAGCGGCGAACCGCGGCGGCGGGAGTCGGAGACGGGAGGGGAGATTTGCGGCCGCCCGGAGCGGAGGAGGCCGCGGCGGACGTCACGCGCGACACGAAGGCGTTCACGGCGGCGATTCGCAACCGCATTTTCATGTTCCTTCGTGCGCTGGCGCTGGGAGACTTCGAGACGGCGCTGGAATCTCTTGCGGGGAGCCAGCCCGGTTCGCGGATAGCCGCGGGCAGCCCGCCGGCGACGGCAGGTCCGGCTGCAGTTCCCGGGGAGCCACCGGAACCGAACGGCCAGCGACCGGCGCTCCCGGACGAGGCATGGACCGCCGATCGGTTCCAGCAAGTGATGGGCGCCTACCTCGCCGAACACGAGCAACTGCTGCTCACACCCGAAGCGCGCAATTTGCGCCACACCTATGTGACGCCCTCCGATGACAGACGGACCTGGCGCGTGCAGCAAATGCTCGTCGATCCTGCCGGTCACAATGATTGGGTGGCTGAGTTCGCCGTGGATCTGGCCAGGTCACGCGCCGAAGGCGAGCCGGTGCTGCGCTTGTGTCACCTCGGAAGACTGATGTAGAATCGCCCTCAACCTTCATGAACTTGCAGACATTCGCCCTTTGGTCCGTGGCGTTGGGGGCGGCGGCCACGGGTTGCCTGGCCTCCGATCTTGAGCCCGGCTTTCAAGCGCTGTTCGACGGGAAGACTCTCGATGGTTGGGAGTCGCCGGATATGAGTTATTGGTCGGTTGAAGACGAGGCGATCACCGGCCGGATCACCCGGGAGCATCCGTGCGCGGTGAACCAATACCTGGTCTGGAGGGGTGGCGACCTGGCGGACTTCGAACTCAAATTGAAATCCCGCGTTCGCGGGGAGGGCGGCATCAACAACGGTTTCCAGTTTCGCAGCCGGCTGCTGCCGGACCACGACATCGCCGGCTACCAGGTGGACAACAACCTTCAGACGGACTGGCTCGTCCGGCTCTACGACGAGTTTGGCCGGCACACCCTGGCGTGGCGCGGGCAGCGCACGGTTTTCGATCCTGCAGGCCGGCCGACGAGCACCGACCTCCCCGAGGCGAAAGGCCCGGCGTGGTTCCGGTTGGAGGACTGGCACGAGTACGACCTGGTCTGCGAGGGGCCACATCTGACCTTGAAGGTGGACGGACGCCTCGCGGCCGAGGTGATGGACAACGACCCGCGCCGCCGGGACTTGTGCGGCATCCTGGGACTGCAGTTGCACAGCGGCCCACCCACGGTCGCCCAATTCAAAGACGTCCGGCTCAAGGTGCTGAAGGCGGCGCCGGCCGACGGTCGCCCCAAGCCGAAGCCCGATCCCGCGCGAACGGGATTGTTTGATGGGGCGCTGGGCCATTGGGACCTGGGCACGGGCGGGCACGGCGGCGCGCGACCGCTGGTTTATCGCGGATCGCTGGACCAGGCGGAGCTCGACGTGCTGGCGGATGGCCCCGGCGCGATTTCCCACGCGCGGGTGGCCCGGCTCGGCGGCGGCTACTTCGACGCGGGCAAGGAGTTGAACGCTCCCGGCGAGCAGGTCACGGCGTACCTCCGGGCGCGCGATCCCGTGGGGCGCTGGGAATATGCCTTGCTGGCAAAGCGCGGCGGGCACGAGATCGTGAACTTCAACCTGTTCAGCGTCGATCTCGGCGGCACCCCCGGCCCGGACATTGGATTCGAGATCCATACTGAACGCGGCTTCGTCCTGGTGAGCTTCCCGGTTTCGCGCATCGACCCGCTCGCGTGGCACGACCTGGTCGGCCGCTACGACGGGCAGAGGGTCGAACTTCTTTGCGATGGGAAGGTGATGGCGCGGAAGCGCTGGCGGGGCGGGCCGCTTACGGAGAACGAAGAACCGTTGCTCATCGGCGCCGAAACCGACGCGGGCCGCGTGGTCCGTAACTTTCAGGGCGAAATCGAAGAAGCCGCCGTGTGGCCCCGCGCACTGGACGATGCGGAGCTGGCCTCCTTGATGCGCAAGGACCGCATCGGGTCGGATGAGTAACGCAGGCGCTCGGCCAGGACGAGGAAGCGGCTGCTGTTGACGACCAGGCCGACGCAGCGGACGCGCTGGCGCGGGGTCCAGCCGAGCCAGGCTTCGCGGGCCTTGGGCTGGAGGGCGGCGGCGCTGAAGGTGAGCAAGGCGATCCACTGGCCGTCGAGTTCCGCGACGTAGCGGAGGGTTTGGCCGGCCAGAAGGGCGCTGGCCAGATCGTGGCGATCTTCCAAGAGTCGGTCGAACAGCTCACGTTCCTCGTCGCGGACCCAACGCACGACGACTCGCTGCAGGATGTTGGATTCGCAGCCAGACTCTAGCTTCGGCATGGCCCCGGCTTAGGCCAGCGGGCGGCATACGTTCAGCCATTTCTCACTCCACCACAGCTCTGTCTTCCCGCTCCGCGTTCAGATGAAACCGACCTGCGTCCATTCTACCTCCGTACCCACCCGGTATCGCCAACACCCCGGCTGCCGTTTGCCATGCATCACGGCCACGATCAGGATGAAATCGGGTTCAATCGTGTAGAGCACGCTGTAGGGGAACACCCGCACGACGCACCGCCCCGCACATCCTCCTCCGGCACACGCCAGCGCTCGGGATTCTCATGGACGCGGCGAATCGCGAACCGCACTTCGGCGGCAAAGCGGTCTCCCAGCAGGCGCCCAGGCCGTGGAGAAAGTGCTCGTCCTGGCGTCGCCACTCGATGTCCTCCAGCCGGACGCCGCCGGCCAGGAGGTTGTAGGCGATATTCAGGACGTGGTCGCTCTCGTGATAGGGCAGATGCACCTTGTGCAGGTGGAGGTGGGCGTCGATATCCTCCACCAAGCCCAGCCGTTGGACCAGCGTATGGAGGACGCCCACGCCCCCGCAGCCCACGGCGCCGGCGCGGCCGCCGAGCTCATAGTGCAGGTTGCCGCCGCGCAACCTGGGCTGGGGCTGGTCGGACCCATTCCGCGGGGCCAGCCGCCGTTGGATTCGGGCCCTGCGGTTCCGGAGAATGTGGGGGTACTGTCGCGTCACCCGAAAGGTTCGTTTCAGGGGCTGCTTTGTCATCTCGCAAACGCATTTCAGCCAATGCGGACGGGCATTTCGAGCTTTTACTTCCGACCCACCCAACAAATCACGCTTGGTGCAGGCCTAGCGCGGACCCGCTTGCTAGGTGGGGTGGGGGCCAGGAGGCAAATCCTCCCGGCTACCCGATTGGACGTCTTCGGTTTCACACGAAAAGCAGATGCCAAATGGCCAGGACGCACCCGAGCAGAGGCCAAATAGAGGCACCAGCCAGCAGTACCGCCGCAAGGGAACTACGCCCAGGTGCGTAACCTCGCTCTACATCTCGAACGAGGTTGACCCAGCCGAGGCAGCATAGGCACAGCGCGATGCCGGACGCGATCAGTGTCGTGACATAGGCCGAATCATCGATGGTTGTGGGTGGCCGATGGTATGGGATAAACCCAAAACCGAGCACGAAACTTACCGGAAGCGTGACGACAGCCACGCTCAGGCTCCTTCGGTGTAGAAATCCTGGAATGAAGGTCATCACGTCCAACAGTTATTGAACCGCATGCGGTCGAACCCGGTAATTCCGGGGAACCACCGCAAGCGGTGCGGTTGTTCCAGGGAGCGGGGCCGGGAACAACCACCGAAAGTGCGGTTGTTCCCCTTCTGCACGCGGTGCGGTCCGGCTAGCATTGACGGGCGGATGTTGGTAGGGAAGCGCCCAAGGACAAGGATAAACGCAAGGGCACAGGCGAGAACTTCGCTCTTGCGACGGCATGATCACAGCAGCAGCAAGGCAAACGCGGACAGCAGCCGGATCGGTCACAGCCACGATGAATTGGGCAGCGCAATGGGTGGCCAAGTTTGCCGTGTGCCAGGCTCGGCGGTACGGCGCCGGGACCCCGGTAACGCCGCAACGCGTGGAGGATTTCGTCCAGTTCATCGCCGTCCGCTGGCACGCGCCGGACTGGCAGCAGAAGCAAGCGGAATCGGCTCTGAACCAGCATGTCGGCTTCGCTGGTGACGCCCGGCGCCAAACGGACGCTACCCCGCCGGGCAACCTCCAGACCGAAGCCGAAGTCCCGCGGTCAGTCGGGTCGCCTGAAGACGCGCCAGCGCCCCGCCTGAGTTTGGAGCAGGCATTGGTCAGGTACCTCCGGCTTGCCGGAGGTACCTGACTGTGATCGAGGCGTTACTCTCGTCCTGCGCATCGGGCGGCGAGCGCATGACGTCAGTTGGCAGCCTGCAAGCGAAAGAACTGCGCGCTGCCCAACAGAGGCACGGTGACTTGGATATTCGAGCCGACCAACTGGGCCAGGTTGGTCGTTGGGATCCAGTTGGCGGGTCTTAGGTCCGGAGCCTGTTTGAGCACGTAGCCCACGGCGTCGGCGGACCAGGATAGCTGGATCGAATTCGTCGGCGTGACGGAGACCTGCAACGCGGCAGGCAGCAGTGGGCTGTTGTCCACCAGCGTCAGTCCGACCAGCGCCCAGTCCACCCACAGGTGAATGACGTAGGCGTCATAACCACTCAAGTCCGGCTTGTGCGGGAATGTCTTTCCAGCATACCCAGTGGCATCGAACATCAGCGGATCGGGAAAAGCATCTTGCCCATTGAGTTGAGGCATGATTTCAAACGCTCCGCCCGCGCCGGCCGTGTTGGCGAGCAGTTTGCCGGTGAACGCACGCAAACCGAATGGCTGGCCATCCACGCGCTGAATGGTGATGTTCGCGCCGGCGCCCAGGGTCGGCCCGGCGGTGATTGCTTGCGCTTGCACGCCGGCTGGCCAGAAGACGCTGAAGAACCGCCCCGTCGGATCTCCGCCGGGACTGGGGGACCAGTAACCGTCGGCGGTATAGGTGAACTGGTAGCCGACACTGCTGAGGGTGGCGGAAGTGATGTTGGACGCAACCACAGTCGCGGGCTGCGAGGGGTTGGAGAACAGGTTGGTGATTGCGCGGACTGGGGTCGCGGCCAGCAACAGCGGGAGCACCAGACGGGCGAGCCTGTTCTTCACCATTTGAATCTTCATGATTCGATTTTGAGTGGAATTGACCGCATCCGGCAAGTTCGCGTTTCGCTTCGGGACGCGGGAAGAGCTTGAGGCGGATGAACCCGACGTCTCGGAAGCCGCGCCCCAGCCATAGGTGGGGCTTGATGTTCCGGCCAATGCCCGTTTACGCCCCGCCCTGGAGGACGGCCTTCTCGACCACGGCGGCTCGAAGTTCATTCAGCAAGGTGACGACGGCCGGGAGGCCGTCATTGATCGCCTGGACCTGCGCCTGCGTCGGCGGATTGCTGATCGTGTGCCAATGGCCTACGGCCTGCCGCATTGACTTGGGGCCTTGTCTTCCGCTACCCCCTGCAGATTGTCCGGGCGAATTGGATGGTTCCGCCTACAGGCACTCCACCATGAACTCAACGACGACGATGGCACCAGCCACCCGTTCAAGGTGCGGCGTTCCGGGAATTTCGGGGCTCGTTCGACCAGAGTCAGCCTTGGCACTCCGGCCAAAGCCAACTTCACCGTCGGCCGCGGCCGAGTCTTCGCTGCGCTCGCCTCGCCGCCGGCTGAATAACCGCGCAGGACCTAAATCTCCGTTAGGCGGGCGGCGTTGTTTGCGGTGCGGGGGCTGCAGGAGGCCGGAGTACGTCGATGAGCATGGCGGCGAGGGATGCGCCGACGAGGGCGAGGCCGACGCCGAAGTAGAGGAGTTGCAGGACTCGTGCGAGACCCGGGGGAGATCCGATGGCGAGGACTTCGACGAATTCGAAGGTCATGTCGATAGCGCCAGCCAATGCGGCACTGAGAGAACCGAAACGGCTGCGACGAACGAGGAGCACCGTAGCAAGCACGGCGCTGCCGCCGACGAGAAAAAGCAGGGCCAGCCCGGGGACGGTGAAGTCGGCGAAGACGGAGCCCTTGAGCTGGGCGACGGGGGGTGCGTAGAAGCCGACGAGCAAGCTGATGCCGCCGGGCACAGCGGACAGCCCGAGGACGCCAGCGAGGGCGATGAGAAGAACGTGGATGGATTGACGGAGCAGCGACACGCGTGTGATGCTAGCTGCGCCTGCCTAACTTCGATCGAACGACGGCCGGTTCGTATATTGAATACAAGGAGGTTCGTGTATGAAGGCCACCGAAGCGATCACCAACCTGCGGGAAGTCCTTTGCCGGAACACAAGGCGCTCGCCACCGGGGCCAGCTACTTCTATTGGCTGCGACGGTACATGGCGGCCCTGGCGGGCAGGCCCCCTCCCCTCACAAGCGAGCAGAAGCTCGAACACTTCCTGAGCGCCCTGGCCCTGCGCCACGACGTCGCCGCCAGCACGCAGAACCAAGCCTTCCACGCCATCCCCTGCTTCTCCAAGGACGTGCTGAGCACCCCATTGCAGAACCTCGACGCGCTTCGCGCCACCCGACCTGCTCACTTGCGCCATGCTCCGACCGTAGCCGAAACCCGGGCCCTGCTGCAAGCCGTTCCTGACCTGGCGGGTTTTGGGTCACCAGAGATTGGAGACGACGATGGGCTCTTTGCACGCCCACAGCTTGAATGTGGCCAGCCCACTGGAAACCATGCTGGAGTAGCTCGCTTTCCGCCACCCCCTCCCTGACCCCGCATCGCTTTGCGTGGGATAGCCGACCGATCTATTGATTGAGTTCACGCCGAGGTGGGCGTCACTCCGGCGTGAATCTGAAATCGCGGATGACCACCTCGACTTCTTTCCCGTCGGTTGGCGCCATTCCCCGGAACAGCCACAGGTTGATGTGCACCGGCATCGGCTGCTGGGAAATGAAACGCGAAGGCTCTGGTGGGCTGTAAATCCACTGGCTCAGTACTTCGGCCTCATCGTCGCGATGCCCGTTCAACGACTGGAACACGATCCGGCCACGGCTCCAGGTGAACCGATGCGTTGAATCCTCGCTGGTGAGGATGAAGGGGAAGGATTTCGTCACCTGCTTCAGAGCTTTCTCCACCGGCCAGACGGTGAAGTTGCCCATCGGGTTCTGGGCGTCGCCCCACCGGGCAAATTCAATGTCGATCTCGTGGGTCGCATCCGGCCCGACATCGCCGGTGGGGTAGTTGAAGAGCCCAAGCACCACGTTGGCGTCAAAGCGGTCCAACCGCCCACGGGTCTGAAACTGGTACCGGCCAAAGCCAAGCCGTTTTGGCAGGGTCACCTCGGCGCAGGACCATTGGCCCTCACGGTGAGCGATCTTCAAATGCAGGTGGGTCGCCGAATCCAGCCACACGTTGTCTTCGTCCCAGGCGTTGGGGCCGGGCCCACCACGGCCTGATCGGACACTCCAGGTGTAGCCGCCGAATTCAATCTGCTTGGCCGACGCGGCTACAGCCGACGCCAGCACCAGCCCCGCCAGCACGCATTTCGATTTCCGGTTCATCGTGTGGACGGCACCGCCGTTCCCGGCAGCGCGACCGGCTTCACTCAACCTCAACCCCCAACCAGAAAGCAACCCCCATGAACGCCGTCACCGAATCCAAAACCGAGAGCACCCCCCTCTATTACCGCGTAGGCAGTTCCGACAAGGTTTACCAGGTGGCCATCGAGCCGACGGACGATCGCTTTGTCGTCACCTTCGCCTTCCCAGGTCATCAAACACACCGTCCGGGAAAAGGCGATCGATGCCGCCAGGGGCTTGACCACCATCGAACCCTCCGACCTGACCATTGCCCAGGTGCTCACCGATCTGGTGCCGCTGTCGAAATTGATCGCCGAACGGATTTCTGGGTTGACGAATTGGGCGAAGGGAAGGGCCAGGTATGCCACGACCGTCCATGAAGATCGGCGGATCAGAAAGCTTGGCTGAAGGACTGAGTTCCAAGCTGGAGAAGGGGATGGAGAGACGCCGGGGGAGGAGCGAACCAGGGGGCGGTAATCAGTGATCAGTGATCAGTGATCAGTGATCAGATCATGACGACATACTATGCAAAGAGCTTCCAAGACCTCCGAGTGTATCAGAAGGCACGGGAGGTCTCGCGAGCCGTGTTCCAGTTTTCCAAGACTTTTCCCAAAGACGAAATGTATTCGCTGACGGATCAGATCCGCCGTGCGTCACGATCTGTGGGTGCGCAGATCGCGGAAGCCTGGGGAAAGCGCCGGTATGAGAAGCATTTTGTGAGCAAGTTGACAGACGCGGATGCCGAGCAAATGGAAACCCAGCATTGGCTCAGTGAAGCGCTGGACTGCGGCTATCTCGCTGCCACCGAGTCCGCCCGACTGAACTCCAGCCTCGAAGAGATCGGACGGATGCTCAATTCCATGATGCAGAAATCCGATTCCTTCTGCGGCACGCCCGACGGCCAATTCCGTGAAGACGCCACCGAATACTTCACCGACCACCGATTACTGATGACTGATCACTGATCACTGATCACCGCGCCCCCAGCATGACACCCCCACGCCCCTCGTCCCCCGTCACGGTCTTCATCGTGGATGACGATGCCTCTGCCAGGAAAGGTCTGTTGTGGTTGGTGCGCTCAGCCGGCTGGCAGGGCGAGGTTTTTGCCTCCGCCCCGGAGTTTCTGGCGCGACCGGTCTTTTCCGGAACCGGCTGCGTGATCCTGGACGTGCGCATGCCGGGCATGACCGGGCCGCAACTGCGCAATTTGATGGTCGCTCGCAACATCTCCCTGCCGGTGGTCTTTTTGACCGGACACGGGGACGTGCCGATGAGCGTGGATGCGATGAAGAAGGGGGCGGTGGATTTCTTGCAGAAGCCCGTCAACGATGAAGCACTACTGCAGGCCATTCGTCGTGCGCTGGAGCGGCACGCCGCGGCCCAACTTCACCGCCAGGAAGTGGAGCGGATTCAAGCCCGCGTCCAGTGCCTCACGCCGCGCGAGCGCGAGGTGCTGGAATACGTCATCGGCGGCTGCCTGAACAAACAGATTGCCGCCGCCTTGCAGATCGCCGAGGCGACGGTTAAACAACACCGCGGGATGGTCATGCAGAAGATGGAAGTGAGTTCGGTTCCTGAGTTGGTCCGGCAATGCGAAATAGCTGGCATTGCTCCCCGCGCAACCCCTCCCTGACCCCGATCACTGATCACTGATCACTGATCACCGCCGCCCCTGTTCCCCCCGTTCCTCGCCCCATCCTACCAAGGTCGGATACTGCGACGGTGTGGTTGTCGGTATAAGACCACCCGTGCTTCGATCACCAGACAGCACGATGGTTTTTATCGTGGACGACGAGGAGTCGGTGCGGAAGGGCTTCTCTCCGCTGCTGCGATCAGCCGGGCTGCCACACCGCGCGTTTAGTTCTGCGAAGCAATTCCTTGCGGACGTGGATCCGCAGGAGGAGGGCTGCGTCCTGTTGGATATCACGATGCCGCAGGTGACCGGGTTGGAACTCCAGAAGGAACTCACTCAGCGCAAATCCCGTCTGCGGGTG
Organism: uncultured bacterium; assembly: GCA_963735925.1. Classification (GTDB taxonomy): domain Bacteria; phylum Verrucomicrobiota; class Verrucomicrobiia; order Limisphaerales; family J093; genus DSVZ01. The sequence goes on from CAVTMT010000009.1 coordinate 86,027, forward strand.
ATCGCGATCTCGGCGCGCGATGACGCCGAGACTGGCATCCTGGCCCGCCAGCTCGGCGCGCAATTCTTCTTCCGGAAACCCGTTGATGACCAGGCCCTGATCGATGCCATTCAGTGGGTCATGGGCAGCAATCGCCCCAAGCCGACGCAATCTGCGCCGATTTCATCGTCCTGATACCGGCGCCCAATGTAAAAACGCCAGAAGAATAGACATGCACTATGAGTACTGAAACCAAGACTGCGGCACTATCCGCCCAGGAAGCCGCCATCGAGAGCGGGAAGAAGGTATTGCACGGAACGGTGTCCGATCGTGTGCTACGGATGTTCGAAGCGATCAGGTCTTATGGCCCGCCCCGTTTGACTCTGGAACGGGCGGTCCTTTTCACGGAATCCTTTAAGACCACCGAGGCGCGGCCGCTGGTTCTGCGCTGGGCCAAAGCCCTAAAGAACATCGCGGAGAAGATATCCGTCGCCATCTTCGACGATGAGCTGATCGTGGGCCGTCCCAGTACCTGGTTCGGACGGTACTCGCTGGTTTATCCTGAGCTTGACGGCACGATCATGAAGGCCGGCGCCGAGGCATTCATTGCGGCAAAAGGGGCGCCGAACGCCATTACCGTGACAGAGGAAGACAAGAAGACCATTGACGAGGTCCTTTTCCCCTACTGGAACGGCAAGGATGTTTGTTTAAACTTCATCAAAGCCCTGCCTCCCGAATCCCGGCACATGAGCTTTGGCTCGGATCCGAACAACGTTGGGGTTTCGCAGACGTTCGTGATCGTCAGCTCCTCGACCATGCGCAGCTCCCAGAACTGGGTCATCGATTTTGAGAAGATGCTGAAGCGGGGCTGCAAAGGCATGCGCGAGGAAGCCCAGGCAAAGTTGGCCGCGCTTGAGCACCCGCGCGACATTGCCTACAAGGGGCCATTTTATGAGGCGGCCATCATCACCTGCGACGCTCTGAGCCTGTTCGCCAAGCGCTTCTCCCAGTTGCGGCACCTTTACGGGCAGGTCTATAACGTGGTCGTCGGTCAGACGTGGTCCACGTTCGTGGATCCGGACGCATTTCCCGACACCGTCGATTATGAGCTGGCTAACTCGTCGGTCCTGACTCGCTTGCCGTTGGTTCGCTACATCCAACCTTTGAACGAGCAATGGCAGCTCAACTTCGGCCTCGAGCAGCCCGACTCCAAGGTGGACGCGGCAGGCTCCGGCGGTTCGGCCAAGGACCGCGCGCCTGATTTTGGCGCCAATGTCCGTTGGGAAAGAGCGGGCCTGGGGCATGTTCAATTGTCCGGGGTGGCCCGCGTGCTGGGCCTCAGCGGCGGGAGCAGCGGCAGCCAGGAAGTCTTCGGCGGTGGCCTCAACCTGTCGGGAGCTGTGAGGGCGTTCGGGCGCGATAACGTCATCGGGCAACTGACCTACGGACAGGGCATTGGCCGCTACGGCCACGACAGCAGTGCGTTTAGCACCGACGCCGCCCTGGATGCCGGTGGAGATTTGGTGGCGCTGCCCTATTTCGGCTCGCTGGTCGGGTACACGCACCACTGGAACGACCGGTTGCGTTCGACTTTGGCCTACGGCTACGTCACGGTCGATAATCAGTCCGGCCAAGCCGCCACCGCCTACCACCACACCCATTACGGCGCATTGAACCTGATCTGGCAGCCGTTCCCATTGAAGAACCTTAGCCTTGGCCTTGAGGGTTTGTATGGCGTCAACGAAGTGAAAAGTGGAGCCACGGGCGACGATGGGCGGGTGCAATTGGGGATACTGTACTCGTTGTTCTAAGAAGCACGGTGAACAAAGGATAGGCAAGCAACCATAAGACCTGTGAAACGCATTGGGATTAATGTCGGCGGCGGCTATGTCGCCGGAATCAACGCGGTCATTGCCGGCACGGTGCTGGCGGGGCACGAGTTGGGCTGGGAGGTCATGGGCATTCGCGACGGCTTCGATGGGCTGCTCTTTCCGGAACGCTACCCTGACGGCGGTCTCCTCAAGCTGACCCCGCACTGGGTCGAAAGCCTCTCCGCCGGCGGCAGCCCCCTCCTCGGCAACGCCACCCGCGCGGATCCTTTCCGCGTCCGGCAGGTGAACGCCGAGAACATGGTCGAGGAGGTGGACCGTTCCGGCGATCTGATCGCCAGGATCGCTGGGGAAGAGATCGACGCGGTCATTTCGGTCGTCGGCCCGCAAGCGTTGAGCATTCTTTTCCGGCTGCACCGGCAGGGCCTCCGCACGGTCTGCGTGCCGACGTCCGTCGAGAACGACGTGGCCGCCACCCAGCTCTCGTTCGGATTCAACAGCGCCCTGAGCTTTGCGGTGGACATGCTCGATCGTGTCCGCCAAGCGGCGCAAGCGGCGCGGAAGATTGGGGTGGTCGAAGTCCTGGGAGAGCACGCCGGCTGGCTGGCCCTGCAAGCCGGCATCGCCGTGTGCGCCGATGCGGTACTCATCCCGGAAGTTTCCTACGACCTCCAGAAGGTGGCTGCGAAGCTCACCGAGAAGATCAAGGCGGGACGGACCTCGGGCCTGGTGGTGGTGGCCGAGGGCGCTATGCCGCGAGCAGGCCAGCAAACCCCGGCGGAGGCGGCACCGCCCGAGTCCCTCAAGGCTTCACTCTCTCCAGGGGCGACGGGTCAAGCCGGTGTGCATGTCATCGAACGCTCCGGGCATGTGGCTCAGGCGGTGGCTCTCCAATTGCAGCGGCTGACCGACCAGGCGAGCTACCCGCTCGTCCTGGGCCCGCTGGTCAAAGGGGGACCGCCTACCGCGGTGGATCGGCAGCTCGGGCTCGCGTACGGCGCCGGGGCGGTGCGGGCACTCCAGGAGGATCAAAGCGGCGTGCTGGTGGCCTTCCAGCCGCCGGATCTGAAATATGTGCCCCTGGCCGAGGCGATCAACAAGGTGCGCACCGTGCCCGCCAACAGCGTGTTCATCCAGATTGCGCGCTCGCTGGGCATGGCGCTGGGAGATTGAGGTGACGCCATGGAAAACGCTTCCCCAACTCCCTCGGCTCCGAAGGGCATCGTCCTGAACATCCAGCATTTCTCCACGCACGACGGGCCGGGGATGCGGACGACGGTTCTTCTCAAGGGTTGCACGTTGCGCTGCAAATGGTGCAGCAATCCCGAGAGCATCCAACCCAAGCCCGAACTGGCCTATCACCTCAGCAAGTGCATCGGCCAGGACCAATGCGGTTTCTGCCTCAAGGAATGTCCGGAATCGGCCATCTTCAACGTGGATTCCGACCCCAAGGTCCGCATCAACTGGGACCTCTGCACCAACTGCGGCAAGTGCGTCCCCGTCTGCCCGCCCCAGGCGCTCCACCTCTTTGGGCAGGAGATGACCGTGGACCAGGTGCTCGACGAGGTCGAGCAGGACAGCAGCTTCTACCGGGAATCGGGCGGCGGCCTCAGCCTCAGCGGCGGCGAGTGCCAACTCCAGGCCGACTTCGCCTCGACGTTGTTGGCCGGCGCTCACCAGCGCGGCATCAACACCGCCATCGAGACGGCGTTCAACGTCCCTTGGTCGCACGTCGAAAAGGTCCTGCCGCATGTGGACGTGGTGCTCCATGACCATAAGCTGACCCTTTCCGAACGGCACAAGAAATGGACGGGCGTGGACAACCACCGGATTCTGGAGAACATGAAGCGGGCCTACGAGACGTGGCCGGACAAAAAGTCCGTCGCCCGCACCCCGCTCATACCCGGCGTCAACGACGACGAAGAGCACATCCGCGCCGTGCTGGCGTTCATCAAGCCTTACAAGAACGTGGTGGATTACGAGCTGTTGCCCTATATGCGCTTCGGCGAGAGCAAGTACGGGTTTTTGGGCAAGGTGTACGAAATGCAGGACTTCAGTCCTCCTTCCCCTGAGTTGTTGGCGCGCTTGCGGGCGATCATCGACGAGGCGTTTGGGCGGAGTGGCGGGCACCAACTTACAGACAAATAACATGCAACCTATGACATCATCGAATACGTCTCGCCGCCGGTTCCTGAGACGGATTCTCACCCTGGCGGGTGCCATTGCCGGCCCCGCGCTCGCCCGCGCGCAGGACTCCACCCCGGGGATGAAGCGCCGCCAGGATCGCCGTGATGACCGGGGCGATCGGCTGCAAAAACGCGATGACAAGTTCGTCGAACGGCGCGACGACCCGATCGGCGTCCGCGGCCCCCAACGACGCGAAGACCGCCGGGTGGTGCGGGATGACCGCCGGGTGGATCGCCGCGAGAGAGTCTATTGAAAACGAGAGAAAGGGGATTCATGAGACGAAGCATTTGGGCCCTGGCCACCGTCACTATTTCCGTGCTGGCAGTCGTCCGGATGGTCTGCGCACAAGACCAATCCATCGCCCGCCTGGTCTATTTCAGCGCGCAGCCGGACTCTCGCGCTCAGGTCGAGGACGCCATCAAGAAGCAGATGGACTGGCGTCGCGAGCAAAAGGATTCGTGGCGGTGGCTCACCTGGGAGTACGCGAGCGGCGAGGTGCCCCGGTATTGTGTCGCGACCTTTGGCCATGACTGGGCGGACTTTGATGCGATGCCGCTGGCTGGCCGCGCGGAAGAGGCGGGAGGCGGGCTGGCATCGACGTTGTCCGTCATGCCGCCGGCGGTGCAGTATTTCGAACACCTCGAAGAAGTGAGCGATTTCGGGAACCAGACGAACACGCCGACCCTGGCCGAGATTTCGCTCTACCAGTTGCACTATGGCAAGAAGGCCCACTTCTACGCAGCGCTGCGCGAGTTTCACGATGCTCTGAGCCGCGCCGGCGGGGGGAATCGCTACGAATGGTTCGAACTGCGCAGTGGCGGTGAGACACCCCAGTTCTTGCTCATGGTGCCGCGGGCCAACTGGGCGGCGTTCGACGTGCGCACCGACGCGCTGCGCGACGGCCTGGAGCAGGCGTTGGGAAGACGGAAAGCCGCCAGAGTATTCGAGCAATTCGCCGCCGCGGTGAAGAGCCACGTGCGGAGTGCGGTGCAATTGCGCCCCGATCTTTCATTGCTGCCCGCGTCGGGTGGTTCACGACCGTGAGGCGGGCTCCCTCCGACTGGGCTTTCGAGCATTGTTATCGCTGCGATCCCCCTATGAAACACTTGCTGCACGAAATCCGGCATAATCCGTTGCTCTGGCTGCTGGCCCTGGTTCCGATCGTTTTTGCCGCGCAGACGCTCTGGCCCGAGTCGCACACGCTACTCTTCGTGTTGTCGGTCCTGGCCATCGTGCCCCTGGCAGTGTTGCTCAGTCATGCCACCGAATCCGTGGCGGCCAAAACCGGCGATGCGGTGGGGGGGCTGCTCAACGCCACGTTGGGGAATCTGACGGAACTGATCATCGCGCTCGCGGCTCTGCGTGCCGGGGAGTACATGCTGGTGAAAGCCTCCATTGCGGGCGCCATTGTCACCAACACCTTGTTCATGCTGGGGGCGTCCTTTCTCCTCGGCGGACTCAAGCACCACTTGCAGGAATACAACCGCGTCGGCGCCCGCATGCAGGCCGGCATGCTCTTCCTGGCCACCATCGCGCTGTTGATTCCTTCGGCGGTCTCCCAAGCCGATTCCGCGACGGTGGCCGCCTTCACCCGGAAGTTGAGCCTGGGGCTGGCGGTGCTGCTCATCGTGGCCTACGGGCTGAGGATGCTGTTCTCGCTGAAAACGCACCGCGAACTGTTTGCCAGCGCGGAATCCGGCGAGGCGGGTGAGGCGCCGTGGCCCATCGGCGTAGCCCTGGTCACACTGGCCGGCGTCACAGTGCTGGTCGCGCTGGTGAGCGAAGTGTTCGTCGAGTCGGTGCAGAAGGCGGCGGACGCGTTCGGGATGACCCCTGCGTTCGTGGGATTCATCGTCGTGGCGCTGGTGGGCGGCGCGGCGGAAATGGCTTCGGCGTTTTCCGGCGCGCGCAAGAACCGGCTGGACCTGAGCGTGGGCATCGCCTTGGGCAGCGCGTCCCAAATCGCGCTCTTTGTCGCGCCGGTGCTGGTGCTCGTGAGCTATTTCATCGGCCCATCGCCGATGGACCTGCAATTCTGGCCGGGCGCGGTGGTGATGATGCTCATCGCCACCATCACGGCCGCATTCGTGACCAACAGCGGGCGCTCGGCCTGGTTCGTCGGGGCGTTGGTGCTGATGGTCTATCTGGTGTTCGCCATGACGCTTTACCTGTTGCCGCCGCGCGCGCGCTAAATGGCCGTCCCAAGAGGCACTGCCGAACACCCCAACCCGCAACACCTATGACCCACACACTCATTGAATCCTCCAAGCCCATGCTCGAACCGAACGAGCGCACCGCGGAAGTGCTGTTTGGCTTGCTCAGGGTCCCTGCCTTCACACCACGGCTCCTGGTTGCGCTGGGCCTCGCCACCATCGTGCTGCCCGCCCGCGCTCAAGACTCCGGTAGCTTCTACCGCCCACTTACCCTCGCGCCCGCCGCCGCTTCATCCTCCGGCGGCGGGGCAAGCGTGGAGGACGAGCAGGCCAAAGCGGCCGAACTGGCCAAGCAAACCCTCAACCCGATCGCCAGCCTGATCAGTGTGCCCTTCCAGAACAACTGGGACTTCGGGATCGCACCCTCCGAGGCCATGAGATATACGCTGAACTTCCAACCGGTCGTCCCGATTTCGCTCGACCAGGACTGGAACCTGATCAGCCGGACGATCTTGCCTACCATCCATCTCGAATCCACCGCGCCCGGCATCCGCTCTAAGTTCGGTTTGGGTGACACTCTGCAAAGCTTCTGGTTGTCGCCCAAGCACCCCCCCGGCGGTTGGATCATGGGTGCGGGACCGGCTTTGCTTCTTCCTAGCGCCACGGACAGCGCGCTCGGTTCCGGCCAATGGGGTGCGGGCCCGACGGCCGTCGTGCTGCGCCAGGACAAGGGGTTTACCTATGGCATGCTGGGCAACCACATCTGGTCCTATGAAGGCTGGGGTGATCAGCATGTCAACGCCACATACCTTCAACCCTTTGTTGGCTACACTACCCAGACTCTGACCAGTCTCTTTGTGAACACGGAATCCACCTACGACTGGCAAGGCAAGCAATGGACGGTGCCAGTCAACTTCATGATCAATCAGATGGTCAAGGTGGACAAACAGCCGATCAGCCTCCAACTGGGCTACCGTTATTATGCTGAGGGGCCGAGCGGGGGACCCGAGTGGGGCCTTCGTTTCACAATCACTCTCCTGTTCCCGAAATGACCCGGCCGAAGAACCTACTATGTGAGCCACAAAGGCCTTTGATTGTTATGGACATCCTCAGGACTTTTCTCGAACAGCAGTCGTTGCTCTCGTTGTTTCTGGTCATCGGCCTCGGCTATGCGCTGGGCGGGGTGAATATTCGCGGCTTGGCCCTTGGCGCCGGAGCGGTGCTCTTCGTCGGTCTGGGGGCGGGAATGTTCGCGCCCAAGTCCGCCCCTCCGCCGCTGCTTGGCTCGCTCGGGTTGCTGATGTTCGTTTACGGCGTCGGGATCATGTACGGGAAGCAGGTCTTCAGCGGCTTGGCCAGCCCGTTCGGTCTGAAGGCGAATGGGTTGGTGCTGATGTCACACCTGACCGGGATCGGAGTCTGCTACGCGGCCTACGCCATGTTTTCGGTCGGACCGGCCGCGGTGGCCGGGCTGTTCTGCGGTGCGCTGACCAGCACGCCGGCACTGCAGGCCGCCATCAGCGCGGTCGGCAACAACGATCCGTCGCTCGGCTACAGCGTGGCGTACCCCTTCGGCTTCATCGCACCGTTCCTCTGCATGTACTTCGCCAAGCTTTGGATCAAGCAGAAAGACCTGGCGCCTGCGGGCACCGGCATCGAGCTTCTCGAAGTCGTGGTGCGCAATCCGAAGGTCCTCGGCCAGCCATTAGCCAAGGTGAGCGCGGAACTGCCGGCCGGCGTCCGCATCTTCGTCGTCCGGCAGGGGAACCAGAACCGGGTTCCTGCGCCCGACTTTGTCCTCGCGCACAATGACGTCGTCGCCTTGGCCGGCGAGTCTGCGGAGGCGCTCGAGAGCGCACGGCAGTTCCTCGGAGAGGCCGCGACCGGTCAGATCACCGGAGACCGAGGGGATCTCGACTACTTCCGCCTCTTCGTTTCCAAAGCGTCCGTGGTCGGCGTTGCCCTTGCCGACCTCCGGATCCCGGGTGTGCCGGAGTTCTCCGTCATGCACGTGCGGCGGGGGGACGCCGATCTCCTGCCTCGGCCCGAGCTCGTGCTCGAGTTCGGCGACCGCGTCGGAATGATGATCCGCCGTGAGCACCGCGACACGGCGCGCAAGCATTTCGGGGATTCGATCAAGGGGACCACTGAGTTCAGCTACGTAGCGCTCGGCGTCGGTATGGCGCTCGGCATGCTATTGGGCATTCTCCCGATCCCGATCCCCGGGCTGGGCACCCTCAGTCTCGGCGTTGCTGGCGGGCCGCTCGTGGTGGGTCTCATCCTCGGCCGGCTGGGCCGAACCGGCGGCTGGGTTTGGACCATGCCTTACTCGGCCAACGTGATCTTGCGCAACCTCGGCCTGACGTTGTTTCTCGCTCAGATCGGCATGACCTCGGGCCCGAAGTTTCTCACGACCGTTCAGCAAACAGGCTCGCTCTTCCTCCTTCTGGGCGCGGCCATCGTGCTCGTCCCGGTGCTCTTCAATCTGCTCGTCGGGCACTTCGTCTTCCGGTTCCGGCTCGACGACCTCCTGGGCGCCACCTGTGGTGTGGCGGCCAACCCGGCCCACGCCGTGTTCGCCTCGAAGCTCGTGCCGTCCGAGCGCACCGATGTCGCCTACGCGATCACCTATCCGACCGGAACCATCATGAAGATCCTGCTGATCCAAATCATGCTGGCGATGATGGGAAAATCATGAACCACGACCTGACTGCCGACGAAGCCCTGCAACGGCTGATCGAGGGCAACCAACGGTTCCAACGGGGCGAGCCGCATCTGAGCGGTGTCGCACGCGAGACCCTGGCGGAGCTGGCTCGCGGGCAGCATCCGTTTGCGACGATCCTGGGTTGCAGCGACTCCCGCGTGGCGCCGGAGACGATTTTCCATGCCGGCCTCGGTGAACTGTTTGTCGTACGGGTCGCCGGGAACGTCCTTTCGGCGGAGGTGGCCGGCAGCATTCAATATGCAGGTTCACACCTGCAAACGCCGTTGCTGGTGGTGCTCGGGCATGACGGCTGTGGAGCGATTCAGGCCGCCCTGGCTATGATGTATCGGGGCGCCCACCAACGTTCGCGGATTCAACTGCTCGTGGAGAGCATTTTGCCGGGCCTGGAGGGGCTGGACGCCGAGTTGCCACCCGCGGAGCGGCTCGCGCAGGCGGTCGAGATGAATGTCCGCTGGACCCTGCGCACCATCCTCGATTCGCCGGAATTGCGGGCACGCCAGGCCGAAGGCCGCGTGAAGTGCGTCGGTGCCATCTACGAAATCGAAACCGGCCGGGTGCGGTTCCTCAACCCAGCGCCCAGGCGGACCACCGGCTGTGAATCCTCTACCTTTAATCCTGGGTAGGCCCAGGGTGAGAAGTCTCCCATGACCAACCGACACACCGCTCAACTATTGCTCTTGGGTGCCGCACTCTTGGCGCCGTCCGCCACTCCCGCGAACGACACGAACAAATGGAGCCTCGACTAATCCCTCTACGGCCTGGCCGTCGGCATGTCCGGCGATATTGGGGTCGCTGCCGTTGGGGGCGACATACAAGGTGCCGGCCAGTACGGCATGAGACGTGAAGCTTAGGCGGCCAGCGATCAGGACCGTGAGGCGGTTGCTCATGCGGCGGAATCAATCATGATTTCCGATTTCCTTCCACAACGGTTCACAGCGGTTGGAGGTCAGGATCGTCAACCGCTCGCAGCTTGAGCTGCTTCTCGTCACCGGTTTCGGCGGCAATTCCCAACGCGTGTTCCAGCCAATCCTGAGCGTCCTGCAACCGGCCCAACTGGCAGGCGTAGCAGGCCAGGAAATACGGGATGCTCGAGTTGAGTTGAAACCGACCCGTCTGCTGGTGCAAGAAGCCGAACGTCGCCGATATGCCCGGCCGGCTTGGGAGCGGATGCTTCAAATTCACCAAGCGCTTCAGCAGGATCTGACCAGCACCCATTTCGAAGGGGAGATGGAACAGGCGCCCAAAGCCAAACCCGGCTACAAGGCCGCGAGCCGGACTTCGAGTTCGTCCGCGGCTTTCCCATGGCCGCACTCGAGCAGGGTTGCGGTGTTGACGCCGGGGCGGCGTCCGCTGTCAGATCCACGCCGTACCCGCTCGCACTGGATCGCGAAGGGCAATCTGAACCATAATCGCCGCGTGAAAACCAAATACCTGGCTTTGAACGACACCCTCTATCGCTATGTTTGCGCCTGCCGATCGAATGCCGACGACCCGGTCCTTGCCGCTCTGGAGGCGAAGAACGATTCGTTGGGCGAGGTGATCAGCAAACAACAGATCGGACCGGACCAGGGCAGTTTCATGACCTTGCTGGCGGCGGCCATCGGGGCGTCCTCCGCCGTCGAAGTGGGCACCTTCACCGGCTACAGCACCATCTGCATCGCCCGGGGATTGCGGGCGGGGGGACGGCTCCTGTGCCTGGACGTGAATACGGAATGGGCGGCGATCGGTCGGCCCTACTGGAAGCTGGCGGGCGTGGAAGATCGCATCGACTTTCGTCCGGGCCCGGCGCTCCAGACGCTGCGCGAGCTCGAGCCGGGGGTGCAGTTTGACTTCGCGTTCATCGACGCCGAGAAGACCGAGTACGAGGCCTACTACGAGCTGATTCTCCCCCGCCTGCGGCAAAACGGATTGATCCTCTTCGACAACATGCTTTGGGCGGGTCAGGTGGGCGGCGACACGCCATTGGATGCGAAAGGCCGGGCCATTGACGCGTTGAACCGTAAACTGCCGGACGATCCGCGGGTCGAAACGATGCTGCTGGCGATCGCCGATGGGATACTGATCTGCCGGAAGCGGTGAGTTTGCCCCCGCGCGGGATCGGCACCGATTCCAAGTCGAGGCCCCGCAATCCGCTGCGTTCGAGAACCGCCCCGTCCTCTCGCGGCGAACCCCTCCAGTCGCGAGAGCCGGGCTAAGCCCGGAAGAGCTGACCCATCTTCTTGCCCAGAATCCGGCCGGCGATCAGCAGGCTGGCGCTGAGGATCACCATCCCAACCACGCCCAAGGCGCAGGCCACGCTGGGCGCGTCGGGTTCGATGCGCCCGAGGAGGTTGTAAATCATCTTCGTGATCGGCGCGTATTGGTCGCGCATCGCCAGGATCAGGCTGTCGCTCACCTCGAGCATCGCGAACGAAAAGGTCAGGATCGTGCCCGCCACCAGATTGGCCATCACCAGCGGCAGGGTGATCCGCCGCAGCGTCCGCCAGGGCGAGGCGCCCAGATTGGCCGAAGCTTCCTCCAGCGTGACGCTCGTTTGCTGGAAGCCCGCGTAGGCCGAACGCACGATGTACGGCAGGCGCCGCACGCTGTAACTCACGATGAGCAAGAGCGTCGGGTTGTCGCGCGGGTTCAACCAGGAAATCTTGAAGTCGAACCCGGCCACATACCCGAACGCCAGCACCAATCCCGGCAAGGCCAGGGGCAGCATCGCCAGCGCATCGAGCACGTTCGCGAACGGAATCCGCCGTCGCGTCAGCAGCCAGGCGATCACCACCCCCAGCACCAGATCCAACCCGGCGCTGAAGCTGGCGTAGAACAAGCTGTTCCGGATGCTCGTGCCGGTCAGGCCCTGGCCGAACACCTCGCCATAGTTCGCCGTGGTCCACGCCGACGGCAGCACCGAGAAAAACCAGCGCTCGGACAAGGACTGGACCACCACCGCCAGGTGCGGCAGCAACGCCAGCCCGATCACGCCCCCGAACGCGACCCAGATCAGCGCCGTTTGCCGCGCGCTGGCCGGGGTCTCCGCGCCGGCCGTGTGCCCCCGCGCGATCATTTCGTAGCGCCGGCCGGCGAGGACGCGTTTGGAGGCCAGGAAGAGCGTGAGCACCAACCCGAGCACGAACACCACCAAGGCGTAGCCCATCGGGTTGGTGTTGAGCTCGGTGATCGAATCGAAAATCTGCATCGGCACCACGCGCGAGAAGCCGAAGATCAACGGCGTGCCCAGGTCCGTGAACGCCCAGATGAACACGATGATCGCGCCCGCGAACCAGCCCGGCAAAATCAGCGGCACCGTCACCGTGCGGAACAGCCGCCAACCGCCGGCGCCGAGGTTCTGCGCCGCCTCGCGCAACGCCGGATCGATGTTCGCCATCGCCGCCGAGACGTTCAGGAACATGATGGGATACAGGCTCAGGATTTGCAGGATCACGATGCCCCAGAACCCGCCGGCGCCGAGCCAGTCGATCGGTTTATCCGGCGGCAACAAACCAAGGTTCATCAGCGCCAGGTTCACCGAGCCGAACCGCGCCAGCAGTTGCTTGAGCCCGATGGCCCCCACGAACGGCGGCATGATCATCGGCACCAGGATCAAGCCGCCCAGCAACGCTTTGCCACGAAACTGGTAGCGCGTCATCCAATGCGCCAGCGGCAATGCCAGCAGCGTGGTCGCCAGCGTCGTCAGCGCCGCGATGGCGAGACTGTTGACCAGCGCCTCGCGCTGGAGCGGGCTGTCCAGCAACAGGCCGAAGTACTCGAAGGTGAACTCGCGGCCCGCGCCGAACGCGCGCCGCAGCATGAAGGCGACCGGGTAAACCAGGAACGCGACGAAGAACGCCACCAGCAGGCCCAGGAAGGCCAGCGTCCAGCGGTCAAGATCGTAGCGTTTCATGCGCCCGCGCAGCCTACTCGGGCGGGTACGCGTGGCAAGCGGACGGAGGACACGACCGAACCGCAGGTTGGGTCGCCGGCGAGTCTCGACCCAAAGGTGAACCTGGCAAGGCGTTTGCCGACCGACGAGCGAGGCCGGCGGTTGCTGAGACAACTGCCGCCGCGGAGCAAACGGCGCGGGCTGGCGGAACTCATGGCCGAGCGCAACCCGCGGTCGCCAATGCCGGCGCGGGCAGCTCCCAGTGCATTTGGATGGGCAACAGCCGCCGGCCGGTCCCCGGCCGGAAACATCAGCCGCGGGGAGTGTCACCCGACCGGGCTTCGCAGGGATGCGCCCGGACCCGTCGGCGCGACGCCGACGGGAGCGACCGCGACGGTCGCGCTCCCCTTCGCTGAGCGGAGCGCGGGCGTCCTTGCCCGCGCGGCGAGGGACCTGGAGGGGCAGTCAAACCATGAACCGCTGTTTAACGGTGAGTACTGGCAGACAGCATCGCGTCTGATAATTCATAAGCCGTGGCGGGGAAGTCGGCCGGTCGTCGATTAGCGTTTTTGGTTGCAGCGTGAGGCCGGACACCGGTAGTTTGCCCCAAAGTTCAACTGTTCGCGCGCCCCGCCAGCCTTCACCGGCGAGGGCCGGTGCTCGCGGATCAACCAAACAAAACACCTATGAGCAGCAAGTTCATCGATCGCGTCGCTTCCGGGATTTGTGCCCTCGGGTTGGGGGCGCTCCTGGCTCAGGCGGCGGCACCCACCAGTCCGCAAGGCGTCATCACCGCGAAAGTGTTCCTGGACATCGGCGCCGGGACGACCGTCGCCGACCTGACCGGCAACGCCAAGTTTCCCAACAGTCCGGACCTCGTGCAGTATCCCCCTTACTTCGAATTGTGGGCCACGGGCGAGATCGCCACGCCGCCCCCGAACGACGTCCGCAACAACTTTGGCTCCCAGTTGATCGGGTACTTCTACCCGCCCACCACCGGCGACTATGTGTTCTTCATTTGCTCCGATGACCTCAGCAATTTGTACCTGAGCACGGACGATACGGCGGCGAACAAGAAGCTCATCGCCCAGGAGACGGTCTGGAGCAATCCGCGCGAGTACACCACGAGCGCCGGCGCCAGCAATCTTACTGCGAAGGACTCTTCGCAATTCGCCGGCACGGAATGGCCGACCAAGGATCCGGTGATGGGCGGCGCCAAGATCACCCTCACCAAGGGCAAGGCCTACTACATCGAGGCCCTCCACAAAGAGGGGACGGGCGGCGACAACCTTTCCGTCGCGGTCCAGGATCCGGTCTTCAACATCGACTTCTCCGCCCCGATTCCGGGCGAGTACCTGGCGACGATCGACAAGACCTCCGGACCGGTGACCATCACCACCCAGCCGGCGGATGTGACAGTGGATGAAGGGAAATCGGCCACGTTCAGCGTCGCAGCCGATGGCACGCCGCCATACACCTACCAGTGGAAAAAGAACAGCGCGGACATCCCGGACGCCACCAACAGCGTGTACACCCTGACGCGGGCGGCCTATGCCGACAACGGCGCGAAATTCTCCGTGGTCGTCACCGGCCCTCAGGGCAGTGTGACCAGCGCCAACGCCACGATGACGGTGAACAAGGACGTTGCGCCCCCGACGTTGGTGGCCGCCGCCGGCTCGGTCCAGTTCAACAGCATCACGCTCACGTTCTCGGAGCCGTTGGATCAAGCCAGCGCCGAGACGCTGGCCAACTACCAGGTGGACAGCGGCGTCACCATCTCCACCGCGAATCTGGCGGGTGCGCCGGGAACCGCCGCTGACAACACGGTGGTCCTCGCGACCAGCAAGCAAGCCGAGGGCGCCACGCTGACCATCACGGTCAACAACGTGAAGGACGCGCAGGGCAACAAGATCGCTGACAACAGCCAGATTCAGTTCAAGACCTTCGTGTTCATGCAGGGCGCCGCGATCCACCAGAAGTACAGCAACGTGGACGACAACACCGGCGCGAATCCCGACAACCTGTTCAGCGATCCCCGGTATCCAGGCGCTCCCGACCGCACCGATGTCATGGTGAGCTGGGAGTATCCGGCCGACGGCGCAGGCCGCGTGGCCGCCGACCCGGCGCGAAACTACTTTGACTCGATCCAGGGCGTCTTCATCCCGCCCACGACCGGCAACTACGTGTTCTTCACTGCCGGGGCCGACCGCTGGTGGCTCTACCTGAGCACGGACGAGAATCCGGCGAACAAGGTCCTGATCGCGGCGGAGCCCGGCGGCTGGAGCGACCCGCGCGGCTGGGTGCAGGCGTATTCCGGGAGTCTGGAGCGGCGCCGCTCCGACCTCTCGACTGACGCCGCCAACAACTGGCCCAACGGCAACACCATCACCCTCACCAAGGGCAACCGGTATTACATGGAATCCGTCCACCACGATCCGAGTTGGTGCGGTGCGGATGACTTCGGCGTGACCTACATCATGGCCGGCGACACCGATCCGGTGAACGGCACGGCGCCAACGGTGACCGGCGCGGTGATCGGCACCTACCTGGACCCGAACGGGGCGTCGATCGACATCACGCAGCAGCCGGTGGACACCACGGCGCAGGCGGGCAAAACCGCGGAGTTTACCGTGACTGCAACCGGGATTTCGACTTACGGCAACACCGTGATCTACCAATGGCAGAAGGCGCCGCCGGGCAGCGGCACCTTTACCGACATTCCGGGGGCCACGGCGTCCTCCTACACGACGCCGATCCTGCTGCTCGCTGATTCGGGCACGAAATACCAGGTGATCTGCAGTGTGCTCCCTATCTCCGTACCCAGCGCGGCGGCGACCCTGACCGTGGTGGTGGACAACGTGCCGCCGAAGATTGCCGGGGCGTCGGCCGTCGCGAGCCAGACCGGAAACACCTTCGACGTGGGCGTGAGCTTCGACGAAGTGGTGGATGCGACCTCGGCCGGCACTCAAGCCAACTACGCCTTGTCCGCCGGCTCCATCACCGGCATCAAGTTCTACGCGGGCTCTCCCGGCGTGGTCTTGACGGCCTCGGGACTGACGGTCGGGAGCTCCTACACGGTCACCGTGACCGGGGTGAAGGACGTCTCGGGCAACGCCATGCCGGCCACGACCAAAGACTTCAAGGTCTCCGCGATGAAGTGGGGCGTCGTGGGTGGCGACGAACTGGCCTTGGGCAACGGCGTCCTGGCGACGGCCGAAAACGGGTTCGACGTCTATAGCGACGGCATCGGGGAATGGGGCACCTACGACGAAGCGGCGTTCGTGTACGAGCAGGTCACCGGCGACTTCGACAAGGTCGTGCGCGTGGAGTATCAGGACGCCTCCAGCCAGTGGGCGCGGGCGGGCCTGATCGCTCGCGACGTGACGAACTTCGGCGTTGACCGGACCGCGCAGGACGGTGGGGCGGCCGGGCGCTATCAGAAGGTGCATGTGAATCCGGTCACCACGGTGATGGGCACGGCCGGCAACAACAGTTGGGAAGGCAACCGGCGCCTGGCGACCGGCGCCGCGACCACCACGGCCGGTGGCGGGGGCACACCGTTGTATCCCAATGCGTGGTGCCGTCTGAAACGGGCCGGTGACCTCTTCACCATCTTCCGGAGCGACGACGGGGCGACCTGGACCCAACTGGGCACGACCACCTTTGACTCACCGATGCCGGCGACATTGTTTGTGGGGCCGGAATACTCTCCGGAGAACGGCAATATCACCGATGTCGGCCTGCAGGGTATGTTTGTCGCCAAGTTCCGTGACTACGGCAATTACAACCCGGTGGTGACCCCCACCATCGGCATGAGTGCGGCAGGCGTCATCACTTACTCCGGCGTGCTGCAAAGCTCGCCGACCGTCAAGGGCACGTACGCGCCGGTGGCCGGAGCCGTCAGTCCGTACACGGTTCCCAAGACCGGTGCGGCCATGTTCTATCGCGCGGCCAGTCAGTAAGGCTTGCGTGACTTGTCTGAGAGTGTCACAGAGACCGGGGTTCGCCCCGGTCTCTTTTTTTACCGGCGGCCAAGCGGGCATCCAGTCACTCGGTGAAACGGATTCGACAGGCGGCAGTGACCCCGGTCCCCCCACCAGGGCCGGCGCAGGTTCCGCCTTCCGCCGGGCCGCCCGCGCTCCCGCCCCGTCGTCGCCGGCTGTTCCGCCTCGTGGCCACCGGGGCCGTGCCGCTGCTGCTTCTAGTTCTGCTGGAAGTCGCCTTGCGCCTCGCCGGCTCTGGGCACGCCACGTCGTTCTTTCTCCGAACGACCCGCGACGGCCAGGAGTTCCTGGTGGACAACACCTGGTTCGGGCTGCGTTTCTTTCCTCCGGCGCTCTCCCGCAGCCCGGCGCCGACCTCGCTGCGTCGGCACAAGCCGCCCGGCGTGTATCGGATCTTCCTCTTCGGGGAGTCGGCCGCCTTGGGCGATCCGCGGCCGGCCTACGGGGCCGGGCGGTACCTCGAGGTCATGTTGCGCGAACGGTTCCCCACGCGGGAGTTCGAGGTGGTTTGTGTCGCGATGACCGCCATCAACTCCCACGCCATCCTTCCCATAGCCCGCGAGTGTGCCCGCTACGACGGCGACCTGTGGATCGTCTATGCCGGGAACAACGAAATGGCCGGTCCCTTTGGCGCGAACACCGTGTTCGGACCACAGGCCCCTCCGCTGTTCGCCGTGCGTGCCTACCTGGCCACGCAACGCCTGCGCATCGGCCAGTTCATCGCCAACTGGCGGCACCGGCTCGTGCGGGAGAACGGTCCGCCCGCGGCGTGGGGTGGATTAAAGATGTTCCTCGATCGCCAGTTGCCGCTCGATGATCCCAACAGGGAACGGGTCTATGACCATTTCCGCCAGAATCTTGCCGACCTGCTCCAGGCGGGGCGCCGGGCGGGCGTGTCCGTTCTCCTCAGCAGCGTCGCGAGCAACCTGAAGGACTGCGCCCCGTTCGCCTCGACCCCGGCTCCGGCCGCCGGCGGGCCGGACCGGGCGGCTTGGGAAGAACGCGTCCAGAACGGCGAACGGCTGGCCGCCCAAGGGCGCTGGGCCGAGGCCGCCGCGCAATTTCAGGCGGCCCTCGAGCAAACCCCACGGTTCGCTGAACTCCATTTCCGGCGGGGCCAGTGCTTGCTGGGCCTGGCGAATGTGGACGCGGCGCGCGGGTGTTTCGAGCAGGCCCGCGACCTCGACACCCTGCCGTTTCGCGCCGACTCAACCATCAACGCCATCATCGAGGAGACGGCCCGTCGCCAGGCGGGCGAGGGCGTGCTGTACGTGGATGCGGCCGCCGCCCTGGCCCGGGAGAGCAGCGATTCGATCCCTGGTCAGGATTTGTTCTACGACCAGGTGCATCTGAATCCCGAAGGCAACTATCGCCTCGCCCGCGCTTGGGCCGAAGCGATCGCGCCCCGGTTGGCAGGTCTGGACACCAACGGGCCAGCCACTACCTGGGCGACGCCGGCGGACTGCGCCCAACGCCTCGGGTTGACCGATTGGAATCGCCAGGCGGCCCTCGAGGAAATGCTCCGTCGGTTGCTCGACGCGCCGTTCACGAGCCAGTGCAACCACACGAACCAGCTCGAACAACTCCGCGGGCAACTGGCCGATGCCCGTGACCGGCTGCGATCCCGGTCGCCGCCAGACCTCCGCGCCGGCTACGAGACGGCGATTCGGGATCGTCCCACCGACCACTGGCTGCATCACAACTACGCCGAGTTCCTCAAGCACGTGGGGGATTTGGCGCAAGCCACGGTCGAAATGCAACGGGTGCGCGATTTGATGCCCCACCATTACGCGGCCTATCTGCATCTGGGCCAACTGCTCGCCCGCCAGAAGCGATACGCCGAAGCCCGGCAGTCGTTGACGGAAGCTTTGCGCCGGCGCCCGGACCTGTCCGATGCCTGTCTCGAACTCGGTCAGATCGCCGCCAGCGAGGGGAGGTTGGAAGCGGCCCTCGCCCAGTTCGAGGCCGCCATCGACCGCCGCCCCGAAAGTCTGGGCGTTTACCTGCGCCGGGCCGACGTCCTGATGGCGTTGAAGCGGCGCGACGCGGCGCTCGAAAGTCTGCGCGACGCCATCCGGCTCCAGCCCTCGTTTTGGGAGGCCCGTTACCTCCTGGGCATCCAACTGGCAACCGACGGGAACGTCGCCGACGCGCAGACGGAACTCGCCGAGGTCGTGCGCCTGCGACCCGAACACGTTCTGGCCCGTTTGAACCTGGGCAACCTGCTGGCCCGACATGGGCGGTTTGACGAGG
Organism: uncultured bacterium; assembly: GCA_963735925.1. Taxonomy (GTDB): domain Bacteria; phylum Verrucomicrobiota; class Verrucomicrobiia; order Limisphaerales; family J093; genus DSVZ01. The sequence continues at coordinate 105,028 of CAVTMT010000009.1, forward strand.
CACTGGTCCAGTTTCGCGAAGCCGTGCGCCTGGATCCGTCGAACCCGACGGCACGGGAATCCGTGGCCACTCTCGAACAACGACCCGCGGGCGCGGCACCGCCCTGATCCTCCGGAGTGCGCCTATGGTCCTGCTCTCGTACTCCCTGCGATGTGCCGTCCGTGGTCTGGCGGGATGGATGGTGTTCGCGGCCGCGGCCGCGCCGGCCCGGGACAGAGAAACCGCTGGTGACTGGCGTATCACGCCGCTCGCGGTCGCCTCGGCCGGCCGGACCGGATTCGCGCTGCTCCCTCCGTCGCGGACCGGGATTACCTTCACCAACGTGCTGCCCGAGTCGCGCTTCGTCACCAACCAGGTGTTGCCCAACGGTTCGGGCGTCGCGGCGGGCGACGTGGATGGCGACGGCCGGTGCGATCTTTTCTTCGGCGGGCTGGGCGGCGGGAGCCGGCTCTACCGGAACCTCGGCGACTGGCGTTTCGAGGACCTCACGGCGACCGCGGGGGTGGCCTGTCCCTCGCTCGATGCCACGGGCGCGGCGTTCGCGGATTTGGATGGCGATGGCGACCTCGATCTGCTGATCAACTCGATCGGAGGCGGAACCCACCTCTTCTTCAACGACGGCCGCGGCCACTTCACGCCGGAGACGGCCGTGCTGAACCCGGGGCGCGCCGGCACTTCGCTGGCCCTGGCTGATGCCGACGGGGATGGCGACCTGGATTTGTATGTGGCCAATTACCGGACCTCGACCTTGATGGATGCGCCCGGGACGCGCTTCACAATCAAGGTGGCCGATGGTCGCCCGTTTGTGGCGACCATCAATGGCCGGCCGCCGACGGATCCGGAGTGGACCAACCGGTTCCGGTTCCAGTTCGGGCTCGGGGCTGGCGGCCAGGGACGATTCTCCCGCGAGGAACTGGGCGAGCCGGACGTGTTCCTGCTCAACGACGGCCACGGTCAATTCACGCCGGTGCCGTGGACCGGCGGGGCGTTCCGGGATGAGGATGGTCAACCGCTGGCCCAGCCGCTTTTCGATTGGGGGCTGTCGGTGGCGTTCCGCGACTTCAACGGCGACGGCCGCCCGGATCTCTATGTCTGCAACGATTTCGCCACGCCGGACCGTTTCTGGCTCAACGAGGGGCAGGGCCGGTTCCGGCTCGCTCCCCGCCTCGCGCTTCGACAAACCAGCCTGGCGTCGATGGCGGTGGACGTGGCGGACCTGGACCGCGATGGCAACGACGATTTCCTGGTGGTGGAGATGCTGAGTCGCGATCACCGTCACCGGTTGACCCAGCGAAACGTCGTGCAAGGCGAAACCCCCGCGGGTTCTCGGATCGAAGGGCGCCCCCAGTACCCGCGCAACACCCTGTTCTGGAACCGGGGCGACGGCACTTACGCCGAGATCGCCCAGTATGCCGGTCTCGAAGCGTCCGAGTGGTCGTGGGGGCCGGTCTTTCTGGATGTCGATCTGGACGGGTACGAGGATTTGCTGGTTCCGAACGGGTTCGAGCGCGACAACATGAACGCCGATGTCCAGGCCCACATCCGCCAAGCAACGGCAGGCCGGCGGATGCTGACGGCGGACGAGCTCCAACTGCGCCGCATGTTTCCCCGCCTCAACACGGCGAATCTGGCCTTTCGCAACGGGGGCGCGCTGAAGTTTGCGGAGTGCAGCCGGGAATGGGGCTTCGATCAAGCCACCATTTCCCAGGGGCCGTGCCTCGCGGATCTCGACAACGACGGCGACCCGGACGTGATCGTGAACAACCTGAACAGCAGCGCCGGCATTTACCGCAACGACAGCTCCGCGCCCCGCGTGGCGGTGCGCCTGCGCGGCCAACCGCCCAACACCAGGGGCGTCGGCGCGCGGATCACCGTGGCGGGCGGTCCGGTTTCGCAGAGCCAGCAGATCGTTTGTGGCGGGCGCTACTGCTCCAGCGACCAGGCCCAGCGCACCTTCGCTGCGGGCTCCGCCGCGTCGCTTGAAGTGCGCGTGCGTTGGCGGAGCGGACGCGAAACCGTCGTCTCGAACGCCCCGCCCGATTCCCTCGTTGAAGTGTTCGAGCCGGCCGGCCCCATCCCAGCCGCGGCGGCGAGTGATTCCAATTCGGCGGCGGTCGTGACGGCCTCCGGCCTCCGTTTCACGGACGTGAGCGAGGCCATCCGCCACGTTCATCAAGATGCGCCGTTCGACGATTTCGAGCGCCAGCCGCTGCTGTCGCGCAAGCTCAGTCAACTGGGCCCCGGCGTGGCCTGGTGGGATCTGGACGGCGACGGACGCGAAGACCTGGTGATAGGCAGCGGTCGCGGCGGGAAGCTGGCCTGGTTCCGCAACCTGGGCGCGGGACGCTTCGAGCGCGGCAACGTCCCGGCGTGGGACGCGCCGCTCGAGCGCGACGCGGCGGGTTTTGCGGGCGTGGCGCCCGGTGCCTTGCTGGTGGCGTTGGCCAACTACGAGGACGGCGCGACGAACGGCCCCGGTGTGCTGACGTTGGGCCCGGCCGCGGCCACCCCGGCGCTGCCGCTGGCGGGACCCAGTTTCGGACCGCTCGCGGTGGCCGATTACGATGGCGACGGCAGCCTGGACTTGTTTGTGGGCGCACGCGCGGTGAGTGGGCGCTATCCGGCGGCGGGGGCGTCGCAACTTTACCGGTGGCGAAACGGCGCGCTTGTGCCCGACGCAGAGAACACCCGGGCGCTGCCCGAAGCCCTGGTCAGCAGCGCCCTTTGGACGGACCTCACCGGCGATGGCTGGCCCGAACTGGTACTCGCCTGCGACTGGGGCGGGATCATCCTGCTGCGAAACGAACACGGCCGGCTCGTGCCTTGGGAGGCACCGCTCACCTGGCCGGAAAGCGCGCCAGCCCATGACGGCCGGGACACGATCGGCAGGTTGACGGGGTGGTGGAACGGCGTCGCGGCGGGCGATTTCGACAACGATGGCCGGCTCGATTTCGTGGCGGCGAACTGGGGCGAGAACTCGCGCTACGAGCATTCGCGGCCCGCGCCGTTGCGCCTCTATTTCGGCGATTTCAACGAGGACGGCGGGGTCGCGGTGATCGCGGCCCACCTGGCGCCCGAGTTGGGGCAGTACGCCCCGGACCGGATGCTCGATGCGGCCGCGCGGAGCATCCCGCGGCTGGGCGCGCGCTTCACGAGCCATGCGGCCTGGGCCAACGCCGGCATGGACGAGGTGCTCGGTGAAGCGCGGCGCACCGCTCAGTATCGCGAGGCAGCCTGGCTGGAATCGACGCTGTTTCTGAACCGCGGCGACCATTTTGAAGTCCGCGTCCTGCCGGCCGAAGCCCAGTTCGCGCCGGCGTTCGCCGTTTGCGTGGGCGACGCCGACGGCGACGGCAACGAGGACGTTTTTCTCAGTCAGAACTTCTTCGAAGTGGACTCCGACACGTCGCGCTACGATGCGGGGCGCGGACTCTGGCTGCGCGGCGATGGGCATGGCGTGCTGATGCCGGTGCGCGGGCAGGATTGCGGGGTGCGGGTCGATGGCGAACAACGCGGCGCCGCGCTGGCGGACTACGACGCCGACGGGCGCGTGGACCTGGTTGTGACGCAGAACCGTGCGGAGACAAGACTGTTCCACAACACCGGCGCGAAACCCGGTTTGCGCGTGCGGTTGGCGGGGCCGCCCGGGAATCCGGCCGGCGTGGGGGCGGTGGTGCGGCTGCGTTTCGGCGAGACGACGGGACCGGCACGAGAAGTCCCGTCCGGCAGTGGCTATTGGTCGCAAGCCAGCCCGGTGCTCGTCCTGGGGACGCCGCAGTTGCCGACGGCGATTCAGGTCCGGTGGCCGGGCGGGCGGTTGACGGAAGGCCGTGTGCCGGCGGGCGTCCGCGCAATCACGGTTCGCGACGACGGGCGGGTCGAAGCCGGCCCGTGAGGCGACTTCCGGGCAGCTTCCGGGCCGGGCTTGACTCTCCCCCCCGCGCAGACAAGGATTCGCGCCCGGTTCGAACTTTATGATGACTTCTGCCATCGACAGCCGATCGCAGCTTCACGCCCTGCTCTGGTATGGCGTGGTGGCGCTCGCGCTGCTGATCAGCACCATGCTGCTGGCCACGAACTGGTTTCTGGCCGGCATTTTGGTAGCGGGCATTTGCTGGCTCGTGACGCTGCCGTACCACACGCAGCTCACGTTCATGATCGCCACGGTGACGTTCAGTTCCGCCTTGATCGTGCCGTTCGCCCCCGGCCGTCCGTTCGTGTGGGAGGCGGCGGCCTTTCTGGGCTGGAGCGGGGTGTTGATCAGCGTGCTGTTGCGACGGTTTCCGCCGGATTTCAAGTCCACGATCCGGCGCAACCGCTGGGTGTTCTTCGGGGCCGCGCTGTTCAGCCTGGTGCTCGTGTTCAGCATGCGCTATTACGGCGTGGGGTTGAACGTGCTCGGTTCGGACAAGACGGGGGGCCGCTACTACGTGCAGCAGATCGCCTCCGCCGTGTTCCCGTTGATCTTCGCCCTCCAGCCGCTCAATGGCTTCAGCGACGAACGCTGGCTGCCCCGGCTCATCCTGCTGCAATGGCTGCTGAGCGGGACTTTCATCATCTCCGACCTGGCCTATGCCTTCGGCAGCGGCGGTCTGCAGAACCTGCTTTACTTCTTCGAGGTCCCCTACGACGCGGGCAATTTCGAAAACGCCAGCGAACGCTTCGGGATCCGGCGCTTCCAGTCCTTCGCGCTGGCCGGCGTCCCGTGGCTGCTGATTCTCCTGGCGAAGAACGATCTGAAGGACTTCGCCAGCCGGCGGACCATCTGGTTGACGCCGCTGTTTCTGGCGGTCCTGATCTTCGGCATGCTGAGCGGACACCGCACGGTCATCTTCGAGGTCGTCGGCACCCTCGTGGTTCTGGCCTATGCCCAGCGCACATTCACCGCCCGCGTGGTCATCCTGGGACCGCTGATTCTCCTGTTCGGCCTGATCCTCACCTACGGAATGGCCGAGCGGCTGCCCTTGGCGGCGCAACGGGCGATCTCGTTCCTGCCGGGCATTCAGGTGGAGAGCCAGGTCAAGGTGGACGCCAACAACACCCTGGTCACGCGCAGTCTGCTGCGCGAGGCCGGCCTGCGGATGATCCCGGATTACCTGCTGATCGGGCGCGGCTTTCGCCGGTTCGACGACCAGATCATCCCCGCTTTCGATCCGACCGGCGTGGCGATGTTTGTCGAGCAGGGCCAGTTCTACAACGCGCCCATCGGATTGATGGTGAACTCGGGCGTGTTCGGAACCTTGGGGGCGTTGGCGTTCCTGCTGGGCGGAACCTTCTGTGCCGGGCGGATCATCCGGTACACGCGAAGATACGGGGCCACGGACACGCTGGAGCGGGTCAGCACTGTGTCGGCCGCCTACTGGTGCGTGTTCGTGGTGTTCTTCGTCTTCATCCACGGGGACAGCGACATGATCATGCGCTCCTTCTCGGTCCACTGCGGCGTGCTCATCGCCTGCGAGAGACTGCTCAACAAGCGCGTGGTCGAACGGGAGGAGGCCGTGCAGGAAGCGGCCGCGGAATCCAAGGCGGAGCTGGCGCTCGAGCCGGTTGCGTTGCCCACCTGAACTCCGCGCCGGGCGGCAACCGCAAACGCAGGCCGTGACCCGCCATTGCGTTGCCGCTCCGAAACGCCGTCCCAACGCCCAATCCCAAGCCCTCGAGGGCACCGATGAGCGAGCTTCTGTCAGGCGGCGGTCAGACGATGGCCGGGGGATCCCCCCCAGAAACCCGGATGGTCGTCTTCGCCCATGTGCCGCCGCCGCATCACGGGCAGAGCGCCATGGTGAAGTTGATGCTGGACCTGCTCCAGTGCGCGCCGGGCAACGGTACCGCCACTTCTCCGGCCAACCCGCTGCGGCTTTTCCACGTCAACGCGCGGCTTTCGCGCGAGATGGACGATGTGGGCAGCTTTCAATTGCGCAAGATTCCCTCGCTCCTGGGGTATTGCGCGCAGGCGATCTGGCTGCGCCGGCGGCACGCGGCCCCGGTCCTGTACTACGTCCCGGCGCCGCCGGCGCGCGTTCCGCTCCGGCGCGATCTGCTGGCCCTCGCGATCTGCCGGCCCTTCTTCCCGAAGCTCGTTCTGCATTGGCATGCCGGCGGCCTGGCCGAGTGGCTCGAGACCCAAGCCCACCCCTGGGAAAAGCGTTGGTGCCGGCGACTCCTCGCCCAACCGGATTTGAGCGTGGTCTTGCGGCCGTTCAACCGCCGCGATGGCGAGTACTTCCATTCCCGCCGCATCGAGGTGATCCCCAACGGCATTCCGGACCCGTGTCCGGACTACGTGGGGTCGCTCGAACCCCACCGGATCCACGCCCCGGCATTGCGCCGCCGGACGCTCGCGGCTTGCGGCCAAGGAAGCAGACCGGGACCGCCCGACTCCGGCCCGGTGGTTTACCGCGCCCTGTTCCTGAGTTTTTGCCGACGGGAAAAAGGGCTCTTCGACGCGCTGGACGCCGTGGCGCTGGCCAATGCCGAATTGCGCGGCACGCCGCTGCGGGTGGAATTGACGGTCGCCGGCGAGTTCTGGTCGCCGCTCGAGCGCGAGGAATTCGATCGCCGGCTGCAGGCGCCCGACCTGCAACGCGGCACGCCGTTGGTGCGCTACGTGGGTTTTGCCTCCGGGGCGGTCAAGGAGCGGCTCCTGCGCGAAAGCGACTGCCTGTGTTTTCCCACCTACCTGCCGGAAGGCTTTCCCGTGGTGCTCGCGGAGGCGATGGCGTACGGCCTCCCGCCGATCATCAGCAACTGGCGGCAACTGCCGGAAATCCTGCCCGCCGGCTATCGGGGCGTGATCGAGCCGCGCTCGCCCGCCAGCCTCGCCGCGAAACTGATCGAGTTCGCCCGGCAGGATTACGATCCGGGCCTGCGCGAGCATTTCCTGGCGAACTACACCGGCGAGCGTTTTGCCGAGCGGTTGCGGGCGGCCTTTCTGAGCGTCAACCGCGCGTGATCTGCCGGTAAAGCTGGAGGTACTCCGCGGCCACCGCCGTGGCGCTCCGCGGACGGACACTCTCGCGCACAACCGCCGGACTCGCCACGGACACCTCGCCGCGGGCGATCCGTCCCAGGCACCCGGCCAGGCTGGACACGTTGTCCGGCTCGAAATACAGCCCCGTCTGGCCGTCCCGGACGATGTCGATGTTCCCGCCGCTGGCCGAGACCAGCGCGGGCAGGCCCAGCGCCAGGGCCTCGATCAAGGCCACCGAGCACGGTTCGTTCGTCGAGGGCAACACGAACCAGTCCGCGGCGCGTAACTCGTCCTCCACCTTCAGCGACAGCCCGTGAAAGTACCCGTACCGGGTCAGGTCGCGGCTGGCGAGCAACCGGTCGATCTTCCCCGCATAAGCGACGCTGGCTTCGTCCTGCGGCACCGTTCCCCAGTGATGGAACTCCAGCCGACGCCGCTCCGGCTCCGGGAGGCGGGCCAGCGCTTCGAGGATGAGGTGCCAGTTCTTCCAGCCCACCACGTTTCCCAAACCAATCAAGCGGAGCGGACGGCCCGGCTCGACAGGCTGGCTCCGCGCCAGCGGCCGCTCGAAGAAGGCGTCGGCACAGCAGGCCGAGATGACGCGGACGTTGGGGGGCCTGGGGTCCAGACCGTAATGCCGGGCCATGTTGGGCGTGAGGACGCACATGTGCAGGCGACGCCGACCGGCCGCCCAGCGATACATGCCCCGTCGCCGGGCGTAACCGTGATTCGTAAACACAATCGTCCGGCGACCGATCGTGGCCAGCGCCACGGCGATCGGGAGGGCGCCCCGGGTGTGGGCGTGGAGGACGTCGAAGGTTTCCTGGCGCAGCAGGGCGCGCAGTTCGGGCAGGGCCCGCCACGCGCGCAGACCCAGTTCCAGGTGGCTGGGCAAATCCTGGAGCAAATACCGGCTGAAGCGATACTGCATGGCCGGCTGGCGAACCTCGCGGTACGCGGCGTTGACCCACAGCACGTGTTCGCAGCCCGCGCCGGCGGTCGCCGTCTGGAGGTTGCGCAGGACCGTGAAGATGCCGCCGATGTCCTCGTTGGACCCCAGCAGGTGCAGGATTCTCATGATGGCTATCCGCCGCGCTCTAGTTGATGGTCGCCCCCCACGGGTTTGCGACCAACCTGTGCCCGGCATCGTGCCGGGAATGCGCCCGCCGGGCAAGCGGGGCCGAACTCCAGGTGTCCCGATTCGGTGGAGGCGGTGCCGCCGCACTGCCTTGCGCCGCCGCAGCGGCGCAGCTACCAACCAGAAACCAGGGCACGATCCGGACTCCGGTACCGTCCGTACTTGGGTGGAGGCGGTGCTGCCGCACCGCCCTGCGTCGCCGCAGCGGCGCAGCCACCAACCAGAAATCAGGGCACGATCCGGACTTCGGTACCGTCCGTACTTGGGTGGAGGCGGTGCCGCCGCACCGCCCTGCGCCGCCGCAGCGGCGCAGCCACCAACCAGAAACCAGGGCACGATCCGAACACCGGTACTGTTCCGGACTTGGGTGGAGGCGGTGCTGCTGCACCGCCCTGCGTCGCCGCAGCGGCGCAGCCACCAACCAGAAATCAGGACCCGATCCGGACTCTGGCCGCGGAATGCCGAGGCTTCACCCGGGCCGGACGCACGGCTCCGCTCAGACAGCGCCTTCCAAGTCGGGCGAGCCGGTCGTTGGCATGGCCGGCCCCGGGGCGGCAACCTCGCTCAACACATAGCGGAGTTTGCCGCCGCGCGGCGGGATTTCCGGCACGGACATGACGGTGACCGGAACTTCCTGTCCGCCCTTGTCGGCCAGATTGGACCGAACCCGGGCCAGCGTCTCCTCGAGTCGGGGCCAGGCGGGGTTCGGGACGACGCGAATTTCGATGGAATGGTCCTTCCGCTGGTACACCTGGAATTGCCGCACCGCGTCCGGGCAATCGTCGAACAGGGTGGTCAGGTAGTCGCCGGCGATGCACCGACCGCTCGGCAGCCGCAAAAGGTCGGAAACGCGCCCGCGGATTTTGTCCATCAGCGGCAGCGTACGTCCGCACGGACACTGACCAGGCCGGGCGCGCCCCTGGTCGCCGTTCAAATAGCGAATGATGGGAAACAGCCGGTTGTGCAGGTCCGTCAGCGCGATGTCGCCATAGGCTCCGTCGGGCACCGGCCGGTGATCCGGGCCAAGAAACTCGATCCGCCGGCTGTCATGAAACCGGTGCAGGCCCTCGCGGGCCGGGCATTGCGCGGCCAGGTAATAGACTTCGCAGCAGCCGTACTGGTCGAAGACCGGCGCGCCAAAGGCGCGTTGAATGCGCCGCTCCTGCACGGCCGTGGTCGGCGAGGACGTCAGCCAGATGGCCTGCGGCGCGTGGACCGTGAGCCGACCTTCCAGGACGTACGCTGCCAGGTGATCCACCGCGCCGACATAACCGTGCAGGAGCGGCGGCCGGACGCGGTTGAAGCGCGCCAGGAATCGATCCATCGCGCCAGCATCCAGGTGGGTGGCGTCCATAAACACGCGCCGGACCGGCCAGTCAATGGCGCGGGAAACCAGCCGGTGTTTCCAGTTGTCCGGCTCACGGTACACGGTGGCGTAATCGGTTCCCGGCGGGAGGTTCCACCAGCTCTCCATCTGCCAGAGCATGGCGGCGCGCGGCACGTTGCGCTGATGGTACACCTTGGCCGGTCGCCCCGTGCTGCCGCCCGTCGTGACGAGATTCAGGTCCCGCGGACGCGCCTCGACGGAGACGAGGTCCTGGAAATGGTCGTGCAGGTCCTGTCGGGTCAGCACCGGCACGGCGGCGAAGTCGCCCGGCAGGCGGAGGTCGTCGGGGCGCAGACCGGCTTCGTCGAAGCGACGGCGATAATACCGCGTTTTCCGATAGGCGTAATCGAGCAACCCTCGCAGGCGACTCCAATGCAGCGCCTCGAGCTCGTCCGCGGAAAGCCGTTCGTTCCGCAACGCGAGGCGAAACGCCGCCGCCGCACCCGGCTTCAGGAGCGAGTACTTGGCGAGATAGAGGTTCGATTTGAGTCCGGCGAGGCCCATGCCGCGAGGAGGCTAAGGCGGGAGCCGGACTGAGGCAATCGACCGTTTGCGTGCGCGTTTGCGTGCCGATCTCGCGCGAGCGGGTTCGCTGCGCGGCGGCATTCGATGACGACCCGGAGCGTCGGCAGCCGCCGGCTCAATCGTGTCCGCAACCACAGGCCACCCTCACCGGCGAGGCGGAGTCCAGTCCGCGCACGAACTCGAGCCGCCAGGTGCCGTCGTCGAGCTGCTGCGTCTGGCTCGTGAAACCCTGGGCGCGCAGCTTGGCGTAGAGCGGGACCGGCTCGAAGGGCACGAGCAGCACGAGGGATTGGCCGGGGGCGACGCTCGCGACGGCGGCATCGATGGCTTCGCAAGGCGTCTCCCCGCGCGCGAAAATGGGGCGCACATCCAGCACGACGGGCGCGGCGGCGCGCGCCGGGAGCGGTTCCGGCTTCGCCATTTTGGCCGCGGGCACGTAACCGGGGTCGGCGAACCGGCCCTTGGTGATCCGCACCCGCCACGTTTCGGGGCCTTGTTCGAGGTATTCCCACCGAAACGTCCCGCCGTGCTCGCACGCGAATTGGTAGTACAGCGGCACGGGATCGTGGTCGTTGACCAACACCAGGGCTTCGCCCGCGGCGAGAGAGTTCCAGGTCGCGAAGATCGCCGCGTGCCGGTTTCGGGCCGGCAGGGCGCGGACATCGATCTCGCATTCGTTTGCGATTCCGTTCATGGAATGAGGTTAGGGCGCTCCGCCGGGCCGCGCATTGATGTGCGTCAACCAATGCGCGGCCGCGAGGCGAGCTGCGCTCCGCCGGTCGGCCGGGCCGGTTCGTTACTGCCAGATCATCTCGTTGACCGTCTTCCCGGCGGGGATGAAGGGCAGCACGTGCTCGGTGTAGGGCGTGATCACGTCCAGGACGTACGGCTGATCGGAATCCAGCATCCGCTGGATGGCGGCGCGCAGGTCGCGGCGGTACATCACCCGCTCGCACGGGACGTTGAACGCCTTGGCGATCGCCACGAAGTCCGGATAGACCTGCTGACGCAGGTTGGGATCGCCCAGGTAGGTGTGGCCACGGTTGCCCTGGTAGAAGCGGTCCTCCCATTGCATCACCATGCCGAGGTGCTGGTTGTTCAGGATCATCGCCTTGGCGGCGATACCATCGATGTGCGCCATCGCCAGTTCCTGCACGTTCATCAGGAACGACCCGTCACCGTCGATGTCGATGACCTGCCGGTCCGGTCGGGCCACCTTGGCGCCCAACGCGGCCGGGTAGCCGAAACCCATCGAGCCCAGCCCGGCACTGGTCACGAACTGGCGCGGCTCGTCGAACTGGTAGAACTGCCCCGCCCACATCTGGTGCTGACCCACGCCGGTGGTGATGATGGCCTCGCCTTTCGTCAACTCGTACAGCGTGGCGATGGCCTCCTGCGGGAGCACCACCTGGCTGGCGTCGCCGCCCATGTGATCGCGCACGTGCTGGGACTTGAGCACTTCCTCGGTCAGGCGCCAGTTGAGCGGTGCCTTGGCCTTCAGTTCGGCGACGCGCTGTTGCCAGGCGGTGAATCGCTTCGCGACGGGCCGGTCGGCCAGGATGGCGTTCAGGCGGCCGAGCGCGTAGCGAATGTCGCTCACGATGGGCAGGTGGACGGACCGGTTCTTGTTGAGCTCCGAAGGGTCGATGTCCACGTGCACGATGGTTCCGTGCTCGCAGAACTTGTCCACCTTGCCGGTGACGCGGTCGTCGAAGCGCACCCCGAAGGCCAGCAACAAATCGGCTTCCGCCACCGCCCAGTTCGCGTAGGCACTGCCGTGCATGCCCAGCCACTTGAGCGACAGCGGGTGCGTTTCCGGGAACGCGCCGCAGCCCATGATGGTGGTGGTCACCGGAATGCCGGTCGCATCCGCGAACTTCCGCAATTCCGCCGCGGACCCGCTGCTGAGGATGCCTCCGCCGCAGTACAGCACCGGACGCTCCGCGCGGTCGATCAAGGCGAGGATCTCGCCCAAGGCCGCGTCGTCCGCGCGCCGGTCCGGTTGGTAACCGCGCAGCGTGACTTCGGTCGGAAACACCGGTTGCGCGCGCTGCTGCTGCACGTTCTTGGGCACGTCGATCAACACCGGACCGGGCCGCCCCGATTGGGCGATGTGGAAGGCTTCCTTGACCACGCGCGGGATCGTGTGGATGTCCGTGATCAGATAACTGTGTTTCACGACCGGCAGGGTCATCCCGAAGATGTCCGTTTCCTGAAAGGCCCCTTTGCCGATCATGGCCTGCGGCACCTGGCCCGTGATGGCGACCAGCGGGACTGAATCCATAAAGGCGTCGGCGATGCCGGTCACCAGGTTCGTGGCGCCGGGCCCGCTGGTGGCCATACAGACACCGGCCTTGCCCGAGACGCGGGCGTAGCCTTCGGCGGCAAACACGCCGCCCTGCTCGTGGCGGGGCAGGTAGGTGCGGATCTGGCGCGAGCGGGTCAGGGCCTGGTGGATTTCCATGCTGGCGCCGCCGGGGTAGGCGAAAATGGCTTCGACGCCTTCGCGTTCGAGGCATTTCACCAGGATCTCGCTGCCCATCGGGGCGGCGCCGGCTTCGCCCACGGCGGCGGTCGCCGGCGGCGTGGTCTGGGGGTTCGCTTTCGTCGTTTTGCTCATGGGTGCTTTTGCGGTTCGGGCCGGCCGCCGGGGTAACAAAAAACCCACGACTGGCGACCAGCCGTGGGTTCTTTGTTGAAATCTTGAGTCACGCCCAACAAAGCCCAGCGGCGACGCCGTGGCCTACGACGACTACCAGCAGCAGGGCTTGTCGGACATTCACCGTCATTTTGCGGAGCACAGCGTTAGCGGGTCCGGCACGGAGGTCAAGCCCACAATTGCGCCGGCTTCCGATCGCGTCACGATGGGCCAGGATGAAAGCCGAGGACGGCTGGACGACGGTGGTGCCTCCAATGGCATCGCATTGCCCAGACCTGCGCCTCGACGTCCAAACCCGACGCAATGAAAACCGATGCCCTGAGGGAATTGACGATGAGTACACCCGTATTCAGGAACCTCGCGAATTCGTGGGTTGCGGCTGAATAGGGGTCAGTTCTTGATATTGGTAATTGAGACTGAATGGGGGCACCCGCAATGGTCGGCAGGTTGAGGGTTGAACCTGTCGGCGAAGCGCCACGCTGCGCACCGCGTACATCGCGATAGCAAGTCATGTCAAGAGTATCCATTATCAAGAACCGACCCCTTTTCGGCGGCCATTCGGCGGCCAACAGGGCATCCCGACTTGGGCCGCGCTCCAAGGGTTTCTGCGCCAGCAATCGCGCTGAGCTGCTTCACCCAGGGAATTGGCGACGTGGAGGCAGGTCACAAGGTGTCGGCACTTTCGGAATCAACGGGAACGAAATAGGTTTTCTCCGGGCAGGCGAGCAACCAGTCCACCAATCCTTCGTTGGCCGGCGGCGTGCGGCGCACCAGCCGGTACTCGCCCCGGTCCAGCCGCTCGATCTCGAATTCCTGGCCTGCCTCGAAGGCGTCCTGCAGATGGATTTCCACCGGCAGCACGATACGACCCTCCCTAGCAACGCTCGTTTTCATGATTGGCAAGTCACCCGCCTTGACGTAGTTCCTCGGTGGTCACTGTCGGTCGAATCCCTCCCGACCTTCGTCCAGAAGTCGCTCTAGTTCCTGCGTTGCGACGACTTCATTGAAAGCGTGTCCGGCCATGTTATTGAGAACTCGCTCCGCCAGTCGTACGCGTTGGGTCGAGGACACGCACGGTCCCGCGGGCACATCTTTCATCCTGTCTTCATTCAGACACTCGCAGTCCCAGGGAATTCTGGATGGTTCAGTTGATTCTCGTGCTTGTGGACCTCGACAATGCAGTGCTCGGCTTTAAGCTCTCTGCCTTCCATCCACTGTCGAGTCCGCAACGTGACGTGCAGAATATCGCCCTTGCGGAAGGCTTCCGAGCCAGTGTTCACTTTCGCCAGGAACGCTTGGTCTTCGATACCTACCCAGAACGGACCAGTGCCGCCACTGACTTTCCACTTGTTTCCTTCGGAGAATGAGGGCGAAAGGAGTACCAGAATGGAATTCGGGTTTTCATGAACCTGCTCATTCTCGTTCCCTTCAGGAGCTTTGAAGTATGGCGCTTCCTCTTTGGTCACTTCGAGCACTCGTTTACCGTCCCTTTTCAGTTCCAACCGTTCGATTCCCTCGCGCTCCAGCGGACGAATGATCTGCTCAACGGATCTTCGCACGCCCGGATGACTAAACAAAGCCCACAACCCATTTGGCACATCCGAAGGATCCTCCCCTTCGAATTGAATCCGTACCTTCTCTGAGCGCTCGATTTCCAGCACCTTTGGTTTCCGCGCCCTAGCGCGTTTGATGAATTGGAGCAAGCCCCCCACTCCCGAAATGCCCAGCAAGGTGAACAATGCGTTCCATGCTTGGACATGACCGCCACTGAAGAGACCGACGAACTTGTCGTAAGCTTGCGCCAGTTCCAAGGTCACGTCGAACGAGCCTTTCCTGAAAGTCGGGCGCACCCTGATGGTAACTGCCGGAGCTTCAGGAAAGAGCACCTTACCACCGAAATCGACCAAGTCAGCGAAGGCGATCAGCGCGGGTGCGAGGTCTCTGGCATCTATGGATCCGACGTCCAAGTCCTTTCCGTCGTAGATAAGACTAAAAGCGAATTCGTCGTTGGCCATTTCTTACCTTTCGCTTGCGACTGTTTGTTACCGAACCTCGTCGGACTCTACGCGAGGCCGTTGAGGTGCTTGATCGACCGTTCCGCCTGCTCGATGGTGCCGCATTCGACGGACAGGACGATGTCGCGCGGGCAGTCTTCCCTTACGATCTCGATGACCTTTTTCCAATCCACGACGCCATCGCCGCAGGCGCAGCCCACGGGCGTGCCGGTCACCTTGCCACGTTCGGCGGAGGCGTGCTCGACCGAGATGTCCTTGGCGTGGAGGTGGACCAGGCGCTTGACCACGCGCTTGAGCCACTTGATCGGATCGTGGCCGCAGAGGAAGGCGTTGCCGGTGTCGTAGTTGATGCCCACCGCCTGGCTTTTCACGAGCTTGTAGATGCGGTCCAGGCCTTCGGGCGTCTTGCTGTACTGCTGGTGGCATTCGAGGCCGAGCAGGATGCCGCGCGGTTCGGCGACCTTGGACGCCTCCATGATCGTGTAACGCATCAGAGTGAAATCCTCGTCCTCGGTCGTCCACGGCTGCTTGGGGCCTTCGTCGGTGTTGACGACCGGAGCGCCGCACTCGGCGGCGAAGCGGATGGCCTGCTTGAGGTACTCGACGCCGATTTCGGGTTTGGTCAGCGGTGTGTGGGCGGACAGGCCGGACAGCTTGATGCCGGCCTGCTCGCAGGCGCGTTTGAGGCGGAGCGGGTCGTCGAGCATCGAGACGCTGTGGAAGTAACCGGCCTCGCTGAGGAGTTCGCGGCCCCAGTGGACCATCGGCTCGACGTGAGTGTAGCCGAGTTCGGCGGCCTTCTGGACGCCCCACTCGAAGTTTTTATCCGCGTGGCGGACGAATTCCATGTTAACGCCGAAATAGACTTTGCCCATAGGTGGTTAGGTTTGAGTTTTGCGTGCTTGAGAAGAAGCAACCGCAGCGCGGCAGCGAAAGCAATTCAGAAACCCTCGAAACCGCGAATGAACGCGGCTGGACGCGGATGAAACCGGTCCGGATCGCGTCACTGAAAAGGGGAGCGCGACCGTCGCGGTCGCGGGCATCGGCGTCCCGCCGATGGCTCGGGGGGCATCGGGGTGGCGCAAAGTACAGCACCACGGGCGGCGGCGGATCGGGTCGGCGCGATGCCGACCCGGTCGCGCGGGAAGCACGCACTCCCCGAACACAGCGCTCTTCTCCACCCAACGCCATCAGATGACGATGTCCAGTTTGTCGGCGTCGAACGTGGCGACCTTTTTGTTCAGGAATGCGAGCATGGACATGTTCATCGCCGCCTGCACATACAGGCCGAACTCGACGTCGCTGACCGGCTTCTCCCGGGTGCGCACGCAATGCAGGAAGTTCTGCCAGTGCAGCAGCGTGGTGTTCGGCTTGCTGCCCGGAATGACCGTCTTTTCGCCTTTGCGCGGGATGAAGGTGACGCTGTCGAACCCACCCTCGAAGGCCGGACCTTGCATCGTGATGGTGCCTTCGTCGCCGCGAATCGCCGGGTCGGTGGGGAACTCGTTGGCGAGCGTGCAGACCAGAACGATCGAGAGCTTCTGCGGGTAATCGACGCACATGTTGAACGTATCCGGCACCTCGCGATCGTAGGTGTCGTACTTGAAGATGCCGCCGGAGGCGACCGCCAGCGACGGGAACTTCAGGCCCAGCAGGCTGATGAAGGGCGTGAGCACGTGCGGGAACAGGTCGGTGCACGGGCCGCCGGCGTAGTCGAGGTATTTCCGCCAACTGAAGAACCGGTCCACCGTAAACGGCACCTTGGGCGCGTCGCCCGAGGAAGCCTTCCCAGTCGCAGTCCGGACCAGGCTTCGCGTTCGGGTCGGCGATCGGCATGCGCTCGCCCCAATCGCCGTAGCGATAATACCCGGCCTCGACGTGTTGCGGCCGGCCGATGGCGCCTTTCTGGATCAGGTCGCGCACCTGCTTCCAGGCGACGTTCGAGTTGCCCTGATTGCCGACCTGGACGACGCGCTTGAGCTTCACGGTCTCCTGGTAAAACTGCCGGCTGAGCGCGAACTGGCTCCAGTGGCCCATCGGCTTCTCGCAATAAACGTCCTTGCCGGCGCGAATGGCATCGATCGCCTGCGGGACGTGCAGCCGGTCCGGCGTGGCGATGAGGACCACGTCGATGGCGGGGTCCGCGAGGAGTTCGTGATAGTCCGCGTAGGCCTTGGCCTTGGCGTGCTCGGCGGCGGCGCGCTTGCGCGGGCCGTAGGTGTCGCTGAGGCCGACCACCTCGAGCGGCTCGCCCTGGTTGATCATGCCCAGGACGACGTCGAGGTGGTAGCGGCCACGGCCGCCGACGCCGATGAAGCCGACGCCGAGCCGTTCGTTCGCGCCCAACACGGAGCGGCTGGCGACGAACGGCGCGGCGACGAGGCCCAGCGCGGCGGCGCTGGAGGTGGTTTGGAGGAACTGGCGGCGGCTCACGGGAGAGCCTGCGCCACTGCCGGAATGGGAGTTCTCGGAGTTCATGGTGTGTGCGAGTCCAAGCCCGCGGCGCCGGGTTGTACTTGATGTTCGTCAAGCTCCCGGCACTTCCGGCGGCTTCAATCCGCCCGCCTGCGGCCCGGCTTCCCGCCGCGGCTCACTGCCCGCCAACGTCCGGCTTCAGCCACGGCGTGCCGGACCAGAACCATTTCCGCGGCTGGAGACTCTCGACGTGGCCGTCCACGAAGGCGATGGCACTGCGACCGCCATGCCGCGGGTGCGGCCCGCCCCAGTTCGGGTCGTCGGATGTAACCCCGCCGGTGTTGGGCGCGTCGTTGCCGGGGTCATGCACGATCCAGCACCCGGGTTTCTCGGGCGAGGTGTCGGTCACGCACTTGAGCGGGTCGGTGGTCCTCAACGGCTTGGTGCCGGCGTCGGTCAGATAGACCGTCGCGGTGGGCACGCGCACGGCGGCGTCGCGCACCGGCGGCCAGTCCTTCACGTCCCAGACGTTGGGCCAGTCGCAACCGCCGAGGCGGAAGTTCATGCCGTAATTGGAGATCGCCTTGTCGCCGGTGTCGCTCGGGTAGTTCTGGAGGAACTCCTTGAATTTGCGGCTGCGTACCGGGCAGAGGAGCAGGTTGGTCGCCTGCTGATAAGGTTGCAGGAAGTTGAACCAGGCCCGGCGCGTGACGTTGTTGCCGCGCACCTGGAACGTGAACGGGTAGCGCGCGTCGAAATCGTCGCCGTACAGTTTCGTGGCGAGGGTCATCTGGCGGAGGTTGTTGACGCAGGCCGTGGCCTGGGCCTTTTGCTTGGCCTTGGCCAGGGCGGGCAACAACATGCCGGCGAGGATGGCGATGATCGCGATGACCACGAGGAGCTCGATGAGCGTGAAACCCGCGAGCCCGGGTCGGTTGGGTGATTGCATGACCGACTTCTTACTCGCTTATGTCCATCGCGCAAGTCCGCGCGTGCCTCCGTCTTGACCGCCCCCCCAAGCGGCGCAAAACATCCTAAGAAATTCCCGGCTGAGACGTTGAACAGGTGAACGGCGCAACATGCAGGAAACCGACCAGACGACCGGCAACGACGTTGCCACCGCGGAGGGCGATTGGGTCCGGGAGGCCTTTCGCCGGCACCAGGGCGCGTTGGTGGGCTACGTCCACCAGATCCTGGGCGAACTCGAGCCGGCGCGCGACGTGGTGCAGGAGGCGTTCCTGCGGTTGTGCCGCGAAGACGATTCCGGCCTACGCGACCGCGTCGCGCCGTGGTTGTACACAGTGTGCCGGCGACGGGCCCTGGACCTCCTGCGAAAGGAGCGTCGTATGCAACCGATCAACGAAACCCAGACGGAGCAGTGGGCCAGCCGCGAGCCGACGCCGGCGGACGCGGCCGAGACGAACGACCAGACCGGCCGCGCCTTGCGATTCCTGCAACGCCTGCCGGAAAACCAACGCGAAGTGGTGGTGCTCAAATTCCAGCACGCGCTCAGCTACCAGGAAATCAGCGGCGTCACCGGCCTGTCGGTCAGCAACGTCGGCTTCCTGATCCACACCGCTTTGAAGACCCTGCGCCGCTGGCTGAACGTGGAACCCGCGCCCGCGGCCCAACCCGAACGGAGGTCGCCATGAAGCTTACCCCCGACGATCCCAAACTCACCGCGTACGTGCTCGAGGAACTGGACCCCGCCGAACAGGCGGCCGTGGGTGCCGCAATCCAGGATTCGGCCCCGCTGCACGAGGAAGCGACACAGATTTACGCCACCGCACGCTGGCTGGTGGACGGGCTGCAGGGAGCCCCCGAGTCTGGCTTGGATGCCGACCGCGAAGCGCTCGTCGCCGAGGCGATCAACCAGCGAGCGGCCGCGGGCGGCGAAGTCTTCCCGGCGGCGGGTGAAACCGAAACCGCGCCAAACGTGCTGCCGTTCGCTGCCTGGGTACGGCGCTGGGGCCCGGCCGTGATCGCCCTGGCGGCCTGCCTGGTCCTGGGCTTTCTGAGCTGGCAGCGCTGGGGGAAGCCCCAATTGCATTCGCTGGTGGCCATGACCGAAAAGCCGGAACCGCCCGCGTCCACGAGTCTGCCGCCGGCGTCGCCGTCGGTCGATCCCGCCGCGGGCGGTCCGGCGGACCAAAGTCACCAACCGTCGCCTCGCGGTTCCGTTGCGGAACCCAATACGGGGATTCCGGCAGAGTCTTCGCCACCCGCCACGAATCCGCCGAAACCGTTGAACATGGACATCCGGATGATGATCCGGTACGGGCTGGTGCCGAAAGGGTTCAAACTCGACCCGAATTCCGTTCCGGCGCAGCCGCCGCCCGCGACGACGCCCCCGCAAGCACCGCCCGCCTACGATCCGAGCACACGGCTGTGGCGTTACCGGGCCGGCGATCCGGCAAACGACACGTCGGCATTGCGCTACCGGCACCTGCCGCCGCCGCGCCCTCCCGGCACGGAATCCTACGCGCCGATCCGCGAGAACGGCTTTCTCGATCCGCTGAACGACCCGCTCTCGACCTTCGGGCTGGACGTGGACACCGCGTCCTATGCGCTGGTCCGGCGCTTCTTGAACGAGGGTCGCTGGCCGCCGCGGGACGCGGTGCGGATCGAGGAAATGATCAATTACTTCGCCTACAATTACGCCGCGCCGCGGGATGACACGCCGGTCGCCGTGAACTTCGAGGTCGCCGGCTGCCCGTGGAACGTCGGGCATCGCCTGGTGCGGATCGGCGTCAAGGCGCGCGAACTCGCCCGGGCCGACCAGCCGCCGTGTAATCTGGTCTTCCTCGTGGACGTGTCGGGCTCGATGGCGTCGGCCAACAAACTGCCATTGCTCAAGCAGGGCTTGCGAATGCTCGTCGAACGTCTGCGACCGCAGGACACCGTGGCCATCGTCGTGTACGCGGACAATTCGCGCGTCGTGCTGGGGCCCATGCACGGCGACCAGAAGGCGTGGATCCTGCGCGCGCTCGATCGGCTGCAGGCCAGCGGCTCGACCAACGGCGGCGCCGGCATTCAGACCGCTTACGAAGAGGCGCGCGTGAACTTCAATTCCGAAGGCGTCAACCGCGTCATCCTCTGCACCGACGGCGATTTCAACGTCGGCCTCACCGACCCGCTGGCGCTACAGCGGCTGATCCAAAGCCAGGCGGCTTCCGGCGTGTACCTGTCCGTGCTGGGCTTCGGCGTGGGCAACTACAAGGATTCAACGATGGAGCGGCTGGCTGATTCCGGCAACGGCAACTACGCCTATGTGGACACCCTGGCCGAGGCGCACAAGGTGTTGATCGAGCAGATGAGCGGCACACTGGTGACGGTGGCGAAGGACGTGAAGGCGCAGGTCGAGTTCAACCCCGCCACCGTTCGCGAGTATCGCCTGATCAGCTACGAGGACCGCGCGCTCCAGCCGCAGGATTTCAACAATGACCGCAAGGACGCCGGCGATCTCGGTGCCGGCCACACGGTGACGATGCTTTACGAAATCGCCCCGAACGGCGACCGGTCCGGCGCTTCCGACGTGGACCCGCTCAAGTACCAACCTTCCCCGCAGCCACCGCGGCCGGACGTGGCCAACGACGAATTGCTCACGGTGAAGCTCCGCTACAAAGAACCGGATGGCGCGACGAGCCGGTTGCTCGAGTTTCCGCTCAAGGACAGCGGTCGGACTTATGCGCAGGCCTCGGCCGATTTCAAATTCGCCTCGGCGGTGGCGGCTTTCGGCATGATCCTGCGCGGCTCGCCCTACCAAGGCTCGGCGACGCTGGGCGGCGTGCTCGAACTCGCCGGGGAAGGCATCGGCCCCGATCCGAACGGGTACCGACAAGACTTTCTGGACCTGGTCCGGCGGGCGGAGAGCCTGAGACCGTTGCGGCCGTAAGATGCCAGCTCCCGGTGGGGCGAGGCTCTGTCGAGCCCGGCGGTTTCAGCCACGGAAACCCCGAGGCACGGAGAGAGAATTTGGAATCCAGAAAGGCAGGAAACCCGGATCGCGACTGAGCCATTCCTGAGTTCCTGCTTTCCAAATCAGACTTCTGTGTCTCCGTGACTCGGTGGCAATTCGCCGTTTTCTGAGTTTCTGAGTTTCGGCTGGAGGTGGTTACGGCTTCGCCTTCGTTTTCGTTTCCAGTTCTTTCAGCCACTTCTGGTAGCGGGCTTCGAGGAACTCGCGGGATTTGCGCTCGGGGTAGTCGAGCACGAGATAGTCGAGCGTGAACTTGTCGCCTTTCTTGTACTCGAGCGGTGCCTGGTCGAGGTTCTGCGTCGCCGACAGGTAGGCGAACGCATCGAGCATGCTGAAGAAGCAACTTTTGCCGGCGTTGTGCGGGCTGGCGAAGATCGCGACCGTCACGGGTTGGCCGTCGATCTCGTGCTCCGTGGCGGCCCAGCGCGCGGGGATCACGTCCCCGCGCTGTTCGGCCGAGTACGGGGCGTTCTCCGAATTCAGGTGTCGGGCCTGGTGGTCGAACTCGCGCACGAACCGCATGCCCAGGCCGTGGTAGTTCGCCCCGGTGAGTTTGACGGCGTCGGCGCCCGGCCCCGCGGTGAACTCGGCGTGCCACCCCAGCGCCACTTCGCCGGCCGCCTCGTCCGCGACCAGGGTGAGCGTGCGCACCTCCCGCAGGAGCGCCCGTTCGAACCGGTCCGGGGCCTCGCGGTTGGTGTCCGCCAGCCAGAAGATGCCCTCGGTGAAGACGGCCATCGGATGTCCCTCCGGCGTGCGCGCCACGTACCGCATCGGCACCGGCGACACCTGTTCGATGCCCGGATCGGTCGCTTCCTCCCAAAAGTTCCGGCCGTTGACGGTGATGCCGTACATGAGGCCGTGGTGATGGCGATGGTCCGGCGGCGAATCGAGCAGGAAATTCTCGCCGTGGAGCGTGCGCATTTCCCTCACGTACGGCTTGAACTGCTGGAACGACTGGGCGAACCGCAGCAGGCTGCGGTCGTGCAGCGCGACCTCGATCTCCGATTTCGACGGCTTCACGATCATCTTGATCGGGGGCAGCGTGAGCACGATGTCCTTCAGGCCATCGTTCGGCGCGATCGACGCCGGCGGTTCGGCGCCGAGTAGCGCCGCGGCCAGCGACAGGCCGAGGAGGCTGGCGGGCACCCGCGCCGGCAGGTTAGTGTGGCGTCCAGCACAGCGAGCAGAAAGGCGATCCGGTTTCATATTCAAAGCGTGTCTTGCGGCGCATTCTCGCGCGCGCACGGCGGTTTGACCAGTCCCAACCCCGGACCGCTCAACCACGCCGGCACCAACACCAGCACCGAGGCCTGGGCGGCGACGAACGTACCGGCCAGCAACAGCCCGAAGTGCACCACCGGCGGAAACGACGAGAGCGTGAACAGCCCCAGCACCGCCACCAGAATCACCGTGGTCCAGATGATGGGCGGACCCTTGACGCGGAGCGTCTCCCGCACCGCCTCGGCCGGGGAACGGCCCGCCCGCCGCTCTTCGCGCCAGTGGGTGAGAAAGTGCACCGTGTCGTCCTCGACTATGCCCAACGCGACCGCGCCGACCATGACGGTGATCGAGTTGAGCGGCAGTTGGGCGAAGCCGGCGCAGGCCAGCACGAGCGCGACCGGCACGGCGTTCGCAATCACCGCCAGCGCGGCCAGCCGCACCGAACGCCAGAGCGCCGCCAAGAGGACCGCGATGAGCGCCACCGCACCCGCCGCGCTGTCCACCTGGCTGCGAAGGATCCGGCGGTCCGCCTCGAGAATCGAATGCATGCCGCGCGCCGCGGATACACTCACGCCGGCGGGTGCGGTGCGGGTCGCGTAATCCTGGATTTCACGGATCAGATGCAGGTACCGCGACGCCGGCAGATCGCGCGTGCGCACCACCAGTTCCGCCGTCCGCGCCGCCGGATCGGCCAGCGCGGCCAGGAATGGGAAGTTATACGAGCGGATCGCGGTGGTGAAGAGACCGATCAGGAGCGGATTCTCCGGGAGCTTCAGCGCCTCCGGTCGGCCGCCTTCCCAAATCTGATTCACCATCGCCAGCAACTGCGGGTACGAAAAAGCCCCGGTGGTTTCGGGTCGCGACTCGGCAAAACGGTGCACGGCTTCGAGGTAGCGGAGGAAGACCGGGTCGTTGAGGCCGTTGGCCCGGCCGGAGTCGAAATCGATCTGCACCACGTTGATGCCGCCATAGACGCGGTCGAGTTCCTCCAGGGCCTGCCGGGTCGGACTGGCCGGCGACAGGGTCTCGATCATGCGCACGTCCGTTCGCACGCGCGTCAATCCCCAGGCGGCGAACACCGCCGTGAGCACGGCGACAGACACGATCCAGCGTCGTCCGGCTTGCACGCAGCCCACCCAGCGCCCGGCGAAGTCGCCGGTAACGGACCCGTCGACGGACACGGAGATGGCGCTGCGCCGCGCCAACGGCCAGCGGGTGGCCACGAGCTTGAGCATTGCCAGTCCGGGGCCAAAGGTGAACCCATGCACAACCGCCAGACACAGGGCGCCCAGCCGGCCGAATTCGATCATTTGCGGCACGCCGCCGAATGTGAGCGACACCAGGCCGAGGACGGTGGTCAACGTCGAGAGCGCCGCCGGTCGCAGCACCGTTCTCAAGGCGGCGTGGATGGCTGCGTCCGCCGCCAGGCCTTCGTTCGCCGCGCGCCGGTACGCCGTGAGGAGGTGCATCAGCAAGGTGAGGTGAATGCCGGTCAGCAGCGGCAGCAGCATTACGGAGAAGACATTCAGTTGCGAACCGGCCGCCTGCACGACGCCAGGCAGGAGGGCCAGCACGGTGACCTGATTCACGAGGGTGAACAGAGTTAGCCGTACCGACCGAAACGTGAGCCAGAGCACGAGCACGACCAGGAAGCAGGCCGCGGGCAGAAAGCGAACCAGGTCGTGGCGGAGCGTGGCGCGGATTTCGTCGGCGATCAGTGGCACCGCCAGGACGCGCAGCGACAGGCCGGCCGCGCGAAAGGGGGCGAGCACCGCCTCGGCCTGGGTGCGGAAACGCTCCTGGTCCGACGGGCTGGCGGCCAGGTGGTCGTATTGGACGGTGACCAACGTGTGCTGGCCATCGGCCGCGACCATGACATTGCGCACGAGCGGGTGGGCCAGGCAGAAGCGCTTCAACTCCGCCAGTTCGGCGGCCGCGAGCCGACCGTCCGGGACGAGCGGAACCATGTCGAAACTGAGGCCACGCCGCACCGGCTTGACCGAGTGGGTGAGGCTTTTGACCTCGACCACGTCCGGTTGGCGCTCGAAGGCGTCGCTCAAGCGCCGCACCGTTTCGAGACCCGCGTTCGAGAACAGGTTGGTGAGTTCCAGGCTCACGACCAGGACGTCGGTGTCGCCGAGGATTTCGCGGACCTGCTCGTAGCTGGCCAGATTGCGCTGGTCACCCTGCAGCAACGCCTTCAACTCCGCGCTGACGCCGAAACGGGGGAGCGGGAGCAACAGCGGCAGGCAGAGCAACGCCGTGACGGCCAGCGACGCGCGCGGGAAGCGGAGGAAGGGATTCCAGTTGCGGCGCGTCACAGCGGCGGAGACTAACCCTCCGTCCGCACGCAAGGCGAGTTTTCGCTGCTGGCCTGATCTCGAAAGGGTGGCTGCGCCGCTCTGGCGGCGCCTGCGGACGTGGTCCGCGGCGCCGGGTCCCAACGGGCACACACCACATCGCTCGCTCGGTCTGACGCTGCTGGCGGTTCTGCCCCTGGCGCCGCGTGGGTCTGGCGGGCAGGCGCGATCGCCTTGCGCGGGCAATTACCAACGGCGCCGCGAAACGCACGAGCCGCCAGACAGGGTGGCCTTTCGGCAAGCCGCCGGCCTCTGCCTCCCGCGACTACTTCCGTTGACGCTGCAGCCGGAGCCCTACCGCGCTACCTCCGCAAAGCAGGGCGGCGAGCAGCGCGCTGGGCGGTTCGGGAATCGGAGCGGTCGTGGGCGCGGCAATATCCAGGGGCGTGCGCGAGGTGTCCGAACCGTAGGTTTCGATCGTTGGATCCGCCGAGCTCAGGTCCACCCCCAGGAATTCTTCGGCGAAGCCGAGCGTGGGGACCTCGAAGCCGTCTTTGTCCAGGAGGGCGAAGGTGAAGCGGTCCGGCGTTGGCCCGGCGTCCACTGCGGTCGTCAGCGACACGTTGAAGGACAACGCGACGCCGGCCGCGAACGCCTGCGAGAATTCCGTAAAGAAGCTGCTGTCGGTGAGGCTGACCGAAGCCGGCCCGCTCCAACTCCCGCCATGGAAGTTGAAGTTGCTGATGGTCGCGGTGTTGTTGGCGTCGCCCGTGCCCGATCCGTCGATGAATTGAAAGTCCAGCGAGAACGGACCGGACGGGCTGAGGATGAGCGCAGTGGTGTCGAGGGAAACGTTGAAGAGCGCGGCCTGGGCTCCAACCCCCCACAGGCTCAAGACGAGCGACGAGAGTATGGTTTTGTTCATAGATGCAAGGTTCGTAGGTGAGATTCCGCTTTACCGGGAGCCGGCACCAGCCAGGACCCGGGTGGAGTAAGTGATCCCGGCTCTGGTGGGGTTGGTAAACTCCAAAGTCACGGTCGCGACTTCGCCGGGGCTCAGGATTCCGTCGGCGCCGACATTGAGGTCAACGTACGGACTCCCTATCGGCGCGAAGTAAGCCGTCGTGCCGCTTGGGTTGTACAGCGAGGCGTTTGCGCTGAGCCCGTCCAGAACGAGTGAAACCGGCCCGCCATGCACTGCCGCACTGGTGTTCTTCACGGTTAGCACCTGAACGAACCGGCGCGTCGAACGGTTCAACCGGAATCCGCTGCGCACGATGGTCACCGCCCCGTTCAATGCCACCGGGCCGATGATCGTCAAGGTGTAGGCTTTGGTTGCCACGGCTGCGGTATGGTCGGTCACCTTGACTGTGAAGGGGAATGCCCCCACGACCGTCGGCGTGCCAGACAGGATCCCGGTCACGGGGTCAAGGGTCATACCGTCCGGCAAGGAGCCGCCGGTGATAGCGACCGTGTAGGGTTCTACTCCGCCGCTAGCCAGAGCGCGATCGACGTACGGCTCGAAGGCGTCCCCATCCTGAACGTGGTCGATCAGTCCGAGGAGATTCTCCACGTTGAACCCGGCCATCTGCGCACCGATGAAATTGCCGACTGGCTCGGGAATGGGATTCCCGTCTAGATCGGTGCAACTCGCGGGATTGTCGCATTGGGCCTCGCCGGTATCGGGATCAACCGACCCTTGGTAAACGTAGAACTCATAGCGGCGCGTGACGGTTTCGTCGCCGTTCGGCAGGATGTCCCCCCCTTCGATCGCGCCGTCCCCGCCCGGATCGTTCGCGGGCCGCTTCTGGAAGACCTGCCACTCGACTTCCGTTTCCGGCGCGTCCACTTCACCCTGCCAAGGCGGTCTGTCGCCCGGCTTGGCCAGTTCTTCATCCAGCGGCAGCAACTCGTTAAGCTCGATCTTGTGCCCCGAGGGTTGAACGGTCGTGAAGACCTTCACCCAGACGGGAACGCCAAAGTGGGCCTCGGGCTCGGGCACTTCCGGCGCCGGTGGTACGATCACCACCTGCACTTGCGCTGGCTGGGCCGGCGCGGGTGGCGGAACATACACGAAAGTGGGCGTCGCCACATTGACGGACGGACCCAGGATCAAGTTGCCGGGCTGGACCGGGTCGTCCACCAGCCAGTGGTAGAGTGCGAGACTCGGCGACTTGTTGAAACCAACCCCGAAATGCTCGCCCCCCAGGTTCACCCCTGGATTGGTGAAGGCGTGACCTCCGGTCGGTCCAAGCGGGTTCGCCGGGTCCTGCGGGTTCGTGTAGGAAGCGTAACTCCCGTCCGGGTTCTTCTTCGCCTCGTAGCGGACGAAGGTCTTGGGGTGGGCCGGGTCCGTGCTGTCCGTGGTAATCCGCGGAACACCATAATGGTTGTAGTCGTAGGTATAGGAAATGTCGGTGCTCTGCAAGCCATCGAGCTCAATCTCGAACCCGTAGCACTTGCCCCCGGTGTCGTTCACCACATCGAAGTTGTTGAGCGAACCGTACGCCACCGCGTGGGCGGCGTAAGGCAGGGTCAGCACGGACAGGAGGGCGAGGAATTGTTTCATAGGAAGCTCCGCATGAGTCAGTTGTCTGTGTATCTAGTGATCGTGTTCGCCAACGACTCCCACAGCCTACCCCTGGATTGGAACGGTTGGACGGTAGAGATTCCTTTCCGCTTGTCAACTGGGAACTTTTCACCAGGAAGCTCTGGAACCTCTCTCTCAAGCTCAATGGCCGTGGTCCATCGCCTTCCGGACGAAGTCCCGACCCTTCTCGCCCATGATCTCGACGGCCTGCTTCTCCAACTCCGCCCGGACGGCAGCCTCCATCCGCTGCTGCTTCTCCTCGGGTGTCCCCGTCAGCGAATTCTCCAGGTCCTTGAACTTCGCTTCGAATTCGGACTGCCGTTCCTTGATGCGGTCCATGAACTGGTTGGCCGCCTCGGCCGTCACACCCACCGACTCCGCGAGCGTGGCCATCCGCGCGCGCTCCTGTTGTTCGTGGCGCTGCTCTTCCTGAAGACGCTCCTGCTCCGCCTCGGCCTGCTTTTGCGCTTCCTGTTCGGCCACCCGATCGGCACCCAACGCCTCCTGGAGCCGACGCTGAAACTCCGCTTCTTTGTCCGCGGCGGCCTTCGCCAGCGCCGGCTCGGCCGGTTCGATGCCGTAACGCGCATTGAGGCCCGAATCGGAATTGGGGTCCATGCCCGTCTCGGCGGCCACCTTGACGATCGCCCGAAACTCCGCCTCTGATTTGGCCTGCGGCAGGCGTTGAAGGACATACTGTGCTGCCGCCGAGGCGCGGTAGAGGTATTCCTCCGATTCAGACGGTGAAAGGATCTGCGCCAGCTCGGCTTGCTTCTGCCGCTTCAACTCGGCGAGTCGGGCGGCGCCTTCGGCGTCAAGACCGCCGGTCATTTGTTCCGACTCCAGCTCCCGACTCAATTGCTGGTAGCGCGTGTCCAACTCGCGGACCTGCCGGCGCTTGTCCAAAGGGAGATACTCGCGGTCGTCGCGGAATGTCGGCCCCATCAGGGTTTGGAGCCACGTGGCGTTCTGACCAAATAAGTCCTCGATCTCGGCGAACATCCGGTTCCGCAGTTGAGACCGCGCATCCTGTCGCTCCCAGAACGCTTCGGGACTTTCGTTGTGACTGAAGTTCCAGTCCCGGGCCGCCGCCGCTTCCGCGGCAAGCAACTGGTCCCGATACCGTCGGCACACGCGGAAGACCACGAGGTCATGAATGGTTTGCTCGGGACAACCGAGGGCGCGGAGGTTGGCGATGAGCCTCGCTGGATCGCGGCTTTCGATGCGCGACCAAGGCGTGTCTAACATTGGCTGCGCCGGAACGGTCCGCGTGATTCGGACACCCCCACGTGCTGCGGGTTCACCGATCTCAGCGCGCGGCGGGCGCGGCATCGGAGATTCACGTTGACCCCGCCACAACGCCACGCCGGCGAGCACAAGATTCAGCAACACGCTGATGGCCAGGAGGCGTTTCATGGCTTGATTTTCGCCCGGCTGACGCCGAGGACCACTCTCAGATCGCGGCGAATCGCGAGCGAAGCTTTCTCTCCCAGCACGCCTCTCAAACGACGATCAGTCTCGTCCTGCAAGGCCAGCATTTGCTGCTGGCGCTCCTCGGTCGCACGGGAGGTGTCCTTGGCGATCTGATCCGCCGCGGCGCGGGCTTCGCGGCTGATCTGCCAGGCCTGATCGGCGAGTTCGACCGGCAAACCCTGCGCATCCACCGACCGTCGCGCCTGCTGGTATTCCAGGTCGGTGACGCGTTCGAATTCGCGGGCCCGTTCCTCGTCGAACAACTCGCGGATCTGCCCGGTCGCCGGTCCGCGGTTGAGGAGATCGTTCGTCGTCACCTTGCCTTTGCCGGATTCACGCGCGGCGAAGATCTGTTTGAACTCGTCGAGCGTGCAGTCGAAGTACTGGAGTTCAGTGCGCAGCATCTGGGCCTGCGGGGCATTGCGGAGCCGGAATTCCTCCACCTCCGCCGGCGAGAGCACTCTGGCGAGCAGCTTGAGTTTCTCGTCGAAGAGCCTCTGCTCGTCCTCGGACGAGTACCGGCCCTGGCTGTGCAACTCCATTTCGCGCGTGTCGAGGTCGGCCGCACCAAGAGCCTCGAGGGCCGCGGCCCGCCGGTCGTCGGGCAGGAACAGGAGCTGTTGCTCGCTGCCGTGGAGTTGCAGGAACAACGTGTCGATCCGGTCCTGTTGCGTGTATCGACCCCCAAGCAGTTCGTGAAACACGGCCCCCTGTTCCCTGGCGAGGGCCAGGAACTGCTTCATCTGATCCGGGCCGGGTTGATCGCGCTGGTACTTCTGCCAATACTCGCGTTTCCGGGGCGACCAGATGGCTCCGGCCCGCGGCGCGTACAAAGCGACCAAGTCAGCGGCGATCAGATCGCGAATCGTCGCTTCCGGACAACCGACGGCGCGCAAATTGGCGATGTACTGGCGGTAATCGGCGGACTCGACCGCGCTCCAAAGAAACGGCGGCGGCGGATTCGTGGCGTTCGCGTTCGGGCCTGGAGCAGCGTCCGGCGGAGCCAGTCCGGCCGGCGGTGGGGAACGATTTGTCGCGCTCGCGGAAACCGCAGCCGCCGTCGAGGGCGAGGTCCGCAGCAGCCACGCAGCCAGAGCGAGATTGGCCAGTAGCGACACCGCCGTCAGCCACGCCAGGTGCGGACTGGCAGACGGCTTTGCCGGGGTGGAGGACGCTGGTTTCACATTCAACTAAACAGCATAAACTGCGCGCCAACGCAAACCGGCGGCAATCGCAACCTGTCCAGTTTGGACCGCTCCGATCCCAGAGGCTCACGGATGGTCCTGCACGTCCGGGCCGAGCCGCAGGCAGGAGCAGTGGCGCCCTCCAATCGATGCACCATGCGCCCACGGCTCCGTTAAAAAAGCCGGACGCCTACACGTCGCAGATTTCGATCGATTGGAGCAGGGACGCCATGACATCCGGCCGGGCCGGGACGAATTCCTGCCCGACGAACCCTTTGTAGCCGCGGGCGACAATCGCCTTCATGACAGGCGTGTAGTTCAACTCCTGCGTGTCGTCGATCTCGTGCCGCCCAGGGTTGCCGCCCGTGTGATAGTGCCCGAAGTACTCCCCATGCTCCTGGATCGAACGGATGATGTCGCCCTCCATGATCTGCATGTGGTAGATGTCGAAGAGCAGCTTCAAGCGCTCGGAACCGACGCGCTTGCAGAGCTCGATCCCCCACGCGCTCTTGTCGGCCATGTAGCCCTTGTGGTCCACTTTGCTGTTCAGGAGTTCAAGGATCACGTTGACCTTGTGTTTCTCGGCGATGGGCACCAACCGCTTGAGGCCCTTCACGCAATTCTCCAGGCCTTCCTCGTCGTTGAGCGCGTACTCGCCCCATTTGTCCTTGCCCTTCCGGTTGCCGGAGAAGGTGATGATATTCGGAAAGCCGTTCGCAGCCACTTCCGGGATCGCCGTCTCGAACTTGGGCAGCAGGTCGTCGTGGTGCTCGACGCGGTTCCAGCCGTAGCCGATGCCGTCCGGGCCGTTGCACATGGCGCAGGTGAGGCCGGCCTTTTTCACGGCGGGCCACTGATCCGGTCCGAGCAATTCCACCGACTCGAGACCCATGCGGGCGCATTCCTGGCAGAACTCCTCGAAGGTCATCTTCGCCGGCTTGTTCCGACCGGCGTTGAACAGGCTGCCGTAACACCACGCGGAAACGGAATGGTGGATGTTCCCTTTCCACTTCCTGGCCTCGGCGGCAAAGACCGGACCGGTGACCGAGGCCACGCCCAAGGCGGCGGCTCCGGTGGCGAAGGATTTGAGGGCAGACCGACGGGAAAGCTTCGATTTCATGGGCTCAATAATTGACGTTTCGGGAATCACGGGCTGCCGCCAGTCCAAACTAAAGCCGGGACAGCGTCAAACGGGAAAAGCGGCGGCTGCCCGGGCGAGCGCACGCATCAGCGACGCGGCCGGCTTGGCGAGTTGAAAATCGAATCCCGAATGCCGCGGCCCGAGCGAAGCGCGCGTGCCGGGAAGCGAAATCCCTCCTCCACCGACGCCCGGCACGGTCCACCTTCACTCTCAGGCATAGACGCGGAGTTCGTAAACGCGAGCGCTGGCGTCGCCGTTCGTGGCCTGGATTTGCAGGCGGAGCGCCCGTGCATCCACCGGCGCAAAGGTGTGCCGCACCAGGCGTTGATGATTGCGCCGCACGCGGACCAACTCGCGCCAGTCGCCATCCGCCGCCGGCCGGCAGCTCAGCGCGTAGTCGCGCACGGTTTCGGGCTGCGGGCCGCGGATGATCTGGCGGTTCGTCGCGTCCGACGCCGAAAGCGTCAGTTCCCGGTGAAAACCGGTGTCGAACGTGATTTGCACCTGGCCGATCCGCTGCGGCTGTTCCCAAGCCAATTCCAGCCACGGCTCGCCCGCGTCGAACTTCGCGTCCCACCGATGTGTCGTCGCGCCTCGCAAGTCGCGCACGAAACCGTCGATGACTGACTCGGGGCGCGAGAGGTCTTGCGCGGTCGAGGCGGTGACCTTCGCGCCCCGCGCGAGGTCCAGCGGTTCTTCGTTGCGCCGGCCTTTAAGCGTCTGGTCGTCCCGGAGCAAGGTCTGTTGCAGTTCGCGCAGGCGGGCCTTGTCTTCGGCAAGCGCGCGCGGTTTCAGGCCGTGCCGGACGCACAGCGCGGCCGCCGTGCCCGCGGCCTGGCCGATCACCGAGCAGGTGGCCATCACGCGCGTGGAACTGAAGGCCACGTGACTCGCGCTGATGTTCCGGCCGGCCATCCAGAGGTTGCCCACGCTGCGACTGTAAAGGCACCGCAACGGAATGCTATAGACCTCCGGCAGCGGCACCGACCGAAACGGCCGCTCCGTCCACGCGTCGAAGCCGGACGGCGGATGATCGTCCATCGGCCAGCCGCCGATCGCCACCGCGTCTTCCGGTTCGCCGCGCTGCCCTTCGAGGTCGGCCTGCGTGAGCACGTAATCGCCCACGATCCGGCGGCTTTCGCGCTTGCCCGGAATGAAGCCGATCCAGTCCATGCCCCAGTTCGCGCTGTCCGGTTTGTCGCCGGAGTTTTTGATGTAATCCCAGACGCCCAGCACGATCGAGAGCAGCTCGAAACGGATGCGCTCGTTGTCGCGGATCGAGTTCAACTGCCCGCCCCACTCGATCCACCAATAACCATACTCCCACGACGAAATGCCGCGGAACTTGAGCATCTCCTTGGTTACTTTGCGGGCCCAGGCCGGCGGCGTGAACGGAATCGGCCGGCCATAATCGCGCGCGGTGAACAGAATGCTGCTGCCTTGCGTGTGGCTATCCGCGGTGGCGTAGGCGAGCGATTCGCCGAACTCGTCTTTGGCTTCGCGGCCTTGCCGGATTTCCGCGCCCGCCTCCAGCGCGAGCCGGCAATCACCGGTGCAATCCAGGAATTGCCGCGCCGTGATCCGGTACAGGTGCTCGGTCTTGTCGCAGCGGGTGAGCACGCGTTGGATCATGCCATCCTTCGTCTCCGCGGCGAAGAGCGTGGTGTCGAGCAGCAAGGTAATGTTTGGTTCGCGTTTGACTTTGTCGTAAAGGAGGAAGTCCCAAAGCTCGAAGCTGCGATGTGGGTTGTTGACCGCGTCGTCGAGGCGGAATTCCTCGATCAAGCCGCCCTCGCGCCAGCCCGGCCGGCCGCCGTGGCAGTTGGCGCCGACGATGTGCATCTTCACCTCGCTGCAGGCGTTGCCACCCAGTCGCGAGCGGTCCTGCACGAGCACGACTTTGGCGCCGTGTCGGGCCGCGGCAATCGCCGCGCAGACGCCCGCCATGCCGCCGCCGGCCACGAATACGTCGCAGTCCAGGTCCACCAGCATCATGTGCGGCTCGCCGGCGAACCGGTCGCGCGCCGGCTCCGTCGGCGCGAGGCGGTCGAACTCAGTGGCGATGGCGTCGTGCGAAGGTGACGCGGCGGTGAGGCTGTCCGCTTTCACCAGCACCGAGTAACCGGCGAAACCGCCGGCGAGGGAGAGAAAATCGCGTCGCTTCATGCTGTGGCCTGACGATACGTCCCCGCCCGTCAGAGGCGAAGGCCCAATTCCCAGCCGGCTGACCGGTGTGTCAACCGGGTGGGGGCCCGACTTGGCGGTGGTGGTGCCGCAGCGCTCTGCGCCGCCGCAGCGGCGCAGCCCCCCACTGCCAATCAGGTTGTGAACCTCCCGGAGCGGTTACAGCTTCCAGCCTTCGCGGTATTGGTGGTTACAGCTTCCAGCCTTCGCGGTATTGGTACTGGATGTACTGGTCCGCCTCCGGGCAGGCCAGAGCGCGCAAGTTCGCCGCGTCCCACTCGATCCGGCGGCCCAGGCGGTAGGCCACGTTGCCCAGCAAGGCGGCTTCGGTCAGCGCGCCCGAGTAATCGAAGTTGCAGGTGGTGGTGCCGCCGTTGCGGATGGCCTCGACCCATTCCTTGTGGTGGCCGATCGAGTCCGGGATGGTCTTGGGCGGCGCCTGGAACCCCTTGAACTTATCCTCCGGCAACAACTGTCGGCGGTCGTAATCCGCGAGCAGGTTGCCCTTTTCGCCCACAAACAACACCCCGCTCCGGAAGTACTGGCGCTGCTCGTCGTCGAGGAGCGGCGACGCCGGTTGTTTGCCGCCGTGATACCAGGTGAGCGCGACGGGCGGCAGCGTGAGACTCCCGATTTGCCGGGCCGGATAGCGGTAGCGGACGATCGCCCACGGCGGCGTGGAATCGGGATGGACCGGCGGGCCGTCCACCGGCTCGACCCAGCTTGGCGCGCGGAGATCGAGCGCCCAGTGCGGCAGGTCCATGAAATGGCAGCCGAAATCCGCGATGGTGCCGCCGCCGAACGCCCACCAGTTGCGCCAGGCGAACGGCGCGTACTCCGGATGGTACGGGCGGAAGGGCATCGGCCCGATCCACAAATCCCAGTGCAAGCCCACCGGCACCGGCACCGTGCCCTTGGGCGCGTCTTTCCCGCCATAGACGGCCCCCACCCAGACGTGCACCTCGTTAACCGGTCCGATCGCCCCGCTCTGGATCAGCTCGACCACGCGGCGGTAGTTGCCACCGGCATGAATCTGGGTGCCCAACTGGGTCACGCGCTTCTCCTTCGCGGCCAGTTCGCGCACCGCGCGGCACTCCGCCACCGTGTGCGTGAGCGGCTTCTCGCAATAGACATGGCGCCCGGTGCGCAACGCGGCGGCGGTGGCCACGGCGTGGGTGTGATCCGGCGTGGCCACCACGACGGCGTCGAGGTCCTTCTGGTCGATGAGCTGGCGGAAATCGTTGTAGCCTTTTGCGCCGGGATGTTTGAGCCGGGCCTGGGCCAGGAAATTGTCGTCCACATCGCAGAGCGCGGCGACATTCACGGCGTCGGTGAGCCGGGCGACCTCCTCGAGGTCCGCCGCGGCGCGGTTGGCGGTGCCGATGAACCCAATGTTGAGTCTTTCGTTCGCGGCGGCGCGGCCGATCCGGATCAGCGGACCGGTGGCGGCGAGGCCGGTGCCGAACAACACGGACCGGCGCAGGAACTGGCGGCGATTCAAGGCGGTATTCATGGGCTTCAACTAAGACCGAACCGGCACGGCTGTCGAGGCGAAACCTGGGCGGACTGGACGAAATGAGGGCGGAACCGCACCTTCAAGGGCTCTGGGCATATGAAAAGATTGACATCAACTTACGCCGGGGCACACTTTCCGCAGAAGTCAATATGGCCGGCGCGGAAACGTTCAGCATACCGCTCGCTTGACGATTGAAACCGTTCGGCATGGCGCACATGAAGGGTTTCCACACATTCCATTGCGATTTTGGGCCGGCTACTTGTTCCATTGAGTTCAGCGTATCTAAGGATTGCACCGGAGATCCGCCAAACCTCCGCCCGAAGGTAGTATGGACGGGCACGCGCACAGCGGAGATTTTTCCAGCTTACCTGACTTGGATTCACACGGTGAACGCGGCCATCAGCAGAATGCTCAACCACCAGCACGCATATGTCATTCAGGACTGGTCTTCCGATCCAGCCCACTGGGAATTCTGGGTTTACGACCCCGACGGCAGCAAGAAGTGCGTCCAGTCTGGACATGGTAGGTTTGACAAGGGATGGCTTGGACGATGAGCCGCCACGGGGACGCTGCGGCGAACGTGCACCCCGTTTTTCACATTCCCTTATGCACTACACCGCATCGCTTGTCTTCACACTCTTAATCGGCGGGTCGTTACTCTTTGAATGTGGTTGCGGTCGATCACGAACCAAGACTCAAGTGCGAGCCGAGGACTTTGGAGACCGGTGGCCTCTCACGGTACCCAGTGGCCACATCTACAAGCACGATGCCTCGTACGGTCGGAGCCAAGTCATTTTCGTTGCGCCAGATGGCAAGAAATACGGACTCAACGGGACGGCTCAGAGCGCTGGTTATCGCGACATTCACCAGATTACGAAATTCGAGAGTACTTCCTATGGTCGGAGATACGAAGATGTTAGTGAACTCATCAGCCTCGGTCTCTCTGACATCAAGTAGCACCATTTGAGTTGTGAAGCCCCAAAGCGTTCAAGCGCTCCCAAATGACGCGCTGGAAAGCAAGTGCTGGCCCTTCTCCGGCAAATGCCGGGCGGCCGTTCGATAGCGCTTTGCGCGCTCTACCGTCACTGCCTGCCTCAGCCGCTCACCTCTGACATTTGGCGAAACCGTATGCTGTGTCATCAAGACGTGATTAGTATTGACGAATACCTTGCAGGCTTGAGCGAGGACCAACGAGCCGCGCTGGAGAGCCTGCGGCAGACCATCCGGGCGGTGACGCTCAAGGCGGAGGAGCGCATCAGTTACCAACTCCCGGCTTTTCGTCTCAACGGAAAGCTGCTGGTGGCCTTCGGCGCGACCGCGAATCACTGCGCCTTTTACCCCATGAGTGCTTCCACCGTGGCGGTCCACCAGGACGCGCTCAAGGACTACCCCACCAGCAAGGGCACCATCCGCTTCCAACCGGACCATCCGCTGCCGGCCGCCCTGGTGCGGAAGTTGGTCAAGGCCCGGATTGCGGAGAACGGCGGTTGAGGTACAGAGCTCAAAGAGGCTGAATGTCCGAGAGGGACCTTCAGTCGCAGGGCGGTGGCTGAGGAGCGCACCCCGGCCTTGAGGGAGGTTCCCACCTCGCTGTCGTCCACCTCTGGGAGAACACGCCGGTGGGCAGGTCCGCGAAGGTCGCCAGTTCGAATTGCTGACCCGCGGCGGGCGTGTAGGCGCTGGCTAGCGTCAGTTTCAGCGTCCCCCCGAGGGCGGTCGCGCCTTGCACCGCCAGACTCGCCGCCTCGGAATGCGTGGCGCCGAGGCCGATCGTCGCGTCCAGCACGCTGGTGGAGGTCAATGCATGATCCCCCTGAATCGTCAAGCTGCCCACACGGCAGCGAGCGAAATGGCCGCTTACGCAGCTCGTTGAAGGTCACCTGACCCAGGCGGATGCGTTTGTCGTGGAAGAGGGCAACGGCCCGGAAGTGACTAAAGGCAAGCATCTTGATCCAGAGCAACGCCACCATGGCTACCGGATGATGATGGGTGCAGTGGGTCAAGTGCCGGTGCTGGGGCAGTTCACCGAAGGCGTTGTTCTCGATCTTCCAGCGAAAATGTCACAACTCGCGGATGTCAGAATGGCGAGGCGGGCTTGCGTTTCGCGAGCGCTGTTTCTCGCGAGTCAGCAGACGGGCGGCTGCTTGTGTGCCGGCAGCATTGTGGTAGGCTAACCCAGCTCCGGTTGGAATCAGGTAAGCGACCCGGCGCTGGACCAGCTACCTTTCGGGAGGCGTTCGAGTGGAACCAGCTCCTGGCGGGCCAAAGGGAACCCAAAGCACCGAGGTCGGCGACCTGAACCATGAATGGCGAGGTGCGTTGTGACGAACTTTGAACACTTGGTCGCCCGCCAGCTTGAGCTCTGCGAACTCAAGCGACGTCTCGAAAGCACCCCCACCCGACCGCCTCCAATCCTCGTGAAGGGCGCCGCCTATGGCCCCTGCCTGCTGGTGTCGCGCGAGTGCGGCGGCGGTGGCAACAGTCTAACGCGCCTGATCAGCGAGCGAGTGGGGTGGCAAGTGTTCGATCGCGAAATCGTCGAGGCGGTCGCGCAGAGCGCGCATGTGCGACGCCAGTTGATCGCCAGCGTGGACGAGCGGGTGCGACACGGTTGGAGCGAGTTTTGCCGTAAGCTGGCGGAAGGGGAAGGCGTTGGTCGCGAGACCTATCTTTCGCATCTCCGACAGGTGATTCTTTCGCTGGGCCATCATGGGGACGTGATCATTCTGGGGCGGGGGGCGAATTACATCCTGCCGCCCGAGTGCGCCGTGAGCGTGCACTTGATGGCGCCGCTCGAGGTGCGGGTTCGCCGGGTGGCGGAACGCGAGCGAATCTCCGGCGATAGGGCACGGCGGCGCGTGGAGCAGATCGACAGCGAGCGCGCCGCGTTCGTTCGCGAGGCATTTGGGAAGGATGTGAACGCGACGGAGAATTACGACCTCGTCCTGAACACGGGTGAACTCAGCCTCGAGGCCGCTGCGGAGACCGTGCTCGCGAAGTTGCAGGCGAAATTGCAGGTGCAACTGGAAAGGGCGCCATGCGCGAAGTGATCCAGGGTTTGATCGAGGCGGAAGCCGAAGCCCGAGGCATCGTCCAAGCGGCGCGGGCAGAGGCGGAGGGTCTGGTGGCCGGCGCCGAGAAACGCGCGCAGGACCTGGTGGCCGGGGCCCGCCAGGACGCCCGCGCCGAGGCGGCGAACGCCATCGCAACCGCCGTTGAGGCTGCGCGGCAGGAGAAGGCCAGGCGGCTTGAGTCGGCCACGCTCGAGATCCAGAGGCAGGTGCGGATGGACGATCGCACGCGGGATCGGCTCGTGGACGCAGTCGTGCGCTGCCTCCGCGATCAAGCGTAACGGCGCGGAAGGACCAACCACCGTGATGCGAGGAATGACGGACAACCTGGACTTCCTCGCCGCCCGGCTGCATGGACGGCGCAGCCGGATGGCGACGGGCGAAAGGCTTGCGACGTTGTGCCAGGTCCGGACGGTGCCGCGGTTCGGAACGGAGGTTTTGTCGGTGGCTGAGGTGCTGTCGGCCACGCAAATCCAACGGCGGCTCGTGGAAGAGCTCGCCCAGGAAATGGCGGGCCTTGCGGCCCAAGTCGTCTCGACCGGCGCGGAGCTGCTCCGGTGGCTGGCCGTGCGGTTTCAAGTCGAGAACCTGAAGGTGCTGCTCCGCGGCATGCTGGCGGGCGAACGTCTGGAGTCGCTGCAGCCACACCTCGTGCCATTGCCGCGCGAGTTTACCCTGGATGCGGCGTCCCTGGCCGGAGCCAGGTCGCTGGACGAGTTCCACCTGCTCGTGCCTCGCGGACCCTTAAGGAGACGGTTCGGTGAAACCGTGGAGGTTCACGGCGACGAGAAGCGGCCGTTCTTCTTCGAATCGGCACTGGACAAAGGTTACTTCGAAGAACTGTTGGCGAGAACCGGCGCCCTCGGCGCGGAGGAGAGGGAACTCGTGAAACCGCTCGTGCTCCAGGAAATCGACACCTTCCACCTGATGCTCGTGGCGCGCGGGAAATACATCTATGGGCTCGCAGCGACGGCGTTGTTGCCGCTGCACGTCTCCGGTACGGCCATCCCGCGAGAACGCTTCGCGGCGATGCTGGCAGACGCGGATTTGCGCACCGCCGCGAGCCGGGCGCTGAACCGCGCCGTGGACTCGCTACCGGGTGCAGCGGGGGCGGGCGGCGATCCCGCAGGCGTGATTGCCCCGTCGGATCTGGAGGCGCTGGCTTGGAACCGTTTCCTGCGGCTGGCGAACCGGGCCTTCCGCCGGAGTCACATGGGTTTCGCCGCGGTGGTGGCCTTCGTGGAACTGCGGCGCGTGGAGGTCGCAAACCTCGTCACGCTCTCCGAGGGCATCCGGGCGCAGATTCCCGCCGAGAAGATTCGCGATCGGCTGATCCCGCGTCAGACGGGGGAGGTGGCGCATGTTTAGTGCGGCACCCATGAGGCGACTCAGTGCGGTCGTGCTGAAACGCGACGGGCGCGCCGTGCTCTGGGAGTTGGGCAAACTGGGGGCGGTTCAATTGACACGGACCCAGGCTGGCGAGGCTGGCGCTCCGTTGCCGCCGCCGAATCGCACGCGGGAGATCGCGCGGTGCGATCGAATCCAGTCGCGCGTCGCTGAACTTCGCCGGGCACTCCCGGTGGGGCGGCCGGCCGGCGGCTCGCCCTCGCAGGAGTTGGCGCTTGAGACCGTCGAGGCCAGGCTGGCCGAACTGGAGTCGAAGGCACACGCGCTGATGAGTCGCCGGGAGCATGGCCTGCGACGTTTGGGCGAGTTGGACAGCACCGCCCGGCAACTGGCGGGGCTAGGCGGATTGAATTTGCCACTCGATGAGGTCGGCCGGTTCGAGTTCCTGCACTTTGTCACCGGGAGTCTGCCGGAGGGGGCGCTGGCGCGGCTCGAGGTCGGGGACGGCGCGGCTCTGCTCCCGCTGCCGACTCAGGGAGGACGCGAATCGCTCCTCGCCGTGACGACCCGATCGCGCCGGACCTCGTTGGACGACGCTTTAGGGCGGGTCGGTTTCCAGCCCGAGAAGCTGCCCGCCGCGAACGGCGTTACGGTCGATGAACTGGCGGCCAGAACGCAACGCGAGCGAGCGGAGATCCGTTCGGAGGTCGAGCGATCGCGTGCAGAGTTGGAGGCGCTCGCCGCGGACGCCGCCAGGCCACTCGCCGAGCTCGAAGCTTCGGCCGAAACAGAACGGCGTCTGCTGGAGGCAGAGCAATGCGCCCCGCGAACCGAGGCGACGGTCTCTGATCACGGGTTGGATTCCGGAAGCGGCGGTGCCCGAAGTCCGGGTGCAACTGCTCGAGCGGACCGGCGGCTGCTGCGTCGTGGAAGCCCTCCCCCCCGGCGAGGTGCGGGAGGAGGACATCCCGGTGCTTTTGAGGCACTCGCGATGGCTGCGCCCCTTCGCGATGCTTGTGTCGGCGTACGGCCTGCCGAAATACGGCGAACTGGTGCCCACGCTGTTCGTCGCGATCAGCTACTCGCTGATGTTCGGCATGATGTTTGGTGACGTGGGGCACGGCGGCTTGCTGGCGCTCGGCGGACTGATCGCGCTGCGGCTGAGTCGCGCGCCACGGGTTCGCGACCTGGGAATCCTGCTCCTGGTCAACGGCCTTTCCAGCGCGGCGTTCGGCGCCGTGTATGGGAGTTGCTTCGGCATTCCGCGTCTCAAGGAGCACGCCTTGTGGCACGACCCGCTGGAAGCCGACCCGATGGTGCTGATGCAGCTTGCGATCGGCGTCGGCGTCGTGCTGATGAGCATCGGCCTGTGGCTCAATATCGTGAATCGTCTGCGCCATCGGCACTGGGTGGACGGCCTGCTCGGCAAGTTCGGCGTGGTGGGTGTGGTCTTCTACTGGGGCGCGCTGGCGCTCATTGCGCAGGCGGCGGCCATTCGCGCCCAGGGCTGGTGGACGCTGGCAGGGGTGGTCTTGCTCGGGCTGCCCCTCCTCTGCTGGGCGCTGAAGGAGCCGCTGGAACTCCTCCTGCGCCGGCGCGCCGGGCACGCGTCGGAGAGCGATGGCCTGGTCACCGCCGTCATCGAATCGCTCGTGGGCGCATTCGAGGGCGTGCTGCTCTACCTCGCCAACACCGTCAGCTTCGTGCGTCTGGCCGCCTATGCAATGAGCCACGCGGCCTTGCTGCTGGCCACGTTTACGTTGGCGACGGAGGTCGGGCGCGTCCCCGCCGGCGGCCCGGTGCTCAGCGTGATGGTGGTGGTCGCCGGCAATCTGGTGGCGATGGTTCTCGAGGGCATCGTGGCTGCCGTGCAGGCGCTGCGCCTCGAATACTACGAGTTCTTCGGGAAGTTCTTCTCCGGTGAAGGCAGGCCATTCAAACCTTTCTCGCTGGCTGCCGAACCGGCTTGACGAACGAGAACGCCTGCGCCCCGGCCATCCGGCCGGACGCGGCAAACCCTGAAAGGGAGACAACGCATGAAAGAGTCATCGGACTGGTGGTTCAAGGCGCTTCTCGGGGGCGCGCTGTTGCTGGCCCCGGCGCTGCTGGCTGCCGAGTTGGGCTCCACCGCGACGGCCGACGTGAAGGGCGATGCCTACCGGACCATCGGCCTTGGCGCGGCGGCGGCGTTTGCGGTCGCCGTAAGTGTCCTCGGCGCGGGCTACGCCGTGGGCAAGATCGGCTCGGCGGCGCTCGGGGCGGCGGTCGAGAAACCGGAACTGCTCATCCGCAGCCTGCTGTTCGTGGCGCTGGCGGAAGGCTTGGCGGTCCTCGGCTTCGCCGTGGCCATGATGCTCGTGCAGAAGATGTGAGCAGGGAGGCCGACGGTGAAATTCTACTGCATCGCGGATGAGGACACGGTGCGCGGATTCCGCCTGGCCGGGGTCGAGGGCTGCGCGGTGACCTCCGCGACGGAGGCCGCCGACGCTCTCGAGGCCGCGGCCGCACGCTCCGGGCATGGCATCGTCATCCTCACGCAGCCGGTGGCGGCGTGGCTGCGCGAGCAGGTGGACGCCTTCCGGCTGGAGCGCGATGATCCGCTGCTCGTGGAGATTCCCGGGCCGGGCGGTCCGCTGGCCGGACGCCAGACGCTGCGCCAGCTCGTGCAGTCGGCCGTCGGCATCCACATGGACCAGGGGAAGGGCGACTGAGTGCCCACGCCGAATTCCAACGCTCCCGAAAGGTTGCGCCAGGTGATTCTCGAAGAAGCCCGGCGGGAGAAGGAGGCACTGCTCCATCGCGCACGGCAGCAGGCGGACGCCATCGTCGCGAAGGCGGACAAGGAGGCGGGGCAATTCCGGAGAGAGCGGCTGGACGCCGCTCGAGCCGAGGCGAAGCGGCGAAGCGAAGCCATCCTCGCGACCGTGCCGGTCGAAGTCGGTCGCAGGCGCTTGGCGCAAATCGAGGTCCTGCTCCAGGCGATACACGACCAGGCCGGGGAGCGGCTCCGTGTCCGGAGCGGCTTCGACTTGCGGCAGTTCCTCATCGGGCAATCCGCCGAAGCCCTCCGGCAGATGGCGGGCGACGCGTTTCAGCTTCGGCTTTCCGTCGCCGACCGCCGCGCATTGGGCGACGGGCTGGTCGCGGAGATACAACAGCAGCCCGGCTGCTCCTCGCTGAAGCTCCGGCTCGTCGCGGACGCCGAGCTGAAGGACGGCGACGCGCTGGTCGAAGACGAAGCCGGTTCCCAGGTCTGGAACCTGAGCCCGCCAGCGCGGCTGGAACGGTGCTGGCCGGAACTGCGGCGGCAAATCGCGGCGCACCCCGCGCTCCTGGAGCAAGGCACCGCATGAACGCCTTCCCCGACGGCACCCAGCCAACGGTCGTCCGCATCAGCGGGCCGATCGTGACCGCCGTCGGCATGCGGTCCGCCGCGATGTACGAGGTCGTGCATGTCGGGGAGGCTGGCTTGGTGGGCGAGGTGGTGCGCCTCGTGGGCGACCGCGCCACCATCCAGGTCTATGAGGACACGACGATGCTCAAGCCCGGCGCGCCGGTCCGTTGCACCGGTGCTCCGCTGTCGGTGTGGCTCGGGCCGGGTCTGATCGGAAACATCTACGACGGCATCCAGCGTCCGTTGCCGGGCATCCAGGAGCGCAGCGGCGCGTGGATTCAGCGCGGCGAGAAGGTCGATCCGCTCGATCTCACCCGGCGCTGGCCGTTCGAGCCCCACGTGCGGCGAGGCGACACGGTCACGGCCGGGCAGGTCTTTGGGGAGGTGCCCGAAACCGAGTTGGTGCGGCATCGGGCGTTGGTTCCCCCGGAGGTCGCCGGCCAGGTGAAATCGGTGGTGCCGGCAGGCGAATACACTCTGCGCGACCCGCTGGCGGTCATCGGGACGACCGGCGGCGAGCGCGCGATCACCCTGCTGCAGCGGTGGCCCGTGCGACAGCCCCGTCCGATTCGCGAACGCTGGCGCGTCAGCCTGCCGCTCCTCACCGGCCAGCGCGTCATTGACACGTTCTTCCCGATGGGCAAGGGCGGCGCCGGGGCGATTCCCGGCGGCTTTGGCACCGGCAAGACGATCACCCAGCATCAACTCGCCAGGTGGTCGGACGCCGAGATCATCGTCTTCATCGGCTGTGGCGAACGCGGCAACGAAATGACGAGCGTGTTGCGCGAATTCCCCGAGTTGAAGGACCCCCGCTCCGGTCGGCCATTGATGGAGCGCACCATCCTGATCGCCAACACGTCGAACATGCCCGTGGCGGCGCGCGAGGTGTCCATCTACACCGGGATCACGCTGGCGGAGTATTACCGCGATCAAGGCCGGAGCGTCGCGGTGTTCGCGGACTCCACCAGTCGCTGGGCCGAGGCCCTGCGCGAACTCGCGGCGCGCCTGGAGGAAATGCCCGCCGAGGAAGGTTTCCCCGCCACGCTGGCGACGCGACTGGCGCAGTTCTACGAGCGCGGCGGCGCCGTCACGACGCTGGCGGGACAGCCGGCTTCGGTGACCATCGTCGGCGCCGTGAGTCCGCCGGGCGGCGACTTCTCCGAGCCGGTGACGCAGCACACGCGGCGGTTCATTCGCTGCTTCTGGGCGCTGGACACCGAACTGGCCAACGCCCGCCACTATCCGGCGATTCACTGGCTGCAATCCTACTCCGAATACGCCGAGAACGTCGCCGCGTGGTGGGAGCAGCAGGCGCCCGACTGGAGCGAACTGCGCACCGAGGCGCTGACGCTGCTCCAGCGCGAGGAACGCTTGCAGCAGGTGGTCCGGCTCGTCGGTCCCGACGTGCTGCCGGATTCGCAGCGCCTGATCCTGTTCATCGCCGAAATTCTGAAGGACGGTTTTCTGGCGCAGAGCGCCTACCACGAGAAGGACACGTTTTGCGCTCCGGAACGCCAGGTGGCGTTACTGCGCCTCATCCTGACCCTTTACCGCCGGGCGCATGAACTCGTGGAGACGGGCATCGCGCTGGCGCGGGTGAAGGAGCTCCCCTGCGTGCCCCAGGTGCTGCACGCCAAGGAGACCTTCGGCAACGACGAATTGCAGCCGCTGGCGGAACTGGAGCTGCGCCTTCGCGAGGAACTCGATGCGCTGGCCAAGCAATCCGTGAAGGAAGGGCAACCGGATGGCTGAACTCAACTTCACCGTTCACGATCGCGGCCTGCAATACGTCGGCTCGGCGCGCATCGACGGGCCGCTCGTCGTCGTCGAGCGCGTTCGCGACGTCGGCTTCGACGAGGTGGTGGAAATCCTGGATTCCGAAGGCCGCCCGCGCGTCGGG
Organism: uncultured bacterium; assembly: GCA_963735925.1. GTDB lineage: Bacteria > Verrucomicrobiota > Verrucomicrobiia > Limisphaerales > J093 > DSVZ01. The sequence goes on from CAVTMT010000009.1 coordinate 149,440, forward strand.
CGCGTGCTCGACGTGTCGGCGGAGCAGGCCGTCATCCAGGTGCTCGAAGGCACCACCGGGGCTTTCCAACGAGAGCCTCCGGGCCCGCTTCCTCGGCGAGAGTTTTCGCCTGCCGGTCTCGCGGCACATGCTGGGGCGCGTCTTCGACGGCCTGGGCCGCCCCGCGGACGGCGGCCCTCCGCCGCTGTCGGCCGATCTGCGCGATGTCAACGGACGCCCGATCAATCCCTGCGCCCGGCGCTATCCGCGCGAGTTCATCCAGACCGGCCTTTCCGCCATTGACGGCATGAACGCGCTGGTCCGCGGGCAGAAGCTGCCGATGTTCTCCGGCAACGGACTGCCCCACGACCGCGTCTCGGCGCAGATCGTCCGACAGGCGCTGCCTGCTGGAGGAGCAGACGGACTTCTCGATTGTCTTCGCGGCGATGGGCGTGAAGCACGAGGTGGCCGACTTCTTCATCCGCAACTTCGAGGACTCCGGCGCGCTGGCGCGGACCCTGATGTTCCTCTGCCTGGCCGACGCGCCGAGCGTCGAGCGGCTGCTGACGCCGCGCGTCGCGCTCACCGTCGCCGAGCACCTCGCCTTCGACTGCGGCCAGCACGTGCTCGTGCTGTTGACGGACATGACGAACTATTGCGAGAGCCTGCGCGAAGTCGGCACCGCCCGCGGCGAGATTCCCGGCCGGAAGGGCTACCCCGGCTATCTTTACTCCGACCTCGCCAGCATCTACGAGCGCGCCGGACGCATCGAAGGCTCGGCCGGCTCCATCACGCAGATGGCGATCCTCACCATGCCCGCCGACGACATCAGCCACCCCGTGCCGGACCTGACGGGCTACATCACGGAGGGTCAGATCGTGCTGGACCGGGAACTGTTCCAGCGCGGCATTTACCCGCCGATCGCCGGCCTGCCGAGCTTGTCGCGGCTGATGAAGGACGGCGTCGGCAAGGGCTTCACGCGCGAAGACCATCCCGCGCTCGCGAGCCAGTTGTTCGCGTGTTACGCCTATGTGAAGCAAGTCCGTGCGCTCGCCGATGTCATCGGCGAGGAGGAACTGAACGCCCTCGACAAGCAGTACATGCAGTTCGGCGAGGCCTTCGAGCGGCGCTTCCTCCACCAGGGGGAATACGAAAACCGCTCCATCGAGACCACCCTCGAACTCGGCTGGGACGTGCTGTCAACGCTCCCCCGCGACGAACTCCACCGCGTGAGCGATGCGCTGGTGGAAGCGCATTACCGCCAACCGACGGCCCAACCCGCAGTCGCCGAAGTCACATGAAGTTCGAAAGCCGCAAGCCGGAAGCCGAAGGAAGGCCCCCGCCCGGAGCCTCCGGCCGCGAATGTCGCGTTGGCGTTCCCGATTTCGGATTCCGGGTCCCGTTCGGACGCCGGACTCCGGACGCCGGACTTTCCTCATCATGACCAAGCTCAACGTCCCACCCACCAAGTCCACGCTCCTGGCGTTGAAGCGCCAGCTTGCCTTCGCCGAGGAGGGCTACGACCTGCTCGACCAGAAGCGGCAGATTCTCATCTTCGAGTTGATGAGCCGCCTGGACCGGGCGCAGGCGGCCGAGCTTCGTGTAGAGGCAGCCGTGGGCCGCGCCCACGCCGCCCTGCGCGAGGCGCTGCTGGACGTCGGCTCCGACGCCATCGACCGCGCCGCCCTCGGCGTCCGGATGGATCACCGGGTGACGCTCTCTCCCCAGCCCCTGATGGGCCTGCGCCTGCCCCGGGTGGAGGCTGAGCTGGAGGCACCCGGCGCGCGGTTCGGTCTCGGCGACACGTCCGCGCACACCGACCTGGCCATGCAACGCTTCGTCGCAGTCCTGCCGCTCCTGGCAGAACTGGCCGGGTTGGAGAACGCCGTCATCCGCCTGGCGCGCGAACTGCGCAAGACCCAGCGCCGCTGCAACGCCCTCTCCAAGATCTTCATCCCGGCGCACCAGGAGACGATCACCTACATCACCGCCTCGCTCGAAGAACGAGAGCGCGAGTCCTTCACCATCTTGAAGATGATCCGTGAGCGCTATGGGGGCACCGGTCACGGCCCGCAGCCAGGCGATCGCCGTGGGGGGCAAACTGCCGGGCCCCGACATGCACTCGCGCGCCGTCGGCCGGCAGAGGCGCACCATTGAAACCGAATCCGCGCCGCCCGATGACGGCGGTCGCCCCCTGCCCTTCAGCCCTCGAGGCGATACGGTGCGGTTCGGTTGCGCCTGCACGGGTCACCGCGACTCGGCACGGCCTCTGCCACGGACGCTGACGATCCGCTTTACGTGCCGCACCCCATCGCCGGGCGCGAGTGACGGATTCCGGATCACGGGTTTCGCCGGACATCACGAGGTCTGGCGGCGGTGAGTCGTGTGCACAATCCCGTTGCCGCCGAAGGCGGGCCACTGCACTGTTCATTCCCAGCCGCTCGTGGCCGGCACGCCCGTCACAGGCGGACGTGGCGGTGCAGCGATGTCCTCTATGACTACATCTTCCAAGCCGGCTCAAATCGTCTTCAGCCTTTCCTTGCTGCTCGCCTTGCCGGTGCTCTGCTGGGCAGGCATTCGGCAGGACTCCGCGGCCCCGATGCGGGCGGGTGCCAGACAATCGCCCCAGCCGGGCGACGCCGACTTTCCGACCCCGGCGCCCAGTGCGCGTCACACGGAGAAGGTCGCCGCGGTCCAGGCGGGTCACTACGATCTGGTGCTGATCGGCGATTCCATCGTTCACTCGCTCGGCGAGTTGGGCGGAAAGTACGAACCGCTCCAGTCGGTTTGGCTGCGCCACTTCGCGCCGCGCAACGCCATCAACCTCGGATATAACGGCTACCGCACGGAGCAGATCCTGTGGAATCTGCAAAACGGCGAACTCGAGTTCGGCCGCCCCCCCAAAGTCGCGATCCTGCTCATCGGCACCAACAACAGCGACGACCGGCATTTCTCCCAGGTCCACACGGCGGAGGAGATTTTCGCCGGGACCCGGGCGATTGTGGACCTCATCCGGCAACGTCATCCGACCACAAAGATTCTGGTGCTTCGCATCTTTCCCCGGGGCGGCGACAGCGAGACCGGCGTGAGCCCGCCGGCCTTCAACTCGTCCTCGGAGTGCCTCGAAACCTGCCGCCGGGCCGGAGAACTGACGGCGCAACTCGCCGACGGGCAGCACGTCTTCTGGCTGGATGTGAACCATGTCTTTCTGCGGCCGGACGGCACCATCAACACGGACCTGATGTGGGATCTGCTGCACCCGAGCCCCGCGGGTGCCGAAGCCTGGGCGCAGGCCATCGAGCCGACCCTGGCGCAATTGATGGGCGACCAACCGCTGGCGGTCGAGGTGCCCGGCAATTCCGCCCTGATACCCGTACCGAAACTGGAGAATGACAGCTATGACTGGTATGCCCGTCACGCCGCTGTGCTGCGCGTCAAGGAGACCCTCCGCCCCGAAGTGGTGCTGATCGGCGACTCGATCACTCACTTCTGGGGCGGCGAACCCAAGGCCAGCCAGGCCAACGGCCCGCGGAGTTGGCAGTCCACTTTTGGCCGGTACCGCACCTTGAATCTGGGCTTCGGCTGGGACCGTATCCAGAATGTCCTCTGGCGGATTGACCACGGCGAATTGGATGGCTTGCGCCCCCGGGTCATCGTGCTTCACATCGGCACGAACAACACCAGCGAGACGCCCAACGCCCGCCGGAATTCGCCGGCGGAAATCGTCGCGGGCATTCGGGCCATCCTGCAACGCATTCGGGCGAAGACGCCGGCCGCACGAGTCATCCTCATGGCGGTCTTTCCACGCGAGCAGCAGCCCGATCACCCGCGCCGGGCCCTCCTTGCCGAGGTGAATCGATTGCTGACGGATTTCGCTCCGACGGCGGGAGTCACGTTCCTCGACCTCGGCCCCCGGTTGCTCCAGCCGGACGGCACCCTCTCGTCGGAGATCATGGCCGACTTCTGTCACCCGACGGAGAAAGGCTACCAAATCTGGGGGGACGCCCTGGCTCCTCTGCTTGCGGAAAGCGGGACCGCTCCGTCAGCGGCGGCCGCCGAAAACCCGCCGCCCGAGAAGGTCGCGCTCTGGGCGGATCAGGCCCCCGTGGGCGATGGGACGTTCGAGAAGGCCGACGCCTGCCTCACGGTCCATCGCCCCGCGTTCGCGAATGGCGCCGCGGCGGTGATCTGTCCGAGCGGCGGGTATGGAGGCTTGGTGACGGGCGCGGAGGGCACGGGGATTGCACAGGGGTTGAACCGCCACGGCATTACGAGAATCGTGCTCGAGTACTCCAGGTGGACTGACTAAGTGAACTCGGTCATGTTCGGCCGAGCCGGCGGTGGTAAACGGGAACGAGCACCATGAATCAAATAGGACCAATGAAAACGGCCTGGATCCTTCTGCTGTGGCTGGCGCTGTCCGCAACGGCGGGCGAGGCGGATGATTTGACCCTTTGGTATCAGCAGCCCGCCGCCGACAACAAGCCCATGGACGAAGCGCTGGCCATCGGCAACGGGCGGTTGGGGGCGCTGGTTTTCGGCGCGCCCGCGCGGGAGCGCCTGAGCGTCAACGAGAGCAGCTTGTGGACGGGGGATGAGAATCCCACCGGCGATTACGACCGCATGGGCGCCTATCAGGTGTTCGGCAACGTGTTCGTGCATCTGCCGGGCCAGGAGCGGACCACCCGCTATCGGCGCGACCTCGACCTGGGTCAGGCGCTGGCCCAGGTGAGCTACGAAGTGGGGGGCGTGGAGTTCCAGCGCGAGTTCTTCTGCAGTCATCCGGCGGGCGTGCTGGTCGCGCGGTTCACGGCCGGAGTTCGCGGCGGCTACACCGGCCGCGTCGAACTGGCGGACTCGCACGGGGCCCCGACCCGGCTCAACGGCAACCGCATGACGGTGTCCGGGACACTGGCCAATGGGCTGAAGTACGAATGGCAGATGTTGGTGCTGCCCGAAGGTGGCACGGTGACGACCACCCAGGGCGCGGCGCTGGAATTCAAGGGTTGCGACCGCCTCACCTTGTTGCTGGTTGCAGGCACGGACTACGCGATGGACTACGCGAAGCACTATCGCGGCGCAGATCCGCACGCCCGGCTGACGGACCAACTGGACGCGGCGGCGGCCCGCGACTACGCAAGCCTCCGGTCCGAGCACCTCCGGGATTTCCAGTCCTTGTTCAACCGCGTCGCCTTGGACCTCGGGAGCTCCTCGGAGGCGCAACGCGCCTTGCCGACGGACCGGCGCAAGCGGGAGGCGGTTCAGGCCGTCGATCCCGGACTGGAGCGACTGCTGTTTCAATACGGGCGCTACCTGTTGATCGGCTGTTCGCGAGCGGGAGGTTTGCCGGCCAATTTGCAGGGGCTGTGGAACGACAACAACAATCCCCCCTGGCACGCGGATTACCATGCGAACATCAACGTGCAGATGAATTACTGGCCGGCCGAGGTGGCCAACCTGGCCGAGTGCCACCAGCCGTTCTTCGATCTCATCCAGAGCCAGCTTCCCGCGTGGCGCGCCGCCACCGCCGCTGCGCCGGAGTTTCGAACCGCGGACGGCGGGATGACGAAACGGGGCTTTGCCATCCGCACTTCGCACAACATTTTCGGCGGCCTGGGCTGGAAGTGGGACAAGACGGCCAACGCCTGGTATTGCCAGCACCTGTGGGAACACTACGCCTTCGGCGGCGACACCAATTACCTGCGGCGCGTCGCCTACCCGATCCTGAAGGAGACCTGCGAATTCTGGGAGGACCATTTGAAGACCCTGCCCGACGGCCGGCTCGTGGTGCCGAACGGCTGGTCGCCGGAACACGGGCCCGACGAGGATGGCGTCAGCTACAACCAGGAGATCGTCTGGGACCTGTTCAACAACTTCGTGCAAGCCAGCGACTGCGCTCGCCGGCGACCCGGCGTACCGGAACAAAATCGCCACGCTGCGCGACCGCCTGGTCACGCCCGGCGTCGGCAGTTGGGGCCAGTTGCTCGAATGGATGACCGAGAAAAAAGGCGAACACGCGGTCCCGGGAAGTCCCGAGCTCGACACGCCCGACGATCATCATCGGCACACCTCGCACTTGTTCGCGGTCTATCCCGGCGCGCAAATCAGCGTGGTCCGGACGCCGGCACTGGCCCGGGCGGCGAAGGTGTCGCTCGATGCGCGCGGGATCGACGCCGGGAGCGACGTGCGCGAGTGGTCGTTCGCGTGGCGCGCGGCGCTGTATGCGCGCTTGCGGGATGGCGAGAGCGCGCACCGCATGTTGCAGCAGTTGTTCTCGGCCCGGAATACGTGTCCGAACCTGTTCGGCCTCCATCCGCCGATGCAGATGGACGGCAACTTCGGGATCACGGCCGGCGTCGCCGAGATGCTGTTGCAGAGTCATGCCGGCGAGATCGAACTGCTGCCCGCACTGCCCCCGGCCTGGCCCACCGGCTCGGTCAAGGGCCTGCGCGCCCGCGGCGGCTTCGAAGTGGATATGGCGTGGAAAGACGGAAGACTCGGCACCGCGGTCGTCCGTTCGCTGAACGGGAATCCGCTCCGGTTGCGCTATGGAAGCCGGGCGCGCGACCTGCAGGTTGCCAAGGGAGGGACATTTGAATGGAAAGAGGAACCCTGAAGACACTGCTGGCGCCTTGGACGCTGACGGGTCGCGTGCCGCCCGCCTGGCCGGGCGCAGGGGTTCGGCCCCGCGTTTTCCGTCTTGCCGGAAAACCTCCCAGCCGACATAAGCCGGGTGATGGCAACGTCAGCAATCGAGACTCCCCGCGTGGCTGCGCTGGTTCGACACGAAGCCACCGCGCCCAAAGAACGCAGCGCCTGCGGCTGGCGGCATTTGCTCCTCAGCCGGCCGGATCAAGACCGCGGCCTGGCCGCCTGGGCTCACGTAGTGGACATCGACGGCGCGCGCCCACACTATCATCGGCGGAGCACCGAGCTGTACTACGTCCTCGAAGGCGAGGGCACCGTGACGCTGGACCAGGTGGAACATCCCGTTCACCGAGGCAGCCTCGTGCAGATACCGCCGGGTGTCGTCCACAGTGCGCGCGGCCGGGTCAAGGTCCTGGTCGTCGGCATCCCGGACATCGCTGAAGACGACCTCTACTTCCCGGCCGGGCAGGATGCGCATGCCGGCCCGGCCAGCGGTTGAGTCGCCTGGCCGGCGCTTCCGTCCGGCCGGCTGCCCGCACTTCCATGGAACTCCGCGCGCTCGCTGAACGCATCCTCTTTGGAACCACGTTGGAGGAGAAACTCCAGTGCCCGGAGCTCGTCACCGACGAACGGCCCGGCTCGCCGCTGGCGGTTCCCGCCGCTCCTGGGCGACCGCCCGGACTGCAGTTCAAGCCGGAAGGCGCCGCCCGCGCCGATTTTCCGGGCGTGCACCGGCTCGAGCACGAACGCGAGCGCGGCCGGCTGCTGCACTTCTTCGCCAACCACGAGTTGCTGGCCACGGAACTGATGGCGCTGGTGCTGCTGCGGTTCCCGGACGCCCCACCCGCCTTCCGGCGCGGCGTGCTGCAGACGCTCAAAGAGGAGCAGACCCACACGCAGCTTTACCTCCGGCGCATGCAGGCCGCCGGCATCGGCTTCGGGGAACTGCCCGTGAGTGGATTCTTCTGGCGCTGCGTCGCGCCGATGGAGAACCCGATCGACTACGTGGCCACTCTGTGTCTGACTTTCGAGCAGGCGAATCTGGATTTCGCCGGCCACTTCGCGCGCAGTTTCCAGGCCGTGGGCGACGCGGACTCGGCCCGGCTGCTGGAACGGATCTACCGCGACGAGATCAGGCACGTGGCATACGGACTGAAGTGGTTTCGCCGCTGGAAACAGCCCGGCGAAAGCGATTGGGCGGCGTTTTGTCGCACCCTCAAATTTCCGCTCTCGCCGCAGCGGGCGAAGGGCTTCACGTTGAACGTCGCGGGCCGGCGCGCCGCGGGCTTGGACCCGGAATTTATCGCCGAGTTGAATGTCTATGCGCAGTCGAAGGGCCGCACGCCGAACGTCTATGTCTTCAATCCCTTCGCCGAGGCAGAGCTCGCCCGCGGCGGGGCCTTCCAGCCGACGCGCCACCAGGCCCAACTCGCCCGCGATTTGGAAGCGCTGCCGCAGTTCCTCTGCCGGCAGGACGACGTGGTCCTCGTGACCCGGCGGCCGTCGGTGGAGTTCCTGAGCGGTTTGAAACAAGCCGGCTTCGCCCTGCCGGAGTTCGTCGAGTTGGGGAGTTCGTCCGCGTCCGCCCAGGCGGGTTTGAAGCGTCTGGCCACCCGCAAACTGGGCCGTCTCCGGCCCTGGGCCTGGGGCTCCGACAGCGCGCGACTGCTCGCGCCGCTCAGCGGTCAGGTGACGGGCGAACCTTCCGCCGAGCGCGGGCAGTTCAACGAGAGTCTGGCGCCGCTTTACTCCAAGGCCTGGAGCGCGGAATTCCTCCGGAACCTGCTCGCCTCGCCCCCCTCCCATCCGACGCCAGCGGCAATGGAACCGGGGGATCGCAGTCCGCCTGCCGGGTCCACCGAACCGGGGTTGCGCTGGGGAGAGGAGCCATGGCTGTGCGCCGCCCCGGAGGTCGGCGTGGCGGTGGATACGCTGGAAGCGGCCTTCGCGGCGATCGCTGCCATCCGCCGGCGCGGGCACCACAAAGTGGTGGTCAAGCAGACGCTGGGGGTGGCGGGCCAGAATGCCCTGCGCCTTTGGGAGCCCGACGTCCTCGAATCCCAGCGCCGCTGGCTGGCCAACGCGCTGCGCCGCGGCGCGCACCTGGTGGTCGAGCCCTGGCTCGAACGCGAGCTCGACTTCTCGGTGCAACTGGAGATGGGACCGCAAGGCCTGAAGCTCTGCGGCTACACCGGCTTGCTCAACGATCGGCGAGGCCAGTTCCAGGCCAACTGGGCGGAGTCGCATCACCACAAACGCATCCCGACCGGCGTGATCGCCTTGTTCGACGAGCCGGCGGATATTGCCAGCCGCCTGCACCGCCTCTATGCCGACATTTTCGCCCGGTTGGAAGCGCGACTGGCGGCCGTCGGCCACCAGGGGCCGGTCAGCCTCGACGCCTTTGTCTATCGCACGCCGGAGGGCACCTGCCGGCTCAAGCCGGTCGTGGAAATCAATCCGCGCTACACGATGGGCCGGGTGCTGGTGGAGTTGATGCGCCGAACCTGTCCGGGGAGCTGCGGCGTGTTTCGCCTGATCGGCCGCGGGCAGTTGCGGGCCGAGGGCACGGAGGACTTCCCGGCGTATGCGCGGGCGCTCTGCGGGCGAGATCCGCTCCGGCTCGAAGGCGCGCCGGAGCCGCGCATCCGTGAAGGCACGGTCTGCTTGAACGATCCGGCCGAAGTCCAAGCCTGTCTGGCCGTCTTCCAGGTCAGGCGCACACTGGGCCGGATCACCGACGATCAGCCGGCACCGTGCCCGGCGATCAAGTAATCCCGAAACGCGGCATAATCCATCGCCAGCCGGTCGTAGTCTTCGTCCAGCTTGTCCACCGCGGCCAGACTGGGCGGCACGTCGGGTGCGAAGCCCAGCACCTGCTCGATTTCCTCCGGGAACTTCGCCGGATGCGCCGTCTCCAGAACCACCGCGGGCACTCCGTTCAGCGGTTCGCTTTGCTGGTAATCCAGGAAGCCGCGCCAGCCGACCGCGCCGTGGGGCTCGAGGAGCAGTCGATGGTCGCTCCACGCCTGCCGGATGGCGGCGCGCGTTTGTTCGTCGGAGACGCTGGTGGAAAACAGATCGCGGCGCAGCGCGGCCAGGTCCGGGGCGCGGTGGACGGCGCCGGTCTCGTCCATCCGACCGCCATAGACCGCGACGAGCCGGGCGAGATTGCTGGGGTGTCCCACGTTCATGGCGTTGGAAAGGCAGGCGCGCGACGGCTCGATTTTGTCGTAGCGACCGGTGGCGAGGAAACGCGGGAACTCGTCGTTGCCGTTCACCGGCACCACGAGCCGTCGGATCGGCAGTCCCATCTGGCGGGCGAAGACCGCGCCCATCATGTCGCCGAAGTTGCCACTCGGCACGGCGAAGACGATGGGCTCGCCGGGCTGCGCGAGTCGCGCCGCGGCGTAGAAGTAATAGACGCTCTGCGGCAGCAGCCGGCCGATGTTGATGGAGTTGGCCGAGGAAAGCGACATGTGCCGGAGCGCCGGATCGGCGAAGGCGCGCTTCACCAGCGCCTGGCAGTCGTCGAATTTGCCGTCGATGGCGATGGTGCGGATGTTGTCGCGCAGGGTGGTCATCTGTTTGCGCTGCCGGTCGCTGACTTCGCCCCGCGGGAAGAGCACGACCACGCGGATGCCTTCCACGCCGTGAAAGGCGCTGGCCACCGCCGAACCGGTGTCGCCGCTGGTGGCGGTGAGAATGGTCAGCCGCTGGCTGATTCTCGCGCACGAACCGCCCGATCAGCCGTGCCATCATGCGCGCGGCGAAATCCTTGAACGACGCCGTGGGGCCGCGATCCAGGCGCATCACCCAGACGCGTTCGAGCCCGCGGACCGGTTCCAGGGGCACGGGGAAGTCGTAAGCGTCGCGGCAGAGCTCCTCCAGCGCCTCGTCCTCGATGCTGCCGGCGGTGAAGCGCCGGAGCACCTCGAAGGCGATGGCGTGGTAGGGGAGCTTGGCGAACCCGGCCAGGTCGTGGTGCGTGAGCTGCGGAAACGCCCGCGGCAGGTAAAGGCCGCCGTCCGGTGCCTGGCCGATCAGCAGTGCATCCCGGAGGTTGACGTCCGGGGCCATGCCGTTGGTGCTGTGGAACAGGAGCGTCATGGGATCGAAAGCGGTTCAGGGTCGCGCGACGGGCGCGACGCTTCACTCGAAATTCTCCACCCGGATCATGACCGGGGCCGCCTTCACGACCGGCAGCCGGGCGATCTTCGCGAGCGCCTTTGCCATCGCGGCGTTCGGCGCGTCGTGGATCATCAGGATCAGTGGCACGCATTCCCCTTCGTGTCCCGCAGGTTGGATCACCGAGGAGATGCCGATCCTGGCCGTCCCCAGAATGGCCGTGATCTTGGCCATCACGCCCGGTCGATCCAGCACGCTGAGTCGGACGTAGTAGCGCGAAGACACCTCGCCGATGGGCGCGACCGAACCGGCGCGTTCGTGCGGCACAAACGGCGGCACCCGTCCGTGGCTGCCGTGTGCCAGATCGAGCGCGGCATCGGCCAGGTCGCTCAGCACGGCGCTGGCGGTGGCGTCCTTGCCCGCGCCGCGCCCGTAGAAGAGCGTGTCGCCCACGACATCGCCCCGGACGAAGACGGCGTTGAACACGCCGTTGACGCTGGCGAGCACGTGCGCATCGGGAATCAGCGCGGGATAGACGGACACCTGGATCCGTGCGCCGTTGCGGGAGCGCGTCCCCTCGGGAGCGAGTCGCTTGACGATGCCGAGCAGCTTGATGGTGTAGCCGAGTTGCTGGGCGAAATGCATGTCCAGCTTGGCGATGTGCCGGATGCCTTCGACGTAGATGTCCTGCGGTTTGACCCAGAAGCCATGCGCGAGCGAGGCGAGGATGCCGGTCTTGTGTTCGGCATCGAAACCGTCGATGTCGAGGTCCGGTGGGGTCTCGGCGTAACCGTGCTTCTGCGCGTCGGCCAGCACGTCGGCAAACTCGGCCCCTTCCTGCTTCATGCGCGTGAGGATGTAGTTGCAGGTGCCGTTCACGATGCCGTAGAGGTGCGTGACGCGATTCCCGACGAAGGCCTCGCGCATCGCCTTGATGATCGGAATCCCGCCGGCCACGCTGGCTTCGTAATACAGGTTCGCGCCCTGCTCCCGCGCGGCGGCGAACAACTCCTCGCCGTGCGCGGAAAGCAACGCCTTGTTGGCCGTGACCACCGGCTTGCCCAGCCGGAGCGCCGTCAGGACCATCGTCCGGGCAATGCCGGTGCCGCCCACCAGTTCCGCGACGATCCGGACCTCGGGATCGTGGACCACGCTTTGCCAATCCGTGGTCATGAGCGACCGCGGAATCGCGTACGGTCGCGGTTCGTCGCAGGCCTTGACGGCGATGCGGTGGAGGTGGAGGTCCACCCCCAGCCGCGAGGCCATCAGCCGCCCGTTCCGTTGCCAATGGTGAAAGACACCGCTGCCCACGGTTCCCCCGCCAATCATGCCCACGTTGATCTGCTGCATAGAACCGGTGACTTTGCCGCCCAGGCGCCGGGCCGACAATGCATTTCCAGGCGGTGAGCGGGGGACGCGGGGGCGGGGCACGGCGGCGCGTGGAAACATCGCCAGCGCGGCGGTTGCCGTGGTTCGGCGAGCGAAGCCAGGCCGCCTCGGGGGTTCAGCGACGAACGACCGCGGGCGGACCCCGGCTTTTGCGTGGAGGCGTTTTGCTGCTGGCTCCGCCGATTCCCGCTGCGAATCCCGGGTCAGGCGAGGCCGACGACGCGCACAATGGAGTAGAAGGTGGTTTCCGTGGCGAAACCGAGAATCTGGCGCACGAACGGAAGTTGAATGGCCACGATGACGATCAGAAATCCGAACCGGCACATCCGGAAGTAAGTCTCGTCCCGCATCCCGATCGCGTTCTTCAACACATGGGAACCATCCAGCGGCGGGATGGGCAGGAGGTTGAAGAAGCATAGCAGCAGGCTGATTTGGGTCATCCGCACCGCCACATCCACCATGCCCGCCCAGTGCATCGCCACGAAAAGGCGCGCCAGCACCATGAGCACGACGGCCAGCAACAGATTCATCGCCGGACCGGCCAGCGCGACCAATGTGTCGTCGCGGCGCGGCGAACGGAGGTTGTAAGGATTCACCGGCACCGGTTTGCCCCAGCCGATGATGAAGTTCGCCAGTTGCGAATTTGCGGCGCTGAGGAACACCACCAACAAGGGCAGGATCACCGTGCCGGTCAAGTCCATGTGCACCACCGGATTCAGCGAAACGCGGCCGAGCCGGTGCGCGGTGTCGTCGCCGCATTTCCACGCCACCCAGGCGTGGGCGAACTCGTGAAATGTCAGCAGGATCAACAGGCACAGATACGTCAGCAACCCGTCGATGATGGCCGACAGCGGAATGGCGGCGAACACGCTCATGAGCCGTGCAGAATAGCACACGCCCGCCGCTGGCAAAGGCAAAACGCCCCCCCAGTCCAGCACTTCACAGCCCGCTTTGCCCGCGTCGCGCCTTGGGCAGGGCTCCGGTCCGGCGCGGATATGCCAGCATGGCATTGACCGGCGGGGGTCCGTTCGCCGGCGACGACGTCAGTCACGAGGGGATAATCCGGCCTTTAACGGGAACGCAAGGTGCAACACCAGGAGCAGTCCGTCGGGCCGCAGACGGCGGACGGGCTCTCGCAACGCCGCCGCCGGGTCGCGGAAATGGCGAGTCCCATTGCCGGCAGGTCGAGTTCCGTCGGCCGGGCGTCGCCCCGAACGCTGGCCGTCAACGCGGGCGCCGCCAACCAAGCCGGGCCGCACTGACGAGCCGATCCGCCAAGCGCGTCGGTTCCGGCAGACGGTAGCCGCCGCAGCAAGACAGCACCAGCGCGCACGCGGACTCCAGATCGATCTGGTGGCCCGGGCTGACGAAGAGCGGTTTCGTCCGCTCGCGGGTTCGCATTACCGAGCCAACGCATTCCCCGCCCACCAACAACGGCGCGCGACTGCCTTGCTCCGGTCCGGGCATGGTGAACTCGCCGATCAGCCGGCTCTTCGCACAACCGATCGCCGGCAGATTGCAGATCACCCCCAAGTGGCAGGCAATCCCGAACCGCCGCGGATGCGCGAGGCCCTGGCCGTCGCACACGAGTGCGTCCGGGCATTGCCGCAACTTCCTTAACGCGGCCAGCAACGCTGGCGCTTCGCGAAACGAGAGCAGTCCCGGCACGTACGGGAAGCGCAGCGGACGCGCGGCGAGGGTTTGGTCGATCACCTTGAACGCCGCCACGTCGAACAACACGGCGGCGGCAATGCACTGCTTGCCATCCGGGGAGAACGCAGCGTCCAGTCCGACCACGAACCGCAGTCCCTTGACGGGGGCCGCCTGGACGACCCGGCCGGCCAGCCGTCGCTGCACGGCCATCGCCGCCCGTGGACTCAAGTTCCAGCGATGGGGAACGGGCGGAAGCTTCATGGCTGTCAGCCCGGCGCCCACGGGACGAACGTCCGCCGCGGGCGAGCCGGGTCGATTATTGCGGTTCGGTGACCGTGCGGAAGAACTCGCCTTGAGCCGGGGGAGAATTCGTGCGTTGCAGCCAGAAATCGAGGTCCGGGTCTGCCAACGTGAACGAGCGGATCGATTGCCAGGATTCCAGGTCCGCCGAGGACTCGAGCCGGAACGACTGTTCCACCCAGCCCCGGAACGCAAACCGGTCCACGCTCAATGCGTCGCACCCGGCGTGGGCGAATTGGGTGATGGCGACCGGCGTGGCGGCGCCGAGCAACGCGCGCAAAACGACACCTTCCACGCCAACCGCGAGCACCTGGCCCGGCCGCGAGGCCAGCCCGTAGAGGGATTTGCCGGTGATCGTGCTCAGCGGCACCCAATCCACCGCGTTCGCGCTGCTGAGCAGCGTGCCTTGGGTGCCACACACAAAATAACGACCGTCCGCATAGGTGGTATCCGTCAGCCACGCGGCGGTGCCGCTGATGCGTTGGGACCAGACCGTGCCGTCCGGGCTGGTGAGGATCAGGCCGTTCTGGCCCACGGCCACGAGCACGCCGTTGAGCCGGCGCACCCGGTAAACCCAGCCGGTGGTGCCGGAATCGCGGGCGGACCAGTTCGCGGCGTCGGGGCTGGCGAAGATCGCGCCGGCGGCACCGGTCGCCACGAAGCCCGACTCGAGTGCGACGACGCAACTGAGGTTTGGCTGGCTGGCGATGCGGTGGGTGGTCCAGGTCGCACCGTTGGTGGTCGTCACAACGGTCCCGGCATCGCCGACCACCACCACCAGGCCGTTCCGCTCGCAGACGCCCTGCAATGTGTTGGTCGTGGGTGACGGCACCACCGGCGTCCAAACCAGGCCCAGCAAATCCAGCGTGTTGGTCACCGCCACCCGGTTGGTCGTCCACGCGCAATCGGCGAAGGCCACGACGTCGTTGGTGGTCACCAGGTTGGTGAGCATTCGCTGGCTGAACATCAGGCTGCCCTCGCTGCCGGCGGCGACCACCAGGTTGGAGGAGCCGCCAATCCCGAGAAACACCGCGTTCGTGAGCGCGTCGGGGACGTACTCGCTGCGCCAATCGATCCCGTCCGGGCTGGTCAGCACGGTCGCACGATCCCCCACGGCAATCGATTGGTTGGGCAGGTTGCAGACTTCCCAAAGCCAGTCCCGCGATGAGTCGTCCTCGGCGAACCAGAGCGTGCCGTTGACCGCATTGGTCGTGAAAGACTCGACCGCCAGCCCCGTTTGACCGGCCACCACGAAGCGTTCGCCGTCCCACACCGCGGCGTAGTACCGCCAGGTCGGGGCGGGCACCACGCTGTCGCCGCCGATTTGATCGCCCCACGCGCTCTGCCCGGCAGCCTTCAACAGGAGCGTGCTGTCGCCGGCAAGCAGGCGCGTCCCGTTCCCCGCTGCGAAGCCGTACAGGCTGTTCGTCACGCCGGTCGGCTCGCTTTGCCAGGTGGTGCCTTGATTCCCGCTGTAGAGCAAAGTGCCTGCGTCGCCGGCAGCAATGAAAACGTCGCCGGCATAGACGACCCGGTTCAGCGCCGCCGTGACTCCGCTCGTGCGTTTGCGCCATTGCAGGCCGTCCGTGCTGGTGCCGATCAGGCCGTTCTCCCCCACCGCCACGAACGTTCCGCCGCCGTAAGCAACGCTCCGCAGCCAGTCGCTGAACGGGAGGTTCGGGACGCGCTGCCAGGCCAGACCGTCAGAGCTTCGGTAAATGGCGGCGTTGTCGCCGACCGCCACGAGCCGGTCCGCTGAGGCCGCGACTCCCTCGAGCCAGTCCGAGGTGGGCGCATCCAACGCGGCCGCCTCGAAGGCACCCGTCGCCGATTCACGCAGAATCGTGCCCGCTTCGCCGGTGATGACGGCCCGGTCGCCGAAGAAGGCGATCGCCCGCAACGCCTGGCCGACCCCGCTGGCCAGCGAAGTCCAGTTGACCCGGTCCGTGCTGACGTAAATACGGCCGTGGTCCGTCACCTCCCAGTAACGGCCGCCGTGGAAGGCCAGGTCATAGACGTTGTTGCCGTGCGGAGTCGGGTTGGACCAGCGCCACGGCAACGGGTCGGCTTGGGCCATCCCGGTGGCCGCCAAGGCCAGAACCCACCAGGCCAGCGTCGGCCCGGCAAGGTTGGCGGACCACTCATGGGCGCGTGAGTCTGGCTTCAGAGAATGCATGGGGTGGCGTTTATCTGCCGGTTCAATTCAGGTCAACGTTGGAGTCCGGGGCAGGCGCAGGCGGAAGACCGTGCCGGCCGGCGAAGTGGTAACCAAGGCCAGCTCCGCGCCCAAATGGCTGGCCAGTTGACGGCTGATCGCCAGCCCGATGCCGGAGCCGCCTTCCTTGACCGAACGGATCGGTTCGAAAAGGCGGGCGCGGACCGGCTCGGGGATGCCGTCGCCGCGGTCGCTCACCTCCGCCACCAGGTCCGCAGATGTGGCGGCCAGCCGCAGCGTGACCACGCCGTCGGGTGGGCTGGCCTCGATCGCATTCTGCACCAGATTGGCCAGGATCAGGCGCAGCAAGCCGGCCTCGCGATTGTCCACGGCGGCTTCGCCTTGATAGCGCGGCTCCACGCGCACGCCTCGGGCCGCGGCCAGGGCGCGCGTTTGGGTGACGACCTGGCCCCCGAGTTCCGCCAGCGACACCGCGAACGAAGCGGCCTCTTCGCGATCCCGGAGCACATCGACCACTTCCTGGATCAAGCTGCCCATCCGGCGCGTGGCGGCCAGCGCTTCGCGCCATTCCTCGCCGTCGCCCGCCAGGGCGCCTTCCTGGCGCGCGGCCACGAACGATTGCAGTCCCGCCACCGGATTCTTGAGACTGTGAATCAGATGGGCCGTCACGGCCCCGAGGGCGTTGATTTTCGCAGCGTTGGCGAGCTCCTGGTTCGCCCGCTGCAGGTCCGCCGTGCGGGCGGCGAGCAGCCGGTTCGCCCGCTCCAGCCGGCGGAAGGTCCAGGCCAGGCCAACGATGACCAGTCCGGCGCCGAGGCCGAACACCAGCCCGCTCTGCAAATTCAGGCGCCGGTCGAGCAAGGCGAACTCTCGCTCGGTGGTGAAGCCTTCCATCAGGAACTGGGCGATCCCCAGCAGTCGGGTCTGGCCCGGCAAGTGCAGCGGCACATCGATTTCCACCCACGAAAGCCCGCCCGCTTCGGGCTGAGACGGGTCCGGGAGGACGAGGAACAGCTCCTGGCGGGGCTGGGCGGCATGAAACCGGGTGAGCGATCGCTGCTGCTGCAATCGTTCCAAGGCCGCCGCGTCCAGCGTGGTCTCCTTCAGTTCGGTGGGCACGCCGGCGACGAATTCCCCCTGCGGACTGAACAACCGCGCGCCGATGATATTGGTGAGGCTGGCGATGTTCAGCAGCACCCGGTACTGGGCGTCCGGCTCGCTCAGGTCGAACAAAGGATCCGACTGGAGCGCGTCCGTCTGCGCCCGGAGCGCGAGGGCGCTGAGGATCTCGGCGTCGCGGCCAAGAATCTGTGCGCGCATCTGCGCCCCGAGCTCGAGGCGTCCCCACAGCACAGCAGCCGCAAGGGCGATCAGCGCCAACGCGATCGCCCACCCGCCGTAACGGCGGCCATTCGGGCCTTCGGTTGCACGCGGGTTCATAATTCGAGTTCCACGCCGGCGGCCACGGTGTGCGCATCGTAGTCGGCGCTGGGCGCGTTATCGAACGCGGACTCGCGATCGTACTGGGCGAAGGCGGTCAGTCTCTTCCAGAGCCGGTACTCCCCGCGCACCGTCACATCCAGATCGGTCTTGCGGCGGAGCGCCGAGTCCGGGCCGTCGGAACGCTGAATCGGGTAATCGTACCAGTAGCCGCGGAATTCGGCCCAGACTTTCCAGCGTTCGACGCCGTAGCCTGCCCGGACGCCAAGGACCGGGCGGAGGTTGTCGAAGTAGCCGCCGCCGTTGTCCTCGGTCCAGCGGAGGCCGAGCCGAAGCTGCGAATACCAGCGGCGCCGGGCATCCCAAGCGATCTTGGTGCGAACCTCGAGTTCGTGGAGGTCGAATTCAAGATCGCCGGGCAGCTCCGATCCATCCGCGTCGAGCGGCGCCCGATCTTCGTACCAGCGTCGCGTGAACCGGTAGCTCAGCGAACAATCGCGGCCGGCGGCCAGCGCCTTGGCGAGCTTCACGTTGGGCCCGAGTTCCCAATAATTGTCCAACGGCGCCGAGAAGAGCTGTCGGCTCCCGTCCAGGACGGATTCCAGTTTCCAGTTCCGTCCCAGGCTGACTGCCGCCGAGGGCGTCAGAGTCAGCGTGCTGCCCTTGGCGGTGGCCGTGGACAGCTCGGCCTCAGTGGCCGAAACGTCGAAAACCTGGTTCATGAAAACGTACTGTCCGGCGAGCCCGGCGGTCCAACCGGCCCCCAGGTCGCGCTTCAATTCCGCCCGCGCCAGCGCCAGGCTCTCGGGATCCACCTGGGGAGCGCCGAGGAAGTGGGTGTAATCGGCCGAGGCCAGGATCGACACCCCCGTTCCGTCCAAGGGGATCCGATTAAGCATGAAATCGCCACCGCCACTGAGAAACGCCGCCGCCACCGGATTAACGGAGCTGAGCTGGACGTTGCTGCGGTAACCGGTCCCCGCCCGCAAGTCGCCCGCGGCGCTCCACGGCGAAGGGACGGCCCCTTCGATCAACGCCGCCAATGCCTTCTCGTCCAGGTCCGGGTCGGCTCCCACGCTTTCGGTCTCGCCTGCCAGGCCGGTGGCGTACGCCGCCAGAACACAGGCGACCAGGCCGACGCAACACCGGCGGCGATCAGGGCGGCGGGCGGCGGCGTTCATCCCGAGTTCGTCACCCGGCTATCTGACCAATCCGCCAGCCACCGGCAAGCCGGCACTTCGGCGGCGGCGCCCGTCGCGCACCATGTTGCCGGCCTGGGCCGGCGCCGCTCGCCGCGGCCCGGCGAAAAAACGCGCAGGCGACCCGTTTCCGGATCGCCTGCGTCCAACTCTTGTCAACCAGTCGAACTCCCAAGTCTTCCCCCTTGGAAACTAGTCTCCTTTTCCCCGCTGGCCCTTGGCCTTTTCCTGGGCCGCGTCGATCAGATCCTTGCGGCTGGGCATGTTCTTGGCCAGTTCCTGGATCCGCTCCCGGATTTGTTCCCGCAGCTTCTCGCGCTCCTGCTTCTGATCCTGGAGCAACTGCCGCATCTGCTCGCGCAACTGCTCCTTCTCGGCCGCCGTGGCCTCGCGCATTTGATGGGCGAGCTTTTTGAATTCCTCAACCTTCGCCTGCTGCTCGGCCCGGAATTGCTCGATGAGTTTCTTGACGTCGTCCGGAAGCCCGGGCTTCTCCGGCTTCTCCGGCTTTTCCGGTTTTTCCGGATGCGCAGGTTTCTGCGGATCGGGGTTCTGACCATTGCCCGGATCGGCGCCGAACGCCGGCGTGGCCACCAGCGCCACGGTTGCCAGCGCTGCCACCATCAGTGATTTGAACGTTTTCATGGTAATTGCTTTTGACCTGTTTGTTCCTGCGCCGCTGCCTCGCGGTCACTCAATGCCGTCCTTCTATGCAGACCTTGTGCCAGGTTTCTAGAGTCGGCGACAAAGTGTTCTGGATAAATAGGTTGAGATTCAAGATGGGGATGATTGACCGAGCGGACGGGAGATCAGACTGGGGATAAATCCCCAGCCTCCGCACCCTGCAGGGAGTTGAATTGGGGATTAATCCCCACTCTGGGCGTCGTCCCGTCCAACGAGCCGGTGGCGGACGACGTCGCGGCTCACGCCCAGGATGCGGGCCGCGGCCGAGACGTTGCCGTTGGCCTGGGCCAGGGCGTGTTGCACGAGCCGGTCAATGGCCGCGTCGAGCGAAAAGCCGCTCTCGGGAAACCGGAATCGTTCGTTGAGCCATTCGCTCGGCGGCGGGGTGCCTGGTTCCGCCCCGGCTCCGGTCAACCGTTCAAGCTGCGTGAACGCGAGCGGCCCTTCCTCAAAGACCAGCGCCCGCTCGATTTCGTGCGCCAGTTCGCGGACGTTGCCCGGCCAGGGCCAGCGCGCCAACCGGCGCCGGCCTTCGTCACTGATCGGGCGGGCAGACAGGCGGTGACGGCGACAGACCCGTTTGAGCAAGGTCTCGGCCAGCGGCACGATATCCTCCGGGCGCGCTCGCAGGGGCGGGAGCTGCAGACGAAACAGATCGAGGCGGTGATACAAATCTTCACGAAACTGGCCGGCGGCAACCAATTCTTTCAGCTCGCGGTTGGACGCGGCGATCAAACGCACGTCCACCGGCAGGGACTTGTTGCCGCCCAAACGCCGGATCTTGCCGTCTTCGATGACGGTCAGCACCTTCGCCTGGAGCGCCGGTGACAGGCTCGCCAACTCGTCCAGAAACAGCGTTCCGCCGTTGGCCGCCTCGAACAGTCCGATGCGGGCCGACCGCGCATCGGTGAACGCGCCGCGCTCGTGGCCGAACAGCTCGGATTCCGCCAGCGATTCCGGCAGCGCCGGGCAGTTGACCTCCACGAGCGGCTGGTTGGCGCGCGGCCCGTGCTCGTGCAACCACCGGGCAATGGTGGTTTTGCCGGTGCCGGTTTCTCCCAGGACCAGAACCGGCGGCAGCCGCGATTGCAGTCGGCGATCGGCCGCCAGCACCTTCTCCAACTGGCCGCGCAGCGGCGCGAGTGCCGGGCCGAAGAAGAACTCGTCCTCCGACAGCGAGACATCCTGACGGCGATGCTGCTCCAGGCGGCGGTCGCGACAGTCGCGGCGGACCCGGCCGAAGACCAGCAGGAGTTCGCCGAGTTCGAACGGTTTCGTGAGATAGCTCAAGGCGCCCAGTTGCATCGCCTCCACGGCCCCGGCCACGCCGCCCTCGGCCGTCATCACCACCACGCCGCAATTGGGCGAGAAGGCGCCTTCCCGGAGCAGATCCGTGCCCAGCCCGTCGGGGAGATTGACGTCCAGCAGCGCGAGATCGAACGGCAGCGAGCTGCTGGATTGGCGCGCGGAAGCCAGATCGGCCACGGCGGTCACATCCGCTCCCTGGCGTTCGAGGAAGGCCGCCACGCGCCGCCGCAGCAGCGGCTCGTCTTCGACGATCAACACCGACGCGTCGGTCAGGGGGAAGGTTTGCATGGTTGCCCAGAATGGTCGCGATCGCCGCCAGCCACGGGGGCGGCTCCTTTCAAACCCCATTCCGCCCCCACCTGGCAAGCAAGAACCGTCACCGGGAACACGACTGCTCTGCCCACCGCCCGGCCCAGGAGGCTGCCCGGGTCTTGGCAACGGTTCTGGCCGGCCACTTTCGGCTTGCGAACCGATTAGAAACCGACATAAGGAACGCATGAGCAACCAAGACGCGCAAATCTCAAGCGCACTTCCAGGCTATATCACCGGCGCCACCCCGAACCCGGCGGCGAACCGCGCCCCGTGGTACAAGAACACCGCCCCCACTTACGCGGGGATCTTCCTCTGGTTCGTCTTCTGGCAGGATGCCGTGAAGTCATCCTCCAAGGCGGGCGGGCTTTCCCAAGGCATCGGCGTGGCCCTCCTGGGCTTGGTGATCGCCGCGCTGATCTGCCATTTCCTCTTTTACTTGGTGCCCGGCATGTTGGGCATGAAGACCGGTTTGCCGCTGTACATCGTCGGTACGTCCACTTTCGGAGCGACCGGAGGCTTTCTGATGCCTGGTTTCTTGATGGGCGTGCTTCAGTTCGGGTGGTTGGGAGTGAACATTTACTTCGCGTCGCTGGCCATTGCCTCGTTTACCGGCTTGCCCGCCTCGGCCTTGATGGTGGTCTGGGGTGTGCTGGCGGCGTTCGTTGGGTTGAAAGGCATCCAGTATGTCGCCAAGGTCGCCACGTACCTGCCGCTCATTCCGGTCGCGGTGCTGTTGATCATGTTTGTCAAGACCGCTGGCGGCCTCGGCAGCTTCGATCCGAAGGCGCTCGCCGATGCCCACTCCGCCGCCGCCGGCTACGCCAGCCCTCCGCTCGAAACGTTCTCGATCGTAGATGGAGGTGTGATTGGGTTTCTGGCCGTGTACGTGGTCGGCTTCTTCGCGACGGCCGGAGCGGCCGGCGTCGATTTCGGAACGAACAGTCGCGACAAGAAAGACGTTTCCATGGGCGGTTTGATGGGCGTTGCCTTGGCCATCGTGCTCACCGCCGGCCTTTCGACGCTGATCGTCGCCGGCGTGCATGGCAGCAAAGTTTACGGCCCGAAGGCCGTGGAAATGGCTCAGGCCGCGGCTGAAAAGGCCGTCGCGGACATCGATGCGCAATCGGCCGAGTTGAAGAAAGCCGGCAAGACGGATGAACAAATTGACACGATGAAGGAGGACGCCCAGGTCAGTGCGGCCACTGGCAAGCTGCTGGTCACGACTTCGCTCATGGAAGTGGTGCTCGGCAAGAAGATGTCCGACATCCTGTTGTTCCTCCTCGCGCTGGCCGCCTTCCCGCCGGCCTGCTTCTCGTCGTTCATCGCGGCGAACAGCTTTAAGACCACGTTGCCCGGAGTGAATCCGTTCATCTCGGTGGGCATCGGAGCGGCGGTGAGCATCATCCTCGCGTTGACGGGCGTGGTGGCCAGTGCCATCGGCGTGTTCGTGATCATCGGCGCCTCGTTCGGCCCGATCTGCGGAGCGATGCTCGTGGATTACTGGTTGGCCGGCAAAAAGTGGAGCGGCCCGCGCGCGGGCTTCAATCCCGCCGGTTGGATCGCCTGGGGCCTTGGATTCCTCGTCGGCAGCGACGCGGTCCGCAATTGGCTTCTCAGCCACATGGGCAGCTTCTTCGGCAAGTTCGCGGGCTACTCCGTGCCGGTCTCACCCGTCGCCGCGTTCTTCGTCGGAGCCATCGTGTACTTCATCTGCATGAAGATCGGCCTGTCGTCGAAGGTCATGCCGCTTCCGGCAGCCAATCAGCCAAGCAACGTCTGAGCCGGTGGCTGTCCGATTGTGAAGGCGGCTCCTGCAGGAGCCGCCTTTTCTCTGTCGCCCGCCCGGCTCGCGCTCAGACCGACCGCCGGGCCACGACAAAGGCGTTGAATATCACGTACCGGGTGGGTGTGAGGTTCAACGCGAAGTCCACCACTCTGTTCACGTACCTGTCGGTGCACTCGACCCGTTCCACCGAGCAACCGGCGCGCTGGAGGAAGAACGCAATCTCCAGTCCGTTGGTCTTCACGATCGCATCGTCGTCCGGCTGGAACGGTTCCCGGATGATGGGCTCCATGCGGTCGAAGCGCACTGCGTCCGGCGCGGACCGCATCTGCCGGCGCTTGGCCAGGACGCGGCGGAGGTTGCGCCATTTGCTCCCGAGGCCGCGCATCGTGGGGTGGTAATCCCGCCAACCCAGGGCGCGAAAGAAGTTCGGGCTGGAAATCAGCACGCGCCCGGCGGGTTCGGTCACGCGCACCAACTCGGCGAGGAAGGCTTCCGGTTCGTCCACGTGTTCGAGCACGTTCAGGGCACCGACGCTGGCGAAGTGCCGGTCCGGAAACGGCAGTTTCCGACCGTCGTACGATTCGCAGTGCAAGCCGAACTGCCGCGCCTTGGCGACGTTCGGCTCGGACACCTCGACGCCGTGCGCGGCGAAGCCGGCGTCCTGGAGGCGCTTCACGACCTGGCCCACGCCGCAGCCGACGTCCAAGACGCGTGCGCCGGGGCGCTCCGGCTTGAGCGTGTCGGCGTACTTGGCGTAGAAGCCTTCGTCCCAGTTGGCAAGGAACTCGGCGTACGCCTCGTTGTGGCGATAATAGGATTCCTGGTGGCCCATGCGCTGTTGCCGGCGAGACTAGCAGGTCGCCCTCCGAAATGCCACCCGGCAGACCGTGGCGCTGCCAGGAAAGGTCAAGTCCAACCGTGCCCGGAAAAGCGAAGCCGATTCCCGCAACGCTTGCTCAGCCGGGGTCCATCTTCAGGGAACCGACACCTCCCGGCAGAACAGAAGCGGCCCGGATGTCGCGGCGGAATCGACCAACCTCCGGACCCAACTCCTTCACCTTCAGCCGGGAAAACCTGGAACCCGCCCCCGGTTGACCAGGAGCGGCCTGACCGCGTTCGTCAGGTTGTGCCACGGGCCGTTTTCGCCATTTCGGCGTCGGTGGCTTGCAGGTGGCCAAACACGCCGCGTGCTGAAGCGGTCTTCTCTGCAAGCGGGGCGCTTTAGCGGGCGGCTCGTAGTCCACGTGGCAGGACAGTTGCCAGAGGCGGTCCAGTTTGGCTGTCACGTTTTCACCTTTTTGCTTCAGGAGACAGTGACCGCCCAGTGTGCCACCCGTGAGAGCGGGAGCCTCCGGACAAAGTCGGCGCGAGTAACGTCGGCTTCCTGCGGGTGAGGCCCCGGCGACGGCGGGCGCCGACTGGCCGCAAACGATCAATCGACAGGCCCAATCTCATGAAAACACTGCTCAAGAAAAGGCCGGGCTGCGGCAACGCGAACCACCCCGAAACGAAATCCTGCCCACTCGGCCAGGCCATCTGGCTGGCCGTGCTGTGCTGGGCCGTTTGGGCGGTGGGGCCGCAGGCCTCTGCCCAGACGCCAGCCGAACTCGACATTCAACTGTATGCGGGGCTGACCATCACGGGTGCGGTCGGCACCGTGTATTCGATTGAATACGTCACGGACCTGGCCCAGACGAACAACGCGAGCGCCTGGCGCTGTCTGGAGTTTCTGCAACTGCCCGCCAGCCCGTACCTGTGGGCCGACAAGTCGGCTCCGGCGACAGGCAAGCGGTTTTACCGGGCGGTGGTGTTTGCAGCGCCGACGAACCTGGTGTTCATCCCGCCGGGGACGTTCCGGATGGGCAGCCCGACGAACGAAGTGGACCGGCTTGACCGGGAAGGTCCGCAGACGGCGGTGACGATCAGCCGGGGGTTTTGGATGGGGAAGTATGAGGTGACCCAAGGGGAATATCTGGCGGTGATGGGCAGCAATCCGAGCTACTTCAATGGAGACCGCACAGCCGCCTTGGTTGACGAACTACGGCACCGACCTGACGCCGTCCGGTGGAGCCGGTGACGTTGGTACGATGCCACGAATTACTGTGCGACGCTCACGCAGCGGGAGCGGGCGGCGGGACGGATTGCGACCAACAGCGTGTATCGGCTGCCGACGGAGGCGGAGTGGGAGTATGCGTGCCGGGGGTGGACCTCGACGCGGTTCAGTTATGGGGATGACCCGGGCTACACCAACCTGACGAACTACGCGTGGTATGGGGACAACAGCGGCGGCACGACGCATCCGGTGGGGCAGAAGTTGCCGAACCCGTGGGGATTGTATGACATGCATGGGAATGTCTGGGAGTGGTGCCAGGACTGGTGGTCGGACGAGTCTGCCTGGCGGGATTGCCGTTGACCCGCAGGGGCCTGCTGCGGGCCCGGGCCGCGTGGTCCGCGGCGGCGGCTGGGGCTGCTGGGACGTCGGCGCCGGAAGCCTCCGGTCGGCGATCCGCGGCATCTGCGGCCCTGGCGCTGGGGGCACCGGCGCCGCCGGTTTCCGGGTCCTGCTCGCCCCACGTCCGCCGTGAGCGGGGCGGTGAAGGCCAAGAACCTTGAATCAACCACACCGCCCTATGAAAACGTCCACCTGTCTCGCGATCCCGGCGATCTTGCTGACCTGCACCGCTGCCCTCCATGCAGCCAGCACCATCCAGTTCTCTGCAAACAGCAACACGGTCGCCGAAAGCGCGGGCACCGTCGTTCTTACCGTTCAGCGCACGAACGACCTGAACACGCCCGTTAGCGTGGACTACGACACCGCCGACGGCACGGCGACCAATGGGCTGAAGTACACGGCGGTCTCCGGGACGTTGGCCTTCGGGGTCGGCGAAACCAATCAGACCATTGTGGTGCTGATCTTGAACAATGGCTTTGTCGAGGGCACCAAGACTTTCCGGGTCATCCTGAGCAACCCTACCAACGCGGTCCTGGGCACGCGCACGACCGCCACCATATCGGTCACCGATAGCGACGTGGGAATCAGTTTCCAGTTCGCCACTTACTCCGTGGCCGAAGACGCGGGGGCGGTGTTGATCGGCGTCGTGCGAGGCGACGATGGAACCTTGCCCGTCACTGTGGACTGGGCCACCACCGACCTGACCGCCACCAACGGACTCGATTACGTCGGCATCAGCAACACGCTCTCGTTCGGGCCGACCGAGCGCCTCAAGTTCCTCATGTCCCGATCCTCAACCAAAGCCTGAAGCAGCCGAACCGAGCCTTCCGTTTGACCTTGAGCCATCCGACCGGCGGCACGTTGGGCGGCACGCCGACGACCACGGTCACGATCCTGGATAATAGACCCGGGCTTTCAATTCGAGTCGGCCAGTTACACCGTGGCCGAAGATGCCGGCGCAGTGCTGATCAGGGTGCTCCGAGGCAGCGATGAGAACTTCCCCGCCACCGTGGACTATGCCACCGCCGACGTGACCGCCACCAACGGCCTGGATTATAGGGCCACCCACGGGACTTTGGCCTTCGCGCCTGGCGAGAAGGTCAAGCTGGTCCCCGTCCCGATCCTCAACGACGGGGTCAAGGAACCCAGCAAGACGTTCCGCGTGACGCTGAGCAATCCGACCGGCGGCGGCGGGCTTGGCGCGCGGACAACCATCACGGTTTCGATTCAGGACAATGATCCCGGGCTGGGCTTTGAACTTTCCAGCTATTCGGTCTGCGAGAAGGCAAAGGCCGGCGAGATCTCGCTCGCCGTCGTGCGCGGCAACGATGGGGCTTTGGGGCCGATCACGGTCGATTATGCCACCGCGATCGACGGCCACGGCGGGGCAAGATTACCAGGCGATCTCCGGCACGCTGGAGTTCCAGGAGAACGAAACGGTGAAGAGCCTCACCGTTCCCATCCTCCGGCCCCCACCGACTGGCGCAACCAAGAGCTTCCGTGTGACCCTGAGCAATCCGACCGGCGGCGCCACACTGGCGACCGCGACCACCACCGTGAACATTCTGGAGAACTACCCCACGCTGACGCCTCCGCTCGATGCCAGGCTGGCGATCCGGCGGGAAGGGGGCGTGAACGTCCTCACTTGGACCGGGGGCGGACAACTGCAAAGGGCGGACCGAGTGACGGGGCCTTGGCAGACGCTGGCGGACGCCCGGAGTCCGTGGCCCGTTCAGTCACCGGTTCCGGTGACCTTCTACCGGGTCAAAGGCACCAGGCCGGTGAACCTCTACGTCCCGTCCAGCTTACGACGGCCAGACGCCGCTGCCCTTGGTGATCCTGCTGCACGGGTACACTGCAAACGGAGACTGGGTGGAAGGCTACATGAAGTTCCGACCTCTGGCCGAAGGCACGGGGCTTTCTCTACTGCTACCCCGACGGCACGATGGACCGTTGGGGCAAGCGTTTCTGGAACGCCACTGATGCTGCTGGCGATTTCGGGAACACGGGCGTTGATGATGTCGGGTTACCTCCGAGGCCGTGATCGAGGAGATTGCGAGAGCGCTTTGCCGTGGACCGAAAGCGGGTCTACCTGATTGGCCATTCGAACGGCGGCTTCATGGCTTATCGGATGGCCTGCGAGTCGGCGGATCTCATCGCCGGCATCGCCAGTCTGGCTGGCATGTCGTTCCTGGATCCCAACCGCTGCCAACCTTCCCAACCCGTCAACATCCTCCACATCCACGGCACCGCCGATGAGTACGGTTCTTACGCTGGTGGCGCCGATACCCTCAGCACCCCGCTTATCCCTGCGAATATGCCTCCATTTCCCGGCGCGGTGCAGACCGTCCAGATCTGGGCCGGTTACAACGGTGCCAGCGGTCCGATTACGGAGACGGCGCCCTCCATGGATCTCGTTCAGGATGTGGCGGGGCCTGACACGGTCGTCACGCGCTACACGACCTTCCCGCCGGGCGGCGCGGTCGAACTTTGGACGATCAACGGTGGCAGCCACGTCCCGACGCTCTCCTCGGAGTTCTCGCCCCGGGTCATTGACTGGCTCCTCGCCCATCCCAAGCCGTAACGAGACCATTCCTATGAAAACCAAGTTCAACCTCCCAACTGAACACAAGGCAACGAAACAAAGAGCGGAAGAAGTCTTCGTTGGCTCGTTCCCTCATGCGGAACTCCGCTCGAGTTCCCTTCTCTGGTAACTCATGGGGTCACCTGTTTTTTCTCCGCCGTCTCGATTTCCGCCCACGACGGCGCGCGCCAGAGGTGGGCGATCCCGGCGAAAGACATGGCCATCAACGTGCTGCCGTCCGGAGAAAAGGCGACGGGCACGAAGAGTAATTCTCCCTCCCCCTGCAGGGAGAGAAGTTCTCTGTGCGTGGCGAGATCCCACAGTTTGACGGCGTCTCGCGCGTCGGAGCCGCCCGTGGCCAAACGCCGGCCATCCGACGAAAAGGCAGCGCCCCACACCGCCCCTGAATGACCCCGCAACGTCGCCACTTCCCGGTGGGCGAACAGGTCCCGGAGCGCGACGGTGCCGTCCAAGCTCGTTGACGCCAGCATCCGACCATCCGGCGAGAAGAGCACCGCGCACACGGATCCTGCCTGGTTGGTGAATGTGGTTTCGTGCTCGTCCCGAGGGAAAGTCCCACAGCTTCACCGCGCCATTGGCGTAGCCGGCGGCCAGGAGCCGGTCGTCCGGCGAAAAATCCAGCGCACCAGAGGCCTGCAACTTGAACGCCCGTCAACGGGACCTCCTGCCAGTCCTCCGTCCGCCAGATTCTGCAGCGAGCTGTCCAATCATTGAACATCACCATGGCCCATAGGAATCGGCCGCTGCGGGAAAAACGCAGGTGCCCCAGCCACTCGAAGGGAACTTCAAAGCTCGCGACCGCACGGCGTGCCGTCCAATCCCAGAGGTTGACTTTTCCCGAAGCGTTGCCGACCGCCAGCCAATGGCCATCCGGTGAGAGCGCCACGCCCCAGTGGTTACTGCCCAAGCGCGGGCAAGCTTTCCGTTCGTTGCACCGACCGGGTATCCCAGAGCCCGAGTGAACCGTCAGGGTCGGTCGTGATGAAGCTCCGGCCATCGGGTGTAAACGTGAAGCCAAACCGGCGCACGACCTCCGGGTCGAGCGTCTCCGGTGCGAAGCTCTGGGCCTCCAAACTGGGACGGTGAGTCAAGCCCCATGGAAATGACCAAACTGGTGTGAGTCGGGGGTCGGTTGGTTGCGGTCGACATCCCAGAAACAAACGGTGCTCTCGCGGCACCCGCTCACGAGTGTTTTGCCATCCGGCAGAAAGGCCAAAGCCATGCCCTCGCTCTCATGGCCCCGCAAACAACGCAGTTCGACCTGGTCAGCCACGCTCCAGATTCGGATCGTTCGGTCGCTGCCCGCCGAGGCCAGTCGCTGGCCATCCGGTGTGAATGCCAGGGCTCGAATCGTGCCCGCGGGGTTGGCCCAGTTGCCCTCGAGGTTCTCCCGAGCTGGCGTCCCAAAGGCGAATGGTCCCTGAATCGCCAAATCCGGCGGCGAGCAGTTCAGAGGAAGGCGAAAAAGCCAGCGCCCCGACACCCTCGCCCCTGTGGGTCAGGTTCGTCATCGCCACCATGGTTCCCATCCGCCAGTTCAGAATGCGAATCCGCCCGTAATCTTCGCCAATCGCCAATCGGCTTCCATCCGGAGAAAAGCCCACAACTCCGGCGCCCCGATGTCGAGGGGGCGGCACGGAAAGGTTGGTCAGGGTGTGGTTGGCCGCCCAATCCACGACCGCGACGGTTCCCTTGTTGTCGAAGCTCGCCAGCAGCGTTTCGTCGGGAGAAAACGCCAGTGACTTGGCTGGCGATCCGAGGTTGAGCGTGCGGCTGATCTTTCGGGCCGGCACGTCCCACACCTCAACTGCCGGCTTTCCCCGCGCAGTGCGGATGCTCACGGCCAACAGGTTGCCGGTGGGCGATAGCCCAGGCTTGTGGCGGAGGGGGACGCCGGCAGCTCAGTCATCAGCCGTTTGGTGGTCAAATTCCACAGAGCGATCTTGTCCGCCCCGGTTTGCACCGCCATCACGCTTCCATCTTGCGAGATCGCCACCGCGCCGATTGGACCGGAGTTGGTTTGCAGTCTGACGGACTCGTCGGGTTGGCAGAGTTGCCACAGGTAGCGCCATTCCCAATGGCGCAAGTCGGTGGCGGATTTCCCGTCGGGGCGATGCTTGTTCAGGAGGCTGACCGCGAGCCTCACGTCATTGGCTTCCAGCGCCCGTTGCGCCAGGTTCATGTCCGCGGCGTAGGCGTTCTGGCGGGCGAACAGTTCGCTCGCTTTCGCGCGCCGCCATTGCCAGATCACACCGCTCAACCCCAGGACAAACACCAGAATCAGCGCTGCAACCAGACCCGCTCGCACCGGTTGGCGCCGACACCAGCGCCAGACCTTGCCGGTCGGGCCAACGGGACGGGCGAGGATCGGTTCGCCACACAGGAAGCGGCCCAGTTCGTCGGCCAGCGCCTGGGCCGTGGCGTAGCGGCGCGACGGTTCCTTCTCCAGGCACTTCAGGCAAATCGTCTCCAGGTCGCGCGGCACCGCCGGGTTGAGCAACCGCGGCGAAACCGGCTCGGCGGTCAGCACCTGGCTGACGATGATCTCCAACGAGTCCGCCTGGAACGGCGGGCGGGCCGTCAGGAGGTGGTAGAGGATCCCGCCCAAGGCATAGACGTCGCTGTACCGGCCCACCTTGCCGTGCTTGGCCGTCGCCTGCTCCGGCGGCATGAAGTTGGGCGAGCCGACCATCTGACCGCTCAGCGTCAGACTGGTCTCGCCCGCCAGCCGCTTGGCCAGGCCGAAATCGGTGATGCGCGGCTGGTCGTTGGCGTCGATGAGCACGTTCGACGGTTTGAGGTCGCGGTGCAGGATGCCTTGCTCATGCGCGTAGTGAATCGCCTCGGCGATGGTTTTGAGGTACTGGGCCGCCCGCCGGGCGGGCAGCGGCTGGTGGCCCACCAGGGCGGCCAGACTCGGGCCATCCACGAAGTCCATCGAGAAGTAGTGCTGGCCGGCGTGGACCCCGACTTCATGGATCGCGACGATGTTCGGATGGTGCAGCACCGCGGCGGCGGCGGCCTCGGTGCGAAAGCGCTGGACGAATTGCGGGGTCGCCAACTCGCCGGCCAGAATCATCTTCACCGCCACGACCCGGTCCAGGCTGACCTGCCGCGCCTTATAGACCACCCCCATGCCGCCGCGGGCGATTTCCTCCAGCAATTCGTAATCACCAAAGCGGCGGAGGGGCGTCAGGCCCAGAGGCACCGCATCGCCGCCCGGTCGCGACTCGGTGAGGGGCGTTGCGCTGACCTCGCCGCCAGAATTGCCGGGGACCTCGAGCCCCAGACCGATCAGGCAATGCGGGCATTGACTGGCGGGAGTGCCTTCCGGCAACGCCGTGCCACACTCCGGACATGTTGCGTTCGTTTCGCTCATACGCCCGAACTCCCGCTGGCGAGACCGTCACGGGCCACGCATCGCTTCACTAAACCATGAAGCGATTCCGGCCCGAAGTGACAGAATTGTTCTGGCCCCACCGGCACCGGTCCGAACTCACCCGGACAGGACCACACGAAGATGGCGCAACTCGGTATCGATTTCCGCCGGCATACCAATCGTCTGCGCCACCGCCAGCCGCAGCAACTGACCGTAGCGCTGGCGGAGTCGCTCGACCGCTTTCCTGACCGCCTCGACACTCATGCCGAGTTGGGAAGCGGTATCCGAGTAGGGCGGACGTTCTTTGTCGCCCGTGAGATAAACCTGAAGCGCGGAAAACAGCGCCGCCTTCCCACCCGCGGCCTGCTCGGCCTTCAATTCCTGATGCGCCTGGTCGAGCAGCGCCATCGCCCACCGCCGCTCGAAGATCTGTTCCGGGTTGAGATCGCGGCGCGTGCCACGCTGGAGCTCCGCTTCCGCGACGGTGGTTTCCAGCGGCACAAACCGGCAGCGGCCTCCGCGTTTGACCGCTTTTGCCCGGTCCCACTCGTTGGCAAGGAAATGCTTCAAGGCGGCGAGCAGAAAGGTGCGAAAACGGCCTCTCGCGGCGTCGGCATCCTTGACGTAGTCTTTCTCGAGCAAGCGCTCGAAAAAGGCCTGGGTCAAATCCTTGGCCGTCTCTTCGTCGTAACCTGAACTCCGCACAAAGAGGTAGAGCGGACGCCAGTAGATGGCGCACAGGCGCTCGAGTGCTTCCGTCGCGCTCGTGTCGGTGCCGTGGCCCGCGGCCAGCACCACGCTCCAATGGGTCGTCGTGAACAGCCCGGAGACCTTCGCCGAAGGCTCGACTCCATCGCTGGGGCTATTCATGACCGTATATTAACCGGCACGGGCCCGATTTGAAAGCCCGGGTCGGCAAGCGGTCCGGTGAGCATTGCGAAAACTATTTGAACCGGCCCCGCCGCAGTCTAATTTCGGCCCGAGTTTGCCTTGCCACGACCAGCCCATGAATGCAGCCGCCCAGGAAATCAGTGTCACGGCGCCAGTGTCACCCGCTTTCGCGCGGGTGAAGACCGTGCTCTTCGCCCCCTTCGATATTGGCCGCTGGCTGGCCATCACGTTCTGTGCGTGGCTCGCCTGCCTGGGCGAGGCCGGAGGGCTGGGCGGCGGCCTCAATTACCGTTTCGGGACGGATTACCACGATTATCAACGGTCGTTCGAGCACGCTCGGGATTGGGTGATGGACAATCTGCACTGGCTGGCGCCGCTGGTGGTCGTCGGACTGGTCTTGAGCGTGGTGCTGTGGATCCTGTTCCTCTGGCTCAGCAGCCGCGGCTGGTTCATGTTCTTCCATTGTGTGGCGGAGAATCGCGCGGACGTGGTGGCTCCCTGGACGCGGTATGCCCGCCAGGCCGACAGCCTGTTCCTGTTTCGCATCCTGCTCTCCGTGGGGTCCGGCCTGACGGTTGCCGTGCCGATCGGCCTGGGGGTGCTCGGGTTGGTTCTGCTCCTGCACTCGGGCGGCGCTGCCTTCGGGTTCGTGGGCCTGGCGCTGGCCATCCTGATCGCGCTCGCCGTCGGGATCTTCTGGGCCGTGGTGGCGAAGTTCACCTACGACCTGGTTGTGCCCTTGATGTCGCGCTTCACCTCCAGCGTTTGGGACGCGTGGAAGCTGGCGTTCAACTTGATCCGGGCCCACGCCGGCGTGTTTGTGTACTACGTCCTGTTTCAGATCGTGATCAAGCTCGGCATCCTCGCCCTCGTGGCGGTGGCGACGCTGGTCACGTGCTGTTGTGCGGCGTTCGTGCTGGCCCTGCCGTTCGTGGGCACGGCCCTGTTGCTGCCGGTGCTGGTGTTCGAGCGGGCTTACTCGCTGTGCTTCCTCCGTCAATTCGGCCCGGAACTCGACTTCTTCTCGCCGATGGCACCGCCCGCGGAGAAGGCTTGAGAACCCGCCCTCCCTGCCCGTTCATGGCCGCATTTCGAACCCCGTTCGCCGCGCTCAACCGCGACCGCCGATCCGCGATCCGCACCCGGGGCCCGACGATCCTGACGCCCCTGGGAGCTCCACCCGACCACGGCGAACTGCCGCCCGCCTCGCCGGCCACCCAGGCGATCGTCGAGGTCGCGGTCCGGAAAACCGTCGATCGTTTCACCGACCAGAAACTGACGCCGGAACAGATCGCCGTGACGCTGGTAGATTGGCGCGCTCCGGAGAAGCCGACCCGCGGCAGTTTCCGCGGCGAGGCCCCAATTTATCCGGCCAGCGTGGTGAAGCTGTTTTACCTGGTGGCGGCGCACCGCTGGCTCGAAGACGGCCGGCTCAAAGACACGCCGGAATTGCGCCGTGCTTTGAGCGACATGATTGTGCGGTCATTCAACGAGGCGACTCACTACGTGGTGGACCTGATCACGGGCACCACGAGCGGGCCGGAACTGCCGGCCGACGCGTTGAAAGCGTGGTTCGACCAGCGGAACGTCGTCAATCGCTATTTCGCTTCGCTCGGTTATACCGGCATCAACAACAACCAAAAACCGTGGTGCGAAGGACCGTACGGGCGGGAAACCCAGGCCCTCCGGGCCTTCGAGCCCAAACGCAACTGGCTCACCACCGACGCCACCGCGCGGCTGTTGACCGAGATCGCGACCGGCCAGGCGGTGAACGCCCGACGCAGCGCCGAAATGATGGCCTTGCTCAAACGCGATCCCGCCGCCGGTACGCCCGACCCGGAGGACCAGGCGAAATTCACCGGCCCCGCGCTGCCACCGGGGGCAAGGCTTTGGTCCAAAGCCGGCTGGACGAGTGACACCCGTCACGACGCCGCCTACATCGAGCTGTCCGACGGCGGCAAGTTCGTGCTGGTGACGTTCACGGTCGATCACGCGGCCGAGCGCGGCATCCTCCACTCGGTGGCCCGCGAAGTCATCGCCGGCCTGGCATCCCGGAGAAGCGAATGAACGAAGCTTCCAGTTCCACCCGGCGACCACCGAGCTCGAACCGCTTCGAAGAGAAGCTCACCCGCTACCAGCGGGGCCTGCGTCGTCTGCGGCTGCAAACCTTGCAGGTCAATGTCGGCCGCAAGTGCAATCAGACCTGCCACCATTGCCACGTGGATGCGGCGCCGTGGCGGACCGAAATGATGGATCGCGCCGTGGCCGAACGCGTCGGAGATTGGATTCGCTCCCATCGTCCCCCGGCGGTGGACCTCACGGGTGGGGCGCCGGAGTTGAACCCGAACTTTCGGTTCCTGGTCGAGACCGCTCGCTCGGTCGGCTGCCGGGTGATGGACCGAAACAACCTTACCATCATCGAAACCGGGGCATTCGCGTGGCTGCCCGAATACCTGGCGGCGCACGAGGTCGAGGTGGTCGCTTCCCTGCCGTGTTACCTCGAAGAAAACGTCAATGCCCAGCGCGGCGAGGGCGTCTATGCGCGCAGCCTGGCGGCGCTCCGCAAGCTCAACGCGGTGGGCTACGGCACCCGGCTCCCGCTGCATCTGGTCTATAATCCGCTCGGCCCGAAGTTGCCGTCCGCGCAAGCCGGGCTCGAGGCGGATTACCGCGCCGAGCTGCGTCATCGGCACGGCATCGAATTCAGCCGCCTGTTCACGCTCGCCAACCAGCCGATCGCGCGCTTCGCCGAGGATCTGCGTCGGCACGGCCAATGGGATGCCTACCTGGAGTTGCTGGCAAACAGCTTCAACCCGGCGACCTTGGAGGGCTTGATGTGCCGGACCACGCTGAGCGTCGGCTGGCGGGGGGAGGTTTACGACTGCGACTTCAATCAGATGCTCGGCCTCCAAATCCGCAACGGCCAACCGCTGTTCCTCTGGGACGTGACGCCGGACCGACTGGACGGTTGGGCCATCCGGACGGGCGATCATTGTCTGGCCTGCACCGCCGGTTGCGGCAGCAGTTGCGCCGGCGCCGTGATCTGATTCGCCTACGACGGCAACCGAGCGGTCGCGACTCGCTCAGGTCGGTGCTTGCCAGTCCACCGCGACCGACTTCTTCCCGAACTTGGTGGTGTAAAACAGCCGCTTGTGTTCGCAGCCGTATTCGTGGACCAGCCGCGTGATCTTCACGTCGAAACAGCAGTACTCGGCGATCTCGACCAACCTGCCTTGCCGGAACCAGCGCAGCGCTTGCAGGCCGTCGCTGGTCTTCTCCACGCCCAGCGAAGCGGCGGCGATCGAGTCCAGCGACAGCCGGTGCGGCAGCGTCTTCATCACCTCCACGAGCATGTCCAGGGTCTTGAGCTGCTCGGGGTCGAAAAACGGATTGTACGCGGTGAGTACCTCGTAATCGAACCGCAGGACGTTGAACCCCACCACCAGGTCCGCACGCCGCAGTTCTTCGATGAGTTCGTTCGCGCGCGCTTCCTCGTAAATCTCGTAGCGGCCGCGCGCCGTGCCGTAGGTGACGCCCACGCTCAGGCGCATGTCGCGGATGCGGTCCCAGCCGCCCACTTCTTCGGCGGATTTCTGCGTTTCCAGGTCGAAATAAACGATGTTCTTCATGGCGAAATCCGAACGCGGCGGCGCGACTTTAGGACGTGGTCCGGGGGCGGCAAACGAATTCGCCGGGCGGGGGAACAGGCGGGGAAAGCCGTTGCTTTCGGACCGGTGATCCGTACGGTTACCCCCGGCAGGCAGGCCCATCCTGTCCTTCCCGCCTCATGATCAAACTCGTTTTGTTCGACATTGACGGTACTTTGATCCGCACCGGTGGGGCGGGCATGGCAGCCTTCGAGCGCGCGGCCGAACTGGGGTTCGGCATTCCGGACGGGGTGCGGCACATGAACTTCGCCGGGCGCACCGACACCTCGCTGGTCCGGGAGTTCTTCACCACGCACGGCATCGAGGCCAGCCGGAAGAACTTCGAGCACTTCTTCGATCGGTACGTCTTCCTGCTGGATTACCTGTTGCCCCGACACTCCGGAGCGGTCTGTCCCGGCGTGGAGGCGTTCTTCGGCGGCTTGCGGACGCTGCGCCAGGCGCCGCTGGTGGGCCTGCAGACCGGCAACATCCGCCTAGGCGCCGAGATCAAGCTCCGCCACTACGGCCTGTGGCATCGCTTCGAAGTGGGCGGTTTCGGCGACGATGACGAAGACCGCCGTCGGCTGACGCGAGTCGCCTTCGAGCGCGCGGGGCGGCGGCTGGGAACCGGCCTGGATCCAGCCGAGGTACTGGTGGTCGGGGACACCCCGCACGACATCGATTGCGCCCACGCGCTGGGCGCCAAAGCCGCGGCGGTGACCACCGGTGGCGCCACGCGCGAGGACTTGGCCGCCCACCGGCCCGACTGGTTGGTGTCGGATCTGACCGAACTCAGCGCCGCCGAATTGGTGTCGCCGGCGGTGCGCTGACCGTTCCGGAACCGGTTCAGTGCCGGTGCGGACCCCGACCGCTGCAACAGCAGCACGAAGAGGGCGAACTGCCGCAAGCCGGGGCCTCCTCCGCGCCGCCCCCGCTCGAGGCGAACACGGACAGCTTCTTGTTCAAGCGGGTCGAACCGCATTGGGGACAGCGGGTGCCCTTCCAATCCGCGGTCCGCACCAGGATTTCGCTGTCGCGATCGCACTCGGAGCAATGAAACTCGTAAATCGGCATGGGGCGAAGGATAGCGCGCTTCCCCCGGCCGGTTCAAGCGAAGGGAATTGCGATTTGAAATGCGATCGGAATTGTGAACCGCGGTTTTGGCAAGCAGGACGGATGGGACTCTGGTCCAGGCGGTCCGCCATTTCCGCCAGGCGCAATCCGGTTGGCCCGCCGGCCCGGCCTCCCGGCCTTTGCGAACCCCTCCCCCTTTCGACTTCATGCGGGAGCGCCCGCCGTCCCGTCGCGGAGCTTCCCGCGTCACGCCGCATCGGGCGCGGGGTCGGCGCGTCTCAGGACGACAGCCTCCACCGGGGGGAAAGTGTCCTCGGTTCAAGACGCGAACCGGCGGCGGGCGCCAGGGATTGGACGTAAGGATGTTGGATGCGAGTTGGCTCCCAGTCTGGAGACCGATCGACTGGACCTCGGGAAGGTCGCGCATGAGGGCGCCAAAACGGTTCCAGGTTTCATTCTTGCCGTGCCCGAGGCATGGCAATAGCATCGTTTACTGTGAGCGCGTGGTTACCTCAGTGGAAGAGCACTTTCATTGACGCGGAAACCTCTGTCAGTTACTACGCACTTCAATCAAACCTATTGCAGTGGACTGTCACCCGGCAGTGGCGCCGCGCAGGATGCCCGCCATGAACTCTACTTTGCCGTTAGTCGAAACTTCGAGCCGCCGCCGCTGGCTGCAAACGCTGGGCTTGCTCGGCGCATTGACGCCGCTAGCGGGCCGGGCCGCCGAACACAACGCGCTCTGGCGGACCGCCGTCGGGTTGAACGGGTTTGAGTCCGGCACCGCCAAATATCGGAAGACCTACCCGATCTGGGAGGTGCTCCAGTTCGCGTCGCGCCACGGCTTCGACGGCGTGGAGTTGGTCCAGAACTGGCCGATGGGACCATATCCGCGCTCGGGCGAAACGGAGCGCATCGCGGCGTTGCGGCAATTGTACGCCGGGTTCGGCCTGCAAATCTTCTCGATCCAACTCGGTGCGGACGGCGCGTTCGATCCGGAGCCCGCCGTTAGGGATGGCTGGCTGAAGGAGTTTCGCGACCGCGCCACGCTGGCGAAGCGGCTGGGGGCGAGCTGCGTGGGTCTCTGGCCTTACGGCGCTCTCCGGGGCCAGTCGGTGGATCAGGCGCTGGACGGGTTGGCGAAGTCGTTTCACGAAGTCGGCCGGATCGCCGCGGACCTCGGTCTGGTGGCCGCCTTCGAGATTGAGCCGCCGTTTGTCTTCCACACCGCCGAGCACCTGCTGCGCATTCACCGGCAGGCGGACCACCCGGCGCTGAAGGTGATTTACGATCCGAGCCACTTCGACCTGATGAACGGCTCGACTGGCCGGCCGCACGAGTTACTGCAACGCGTGGGCGTGGCGAACATCGGCTACGTGCAGCTCACCGACACCGACGGCACGTTGCGCGACGGCGGCACGTCCAAGCACCTGGCCTGCGGCGACGGCCACGCGCACATCCCGGAATCGCTGCGGATGTTGCGCGAGGGCGGGTTCCGCGGCTGGATCATGATCGACAGTTGGGAGGTGCCCGACCCGTACGATGCCTGCGCGAAAGGCAAGCAAGCGCTCGACGCGGCGGCGGGCTGAGCGCGGCGTTCGATCGCGGTTCGACGGGGGAAGTCAGGGCTCGACGAAGTCTCCCCACCGGAGCCAGTCGCTCCGCCTGGCCCGCCCACGATGGTAAGGACGGTTTTGAGCCGATGCCACCGGACAATCTGGTGTTGCATATGCAACACCAGATTGTCCGGTGGCTGGACTTTAGTGAAGGTGCAAACGGGCTGTTTGAGGAGATAACCCCGGCTTCGAAATCCTGAGGGGACTTCGTCCTCCGCCCCGCGCCGCGGTCGGTCACCCGACCAGAAGGGTAGGTCGAATATCGCCATCGTC
This sequence comes from uncultured bacterium, assembly GCA_963735925.1. GTDB lineage: Bacteria > Verrucomicrobiota > Verrucomicrobiia > Limisphaerales > J093 > DSVZ01. The sequence continues at coordinate 188,376 of CAVTMT010000009.1, forward strand.
GAAGACGTACTCCAGGTCGCCAGCGGCCCGCCCCACATCCAGAACATCCTGGCTCAGGCCCGGCAGCGCTTCCGCCACCGACTCCACCGCGAGTCCCTCGTCAGCGCCCTGACCCTGTAAGTCCTCCGCCAACGCACCTTCACCTGCACCGTCACGCCATCCGTCAGATAAGCTGACATGAACGGACGGACGCAAAGCCGCGAACGATGCGTCAGCAGATTCGGCTTAAACCTCTAATCCCGAATCTCCCCCGCTAATCCTTGACGACCGTCGTGGGCGCATGTACCGGGCACGGGTTCGGTTTCCTGGTGAAGGCAGGGTGCGGGATATCGCGCTAGCCGTTTCTGAGCTGCGCTCCGCTCAGCAAAACTGCGCCAGATAACTTCTGAGCGTGACCAGGAATCCGTCGGCCTAGCCCGACTTTCGCACTTTTGGCTTATGGATCGGATGGTGTAGATTAATAGTAATTGAGCCGGAGGTGGTTGGGCACCGGGTTCACTGGCCCAAACCCCGAAAATCCGTGTGGGCCGACCTACCCTCTGTTCGGGCCGCTCCCGCCCGAGCTAGAGAGTTTCCATAAATAATGTAGCTTTCAATTGATGGGCGGGTATGGCAAGGTTTGGGCATGAAAGCCATCCCTGTCGCCGTGCGGGAACGCATCCTCAAGCTTTACGGCCAAGGCAAAAGCACCGGCGAGATCGCCGCCAGTTTCGGCTACTGCGTCGCCGCCGTGCGCCGGGTGCGCCAACACTTCAGGGCCCGTGGCACGCTGGAGCCGCAAACCCACCGCTGCGGCCGCAAATCCCTCCTGACCAAAGCCCGCCAAACCCGCCTGCAACAACTGCTGGCGCGGCAGCCCGACGCCACCCTGGCGGAACTGGGCGCGCAGTTTGATCGCCCCACTTCCACCATGGACCTGTGGCTGAGCCGGCTGGGCTGGAGTTGTAAAAAAAACGCTGCACGCCGCGGAGCAGTCGCGGCCCGACGTGGCGGAACAGAGAAAAAAGTGGCCGCAGCGGCTGGCGGGCGTGGCCGCCGCCCGGCTGGTCTTCGTGGATGAAAGCGGGGCCCACACCCAGATGACCCGGCGCTGCGGGCGCAGTCCGATCGGGCAGCGGCTGGTCTGTCCCGTGCCGCACGGGCATTATCAAACGACCACCCTGATTGCCGCCGTGAGACTTCAAGGGCCGCAGGCTCCTTGGCTGTTTGACGGGCCGCTGAATGGCGAACTGTTTTTGGCCTGGGTGACACAGGGCTTGGTGCCGGGGTTACAACGGGACGACGTGGTCATCTTGGACAACCTGGCCACGCACAAGGTGGCGGGCGTCCAGGAAGCCATTGCGGCCGCCGGGGCGCGGCTGGAGTACCTACCGCCTTATTCACCGGACTTCACCCCCATCGAAAACCTGTGGAGCAAGGTGAAACAAGGACTGAAAAGCCGCGCGCCGCGCACCGCCCGCCAACTGTTCAAGGCCGCCGGAGCGGCCTTCGACTCCGTCACCCCTGAAGACTGCCACGGCTTCTTTTTACACGCCGGTTACGCTACATGAATTATGGAAACGCTCTAAGCCACGCTCGCAGTTCGCGTCTGTCCGCCTGGTTGGTTTCGGCAAATCGTAGAGCGGCCGAGACTTCGCCCATGGAGGTCGAACCGATGCAGCCGACAAAGCCGATGAGTGCCATGAACTCGACGAGATTGCAAACTCAACTCCAACCAACTTCGAGTCGGGGACACCGCTGATCCTTGGCGGCAACGTCCCCGGTGCCGGGGGTGGTGGTGAACCTGCCGACTGAAAGGACATCGCATGATCCACACCCCCACATTTCGCGACTTTGACTACGACACGCTGACCCTCGGCCAGGCTTGGCCGTGGTTCAAAGGCGCGTTCTTGATCTTCTTTGGTTGCTGGCTGGCTGGAATGTCGAGTTGCTTCTTCGGTGGCCCCTTCACGTCGCCTCAGCCGGTGATCGACTACCAGATTTGAATCGGTCGGACGCGCGGTTGTCAGGTCAAAGTTGCTGTGTCGCTAGAAGTTCACAAACTTTCACTGTGCGCTGACCCGAAGCACTTGTGCAGATCGGCCGCTGGATTTCCGCGACATATTCGCCCCTAGACCCTGCCCCCTCAATTCCGTTTCGCTTGGCTCATTTCCAGGTCGCTCTTGGCATTGCAGCCGCCCCGTTGAGGGATTCATGGGCGATTTGATACGCCCCCTTTGGGCGGGGCGATGAATCGGCCTCTCGGTCACCCCCGCAGTTTCTTCGAATTGCTTGGGTGGTTTCTGTGTGGCTGAAGTCTCGGTTTGGATTGGATCACTGAAGCGGGCAATTGCCATTCGGGCCGAAGCCCTGAAGATCGTACGTTCAAATCCTACCACCGCGGCCAACCGTCTTTGATCATCAACGACTTAACCGACTGACGATCAGCGGCCTATCCCCCGTCCTGGCACGATTCCTGAATCCCCGCCTCTCCGTGAAAAGGTTTGAAGAACGCTGAAAGGGAACCAAACAATTGCCAAACAGTTTGGCGGCGGAAAAGGTCGGAGAAGGCCAGGTTCAAGTTGTGAGGTACATTCATCACCTGGCGAAGCAATGGGTTAAGTCACATCCTTCAAACCGCGTTACCCGCGTGCGCGAGCGAACTGAGAGGCGTCTTCCTAATGCCGACGCACTGATTATCTAAAATCAACGTCCTTCCGCCGCAATTCAAGAGAAATGACTTGCTCAGTCAGATCGCAACATGGCATAATTCACGATATCCATGGAAGAAACAAAGACAAGATCATGACTTAAATGCGTACAACCATACCGATTCTACATGCCTTGTGTGATGGCTGTGGTTGGCGTATTCGCGCCAACTTCCGGACTCGCAGGGACGTTTTCTATTGACTTCTCTTCGGTGCCCGGCGGTGCGGCTCTGAGTGGGTCAGCCATCATTGACAGCGGCCGGCTCCTGCTTACGGATAGTGGGGGTGCGAACGGTACAATGGCAATCGGCGATTTGGACGGCGGCAAAGCCCTATCAGGATTCTCTGTCTCTTTCAAAGGATTGGCGGCCGGTTCTAGCGGCGTCGCCGCTAGCGATGGATTCAGCTTCAGTTTTGGCGACTCTTCGACGCTGGGAACCGGATTTGGGTATCCAAAGGTGCTGACACAAGGGGTAAGTGTTGTCGTGAACGATCGCTGGGGTGGCTATTACGGTGGCCCCACGAAACTGGCAATCGTGGCAAACGGATCGCCCCTGGACTCCATCAGCTTCGCTCCGGACCAGGCCGACGACGGAGTCTGGCATGATTTGTCTGTGTCATACGTAGCAGGAAGCGGATCGACGGCCTCATGGACTGGCGCATCGGGGACGAAAATGATTAGTCTAACGGATGCCGTGCTTACATCTGCTGGCTTCAGCGTTTCGGGAGAGGAGACATTCTCATTCAATGCCACTTCCGGGGGAGCACTGGGAACTCATGCGATCGATGACGTCAGTATCACTACCGTCGCCGTCCCAGAGCCTAGTGTGCTGATCGTTAAGTCGTTTGCTGTATAATCGCCAGTTGTTCACGGGCCCGTTGGATTTTGGCCAAGATGTCCGCCCCTTTGGCGCGCCATTGGTAGGGCTTGGGATTGAGGTTTCTCTCCCGAAGGTAGTCCAAGATCGCGATCGTGAGTTCCTTGACGCTCTCGAAGCTGCCATTTCTCACGACGTCCTCCGTCAGATCGCGGAAGAGGCGCTCCACCATGTTCATCCAAGAACTGCTGGTGGGCGTGAAATGGAGGTGGAAGCGCGGATGTCGTTTGAGCCAACGCAAGACTTTGGGGTGTTTGTGCGTGGAGTAGTGGTCGATGATGAGGTGCAACTCCTGGCTGGGTGGAGTCTCCGCATCAATGTGTTTGAGGAACCGGAGCCACTCCGCGTGCGTGTGGCGATTGGCGGTTTGACTGATGATCTTGCCGTCCAAGTACGACAGCGCGGTGAACAGGGTCAGCGTTCCGTGCCGGACATAGTCGTTGGTCGCGGTGCACAGATGGCCGACACCCAGGGGCAATCCTGGCTGGGTGCGTTCCAGTGCCTGGCATTGGCTTTTCTCGTCACAGCAAAGCACCAAGGCCTTTTGCGGCGGGTTGAGGTAGAGCCCGATGACATCCCAGAACTTGGGCTCGAACTGCGGATCGTTCGAGAGTTTGAACGTCCGGCGCACGTGGGGCTTGATGCCATTACGGCTCCAGAGGGATTGCACGTGACTCTTGGACACGCCGGCGTGGCGCGCCATCGAACGAATACTCCATTGGGAGCGCGGCCCTGGAGGTCGGGTTACTTCGGTCAAGACACGATTGACTTTCGCGACCTCCAACCGAAGGGGACGCCCCGAACGCGGCGCGTCCTCGAGTCCCTTCATCCCCTGCTGGCAGAACCGTCGGCGCCACTTGCCCACAGTTTGCTCGGGGACCTCCAAGGCCGCGGCGATCTCGTCGTTGGGATGCTCCTGCGCAGCGAGAAGGATGATGCGGGCCCGCAGCGTCTGGGCTCGAGTCGCCCTCGTCGAACGAACCAATCGTTCGAGTTCGGATCGCTGCAACTCGCTGATCTGGACTGCCGGTGCAACTCTGGGCATGGGCCCAGAATTTACGCTTTGACCGATAATGTAAAGCATTTAACGGTCAGCACAGTAGTGGCATCCGCTGGCCGGGTGGACCGGCCAGCAACGGCGGCGAGGGAGGCAAAGCGTTCATGGTTCAGTCGGCGTCACCCGCGAGGCTGGGTGCTCTGCGCCTGGCTTGTGGCCGGGCTGGGAACTTGGCTCCCTACCGGCGCCGTGGCAGCGCAGGCAGTTTTCGACCCAACCGCCGATTTTAGCGTCCCAAATGGCAACCCCAACGGCGTCTGATCCTATGGCTGGATGCAGCCGGATGGAGGGCCATTCACCCCGTACACGAGCGTGTTCACCAGCTCGCAGCGCATCTGGTACGAGACGATGGCGGCGGGCCTGTGGAAGAATGAAGGGAGTCCCGTCTATGGCATCCCGACCGGGCTGGCTCTCGCTCCATCCGAATCGCAGGCAAGAAGCCTGCGCACTGCGTTGGACTGCCCCGGAGTCGGGCTCGGCACGAATCCAAGGACAATTCCTTCCCGGAGATGCCGGGACCATGCGGGTGGCGGTTCGGCTGGGGAAGCAAGTCCTGTGGGAAGCGGTGGATTCGGGTGCGTTCGACTTGTCCACCAGCGTTGCCTCGGGCGATGCCGTGGACTTTGCCGTTTTCGGAGGACTTACCTGCGGCAATACGCCTCTGGAAGTGACCGTCACGCTCACGACCACTTCAACGCAGATGGTCTATGATGCGACCGCGGATTTCAGTGTCACCAATGGCAATCCCAATGGCGCTTGGTCGTACGGATGGATGTCTGCCGATTTCAGTACGTTCAACCTGCACCCCACGGGGCAGCAGCACCAGGAAGGTTGGACCCTGCCGGACAGCGGCGCGAGTGTGTGGCTCACTGAGGGTTCACTTCTGTACGGTGCCCCTACCCGATGGGTGTCGCTTCACCCTGGCTGGGGAATGATAACGTCCGTGGTGCGTTGGACGGCCCCTGACGCGGGGTTGGCCCGCATCCAGGGACAATTCCTGCCGGGGGACATTGGATCCATGCACGTGGCGGTCCGCGTGGCGGGACAAACGCTTTGGGACCGGGAGGATTCAGGCGAGTTCGATCTGACTGCAGGCGTTTCACCCGGGGACGTTGTCGATTTTGTGGCCTTCGCCGCGAACGGAGACATCACCTGTGGCACCACGCCACTCCTGGCTACCATTGCACTTCCTGGCGAGCAGCCTCCGTCCATCACTGCACAGCCGACGGGGCGAGACGCGTGCGTGGGCGAAACCATCTCCCTAAAGGTCAAGGCCTGGGGTAGTGGGACGTTGGCCTACCAGTGGCGTTGCGACGGCCATGATATTGAGGGCGCCACCAACGCAACGGTCACGTTGCCGAACGTGACCCTGGCGGCAGCCGGGGACTACTCCGTGGTTGTGGCCAATGCGTTTGGCGCGATTACCAGTGATGCGGCGAAGGTCAGCGTAAGGGCACTTTCCCCTGATGCCCTCAGCGACGGACTGGTCGCCTATTGGCCTTTCGAAGACGCCGGCGGCACTCTAATCGCTGATCGATCGGGGGCAGGGAACAACGAAACACTGTTTCGGGGAGACGCCACGACTTGGACGGATGGGCATATCGGCACGGCCTTGTATTTTGATGGAGTCTCGACGGCGTATGTGGCGATCCCCAGCAGCCCATCGCTACAACTCGCCAATAGCGTCTTGACTTTCGCCGCATGGGTTCGCTGTGAAGACACGGAGCGAGACGCACCAATACTTGCGAAGGAAGGGGATGCTGGGTTCTCGTATTGGTTCGGGTGCTTCCCAAGCGCAAAGTTTGGAGTGCTCTTGAGCCGGAACGGAGCTGAATGGACTACCGACGATCGAGACAACGGAGGGATAACAAATGGAAAATGGATGCATCTCGCGAGTGTTTGGGATGGACAAACTGTCAGGCATTACCAAGACGGTAACAATGTTGCAGAAGGCGCGGCGTTTACCCCACCGATCTGGGCTGCCAGTACGCTCATCACAATCGGCGTAAACTCAGAGTGGGATTGGACGCGGTTCAGGGGGGCGATCGACGAGTTCCGGGTCTACAGTCGGGCTCTTTCGGCCGCTGAGGTTGTGGCGCTTTACGAGTATCAAGGGGGGCCACCTCACTCAACCTACATTCACGCATCACTGGACACAAAATGCACGTGGACCCCGTCCAGCAACACTCCGGTACAAGGACTTGCAGTGTCCGGCACCCGCGCTATCGTGATCAGCGGCCCTTCCGATGTCACGCTGGTGGACTTGAGCAGTCCCGGTAAACCGGCCTTGCTCGGCTCCTGGAAGTCGCTCTTCCCCGTATCCGACGCGGAACTGGCCGGCAATCTGGCCTACATCGCGTCCTACGAACCCGAGTTCCTGAGCACCATCGAGATCGTGGACTTCAGCGACCCGGCCAAACCCGTCCTGAGGGGCTACTACGACACACCGGGCCACGCCCTGGAGATCACACTTGTCGCCAACACCGCCTACGTGGCGGATGGCGAGGCGGGCCTGCTCATCCTCGACGTCAGCGATCCCACCATGCCCCGGCGTCTGGGGAGCTACGACACCCAGGGGGACGTGACCGGCGTCCGGATGGCGGGACACAACGCCTACGTGGCGGACGGCACGTGGCTGTTAATTCTGGATGTCAGCGACCCGGTGCGGCCCACTCGACTGGGCTTGCACAAGGTGGCGGGCGGGATCAGCGCCTTCCAGGTGGAGGGCGGAACGGCGTATGTGCATGAGACCGGGGTGGGATTGCGAACGCTGGATGTCAGCGATCCGACGAACGTCCGGAACCTCGGCACGTACCGGACTTGGTCCATGGAGGTCCCGGCGCTGGCGGTGTCCGGGCAACGCGCCTATCTGGCGCGAGGACAGGGCGGCGTGCAGGTGGTGGACGTGAGCAACCCGACGAACTTGCTGGCGCTGGCAAGCGCCGGGGTGGGCGGGTCGGCGCAGGACGTGACGATGATGGGGGCGTACGCGCTGGTGGCCGCGGGTGAGGGCGGGTTGAAGGTCTTCGAGTTCCAGCAAGTCGTCTGGCCCCCGCTCAATCCGCCGGCGATCGCCGACGGGATGCTGACCCTCTCCTGGCCGGCGATGGACGGCATCCGGCTGCAACGGACAGCGAGCCTGCTCCCGCCCGACTGGCAGGATGTCGCCGGTTCCGAGGTCACCAACACTGTGAGTCTGCCCCTGACGGAGCCAACCGCGTTCTTCCGGCTGGTGAAACCCTGATGAGCGAGAGTCACAAGTCTGCCTGGCCGGTCGCCAGTTCTTTGAACCCGAAGACCATCGTAGCCGCCGCTGTCAAGCGGCGCTGACATCACGAACTGTCTTGGTCGGGGTGGAGGCGGTGCTGCGGCACCGCCCGGCGCCGGCACAGCGGCGCAGCTACCGGTCTGCAATCAGGACGCTGCCAGCCCACCGCGGTAGCCGCCGACGTGAGTCGGCGCTGGCGCGGGGAAGGCAGCGCGGACTCACGTCCGCGGCTGCGGGGCGGGGCGGCCAACCGGCACTTTGAATGCAGCCGGCAAAATGCGGTGTGGAGCGGGGCTCGCCCTCACCCCAATCCTCTCTGGCGGGTAGGGCCGGGGTAGAGGGAGGACGTTACCTCTCTCTATCCACGGTGCGCCGGCGATTTCCTGCACGGGGCTGCGCGCAGCCCAGTCGCCAAGCCCCTGGCTGCCGGCTCAACCCGTCACCTTCACCAACGCCGTCCACCCCTTGGCCCAGCAGGCGCAGTTCCTCACGGTCTGGGTCTTGGCGCTCTGGGCGGCGCACTGGACGGCGATGTCCCGGACGCCGTTGTTAGCGAAGTCCTCCATGACCGGCTTCACCCAGGGCGAGGCGTCCGAACGCCACCGGCCCGGCAGGGGTGAGGTCTCATCGACGTGGACGAGTTCCTCGCACCATTGCCACGGGGGCCGGCGGTCGGCAGGTTTGCAGGCCGCGCAGAAGCCCTCGATCAGTGCATGAGACGACGTTCCCATGCTTCAGTCGGGAACGTTGTCCTTTAAGCGTTGGCGCCTGCGGGCAGTAGGCTACACCCCTGGACCGCGGTCGAAAAGCGCTTCGACCCCGGTTCCCGGCGCTTCTCGAATCGAATCAATGACGCAAAACAGCCCCCCGGTTACCCGAGGGGCCGACCAAACCGACAGTCTCCACGGTTCACTTCCAATACCCGTCCGTCAGGGTCCTCAAGAATGTCACGATGGCGGCTTCCTCATCCGCACTGAGCCCCAAGTTGCCCAGTTCCTCGGTGTTGACGGTCGCCGGCACCTCAGGGGGTGGCCAGGCTTCCACGTCCCGGGTGTTGTAGAAATGCACCACTTCCGCCAGCGATTTGAACACGCCATTGTGCATGAACGCCTTGGGCATCTTATTGCCGGGCCGCTTGTCCACGTTCCTGAGCGTAGGCACCTTGTGCTTCCCGTAATTGTCCTCGGCATACGCCGCCCACTCCGCGCGGCTGGCCAGGAAGCCACCCAGGCCCGGATCGATCCACGCCGCCCCGGCCGGGTTGATGGGTGAACCATCCGAAAGGTAAACCGTGTCCATCCGGTAGAATGGATTCTCCGGGTTCTTCGGCACGCCCAGATTGTCGAACGTGAAGTCCGTGAACAGCGGAGGTTCCCCGTCGGGTCCGGGTTGGCTCGGATGGCAGGCGGAACACCGGGCCCGGCCGTTAAACAACTCCAGTCCCCGGGACTCCTCGGCGGTCAATGCCACCTGGCCGGCAAGGTAAGCATCATATTTGGAGGAGAACGGGTTCACTTCCGGTGAGGCTTCATAGGCCGCGATCGCCAGACCGATCCGGTCGTAGTTGGCAGCAATCTCCGCTGGTGTGCGGAGGCGGAGCGGCTCGCCCCACGCCAGTTCCCAGAGCGGGGCGTACTTGGCGGCGACGACCTGCTGGAGCACTGCCAGCATGCTGGGATTATTCTGCTCCACCGGATTCAGAAAGGGGCCCAAAGCCTGATCCGCCGCCGGATTCCCAAGGTGCTCGCCCGTGGCGCGGCCGTCCCAGAAGTTCCCGCCGACGAACACGCCTTGAGCCTCGTCATAGTGGAAGATCGGGCTCAGGGTCGCGTAAGCGGCGGACGGGGGTTTGCGGTTGCCAAAGCGTTGGGGCACTGCGCTGTGATAGACCGCGCCGTGCTGGTTGATGCCTGGAATCGGGCCCGTGAACCCCACACTGGGGGCATGGCAATCCGCACAGGACATCGAATCGGGCGAGGCGATCTTGTCGAAGAACAAGGCCTTCCCAAGTGATTGCAGGACGGTCAACTGCGCTGCCGCCGGCGGATCGGCCAGGGTGGTAAAGGCAAGTGAAGTGCCGGCGATCAAGGCACACAGACCGATTGAAGGTAGATGAAGGTTTCTCATAGATTCTCGGGGCTTTAGATTGTGCTTCCTGCTCTCTAACGCGTGCAGCCGACCACTGCAGCCTCCGAACTGCAGTCTCCCTCGTTAGAGGACCTGACGTGTACAGCCAAAATCAGGTGTGGTCGTGTGGTCGGCTACACAGGGATTGGCTTTTTCCTACCCTTCATTGTCCTGGCACCGTGATTCTCTCTCAAGCTTGGCCGGCTAACGTTCCGGTGAACAGCTCGCTGAAGCGATCTCCGGGTGAAGTCGCGAGCAGTAGCCTAACGCCTGGACCCCGCTCCAAAACCGCCTCGACATCGTTTCTCGCCCGATCGCGTGACGGCGTCATGACTTTCCGGGAAATGAAAGAGTCCCCGGCTCCCCGAGCGGCCGTGTGGCGGGTGAGGGATCACTACTTCCCCGCCATGAGTGCGAGCGTACGCGGGAAGCTGCGTGCCCTACCGCCCGCCGGTCGGCTGGCTGAGTTGTGTCAGGCCTGCAACACTTTGGACGGGGCAACACTGAGTTTGACCTTCGGCGACACCGAGCTAGACTCGCCGCCACTAAGCCCCATCCCAAAGAGAAAGATGCCATCATGAAGAAGGACCTGTCATCTCGCCGGAGCTTCCTGAAAACGCGCATCAGTCGCCGCCACGGCCGTCACCGTTGTGCCACGTCACGTGCTGGGACAGGGCCAAACTCCGCCTTCGCAGAAACTCAACATCGCCGGCATCGGGGTCGGCGGCATGGGGTCGGGCGACGTGGCCTCATGCGCGCAGGCCGGCGAGAACATTGTCGCCCTGTGCGATCCCGACAGCAACCACCTGGCTGCCAACGCCAAGAAATACCCAGGCGCCAAGCTCTACACCGATTTCCGCAAGATGCTCGAGACGCAGAAGGACATCGACGCCGTGACCATCGCCACCCCCGACCACGTCCATGCCGTCGCCACCGCCATGGCCATGAAGCTCGGCAAGCATGTCCACTGCCAGAAGCCGCTCACCCACAGCGTTTACGAGGCCCGCATGATCGGCAAGCTCGCGCGCGAGACCAAGGTGGCCACCCAGATGGGCAATTTCGGCCAGGCCGGCGAAGAGCCTCGCCGGGTCGCCGAGACTGATCTGGGCCGGCGCGATCGGCACCCTCAAGGAGGTGCATGCGTGGTCCAATCGCAATCCGGACATCTCCCCGCGCGGCGTTGCCGCGGCCCAAGGAGACTCCGCCCTGCCCGGCGCACCTGGACTGGGACCTCTGGGTCGGCCCCGCCCCCCTGCGGCCCTATCATCCCTGCTATCACCCGTTTGCCTGGCGCGGCTGGTGGGATTTCGGCACCGGCGTGCTCGGCGACATCGGCTGCCATGAGCTCTCCGCCATCTTCAAGGCCATGAAGATTGGCGACCCGGTCAGCGTCGAAGCCTGCTCGACCAACTGGCAGCGCCCCAAGGAAATCAGCAACGAGACCGCCCCGCTGGCTTCGATCACCCATTACAAGTTCGCCGCCAGCGACACCCACGGGCCGTTGAGCATCTTCTGGTACGACGGCGGCATGCGCCCGCCCAGGCCCGAGGAACTCGAGCCGGAGCCGACCGTTCGCCGAGAACGATGGCACGATGTATGTCGGCGACAAAGGGATCATGCTGCGCGACCGCCTGATTCCCGAGAGCAAGCGGAAGGAGTTCGGCCGGCCGCCGCAGAAGCTGGCGCGGTCCCCCGGGCATTGGAAGGAGTTTCTCGACGCCTGCCGGGGCGGCAAACCCGCCGGCTCGAACTTCGCCGATCACGCCGCCCACCTGGCCGAAGTCGTCCTGCTGGGCAACATCGCTATCCGCATGAACCAGAAGCTCGAATGGGACGCGGCGAACATGAAGTTTCCCAATTGCCCCGAGGCGGATAAATTCGTGAACCCGCCGTACCGGCCAGGATTCACACTCTAACGGCAAGGGAGATATCCAAGTCGATAGCTTCTTCCTCGATCCGGACCAACGACCTTGACTCTTCCCGGTGCCGCAAGTGGAAGGGGGTTTGCGCCTGCTGTCTCCGCGACTTACGGCCGGCAAGGGTGGGAAAGGCTCGGGTCCTGACGCGGGCTTGCGGTATATCCAGGCGAGAAGCTGGGGAGGTGTGGTTGGCAAGAGCGCATCCGGTTGCTCCGGGTGAGGGCGCCTCGACCGAGCACTGATCTCCGGGTTCGTATCTCGGTTTTATGCCCTATCGGCCACGGCGAGGACTGCACGGGACTCAACCCTGTTCGACAGCGGGTTGAGCGCCGCGTGGCCGTGGACTGAACCGTCCTGCAAGACCCCCAAGAGCGGACGCCGGGTTACTACACCGGGTGACAACGCCCCCGCCCGGTCACGCGACCGCGCGCTCCCAAGCGCCGCTGCGCTCCCAAGCGCCGCTGCGCTCCCTTCCTTTCGTCGGGTTCGATCGAAGTTTGTTTGTTCGCTTTGGCCCGTTGTCCACGACTGGGGTCTTGGAGCGACGAGAAGGTCACTGGGGACGCACTCGGCCCTCCACGACACCTTATGGACACACCACTTCCTTTGATCGGCACCCCGCCGCGACTCGCCTACAGCGTGCAGGAAGCCGCGCGGCTCCTCGGCGTCTGCGACAAGAGCATCCGCCGCCTCATCCTGCGCGGCCTCCTCCGACCCTCCCGCGCCCTGCGCCATCTCCGCATCCCCAAGGAAGAACTTGACCGGTTCCTGCGCGAGACCCGCTGAGCCCGGGAACTGCGCCCCGGTTTCCGCGGCCTGCAAACCCCTGCAACCCAGGGATCGATCCATGCTCAGTATGATCTCGATCCCCCGCGGCGAAGCAGACCGGGCTTACCGGGAGTTCTTCACGCTGGCGTACTTCACCCAGCGCCTCGGCCAGCCAGGCCATCGGCAGGGCGAAGGGGCCACCGGCCTGGGGTTGCCAAATCCCATCGAACCGGGCGTGTTGCAACACTTCCTGGCGGGGCGCACCCCGGACGGCTCCCGGCCCCTGATCCCGCCGCCCGCCCCACCCGATCGACCGGCGGGCTGGTGCCTGGAACTGGGCGTCCCGCAAACCGTGAGTGTTCTCTGGGCGATGGCCCCGGAACCCGCCCGCCGCAGCATCGAACAGGCGCATCAGGCGGCCGCGGCCGTCACGCTCCTGGACCTGGAACTGGACTTGGGCCGCTGGCGCCACGGCCGACCCGTGTCCCCGGAGAGCCTGCCCCGGGGCACATTCGCCGGCTTTCAGCGGCGCGCGACCTGGGATCAGATGCCTCGACTCTCGATCCGCGCTGTCGTTCCCAATGTCGGCCGGCTGCGGGACCCGAGCGAGGCAGGAGCACCCCACCGCACGAACGCGGTTGGCACCGCCGCTCACGCCTCTGGCAGCCAACTGGAAACGGAGGGGGGCGGACTTGAGCCAGCCCGAGGCAGGCGCGGGCCGCAGTCGCCCGGGGACGGAACGTGGGGGCATGGGGCGACTGCCCCACCGGCCCGCGCAGGTTTTGGCTCCACCTCCTTGGGCGCCGTTGGGTAGCGTTTCTTTTCGGATTTCCCCTATGGGGGATGGGGATTCCAAGGGCCGTGAGGGTGGCGGCCCCGACCCGACGAACCCCAGGTCTCAACGCCCCGGATCTTCGCCGAAGGTCGGTGTCGGGGGGGACCGGGACCGAGGCCCACCGCGACGGAATCGAAAGGCCAAATACCGGGAATCTCAGGCCGAATGGCCCCGTCGTGCTCAAACGCCGTTTGGGGTCGGTTGACTTGGGGGGCGGAAGTGCGGTAGATCGGAATCTGGGTTCCGTAGGCGGCCCGCCCACGGCGAGGGACGGACGCCGAGTTCTCAAGAGGAGCAGGTCCATGCGGTTTGCCCGCCGGGTCGCCAGCGACGACCGGCAACTTGACTTGTTTTCATTTTCGGCCCGGAGGCTGCCGACCGATGAAGCCGTTGACACAATACGGGCGCCTGGCCAGGGAGCATTGGCGCCGGCATTGCCCGAAACTGGTCGCCGAGTTGGAGGCGAAGGGGCGGCTTCACGCGATGTTGTTGGAGGCAGAGGAGAAGACGGAGGTCGAACTGGACTCGTTGCGCCGGCACTTCCTCCAGCAGGGCCTCACCCCCCAACAAGCCCACGACCGGGCCTGGGAGATCGTGCGGGAACGCTACTTGTTCCTCCCGCCGGAGACCGATTAGCCGGCGATGAAGAATGGGTGGCCTTCGAGCCGGCCATCGCCGAACCGGAACCGGTCCGCAATCAACGCAATTACCGGATCACGGACGCCGACCGGGTCGGGGTCGGGTCGCTCAAGCGCAAGTGCCAGGACAACCTCGCGGCCATCGAACTGCTCAAGCGGCTCGAAACCGAGGGACGCGAAGCCACGGACGCCGAGAAGCGGTTGTTGGTCCGCTACGTCGGCTGGGGCGGATTGCCCCAGGTGTTCGACCCGTACAACGACGAATGGAAGGAACAGCGCGAACGGCTAGAGCAACTGCTCACGCCCGAGGAACTCGACTCGGCGCGAGCCACCACGCTGAACGCCCATTACACCGCGCCGGTCGTAATCCGAGCGATGTACGCCGCGCTGCAACGGCTCGGGTTCGAGCACGGCCGCGTATTGGAACCAGCGCTGGGCCTGGGCCATTTCATCGGCCTGATGCCCGACGCGATGCACGGGCGCTCGCTGATCACCGGCATCGAGATCGATTCGGTCACCGCCCGCCTGGCGAAGACGCTCTACCCCGACGCGGACATCCGTCATCAGCCCTTCGAGGAATCCAAACTGGCCGACGGATTCTATGACGTGGCGATTTCCAACGTGCCGTTCGGGAGCTACGTCCCGTACGACCCGCGATTCAAAGGCTGGGGCTTCCTCATCCACGATTACTTCTTCGCTGCCACTCTGGACAAGGTCCGACCCGGCGGCTTGATCCTGTTCATCACCTCGAAAGGCACGCTCGACAAACACGACGCCGGCCTGCGCGAGTACGTCGCCAGCCAGGCGGACCTGATTGGCGCCATCCGCCTGCCCGACGACGCCTTCAAGAAGAACGCGAACACCGAGGTCACCACCGACCTCGTGATCCTGCGCAAACGCCTTCCTGGCGAACCGCCCTCCGGTCCGGCCTGGAGAGACGGCGCGGCGGAGATCACCAACTCGCAGGGCGACACCCTCGCCGTGAACGAGTACTTCGCCGCGCACCCGGAGATGATGCTGGGCGAGATGCGGCTGGAGGGCCGGATGTACGGCCGCGGCGAGCCCACGCTGGTCAGCAACGGCCGTCCCCTGGCCGAGTGCCTGGCCGAGGCCATCGCGTTGTTGCCGCGGGACGTGTTCAAGGTCGAGCAGCGGAAATTGGCCGCGCCCACCCTGGCCCAGTCCTTTCCCGCCCCGGAACACATCAAGCCCAATGCCTACGCGCTCGTAAACGACCAGATCGCCCTGCGCGAGGGCGACTCACTTCAGGTGCTCACCGGCTTATCAACCACGGTGGCCAAGCGCATTCGGGGATTGATCCGCGTGCGCGATGCGGTGCGGCGCTGCTTGCGCTCCCAACTCGACGGTACGCCGGACGAGGACGTGGTCGCCGCGCGGGAAGACCTCAACCTCACGTATGATCGTTTCGTCGCCCGGCTGGGTCCCATTTCCCAACGGGCGAACACCTCGGCTTTCCGGGGCGATCCTGATTTGCCACTGTTGTTGTCGCTGGAGCAGTACGACGAGGAATCGGGCCGGGCGACCAAAGCCGCCATCTTCCGCGAGCGGACCATTCAGAAGCAGCGGCCCGTGCCCTCGGTCAGCACGCCGCAGGAAGCGTTGCTGGTCACGCTCAACGAGCGCGGCTGCGTGGACCTGGATTTCATTGCCGGGCTGCTCCATCGCCCCGCGGCCGAGTTCCTGCCCGACCTGAAGGGCACGATCTTTCTCAATCCCCAGACCCGACGCTGGGAGACCGAAGACGAGTATCTCTCCGGCAACGTGCGCGCCAAGCTGGCGGCAGCCGAAGCGGCGGCCCTGGTGGACGAGCAGTTCCTCGGCAACGTCGAGGCACTGCGACAGGTCCAGCCCACGGACCTGACCGCGACGGAGATCGACGCCCGTCTGGGCAGCACGTGGATTCCGGCGGAGGACGTGAAGCGATTCGCCGAAGAGACGCTCGGCGAGGAAGGCATCTCGGTCAGCCATGCGCCCCAGCTGGGCCTCTGGGTCGTGCGCGGCGGGTATGGGGTCCGGTTCAGCGTCGCCAACACGACCGAGTGGGGCACCGACCGGCGCAGCGCGTTGGAGTTGATCGAAGACGCCCTCAACCTCCGCGTGCCCACGGTCTATGACCATGACGCCGACACCGACCGCGACGTGGTCAACGGCCCGGCCACCGAAGCCGCCCGCGACAAGCAGGAGAAGTTGAAAGAGCGGTTCAAGCAATGGCTCTGGCAGGATGACGAGCGCCGCGAGCGACTGGTCCGCAAATACAACGACGAGTTCAATCACACGCGACTGCGGACCTTCAACGGCGAGCATCTCACGCTGCCCGGCGCCAGCCCGGCCATCGTTCTGCGTCCGCATCAGAAGGCCAGCAGTCTGGCGCATTCTCCAGACGCCCAACTGCCTGCTCGCCCACACGGTCGGAGCCGGAAAGACCTACGTGACTTGCGCCGCCGCGATGGAAATGCGGCGGCTGGGTCTGGCCCGGAAGCCGTTGATCGCCGTCCCGAATCACATGCTCGGCCAGTTCGCTTCCGAGTTCCTCGCGCTCTATCCCGGCGCCAACATCCTCGTGGCCACCAAGGACGATTTCGAGAAGGCGAAGCGCAAGACGCTCATGAGCCGGATCGCCACCGGCAACTGGGATGCCGTCATCGTCACTCATTCCGGTTTCGAGAAGATCCCGGTCTCGCGGGAGACGCAGGAGGCGTTCTTCAGGGAGCAGTTGCGCGAGCTGGCCCTGGCCATCGAGCAGCAGCGCAAGGACGGCGATTCGCGCATCGTCAAGGCGCTGGAACGGGCGAAGAAGCAACTCGAGTCCAAGCTCAAGGAGTTGGCGGCCAACGAGAAGAAGGACGACGGCCTGACGTTTGAAGAGCTGGGCGTCGATACGGTTATGGCTGGACGAGGCGCATCAGTTCAAGAACCTGTTCTACATCTCGAAGATGACGCGGATCGCGGGTTTGCCGCAGACGGCGTCGCAGCGGGCCTTCGACATGTTTCTGAAAGTGCAGCACGTCCAGCGGATGAACGGCGGCGGCGGGGTGGTGTTCGCCACCGGCACCCCCATCGCCAACAGCGTGGCCGAGATGTTCACCATGCAGCGCTTCCTCCAGATGGCGACGCTCAAGGCGCAGAACGTCGGCCATTTCGACGCCTGGGCGGCCACGTTCGGCGAGCCGGTCACGGCGATGGAACTGGCCCCGGACGGCTCCGGCTATCGATTGCACACGCGGTTCGCGCGCTTCGTGAACGTTCCGGAACTGATGCAGATGTTCCGGCAGGTGGCGGACATTCAGACGCAGGCGATGCTGAAGTTGCCCGTGCCGGATTTGCGCGGGGGCAAGCCGGCGGTGATCAGCGCCCCGTGCTCGCCGGAGTTGAAGCAGATCGTCCAGTCGCTGGTCGAACGGGCCGAGGCGCTCCGCACCGGCCGCGTGGACCCGCGCGAGGACAACATGCTGCTGGTGACGACCGATGGTCGAAAGGCCGCCCTGGATCTCCGGCTCCACGATCCCCGATTGCCCGATCTCCCCGACAGCAAGGTGAACAAGGCGGTGGCCGAGATCGAGCGGATCTGGCGGGAGACGGCGGCGCGAGCGCTCGGCCCAACTGGTCTTCTGCGATCTCTCCGTGCCCACCGGCGGCAAAGGATTCTCGGTCTATGAAGACATGCGCGACAAGCTGATTGCACGGGGCGTCCCCGCTTGCGAAATCGAGTTCATCCAGCATCACGACAGCGACGCCGCGAAGCTCCAACTCTTCCGCGACGTGCGGGCCGGCAAGGTCCGCATCCTCTTTGGCAGCACGCAGAAGATGGGCACCGGCGCCAACGTCCAGGAACGGCTGATTGCCTTGCATCATCTGGATGCGCCCTGGCGCCCGGCCGATGTCGAGCAGCGCGAGGGCCGCATCCTCCGTCAGGGCAACACCAATCCCGAAGTGCAGATCTATCGCTACGTCACCGAAGAGTCCTTCGACAGCTATATCGTGGCAAATCCTGGAGACGAAGGCGCGGTTCATCGCCCAGGTGATGACCGGCGAAAGCGACCTGCGCCGCATCGAAGACATCGACGGCGCTGCGCTCACCTACGCCGAGGTCAAGGCCATCGCGTCCGGCAACCCGCTGGTCATCGAGAAAGCCCGCATCGATGCCGAGATTGCGCGGCTGAGTCGCCTCCACTGCGAACACCAGGAGACCCAATACAAACTCCGCAGCCGCGTCCGGCATCTCACCGACGATCTCCCGCGCCTGGAGCAACGCCTCGACGCCGTGCGCCGCGACCTCACGATTCGGCAGGACACCAGCGGCGAACAGTTCGTGATGACCATCCAGGGCGAGTTGGTCCGCGACCGCGGCATCGCCGGCGAGTTGCTGTTGCGGCGGGCAGAAAAGATGCGCGGCAGCCGAACCGAGCGCCTGGTCGGCAGTCTGGCCGGCTTCCAACTCTTCGTCGCCGACAGTTTCCTGGGCGGCCCGGAGATCGTCCTGAAGGGGGGCACCACCTACACCGCCAAGATCACCGACACCGCCCACGGCACCATCCGTTCCGTCGAATACACCCTCCAGCACCTCGAAGACGTGGCCGAAACGCTGACCTGGAACATTGCCGACACGCGCAAGCGGTTGGCGGACACTCAGGCCCAGTTGGGCGTCCCGTTCGAGTATGCCGAACGATTGATGGATCTGGTCCAGCGCCAGCGCGCCATCGAGGACCAACTGGACCTGACGAAGAATCAAGCCTCGGCGCAGCTTGAGGCTGAGACGCCCGCCGAACCGCCCGTAGCCGGGCCGGAACCCAAGAGCTTGAGTGAGGACTAAGCGTGTGGTGGGCTTTGAGCCGAATACGAGGCAACTGACCTGCTTTGCCCCACGCGGGCGCCTGCCGCCGGCCACCACTGATTCGAATGGGAACCGCTTGGTCGCGCCGGGCGTAATCGTGCCGACAGCGCGCAACTGCGTCAGTCCGGGCGGCAACCGGCTGCGGCATTGCTGGAAGCCGTCGCTTCTGTGGATCCAAGGGAACCCAGGCCGGGCAGTCCAGGCTTTCTTCCTCAACCCCCTCATTATGAGCGCGGCGCGGCCGCCGCACGCAGTTCATTCCGGAGACGCAGTATCAATAGTACTGCCGGATATAGCCGTAGGCCTTGTCGAACAACTCCTGGTCGGTGTGGAGCTTGTATTTCAGCAGCGTGCGGCGGAGTTCCTTTTGCACCAGGCGCTCGCCCTGGCTGGTGTGCTGCCAGTCCGGGAAGCGCACCTTCTTCACGATGTCGTCAATGTCCGCGACGATGCGCTCGACGATGATGTGGGTGTTCTTGGTCTTGGCCTCCTTGAACAGCTCCGTGAGGGCTTCCTTGGCGCGGTCGCGTTCTTCCTCAGGGTCCGTCTCTTTCTCGGCTTCGACAACGTCCTTCGCCAGTTCGAGGATTTCCTTCAGGAACTCGAGGCTGTTGAGGAAGCCCTGCTCGTGGCGTTCCTTGATCTTCTCCAGCCGCTCGCCCAGCGCGGTGAACTTCGGGTTGCCGAGGTGCTTTCGCAGCCGGGCAATGAGCTTGATTTCGATCTCCCGGCCGCTCTTGGCCGGGTCGGCATCCTTCAGGATGTCTTCCAGCACCTGCGCATCGAGGACCAGCGTTTCGACATCGTCGCGCACGGACTCCACATGGACGTTCTGGTTGATGAGCTCGACCGTCTTGGCGCCGAGGGCGTGCCAGAGCAGCTTGCCGTTGCCGCTGGGCGGCTTCACGGACTCATAGACCTGCGTCAGCCAGCGGTAGTCCTTCTCGTAGGGGCTGAGGCACGGGTCGGGTGACAGCGCCTCCCAGATGGTGCCGAGCACGATGTACTCGGCGGCGAACTTGTCGCGCACCTCGTTGTTCGGCAGGCATTGCTGCGCGGCCATGAGGCCCTCGTAGCCGCCGACGCTGCGGTCCACGCCGGGGAAGAATGCCAGGCACTTCTGCACCTGCACCGGCAGCGCCTTGCGCAGTTCTTCGATGTTGCTGACGACCTGCTGCACGGCCTTCTCGTCGAAGTCCAGCGCCCGCGCCACGTCGTCGAAGATGCCGATGTAATCCACGATCAGGCCGTGCGTCTTCTCCTGGCCGAAGGTGCGGTTGGTCCGGCAGATGGCCTGCAGGAGGTTGTGATCCTTCATCGGCTTGTCGAGATACATCACCTGCAGGATGGGCGCGTCGAAGCCGGTGAGCAGCTTGCTGGTGACGATGACGAACTGCAGCGGGTCGGCCGGGTCGCGGAAACGGTCGAGCAGCTTCTCTTCGGCATCCTTGTCGCGGACGTGCTGCTTCCACTCCGGCGGGTCGCCCTGGGCGCGCGGTCATGACGATGGCGCTGGCCTCCGGGCCGATCAGCTCGTCCATCACCTGCCTTGTAGAGCACGCAGCACTCGCGGTCGAAGACGACCACCTGCGCCTTGAAGCCGTTCGGCTCCACCTTCTGCTGGAAGTGCGTGACGATGTGGCTCACCACGGCGCGAATGCGCTCCGGGTTCTTCACCAGCACCGCCATCTTGGCGGCGCGTTTGGCGAGGTCGTCGCGGTCCTGCTCGCTCAGATTCGCCGGTGATCTGCTTGAACGCCTCGTCAATCGCCGCCTTGTCAATCTTGAGCCGCACCTCCGGCGCCTCGAAATGCAGCGGCAGCGTGGCCTTGTCGCGGATGGAATCCTGGAACGAGTAGCGGCTCATGTAGCCCTTCTCGTCCTCGTCGGCGCCAAAGGCCCAGAAGGTGTTGCGGTCGGCCCGGTTGATCGGCGTGCCGGTGAGGCCGAACAGGAACGCATTCGGCAGCGCCTCGCGCATCTTGCGGCCGAGGTCGCCTTCCTGGGTGCGATGCGCTTCGTCCACCATCACGATGATGTTGGAGCGTTCGTTCAGCTTCCCGTCGGCCTCGCCAAACTTGTGGATCGTGGTGATGAGCACCTTGCGCACGTCCTGCGCGAGCAACGTCTGCAACTCCTGCCGCGTGGCCACGCCGACCATGTTCGGCACGTCGGCGGCGTTGAAGGTGGCGGTGATCTGCGTGTCGAGGTCAATGCGGTCCACCACGATGATGACCGTGGGATTGCCCAGCTGCGGATGCAGCCGCAGCTTCTGCGCGGCGAAGACCATCAGCAGCGACTTGCCGCTGCCCTGGAAATGCCAGATCAGGCCCTTCTTCGGGTAGCCCTTCACCACGCGCTCCACGATCTGGTTCGCGGTGAAATACTGCTGGTAACGGCAGATGATCTTGATGCGCCGATGCTTCTTGTCCGTGGCGAAGAGCGTGAAGTTTTGCAGGATGTCCAGCACCACCTCGGGCCGGAGCATGCTCTCCACCGTCCGGCGCACGTGGCGCAGCTGGCCTTCCGGCTGGTTCTCCCGTCGTCCGCCACGGACCCCAGATGTCGATCGGCATGCGGATGGAGCCGTAGCGGAACAGCTTCCCCTCGGTGGCGAAGGAAAAGACGTTCGGCACGAACATGGCCGGCACCTGCTTCTCGTAAATCTCGTTGAATCTGGAACGCGCCGTCGAACCACGTCACCGCGCTGCGCGTGGGCGTCTTGGCCTCGCCGATGACCAGCGGCAGACCGTTGACCACGAACACCACGTCGAATCGCTTCTCCACCGCGCCAGCCTGGTAAATCCACTGGTTGGTGACGACGAGCTGGTTGTTCGCCGGGTTCGCGGCGTCCACCAGGCGCACGGGCACATGCTCGCCGTTCGGGCCGAAGGGCATGGTCTTCTCGCCGCGCAGCCAGGCCATGAAATTCTCGTTGGCCCGGACCAGGCCATCCGCCTGCACGGACAGCAGAATCGCCCGCAGGCGTAGATGACCTCGTCGGCGCGGTCGGGCTGGGCGGCGATTTCGGGATTGAGCCGGATGAGCGCCTCGCGCAACCACGGCTCCACCATCACGTCGCCGGGCTGACGCGGAACCTCCGTGGCCGGCACGTATTCCCAGTGCGCAGCCGCACCTGCCATCTGCCCGCCGAGCGAACCGCCCCAGCCGGGCGGGAGTTCGCGCAGGACCAACACCCCGCCGCTCCCGCTGCTAGGGGACGACAACGCTTCGAGAATCATGCGCTCGACGGTGTTGGATTCGGTGAACGCGCTCATGTGATTGCACTTGTGAATTCTCGAAGCAAGGAACGAAGCGCGGCCAAGTGAGCTTCGGTCGCCCCTCTCGTTTGATGGATCTTCAGTAACTCCTCAACGACCCGCCGTTGCTCAGCCAGAGTAGGCACAGGAATCGGCATCTTTTTGAAACGAATGGCTGTCACGTGTGCAATTGCCGTCTGTGAGGCGTGGGACGCGAAGAAGCCCGAGTAAAGCAGGAAGCTGAAGAACGCCTGTGCAAATTCGGGGAGTAGTGATTCGTTGCACCTGAAACGAATCAGCGTCTTCTGGAAACAACACCCAGGAATTTCACCTCTGTATATGGCGCTTCGCCCGAGATATTCCCTCGTTTGACCTTCGTTCAGAAGAATGTCACCGGCCTGAAGTTCAAATTTGACGAGTTCCTTCTCTGGGAAGTGCATCCGAAGAACATTTGACGTGTCGATCCAGCCATCACGAACGTTATCGACTCGGAGGTATGGGCGCACGTTAGACCCCGAGTCATACTTCGGGTGCTTTTGTTGCCCAAGTTGAACATCCCCTTCCTGCTCCATTTTGCTCAGTCGCCATTTCCCACAAATGCGACCGAAGGGCGTCTTTTGACCGTTCGCTTCCCGGAACTTGAACAATGAGTCAAGGTATCGACCGGCCAGTTGGATGGATGCATCTCGCGTGAGCGCCGTTGCCCGCGAAACTTCATCCACCGCCCAGAGGATTTCGGCGATGCGGCGCTGCTGGTCGAGCGGCGGGAGGGCGAACGGCTCGTGCTTGAGCGTGGTCCAGTTGATGGTGGGCGAGAGCGAACCGACGGAGATCTCAACGGCGCGGTTCATGAACCGGTCGCTCATCATCAGGAACGGCAGGAACTCCGGCAGCACCAGCGCCGGCTTCGCCCGCACGACCATCGCGTGTGCCGAGCAGATGCCGTCCATCTCCGCCACCGCCAGCTTGCGCTGGTAGGCCCGGCGTCGTCCGAAGATGATGTCGCCCTTCCGAAACCGCAGCTTCGTGCCGATGACATCGCTGCCCTTGCCCCATCGCCGGATGTGCAGGCTGCCGGAATCGAGGTCATCCAGCCCCACGTGAATCTCCTCCGCCGCCGTGCTCGGCTCCACGCGCTCATTGACGCTCTCCGCGAACTCGCCAAACGCCATCGTCCGCCACCCCTTGCGGTCAAAGAGCGGCAGCCTGGCCCAGTGGGGATTGGGCTTGAGCTTGGCGAGGGCTGGCAGCGCGGCGGTCATGCGAGAATCGCTTTCTGGAGAAGGCGACCTGCATCCACCATGTCCTGCTGGATTTGCCGCCGGCGAAAGCGAGTGTCTTCCGACTCGCCCGGAACGGATTGGCCGAGGACGAAGTTCGCGGCCCGGACGGGCGCGGATGCTTGTTCATCCCGGAAATGCTGTCCCAGGCAGGCGACGGCGTCGGGACAAGCCGGATTGCCGACGCCGACCTCCTCGCCAAAGCCGGCGAGGGCGGCATTCGTGCCCCGGTCGTAGTGGAGCAAAGTGTAGAGGATGTCGAAGGCGTCCTTGGGCGCCTGACGCCGGGCAAAGGCGCGGAGTTTCATGGCCAGGAAGGGGCCGGCTTCGCAGACGCGCACGGTGAGTTTCTGTTGCGCGCCCGCGAGGTCCACGCCCTCCACGACCACGCGGCGAGCGGTGGCCAGGGCGCGGTTGATACCCGGCAGGATGTTGGCCGGAACGTCATCAACCATCGCGCTGCCCTGCGTGGCTGGCGGACGTTCGGTGAGAAAGTCCACGGGAATGGTGAAGTCACCAACGGTCTTCACAAAGCGCGCGCCGCCAGACTCGTCCTTCGACAAGCGGAAGCCTTGGGCTTGGAGGTCCATTTGGAGGCTGCCGTATTGGCCAAGGGAGGCGCCGAGGGCGATGCCGAGGTCGGCATCGAGCGTGACCGGGCGGGGCAGCGCACGCGCCGCGGAAAGGTCGCCGCAAAGATATTTCGGCACGAGCCCGCCCACGAGCACGAGATCGTCATGCCACGACCCGAGCGCAGCCCACACGGTCAGGAAGGCGCTCTCGGCGAAGGCCACGCCGACGGGATCATATTGGCTGTAGGTTTCGTATTTCACGGACGGCAGAATCCTTCCCAGTTGCGCAACGCGGCGGCTTGGTCCGGGCCGCGCAAGCCGGTCTTTTGCAGGTCGAGGTAGATCTGGGCGTCGCTGACCAGTGGCAGTTCTTTCAAGGTCTGTGTCTCCAGGAACACGCCCTCGTCATCGGGAACATGGAGCCAGACTTTGCCAGCGTCGCTGACCGGGCGGAGGCCGAGGGCGTCCAGCGCGGTGTCCGGCGGCAGTTGAGGAACGTAGGCGGAGACAACCACTGGCTCGGTGTAGGGGTGGCGCAACCAGGCCGCCGTCCATTGGGTAAACGCGATGGCCAGCGATTGATCTGCCGCCAGCTTGCGGAGCTTGTGGGCAAGTTCCAGCGGGCTGCCGCCAAAGACGGAGTAGCGGACGGTCTTGGTGCGGCGGGCGAAGTTGTCCGATTCCGCCCAGGCCTCGAGGAGGGCGAGCGGTTCGCGAATGAGGAACTCGCGCGCGCTCCTCTTCTCGGTGAAACCTTGGTGCAAGAGGTGTTTGACGATGCGGGAGACGAGGCCGGAACTGGCTTTGGTGCGGGTGACGAGTTCGCTTTGCCCCCAAACGCGGTCGCGGTCGGTCAGCAGGCTGCGGAGGATACGGGCGCTCTTGCCGACGAAGACGTTGCGTGGCTCCAACTGAAAACGAAAACTGCGGCCTGGCAGGACGCCACGGTCCACCAGCAGACCCTCAGCACGGAGGTAAGCGCGACCATTCAGGTCGAGGGCGTTCAACTGGTGCCGGCGGCAGAAGTCGAGCACGCGAGGGGAAAGCTCCGGTGCGACGAGGATGGGGCGAGGGTCGGCTTTCCCCAAGGTGCGGACAAGCGATTCCAATTCGGGGAGACTCGGCTTTAGGGAATATACCTGCTTGAAGCTGTGGGTTCGACCGTCGATGGACAGGGTCAACACGGAGCCGGGGTCCAAGCGCCAATGGAGATCACGTTCGCCTGCAACGAATTGCTGGAACTCGTGAGCCAACTCGCTTTCGTAACGTATGGCGGTTTGTTTACTCAATGTCGATTTTCTTACTGCACGATAAAGTCTGTCATTTTCAGTAAAATGTCGAGTCTTTTTTACTGTAATACGCCAATTTTACTGACGAGTGAAGCTTCTTCCTTTCGGTGAAGCATCAGGCCCCGAAGTGAGGTTTGCCAGAGAAAGTCGGACCTGGGCTGAGCTGTGGAGCCAAACTGAGAGCGCGCCGCCGAGGTCGGGCGTGGCGGACTCGGTGCTGGTGTTCTTCAGATCCGTAGCGACCGGCGCGACGTAAAGCGGAATGCTCAGGTTGCCGTCCTTGGCACGGAGTTCCTCCAGCGTGGCGACGCGGGTGAAGCCGGGTTCGTCCTTGAACCGCTCGTAGGCTTTGACGATACGCTCGATGTGGTCGTCAGTGAGAAAGCTCTGGGCGCGTTCGCGAGTGACCTCGTTTATGGCGTTGATGAATAGGATTTTGCCCTTCCGCGCCTTGAGCTTGGCCATGCGGCAGATGACGATGCAGGCTTCCATGGGCGAGTTGTAGAAGAGGTTCGGCCCGAGGCCGAGGACACATTCGATGGCGTCGGCTTCGATGAGCTTCCGCCGCATCTCCGCCTCTTCCTGCCGAAACAGGACGCCATGCGGGAACAGGATGGCGCAGCGGCCAGTCTTGGGCGCGAGGCTGCACTGGATGTGCTGCCAGAAGGCGTAGTCGGCGCGGCCCTGCGGCGGCGTGCCGTAGAGATTGCGTCCCCATGGGTCGGAGGCGAAGGCGTCGCGGTCCCATTGCTTGATGGAATAGGGCGGATTGGCCAGCACCACGTCGAAGCGCTGGAGGCGGTCGCCCTGCACGAACTTCGGCTCGGCGAGGGTGTCGCCACGCTCGATGCGGAAATCCTCGATGCCGTGGAGGAAGCAGTTCATCCGGGCGATGGAGGAGGTCATGAGGTTCCGCTCCTGGCCGTAGAGGCGGACGTTGCGCCATTCCTTGCCTTGCCGGCGCAGGTGGGCGATGCAAGAGAGCAACATGCCACCGGAACCGCACGTAGGATCGTAGATGGATTCGCCGGGTTGCGGCTCCAGCATCTCCGTCATGAGATGCACCACGGTGCGGTTGGTGTAGAACTCGGCGGCAGTGTGGCCGGAGTCATCGGCAAACTTCTTGATGAGGTATTCGTAACCCTGGCCCAGCTCGTCTTCGGGCAGGTTGGCGACGGTGAGTTCGAGCGAGGAGAAATGCTCGACCAGGTCACGCAGCATGGCGTCGGAGAGCCGATCCTTGTTGGTCCACTGGGCGTCGCCGAAGATCCCGTAGAGCTTGTCCGGGTTGGCTGTTTCAATGGCCCGCATGGCTGACTGGAGCGCCGTGCCGACGTTTTTGGCCGCTGTGCGCACCTGGCGCCAGTGAGCTTCCTCCGGGACCTGGAAGCGGTGGTTCTCCGGGTAGGCAGCGAACTTAGTATCGCCGCCGGATTCCTTCAGTGCGGCCTTCGTTTCCTCATCAAACACGTCGCAGAGGCGCTTGAAGAACAGAAGCGGGAAGATGAACTGCTTGTAGTCGCCGGCATCAATCGTCCCGCGCAGGAGCGTAGCCGCGCCCCAGAGATAGGATTCGAGTTGTTGTTGGGAAATGTGGGAGGCCATACTCAACGGGGATAGCAGCGACCGTAGTGGAAATAGCGGTATGAGATGTTGGGCGTCATGATCCAGGCGGACATGGTGAGGAGGCCGCGCAGGCTCGTGAACAAACCAAAGACCTCGGAATGAATGCCGTGGGCAACCCAGAGAATCGGCTCAGGAGCAATCGCATGCGCCAAGGCGTTCAGGTGCGGCCATTGCGGAGCGCCCGTCGACCGGCCGTCGAATGTCGGATTGTTGGCCAAAAGAGATGTCCGGTCGCCTACCGGAATCTTCTGCCACCGTTCGTTCGTGTTCCAGAGACAGAAGTTCGCCATCACGAGATGCCAATTCTCGGAGTGGGCGGCAGCGAGCGATGCATGGGACGCCTTCCGCATAGCTACCCACCTTTGATCAACCCTCGAAAGCGCGTCACGCAATCGTGCCCGGCAATAGCTGAGATCATCTTCGACGGCTGGGTGACCTGCTGCGCGATCCCGCGGGCATTGGACAGTGCCCTGCGTGTAGTTGGCTCCGACCGCAACGACCACCGGGAGTTCATACCCGCTCGTTGTCGTATCGAGAGCAAACGCCTGAACGGGTGACAATCGCGTGCGGACGCGCTTGGCAGCGACGAAACCGGATGCGCTCCCCCCGGGCACCCTGCCTTCGAGTTTCAGAAGCGGGGTTCGCAGACTGGCATAATCGATCATCTCAGCAAGCCCTCCCGTTTCAAGATCGCCACCAGACGGGTCTCGGCTGCAAATGCCTCCTCCGCGGTTTCGCGCAGGCGTTGCATAGCGTCCTCGACCGTGAGGACCTCCTGCTCGACCTTCGGCTCGACGTAGCGCGGGATGTTCAGGTTGTGGTCGTTGGCAGCGATTTCATCCAGCGTGACCCCGCGGGCGATGCCAGGCACGTCTTTGTAGTCGCGATACCAATGGTGGATGCGCTCCACGTGCTCTGGCAGCAGTTCGTTTTGGGCCCGGCCGGTTTTGAACTCCTTGGAGGCGTCCACGATGAGCACCTGGTTCTTCCGATCCTTGGCCTTCCGTTGGCGGAAGACGAGTATGCAGGCGGCAAGGCCGGTGCCGTAGAACAGCGTGGGACCGAGGCCGATGACGGCTTCGAGGAGGTCCATGCCGAGGATCTTCTCTCGAATCTCGCCTTCCTTGCCCATGCGGAACAACGCGCCGTGCGGCAGCACCACCGCCATGCGCCCGGTCTTGGGCGCCATGCTGCGGATCATGTGCTGCACCCAGGCGTAGTCGCCGCTCTTGCCCGGCGGCATCCCGGCGAAGTTTCGCCCGAACGGATCGCTGGTCCAGACATCCTCGCCCCACTTCTCCAGGGAGAAGGGCGGATTGGCGATGACGCAGTCGAATGTGGCCAGATCGTCGCCAGCGAAGAACGCCGGCTGGCGGAGGGTATCGCCGCGCACAACCTGAAAATCCGACGCGCCATGCAGGAACAGGTTCATGCGGGCGATGGCGGACGTGGTCAGGTTCTTCTCCTGGCCGAAGAGCTTGCCCCAGAGCGTACGGTCGTCGCCGTGGCTCTCCTTCACGTGATGGATGGCCTCCAGCAACATGCCGCCGGTGCCGCAGGCCGGGTCGTAGATGGATTCGCCTTCTTTTGGGTCGAGGATGTTGACCATCAACCGCACCACCGACCGGGGCGTGTAGAACTCGCCGGCCTTCTTGTTCGTTGCGTCGGCGAACTTCTTGATGAGGTATTCGTAGGACTGGCCGAGAATGTCTGCCTGGGCCGCCTGGTTGCCTAGATTGATGCGGGAGAAATGCTCGATGAGGTCGCGCAGCAAAGAATCCGGGAGGCGGTCTTTGTTGGTCCACGACGCATCGCCAAAGATTCCGTAGAGCGTTTCGGGGTTCGCCTTTTCAATCCCGCGCATCGCCTTTTGCAGCGCCTGGCCTACGTTCGTGGCCACCGCGCGGACATCCTCCCAATGGCAATCCTCGGGAATTTGAAAGCGGTAGTTCTGGGGAAACTGGGCGTATTCCTCGTCACCGGCAGCTTCCGCGAGTGCCGCTTGGTATTCTTCGTCGTGAACGTCCGAGATGCGTTTGAAGAAGAGCAGCGGGAAGACGTAGGTCTTAAAATCTGCCGCGTCAACCGGGCCCCGCAGGATGTTCGCGGCTCCCCAGAGGTGGGATTCGAGGTCAGATGCTGGAAGCCGGGCCTGCCTGCATTTTACGCCGGCCAGCCTGTCGGAGTCACTCGGGTTCCTCGTCGGCTTCATTTTACGTAACCCGCGCATTTGTAAGAGCAAGGACGAAAAGGGTCACGTGAAAACACCATCGAATTCGAAATCACTCCCTGAGCGATTCGCCTCGTGCCCGAGCATCGGCAGCTTGGACTCACGGGCTAAGAAATTGCCGCGAAACTCGGGGTCGATTTGTGGCGCGTTTGTCCTTGGTCTAACCCGACTTCCGCTATTCGGGGTTGGATCAACCCGTAAGTAGCTGGTAATCAAGCAAGCGATTGAAAAGGTCTGCACTACACAGGCTCATTCGACCAGTTTGCCCGAGGCGGTGATCCGAGGCGGTGGCTGTTCCGGCAGGGTGAGTTTCAACTGATCCAGCAACACTTGAAGTTCCTTCTCCGGCTGGGTGTAGCGCGGCAGGATCACATGACGTCCATCGGTCGTCGGCAGATGCACATCAATCATCTGCACCGCCGCAAATTTCTCCAGCACGGATCGCGGTGTGAGCCCCGGGGCCAGATCGCGCAGCCATCGGCGCAAGGTCACGTGCAGGCAATACGCCAGGAACGACACGAAGATGTGCGCTTCAATCCGATCTTCTCGCTGGTGATAAACCGGTCGCAATGAGAGGTCGCCCTTGAGGTTCTTGAACGCTTCCTCGACCTGCGTGAGTTGAATGTAGTATTCCCAGAGCTTGACCGGATCGTCCTCCGTCAGGTTGGTGCGCAGCAGATAACGCCCTTCGCGCCGGCGCACTTGTCGCAGCTTCGCTTTGCGCAAGCGCCACGTGAAGGTCTGCTCGTTGATGGCTTCGTCCTTTCCGGGTATGCGCAGGGCGACCAGGCGCCAGGCCGCGGGCCATTGCTGCCGGGCGGCGCCGAGCTTCATCAGCAGGTCATCTCGCTTGAGCTTCATCTGACGCAGTTCGGGCAGGCGCTTCCACAGCTGCTTGAGCTGGCGCCGGCGCATCGCGCGTTCCTTGTCGATCCGCGACGCGCTCTGCGCAAAGACGTAGCACTCGCCGTCCTGCGGCAGCAGTTTGACGGTGATGCCCTCGCGGACTTGCTGCCAGGGCAGCTCCGTCAGCGCGGCTTCCAGTTTGCTCAGCCGGCCCTTGGGCGTGCCCACCAGGTAATGGACCGGCGGATCGCTCCGGCGCATTTGCTCGAGCGTTTCCTCCGTGGGAATGCCCCGATCCATCACCCACACCCGGCGCGCCTTGCCATATTGCTTTTCAATCGAGGCCAGCGCCGAGCCGAGCGTCTGCTTGTCGAGCGTGTTTCCCGGAAGCACTTCGTAGCCGAGCGGAAAACCTTCCGGCGTGACCACCAGCGCAATGACGACCTGCACGCAATCAAAGCGCTTGTCCCGGCTGTAACCAAAACGGCGCTTGTCGCCTTCGGGAAACGGCGGATCACTCTCGAAATACGTGCTGGTCAGGTCGTAGAGCAACACGTCAAAGCGCGCGGCAAAGAGATCCTTCCAGCGCTCCTGCAAATGCGAAAAGAGCGCGGCCTTGTGTTCGATCAATTGATCCAGACAACGATAGAGCGTGTCGTCGGCCGCCAGGCGGTAATCGGCTCCGAGCAGATCGGCCATCGCGCTCTTGTCGAACCATTCCCGGTGCAGACGCCATTCGCTGCCCGGATCGATGAGCCGATAGCTGACCAGCGTTTGCAGCACGTGATCCCAACGGGTGCCTTTGCGGCTGGTCGGCAGACGCTCGCTCCAGAAGTCGTCCAACCCGAGCTTCTGGTAGAGCACGCTCGGCCAGCCAGCAAGCGCCCCACTGTCGGGGCCGGCGCAGTTCCAGTTGATCCAGGCGGATGCGGACGATCTGATCGTCCTCGACTGCGGGCGAACGGTCCTCGGGAAAGAGGGCGACGGTGCGAGCCTTGGTTGAACCGGTTTCAAAGACCTCAATCGTCTTGCGCCAGGCCGCCTGTTGGGAGGAGTTGATTTCACCCAGGTAGAGCACGTGCCGCTGCACCACCTTGCGTCCGCCATCGACGCGCCGGTTTTCGACCAGGCTCCAGTAATGATGCTCCTTGCCGTCTTTGAACCGCTTGGTCTCTTTGAGAAACATGTTGGCCAAGGATTATGCCCGGGCCAACGCAAAGAAGAAGGGGCGAGGTCTGCACTACAGCGCCTTTCAAAAACCCGCAGCCACATCACCAACCACTTACAAAACGAAACCCCCAACAAATCGTCACTTCCCCGGTCGAATAGCGGAAGTCGGGCTAAAGGGACAGTAGGGCCGTGGAGGCGATCACAAATCTGGCGCTCGCGATTGGGGCTCACTGCCGGCGGGCTCCGGCCAGGCTAGATGGCGGGTTCAGCTTTGAGCCGCGCCAGAAGCCCGGAGTAGCGCTCGGCGGTGCGATGGTTGTGAACCGCGATAGCCAGCGCCTTCTTCTGTCCGACCAACACGACGAGCTTCCGGCCGCGGGTCAGGCCGGTGTAGAGCAGGTTGCGCTGGAGCAGAAGGTATTGCTGCATCGCCAGCGGAATCACCACGACCGGGAACTCCGAGCCCTGCGACTTGTGGATGGTGATCGCGTAGGCCAGCGACACTTCGTCGAGTTCGCCGAAGTCGTAGCTCACCTCCCGCATCTCGAACCGGATCGTCAGTTCGCGTTCCACCGGGTCGATCGCCGCGATTTGCCCGATGTCGCCGTTGAACACGTCCTTGTCGTAGTTGTTCTCGGTCTGGATCACCTTGTCGCGGACCCGGAACTGCCAGCCGAACTTCTCGACCATCGGTTCGTCAGGCCGGCCGGGGTTGAGAATGTTCTGCAGCGTGACGTTCAATTCGCGCACGCCCAGGGAGCCGCGGTTCATGGGGCAGAGCACCTGGATGTCGGCGATGGGGTCCACCTGGAAGCGGGCCGGGATGCGGTGCTTCACCAGGTCCAGCAGCGTCGCGGCGATGGCCTCCGGCTCCTGGCGTTCGACGAAGTAGAAGTCCGACAGCTCGGACCCGCCGGCCGACTCGGGCAGGAACCCTTCGTTGACGCGGTGGGCGTTGGTGATGATCCGGCTCCGCGCCGCCTGGCGAAACACCTCGGTGAGCCGCACGACCGGCACCACGCCGCTGGCGATGAGGTCGCGCAACACCATGCCCGGTCCCACCGAGGGCAGTTGATCCACGTCGCCGACCAACAGCAGGCTGGCATTGACCGGCACCGCCCGCAGCAGGTGGTTCATCAAAGGCACATCGACCATCGAGGTTTCGTCGATGACGACCAGGTCGCCTTCGAGCGGATGAGCTTCGTTGCGGAGGAAGCCGCCGGTGCGGGGATTGACCTCCAACAGGCGATGGATCGTTTTCGCCTCGACGCCGGTGGTTTCGGACAGGCGCTTGGCCGCCCGGCCGGTGGGGGCCGCCAGCAGGCACTTCACCTGCTTGGCGCGGAGGATGCGGATGATGGCGTTGACCAGGGTGGTCTTGCCCACGCCCGGACCGCCCGTGAGGACCAACACGCGGCTGGTCAAGGCCTGCTTCAGCGCGGCGGTCTGGCTGGGGGCCAGTTCCTTGCCCGTCTTCTGTTGCACCCAAGCCACGGCTTTCGCGAAGTCGATGGCCGGATAGTTCGGTCGACTGGCGGTCAGGCGACGGATGCGGGTGGCGATGCCTTCTTCGGCCCGCTTGAGGTGCGGCAGGAAGAGCAGGTCCTGTCCGCCGATGGGGTCGAGCACCAGGTTACCCGCGGCCAGTGTGCGTTCCAGAGCCTGAACCACGATCGGTTCGTCCACGAGCAGCAGTTTGCCGGCGCCGTCGAGCAACGTTTCCCGCGGCAGGGCGCAGTGGCCGTCACTGGTCGCCTCCAACAGGACGTGACTTAAGCCCGCGCACGCCCGCACCAGCGAGTCGTGGGGGATGCCCAGCTTCGTGGCGATCTGGTCGGCGGTCTTGAAGCCGATGCCGTGAATGTCCAGCGCGAGCGTGTACGGATTGGCCCGGACCTTCGCGATGGCGTCCTCGCCGTAGGTTTTGTAGATGCGCACCGCCCGGCTCGTGCTCACCCCGTGCGAATGGAGGAAGACCATGATGGCCCGGATGACCTTCTGCTCCGCCCAGGCTTCCTTGATGCGCTGGCGGCGCTTGGGCCCGATGCCTTCGATGCTTTCCAACCGCGCGGACGTGTGCTCGATCACGTCGAAGATCTGATCGCCGAACTTGGCGACCAGTTTGCCGGCATAGACCGGGCCGATGCCCTTGACCATGCCGCTGCCCAGGTACTTCTCGATGCCTTCGACAGTGGTCGGCGGCGTGCTGGTGAGCAGGTCCGCCCGGAACTGGCGGCCGAACTCGCGATCCTGGACCCAGCGGCCCTGGGCGTTGATCCATTCCCCTGCGTTGGCGGCCGGTAGCGAGCCGACGACGGTGACGAGGTCGCGGTGGCCCTTGACCTTGACCTTGAGCACGCCGAAGCCGGTCTCCTCGTTGAAGAAGGTGACCCGCTCGATGAGGCCGGCGAGGTCTTCGGGATGGGGCGCTGGCGGCGGCGATGGCAAAGCGCGGGGAGCTTGCGGAGACCGGGTATAAAGAGAAAGGCCGGACAAACAGGTCCGGCCCTTTCACACACACTGCGCACGAGAACGCCTGCGCAGTAACAACGGGGACAGCGTACCCCGGGCCGTCCGTTCCGACAGTCACCAGTTCTGGGGACAGCCGGAGGACGGGCGCGGTGGGGCGAACCGTTGGCTTCCAACTCGGCAAGTCTCGCAGCCCCGCCGCCTGCCCGTGGGCGGCGGCGGCGCTTCGGACGACACCCCCAACCGACGCAAGGTTCGTCCCTCTGGTTTGCGAGTCGAGCTGTGGTACAACCGACGTTGAGCAGGCGGCGGTTGCCCGCGCATGGCGCCTTGTACCACACGCCTGCTGGCCGAAGGCGTGTTCGATTCCGGCCGTAGCCGACGACTGAAGTTGCAACGATGGAAACGCACGCGGTGGCAATCCGCCCAGTTTGGGACATCGACCGGCGCCTCGCCCGACTCGTGGGCCGGGAGGTCCGCGCCGCCGCCGAGGCTTTCGTGCCGGTTCGCGCAGATGGCGCCCACTTGTGCCGTTTGGTCCCCACTCGCGACCTCATCCTGCCCGACAACAGCCAACCCGGCTCGCTGCCCGTGTTCTTCGAGGGGCGCCTGTCGAAGTTCGAGCGGCGCATCGGCGTGGTCCTGGCCTGGCTTGAGGCGCCGCCCGGTCCCCCGGCGGCCGAGGGTCTCACCTGCTTTCGCGGCACCTTGGCCGTCATCCTCCAAGGACCGGCCCTGATCCGGCTTGCGTTTCCCTTCCGCGTGGAACCGCTCCCCATCGACCCGATCAACTACTGGGAGGACCTGCACTATCCCAGTGCCCAGTTCCGCCTGCCGTTTGCTTCTCCCATCGAACCTGTGCTATAGGAGCAACATCTTCACTTCGGAGCCCTCGATGCCGCCCGCCCCCGATGCCCTCTATCGTGTCCACCAGTTGCAGGCGTCCCGCCGGGGCCTCAGCCCGCTGGCGTACGACGACTTCTGCGCGCGGATGAAGGATCGGAGCGACACCGACCTGGGCGGCTTGCTGCTGCCGGCCCCCGCAGCGAAGCCCGCACCGCGGCCCCTCCGAACCCCCCGCTTTCAACTGGGCCGGTTGTACATCACGCCCGCCGCCGCCACCGCCCTACCGCAAGACGAAGTGGTGGCCGCGCTGGCGCGTCATGCGGCCGGCGACTGGGGAACTTTGGAGAGCGGAGACTGGGAAGCGAACGAACGGGCGTTGGCCAACGGCGGACGGCTGGTGTCGGCGTATGTCGCTGGCAGTGGTCGCAAGTTCTGGATCATCACCGAAGCGGGGCGGGACTGCACCACCGTGCTCCTGCCGGAGAATTACTGAACGCGGGCCGCGACCGGCCCCTGCGCCGCCGAAAGACGCCCGGGGACTGGAATCGCCGATCGCGATTCGCGCATCAGCAGGAAGACGGTTATCAGCGGAGGTGAACCGACATGAGCACTGAGCGCCGCGTGGCCTGCTTCGACGACACCCACGGCCAGCGCCACTGGGCGCAGACCGGCTTCCCTTCGCGGGAGTTGGACACCCACTATGCCGGCCTCACCGAACTGCTCGGCCGGTTGGGTTGCCACTGTCGCCGCACCGCTGGCGCACCGCTGGCCAACCATCTCCCGCAAACCGACCTCTTGGTGATCCCGCCACCGACGGGCACGTACGATCCGGCCGGGGAATGCTGGCGGCCGCATCCAGCGACGCGCTTCACGGCGAAGGAACTGTTTGCTGTGCTGGAGTTCCTTGCCGGGGGCGGTCGGTTGCTGGCGTTCGCCTACCGGTTCGGCGACGCCTTCACCCAGGCGAGTCTCGGCGCCCTCTGCGCCCCGTTGGGCTGCCAACTGCACACTGACGCGGTGATCGACCTTACGCGGTTGCGCGCCATCCACCCGCTCCAATTCCAGTTCGACACTTCGCGTGAGGCGCTGCCGCTGGCCTGGACTACGACCGGCGTTCAAGCCGTGCGCTGGCGTTCAGTGGCGACGTTCACGATCTGGCCCGGCGCCAAGGTGCAACCGCTGGCCTTGTCGCCCGGCGGCGCTTGCATCAGCTTCGACTGTGTTCAACGTCGGATCAGTTTCCAGTCCCTGCCCATCGCCGTGGCGGGAACTTATGGTCAGGGCCGGTTTGTGTTCATTGGCGGACCCCACGCCTTCGAGACCGGCCCGCTGGGTTTGCTCGAAGTGGGCGACAACCGTCGGTTCCTCCAAAACATCCTGGCCTGGCTCTTGGACGACACCGCGGGCGAACTTCCATCAACGCCCCCGCCAACCCAGCCCGAGTTGAGCGCATTGCTTTCCGTTCTGACTGAGCAATACGGCGACTTGTGCCAGGTCGAGGCCACGGGCCAGGGCGAACCAACCGTCGTGTTTGTTGAGCAGCTTTTGCACGAGACCGGCGTTTTGAAGGCCCTTGCCAGGCCGTCCTGGATGCCCTGAACGGAATCGGAGCAGAATCTACTTGATCCGTCGCTGTTCCTGATCGACATCTACGCCGACAGTACAATTTGCGCAGTGACGGCTGCGGTCTCGTCAGAAAACGGCGAATTTTCAGTTATGAGACCAAGCCGCCAAGCCTGCGCCCGTCTGGGCGTGGCTTGACGCACTTTCATAACGGGCGCTTCGCCGTGCCTCTGACGAGGGTGTGATCGAGTCACGCCCTTCTTGTGTTCCGCAGTTCGTGGCTCGCAGAAACCAAAGCGAACGTGAATGCGCTACTGACCTCGACGGCGCGGGAGCCCTGGCTCCTGCGCGAAACGCCCCCCATCTACACCGCTCCCGATCCGCCACTCAAAACGCGGGTCGCGGTCTTCGGCAGTTTCATGGGTGGATACCATGTCCTGCAGGAGTTGCTGTTTGGCCCTCTTGCCCGCCGCGTTGTCGTGGTGGGCGTGGCCACTGACGATCCGAACCAACCCTTCACGCATCCCACGGTGCGTCTGTGGAAGTATCCCCATGAACGCGACGACGAACTTCGCGTGCCCCGCTTCGCCGCGGAGCACGGCCTTCCCGCGTACACGGGCCGCGTGAAATCGCCCGAATTCTTCGAGTTGTTCCTGGACGAGTGGCGCCCCCGACTCTGCCTGATGGCCACGTTTGGCCAGAAGATTCCAAGCGCGTTGATCCACTACCCGGCGCTGGGGTTCTACAATTTCCACCACAGCGGCGACACTTGGCCCTCGTATCCCGGCCCCGATCCCATCCGCGACATGGTGCGCGACGGTCGTACCCATCTGGTGCTTACCATCCACAAGGTCAGCGACGTGATCGACGGCGGCGAGTTCGTCGCGCGGTCGCACCCGGTGGCAATTCCCGCGGGCATCAACGCCGTGGGGATGCACCGGATCACCTGGCCGCAGATGGGACCGTTCATCCGCCGTGAAGTTGGCGCCCTGCTCGACGCGGCCAACACGATCCCGGCCAGTGCGCCACTTGGGTTGCAGGAAGTGTCGTTGCCGTACCGCACCGTGGGTTGCGGGGGCCGGCCGACTCAGGCTCGCTCGCAGTTCTGAGCACGCCGCAGGGCGCCCTTCGATCCCGGGTTGGTCCGCGGTGGGCTGGGCTCCGCGTTGCGCAATCGGGCCAGCACGTTCTCTACCCTGGCTTCGACAGCAAGCGTCTTGAAGGGTTGAGGATTGTTTGCTGGCACAATCCCCGAAAGCCATTTCCCCTTCGCTACAACCCTCGGTACAACCGCGCAACCTTCAGCCACCGGCGTTTCCACCTGGCTCAACCTTCGACGGAAACCGGCGACGCTGCGACGCGCGCGATCAGACGGCCAGCGCCACTTCCAGCACCGGCGCCAAGGGCTTCCCGTCAGCCAGGCACTCGGCCAACCCCCAGAGCCCCTTGTGGAGGCTCACCTTCGAGTCGATGCCTCGCAAAGGGCGCACCGACCGCAGCTTGCCGCGCCGATCCTGATGCCAGTCGGCAATCCGGCCCCGCTCAAGGTTTTCGCCCACCCGATTGAGGGTCCGCCACAGATCGGCGCCCTCGTCTTCGGGCCGCCGCGCCTGGAGAAGCGTGTTGGGGTCCACCGGCGCCGCCGCCACGCTCTCGTACCGCAGGAGCAAGGCGTGGCGGGCCAGGTCCAACGCTTCGTGCCCCTCCAGTTCCCGGGAACGGAACCGGTTGACCAG
The DNA here is from genome assembly GCA_963735925.1 of uncultured bacterium. Taxonomy (GTDB): domain Bacteria; phylum Verrucomicrobiota; class Verrucomicrobiia; order Limisphaerales; family J093; genus DSVZ01. The sequence continues at coordinate 226,292 of CAVTMT010000009.1, forward strand.
GTCGCCGACGCGGGGCATGAAGTCCACCACGCGCCGGCTCGCCTCCACGATCTCGGCCCCCAACAGCCCGGTGTGCCGGAACCGGATGGCGGTAAAGCCCCCGTCGCCGATCACCAGGCCGTTGGAACAGATGCGCCGGTAGAGGCCGGCATGGAGCTGGTAGGCACAACCCCGGTCATGCGAGTTGAGCAGCACCAGTTCCACGTTCCATTCATCGAGCGTCTCCATCTGCTCGCGGCGGCGGAAGCGGAGCAGGTGCTTTTGAAAGCCCCGCCGGGCCTCGTTGCGGATGCGCTGTTCTTCCACCGACACGGGCACCCAGTTCTGGGCTCGCAGTTCGTCCACGATCTGGGCCGTGGGGACGAACGTGTAACGCGGGCTTACATTGGCGATGGGCCCCGTCGCATAGATGCTCGGGGCTTGGCGCCGGAGGGTTTCCTCGCTCAAGGCGCTCGCCTTGAAGTTCGACGTATCGTGCAGGTTCATACGCCATTCTCTTTCTGGGCCGCCGACCGGGTTTGAGCCGGTTTGCGCTGTTGCTGTCTTCTCCCGCCGGGCGCCCGGCGGCACCCCAATCCGGCGGGAGAACTCCCCTGCTCGCTGCCGCCCACACAGGCGGTGCGAAAAGGGGAAAGCGTTGATTCAGAGAGGCGCGCCGTTGAGGCGGCGCCGGTGCGTATGAAAACCGTGAAGAACCTCCGTCCTTGGAGAACCCAATCTTCTACCCACCTCCAGCAATGCCCCAAACGGCAGGTGAAAGTCAACGGGTCCAGAACGGGGCTGGACACCTATGCGCCAAGTGGCTGGAACGACCGGCGGGACGGGACGGAACGCGGTATCGAGGGCCGCAGCCCGTTTCTTTGCGTGGTGAACGGTGTTAGAATCCGCCGCCAGGAGGGCGGAAGGATGGGACCGTTGGAGCAGGCGAACAACCAGGAGTTACTGTCCCATCTGGCGGGGCCGGTGGCGGCGGCGGCGTTGGTCAACCATTACGGCGGGCTGACCAGCCTGGCGCAGGCCTCGCTGGATGAATTGTGCGGGGTCAAGGGGATCGGGCGGTCGCGGGCGGCGGCGATCAAGGCGGCGTTCCTGCTGGCGCAGCGGCTGAGCCGGGAAGCGTATCCGGAGTCGCCGGTAATGGACACGCCCGACCGGGTGGCCGACCTGTTGCGGGAGCAGAACCGGGTGTACACGGTGGAGAACCTGCAGGCGGTCCTGCTCAATGCCCGGAAGCGCCTGATCGGGGTGGAGACCATCTGCCAGGGGACGCTTGATTGCATCCTGGTCCCGGCACGCGAACTGTTCCAGCGCGCGATCGTACGCCGGGCTGCGAGTCTGATCCTGGTCCACAATCACCCCTCGGGGGATCCTTCGCCCAGCGACGCGGACATCAAGGTAACCCGGGACCTGGTCCGGGCAGGTCAGTTGCTCCGCATCGAGGTGCTCGACCACGTGATCCTGGGACGCCGGACCGAAGAGCGACCGCGAGACTACGTGTCGTTGCGGGAGCAAGGCTTGCTGGCCTGACGCGAATGGCGCGATCGTGCATCGGTTCCCCTGGCTACAGATGGAACCGTGCGTCCGGAAACAAGTGCTTCCGCTAATCGGGCAGGAAACGGCCGTGGTGCATCGAGCGCGGCGGACCGACCCTCGCGCGCTTCGGGTCCGTCCGCCGCGGAGACAACGAGCGACCAGTGGGGCCTGGAGTCAAGCTCCCGCGCTCGGCGGGGCCGCCCTGCGGGACGCACGGCGCTCGCTCAAGCCCCACTCGTCGCTGGAGCATTAGCTGGAGCCTGCACCCGTCACGACGCCGGGGCCGGACGGCGATGCCGGCCACCTGTTTACCTGTCCGCTCCCGATGTGCGATAACCGGAGGTGCCAGGAGGTCGCCAGCTTGGAACCGGAGACGGCGATCCAGGTCACGGAATGCCGCCACCCTGAATCCGCTCCGGCGCGGCCCTTCCGAGGTCCATTATACGGCTCGCTGCGGGCGTCAAGGTTGTCCGCCGAACCGCTAGCGACGTTGACCGCGGCTCCACCTGGACCCCCTCGCTTCGCCTGGGATCGGCACTTAGGATGGGCCGCGCAGGAATCTCGGCCGGGGAATGCAAGAGCACCGATTCTGGGGAATGCTCAATAATCGCCGACGCCCGTTTCAGCGAAGGGTCGCACGGGCATCCGTCGCCAGCGGAGGGCTTCACGGGGCACCGGTTCGAGGCCGGCGACTTGGCGCTTCCGGTTGAGGGCGCGCAGCAGAATGCGGAGTTGGTCGCGAACCGGGGCGTAAGGCTCGAAGTTCAAGGCCCGCAATGTCTGGCACCATTCTTCGACTGACCGGTGAACGGCCAAAGCCAGCAACCTGGATTTCAGAGCGCGGAACGTGTCCTGCTCGATGCGCACGGACGGATGCCACTTCCGGCCATCCCGCCCCTGCCGACAGCCGATCGAGTAGCCCATGAACCGCAGCGGTTCTCGCCGCACGTCCCGAATCTGCTTCCCCTCGGCGGCGAAGAACGGGTGCTCGCCGTGCGTGGCGAGGAGCACGAAGAACCGGTCGTACCGGAGATACTGGACTCGCGCCCTGCCGGCCTGTTTGTGCCGCGCCCGCGTCCATTTCGAGACGTCCAGGCCATACTGGCCGATGAGTTTCCGGTCCACATTGGCTGGGTCTTTGTGTTCCGGCACCCGGCCGGTGACATAGAACCAGTACCCGTGGGCGATGTAGCCCACGGCCAGTTGCTGCACAAATCCCGCCACGCTGGTGGCCACACACCGATAAGCCATATCGCACCTCCAAACGGTGCTATGGCGGCCTCCGCGGACGGTGTGACCTGGGGCGGAACCCCGGTCGATCCGACCGGGCCCTCTTGCCATGGTGACAGCACCCATGCTATCGTATTCCGAGCATGAGGCCCGTCGTGGTTGTCGATACCAGCGTGTTCGTTTCCGCCCTCATCGGGGCGGCGGGCGCCAGCCGGCAGGTGCTGCGGGCCTGCCTGGAGCAACGCTGCCAGCCGGTGATGGGCGAGAATCTCTTCCACGAGTTGGAGGCCGTGTTGCGACGGCCGGGACTCTTCCGGGCTTCGCCGCTGACCCCGGCGGAACGGGAGGCGCTGGCCGACGCGTATCTGGGCCAATGCCAGTGGGTGCCGGTGTACTATCTCTGGCGCCCCAACCTGCCCGACGAGGGGGACAACCACGTAGTCGAATTGGCGGTGGCAGCGGGGGCCGAAGCGATCGTGACGCAGAACGTGCGCGATTTCCGCCGCGGGGAACTGCGCTTTCCGCACCTGGCGGTGCTTACGGCCGGGCAGTTTGTAAAGCGATTGAGGTGAGTTATGGCAACGATGACGATTCGCATTCCGGATGCGCAGCACGTGCGCTTGAAGCGGCTGGCCGCCCGGCAGGGCGTGAGCCTGAACAAACTGGTCGAGCAATGGTCGAACGTGGCCCTGGCCCAGTTCGACGCCGAAACCCGCTTTCGGGTGCGGGCGTCCCGGGGCGACCCGCAAGCCGGCCTGGCCCTCCTCGACAAACTGGACGCCGCCTTTGCCCGCCCCTCCGCCGACAAGGGCTGAATCGACCGCGGACATTGTGTGCGGGCACCGCCGCCGGTAGCGGTGCCGCTGACAGGTAGGAAGGTTGCAGGGTCGGGCGCAGCCTTCCGAAAGCCCAAAACCTTCCAGGCCAACCAGCGTTCTGGAATCGCCGCGGTGACTCACCGCAGCGGCCCGGGACTGGCCGGCATCTGAACCTTGTTGGTCGCAGGAGGTTCGCTGAGGTTTTGCCCCCGGTTGACCTGGCGGCGCGGGCGTGCAGGCTCCTCGTGGCCCCATCGCCCGCGCGCGCTGTATTCCTGCGGTTGCCGTTGCCCAACCATAGCGGTTGCGGCGGCGGCGAAAATCCTTCGGTTACGTCCTCATGGCATTGGCCCCAGGTAACAGGCGGCCCGGCCGCACATCGGTACCTGTCCCCAGGCCCGTTGCGCGGAACGCGGTTTCTGTCGGTCAGGAAGCGGGCAGGTGGAGTTGCCTCCACCTGCCCACCCCGCCGTTGTGATCGGTTACTCCCGTCACCCCTTTCGTGTGTGCTCTTGCGCCCGGCACCACCCGTTGGCGCGCACCCGCCCCCTGGACTGCCTTGCCCAGGTTGCGGGCAGCTTGCGCTGCTCCTACTCGGGGCACTCTCATCAGAGTGGGGCTTTTGAAGCACCGGCTGACTCGTGCCGGCACCGGATACCACTCCGGCCGCCCCATTCCTTGCGCGGTTATTCCTGTCCTTCACGGCCGCAGTCACGTGGGCGGGACGCTGACGCGTCCCCGCTCTTCCGGCATGTCCGGGGCTCCCGCCCCGGCACAGTTTCCAGTCCCACCGTGGGACCGATTTCGGGGGGCAGAATACAGAAGCGCCCCCTTACCCACCCGGATCGAGCTTGACCCCTTGGCGTGCGTCTCTGCGGTCGTTGACTGGCAAGGGCTTGACGCCCCTTTCATCGTTGAGCTGTTCGCGGTCTGCTTTTCTCGGCAGAACCCCGGAGGGGATCAGCCTCCGGCTGGTCGGTGTTGCCACCGCCAGACTCCCGACGCCAGCGTGCGTTCATCGAACCTGACGGGCCTTGCACCCGATTGGCCTTGCGGCTTTGGTCCGATTCCCGCCGGGGGATTGGCCGTGCCTCGCAGCACGGCGCACCCGCTTGGGACAGGACCGACCGATGGCCTTGCAGCCACCGGCGTGTCCCGCTCGCCCGCATTCGCGGACGGCCGGCGGAAGACCGAACAACTCAACCGCAGATGAACGCCGATGAACGCAGATCAAACCAAGAGTCTTCTCTGTGCGTGCATCGGCGTTCATCCGCGGTGGTCCCTCGTCTGCGCCGACCGGCTTCCATGAGATAGAACTTGCAGATTGGTCTCCGTGGGTACGGAGGATTACTTGCAAGAGCCTCTCTCGAACGTGGCGGGCACCTCGCGGTGCACCACGCTCTACGGGACATTGACGTGACGGGTGGTAAGGCCGTCCCCTGCACCGACGGGTGAGGTCGGGTTGGCGGGGGTCAATGCCGCTCACAACGGCGTCAGCGACCGCTTGGGGTCCGCCTGACGTGACGGGAGCAACTGCCTCCCTCACGTTCAGGCGTAGCACGTCCTGGCCCCGGGGCGGTAGCGGAAAAGTGTAGACGGGGTTTGACCTATCCGAGAGTGGGCGTCAGGCCGCGGAGCAGCGGACGGCGGGCAGCTTGTAGCCGCGCAGGCACACGAGATACACCGGCGGGAGATAGAGCACGTCGCAGAGGGCCGAGTCCGGGATGGCGTCGAGGTACGCGGTCTGGCCCGCAGTGTTGGACGCCCCGCCCATCCGGACCTCGCCCGTGGTGAACCAGTGGGTCCATTGCCGGTGACGAAAGGTCCGGCCGTCGGCGTTGTCGGCTACCAGGGCGGTGCCTACACGGGGCAGGGTGTCGCGGTGTTGGACCAGTATCACCGTGGTGATGGGCGAATGCGCGGCTTTGAGGTAGCGACGCACGGTTCCGAACGTCGTGACATCGATCAAGTTGTTCAGGTCATCCATACTTCCTCCTTTGTCTTCAAGACAGATACCCGTGCTGCTGGAGCCACTGCGTCAGGGCCTCGGCGACGAGTTCCTGCTGGGTCCAGGGCCGCTGGCGTTTGAGCTTCCGATCCACCGAAGCGAGCAAAAGGCCCGGTGGCACGATCCGTGGCACGCGCACCGTCAACGAGACCAACCCGGCCTCGGCCTCGACTTCGTTGCCGGCGGGCAGCCGCGACTTCACTTGGTTCATAGGCGGCGGCTGCTTGACCTCGGCCACGGGAGCCGCGGCGGCAGCGATGGGTGTCGGCTCCGGCGGTGGCCGGGTCGGGATGCCTTTAATGAAGTCGAGGGCGGCGGCGCTCAAGTCAGGCGTTTGCAGCGCGGCACTCAGCGGACGACGATTCATATCGGGTCAACTCCTCAAACAAGTTTCGTAGTTCCAGGGCCGCGGCTTCGCCGCGTGGCCCCAATTTCCACACCACCGTCCCCTGGCCGGCGGCGTCGGCGTAAGCCTGGCGCAGCCGCAACCCCGGCAGCGAGGGGATGTCGAAGGTCTGCGCCGTTTCCAACAACTCCCGGCTCAGGCGGTACTGGACCTGCAGTTTGTTCGGCACCAGCAACGCTTGCGGCGGCCCTTGCCGGATCTGCTGGGCCTGCCGGACCACCCGCAGCGCTTCCTGTACGGCGCGCAAGTCCAGCGCGGACGGCCCGCACGGCAGCAACGCGATGTCGGATACCAACAGGATGGCCCGGGTCACTTCCGAGAGCCCCGCCGGTCCGTCCATCACGATGCGCTCGAACTCCCGTGCGATGGCCGGCGTCCGCTCCAACACTTCGTCCGGCGTCTGCAACCGGAACACGGGCAACTCCGGCGCGGCTTCGTGCAGCCATACCGACGAAGAGCCTTGCACGTCGGCATCCACCAGCGCGACGTGCCTCCCCGCCTCCTGCCACGCCACGGCCAGATGGACGGCCAGCGTCGATTTGCCCACGCCCCCCTTCGAGTTCGACAACGCCACGATCATCTTTCCTCCCTGGAACTCAACGCCCGCGACGGTATGTGGCAGGCATACTGACTTCCTAACATGAATGTTGACATTCATACAAGAGGGCATGTTTGTCAGGGGGCATGTTTGCTCGCTTGCAGTTCTGCCGACAGGCATACATGTATGCAAACCGGCTTGCTTGCCATCTCCCCTCTACCCATGCGCCGCCCTCCGTGCTAAAAGCAACCCTGGGATTTGAGCCCGGGCGTTACCGGGATTTGGGGCAGGCGCCGGGTGGGATTCGAGACCGGTTTTACCGGGAACCGGGGCAGGCCCCACTGGGAACCGGGACAGCTTTTACCGGGAGCGGGGGCAGGAAAAGCGCCGCAAGTTGGCGAGGCGACTCGCGATTCCGGACCCTAACTTTGAACTCTGTTCTTAAACCTTAAACGAACAGCAAGGGGGTTGTTGATTGCTGGGAGGCAGGGGAACCTTGGAAACGGCCGAACGCATCGAAGCAGGATCGATGGCCCCGAAGCACACCGACGGACGCGACGAACTGAACCTGGCGGAGTTCCCGCTCTGCGCCCTGGCCCACCGGCTGCGGCCCGACCAGAAGACGCTGCGGTTCGAGGACCACGTCTGGGACGAGCGCCGGGGCGAGACCATCACCCGGCAGTTGACCATCACCGGCTCCGACGCCTACTGCCTGCCCACCGCCCTGGACGACGAGGTGCTGCTCGGCTTGATCCAACTCTCGAAGCTCAGCCAGTTCGCCGAACGGACGGTGCGGTTCACGCGCTACCAGTTGATCGCGTTGCTGGGCTGGCGGCCGGAGAGCAAAAGCTACGAGCGGATCGAGGCCTCGCTCAACCGCTGGACCGGCGTCACGCTCTACTACCAGCGCGCGTGGTGGAACAAGGCGAAGCAGTGCTGGGTGAACGAGAAGTTCCATGTCCTGGACAACGTGCGCCTGTTTCAACGCGAGCCGGGGAACCCCGCCGCCGACGACGAAGGTCCATCGTCGGTGTTTGTGTGGAACGAGGTGATCTTCCGCAGTTTCCAGGCCGGCAACCTCAAGAGCCTCGACTTCGATTTCTTCCGGGAGTTGCGCAGCGCGATCGCCCGCCGACTCTACCGGTTCCTGGACAAACGGTTCTTCCGACGCGAGCGCTGGGAGTTCGATCTGGCGGAGTTCGCCTGCGAGCACGCCGGTCTGTCGCGGAACTACGACACGGCCAATCTCAAGCGCAAGCTGCGGGGCGGCATCGCCGAACTGGAGCAGCGCGGCTACCTGCAAACGCTGCCCGACGCCGAGCGGTTTCGCAAAGTGCGCAGCGGGGAGTGGCGCGTCGTGTTCGCGAAGGGGAGAGGGGAGTCGAGCGGGCAGAATGCACAAAGTGACAAACCAACCGATGCGTTGGTGACCGCGCTCACCGACCGCGGCGTGGCGCCTTCGACCGCGCGCGCCACCGTGAAGCGGTACCCGGCCGAGCGCATTCAAGCGCAGCTCGAAGTGTTCGATTATCTCGTCGCGCAAAAGGACGCGAAGGTCTCGCGCAATCCGCCCGGTTTCCTGTTGAGCGCCATCCGCGGCGAGTACGCCCCGCCCAAGGAGTACCTCGATCGCGCCGAACAGGAACGGCGGGATCGCGAGACCGAGCAGCGGCGGGAACGGGCGCAGCGGCGGCAGGAACGGGGACAAGCGGCCCTCCGCGCAAAGGAGGAAGCCCGCGAAGCGGCGATCCAGCGGTTCTGGCAATCGCTCTCGCCGGCAGAGCGGACACGGGCGGAAGGCGAGGCACTGCGCGAGGCCACTTCCGCCCAGCGCAAGATGCTCGACCAGGGCGGCAGCCTGGCCGCCGCCACCCGCCAGGCGCTGCTCGATGCCTATGCGTCAAAACTCCTGCGCGCAGACCCCTGATCCGAAACCGGCACCCTCGAAACGAAACCTTTCCGGGCCTCTTGGTTAGGGTTCCCAAACGTGGTATGACGCGGGCTGAAGGTCTTTTCAGGGAGGTTGAACACCAATGGAAGACAGTATGCCTAAATCCAAAGACAAACCCATCCACGAGGTCCGGATCGGTGCCGTCAAGGCGGCCATCTGGAGAAACGACACGGCGAGCGGCGTGCGCTACAACGTCACCTGCAGCCGCATCTACAAGGACCGGGACGAGGACCAGTGGCGCTCGACCGACTCCTTCGGCCGGGACGACCTGCTGGTCCTGGGCAAGGTCGCCGACCTCGCCCACACCTGGATCCATCAACAGGGCCAGGAGAAGGACGAAGCGGCCGGCTGACGTTCTTCCGCGGTTCGCAAGCAAGGTTCACGGCTTTCGAGGATTGAGCCATTAATCAACCCTCACCCTTCTCTGATTCGCCCCCCCCCACGACGAAGCTCCCGTCGGCGGACGGCCGTTCACGACGCAGTCTGTGGTCCCTGCAGGCCCGGCGCTGCCATCCAATGCGTGAGCTCTGCCGCGGCGCGTTGGGCACGGGCTCCCAGTCGCCAGACCAGCGTCCGCGGCTCCGCCGCGTCGGCGAAGGCACGGTTCAACTGGAATTCCGCCATCCCTGGTATGCCCAGGGAGTTCAGCGGGTCGGACAATTCACGGGGCGGGCGGTACCGAGTGCGCCGCTTGTTGGGGACCCGCACGGCCTGCGGGGCCCGCTCCGAATCTTCCGTGCCTGGCACAAGCGGTGAGGGTTGCCCGCCGTGGTGCACCTGACGCTTGCTGACAGACCCCACCGTCAAATCGAGCCCCAAATTTGCCTCACCATCTTACCCAGCGCGGCTCAAGAACGCGCATCCTGGTGCATTCTTGGAGGTCGAATGTCGCAGTTTTGCCAGGAAAACAGCCAATTCACCGAATCCAGCGGTTATGGTCAGAAGCAATCCGCCCCAACCAGGAATCCTGAACCCAAGACCGCCGATACGGTGCCTCGTGCGCTGCGCTCTTCACCTGCCGCAGCGTCAGAAGTTTGAGTTGTCAAAAGTCAAATTCCTCATACCCTCTTCACCCAGCAGCCAAAGCACAACAACGCGACACGGAGTTTCTTATGCAGACCCCAGCAAAGCAGTCCTGTACCACCAACCGCAACGCCGCTGCCCTCTTCGGGCTGCTCGTCCTTGCTGCCCTGGCTCTGCCCCTGCGGGCGGCCGAACAACCCAAACCGGGACCCGAACACAAGAAGATGGAGGTGTCGGTAGGCCAGTGGGCCTATGAGGGGTCAGCCCAAGCCTCCCCCTTCGGCCCCGCTAGCAAATTCAAGGGCAAGGAGACCGCCCGGATGGTTCTGGGTGGGTACTTTTTGGAGACCGAAGATCTGGGTGAGTTCTTTTTGGAGACCCAAGCTGACGACACCAGTGGCTCCGGCTACCCCTTTCAAGGGATCTACCTTCAGGGATACGACTCCCTGACAAAGTCCTATTTTCGCCGCGGTTTCGAAAACGACGGCACCGCGAACTCCAGCTCAACCACCGTCAGTGGGAATACTTGGACGAGCACGAGCAGTCGCACAGACAGCAAGGGAAAGGCTCACAAAACGCGAACTGTAGTGACCTACTCTTCCGATGGGCGCACCAGCTCCTTCGTGGCCGAATACTTGGCGGACGACGGCAACACCGGGCTCCCTAATTTCAAAGTCAACATGAAGCGCGTTGAGAAGTAAGCCGGTGATTCCCTAACGCCCCTTTGCCCGTAACCTTTCCAAGGCGTTTCCACCTGGCGCGCAGCCCGCTTTGCGCCCTTGAACGCATCCCGTTCAAAACGCGCCATTATGAACGAAAGGACCGTCCAAAAACTGGATCGACCCGTGGAAATCGTGGAGACCCAATGTGGTGCTGGCACCGCCACGCAAATGCCCGCGCTTGTGGCTGCAATGTTCCAGAGCCTCGCGCTCGAGGAACACGCCTCTGAACTGCGGCAACCGCTCCAGCGAACGACCGATCTTCTGGGCCCGGCAGCAGCCGTTGCCGCCGGAGATGCCGTCACTGGGTTGCTTCGTTCAGTTGGCCGGGAGCACCGAAACGCCTTCCGCGGCGGCGGCTTTGCGCAAAGCCGAATCCAGCGTCGCCAGCGGAAGGCCCCGGCGCAGCGAGAGTTCCAGATAGGCCGCATCATAGCTGGTGAGCCGATGCTTGCGCCCGAGGGCCAGCGTGGCGCCGGTGGCGTGACGTTCGGTTTCCGGATCCGACTCAATGGCCAGTTTGTCCAGCAAGGCCAGAAACTGCGCGGTGTGGGCGGAGTCCTTCTTTTTCGTCCGCTCGGCTCCGAGCAGCACGTTGGTTATTTCCAGCCGCCAGTGCTGGGCCACGAACGCCCTGCCGCCCCCCGCCAGTTCATCCAGCAGCGCGTCGGTAGCTCGCGTCGCCTCGCCCTCGAAAAACCAGGTCATGGCCACCGAGCAGTCGAGCACGTAATTCATGAGCGGCCTTCGTTTTTGAGCGCCAGGATTTCCTTCACGGTGAGGCGCGCGCTTTTGGCCCGCAGGGCGCGGATCTCCCGGATCGCTTCCCGGGCCTCCTCGCGGCTGGGGCCCTTGGCGGGCACAAGCCGGGCAATGGCCTCCTCGTGGCGGGTAATGGTGATTTCCTCGCCGCGCGCCACGCGGTCGATCAGTTCGGAAAGTTTGTTCTTGGCTTCCGCCAGTCCCACGATGTTCGTCAGGGTCGTCATAAATCGCCTCAGCCTAGCTGCTAGCTAGACTATCATGAATCGGGCCGCGAGGGAAGCGGTTTTCGGGTTCCGGTCGCCCACGGTCAAAAAGCACCGCTCTTCCTGGGGGTTGCTGGCGGCCACCGCCCGAGCCGGTCGCTGCCTGTCCCTTTCTGGAGCCTTCAGCGTTGCGGTCGCAGCCACTGCGGTCGCGCTCCATCTTTGGGCTCCGCAGCGCGGCGCGCCCCGAAATTCGCAAGTCCCGCCAGGAGAAACCGGGCGCGCCTTGCTCGTGAATTCCGGGCCGCTGCTTCCCGCGCTGACGCCGCCCCGGTTTCAAGCGGTCCGGCCGGCGGCCGGGCAGCGATTTTCTTTCAGGCTTCCCTGCGAGGTCGGGGTGTTTCGGACCGGGTGAAAACACCCCGCCTCCCAGGAAGCCCTTTTGGAGGGAGGCGGGCACAAACAGGGAGACTTTATGCACACGGCAACGACACTTGAGACCCCCAACGATTCGGCCATCCACTTCGATCTGGGAACCTTCGAGGGGTTTAACTTTCGCTCGCAGTCCGCCATCGACCGCACCCTGACCGCCGCCGGGGTGGTGGCCTGGGACCACGACCGCCAGGGCGAGGCCGAGTTCTGGCCCGCCGGCGACCGGCCCGAGGTGGCCCTGGTATTTTCACCACCGGACCAGCGTCAGCGCCACCGAACTGCTACAGTTGGACCGCTTGCTGGGGGAGTTGGGCGACGATTACCGGCGAGGCGGAGATCCGCTTCCCCCGAACGTCGGTGTCCCTGATCGCAGTCCGTCCGATGTTCGCCCGGCTCCACCCGGCCAGGTGCACGGCCCCCGTCGTCTTTCCCACGTCGGCCTGTGAGTTCGTTTCCCCGACGACCGTCCCCAATGGGGCACCCCCCAAGTCACGGTGCGCACGCGTTAGGGCCTGGCACGCGCAAGGAGGTCGCTGCAAGAGGGGTGAACGCGCACTGGCTGGCGCTGCTCCACCGAGGGGATAGGTCAATAGCTGTGGCCGTGGTCGTGGGATTGCGACCGGCGCTTCGCCTTCGCCGCGCGGGACTGTCGGCTCGACTGGTCCTGGGCCGCCTGCGATTGCTTCACGGTTCGTTGCGGTTTCGCCATCGACTTGCCGGGCTGCTCCTGCGCCCACTGCTTCACGACCGCGGCGCGGACCGCCGCCAGTTGTTTCTCGCTGACCGGGTGCAGTTTGGCCCAGCCCGTCCGAACCCGTTCGCCGAGCTGGCGCAAATTCGCCGCCGCTTTCGTGTTGTCCTCGCTCATGCGTTCAATCTTGGTTGGCGACCAGTGCCCGCGCCAGCGTCAGACACCGTTGGATCTGCATGCGCATCGCGTTCGCGGTCGTAGCATACCACGCGGCAAGCTCCCGGTAATCCAGCCCTACGATAAAGTGCAACGTCAGGTACTCCACGCAGGGCGGTTTCGAGCGGGCCAGGAGTCCCAAAGCCATTTCCAGTTTCTCGCGATCCTCCTCCGAGATCGGCGGGTCTGCTGCTGTGGCCTCCACCGCACGCCGAATCTCCTCCACGTCGAGGGACAACATTGGCTGGTTGCTTTTTCGGCGCAAGTAGTCGGCCAGCTTGTGGGACGCAATCCGGTAGCACCATTTCCAGAACTGAAGGTCCGTGTTGCCCCGGAATTTGGGGGCGCTTTTCGCAATGCCGATCAAAACTTCCTGGAGCACATCCTCGACCGCCGCTTCGGGGCAGTGGGCGGCCACGAAGGTCCCCAACATCGGTCCCACCCGAACCACGAGTTCCTCGGCGAACCGAAGTCGCTCGTGCTTCTCGGTGGCGTGACCGCACGCCCGGGCGAACTCGACCAGTTCATTGGCCACAGCCGCGGACCCTACCGGAATGAACTCGACCCCTCAACTCCCGACTGCGCGCGGATTCCCTGTTCGCATTGGCCCTCGAACTTCGACTGGACCTTCTGGAAGGCCGGATCAGGACGTCCTCGGTCCCGCCCTCGCCCGACGTATGAACGCCGAAAAACCCCAATCCAAGATACGGCCGGCCGAACACGCAGGTATTCCTCGCGAGCCGGCCGCCTCGCAGCCGCTGAAAACCAACCGCCCATCCTCCCCCATCATCAGCTTCCGCCTCGAACCGGACGCGGCGCAGCTTCTGTCCGAACGCGCCGCCCGTCTGGGGGTGAGCCCCCATGAACTCGCCCGGCATTACGTGGTCGAGGCGCTGGTCGCCTCCGAGGCACTCGCGGCCATCGGCGCCGCCGTAAACGCATTACTCAAGGAGTTTTACGGGTTGCGGCAAGATCTGGCGCTCAGTGTCGAGGCGTTGCTTGCGTCCGCTGGCGAGGTCAGCGAGCCGCAGGCCCACGCCTGGGTGGAGGCGAGCCTCAACCACCGTTGATTATGCTCTCGATTTCGAACCCCATGAAGAGCGCCGGCACCGCCGTCGCGTACTACCTGGATGAACGCAAAGAGAATTACTACCTCAACGGCATCGACAAACACGGCCGCTGGGCAGGCGAGTTGGCGGCGAAGTTCGGTTTGCTGGGCGGGGCGGTGACGCGCGCGGAGTTCCGCCATGTGCTGGACGGCTTTTCGCCCGATGGTCAACAGGCGTTGGTCCAGAACGCGGGCCAACCCAAGCGCGACGCCTGTTGGGACATGACGTTCAGCGTGCCCAAGGAAGTCGCCGTGCTTTGGGCCCTGTCGCCGGCGACCACCCGCCACCTGATCGAACGGGAAGTGCAGGCGTCGGTTGAGGCGGTGTTGACGAAGGCCCAGGACGTGGGCGGCATCACGCGCCGCGGGCCGGGGGGCAAGATCAAGGAGCGGGCCGAGTTGCTGTGGGCGACGTTCTTCGAGGGCACTTCCCGGGCCCAGGACCCCCAACCGCACGTTCATGCGGTCCTGATCAATCTCGGCCGTCAACCGGACGGGAGCTTCGGCGCTCTCTACACCCCCAACCTCTTTCGCTGGAAGATGCCTCTCGGAGCCATGTTCCAGGCCGAACTGGCGTCCCGGCTCACCCGCCGATTCGGTCTGCAGATCGAAGCGCGGCAGGTCGGATTCGGGATTCGCGGCGTGCCCCAGGACCTGGGCCGATACTTCTCGAAGCGCCGTCAGGTCATTGAGCGAACCCTGGCCGCGCGTGGCGTCACCGGGGCCATTGAGGCCAAGACCGCGGCCAAGGACACCCGTCCGCAGAAGGCGGAGGTTCCGCCCGACCGCCTGTTCCCGCACTGGCAAAAGATCGGCCTGAGCTTCGGCTGGAAGCCGGAGCAGGTCATCAACCTGCGCCAAGGCGGGCCGCCGCCGCCCGTCACGGTGGAGCAGTTCGGCCAACGGGTGCGCCAGATCGTCCAGGAAACCCCTTCCCAACAGCAGACGCGCTCGCAACTGGTGCGGGCCGCGGCCCGGGTGGCGTTCGAGCAGGCAGTCGATGGGGAAACGCTGTTTCAATCGTTCGACCAGCTCCGCCTGCCCGACGGTCTCAAGGTGCTGTGGCAACCGCGCTGGCAGGACCAAACGGAAGTGCGACCGGCCGGGGCGAAGGAACGGGGCCCTCGCCGCGGATTCCGCCAGTCACCGGAGCGGACGGAGAAGGCGCGAGCCCGGGGTAAAGGGCCGGAGCGGCCGCTCGGGCAGGAGGTCGCCCCCGAGGGTTCGCCGCCCCCTCGCGCGGAAGGGCGCCGATCCGAAACCACGGGACGACCGCCGCCACAACCCCAAGACCCGGACGGTGTGCGGCCGGCTCAAGCACACCCGGAGCTCGTGCCGCCGCACTCGGAGCGGTCCATGTCCCCAAATTCGTCACCCCCGCCCAGCTCCCAGTTCGATCCCGTCGCCTGCGCCCAAAGGCAGCACCAATCGCACCCCCAGCGTGCTGGCAAGGCGAAGCAAGCGCGCCGCGCGAAAGGGGACAAGCGCCAGGGAAAAGCCCGCCCGCAGACGGAAGCGCGGCCGGGGGCAACCGGCGAGCCGCCTCCGGGCAACGACACGAGTTCATCCGAACGCCGCAAATACCTGCACCTGCGCTGGAAGGCCCTGTACGCGAAGCGGCCGTGGGTTCCCGAACGCGGGCGGTTCCTTCACGTGCACTGGAAACAGCCGTTCCGGCGCGCCCTCTGGAGCCGCCTCCGAAACCTGCCGGTTCCCTCCCTCGGGATCGAACTCCCCCGCCTGGGGTTGGGCGCGTCCCCGCCATTCGTACCCCGCTGGTGGTCCATTCGCTGGAAGAAGGACCTCCTCATCGGCGAGTTGCGCCTCCAGGATCGCATCCTCTTTCGCCAAGCCCCGAAATGGAGTCCGCTCCACGGGCTGACGTTTCCGGCGTTGCGTTTCACCTTCGAAAAGTCAAACTGGAAGGCAATGAAAGCGCCCCACAAGTCGAGCGAGCCTTCCCAACCGAAGGGCCAATCGAAGGCGCACGGGCATTCGCACTGAGGGCATGAAGTTCGCCTGCCCCAAACCCGGCTGTGGGGCTCCCGTGAGCCTCGGCGACCGGGTGTGCCCGAGTTGCGGCTTGACGTTTGGGCCCCTCAAACTCCTCGCTTTGTTCGGGAGCGGTTTCTGCGGGTGGGTGGGGCGAATCACCGCACTCCAGTGTCCCGCCTGCCATCGTGCTTCGCCGCTCCGCGCACGAGCCTGCCCGCACTGCGGTCAGGCGATGACCGTGGCCGCCGCCGTCGAAGTCACGTTGATCCCTCTGCGTCGTCGTTGCCGTAAGTGGGCGCGCCGAGCGAGCGAGCGGACCCGGCGGCGCGTCCGCTGGGGGCATCTGTTGCTCAGCCTGGCGTTGCTCTGGTGGATGCTGGGCTATACGGAGCGGCACCAGGCCCAGGACTGGTTCGGGCTGGCATTCCTTGCCGTGCTCTACCTGGCGGCGTTCCTGTTCCTGGCGGCCTTGCTGATCCCGGGCGAGTTTTGGCTTCATCTACGCCAATGCTACCGGCTGACCCAAGGGGCGCTGATCGTCGATTATTTCGCCGCCCTCCTGCTCCTGCTGAATTTCATCGGCGCCTGGACCGTTCGCGCCAGCCTGCTCGCGGGCCTGTTCGTGGTCTCGTGGCTGGGGGCCTGGCTCTTGTGTCGCCTGTTCTGGCCGGCGCACCTTCAGACTTTGAGTATCCTGGTTGGCGGCGACGGCTTCGATCCGTCCCAAGATCAGGGTCGCACGATTGGCTCCGGATGAGCAAACCCGGGTCATTCTCGCAGTGGTTCAAACCGCGGCCTCCGCGGAAACGGAGCCCGCACCCGATCCTCGATTTCTTCACCCCTCCCGCTTACCGGCACGGCCGGGCCCGATCGGCGGGCATTCCTTGCGCCCGGCGTTTCGACGAGCGCTACGTGTATTGGGCGATGCGGAACACCCCCATCACGGAGGCGCCGAAGCATTTCATGATTCTGGGGGCGGTCGGCTCCGGCAAGACCACGGCGATTGAACTCTTTCTCCAGTCCATCGCCCCGCGATTCCGCGCCGAGCGCCCGATTCCGGAGCACCTGATTGTCTTCGACGCCCAGCGCGACCTCCTCCCCACCCTGGCCAGTTACGGTCTGGGCCCGGACCAGGAGAACGTGTGGATTCTCAATCCGTTCGACGATCGGTGCGCCGTGTGGAACCTGGCCGACGCGGCCCAGAGCCCGGCCATGGCGCGTTACATCGCCACGATGCTGGTGCCGCAGGAAGAGAAATCCTCGGCGCCGTTTTTCGCCAGCGCCGCCCGCGATCTCCTGGCTTACGTGATCTGGGGTCTCAACCGCATCCAAGCGAAGCGCTGGGCCTTTCGCGATCTGCTCTGCGCCGCGGACTCGAAGGAACGGATCGAGGCGGTGACCGCCCGCCACCCGCGGGCCAGGCGCCTGGCCGCCTCCATCCTCAACGACGACAAGCACGCCTTCGGGGCCCTTTCAACGCTGACCACCAAGCTCAGCCGCTTCGAGGAGGTGGCCGGGCTGTGGCACAGCCGCCCGCTGGCGCGGTCGTTCTCGGTTCAGGAGTTTCTCAAGCAGCCCGGAGTCCTGGTGCTGGGCTGGGACCCGGTCCTCAACGAAAGCCTCTGGCCGATCAACGCCATCCTCCTGAAAGCCCTCGCCGATGAGATTCTGCGTGGCCCCCGCAGTCGGCAGCCCCGACACTGGTTCGTGTTCGACGAGTTTCGCGCCATGGAGCAGGTGGAGGCCGTCCAACGCCTCCTCAACCGCGGGCGCAGCAAGGGGGTTTCGGTATTGATCGCACTCCAGAGCATCGAAGGTCTCATCGATGTTTACGGCCCGCACAAAGCCCAAGACATCCTCAGTGCCTGCGCCCACAAGACGGTCCTGCGCGTGGGCGACCCGAAGTCCGCAGCGTGGGCCGAAGAGTATTTCGGGAAGATCCGCCGAACCGAGAGGACCCTCACCGAAAATTTCGGTGGCAAGGACGGTCCCACCGGTTCCTACCATTACGGTCTCCAGGACCGTTCGGCGCTTCTGGCGTCCTACTTCATGAGCCTGCCCTTCAGCGGCCCTGGGCGCCCCTTCAAGGCCGTGAACGATGTGCCCTGGTTGGATGCCACGATCATTACTGAGCGCGGGTTCGATGAGCTCAATGCCTGGCGCCCGCCGCGATCCGAAGCGGTGGCGGCGTTCGCACCGCGCGAGGATAAGGAGGAAGAAACCCTCAAAGAGTGGACGCCGAAAGAGGAGCAGCACTTTGGTGTGAAGCCATCGAAGAAGAGGAAAACGGCCCGACGCAGAGCCCCCAAGACCCAGGGCCAGCGACACCTGCCTTCCCCGCCACCGCCGCCCGAGGGGCCGGGTTTTGACCCGTCCAACCCCTGAAGCTCTATGGAACAACCCCCTGTCCCCTCACGCAAAGGTGCACGCCAGGGCACGCCGCTGGGTGTCGCCTTCTTCCTCGTCTTGGGTTTGGCCGTGCTGGTCATCGTCGGTCTGCTCGCCGCGCTTTATTACTTTCGCGGCGAGCAACGCAAGACCCAGGAGAAACTCCAGGCCCTCGAACTCCAGACGCAAAAGGGCGAATTGGAGCGGAAGACCGGCGCGGAGAAGGACCGCCGCCTCCAGGCGGAGAACAGCCAACAGGACTTGCTGCGCCAGGCCCGCGCGGCCACGAACGCCCTGGAGAACCTGCTGGCGGAGCTCAAAGAACTCGACGCGGGGGCCACGGCCCTTCGCACCAATGACGAGGGAAAGCGCGTGGCCCTGCATCCTGAGCTCATCGACCAGGCACGGGCCTTCTACGACGTCCAACTGCGCGGGGCGCCCGTCGCGGCGGAGGTCATCACCCGCCTCGAAGCCGCCCGCCGTATCGAACAGCAGGTACTGACGCAGCAGGGCACCGCCTATGAGCCGACGCCCGACCTGCTCGACCGCGCGCGCCAGGCGGCCGTGTCCGGCGAGCAGGATCGAGGGAAGGTCGCCCAGCTCCGCACCGCTCTCTCGACCCTCGTTCAGGAATCAAAAATCAAGTACACCGAGGCCAAGCTGACCGCCGGTTCTCCCCCCCTGGAGGAGGCGATCCAGGCGAAGGTCACCGCGGCCGCCGCGGCCGCCCAGCAAACGCTCGTCGCTCAAACGACCGAGGCGCAGAAGCAGGCGGCGCAGACCCTGGCCGAGGCCGAGGCGAAACGGATCGTTGAGGACGCGAACCAAAAGGCCGCCCAAATGGTGGCGGAGGCAGAGGAGAAGAAGGCCGCTCTCGAACGGGAAATCGCCCTCCAGCAGGCGGAACAAAAGAAGGCGGACGCCCAGACCCAGGTGGCCGTCGAGACGGTTCAGGACGAGGCCCGGAAGATCGAGCTTCGAAAGAAGGCCGCGGATCCACAGGTTCAGGCCAAGCTGGCGCCCTTCCTGACCCCGGGTTACTGGCAGCTCAACGAGATCACCCTCGACAAGAAACCGCTCTCGTTCACCAAGCTCAAGAACACCGGCGCCCTGGAGCCGACGACCAAGGGCGGCTCGACGCTGGCCAGGATCGTCTCCACCTCCACCGACAAGGTGCGGCCCCGCTGGAAGATCAACCCGCTGTTGTATACCCGCTATCCCGACGCCATCGAGCGGATCAAGGAGGCCCAGCAACTGCTCACCGAACTGGGCCCCGTCCTGGTCGAGATGGGGAAGTTGGAGCCGTAGGGGAAGCGACTTTCCGTGGGACGCCTCCGCGCCATCCGCCCGGAGTGCCCGGACTATCCAGGATGTCACCCGGCACTCGTCAACGCCGCGCCGAATCCTTCCCCGCCCCGACTCCCCCTGGCGGCGGGGTGCCCCACTTGGCGAACCAGTAATAGAGGCTCTTCCGCGAGCGCGTGATCCCGTGCGTCTCGCGCAACCACCGCGCCACGTGCGCCGCCGAGGTCCAGCGCCCGGCTTTCAGTCCGGCCTGTAATTGGCTCTCAATTTTGCCGGTTCCCAGTGGACTGGCCAACCCTGGGGGGGTGTCGCGCTCCAGCAAACCAATCAGCCCACCCGTCTGATACTTTGCCAGCCAGCTCTGCAAGGTCGAGCGTTGGCGTCCCACCTGGACCGCGAGTTCTTCGAGCGTGTGCCGACCCGTGGCCGCCAGCAGCGCAAAACGCATCCGCTCGGCGGTGCGCGCATCGGCGCTGGAGCGCAGCAACCGTTGCGCCGCGGCCCGCTCCGCGGTGTCCAGTCCCAATCGGGTTCGTCGGCGCCCCATGATGACCCGAGCGTCGCACAAACCGCCCGAGAGAGCAACGGCCTCCTGGCCCGGCGCTGGAACGGCGCAACCGTCCAACAACCCGGTTGCGATCTCGCCATCGAATTCACTGACCCTGGGTCGCAAGCCGCGGAGCCCTTCCCGGTTTGCCTCCCGGCACAGACGATCGTGCGCACGAGGGCGGCATCGCCACGGCGACGGGTTGTGCTCGCGAGTTGTTAGTGGGTGAAAGCGCTGTGCCAGGCGACCGCCCGTGACGATTTGGCAGCGATGTGCCCGGCGACGCTCCGGGGGCGAGCCGTACCATGCCTGACCGCGGATGCCGGGCCGCCCACACGGGTCGAGTGACAATTCTTCCCCGGCGAGAAACGACGGTCATTGGCCACACCCGAGCGCCACGGCGCCCGCGGCGACATCCCCTGACCGCCGCTCAAACCCCGCGCAGGACGCAAAGAAAATGCACTTCACCTGAAAATAGTTCAGATTATATATACCATTTATCATTAAGACATGCTAGAAGAGGACAGTTGTTCAACTGTCTGGTTTAGGAGGAAACGATGGAAACTGTGCAATCCACTTTACCGTTCGCCCTGGGTCAAACCGTCATCACCAGCAACGCCGCCCGATGCCTGGAACCGGGGGATGTCTATGCGGCGCTGCGGCGCCACGCCCGCGGGGACTGGGGTGAGCTTGATCCGGAAGACGCCGCCAGCAACGAGCGCTCGTTGCCGGCGGGTTGCCGGTTGTTGTCGGCCTACACCGACCGCAACGGCGTGAAGTTCTGGATCATCACCGAGGCCGATCGCTCGGCGACCACCATCTTGCTGCCCGAGGATTATTAGCCCACCCGGCCGCCGGTGACCCCGGCGGCCCTTGTTTGACTTCGAGGAGTCCCGCCTATGAAACCCAAATCCTACGCCTTTCTCTGCGGCCGCTTCGTCATCCGGGCGGACGCCCTGGGGCGCCTGAACCTCTGGGACGTGTATCGCGCGCTCCTGCGCCACGCCTGCGGGGCGGGGATCGCCTTCTGTCCCGTGGAACTGCCCACGGCGAAGGTGTCGTTCTGGGCGCGTTGCCGCTCCGCGACGGCGCACCAGGACCGGCACGGCACCGCCTTCTGGATCCTCACCGAGCCGGACCTGTCCCGGACCACGATCCTGCTCGCCAACGACCGATAACCTGCCGCCGGTCACTCCAGCGGTCTTTTCGAAAAGGACAATCCCATGAAAAAACGAACCCAACCCCATACCTCGATCACCGCCCGCGACCACCGGCGCGGTGACCGGCCGCTGCCGCTCGACCCGGAGGGTCTCAACGCCGATCGCGCCCTGTGGGGGGCGATCGCGCTGGAAGCCTTCCGGCGGGAAACCGGGGCCGACCTGACGGACGCGGTCAGCGACCTCCTGGCCGACCTCATGCACTGGTGCGACCGCTTCGGTCAGGAGTTTGAGCGGGAACTGCGGCGCGCCGTGAACCATTACGCGGAAGAAACCTGTACGTGGGGGGAACCCGCCGCCCGCGCCCAGCATAACCGGTAGTCAAACCGCCGCCGGGGATTTCGCCCCGGCGGCCTTTCCACCAAGGAGCAACCAACCATGACCCTCTACGAAATTGTCACCCGACGCATCTTGAACCAGCTCGCCAGCGGCGTCGTGCCCTGGCGCAAGACCTGGACCAACGGCCTGCCCCGGAGCCTTACGACCGGACGCGACTACCGCGGCATCAACATCCTCGTCCTGGGCAGCACCGCCTTTGCTTCCCGGTACTGGGTCACCTACCGCGAGGCCCAGCGACTCGGTGGACACGTTCGCAAAGGCGAACGCGCCACGCCCGTGGTCTATTGGAAGACATGTAGTGCGCTACATGTCTTCCAATATGTGGTGAAGCAAAAGATGTGGTGCGAAGGACGCAGAGCCCAATGTTCGCTTGGGCATTTGCCTCGTCCGCACCACATATTATTTGGCGTTCACAGCGTTCTGAGAAAGCCTAAGACTCCTTTCTCCGCGGCCCGCTTTTGAGCGGTTTGGAGCAGCGGCGCTTCGCAACGGGCCAAGGCTTTGGCTTTCATCTTTAGATCGCTTTCCGCATAGAGGTGGGTGGTTTGCAGGGACACATGCCCCAGCCAGATCCGAATCGTGTTGATGTCCACGCCGGAACGCAGCAGGTGCATGGCCGTGGTGTGCCGGATCGTATGCGGGCTGACGCGTTTGGTCCGCAGGCTCGGCGTGGTGAGCGCGGCGCGACGCACGTGACGCCTCACCAGGATGTGGATGCCGTAACGGGTCAAGGGTGACCCTCGCCGATTGCGGAAGACCGCCTGGGTGGCGGCGCAACCGGCAATAAGTTCTCGCAGCGCCGCGGTCGTCACTTTCCACAGTGGGCACCGGCGCATTTTGCGTCCTTTGCCGTGGAGGGTGGCCACGGGGAATACCAAGTCCAGGTCTTCCACGGTCAACCGTGAGGCCTCACTGGCGCGCGCCCCCGTGTTGTAGAGAAACAGAAGCAGGGCGTAATCGCGGAAGCCTTGCGCGGCGCGTCGGTTCGGCGCCGCCAGGAGTGCCTTCATCTCCTCCTTCTCCAAGTAGTGCATGGGAGCAGGCGCGTGTTTTTTGAGATGGAGCGTGTGAAGTTGGCGACTCCAATCCAGATGTTCCGGGCTGTTGATCCCGACAAAACGTGCCCAGGAATGGAGGGACACCAGGCGCTGGTTGAGCGTGGAGGGACCGCAATGACGAACTTGTTCCAGATGACGGATAAACTCCCGCACGACTGGAGGTTTGATTTGGGCGAAAGTCAACCGATCCACCGCGCACCGGCATCGCTGCGCGACAAAGGGCAGAAAGAGCCGGAGTGTGTCGCGATGACTGTGCTGGGTGTTGGGCGAGTAGTTGCGTTCCCCGATCACATACTCGACCAAGAATCGGCGCACCCAGGGGGCCACGAGATTATTCATGGGCGCCTCCCAAAGCATAACGGGCAAACCGTGCGCTGGCCTGCTCCCGCAGTTCCGGAGTCATCGTCAAATACTTCTGGGTGCCCGCGAGACTGACATGTCCCAGATAGGCGGAAAGCTGAACCAACAGCACCTGCACATTCGCTCCATCCCGATAGCCGGCCACGAGGCGATGGACGGCCGCAGTATGGCGCAAGTCATGTAACCGAGGCTGGTAGCGCGCGCCATCGGTTCGCTTCACGTCGGCCGCCCGACGCAACGCCTGAAAGACTCGCTGCACGATAGAACAGGTTACCGGGGCGCCAGTGTCGCACCGGAAGAAGCGTCGGTGGGAAGCGCCCGCCGCCGGCCGCTGGCGCGCATAATCGGCCAGCACCTGGGCTAGTTTGGGGCCGACCGGCACGAGCCGACTTTTGAAGAACTTGCTGCACCGCACGTGGAGCACAGCGATGTTCAGATCCACATCCGTTTCTTCGAGCTTCAGCGCTTCGCTGAGGCGCAACCCCGCGCCGTAGAGCAGCAGCAGCAGGACCCGCATCGTCAGCGGGGACAAGCTCAGGGTGCGCCCGGGCGTAATGGCTTGAAGCAGGCGTTGTAGCTCGGGCAAGGAGTAAATGTAAGGGGTGAAGACCACGGCGACGTTGGGGGCTTGCGCCGGCAAAGGAGACCGGCGCGCCAAACCCCGCGAGAGGGCGAAACCATAAAAGCCGCGCAAGGCATTCCATTGGCGGCTCCAGTGTTGCGTCACCGGACCGTCGCCGTCCAAAAAGGCGCGCACGGCCCCGGGGGTGACCTGGCCCACACGCACCTTCCCCATCGCCCGACTGAAGGCGTGCAAAATGATGCGCTCGGTCCGAAAACGAAACCCCAGCGACTGTTTCAAGGTGATGTATTGCGCCACGGCTTGGACGAGTTTCATAGCAACCCTCCCAAATCAAAGGCGGCCACGGTGCGCAGACCGGCCAAGTCCACCTTGGCATAGACCTGCGTCGCGATCAGGCTCCGGTGTCCCAAATGGTCGCCGACCGCCTTGAGCGACAAGCCACTGTTCAACAAATACGTGGCACAGGCGTGGCGTAGGACGTGCGGCCCACGCTTGGGACTGACGATCTGCAGCCGATCCAGCAAGCGACGGGTCAACATGTACACCGTGGCACTGGACAAGGGGCGAACCGGTGCGTGCAAGGTCAAGAACAGTTCGCCGTGCAGGCTGTGCGGCCGGGCTTCGTTGAGGTAGCGCCGCAGGGTTTGCCTCATGGCGCGGGTCAGAGGGTATTCCTGCACCCGGGCACATTTACTGCGACGCACCCGCAGGATCCGACGCGTCCAATCCAAGTCCTCCAGGCGCAAAGCCCTTACCTCGCCACTGCGCAACCCATACACCGCCAGCAGGAGCAGGATCGCTCGGTTGCGCAGGTCTGGGCTGGTCGGCCCTTGAGTCGCCGCAATGAGCCGCCGCACCTCGGGCCAGATCGGACCGGCCGGGAGATTTTCTTGCTGAAACAGCCGCGGCGCCAGAATCACGGGGGCCACATCCCGCCGACACCATTCCTGCGCATAAGCATAGCGGAAAAAGCGACGCAACGCCGTTGCGGCAATGGCCAACGTGACGCGACTCAGCCCCCTGGAAGAAAGGTGCTTTAAGTACCCATCGACCCCAGCCACTGTGACGCGGCGCAACGGCACTGCTTGTTCCTTGAGCCAACGTAGGAAACCCTCGGCCCACCAACCGTACTGGGTAGAGGATGTTTCGGCCAAACCCTCCTCGGTGCGCAAAAACGCAGCCCAGGCTTGGAGTCGTCCCGCATCGACCGGCACGAGCCGGGGCGTCTTGTGGAGCCACCCCATGAAACGGCACCAGGCGCACGCCACCTGAACGAAGTACTTGGCAGACCACTTCAAGCCTCGGCCACGCCCCCGTTGCCTTTGCCGGCGCACCCAGCGTCGAGCGCACCGGTCGATGACTTCGCGCGAAAGGTGGCCCGGCGCGTGTTTGTCCAGCAGGAGGGCAATCACCCGCAGGTGCGTTGCATAGCGCACAAGCGTCAAGCGGGAGCTGCCCACCAATGCCAGATGGGTCAAAAACGTGCTTCGCTCCTCAGCCAACGGGCTGTTGACGTGACGCGCGAGCACCCGATCGGAATGGAATAGGGATTTGAACATACCGGTGCAGTCTTGCCGAAAACTGGCCGCCTCCCACCTCCATTCGCCAAAGAATATGTGGTGTGGCAGGCGCAAAGAACTCAATGAATCGGGGGCTGTGCATCCCCGCGCACCACATCTTTTGCTTCACCACATATTGGAAGTGGCGCACCCCCGAAGAACTGGCCCGGCGCGCCGAGCAGACCGGCAAGCACGACCTCGCTCCGTGCGTGCCGTTTGTCAGTTGCGTCTTCAACCTCGAACAGGTCGAAGGCCTCAGCCGCCCCGCCGATGACCTGCCGCCCGTCAACCGGCTTCAAGTCGCCGAGTTGATGTTTGACGCCATGCCTGACCAACCCGAGATCGTTCACGCCTTGAACGCCCAACCCGCCTACAGCCCCCGGTTGGACCGCATCAGCCTGCCGCACTTGAGCCAGTTCGAGAGCGCCGACGAGTACTTCGCCACCCTCGCCCACGAAAGTGTCCACGCGACCGGCGCGGAGAAACGGCTGAACCGTTTTGCCGCCGTCGAAGGGGATCGGTTCGAGCGCTATTCTTTTGAGGAACTCGTGGCGGAGTTTGGCGCCGCTTTCCTCTGCGGTTTTGCCGGGATCGACAACCGCGGCACCCAGGCGCTTCAGGCCAGCTACATCGAAGGGTGGGCGCGCGTGTTCCGGCAGGACAGTCGGATCCTCCTGCGTGCGGCCTCCGCCGCCCAGCGCGCCGCCGACTACATCCGTGGAATCGCACGACCGGACCGCCCGGAAGCCGACGGATGAAACGTCCGCCAAGGACGCGAGGAGCGGTTGGGGTGCGCGGAGGGGAGGGGGGGCAAAATGACACCCCGTCCCTTGAACCCCAATCGGACACCATCGCGCCGCTTCCTCGCCCAGGCCGCCGTGCCCGACCTCGCGCCCTGCGCACGAGGAGCGTCAATTCCACCCCCTTGCCCCGCCTGACTTCCCCGCCGTGACCCTCCACGGCAACGCCCGATTCGCACCGTCTCGCGCATACCACTCCCGGACCGGCCCCCCCGGTTCCATCACCCCCCCCCACCGCGCCTCCCGCCACGCTTCCAAGACCGGCGGCGCTTCTCGCCCGGTGCCAATTTCAAACCGCGCCCGCCCCCCCCAGACCGTACAGCGTCGGCCTTCCGGGCCGACGAGTTGCCCACAGGCGGCGCTCGCTTCGCGGGGCCCTTTAATCGGCCCCCGCTCGCGCCGCCTATGGACAACTCTGCCACCTCGCCATACCACGCGCGCCTCTCCCCCCTTGAACCCCCCACACCGGATGCACCTGCGGTGCACAAGAAGCCCGATAATCGTTGCTGACTCGCTCTGGCTCAGGCAGTTGCCATGTTTGCGGTTTGTAAACAGGAATTGGCGATTCCAATCATAACATACAACAGCATAGCCAGATGCGACGTTTACTTCGACGTACTCTGCGGGAACGAACCGACGCGCCATCATCTTTGCTTGACCGCCCTTGCTGTCTGCTTCGCAAATCGGGTTGTTGCCGCTCGGGCCAATTCGGCTCCGCTTTGAGGAGAAAAGGCACCTATTGATAACAACTCTCCGTCGCTCCTTGCTCCGGTCTTGCCGTGAAGGGGAGTCACCCTTCCCCGCCCTGTTCGAGTAAGCATATTGTGCTCTTGAGGCGGTACCGCGGTGTGGCTGAAGGAGCCCACACCGGCGCGGGAGTACTCTTCGGAAAGGGCCGGGTTGCTGCAAGCCAACCGCCGCCTTGCAGGAGAGTTGATGAATTCTTTGGGGCATCCCTTTCGATCTCCATTTGCCGGTCTTTCCCGGCTCAGCGCACTCAGACCAAGCGATTTCACATCACCAAAGATGACCAAGGATGACCGAAAAGGGAATTCGCGTGCCCCCGGTTCCGGGAAGCGTCGCGGTCCCGCTGCTCCCCGGAAAATGGGCGCGGGAAATCGGTCCGAGAATCGGACCGGAACCGGGCCAAAACCGGATTCCAGAATCGGACCGGCTTGTGGCCGGCCAGGGCCGCGGGGATGGAGTCTCCGGCGCGACGCCGAGGACAGCGCGCCCGAGGCACGCGCTCCCAAGCGGGAGCCGACAGCGTTCGGAAGCAGGACGCGTTTTTCCATGCGCCGGGCAGGATAGCACGGGATGGGAGAACGGACGGTCAGGATCGGGACAGTCGGGAATCGCCCACGCGCAGGAAGCGGCACGGAGGGGCCGTTTACGCGCGGCGACGGGCACGGCAGAAAGCAAAAAACGAGGTTGACAAGGTTCCACGGACTGGGCCTGAACGCCGGCGATGAGGGGCCGGAGATGGAACGGTCCGGTGCCTCGTTGGCCCTTGACCAGCCTGCCCCTTGATTCGTGAAGGACCGTTGTGGCCGGCGGACTCGGGACCGAGTCCGTGCTCGCCAGCCGCGCGAGGAATAGGCAGCCTGGCTGCGTTAATTCGTGATGCGACCGCTTACCAAGACGCAATGGGGCCGGGGTTGCCTGTGGATGCTGGCGATCCTTGCCCTGCTGGGCGCTTCGGCCGCCAGCCCCAAGCGGGTGCTGATCCTGGACCCGTTTGGACGCGATGGCGCGCCGTTCAGCAGTGCGCTGGCCGCCTTCCGTACCACGCTGGCGCGAGAGTTGGGGGAGCGGGTGGAGTTCTACGAGATATCCCTGGACCGGGCACGTTTCCTGGAGCCGGAAGCGGAAGATCCGTTTGTGGAGTTTCTGGAACACCGAATCGCAGACCGGCCGATGGATCTCGTGGCCACCGTCGGTAGTCCGGGCATGGACTTTGTGGTGCGGCACCGCGAGCGTCTTTCTCGGGACACCCCAATTGTCTTCATGGCCGGCGACCCGGACAGGGCGCGGACCGGCTCCCTGCAGACCAACGCCGCTCAAGTCACGGTGAAGCTGAACCTGGCGGGCATGGTGGAGGACATCCTTCAGCTTCAGCCGCAAACCACCAACATCGCGGTCGTGTTCGGCGCCTCCGCGTTGGAAAGCGCCACGGTGGCCCACTGCCGCCGGGAATTCGAGCGTTTCGCCCATCAAGTCAGCTTCACCTGGCTCAACGACCTTCCTTTGGAGCAAGTCCTGGAGCGGTGCGCCCATCTGCCCCCCCGCTCATGCATCCTGTACGGTCTGTTTCTGGTGGACGCGGCGGGGACTCCCTTCGAGCCGGACGAGCCGTTACGGCGGCTGCACGCGGTTGCCAATGCGCCCCTTTTCGGATACTTCGCGAGTGAATTTGGCTTGGGGCCGATCGGCGGACGGCTCTTTCCGGATACCAAGGTCGGCGAGCAAGCCGCCCGCACCGCGATCCGGATCCTGCACAGTGAACCCCCGGGAAGCATTCCCTTGCAGTTGTTGGAGGAATCCACCCCCATCTATGATTGGCGCGGACTCCGGCGCTGGGGCATTCGTGAATCCCGCCTGCCGCCCGGCAGCGTCATCCAGTTTCGCCAACCGGGCTTCTGGGATCGTTACCGGTGGCCACTCGCCGGCGCGGTCGTGTTTGGCCTCCTGCAGGCCGCCTTGATCATCGGTTTGCTGGTGAACCGGGCGAAACGACGCCACGGGGAGGCGGAGGCAACGCTGATCGCCGATATCTCGTCCAAGTTTGTGAACCTTCCGGCCGAGGCCGCGGACCGCGAAATCCTGGATGCCCAGCGCCGACTCTGTGACTTGCTCAGTCTCGATTTCTCAACGCTTTGGCAGTGGTCGGACGAGGCCCCAGAGACATTCACACTGACACATTTCCACAGCGCCCACGCTGGTCCGCAACCTCCCGAGCGGATGACGCAGGCTCAGTATCCTTGGGCCGCAAAGCAGTTGCGGGCCGGCCGCGTTATCAAGGTTTCCACGGTGAACGAACTCCCGATGGAGGCCGCCCGCGACCGGGAAACGCTCCGCCAGTTCGGCATCAAGTCAAACCTGGCTCTCCCGCTCTTGGTGGGTGGGGAGCCGCCACTGGGCCTGTTAGGTCTCGGCACGATGCAAACCGAGCGTGACTGGCCGGACGCTCTGGTCAACCGGCTGCAACTGATCGCCCAAATCTTCGCCAATGCGCTCGCCCGGAAACGCTCAGACCAGGCCCTGCGCCAGAGCGAGGCCCGGCTGGCAGCCGGAAGCGAGCTGGCTGGTCTTGGGTATTACGAAGTTGACTACGGCGCGCGAACCTGTTTCCTCGACGACCGGTTTCGCCAAATCTGCGGTGTTCCTGCGGAGGTGGAGCAGGGCCTCGATCCCGTGGCATTCTGGCTTGAGCGTGTGCATCCCGACGACCGCCAAACCCTGGCGGAAATTCGTCAGAAGTTGCACCATGGCATGGTCGACTGGATCCAGGCCGAATATCGCTACCTGCATCCAACACAGGGGCAAAGGTGGTTCCATCATTCGGCGCGCACCGCCGGGCGCAGCGCTGGTAGAGGGGGGGTCCGCACGTTCGGCGTCATCCGGGACATCACCGAGCACAAACAAATCACGGAGCAGCAGGCGGAGGGTTTGCGCTTTGTTACGCTGATCGCCGATCTGTCTGCGAAATTCGTGAACCTTTCGCCCGGCGACGTGGACGGCGCGATAGAAGACTGCCAACGCCGCGT
Source organism: uncultured bacterium (assembly GCA_963735925.1). GTDB lineage: Bacteria > Verrucomicrobiota > Verrucomicrobiia > Limisphaerales > J093 > DSVZ01. Next base: position 255,851 of record CAVTMT010000009.1, read on the forward strand.
TTGCGGCATCCTCGGGCTGGATTTATGCGCGCTCTGGCAGTGGCGGGGGGAATCGCAGGAACTCCTGAGCATGACCCACATCCATGGGGTTTTGGCGGCCCCGCTCCCCGCGCAGTTCAACGCCGATGACTTCTTCCCTTGGTGCCGGAAGGAGGTACTAGCTGGCCGCACGATTGTCGTGTCCAACCCGGACAGCCTGGGCCCCGAAGCGTCCCGCGACGTGGAATCCTGGCGACACTTCGGCGCGAAGTCCTCGCTGGTGTTCCCGCTTTCGGCAGGCGGCGCGCCGTCCATCGGGGCCTTGTCCTTCAGTTCAACACAGGCGCAACGCGACTGGCCGGACGCGCTGGTGGAGCGGCTGCGGCTGGTCGCGCAGATCTTCGCCAATGCGCTCGCCCGGAAACGCACCGAGCTTGCCTTGCGGGAGAGCCTGCAGGTCAACCGGGCGACGTTTGATCTGGCGGCGGTGGGCATTGCCCACGTCGGGACCGACGGCCGCTGGCTGCGGGTGAACGACAAGCTGTGTGCCATCCTCGGCTATCCACGCGAGGGGTTGATGCGATTGTCCTTCCAGGACATCACTCACCCTCATGACCTGGAGACGGACCTGAATCACGTTCGGCAAATTCTGGCCGGGGAGATCAAGACCTACTCGATGGAGAAACGCTACCTCCGCAAGGATCGTTCCCTGGTCTGGACCAACCTGACCGTCTCTCTCGTTCGGACGGAGCGTGGCGAGCCCAAACACTTCATCGCGGTGGTGGAGGACATCACCGAGCGCAAGCGGGCCGAGGAGGAAATGCAACGGTTGCGCTTGCAGCTCTGGCACGCAGACCGCGTGGCCCAAACCGGGGCCATCACGGCGTCGCTGGCGCACGAGTTGAATCAGCCGCTGACGGGAATCCTGAGCACGTCGCAGGCCGGATTGCGTTTCCTGACCGGCGGTAATGCCGACCCCGCATTGATTCGGGAAATCCTGACCAACATCGTCCACGATACCAAACGGGCGGGGGCGGTGATCAACGGCCTGCGCGCGATGCTGCGCCGGAAGGAAACTGAGCGTGAGCCCATCAGCCTGGCGGACGCGGTTCAAGGGGTCCTGAATCTGGTACACAGCGAGCTTATTGCCCGGCAAGTCGAATATCACCTGCGCCCGGAGCCGGATTTGCGGGTGCTGGCTGACAAAGCGCAAATCCAGCAAGTCCTGCTCAACTTGGTGATGAATGCCTTGGAAGCAATGCAGAGCCAACCGCCGGAGCGGCGGCGCCTGGAACTCACTTTCGGGCAGACCAGCACCGGCGAAGCGACGGTTGCGGTGAGAGATTCCGGCCTGGGAATCCCTCAGGAGCAGCAGGAGAAGCTCTTCATGGCCTTCTGGACAACCAAGCCGCAGGGAATGGGGATCGGCCTGTCGATCTCGTACTCCATTATTGAATCCCACGGCGGGCGCCTGTGGGGTGCCAACAACTCAGACGGAGGCGCGACATTTCACTTCACACTCCCGTTGGCCGCTGTTCCGGAGAGCGCCTGAACTCATGAACCATCCCGAGTCCATTATCTTCATTATTGACGACGATCCCTCGGCACGAAAAGGCCTTGTTTTGCTGGTACGCTCTGCGGGTTGGCAATGTGAGGCGTTTGCGTCTGCCCGGGAATTCCTGGCCCGGCCGGCATTCTCGGGTATCGCTTGCCTAGTCCTGGACGTTTGCATGCCGGGAATGACCGGGCTCGAGTTGCGCGACCTGCTGGCTGGGGAAAAGACATCGCTGCCGATTGTGTTTCTCACCGGCCACGGCGACCTGCCCATGGGGGTGGACGCGATGAAGAAGGGAGCGGTCGATTTCCTACAAAAACCTGTTGATGACGAGGCCCTGCTGGAGGCCATTCGCCAGGCGCTGGAGCGGCATGCCACGACCCAAGCCCGCCAACACGAGGTCGAGCGGATTCAGGGGCGGCTGCAACAGTTGACGCCACGCGAGCGCGAGGTGCTGGAGTACGTCATCGGCGGATGCCTGAACAAACAGATTGCCGCGGAGCTGCAAATTGCGGAGCGGACCGTGAAGGTTTTTCGTGGCAACGCCATGCTCAAAATGGGAGTGAATTCCGTTGCGGAACTGGTCCGGGAGTGCCAAATCGCTGGCATTGCCCCGCGTGCCCCTCTTTGAAGTACCAGTAATCAGTCATCAGTGATCAGTCATCGTTAATCAGTTCGGCCGTCACTGACCACTGATTACTGATCACTGTCCCTCCGCCCCGCCCTCCCCGACCGCGATTCGTTACGACTAGCACTAAAGTGCTAGCACGAAGGTCCGATTGTTCGGTTGCCTCACTCCAGGGTAAAACCCACCCCGGACATGCAACCGATAGCGCACAGCCGAAACCCGGGGATCGTCTACATCGTGGACGACGAGGAGTCCGTGCGAAAGGGCTTTTCGTTGCTGTTGCGTTCGGCCGGCATGCCGTGTCACGCGTTCAGTTCCGCCGAGCGATTCCTCGCGGAAGTGGATCCGCAGCAGGAGGGCTGTGTCCTGTTGGACATCACCATGCCTCAAATGACAGGGCTCGAACTCCAGAAGGAGCTAAAGAAACGCAAGTTCAGCCTGCCGGTGATCGCGATATCGGCGCGAGATGATGCGGACACCAGCATGTTGGCGCGGCAGTTGGGCGCGCGGTTCTTCTTCCGGAAACCGGTGGACGACCAGGCCCTGATCGACGCCATCCACTGGGTCATGGACAGCAACCGCTCCGGGCCGCCAACGGGTTAAAAGGCGCATCCTCAAAGCATTCCTGAACGCGAATCGCAACACTTCGAAGTACAGATGGAAAACCACCCAGGCGACCGGGCCTGGTTTGCGAACGACCCGCCCTCACCGCCGGTCCGGTGACGAGCAATGAACAAACGACAAGAATAAAGCAAAGAAAGAACTGACCTATGGCTACCATGGTAATCAAAGGCAAGAAAATGAAGTCGGTGGACGTGAACTGGAAAGAGTTCTACTACACCAACTGCCCGCTGATCTCGGCCAGCAACGTGGACCAGGAACTCGGCTGGGTGAAGGAAGAGTTCAAGAAGATCGGCGTGGCGTACAAATACCTTCGTTCCACCGTCGAAAACGACTGGTACCCGCACTACGTCCACAACCTCGACAACCTGATGCGCTTTGGCGGCTGCCACCCGGCGATCCACGTCCAGGCCGACATTCGCCGCACCCGTCTCATTGGGACGACGCAGGTTTACGAAGGCGGCGTCATGATGGTGCGCGCCTGCGATCCCATCTACAAAATGTCGCACCTCAAAGGCAAGAAGATCGGCCTCTCCAAGAGCCAGAACGTCATCAAGAACGATTGGTGGCGCGTCCAGGAAGAGCATGGCATCGAGCTGATGCTCATGCTGAACGACATGACCCGCGACGACGTGCAGATCGTGGAGTTCCCCTACCCGGACGACTGGTACGACAAGCCCGAGATGCTCACCCCGATGGAGAACCCCAATGAGTACCAACTGAAGCGCGACCACAAGCACGACTTGGCCTTCCGTCCATTGGAGACCGCGCTCGAAAAGGGCACGATCGATGCCATGTATAGTCAAAGCAAGGTCCTGAGCGTGCTCTCGGAGACCACCGGCAAGTTCAAGTCCATCGAGGACCTCTCCCGGTACCCGGACTGGACGCTGCAGGGGGCGGCGAATGTCCCGGCCACCCTCACGGTCACCGATGTGGCGTGCGAGAAGCACCCGGAACTGATCGTCGCGCTCCTGAAGGGCCTGATCAAGGTGGGGCGCTGGGCCAACGCACACAAGCGCGCCGCCTCGGCCATTCTCAACAAACAGACCTATTACCGGGATGAAGAAGACACGTATGAAGGCATCCGGCGCGTCGAGTTTGTGCCGGTCCTGTCGCCCATTAACCTGCAAACGCTTCAGATCAACAAGGACTTCATGCTGAGCCACGGCTACATCGAGAACGACTTCGATGTGTTCAAGTGGGCCGCGCCGGAGTTCCTCGAAAAAGCCGCCAAGGAGCTGCTCGAAGAAGAATGGAAGACACGCTCCACGGCCAAGCTTCCCAAAGCAGCCGCGCCGCTGTTTGGCCGGATCGGCTGACCGAGGGGCAATTTTGTAACAGAGCGAACAGGGGCGTCAGACGGCAGCGCTGTCCGTCTGACGCCCATTGAACCGAAGCTTCAAGATCAACATGAACAAGGAACGTGAATCCGAAGCCGGCACTCCGGCTTGCGGCTGCTCTACTGGAGATCTGTCCAAAATGACTGATCCCAAAGCTGGTCTGCCTGAAGGCAAAAAGACGGTGCTGGGTCTCTACGTCACCTCGAAGGAAGCCTACGAGAAATGGCAGGCCGCGCCGGACCAGGTGAAGATCATCGACGTCCGCACACCGGAGGAACTCCTTTTTGTCGGCTCGCCCGAAATGGCCTGGAGAATTCCCGTTGCCACGCAGAGCTACGAGTGGGACGCCGAAAGGAAGCAGTTTCCTATGAAGCCCCTGTTGGATTTCGTCGCCCGGGTGCAGACGATCGCCCAGCCCGACGACACGCTCATGGTGATGTGCCGGTCCGGCGGGCGCAGCGCCATCGCCGCCAACATGCTGGCGAAGGCAGGGTTCACGCACGTTTACAACATCATTGACGGCATGGAAGGGGACGCGAATGGCGACTCGGCCAGTGTGTCGCAAGGCGGCTGGAAGAACTCGGGCTGTCCGTGGACGAAGAAGCTGACGCCCGATCGGATGGTGCTGCCGAAAGCCGGTTAACCCTGAAGCGAGAGTGATCCGTAATCGGTAAACCGTATTCAGTAGCGCGGCGTAGTTCCCAGTACACGCCGTCATCTTGCCGCCGCTGATGACTGATGACTGATGACTGAGCACTGATGACTGATCACTCCATCCTTCCGGGGCAGGCTGGACCCGCGCGAGAGATGCCCGATGTCGAAGAACGTAATCCAAAACTTTCGGATGGCTTGGAAGCTCCCGCGCTGGCGCTGGGCGTTGGGGGTGGCGATACTCTCCGACGCCCTCGGCTTTGGCGTGGCGCTGATCCCGCCGCTGCAGTGGCTCGTGGATGCGGTCACCGCCGGGGTGCTGTTTGCGGTCCTGGGCTTCCGCTGGGCGCTGCTGTCCGCGCTGGTCGTGGAAGCGGTTCCGGGCCTGCAATTGTTCCCGGCTTGGATCCTGGTCGTGGCCGCCCTGGCGGGTACGGGAAACCCAATTGGCCGCTCCCCAGATCCGGCCAACCGCAGTGCCCATCGAACCTGAAGTCGGTCCAACCAGAAGTCCAGAATTGAACCGCAGAGATACACACATTAATGCAGATGAGGCAGGGGTTGCCATCGCTGGTGAGTTTCACCGGCCGGCTGAGCCCGTCCCCGTCACTGATGCGAGGGACATCCTTCGTCTTATCCGCATTCATTGGTGTCCATCCGCGGTTTTCACATCCAAAGGCTCCTCAACTCGGTAATCCCACAAAGTAACCAGAAACTCGATTATGAACAAAGCCCTCACATTCTGTCTCACGGCCGGCCTCCTGGGCTGGGCGGCGGCGGTCTCCGCCGACGTGCTCGAACTCAAGAACGGCCAGGTCCTCACCGGCAAATATGTCGGCGGCACCGCCGGCACGATCCGCTTTGAAACGAGCGGCGGGCCCCAGGTCATCGAAACCAGCCAGGCTCTCGCCCTCACGTTTGCCGGCGGTCCCGCCCCAGCCGCCGCGCCCGCCGCCGCCCCGGCCCCCGCAGCGGCTCCGGCTTCTGCCCCAGCTCCGGTTGCGGCCCCGGCCGCGGCTGCGCCCAGTGCCGTGTCCGTTCCCGCCGGCACGACCTTGCTGGTGCGGATGGTGGACGGCGCTTCGTCCAACGACCCCGCGGGCAAACGGTTCACCACCACGCTGGAAACCGACCTCGTGGTGGGGGGCGTGATGGCGGCCAAGGCCGGCACGAAAGTCTATGGCCGCATCCAATCGGCAAAGAAGGCGGGGCGCCTTGCAGGTCAAAGCACGCTCGACCTGCGACTGGCCGAGTTGACCGTGGGTGGGACGCTCGTCCCGATCGTGACCGGTCCCTACGCCCAGGCCGGGGCGAAATCCATCGGCAAGACGGCCAAGGGCGCGGCGGCCGGCGCGGCCATCGGCGCGATCGCCGACGGCGGCGACGGCGCGGCCAAGGGCGCCGCCATCGGCGCGGTGGCTTCCGGGGTCAAGAAGGGGGAAGCCGTAAGCGTGGCCCCCGGCACGCTGCTGGAATTCCAACTGCAACAACCCGTCAACGTCAGCGTTGCCCGGTGAAAATCCGGTGTCCCCGTCCGATCTTGAATCAACCTCAATTGGAACATCACTATGAATAACTTTCGTTTCCCTCAGATGGCTCTGGTGCTCGCGGTCGCCGCCAGTCTGCTGGCCGTCTCGGCCCGCCGCGCGACGGCCCAAACCGTGACCGATCAGATCGAAGTCCTCCGCGGCGATCTCAAGGCCGATCGCAAGGTTGTCGTGGCCGAGGCGATGGGCCTCACGGATGCCGAAGGCAAGGTCTTCTGGCCGCTCTACCGCGATTACCGCGCGGAGATGGACAAGGTCAACGACCGCCTCGTCGAACTGGTGCTCGAATACGGTGACCGGTATCCGAATGTGCCCGAGGCGCGCGCCGAGAAGTTGCTGAACGATTACCTGTCGCTGGAGCAGGACCTCGTAAGTGTGCGCGCCAAGCACCTCAAGAAGCTGGCCAAGGTGCTGCCCAAAGCCAGGGTGCTGCGATTCGCCCAGGTGGAGAACCGCCTTGATCTCGCCGTGCGCCTGCAGATGGCCAGCGCCGTTCCGCTGGTGCCCACGACCCCATCCCAGCATTGAACCGCGGCCTGTACCTCCGGGTCGGGTCCGCCCCGGAGGACGCACGCCAACGCAATGCATCGCCGCAAACAGCTCCTCCGCCAGGCCGGGCCTCTGGGCCTGGTGCTGCTGGCCGGGACCTTGGCCTGGGGCCAGACCCCGGCGCCGCTGCTCGCCCCGGCGGCTGGGTCGGCCGGCGCCAGCCCCCAGACGATCATGGAGGAACTCAAAGCCCTCACCGATCCGACGATCATGTCCCGTCGCGTGTGGCTCGAGACGGAATTCAACCAGTACAAGGACAACAGCCAGGTGGTGGAGGAAACGCTTGGCGGAGTTTGGGCCTGGCGCGTTTCGGCCGACCAGGACTGGGGGGTGCGGTTCATCCTGCCTTACGATTGGCGGGTGGCGGGCGATGCGGCCGGCGACGACGACGAGCAAGGTCTGGGCGACCTGAAGCTGGCCACCGGCACCGCGTTGCGTCTTAGCCCGAAATTGCGGGCGGCGGGAGGCTTGGAGCTGCGCCTGCCGACGGCGGCGGACAACCTGGGGGGCCACGATTGGCGGCTCCAGGAGTTCGGGGCCGTCGCCTGGGATGCCACGCCGTGGTTCACCCCGAGTCCTTCCTTCGAATACAACCAGTCCCTGGCCGAAGTCGGCGCCGGCCTGCCGCAGCATTATCTGGAGCTGTTCTTCCCGGCGACCTTCCTGCTGCCCCACGCCTGGTCCGTGACCCCGCAGTACGAGCTGAAGACGGACTTCGAGCAGGACAATGCCCTGACCCAATCGGCCAAGCTGCAGCTCGGCAAGCAACTCGCCCACCTGCCCCTGGGCTTTGGGCTTTCGATCAAGAGGCCCTTTGCCGGGAGTTCCAAACAGTTCCAGGTCAACTTCAGCGTCAAATACTATTTCCGCTGAAGCCACCCCGTTTACGATGAAAACCCTCCTCGCCAGCGAAAACCGGACATGGCATGCGACCGATCCGAAGCGACTGCCAGCCCGGGCCACCGGCGCGGCAGCGCCTGGGTTGCTCACCGCCCCATCTTACCTAAGAAACCGGCACAAATGCACCAGTGCCTCACCTAAAACGACGGCCGGACCAGGGTGCATGGTCCAACAAATCCATTGGCAGTACTACGACTCAAGGAACATCCACACTCGGCAGAAAGAAGGAAAACAACACGTATGACAACCACAAACGTAACAACAAAGGCCTCCACCGCGAGGGTTAAGGCCGACAAGGCACGTATCGACCGTCTGAAAGAACAGCTCAGGAGCACCCCTGCCGAGGTTGATTTTGAGCGGATCAGGATCATGGAGGAGGTTTACGCGAAGACCCAAGGCGACCAGAATATCATGCGTCGCGCCAAGTTCATGGCCACTCTGCTGGAGCGGAAAAAGCTCTACATTGATGACAACCTCTTCGTGGGCAGCATGGCCAGCACCGTCAACGGCATCTACACGTATCCGGAATGGAACATCGATTGGATGAAAGACGACAATACCGTTGAGAAGTGCAAGGACCCGGAGGACAAGAGAGTGAACCAGTGGGCGCTCGACTACTGGGACAAGCGGGCGCTGAAGCCCCGCACGCTGGAGATCTTCGAGAAGAAGTATGGGTTCGATCCGAAACCTTGCTATGACTCCGGCTTTGTCATCAGTTTCTTTGACTGGCCGGGTGGCGGCGGCAACCTGAACTACCCCAGGATTTACAACCATGGGCTGGCCGCCATGATCAAGGAGGTCGAGGAGCGTCAGGCGGCCCTCGACATGCGCCTTCCCAATGCCAGCAAGCTCTACTTCTATGAAGCCAGCCTCATCATCATGAGGGCCATTGTGCGTCTGGCTCATCGCTATGCCGAGCTGGCCCGGGGTATGGCGGCCAAGGAGAAGGACGCGACCCGCAAGGCGGAGTTGATTGCGATTGCCGAAACCTGCGAACGGGTGCCGGAGCATCCGGCCCGGAACCTGAGAGAAGCCATCCAGTGCCACTTCTTCTGTCACATCTGCGCGGAACTCGAACAGGTTGGCTGCGGTTACTCCGAGGCCTATCTGGGCCAGAACCTCGAGCCTTACTATCAGGCCGACAAAGCGGCCGGGCTGATCGCACCGGAGGATGCGACGTTCATGCTCCAGAACCTCTTCATCAAGCTGAACGAAATCGGCTACTACTTTGGCGAGAAGGTCGCCTTGCAGAACTCGGCCGACCTGGGTCAGAGCATCTCGCTCGGCGGCTTTACCGAGACGGGGGAAGATGCCACCGCAGAAATGGACTACCTGATCCTCGATGCATCTGGCTACCTGCATTTGCCGCAGCCTCCGCTGTCGTGCGTTTACACGGAGCGGATGAGCGGCAAGTTCCTGGAGAAGGTCCTGGATGTCATCGGCACCGGTGTCGGCATGCCTCAGTTCGTGAATGGCAATGTGATGATGAAGCGGGCCCTCAATTTGTTCGGTGACTCGAAAAAGGGCATCACCCTGGAGAAAGCCCGACGCACCTGCATCGGCGCCTGCGTGGGTTCCTACATTCCCTACGAAACCGGTCACCCGGTGGAAGGCCAGCCCAACATGGGGAAGGTGATCGAGTTGACGATGAACAACGGCTTCGATCCCCGCACCAAGAAGCAGGTCGGACCCAAGACCGGGGATCCCGGGACCTTCAAGACCTTCGAGGAATTGTACGCGGCTTTCGAGAAACAACTGCAATTCAATGAGGAGGTCCTCCGCCGGGGTGCCTGGATCGCCAGCATGTTGTGCGCTGATTTCCTCCCGGTTCCGTGGCGCTCGCTTCTGACCGGCGGTTGCATTGAAACGGGCACCGAGGTCTGGAACGGTGGGGCCAACTACTACACCGTTGCCCAGATTGTGGTGGGTGGTATTGACGCGGCCAACAGCCTCATGGCGGTGAAGAAGTTGGTCTATGACGACAAGAAGATCACCATGGCCGAACTGCAAAAAGCCCTGGCCGCCAACTGGGAGGGGGAATATGAAAAAGTCAGGAAGATGTGCTTTGAGGATGCACCCAAGCATGGCAACGACATTCCTGAAGTGAACCGGATGACGTACCGGGTGTACGAGAGCATTCTCACGGCTTTCAACAATGTTGACGGCGGTGGCAACTACCTCAGCAAGGACATCAAATCAGTGCCCGATGCCTATACCAAGAGCATCCACAACCTGATGGGGATGGTGACCGGGGCGTTGCCGAACGGCAAGCGAGCCGGAGTGGCACTCACCGATGGAAGTCTGTCAGCCATGCCGGGCACCGATGTCAACGGCCCCACCGCGCTGGTGATGTCGGCGGCGAAGAGTCAGGATGCCATCAAGTACTCCGCCACCCACATGAACATGAAACTCCCGCCGGATCAACTGAAGACACGCAAGGGCCGGGAGAATGTGCTGCGTCTGGTCAAGACCCTGTTCGACAACGACGGCTATCACATCCAGTTCAATGTCCTAGACACCAACATCCTCCGGGACGCCCAGAAGCATCCGGAAAACTACCGCGACTTGGTTGTCCGGGTGGCCGGTTTCAGCGCGTTCTTCACCAAACTGGCGCCGGGCGTGCAGAACGAGGTCATCGAGCGTACGCTGCAATCGTTCGACGGGCAAAGGGCCTGAAGTCCGACGGAACCGCTGCGGCGTGCCACACCGGCACGCCGTGGCGGAACCTTCCTGGGTCATCAACCAAAACATCGAATAAAATTATGAGCACAAATATAAGACGCATCGCGATCATCGTGGGTGCGGGCTTCGTCCCGGGGATGAATGCCGCGATCAAGGGCGCGGCCTTGGCCGCAGGGAAACTGGGCTGGGAGGTCGTCGGCATCCGGGACGGCTTTGAAGGCTTGCTGCATCCGGAGCGCTATTCCGAGGGCGGTCTGTTGCTCCTAACGCCCCAACTGGTTGAGAACCTCGATCCGTCTGCCGCCTGCGTGCTCGGTCAGTCGGGCCGCGTGGATCCGTTCCATGTCCGCCAGATTAATGCCGACGAGATGGTCGAGGAAGTGGATCAGTCGGATGAGTTGCTGGCCAAGCTGAAGGCGGAAAAGATTGATACTTTGATTGCCGTCGTCGGTGGCCAGGGACTGACCATCCTCTACAAGCTCCATGCCAAAGGGCTGCATACCGTGTGCATTCCCCGGGCGATTGAAAACGACATTGCCGTTACCCAGGTTTCCTTTGGGTTCAACAGCGCCCTTAGTTTCACCATCGAAATGCTGGACAAGGCGCGGCAGGCAGCGCAGGCGGCCCGGAAAATTGCCGTGGTCGAAGTCTTGGGAACGCAGGCCGGCTGGCTGGCGTTGCAGGCGGGCATCGCTGCGGGCGCCGATGCCGTGCTGATTCCCGAGATTCCCGGCGACCTGCAAAAAGTCGCCGCCCGGTTGAAGGAAAAAATGTCCGCTCGTCGCTCTTACGGGCTGGTTGTGGTGGCCGAAGGCGCGAAGCTGGTGGCCAGCCCGAAAGTCGGGTCGGATAAGCCATCCGAAGATTCCCTCAAAGCGTCCCTGTCGCCTCTGGCCACAGGTGATAACAGCACCCACGTCATTCAGCGCTCCGGTCAGGCCGCCGAGACGGTCGCGAACCGGCTGCAACTGCTGATCGCCGAGGAAACGTATCCGCTCGTCGTTGGCCCCTGGGCCAGAGGCGGCGCGCCCACCGCCGTGGACCGACAACTGGGACTGGCTTACGGCGCTGGTGCGGTTCAGGCCCTGAACGCCGGCCAAAACGGAGTCATGGTGGCCTTCCAACCTCCCCACATCAAATTCGTGCCGCTGGTGGAAGCGATCAACCAAAGTCCGAACCGTGCCCACGGACAGCATGTTCGTGGCGATCGCCCAATCCCTCGGCGTTCATCTCGGAAACTAAGGAGCATCACTATGAGCAATCAAACTACCAATCCTTCTGCTCCGACCGGCATCGTCCTGAACATCCAGCGTTATTGCAGCCATGACGGCCCGGGCATCCGCACTAACGTCTTTCTCAAGGGCTGCTCGCTGCGCTGCAAATGGTGTGGCAATCCCGAGAGCATCCGCGTGAAGCCGGAACTGTCTTACGACCCGAAGAAGTGCAAGGGCCGGGAGTGCAGCCTGTGCCTGAAAGATCCCTTCCCCAAGGGGGCCTTCTACTTCACCGAGGGCGAAGAGGGTCCCGTCAAAATCAACTGGGATCTCACCAGCGGCTGCGACGAGGCCATGTGTTCGCTCTGCCCGACCGGCGCACTCGAAATGTATGGCAAAACGCATGACCGTGGACGAGGTCCTGGACGAGGTGGAGAAGGACGCTTCCATCTACCGTTCCTCCGGCGGCGGCATCACCCTGAGCGGCGGCGAATGCATGCTGCAACCGGACTTCAGCGCCGCCCTGCTTGAAGGCGCCCACAAGCGCGGCATCAACACAGCCGTTGAAACGGCATGCAACGTGCCTTGGGCCAACATTGAAAAAGTGCTGCCCCACGTGGACACGATGCTGCATGACCACAAACTCACAATTCCCGAGCGGCACAAGAAATGGACCGGCGCGGGTAACGAACGAATTCTGGCGAACTTCAAGAAAGCCTACGAGACGTTTCCCAACACCGACTTCATCGCCCGCACGCCACTCATTCCCGGCGTGAATGCCGACGAGGAACATATCCGTGCCGTGCTGGCGTTCATCCGTCCGCACAAAAACGTGATTGATTACGAGCTGTTGCCCTATCACCGGTTCGGCCTGGGCAAGTATGAGTATCTGGGCAAGGTGTATGAACTGGACGATTACAAAACGCCGTCCGCCGAGGTCGTCGCGCACCTCCAAGCCATCATTGACGAAGCCTTTGGCCGCACGGGCCAGAAGTCTCCGGTTCAAAAGTGACGAGCCAGGCTGAATTCAAAAACAAAACAAACATCTCAAAGCATAAAATTATGAAAGTCATCATCATAGGCGGAGTGGCGGGCGGGGCGTCGTGTGCGGCGCGGCTGCGCCGGTTGGACGAAAAGGCGGAAATCGTCATGGTCGAACGCGGCCCGTATGTTTCCTACGCGAACTGCGGTCTGCCCTATCACATCAGCGGCGTGATCGAAAAGGAATCCAGCCTGCTGGTGGGCACCGAACAGATGTTCAAGGCCATGTTCGCGATTGATGCGCGCACGAACTGCGAGGCCGTCGCGATTGACCCGAAAAAGAAGACCGTGGACTTGCGCGACGTGAAGACCGGCAAGGTCACCACCGAGTCCTACGACCAGCTCGTGCTGTCGCCCGGCGCGGCTTCGGTTCATCCGCCGCTGCCCGGCATCGATCTTCCCGGCATCTTTCACGTCCGCACCGTGCCCGACGCCAAGCAGATTCGGGAGTGGATCGAGAAGGGCACAACGTTTCTCGCGGGGATGTTCAACTACTCGGGGATTCAGTTGGTCAAGCCGGTGACCCGCGCAGTGGTCGTTGGCGGCGGGTTCATCGGTTTGGAAACGGCGGAAAACCTGGTCCATCTCGGCTTTAACGTGACGCTCATCCAGAAGCCCGATCATGTGCTCGGTCCGCTGGACCCGGAGATTGCGTGTCTCGTCCAAGGCCACGTGAGAAAGCACGGCGTAAATGTAGTCGCCAACGACGGCGTGGTCGGCTTCAAGCAACTCGACGGCGGCGCTATCGAAGTTCGGACCAGCTCCGGCAAGTCGTTCCCGGCGGACATCGTGATCCTCGCGATTGGGGTGAAGCCGGATATCACGCTCGCCAAGTCGGCCGGTCTCAAGATCGGCGAACGCGGCGGTATCCGCGTGGACGAACACATGCGCACCAGCGATCCGGACATCTTTGCCGTGGGCGATGCCATTGAAGTGAAGGATTTTGGGACGGGCGAGTGGAGTCTGATCGCTCTGGCAGGGCCGGCGAACCGTCAGGGCCGCATCGCAGCGGATGTGATTGCCGGGCGCAAGTCCCGTTACCGTGGCACGCAAGGCACCTCGATCATCGGGCTGTTCGGCGGGGCCGCCGCGTGGACCGGAGTCAGCGAGAAAACGCTCAAGCGGCTCGGCGACACGGATTACGAGAAGATTTACCTCTTCCCGAATTCGCACGCCGGTTACTACCCGGGCGCCAAGATGCTCGGCTTGAAATTCATCTTCCGCAAATCCAACGGCAAAGTCCTCGGCGCGCAGGCACTCGGTGAAGACGGCCCGGCGGTGGACAAACGCATCAGCGCCATCGCCGTGGCCATCCAGATGGGGGCGACCATTTACGATCTGGAAGAAGTCGAAATGTGCTACGCACCCCAGTTCGGCAGCGCCAAAGATCCAGTGAACTTCGCCGGCATGGTGGCCGCCGATGTGTTGCGCGGCGACATGCCGCTCAGTCATTGGGATTCGCTGGACGGCGCGTTCCTGCTGGACGTGCGCATGCCCGCGGAATTGGTCGTGGAAAGCGTGCCGGGCGCGGTCAACATCCCGCTGCCGCAACTTCGTTCGCGTCTCGGCGAACTTCCGCGCGACCGTGAGATCCACGTCATCTGCCGTTCCGCGCAGCGCGCCTACTACGCCACGCGCATCCTGTTGCAGAACGGATTCAAGGCCAAAAACATCGCGGGCGGCATGTTGTCGCGAGCCATGCGAGGCATTGCGGAATTGAAATGAAGGCAGCCTGTATGAACAAGTTGACATCTGACGCGTTCGTTTTCTTCGGGGCGACGGGTGACCTTGCCTTCAAAAAAATCTTTCCATCCCTGCAGGCGATGGTCAAACGCGGCCAACTGGATGTGCCCGTGATCGGCGTGGCCCGGTCAGCCAGAGATGTCGAGGAGCTAAGAAACAGGGCACAGGCCAGCCTTGAGCAAAGCGGGAAATTCGATGCCGCGGCTTGCGCCAAGTTGTGCGCCTTGTTGCGCTATGTGCGGGGCGACAATTCGGATCCGGCCACCTTCCAGGCTTTGCGCAAGGAACTCAACGGGGCTCAGCGGCCAGCCTACTATATGGCCATCCCCCCCTCGATCTTTCCAGGCGTCGTCGAACAACTGGACCGGGCGGGTTGCGCCACCGGAGCGCGGGTCATCCTGGAAAAACCCTTTGGGCATGACCTGGCATCGGCCCAAGCCCTGAACCAGACATTGTCCGCAACGTTCGACGAGCCGGCGATCTTCCGGATTGACCATTATTTGGGAAAGCGGCAGGTGAACAACATGGTCTTTTTTCGCTTGGCCAATGCGTTCTTCGAGCCGTTCTGGAACCGTCATCATGTGGAAAGCGTGCAGATCACGATGGCAGAGAGTTTTGGCGTCCAGGGACGGGGAGCCTTTTACGACGAAACCGGAGCCATTCGCGATGTCATCCAGAACCACCTTTTCCAAGTCCTGGCCAACCTGGCCATGGAGCCGCCGGTCCGAAACGATAGCGAATCCATTCGCGATGAGAAGGTCAAAGTCTTGAAGGCCATTCCCGCTTTGGCGGCGGGCAATCTCGCCCGGGGCCAGTTCCGCGGCTACCGCAGCGAAAAGGGAGTTGCGCCTGACTCCCGGGTGGAAACATTCGCGGCCCTGCGTCTGGACATTGATTCTTGCCGTTGGCAGGGCGTGCCCTTCTTTATCCGGGCCGGGAAGTGCCTGCCGGTGACCTGCACGGAGATCGTGGTCCGGTTGCGACAGACACTCAGCATTTTTAAGGAACTGAATCTAAATCAGAATCACTTCCGGATTCGGATCAGTCCCGACATCACTGTTGCCTTCGGCCTGAATGTCATGGCTCCGTTGGACGAAAAGTCGGCCGTCCCGGTGGAAGTTTTGGGAAGCCACTTTGCCCATGACGAGGAGATGGACGCCTACGAACGCGTGCTGGGAGATGCGATGGCGGGAGACGCCACCCTCTTCGCTCGGCAGGACTATGTGGAAGAGGCCTGGCGGATTGTTGATCCCGCGTTGCAGGCCAATACTCCGGTCTTCGATTATGAACCTAAAACATGGGGACCGAAGGAAGTCGCCTCGGTTACCCCGCCCGGAGGCTGGCACAATCCGGTCATGAAATAGCGAAATGTTTATGCGATCAATTCCAACAAGAACCCCAGTTTACTTGAAAGGAAACAGACTATGACCATTATGACTTGGTTCAATATCACGGTGGTGGTTTTCACCGTGGCAAATCTGATGGCCGGAGGGCTGGAGTGCGATTTGAAAGATGCGCTCAAGTGGCTGCGGAGTCCCAAACTGCTCGTGCCGAGCCTGCTTTGGGGCTGGGTGGCCGGGCCGGCCCTTGCCTGGCTGATCATCCAAGTGCTTCCGTTGTCGGAGGGGCATGCCGCCGGGCTGATGTTGACCAGTCTGGCACCGATTGCGCCATTCCTACCGCTGGCGGCGATGAAAGCCCGTGGCGACATGACCTTCACCGGGGCCTACATCCTGCTGGGGACGGTCGTCACAGTCGTGTTGATGCCGCTGATGGCGCCGATGCTGATCAAGGGGCTGACGTTGAGCGCCTGGCCGCTGGCAAAACCGCTCATCATATTGGTGCTGATTCCGCTGCTGATTGGCATAGCGATCCGGCATTACAAGCCGGCGGTGGCCGCCAAGATTTTCAAACCGGTCAAGAAGACCGGCGGCATCTTTCTTCTGCTCTGCCTGGGGACGACCTTGTGGATCTACGGCAAGCAAATGCTCAGCACGGTGGGCAGCTTTGCCACCGCCGCATGGGTCATATTCATGGTCGTGATGGCCGTGGTGCCATATCTGATCGGCTTTGGCCTGAAACAGAATCAGCGCAGCGTCATGGCGATTGGCCAGAGCTCGCGGAATATTTCGGCCGGGTTCGTGGCGTTCTATGGCATTACGAACCCGCCCGAGGGGATGTTTTTGATGGTTTTGCTGGTGGTCCCGATCCACGTCATCATCGGGCTGCTCGCCGTGCCGCCCGTGTTCGCCAAGCTGGCCGGCAAGACTGAAGCGGACGGTGAGGCAGCAACACCGTCCACAACTTGAAGTTTGGAATGATTAAGGCAAGCCCAGCGAACTTGAAAGGAGAACGCCGATGACCAATCAGACCGCTTTTAGCGTTGTGGCGATGTTTTACGCCCTGGCGAACCTGGGGTCCATGGGCCTTGAGCTCAACCTGAGCGAAACACTCAAGTCCTTGCGGAGCCTGCGGGTTCTGGCGCTGACCCTCGGGTGGTGCTGGGTGGTCGGTCCGGGGATTGCGGTCCTGCTGACGAAGATCCTGCCGATGGCGGAGCCCTACGCCGTGGGGTTGCTCATCTTCGGTCTGGCGCCAACCGCGCCGATGTTGCCGATCCTCATCAGAAAAGCCCGGGCCGACATTTCCCTCGCGGCGGCGATCATGCCGCTGGCCGTGGTCAGCACCGTGATCCTGATGCCGTTGCTGGCACCGCTCCTGATCCCGGGGCTGACGCTGAGCAGTTGGGACATCGGCAAGCCGCTCCTGCTCACCGTGCTGCTACCGCTGGTGATCGGCGTGACCATCAAGGTTTACGCGGCGCGGGTGGCCGACAAGATTTTCCCGTGGGTGAAAAAGATCGCTGGGATTTCCACCTTGCTTCTGCTCGGTTTCGTTGTGCTCGTGAACTGGCGGGTGCTCCTCAGCACCCTGGGCAGTTTTGCCATCGCGGGCCAAGTCCTGTTTACCCTCGGTTTGGCGCTGCTGGCTTACAACTTTGGTTTCGGACTGAATCAGGCCCAGCGCGGGGCTATGGCGCTGGGGGTATGCTCGCGCAATGGAAGTGCCATGCTGATGGCAGTCACCGCCTTTCCAGTGATCGATCCGAAATTGATGGCGATGGCCCTCCTGGCAGTCCCAGTGCCGGTGGTCGTCTGGCTGGCTTTGTCGCGCTTCTTCGCTTCCCGGGCCGGCAAGACCAGTAAGAGCGGTGCGGCGTGACTTTGCGTGCGGTCAGCGAAATGAAAGGACAACCTATGAACAATGCTATGAAATCGAAAGTCAACCTCTTGGTGGCCACCTGCGCTCTGCTGGCGTCGGTAACCCGCGCCCAATCAGAATCGGGCTTTTACCGCCCGCTCACCCTGGCACCCGCCGACGCGCCTGCCTCCAGCGGAGGTGGCGCGGGAGAGGACGCGGCGGCCAAAGCCGCCGAGATGGCCAAGAAACTCGCGAACCCCATCGGCGCCCTGATCAGCGTGCCCTTCCAGAACAACTTCGACTTTGGCGGTGGCCCGGCGGGCGATGGCTTTCAATACAAGATGAACCTGCAGCCGATCGTTCCCATCACGCTCAGTCAGGACTGGCTCCTCATCTCGCGCACCATTCTGCCCTTCGTTTACCAGGAGAACATCCATGGCACGTCCAGCCAGTCCGGTTTGTCGGACACTCTGCAGAGCGTCTTTCTGTCGCCGGTCAAACCCACGAAGGGCGGCTGGATTTGGGGTGCCGGGCCGGCCTTGCTGCTCCCCACCGCCACCGATGATTTGCTGGGCGCCGAGCAGTGGGGCGCCGGGCCAACCGCCGTGGTGCTCAAACAGCAGAACGGTTGGACTTACGGCGCGCTCGCGAATCACATCTGGTCTTTTGCCGGTGAAGACGGTCGGGCAGAGGTCAATGCCACCTTTCTCCAGCCGTTCGTCTCCTTCACCACGAAGCAGGCCATGACGTTTACGCTGAACACCGAGTCCACCTACGACTGGCAAGGCGACCAATGGACGGTGCCGTTGAACTTCATGGTTCAGCAGTTGGTGAAGATCGGCAAACAACCCGTCGCCTTGACTGTGGGCGGTCGCTATTACGCGGATCGACCCGCTGACGGGCCGGATTGGGGACTTCGTTTCGCAGCCATCTTTCTGTTTCCAAGATGAAGCATTCAATTCAACAGGAGGCAGCCGAGGCCCATTTCCACGAAAGGAAGGTCATCGACGGTATCAGCCGGCTGGTCCGGCCCGGAGCGGTTTTATGAAAGCAAGACTTCAACAGGAGAGAGCAGAGGCAGCAGAGGTGTCGGGAAGGCGTTTCTCCGCTTTCTCCGCCGGCTCCTGTTCAGAACCTTCCGGGCGGTTCGCTCGTTCGGGCCAGGACGGTCACGATGGCCGTTACCCGTCCCGCTGCACGACTCCCGGCCTCGGCAGGCTGGGCTGCCTGGCCCTTGTGCTTATGGGACTCGGTGTGACGTCGGGTTGCACGACTAGGGACCCAGGGGACCCTCCCGCGACGGTCAAAGCCGTGGACCTGGGCCGCTACGCGGGCCGCTGGTTTGAAATCGCGCGCCTGCCCATGCCGTTTCAAAGAGCGGGTGAAGCAGCGATGGCCGAGTATGGCACCAATCTCGATGGCACACTTTCGGTGCATAACATCGCGATTCGCCCCGATGGCACGCAGCATGACATTCGTGGCTGCGCGAAAGTGCTGAATCCCCCCGAAAACACCAGGCTGGCCGTGCGCTTCCACACCTGGTTTGGACCGCTGATTCCCGTGCCGAAGGAAGGCAACTACTGGATACTCCACGTGGATGACCTCTATCAGGAAGCCATCGTTGGCACACCCAACCGGAAGTATCTCTGGTTGCTTGCACGAGCGGCCTCGATTTCCGGACCGCGTTACGCGGCGCTGGTCGCCAAAGCGGAGGCATTGGGTTTTGAGGTGTCACGCTTGATTCAGACTTCCCCACGAACCACCACCCAATCCCATCCCATTCCATGAACCTGTTTGCAAGCATTCGCTGGCCCCGGCCGTTTGCGGGCCTGCGTGGGATCGCGCTGACCGACATCCCGCGAGAGGCCTCGGCGGGCGTCACGCTGGCCGCCCTGATGATCCCGTTGAACATCGGTTACGCGCAGGTGGCCGGCCTTCCCCCCGCCGCCGGTCTCTACGCGGCCATCATTCCGCTGGTGGTCTTCGCCCTGCTCGCCAGCTCGCGCCACCTGGTGACGAGCCCCGACGCTTCCATGGCCACCCTGGTCGGGGCCGCCCTCGTCGCCTTCGCCGCGCCCGGGGATCCGCTGCGGTTGCAGTACGCCCTCGCCCTGGCCGTGGTCTGCGCGGTGCTGTTCTTCCTCTTCTGGATTTTCCGGCTGGCGTTCCTCGCCAACTTCCTCTCGCGCGCCGTGATGGCGGGCTTCATCACCGGGCTCGGCGTCGAGGTGTTCACCAACCAGGTGAGGAAAATCCTCGCCGCTCCCCATGTGAGCGACGCCGCGACGGGCCTGCTGGCGGCGGCGGAGCATCTCAAGGAGACCCTGGCGACCTCGGTGAACACCGAGGGCTACTTCGTGGAGGTCCTGGCCCTGTTCCACTCCATTCCCAACGCGAACCTCTACTCGGTGGCGGTCGGCGTGAGCGCCTTCGTGATCGTCCGGCTGATGAAACGGTACGCGCCCAAAGTCCCCGGAGCGTTGGTGGCGTTGGTGCTCCTAACGATCCTCGTTGCGGTGCTCGACCTCCCGGCGAAGGGCGTCGCCGTGCTCGGCAATGCGATCCCCTCGGGGCTCCCGGCGTTGACCCTGCCCACCATCCCGCTGGCCGACTACCTGCGGCTCCTGCCGGGTGCCCTGGCCATCGTGGCCATTCTCCTGTGCGAAGGCCTGTTGGTGGTCCGCAGCTACAGCAACAAATACGGCTACAAGGCCGACGGTGATCAGATGTTGTTCGCTTACGGTGCGGCCAACCTGGCCGCCGCCTTCACCGGGTCCCTGCTCACGGGCAACAGCCCGTCCCGCTCGGCGGCGATGGATGCCGCCGGCTCGCGCAGCCAGTTGCCCAGCCTGGTGGCGGCCGGAACCATCACACTGGTGATGCTTTTCTTCACCAACTTGCTGGCTTTCCTGCCGAATGCGGTTCTGGCCGGGATTGTCGCCAACGCCGTGCTGTCGCTGATCGAGGTCCACGAATTCAAAGAGCTGTGGCGGATGCGCCGTTCGGAGTTCTGGATCGCCACAGTCTGCCTGCTGAGCGTGCTGGCCCTCGGGCCGTTGCGCGCCGTCATGATCGCCTTTCTCCTCTCGGTCATCGACGTGATCCGGCGGGCGTCCCATCCGGAGACCTCGGCGCTCCTGGAAGCGCCCGACGGCAGTCACTTCCTCCCGGCCGCCGACGGAAAGGCCTCCGGTTCTTCCGGCCTGATGGTGTACCGTTTCGGCGCTCCGCTCTACTTTGCCAACGCAACCCTGTTCCTGGACGACGTCGAGCGGTTGGTTACCCAGTCGTCCACCCCGGTCCGCTGGTTCGTGCTGGATGCCCAGGCGATGGTGGACGTGGATACGACCGGTGCGGGGGTTCTGCGTCAGGCGGTCACCCTGCTGACGAAGCGGAACATCACTTTCGCCGTCAGCCGCGCCGATCGGTCCTTCCGCTCGTGGCTTGAGCGATACCATCTGATGGAACTGATCGCGCCGGACCGATTCTACCCAACCAACCGACACGCCGCCCAGGCGTTTCGCCAGTCGGCCGGGAGTAATCAGGCATCAGTGACCAGTGACCAGCGTCGCTCAATTTAGAATTCGGCAAGCCAGATCAACCAACACGGTGAAGATTCGCCCATCCCTCAAACTCGTTAGCGGCTCGTTCTTGACCGTATTCCTGGCCGCGTTGAGCGTGGCGCTCCTGGGGGCCTCGCGGCCGCGGATGAGCGATTCGCTCGCCACGACGGGCCGTCCGATCTGGCGCCGACCGCCAGCTCCTGCAGCCCAGACCACACGATTTGCTGCCCTCGAAACCGAGAAACAGACAGGGTCGGAGGCGGCCTGGAAAGTGACAAGAACCGCAACCCACAGATCAGCCCATTATGAAGAATCGTATCCTGCCAACCTGGATTTCTCACCGTCAAAGGGGGGGCGTCGATGTAAAGCCGATCGGCGCCGCGGTCAAGGCCGAGGCAGACTCCGGTCAGCGCATGGTCGCAGTCAAGAAAGCCCTGTCGGATGGAGTCGGGACTTCCCAACGCAGTATCTGAAATCAACGTGAACACGGTCAATATCGCCACTTGAATGAAACACGCTGCTCTGTTGTTCCTCCTCACCGCCGCCCTGCTGGCCCCGCCCGCCGCCCGCGCGGACGAGCCGAACCAATGGACGTTCGACGTCTCCCTCTACGGCCTGGCGGCCGGCATGTCCGGCAATATCGGCATTGGGCCGGTCAACGCCGACGTGGACGCCGGCTTCGACAAGATTTGGGACAACCTGGAGTTCAGCGCCATGGGCTCGGCGCGGGTGGGCTACGAGCGCTGGGCGCTCACTACCGACGTGATCTATATGGGCCTCCAAGGGTCCAAGAACGGCGTGACCGCAGAACTGGACCAGTGGCTGGTCGAGCCGACCCTCAGTTACCGGGTCTCGGAGTATTTGGAGCCGCTCGCGGGGGTCCGCTACAACAACCTCAGCGGCGAAATCCGCGGGCCAGGCATCCTGCCCACGCCGCGCATTCCGACGGGCACCCAGGACTGGTGGGACCCGATAATCGGCGCCAACCTCCGTCTGCCGCTGGGGAAGACATTCAGCTTCAACGTGCGGGGCGACATCGGCGGATTTGGTGTGGGCTCGGATTTCACCTGGCAGGCGTTTCCGTATTTTGGCTGGCAGTTCGCCCGATGGGGCTCCCTCGAGGCCGGCTATCGCTGGGTTTACGCCGATTACGAAACGGGCAGCGGCGCCAGCCGATTCAAATACGATATGCTCGTGCAAGGGCCGCAGCTCGGGTTCACGCTCCACTTTTAAGATCCTCCCATGAAGCCAACGCCATTCCTTTGCCAGTTCAGGCCAACCCACTTTCGCTCGCGAGACAACCCCGGGAACCGAACCTCGATCCTGAAAACAGCCTGCCTGCTCCTGACGCTGAGTTTGACTCTCGCTGCCGGTGCGCTGGGTCAAGCTCCACCCGTTTCCCCGGCGCCTGCGCCGGCCCAGGCCGCGGCACCCGTGGCGGCCACGCCGGTGCCGCCGCCGGCGGCCCCGCCGCAACGGAGCGCGGCGGAGTTGGAGAAGCTGGTGGCCCCAATCGCGCTCTATCCCGACCCGCTGATTGCCACCATCCTGCCCGCGTCAGTGTATCCGCTGGAGATTGTCCAGGCGGCGCGGTTTGTGGCCGACACCAACAACCTGGCCAAACTGGACGAGCAACCTTGGGACGACAACGTGAAAGCCGTGGCACGGTTGCCGGAGGTCATCAAGAAGATGAACGATGACCTCCCCTGGACGATGGAACTGGGCGAGGCATTCCTGGCGCAGGATAAGGGCGTGATGGACGCGATTCAGTCCCTGCGGGCCAAAGCCGGGAATATGGGCACGCTCAAAACGACACCCCAGCAAGTCGTGACGGTCACCAACGTGGTCAGCGAGAAAACGGTCGAGCAACAGGTGGTGGTCGTGACCAATACGATCGTCCAGATTCAGCCCTCCAATCCGCAGGTGATCTATGTGCCGACCTACAACCCCGCCGTGGTCTATTACCCGCCCCCGCCAGCGTATGTCGGCCCGCCGCCGGCGGTGACTTTCACCGCCGGCCTCCTCGTGGGTGCCGCCATCGCCAACAACAACTGCGATTATTATCACGGCGGCTGTTATCACGGGGGTGGGGGGTCCATCAACATCAACGGTGATGTCAACATCAACACCGGCAATATCAACACCGGCAATGTCGGCTCCGGCAACCGGACCAGCGCCTCGGCCACCTCGCAGAAGTGGCAGCCGGATCAGGCCCGGATGAGCAAGAGCGGTGCTCCCTCCACATCGGCCGCCAGCAAGCAAGCCCGGGGCTACAGTCCCGGGGGCGCCGGGCCTTCCACCGCGTCCGCTGGCGCACGGCCCGCCACTAGCTCTGCCTCAGCCTCTCGTCCGGCGCCTTCGGCCGGCGCCAGTCGCCCCAGTTCCTCGCCGAGTGCTTCGCCCTCCAAAGCCAGTCCGTCGGCCAACAAACCTGCCCCGTCCGGCAGCGCGTTTGGCGGCGCGAGCAGCGGGGCCAGCGCGCAGAGCGCCAGCAGCCGCGGCGCTTCCAGTCGTTCCAGTGGCGGCGGCGGACGTGCCAGCGGTCGCCGATGAACCAGAAACTCCCATCCCTTGCTTCACTGATATGAACACTCTTTCCCAAAGCCGGGCGACGACGCATCGCAAACGGTTCTCTCCGTCTTTGGCCTGCCGCAACTGGGTTTTGGCCCTGGCCCTGTGCGCGCCCTCCGCGCTGAGCGCGGCGGACAGCGGCCAGACCTTCGCCACACCCGAAGAGGCGGTTTCGGCGCTGGCCGCCGCCGCCACCGCGCACGACACCAACGGCCTTCGAGTCCTCTTCGGTTCCGCGGTGGCGGATTTGCAGAATCCGGATCGCGTCCAGGCCACCAACGATCTGATTGAGTTCACCACGGCCTGCCGCCAAGCCCAGCGGATCGTGCGCAAGTCCGATTCCCAATGCGTGCTCTACGTCGGGGCCAACTCCTGGCCTTTCCCCATTCCCATTGTCAAGCAGGACGGCCGGTGGTTTTTCGACACCGAGGCGGGGAAGGAGGAGTTGCTCAATCGCCGCATCGGCGATAACGAACTCTCCACCTTGGAAGCGGTGCGTGCCTATGTTGAGGCCCAGCGGGAATACGCCACGAAGGACCGCGACGGCGACGAGGTGCTGGAATACGCGCAGAGGTTTGGCAGTGCCCCCGGCAAGAAGGACGGGCTGTATTGGCCGTCCGATCTCGACGGTGAGATCAGCCCGCTCGGCCCGCTCGTGGCTGAGGCGCAAGTCAAGGGATATGGGCCAGGCCCCCGGCAGGTGGGCGCGGAGCCCAGGCCGTTTCACGGCTATTTCTTCAAAATCCTGACCCGTCAGGGCAAGTCTGCGCCGGGCGGCAAATACGACTACCTCATCAATGGAAACATGATCGCCGGTTTCGCGCTCGTGGCGTGGCCCGCTGAATACGGCAACACCGGCATCATGACTTTCATCGTGAACCAGCAGGGCCGCGTCTATCAAAAGGACCTGGGACCCAAGACGGCCCCATCGGCGGCGGCCATCAAATCGTACGACCCTGACAAAACCTGGACCACCTCGCCGGACTGATCTTGCTACGATCAGCGTGAGTATTACCATCAACCACAAAAACAGGATGCAATCCTTGCAACCGACCGCTCGGACCCACCTCCTGGCCGCGCTCGCGCTGCCGGCTTCTGCCCAACCCACAGCGGCGACCGGAATTTGGGAGCGGAAACCACGCGTTCAGGCCGGTGCTGACTCCCCTGAGAACCCACACACCGCGTCTTCGGACGGCCGTCTTGGCGGGGGCTCCCGGGTCCGTCGCGTCGGTGGCCCAAGGCGCTTGAAACGACTGGCCAAGCGACCGGGTGCCGACTGCCGGCTCCCGCGGCCTGAAGACCCGATTTGCCGCCCTCGAAATTCGGAAGAGCCGGATTCGGAGGCGGCATGGAACAGGACAAGAACAGTGACGCAGAAATAGAACCATTATGAAGCATCGAATCCTCCTAACCCTTGGCTTGGCGACTCTGCTGGTTGCCGGCACGCAGGCCAGCCAGGAACAACTCGCCAGCAGCATCAAGGACACGCACCGCGAAACCACCCGGACGTCCGACCAGCTCAAGGCCACCCTCACCGCGCTCAACGCGCTCACCAAACAGAAGGAGGGCGACCTCCGTCCCGCCTACAACACCTATTGTTCGGAAATCACCAAGACGGACGCCGCCGCCGTTTGGACCCGCACCCGGGTCCAATGGATGGCCGGCGATGGCCGGAAGTATTTCCAAGACTGGCAGAAGACTATTAACGAGATTGCCAACGAATCCTTGAAGAAAAAGGCGCAGAAGCGTTTAGACGCTGTCCGGGCGAGCTATGACAAGGTGGAGGCGTCGCTCAAACTGGCCGGCGAGAAGTTCAAACCGTTCCTCTCCGACCTGTCGGACATCCAAAAGGCCCTCGCCACGGACGTGACGGCCGGCGGCGTGAAGGCCATCAAGAGCACGGTCAGCAGCGCCAATTGGAATCACCAGTCTGTGGACAAGGCGGTCAAGGCCGCGCTCAAGGAAATGGACAAGATGGAGCAGGCGCTGTCGCCGGAGGCCAAGTAACCCGAAGCGGCGCGCCGGCCTTCGACCCGGCGCGGCGCCCGCCACCGGCTCAGCGACTTTAACCAACCGAAGCGACCTCCGTGAGCTGGCTCACCCGTTACAAGCTGCGGCATCACCTCCGGAACTCCATCTGGGTTCTGCCGGTTTTGGGCATGGTGGCGGCGCTGGTGTCGGTCAACGGGCTTCACTGGATCGAGGAACGCGCCGGCTGGCAGTCTGCCCTGGACCCGTCCGCGGCGCTGACCTTGTTCGGGACCCTGGCCGGGTCGCTGCTCACGTTCATTGTATTCCTCTCATCCAGCCTGCTGCTGGTGGTGCAGTTGGCCAGTGCCCAACTCAGCCCGCGGATCATCGGAGTGGTGTTCCGGGACCGGGTGACCCGGTTCGCTTTGACCCTGTTTGCCTTCACCTTCACCTTCACCCTGGCGGTGCTCGTGCGCATCCACACCTCGGTGCCGGCCATCACGGCGCAGTTGTCGGCCTACCTTTGCCTGCTCAGCGTGGGCGTCTTCCTGTTTCTCATCGATCACGTGGGCAAGGCGCTGCGCCCGAGCGGGGCCTTGCGGGTCGTGGCCCGCCTGGGCCGCGAAGTCATCGAAGGCGTCTATCCCCGCCGGCTCTCCGGGCCGGAGGACACCGCCCGGGATCCCGCGAGCGCGCTTCGGGGCGAACCGGTCGCCACGGTTTCGAGCCCGAACGACGGCGTGTTCCTGGCGTTCGACCTCGAGGGACTCGTGGCCCTGGCCCAGCAGGCGCACTGCGTCGTCGAATTGGTGCCGCAAGTGGGGGATTTTGTAGCGGCCGGGAGCCCGCTATTCCGCATCTTTGGAGGCCACGGCGGCCCCGCGGCCAGGGCGCTCTGTCAATCGGTGGCGTTGGGCCAGGAACGGACGATGGAACAGGATCCGGCTTTTGTGTTTCGGATCATCGTGGATGTCGCCTCGAAGGGGCTCTCCCCGGCGATCAACGATCCCACCACCGCCGTCCTGGCGATTGACCACATTCATCACCTCCTGCGCAGTGTGGGCAGCCGGCATCTGGATGAGGGATTGGCCCACGACCGCTCGGGCGCGCTGCGGTTGGTCTATCGGACGCCTAATTGGGAGGATTTTGTCTGTCTGGCGGTCACCGAAATCCGTCAGTTCGGCGGCACAAGCATCCAGGTGGCCCGCCGTCTCCGTGCCATGCTGGAGAATCTGACGGAGGTCCTGCCGCTTGAGCGCACCGCCCTCCTGCGGGAGGAGCTGGCCCGGTTGCACCGGTCGGCCGGCCGCTTCTTTCCCGAGCCCGAGGACCAGGCCCTGGCGGAAGTGAGCAATTTGCAGGGAGTGGGAGGAAAACACCCCGAGGGTAAGGCCCCATCTGGGGTCCACCCGGAAGTCAAAACCCTCAATGTCGAGAAGATATGAACACCTACAATCGACCGGCGCAATCCAAGCGGAGGCAGACTCCTGCCGGCGGTCACTCCCCAAGGCCGCGGGATTTCCAGTTGCCTTCAAATGCCATGGACTGTTCCTTCCTTGATTTCCCGGTGGCGCGGCACGCTGGCGATCTTCCGGCTGGAAGGATTGAGCCGGACCGCATGCCCGCCGCCCTCGCGAAAGAAGACGCACCCCTGTCCGCGCAGGTGCCGCTCCAGATCGCGGCGCTTCATGCCTCGGCGAACTCAAACGACTCGCGCAGGGCGTTGGGCGACAGGTCCTTTTCCGCCAGTTCTCGCTGGCATTCCAGCACCAGCTTGAGCGCATCCAGCAGATTCGCCTTGGCCTCGCCCAGCGTTTCGCCTTGCGAGATGGCGGCGGGAACTTCTTCCACGAAGCAAGTGTATCCGCCCTCTTTGGCCGGCTCAAAAACTGCTGTCAGTTTCATGACACGAGGTTGTCACAGCGCGCCGCCCTTGGCAAGCCGCCCACCGGCCACTGATCACCGATCACGGATCACTGATTACTCGCCAAGTGCCCCTCGCCACCTGCCACCACTCCTCAGCCTCTTCCTTCTCCTCACCGGCTGCGCGCACCTCGGTCCCAAGACCGTGGCCGTGGATCGCTTCGACTACAGCTCGGCCATCGCCGATTCGTGGAAACAGCAGACGCTCCTCAACATCGTCAAGCTGCGCTACATGGACCTCCCGGTATTCGTCGATGTGGCGTCCATCGTCGCCGGCTACTCGATGCAAACGGGGGTCAGTGTCAACGGCACGCTCTCCTCCGATCGAGCGATCCAGGGCAACTACCTCGCGGCGGGCGGACAGGCCGTCTATACCGACCGGCCCACCATCACCTACGTGCCGATGACCGGGGAAAGGTTCCTGCGCGGACTCATCACGCCGATTGATCCCAAGGCCATCTTCTCCATGCTCCAATCCGGTTACGCGGCGGACTTCATTCTGGGCCTGACGGTCGAGTCCTTGAATGGCGTGCGCAACCGTTCCGCGACGGCCGCGAGCGTACGCGAGGCCGACCCGGAGTTCCTCCGGGTCATGGAGCTATTGCGCGACGTGCAGGCGGCGGGCGCATTCGGGTTGCGCATGGAGGAGGACAAGGTCAAAGGCACGACGGGCGTGGTGTTTTTCCGACGCGACAATCTACCGCCGGAAACTTTGGAGAAGGCCGCGGAAATTCGCCGGTTGCTCAATCTCTCCCCCACGGGCCAAAAATTCGCGCTCGTCTATTCGCCGGTGCCGGGAGCGGAAGGTGAGTTGGCCGTGAACAGCCGCTCGATGCTGCAAATCATGCAGGCCTTCGCCTCCTTCATCGAAGTGCCGGCGGCGGACTTGCAGGAACAGCGCGCGGTGCCGGGCGCGGGCAACCTGGCCCACGAAGACGCGCGGCGGGCGGTCAGCATTCGCAGCAGCAAGGAGAAGCCGGCGAACGCCTTCGCCGCCGTGCATTACCGCGACCAGTGGTTTTGGATTGATGACCGCGACTTGCGATCGAAGCGCGCGCTCACGGCCGTTGTGTTCTTCTTCACCCTGGCAGAAACGGGTGGCACGGAGAAGCTGCCCCTGATCACTATCCCGGCACAATAGCCAAACACCCCCTCACATGACTACCGAACAGATGCGACTGGAAGAGGTTCGAACGAAGCAGGTCCCGTGGAAGAAATGGGGACCCTACCTGAGCGAGCGGCAATGGGGAACGGTCCGGGAGGATTACAGCGACAACGGGGACGCCTGGAATTACTTCCCCCACGACCACGCCCGGTCGCGCGCCTACCGCTGGGGCGAGGACGGCCTCGCCGGCATTTCCGATGACCAACAGCGGCTCTGTTTCGCGCTTGGGTTGTGGAACGGAAAAGACCCAATCCTGAAAGAACGGCTGTTCGGCCTCACCAACGGCGAAGGCAACCACGGCGAGGATGTGAAGGAATACTATTTTTACCTCGACTCCACGCCGACCCATTCCTACATGAGGTACTTGTACAAGTACCCCCAGGCGGCGTACCCATACGGCGACCTGGTCGCGACGAACCGTGAGCGGGGTCGGGGGCAGCCGGAATATGAGCTGCTCGATACCGGAGTGTTTGACCAGGACCGTTATTTCGATGTTTTCGTGGAATACGCCAAGGCGTCTCCCGAGGATTTGCTCGTTCGGATCACTGTGCATAACCGCGGTCCGGAACCGGCGACGCTCCATCTCCTGCCCACCCTCTGGTTCCGCAACGACTGGTCGTGGGGGGATAATGTGGCCCGCCCAATCCTCCGCCAGGTGGCACAGGACAAGACCGGTGCGACCATCGGACTCTCGCATCGAGATCTGGGCGAGCGCTTCTGCTATGCGGAAGGCGCGTCGGCACTTCTCTTCACGGAGAATGAAACCAACACCCTGCGGCTGTTCGGCACGGCCAATCCGTCCCCTTACGTCAAGGACGGAATCAACGACTTCCTCGTTCACGGCAAACGGGAAGCGGTGAATTCAGAGCGGGAGGGGACCAAAGTCGCGGTCCATTACCCGCTGACGATCGCCGCCGGCGAATCGCGCACGATTCGCCTGCGATTGTGCGACCCGCCGATCGAGAGTTCCAAGCAGGCGCTGGGCGGGCTCTTCGGCCAGGCGTTTGAATCCGTCTTCCAGACCCGGCTTCAGGAAGCGGATGCGTTTTATGCGGCGGTCATTCCTCCTGCGTTGGACGCGGACGCGGCGAGCGTCATGCGGCAGGCCCTGGCGGGAATGCTCTGGTCCAAGCAGTTCTATTTCTATGACGTTGGCCGCTGGCTCAAACAACACGGCCTTCATCCCTACCGAGGGCATCCGGGCGCCGTCCGCAACGACCGCTGGGGACACATGGTCAATGCGGATGTGATCTCGATGCCGGACAAATGGGAATATCCCTGGTACGCCGCCTGGGACCTGGCCTTTCACGTCACGGCGCTGACGCTGGTCGATCCCGACTTCGGCAAGGAGCAGTTGGAACTCGTTCTGAGGTCTCGCTACCTCCACCCCAGCGGCCAGATTCCCGCCTACGAGTGGAACTTCGGGGACGTGAATCCTCCCGTTCATGCCTGGTCCACGATCTTCACCTACTTGACGGAGAAGGCGAAGCGGGGGCAGGGCGACCTCGCCTGGCTGGAGCGCTGTTTTCACAAGTTGCTGCTCAACTTCACCTGGTGGGTCAACCGCAAAGACCGGGCCGGCAACAATGCCTTCGAGGGGGGATTCCTGGGGTTGGACAACATTGGGGTCTTCGACCGTTCCTCGCCCCTGCCGACGGGAGGCCATCTGGAACAGGCCGACGGCACCGCCTGGATGGCCTTGTTCTGCCAGAACATGCTGGAGATCGGCGCCGAGCTGGCCGTGGCCAATCCAGCCTACCTCAGCCTGACCCTGAAATTCCTCGAACATTTTCTCATGATCGCTTCGGGGATGATCCGGCCGGGTGAGGAAGGCGGGATGTGGGATGAGCAGGACGGCTTCTTTTACGATGTGTTGCGCTCGCCGGACGGGCGGTCCGAACGACTGAAGGTGCGTTCGATGGTCGGGCTGCTGCCCCTTTGCGCCGTGACCATTTTCGAAGGGAAGATAGCTGCGAAATACCCCGAGGTCGGCGCGAAGGCCCGCGCGTATTTGAACGCGCGCCCGGAATTGATGGCCTTCATCCATGACCCGTTGAAGCCCGGCCACAACGGCCGCTTCCTGGGATCAATCCTGAATGAAACCAATCTCCGCCGGGTGCTGATGGTCATGCTGGATGAAAATGAATTCTTCAGCCCCTTCGGCATTCGAGCCCTCTCGCGCATTCACCACGACCACCCCTATGGCTATCGGGCGGGCGGCCAGGAATATCGCGTATCCTATCTGCCCGGGGATTCGGATAGCGGCATGTTTGGCGGCAACTCCAACTGGCGCGGCCCGATCTGGATGCCGGTCAACATGCTGATTCTGCGGGCCCTGCTGCAGTACCACCTCTATTACGGGACTTCATTCAACATCGAATGCCCCACGGGATCAGGGAAACAGATGAACCTCTACCAGGTGGCTGAGGAGATCGGGCGCCGCCTGTCCAGCATCTTCCTGAAGGATGAGCATGGGAAACGGCCCGTGCATGGAACATCCACCAAATTCCAGGAGGATTCCCACTGGCGGGATTACCCGTTGTTCTATGAATACTTCCACGGGGACACCGGCGCGGGAGTAGGCGCTAGCCACCAGACGGGATGGACCGGAGCCATCGCCCGGATCATGCACCTTTTTGCTTCCTTGGATGCGCAGAAGATCCTCCTGCAGAAGAAGGACAAATCGGTGGGTCCCGCCCCCGAGCCGGGAAGCAAGCGACGACGAAAACCTTTTATCCAAGTTGAGCCAGGAAAGAAAAGAAACCCCAAATGAAAGCGATCACCGTTGAACCTAAGCGACCAGGGTCTGCGCGGTTGGAAGACATCCCGGAACCTGACATCCAAAACGGATCCGTGCTGGTGGAGGCGGTTGCCGTCGGCGTTTGCGGCACCGACGTCGAGATTGCCGACGGCAAGTACGGGTGGGCGCCGCCGGGCCAGACCCGCCTCGTGCTCGGCCATGAATCCCTGGGCCGAGTCCTCGATCCGGGGCCGACCAGTGGTCTCAGACCCGGCGATCTGGTGGTGGGCATCGTCCGCCGCCCCGATCCCGTTCCCTGCCCGAACTGCGCGGTGGGCGAGTGGGACATGTGCCGCAACGGTCAGTACACCGAGCGCGGCATCAAGCAAATCCACGGTTTCATGTCGGAGCGCTGGCGCATCGAGCCCGAGTACGCCATCAAGATGGACCCCTCTCTGGGGATACTCGGAGTCCTGCTGGAGCCCACCACCGTGGTCGCCAAGGCTTGGGAGCACGTCCTTGAAGTGGGTCGGCGCGCCTTTTGGGAGCCAAGAACCGTGCTCATAACAGGGGCGGGGCCGATCGGACTGCTCGGCGCCCTGCTCGCCCGGCAGCTCGGCTTGGAGGTTCACGTCCTCGCCCGAACCAAGACCGGGCCCAAGCCCGACCTCGTGCGCGCTCTGGGCGCCACCTACCATAGTTGCAGCGTTGCTGAACTAGGGTTTCAGCCGGACGTCATCATGGAATGCACCGGGGTGGGGTCAGTCATTGCCGAATCGCTGGTCGCCATCGGGGCGAGTGGTGTCGTGTGTCTTACGGGCGTCGGGCATGGCGGCACCGTGCCGAAAGTTACCACCGCGGATCTCGCCTCGGCGGTGGTGCTGAAGAACAACGTCATCTTCGGCAGCGTCAACGCCAACAAACGCCATTGGTACAAGGCTGCGGAAGCCTTGGCCCGCGCGGACCGCGCCTGGTTGGCGCGGCTCATCACCAAACGCGAGCGGCCGGAGGACTTCGCGCAGGCCCTGGTCCGGAACTCGGAAGACATCAAGGTAGTGCTGCAGTTCTCCGAAGTGTGAGGGAGAAGTGACTGATTCAAGGCTCTCCCTGGCGGCCACTCCTGGTTCGCCCTTCAGCACCTGGCGGCGGTTGCCCACCGGACTCGGACGGCACTGTAGAAGCAAAGGGGTAGTTCGGAACCTCAGTAAGTGCCTGGTTCGACTTCCAAGCAAGTGTTTCGCAGCGCGATTGCATACTGCAATTGGATAATGGTGGCGTGGAATTGGGCCTTGACCGGTCCATATGGCACCACACCGCAATGGTGCAAGCCGCTCGCGGGTAATGTATTGTCCTCGTCAGTCTCATCACGTCCAAGCGGGTGTAGATGGCCGAAAACGACTACGGAGAAGACGCCGTCAGTGGCTGACTCTTTCACGCCAGTCCCGATCAGGGGCGAAATCGGGTCCGCGGCCGTTTCGAATCGTCGCATCTGGCCAACGAACCTCGTTTCCTCCAGTACTGGATTCTGGTGATGGCTGCATCTTCAGTTCTCAAATTCCATCCGAGCCCACGAGGTCCATCAATCCTTCACCGAGTGAACGGGACTTCACGTGCACACCCAACCTACATCACGGGTCCCGCCAGAGGTTCGTGGTGATCGCCCGTATCCCGCGACCAATGACCGCGGGCGTCAGATCGGGCTGTTGCCAATCCACGGCGGCCAGCGCCTTGCGTCTTCCTTCCGCCAAGGGCATCCGCCAATCCCCCACGAACATGGACGACAAGTCGCGCTGCGCGGCCAAGCTCGCTGCGAGATACCAGTTCCAGCACTGCCGAAGGGCGCAATCCCGAGTGTCCGCGGGTGCTTCCGGGCATTCCCGCAAGAACCGGAAGAACCGGCGCAGCCAGGCGTTCCCAACCTGTTCGTGCCACAACCTCAGCATCGCCGAAGCGTAAGTCACTGGCTGGTCCAAGGGCTGGATCGGTCCTCCGTCGGCGTTCTTGAGCCGTGGCTGCTTCTCGCTCAGGCCGTCAGCATTCGTGAAGGTCCGCAGGAGGAGCAAGCACGGTAGGTGTGGCCATCGAAGCAACATGATGTCGGGAGGATGCGGATTCCGAGGACGCCCGGCAAACCTCCATTTTGCTGGTGCCGCGGCGGGTTCAGACGATGCGCCCCTGCGTTTCGCGAGGCCGAAGTTTGCCAGTCAGGTTCCGGCCGCGAAAGACCGCGCTGTGTCCGCGCTGTGTCCGGCGACACCGTGGTTGAAACGCACTCGCTCGCCCTGTCCTCTGGGTCAGTTGTAACCCGCAGTTGTAACCCGATAGCGGTTTTTCGGGGTTCTTCAGGCACAGTTCAGTCCATGTGGACTCGCTGTAACACAGGTTGATCCAGAGAACGTTGTACGCTTCGGTCCGAGTTGGGGCTAGTGGGGGAAGCCGCCAGAAACGCATTAGGAAACCGGCGCTCTATCCATTTGAGCTATGGGGGCAACCATTGGTAACCCATGATTTAATGCGACATCGGAATCCGCCTACTCTTCGCCTGCAACCCAACTCCATGCCCCAAAAACATGGCGTCGTGAACTCACAAGCCGAATCTGCCACGTCAGAGCAGGCGCGCTTCCGCAAGGTCGCAGCGTGTCTTTGCCGTCACGGACCATCGGGGAATTACTACGTTTTGGTGAAGCGACGCGGCAAGCAGATTCGCCGCTCGCTCGGAACCAAGGACCAGCAACTTGCCGTGCGCCGCTGGCGGAGTTCCGTGAAAACGTCGTCCGGCTGGCCGACTTCGGGCCCCGCCTCGTGCGCGTCATCTTCCAGCCTTGGGATTCGGGTTTACGCCGGTGCTGGCCGTCCGTATCGTCCGCGGATTCTCCGGCCCGGAAAGGCAGCGCGATGATCGAAGCGGCGGGACTCACCAAATTATACGGGAAGTTCGTGGCGGTGGACGATCTGTCGTTCGTCGTGCGACCCGGCGAGGTCATGGGCCTGGTCGGCCCGAACGGCGCCGGCAAGACCACCACGCTGCGCTGCGTCTCCGGCATCATCCCGCCTGCCCGCGGCTGCGTGCGCGTGTGCGGTCACGATCTCACCACCGCGCCGCTGGCGGCCAAGCAGGAGCTGGCGTACTTCCCCGACGAGCCGCGACTTTTCGACTATCTCAGCGTCCGCCAACACCTCACCTTCACCGCCCGCCTCTACCACGTCCGCGATCCAGAACCGAAGGCGAAGGCGTTGTTGGCCGATCTGGAACTGGCCGAGAAGGCGGATAAGCTGCCGGGCGAACTCTCGCGCGGCATGAAGCAGAAACTGGCCATTGCCTGCGGGCTCCTGCACTCGCCCAAGGTCATCCTGTTCGACGAACCGCTCACCGGCCTGGACCCGCACGGCATCCGGCGGATGAAGGACACCATCCTGCGGCTCGCCCGCGAAGGCACGGCGATGATCATCAGCTCGCACCTGCTGCATCTCGTCGGCGAAATCTGCTCGCATATCCTGATTCTCAAGCAGGGCCGCAAGATCGTGCATGGCACGCTGGCGGAAGTGCGGCAGCGCTTCGCCGAAACCGCGCCGGACGCGAGCCTCGAGGAAGTCTTTTTCCGCGCCACGGCGGGCGAGGAACCGCCGCCGCCATGATCGCCGCGCTGGTTTATCTTCAGGTGTGCACGGCGCGAAACCGGTTGCTCGCCCAGTTGGGGCGGCTGCGCAAGCCGCAGTACCTGCTCGGCGCGGTCATCGGTTTCGCTTACTTGGGATTCTTCTTCCTGCGCCCGTTTGTGTCGGCTTCTCCCGGTGGGGGCCGGCCGGGTGCAATCCCGCCCGAGTGGCAGCCGGTCGCGGAAATGGCGGTCGCGTTCGCCTTCTTCGTGCTGGTCGCCATCAACTGGCTCCTGCCGTCGAAGCGGGCCACGCTGGATTTCACCGAGGCCGAGGTCGCGTTTCTGTTT
The DNA here is from genome assembly GCA_963735925.1 of uncultured bacterium. Classification (GTDB taxonomy): domain Bacteria; phylum Verrucomicrobiota; class Verrucomicrobiia; order Limisphaerales; family J093; genus DSVZ01. The sequence goes on from CAVTMT010000009.1 coordinate 291,382, forward strand.
CCGGCGCCGCTGGCACGTCGCACGCTGATCCATTTCCGCCTGCTCAAGACCCAGTTGGCACTGGCGATCAGCGCGTTGATCATGACCCTCTTCACCTGGCGGTTCATGTCACCGAGCGGCGCGTGGCGGCTGGCGCTGGGCTGGTGGGTGCTGATGGGGGCGATGGAACTCCACCGGTTGGGCGCGGGCTTCGTCCGCACGCGCCTGCTGGATCGCGGCCTGGGCAACTGGGTCCGGCGCGTGATTGTGCTCGGGCTGCTGGCACTGCTCGGCTTGACGGCGTGGCGGCGCGCGGAAGCAGCGTTCGCGGCGCTGCCGGCGGACGCCCTGGCCCGGCCGCAGGCGCTGGCGGAGTTCGCCCAGGCGGCCTTCGGTCAATCGCCGTTGAGCTGGGTATTGTGGCCACTGCGCTTGCTGGTGAGGCCGATACTTACGCTCGGATTGGCTGACTTCGCGCTGGCGCTCCTGCCCGCCTTGGGCCTGCTCGCACTGCTGTACTTCTGGGTGGTGCGCACGGCGGTTGCGTTCGAGGAAACGGCGCTCGCACGCGCCGAGCAACGCAGCCGCCTCCTGGCCGCCGCCCGCTCGGGCAACTGGCACCTGGCCGGCCCGCGCACGCGCGAAGGCCGGGCGCCGTTTCGCCTGACGGCGCAGGGCCCGCGACTGTTGGCGCTGATGTGGAAGAACCTCATTTCCGCCCAGTCGATCCTGACTTCGCGGCTGGGAATCCTGCTCCTCGCGATGCTGGTGCCGATGGTGATCGGCGTCGGGATGGCGTCCCCGAAGGCGGCCGGCTTCAAGGTTCTGGGAGCGATGGCGGTTGGCCTCGCGCCCATGCTCGTCTTCGTGGGGCCGGAGCTGGCGCGGTTCGATTTGCGCCAGGACCTGCCGATGGCGGACGTCCTGAAGACCTACCCGCTCCCCGGCTGGCAGCTCGTGCTGGGCGAAATCCTGGCGCCGGTGTTCATCCTCACCCTCGCCCAATGCGTGTTGGCTGCGGTGGCGGCGGCGCTGTTTCCCAGCCTGCACCCACCCTCCGGCGCCTATGCGGCCTCCGTGGCACCGCGCGTGGTGGTGGCGCTGAGCGCGATGATTTTTTCACCGGCCTTGAACTTCACCCTGCTGCTGCTCCACAACACGACTGCCGTGCTGTTTCCGGCCTGGATCCGGCTCGGCCCGCAAGGCGCACAAGGCTTCGAGGCGATGGGCCAGCGGATGCTGCTCATGGTCGGGCACCTGCTCAGTCTGGCGCTGGCGTTGCTGCCGCCGGCCGGCGTGGGCACGCTCGTTTTCTTCCTCGCGAAATTCGCGGCGAGCTGGCTGGTGGCGCTGCCGCTCGCGTCCCTCGCTGCGACCCTGGTTTTGGGACTCGAGGCCGGTCTCGGTTTGAAATGGCTGGGCGACCGGTTCGAGCGGATGGACATCACGGATTGAATCGAGTCCCGGCCGGCGGGGCCGCTGTCCGGCGCCCGGCCGGACGGTACCCGGGGAGCGTTGTGGAAAGCGACCGGCACGGCGCTGCCACCCGCTTGGGTTTCCCCGGGGTCCCCGCAGGTCCGTCGGCCCGACGCCGACGGGAAGGCCCCGGGGGAGTTGCGCTCCGCATCCTGGAGCGGAATCCGGCCCGACGTGGCGCCGGCTGACGGTTATTCGCGGTTCTTGCGCCGCGGTGGGCGGCGCGGATAATCGCTCCGATGTCGCGTGCCGAATTCGTCCACCTGCACCTCCACACCGAGTACTCGTTGCTCGATGGGGCGTGCCGTATCGACCGCCTGATGGAGCGGGCGACCGCGTTGAACTTCGGCGCGCTGGCGATCACCGACCACGGCGTTCTGTACGGCGCGATCGACTTCTACCAGGCCGCGAAGAAGGCCGGCCTCAAGCCCATCATCGGTTGCGAGGTTTATGTCGCACCGGGCAGCCGGTTCGAGAAGAAGACGCTCAATGGCGGTCGCGACGCCTATCATCACCTGGTCCTGCTCGCGCAGAACGAGACCGGGTACAAGAACCTGATCCGGCTCGTCACCGCCGCGCATCTCGAGGGCTATTATTACAAGCCGCGGATCGACAAGGAATTGCTCGCCGCGCATCGCGAGGGGCTGATCGCGTTGTCCGGCTGCCTGGCGAGCGAAATCCCGAGCTTGATCGCGGACGACCAGCCGGAGCTGGCGCGCGACGCCATCGACTGGTTCAAGCAGACGTTCGGAGCGGAGAATTTTCTGCTGGAACTTCAGGACCACGGCATCGCCGAACAGGCCAGGGTGAACCGGCAGTTGATTCCGTGGGCGAAGGAATTCGGGCTGAAGCTCGTCGCGACCAACGACGTGCATTACCTCGAAAGCGGCCATTGGACGGCGCACGACTGCCTGGTGTGCATCGGGCGGCAGGTGACCCGCGAGGATCCGAAGCCGCGCTATCAGCCGGCGCAGTTCTACCTCCGCTCAGCCGAGGAAATGGCGGCGCTGTTCGCCGAGGTGCCGGAGGCCGTGCGGAACACCGTCGCGATCGGCGAGCGCTGCCACCTGGACCTCCGGTTCGGCAAGCTCCATTACCCGGTCTTCCAACCGCCGACGGGGCTCACTCGCGAGACCTGTCTGCGGCAGGCACTCGTGGAAGGCTTGGAGCGCCGCTACACGATTCACGCCCGGTCGGACGGCAACGATTTCGTCGTCGAAGGCATTGACGACCCGACGCGGTTGCCGACCTACGTCGAACCGCGCGACGTGGAGCTCGAAGACGGCCGTGAACCCGCGTCCGCGCCGGCCTCATCCGGCAGCCGGCCACCGGCCGCGGGTGACGTCGGCGCCGCCCTTCAGGTCGTGCTCGACCGGCTCCGGCTCGAGCTGGCGGTGATCGAGAAGACCGGCTTCGTCTCCTACTTCCTCATCGTGGGGGATTTCGTCCAGCACGGCCGCGGCAAGGGGATTTCGTGCGTGGCGCGTGGTTCCGCCGCCGGTTCGATCGTGACGTACCTGCTGGAGATTTCGAACGTCGATCCGATCCGTTACGGCCTGCTGTTCGAGCGCTTCCTGAATCCCGAGCGCGTGAACCCGCCGGACATCGACATCGACTTCGCCGACGACCGTCGCGCCGAGGTGATCGAGTACGTGCGCGAGAAGTACGGTCGCGATTGCGTGGCGCAGATCATCACATTCGGCACCCTGGGCGCCAAATCCGTCGTGCGCGACGTGGGACGGGTGATGGGGCTGGGTTACGGCGACTGCGACCGGCTGGCCAAGGCGATTCCCAACGAGCTGAAGATGACGCTGGAGCTGGCGCTCGAGAAGTCGCCGGACTTCAAGCAGGCCTACGAGTCCAACGAGCAGACGCGCGAGTTGATCGACATGGCGATGGTGCTCGAAGACATCTGCCGCAACGCCTCCGTGCACGCCGCCGGCGTGGTCATCGGCCCGGAGCCGCTGGTGAATCTGCTGCCGCTGAAGGTGGATGAAGACGGCGGCATCGTCACCCAGTACGCGATGGGGCCGGTGGGCGACCTGGGCCTGTTGAAGATGGATTTCCTTGGCCTGAAAACGCTGACCGTTTTGCGGAACACCTGCGAAATGGTGAAGCGCACGCAGGGCGTGGATATTCCGATCGACCACCTGCCGCTCGACGACGCCAGGACCTACGAGTTGCTCAACAACGCACGCACGCTCGGGGTGTTCCAACTGGAATCCAGCGGCATGCGCGACCTGTGCCGGAAATTCCAGATCGGCTCGGTCGAACACATCACGGCCCTCATCGCGTTGTACCGGCCGGGGCCGATGGACCTCATCCCGGAATTCCTGCGGCGGCGACACGGCGAGATGCGCATCGATTACCCGCACGATCTGCTGGAGCCGATCTGCCGCGAGACTTACGGCATCATGGTGTACCAGGAGCAGGTCATGCAGGCCGCGCAAGTCCTGGCCGGCTACACGCTCGGCGGCGCCGACCTCCTCCGCCGCGCGATGGGCAAGAAGAAGCAGGAGGAGATGGAGGAGCAGCGCGCGATCTTCGTGCGCGGCTGTGCCGAGGTGAACGGCATTCCCGAGCACCGGGCGAATGCCATCTTCGACCTGCTCGAGAAGTTCGCCGGGTACGGCTTCAACAAGTCGCACGCCGCCGCCTACGCCATCGTCGCTTACCAGACCGCGTATCTGAAGGCGAACTACCCGGTCGAGTTCCTTTGCGCCATGCTCACCAACGACCTGGCGGACACGGACAAACTCGGCGAGTACATCGCCGAGGCGCGCGACCTCGGCATTGAAGTGCGCGGCCCGGACGTGAACGAGAGCGACGTCTTCTTCGCGCCCGCGCCGGCGCCCCCCGGAGCGGAGGCGGCAAGGCGCGGGGGCGGGGCCATCCGCTTCGGCCTGGCCGCGATCAAGGGCGTCGGCGAAGGCGCGGTCGAGTCGGTGCTCGAGGCCCGGCGGATCGGCGGCCGTTTCGCCTCGCTGGCCGATTTGTGCGAGCGGGTCGATACGCGCGCCGTCAACCGCCGCGTGTTGGAGGCGTTCATCAAATCCGGCGCGTGCGACAGCTTTGGCGAGACCCGCGCCACGCTCTGGAATTCGATCGACCGCGTGCTCTCCCGCGCCGCGAGCAATGCCCAGGACCGCGCGCGCGGCCAGACCTCGCTCTTCGGCATGTTGGAGGAAGGCGCCGAGGCGAAGGTCGAGGCGCTCACACGGCACGAGGAATGGCCCGCCGCCCAACGCCTTGCCGCCGAGAAGGAGCTGCTCGGCTTCTATGTGACCGGGCACCCGCTGACGCCGTATCTGCCGGTGCTGACCCGTTACACGCTCGCCACCACCGGCAGGCTCGCGTCGCTGCCGAATCGCACCCTGACGCGCCTCGGCGGCCTGGTGGCGGCCGTGCAGAACGGCATTTCCAAGAAGACGAACAAACCGTATTCGCTGGCGACGATCGAAGACATGGAAGGCACCGTGCAGGTGCTCTGCCTGAACGAAAACTACGAGAAGTTCCGCGAACTCCTCACGCCGGGCGCGGCGCTGCTCCTGGTCGCCGAAGTCAACCTCGGCGACGACAAACCGAAGCTTTTCCCGGTCGAGATCCTGCCCTTGGAGGACGCACCCCGGAAGTACACCACGCAGGTGCATCTCCGCCTCCGGGCGGCCGACCTGTCGGGCGAAAAGCTGCGGGCCGCGCGCGACTTGGTGGCGGCGCACCGGGGGAAGTGCCCGCTCTTTCTTTGCGTGAAACAGGCGGGGGGCGAGGTGGTGGTGGTGGAGACGCACAGCGACTTCGCCGTGCTGCCTTCTCTCGCGCTGGAACGCGCGGTCGAGGAACTGCTCGGGCCGGAAACCTACTTCGCGAAGGTCGATCTCTCCCTGCCACCGAAGCCGCAGCGGCGCTGGGAGAAACGCGAGCCCAATGGCAACGGCGGAGATTGAACCACGCTTGCGTTCGCGCCTGCGCCGGCACAACTTGCCCCCAACATATGATGACCAACCGCCGCCGTTTCCTGAGCCGCACCGCCGCCTTGGGCGCCTTTTCGTTGCTGCCCGCCTCGCTGCTGGCTGCCAGTCCGAAACGCGACCTCAAGAAGGCGATGATGTACGGCACGATCGGCTTCCCCGGCTCGGTGCTCGACAAGTTCAAGGCACTCAAAGCCGCCGGCTTCGACGGCGTCGAGGCCGAGAGCCACATGCCCGTGGCCGAAGTCCTCCAGGCGCGCGACGCAGTCGGATTGCCGATTTGCAGCGTGTGTTGCTCCACGCATTGGGCCAAGCCGCTGTCCTCGCCGAAACCCGAGGTGCGCGAAGCAGGGGCGAAAGGCATCGCCCAGACGATCCGCGAGGCGCACGGCTACGGCGCGACCTCCGTGCTGGTCGTGCCCGGCGTCGCCCGGGACGGGGCCGACTACCAGGAATGCTGGGACCGCTCGACCGCCGAATTGCGCAAGCTCCTGCCGCTGGCGGCCGAGCTCCAGGTGCGCATCGCGATCGAGAACGTCTGGAACGATTTCATCACCGACCCCAAGGAGGCCGTGCGCTACGTGGACCAGTTCGACAGCCCGTGGCTGGGCTGGCATTTCGACACCGGCAACATCCTCTACTACGGCGACCCGGCCACCTGGATCCGCACGCTGGGCAAGCGCATTTCACGGGTGCACATCAAGGAGTACAGCCTCGAACTGGCCAAGCAGGACAAGTGGAAGGGCTTCGACGTGAAATTGCTCGAAGGCTCGAACCGGTGGCCGGAAATCCTCCGCGCCTTCGACGACATCGGCTACCGCGGCTGGTTCATCTCCGAAATGCCCGGCGACCAGACCAAAGACCTGGCGTCACTGAAGGATTTCGCCGCGCGGATGGACAAGATCATCGCAAGCTGAGCGCCCGCTTCCGGGCTCACTGGCCCCGCACAATCTTCTCGGCGCGCCCGTAGGAACCGAGGTTGAAGACCCGGGTGTAGCCGAGGCCTTTCAACGTGCGTTTCCCCATCGCACTCCGGCCCCCGCTCAGACAATGCAACAGCAGCACGGTGTCCTTGTCGGGCACCTTGACGGCGATGCGATCCGCCAGTTCGCCCAGCGGGATGTTGATCGCGCCGGGAACGTGCCGCGAGCCGAACTCCTGGGGACTGCGCACGTCGATGACCTTCGCGCCTTGTTTCAGGTGCTCGCGCGCGGCTGCGGCGCCCACCAAACCCAGTTGCTTCAAGCCAAGGAAAGCGGCAATTCCGCCGCCGCCGATCAACACGGTGACCCAATCCATGCGCGGCACCCTGCAACACCAGCGAGCGAGCGGCAAGCGCAACCGCGGCCAGAGGGAGAGGCCGGGCGCACCACCAGGCCGGCGATCCGACTTAAGGCTTTCCCGGTGTTCCACAAATTCATAAACATCCTCCGCGCGTTCCATGGCACCCACGGCGATGCAGCCACCATCTCTTAGAGCCGGCCGTAGCCCAACCGTTCGGCGCCCGTCGCGGTCCCGGGCCAGCCGCGGCTCCTTTCGATGAAGCCCGCGGTCCACATCACACTCCTCCCGCTCGGTCGCACTCTGGAGGCGATTTCCGGCACGGCGCTCTCCGACCTGCTGTTTGCCCAAGGCGTCGAGTTCCCGTGCGGCGGGCGCGGTCGGTGCAAGGGCTGCCGGGTCCGCGTGCTCCGCGGTGAACTGCCGGTCACGCCGGAAGACGAGCGGTTGCTCTCGCCGGCCGAACGCGCCGCCGGTTGGCGGTTGGCCTGCCGCGCCTGCGCGACCGTCGATCTCACGCTCGAACTCGCGCAGTGGGAGGCCGCGATTCTCAGTGACGACACCCGCGTCGAGCTTGTGCCGCGTGACGGCCTCGGCGTGGCCGTGGATCTCGGCACCACCACCCTGGTGGCGCAGTTGCTCGATCTCCGCAGCGGCAACGTCCTCGCCGTCCGGACGGCCTTGAACGCGCAGGCCCAACAGGGCGCGGACATCATGAGCCGCATCGAGTTCGCGCTGACCGGCGACGGCCAGGCGCGGCTGCAAGGCTTGATCCGCGACCAGATCGGTTCGCTCCTCGGCGAACTGCTGACCTCCGCGCCTGCAGGCCAGTCGTTGCAGGACGTGGTCGTGGTCGGCAACACGGCGATGCACCACCTGTTCTGCGGCGTGCCGGTGGCGCCGCTGGCCCACCACCCGTTCGAGCCCAACGATGACGGCTTGAAGGTCTTCAGCGCGGCCGAGCTCGGCTGGACGGCCGCGGGTGCGGCGCGGGTCCAGTTTCTGCCCTGCCTCGGTGGCTTCGTGGGCAGCGACATCCTGGCCGGCATCCTCGCCACCGGCATGCATGAGCGCGCGCAACCGACCGTGCTGGTGGACCTCGGCACAAACGGCGAAATCGTGGTCGGCAACCGCGATCGCCTGCTCTGCGCCTCGACCGCGGCCGGCCCGGCCTTCGAAGGTGCGCGCATCTCGATGGGCATGCGGGCGGCGACCGGCGCCATCAGCGCCGTGACGGTGCGCGAAGGTCGGTTTGTCTGCCAGGTGCTGGGTGGCGGCGAACCGCGCGGCGTTTGCGGCAGCGGTCTGGTGGATGCTGTGGCGTGCGGTCTCGATTGGGAATGGATCCAGGCTTCGGGCCGCCTCGCGGATGGCGCGGCGTTGCCGCTCCTCGGCCCGGTGCAGCTCAGCCAGTGGGACATCCGCGAACTGCAACTGGCCAAAGGCGCGATTGCCGCCGGCATCCGGCTGCTGCTCGAGGGCTGGGGGGTCCGGCCCGCGGAACTGGCACGCGTGTACCTGGCGGGCGCGTTCGGCAATTACATCAGCCGCGCGAGCGCCCGGCGGATCGGGCTGATCGACTTCCCGGTCGAACAGGTCGAACCGGCGGGCAACACCGCTTTGCGTGGGGCGAAACGGGCGCTGTTCGGCCTGCCGGAACAGGACGCCGGATTCGCCGAACTGCGTCGCCGCACCGAGCACCTCCCGCTCAAGGACGACCCGCAGTTTCAGGAAGTGTACGTGGACGAGATGAGCTTTCCGGCGGGTGCGTAAGGCGCCCTGGCTTGGGGATTCCAGGACGGGTGTCCCGGGCCGTGGCCTTTGAGATTCACCGCTGAAAGCCACCGGCAGACCAGTTGTCGCAATCGAGACAGGTTTTGTGGCACGTCATCTTGGGTACGGCCGCCGGATCGTAGAGGTGGATCGTAAAGGTTGACGGCTCAATCCTCGGGACCATCCTTGCTCGAAGCCGCGGGCCCTGGCTGAAATGGATTCGGCAATCCGCCTCGCGTGGTCGGTCCGAAGGGCGCCGGCAAACAGAGCACCAGTCGTCGCGCATTCCGTGCCTCCGCCGATGGAGCAGTCGCCGGTGTGGTGAAATGGCAGACACAAGGGACTTAAAATCCCTTGGCCAGTAATGGCCGTGTGGGTTCAAGTCCCACCACCGGCACCAACAACTTCAGGAAACGGCGGGGCGGGGTTTGACGAGCCGTGGGTCGCCGGTCTTCCGGCTCAAGCCAGCAGCGGCTTCACCACCTCGCCGGCAATGTCAGTGAGGCGAAAGTCGCGGCCTTGAAAACGGTAGGTCAACCGGAGGTGGTCGATCCCCAACAAGTAGAGCATCGTGGCGTGCAGGTCGTGGACATGGACGGGATTCTCGACCGCATTGTACCCGAATTCGTCCGTCGCGCCGTAACTGAAGCCCGGTTTCACACCCGCCCCGGCCATCCACATGGAGAAGCCCTTGATGTGGTGGTCGCGGCCGTCGCCCTGCGCCATCGGTGTGCGGCCGAATTCGCCGCACCAGATCACCAGCGTGTCGTCCAGGAGCCCGCGCTGTTTGAGGTCGGTCACCAGTGCGGCGCTGGCCTGGTCCACCAAACCGGACACCGTTTTGATGCCCGCTTTGATGCCGCCGTGATGGTCCCAGCCGCGGTGATAAACTTGGATGAACCGCACGCCGCGCTCGGCCAGGCGCCGTGCCAGCAGGCAGTTCGCGGCAAAGGTGCCGTCCGCGCCTTTGGTGCCATACATTTCGAGCGTCCGGGCTGACTCGCCCGACAAATCCATCAGGCCCGGCACGCTGGCCTGCATCTTGAAGGCCATTTCGTACTGGCTGATCCGGGTGGCGATTTCGGGGTCGTGCGCCACGGAGTCGTACTGGCGGTTCAGTTGGTTCACCGCCTCGATCACCCGCCGCTGGCCGTCCACATCGACGCCGGGCGGTCGCTGCAAATAGAGGACCGGGTCGCCGCTGGACTGGAACCGCACGCCTTGAAAACGGCTCGGCAGAAAGCCGCTGTTCCACTGACGCGCGGCGACGGGTTGATCCTGGCCGCCGCCCGAACTGATCATCACCACAAAGCCGGGCAGGTCGGCGCACTCGCTGCCCAGGCCGTAAAGCACCCACGAGCCCATGCTGGGCCGGCCGCTGATCGCCGTACCCGTGTTCATCACCGCGTGCGCTGTGTCGTGGTTGATCTGGTCGGTATGCATCGAGCGGACGATGCAGATGTCGTCCGCGAGACTGGCGATGCGCGGAAACTCGGTGCAGATCTCCTGGCCGGCCTGGCCAAACCGCGCGAACGGATACTGCGGCGCGAAGCAATTGAGCTTCTGGCCTTGAAGCTGCGCGACCTGCTGGCCTTGCGTGATCGACTCCGGCATCGGCTGGCCGTGCATCTCCGCGAGCTTGGGCTTGTGATCGAACGTCTCCAGATGGGACGGCCCGCCGGCCATGTAGAGCCAGATCACGCGTTTCGCCTTTGCGGGAAAATGCAGCGGGTTCACCAGGCCGCGCCAGACGTCTGGGCCGGCGGAGCCGGCGCGGAGCAAATGCGGATTCAGCAGCGAGGCGAGCGCCACCTGTCCCAACCCCAAGGCGGTGCGGCCGAGAAAGGCGCGGCGGTTCAACAGCAGGCGGGCGGAATCGGAAGGAGTCATCGATTCAAAAGCGCTCGATCGTTTCGTGCAGGTTCAGGATGGCCCGCGTCACCTCGGTCCACGCCGCGAGTTCCGACGCCTTCAAGTCGGCGGGCACCGGCGCAGCCCCTTCCGCGAGGAACTGCGACGCGCTTTCCGGATGGTCGGAAAACCGCTGGAGCTCGGCGCGGAGCAGCCCGGCCAGCACCTCGCGTTCGGCGGCGGTGGGCTTGCGCGCCAGCGCCTGGTCGAAGGCCCGGTCGATCGCGGCGTTCGTGTCGGACCCGCCGCCGCGCAGCACCCGCGCGGCAAACACCCGCGCCGCCTCGACGTATGTCGGGTCGTTCAACAGCGCCAGCGCCTGCAAGGGCGTGTTCGAGGGCATGCGCTCGGCGGTGGACTCCTCGCGCGGACAGGCGTCGAAGGCGAGCAGGCTCGGCTGCAAAAAAGTGCGGCACCAGAAAGTGTACAGCCCGCGCCGGTAAAGGCTCTCGCCGGTGTCATTGTCCCACGTGCGTTTCGGGAAGTTGAGTTGGTCCCAATACCCGGCGGGCTGGTAGGGCTTTACGCTCGGACCGCCGATCCTCTCCACGAGCAGGCCCGCCACCGACAACGCGTTGTCGCGGACCATTTCGGCGTCGATCCGGAACCGGGCCTGGCGCGCGTACAGGCGGTTGAACGGATCGCGCTCGCGCAACTCCTCGGACTCCTGTGAGCTTTGCCGATAGGCGCGCGAACGGACCATCAACCGCACGATGTGCTTCACGTCCCAGCCGCTGTCCATGAACTCGGCCGCCAGCCAGTCCAGCAATTCCGGGTGCGTCGGCCACTCGCCCCGCACACCGAAATCGTCAAGCGACTTGGAGATGCCGACACCGAACAACAGCTTCCAGAGCCGGTTCACGAAAACGCGCGCCGTCAGCGGATTTTCGCGGGACACCAGCCAGCGCGCCAGGTCGAGACGGGTGGCCCGCCGATCCTTCAGCGGCGCGCCGCCGAGGAACTCGGGCGGCGCCGGCTCGACGATGTCGCCGCTCTCGTTCATCCAGTTGCCGCGCGGCAGAATGCGGGTGATGCGCGGGGCTTCCGTCACGCTCATCAAGGTCGTGGGGATGCGGGCGACCAACGCCTCGCGCTCCTTGCGCGCGGTCACCAACTCGGCGCGGGGCTTGTCCAGCAAGGGCGTCACCGCCAGGAAATGCCGCTTCAACAAGTCCATCTGCTCCGGCGTGCGCTCCGAGAGCGGCCGACGCAAGGCCTCAGCCACCTCGGTTGGCAGGCCCGTGCCGTTCAACGCGGGATGGTCCACCGAGGTTATTGAGAGCCGAAAGCGGCCGATGGCGTGCTGCTTGAAACTCGATTCGAACTTGAGCCGCACCGTCAGAACCGTGCCGGGGCCGCCGGCGAGCGGTTGCGCGAAAATGAACGCCGCCTGGTGGTCCGCCGGCTTCTCGTGGCCGGCGACGGCCCAGCCGGTGTCGGACTTGCCATCGATTGCGTTGGCCACGGGGTAACCGTCCTGCGAGAAGTCGGCGATGGCGCTGGCCAGTTCGACGCGTGTGGCCGTGGCTTCGCCGGGCTTGGCTGCCTCCACCTCGACCTCGGTGAGCACGAAGTTGCCGTTGGCGCGCGACAGCCCGCCGTTCTTCATCGTGGGATGCGTGAGGGCCTCGAGTTCGATGGCCGTGAGGTGCGGTTGGTCGGCGCGGAGCGTGACCGTGTACGTGTCGTTGTCGGGGTTTGCACCGCCGCTCAGCACGCTCCGATCCTCCAGCACGGTCAACGTGGCGCCGCCGGCCGAAACCACCTGCTCGGGTTTCACGGCCGCCCACGCCGGTTGGCCTGCCGCCAGGTCCGCGGCGGTCACCTCCGCCCATTTGACCTGCGCCGCGGCGAGTTGAGGCGTGTAGTTCGTGAGCGTCGCCTCCAGGCCGGCGATGTGTCCCTCCAACCGCTGCAGGTCGGCCGCCTGCTCCGGACTGGGCACGAGGCTGCCTTCGCGCTTGCCGACCCCGGCTTCCTTGAGGTCGGCAAAGTACGCTTCGAGCCGATAGAAATCGCGCGTGGTGATCGGGTCGAACTTGTGGTCGTGGCACTCCGCGCAGCCCGTCGTGGCCGCCAGCCAGACCGTGCCAACGGACCGCGCGCGGTCGGCTGCGTACTTGGCCAGGTATTCCTTCGGTTGCGCGCCGCCTTCCTCGGTGCTTCGGCCCAGCCGGTTGTAGGTCGAGGCGACGCGTTGTTCCAGGCTGGCGTCCGGCAGGAGATCGCCGGCCAGTTGCTCGACCGTGAAGCGGTCGAACGCTTCATTGGCATTGAACGCCCGGATGACGTAGTCCCGGTACGGCCAGACGCTCCGATAATTGTCCGCGTGATAACCGTCGGTGTCGGCGTACCGGACCAGGTCGAGCCAGTACATTGCCAGGCGCTCGCCGAAGTGCGGCGAGGCGAGCAGACGTTCGACCAACTGATCGTAGGCCGCCGGCGACGGGTCCTGCTCGAAGGCGCGCACCTCCTCCGGTAGCGGCGGCAGCCCGGTCAGATCGAAGCTGAGTCGGCGAATCAAGGAGCGTCGGTCCGCCTCCGGCGAGGGCGCCAAGCCTTCCTTTTCGATCCGCGCGAGGATGAACCCGTCGATCTCATCCTTCGGCCAGCCGGGTTGCTTGACCTCCGGGACCGCCGGGCGCCGAACGGCTTGATAGGCCCAGTGAGCTTCCCACGAGGCGCCTTCGGCGATCCAGCGCTGCAACAACGCGATCTGCGATTTCGTCAGCGACTTGCCCGACTTGGGCGGCGGCATGAGGTCGTCTTCGTCCGCCGTCGCGATGCGGCGGGCCAGATCGCTCTGGTCGGGGTGACCGGGCTTCACGATCGCCTTGCCGTCGCGCCCGGCGAACAAGCCTTCACGGGTGTCCAGGCGGAGCTTGGCCTTGCGCTTGGCGCTGTCCGGGCCGTGGCAGGCGAAGCAGTTGTCGGACAAGATCGGGCGGATATCGCGATTGAACGCCACCGCACCGGCCGTCGCGACCGGGCTGGACGCGGCGGTGGCGGCGCGGGCAGCCAGGGTCGCCAGGCCGAGCCAGGCCAGAAAAGTGAAATATGTCATCGGCGGCGTAAACCCGGTGCGCCAGCCCGGCCGGACGTGCCGGCGCGGCATCGGGTTGACAGCAAATTGGCGATGCTGATGGGAGGTGTCAAGAAACCTGACCGGTCCAAGAGCCGCGCCGGCGGTCGTTCACTTCCTCCGCGAACGCCCGCGCCTCAAAAGCGCTGGCTGTATGCAGCGTGCGTCCCGATCCATTCCCAGACGAAGACGCCGCCAGTGAATTTGCCGATGGCCCGGTAGTGATCCCCCACACGCACCGACCAGTTGGGCTGGCCAATGCATTTGAAATGCAGCGAAGGGTGGAAAGCGTTCGCCGACCAGAGACGGTAGTTCTTTCGCGCAAGCTGCCTCACCTCGGCGGGCAGGGCGCGATAGAGCCGCCAGAATTCAGGGGTGCCGCGGCCGGGGATCGTCACAGCTCGAGCAGAATGTCGTCGAGGGGGTGAGTTTGTCCGGTGGCGTGGCTGACATCCGCCTCGCGGTTGAGTTGGGCGAACTTGCCCGCCGCTGCGTCGGCCTTCATCTGCCGGTCCCAGTCGTCGTCAGCCCAGCCGCAGAGCTCGGCCAGAACCTCGGCGCGTTCTTCCAGCGAAAGCTTGTTGATGGCGGTCTTGATTTCCTCAACCGTGCTCACGCCAGAAACATGTCCACTCGGGAAGTCTTTGGCAACCGGGAAGCAGTCGATGGCATCGCGTCCAAGTGAGTCGCTTGCTTGACCTGCATGCCTTTGAATGCTGGCATCCTGAGCACGATTTCCGTCACCGTCTTGAAGTAGAAACCCGCCCCCGACTGGTGGTCTCCGCCGGGAAGGATGACCTGATCGTCACCGCGCCGCGCCCGCCTGCGCCTTGACCGCACGCGCGGCAACGCCTAAGCAAAGCGGATGAAGATCGCGCTGTTCGGCGTTACCGGCATCCCGCTGGGCAAATGCAACCTCAAAGACCCCCGCCTGGACCAGGCCGACCAACTGGTCGAGGCCAAGAAGAAGGCCTATGCCCAGGTCGATATCGTGGACGACTCGGAAACCCTCACCGCCGATGCCATCCTCACCACCCGGTCCGCGCTCTCGGACCTGCTCACCAAGGATCTGGACTTCGTCGAAGCCCGGCTCGGCCGGGACCCGGTGCCGGCCGAGAAGGCGGTTTTGGAGAAGCTGGCGGATGCGCTCATGAGCGACCGCACCGTGTTGCAGCAAGGTCTGTCGCCGGCGGAACTCGAGACGGTTGCGGCCCACAATTTCCACACCTGCAAGCCGGTCATCGTAGCCGAGGACGCCGAACTGCAGGCGCCGGAGGCGCTGGTCCTCCGGGCCTTTCGCGAAGGCGGCCACATCAGCTTCCTCACCGTCGGCGGCAAGGAGAACCGCGCGTGGCCGATTCGTGCCGGCCTCACCGCGCTCGAAGCGGCGGGCACGATTCACACCGACATCCAGAAAGGTTTCATCCGGGCCGAGGTCATCAGCTTCGCCGACTTCGTCGAGGCGGGCGGCGAAACCGAAGCGAAGCGCGCCGGCAAGCAACGTCTCGAATTGAAGACCTACGTCATGCAGGACTACGACGTGGTCAACTTCCGGTTCAACAAGTAAGGCCGTCGCGCCGCGGCGCCAGCCCCACCGTCGCGCGACCGCTCCCCACTCGATGCGAGCCTCGCCCCTCCGACCGCGAACCCGCCGCCGCCGGTGCCGGCTTCCGCAAGGCGCGCTGCTGCTGGCCGCGTTGCTTCCCCTGGCCGCGGCGGCGCAATCGGCCGCTGCCGAGACCCGCCCGCGCGAGCCGGTGCGTTCGTTCGCAAGCGCCAGGGAAGTGAACTACCGCGAACCGGCGCGCGCCTACGTGGTCACGAATGCGCACGGGTGGACGGTGCGGCTCGATCGAGAGCTGACCGAGGCGCAGCCCGCCCTGGCTCGCGAGGCCTTGACACGGCTCGATGCCAAGCTGGCGGACGTGCTCCATCGCTTGCCGGCCGGCAGTCACCCGCTCCTGCGCCGCCTGCCCATCTTCCTCCTGTTGGGCGAGGAGTCCAAGGCGGGGGGGCGCGACAACGGCGCGGAGTACTTCCAGCGCCAGGCGCCCGACTTCTTCCCGCTGACCGATCCGCATTGGGGCAGCAGCCTGGTGATCTATTCGGCGCGGAACTACGTTCAGCTCTCGGAGGAATGGGCGGTGCGGGTGCTCCTGCACGAATTCGCGCACGCCTGGCAACTCGAACAGTGGCCGGAAAAGCAGGCGGACATCCAGGCGGCCTACGACCACGCCATGAGCCAGGGCCTGTATCGCGGGGTCAAGGACGTGAACGGCGACCCGGTCACGAAGGCCTACGCGGCGGAGAACCAGCTCGAGTACTTCGCCGAGCTGAGCGGAGCGTACTTCTTGCGCGGGGAATACGAGCCGTTCGACCGCGTCGCCTTGCGCGCCTACGACCCGGAAGGCTGCGCCATGATCGAGAAGCTGTGGGGCGTGAATGGCCCGCCGCCGCCGGCGGAAAAGAACGATCCGTGAAGTCGCATCGCCAGGCCCTGCTGGCCTTGCATGGCGCGGTGGCGCTGTTTGGCTGCTCCGGGTTGCTGGGAAAGGTCGTGTCCGCCCCGGCCGGCGTCATCACCTGCGTGCGTTCGCTGGTGGGCGCGCTGGCGCTGGGCGCCCTGGTCGTGGCGCGGAGCCCCGGGTTGCGGATGCTGGAAACCAGGAACTCCCCGAACCTGGCGGCCCTGGCCCTCGGCGGCGCGTTGCTCGCCGTTCATTGGTGGAGCTTTTTCGCGGCGATCCAACTCGGCACCGTCGCGTTGGGCTTGTTGACCTATGCCAGCTATCCGCTCTTCAGTACGCTGCTCGAGCCGCTCTGTTTTCGCGAGCGCCTCCACCTCGCCGACGTCGCCGCGTGTCTGGGGGTGGCCGCGGGGCTGGCGCTGGTGGTGCCGGACTGGCATTTCGGGAGGGCGGCCGGTCGCGCGGCCCTCTGCGGCATCGCCTCCGGCTTCACGTTCGCATTGCTCACGCTCCTCAACCGACGTCTCACCCGCGGACTGCCGCCGCTCCGCATCGTGGCGGTTCAAACCGCGGTCGCCGGTCTGCTGCTCCTCCCGTTCGCAGCCCCGGCCTTCGGCGCTGTGAAGCTGGTGGATTGGGGCTGGCTGGTGGTGCTGGGAGTGGTGTTCACCGGCCTCGCGCACTGGGCGTTCACCGCCTCCTTGACGCGGTTGTCCGTGCGCCTGGCGGGCGTGACGGCGGCGCTGGAGCCAGTCTATGGAATCGCGTTGGCCTGGGTGTTGCTCGGCGAAGCCATCGCGCCCCGCACGCTGGCCGGTGGCGGGTTGATCATCGCGGCGACCCTCCTGGCGACGCTGACCCGCCGGGCCAGGACACGCGTCGTGGTTCCGGCCTGATTCACCGCGGGTTGGTCAGCGAGGCCCGCCGCGCGGCCAGGCGCGTCGCCAGGCGGATCGCCGCGACCATGCTGTCCGGGCGGGCCACGCCTTGGCCGGCGATGTCGTAGGCGGTGCCATGGTCGGGCGAGGTGCGGATGAACGGCAGCCCGAGCGTCCAGTTCACGCCGGTGTCGAAGGCGATCAGCTTGAGCGGCGCCAGGCCCTGGTCGTGGTACATCGCGACCACCACGTCGTAGTCGCCGCGCCAGGCATGGTGAAAGAGCGTGTCCGCGGCGAACGGTCCATGCGCGTCCAGGCCCCGCGCGCGCGCAGCCTCGACGGCCGGCGCCACCACTTCGATGTCTTCGCGGCCCAGTTCACCGCCTTCGCCGGCGTGGGGGTTCAAGCCGCAGACGCCGACGCGGCGGCGCGGCAGGCCCAGATCGCGGCAGGCTTCCGCGGCGCGGTCGATCGCCAGTTCGACGTTCTCGCGCGTCACGGCGTCGGCGAGGCGGCGGATCGGGACGTGGGTCGTCGCAAGGGCCACGCGCAGCCAGCGCCCGCCGGGGTCTTCGCCGAGCAACATCATCACCGTGCGATCGACGCCGGCGAGGCGCGACAGGAATTCGGTCTGGCCCACGAACGACGTGCCGCTGCGAATAATGGCCGCCTTGCTGACCGGGGCGGTGACCAAGGCCTGCAATTCTCCCCGCAAGCAACGCCCGGCGCCGTCGCGGAGCCAATCGAGCGCCGCCTGGGCGGCTGGCGCGGCGCCCGGAAGCAGGCTTTCAGGCAAGGGTGCGGGACGAGGGTCGAGCCAGAAGACATCGCCGGGCGCGGCGAAGTTCGTGAACGGCTGGAGCGACAGGCGGAGGGAGCGGTTGGCGCGTTCGAGCCAGGCGGCGTCACCGAGGATCAAATAGCGCGGTGACGACTCGTTGTCGCCGGTCGGCCGCAACGTGTGCAGCGCCTTGAGCGCGACCTCCGGCCCGATGCCGGTCACGTCACCCAGCGCGATGCCGATCCAAGGGCGCATGACGGTGCGGGGGAGCGGAGGGGCGACCGCTGGACTGGCCTAGAAGTAACGGATGAACGACTTCTTCTTCAGTTGATCGATCCATTCCTTTTGCAGGCGGGACTGTTCCTGGGCTTGGAGCGTGCCCTCGATCGCACTCCGGACTTCCGGGAGGGTCTTGATATAGTTCGACTTCACATCCTCGACCAACAGCAGCCAGAACGTGTCGCCGACGGTAATGATGCCGCTGCGCTGGCCGGGTTTGAGGCCGAACGCCGCCTGGGCAAGCTCTGGTCGCAGGTCGCTGCGCTCGACCGAGCCGCGGTCACCGCCGCGGTTGCGGTACGTGTCCTCGGAATACACGCTCGCCATCAGCGAGAAGGAGGCCCCTTCGTCGAGCTTGGTTTCGATCTCGTGCGCCAATTCGAGCGCGGCCTCGTCGGACCGCGCGGGTTTGCCGCTGATCATGATGGCGCGCAGTTTGACCTGGTCCTTGATTTTGAATTCGTCCAGGTGCTCCGCGTAATACTTCTCGATCTTGTGCGGGGAGATGACGATTTCCGAACTGATGTTCTTCGCGCGCATGGCGCCGATGATGAAGTCTTCGCGGATGCGGTTGCGGAAGGCCTCGCGCGTCATGCCCTGGCTTTGGAGCGTCTTGGTCATCGCCGCTTCGTCGCCGCCGTAACGCTCCCGGATGCGCTCCTTGACGCGGTCATCGACGATCGAATCGGGCAGATTGAAGCCGGCGCGGTCGAACTCGTGAAGGATCAGCTTGCGCTCGACGAGCTGTTCGATGCCGTCCTGCTTGGCCTGCTCGACCTTCTGGCGCAACACCTCGGGCTGGTCGGCGTACGTGCGATAGAGCACCTCCATGGTGGGGCCCACGATGCTCATCACGTCTTTGTACGTGATCACATCCTGGTCCACGATGACCATGAGGCCGTTCAGCATCTGGGGCTGCGCGGCCAGTGCGGAGCCCACACCGAGCACGGCCAGCCAACTTAACCAGCGACGCTTCATTGTGCGCGGAAGATAGGGCGAGGCACCAAGGCCGGTCAAGCGACCCGCGCGTTCGCGACCCGCGCGTTCGGTAGTGTCCTGACTTGGTGGCGGCGGTGCTGCCGCACCGCCGTGCGCCGCCGCAGCGGCGCAGCCACCGGTTTGAAATCAGGACCCTACCCCGCGGGGGGCGCGGTCCGGCGGGCCGCCGGCACCAGGACGCGCAAGGCCTCGCGCTGCACCGTGAACACCGCCGGCAGGTGCCCCGCGTTGTCGCCGTCCAACTCCAGCGGCATCGGCGCGTCGCACGCCAGCCCGACGCGCCCGCTTTGCAGGGTGTCCGCCGCCGCCGCGCCCAGCGGTCGCCGGGCCAGCCAGCCCCAGGCGAATCGCGACAACGTCAGCAGGGTGACCCGTCGGAAGACGCGCACTTCCAGGCGGCCATCGCGCAAGTCCGCCTGCGGAAACATTCGCACCTCCCCGCCGTAAAGCCGCCCGTTGCCCAACAGCACCAGCACGCCATCCGTGTCTCGGCCGTCGGCGGACACCCGCACGCGCGGCTGCGGACCGCGCATCGCCTGGATGCCGGCCACGGCGTAAGCCAGCGGGCCGAGGCGCTGTTTCCATTGCCAGTCCACGGCGTCGATGGCCCGCGAATCCAGACCCGCGCCGGCCAGTTGAACGAAGTGCTTGGTCTGACGGCAGCCCTTGACGGTGAGTTCGACCTGCGGCAGGTCCACGCGGGTTTCGTCGCCTTGCAGGATGGTCTGCCAGGCCGCCGGCAGCGAGCGCGGCAACCCGAGTTCGCGGGCGAAGACATTCATCGTGCCGAGCGGAATCACGCCCAACCGGACCGCCTCGAGGGCACCCGGCACCGTGGCCAGGCCGTGCGCCACTTCGTTGACCGTGCCGTCGCCGCCCGCGGCGATCACCGTGTCGAACCCGTCGCGGCAGGCCTGGGCGGCGAGGGCGGCGGCGGTGTCGGGGCCGGGCGTGGGGAGGAGGCGGCATTGACCGGCCACGCCCTGCAGGAGCGCCCGCAGACGGTGCGCCTTGTTGCCCCGCGCGGTGGGGTTGAAAACGATGCAGGCGCGCATGAATCACGCCGGCGGTCGCCGATGCACCTTGTGGACCGAGGCCTGGTCGGTGCATTTGATCACCAACTCGTCCACGCACACGTGCGGCGGCCGGCTCGCCACCCAGACGATGGCCTCCGCCACGTCCTCCGCGGTCAACGGCTGCACGCCTTCATAGACCTTGGCCGCGCGGGCGCGATCGCCTTTGAAGCGCACCAGCGAAAACTCCGTTTCCGCCAGTCCGGGATCGACCGTGGCCACGCGCAGGCCGGTGCCCAACAGCTCCAACCGCAACGCCCGCGTGATCTGCAGCACGCCGGCCTTCGCCGCGCAATAAGCCGCCCCGCCTTCGTACGCCTCCCGGGCCGCCACCGAACCGAGGTTGATCACGATGCCGCCGGGATGCGGTTTCATCAGCGGGAGCACCGCGCGCGTCACCCGCAGCGTGCCCAGAACGTTCGACTGGAACATCGCCTCCCAATCGCCGTCGCGTCCGTGCTCGACGGGATCCAGGCCGTGCGCGCCCCCGGCATTGTTCACCAGCACATCCACCCGGCCGGTCTGGGTGCGGACCCACTCCACGAAGCCCGTGACGCTGGCGGTCTGGGCGACATCGAGCGCGTGGAAAAGCGCCTGGGGAGCGCCGGCGTCGCGGGCGGTCATCGCGACGGCCTCGAGTTTGTCGAGCCGCCGCGCGCCCAGCAACAACCGGGCCCCGGCCGCGGCGAAAGCCCGGGCCGCCGCCGCGCCGAAGCCCGACGAGGCGCCGGTGATGATCACCCATCGATCGGCCAGACGTGAGGACATGGGAGGCATAAGGCAAACGCACGGACTGCAATCTCGGACGCCGTTCGGGCGAAGCTCAACTCAGCCCGGACAGATTACTCGACCCCTCCGTGCTGGCGAAGCAAATCGGCGACGGCCGGCTGATGCCACTGTTCGGCCCGACCGAGCGGCGTACGATGCGCGTCGTCCCGCGCATTCACCTTGGCCCCCTTGGCCAACAACATCGCCACGGCGTCGGTGCAGCCTTCCTGGGCCGCCAGGTGCAGCGGCGTGGCCCCGCCCGTGGCCTTGACGTTCAACGCCGCGCCCTTCTCGAGCAGGAGCGCCACGACATTCGTGTGACAATGGGCCGCAGCGATGTGCAACGCGGTCTGTCCGTTGTCGTCCGTTCGATTCAGTTCGCCGGGATGCACCGCGAGTTCCGCGGCCACCTTCTCTGCATCCCCGCTTTTGGCGTACTGATGGATGAGACCGTATTTGCTGGGATGGTGAAACAGGGAGCACCCCAGATTCGACCAGAGCAGGAGCGCCGCGAGCGTCACGGCGGGCAGAGGCAGTATGCGGATCGCTTTCATGGCAAGTGGCACGGCGGGGAGTTGATCGGGAGAACCGGCAGGACGCCTTAAAGTCCGCGGAGCAACGGGCCGAACTTGGGATGGTCCGCCCCCGCGCCGTCCTGTTTCATGTTGGTGAGGGCATCCCGGAAGGCCCGTTGCAGCGGGGTGATCGGCGGCGGCGCGATCAAACCCGGCGCCGGAGCAGGCCGGCGAGCCAGGTAATTCTGCAGCGAGGGCGCGGCCGGCACGTCCGGTCGCGGGGCGTCCAAATTGAACACCCGCGAGAGGCTCTCGACGGGCCGCGCATCCACCACCGGGGAGTACGAGCCGTTCGCGCCGAAGCGTTCGCCCAGCAACTTGAGCACCGAAATGTGGTCCAGCAACGCCTGGCTCACCGTGCGCGGTTGCACGAAAGGCGACACCACGAACGTCGGGGTGCGCACGCCCAGCGAGGTGAACGGCGTGTAGTTCGCGCCGGCCGGCGGATCGGTCGGGATGAGTGGCGGAGACACGTGATCGAAGAAGCCGCCGTGTTCGTCATAGTTGACGATGAGCGCCGCGCCGCGCCAGAAGGATGGGCTGGCCGTGAGGGCGTTGTACACCTGCATCAGGAACTCCTGGCCGGTGCTGACGCCGGCGGGGGCATGATCGTCGCTCGCCGGGCCGATGTGCGGCGCGTCCTGATACGTCGGCTCCACGAAGACCACCTGCGGCAGGTCGTCGGGCGGCGTGTTGAGCAGGTCCGGTCCGAGTTCGGTGAACAGGCGGAAATGCTCCCGGTCGCCCAGAATCGCCGGAATCCATTTCGGCATGAGCGCGAGGAACGGGATGCCTTCATGGTAAACGCGCCACTTCACGCCCCGATCCGCGAGCCAGTCGTAAATCACCGGTTGGTCCGGCAACGGGGTCTGGTTCGCCTCGGTCGAGGTGAAGCCGCTCAGCGACATCAGCCGGTTGGGCTGGGTCCCCGCCGGCAGGGAGCAGAAGTAGCGGTTGCAGAGGGCGAAATTCTCCGCGAAGAAGTGGTTCGTCGGCACCTGCGCGGCGCCAAAGTAGCTCAGCGCCAGACGCCGCACCTCGGGATCGGCGGATACGCTCGCCGGGATCGCGCTCAGGAAGCCGTCCATGGCATAGGCGCCCGCCTGGAAGGCGCCGAGATCGACCGCCACCGCGCTGCGCTCGTGCGGCGGATCGAAATCGTCCGGCAACGTGTGGGGGTTAGTCGAGAGGAACGGCTGGTAGGGCTGGCCGTGGTCGAGGTTGGTGTACCGGGCCAGCCACGCCGGGTCCAGGCTTTGTCCATCCACGCCGGGCCGACTGAAGGGCGGCAGACTCAGGTAGCCCAGCATGTGATCGAAGGAGCGGTTTTCCATCATGACCAGCACGATGGTTCGTAGCTTGTCCAGGTTGGCCATGTCGTCGTCTCGTGTCGTTGGTCGCTCCGCCATACACTCGGGTTCCATGGCGGGAGCAGCCGCCCCCAAAATCGTCTTCGGTTCCGGTCTGTCAAATGGAGGCACCCGCCGTCGGTTGATGCTCCGGTCAGACCACGGGCCCTGGCGGGAGTTCGAGGCTTGGCGGCTCGAGACACGCCGCCTCATCGGGCGGGCGGAGCCACCCTCCGCCGTTGAGCGGTTCTTCGCCGGTTACCAGACTCGGAGCGCGCTCGGACCCGTGGGCGGATCGGCGAACGGACCCGGCGCGGGACGCACTTCACTGCGTGGCTTGCCGAAGTAATCCGTGTCCAGCGTCAGCGGCGAACCGTCGGCATTTTCGTAAGGCAATCCCGGAATCTTCGCCTTGCCCAGCAGCGCGGTCGTGACGAGCGCCGTGTGGGCCTGCTTCAACTCGGGCCCGAGGTCGAGGTGGAGCAGGAACCGGCCGTCCTGTTGCACGAGTTTCACCTGGGGATCCCTGGCCGCCAGCACGAGGGCGTTCGTCTCCTGTCTGCCGGGTTCTGCCCCGTGGTAATAGACGTTGCCGCCCGTTTGCAGCGGGAACTCGCGGCGTATCGTACCCCCACAATCCAGCACTGCTGATCCACTCGAGGTTCTTCCCCGTGGGGCGGTTCGCGGGCGAGGCCGGTTCGCCATTGCCGACGAAGAGGTTGTTGTAGAAGCGGTCGTCGCCGCCCTTGATGTTGACCAGGCCGGCGACGGTCGTGGAGTGCGCGGGATGGTAGGGCGTTTCGCGACTGGGCTCCGGCCGGTTGGTGATCTTTCCGGCAAACAGATTGTGCGCGTAGGCCCCGCCCTCCGACATGTCCAGCAGGCTCGTCGGCGGAGAGGAACAGGTTGTTGTCCACCAGGAACGGCCCGTGGTCCACCTCGACGAACAAATCCTGGCCGGCGTTGTCGTGGAAGAGGTTGCCGGAGACGCGCGTGCCCTGCGCCATCCAGTCCAGCCAGAGTCCCCGGCAGGTCCGGTAGATGTGATTGCCGCGGATGTCGGCGTCAATGGCGGCGTGGAACTTGATGCCCGCCATCTCCGCGCCGCGAGAACAGCCGCCGGACGTGGATGTCGTGGATGGTGTTGCCGGTGACGGTGCTGAACGCGGCGCCCAGGCTGCCGACGATGCCCGCCTGTTCGCAGTGCGAGATGGTGTTGTTGCGGACGAGGTGGTGGCCGATGTTTTCCTTGGTCCAGGCGATGGCATGGGCGTGGGCGCGCTCGATGGTCTTGACGTAGCCCTCGGCGGTGTTGGCCGAGGTGTTGTCACACTGGTCGCCGTATTTGCCGAGCGCGATGCCGGAGCAGACCGAGTGGCTGATCGACGTTGTTCTCGATGATCCAGCCCTTGCTCCAGTGCGTGCCGATCAGGCCGATCTGCTCCGCCGTCGGCGGCGCCCAGGGCGTGGCGGCGTGGCGCAGCGTGAAGCCGCGCACGGTGATGTAGTTCCGGCCCGGCTGGTCCGGATAGAACACGGTCCGGCGCACGTTGATCTCGACCAGTTGCTCGTTCGGGATTGACGCCCTGGAACTGCGCCCAGATCGTGGTGTTCGTCGCGTCCACCTGGGCGAACCACAGCCGCGGATTCAACGCGGACGGCCGCGGCGCCCGGAACACCAGGCAAAGCGTCTTGACTCCCGCTCACCGGCTTGATTCGGATTGGGAACGAAGACCACGACTGCCAGCCGCCAGTGTTCGGGACTGGGACACGTGCCGAGCAGTTCGCCGTCCGGGGAATCCAGCCGCATTTCAATGATCCCACCTTCCGTGGCCGACGCCGCCCGAATCTCGATCTGTTCGGTGCGCTGGCCGAAATCGATCCCGCTCGTAGCGAACCCAGTCGCCCGTGCTGCGATGAAGCCAAGCACTCGCCGCCCTCGGAACACGGCGCGTTCTGCGTGCCGTTCTTGGCGGCAAAGCGGGTCGCCGGAATCCGTCCGGCATCGCCGGCTCCGTCGCCGGCCGCAGCCAGGCCACGTTCAGCAGGTAGTCCTGGCCGGCCCGGGTGAGCCACGCCGGCGCGGCGCCGGCCGGCAGCAGCACTTCGTCCAGCTTGGCCGCCTCGATCAGCCAGTCGCCGTTCAGATAGACCGCGCCGGTGTGATGATCGCGGCCCTTGCGATCGAACCAGTCGCCGTGAATCAGGTCGCGTAGGGATTGAAGTCGCCGAAGAAAGAATTGGGCAGCGTCACTTTCCAGACCTCGTCCTGGACCTTGGTCCAGCCCCGGATGACCTCCGAACCTTTGATCTCGACCGGTTCACCGTCTGCCGCCTGATAGACGATGCGCCGGGCGTCGGATTCGCCGCCGCGCGGCGGATTGATGCGCTCGCGGTAGGTGCCGTCGTGGACCGTGATGACATCGCCCGGTTGCGCGGCGTCGGCGGCGCGCTGAATGGTGCGCCACGGGGCCGCCTGCGTTCCCGGATTGGTGTCGTTGCCGGTGGGGGCCACGTGAAACTCGGTGGCCTGGGCCAGGGCGCCGAGCAGGCCGGGCAGCAGCCACCGGGAGGCGGTTCTGAGAAGTCTCGCTGTGGGGTTCGCGTTCATAGATGATCTTCCGTAAATCAGGTCTGGCGCTCCCCCGGCATTCGCAGGATCGGGCCATTCGGTCAAGTGCAAGTGCGGCCGCCGCGTGTTCGCCGGGTGGCGGCGAACCGGCATCTCCCAGCCTCAAACCCCGCGGCTGGCTTGAAGGAGGGCGAGCGAAACGAGCGCGGGCCGGCCGATCCCCTCCGGGCAGGCTTCAGGCCGCCTCATTCCAACCCGCCTCGGGGTCCCAATCCTGGCGCAGGATCGCGAGCAGGACCACGTCTTCGAAGACGCCCCACTTGCGGACGCGCTGCCGCAGCAGGCCTTCGGGCTGGAAACCCGCCTTGGTCAGCACGCGGCCCGACGCCGGATTGCGCGTCAGGTGGTGCGCGTGGATGCGGTTCAACCCGAGCTGTCCAAATCCGTAATCCACGACCGCGCGCGTGGCTTCGAGCGCATAACCGCGCCCCCACCACGGCAGCCCGATCCACAGGCCCAGCTCCGCCTGGAGATGCTCGCGGTCGAGATCGCGGAGGCCGATCCCGCCGATCAGCGCCGGGTCGGATTTGAACTGCACCGCAAACGCCACCGCCAGGTCCGCCGCGAACGCGCGCGCCTGCTCGGCGATCCAGCGTTCCGCCAGCCCCTCCGGATACGGGTGCGGGATCGAGATGGTGGTGTCGGCGATTTCGCGCGCGCCGGCCAGTTCGCGCAGACGCGGAGCGTCCGTCGGAGCGAAGGGCCGCAGGCGCAGGCGCGAGGTGTCGAGGATCGGTTGAGCGTTCATGGGGGGAGCGGCGCCGGGGTTACCAGAATTGCCAGGCGCCTTTCCAGGCCACCCAGACCCCCAGCAGGAAATTCGTGATCGCGTGGGCGGTGAGGACGTCGCCGAGGCGTTGCTTGTGGATCATCAATCCCAGGTAAGCCAGGCCGCACAGGATGCCGGCAAGCCACTGCGAATGAATCAGCCCGAACACCACCGAGGTAACCACCAACGGCGTCCAGGCCAGCGTGCCGAAAGGGACCGCGGTGAAGTCCGCCTGGATCAAGTACCGGTACAGGAACGACCGGAAGAAGGCCTCCTCGAGCGGCGGCACCACCAGCGTGGAACCCGCGAGGCGGACGACGACGAAGAGCCAGCCCAAGGCGCTGCCGGCGCCGAATTGAGCGAACGGATTCCACAGCGGCGGGGCGACCTGGGCCGCCTCCTTGGGCGCGCTCAGACCGAACTTGACCGACAGTTCGCCCAGCCGCGGATAATAAGGATCGAGCCCGACCCACAGCACGCAAACCCCCACCCCCACGGCGACCGCCTCCCAACTCACCCGCCAGCGCGCCTCGGTGACGAACGGCCGGGCGAGCCAGACCAGCCAGACGCCCACCAGGGTTTTGGCCAGGTACATCCAATACTCCGACCCCGTCCCCAGCTTGCCTTGCAGCGAAGTGAGGGCGACGAAGATGAGGTAAGGCAGAAACCGCGCCATCAATGGTGAGGCGGCGAACTGGTCCTTGAGCAGCTTCATCGTGCGCATTCCAGCCGAACCGGCACCCCGCGCAAGGCGGAAGTGAAGCGGAAGTGAAGCGACGTCCGCCGCGGGCCTTGAGCGCAACCGGGCAGATCCTGGAAACCGGTTGTGCACCGCGTCGTCAGGGAACCCCGTTTTTTCACGTGCGTTCGGAGCGGCTCCCGATTAGGTTCAGGCCATGTTGCTCTGGCTGATCGTCATCGCAATATTTGCGATCCTCGCGGTAACGGGTTACTACAAAGGCGCGATCCGTTCGCTCGTGGCCTTGGTGGGTCTGATTCTCGCGACCTACCTGGCCCTTCCCCTGTCGCCGCTGCTCAAGCCGCTCGTGCCCAAGGTGGGGCTGGAGCACCCGATCTGGTCGATCGTCGTGCCGCCGGTCACGATTTTCATCCTCATCGCGCTGATCTTCATCGGCCTGTCGTTTCTGGTGCACCACAAGGTGGCGATGCACTTCAAGTACGCGGCCGACGATTTCACCCGGCTGCGCTGGGAGCGGCTGAACCAACGCCTGGGACTCTGCGTGGGCCTGATTGGCGGCTCCATTTACTCGATTCTGGTGTGCCTGGTGATCTACATTTTCGGCTACCCGGCGGTGCAGGTGACCGGCGAGGACAGCCCGTCCCTGCAGCGCTACCTCAGCACGGCCCGCCAGGACTTGAGCGCCTCGGGAATGGACAAGACCCTCTCGGCCATCGACCCCATGCCGGAGAATTATTATCTGGCTTCCGACGTGCTGGGGATGATCTACCAGAACTACGCCACCTTGCAGCAGCGGCTCGCGGACTATCCCGCGTTTCTCACGTTGGGTCAGCGACCGGAGTTCAAGGAGATCGCCACGGACACCACGCTCTTGAACCTCCTCCAGACCCGCGGGTCGATCGTCGAGGTGCTGAACAATCCGAAGATCATCGGCATCATCAACAATGCGGAGATCATGGGTGAGCTCCAACAGGTTTCGCTCAAGGATCTGTACCAGTATCTGAAGACCGGCAAGTCGGCCAAGTACGACGAGGAGAAAATCCTCGGCTGGTGGCAACTGGATCCGCACGCCACCTTCACGCTGACGCGGCGGAAGAACCCCGACATGCCGGCCAAACAAATGGCGATGTTGAAGCAGATGCTCCTGGTCTGGCTGCCGCAGCTCACCGTCATGGCGGCGCCGGATAACAGCCTCGCGATCCATTTCGAACTCAGCGACCAGGCCAAGCAGATCATCGAAGCGCAGAAGAAAGCCCTGGAAGCCGCGCAACAGGCCCAGCCAGACCAACCCGGTCAGCCTGGGCGCATGCCCCCCGGATACGCGGAACGCTACTTCCGCGGCCAGACGCCCCCGCCGCAGGCGGCTCCGGAGGGCCAACCCGCGCCCGCGGCGGTGACCGCGATTCCCGGCGCCCCGGACCTGCACATCGCCGCCAAGGGCAATTGGCAGCGCGAAGGTTCGAGCAGCCGTTACAAACTCAAGCTCCAGGACGACAAGGGCAAGGAATCCAACGGCTCGGCCGTCATCGAAGACGACGAGATGACCCTGGCCGCGGACGGACAGACGCTGGTGTTTGTGCGGACTTACTGAGCTGGCGTGGCCCTGGTCCGTTGGTGCCGGACGGATTGCCCGCCTTCCTTCGACTTGGCCTGGCCGGCGCGGCCGGTGCGGTTGCACGTTCGAGGCTGGGGCGCGCGTCCGCCGTCGTCGGAACCCCGGGAAGAAGCTTCGCCGTTCCGCGGAAGTCGTTTACCGGGGCCGACGGTTTCGCCAGAGTCCCCGGTCATGCCGACGTTCGTTCTGGCCACGCATAACCGCCACAAGGTCGAGGAAATCCGCGCCGTACTCGGAGCGGACCACACTTTTCTGAGCCTGACGGATCTTCCCGGCGCACCGGTCGTCGTCGAAGACGCCGCCACTTTCGCCGGCAACGCGCGGAAGAAGGCGGAGGCGCTCGCGGCTTGGCTGGCTCGGGACGCTTATCGCCCGCTCGCCGCGGACGCGTGGGTGCTTGCGGACGATTCCGGTCTCGAAGTGGCCGCCTTGGGCGGCGCCCCGGGCGTGCTCTCCGCGCGCTTCGCCGCGCTCGACCGGGGACACGACGGCAACTCGACCGACCTCGAGAACAATGCCAAACTGCTCCGCCTGCTGGCCGGCGTGCCCGCCGAGCAACGCGCGGCACGCTTCCGGTGTGCGCTCGCGCTGGTGCGGGTCGCGGGTAAACCCGGCGCGGAGACGCGGATCTTCGACGGCGTGTGCGAGGGGACGATCCTGTTCGCGCCCCGCGGGGGGCGAGGGTTCGGCTACGACCCGCTCTTTCAACCGGCGGGGCACCGGGAGAGCTTTGCCGAACTGGGTGAGCCGGCGAAGAACCGGATCAGCCATCGCGCGCGGGCGCTGGAGCAACTGCACCGCTGGCTGGCCGGCACACACGAGACCCGCTAAACAGCGGCCACCGCCGCTTGCACCGCCGCCACCAGCGCGGCGACGCGCGTCGCCAACGGAAAGTCGGAGGGCGCCTCGAGCGTGTAGCTATGCCGCGTTTGGTTGCGGATCAGGTAGAACGCCTCCGGCCAGCGCGGACGCAGGCTGGGATCGAGGCTCGGTCGAATGACACCGGCGTGCGCCTCACGCCCGTCGATCATTGGCGAGCGATCCACCGGGCAGACCCCGGCCGCGGCCCGCACCATCCGGTCCGCGAGCGAGGGTTGGCCGTCGGGGTTCACTTCGTACAGGTAGAAGCCGGCGGCCTCCCAATCTTCGTGCAGGCAGAGCGCGAGGTCGAAGACCGGCTGACGTTCCAACCAGGCAATGTGCGCGCGGACTTCGCCGGTCTCGCGGTGACGGTAATCGCGGTTCAGGTCCACGCCGTCTGCGTTCTCGCGACAGTTGCGGGCGAACCCCACGGGATTCAGGCAGGGGCAAAGCCAGAGACTGCAGTCGCGCGGCCAGGCGTCGGCCGCCAGCAAATCGCGGATGGCCAGGGGCGGCGCCGGCTCATCGCCATGGATGCCGGCGGAGAGGTAAAGTCGGCGTCTTGGTTCGGCGACCTGCCGGGTCAGGGCAGGCAGGCGCAGTCGCGGGGAGGCTTCCAGCCATTCGGTCCGCCAGCCATACCGGGTGGCGGCCGCCAATTGAGCCTGCAGCACGGCGCCAATGTCGATCGTTTCGCCGCCGTACCTGCCGTGATTTCGACCCAACCGTTGCACGCGCCGAAACTACGCACGGCGCGTCGGTTGTCCACCTGCCCAACGCGGCTGGCTCACACGGAACCGGCCTGGGCGGCGGGCGCAACCGCCGGGCTGGAACCGTCGTTGTAACCTTCCCACTCCAAGCCCAGATCGCGGAGCATCTGGAGATCCTTCTCGACCGGTTGGTTCAAGGTGGTGAGGTAATTCCCCACCATGAGCGCGCTGGCGCCGGCCAGAAAGCTCAGGCTCTGCAAGTCGCGCAGATTCACGGTGCGGCCGCCGGCCAGCAAGATGTTGGCGCGCGGCAGGACGAGGCGGAAACCGGCGATCGTCTTGAGAATCTCGAGCGGTGGGAGCGGCGGATTGTTCGCGAACGGTGTGCCGGGAATCGGGTTCAGGACATTCACCGGCACAAAGTCCGGCTCGACTTCCTTCAAGGCGAACATCAGGTCGCACCGGTCGGCGCGCGTTTCGCCCAGACCGAGGATGCCGCCGGAGCAGACCTGGATGCCGGCCGCCTTGAGGTGACGAATGGTCTGCAACCGATCGTCGTAACTGTGCGTCGAGCACTGGTGCGGAAAGTAGCGCCGCGAGGTCTCGAGGTTGTGGTTGTAGCAGGCCAGGCCCGCCGCGCGCAGCCGGTCGGCCACGGCCTGGCTCTTGATCAACCCCAGCGCGGCGTCGGGCCGGACCTTGCCGTCGCGCGCCAACTCGGCGATCCGATCGCAGACCTCGTCGAGCATCGGCCCATCGTTCAGGCCCTTCCAGGCGGCGACGAGGCCCAGCGCGTTCACGCCGTTGCGCTGCGCCTCCTCCGCCGCCGCCTGGACGGGCTCCGGATCCACGAAGCCGTAGCGGGGCGACTCCGTCTGGTAGAAGGCCGATTGCGCACAAAACTTGCAGTCCTCCGCGCAGCCGCCCGCCTTGGCGTTCACGATCGAGCACAGGTGAATCCGGTTGCCCTTGAACTGCGCGCGGACGCGGTTGGCCCAGCTCAGCAGGTCGAACACGTCGGCGCTGGACTCGAGGTCCAGCAGCCAAAGCACTTCCTCGCGGGTGACTTCCCCGCCGGCCAGCACGCGCCGGCCCAGGTCGGCGATGCGGTCATGGTGATTCGCGTCAAGCGATGGCGCTGACATGATTGACAGGCTAGCGGTCCGCCGGAACTGAGCAAGTCCGGAAGGTGCAAAACGGCCTTCCGCTGTCCCGATCGGTGGCGGAGTGGCGAAGCGTCACTTCGCCGGTCCGGGCAGCAACCGGAAGGAGAGCACGGCCGGGGCCTCGTCGGCGAACCGGGCTTCGATCCGCACCGTCTGCGGCGCGGTCGTGGCCGGGCACAGCAATTCGAGCGGGAG
The DNA here is from genome assembly GCA_963735925.1 of uncultured bacterium. Lineage (GTDB taxonomy): Bacteria > Verrucomicrobiota > Verrucomicrobiia > Limisphaerales > J093 > DSVZ01. The sequence continues at coordinate 322,670 of CAVTMT010000009.1, forward strand.
GTCGGCGTCGGCGTTTCCGGCGAGCACGAAGCGCGGAGGCAGTTCGGCCGTCCAGCCGGGCGGGGTTCGCATCGTGAGCACGCCACTGACCCGGCGCGCGCCGAAATTATACGCGCGCAGACGGACGCTCAGCGGCTGGCCGCCCGGCACCCGGTGGGCGGATTGCTTCAGGTCCAGTTGATCGGGCGAGAGCAGCGCCTGCAAGACCACCGGCGAGAGCGGTCCGCGAGCGACGGGAGGAGCCACCGGCGGCGGCTGCAGGCGCAGGTGGCCGGCGACCCCGCGCGGAAAGATGAAGTAGCGGGGTTCGGTCCCGACTTCGAGCCGGCGGGTGCGCTCGGGTCGCGCCCGGCCCAGGTGGTCGAAGACGGCTTCGGGGATCGCCGGCGCCACCAGCCCCGCGGTGCCTTCGGTCGTCCAGGCTACCATCACGTCGTGCATTTCGCCGCCGGGCCGCGCCCGGAATACAAAGGCGCGGAGGTTCTTCGCGTCCGACTCGAGGCGGCCCAGCGGCCGGGCGTCGGCCAACAGGCGCCCTACCGCCGCCAACGCCACATAAGCGGGGCGGGGCGTCAGGTCCGGCCGCAGGAGTCCGAACTGCGTCTGGCCTTCCGAGTAATGCGGCAACAAAAAGTAGAACATCTCGGCGGTGCCTTCGTGGAGCGACGCCGCGAAGGTCACGGGCACGCGCTCGGCCTGGAGCCGCAGGTCGGCCGGGCTGGGTTCCTTGTACCGCTCGTCCCCGGTCCACTTCACCGGCAGGCTGGCCTCGGTCACCCAGAGCGGTTTCCCGGCGGCGACGGCGCGGAAATCCGCATAGACCGCCGGGTACTGATCCACCGGCACGTAATGGTGGAGATTGAACGTGTCGAAGTACGGTCCGGCCTCGTTCGCGGCGAAGTCCTCGAGGATCGCCGGCGCGTGCAGGGCGAACACGTTCTGGCAGGCGATCACCCGCGGATTGCCCGCGTGGAGCCCCAGGTAGGACGCCTTTTGAAACGACGCGATCTCGCTGCCGGTGTGGCCTCCGAAGTTCTCGATGTCCGCCTCGTTCCAGGGTTCGAACGCCTCGATCTCGCCCCGCCAGCGCGCGGCCATGGCGCGCCAGAAATCATAGGCATCGCGCAGGTCGAGCGGGAAGCGCGCGGTGTTGGTGTTCGCCCATTTCGGCGAGATGTGGGCGACCTGGAGCTGGCGCAGGCCGGCCCGGGCCTGGATCGCGGCCGATTCGTCATAGCGGTTGCGCGGGGCAAACTGCCGGCGCTGCGGTTCCAGCTCGGGCCAGCTCAGGCGGTCGCGCACCCAGTTCACGCCCGCCAAGGCACACAGGCTCGCGGCGGCCGGCATCTGGTCGGGTGGATAAAACCAGGCCATCGCCACATCGAGCGCGATCGGCGAAGTGGGCGGCGTGGGCGAGGTCAGCGGCGACAGCACCGCCAGGCTGACCCGGTTCGAGAACGCGGCCTCGGCCCCGCCGCGGCGCAGTTCGTACCAACCGGGCGCGAGCCGGCCCAACTCGAGGCGGACCCCGGCAACGGCTCCGGCGCCGACCAACCGGCCGTCGTAGTCCACCAAATCCCAACGCTCAGCCGTGCCCGGAGGAGGCGGCACGGTGACGAACTCGCCGGCGAGGAAGACGTTGCCCGGATGGTCCGGCAGCGGCGCCGGCAACCGCCTTTGCGCGACGAGATTCAAAGGCAACAAAAAGAGCGCCAGCCAGGCGCAGGCCCGAAGCGAATTCGCAATATTCATGTGTGCCCGGAGTGTACGTGCGCGCGCGGGACCGCACCAGCCGTGAGCGCGGGCAGGGCGGTGCGGCCCGGAACCGTGGTTGCCGGTGCCTGCCGCGTTCCCTCGCCGGGGGAACCGAGGGATTAGCGGAAGAAGATCAGCCAGTTCAGGCCCAGCATGGGCAGGAGGAACGGCAACGTGAAACGGAAGACATAGCCGAGGAACGTGGGCGTACGGGCTTTCTGCTGTTCGGCAATGGACTTGACCATGAAATTTGGACCGTTGCCGATGTACGTGCAGGCGCCGAAGAACACCGCGCCGACGCTGACCGCGACAATGAAGGAGTTGAACGCGGCGTTTCCGAGCAGATAGCTGAGGTCAATCATCTCCTTGCTCACCTCGCCCGAAGCGTACGCTTGCGGGAAATGCTTCTGGAGCGCCGCGAAGGTGTTGGCGATCTCCACGCCATGCGCGCCCGTCGTGGCGGCCAGATCCGCACCGTGCGTGCCCACCAAGTGCTGCACCTGCACCACCACTCCCGCGTCGATCTGGCCAAAGATCGCGCTGAGGAAACTCAGGTAAGTCGGCGCGTTGTCGAGCACGCTGGAGAGGGCGCCGGTACCCCAGAAGTAAAGCGCGGGCGTGGCGGTGCCCAGATGTCCCGCGTTTGCCTGCAGCCAATCCAGCGCCGGCAGCATGGTGGCAAAGATGCCGATGAACAGGATCGCCACCTCCTCGATCGGGTGGAAATCGAAGTGGTTCGCCTGGTGAATGGCCTGACGCGTCGTCAGGTAAGATCCCGCCGCGGCCGCCAGCATGATGGCTTCGCGCAGAAACACCGGACGGTTGACGAACACGGCCGCTACAATCACGCCGAGGAACGCGAGGTTGCCCAGGCCTTCGAAGCGCCAGGTGTCGTGCGGTTCGGCCAGTTCCTCGCGCACCTGCTTTGGCGCCCTCAGGTAGTTGCGCCAGTCCAGCAGGAAAAACATCGCCAGCAAGCCGCCCACCCCCACGACCCACATCGGCCAGCAATGCTCCGCCACCCACCAGAACGGAATGCCCTTGAGGTAGCCCAGAAAGAGCGGCGGATCGCCAATCGGGGTGAGGCAGCCGCCGACGTTCGACACGATGAAGATGAAGAACACCACGTGGTGCGCCGTCAGGCGGTACTTGTTCAGGCGCAGCCAGGGACGGATCAGCAGCATCGAGGCGCCGGTGGTGCCGAGCAGATTCGAAACCACGGCGCCGGTGAGCAGGAACATCACGTTGGCGAAGGGCGTCGCCTCGCCTTTCACCGTGATGTGAATGCCGCCCGACACGACATACAGCGATCCGATCAGGGCGATGAAACTGGCGTATTCGTGGGCGACATGCAGCACGCGTTCGGTGGCGTGCAAGCCTCCCAGGTAATAGACCAGGGTGATCGCGCCCAGGCCGATCGCCACCTTGGGATAGTGCCGCGACCACCAATCGGCGAACAGCAGCGGCCCCAACGCGATGGCGCCCAGCAGCACGCCAAACGGCAGGATCATCCAGGGGCTCGGGTTCAGAACGGCGTCGTGGCCCATTCGTGAGGCTAGAAAGCCCTCTCGGCACCGGTCAAATGCTTTTGCCCGGTCGTCCGCCCCGCCCCGCTGCGAACCCGCCGGCCGGCCGCGCGCGCCGATGGGCACCGCGCAGGGTTCAGGCGGCCCGGGCCAGGAAGGCGGCGCTGCGCCGGAGAATGCGCGCCTGCCGGTCGGCCTGCCGCCGGACCAGGTTCACCTTCTCTTCCGCCAGCGCGGGCAGGACCAGCAACGGGAACGGCGTGGCCCACGCCAGCGACGCAGCGTCGTTCACGGCGCGCTCGATGGCCGGCTTCAGGGCAGGGGGCTCCATCGTGGCGGCGTACTGCCGCGCCAACCGTTCTTTCAAGTCGGCCAACCGGGCCTCGCGCTCCGCCCGGGGCAACGCCACGGGGGTTACCTTGAACCGCATCGGCCGCGCAAACCGCGTCGGCAACCGCTTCGTCATTGTCTTCATCGTATCCCTTTCTGTTCCCGGCGGGCGATCGCACCGGCCCGCCATCCCCAAAACCGAAACCCCACGACCGCCGGCGGCAATCGTGGGGTTGGCTGACAAGCTGTTCTTCCAGTTCAGAAGAGAGTCCCCACGACACGACGCGGACGGCGGAGGCAATGCGCTTTTCGCACCGCACTCCGGCCACCCGGCAGAACCTGCATTGACGTTCGTGGTTTCAAACGGGCGCTAAAATCGCACACGAACTCCGCTTGTCAAATCGCGCCCCCGCCGAGGGGCGGGCGCGGGGCAAATCCGCTTTACACCCCCGGCAGCGTGGGTAACGCTGCGGCCATGCTTAAATGCCTTGCGTTTGGCGGATGGGCGCTTGCGCTTCTGCTCGTCACCGGTTGCACGAGCACGCGCATCACCAATCTGACGCCCAACCAGGCGCCCCGCAGCCCCGACGGTCTGTACTCGTTCGAGGCGCGGTGGGATAGCAACCAGCGCGCCATCCGGCCCGACAGCTTCGCCCCGTTCGTGGTGGTGGGCATGAAGTTCTACCCGATGCAGCGCACCGCGCTGACCACCAACCGGTGGGAGGCATTGGTCCCGCTCCCGGACGATCGACGCTTCGTGAATTACCAGTTCAAGTTCAATTACCAATACAACAGCTTTCCCCGGCCGCGGTCCGACTCGCGGGCGACCCAAACCTACCAGATTGAAATTGTGCGGTGACGACCGCGAGGCCCAGCGCGTCGTCCCGGCCGCTCCCCGCAACCCGGCCGGCTGAACCCGCGCCTGTCCGCCCATGAAGTTTCTGCCGCTGGTCTGGAGCAATCTGAAACGCAAGAAGCTCCGCACGACGCTCACCCTGCTGTCGATCATCGTGGCCTTCGTCCTCTTCGGCTATCTCGCCGCCATTCGCGTCGGGTTTGGCGCCGGCGTGGAGGTGGCGGGCATCGACCGGTTGATCGTCCGCCACCGGGTTTCGATCACCGAACTGCTGCCGCTCAGCTATCAGCAACGGATCGCGTTGATTCCCGGCGTGGCCGCCGTGGTCCATCAGACGTGGTTCGGCGGCGTGTACCAGGACCCGAAGAATTTCTTCGCGCAGATGCCGGTCGAGCCCGAACCGTTCCTGGCCATGTTCCCGGAGTACCTGCTGCCGGAAGACCAAAAACTCGCCTGGTTGCGCACCCGCACCGGGGCCATCGTCGGCCGCCAGACCGCGAAGCGCTTCGGGTGGAAGCCCGGCGACCGCGTGCCGATCCTGTCGCAGATCTGGACCACCAAGCAAGGGAGCCAGGTCTGGGAATTCGACGTCGTGGGGATTTTCGACGGCAAGGAAAGCGGCACCGACACCACGACGCTGTTCTTCCGCTACGATTACTTCGACGAAAACCGCGCGTTCGGCTCGGGCCAGGTGGGCTGGTACACCGTCCGCGTGAGCGACCCCGAGCAAGCCGCCGCCGTGTCGAAGCGCGTGGACCAGGAATTCGCCAACTCCTCCGCCGAGACCAAGACGGAAACCGAAAAGGCCTTCGTGACCGGTTTCGCGAAACAGATCGGCAACATCGGCTCCATCTTGGTGGCGATCCTCAGCGCGGTGTTCTTCACCATCCTGCTGGTCGCCGGCAACACGATGGCGCAATCCGTCCGCGAGCGTACCGAGGAGTTGGGCGCGCTCAAGGCGATGGGGTTCACGCACCAGCAGGTGCTGGGGTTGGTGCTGGCGGAATCCTGCTTCCTGGCCGGCCTGGGCGGCGCCCTCGGCCTGGCGCTGGCGGCCCTCATGATCGCCACCGGCGATCCCACCCGCGGCGCGCTGCCCGTCTTTTATCTCCCTCCCAAGGACGTCGGGCTCGGCCTCGGTCTGGCCCTCGGGTTGGGCTTGGTCAGCGGTGCGTTCCCCGCCTGGCAGGCGATGCGCCTGCGCATCGCCGACGCACTCCGCCGCGCATGAAAGCTCCTTCCCACGCCAGCGAGACGAGGCGGCACCGCGCCCCGGGTCGTGACCGCTGGGGCTCGCCGAAGCGCGTGCAAGCCGTCTTTGCGCGATGAGCGGGCTTTTCAACTGGTGCCGGCAACTGGCGGCGGTCACGCGCTTTGGCTTGTCCAGCATCCCGCAACGTGCAGGTTCCGTCGCCGCGGCGTTGTTCGGCATCGCCGGCGTCGTGGCCGTGCTCGTCGGCACGCTCTCGATCGGCGAAGGCTTCCGCCAGGCGCTCACGCTCTCCGGGTCGTCGGATGTGGCGATTGTGATGCGCAGCGGTTCGGACAGCGAAACGGTCAGTTTCCTCGGAGGCGAGGAAGCCCGCATTATTGGCGATGCGCCGGGTCTGCGCCGCGGTCCCGAAGGTCCGCTGGCTTCCGCCGAAGCGCTGGTCATCATCAACCTGCCCAAGCGAAGCACGGGTACCGACGCAAACGTCCTGCTGCGCGGCGTGCCAGCCGCGGCCTTTGCGGTGCGGAACGACATCCGCCTGGTCGCCGGCCGCCGCTTCGTGCCCGGTCGCAACGAACTCATCGTCGGGCGCGGCGCGGCGCTCGAGTTCGCCGGCCTCGAAGTCGGGGCCACCTTGCACGCCGGGTTGACCACCTGGAAAATCGTGGGCGTGTTCACGGCGCGGGGCGGCGCGGCGGAATCGGAGTTGTGGGGGGATGCCTTTGCGCTGCAAACCGCCTACCAGCGCGGCAACAGCTTCCAATCAGTGCTCGCCCGCCTCGAATCGCCCGTCTCGTTTTGGGCGTTCAAGTCAGCGCTCGGCCGTGACCCGCGCTTGAACGTGAAGGTGCTGCGCCAGGACGAGTACTACGCCGCGCAGTCGCGGGTGATCTACAATCTGATCACCGGCCTGGGCTCGTTGATCGCGGGACTGATGGGGCTGGGCGCGGTGTTTGGCGCGCTCAACACGATGTACTCGGCCGTGGCGGCGCGCACCCGTGAGATCGCCACCCTGCGCGCGCTGGGTTTCGGCAACGGGCCGGTGGTGTTGTCCGTGCTGGCGGAGTCGTTGCTGCTGGCCCTGACGGGCGGCGCGCTCGGAGGAGGACTGGCTTACGTGGCGTTCGACGGTTTTCGCACGGCCACCATGAACTGGCAGAGTTTCAGCCAGGTCGCGTTCGCCTTTGCCGTAACGCCCGCGCTGCTGATCCGCGGCATCGTGTACGCGACGCTCATCGGCCTGGTCGGCGGCCTCTTCCCGGCGTTACGGGCAGCGCGGTTACCGGTGGTGGCGGGATTGCGCGAGCCGTGAGCCGCCCGGGCAACCGCGCTCCCCGGGCGCACCGCCTTCAGACCGGGAGGAGCTGTCCGTCTTCGAGTTGGAGCGCGCGCGGGGCGTGGTTCGCCACCTTGAGGTCATGCGTGGCGATGACCAAGGTGGTGCCGCTCTCGGCCTGCAGGCCACACAACAGATCGATGATCTCGGCACCGGTGTGCGAGTCCAGATTCCCGGTCGGTTCGTCGGCGAGCAGCAGCGGCGGCTGGTTGATCAGCGCGCGGGCGATCGCCACCCGCTGTTGTTCGCCGCCCGACAGTTCCGCCGGCCGATGGTCGAGCCGGTGTTCCAGCCCAACGCGTGTGAGCAGTCGCCGGCCGCGCGCGGCCACCGTACCGATGGGCAACCGCGCCAACCGCGCCGGCAGGCAGACGTTCTCGAGCGCGTCCAGGTCCGGCAACAGGTGATAGGCCTGAAAGACGAAGCCGACCTGCCGGTTTCGGAACTGAGCGAGGGCGCGCGCCGACAGGCGGTCCAGGTGTTGACCTTCGAACTCGATGGTGCCGGCGGTGGGTGTATCCAGACCGCCCAGCAGGTGCAGCAAGGTGCTTTTGCCCGCGCCCGAGGCGCCCCGCAGCGCCACGAAGCTCCCATGAGCGATCTCGATGTTCACCCCGCGCAGTACTTCCACACTCCGGTGGCCCAGCTCGTACGTCTTGTGCAGGTCGCGCGCCACCACGAGCGGCGGAGGGAAAGCCGGCTCATTCATGGCGCAACGCCTCCACCGGTTTGAGCCGCCCGGCGTGCCACGCCGGCACCAGGCCCCCCAGGACGCACATGATCAGCGAAACGCTGGCAATGATCGCCAGGTCCCCCGGCACAATCAGCGCCGGCAGTTCGTAGAAGTGGTAGATTTCGGCCGGGAACAACTGGAACCCGGTCAGCCGCCGCATCAGGAACAGGAAGTCGTTGCGGAAATGCACACCCAGCAAGCCCAGCGTGAATCCCGCCGCCACGCCCATCACGCCCACCACCAGACTCTGGCTCAGAAACACCCACACGATCTGGCCGCTCGTGGCGCCGAGCGCCTTGAGCGTGCCGACCTCGCGCGTCTTCTGGACAACGAACGTGATCAACCCGCTGCAAATCCCGAACGCCGCGACCAGGGTGATGAAGAAGAGCAGGTAGTACATCATGTTCTTCTCCACGACGACGGACTGGAGAAACGCCGAATGCTCCTCGAACCAGGTGGTGATGTGGTACCCGCTGCCGAGGGCGAGCGTGAGTTCGGTCTGTGCCTGCGTCGCCTTTTGCGGCTCCTTCAGGGCGACGATCAAGCCGTGCACCGCGTTCTCGAGCCCGAACAAATCCTGTGCGTTCCTCAGCGAAGTCACGACCAGCAGCGCATCCAGGTCATAGAAACCCACCTCGAAGATGCCGCGTACGGTGAAGTCATCGGCCAGCGGGACTTCTTCCTCCCCCTTCTCGCGGCTTTGATGCCAGCGCTCGAACTGGCTTACCGCGTACACGGCCAACGGGTCGCCGACCCGAATCCCGAGCTTGGAGGCGATTTCCTGACCGACCAGGAAACCGTACCCGTGCAGATCGTTCGTGCCGGCGTTCACACTGGCCAGGAGGGTGCTGATCGGTGGCACTTTCGAGTGCGGATCGACTCCCAGGATCGAAGGCACGTGAAAAGCCGGGGTGCCTTCCTTCGGCTCGGTTTTGAGCAAGACGGGACCGCCCACGTAAGGCGTTACGCCCAGGACCAGATGGTTCGTGGCCACGCGGGCCATCAAGCGCTCGTAGTCGTTGAGCAAGCCTTCCCGGGGTTCGATCCGCAGGTGCGCGGTGTAGCCGGCGAGCTTCTCGCGCAGATCGCGGTCGAAACCGCTCATCACGGCGATGACGATGATGAGGACCGCCACGCCGAGCATGACGCCGAGGATCGAGATGAGCGTGATGACCGAGACGAGCCGGCGCTTGGGGCGCAGGTAACGCAGGGCCAGCATCAACTCGAACGGCAGACGCGACATGGCCGGGCAGGCTAAGGACGGGCCAGAAAGGTGTCAACGCGGGCCCGTCCTGCATAGGGGTCAGGTCCTATTATCGTCTATCAGAGCCTTCCCTGGCGCAGCAGGAAGAGCCGGTTGTTGACATAGGCCACGCTGCCCATCTGCAACCGGTGGGCGATCCACGCCAGCGTGACCAGCGTTTCCTGCCGCAGCCGCTGCGCGAGCCGCACCTTCGCCAGATCCCCCTTGGGCCGCTGGGCGAGGGTCGCCGCCGTCCACCCCAGACGCTCCAGTTCCGCCTGCACCAGGCGTTCGGCCCGCGCCGCCTGACTCTCCGCCCGCTCCGCTCCGAAATTCAGCGCACCCAGTTGCCCGTCCACCTGCCTCAGCAACTCCTGCCGGAACGGCTCCCCGCCCAGACACCAGCCGCGCCGCACCCGCTTGTACTCTCCCCCTTCCTCGTGACCGCGCCGCGCTTCCACCGCCGCCTCGAACGCCCGTCGCCCGGCCGCACTGTCTTTGGGAATGCGATACTCGCCCAACAACCGCCCCACCCGCAGCCACGCCACGCGCCGGGACACCGTCTGGAGATACTCCGGGAAGCTGCTCCAGCGATACGTCCGCAGCGGCTCCGCCGCCGCCACCAACCGGGCGCGCACCGGATTCAAATGCACGTAATCGCACACCGTCTTCAGGTACCCGTCCCCGCTGCCGTCCACAATCAACGCCTTGTAGCGCCCGCTGAACAAATGGCCGGTGAGCCGGTGCCGCCGATTGAACCGCCCGGTGTACGCGCCCAGCAACCACTGCATCCCGGCGACCAGGTTGCCCTGCGGCGTCTCGACCACCAGGTGGAAATGATTGGGCAGGAGGCAAAAAGCCTGAACCTCCCAGACCGCCTTCTGGCAGGACTCCCCCAATGTGGCCAGGAATAGCTCGCGATCCGTGTCGTCGTGGAAGATGGCCTCGCGACGATCCCCGCGACTCATGACGTGGTAGATTGCCCCCGGATACTCGACTCGGAGCTTGCGCGCCATGCGCGGCAAAGTGGAAGAACCACTCCCGTTGTCAATAATAGGACTTGACCCCTTTGGCGTCGGCCAAGTCGGACTCGGACGGCGAGGGCAAAGCCAGTTCGGCGAGCCAGCGTTCCGCCTGCTGGCGCGCGGCCTCCATCTTGGGATAACGGATCTCGCGATAGCCGGTGACGGATTCGGGCAGTTCCAAGACTTTGAGAAAGCTCCGGTAGCGGGTCGCGTCGGAGGCCAGGTCGGCGAACCGCGGCAAGAGGTCGGCGTACCAGTCGCGGAAGTCCCGCTCCCGCCGATGCCAGTCCGGGAGCACGCGCCGCAGCCAGCGCAAGCGCTTCATCAGGTTCAGCATCCAGTCGCGCGTCTTCATGTCCCACGCGATCTCGCGGCCCAGCAGGGTGAACTGCGGCCGGTTCAAGTGCCGGTACTCGAGGCGGTCGCCCCGGGCCGGGTCCACCTGATAACGCGCCTGGTCCCGGCGATGCTTTTCTTCGCTGGTCAGGAGGTGCGCGACATAAATCTCGTCCTTGATCGCCATCACCTTGTGGAGATTCCAGATGACGGCGCGGGTCGCGGCGAACCCCAGTTCGGGCCGGTCGGCGGCCCGGACCTGCTCGACAAGTTCGATGTACCGGCGGGCGTACGCGAGGTCCTCGAACTGGATCAAGTCATAGACCCGCCGGGCGAAATCGCGGCGTAAGTCGTCATCCTCGGGCCAGGGCGCCACCGTCGCTTCCACCAATTCGCGGTATTGCTCGCCCAGCCGGCCAACCGCCCGGCGCGACCGCCCCAGGATGTCCGCCTTGTCGGCGAGCACTTCCGCGTAAGTGTCCGGCTCGTGATGAATGGCCGCCGCGCGCAGCACCGCCGCGCGATCATGGGCCAGGTAGCGGCCGAGGTTGAAGGCCTTGAGATTGTCGGCGGCGGCGGCCCCCAGCCCCGAATGAATCGCCCATTCCAGACTCGCCAGGCGCAGGGGGAGCAGGCTGCGCTGAAACGCCACGCCGAGCATCATGATGTTCGCGTAGAGTTGCGTGGCGAAGAAATGCTCCGACAACCGCGAAATGTCGTCGCTGAAGTAGGCGTCTGCCCGCGTGTTGGCCCGGAGCTGGGCCTCGAGTTGGGCGACCGCGAAATCGTCCTTGCCGAGCAGCGTGAGGATCGTCGGCGTCTTGTGCGTGTTGACGACGACCGCGGTGCGCCCGCGGCTGCCGACCCGCTGATTGGTGGAAGGATCCAGCGCGCGCGCCGCTTCGAGCACGTCCACGCCCAGCAACAAGTCCGCCTTGCCGTACGGAATCAAGTTCGAGGTGAACGGTCCCCCCGGCGGGGCGTAGGTGATCATCGAATAGACGCCGCCGTTCCGGATTGCCAGGCCCTTCTTGTCGCAATACTGGATGAGGTAACCCTCGCGGTGACCGGCCAGCACGAGGACCGCCGTGGCGGTGCCAATGCCCATGCCGCCCACGCCGGCCAGGTACCCGTGCCACGGGCGGTCGGGTTTGTAAGGCGCCGGAGCCGGCAGATGCGTCAGGTCCAGCCGCTCGATCGGGGCCGGCGCCGGCTGGACACGCGTCACGATCACCTCCTCGAACGAGGGACACGCCTTCACGCGCGGTCCGTCGTTGTCCGTCGTGACCACGAAGCGCGTGCAGGCGCCGTCCGCCACGCACCAGGAGAGATCGATCTCCACCTTCTGGCCGTACGGCGTCTGGCCCAGCGTGAGGCCGGGGCAGCCGGTCGCCTTGGTGCATTCCAGGCAGTTCTCGCAAACCTCGTGCGTGATGTTGATGAACCGTTTGGTGGGAAGAAACCCTTGCGCCTTGAACGTGCGGCGTTCCTCGCGCGCCCGACGACGATGGAATGTGATGCCGCATTCCTTGTCGGCCACGACCACCTTCACGCCGTTCTGGAGAATGGTCTTTTCGAGGAGCGCGCGGTAGCTCTCGACCTCGGCCGGGTTCACGCGCACCACCGTCGCGCCGGAATTCGCCCGGTCCGTGATGCCCGCGATCACGGCGTCGATGTTCTGCGCGAACGTCTTTTCGCCCAACAAACTCTCGTCCAGACCGGGCGTCGTCTGGTGACCGGTCATGGCGGTGGTTTTGTTGTCGAGGATGATGTAGGTGATGTCCTGGTTGTTCTTGAGCGAATTCGAGATCGCGATCTGGCCGCTGTGGAAGAAGGTCGAGTCGCCCATGAACACGACCTGCTTGTTGCGGATGAACGGGTCGATGCCCGCGCCGGTGCCGCCGCCCAAACCCATGCCCGAATAGTTGTGCATGAGGTCCTTGGTCGGCTCGAACATCAGCATCGTGTAACAGCCGGTGTCGCCGTGGAACAACAGGTCCACCGGCGCCGTGCCGTGAACGCGCTGCATGTACAGCGGGTCGCGGAACTGCTTCTTGATCTCGGTGAGCACGCTCGCCGAATCGCGATGCGGACAGCCGGGACAAAACGTCGGTGTGCGCGGCGCGACCTTGAGATCGATGGCCTCGACCTCGGCGATCACGTCCAGTTCGCGCTGCACGCGCCGGCGGTCGATGCGCCCGGCCAGCTCCGGCGTGGCCAGGAACAACGGCCCGAGCCGGTCGATGAGCTTGCTCGGGTTCAATCCACGCGCCTCGGGAATGCCGGTCAGCCCGTTCGGAAATTGTTTGCCCCAGACCTCGGCCGGCAACGGCCGCGATTCGTGATCGGCGTTCTGCCGGGCACGGCTGAGGATTTCCACCACCTGTTCTTCGAGGAAGCCGCGGCGTTCTTCGATGACGAACACCCGTCGCAACCCGGCGGCAAACTCCGTCACCAGCGACGGGTCCAGCGGGTAGGTGACGCCGACTTTCAGAATCGGGAAATGGCCGTCCAGCCCCATTTCGGCCAGGGCATGGCGAAAATAACAATAGGCGGCGGCGGAGGTGATGAACCCGAGCCGCGCCTCCGCATTGGTGTCCGTGGTGGGGCGGAGGATGCACTGCGCTCCGTGCCGGCGCGCACTCGCCCAAAGCCGTTCGAAGCGTTCGTGGATCTGCTGCTCCTTCTGCCAGGTGCGCGGCGGCAGGAGAACATTGCGCTCGAGATCGATTTTCGAGGTGTCGAGCGTGAACCGGTTCTCGGTGTTGGTGGTGGGAAACTGGTTCGGCCGCACCTCGACCGAGCCGCCGCCGTCGGCCTGATTCGTGGTGACCAGGTAACCGATGTACAGCTCGCTCTCCCGCGACAACTTGAAGGCGAGGTTGATCCAATCCTTCAACTCCTGCGGGGTGCTGGGCTCCAGGACCGGCATCATCAGGTGCTTGCAGAGGTAGCGGGAATCGGCCGGCACCTGCGTCGAATCGCTCCACGGATCGTCGCCCAGCACCACCACCGCGCCCCCTTGCGGATGGGCGCCGACCAGGTTGCCCAGGGCCAACGCATCCGCCGCCACGTGCACCCCCACGCTCTTCTGGACCGAGATGGCGCGGAGGCCGTGCATCTGCGAACCGTTCACCATCGCCGCCGCCAACGCCTCGTTGTTCGCCATCGTGGCGCGGATTCCTTGGGCGCGAAGGAGTTCGGCAATGTCCTGGGCGGTGTCGAAGAAGCCCGCCACGGGCGATCCCGGGTAGCCGGTCCACAGGTGGGTACCGCCTTCGGTCTCCAAACACCCTTTGACCAGGAGTTCGTTCCCGGTAAAGACTTCAATGCCAGAGGCTTGCGTGAATCTCGGGGCGGCTTTCACTCATGAAAGTTTGTCATCCAACCGTAGCATTGGCAAGCGTTGACTTCCTCGCAAGGGAGACTGATGCTGTCCACCAGCAAAACCGGCGCCTCTGCCGGGGCCGCCCGGTACTCCATGCCGACCGTCACCATCCTGCCCGTCGAGCTCACCGCCACCGTCGCGGCGGGCGAAAGTCTGCTCGACGCGGGCGAGCACGCCGAGGTGGAGATGGTCGCCGCCTGCTTCAACGGCTCCTGCGGCACCTGCGTGGTCGAAGTCATCCGCGGCGGCGAAAACCTGGCGGCCCTCTCGTCGCGTGAAGCCGAGGTGCTGGCCGCGGGGCATCGCGATCCGGCGCGCTTCCGCCTCGCCTGCTCCGCCAAGGTGGTCCGCGGCGAAGTCACCATCCGCCAGCTCGACTGAACCGGGTCGCCGGTCGGCGCCCGCCCGGGTCAGCCGGCGGCCACGAACACGCAGAACAGCTCGTCGCCGACGCGTCGCCGGCGGCTCAGTCGAAGCTGCGTCGCCTCGCCCAGGCTCGCCGCCCCCACGCCCTCCGCGATCGTAGGCGCTTCGCGGCCGCCAAACACGAACGGACAAATCGTGAGATGCAACTCGTGAACCAAGCCCGCACGGAACAAGGCCTCGTTCAATTCGCCCCCGCCTTCACACAACAACCGCCGTACGCCCCACTGCGACCGCAGATGCGCCAGCGCCGCGCGAAAGTCCAGCTCCTGTGTCCCGCAAACCACCACTTCGTCCGCCACCGCCTTCAATCGATCCAGTTTGCGCCGTCCGGCTTTCCCGGTGGTGAGCACGATGATGGGCGAAAACCGCGTTGCGAAGATCGCCGTGGCTGGGTCGAGCGCGCCGGAACCGGTAACGAGCACGCGCAGGTTGAACTCGGCCAGCCCATGCCGCCGGCGCCGCCGCCGAAAGCGCTCGCCGCCCGGATCCAGACGAACGTCCGGCGCGCTGGCGGTTTGCGCCCCGCACATCACCGCGTCCGCCGTTGCCCGCAACGCATACAGGTGGGCGAGATCGCGCGGGCTGCCGAACGACGCGACCTCGCGGTTCGCGGTTGCGATCTTGCCGTCGGCGGTCATCGCCATGTTCACGAAGACGAACGGCAGCGCGGCTGATTGGATTTGGGCGCCGACCGGCAACACGGTTAACCGCGAGCCCGGACCTGCCGATGCCGGATTCGATTTCATAACAGCAACATCGCGTCGCCGTAGCTGAAGAAGCGATACCGCTCGCGCACCGCTTCAGCGTAGGCCGTCAGCACCAACTCCCGGCCGCGGGTTTTGCCCGGTGCGGCGAAGGCGCTCACGAGCATCAGGAGCGTCGATTCGGGAAGATGGAAATTGGTGAGCAAAGCGTCCACGATGCGGAAGCGCTGCGGCGGATAAACAAACAACCGGGTCCGACCGCGCGTCGCCTGGAGACTCGTCGGCGACATCGCGGCCGCGCTTTCCAGCACCCGCACCGAGGTGGTGCCCACGGCGATGACGCGCCGGCCTTCGCGTTTCGCGGCGCTGACCGAGGCCGCCGTCGCCGCCGACAGCTCAAAGACCTCTTCGTGCATGACGTGCTCCTCGATCCGGTCGGCCTTCACCGGCGCGAACGTGCCGAGGCCGACGTGCAGCGTGACGAAGCGGACCTCGACCCCCATGGCCGCCACCTGGGCCAGCAAACCGGGGGTGAAGTGCAGCCCTGCCGTCGGCGCCGCCACCGAGCCGGGCGGGCGCGCGAAGACGGTTTGGTACCGCTCGCGATCCTCGGCCGAAGGCGGGCCGACCCGCCCGATGTAGGGCGGCAACGGGACTTCACCGAAGCGGTCGAGCACCTCGCGCACATCCGGCGGACCGCTGAACTGCAGCCGGCAATGCCCCTCGCCATTCTTCGCCAACACCGTCGCGCGCAACTCCGCGCCGTCCGTCTTCCCCGCGCCTCCCGCCTCGCGCCCGGGAACTTCGGGCGCGCGCGCCAACTCGATCTTCGTGCCCGCCCGGATCCGCTTGCCGGGCCGGAGCATCGCCCACCAATCGTTCACGGCGTTTTCCTCGACCAGGAGCACTTCGACCTCGCCGCCGCTCTGCGGTTTGAACCCGCGCAGTCGCGCCGGGATCACGCGTGAATCGTTCAACACCAGCAGATCGCCGGGTCGCAGGTAGGCCGGTAAGTCGAGGAATTGCCGGTGTTCGATCCGGCCGGCGGAACGGTGGAACACGAGCAAACGCGACCCGTCGCGCTGCGGCGCGGGCGTTTGCGCAATCAGCTCCGGTGGCAGGTCGTAATGGAAATCGGCTCGTTCCACGCGCGCGAACGTACCACATCGGCGCCACGGCTGTCCGGCGTGGAATCGGCGACACGACGAAAGCGAAACCGATGAGTTCCGCCGCGAAGTCTTTGCACCGACAACCGCGATACCGACCGCGGCTGGACGGTGGAATTGGCGTTACCCTGGACGGGCTGCCGGTGGCTGGCCACCGACGGACGTGCCGTTCCACCCCGAAACGGCGATGTCTGGCGAATGGACTTCTCCCGGTTCAACACCTACAAGGCGCCCCCCCGGCGAAGGATTCCGGCGGCTGGGTCTGGACGCGGCATGGGGTGTGGGATTCGCACATTCCCGAGTGTTTTGTGTTCGTGGAGTTCAGCACCAACAGCGTGAGCCCGCGCCGCGTCGGTCAGTGAGGCGCCCTCCTGCGATCGAACGGACACCCAGAGGCTTTGGAATGGATCAGGGTTCCCCGCAGCACAACCGCTCGGCGCGATCATGACGCGACGGCTGCCTTCAGAGTTGCAGCGTGGGTTCGCCGTGCTGCGGCCTGTCCACGGTCTTCAGGCCCGCAAGCCTGCCGTTTTGGGCATGGCGCCAGCGCCGGACCGAGCCGGCCCAAAGGCCCCGCGCGACTACTCCAGCATCGGCGCAATCCGGCTCGCCACCTGGGCAGCTTCGGCGGCGATGCCTTGGGCGTTGAAGTGCACCCCGTCCGCCGACCAGTATTCGGGATGGTCTTTCACCAGCCCATACAGATCGTCCACGGCGATCCTCTCTCCGGCCACGATCGCCTCGGCGATCTTGTTCCTGGCCTGCACCCGCTTGGTGTCCTCGGCGATCACGTCCAGCTTGCCCGCTTGCCGCACGGGCGTGATCGTCGCCCAAATCAGCTTGGCCTGCGGGGCGTGCGTGCGGATCGTTGCCACGAGTTCGGGGAAATGCTTGCGGTATTCCTCCTCGGTGTAGCCCCAGCCGTGGAGGCCGTTGTTGAAATGGACCACATCGAAGCGGCACTGGTCGAGCACGAGCGCCACCTCCGTCAGCAGCACCGGGTCACCGATGGACTTCGAGGTGCTCAAGCGGGCCACCGAGGCCTTGCCTTTCAACGCCTCCTCGACTTTCGGCCCGTAACCGCCCGTGATCGAATCGCCGATCAGAAGGACTCGCGGTAGTCTGGTTTCATTGGCTTCAGGAATCCAGACGTTGCACCACTCGATGGCCTCGCGGGCGACGTGAGGTGGCTCAGCGGGGATCGCCAGGTTGGCTCCGATTGCCCCTACCAACGCCAGACAGTAACGGAACAAGCGTTTCATCTTTCGGCAAAAGTACCCTGGGGCCGCGCGGTTTCCTAGCCGAACCGCTACCGTTTTGATAAGGACCGGTTGCCACCGTCGCGACGGCTGGAAGAGGCATTCCACGGGTACCGCCGTCTTTCGGCCTTCAACCGTTCGAGGATCGGTCGCAACGCGGTCGGCATCGGGATGGAGGAAGCCCGGTCTTCACCGCCTTTGGGGCTGGGGAAGGTAATCTTGTTCTCTCGAAGGACCACGCAGTCCAGGGCAATCCGTGTTTCACGCCGACGGCACCCGGTGTGCAAGGCGATGGCGAACGACTCTTGCATCCACTCCGGTTCGTTCAGAAGGGAGCGGCGGATCTTGACCAATTACTCGTCCGTGATCCCGGGCTTCTCCGCAGGATTGATCTCCGCGGTGGGATCAACACCTGACGCCAGTGGTCCTGCGTCAAGGCCCCAGGCCCCGGCTGACTCTGCGGAAGTGGTGGCCGTAGATCGACAGGGTGACGGCTAGTGACAACTGGGAGGGGCGGCGGAGGAAGGTCCAGATCAACAAGCCCCAGTAGTGGAAGCGCTCGCGACCCAGGACGCCGAGGCGGAGGTTGGCATGCGCAAACGCTCTGAGCGATTGCCAGTTGTATGCCCGGCTGATCTTCGGTGTCCGGTATTCGCGCAGTAGCGTGCGAATCCGCTCGTAGTACGGCCCGGGCGAGTACAGGTATTCCATCAGGCGCTGGTAACCCTGGCGCAGGGTTTCCCGATTCATCCGGGAAATGAAGTTGGTGGTCCCGTCAACATTGTCTCCGGTCGTGTGACCGAGAAGACGCCGCTCGCGATTGAGTCGTTGGTGGAGCTTCGTGCCGGGCATGGCCTGCAGCAGGCCGACCATCGCGGTGACAATGCCGCTCTGCTGGATGAACTCGAACTGCCGCTGGAAGATCGCGGGCGTGTCGTTGTCGAATCCGACAATGAACCCGCCCTGCACCTCCAGGCCTGCGCGTTGGATGCGTTTCACGTCGGCCACCAGGTCGCGGCCGCGATTCTGGCGCTTGTTGCACTCGGCCAGGCTCGCCTCCTCGGGAGTCTCGATGCCGACGAATACCTGGTTGAATCCGGCCTCGACCATCAACCGCATCAGATCCTCATCGTCGGCGAGATTGATGGACGCCTCGGTGAAAAACGGGGTGCCCGGCTTCCCTTGCTGCCACTGAATCAGCGCCGGCAGCAGTTCCTCCCTCAGCGCCCGTTTGTTGCCGATGAAATTGTCATCGACGAAGAAGATTGCGCCGCGCCAGCCGAGCCGATAGAGGCTGTCCAGTTCGGCGATCACCTGGGCAGGAGTCTTGGTGCGGGGCCGATGGCCGAACATCGAAGTGATGTTGCAGAACTCGCAGTCGAACGGGCAGCCGCGCGAGTATTGCAGGCTCATCGAGGCGTACTGCCGCAGGTCCGCCAGTTCCCACAACGGCGCCGGCGTCAGGCGGACGTCGGGGAACCCCGCCGACGCATACACAGGCCGCGCACGGCCCCCTTCCAGGTCGCGCAGGAATTCCGGCAGCGTCGCCTCCGCCTCGTTCAGCACGAAATGGTCAACCTCGGGAAACTGTTCGGGCTCGAGCGTGAACAGCGGCCCGCCCGCCACGATGGTTTTGCCCGCCGTCCGGCAGCGCGCGATCAATTCGCGCGCCGAGTTTCGCTGGGCGATCATCCCGCTGATGAACACGAGGTCGGCCCACGCCAGGTCGGTTTCGCGCAGCTTGCGCACGTTCAGATCCACCAGGCGTTTCGCCCACCCAGGCGGCAGCATCGCCGCCACCGTCAGCAGACCAAGCGGCGGCAACGAGGCGGACTTGTGGATGAACTTCAGGGCGTGTTTGAAACTCCAAAACGTGTCCGGCAACTCGGGGTAGAGCAGCAAAACATTCATGGTGTCCGCTGCCGGCGAGCGGATCGCAGGCAGCCGTAGCCCACCAACTCCTGGCGTTGTTCATCCCAGAGTCGGAAGGTGAGCGATTTCAGGCTCGAGAACAGCGTGACCGGTTTCACCGTCTGAAACAGCGGGACCGCCTCCTGGCACCGGGCCAGGTTGTAGTTCGGGATCCGCGGACTCAGATGATGGATGTGATGGAACCCAATGCTGCCGGTGAACCATTGCAGGACCTTGGGCAGCTTGTAGAAGGAACTGCCCTGCAGCGCCACCGTGGTGTAATCCCATTCGTCGCGGCGCGCCCAGTGTACACCTTCGAACTGATGCTGCACGTAGAAGAGCCACACGCCAGCCGAGCCCGCCACCGCCATCACCGTCAACTGGATCAACACGTAAGCCTCGAAACCGAGAATCCAGCTCAGCGCGGCAGCCAAAGCCAGGATCCCCAGGTTCGTCGCCTGAACAGAGCGACGCTCCCGGGGTGGGGCGTGGGCCGAGGCGAAGCGCTGCTTGACCAGGAACAGGAACACCGGTGCCAGCACGAAGAGCACGACGGGATTCCGGGCCAACCGGTAGGCGAACCGCTTCCAGCGGGACGACTCCAGATACTCCTGCACCGTCAACGTCCACACATCTCCCAAGCCGCGCCGGTCCAGGTTGCCGGCCGTCGAATGATGCAGGGCATGTTCCCAGCGCCAGTGATAGTACGGCGTGAAGGTCAAAACTCCCGTGATGAAGCCCACGATGTCCGCTGCCCTTTGCGACTTGAAGAAAGAACCGTGGCCGCAGTCGTGGAAAATGATGAAGACCCGTACCTGGAAACCGGCCGCCAGGACCGCCAGCGGCAACGTGAGCCAATAGGACACGGCCAGACTGCGGTACATCAGGTACCAGAGGAGCGCGTACGGAACGAGCGTGTTCACCAACTGCCAGACGCTCCGTCCGACGGAGGGCGTTTGATAGGGGGCGACGAGCGTTTTCCAAGTCATCGACGTGGCCGGCCCGTCGCCGCGGGAGGATCCAGAATCCGGTTTCATGGCGCGCGCCTGCCTTTCGGCAGATTCCCAAGGGCGGGCGCCCACGATGAACGTCGGCGATGCATGAAGCCACGATAAGTGGGGCGCCATGCGGGCGCCATGGGGTGTTTACCCCATCGAGTCCGCGGCCTCAAAATCCGGAGTGGGTCCAACCGTTTTCCGGCCAACCCATATTGGTCTTCCCCGGTCGCGGCAGGCGGTCTCCAACGCGTCATCGGTGGCTGCCATATCAATCGCTGCGCCGGATACGTTCCTCCTCTCGCCTGGACGGCGTTCCGTTCCGTCGCCCGTGGCGTTCCAGCGTGGCGGGTCGGGCCCGGGCGTTGACCGCTCAATCGGCCACCGTGAATCAAATACGCGGCTTGCCGGCCCGCGTCTGCCCTCTGAAACCTCGGGAGGCTGGTGCAGGTTTCCAGCGCCACCGGCAGAATGTAATTGTTCCGTCCCGCCATATGCCTTAGGACTTCGCCAACTTTTACGAAAGGAAACCTATGTTCGCGATCCTGACCTCACTGGTGGTGCTCCTGGTTTTGCTGGTGCCGTTGTTTCTGATCGGCGTGTTCCTCATCGGCGCCTACAACCGGTTGGTCGCGCTGCGCAACCGCTACAAGAACGGCTATTCGCAAATCGACGTCCAGCTCAAGCGCCGGTACGACCTCATCCCGAATCTCGTCGAAACCGCGAAGGGCTACCTCAAGCACGAGCGTGGCACGCTGGAAGCCGTGGTCGTCGCCCGCAACGCCGCCTCGGCGGCCAACCAGCGCGCCGCCAGCAATCCCGGCGACGCCGCAACCATGAAGGAACTGATCTCCGCGGAATCCGGACTGACCGGGGCGCTGGGGCGGCTGTTCGCGGTGGCCGAGGCCTATCCCGATCTCAAGGCCAACCAGACGATGGCTTCGCTGATGGAGGAACTGACTTCCACGGAGAACAAGGTCGCCTTCGCCCGCCAGGCCTTCAATGACTCCGTGATGGTCTATAACACGGCGCGGGAGACGTTTCCCACCAACATCGTTGCGGGCATGTTCAACTTCCTCGCCGCGGAGTTGTTCGTCCTCGACAAGCCCGAAGAACGCGAGGCCCCGAAGGTTTCCTTCGCCTGAGGCGGCACGGGTTTCAGGAAACCGCGCGGCCGGCGACCGGTCCGCCGCACTTCGGATCATCCGCCGTCATGGATTTCTTCGACCGACAGGACCGCGCCCGGCGCCACACGAAGCGCCTGGTGTTCTATTTCGCACTTGCCCTCGCGTCCACGGTGGTGGCGGTTTATCTCGCGTTTGCGTTGGCATTTCGCTTGCGACCGGAGCACGGGGACGTCTGGAAGCAGCTCTGGGATCCCACCCTGTTTGCAGGGGTGACCGCCGGCACGACGTTCGTCATCCTGCTGGGGAGCCTGGTGAAGATCATGGAGCTGAGCCGCGGCGGCTCGGCCGTGGCGGCCATGCTGGGCGGCACGCCCGTCAACCCGAACACTACGGACCCGGACGAACGCAAACTCCTGAACGTGGTCGAGGAAATGGCCCTGGCCTCCGGCGTGCCCGTGCCGCAGGTGTATCTGCTCCGGAACGAGGAAGGCATCAATGCCTTTGCCGCCGGCTTGAAGAGCGAGGACGCCGCGGTCGGGGTCACCCGCGGTTGCATCCGGTTGTTGAACCGCGACGAATTGCAGGGGGTCGTCGCCCATGAATTCAGCCACATCCTCAACGGCGACATGCGGCTGAATCTGCGGCTGATCGGCATCGTGAATGGCTTGCTGGTGCTGGCGATCATCGGCCGCCAGATGCTTTACGTGCGCTCCAGCGGCCGTTCCCGCGACGGCAAGGGCGGCGATCCGCTGCCCTTCATCGGCCTGGCCCTTGTCCTCATCGGGGGCATCGGGATGTTTTTCGGGCGGCTCATCAAGAGCGCGGTGTCGCGTCAGCGCGAGTTTCTGGCCGACGCGGCGGCCGTACAGTTCACGCGGAACCCGGCGGGTCTGGCCGGCGCGTTGAAGAAGATCGGCGGTCTGGCGGCGGGTTCCCGGCTCGAGAATCCCAAGGCCGAGGAGGCCAGCCACCTCTTCTTCAGCAACGGGCTGGCGGAATCGTGGTTCGCCCTGTTCTCGACCCACCCGCCGCTGGCGGATCGCATCCGCGCCTTGGACCCGCAGTTCGACGGTGCGTTCCCGGGGGTTGGCGGCCCCGCGCTGCGTCCGCCAAGCGAACGCGGTTTTGCCCGTGACGAGCCGGATGCGGCGTTGCCCGGCGCGTCCGACCTGGCCGGTTATCAGGTTCCGCTGCCCACGCCCTTCCCGGCCGTGACGGTGACGGCGAACGCGATGATGGCCCGTGCCGGCTCGCCTTCGCACCAGCATTTGCGCTACGCCGCGGCGCTGCGCGAACGCCTGCCTGTGGAACTGCTCGAGGCGGCGCACGAACCGCTGAGCGCTGCCGGTGTGGTATTGTCGTTGGTGCTCAGTCGCGAGGCGAGCTGGCGCCAACAGCAATTGGATTCGCTGGACATGCTCGTGCGCGAGCAGTTTCTCGCGGGGCTGCCGGAGATCGTGGCGGCGGTCGATACGCTCGAAGCGCGGGATCGTCTGCCTTTGGTGATGCTGGCGCTGCCGGCGCTCCACCACCTCTCGCCGGCGCAGTTACAGAGCTTCGCCCAGTTGCTCCAACAGCTTGTGGAAAGCGATCAGGAAATCGACCTCTTCGAGTACGCCCTCCAACGCCTGGTCCGAAGGCACCTGGCGCCGCTCTACGAACCCGGGGCGCGGCCGGTCGCGCAATTCTACGCGCTGCGCCCCTTGCTGCGCGATTGCGCGGTCGTGCTCTCCGCGCTGGCCTACCAGGGCAACGAAAACCGGTCCCTGGTCGAGGCTGCCTTCGCGCAGGGCGCCGTCACGCTGAACGGTACGGGCGGACAGCTCGTCCTGCTGGCGCCCGAAGCCTGCGACCTGGCGCAAATCGACGCCGCGCTCGAACGACTGGCGCTCGCTTGCCCCGCGCTGAAGCGCCAGATCCTCCAAGCCTGCGCCGAAACGGTGGCAGCCGACGGCCAGATCGCCCTGCGCGAGGCGGAACTATTGCGGGCCATCGCCGACGGTCTGGACTGCCCCATCCCGCCCTTCATCGAGGGCGTCTGAGCGACGACGCGACGGAGACGAACCGGCGAGGGGCCGGCGAAACCACGAGCGGGCAGAGGTCGGGCAACCAAAGGGGGGACGCGAAGCGGTCCACGCCTCGCACGGCGCGCGTCAGGCGATCTGCAGCCGGGGGTCGGTTTGCAGGAGCGTCGCCAGGTTGGGCCATTCCACGCCGCTGGTGGCGTTGATGGCGTTGAGATATACCATCACCTTTTCCTGCGGGTGCCTGGCCAGGAGGCCCTCGACGGCCGCCTTGAGCTTCTCGTCATCCACCGTGGCTGGAAACTCCTCGACCACGCCTTGGTCGTGCTTGATCCCGAGCGCATCCAGGAAATCGCACAGCATGGCCGTCTGGGCCTTGAGCAACCAGCCGCGCAGCAGACTGGCGGCCGCCTCCTCCATGCGCGGGCGTCCGAGGACCCCGATCATGTCCGCGTGGCGTTGGACGCGAGGCTTTCGCTCCAAAAACGCCGGCCGCACGCGGTTGGCTTCGGCGACGGCGGCAAGGACCACGCGGTAGAGCGGCTTGTCGGAATGGTAGGCGAACTCCAGGATCTCCTGCGAGAGCGCGGGCGGCATGAAGCCGACCAATTCGTAGCATTTCAGCATAAGTGAGGCAGACGCCCCGTCGCGGCCCTTTGGGCAGGCGAGAACGCGTGCATCGCGATACTGATCCGGCCTCCCGTTAGCAAGGCTTTTCTTCGTGCTGCTCCTCGCGCCGGCCTCGGCCGAGCCCGGCCCGGAACGCGCTTGCTCGAAGTTTCGCGACTTCACTACATTCGCGCCGTGCCAACGTGGGTCTTTTTCGCAGTCGCTCTGGCCGGCTATTTGCTGGGGAGCCTGCCCACCGGTTATCTGGTGGCCCGCTCGCGAGGCGTGGACATACGTGCGGTGGGCAGCGGCAACATCGGGGCAACCAATGCGTTTCGCGTTCTCGGCAAGGCGGCCGGGAGTCTGGTGCTCGGCGTGGACGCGCTGAAGGGGGCCCTGGCGTGCTGGGGTCTGCCGTTGGCGGCCGCGCGGCTGGGCTCCGGCGCGGACCTGTGGACCGGGCTCGAGGAACTGGCGGTCACGGCCGGCGTGGCCGCGATTCTCGGCCATAATTACCCGTGCTGGCTGCGGTTCAAAGGCGGCAAAGGTATCGCGACCTCGGCCGGCGTCTTGCTGGTCCTCATGCCGGCGGCGCTGGCCGTGTGCCTGGGCTTGTGGCTGCTCGTATTTGCCCTGAGCCGCTACGTTTCGCTGGCTTCGCTCGCCGCCGCCGCGGCGCTGCCGTTCGCGGTCTGGGGGACGCGCGGGAGCCGCCTGCTGATCGGCGTGGCGTGCATCCTCAGCGCGATGGCGATCTACAAACATCGGGCCAACGTTCAACGGTTGTTGGCCGGCACGGAGCATCGTGTCAGTCGCTCGGGGACGGCTTCGCAATCGAAATCATGAAAATCGCCATTCTCGGCGCCGGGGCCTGGGGGACCGCGATCGCCCGGCTGTTGCGCGCGGACGGACACGAACTCGTGCTCTGGGACCATGACCGGGCCAACTTGCACCGGTTGGTTCAGTCGGGGCGCAACGAGAAATACCTGCCCGGTGTGGAAATCGGCCCGGGCCTGCGCGCCGTGGATTCGCCGGGTGAAGCTTGGCCCGATGCCGGGTGCGTCGTGGTGGCGGTACCGTCGAAGGCGTTCCGCGAAGTCACCCAGTCGCTGGCGGCGTATCGCGGCGTGGTGGTCAGCGTGACCAAAGGAATCGAGTTCGCGACCGGCCTCACCATGAGCGGCGTGCTGCAGGAAACCGCGCCGTCGGCCCGGATTGCCGCCCTCTCCGGCCCCACGCTCGCCTTGGAAGTCGCGCGGGGTGTGCCGACCGCGGCCGTGGCGGCGAGCGCTTCGGCCGCGACCGCCGAACGCGTGCAACACCTCTTTCACCGGCCGGCCTTCCGGGTTTACACCGGGACGGACACCGCCGGGGTCGAACTGGGCGGCGCGCTCAAGAACGTGATCGCGATCGCCGCGGGACTTTGCGATGGCCTCGGTTACGGCGACAACTCGAAGGCGGCGTTGGTGACGCGCGGCATTGCGGAAATGCGCCGCTTGGGCGTGGCCTGTGGGGCCCGACCCGAGACCTTCAGCGGCCTGAGCGGCTTGGGTGACCTGGTGGTGACCTGCTTCTCGCCGTTGAGTCGCAATCGCACTCTGGGCGAACGCCTCGGCCGGGGGGAACCGCTGGCCGATCTGCTGGCCCGGTCCGTGAGCGTGGCCGAGGGTTACCCGACCGCAAGCGCCGCGCGCGAACTGGCCCGTCAGCGGGGCGTGGCGGCGCCGATCATCGACGAAGTGTACGCGATGCTCTACGAGGCCAAACCGCTGCCCGATGCCGTGCGCGACCTCCTCGCCCGCGAATCCAAGCCGGAGGATTGATGCGGCCCGCGCAAGGGCGGGCGGGCAACCGCCCCACGCCGCCGGGCCGCGGCGTCCGCGCTGCATCCACGACGTTTCGACGGTTTGTTTTGACGCTTGGCGGGGGAGAACGAGGCGCCTAAGGTTCTCGCCCGCTATGAAACGCATCATTATCTCCCTGCTGGCCGCCAGCATCACCACCGGTTTCGCCCTCGCGGCGGATTCCGAGGACGGGTTCGTTCCCCTGATGGACGGGAAGACCTTCGACGGTTGGAAGACCGCCAAGGAAAGCCCCGGCACCTGGAAGATCGAGGACGGCGCCTTCGTCGCGCACGGTCCGCGCTGTCACCTGTTTTACGTAGGCGATCCGAAGCCGTTCAAGGACTTCGACCTCAAGGTGGACGTCATGACCGAGCCCGGCTCCAACGGTGGCATTTATTTCGACACCAAATACCAGGAGGAAGGCTGGCCGAAGTACGGCTTCGAATCGCAGGTGAATGTTTCCCACACCGACTGGATTCGGACCGGCAGCCTGTACGGCATCGTGAACACGGGACTCGCGTCCTGCCAGGACAAGAAGTGGTGGACGCAGGAAATCATCGTCAAAGGCAACGTCGCGACCGTGAAGGTCGATGGCAAGGTCGTGGTGCAGTACACGGAACCGCCCGGCGCCCAACCGGGCCAGGATTTCACGCGCAAGCTGGATCAGGGCACCTTCGCCCTCCAGGGCCACGACCCAAACAGCACGATCCGCTACAAGAACATTCGCGTGAAGCGGCTGGACTGAGCGCGGCATAAGCTGTCACAAACCGGCGACCATCCCTGTGGGGTGGTCGCCGGTTTGCTTTCCAGCCGGGTCAACCCGGAGCAACAGAACGAATCCATGTCCGCAGTCGGATCCGCTGATCGCTGCCGATGAACCCCGGATAAGCCGGCGAACCAAGACTTCCGGAGTGCGGGCGTAGTGGAGAACGGACGGGGCCCATCGCCGGCGGGCACCGGTTCGGGGGCCAGACGCAAAAAGGGACCGGGCTCGCGCCCGGTCCCTGTGAGAGTTCAGCCCGCAGGCTTACTGACGGATGCGTCCGAAGAGCATCGCGGTCGTCGGCGTGAACGTGTACGGGCTGGTGGCCCCGGTCACGTCCTGCCACGGGCCGGTCACTGCCGGCGCGGCCTCAAGCGTGCCACCACCGGTCCACTCGATCGTGATGGTGCCGTCCGTGTTCTTCTTGATGCCGGTGATCTTCGGCCCCTCGGGTCCCGCCACCGGGGTGAAGAGCAGGTAATCGAAGTCGCCGTTGCGATCGTTGAAGCGGAGCGTCTTCGTCCCGCTCAAGGCCAGCGCCACGATGGTGTTCGTGCTCGCCGCGTCCTTCATCGGCACCAGGGCGTTGTTGCCCCAGCCGCCCGTGGTCGGTGCGTCGAAGGCCCCCAACACCGTGGAAGCCCCGCCGGTCACGTCGGTCAGGTCCCCGCCGATGCGCGTGGCGGTGGTCGTCGCGTCGCCGTGCGAAAGCGCGGCATACACGTTGTACGTCCCCGCCGGGAAGGTGCGGGTGTAATCGAACCATTTGCCCGTCCCCATCCAACCCAACCGGAAGTTGGTCACCACCTCGCCCAGGCCGCGGTCGCGGTCGTTGGCCCAACTCACAGGCACCTGGACGCTGGTCGGCTTCTGCTGCCGGTAGTACGGACCGTCGGCGGTGTTGGGCCCGTTGTAGTCCGTGCCCGCGACTGCACTCAGGCCGGCATAGGCACCGCCCATGTACGGCATGACGCTGGCCTCCGCCTTGGTCTGACCCCCGTCGTAGTCGAAGTCCGCCGCCTCGATCGAGAACACCGGCGTGGCCGGCAACCCGACGATGAACGACCAGTTCACCGTGCGGTCGCCGAAGGTCAGCGCCACGGCGTTCGTGCTGCCCGCCGCAAACCCTGCGGCCGGCTTGTAGGTCACCGTCACGAGGCTGCCGCTCTTGGTGGCAGTCGGCGTCACTGCTGCGCCATTGATGGTCATGGCCACGCTGGCCGTGTCGATGTTGCCCGCCGCCTGGTCCAACACCGCCGTCACGGTCGCGTCCGGACCTGCCCGGCCGGTGCTGGCCGCGGTGTCCAGACTGCTGCGACCCGGCGCGAAGCTCTTCACGTACGGGGCGCCCGCATTGTTGATCGGGTATTGATAGGCCTTGATGGCGCCGGCGGTGGCATTGTCACCCACCAGGTTGGCCAGTGGCGTCGTCCCGTTGTACCAGGTCATGTGGCCGTTGGACTCCTGACGCGTGGACCACTCGACGTTGTGACCGCCACCGCCCTGTTCCCAGACCAGCCGGAAGGGATACAGACCGGCCGTCTTGATCTCGAAGGAGAACGTGGTGCCGTCGCCGATGCCCGCGCCGTTGCCGCGGCCCGCGTCGGCCGTGTAAGAGGAGCCGTACATGCCCACGCGCACCGGCAGCGTGCGCCACTCGTACGGGTTGCCCACGTACACGGCGAAGTTGTCGTCGCTGTTCACGTTCATCAGGTAGATGCCCGGCTGGAGGTCGAGCACCGTGAGGACTTCCTGGGCATAGTTGTCCACGCCGCTTTCGGCCGCGGCCGTTCCCGGCATGCCCGGCACTGGGGCGTCAGGATAGCCACTGGCACCAGTGAAGAATCCGCTGTCGCCACTGATCCCGTTGTAATTGATCCATCCCGCCGTGCCTGCCGCGGCCGATTCGACGTAGTAGCCGTTCGGCCCGGTGAACAGGGTCAGGTCCGCCGTGTTCGGCCAGCCCCACAGCCCCGCCAACTGCGTTTCCGCGCGGTAGATGCTGTTGTTCATGCCGAAGTCGTGCTGGACGGTCTTGACGAGGAAGCCGGTCTTGCTCGTGTCCACCGCGGAGGCGGCCAGCGCCAGGCTGGGCGGCACCACAGTCGTGCCCGCCACCGTGAAGGAGTTGGTCCCGTCGTAGGTCTGCGTCCCCGCGGTGAAGCGGATGACCATCTGGTTCTGCGAACCCGCGACCAGAAGGCCGGGCGGATCGAAGGTCACCTTGGTGGTCGTGCCCGACTTGCTGATCGTCGGCGTCACTTCCGTGCCGTTGAGCAGCATCTTGATCGAGCCCTGATCCACGGCGGTCGCGCCGTCCAGAATGTTCGCCTGCAGGACCGCATCACCGAAGTACGGATTGCCGGAGTCGCGGAACGGATGGATGAAGGACACGCTGGCCAGCGCACCCGAGCTCAGGCCCTGATAGGCCTTCAACGCTTCGGTTTGGGTGGTCTCGTTGATGAGCCAGCGTGACGTCGAAGTCGGCGCCACTTCCTGGGCTGACCACTCGAGGTTAGCCCCGCCGCCGCCTTCGAACCACACCGTGCGGAAGGGATAGTTACCCGCCTGCGGCACGTAGAGCGTGGTCGTGATGTCCGAGGCCCCTTTGCCGTAGTCGGCCTGGCCGATGACCAGCGAGGTAAGGACTTCCTCCGGGCT
Source organism: uncultured bacterium (assembly GCA_963735925.1). Classification (GTDB taxonomy): domain Bacteria; phylum Verrucomicrobiota; class Verrucomicrobiia; order Limisphaerales; family J093; genus DSVZ01. The sequence goes on from CAVTMT010000009.1 coordinate 351,900, forward strand.
CTTGTAGGCGGTGGTGCGGAAACCGTCGTCGCTGTTGAAGTACAGCGTGTACACGCCCGCTTCCGGGAAGTTGATGTACGTGGTGATCCCGGCCGCGATGTTGTCCGTGTAGATAGTTCCGTCAGCGTTCACTTCCGTGGCGCTGGGAATCCCCGGGATGGAGGCGTCCGGGAAGTTCTTGGTCGGGTCGTTCAGGTTCTCCTGGAAGTACCCGTTGGGCTCGGGCGTGCCCGCGGTGCCGAGCTGGCTGTAGTTGATCGTACCCGTCTCGGTCCAGACGTTGCCGCCGCCGGGGAACTGGGTCAGGTCAGCCACGTTCGCGCCGTGCAAACCGGCGAGTTCCTGTTCGGCCCGCGCCACGGTGTTATCCTGGCCGCGGTCCGCGGTCTGCCAGACGGCTACCTTGAACCCGCGTTTGCTGGTATCCACGTTCGCCGCGGCGAACTCCGGCGGCAGGGTCACATAATCAGCCACCGTGAAGGTGTTGGTTTTGACGGCTTCGATCCCGCGGGTGTCTTTTATACTCAGGACGACCTCGTGGGTCGAGCCGATGACCAAGGGCTTGGTCACGTCCGCCCACCCCACCGTGCCGTTGATGCCGGTCTTGCTCTTGATGGTCGTGGGGACGGTCACACCGTCGAAGGTCAGGACCGCGGTGTTGAGGTCGGCCACGGCCGGGCCGGAGTCGATCGTGCCGACGGTGAAGCCAATCGGCAGGCCGTTCGGGGCGCTGATGATGACCGTATCCGCCGCCACCGTGGTCAGCGTGATGTTGTCCATGTGCGTCGCTTCCCAGGAGCCACCGGTACGACCGCCGAACACCAGCCGTCCGGGACTGGGGGAGAAGGTGGTGGGCAGACCGCCGGCCGGTGTGATTTCCACGCCCTTCCAAGTGATTTTCACGGTTCCAGCCTCCGTCAGCTCGGCCTTGAAGTGCTCCCAGCCGAGGTTCTCGATCCAGAGCCCCCAGGTCGGGTCGCCGTAGGGCGGTTGGGCCGTATTGGCGTCGTTGGCATCGACCACGCCGTCGCCGTTGAGATCGTGGCTGCTCAGCGCCCCGGTCTGCATCGACTTGGCGTAGTTCGCGTCGGTCTTGGGGAGGTTGCGGTAGGGGGCATCGTCGATGGTGCCGGTGCCCGTGCCGGTATAAACGTTGCCGGGTTGGAGCGGAACGGGCAGTTGAGCAATCATGTTGCCGTCCACGCGGATGCTGATGCCCACGACGTCCTGGACCGAGCCGGCCACGATGTCGGCGCTCTTCCAGGTGTCATAGCCGATGCCCAGGCCGGTGAGTGAACCTTCCTCGGGCAGGTCGGTTTCGTTGCTGGTGCCTGCGAACGGCGAGCCGTTGTCGATGATCGGGTCACCGGCGCGGACGTAGTTCATGGAGAACCCGTCGGCCGGTTGGGCGGTGCCGCCGCCGAGGCGCAGATCGCACTCGAAGGTGAAGGCCTTGACCACGAGTCCGGGCTCGAGGTCCTTGAAGACCAACACGGAGCGCTGGCTGCCGCGAGCGTCGGTGATGGCCAGGTAGCCGTCGCCATTGGCGCCGGTGGCGCCGCCGTCCTGGCGCCATTCGGAGCTGGTGGCGCCCACCTCCTGGTAGAGCCCGGTCGAGGCGGGGTCGCTGTTGAAGTCGATGTTGATGGTCCCTGCGCGTGACGCCACCAAGGCGCCCACACCCGCAAGCACTGCCCCCACTCGGAGCAGTTTAGTAGGTTTTGTCGTTTTCATAGGGGGTTCCTGTTTCAGCAAGTCTGCCGGAACCCGCCAAACGCCGACCGGCGGTCACACCTCTCCCCCGCTGCGGAGAGATGGACCGCCGTGTCGAACGATTTGATAGGCCCAGTAACTTGCACTGATTGGATGTACAGGGCTAAGCAATACACCGGACGCCCGGGGCGTCAAACAAATTGTGGCGGCTTCATTCCTCCTCCAATTTGCAAACCTCACGGTGAAAGCAAGATCGGATTTAAGCGATCACTGAAACGGCAATTCACCTGTGTGCAACCTGGCCCGGAGGTCGCGCCAGAGGCTGTCCGCGAGTTGCCGCTGCGGCGCCGGGCCGTTGGCGAGATGCTCCACCAGAATTCCCAGCAGCCAGCGGCCCGCCGCGTTGGTCGCGCCGCGGTGGTTGAGGGCGCTGACCAGGAGCCGGCCGGGACCGACGCGCGTCTCGAAGACCAAGCCATGCGTCTTGACCGTGCTCAGGTCGTGCGTGTCCCAGAGCATCAAGAGGGGATCGACCTGGTCGAGCCAGGGCAGGTCCGGGATCACGCCACCGGCGAGATCGAAGGCCTGCAACTCGACCAACAGTCCGCGCGGCACGGCGCCGCCCAGCGCTGCGGGGTTGACGTACGGCGCGCCGCGCAAAAACCAGTGATCCTCTAGCTTGAAACTGCCTTTGCCACCGTCGGGCAGGAGCAGCACCCGACCGCCGTTTTCGAGACGCCGGGCCAGCGCATCGTCCAAACGCGCGGCCACCACAACATCGTCCCGCGCCGCGTCCGAAAGCGGTCTGGGAGCCGGTGGCAGGTTCAGGGTCGGTGCCAAAGCTGGGTCCACCCAAACGTGGTTCGCGCACACGGCGGGCGGTGCCGGTACGACCCAGACTGGCCATTCGTTGCGGAACTCGCCCGTGGCGGTCTTCAGCCGGGCGCGCAGGACCAACCGTTCTGGTTTCGCGAGACCGGCGGGCACCGGCAAGTCCAGGTCCAGCCATCGCGCCAGCGTTCCGATTTCCTGTGAGTTGGTGGCCGCGACGCGCGCGTCGCCGAGCGTGACCTCGAGCCGGCCGTTCCGAATCGGCGCGTTGCCGAAATGACTGACCAGCAAAGCGCCCTGGAGCCGTTCGCCCGCGGCGAAGCTGCGCCGGTCGTTCTTGGTTTGAAGCAGGCAGATCGTGTCGCGTTGCCAGGACCAATCCGCCGCGGACCACTTGGGAGCTTCGAGGTAATCGAGCAGTCCCATCGTGGCGCCCGAAATGTCGCGGATGACGCTGATGACGTAGCCGCCATCGGGCACTTCGCGACGATAGGTTTCGGCCTGGTACTTCCGCATCAGCAGGCCGTACTGCAACGAATCCGGCCGCAGGTGTCGCAAGGGCTCGGGGCCGGCGATCGCTTTCATACGCGCCAGCCAAGCTTGCTGCGCGTCCAGCGCTTTCGGCGCCCAATACGGCCGTTGCTTGCCCAACCGCCGCTCCAGGTCGCGCAAACGCGGCCAGGTGTCGGCCGCCATCGCTTCGCCGAGCACGAGCGGTTTGGCGTCGTGCCCGGCGACGTAGTCGGTCAGGCGGCGGAGCGTGGGCACCCAGGTGTGGTTGTTGCCGTAAGGATGGTCGTCGTAGAAATCGGTCAGGCGATTCCACTCGATCCAGCTTGAATCGTCTTCCACGAGCGCTCCGGGAATCAGCCGCTTGGCAGTGTCGTACAGCGAGCGGATCACGCCGAGGTCCGCGCTCGCGCCGGTCTCGCAGGTGAGGCTGCGCAGAATCACCGACGGGTGGTTGCGATCGAAATGGAAAAACTCGGAGAACTCGCGTCGCAGCGACTCCAGGTGTTCCGGCGTGAGTCGCGGATGCCACGTCGGGTACTCCATCCATGCCAGCATCCCGAATTCGTCGCACAGTTCGAGGTAACGCCGCGGTGGCACCCAGAGGCAGAACTTCATGAGGTTGAAGCCGCGGCGCCGGGCGAATTCGAGGTCGCGGCGGAACCGCGCTTCGTCGGGAATCGGAGCGAGCTCCGGCGGGTAGTAACCCCAGTTCAGCAAACCGCGGACGTTCAACGGCTGGCCGTTGAGCCGGAGTTGGTGGCCGCTGGCCTCGACCGTGCGAAACGCTGCGCGCGTCTGGACTTGATCGCCGGGAGTTTGCCCGCGATCCGGCGTTGGCAAGGTGATCACCACGTCGTAAAGCGCGGGATCCGTCGGCGACCACAGCCGCGGATGCGCCACCGGAATTTCCGCGAACAGCGTATTCCCTTCGCGGCGGAGCGTGGGGAGAGCCGTCGGCGGTTCAGCAGGCGGCGAGGTACCGAGCGCGAGGTCGAACCGCTGCGACTTCCTCGATCCCGGCGGGCGCACCGCCACGGTCAAACTGGAGACTTCGCCGGCGTCCTCGCCGGCCAGGGGAATCTCCAGCTCGAGCCGGCCAGTTTTCGGATTGCCGACGGCGCGCAGGCGAAGGTCATCGATGGTGGTCGCGGGCACCGTGAGCAACTCCACGCCTTGCCAAAGGCCGCCGAAGTGCGGCTCGACGATCGGCAGAAAACCTTGGGTGTTGTGCCCGACTTTCTCGTCAAGGCGGACGCGGAGTTCGTTCGTGCCCGGCGCGGTCGATTTGTGAAGGGCCTCGGTCACATCGAACCGAAACGGCGTCCAGCCGCCGAGGTGGCTGCCGAGGCGAACGCCGTTGCACCAGACTTCGGCCACCGTGGCCGCCGCCTGGAAGTGCAGCAGCACGCGTTGGCCTGGCGCTGGCGGATCGAGTTTGAACGTGGTGCGATACGAGCCCACGCCGTGGAAGTTCGTGCCTTCGTAATCCTGGAACGTCGCCGGCACGCGCACCGGCTTCCATGCCGTCGCGGGTGCGCCGTTGGTTTGAAAAAACCACCCGCTATTCAAGGATTGCCTCCGCCGGACCGAAGGCTCAACGGCTGCCACGTGAACCGTCACCAGCACCAGCGCCGGAATGAGGCCGAGGCGGAAGAACGAGAGCGCTGTCATGGACCAGTGCGTCAGACGAGCTCCGCGTAAGCCTTCGACTGCGCCAACTTCCTCACCAGTTCCTTGATCTTCTGGGCCTGGTTCTTCTGGGCGACCAGGGTGGCGTCGTCGGTTTGGACGATGATCGCGTCGTGCACTCCGACCAGCGCGATGGGCGTCCGCTTCGCCTTCGAACGCGCGTCGTAAATGATGTTCCGCGCCGCGTCCACGTGAATGAAATCCGCGACGGCGGCGTTGCCTTCAGCATCCGGTTTGAGGTGCCGGGCCAGTGCGGGCCAAGCCCCCAGATCGTCCCAGGCAAAAGCGCCGTCCGCGCAAACCACGTTGTGCGCCTTCTCCATCAAGGCGAAGTCGATGCTGATCTTCTTGAGGTCCGGGTATTCCTTGGCCAGCACCTTCGCGAGGGCCGCGGCACTCTTGCCGGCGGCGGCGAACCAGCGGTGGCAGGCGGCGCACATCTCCGGTTGGTGCAGTTCCAGGCCGTTCGTAATCGTGACGAAAGACCAGACGAACATGCCGGCGTTCCAGCGGTAATGGCCGCTGTTCACGTACTCGACCGCCGTTTCATGGTTCGGCTTTTCCTTGAACTGCTCGGCCTTGAAGAACGCGGTCTTGTACCGCTTCGCACCGGCAGGCGGCGGCAGTTGGTGGCCGAGCTTGATGTAGCCATAACCGGTCGCCGGATCGGTCGGCTGGATGCCGATGGTCACGATGACCTGCCCGCGGCTGGCGAGGTCGAACGCGTCCGCGAGCACCTGCTGGAACTTCTTCTCGCCGGGGATGACATGGTCCGCCGGCAACACCGCCATGACCGCCGTGGTCGAGCGCGCGCCCACGATCGCCGCGCCCAGCGTCACCGCCGCACAGGTGTCGCGTCCGACCGGTTCGGCGACGACGTTTTCCTTGGGCAGCTTGGGCAACTGCTTCCGCACCTCGGGCGCCTGGGCCGCGTTGGTGATGACGAGGATGTTCTTCAGCGGCACCAGCGGCAGGACGCGGTCCACGGCCTGCTGGAGAAACGAGCGCTCGCCCAGGAGTCTGATGAGTTGTTTGGGCGTCTTCTCGCGGCTTACCGGCCAGAAGCGTTCACCGCGTCCGCCGGCCATGATGATGACGTAGCGGTCGTTGGGAGATTGGGTGCTTGGGTTCTTTTTCATCGATTCCTCGGCCCAGAGGGGGACGTTCGTTCAGAGTTTCGCTGGCAACAGTTTCAATCCCGCCGCCGCTGCCAGCACGCGGCTCTCGGGCTGGAAGCTCAGGAAATGAGTGCAGCCGCAAGCCGCGGCCACGGCTGGGTGCAACAGGAACGTGCTGGCGGGCGGTTCGTTGGTCAGGCGTTCGTTCCACGAGCGGGCCAGCGCGAAGGCGGCGTCCCAGGGTGCCGGCTCGAACGCGAACACCATTTCCCCCTTGTAGAACTCCCACAGTCCCCACGCCTTGGCGGCCACCGCCTGAGCCTTCGCGTCGCGCTGAAACAGCCGCTTCCGCAGGCCGTTTTCCACCTGCATGGCCTGCAGACCGGTGATGGGGATCGGCTGGGCCAGCGTCCGCGTGACGTCCCACGCCACGGCCGAACCCGGCGCCTTGGTGACCAGGCACAGCAGGAAGCCGAGGTCGAGATAGTGCGTCACGATTCCGCGAGGATCGAATCAATCAGCCGCTGGCCGTCCACCTCGGAATACTCCTGCTGCGCCAGGCGTTCGCCGAGATCCAGTCGCTGGCGACGCTGCGGAAGGCCTTCGCGCACGTAGCGACCGTGGACCTTGCCGTAACTGGTCACTTCGACCGATTCGCCGGGGGCCAGCGCGTTGGTGATCGGCCCAAACTGCTTCGTGAACTCCGCGACCGACGCCGTTTTCTTCATGTCGGATAAGTTATCGGATAACTCCTTTCGGTCAAGCGTGTCGCGGGGATCGGGACGTTCGTGGGGTTGCGCCGCGGTCTTCATGGCGCCTTGATCGCGTCGGCGAGCGACCGCACGAACGCGCTCACCTGCGGCACCAGTTCCGGCGAATTTCCCAGCTCGGCAATCCGGTTCACCACCGCGCTGCCCACGACGATGGCCTCGGCGTGCCGCGCCACGGCGCGCGCCTGCTCGGCGTTCGAGATGCCGAAACCGATCGCGACCGGCAGGTCCGTGTGGGCACGGATTTTGGCCGTCATCCCTGCGATGGTATCGCTGATCTGGGTTTGCATGCCGGTCACCCCTTCGCGCGAGACGTAATAGACGAAACCGGACCCGTGCTTGACGATGGTTTCGATGCGGTTCTCCGGCGTCGTCGGCGCCACCAGATAAATCGTGCTCAGGCCCGCGGCCCGCATCTGGACTTCGTAATCGCCCGCCTCGTCCGGCGGCAGATCGAGCACCAGCAGGCCGTCCACGCCCGCGGCCGCGGCCGCCTGGATGAACCGCTCCTGGCCGTGGTGAAAAATGAGGTTGTAGTAAAGGTAGAGAACGATCGGGATCTGGGACTCGCGCCGGATGGCGGCCACGGTTTCGAGCACCTTCGTCGGGGTGGTGCCGGACGCCAGGCCCCGTTGGGCGGCGAGTTGGTTCACCAGGCCGTCGGCGAGCGGATCACTGAACGGCACGCCCAATTCGAGCACGTCCACGCCGACGTGGTCGAAAGCCAGCGCCAGTTGCCGGGTCGCCTCCAGGTCCGGGTCGCCGGCCCCGATGTAAATGACCAGGCCCTTGCGGTGCTGGCGACGCAGTGTGGCGAAGCGTGCGACAATACGGTTCATACGCGGCGATGTTCAGAACCCGGCGCGGTCGAGGCAAGCGCGGACTGTGTCAGCGCACCGATCCGGCTGGCACGAGACTTCGTCGAGCCCAGCCGGTAGATGCCACAGAGCCACGGAGGCACTGAGCTTGAATTAAGAGCTCAGGAAGGCTGGAAGCCGTTATCGGGGAACCCCAGATTCTCGGTTCCTGCGTTCCTGTCTCCCAAATTCCTTCTCGGGAACTCGGTGCCGGAGTTGCAGGGCTCGACGGAGTCTCGCCCCACCGGATGCCGCCTGCACTCAGCGCAGAACCACGTGCAGCAGAAACAACGCGCCCAGCACCCAGGCCGTCGGCGTCAGTTCGCGCGCGCGGCCGGTGCCGAGCTGGAGCACGACGTAGCAGAGAAAGCCGAGCGAGAGCCCTTCGCTGATACTCGAGGTGAGCGGCATCAAGAGCATGGTCAACACGCACGGCGCGGCCACCGAGAAATCGCTCAGGTCGAGGCGCGTGACGCCTTGCATCATGAAAATGCCCACCACGACCAGCGCCGGCGCGGTGGCCAGCGCCGGCACCGCCAGGATGACCGGGCTGAAAAACAGCGCGAGGAGGAAGCACGCCGCCACTACCAACGAAGTCAGGCCCGTGCGACCGCCTTCCTCCACGCCGGCCGCCGACTCGATGTAGCTCGTCACCGTGGACGTGCCGAGACAGGCGCCCACCATCGCGGCGCCGGCGTCGGCCGAAAGCGCCCGGCCGATCCGCGGCAGGTTTCCCTGCGCGTCGAGCAGCCCCGCCCGCTGCGACACGCCAATGAGCGTGCCCATATTGTCGAACAAATCCACGAACAGCAGCGTGAGCAGGGCCGGGAGAAGATCGAAAAAGTGCCGGAACACGTAAACCAGGTCGAGTTTCAGGAAGGTGGGGGCGAGCGAAGCCGGCAGCGAAACCAGCGCCGCGGGCATTTGAGTGAGCCGGCCCCTGCCGTCCGCCGTCGGGATGAACAAACCCGCCACGGTCAGCGCGAAGATGCCCAGGATCATTGCTCCGCGCACCTTGCGCCAGACCAGCATCGCGATCAGGACGATCCCGGCCAAGGCCAGCAGGGTGGGCGGTGCCGACAGGTTCCCGGCCTTCACGAACGTGTTCGGGTCGGGCGCGACGATCCCGGCGTTCTTGAGGCCGATGAAGGCGATGAACAGGCCGATCCCGCAACTGATCGCCGTTTTGAGCTCGACCGGGATCGCCTCGATGATCCGCCGGCGCAGGCCGGTCACGGTCAACCCGAGGAACACCAGGCCGCTGAAGAAGGTCAGCCCAAGCGCCGCCTGCCAGGGCAGCTTCATCCCCACGCACAGCGTGTAGGCGAAGAAGGCGTTCATGCCCATGCCCGGCGCCAGTGCGAGCGGGTAGTTCGTGGCCAACGCAAACACCGTGGTCATCAAGGCGGACGCCAACGCCGTGGCCGTGACCAGCGCCCCGCGATCCATGCCCGTCACCGAGAGGATACCGGGGTTGACCGCCAGGATGTAGGCCATCGCGGCGAAGGTGGTCAGCCCGGCGGTGATCTCGGTCCGCACCGCGGTCCGGTTGGCCGTGAGGGCAAAGAACTGGTCCAGATGGCGCATGGTGTGGGGTCGCGGTGGGCCGGAGGCCCGTTGGCCGAGCTTGCGCAAACCGCGGTTCCGATACAAGTCCCCGGCCCGCGGGAGTGCGGGGCGACCCCGAGAGCGCCGCACAGCCGGGCCGCAACCTTGTCCGCGTCCGGGTGTTTGGTACAGTCCGACCCGATGGGTTCCGGACGCGACCCCGATGCCACCTTGATGTTGCGCGTGAAGCGCGGGGATGTGCGCGCCTTCGAGGAGTTGGTCGCCAAGTACCAGCAACCGGTCGCCAACCTCGCGTACCGCACGCTGGGCGATGCCACCGAGGCGGAGGACCTTGCGCAGAACGTGTTCGTGCAGGTGTTCAAATCGGCGCACCGCTATCGCGTATCGGCGAAGTTCTCCACCTGGTTGTTCACCATCGCCCGCAACCTGTGTCTGAACGAACTGCGCCGACGTTCGCGACATCCGGCGGAATCGCTCGACGAGCCGCTCCCCGGCCACGAGGAGGAACCGCAGCGCGCCCTCGCCGATCTGCGCCAGCCGCCGCCGACCGAAGGGTTGTTGCACGCGGAGCTCGAGGCCAAGATTCAGGAGGGCTTGAACGACCTGCCGCCGAACCAGCGGCTGGCGATCCTGCTCTGCCGCGAACAGGAGCTGGCCTACGAAGACATCGCCGCGGTGCTGGGCTGCTCGCTCACGGCCGTAAAATCGTTGATCCACCGTGGACGCGAAACGCTCAAGGCCCGGCTCAAACCATACTTGCGCACCGGCGAGTGGCAGGATTTGCCGTGAGCGGGCGCAACTTTGCACCCCGGCCGGTTTTTCCTTCCCGGAACGTGCCATGAATCCTCTCAGCTACGAGCGACTGGTGGAGACGGCCCGGCGACGGGAGCTCACGCCGGCGGAGCGCACTGAACTGAAAGCCTGGCTGGCGGCGCACCCCGAGCAGCAGGCGTCGTGGGCCGAAGAGACGGCGCTGAACCGTCTGCTGGCGGCGCTGCCGCCCGCTCCACTGTCCTCCAACTTTGCCGCCCGCGTGGTTCAGGCCGTTGAGCGGATCGGGCAGGACGATGCCCGGGCCCGACCGGTTCGGCCACGGTGGTGGCGTTCGTTCGGGCTGGGCTGGCGGCTGGCCACCGCCGGCGTGGCGCTGGCCGCGGTCCTCGTGTCGGTGGAGTTGCGACGGGAGGCGCAGTACCGCGCCCGGATGGCCGAAAGCGTCGCGGCCATGTCCGCCTTGGCGGACTTGCCCAGTGTGGAAGCCCTCGCCGATTTCGAGGTGGTCTATCATCTGCCCAGCGGGCCGCTGCTCAATGAGCAGGAACTGGCTCAGGCCTTCGAGTAATCCCCCGTGCTGCGCGCCGCCCGCCATCGCCTCGTCCTCGCCGTCCTCCTGAGCGGTCTGGCATTCGGGACCGGTTTGCGTTCCGCCGCCCCGCCGGGCAGTCCGCCCCGGCCCAGCCAGCCGCCGATGCCGCCGGACTCGCCGCCCAGGCTCCCGCCGGCCCCGAATCCCATCGATCGCTTTCGCGAGCTGCTGGCGCTGGATGCCGCCGGGCGCGAACAATCCCTTGCGACCCGCACGCCGGCCCAGCGCGCCTATTTGCAGGCGCGGTTGGCGGAGTTCGACCGCCTGACGCCGGCCGAACGCGAATTGCGGCTGCAATTGCTGACGCTGCGCCACTACGTCCTGCCGCTGCTGCGGACCGCGCCCACCAATCGGGCCGAGAGCCTGCGCCTGGTGCCGACCTCCTATCGCGACATAGTGCGCGAACGGCTCGCGGTCTGGGACCGGCTCACACCCGCGGAACAGGAGGAAAGGCTTCAAAACGAATCGGTCTTCACCGGATTGCCGTTGATCGGCGGGGCGAGTCCGACCGAGCAGCAGGCGGCGCGAAGCCAGCTCGTGCCCGAGCGTCGCCGCCAACTCGAAGCCGACCTGGCCCGCTGGCAGACCTTGCCCGCCGCCGAACGGGAGCGGGTGTCCGAGTGGTTCCAGACGTTCCTCACACTGGACGATCGCGAACAGCAGAAGACCCTCGCGCAACTGGACGCGGCGCGGCGCGCGAAGGCCTCCCGGCTCCTCCGGGCCTTGGAAGAGTTGCCCGCGGACAAGCGCGCGAAATCGCTCGAAGCCTTCCGGCGGTTCAGCGCGCTCTCGCCTTCCGAACGCGAGAAGTTCCTGCGCAACACCGCCCGCTGGCAGGCGATGTCCCCGGCCGAACAACAGGCCTGGCGCCGGCTGCGCGCCGAACTGCCACCCGCGCCACCCGGCCTGAATCAGGAATCGCCGCCGCCGATGCCGCCCGAGTTGCCGTCCGCCCGGCCGCCTTTGACCAACACCAGCGCGGCGCGCTGACCCGCGCAACGGGACCTCAGCCCGCGCGGAAGGAAATCCGCACGATCCGTTCGCGACCGAAACAGCTTTGGAGGCGTTCGAGGATTTCTCGCCGCCGATAGCGCACGATTTCCGACAACCACACGCTGCTGTCCACCTTCACGAAGAGCGTGCCCTTGCGGATTCCGGCCGGCTGGGCATGGGCCGCAATGTTGGGATCGACGAGCTGATTCCACGCCCGGAGCACCTCCGCGTCCGCCCGCCGCTGGGTCAGCCCCAGTTTCTTGACCAGGGCCGGCAGCAGGTCGGCGACCGGCCTGGCCACCGTCTGGGCGGCTTTCTCCAGCGGCGAGAGATCCACACGCCGCCACTCCGCAAGGACATCGTCGCGGCTCGTCCAAGCGGGCTTGGGGTGGGGCTTGGGCGGGCGGCGGGGGCGCTTCACGGCCCCGGTTGAACCACGTCCCGGCCAGGCTGGCAAGTTTCCCCTCAACGGCGGATCGAGGCGCCTGAAAGCTTCGGGCTGGCCAGCCGCGGACGATCTGTTTGGATGGTCCGCCGATGCAACGTTCACCCAACTCATCGAATCAGGTCGCCGGCGCCGACGGCCGGCGCGCAAACCTCGATCCGCTCGGCAAATCACAACCTCCGCGCCGTCCGCCGGCGGGTGTTGCCTTGCGGCCACCTCGCCGGCAGTTCGTTGGCGGGTGGGTTGGGCAAATCTGGCGGGCCGCCGGCGTCGTTGGCGGGTTGGTGGCGCTCTTTGCGGTGAACGCCCGGGCCGCGGACACCGTCGCCACGCAGCCGGTGACCTTTCGCGCCATGACCTACAACATTCACCACGGCGAAGGCGTTGATGGGCGCGTTGACCTCGGACGCATCGCCGGTGTCATCCGCGACCAGCAGGCCGACATCGTGGCCCTCGAGGAGGTGGACAAAGGCGTGCAGCGCACCGCCCGACGGGACTTTCCGGCTGAACTGACGGCCTTGACCGGCATGGCCTGCGTGTTCAGCAACAACTTCCGCTATCAGGGTGGCGAGTATGGCAACGCCGTGCTCTCGCGGTTTCCGGTGAAACGCTGGACCAACACCCACCTGCGCATGTTGCGCCCGGACGAGCAACGCGGCGTGCTGCAACTCGTCCTCGACGTCCACGGTCGGGAGTTGTTGTTCCTGGTCACGCACATCGACTTTCGCCGCGACGACGCCGAGCGGCTGCAAAACGTGACGCAGTTCAAGGAGGTGCGGGCGAACTACCCGAATCTGCCGGTCCTCTTCGGCGGCGACTTCAACGACACGCCCGGCAGCCGCACCTACCTGGCGATGGCGGCGCTGTTCGACGACGCCTGGAAGCTCGCCGGGAACGGCGACGGTTTCACCATCCCCAGCCCGAAGCCGGACCAGCGCATCGACTATCTCTGGCTGGGGAAAGCCTCGCCGCTCAAGCCGCTGCGGGCGTGGGTGCCGCGCACCGAAGCCTCCGATCACCTGCCGCTGGTCGTGGAATTTCGCTGGGCTGACTGAGCGGCACGCCGGCGCCACGCGGAGTTCTCCACCGGGCGGACACGGGCCGGCGTCGCGTTCGCGCGCTCCGCGAAGCGATGAAGAAGTCAGCCGCCCCCCCGCGTCGGCGCAAGCGAAGGGCGGCTTTGCGCCCGGCGCCGACGCGGGCTACGCTCCGCGCGCTTCCGCGCCTGGCTGGCGCCGGCGTCCGATGGCGGACGCGGCGGGCAAGGGCGCGAAGGATTTGCCGACACCATGCTCATCACCTTCTGGCTGCTCGCAGGAACGGTCGCGCTGTACTTCGGCGCGGAATGGCTCGTCCGCGGCAGCGCCGCGCTGGCGTTGCGGCTCGGCATGACGCCGCTCCTGGCCGGCTTGACGGTCGTCGCGTACGGCACCAGTTCGCCCGAACTGGTCGTCAGCCTCACTGCGGCCGCCAACGGTCAGGGCGCCATCGCCATCGGCAACGTGGTGGGTTCAAACATCTTCAACATCGGTTTCATCCTCGGTTTGACGGCGTTGATCACGCCGTTGCGCGTGCAGTCCCAGTTGGTGAAGTTCGACACGCCGGTGATGATCGGCGTGGCCGCCGTTTTCCTCGTGTTCTTCCGCGACGGGAGGCTGGACCGCTGGGAGGCGGCGCTGTTGCTCGCGGGGTTGGCGGCCTACATCACGTTGAACGTGGTGCTGGCCCGGCGAGTGACCGGGCAATCCGGCGAACTGGCGCTCGCGGAAGACCTGCCCGCACCCAGCGCGGCGTGGTGGAAGGACGCCGCGTTGATCGTCGGCGGGCTGATCGTGCTCGTGGTGGGCTCGCGCTGGTTTGTGCGCGGCGCAGTCGATCTCGCCCGGCAACTCGGCCTGAGTGAAGCCGTGATCGGGTTGACCATCGTGGCCGCCGGTACGAGCTTGCCGGAGCTCGCGGCGTCCGTGGTCGCGGCGGCACGCAAGCAGGCGGACATCGCCATCGGAAACATCGTCGGCTCGAACATCTACAACGTGCTGGCCATTCTCGGCACTTCGGGCTTGGTGGCGCCGCTGGACGGCGCCGGCATCAGCCGCGTGGATGTCTGGGTGATGTTGGGTTTGTCCGCCTTGCTGCTGCCGATCGCGTGGACCGGACACCGGCTGTCGCGCTGGGAGGGCGCGCTGTTGCTGGCGATTTATGGCGCGTACCTGGCTTGGTTGTGGCCCAAGTAGCGGGCAGCTCGCGACGGCGGCTCACCCGCCGGGCGGGGTAGAACGCCCGCAAACCGTGGTTGAATCATGACTTCGTTCCTTCTCGAAAGTGTCGTCATCCTGCTCCTGTTCGTCGCGAACGGCGTGTTCTCGATGACCGAGTTGGCCGTGATTTCCGCCCGCCGCGCGCGCTTGAAGCAGCTCGCCGAGGCCGGCGATCGCCGCGCGCGGGTGGCGCTGGATCTGGCCGAGGCGCCCAACCGCTTCCTGCCCACGGTCCAGGTCGGGATCACCTTGATCGGTCTGCTGGCCGGCGCGTTCGGCGGCGCCACCGTGGCGCGCCAAATCGCGCTCGCGCTGGCCGCGTTCCCGCCCCTGGCGCCTTATGCGGAAGCGGCGGGCGTCGGCATCGTGGTGGTGGCATTGACCTACTTCTCCCTGGTCATCGGCGAGTTGGTGCCCAAGCGCCTGGCGCTGGCGAACCCCGAAGGCATCGCCCGCCGGATGGCCCGGCCGATGGACTGGCTCAGCCGCCTGGCCCGGCCGGTCGTGAAGTTGCTGGGCGCCTCCACCGATCTCGCCCTGAAACTGCTGGGAGTGAAGCTCCAGCCGGCGACAACCGTGTCCGAGGACGAAGTGAAGCTCTTGCTCCAGGAAGGCATGGAAGCCGGCGTGTTCCACGCCGCAGAGCCGCAGATGGTCGCCTCGGTTCTGGCGTTCGACCAGCGTCCGGTCCGGGACATCATGACCCCGCGCGAGAAGATCATTTTCCTCAACCGAACCGACCCGCATGAAGCCGTCTGGCACAAGATCGTCGTGTCGGGCCACTCGAATTTCCCCGTCTATGACGGCGCGCGGGACCGCGTGGTGGGAGTGGTTTCGGTGAAGGCGATTTACGCCAACCTGGCCGCCCAGGTGGGCGTGCGGCTGGCGGACCTGATGACGCGACCGCTCACGGTGCCGGCCGCGCAGACCGTGATGAACCTGCTCGATCGGTTCAAACAGACCGGCCAGCACATCGCGCTGGTGGTCGGCGAGAACGGCGCCGTCGTCGGTCTGGTCACGCTCGTGGACGTGCTGGAGGCGATCGTTGGCGAAATCCCGTCCCTGGAGGACCGGCTTCGGCCGGAAGCCCGACGTCGTCCCGACGGTTCGCTGCTCGTGGACGGGCGATTCCTGCTGGCTAAACTCGAGCCGCTGCTCGGTGGCGTGCCGCTGCCGCCCGGTGCGCCAGCGGCGCACGCCACCGTGGCCGAGTTCGTAGCCGGACAGCTCGGCCGCGCGGCGAAAGAAGGCGACACGTTCGACTGGCAGGGGTTCCGTTTCGAGGTCATCGACATGGATCGCCAACGCATCGACAAGGTGCTGGTGTGTCCGGTCGAAATTGCCTGGCCTGGGCGCGGGCCCTGACCCCCAAGCCGCCCCGGTGCCCGGCAGGCCCCGCTTACGGCGCGGTGCCGACCCGGGCGATGTACCGCTCCACTTCCAGTTGCAGGACGCCCAGCGGGAGCGCGCCGCCGAGCTGCACGGCGTCGTGAAAGTCTTTCAACGAGAACTTCGGTCCCAGCGCGGCCTTCGCCTTTTCGCGCAGCTCCAGAATCTTGAGCATGCCGACCTTGTACGCGCAGGCCTGGCCCGGCCAGACGATGTAGCGGTCCACCTCGTTGGCGACATCGGTTGCCGCCATGCCGGTGGTCTGCTGGAGGTAATCGATGGCCTGCTGGCGGGTCCAGCGCTTGTAGTGAATGCCCGTGTCCACCACCAGCCGGGCCGCGCGAAACAACTCGTCCTGGAGCCGGCCGAGGTTGTCGAACGGATCCTTGTGGAACCCGGCTTCCCACATCAGCCGCTCGGCGTACAAGGCCCAGCCCTCCACGTAGGCGCTGAAGGGAATGACCCGCCGGAAGGTCGGCACGCCGCGCAACTCGGCGGCGAGCGAGATCTGAAAGTGATGCCCCGGGATGCCCTCATGGTAGGCCAGCGTCCGCATCGAGAAGCGTGGGAATTCGTCCATGTTGCGGAGGTTGGCGAAGAAGATGCCCGGCCGTTTGCCGTCCAGAGAGCCCTCCATGTACTCGCCCATGGCGGCCGCTTGTTCGCGGAATGGCTCGCAACGTTTCACCACCATCCCCGCCTTCGGCCGGTGACGAAAATAATTGGTCATCCCCGCATCGGCCTCGTCGAGTATCTGCTGCAAATGGGCAATCGCTTCCTTCCGCCCGGCGTCGTCGTTGGCATAGAGGAACCGGCGGTCCTTCGCGAGGTCGTGCATGAGCTCCGCCACCGGCTTGCCCCGCAAACCTTGCTGGTCCAGGTCCGCGCGCATTTCGTCTGTGATGCGCCCGACTTCAGTGAGCCCCGTCTGATGGACCTGTTCCGGAGTGAGATCGGTCGTGGTGTGTTCGCGGAGGCAGAAGGCGTAATAGGCATCCCCTTCCGGGAGTCTCCAGACGCCGGCGTCGTCGGTGGCCTTCACCTCCAGAGCTTCCATGTGGGCGGTCAGGCGTCGGAACGCGGGATAGACCGTTTGCTCGACCTGGGTCAGCGCCCGTGCCAGCAGGGCCTCCCGGTCGGCCGGTTCCAGGTCCTTGAGGCCCGCGGTCTTCTCCGCCAAGACGGTGTAGAGCGCGCATTGCCTCGGCTCCGTCGCCGTGAACGCGCGGAGTTGGTCCAGCACTTTCGCCGTTACGAACCGGGGCGGAACGATCCCGTGCGCGGCCTGCGCCTGGCTGAACGCGATCGTGTCGTCGAACGCCCGGCCGAACGCGGCCAGCCGCGCCACATAGTCTTCGGCGTTCCGCCGCGTGCGCAACGGATGCGTGTTCACCATGAAGTTGGGCAGCGCCACCTGGATGCCATCCATTTGCTCGATGCTGTACGGATGGTAGAAGAAACGGTCGCCGCCGGTGACCGCCGTTTCCAGGAACCACCCGAGGACATCCGCGGAAAGCCGCTCGCTCGCGTTGAGCTTCGCGCGGTCGTACCGACGCAGCGTGTCCAGGTCTTCGTGGCCTTGTGCCAGCAGGTGGCGGATGTGCGCCTCCGAACGGTCGGTGAGCCGCGAATTGAAGTAGTCGATCCCCAGCGAATCGGCGAGGCCGAGCTGGGTCATCATCTCCGGCGACTGCAATGCCACCCGGATGAACACCCGCTCGCAGAACAACCGGAAACTGAACGGCTTGAACCACACCACGTTGACCGCCAGGACGGCCAGGACCACCGCCGCCACGCCCGTCAGGGCGGCGACGATTCGGAGCCGGCGGCGGGAACGACCGGCGGGGCGGGGCAGCGGAGTCGATTGCGCGCTCACGTGCGGGACAGACTACCGGCCGGGTCCGCCCGTGCCAGCGTCAAGTGGCGCTGGCGGAGGGCGGGCGCAGGGAATGCCCGCGGGCGTTTTGCCGCTTGGCGGCGGCAGGCCCGAGGGTTTCAATCGTCGCCATGCACGACGACATCGCCGCGTTGCTGGAGCTTTCCCACGAAGTGGGTCGCGAAGACCGCGATCTCGCCCTCCTGGGGGAAGGCAACACCTCCGTCCGGCTGAGCCCCACCCAATTCGCCGTGAAGGCCAGCGGCGCGCGCCTGGCCACGCTCGCCGAGGCGGAGGTCACCGTCTGCGACACCGGCCGCCTGGTCACGTTGGTGGACAAAAAGAGCCTGCCCGACGCGGTGGTGGAGAAGACCCTGCTCGAGGCGCGGGTGGATCCGGACGCCAGGAAGCCCAGCATCGAAGCGATGTTCCATGCCTGGTTGCTCACCCTGGAGGGCGTCCGTTTCGTCGGCCACTGCCATCCCGCCAGCGTGAACCAGATCCTCTGTTCGCCGCGCGCCCGCGATTTTGCGGAGCTGCGGATGTTCCCGGACGAGATCGTGTTCTGCGGCGCCGCGTCGGTCTATGTGCCTTACGCCGACCCCGGGCTGGTCCTGGCCTGGCAGATTCGGGAGCGCACGAAGGATTTCATCCGCGATCACGGCCGCGTGCCCAAGCTGATCCTTCTGCAGAACCACGGGGTCATCGCCTTGGGAGGGTCGCCGCGATCGGTGCTTTCCTGTTTGTTGATGGCGGACAAGGCCGCGCGCATCTTCGCCGGCGCGGCCGCCATGGGCGGACCGACCTTCCTGCTGCCGCAACACGTCGAACGCATCACCACCCGCCCGGACGAAGCCTACCGCCAAGGCCAGCTCAGCATTTGAACCGGGAATCGAGCTGGTCGCCGACACGCACCGGCGCACCTTCGGGCAGTCAGCGCGGACTGATGTCCGCGGCTACCGCGGTTTCACCTGCAGATCGCGGAGGTCCTTGCTGGCCGGGCGCGAGTACACCGGGATTCGAGCCTGGAGCGCGTCGAAGCCAAAGAGGTATCCTTTGGATTTCTCGGCCTTGCCCACGCACTCGAAACGCAACGTGTGCGCACCGGCGGCCAACGTGTGGAAACCCAGTTTGTGCGGCGTGGGCGTGGGGTTGGCGTTTAACAGGTCGAACGTGCCGGCGTCTTTGCCGTCCAGCTTCACGCGGTACGTGCCGTAATCCCAGGAGTGCGTCAGCTTCACCCACAGCTCGGCAGTAATCTCGGCTTCCACGGTGAAGGGCACTTCGACCCAGGCATTCGCGTCGGTGGGCCGGAACCACAGTTGTTTGCCATCGGTCGTGCCGCCGACTGGCTGGACTTCGAGCGGCGCCTCCGAATGCTTCGCCGCCGGCACCGCTTTGTACCCGACCACGAGGGTCTGCTCGCGGAACGGCAGCCGGTCCTTGCCGGCCGGCAGCGCCGGCCACGGCTTGTGCGGCTCGGTCTGATACCAGAACGCCACGCTCGACATCAGGTCGTCGCGCTCGATGAAGCCGTCGCCCTTCCCGTCCGGGAAACTCTGCGAGCCCTTGTGCTCGATTTCGACGCGGAGCGATTTCGTAAACGTGACCGGGTCCGGGATGTGCCAGCGGTAGGCGGTGCCGCGGTCGCCGGTGTCGTAACCTTCCCAAAGCGGCGTGCCATAGAACGGCCCGTCCTGGACGCGGAAACCCCAGCCGTCGCAGAAGTAGTCTTCCGTGCCAGTCCCGCGGAGTTGCGGCTCGGTCGCGCCATCGATGAAGAAGAAGTCATCGCCTTCGCCGTACCAACCGGGCGAAACCAGGTAAACGCTTTGAACGGTGCCGACGTAGTGCCCCCGACCGACGATGTCCGCCAACAGGTAATTCCGGCCCATCACGCACGGGTACTCCTGCCGGTACATGGCGTGAAAGTAAGCGGAGTCGTCCGGCAGCGACGGGTGCTTCTGCCAGTCGATGTAATAGTAAAAGGCGTGGCAGCGCTGGTCGCTCTCGTTGGTGACGGTGATCCGCGCGGATTTCTTGAATGGCATCGGCCAATAGCAGTTCCGCCCGCGACCGTCCGAGGAAACTTTGACCGGCAGCGAGACGAATGCTTTGTCCACGCCGTGCCCGATGCCGAAGAAATCACCGACGGGGCACTCGACGCTCGGGTGCTTCCTCGCCGTCCCAATACATCCGCAGCGTCAACAACCGCGAGTAGAACGGCGCGTCGTGGGCGATGGTGAACCAGATGTGGACGATCTCTCCGGGTCCGTCGAGTTCGGCGAGGGTGAGCGTGCCGCCGGGCGCGATGGGCCGCGCGTCGGCGTTGCCGTTCTTCCAATCCGGGTCCGAGGACGAGGCGCGGCGGGTCTCGTAATCCTTGAGTTTCTCCAGACCGTTGAGCGGGTTACCGGGGTCCAGTTGCGCGAACCCGGTCACGGCACCCGAGGCGAGCAAGGCGATCGCAGAGGCGAGCTTGGCATTCATGGCATTGAGTGGGCTACCGGGGCACTGTGCGCCGGCCGGCGCTCCGGGACAAGACCGAAGGCGCGCCCGAAAGCGCGCCTGTCCGTTTGCTCGTCGTGCCGGCCTTCAGTAGCCGACTAAAAGCCCACCCCCTACCGGAGCCACAATCAGGCGCCCAATGCCCATCGAGCACCGGCTGATGACCGCGCCGTTCGGCGAACCGACGCGCCCGGGTTCCGCCGCGGGGACGCGTTGCGAGTCGCGCCCAAAAAAAGGACGGCGCGGAGGTTATCCGCGCCGTCGAGTCGAGAGCAGGCTTGAGCCCGGAGTCAGTTCCGGGACCGGTAGCGGCGGAAAGCTGCCAAGCCGAGCAGGCCCGTACCGGCGAGCAGCGCCGCCTGCGCGGGCTCGGGAACGGGGATGATTTGGGCGCGGATCTCACCCCCCGGATAGACCGCGTCGTGAATGTTCACATACAGCCCGCCGTTCAGAAGATCCACCTCGGAGGCCGGTGACAGGATGGAAGCTCCGACAAAAGCACCAGAAGTCCCAGGGGTGAACGACACCGGGAACAGCACGGGGCCGTTGACCCCAGCAGGTGCCGTATGGACATGGGCCGCCGTCGCCGGACCCGCCAGTCCGGTGAAGGTCCCGGTCAGGATCAACGCCTTGGTCGAGGTGTCATAGCTGAAGACGGTGCCTGTCCCCAAGGCGGTCGAGGCATTCGGAGGCACTTCATTGGCTCCGCTCAGAATCAGCGGTTGAAAGGTGAAGACGGCGGCCTGGAGGGCCGTGGCCAGGAACACGCCGCTTAGTGCGGTGACGAGTTTTTTCATGCGTTTTCGAGGTCGTTCGGTTGGTTGCGTGGTGCGCGCTTCTATGCGTTGCGTATCAAACTCATTAATACCTTTTACTAGGTAACCCTCCTACGCAACGCCGACGGTGTCAAGCGCAAGTTGTTGACGCTACTTAAGTGGCACGATTTTAATGATTTAAGTAGAGTTGGCTGTCCTGCCGGGCCCGCTCCCGGCCGCGAATTGGCGGGGAAAGTCAGGGCTGGATCGGAGCCGCGTCCCGCTCCAGGGCGGTGAAAGGGGCTCCCAATCCCAAGAAAGGGGCTCCCAAAAAGAAAGCGAGTCCCGATCGCTCGGGACTCGCTTGGCCAAACGGTGGTGGTGCGGGCCTACTTCTCTTCCGGGATGCGCATCCCGTAGAACGACCGATAGACAAACACCAGCGCCACCACGAACAGGACGATGCCGATGGTCAGGCGCAGCGCGGAACTGGCCGGGTTTACCGCCAACTGTTCCTTCTGGATCATCGAAACCGCAATCTCGGTGGCCAGCAAACCGAACAACGTGGTGAACTTGATCACCGGGTTCAGCG
This sequence comes from uncultured bacterium, assembly GCA_963735925.1. GTDB lineage: Bacteria > Verrucomicrobiota > Verrucomicrobiia > Limisphaerales > J093 > DSVZ01. The sequence continues at coordinate 373,142 of CAVTMT010000009.1, forward strand.
CGACCGAGGAGGTGTCCTTGAAGGGATCGCCCACGGTGTCGCCCACGACGGTGGCGGCGTGCAGGTCGGTGCCCTTCTGGCGCAGGTCCACCTCGACGATCTTTTTGGCGTTGTCCCAGGCGCCGCCGGCGTTGGCCATGAAGATCGCCTGGAACAGGCCGAAGAAGGCGATGGCGATCAAGTAACCGATGAAGAAATACGGATTGAAGAACGCCAGCGCGAGCGCGAAGCAGAAGATCACGATGAAGATGTTCCACATGCCCTTCTGCGCGTACTTGGTGCAAATGGCCACGACCTCCTTGCTGTCCTTGTCGGAAGCGGTCTTGGCGTCCAGCTTCATGTTCTCCTTGATATAAACCACCGCGCGATAGGCGCCGGTCACGACCGCCTGGCAGGAGGCGCCGGTGAACCAGTAGATCACCGAACCGCCCATGATGAGGCCCAGGATGATCTCCGGCTGCACGATGGAGAGTTTGGGAACCACGTTACCGAACAGGTTCTCCAGCAGGATGATGATGCCGAACACCATCGTGGTGGCGCCGACCACGGCCGTGCCGATGAGCACGGGTTTGGCAGTGGCCTTGAAGGTGTTGCCTGCGCCGTCGCCCTTTTCGAGTTGGTACTTGGCGTTCTCGAAGTCGGCGTCGAAACCGAAGTCGCGCTGGATCTCCTCCTTGATGCCGGGGCGTCCTTCGATCTGGCTCAACTCATATACGGACTGGGCGTTGTCGGTCACCGGGCCATAGCTGTCCACGGCGATGGTCACGGGGCCCATGCCGAGGAAGCCGAACGCCACGAGGCCGAAGGCGAAGATCGGCGCCGCGAACGCGAACTTGGCCGGCATCAGCGCCATCAGCGCCGGGTTCTTCGAGAAGTAATAGGACACGGACATGAGCACCATGATGACCAGGCCCATCCAGAAGGCCGAGAAGTTGCCGGCCACGAAGCCGGACAGGATGTTCAACGACGCGCCGCCGTGCTTGGAGCAATTGGTGACTTCCTTCACGTGCCGCGAGTTGGTGCTCGTGAAGACCTTCGTGAACTCCGGGATGAGCGCACCGGCCACCGTGCCGCAACTGATGATGGCCGACAACACCCACCAGAGGTCCGGGTCGAAACCGGTCTGACGGCCGAGCAGCACCTTGCTGGCGATGAAGGTGATGACGATGGACACCGCCGAGGTGATCCAGACCAGGTGGGTCAGTGGAGCCTCGAAGTCAAAGTCCTTCTTGCTGCCGAACATGGCCTTGCTGATCGCTTCGTTCACGAAATAAGACACCAGCGAGGTGACGATCATCAACGCACGCATGACGAAGAGCCAGATGATGAGCGTTGCGCAGATGCCGGGACTGGCCGCCAGCGCGAGCGCGAGGAACGCGATCAGCGCGACGCCCGTCACACCGTAGGTCTCGAAACCGTCCGCCGTCGGTCCGACGGAGTCGCCGGCATTGTCGCCGGTGCAGTCCGCGATCACACCGGGGTTCTTGGGGTCGTCCTCGGGCAGCTTGAAGACGATCTTCATCAGGTCGGAACCGATGTCGGCGATCTTGGTGAAGATGCCGCCGCAGATGCGGAGCACAGAGGCGCCGAGGGACTCACCGATGGCGAAACCGATGAAGCACGGGCCGGCCAGATCCTTGAGGAACATCAGGATGCAGATCATGAAGAACAGTTCGACCGCCACGAGCAGGAGGCCCACGCTCATGCCGGAACGCAGCGGGATGCCCAGCGTGGCGAGCGGGTTGCCCTTGAGCGCGGAGAAGGCGGTGCGGGAATTCGACGTGGTGTTGATCCGGATGCCGAACCAGGCGACGCCGTAACTGCCGAGGATGCCGAGGATCGAGCAACTCAGGATGATCAGCACCTTGCCGATCCCGTCGTGCTGCAAGCCCATGAAGTAGTAAACCATGCAGACGGCGATCAACACCCAGAGGATCGCCAGGAACTTGCCCTGCGTGAACAGGTAGGTCTTGCAGGTTTCCCAGATCGTGTTCGAAACCTTCGCCATGCTGTCATGCACCGGCAGGGCCTTGGTCTGCTTGTACTGCACCAGGCCGAAAGCGGCGCCGATGGCACAGATCAGGATGCCCAAATACATGAGGGTCGAGCCCTTCATGCCCCCCAACCCGTCGAAAGTCACTTGCGTGAGGTCGGGGATATTGATGTCGGCCTCGCTCGCCCAGGCCCCCAGGCTGCCCAAGGTCAGGGCCCCGAGGAGGAGCAGCCCCCGGGGAGTCAGATGTCGTCTCAACATAGTTCGTTCCAGTTGGTTCTATTGCATTCCACAAAACCGGCCTCGCGGGCCGGAAAGCATCCCGTGCACCTATTTGAATGGCTGCACACAGTCAAGCCTGTTCCTGAATGGGACTAATCGAAACCGCCGACCCCTCGGCCCCGGTTCCCGGGCCGCAACCGCCCGCCTGGGGGCCTTCATTGACGGCTCCAGAGACCGGGCGGAGCCGCGTTCCCAAGCGGGAAGACCGCCGGCCGGAACAGCCGGTTGAGCCGGTCCGGGCACAACAGCGTGACGGTATCGCCCTGCACCGAAAGCAGCTTCTGGTCGCGCAGCTTGGCCACCGTTCGCGACAGCGTCTCGCTCACCGTCCCCAGTTCCGCCGCCAACACCCGCTTCGTGGACGGCAGCCGGATGCAGACCGGCTCGAGGCTCGCCGGATCCGGGCAGCGGGCGAGCAACCAGTTCGCCAGCCGCGTCTTCACGTCCTTGAGCGTGAGGTCGTCCACCAGGCTCACCAGAATGTGCACGTGGTGGTTCAGCGACCGCAGCACGCCCAACGCCAGTTCCGGCTGGCGCCGCATCAGCGACAGAAACTCCGTCTTGCGGACCAGCAGCACCACCGAGGACTCGGTGGCGCTGGCGCAGGCCGGATGGCCGCCGGGCGACACGAGCGACTCCTCGGCAAACGACTCGAACGGTCGGAAAACGTGAATCACCTGCTCGCGACCGAGCGGATTGACGCGATGGACCTTGATGGCCCCCTCGCGGACCACGTAAATCCCATGAACCGGCGCCCCTTCGTGAAACAGGTATTCGCCCGCTCGCAGGTGCTTGGTCACCGTGATCGCCACCACCTGCTCCAACAACGACGTGGGCGACCCCGAAAAAAGCAGACACCGGCGTAAAGTCCGCACCAGGGGACCGTGCTTCGGTTCGCAAAACGTCGCCGCCATGTAAGGACCGAGTGTAGGCACCGGTCCGGCCGAAGCTTGGCGTTTCTTGACTTTCTATCGCCCTTTTTTGTCCCGCCCGGGCGGGCCCGTTCAGCCGTAACGATGGAGAATGAGGTCGCCGGTGGGGGCGACTCCTGCCAAGTCCTGCCTGACAGAGCGAACCGCCACCCCCTGCGCACTGCGCTGCGCATTTACTGTAAGGCGAGCCCGCTATCACCCCGGCCGCGGACAGGATTCCCTTCAAGTCAGGTCCCGGCAGGTGCGCGTCCGACTTTGGACTGAATTCCCACGGCGGAGTCCGGCGTCAACCGGCCGTGGCCGACCCGGCGGGTGCAGACGCATTCAGGCGTGGGGCGGCGGCCAGGAAATCCTCGGGTTTGACCGGGTACCAGTTTCGCCGGCCGGCGTCGCCCAGGCGCATCAAGTTGATCGGCTCGATGGCGGACTGGACTGCAATCAGCAGTTCCGCTCGCTGCGCGGCACCGAAGCCTCCCGCGGCGCGGAATCGTTGGGCCAGGGCGCAGCAGCGCGCCGCGGCCGGACCGAAGTGCGGGTGTCGATGCAGCAGGAAGCCGGGCGCCAGGTGTGGCCGGCCAAGGCGGCGGGTCACCTCACTGAAACTCGCAGCGGCGAAATACAGCAACGCCAGCGCGGTGAAGGATGGCGGATCCGCCATCGCCGCATACAAACCACCGACCAGTCGCTCCGCGGCGAGCAGATCGGTCCGCGTCAGGCAGTCGTAATCCAGCATTCCCTCGCGGAACCCGGGCGTGTCCAGGCCATGTTCGAGTGCCGCCGCCAATCGCCCGATGCCGAACAGCGTGAGCGGAAAACCGGTCGAAAGCAGGGGATCGATGAAGCCCGCCGCGTACGGCAGCAAGGCCCAGTTTGGCCCGCTCACCACGTTGCAGAGGAACGGCAGTTGCGGCGCGTACACGAACGGCCGAATGGCCTGCGCCGGTTCGAACTGGAGGCGCACCGACGGCAGCCGCGCCAGCAACCGTTCCCAGGCCGGGGCGCCTTCGGCGAAGCGCAAAGCTTCCGCCACGTCGTCGCGGGCGGCCACGCCGGCGCTGGTCAGACCGTTGCTGAACCGCAACACCCAGATCCAGCCGCCGTCGAAAACATGATGCAGCGCCGCATCGTCCACCGGGAACGGTGGCGAGGCGCCCGGTTCGCCGCCCCCCGACCCGTTTCCAGCCGTGAGCCCATCGCCAAACCGGCCAACGCCCGCGAAATGCGTGAACAGCCCTTGGGTGAGCGGGAGCGCCTCCAGCCGCCCTTCCGGCAACCCGAGCGCGCGGAACAGAAAACCACGCGGACCCGACGCATCCACCACGAACCGCGCCGTGGCCCGCACCGATTGGCCGCGGCGCCGACCGGTCAAGGCGACGAGCCCGCCCGCGAACTCCGGCGCGTCCAAAGTGGTTTCATCCAGGTACTCGACGCCGAGCCGGCGGGCTTCGTCCACCAGGAAGGCGTCGAAGTCGGGGCGATACCAGTGCGAGTCGGCTTCGTCGTCGTTCGTGCTGGCCGCCACGAGCAATTGGCGGTTACTCGCGGCATTGTCGGCAAACGCCTCGCCGAACCGATGGTGGAAGAAACTGAACCCGCGTTTCAGGCCGCAGGCGATCTCCGGATGCGCGCGCCGCCACGGACCGTACTTGGCCAAAGGCGCCAGCGCCGGCAGGTCATAGCGACGCGCCAGTTCCGCCCAAAGCACGTTCGCCAACGGCGTCGAGGATTCGCCGATCGCAAAGCGCGGGTGCCGGCCGCGCTCGAGCATCACTACCGAGCGCCCCAGCCGGCGGGCGATCATGGCGGTCAAGGCCCCGGCGAAACCGGAACCCACGATGGCGAGGTCGAAATCTGCGGGCATCAGTGGGGCCGGGTGCGATCAGCTACCGGTCGGCGGCGCGCCACCGCAAGCGGGGCAACGCGGGCGGGCTTGCACGGTCTGCGCGTGGTTGGTGCGGACGAGGCGCTCGCGTCGCGCGGCGAAGCAGGCGGGACAGTCGGCGAAGCGCTCCAGGTTCCACAGGTCCGCGAAGACGCGTCCGCGACGCAAACCCACACCGTGATCGAGCGCGGCTTCCAAGGTCGCGAGTTGGGGGGGCGCGAATTGGCCGGCCGACGCCAGCGCTTCGAGCGCGCCATTGCCGGGGCGGGTGGGAATCAAGACGGCGACCGTCGCCCCGCAGTCGAACGCGAAGTCCAGCGAGCGGCCGGCCCATTCCAGCGCCTCGGGTTCGGTCAGGAAGGGCGGCTTGACCAGGATGAAGACGCGCAAGGCCAGCCCGTGTGCGCGCAGGAAATCCGCCGCGCGGCCAAAGCCTTTCAGGGTGAGCCGCTTGTTCAGACGCGCCAGCACGTCCGGGTGGGCAGTCTCCAAGCCCATCGCCACCTCCAGCACCGGGGGCGCGCGACGCGCCGCCGCGGCCTGGATGGCGAGCGTGTCGCGGAAGGCCAGTGTTCGCCGGCCGACCAAGGTTGGATGGCATTCGACGATGACACGGTCGAAACCCACCGCCTGGGCCGCAATGGCCGCGTAGTCCGCAGGCGGAATGGCGCCCACATCGAAGAAACTCCCGGCGTTGTAGAGTTTGAGCTGCCGCGGCGGCGGCGTGGACGCGGCCGTGGTGGCGAGCGCCTGCCGCAGTTGGCCCGGGATGGCACCGGGTCGAATCTCGCCCTCGACGGTGAACTGCCACAAGTCGCACATCAGGCAGCGCCAGGGACACTCCCGGCTGGCGAGGAGAACCGTGAGGACCGGCACGATTTCGCCATCGACAGCGCGCTCCGTTTCCACGAAGGCGGTGGGTGACTGCCGCCGGTCGGGCGCCGGACGTGGACCGCGGCGCGCGAGGATCCAGCGATCCCGCTCCGCGGCCGGCTCGGGATAGGGCGCGGCGGCGTCGGGAGCGCGGCGGGCGATTGGCAGCGCAGGTGGCACGCGCGGAGAATCTGTGGCAAACGAGCCTGACTGCAAGCCGCGGAATCAAGGTGCTGAAGCGGTCATTTCCCCTTCGACCACCCGCAGCACCCGGTCGGACGGGAGGTTGGTGCGGACTTCCTCTCCGCCGTTTGGCCAACGGATTTCCAGACGGTCGATGACCGGGTTCGTGCCCAGGCCAAAGTGGAGTCGCAAGTCGTCCGCGCTCTGGTAGCCCCGGCCGGCGCGTACTTCGTCCGCCCACGTGTGGCCGCCCGCCGTCACGCGCGCGACCGCGCCCACCGCCGAGCGGTTGCTCCGGGTGCCGACCAGCTTCAGCAGTGTCCAGTGATTCGTCGTGGCCGTGTCGTTCAGCAGCACGGCGGGCCGGCTCCGGGCATTGAGGAGCACGATATCGAGCTGCCCGTCGTTGTTCAGATCGCCGAACACCGCGCCGCGACTGACCCGGGGCTGGCGCAACGCGGGACCGCTCTCCGCGGTCACGTCCACAAAGCGCCCGCCCCGCTGCTGGAGCAGCAGGCTGCGTTGGCGGTAGGTGCTGCTCCGGTCGTATTGCTCGATGGTGTCCTGCAAGTGGCCCGCGGCCGTGAAGAGCTCCGCAACGCCGTCATTATCGAAATCCACCAACCCGCAGCCCCACGTCACCAACGGCCGCGAGCCGGTCCCGGCGCCGGTCTGCACGGTGACATCCTGGAATTGCAGGGTTCCGTGCAGTACGCCGAGGTTGCGGTAGAGCGTGTTCACCTGGTTCTGGTAGTCCGTGACGATGAGGTCGGGCCGGCCATCGCCATCGTAGTCGCCCGCGTTGGCCCCCATCGTGCCTTGCGGGTCGCCGTACTGATCGTAGGCGACGCCGGCCAGCGTCCCGATTTCCTCGAACGTGCCGTCGTGCCGGTTCCGAAACAGGAAGTTCTGCATCTCGTCGTTCCCGACGTAGAGGTCCGTCCAGCCGTCGCCGTCGAAGTCGGAGCACACCACGCCCATGGCGTACCCTTGGAAGCGGCCGATGCCCGCGGCGTCGGTCACGTCACGGAACGTGCCGTCGCCGGCGTTGTGGAACAGGCGGCTGACGACCGCGGGATAACTCCGCGGACGGCAATAGGCCGGCACGTTGAGCCGCGGGCAGGGCTGGGCCGCGGACACGTCGAACTTGAGATAGTTGCCCACGAACAGATCCACGTTCCCGTCGCGGTCGTAATCCAGGAACGCACACCCCGCCCCCACGCAATCCGGACCGAACGACGCCCCGCTCAGACCGGCCCTGGCGGTCACGTCGGTGAAGCTGCCGTCGCCCTGGTTGTGCAGCAGCCGGTGCGCCCCGTAGTTCGTGATGAAGAGGTCCTCGTGGCCGTCGTTGTCGTAGTCCGCGACCGCGCATCCCATCCCGTAGCCGGGAATCCCCACGCCGCTGCGCGCGGTGACCTCGGTGAACGTCCCATCCCGGTTGTTGCGATACAGCGCGTTGGTGGGCGGCTGTTCCGGCGCCGGGCTGCCGGGCAGGGGACCCCCATTCAGGAAGAAGAGGTCGAGATAACCGTCCCCATCGAAGTCGATCAACCCCAACCCGCAGGTGACCGTCTCCACGATGTAGCGCCGGCCCGAACTCCCGTCGGTGTGGACAAACTGGATCCCGCTCGCCGGGGTCGCATCCCGGAAATGAATCGGGGCGGCGGCGAGGACCCAAGGTGCCGCCAGTGCCAGGCCCGTGAGCCAGGTGGTCGGCAGCCAGGGGAGGACTGGGAAGGCGGGCTTCACGGTGTCACGGAGAGCTTCTGCAGCCGTTCGCGGTACACGGCGTTCTCGGGATCGCGTTCGACCGCCAGGGCGGCGGCGGCCCGCGCCGCATTCGTCTGGCCGTTGGCGTAGCAGGCCCAGCCCAGCAGATCGTAGCTCGCGCCCGAGGGCCGCACCTCCACGAGGCGACGGCATAGCGCCAAGGCTTCGGGCAGATCCCGGCGGGCGCCGAGATAGCAGCGGGCCAGGTTGCCCAGCACCTCGGGTTGGCGCGGGTCCAGCTCCAGCGCCCGTTTCCACTCCTCGACTGCGGCCGGGTAATTCTTCAATTGCAGTTGGACCGTGCCGAGATTGAGCCGGTAAGCCACCTGCGTCGGGCGCAATTGAACCAGGGTCTGGTACTCGGCCCGGGCTTCCGCCGGCCGGTTGGTTTGCAGCAGGAGGGCCGCCAGCAATTCGTGGCCCCGCGGTTCGTCGGGCGCGATGCGCACGGCCTGCCGGAGCTGCGCCTCGGCCGCGGCCGTTTGCTGCCGCTTCAAATCCCAGGCCGCCATCTCGAGGTGAAAGCTGGCCGCCAGGGTCCGCATGACCTTCGCGTCGTCCTGCGATGCGTTCGCGGTGTCGAGTGCCGTCTGCTCCTGCGCCTTGAGCTGTTGGAAGGTGCGCAACGACTCCTGGGCCGCGGCGGCGTTCCCCAGCCGGCCCTGGGCCTGGGAGAGGGCATAGAAGGCGCCGCCCAGTTGCGGGTCGAGCTGACAGGCCTTCTCCAGTTGGATCGCGGCGGTTTCGGTCTGCCCCTGGTCGAGCAGGAGGCGCCCCAGCAGGAGGTGCGCGGTCGCGTCACCCGGAGCCTCGCGGATTGCCGCCTCGAAGGCGCTCCGAGCGCCCGCGCGATCTCCCAGACGATCCAGCACCATACCCAACTGGCGATGGCTGCCGGGGGTCGCCGGGGTTAAGGCCACGGTTCGCCGGAGCAGGCGTGCCGCCTCATCCAGCCGGTCCTGGCGGATGAGCAGGCCGGCCAGAAACGACAGGACGTCCGGCCGATTCGCGTCGAGGTCCAAAGCGCGACGCGCCAGTCGCTCGGCCTCCTCCTTTTCCCCCAGTTGGCTCCGGACGCGCGCCAGGATGAACCAGCCCTCGGCATCCGCGGGCGCCCCGGCCTGGGCCTGTCCCACCACGACCTGGAGATAATCCCGAGCCGTCCCGGGCTTGAATTCCGGGAAGGCAACCGGCTCACCCGCCGCGCGCAGCGTGGCGAGCACCACCGCCGCCCAGACGACCGGGTATCGGCGCCGCCCGGGAACCCCGACAACCCGCGGCCGGCTCACGGCGCGGGCGGATGTGGAGGACGCCTGGGATTTCATGGAACGCCGAATACCTTCCGGAAGCCGGATTCCTTGTCGAGTGGATTCTCCGGCGGTGTCCCGATTTCAAAGAGGTGGCGGCGCCGCCGCCGTGCCTCGCCACCAAAGGAAGAGCCGCCCCCGAAGGAGCGGCTCGACGTTGCACAGCCTTCAAACCGGTGCCGTGCGCTACTTGCTCGGACCGGTCGGGAAGATGTTGATGTGCTCTGCCGGGAAGTAGTCTGAACCGGAATTCCAGGCGGACACGCCGTAGAGACCGACCTGGGTGGTCTGGGCCTTGCCCGGGGTGCCGTCGGGTACGCCGAAGGATGCGCGCAGGGTGCCATCGAGTTCGGCCACGATCTGAATCTTGACGATCCGGCTGGCGGGCAGCCAGGTGTGGCGGTCCTGCGCCGCGGTCATCGGGTCGCCCGGCTTGCGGCTGGTCACGTAGTCCAGGGAAAAGAGGCAGTCTCCCACCGCGGGATCTTTGCCGCCGACGACGTCGGCGTAGGAGTGACCCAAGGCCAGTCCCGTGTCGTTCCGCCAAGCATACCCGAAGGCGTTCTGCACATGAAGCTTCACGCTGACCTGGGTCTGACCGTTGCGCAGCTTGCGCTCCGTGACGGTGCCGCTCAGGGTCGTCCCCAAGCCCAGGGGAGCGCCGTAATTGTTGACATAGTCGATGTAGAAGTTGTTCGGACTGCCGGGCTCGGTCCACCAGAAGTAGCCGCCGCCCTGGGCGGTGAGCCAGTCCTGAAGCGGTCGCGAGGTGGTCTGGGCGTTGGCCTGCACGGGCAGGAGACTGACCATCAGGGCACCGACGAGCGAGGGGAACAGAACGGAGATCTTGGACATACTGGATTCCTTTTGTGGTTTCACATTCGATTTCAGTTTCGACGCGGCATTACGTTTGTAATGCTTCTAGCTAGAATAAGTCATGGTCACGTCCATGTCAAGGGGGAGGATCTCGCGGCGGTCCGTTACCGAAACCGTTGGGCCATCGGGGGTCCGCGGTCACCCCGACGAACCATCCCGCCGGTCAAGAACCGTTCGCGCGTGCCGCCGCCGTGGCAGGCTGCGGAGTGCGCGCCCGCCCGGGCGCGATTCACGGCCGCGGCGGCCAACCGATCCGGCGCCACGGGCGACCGCGCCCGGCCCGGACCCGGGCCAGGCGGGCTCCCGGGGGCCGACGCCGGAATAAGCCACACTTGACAAAATAAAAATCCCGCTTATCCATTAGAGAAGCGTGTTTGTTGTGTAAACGAGGCGCATTGTGAATCCAATGGTCACGGCAGTGACGGCGGGCGACCGCAAGGACGGGTTGGACCTTCGTCCCGGCGCCGTGTTCCCAGCTCCGGCACCCGCCCCAGGGGCCCCGTTCACGTCGCCCACGCCGTCGTCGCGTCTCACTGTCCCCGTGGCGGCGGGGGCCGGTCAGGGCTTCCTTGGGGCTTTGGCGGGGGACGATGCCGAGGCCATCGGGTTGTTCCGGCAGGCCTTGGAAATCAATCGCTACACTGAGGCTGGCTTGCGCGCGGCATTGGGGCCGGACATGAGCCCGCATTTGAAACGCGTGGATCTGCCGCTGTACCAGCGGCGCCTGTCCACGTCGGGGCCACTGAACACGCTGTTCAAGCTTTTCACGCTCCGGTTGGCGGTGACCGCGGAGGCCGCGCAGAAGGCCCTGGCGCCGCTGGACCTTGAGCGGGCGGTGGCGCTGGGACTGATCGAAAGGGGGGACCAGGCCGTCCGCGGCCGCCTCACCGTGTCGTTTTGTGAGGGACTGTGGCTGGCGCATGACGGCCTGGGCGAGGTGGCGGCGCGGCTGAGCCCGGATCACGTGCTGGGAACCAATCCGGCGGCTGCCACGCTCGCCAAGCTGACGGTGCGCCGGCCGGTCCGTCTGGCCTTGGATGTCGGAACCGGCTGCGGCGTACAAGCGCTGCTGGCGGCCCGGCACAGCGACCGGGTGATTGCGGTCGATACCAATCCACGGGCCCTGAACTACACGGCGTTCAACGCGCACTTGAACCGGCTGAACCACGTGGAGTGCCGCCGGGGCAGCCTGTTCGAGCCCGTCGCGGATTTGCAATTCGATCTGATTGTCTGCAATCCGCCCTTCGTCATTTCCCCGGAGTCGGAGTACATCTTCCGGGACGGCGGGTTGCCCGGCGATCAGTTCAGCGAGGCCGTGGTGCGGTCGGTTCCCACCCACCTGGCCGAAGGCGGCTTCGCCTCCGTGCTGTGCAGTTGGACGCACGACCAGGCCGAGGAGTGGTCCGGCCATTTGAAGCCCTGGGTGGCGGACAACGGTTGCGACGCCTGGCTGTTGCACGGCGTCACCCACGATCCCTTGGGCTATGCCGCCACTTGGAATCGCGGCCCCGATCCGCTCGCCTACGGCGAATCCCTTGACCGCTGGCAGGAGTATTACCGGCGCCTGGGCATCCAGGCGTTGAGCCTGGGGGCCGTGATCCTCCGACGACGCTCGGGCCGCGGCCACTGGCTGCGCACCGACGATCTGCCGGAAACCTTCGTTGACTCGTGCAGTGAGCACATCCTGCGGATCTCCCAGGCGGAAGACCTTCTCGCGGCGCACCCCCGCGACGAGGCGCTTTTCGCCCAGACGTTCCGCCTGGCCGAGGACCAGGAGGTGCGCCAGACATTTGCCTGCCGGGACGGCCGGTTGCTCCTCGATCAGATGGAGGTTCAACTCACGAGGGGATTGCGCCTTCGGGGCGTGTTGGGCCCCTCCGCCCTGCAACTGCTGGCGCGCTGCGACGGTCACCGCACCCTGGGCCAGATCATCGCCGAACTGGCGGCGGCCGGCCGATCCCCGGTGGAAGAGATTGGGAAGCAGGCCGGCCCCCTGGTGCGTCAGTTGCTTTCCTGCGGCTTTTTGGTGCCCGTCGGGGGCGCCCCGGCATCCGATTCCTGCCCGCCGCGTGGCGGACCAGGACTCGATGTCCAGTCAACCCAAGCGCTGGGATCCCTAACCAGCGCAAACTCCGGAGATCAGTCATGAATGAAATGCTGCAACCCACGACCAGGCGCACCGTGCTCCAGCGGGCCCTGATCTTTGTCGCGGGCGCCATCGGCCTGCCGCTGGCACCGCCCGGCGCACGCGGCGAGTCCGCGCCCGCGGCACCCAGCGAGCCGCCGGCGCCCAACGCCGGAACGACGCTCAAGTTCTACGCCCGGCGCCTGCTGGTCCACTGCCCGAGCCAGAAACCGGGCGAAATCCCGGCGTGGAGCGGTCGGTTGCACAGCCAGGGTGACCTGCTGGACCGACCGGACGGGGCCAAGGTTGGCGCCTTCTCGGCCACCTGTTTCGGTCCGGCATCGCCCTTCGGCGGCGCCGGCACGGACCACACGACGGAATTCCAGACCCTCAAGGTCACCGACGGTACACTCTTCGGGATCGGCTGTGCCGGTCCTGCGGCGGGCGGGGAGCGGGCCCATGCCATCCTCGGCGGGACCGGTCGTTTCGCCGGGGCCAAAGGCAGTTATGTGATTCGCCAGACGGCCGCCGGCCGCGGCGAAGACGGTGTTGAGTTCCTGATAACCTTACTAAGCTAGGAAGACTTATGGCATTTGACGCATTTCTCAAAATCGACGGCATCGACGGCGAGAGCCAGTCCGAAGGCCACGAAAAGTGGATTGAACTGCTTTCCTTCAGTTGGGGCGCCGCGGTGGCGGAGTCCGCCGACGCGGCCGGCGCCGGCAGCGGCCGGGGCCGGGGGCGCATCAGTCCGCAGGACTTCACTTTCGTGAAGGTGACCGACACGGCCTCGCCCAAGATCTTCTTGAAGATGTGCCAAGGCACGCACTTCCAGAAGGTGTCCCTGGCCTGTCGGCGGGCCGGTGGTTTGGCAAGCGATGTCGCGGGGGCACCGCAAGCCGACTTCATCGCCATCGACTTCTACAACGTGCTCTTTGCGAGCTACGCCGAAGGCGGGACCACGGCAACGGACCAGCGGCCGCTCGACTCGATCACCTTCGCCTTCTCGAAAATCGAGCTCCAAGCCGCGGCGATGTTGGCGGACGGGACCGTGGACTTCTCGAACGGGGGGTTTGATTTCAGAGCGAGCAAGTCCGTGTAACGGCGCCGTACCGGCCCATTGAACAACCCGTTGCCCCCGCCCGGCAGGCACCCGGACGGCGGGCAACTGGCGGGAGTTCCCATTCCGGTTTCCGGCTTTCCTGAGTTCCTCATTCCGACTCGGAGCTTGCGTGCGGCCGTCGCCGGCATGGCGCGGTTCAACGGCTCCCCACCTTCAGCACCCGGCACTTCGGCCTTCGGATTTCGGGCTTCGGGCTTCGAATCTGTCCCGGACTGAACCGCTTCCCAATCGGCCTTGGCCCAAGCCCACGCAAGCCCCCTGGCGTTCCCCAACCGCCCGCAGGCGGTCATGTCCGGACCTGCCGGCGAGCGGGGTGTCAGGGCGCGTTGACTCCCGAACGAGGTCTGGAGTTCGGTTTGCGCGCAATCCAATTGACACATTTCACCACATTTCACTTGTCGTGATCTTGCCCGATCAGGTATGAATTTGCCCGTTCCACTTACGGCGCCGGCCGGCTTCTTGGCTGCGAGGTGACTTTCGCCAAGCCGGGCATGTGCCGGAGCGGCAACCCAGTAACTAAAAACAACAAAGGCACGATATGCGAATGGTAATTAATCGGGCTGTGCGGGCAGCAGGGGCATTGGTCGGCCTCGCCGCCTGCACCGGCATCACCATGGCGGCGACACTCACGGGCGTGGACATTGTCCCATATGGAAGCGATCCGCTGGTCCCCGGTTCGCTGACGACAGCCGGCGACAAGATGACCATCGTTGGCTCTGGGAGCGACATCTGGAACGCTTCCGACCTGTGCTTCTACGCTTACATGCCGGTCACGGGGGATTTCGACTACATCATGAAGGTTGAAAGCTTAGTCGGTTGCTCGGGTGACGGCGGTTGGTCGAAGGTCGAGTTGATGGCGCGAAACGAGGAGTCTGACGGCGTAGGCCCGCAAGATACGGACGAGCACATCTCCAACATGACTACGCGTCCTTCATCGGACACTCCGGCCGTAGATCCGAACTCTCCGGACACGGTTCCCGCCGCTGGCGTGAATTATCGAGGTCCGCAATGGCGCGCTACTAGGGGCGGGCTATCCAGTTGGACGACCCCCAACCCGGTCATCACTCCGAACCTGCCCAACAACTGGGTGCGTCTGGAGCGCGCCGGCGACGTGTTCTACATGTACTGGAGCAACGATGGAACGAATTGGGCGATGTACAACCCCTTCAGTCCTCAAGGTTGGGACACCACCGGTTCGTGGCCGACGGGGACGGATAATCCTACGGTCGCCTACTTCACGAACGCCTGGCCTGCCAAGATCATGCTGGGCATAGCGGTGACAGCCCACAGCACCATCCCTGGCCAGACGACGACCGCGGTGGTCAGCAACTTCAAGACTTGGACCCCGGTGCCGATCGCCATCACGACCCAGCCGCCGGCCACCAAGGCGGTAACGGCGAGCATGCCGCTCGAACTGAGCATCGCAGCGACCGGCGATCCGGTGCATTACGAGTGGCGCAAGGATGGTAACCCCATCCCGCGGGCGGTGAGTCCCACGTTGACGATCCCCATAGCCACGCTGGCTGACTCGGGCACTTACACCTGCCGGGTCTTCGGCGGCGGCAACGAGATCATCAGCAGCGGATGCTTGGTTACGGTGACCGCGGATACCACCGCGCCAACGCTCGTGGATGCTCGGGCAGATGGCAGCTTCACCGCCGTTACGGTGACGTTCGACGGGCCCATGGGTGGTTCCGCCACCAACCTGGCGAATTACTCGATCAGCCCGAGCCTTGCGATCACCGCTGCGGAAGCGGTCCCGCTGACGGCCACCCCGGCCTTCTTTGCTGCCGTCAAGCTCACGACGGCCAAACAGGCGCTAGGCACCACCTACACTCTCACGGTGAACAACGTGAAGGACTACTCGGGCAACACCATCGCGGCGAATTCACAGATCACGTTCCTGTCCGCCCAAGAACTCAAAGGCTTTGCCTTCTGGGAGCGCTGGGACGACGCCAACGGTGATCTGGGTGACCTCAACGCCTTCGGCGCCGCCCTAGAGGACACTACGAATCCGGTTCGGCCGCCGGATGTCACGAGGACCGTCACTTCTTTCGACAGTCCGTGGGGCACGGCGGACAACTACAACTCCCGCCTCCGGACGTACTTCACCCCGGCCGTAACCGGCACCTATGTGTTCTACGTGAGTTCGGACGACAATTCCAACCTCTACCTGAGCACGGACGACAACCCGGCGAACAAGAAGCTCATCGCCCAGGAAAGAGGCTGGAGCAACGACCTCCAGTGGACCAGCCCCGGCGAGCCGGTGTTGGCCGCGGATGGAACCGGGATTGACGGCAACTGGTATAAGAGCTCGTTAGAGTTCCAAAGCCAGCTCCCGTATAACTTCACCGGTCCCGAGGATGTGTGGGGGGGTGACATCGAGCTGACGGCTGGCAAGAAATACTACCTGGAAGCCCGCCAGAACGAAGGCGGTGGTGGTGACGGCGTGGGCGCAACCTTCGTCGTGTCGCCCGCCACGGTGGCCAACGGCTCAGCCAGCGCGCTGACGGGCAATGTGATCGCGTGGTTTGAGAGCATCGACAACCTGATCCCCAGCTTCCTGATCCAGCCGGTTGGCAGCATCACGCTGGCCCCCGGCGCCACAACCAATATCTGGGTGCAGGCCTTCGGCTCGAAGCTGAACTATCAGTGGCAGCTTAACGGCAAGGACATTGCCGGGGCAACCGCCACCAACTACACGATCGCCAGC
The DNA here is from genome assembly GCA_963735925.1 of uncultured bacterium. GTDB lineage: Bacteria > Verrucomicrobiota > Verrucomicrobiia > Limisphaerales > J093 > DSVZ01. Next base: position 389,204 of record CAVTMT010000009.1, read on the forward strand.
GCCAGCTTGGCCGATATCGGGCAGTACTCGGTGAACGTGACCAACCCCAACGGCACGGCCACGAGCTCCCTCTGCAAGGTGTTGGTGACCGCCACCGGCACGTTCACGATCGAGGCGGAAGACTTCAATTACGATGGAGGTAAGACGATGCCCGCGGTGAGTGTCATGCCCTACCTGGGTGGTGCCTACACGAACCTGAGCGCCAAGTTCGACATCGATTACCACAACCTCGACAATCCGACGGATTCCAGAATCGGAGATACCGGACTCTCGGACACGACGCCCGGCCATCCCGTTTACCGTTACACGGACACCTTCGGCAATGGAGATGTGTTGTCCAACACCAACGCTCCGCTCCACGGGGTCAACATCGCCGGCAACATGGATGGCCAGTGGGGCTCGACCCGGGCCGGCGAGTGGACCATGACCGCCAACTACAAGATCGGCTGGATCAGCAGTGGCGACTGGGGCAACTACACGCGTACGTTCCCGACGCCGGCCAAGACCTACAATGTCTTCGCCGCCCAGTCTTATGACGGACGCGCTGCGGGTCAGTTGAACTCGAGCATCTCCCTGGTGACCGCGGGCGCGGACACCACGGCCCAGACCCTCCAGCCCGTCGGCAAATTCGATTGCACGGGCTCCGCGGGTTGGAGTCAGAACAACCTGGTCGCGATGACCGATGACGCCGGTGCCATCAAGACCGTGGAGATCGGCGGTACGCAGACCATCCGCTGGGCGTACAACAGCGGTGACGCAGACTACCTGCTGTTCATCCCGGCCGGCAGCGTCGGGCCGATCTTGGGCATCGCCAAGGATGGGGCGAACCTCAAGGTCACATACACCGGGACACTCCAGTCCGCGGACACGGTGACCGGCCCCTTCACGGACGTCACCGGCGCCACGAGTCCCTACGCCGTCACGCCGTCCGGCGCGATGAAGTTCTTCCGCGCGCGAGAATAGCGCGACTTGGAGTCATTCACGAGGAGACCGGGGTCACCCGGTCTCCTTTTGCTTGTGCGCCCGGCAGGGCGCACCCACTTGGGGGGTCAAGTCCTCTGCACGCCCGACAAGGGGAGGTGCAAGCCAAACGGCCAGGGGGGCCGTCGTGAGGCGGAGTCCGGGCGGGGCTTCACGCTTCCGGTTGCGCCAGCGCCAACACGCGGCATAGTCGGCGGCATGAATACGCCTGTTTGCACCGTCGTTGTCTGCGGGTTGCTGGCCGGACTGGGACTCCTCGCGCGCGGCGCGGAAAGCGATTCGCCAATGGGTGACGCACACCCCCAGCGTGTTCAGGCGGAGGCCAAAGCCGACCGGATTCTCATCCGCGTGGGCAACGCGCCCTTCACGGAGTACCGCTTCACCGGCGACAGCAAGTACCCGTATTTCTACCCCGTGCTGGGTCCCCGTTCCGGCAAGACCGTTACGGTCCACAAGACGGAACCGTACCCGCACCACAGTTCGATCTTTTTCGGCTGCGATCGCGTGAACGGCGGCAATTACTGGCAGGAAGGGCTCGACCGCGGCCGGATCGTGTCGAAATCGGTGCGGTTGCTCCACGCAGGCGGCGACCGGATCGAGTTTGAACAGGACTGTGCCTGGGAACGGCCGGGTGCCGACCCGCCGTTTGCGGATCATCGGCGCATCGCCGTCTCGGCGCCGAGCGAGGACGTGCGGTTCATCGACTTCGACGTGACACTTACGGCGCGGATCGAGGTGAAGATCGAAAAGACGAATCATTCGCTGTTCTCGGTCCGCGTTGCGCCCGAGCTCGCGGTGAAGGCGGGCGGCACGCTGATCAACGCGGCGGGCGACCTTGCCGAACAGGGCACGTTTGGCAAACCCGCTGCCTGGGCGGATTACCGCGGCAGCCGCGAGGGCATCGTCGAAGGGGTGGCGATCCTGTCGCATCCGCAGAACCGGTGGTTTCCCGAGCCGTGGTTCACGCGCGACTACGGCTTCATGTCGCCCACGCCCATGGAGTGGTTGCCGGGCGGCGAATTGAAGCTCGCCCAGGGCGAGAAGCTGCACTTGCGCTACCGCGTAGTGGTGCATGCTGGCGCGCCCTCGCAGGCACAACTCGGGCAGTGGTTCGCGGCGTGGGCGAAGGAGTGAGTCGGAAGCCCCCGCTGAGTCTCGAAGGCGACGGCGCGCCCAGCCACCCGGCTCGGACTCATGCGCGGCTCGGGACCTGGCACGGACGGGAGGCTCTCTTTTGGCGGGTTCGGATTGCGGCATTACCCCGGCGGTGGCCTCGGCTGGTATGATCCGAAGACGGGGAAGATGGACCGCTTGTGGAGGGAGCTCAGCGGTTACGCCGTGCAGGGGATCGCGGCGGCGCTGACGCGCTTGACTCCGCGCCACCCTCGCTTGCGATGCATTCCCGAATCGGCCCTTGACTTGCCGCCGGCATCCGCAAGAACCTCAGCCGCAACCACGGGTGCCGATGATCACGCTCACTTCCAGCTCGGCGGCAATGGCCTTGGCTCACACTCCGCCAGACGGCGGCACGATCGGCCCTCCAAGGCGGTTGCTGGTGCGCTCTGCCCGCCCCCCTCCGCCACCGCATTCCCACGCAGGGCGGCTGCAACCGTCCCAAGCCCGCCGATGTCTCAGGCCCGGCGTCGGAAGCCCTCGTCTGCCCATCCGATTGAGTCCACACAAAGCGCGCGTCTTTTCGGTTCCACCTGCAGTTCGTACGCCGATACATCTTTAGCCCTGAGGCACGCATGCGTCCGCAGCCACTCATCTCGGTTCGCGTCGTCGAAGCCAGCAGCCGCTGGTATGAGCGCTTGCTCAATTGCCAGGGCGCGCACGGTGGAACCGAGTACGAGCGCCTGGAGGATTCCGGCAGGCTGGTGCTCCAGTTGCATAAATGGAACGTGGAGCACCCGCACGGGCCGACGGCGATTGGAAGCCATAGCCGTCCGCGAACGCAACCAATGCCATGAAGACCATGTATGTCAGCGGAGATCGTGAATCGAGAACGGTCGCCGGTTTACCGCAGAGGGCCCTACTGCTCGTCGGGGTCTGGGTTCTCCTGGCTGGCGGCCCGGCTCGAATGCAAGCAGCGGCGGCTCCTCATGCCTGGCAGCGCTGGGAGCAGCTCTTCACCAGCACGCGCACTTACGACAACCCGTACGCCGACGTGACGCTCCGCGTGACCTACACCGGGCCGGGAGGCCAGACGATCCGTGCCTACGGATTTTGGGACGGTGGCGACGCTTTCCGGATCCGATGCGCCTTTCCCGCACCGGGGGTGTGGACCTGGGAGACAGAATGCACTGATGCATCGAACACCGGCCTGCACCATCAGCGTGGTCAGGTGGACGTGTCGCGCTATCAGGGCGAGAGCCCGCTTTACCGACGCGGTTTCCTGAAGGTGAGCGACGACCGACGACACCTGGCCTTCGCGGATGGAACGCCGTTCCTTTGGATGGGTGACACCGCCTGGGCCGTGCCACACCGGGCCAGCGAGGAGGAATGGGCGGCTTACCTGGCCGACCGCGTGTCCAAGCACTTCACGGTCATCCAGGTCGCGCCGGCCCCCGAGTGGGCCGGGCCGGTCAACCGCCAGGGCCAGCGGCCGTTCACCGACGCGTCGTGCGCCCAGTGGAACCCCGCCTACTGGCAGTCGTTTGAACGCAAGATTCAGCGCGCCAATGAGGCGGGATTGGTCGTCCTGCTGGTGGGACTGATGGAACCGGTCCACCGCTATCCCGAGGTCACCCAGGCCCGGCTGTTCGCCCGGAACATCGTCGCCCGGCTCTTCGGCAACTTCGTCGTCTTCTCGCCAAGTTTCGACAGTGAGGTCCTGCCGCTGGCTGACGAGGTGGGTCGCGCCGCCCGCGAGGCGACCGCCGTGCACCTGATCACCCAGCACCCGGGTACGCCTTGGAACCAGCCCACACCGACTTTCTCGGACCGGTACTACGACCAGCCTTACCTGGACATCGCCGGCGTGCAGACGGGGCACAATGGGGGACACCTGGATTGGTGTGCCCATCACGCCATCGAGTGGAACCTACACCTTTACCGTCACGAGCCGCACAAGCCGGTCATCAACCTGGAAGCCATGTACGACGCCCAGGGCGAAACGGGCTGGCGGGCCATCGACGCACGCTCGCTGGGTTGGCGGACCTGGCTCTCCGGGGGGGTCGGTTACACCTACGGTGCCGGCGATCTGCCGCCCAAGGTGCCGCAGGGCAGCGGCGCGATCTGGAAGTGGGTCACCGACCCGGAGAAGTACGATTATTGGAAGAAGGCCCTGCAATGGGACAGCGCCTTCCAGATGCAGTACCTGCACGACTTCCTGGCCGCGATCGAGTGGTGGCGGCTGGAGCCGGCGCACGACCTGATCCGCAATCAACCGGAAGACGTGACGCGCCGCATGGTGCTGGCCAAGACCGCTGCCGGCGATCTGGCCGTGGCTTACCTGCCGGACAACGAGGCCATCGAACTGGACGGTTCCGCTATTCCGACCCCCCTTCGGAGCCGCTGGTTCGACCCGGTGGGTGGCCGGTACCTTCCGGCTTCCGAGCGCGACCAGGGCCAAAGCACGCGACGATTCGCGCCACCGCGAAAGGGCGATTGGGTGCTGCTCCTGGAGCGCGAAAGAAAACAGTGACCGTTCAGGTCCACCGCGAATGAATGCCAGTGCACGCGAATCCGTGAGAGAGCCTCTGATGGCACAGACCTCTCCCCGCCCGGATTCGCTTCCATTCGCGTCCATTGGCGGTTCGCTGGGCCAATGCTGGTTGCTCGTCGTCCGTGTTGCCATCGCCTTGCTTGCTATGGACGCGCATGGCGTCCTGTCCGCCGCGGCCGCTCCGGCTGCGCCGCCCCAGATTCCGGTGCTTCAATGGGAGGAACGCTCGGACTGGATCAATGTAAAGACCGATGTTGCTCCGGCAGCCATCGGGGATGGACGAGCGGATGATACGGTCGCCATCCAGAACGCCCTGGCCGGCGTGCGCGATGGTTCGGTCCTATACTTTCCCCCCGGCACCTACCGAATTACCGCTCCGCTCGTGCTCAAGAACTCAACGGGAGCGAGGTGGATCGGCGGACTGATCGTCGGGAGCGGTCGCGACACGAAGTGGGTCTGGGATGGGGGCGGCGGCGGGACGATGCTGCTCCTGAATGGCATGGCGTATTCGAGATTTGTCGGCATGGAACTGGATGGTCGAGGCAAGGCCGGCGTGGGATTCCATTACCAGGCCACCCAGGGGTTTCAGACCGAGGTCACCCACCGGCATCTGGCGTTTCGTGGCTTCACCAATGCGGCGGTCCTGGAAGACCATCCCAACGAGGGTCAGGCGCTCGCGGAAACCACTTTCGAAAACTGCCTGTTCGAGAATTGCGAACGGGGCGTCGCCTTCCTGCAGTTCAACGACTACGATTACACGTTCGATGGCTGCGACTTCCGGGAATGCGGTGTGGCGATCGATTGTGACCACGGCAACTTCTACGTCCGCAACTGCCATTTTGAACGCAGCCGGGTGGTGGACATTCGCGACGGCTCCGAGCATTGCAGTTCCATCCGGCGCTCGACCTCGACGGGCTCGCGCGCCTTCGTCCTCAGAAGCTCGTCTGTCGCCCCGCTGACCATTCAGGATTGCCACGTCGAGGGTTGGAAGAACCCGGAAGGGGCCATCCTGCTCTCCCGTCCGCCGGTATTGCTTTTCGACTGTGTCTTCACCAAGCCGCCGCCGGACGGGCGATCGGCCGGCCAGCCGCCGGTCCGGGTGACGGGCGAGGGGCAGCGATTGCTCGTCTCCGGCAACCAGGTGCGAGGCGCGCCCGGGCTCATTCAGGGGACCCGCCCCATGCTGATGACCATCCCGCCGGGTGAACGCACCGGGGTGATCCGCTCTGCCAGTCAGAGCTTTCTCTCGCAACCGGCTCATCTGCCCCGACGGGTGTTCGACGCGCGACGCGATTTCGGCGCCCAGGGCAATGGGATCGCCGACGACACCGCGGCGATCCAGAAGACAATTGATGCCGCCGCCACCGAATCCGAGGATGCCATCGCCTATCTGCCCACGGGTCGCTACGTCATCACGAGCACGCTGCGAATCGCGGGGAAGGACTTCTTCGTGGGCGGCAGCGGTTGGGGCACGCAAGCTGATTTGGAAAGGTCCCGAAGGGGGCGTCATGACCGAGGTGCGCGACCCGCAGCGGGTCACCCTGGAGGACCTCATGATCGGCGCTCACGACGCCGGTGCGATGAACAACGGCATCGACATTCATCAACTCGGTTCCACCCGTGCCACGCACATGACCTACGATGGCGTCTATGTCTTCGGAATGTATCAGAAGGCACCGCTGCGAAAGGGGCTGCGGTTCACCGACCTGGGGAAGAACGAGGTGGTGGTCATGCCGCATGTGCAGGGGAACCTCCGCTTCGTCAACTGCGGACGGGCGACCGTGCTGGCCAATTGCAGCTACGAAGGTTCCGTGGTGGTCGAAGGCAAGGATAACGCGCGCGACGGTCTGCTCGGCTTCCAGACCCGCCTGGCCACCATCGTGTCGCACGGCCTGTACTTGCGCGACAGCCACAGCATCGTCATGAGCGACTTTTACGTGGAGCAGGCTGACAACGGTTTCCTGTTCGAGGGCGCGGCGGATGATCCGCCCGGTCGCGCCACGATCACCGGGGCCAAGTTTCAATCGTTCACCTCGAACGACCCCGCGAAGAACAACCTGTTCGATATCCGCAACTACCACGGACAGATTGCGGTCGGCCCCTACCAGTTTTATCAGGAACCGAAACGGATGCGCATGAAGCAACAGGGCGCTGCGCCCGTGGACCTCATCGTGTGGGCCTCCAGTTGGTACGGCGCCAGGCCCGACCCACAACTCAGCCCGGCGGCCAGACTCCGTGCCGTCGGCAACGAGTTCTACGGCACCGCGCCAGAGGGCGACCCGGTCACGGAGCGCGTGTTCTTTGAAGAGGCCCCAACCGAAGCGACGCTCGCCCAGCTCAGTCACGCCCTCGATGATCTGCGCCGACTGGGCGAGACCGACCTGCGGCTCAACCATCCGGAGCAGTTGAGATGAACCCTGATCTCGTCCGGCGCTCCTGGCCCTGCCGCCTTCTTTCCCTGACCTGTCTGCTCGTGGTTGGGATGCCCGAATGGTCGGTCACCTGGGGAAACCTGTGCGACTACCGCACCAACTGGCCGGCGTTCGATTTCCCCGGCGACCTCGATTTCCTTGAACGCCACCATCACAAATTCATCCGGCTCTGGACGGGCGATGGCATCGGGCATCGACCGATCCCCTATGCACGGACCGGACCGGGAACCGCACTGGGTTCTCATCGCCGACGGGGACCACATCTGGCCAACACCACCGCATCGCGGGTGGATTTGGAAGTGCTACCTGCGGGGCATCCAACCGATCGTGATGGACACCTATTTCGAGGTGCTCGATGGGCGTCAGGAATTCGCTGCGCCCACGGAGGGTGACGCAGTCTTGTATCTCGAGGCGGAATGAAGAGTGGCCCAAGAGAACCGTTGATCAAGCGGGTTCGCGCACGAGCCGGATGGTGCGCGCTGGCCGCCTCCATGAGCCTGAGCGTGGTGCTCGCTATGGCCTGTCCTTTCCTGGTGAGAGCCGCTGCGACGCCTGCGGGGCGTCAGGAAACGGCCGACTTCTTCGTCGCCCCTCGGGGCAACGATACGTGGTCGGGCAAACGGGCAGAGCCAGGGGAGGGTGACGGGCCATTTGCGACGGCGGCGCGCGCTCGTGACGCAGTTCGGACATTGCTAAAGACAAACACCGAACGCCGGTCCATCCGCGTCGTGCTGCGCGGCGGCACTTATTACCTCGACACACCGCTGGAGTTCGGTCCGGAGGACTCGGGGACAGAGCAAGCTCCGGTGGTTTACGCGGCGGCAGCCGGAGAGAGCGTGAGTGCTCAGCGGGGGACGCCGTCTGGGGGGCGGGCGCTGGGGCGAAGCCAACGGGCAGAGGGCCTGGGTGGTGGACATTCCGGAGGTGAAGGAAGGAACGTGGCGCTTCCGGCAACTGTTCGTGAATGGTGACCGCCGGCCGCGGACGCGGTTGCCCAGGCAGGGGGAATACCGCATCGAATCGCTGCCAGGCTACACGGGTGACTTTCTCCGGAGTCCGACGAAGCAGTTCGTCTATGCCCCGGGCGACATCGTGCCCACGTGGCGCAATCTGCGAGATGTGGAGGTTGTCGGGATCACGCGGTGGCTGGACAACCGGTTGCCGATTGAGAGCGTCAAGGGCGAGACGCGCACGGTCACCTTCGACCGCCCGAGCCTCTTCGCCCTCGTCTCCTCGGCCCCCTGGGGCGACAGCACCCCCACGCCCTCGGTCTATTGGGTGGAGAACGTGTTCGAGGCCCTGGACACTCCCGGCCAGTGGTATCTCGACCGCCCACAAGGCCGGCTCTACTATCTGCCGCGACCGGGCGAGGACATGACCAACGGCCGAGATCATTGCGCCGCGGCTAACGCAGGTGGTGCGGGTCGTCGGGCGCCCGGGCGCGCTGGCACACGACCTCCGCTTCGAAGGCCTCACGTTTTCGCACACCGAGTGGCAGCCGCCGGCCGACTATGCCTCGTCGCTCCAGGCGGGAATCGAAGTGCCCGGCGCGCTCTTGTTCGATTACGCCGAGCGCTGCGCCGTCACCGGCGGCGGCATCGAACACATCGGCAACTTCGGCGTCGAGGTGGGCGTGGGCTGCGCGGACATCGAGATCTCGCACAACCGAGATCACGGATATCGGCGCGGGAGGAATCCGGATCGGCCATTTCTTCTCGTGGGAGACGGACGGCTCGGGCCAGCTGACCGAGCGAGGCAAGCAGCGCAAGGCGGCCATGCCCCAGGGCCCGCACAGCCAGCGGATCACGGTGGCCGACAACGTGATTGCCCACTGCGGTCGGTTCACGCCGGAAGCGGTGGGCGTGTTCGTGGGCGACAACGCCAACAACCAGATCATTCACAACCACATTTACGACCTGTTCCAATCCGGCATCTCGGTGGGCTCGGTTCAGGACTTCGGGCCCAGCCAGGCCCAGGGCAATGTCATCGAGTACAATCACGTTCACGACATCGGCCAGGGCATGCTCAGCGATCTGGCCGGGATCTACACCTGCAGCACGCCGCGGCAGTCGCATCCGTTACAACCGGGTGCATGATGTCTCGCGGCGCGACTACGGCGGCTGGGGCATCTACCCGGATCAAGGCAGCCACGACCTGCTGATCCAGAACAACCTGGTCTATCGCTGCCAGGACGGCGCCTTGTTCGCGCACCACAACCAGAATATCACGGCGGAGAACAACATCTTCGCTTTCAGTCGCACCGCTCAAATCGAACGCTACGGCATCGGCGGATTCGAACTCACCTGCCGGCGGAACCTCATCTACTATCAGGAGGGGATGGCAATCGGGAGCAACGGCATTGAGAACAGCAGGACGAACGTGTGCGTGTTCGACCACAACCTCTACTGGAACGCTTCCGGCCAGCCGGTTCTCTTTGGCGACAAGAGCTTGGCCGAGTGGCAGGCGCCGGGCCAGGACAAGAACAGTCTGGTCGCCGACCCGTTGTTCGTCGATGCTGCCCATGGCGACTTCCGGCTGCAGCCCGGTTCCCCGGCGGAGAAGATCGGTTTCAAGCCTTGGGACATGAAGGCCGTTGGGCCCCGGCCGTCTTCGGTCAGGCCCAGGTGAATTCGGAGGCTTGCGAACACCCCGTCCGTACCTAAGTCTGGGCACCCAGAGCGAACCAAGGACCTGAACCGCCCGGACGATCCGACGGCAAAGTCCCGCTTCCTGGACTGGGATCGCTATCTGGACTTCGTGGAGAAACATGAGTTCAACTATCTGCGTGGCTGGATCGTCTGGTCCACAGGTTCCGGGACCGCCGCTCCGCCGCACCGCGTCGCCAGTCCCTTGCCCTTCGCGCGCACCGGACCGGGAATGGCGAGCGACGGACGCCCCAAATTCGACCTGCATCGTTTCGAGGAGCCCTGCTTTCAGCGCCTGCGCGACCGCGCCCGCAGTCTTCAGACCTGTGGCGTCTATTTCTCGGTGATGCTGTTCGAGCTCTACGGCTTTCTGGACGGTGAAGACGTCAATGGCCAACGCCTGTGGGAAGGAAATCCCTTTAACGGGGCGAACAATATCAACGGCGTGGACGTGGACCGAAACCACAATCGCTTGGGCGAAGAGTTCTTCAGCCTCGAAGAGGCGGAGTTGGTGGACCTCCAAAAGGCCTATGTGGAGAAGATGGTGGATACGCTGAATGACCTCGACAACATCCTGTGGGAAATCTGCACCGAGGCGCCCGCCCCCGCCTTCGCCTGGCAGGGCGAAATGCTGCGACACCTCAAAGCATACGAGGCCCGGAAGCCCAAACAGCATCTCGTCCTGCTGTCGCCGGACGGATGGAAGCCCGGGGGATGGAGCACAAACCCAGAGAACCAGTTCGCCGCCAGTCCGGCGGACTGGATCGCAATGACCGCGGGTTGGTGCAACCGGGACGATCCCAAGGTTCCCTCAGTAAATGAGCCCGTCATGACGAACCTGGACCATGTCGCGCCGGGAAATCACGATCCCGCCCTGGTCTGGAAGGCGTTCACGCGTGGCTACCATTACAGCTTGTACGACCATCCCTTCGAGCAACCGCAGGACGAATCCCCGGCGTGGCAGGTGGTTCGCGCCAACATCCGGCAGACGTGCCGGATCTCGAGACTCGTGCATGACCTGGCCGCGATGACACCCCGAGGCGAACTGAGCTCCACCGCGTACTGCCTGGCCAGCCCGGGGAACGACTACCTGGTTTACCAGCCCAAAGCGGGCGAGAGTTTTGCCGTGGAACTGAAAGGCGGGACGTATCGCTACGAATGGTTTGATCCCGCGCATGGCGCCGTTGCCAGCCGTGGCCAGGTTCAGGCGGCGGATGGCCGGCAATCCTTCCAGGCCCCGTTCGCCGGAGACGCCGTGCTGCACCTCCAGCGCGAGACGCTCATGCCCTAATCCCCGGCCCAGTTTTGAAGGAAACATCCCATGACACGTACCCCTCGAAAGATCGTCGCCAGCCTCGCGGCGCTGATGACCCTGGCCGGCGCCGCCCAGACGCCATTGGCTTCAAACCCGAAAGCGCCGCCCCCCCGCGGCCCGCTGCGGGTCCATCCGGTCAACCCGCGTTACTTCACGGACGACGGCCGGCGCGCGGTTTATCTCACCGGCGCGCACACCTGGGACAACCTGCAGGACATGGGCGAGTCCGATCCGCCCCCGGCGTTCGATTTCAACGCCTACCTGGATTTCCTGGTGCAGCACGACCACAACTTCATCCGCCTCTGGCGATGGGAACTCGTCAGTTGGGACACGCAGGCCAACAACGAGAAGACGGCGAAGCATCACGTCGCGGCGCCGCATCCGTGGGCGCGCACCGGACCGGGCGTAGCGTTGGATGGCAAACCCAAGTTCAACCTCGAGCAATTCAATGAGGCCTATTTCCAGCGGCTGCGCTCGCGCGTGGCGGCGGCGCGGGACCGTGGAATCTACGTCTCGGTGATGCTCTTCGAGGGCTGGGGGCTGCAACACGTCGCCGACGCCTGGAAGGCCCATCCGTTCCACCCGGACAACCACGTCAATGGCCTCAGCGCGGATGCGGATGGCGACGGGCGGGGCCTGGAGATCCACACGTTGCGCGTTCCCGCCGTCACCCGGGTCCAGGAAGCCTACGTGCGCAAAGTCATCGAAACGGTCAACGACCTCGACAACGTGCTCTACGAAATCGCCAACGAAAGCGGCGCTTACTCGACGGCGTGGCAGGAGCATTTCATCCGCTTCATCCACGAGGAGGAGAAAGGCCGCTCCAAGCAGCATCCCGTGGGCATGACGTTCCAGTATTCCAGCGACACCCGCCAGCGCGGCTCGAACACGAACCTGTTCGGCAGCTCGGCCGACTGGATTTCACCCAATCCCGATGCGGGACAGTTCAACTACCGCGACAACCCGCCGCCCGCCGATGGCCGCAAGGTCATCCTTGCAGATACCGATCATCTCTGGGGCATCGGCGGCGACGTGGCGTGGGTATGGAAGAGCTTTCTGCGCGGGCTGAATCCGCTCTTCATGGACCCCTACAAACAAACCGTGCTGCAAGGCGGCTTGGATTCGAGGTGGGAGCCGGTGCGCCGCGCCATGGGCGCGACCCGCCGCCTGGCGGCCCGCGTGAACCTGGCCGCGATGACCCCGCGCAGCGAATTGGCCAGTTCGGGTTACTGTCTGGCCAGTGCCGCGGAATTTCTCGTCTATCTGCCGGACGGTGGCGTGGTGAGCGTGGACCTTTCCGGGGTCGCGGGAGAGTTGCAGGTGGAGTGGATGCATCCGCTTGAAGGCACAGTTGCTCCCGCCGGTTCAACGAGCGGCGGCGCGGAGCGAACGTTCGAAGCTCCGTTTGCAGGCGCTGCCGTCCTACATCTCCAAAGCCGGAAGTAGTCTCCCGACGGGATAATCTGGTTTTGCACGCAAGGGACTCTGACAGTCGTAACCCGCACGTTCCCGCCAGTGATGGCGGTGCTGGACCGCCTCGTCGAGCCGGTGCGCCGGCATCTGGGGGTGATTTGACGGATTGCCCGGTTGCAGCGATCGGCTTTTGTGGCCATAGTCCGGCCGAACACCTGGAGGTCAGCATGGACAAGGTTGAAAGAATCGCCGTGTTAGACAACGAAGTGCAGGCCCGGTTGGTGGACGCCATCCTGTCGAGTCGAAGCATCCCGCACTTGATGCGGTCCAACCACGATTCGGCTTATGACGGGATTTACCAAGCGGCGATGGGTTGGGGCCAGGTCGAGGCGCCGCACGACTTTCGGGAGGAGATCCTGACCGTGATCGAGGACGTGAAACGGCAATCGTCCGGTGCTGCCAACACGTCACAACCTCCTGGCCCGGCCGAGCCGTGACTACCCCATCCGGAGCGCGTAACTGACAAGCCTGCCCGGCCCGGTTCCAGCGAACTGCTGCCCCGCCTTTCCGCGCAAGGCCGGACAGGGATGCGGCGCTGGCTCGTGCAAACTGCGGTCCCCCGTCGCGGCTTTCGCGCCCGTCACTTGACCGTGGGTGTCCTTGCGTCCACCGCGTTTCTCTGCCATACCCTGTCCATGCGAAGAACCGGCAAGCGCGAATTCAGCGTCATCGTCGAGCGTGACGAGGAGGGCTACTATGTGGCCAGCGTTCCGGAACTGCCGGGCTGCCATACCCAGGCGCGTTCGCTGGACAAGCTCCTGGAGCGCATTCGCGAGGCCATTGAGTTGTGCCTGGAGGTTGAGCGCGACGTGCGAGCGCCCACCCAGTTCATCGGTGGGCAGCGAGTTACCGTGTAAGTATGCCGCGGTTGCCGCGATTACGGGGACGCGATGTCCTCGCAGCACTTCGGCGAGCGGGTTTCAACGTCGTGCGGGTCAAGGGGAGCCATCATTTCCTGCAACATCCGGACGGTCGTCGAACCGTGATACCGATGCACGCGGGCGAAACGATCGGTCCCGGCCTGTTCAACGAAATCCTGAAGGAAGGTCCTGAAGGATGTGGAGGGGGAGGCAGACGATTTCGTCAAGTGGTTGTGAAACGGCTGCTGCACGCGGTGCGGCAGCCGGTTTGCCTGGCAGGCTGCAAACCACGGGTGCGGTTTCTTCATCCCGCCGCAGCGGCTGGGAAGGTCGCAGGGTCAGCCTTGGACCGGAACCCGACGGAGGGGCGTTCGGCCCCGCCGAGTTTGTGACCGGCCCCGGTGAGGCGGTGTTCCGGGGCGGCTCGAAAGCCCCGCGAGATCAAATGTTCTCGCCGATGCTCGGCACCTCCGGGTACGGCACCCGCTGTTCCGGTCCGAGCGCGGCGGATTCGGTGGCCAGCACGCGGTAGTTGCGGATCTGGAACGAGACCCGGCAGCCGTCGGCGAGGCCGAGTTGGGCGTACTCCTCCTTGGTCATGCGGGCACGGATGATGAGGCCCGATTCGGATTCCAGTTCGAGGCGGAGCATGATTCCCAGGAAGAACGTGTGTCGCAGGGTGGCCAGGTGCCGATACTGGGCCAGGTCGGTGGAAACTTGCACCGCGTAAGGCCGGAAGCCGATGCGCATCCGCTGGCCGTCGGCAATGCCCGGGGCCGGAAACTCAAGCTCGCCAATGGTGGCCGTCCCGCCCCAGACCTCGCATTCCAGAACGTTCATGACGCCGATGAACCGCGCCACGAATTCGTTGGTGGGCGATTCATAGACTTCGCGGGGCGTGCCGATCTGTTCCAGGTGGCCGCGCGAGAAGATCACAATGCGGTTCGAGACCTCCATCGCCTCCTCCTGGTCGTGGGTGACGAAGAGCGTGGTGACGTTTAGATCGTGGTGGAGCCGCACCAGCCATTCGCGCAGTTCCTGGCGGATCTTCGCGTCCACGGCGCCGAACGGTTCGTCCAGCAACAGCACGCTGGGCTTGGGCGCGAGCGCGCGGGCGATGGCCACGCGCTGGCGCTGGCCGCCGGAGAGCTGGTGCGGGTAGCGATGTTCAAGCCCTTCGAGGCCGAACAGCGCCAGCAGTTCCGTGACGCGCGCCTTGATGTCGCGTCGCTTCCATTGCTTCACCTTGAGGCCGAACGCGATGTTCTTGAACACGGTCATGTTCTTGAACAGGGCGTAGCTTTGGAACACGAAGCCGATGTTGCGCTGTTGAACCGGCAGGTCGTTCACGCGCTCGCCGCGGACCAGCAAATCACCGTCGGTCGGGGTTTCGAGCCCGGCGATCATGCGCAGCACGGTGGTCTTGCCCCCGCCGCTCGGCCCCAGGAGCGCCACCAGTTCGCCGTCCTGAACCGTGAAGCTGACGTCATTCACGGCCGCGGTGCTGCCGAAGCGCTTGCTGACGTGGCGCAGTTCGATGCTCATGCGTGAGACAGGCCGAGGGGGCCGCCCGCCAGGGCGGTTTCGAGCCGGCGCCACAAGTCGTCCGGATCCTCGAGGCCGACGGAGAGCCGGATCAGGTGCCGCGAGACCCCGCAGGACTCCGCCCAGTCCAGCTCCGTGTAATGGGCCAGCAACGTGAACGGGCAGGCCAGCGTGAACACCGTGCCCAGGCTCGGGCCTTTGCACACTTCCAGCCGGTCGTAAATCCGCGGCGACATCACCGCCGCATGCTTCGGCAGGAAGGTGATGAGCGAACCCCAACCACCGCCCGGCCGGCGCACCGCTTCGTACACCTCGTTGAATTCCCAGCGCGGGTACCAGACCCGTTCGATCGCCGGATGAGCGCGCAAACGCTCGGCAACGCGCAGGCCGTTCTCGTTGTGTCGTCGCATCCGCTCCGGAAAGCCGGCGGCCTGGGCGTCCAGCACCTGCGCGTCGCTGCCCCAAAGCAATTCCTCGTGGCGGGCGCGCACAGACGCCTTCAACTCGGCGTGGTATGGCGAACGCGGATTGCAGATGACCGCCCCGCCCATCGCGTCGCACGTGCCGACCACGTACTTGGTGAGGCTGGTCGCGATCAAGTCGGCGTGGCCGTTGAGGTTCACGTTGAACGGCGTGGCCACGACGTCGTCGGCGATGAGCGGCACGGCGTGCCGGCGTAAACCGGGCGTGAGGCGCCGCAGGTCGGCGGAACCGAGCAGCGGGTTTCCCGGAATCTCGGCGAAGCAGGCCGCCAGCGGCTCGCGGCTCGCCAGCGCTTCCAAATCTTCCGCGATCCGGTCGAGGTCGTGCAGGAGATGCCCGCCCGCGCCGAACTTCTGCTGGAGCTTGAACGTGTCCACATACGGGAAGCCCAGTTGCGCGGTGCGCCGACCCGGCCGGCGTGCCACGACGGCCTGCAGCGCGGCGAACTGCGCGGCCATGCCGGTGGGCGTCAAGAACACGTCGTCCTCGGCGCAATCATAGAAGCCGGCGAGTCGCCGGCGCAGGGACCGGCGCACGGTGTCCGCTTCCGCCGGCTCGCCGCGACCGGTCAACCACGCCTCGGCCTGGCGACTGGAAACGATCAGCCCGGTGTGCTGCCAGAACGCGCGCAGCGCTTCCCTACCAGCCTTGTTCGTGACCACGGCGTGGAGTCCGCGCTCGGCCGGCAAGACGCCCGCTTCACCGCCGTTGCGCTCGATGAAGGCGGCGCATTCGCGGGCGGCGCGCGCCGAGGGAAGCGGCAGGCACGGCTGGCCGCCACCCAGTTGGTCCGCGGTCTGTTGAACCAGCGGATGCACCACGAAACGCGGGTAGCCGATGCGGAGCCGTTCGATCACCTCCGGACGCTTTTCCTCGTAGCCGACGACATCCTGCCAGCGCGGGAGCGCCATCGAGACCGCGTGCGGCGAGTCGGGGAGCGGCCGGCCCAGGTCGGCGGCCTGCCAGGCCGGCTTGCGTTGCAGTTCGGCGGGCGTCATTCCACCACCTCCCGCAATGCGGCGTCGATGTCCGCGATCAGGTCGGCCACGTCCTCGATGCCGACCGAGAAGCGCAACAGGCCGTCGCCGATGCCCACGCGGCGACGGATTTCCGGTGGCACCGAGGCGTGGGTCATGGTGGGCGGATGGCAGATCAGGCTTTCCACGCCGCCGAGGCTTTCGGCCAGCGTGAACAGTCGCAGCCGGCGGCAGAACTGGAGCGCATTCTCGGCCGAGCCATCCAGCTCCGCGATGACGATGCCGGAGCCGCCGCTCATTTGCCGGCGGGCCAGTTCGTGCTGCGGATGGCTGGGCAAAAACGGGTAACGCACCAAGCGCACACCGGCGCGGGTTTCGAGCCAGCGCGCGAGTTCTAGGGCGTTCGCGCAATGCCGTTCCATGCGCAGCGCGAGCGTGCGCTGACCACGCGCGGTGAGCCAGGCATCGAAAGGCGACGGCTGCAGGCCCAGCGCCTTTTGCGCAAACATCATCCGGTCCTGCCAGCCGGCGTCGTTGGTGGCGACGAGGCCGCCGAGGCAATCGCTGTGGCCGTTGACGTACTTGGTGGTCGAAGACAGCGAGAGTGTCGCGCCCAGTTCGATCGGCCGCTGGAGGTACGGCGAGGCAAATGTGTTATCGACCAGTACGGGCGCGCCGACTTCGCGGGCCACCGCGCTGATGCCGGCGATGTCCACGATCTTGAGCAGCGGATTCGTGGGACTTTCGAGCCAGACGAGCGTCGGGCGCCGACGGCGGATTTCCTCCCAGTTGGCCGGCTGGCTGAGGTCGAGGTAGGTCACCCGGACGCCGAACTTGGCGAAGACCTGGTCGAACAGGCGGTAGGTGCAGCCATAGACGTTCTCCTCCGCGAGCACCAGGTCGCCGCTCCGCAAGGTCGAGACCACGGCGGTGATGGCGGAGACGCCGCTGGCGAAGCAAGTGGCGAAGGCGGCGCCTTCCAGCGCGGCGGCGCTTTGTTGGAGCAGGCGGAAATTCGGGTTGCCCGAACGCGTGTAGTCGAAACCGTCCGCGTTGCCGCTGGCGAACGTCGAGGTGAGATACACGGGCGGCATCACCGCGCCGGTCGAGCCGGTGAAACCGCGCGCGGCATGCACCGCGCGGGTGGTGAAGCCGTCCTTGGGCTGGTCACTCATGGGATTCAGGGCACCAGGTCGCTCTCGACGCTTACGTCGCTGAACAGCCACGAGGACAGGTAACGCTCGCCGCACGAGGGGACGATGACGACGATTTGCTTGTCCGCGTTCTCCGGGCGGTGCGCCACCTGCAAGGCGGCCCAAACGGCCGCGCCGCTCGAGATGCCCACCGGGATGCCGTCGAGCTGGTTGACTTCCTTCGAGATCGGGCCGGAGTCTTCTTCACGCACCTGGATGGTCTCGTCGATAACCTGGAGGTTGAGCACCTGGGGGACGAACCCGGCACCGATGCCTTGCAGTTTGTGCGGTCCCGGCTGGCCGCCGGAAAGCACGGGCGAACGCAAGGGTTCGACGGCGACTGCGCGGAAACCGGGCTTGCGCGACTTCAGCACTTCCGCCACGCCGGTGAGGGTTCCGCCCGTGCCGACGCCGGCCACAAGGATGTCCACGCGGCCGTCGGTGTCGCGCCAGATCTCCTCGGCCGTCGTGCGCCGGTGGACCTCCGGGTTCGCGGGGTTGGCGAATTGTTGCAGGATCAGGCTGTTGGGGATGTGGGCGCGCAACTCCTCGGCCCGGGCGATGGCGCCCTTCATGCCTTTGGCGCCTTCGGTGAGGACCAGCTTTGCACCGAGGATTTTTAAGAGCTTGCGCCGTTCGAGACTCATGGTTTCCGGCATGGTGAGGATCAGTTTCAAGCCTTTGGCGGCGGCCACGAACGCGAGGGCGATGCCGGTGTTGCCGCTGGTGGGCTCGATCAAAACGGTGTCCGGCTGGATGCGGCCGGTGCGCAGGCCGTCCTCGATCATGGCCACGCCGATGCGGTCCTTGACACTGGAGAGCGGGTTGAAGAATTCGAGCTTGAGCAGGATCTCCGCGCGGGCGCCATGCTTTTGCGCGGTGCGGTTGAGGCGGACCAGCGGCGTGTTGCCGACGGTTTCCGTGATATCGTTGAAGATGCGGGGCATGGGTACCTTTCTTCGAGGGTGGCGCTCATGGGCGACCCGACCGGTCCCCCACGAGGCCACCCGAAGGCAGACGAATCTGGCGACGCGGCGGCGGTGTCAATCCCCGGTTTTGCTGGGCGTTCATGCGTGGCGGTCGTGGTGCTGGTGCGGTTCAGGGTCAATCGGCACGAGCGGGAAGCTCGTTGTCGGCAGAAGCGGCCCCGGCTTGCTCGGCCCGCGCAAACGCGCGCTGTTGCTGCCATTCGAGGAAGGTTTTCACCAGCAGGGTGAGCAAGGCGATCACGGCCAACAGGCTGGCGACGGCGAAGGCGCCGGTGGCGTTGTAATCGTGGTAGAGTTTGTCCACCCGCAGCGGCAGGGTGTCGGTTTCGCCCGCGATGTGGCCCGACAGCACGGAGACGGCGCCGAATTCACCCATGGCCCGCGCGTTGCACAAGATCACGCCGTAGAGGAGGCCCCACTTCACCGACGGCAGCGTGACCTGCCAAAACGTCCGCCAACCGCTGGCGCCCAGCGTGAGCGCCGCCTGTTCCTGGTCGGTGCCGGTCGCCTGCATGACCGGAATGAGTTCCCGCGCGACGAACGGGAACGTGACGAAGAGGGTGGCCAGCACGATGCCCGAGACGTTGAAGACGACCCGGATGCCGTGCGCGTCCAGCCAGGGTCCGAGGTAACCCTGCATGCCGAAGACGACGAGGTAGATCAGGCCCGCGACGACGGGCGAAATCGCGAACGGCAGATCGATGAGCGTGATCAAGAACGCCTTGCCGCGAAACTGGAACTTGGCGATGGCCCAGGCGGCGGCCACGCCGAACACGGTATTCAGCGGCACGGCGATCGCCGCGACCAGGAGCGTCAGTCTGGCCGCGGCGATCGTGTCCGGTTCGGTCAGGGCAGCCAGGTACGTCCGCCAGCCTTTGGCCAGCGCCTGCCAGAAGACATTCACCAGCGGCAGGACGAGGAAGATCGAGAGGAAGAGCAGCGCCGCCGCGATGAGCAGCCACCGCGCGAGGCCGCTTTCCTCGGTACCCTGTCCGCGCGTGGGTCGGGTGAGCAAACGGGATTTGACGGCACCGGCCATGGTTCAGTGTTGCCAGGCGCCGGCCCAGCGTTCGAGCACATTGATGACGGCCAGCAGGACAAAGGACACGGCCAGCAGCACCACGGCGATGGCGATGGCGCCGGCGTAATTGAATTCTTCCAGCCGGATGTAGATCAGCAGCGGTGCAATCTCCGATTCAAACGGCTTGTTGTCCGAGATGAAGATGACCGAGCCGTACTCGCCGATGGCGCGCGCGAACGCGAGGGCAAAGCCGGTCAGCACCGCCGGGAGCAGCGTCGGCGCGATGATGCTGAGGAAGGTGCGCCAACGCCCGGCGCCCAGCGTGGCCGCGGCCTCCTCGACCTCGGTTTCGAAGTTTTGCAGCACCGGCTGCAACGTGCGCACGACAAAGGGGAGGCCGATGAACGTGAGGGCGATCACCACGCCGAGCCGCGTGTACGCGCCCTGGATTCCGAGCGGCACCAACCAGCGTCCCAACCAGCCGTTCGCGGCGAACAGGCTCGACAAGGTCAGTCCTGCCACCGCCGTCGGCAGGGCAAAGGGCAGATCCACCAGGGCATCGAACAGGCGTTTGCCGGGGAATTCGTAACGGACCAGCACCCAGGCCACGAGCGTTCCGAACAGCGCGTTGAGCAGCGCCGCCACGAACGAGGCGCCGAAGGTGAGCCGGTAGGCGGCCAGGGCGCGATCAGAGGCCGCGAGTTGCCAAAACTCGCTCCAGGACAGGCCGAGCAGTCGCAGGAACAACGCCGCCGTGGGCAGGAGCACGATCACGCTCAGGTAAACGAGCGTGTAGCCCAGGGTCCGGCGAAAGCCCGGCAGCACGTTGAAGGGTCGGGCAGCCATGCGGCACTGGTGGACGCCGGCTCAGCTTAAGAGGGCAGGGTGGGGGCGCAAAGGTTTTATGCGCTCCGGAACAGATCCTCCACCGGATCGCTTTCGAGGCCGACGTCGGCGAACAACCAGGAGGAAAGATAGCGCTCGCAGCACGAGGGAATGATCGCCACCACGCGTTTGCCGGCGTTCTCCGGCCGCTTCGCGAGCTGGAGTGCCGCCCAGGCGCACGCGCCGCTGGAGATGCCGACCGGGATGCCGTCGGTCCGATTGATCTGCTTGGAAACCGCCGCTGCGTCTTCTTCCTTCACGGTGATGACCTCATCCACCACGGCGCGATTGAGGTTTTCCGGGATGAACCCGGCGCCGAGACCTTGCAGCTTGTGCGGCCCGGGTTGGCCACCCGAAAGCACCGGCGAACCGGCCGGCTCGACGGCCACGATCTTGAGCGCAGGCAGGCGCGGTTTCAACACCTCGCCCACGCCGGTGATCGTGCCGCCGGTGCCCACGCCGGCGACGACGAAGTCCAGCCGGCCATCGGTGTCGCGCCAGATTTCCTCGGCGGTGGTTCGCCGATGAATGTCCGGGTTCGAGGGATTCGAGAACTGCTGCAGGATCACGCTGTTCGGGATTTTCGCCCGCAATTCCTCGGCCTTGGCGATGGCGCCCTTCATCCCTTTGGGGCCTTCGGTCAACACCAGCCGGGCGCCAAGCACCTTGAGCAACTTGCGCCGCTCGAGGCTCATGGTCTCGGGCATGGTCAGAATCAACTTCAAGCCCTTCGCGGCCGCCACGAACGCCAGGGCGATGCCGGTGTTGCCGCTGGTGGGCTCGATCAGGACGGTGTTCGCGTTGATCCGGCCGGACTGCAACGCGTCCTCGATCATGGCCACGCCAATGCGGTCCTTGACGCTGGAAAGCGGGTTGAAGAATTCCAGTTTGAGGAGCACCTCGGCCACGGCGCCGTGCGCCTGGGCGGTGCGGTTCAAGCGAACCAGCGGCGTGTTGCCGATCGTCTGCGTGATGTCGTCGTAGATGCGTGCCATAAGTCGGGAACGGAGTTGAGGGTGAAGCGCCGGGCGGTTCAGCGGCCCGCGCGCGTGATTTGATCGAAGATGCCGCCTTCGCCAAAATGCCGCGGCTGCGCCTTGGCCCAACCGCCGAACGCTTCGTCGATGGTGACCAGCTTGACCGCCGGAAATTGCGCCGCGTACTCGGCCGCCACCGCCGGAAGCCGGGGCCGGTAGAAATGCTTCGCTGCGATCCGCTGGCCTTCGGGCGAGTAGAGATACTCCAGATAGGCCTTGGCCACGGCTTCGGTGCCGTGCCGTTGCACCGTGCGGTCCACCCAGGCCACGGGCGGCTCGGCCAGGATGCTCAGCGAAGGCGTGACCACTTCCAGCTTGTCGGCGCCAAACTCGGAGCGGGCGAGATAGGCCTCGTTCTCCCAGGCGATCAGCACGTCGCCGATGCCGCGCTGAACGAAGGTGGTGGTGGCGCCGCGCGCGCCGGTATCCAGCACCGGCACGTTCTGGAACAGCCGGGTCATGAACTCGCGCGCCCTGGCCTCGTCGCCGCCGGCCTTCTGGGCCGCATAAGCCCAGGCCGCCAGGTAATTCCAACGGGCGCCGCCCGAGGTCTTGGGGTTCGGCGTGACGACCGCCACGCCCGGCTGCACGAGATCGCCCCAGTCCTTGATGCCTTTCGGATTTCCCCGGCGGACCAGAAATACGATCGTGCTCGTGTAGGGAGCGCTGTTGTCTGGCAAACGCTTCTGCCAGTCCGCCGGCAACAAGTGCCCCATCGTGGCGATGGCGTCGATGTCGTAAGCCAGCGCAAGCGTCACCACGTCCGCGGGCAGACCGTCGATGACCGAGCGCGCCTGCTTGCCGGAGCCGGCGTGCGATTGCTTGACCGCCACCGTGTCGCCGGTCCGGGCCTGCCAATGCCTGGCGAAAGCGGTGTTGAACTCCTCGTACAGCTCGCGGGTCGGGTCGTAGGAGACATTCACCAGCGTGACCGTGGCGGCGGACGTTCCCACCGAGGACAACGCCAACGCGACGAACACGGTCACAAGCACGGCGCGCAGCGAGCCCGCCGCCCGAAACGGCCGAGCCGGTCGCGCCCGCCGAAGAAGGTCGGCGAAGCGACCGAACACACTCACGTGTCGCGTCCAGCCTCGGTCAATCATCGTCCACTGAGTCTCTGGTTTTGCACCGCTCAGGCAGTCAGCTTAGCGTCATACATGACTATGTCAATCATCATTGTAATGTAACCGTAACGCCTTGTTTCGCACGGCCGAAATGGCGCGGTCGGAGGCGAAGTAGCTCCGTACTGCTTAGCCGAGCAAGTTCCCGCCTCCGTCTCTGAGTCTGAGACACTTGGCAACGGCTGCAATGGGCCGGGTGAGTTGACGTCGCTCAACCTCGTTCCGGTCCCAGCAACGACGAAAGTGAACGCCACGCCGCCGGGGCAGTCTCCAGTTGTCCGAGCACGGCGCACAGCGCATCCAGCCTGGGTGTCGTCACGCCGGCAGCGCGCGCCTGGCGGCGGGGTTCGAGAAACAGGCTTTCCACTTCCAGCGCCTGCCCGCGCTCGAAGTCGAGCAGCGTGGATGCCTGGTAAGGTCCCATGCACCGGGTCCGTTCGAGGTTCTCTTCGATCAAGCCATTCGCCAGCGGATAACCCAGCGCTCGTCCGGCCTGGATCACCTCGCCCATCAACTCGCGCACCAGGCCGGCCCAACGCGGGTCGGCCAGCAACTCGTCGGTGGCCAGGGTGCGGGTCCGTGTCGCGCGCGCGGGCACGCGTCCGGCCACGCAGTTCTCGAACCCGACCAGTCCCGCGACCCCCAGGCCGTTGAAGGGCACGTTCCAGACCAGCTTCTCCCAATGGGCGCTTTCGAGATTGTCCGCCACCCGGGTCGTCAAACCCGCCTCGGCGAACTGCGCGGCCAGAGCGCGCACGCGCCCGGTGGGCGGGCGGCGATACTCGCCCAGCACCACGGTCCCGTGCGCCAGGTGCCGGATGACGCCGGGCTCGAGGCGATTGAGGCAGACAAAACACAGCCCGCCAAAGATGCGTTCCGGGCCGAACAACCCGGCCAGTCGGTCCTCGTTGCCCAGCCCGTTCTGGAGCGTGACCACCGCCGTGTCCGGACCCACCAGCGGCGGCAGCAAGGTTGCGAACTGGTCGTTGGCCGTCGTCTTGAGACCGATGATCACGACGTCGCAGACGCCGATTTCCCCGGGCTCGCGGGCCGCCCGGGGTCGCACCGCGAAATCGCCGTCCACGCTCAGAATGCGAACGCCGCGCGCGCGGACGGCGTCGTAATCCGAGCGCAACAGAAAATGCAGCTCGGCGCCGGCGCGGGCCAGGCAGGCGCCGTAAAAGCTGCCCACGGCCCCGCAGCCCACCACGCCGATTTTGAGAGTCGGTTTCGTTGCGGCGCTCACGGCCGGGCGGGGGAAAACAAAAGGCACTCTGACCGAGCCAGAGTGCCTGGACGGGAAAGGGGCTTCGCTTAACCGCCGAGAATGGCGTCCTTCGCGGCCTTCGCCACGCGGAATTTCACGACCTTCTTCGCGGGGATCTTGATGGCTTCGCCGGTCTTGGGGTTGCGGCCCATGCGCGCTTTGCGGTTCACGAGCACGAGCTTGCCCACGCCGGGGAACGTGAAGCTGTTCTTCGCGTTCTTGTAAGCCATCTCGGCCAGGGTATCGAGTACCAGCACGGCTTGCTTCTTGGAGATCTCCACTTTTTCGGCAAGGGCGGCGGCGGTCTGCGACTTCGAGAGAGGTTTTCCCATAGGTTCTTGCTGCGTTATTCTGAGTTGTGAATCAACGAACTTCTCGGCCCTTTTAACAACCTCTCCCGAGGGTGCAAGGTAAAAATCCGCGCAATTCCTGCATTTTTGCCCGTTTCAGCGCGCCAGCCGGGCGCGCGATGGCGCGAAACCGGACCGCCTCACCGCTCCGCGTGCCGGTGAAACCAGGCCCCATACTGGTCGCGATACGCGTCGCGCGCGGCCGCGTCGGTGAGCAGTCGATCCCAGTCCATGCGGGGCCGGTCGGCCGGTTCGGTGGGCGTGGCCGGCGGCGCGGGCGGCCGGCGACTCAGTTCGTGAAACGCGCGTCCCCACGCCTTCTCGCGGCCCTCGGCGGTCAGCAAGCCAATCAACTCGGTGACGTCGCCCGCGCCGGGATGATCGTGCAGACTCCAGTTCAACCAACCGCAGGCCAGGCCCGTCGTGGTTTCGATCACGCGCCGGCACCAGCGCGCCTGCTGCGCCTCCGTCGCCGCGGGATGCCGTCCGCCGTCGATGTGCAGCCGGCCCCCGCCGTACCAGCCAAACTCCGCAATCACCACCGGCTTCCGGAAGCGCGCCACCGCACGCACCACGCAGTCCAGGTAGGCGAGGTTGCGCTCCTCGTCCGCGTCGTCCGCGTACTCGTAGAACCCGCGCGCCAGCGGATAGAAATGCACCTCCAGGAAGTCAAGCCACGGCGCCTGCTGTTCGGGTCGGAACGCCGAGTAATGCCACGCGCCCGCGATGCCCACCGGGATGGACCATTGGATCAAACCGACCGTCACCAACGCGTCCGGGTCCGCGCCCTTGATCGCGGCGACCTGCCGGCGTGTCCAGTCCACGGCGACGGCCTCGCGGCAGTGTTGGAAGTCGAGCAATTCCGGGCCCGGTTTGGCGTCTCGCGCCGGCACCGGCTGCGCGCCCCAGAGGACGTTGGTCGTGGCCCACGCGGCGGTCTGTTTCTCCGCCGAGCCGTAGGCGCGGGCCAGCCAGACGTTCCACTTCTCCCGCATCGCCGGCGTGTCCCAGCGGACCTCGGGTTCGTTCAGGAGGTCATAGGCGAAAATGACATTCCGCCCGCGATAGCGAGCCGCGAAGAGCCTCCAGAAATCCTCCAACGCCCGGAGCACGTTTTCGTCCGCCAGCCGGTCCCCCCGCGCCCAGGCCGGCAGGCCTTCCCAGTGATCCGGGCCGGTCGGGTGGACGTAGAGGCCGGCCGCCTCGGCGAGCGCGAGGAAGCGATCGAACTTCGCGAGGCCCTCCTCCGACAACCGGCCCGGTTCTGGATAGAACGAACCCAAGCTCAGGAACACGCGCACGCAGTTGCCGCCGAGTTTGCGCAGTTGCGCGAAATCCTGGCGCGTGGCCTCCGCGTCGAATTGTTTCCAAACCTGCGGCGCCCAGCCGGTGCCGGGCCGGAAGTAGGTGACGCCGAAAGGCACGAACGGCCGGCCGTCGCTGGTCACGAAGCCGCGGCCATCGGGCGCGACCCGGATCTTCGGCAGGGCGGTGGCCGGGGCCCCGGGGGTTGCAGCCAAACCCGCCACGGCGAAAGCCAGGGCCAGCAGACCGGCCAGCACCCGCGCCCGGCGCAGGCGCTGCGGCCGGGTCCGCCGCGCGCCGTTGTCCTGGTCAGTCATCGTCGTCCCCCACGGTTGTCGCCCACGCCGGGTACGGCGCGGCGCTGCCTTTCATGGCGTACCAAAGGATGCGGTTGAGCGTGTCCTCGGGGCAGGCATCGACCTGCTTGAAGTTCAACCGGTCCGAGGCGTAGGCATTCTTGCGCAGCAGCGGATCGGAAAGGGCCTTCGGGTCGGGATTCATCTGGTCGAGCGGGACGTTGTTCGCCGACGCCACGAAGGGCGTGTAGTCGGGCGTGTCGGTGAAGCAATCGAACATCGGCGTGGCGGTGGCATCGAACTGGTTCATCGGCGGCAGCCCGAGGATCTGTTCGATCGTGCGCAGCAGGCTGGTGGTGTTGTACTGGGTGCGCACGACGGCTTTCCGCTTGGCCCACGGACTGGCGACATAGGCGGTGGTGCGATAGCCGCTCACGTGATCCCAGCCGGCCTGCGGATCGTCTTCGATGGCGAACACCGCCAGCTCCGGCCAGAACTTCGAATGGCTGAGCGCCTGCAGAATCTGGCCGAAGGCGAGGTCGTTGTCGGCGACCAGCGCCGCCGGCGTGGGGGCTCCGCGGCTGGTGCCGCTGGTGTGGTCGTTCGGGAGGCAGATCAGCACCAGGCTGGGCATCGAGCCCTGCTTCTCCCAGGCCGCGATCTGGTTGGTGATGTAGCGCGCGCGCCAGACATCGGGCACGGACATTTCCCAGCCGACGTAATTGGTGGGGGTGAAGGACCGCATGGCCTCGACGCTCGGCTGGCTGGAGATCCGCACGTCGCCGCGACCGTGCAAGAACTCGTCATAGTAGTCCTTCCAGGCCGGCTCGCCCTTGCGCTTCGGATCGGTCCACCCGCACGTCGGCATGGCGAATTCGCCGAAGTCCCAGAGCGAGACGGCGTGCTTCACGGCGTTGTCCCAGATGAACCCGGAGGGCGCGTACGCCAGCGCGTCGTTTTCGTCTTCGCCCATGCCATCGGGGTAGCTGCGCGGGAAGCCGGCGAACGACTTTTCCATGTAATCCGTGGCGAACGCCGTGGTGCTCCACTGGTGGCCGTCGGCGCTGAGGATGCCGCAACAGTACGTGTTGTCCAGCAGCACGAAGTCGCGCACCATCCGGTGCTGGTTCGGCGTCACGTGCTCGCCGAAAACGCAGAGCGACGCGTTGCCGTTGCCCTCCTTGACGTCGCCCAGGACCTGGTCGTAGGTCCGGTTCTCTTTGATGATATAGACCACGTGTTTGATCGGACTGGGCTCGCCGATCCGCTCGGGCACAGGACGCGGTGGCTGGCTGGCGCGCGGTTTCTGGAACGCCAGCTCGATCTGGTCGCGGCGGTAGTTGTCATAGACGATGGCGGAGAGCCGCGGCAGTTCCGATTTCCTGGGCACCGGCACCAGGGAAATCGAGCCGAAGTAATGATGGGAGTTGAACCCCTCGGTGGTCGTCTTGTTGTAGGGCTTGGGCTTGGCGGCGTGCCCCTTGATGTTGGCCACGCAGAGCTGCTTGCGCGCCGCATCGAAAACGACCGCACCGGGAAACCAGCCCACCGGGAAGAGGCCCTGCAGTTTCGAGGCCTTCGCTTTCGGGGCGAACTTCACCACGGCGATCGCATTCTGGGTGCCGTTCGCCACGTACAGCGTCTTGCCGTCCGGCGCAAAGCAAAGCGCGTTGGGCGACGCGCCGAACAAATCGGCCGGGCTTTGTTTGACCCAGATCGTCTCCACGACCGTGTCGGTGCGGGTGTCGATGACGCTCAGGTTGTCGCCGGCGGCGTTGGCGCAAACCAGGTGACGCTGGTCCGGCGACAGCGCCAGGGCCGAAGCGTGCAGGCCGGCGAGGATCTCGGCTTTCGGATTTCGGGTCTCGGGCTTCGGGTCGAGGTCGAGCACCGTCACCGAGCCTTCGTTGGCGATGTTGCGGACGGGATCGACCCGCACCTCGGTTCCGCGGCCGGCCGGGCCGGTGAGGTCGCCGGCCTGCGGACGGCGCCCGCCCCAATTGCTCACGTAAGCCTTGTGGCCGAGCAACACCACGTCATACGGTTCGACCCCCACCTCGAACGTGCGCCGCACCTTGCCGGAGCGGGTGTCGATTTCGAGCAGCCGGTTCGACAGGTTGCCGCAAACGTAAAGGCGCGTGCCGTCCTTCGAGAGCGCCAGTCCGGCGGGGATTTCCTCGTCGCGCCGCGGCGCGTTGGCGGGCGGCAACGCGATCGAATGCGAGGGCGCCACTCGATTCTCGCCATCGACCGCGAACACCTTGATCGAGCCATTCACATTGCTGAGGTACACCCAGCGACCGTCGGGCGAGAACCCCAAGCCGGTGAAGCTGACCTGGCCCTTGGCGTCGGGCTTCAGGATGTTCGGCGAAACGACGGTCGGCTGCGGCTCGCTCTGTTGTTCCGACGGCAAGGCGACCCGCTGGCGCACTTCACCGGTGGCGGCGTCGAGCACGATCAACTCGCTGGTCTTGCCCGAGGTGATCAGGATTTTGCCGTCGGGCGAGAGCGCGAGCACCTGCGGCCGCAGGCCCTCCAGATCGATCTGTTTGCCGATCGCCGTCACCACCTGGTTGACCGGCAGCACCGTGCGGTTGGCCGACTGGCGTCCGACTGGCTCGGTGGTGGACGGGTAGCCGGCCGCCAGGACAGCCGCCGCACCGAGCAGGACCCCGAGCGCCGCGGTTGCCAGCCGTGGAGGCTGGAACGAGAGATGCACTTGAAGACTCATAAGCAGATTCCGCGGCCCAGCATTCCAGCCCGGGCCACCTCTCGGCAAGGCTGGAGTCGCGACCATCCGGAGTCGCCGCGGCGAGGCACTTCGGTTCCCGGCGGGCGTCCGGATCTGTCCCCACGCACCGCCAGGTTCGTGGACGGGAACGGGCCGCTGCCCACCGATCCACGCCGGCCTTGATCCCGGACCCGGGCCGCGCAACACTGCGGCCCATGAACATTCTCCCTCGTTTCGCGGGCCACCTGCTGCTGACTGCGTTCGGCTTGGCGGCGGCGCACCTTTCCGCGCAGGAATTCACTTCGATCTTCGACGGCCAATCGCTGAAGGGCTGGCATGTTTCGGCCCTGACGGGACACAGTCGGGCGAGCGGCAACAAGACGGGGGGCAAATGGGTGGTTGAGAACGGCGCCATCGTCGGCACCCAGGACATTCCGGGCAACGGCGGGATCATCGTCACGGACGAGGCCTTCGGCGACTTCGAGGTCGTGCTCGAGATGAACAACGACTTCGGCCCGGACAGCGGTCTGTTCCTGCGCAGCACCGAGGACGGCAAGGCCTACCAGGCGATGATCGATTACCATGCCGGCGGGAACCTCATGGGCGTCTATGGCGAAGGTTTGGGCGGGTTCGGATCGAGTAACTTCAACTTCGTCGATTCGCCCGCGAAAATCGTGGTCCGGCCGAACCCGGTCCCGCTGCCGGTCCTCGCCGAAAGCTGGCCGTTCTTTTGGCGGCACGGGCAATGGAACGAACTGCGCGCCCGGATCGAGCACAACCCGCCGCACATCACCACCTGGATCAACGGCGTCCGGATCATGGACTGGACCGATACCCAGAAGCGGCTGCCGGACAAGGGCGGCATCGCCCTTCAAGTCCACGGCGGCGGCGATCTCACGAAGCAATTCGTGCGGTACCGGAACATTCGCGTGCAGCGGTTGGACGGTGCCACCCAGTGATCTTCCCTCCATGAAAACCCGCAACTCGTTGGTTCTGGTCGGCGTGCTGATCGGACTGGGCGCTCAGTTTGCCCCGGTCAACGCGGCCGAGGCGGCGAAGGCCGTCAAAGCGCCCTGGCGGGGCGTGCATTTCATGGCGCCCAGCGCCGCGGGCCTGCCGCTGGTGAAGCGGGCCATTGCCGAGAAACTCGCGCCGCTGGGCGTGAACGCCATTGTCATGGAGGTGGACTATAACTTCGCCTGGCAGTCGCATCCGGAACTCGCGCAGTCCGGCGCGATGAACCGGGAGCAGGCACGCGACCTCGCCGCGCTGTGCCGCGAAAAAGGCATCCGCCTGATCCCGCTCTTCAATTGCCTGGGCCACCAGTCTTGGGCGAAGAACACGCTGCCGTTGCTGGTGAAGCATCCGGAGTTCGACGAAACGCCGAAGATTCCGCTGACCAACCCGGATATCTATTGCCGCAGTTGGTGCCCGCAGGCGCCCGGCGTCAACGCGATCGTGTTCGCCCTCATGGACGAGTTGCTCGATGCCTTCCAGGCCGACGCCCTCCACGTCGGCATGGACGAGGTCTTCCTCATCGCCAGCGACCAGTGTGAACGGTGTCGTGGCCAGGACCCGGCCAAACTCTTTGCCAAGGCCGTGAAGGACTACCACCAGCACCTCGTGGGCGAGAAGCAGGTCGAAATGCTCATGTGGGGCGACCGCCTCCTCGACGACAAGACCATGAATTACGGCGAGTGGGAGTCCAGCCGCAACGGAACCGCGCCGGCAATCGATCTGATTCCGAAAGACGTCGTCATGTGCGACTGGCATTACGAGCCGCGGGAGTCGTACCCCTCGGTGACGTATTTCCAGGAACAGGGCTTTCGCGTCTGGCCCTCGAGTTGGCGCAACCAGACCGCCGCGCTTGCTCTGCGCGACTTTGCCCGCGCGCACGCAACCGAGAAGATGCTGGGGCTCCTCTGCACCACCTGGACGGGTGGCGAGCAACTCAGCCAGGCTTTGTTGGGCGAGGCCGGTGACTCCGCCAAACAGGCCAACCAAATCGTCGCGACGATTCGCGCGTGCTTCGCGCCGTAGCGTGGAGGCGGGGAAGGCAAGCGGCTTCACCGCGCGCGCCGCCTTCCGGTCGTCCTGCGAACCGCTGGTCGGCGAACTGGGAGAAGCAAGAGTCCGTCAGGGAAATGACGTCCTCCCTCACCCCGCCTACCCACGGAGAGAGGGATATTGATCCACCGTGGGGAGAAGCCCCCTGCTCGGCGATCAACCCGCCGTGGCGACCGACAGGTCCCTCTCCGAAGGAGGAGGGGTGGGGGCTGCTTCCAACGACTCTGTCCCGGCGGGGCCGGTTCGCTCAGCGCCGCTCGCGGCGCAGTTCTTCGAGTTGGCCTCGCATATCCTCCACGGCGCGCCGCAGCTCCTGAATCTGGTTCTGCAAGCGGTCCATCTGCTCCCGCATCTCCGGACCGGGGCCGGCTTCCGCGCGCATCCGGTCCATCATCCGCTCCTTTTCCTGCGCCAGACGCTCGGCGGCATCGTGCAGGCCGGCGGCGTGGAGGTTGTCGATGGCTACTTGGAGATGCCGGAGGCGTTGCCGGGCCTCACCCGCCTCGGGCGGCGGACCGGGAAGTCGGCCCGGCTTGGGCTCTTGCATCCCGGGCTGCCGCATGGGTGGCCGATCCGCGGACTCCTCCAAAACGCGCTGGAGTTCCAGGGCGCGTTTCTTGAGTTCCGCGGCCCGATCCAGCTTGCCCGCGGCGCGCAACTCCTGCGCTTCCGCCTGCAGCTTCGCGAGTTTTTCCTTCATCGCGGCCCGCTCCGCCATGCCTTGTTCGCGGTTCCCCGGCGCGGCCTGATCCAGTTTGTCGGCTCGGGCCTGCAGTTCCCGCATCTCGGCCATGACCTGCAGCGCCTCTTCGCCGTGCCCGTCTGCTTTAAGATCGCGGGCCTTCTGCTCCAAGGCAGCGGCCTTTTCGCGCAGGTCCTCGGCGCGGGGCGAATCCGCGCAGACGGTGAAGGTCATTCCCGCCAAGGCCAGCGCCGGCAGCCAGCGGAGCAGCCGATGGGTGTGCGTTCGGATGAGAGTTCGTGTCTTCATTGGTGTCTCTTGTTGAAGTTCAGAGTGGTGGTAGTCCTCGGCTGCCACAGTGTCAACTCCCGCCGGGCCTCCCTCCGGTTTCCCGCTTCGGTGGCAGGGCGCTGCGGCCGCACCGCCTGTCCCGCCGCCGTGGCGCAGCCACCCGATCGAAGTCAGGACACTGCCGACTCCCGCGGAGGTGCGTTCCGGTGACGCGCTCGCGCAGGAATTGGTTGCGGACGCTGCCGGAGCCGGGCTGAATGACGCGCGTTCGCCATGAAATCGTCGTTGGTTCTTGCCGTGGTTGTGACGCTGATCTGGAGCTCGCAGGCCGCAGACCCGCTACCCGCACAGTGGCGGGCGGAGCATCGGCTCATCGATCTGCACCAGCACATCGATTACACCGAGGACCACCTCCGGCGCTGCATTCAAATCATGGATGCGGCCGGCATCGGGATCGTGGTCAACCTCAGTGGCGGCGTCGTGACCCACAAGCCGGGCGAAGTCTCCGAGTTCCAACGCAACCAGGAACTGGCGGACCGCTTGTTCCCCGGCCGTTTCGTCCACTACTTCAACCTCGACTATACCGGTTGGGACGAACCGGACTTTGCCAAGCGCGCCGTGCAACAGGCCGAAGAGGCGCATCGCCTCGGGGCCGCCGGCTTCAAGGAGTTCAAACGCCTCGGCCTGTACCTGCGGGACCGGGCTGGCCAACTCCTCAAGGTGGACGATCCGAAGCTGGACCCGTTTTGGG
Organism: uncultured bacterium; assembly: GCA_963735925.1. Classification (GTDB taxonomy): domain Bacteria; phylum Verrucomicrobiota; class Verrucomicrobiia; order Limisphaerales; family J093; genus DSVZ01. Next base: position 421,568 of record CAVTMT010000009.1, read on the forward strand.
AACGGCTGGGCGAACTCGGGATGCCGGTCTCGATTCACGTCGCCGATCCGCAGGCGTTCTGGCGACCGTACGACGCCTCCAACGAACGCTGGGCGGAGTTGAAGGATCACCCGGCCTGGTGGTTCGGCGACCCGCAGAAATACCCACCGTTCTACGATTTGCTCGACGCGCTCGACCGTGTGATTGCCCGCCACCCGAAAACGACGTTCGTCTGCGTGCATTTTGCGAACAACGCCGAAGCGCTCGACTGGGTGGACGCGGCGCTGGACCGGCGTCCGAACATGCTGGCTGATATCGCGGCCCGCGTGCCTGAGATCGGCCGGCACGACCCGACGAAGGTGCGGGCGCTGTTCATCAAGCACCAAGACCGCATCCTGTTTGGCACCGACTTCCAGGTTTATGACCGGCTGATTCTGGGTTCGAGCGGGAACGAGCCGCCGCCGACGGACGCGCAAGCGGTGGAGTTCTTCGCGAAGCACTGGCGCTGGTTCGAGACCAACGACCGGCAGTTCGCGCACATGACGCCCATCCAGGGCGACTGGAAGATCGACGCCATCGGTCTGCCACCCGCCGTGCTGCGCAAAGTCTATTTCGACAACGCCCGGCGGCTCCTGGTGCGCGCGCTGCCGTTGCCGACGCTCCAGGCGGCTCGCGTCGCGAAGGATTTCAAGCCCGACGGCAAACTGAGCGCGACCGGGTGGCAGGAAGCTCCGGTGGTTCGCATCGAATGTTCGCTCACGGATGGCGCAGCGCGGCCCGAGCTTTCCACCACCGTTCGCGCGCTGTGGTCCGACCAGTTCCTCTATCTGGGTTTCCAGGCGCCGTACCGCGAGCTGACGGTTTTCGAGCCGGCTGCACCGAAGACAGAGCGCTTCGGGCTCTGGGAAAAGGACGTGGTGGAGGCGTTCGTCGGCCCGGACCCGCGGCGGCCGAACCACTATGCCGAATTCGAAGTGGCGCCGACGGGCGAGAAGCTTGACGTGCTGGTGGACCTGCCGGACAAGGATTTCGCCTGGCGCAGCGGCTGCGCGGCGGCGACGCGACTCGATCGGCGGCGGAGAATCTGGACTACTGAGCTGCGGATTCCACTCGCGGCCTTGGCACCCGCGAAACCCGCGCCGGGCGCCCGCTGGCGTTTGAACCTGTACCGCCACAGCGTGGCCGATCACACGTTCCTGGCGTGGAGCCCCACCGCCACCGGCACGACGCATACGCCGGCGCGTTTCGGCTGGCTGGAGTTCAGCGACTGAGGCCGCTGGCGTCGAGGCGGGTGCTCACCGGCGATTCACTTCTTCACGCCGGCGCGCTCCTTGAGCCAGTTCCAATCGGTCGGCGGCGTGGCGACGAAGCCTCCGCCCGCGCCGCCCGGCACCGGCGGACGGTCCGTGTCGGACACGGCCCAGCGGTGCGCCTCGACATGGCCGTCCGCGAAGTGGAGGTTGGCCGATCCGTTGTGGTAGGACGCGGGCAGGTTGTTCCAGGTGTTGCCGCTCCAGGTATCCACGAAGAAGCCGTCGTTGAGCGTGTCCGGGTGTTCCTCGAGGAAGACAAACGTCTGGCTGGGCTGGACCAGGCCGGACATCACGGTGATCTGCTGGTAGTCGGGATTGAACTGGTCGAGCGCCTTGCCGGGGTCGCCCACCAGGGAATTCAGAGACATGCTCCGGATGCGCGGGCCGCACGCCGCGCGGGTGCGGTCGGAGGGGCACTTGTAGATCGCCGTGGCCCCGCTCACGTAGGGCGCCAGCTTGCCGCTGAGGATGAGGGCCGCGTTTGTGTTGTCCGGCGTATCGAGCCAATCCTCGATGTTGTTGACCCAGCTCTGGCGTTCGTCGGTGGTCTGGGCCTTGGCGTGGTTGAGGATCAACCGGTCGCCGAAGTCGTCGGCGTAGAGGACCCAGCCGATGCCCAACTGGCGCAGGTTGTTGCTGCAACCGATGGCCTGGGCCTTCGCCTTCGCCTTGGCCAGCGCGGGCAACAACATGCCGGCCAGGATGGCGATGATCGCGATGACGACCAGCAGTTCAATGAGCGTGAATCCGCGACGCCGCAGGGCGGGGTGGCACATGGCGCGGATGGTGTCGCCGGTCCGGTCCGTGTGCCAAGCAGATTCGCTGTGACAAGACGGCCGGGTGACGAGCCAGGCTTCTCATGAGCCCAAGGCGGTCCGAACCGCGGCGCCATCCCGGAACGAGCGATCCCAGACCCCGGGTTGGTGCCATGCCGGCCGCAACCTCAGCCCAGTTCGCGCCGGAAGGGCCGATGGCCGAGCAGCGCGGACAGGCGATCGCTCGTCCCCTTGTTGGCGCCCGAGACTGGGACCTTGGGGGCCCGGTCAAGGCGGCGACATTGACCCCGGGCTTGACTTCAGAATGTTCGTGGACCTATCAGGAAACCGTGAACGCCGACGAGTTCTCATCAAGGAAGGTTGTTCCGGTACGTTTCCCAGCGATTCCCCGAACGATTGGATTCCTGGCCGCGATCGTTCTTGGCGCCACCGCGGCGGGATGGGGTGCCCAGAAGCCGCTCCAGCTCGAGCTCAGCGCAGTCCCGACCGACGTCGGCGTCGGCGAGGCTTTTCCGCTTACGGTGCGGGCGCTGGATGAAACCGGGGAGGTAATGAGTGGCGTTTCTGCAAGCATCCGGCTCACCTCATTTGCGCATGCGTCCGAGAGGCCCGTGATCAGCGAGGTGAGCCCGCTCGGGGAGGTCATTGAGATCGCCAATCCAGGTGAGACCACGCTGGACCTGGGTGGTTGGAGAGTCGTGGTGGGGCGGGAGATCTATTCCTCCTTTTTCTCGGTTCACGCGGAATTGCGCCTCCCCCCCGGCACACTCCTGGCTCCGAAATCGGTGTTCACCTGGTCCGGCCGGGGCATTCCGCCGGGAACCTTTCCGAACCTGGTCAGCGACCGACCGTTCAATCTGCCGTCCGAGGCCTTCGGAACGGTGCAGTTGCTGGATGCCGGAGGCGGGTTTTGGGATGAAGTGTACCTCCCCCCCAGTTCCCTTGAGAACCCGAGCCTGATGCTGTGGCAGGGCCGGGGGCTAAGCGGGCTCACGCTGACCAACTCCAGCTACAGTCGGATCGGGGATGCCAATCACTTTGCGAGCTTCGACTGGACGATCAACGCTCCTGGTTCTTTAGGCGGGCTGAACCCGGAACTGCGGCTGCCATGGCGTAACGCCGGCGCCTGGCAGGCTGCGAGCCCCGGACAGGTGGCACTGACAGATGGCGTCTGGAGCGGCCTGGTATCGCCCGGCACCGCGGGCGGGAGCGTCTTCCTGATCGCGGATGACGGAACCGGCGTTTCCGCGTGGAGTTCGCCTCTGCGGGTTCGTTCCTTGCCGGCAATGACCTTGCGAGTGCCGCCGGCGCTTGAGCTCGCCTCGGAAGCCTCGGCGGGGGTGCCGCAACCGGTTTCAGTTTCCCTGAGTCTGAGCACCACGAACGAGTTTGCCGCGCCGACCCGGATCGACATTCCCGCCGGTGCTGCGGAGGCGACGTTTGCCGTCACCAACCTCGACGACACGCTTGCAGACGGCTTGGCCCGGGTGGAGCTGAAGGCCGAGGCGGTCGGCTACAGCCCTGCGACCGCCACGCTGTGGAACCGGGATATGAAGCCGGGCAGTTGTGGCTGGAGTTGCCGCCCCCGCTTCGCGAAGGTTCGGCCTGGCCACCGGGGCGGGGACGAGTCTGGCTGGAGTCGCCGGCCCGGCATGACGTGCTGGCACGCCTCTCGGGGGAACCCCCACTGGACGTGCCCGCCGCCGTGATCATCCCGGCTGGGTGCCTGTCGGCAGAGTTTCCGATCGCGGTGGGAGAGGACGCGTACCTCGATCCCGTGCCCTGGGAGGTGGCAATCACCGCGCAGACAGAGGACTGGCCCCCGGCCGTGGCGCTTCAGGGCCTCGTGGACAACGAAGACGAATCGTGGCAGGCCCTCGAGGTGCCGGCGGAAATCGTGGAAGGCCGGACGGGCAAGGGCCGGCTGGTGGTGCGTACCCCGCGGGTGCTCCCGTTCGTGGTTCACGTGGATACGCCCAACGCGGTGGGCCGCGCGCGGCTGAACCTTCCGCTGGATTTCACATTTCCCGCCGGTGTGGTGGAACACGAGTTCACGTTGAGCGTGCCGGACAACGACCGGCCCGACCCGGAATTGAACATCGACCTGTCCGTCACCGGGGAAGGGAACAAGACCTACACCGGCATGTACGTGCGGGTGCTCGATGACGACGGCGTGCTGGACGGAGTGGTCCTGGGCTACGGGCTGCCCCCGGCTGTGCTCTCCGGCCAGCCCTTCCATCTGCAGGCGGCCCTGGTGAATACGCTGCAGGATGCCCACCGCACCAACCTCACGGGGCAGATCGAACTGCTGGCCTCTCCGGAAGTCGCGCAGCTCGCTCCGGGATCGGGGACGATTTTGTTCACCAACGGAATCTGGGAGGGCGACGTGACCGTGCTGGGCGAGGCGCTGGGGATCCAGTTGAAGGTGGCTGCGGGTGGCAGGGAAGCCGTTTCCCCGCGTTTTGACCTGCTCCCGGGTCAGGAATACCGGTCGGCATTGGCCGACGCGCAGTGGTGGTCCGCGGGAGGCAAATTCCTCATCGTCGAACAACCTGGTGCAGGGCAGCCGTCGCGGTTGGTCGAATGGGATCCGCTCACGGGCAAAGAGGGGCGCAGCCTGAACTTGCCGGTCCCGGCGAACCTCCTGTCGCTCGCTGAAAGCGGCGAGGCGGCCTGGCTGACCTCACCCAGCAACGCCCTTTTGCGTGTGGACCTGGCCGGCTGGCGGTTTGATCGCCAGTTCCCCTTGGTGCCAGGGCAGTCCGAGGCCCGGGCCGGCGCGCTGCTGATGCTGCCGCTCGCGTCGGAACGAGTGGCCGTGGCGGTGACAACGAACGGCGATTGGGGGCCATTCCACCTGCAACTGTACGCGGACGGCCGGCTCCTGCCGGACTCGGTTGAACTGGAGGTGGCGCCGCAGCCGTTGATTCTGATTCCGGGGCGATCGCCGGCGGAGTTGTTCTGTCATGCGTGGGGCACGCTCAGCCGCTTTGTCATCACCGACGAAGGGGTGTCCCCGGACCGCTCGCATTGGTTCGATAACGTCGGGAGCCTGGAGCGGGCCGGTGACCTCCTGATCGCGGGCAACGGGCAGACCGCATCGGCGGAAACCCTGGAGGCCGAAGCGCCATTCTCCTGCGGAATTGGTGAGCGCGTTTGCCTTCCGCCCGGGCCTGCCTGGGGGGTGTTTCTGGATCACAACGGTGAGCTGGGATTCTTCGACCTTGCCACGCGACAGCGCCTGACCTCCCACGCGGCGCCGGTGGGCTGGTTGGCGAATGGCGAGCCGTTGGGGGCCGCGGACCGGTTCTTGGCGTGGGGCAAGCGTGGACTCGCCCTGCTGTACCGGCAGGCCGGCGTCCTCCAGACGTTCGAGAGTCCGGCGTTGCGCCAGGATCGGCCGGACCTTGCCGTGGCGTTGCGCGCACCTGCGCGGGTGGACCTCTCGTCGGTGGGCGGCTTTGTCGAATTCACTGTCGAAATCGCGGTGACCAATCGCGGCCTGGTCTCTGCTCCCGGGGTGACGTTGCGGTGGGACACGGAAGGGGAGGTTGCTTTGGGCACGCTGGCGCCCGGTGAGAGTTTCCGCACGAACGTGGCGGGCGGCACCTACGACTCTGGCCAGATCATCGTTCGCGCCTCGGTCGGTTGCGCGATCGAGGACGCCACACCGTCGGACAACGCTGCCGAAGTGGCGATCGCCTGCCTGCCTCCGGACACGACCGGAGTGCGTCAACCCCTGTTCGGGATCAACCACCTGGTGGCGTCGCCGGACCGCACCCGGTTATTTGCGAGTCTCTCCCGCAACTGTGCCGCCCTGAGCGACGGCATCGCCATCGTGGACCCGGAGCGGGGCGTTGTGGAGCGCTTCGTGCCGGTTTCGGGAGATCCCCGTCGGCTGGCCCTCAGTGACGACGGCCGGTTTGTTTATGTCCAACTTGGTTCCAGCACGATCGCGCGCTGGAATCTGGAGGCGGGGACGAACGATGTGGCGATCGACGTTTCACCGGAGAGCATCTCCGATTTCCTGGCACTGGCCGGTGCTCCCCAAAGTGCCATCGTGGCGACTGAGGAGCGGGTTCAGGTATTCGACGATGCCCAGCCCAGGCCCGGCGACTTCCGCGGCCCTGACACGGAGCGCTTTGTGGAATTGGCGGGTGGCACCTTGTGGGTGTCGGAGGCCGGCTGGCTGCGGTCCTTCGCGATCGGCGCCGGTGGGCTGGAGGCCGGGGTGTCGATGGCTTTCCCGTCCACCGCCGGGAAGTGCGATTTCTCCACGGACGGGCGCCGGCTCTATTTCATCGGAACAGTGTTCGACAGCCAGACACTGCAGGTCCAGCCGGCGCCGATGTTGTTGGAGCTTTCGTTGCCTGAGTTGAGCACCGGATCCCTCTACACTACGGCCGGCCGGATGCTCCGCCGACTCGGACTCGACGATTTGACGGTCCAGTCCGAACAAGCGCTGGCGCAGGCCCTGACCGAGGGACTGTCCGATCTGGTTCGTTGGGGAACCGACGGCCTGGCGGTGCGGAGCGGACCGCAGTTGCTGCTGGCGCGCTCCCCGTTGGTATCCGCGGGGACAACGAGCGATCTGGGGGTCACTGTCAGTCCACCCCTCCCGGCCTTTCCTGGCATCCCCCAGGATTGGTTGGTGCAGGTCACCAATCATTCGGAGCACGCGGCTGCGCGCACGCGACTGATCCTGCGCCTGACGCCGCTGCCTGGGGACCTGGTGGTGGACGGGCCAGCGTTCGACCAGGTCTTGTCCGATTTGCATTTCGATCTCGGGGATCTGGCAGGAGGGGAGAGTGTGGCTGTGCGTCTGCGGGGATCGATGCAGGCCGATCGGGAGTATGAGGTCACGGCGTCGGTTCTCAGCGCCGCCACCGATCCCGATCCGGAGGACAATGCCGGTTCCGCCCGAGCCGTCGCCGCATCCCCCCGGGCCGACCTCGGCGTGCTTGCGATTTCGGCGCCGCAGACCGTCCCGCTGAACGAGGAGTTCGCCATCCGCGGACTGCTCACCAACGCCGGATCGGACACGGTCCATGGCCTCGTCCTCAGTTCCACCGCGTCGGGGTACCTCGATCTGCGGGCCTTGGGGTGCGACGACTGTCAGACGAATCAAGCCGGGGCCGTCTTCCTTGCTGAGTTGGGGCCGGGCGAATCCCACGAGGTCGAGCTGCGATTGGTGGCGAAGGAACCGGGTCTGCATGTCGTGATGCTCTCGCTCGATGCCCCGTGCCAGGATTCGGATCCGGCCAACAACGCGTTCGGAACCGTGGTCTTTGCGCTGCCTCAGTCCGGCCACCATGAGCCGTCGGTTCTGCGGGTGCCGCACGGCTCCCAGTTTGCCTGGGATGAACACCGGCGCCAGCTCATCGCGGCCTGCCCGGGCCTCTTCTCCGGTCTGGTAACCTTGAATCCTCGTACGCTCGTCCCGGTGAACCGGGTGCCGGTGCCGGGTCAAATCATCGGCATGATGGCCTGCCGCGATGGCCGCCACGCGTGGGTTTACACCGGCTCCGGCTTTGTGCGGGTGAACTTCGACACCGGCCAGCCGGACCAGCAGTTCGAATTGGAGTTCCTCAACGGTGTTTGGGCGATGGCCTGCCAGCCAGGGCAGCCGGACATCCTGGCCGTGGTTCAAGGGGACGGATTCCTGCGCGTCTTTAATGCCGGCCAGCCGCAGGCAAATCGGTATGGGCCATTGCCCTTCATGCCTTCGTTGATGTTCACCTCCGCGGGACATCTCTTCGTCTCGGCCCGCAGTCTGTTGCGGGAATTGCGCCTGGGACCCGGCGGCCCCGTCGAGATGCGAAACCTGGATGCGGCGGCGAGTTGGTCGGAAACAGCGTACACGGAGGCGGACGGGCGGTTGTTTTCCTCGGCGGGCACGGTGGTGGATTTGGCGACGGGGGCGGTGGCGGCTGTCGAAGTCCTGCACAGCGGTTGTGCCGCGGATGCAGAAATGGGTGCGGTCTATGAGTACCTGGACACGAGCAGCCACGTCCAGTTCCCGCTCCAGTTGCGCGACGCGCGGTCGCTGGAACCGGTTTGGCGAATGGAAGTGCCCGGTTCCGCCTGGAATTCCAAGCTGGTGCCGATGGGCACGAACGGTGTCTTGCTGGCGCTGGAGGGGCGGGCACTCGTTTTGACTCCTGAAAACCTGCCGCCGAAGGCCACCGACTTCGCCGTGCATCTGGTCGCGCCGAACACGGCCGGCGGAGTGGGATTCGACTTCCCGCTCGTGATTTCGATCACGAACCGCTCTCCCTGGGCCGTGCGTCCGGCGCAGCTCCGGGTGAGTCTGGACGCCGGACTCGAACTCGCCGCGGGCGAAGCCGGGGCCGGCAGCCGGGAGGTCGCGATCGATCTCGGCGCGGTGCTGGAGACGACCAACTGCACCGTGCGGGTGCATCCCACGGCGGTCGGCGCGTTCGCCGTCCAGGTGTCGGTGCTCAGCGGTCTGCCGGACGCGAACCCGGCAGACGACGAAGCCGGCGCCGTCATTACGGTTCCGCCTTTGCCACGCCTGTTCCTCGACCACATCGTCCTGGCGGAAGGGGATACCAGCGCCGATGGCGCCGGGCTGCGGGCGTGGTTGTCGCGTCCGGCCCCGGGGGCATTCGAAGTGCCCTTTGCCATCACCCCGGCGACGGCGCAGGCCGACGACTTTCGCGCGCTCAGCGGATCGTTTGCGTTTGTCGCGGGCCAGCAGAGCGCGACCGTGCAGCCCGTTCGCGGCGACACGACTCCTGAAATGGACGAAACGGCGGGGCTCGAGCTGCAGCCGACAGCCGACTGCACGCTGGCGCGCGGTGAAATCCTGCTCACGATCGCGAATGATGACTGGCCCCAGATGAAGGTGGGGGACGTCGCTGTAACCGAAGGGGACACGCAATCGACCAATGCGACCTTCCGCATCAGTCTCACCAGGCGGGCCCCTTTTCCCGTGGACTGTCGTTTTCTCACCGTGCCGATGACCGCCACGCCGGGCAGCGACTACCTGGAGCGCGGCGGCTGGCTGCGTTTTGAGCCCGGTCAGGACACCATGGTCGTGGAGGTGCCTGTGCTTGGTGACCTGGCTTATGAACCCGACGAAACCGTTGCCTTCAGCCTGCTGGAGGCGCGCGGGGCTTTGCTGACCACCGTGGGGTTGCGGCTCACGATCCGCAATGACGATGCCCGGCGCGCGCCCCGGCTGGGGCTGAGTCTCGGCGGGGGGGCCTCGCTGAGGCTCGACTTCGCGACGGACCTGGGTGTGCTCTACCGCCTCGAAACCCGGACCAACCTGACCACCGACGGTTGGCGACCCCTCGGCGAAGCGCTGCCGGGCACCGGACAATCCGGGGGCTTCGAGATGGACCGGCCTGCGGGAGAGGCTTATTTCCGGGTGAAGGCCGACTGAAGCTCAAGACCGAGGCCGCCGGCCGGCCACGGACCGCCAACGGCCGGGCCATTCGAACCGCAAGATCCGGCTGGCGCATCCGGATTTCGGCGTTAAGTTTTCCAGCGTGAACACCCAGCCGACCTTCTTCAGACCCGCGTCCGATCGAGCCCGGTGGCGGGGATTCACCTTGATCGAGCTCCTCGTCGTCATCGCGATCATCGCCATCCTGGCCGGGATGTTGTTGCCGGCCTTGAGCAAGGCCAAGGAGCAGGGCCAGCGCACCCGATGCATCGCCAACGTCAAGCAGATCCTGTTGTCCACCCATCTGTACCTGGGCGATTTTTCGGACTACCTGCCGTACACGTCGTGGAGTTCCGAAACTTACGACGTGCCCAACTGGATCTATACGCGCGTCCGGACCAACACCCCGCAGCACCTGGTCCAGAAAGGATTGCTGTGGCCCTACCACAATTCCCGCGAGCTCTACTGGTGCCCGCTGGACCGCACGAACACGGCGTTTTTCAAACAGCGCGAAATGCAGGTCGGCAGCTACGTCATGAACGGGGCCGTGTCCGGCTATTCCACCGGCCCGCGCGGACCCTGGACGACGTACAAGGTCACGGACTTCATGCCGGACCGGATGCTGTACTGGGAGGCGGACGAGCGGCAGCCATCCAACTGGGACAACGCCGCGAGCGAGCCGGACGAAGGCGTCACGCAGCGGCACAACACCGGCACGGTCATGGGTATGTTCGGCGGCCAGACCGAGTACATGAAATTCAAGGCGTACTACGTCGAGGCCGGGATCGGGGGCTACCGCGGCGTGCGCCCCGGCCGGTTTTGGTGCAATCCCGGCTCGCGGACCGGCGATTGAGCCTCGCTCTTCCGCCCGCCAATTCGTGAACCCGCACCACTCAATCCCCCCGTCATGAAACCGAATGCGCAATTCCCCCGAACGCTCACGATCATCGGCCTTGCGCTCGGCCTGGGCCTGAGCGCTTGCGGCAAACGCCAGGGCGCGGATCCGGTGACCGCGGGCACGCCCAAAGAAGCGGCGGCGGGCCTCGACGCGGCGTTCACTTCCGCCCCGAAGGACGTGCAGGAAAACGTGCGGTTGGTCGCGGAGGCCATGCGCCAGGGCGAATACGGCCAGGCGGTGGTCTCGCTGCAAGCCGTCCGGAGTCAGGAGAACCTCAATCTGGAGCAGGGGATGGCGATCCAAAGCTCGATCCTCACCCTGGAACAGCAGTTGATCCAGGGCGTGCAATCGGGTGATCCCAACGCGCAGCGCGCCTACGAGCTGTTAAAGGCCCTGAAGCGGAAATGAGCCGCGAACCAGGCTTCAAACCGGCGGGCGCCCCCCGTCCAAGGCCTCGTGGGCCGGACGCCCGGTGACCCGTTCGTAAGCCCGACAGAACGGGCAAACCCGCCTTTCCACCTGCTTGACCAGCGCAAATGCGGTCCCCGACTGTTGCCGACGCGCCCGGCGGCAGACCGGGCAGTTGACACAGACGCGAGCGAGCCAGCGATCGAATCGGGAGACAGGGCGGGGCGTTGCCATGCCCCGCAGTTTGGCGGAGGTCCGGCCGGCCGGCAAGCGCGTGGGGTTGACACCCGCGCTCCGGGTTGGAGCGGAGCCTAAATGGGGGTTTTTAAATGGGTGGCTGCGCCGCTGCGTCGGCGCAGAGCGGTGCGGTCGCCGGGTAGCTGCGCCGCTGTGACGGCGCCGAGCGGTGCGGTTGTCAGGTGGCTGCGCCGCTGCGTCGGCGCAGAGCGGTGTGTGGCAGCACTCACCGCCCACAAAACCGGACCCCAAAGCCTCCCGAGGGGGCTTGCCCTCGGGCGCAAGGTCGTGTCGAATCGCACGCCATGAACTCGCACCTCGCCCCGTCTCGATCAGAGGCTCTCCGGAGGCTCCGGTGCGCGGCGGCGTGGCTGGCGCTCGTCGCGCAACTCCCGGTGGCGGCGGCCTCGCCCCAGGTCGCGGACACGGTGCCGTCGGCGGAGGCGGTGCTGCGCGACCTCACGTTCGTCGAGGTGGTGTTCGACGTGAACGTGGCCGGGGTGGACGCGGCGGACCTGTTGGTGAACGGCCAGCCGGCGACGGGATTGCAGGTGTACTCGCCGCGCGACTACAGTTTCGCATTCCCCGAACCGGCGGCCGGGCGGGTCGGCTTCTCCTGGGCGGCCGGACACGGCATCACGGATTTGGAGTCGCCGCCGCAGGCGTTGGTGGGCGGCAGTTGGTCGTGCACGCTGGATCCCACGCCCGTCACGGCGAACGTCGTCCTCTCCGAATTCCTGGCCGACAACGCGCATGGTTTGCGCGACGACTTCGGCGAGCGCTCGGATTGGATCGAACTCCGGAATCTCGAGGCCGACACGGTGAGCCTTGAAGGCTGGTATCTGACCGACGATGCGGACAAACCGACGCAATGGCGCTTCCCGGCGGTGACGGTGCCGGCCGGCGGTTACCTGCTCGTCCGGGCCTCGGGACAGGATCGGGCCGATCCGAACCTGCCGCTCCACACGAACTTCAAGCTGAGCGCCGCGGGCGAGTACCTGGGGTTGCTCGACCCGCAGGGAAAGGCGGTTTCCGAATTCAAACCCGCCTACCCGCCGCAGACGCCGGATGTCTCGTACGGTCGGGACAGTGGCGATCCGACCGTGCTGGGGTTCTTCCCGACGCCCACGCCCGGCGCGGCGAATTCGACCAGCGGACCGGGATTTGCGCCCGCCCCGGTGTTTTCATTGCCCGGCGGGGCGTACCCGGCGGCCAAGCTGACCGTGGCGATCAGCGCACCGGCGGGCACGATCCGCTACACGGTCAACGGCACCATTCCCACCAACACGTCCCCGGTTTACACCCAGGCGTTGGTGCTGGCGCAAAGCCAGGTGATCCACGCGCGGGTCTTCCAGGACGGGCGCTTGCCGGGGCCGCTGGTGGTGGAAACCTACGAACTGGTCGGAGCCGGGTTGACCAATTTCAGTTCGAACCTGCCTTTGATGATCATCGACACCGCCGGGCGCGGCGTGTCGGCGGAGTCGCGCATCCCCGCCTTCGTGACCACCATCGAACCGTTCCGCGGACGGGCGGCCCTGACCGCCGCTCCGACGTTCCAAGGCAAGGCCCAGGTGGAGTACCGGGGCCAGTCTTCGCTCGGTTTTCCCAAGAAGGCTTACAACCTGGAAATCGATGACGCTTACGGCGCGGACCGCGAGGTGCCGTTGCTGGGCCTGCCCGCCGAATCCGACTGGGTGCTGTACAACCCGTATTCGGACAAGCCGTTTCTCCAGAATTTCCTCGCCTACGAACTGCACGAGAAGATGGGCCATTACGCGCCGCGCCGCCGCTTCGTCGAGCTGTTCGTGCATGCCACGACGGGCCGGCTGGACTACCCGCGGGATTACGCCGGCATCTATCTCCTGGTCGAGAAGATCAAGGTGGACGACCACCGCGTGGACATCGCCCGGCTGACGCCTCAGCAGAACTCCGAGCCGGACATCACCGGCGGCTACGTGATCAAGAAGGACAAGGACAGTCCCGGCGACCTGAACTTCAACACCGCCGGCGGCGCGGGTTTCTCGGGGCAGGCGCTCAAGTACCACGAACCCAAACCGCGCGAGATCACACCGGCGCAGCGCAACTGGATCCGGAATTACCTCAACCAGTTCGAAAAGGCGCTGTACGCGAGCGACTGGCGCACCCGCACGGGCACGAACCACTACGCGTATTACATCGATGTGGACTCGTTCGTGGACAACCACTGGATCGTCGAGTTCGCCAAGCAGATCGACGGCTACCGGTTGAGCAACTACCTGCACAAGGACCGCGGCGGGAAGCTGGCGATGGACCCGATCTGGGATTGGAATCTGAGTTTCGGCAACGCCGATTACCTCGACGGCGCGACGCCCAGCGGCTGGTACTATCCGCTGCTGGGCGAGTACGACCACATCTGGTTGCGACGCCTGATTTGCGGGACCACCTCGGGCACCGGCACCGCGGGCGATCCGGATTTCAACCAACGCATCGCCGACCGCTGGAGCGAACTGCGGACGAACATCCTCCAGGCCGCGAACCTCCTCGCCCGGGTGGACGAGATGGCCGCCTACCTCGACGAGGCGCAGGTGCGCGACTTCAAGCGCTGGCCGCGTCTGGGCACTTACATCTGGCCCAATCCGCCCATTTACTCGCAGCCCAGGACCTACGCGGAGATCATTGCCAACCTCAAGAACTGGATCAACCAGCGCTACGCCTGGATCGACCGCCAGTTCCTGCGCGCGCCGGATTTCGACCCCGCCGGCGGCGGCGTGTCGCCGAATCTTCCCCTCGCCATGTCGGCCGCCGCCGGCACGATCTATTACACCCTCGACGGCCTGGACCCGCGCGCTCCCGGCGGTGGCGTCGCCTCGTCGGCGAAGATTTGCACGGGGCCGGTCGCGCTCCCCGGCAATTGCCGGGTGGTGGCGCGCGCGCGGAGCGGTTCACGGTGGAGCGGACCCGCGGCGGCCACGTTTGTGGTCGCCACGCCGCCGCTGATCGTCACGGAACTCATGTACCGGCCCGCCCGACCGGCGGCCACGGAGACGAACGACGCCGGCGCCTTTGAATTCATCGAGCTCAAGAACCGCGGCCCCGCGCCGCTCGACCTGCGCGGGTTTCAATTCGTCGAGGGCATCCAGTTCGCCTTCGCCACCGGCCAGGTCGCCTCGCTGGCGCCGGGCGCGCGGGTGGTGTTGGTGAAGAACGCGCCGGCCTTCAGCCGGCGATACGGGCCGGTGCCGAACGTGGCCGGCGAGTACGCCGGCAGCCTGGACAATCAAGGCGAGCGGTTGTGCCTGCTCGGCCCGATGCAGGAAACCGTGCTCGATTTCCGGTACGACCCGGCGTGGTGCCCGGCCACGGACGGTGGCGGTTTCGCGCTGGTGGTGGCGGATGAAACCCAGGACGCGTCGCGCTGGAGCGGCGCCGGCGGTTGGTGCACGGGCACCGTCCCGGGCGGTACGCCCGGCGAGCCCGAACCATGGGCGCCCCGCCTGCCGGCAGTGCTGATCAACGAGGTCGTCGCGCATACCGACCCGCCGGTGCTGGGCTCGATCGAGCTCTTCAACCCGACCCCGGAGGACGCGGACGTCAGCGGTTGGTACCTGACCGATGACCGCCTCACGCCCAAATACCGCATTCCCGCCGGCACGGTGCTCCCGGCGGGCGGCTTCGCCGTCTTCACCGAGCACGATTTCAATCCCACGCCCGGCGTGCCGCCCAGTTTCGACCTGCGCGCCTCCGGCGACGAGGCGTACCTGCTGTCCGCCGATGCGGCCGGGCGCTTGACCGGTTACCTTCAGGGCTTCCAGTTCGGCGCCACGTTGAACGGCGAAAGCCTCGGCCGGTACGTGACCACCACCGGCGAAGAGCGGTTTGTGCGGCAGGCGGCCCGCAGCCTCGGGGCTCCCAACGTCGGACCGAAGGTCGGGCCGGTGGTGATCAGCGAAGTGATGTACCATCCGCCGGATGTCTTCACGAATGCCGCCTATTGGGACAACCCCGAGCACGAGTACGTCGAACTCCACAATCCGGGCGGCGCGGCGGTTCCGCTCTTCGATCCCCACGCGCCAACCAATACGTGGCGGCTCCGCGCGGCGGTCGAATTCGCGTTCCCGACGAACGAATTCATTGCCGCCGGCGAGCGCCTGCTGGTGGTGGGCTTCGATCCGGTGGCGCAACCGGATTTCGCCGCCGGCTTCCGCGCGGCTTACGGCCTGGCTGCCGGCGTCCGGCTCTTCGGACCTTACGCGGGCAAGCTCGCCAACGACCACGACCGCGTGGAGTTGATCCAGCCGGACGTGGTCCGCAATTACGGCATCGGCTACGTCGTGACCGACGTGGCGATCGACCAGGTGGCCTATCGCGACGAGGCGCCCTGGCCGCTGGCGGCGGACGGCCTGGGCTTTTCGCTCCAACGGCGCGACGACACCGCATACGGCGACGACCCGGCGAACTGGATGACCGCTCCGCCCACGCCGGGTCGCGCGCTGGTCGGTGTGCCGCCCCCGGTCATCGGGCAACAGCCGGCGGACCAGACCGCCTTGCCGGGCTCGGACGTGACGCTGGCTGTGTCCGCGACCGGCACGGGCACGCTGCGTTACCAATGGCGGTGCAACGGCACCAGCCTGCCGGGCGCCACGGCGGCCAGGCTGACTTTGACGAATGCGCAACCCGGGCAGTCGGGCGCCTACCAGGTCGTGGTTTGGAACCAGCAGGCCGCCATCGACAGCGCGTCCGCCCGGGTGGTGATCGCCGCGCCGCCGAGGCTTCTGCAGCAACCCGTGGCCGTGGAAGTCAACGCCGGCGACGGAGCGACCTTCTCGGTTCTGGCCGCCGGGGCGGCGCCACTGGCGTACCAATGGCGCCGCGACGGCGTGCCGTTGCCGGGTGCCACCCAGGCGACCTTCGCCCTGCCGGTCACCCAAGCCAGCGACGCCGGCGATTACGACGTGCGGGTCAGCGATGGCACCCTGACAACCGTCAGCCTGGCGGCGCGCCTGACCGTGTTGGTCGAGCCGGTGATCGTGCAACAGCCGATCGGGCTCAGCGGTGCCCGCGGCGGGACGGTCACGTTCAGTGTGGCCGTGACGAATGCCGCGGAACTGCCGATCGGCTATCAATGGCAGAAGAACGGCGCGGTGTTGGCGAGCCACACCACGACGGCGCATGTGGACTTTCTTACGCTCAACAACCTCCAGCCAGGCGATGCGGGCGACTACCACGTCGTCATCGTCAATCGTGTCCGACCATTGCCCGGCCTCGCCAGCCAGACGGCGCCGTTGGCTGTGGTGGAGGTGCCGGATGGCGATGGCGACGGCCTGCCCGACGATTACGAGATCGCACACGGCTTCGATCCCCGGAATCCGAACGACGCGCCGGCCGATGCGGATCGCGATGGGGCGACCAACCGCGAGGAATTCCTGGCCGGGACCGATCCCCGCGAGCCGACGAGCCGGCTCGAAGTCGAGCGCATCGCCAGCGCCGGCGGTGCGGTGTTGCGTTTCCGCGCCGTGGCCAACCGGACCTACTCGGTGCTTTACCGCGACGCCGTGGACACCGGCGAATGGCATTGGCTCGCGGGAGTGCCGGCCGTTTCCGCGGACCCGCAGGCCACGCGAAGTGTCGAGGTGGCCGACCCGCCGCCGCCGCCCGGCCGGCGGTTTTACCGGTTGGTCGTGCCGGGCCAGGACGCGGAATGAACCCACGTCTCGAACCAGCACGCTTGGTTTGCCGGCGCGGGGGCGAGCGGGCGCGGGGGCGATTGCGCCGGGCGGGCCGCATCTTCTGTAACTCCGCATGGGTATGGCCGGTCATTATTGCCTGACGTGGCCACGCCGGGTTGTCTATGGCTGATTCGTGCTGGGACGCCCGGGCTTGTGTCGAGCGGGTGCGCCAAGGCGACGAGGATGCCGCCCGCGAGCTGGTCCGGCAGCTTTATCCGGCGGTGCTGCGGATCGTGCGGGCACATCGGCCGCGGCGCATGGACGAGGACGATTTGACGCAGAACGTGTTCATGAAGGTGTTTGCCAAACTGGACCAGTTTTCGGGCACGGTGCCGTTGGAACACTGGGTGTCGCGCATCGCGGTGAACACCTGTATCAACGAGTTGCAGCGCGAGCGGGTGCGGCCGGAGTTGCGTTGGGCCGACCTGAGCGAGGAGCAGGAGGAGGTCGTGCGCAGTCTGGCGGCGGACGAAGCGGATCTGCCGGCGGCCCAGAACCTGGCCTCGCGCGAATTGGTCGAGAAGCTCCTCGATCGTCTGGGGCCGGACGACCGGTTGGTCATCACGCTGCTGCATTTGGAGGGTCACACCCTGGAGGAAATCCGTGGGCTGACCGGATGGAACACCACGCTGGTGCGGGTCCGGGCGTTCCGCGCGCGCCGGAAACTCCGCAAACATCTCCGCGCCTTGATGGAGACAAAGTTGCAATGAAAACCACAGGTCCTTTGGAGCGGCTGTTCCGAGCCGCCGCCGCCGCCTGGCCGCCGGCGCCAGCCGGCCTGCCCTTCGCCACCGAGGCGCGCCTTCTGGACGCCTGGCGCCGCGGACCGGTCGAGCGCGACGATGCCGACTTGCTGGCGTTGTTCCGCCGCGGCCTGGTGCTCGCGGGAGTGCTCGCCGTGCTGGCCGTGGTCTTGAGCCTGAACCGGATGCCGGGTCGCTCGCCGGACGTGCTGACCACCGCCAACGCCGTGGCGAACCTTGCCGTGCTGCCGTGAACCCCGCGTCCAAAGCCAAGGCGGCCGCCTACCTCGCGGCCGTCTTTCTGGTCGGCGCGCTGGCCGGCGGATTCGTCGGCTTCGACCTGGGACGGCGCGCGTTTTACCGCCCGCCCGATCCGCACGCGATGGCCGACCGCGTCATGGACTGGCTGACATCCGATCTGGCGTTGTCGGAACAACAGGTCGGTCAGATCCGCCCGATTGTCGAAGCGGGTACCGCGGAGGCGGAGCAGATTCACCACGAGACTTTCGCGCGAATCCGGGCCCTCATGGAGCGGGACTATCGTCGGATCGAACCTTTCCTCAGTCCGGAACAGCGGCAACGGCTGCGCGAGCACGAACACCACGGCAAGGCCGGGGCGCCGAAGGCGTCCGGGACGAACGCCCGCCAACCGGCCACGCCGCTGCAGTGAGCGGCGGGGTCTGGCCGGCTTCCACCGGCGGGCAGTCTCCGCCGGCCATCCCCGACCGCCAGTCGAGCAATGTCGCCCTCGGCCCGCTCAGGCCGCCGCCCGTCGCCATTCCCAGCCAAGCCACCCGAGCAGGCCGACCGTGAGCGCCAAACCGAGCAGGCTGACCCAGAGCGGGAGCAACGAGACGTGGAAGGCCAGAGCGACGGTGTGGGCGCCCGCCGGAAGCGCGACCCCCTGCATCAGGAAGTTCGCGCGCAACAACGGTTGCGACCGGCCATCGACGGCCACGGTCCAGTTCGGATCGTACTTGTCGTTGAGGAGCAGGAGCGCCGGCGCGTCCGACTGCGTTTGGAGCGTCACCTGTTTGGGGGCGTAGCTCGCAAAGGTCACCGTACCGGCCGGGGCGTTGGTGGTGGTTGGCCGCGGCGGTGCGTCCTCGGCGGCCGTCAGGAGGACGGTCTGGTTCGGGTCGAACGCGGGGTCCGCGAGGCGCTGAAGGGTGTCGTTGCCGTTGGTGACGATCTGCCAATGCGCATACAGCTTCGCGCGCGGCAACGCCCCGGTGAATTCGATCACCGCGAAGGGCCCCGGCGTGTTCGTCACCACGTGGATGGCCCCGCCGGCCTGATCCTGTGCCAGGCCGAACGGCAGGGACTCGCGGAAGCGTTTCTGGGTGGGATCGAGCTGCTGGTTCAAGGCCTCGGCGAGGCCGCTCAAGCCGAGGAGATACCGGGTGTTGGTGAGTTGCCAGAGCCGGAGACGGGCCGCGAGGCTCTGGCCTTGAAGGACCTCGCGATAGACGAGGTTGTCCAGGCTGGGCCGCGGGTCCTGGACGATGTCGAGCGATTGAATGTTGAAGTACCGGAAGGCGTTCTGCAGCCATTCGACCTGGTAGAGCTGTTGCAGCAGGGACAACTCCTTGTTGATCTGCAGCGGCAGCACGGCGACGCGATGTTCGTGGGCGTTCTGGCGGAGTGCGTCGAAGACCGGGTTGGTCGCGTACTTGTCATCGAAATTCCAATAGACAATCCATGGTATGTTGGCGCGGGCCAGGTCCACCACCAGCAGCAGGCCCAGGCACAAGCCGGCCCAGCGGGCGCGCCGGCCGGCCAGCACGCCGCAAAAGACCAGCCCCAGAACGGCGACGGTCAACGAGAGAAACAGCACGAACCAGCCGACCTCGGTGAGGCTGAATCCCAGGATCGATTGCGCCATCTGGGTGGCGGCCTCGGGCGTGAGTTGGCCCGCCTGTTCGCGTGCGAACTGGGCGGCGAGTTGCTGGGCAAATTGCGGGCGCGAGGAGGCGTAAAGCAGCCAGCCCAGCAGGCCCGCACCGAGCGCGAGGATCAGGCCCGTGAGCCACCGGCGGTCGAAGGCCGGCGCGGCCGCCCAGGCGATCTTGAAGCGGGCTTTCAGCGACTGGACGGAGTCGGCGGCTTTCGCGACTTGCGCACGCCAGAGGGCCTCCGCGCCGTAAGCGAAGAGCACGACCAGCGAGAGGCTGAAAGGGTGCAGGAACTTGATCGGATTACGAATGGTCGAGAAGAACGGCAGCGCGTAAACCAGTTGGTAAAAGGGCGCGTGCCGGCCCCAGGCGAGCAGGAGCGAAACCAACGCCGCCGCGGCCCAGAACCAAACGAATCGCCGCTCGGTCTCGGTGAAGGCGCCGCCTTTGCGCCGCAGCGATTGGAAAAAGGCCCAGAACGCAAGGACCACGACGGGCACGCCGGCGTAGTGCCCGGCCCCGGAGTGGCGCGGCTGCAATTCGGCGTGGCCGGGCATTTCGCCGACCCGGCCCCAGTAATTGCCGCTGTCGGGCGTGTCCATCCGGTAGCCGTAGAGCCCGGCAATGACCGTGCGGAAGGTCTCGATTTTCGGCAGGCTCCAGGTGGTGGCCTCGTCCCAGCGCTGGGCTTTGGTCTTCTGGTCCTGCTGCATGCCGGCGACGCCCTGGATCTGGGTGCTGATCAACACCGTCAAAGCCTGCGCCGCAACCAGGCCCGCCGCTACCGCGACCAGCGCCGTGCGGCTCACCCCCGTCAGCAGGCGTCGCGCCGGCGCACCCGGCCGCTGCCACGATTGAAACAACGCGAAGGCGGCGACGAAGAGGCTGAGGATCGCCCCGCTGTCGAACCCCTCCATGACGGCCATGCCGACCGCCGCGCCGGCCAGCGCGCCTTTGAGCCACTCGCGTTTCGTGGCAGGCGTGACCAGGGCCGCCAGCGCCAGGAACGTGCTGGCGACGGCGAGCACGTGCGTGCCCAGACCCCAGCAGGCGTAGGAAAAAAAGTCCGAATTCAACGCGGCGGCCAGACCGGCCAGTACACTCACGACCGGGCGAAAGCCCAACTGGCGACATAGCAGCCAGGCCGCGAAGCCCAGCACGAACAGCGACGCCGGCGCGTACAGCTTCGCAAACCAGAGCGGGCCCAGGGCCCACAACAGGAAATACGTCAGACTCGGAAACGCATTGCCCACGTAGCCGCCCAGCCAGTTCAGGTCCTGCCACATGCCGGCGAACGCGCCGGGCAAGGCCGCGTAGGCGGCGGCGTTCGCCCCCAACGGTCCGTCGCTGGAGAACAGGATTTGCCCCGCCTCGAAACTCCGGGCGAACAAGGCCAGGAGCACGGCAGCCAGGGCCAGCACGATGCCCAGCACCGCACGGCCGGCCGCCGGCGCCGCCGGCCTCGGGTTTTCAGTGGTTTTCATGGCGGGACTCGGCGGGCGGCTGGGCAGGCGACGGGAGTTTCTCCAGTTCGAAGGCGATCCCGTCATATACGTTGTACAGGAAGTAGCGGACGACCGATTTGAAGGGGATGAGATTGCGCAGGCGCTGACGAAAGTTCAGGGCGTCGCCGTAGAGCCGGGCCTCGAGCAGCTTGAACCGGAAAGGCACGTAATAGCTGTAGGGCCACCCTTCACAGAAGTAGTTCATCGTTTGCTCGGTGAAGAAATGTTTGTGCGTGGGGTCCTGCAATGCCCAGTCGCTTTTCGCATACGGCACGAGGATCCGCAGCCGCCCCCCGGGACGCAGGATGCGGTGCAGTTCTCCCATCACCGCCACCACGTCGTCGAGGTGTTCGAGCACGTTGTCCATGAACACCTCGTCCACCGAGCCGTCGCCAAACGGATACGGCGGGCGGTCGAGATCGAAGTACCGGTCCGCGCGAACGTGCGGCAGCACGTCGCAGTTGACGTAGCCGGGCAGGTACTTTTGCCCGCAGCCAAGATTCAATTTGAGGCTCATGTAGGCGCAGCCGGTTCAACCGCGCGGAGCGGAGCCTACGCTTTCCCGGCGGACGGTTTCAAAGAAATCAGCATAGCGCCGGGCCAGGTCGTCCCAGTCGAACGCGCGCGCATACGCCTTGGCGGCCCGGCCCAGCGTTTCGCGCCGGCCCGGATCGCGCGCCAGCGTCAGAAGGGCCCGGCTCAAGGCGGGCACGTCGAAGGGGGGCACCTTCTCGCAGCACGACTCCGGAACCTCGGCCAGTTCGGGAATGCCGAACAAAACCACCGGCAGCCGGTAACAGAACGCCTCGATCATCACCAACGGCGAGGCCTCGAACCGGGATGGCATGGCCAGAAATGCTGCGTCGCGAAACAGCCGGTCCTTGGCCGCGCCCTGAACCCGGCCCACCCGGCGGACCTGGTCGGCGAGGTGGAGGGCGTGAATCCTCCGGTCCACGTATGCTTCCTGGGCCGGGTCGCCCCCGCCGGCGAGGATCACGGGCAGCGGCAGCGACGCGGCGATCAGCGCGAGCGCCTCCAGCAGCAAGTCCAGCCCCTTTTGCTCCACGTCGATCCGTCCCAGAAAAAGGATGTGGCGATTTCCCGGGGTGACTTCGAGCCGGACGCACTCGCTGCTGACACCATTCGGGATGACGGCC
This sequence comes from uncultured bacterium, assembly GCA_963735925.1. GTDB lineage: Bacteria > Verrucomicrobiota > Verrucomicrobiia > Limisphaerales > J093 > DSVZ01. Next base: position 443,598 of record CAVTMT010000009.1, read on the forward strand.
AGGTGGAGCCGCGGGTTGGCGGCGAGCAACTGGCCGCGCAGCGTCTGCGAAGTCGCGATCGCCCAGCGATACTGGCGGAGACCGGCGCGTTCCACGCGGTCGAAGGGCAGGTGGTACTTCCGTCGCATGGCCCGGCCGCCCAGGATTTGGGTGAGGGCTACCACCGGCTGCCTGGCGAATCGCTGCAAGCAGGCCGTGGAGAAGGGCGGGGTGAGGCTTTCACACCAAAGGTCGAAGGTGTGTCGGCGCGCGCAGAAAGGCAGGCGGGCCTGGAAGAGCAACTGGCCGAGCTTGGGACCTGCCCAAGCGGGGCCGACGGGGCGGTAGCACACCCCGTCCTGTTCGGTCACCGAACACCCTGGGTAACGGCCGATCAGGACTTCAACGCGGTGCGCCTGCGCCAGGCGGCGGCCCACCTCGTGGATGGCGGCGCTGCCCCCTCCGCCATAAAAGGGGTTACGGGGTGAATCGTAGTTGGAGAAAACGAGGCGCACCGGCGTTGGTCCGCAATTATCCGGGCAAGACCGGCGCTTGGCGACAGAATTTAACGCCGCGCCCGTCCAACTGGTTGACAGGGTATTCGTTGGCGAAAACCGGGCGTTTACGCGAGCGGAAGAATTCCCCGAGATTTCTGTTTGACAGGCGGTTGTGCCTTGCGTACAACCTTCGCATCTTGTGACAGTAAATGGACACGGGGATTGCGTGCCGCAAATAACTGAGAACTTTATGAAAAGACTGATCACGTGCGCGGGTCTTGCTGCCGTTGGGGTTTCCACCATGGACGCCCAGCCGGTAGGTGAGCCTTCCGTCAGCAAGCCGTGGAGTGTCTCCGCCAAGGTGCGGGGCTTCTACGATGACAACTACAACACTGCTCCCAGCAACCCTACGCCAGGGTATCCTTACCAGAAGGCGGAAAGCTGGGGCTTTTCGGTAGCGCCGTCGATCGGTGCCAACCTGCTCCGGGATCAGACGACCTTGAGCGTGCGGTACGATTTCGACCTCCGGTGGTACGAAGCCCGGAAGAGCGACAATCTGGACATGTACCACAATGCGACGCTCAATCTGTCCCACCAGATCTCCGAGCGCTACCGCGTTGAGTTGTACGACAACTTCGTGTATTCCGATGAACCGTCGGTGTTCGGCTCGGGCCAGCAGGATACCTTCGTCCGGTCCGACGGCAACAACCTGCGCAATTACGGCGGCATCGGGTTCTACGGTAGTTTCACCGAGCACTGGGGCTACAAGCTCGGCTACGAGAACACCTACTACAACTACAGCGAAGATGGCAACGGCAGCCGCTCGGCGTTGCTGGACCGCATCGAAAACAAGGTGACGGTCGATTTCCGACGCCTGATCCAGCCGACGACCACGGCCTTGGTGGGTTACGCCTACCAGGACGTGAGCTACACGGGGGACTCCTACCTCATCGTGCCGGCCTATGCGCCCGGCGTGCCGCTCAGCGATATTCCGATGTCGGATTACCGCGACTCCCAGAACCACTTCGCTTTCCTGGGTTTGGACCACGATTTCACCTCCCAGTTGAATGCCCAGTTGCGTGCTGGGGCCCAGTTTGCCGATTTCAACAATGCGGGTGAGGACTATGTCGTCCCTTACGCCGACGCCACCTTGAGCTACAAGTACGCGGAAGGCTCCCAGGTTCAAGTGGGCGTCAAGCACGGTTTGACGGCCACGGACATCGCGGTGGATTACAACCTGTCCGGGGTGACGCTGGCCTCGGAATCGACCACCGTGTACGCCGGGCTCAGCCATCGGATCACGCCGAAGCTCACCGCCACCGTCCGGGGTCAGTGGCAGATGTTGGATTACCGCGGCACCGGCATCGGCTACGAAGGCGACACCGACAATTACTACGGGGCCGACATCGGGCTGATCTACACGCTCAATCAGTACCTGGCCTTCGACGCCGGCTATCTGTTCGACCGTTTGGATTCGGACATCCCGAACCGCACGTTCGACCGCAACCGCGCGTATTTGGGCATCCGTGCCTCCTATTAATTCCAGAATTGGTTCTTGCATAACCGCTGGAGGCTAGATAAGTATCTAGCCTCTTTTTTTTGACACATGGACAGCTCGAAAACTTCTCCGGGACAGGAAGCTCCCGCCCACTTTCTCGACTACTGGCGGATCATCCGAATCCGCAAAACCGTCATCCTCGCGGTGTTCCTGCTGGTGCTGTTGACCACTGCCGGCGTGACGATGCTCTTGAAGCCGACGTACAGCAGCACCGCCCGCATCGCGGTGGACAAGGAGTCCAAGGCGGTGGATCCGCTGGGGCGTCCACAACTGCAAAGCGGTTACGATCCGTACTTCGTCGCCACCGAGTTCGAGAAGATCCAGTCCACGGCGGTGCTGTATCCGGTCATCGAAGAACTGCGGCTGTGGAGCAACTGGGCCAAGTACTACAACCCGGAGAACGAGCGCATGTCCCACAACGAGGCCATGATGCTCACGTACGAGCGGTTGCGGCGCAACCTGGATGTCCGGCAGTCGCGGAATACCAGCTTGATTGAAATCAAGGTGTACAGCCGCGAGCCGCAGGAAGCGGCGGATATCGCCAACGCCATCTACAAAGCATACAAGGAGTGGCGGCTATCGAGCCAGATGACGAATACCTTCACCGGCATCCAAGTCTTGGAGGAGAACCTCAACAAGCAGACGGCCACGGTCAAGGAACTCCAGGACAAGGTGGACAACGAGCGGACCCGCCTGGGCATTGCCGAGTCCGCCGGGGACGGACCCAGCTATCAAGCCTCGCTCGAGCGCGAGATGGTCAGCAGCTTGGTGCAGCAACTCACTTACGCCCGTTCGGAATACATCCTTTACAACACCAAACTCGAGGAGCTGCGAAAACTCGACGAGAAGACGCTGCGCCGGGCCATTCTCACAGCCCTCTCGGGCGAGGAAATCCTCCCCGGTTTGCTGAAGGATCTGGCGACCGTCGATCAAACGTTGGCCAAACTGCGCCAAGACTACACGGACGAATATCCCGAGGTGAAGCGCACTATCGCCTTGCAGAAAGAGGTCGAAAGCCAGATTCACGACCGGATTGAAGGCATGTTGACCGGCCTGGAGAAACATGTCGTCGCTCTGAAGGAGCGGTACGACGAGATTCAGAAAGCGATCGCCGACGGCAAGAAGCAGGTGGCCGAGGAGGCCAAGGACCAGCGTGGCTTTTACGCGGCCAAACGTGACCTGGAGAACGAGCAGCGGATTCGCGACGCGCTGTATCTGCGCACGTTGCAGGAGAAGGTGGACGCGAGCATTCCGGCCAACTTGATGATGGAAGTGGTGGACGAGGCGCGTCCCGATCCGAAGCCTGTGCGGCCCAATGTCGCGCTGAATCTCATTCTGGGCGCCGTTTTCGGCCTGGTCATGGGGTTGGGGCTCGCCTTCTTCATCGAGTATCTCGACACCAGCGTCAAGACCATCGACGACGTGGAGCGCGCACTCCAGGCCCCGGTCTTGGGGGTCATTCCGCAGAACGTCGGCTTTCTGTTGGACGAAGGGCCGGACAGTCCGCACGCAGAGGCGTATCGCGTGCTCCGGACCAATGTCCTCTTCTCCCGCAAGCGGCCGGATGCCAACACGCTTACGGTGGTCAGCGGCGGCGCGGGTGAGGGCAAGTCCACGACCATCTTCAACCTGGCCACGGTGTTCGCCCAGCAGGGGCAGCGGGTGCTGGTGATCGATTCCGACCTGCGGCGGCCCAGCCTTCACAAGTTCCTGAAGATCTCGAACAGCGTGGGCCTGACCAACTATCTGCTCAAACAGAACACGCTGGAGGAAGTGGTGCAGACCACCAAGAATCCGATGCTGGACTTCCTGCCCAGCGGCAAGCTGCCCAGTAGTTCCCTGGGCATCCTCAATTCGCAGCGGATGAAGGAATTCATCAAGGAAGTCAAAGCCCGCTACGATTTCGTCTTCTTCGACTCGCCGCCGATCATGGGCGTCAGCGACGCCTCGGTTCTGGCCAGCGAAGTGGACCTGGCGATCCTGGTGGTTCAATACCGGAAATACCCGCAGGCCATGACCCTGCGGGCCAAGCAGATGGTGGACAAGGTCGGCGGCACGCTCCTCGGCATCGTCCTGAACAACATCAACATTTCCCAGGACTCGTACTATTACTACTACAGCGGGTACTACTACGACTACTACTCGAAGAACGCCGACTCCGAACCCGAGGCCAAGTCCAAGAAACCGCGGGCGATCGCGAAGGAAGCGGCGGCGAAGGATGAGCCGGCGGGCACGGCCAAAACCTGAACCGGCGTGTCACTGCCTGAACGTTGCTTTCGTTCCCCTTTAACTTTGTCAACCATGGCTCCCAAATCCATCGCCGGCACGTTGGCGTGCTTTTTCGCCGCCTGGCTCATCGCGGGCTGTTCCTCGACCCCGACTGATTCCGGCGCAGCGCAACCAGCCCCCTCGGCGGCATCCGGGGCTGCCGACACCAACCGCACCGCGGCCATCACGCGGGACACCATCCAGGTAGGCGACAAGCTGACGATCAAGCTGTCAGACATACCGCAGCCGTACGCCATCGATCAGCAGGTTCGAGACGACGGAACGATCAGCCTGCCTTTGAACGTCAACGTGGTGGCCGCCGGCAAGCGTAAATCCGAGTTACAGGACGCCATCCGCGAGGCCTACGTTCCCAAGTACTTCTTGCGACTTTCCGTGGCGGTGGACACCGAGGAGCGCGTCATCTATATCGGAGGACAAGTGCGCAACCCGGGCCGGGTCATCTACTCCGGCGAGATGACAACCTTGGCGGCCATCAAGACCGCCGGGGACTTCACCGAGTTCGCCAATCGCTCCAAGATCATTGTCACGCGTCCGGATGGCTCGACCTTCAAGGTGGACGGCAAGAAGGCCGAGAAGGACCCCCGACTCGATACCCCGGTTTTTCCGGGCTACAAGGTCGAGGTGAAACGCAAGTTTCTGTGAGGCGCCCGCCCGGGACCGATCCACTTCCGCGGCGCTTCGGACCGCGATTCGAGCGGGAGTTGTGCTGATGGTGCTGCTGCGGCTTGTCTCCGGATCGACGGCGGGCCAGGAAACGGTCGCCCGCCGTTTTCCATTCCAGGTCGGACGCGGCCCGCAGGCGCAGCTTCGGATCGAGCAACCCGGCGTTTGGGAAAGCCACTTTGTGATCGAGCGCCCGCCCGGACAGGCACTCGCCCTCCGCGCCCTCGCCGGAGCCATCACGCTGGTCAATGGCGTGCGGGTGGAGACGGTGGCGTTGCGAAACGGCGATTTGATCGAAGCCGGCGCGGCGCGGATTCAATTCTGGCTCAGTCCGGTCAACCAGACCGGGTTGGCCTTGCGCGAAAGTCTCACCTGGATCGGCCTGGCCGCCATCACGGCCTTCGAGGTCTTGGTGGCGGTGCAACTTACTCGCTGAGCCCGTCCGCTCAGCGCATCCTTACGTTGCCAGGCGAAGCGGCAGCCGGCAGGAGATCGCCCCGATTTGGGTCCGCCGCTCAATCGTGGACGACCACTCTTGGGCGTCTCGACCGGGTGATCCTCCCCACCAGAGTCTGACAAAGCACCCGTGCCGCTGCCAGGGTGGCCCGCACGTCTGCCAACCGGCGCGGCGCGACGCAGAGCAGCAATCCGCCGCTCGTTTGTGCGTCCGCCAGCAGGAGCCGCTGGGCTGGCGTAACGCCGGCAGCGAAATCGGTGAACGCTTCCGCCGCCTCGAGGTTCTGCCGGGTGCCGCCCGGAACGCAATCGCCGTCAATCAGCTTCCAGACTCCCCGATCCAGCACGGGTACCGCGGTGGCGGTGATGGCCGCCCCTACGCCGCTCGCGCGGCACAGCGATCCGAGGTGCCCCAACAGGCCGAAGCCGGTGATGTCGGTGCCGGCGCGCACCCAGCCGCGCTCCGCCAGTTCGGCCCCGACTGCATTGAGCCGCCGCATCGAGTCGATCGCTTGACGGGCCAGACCCGGCGGGCAGAGGCCGCGTTTGATGGCGGTCGCCACGAGGCCGGTGCCCAGCGGTTTGGTGAGGATCAGCAGGTCGCCGGGGCGGGCGGCAGCGTTGGTGATCAGGCGGCGCGGATCAACCCAGCCCGTCACCGACAGGCCGTAAATCGGTTCGGGGTTCTTGATCGTGTGTCCGCCGAGGATGGCACAGCCGGCTTCCTTCGCCTTGGCGGCTCCGCCGCGAAGAATGGCGTTGATGGCGCGGAGCGGCACATGCTCCACCGGTACGCCCAGGATGTTCAAGGCCGTGAGCGGCCTTCCGCCCATCGCATAAACATCGGAGAGCGCGTTCGCGGCCGCGATCTGTCCGAACAGATACGGGTCATCCACGATCGGGGTGAAGAAATCCACGGTCTGGACCAGGGCCTGGCGGGCGCTGAGACGATAAACCCCCGCGTCGTCGGCCGTGGCGGAACCGACGAGGATCCTCGGATCGTCGCGCTGGGGAATCCGTCGCAGAACCTGCGACAGTGCCGGTTGGCTGAGCTTCGAGGCTCAGCCGGCGCAAGTGGACAGCGAAGTCAGTTTCAGAATCTGCTCCCGCGACACACGGCTCACCCCCTTTCCCAAGCGGGCACCCCGGCCTGGCGGAGAGGGAGCGGATCGAACACTCCTCCCGACACGCAGTGCCGGGACAACGGTTTTGAAGACCGCGGGGGCCACCAGGCACCCATCACTCTCCATACCTGGTAATAAACACCTTACATCAATAGTACCCGCCGGCCAATTTGATCGCGTGACGCTCTTTCGGCGCGTTGCGCTACCGTCGTATGATCTCAATTGCATCTGCTCAGATTCGTCGCTCGAAGTCGTCGCGCATCAAATGGCCCGACCTGTATAGGCGCAAGCACCGAGGGGGTCAAGTTGGCTACGTGATGGATCTTGGGGTTGTTAACGGCAAGCGCCCAAGGAGGACATTTCCGACCAAGGACGAGGCACTGAAATACGCGGAGCAAGCCAGGGTCGCCCAGCAGAATGAAGGCACGGGCGGCATTCGCCCTGCCGCTTGAGATTCGCACAGAGGCAGCCAAAGCGCATGCACTACTGCTTACCTGCAATGCTAAACGACACAATGCTAAACGATATATGGTGGTTCCCCGGCATCCCAACGTACATTTCCACTTCACCCCATCCTCGGCCAGTTGGCTGTACGGGCTTCCGTGCTCGCAGTTGTCCGATACTGGCTTGTGGGTCATGGCGCCGCCCTGGAAATTCGGCTCGATACCCAACGTTCGGCTCGCCGATGGCGGCCTACCAGGATCGTTCGATCTGTCAACTGACGCTGCTGGACCGCCACTGGGTCGAGCGCCTTTTGGGCCTACCGTGTTAGATGTCGGGCCTGAGCTTACTCTTGTCTGACTATATCGACCGAGATCTCCACCGCCGGAATCGTTCCTCTATTTTCAAGCCAGTGTCTGGTGTTCCTATCCTCGGGCCAGCCCACTCCCGGCCCATAGTCCGTAGCGACTCCATTGCGATGGTCAGTGATCGTTCCTTGCAGTATATAGACGGTGCCCGGTCTGTCTTTATGGTCGTGAATCGGGCCGAAGACGCCTCCAGGCTCGATGGTCACCATCCGCATTCGCAGTTGGCGCCCTGCCATACCCTCGATCTCAGGGCCGAGGTCAACCGTTGCAAGTAACGTCACCGTAACGCCTTTCGTCTCAGGTGCGATTTGTTCGTTGCTCATCGTGCTCTCCTCTCTGTACTTCCAGGGCCTGACAATTCACCGATGGCGGCCCCTCGGGGACTCCCGAATCCCCAAGCTGCGTGGCGGGGCTACCGTTCGGTGCAGTACCTTGTTGAACTCCGTATGTTTTTCGTATCCACCAGAACGTCAGGAGCAGCGGGAGCGCCGCACTGGAGACCAGAAGAAACGTAGCGGCACTGGCATACTCCACAAACCAACCGCTGGGCAGGAAAAAGCCAGCAATCCCGGCTCCGATGGGAAGCACCGACCATTTCGCCAAAACTCGTCCGGAGTACTCATTGATGGCGTACCAACGATCTTCGGATGCAAATGCCGCCTCGACACGGAAGCCGTAGTAAGGATTCATGGGAATCGCCCGGCGAATCAACGGAATACTGAGCGCCAAGATCAAGAGACCACTGACGAGGAAGAGGATCGCAGTGAAGGCCATAGCACGTCTATGCAGTCAAACGATCAGCTTACCGACCGCCGCCGGAAGCGGGCGCTGGCAGCGAATCCAGCATCCGAAGAATGCGGCGCATCGAAACTGAAGCGCGCGGCGGCGGTTCGGTGGAGCGCATAATTCGACATTCAGTTTGATCTGTACTCAGATGCCCGGTCAATGCGGCGCGCCATCTCACTCGTATAATGGCGTCCGAGGATATCCCGGTGATGGTCGATCCACTCCGCCAGTCTGGTGGCACCCAAGGGTGGTGCAGCAACGTAAAGACGACCTTCCATCAGCCCCCGGATCTCCTCGCGAGTGATCACGACATCGCCGACAAACAGCCCCACCAACCGGCAACTCCAGTAACCCAACCCGGGCGACACCGAAATGATCGGGCGCTTCACGCCAATCGCACGGCTGACTGTGGCCAGCAACTCCCGATACGTGAACGTCTCCGGGCCAATGGCCTCAAGAACCTCGTCACGGTCGCCGATCACCCTCTTCGCGGCCGCTTGGGCGAGATCATCCACGTAAATGGGTTGCAGTCTGTAGTCTCCGTCCCCGAACACTCCCACCACGGGAAGATGCCGAAGAGACCAGGCAATGTTGTTGATCAGGACGTCCTCTTTCCCGAAGAGGACGGTCGGGCGCAGGATACAGTAGGAGACGCCCAAGCCCCTGAGAGAGGACTCTAGTTCTGCCTTGCCTCGAAAGTACGGCAGATTGGATGTGCTGTCCGGGTTGGTGATGCTCACATGAACGATCCGCCCCACTCCGGCTTCCTTGGCAGCCGAAAACAGAATCCTGGTGTTGGCAACCGCCTGCTCATGCGTGAACAGCCGGTGATCAAACCGTACCCAATATGTGTTCACCAGGGCTTGCACTCCCCGCAAAGAGTCTCGCAACTTGGGAGGCTCCTCGAAGTGGAAAGGGAAAGCCGTCACCTTCTCTCCGAAAGGATTCGGACGGTGCAGCGAATTCGTCAGCGTGATCACCTCGTGACCGGCTTCAAGCAATCGTTTCGTGATGTAGCGGCCCGAGTATCCGAATGCCCCTGTGACGGCGATGCGCATGGTGGTTTACGTCGAACGACCCGGCTCAGGCACTCCTGGCGAGCGGCGGCCGAGGGTCAAGGGAGAGCGGATACAGGCGTTGCCTGCAGCCGCATGGTTCGGCGTTTCATTCATAGCTGGAGGGAGCCTCCGAATGGGATTCGAACCCACAAAGATGCCGCTCAGCATCCCAGAACGTGTAGCCACGCGCCTCGACCAGCGCGTCGCTGGCTCCCTTTCCACTCGCGGTCCGGAGACTCCGAAGATCCTGACCGCGCCATGCTGCCTCGCTAAAGATCTCAATACGCCGAACATGGATTCCGCATGCGTCTTAGCACGGGTATTCCGGGCTTAAGCCGCAAAAAGGGGGGTGGTTTGCTATTTAACTCGGGTAATCGCCGGGGATAAGCCACAAGAAGCTGCGGTTTATCCTGGTAACGCGAATGCCCGGAGGCTTGCACAGCGCGACCACGTTTGCGAAACGCCGGTCGTTTGACAAGGGGAAACCCGGTTGCTGGCTTTGAGTCAAGGAGGCTCCACAGGGCCAATTCAACGGACGTTGAGGCGCCGCTAGCCGCAGCGCGTGGGCGACGGCCGGCCCGCCGAATGGGCGGCGGAATGGGTGCGCAAGTTGGGGTCTATCACGCCTGGCGCCTCGGGGCGGTCGCACGAATACGGCTCGGTACTCACTTTTGCCACTGCACCCGGATGAGTTCCCCAGCCGCAGCGGATTCGACACGCGTCTCCCCCCATCTGCAGCCGCTGCACAACCCGACCTTACCGGGATCGCCTTTGCGGAGTCGGGCCGAGTCCTCCCCGTCCAGCCCAACTTCACCCGTTCCTCCCGCACCAAGCGCTCTGTTTTCGCCACCCCGGTTTCCTGCCGCGCCGATCCGTATTGCTGCGCCTCCCACCTGCTCCGCCGCCTGGGCCGGCAACTGCTGCTTCAACGTTTCCGCCCCAGAGAATCATCACCGCCGGATGGCACCCGATTCTTGGCCCCCATTGCCTGCTTATAGATCGCGCCGACGTACTCGAACCGCAGCCTGCTAGGCATGGGCGCAGGCCGTCAAGAATGGGGCGTTGCAGCAATAGTCTGGACCCTATCTCGCCTTGCGCTGACAAAGTCCCCGGCGGTACCGATTCCTGCGCAGGTTGCCAACCGCCTGGGGTTCGACGAACTGGCCTCGGGAACAAGGCGCAGCCGCCCGCGAAGTGTAGCAAAAGCGTTGCCGTTTCCGACCGGATGGTTAACGTGGTCTTGTTATGACACCCATATTCTCGCGTCGTCGCTTTCTGAACTCCGCCGCCGTCGCTGCCGCGGCCACGGCGGGCTTCGTCAGCACCGAGGAACGCGTCCTTGCCGCCGCGCTCGCCGGGGGCGCGGACCGCCAGATCAAGCCACCCGCCAGCGGTGCGAGCGCTTTGCCCACCGGCAAGCTCGGCAAGCTGACGGTCAGCCGGTTGATTTCCGGCGGCAACCTCCTCAGCGGTTGGTGCCATCAGCGCGACCTGCTGTTCGTTTCGCAACTCGCCCAGGCTTACCTCACCGAGACCAAACAGTTCGACACGCTCGAACTGCTGGAGCAATCGGGCGTGAACGCGATGACCATCGACATGATCCAGTTGGACATCGTGAACCGCTACAAGAAGGAGCGCGGCGGCAAGATCCAGACGATCGTCTCGGTCCGCGAGGATTGGGGAAGCTGGGAAGAGCCGGATTGGCGCGCGCTCAAGCCGCAGATCGACCGCACGATCGAGCAAGGTCCCAGCACGCTGTTCCTGCACGGCGGTTACTGCGACCGGTTGGTGCAGGCCACCAAACCCGGCAGCGTGGATGTGCTGGGCAAGGCGATGGATTACATCCGCCGCCAGGGCTTCGGCGCCGGCATCGGCAGTCACGCGCTCGAGGTGCCCCAAGCCTGCGACCAGGCGGGCATTGCGCCGGATTATTACGTCAAAACCTTCCACCACGATCAATACTGGTCGGCGACGCCGAGGGACCGGCGCAAGCGCTTCTGCGTGGACGGGCCGCAGTACCTCGACCACAACGAGTTTCACGACAACATTTTCTGCATCGACCCGGAGGCGACGGTCGAGTACATGCTCGAAAAGAAGCGGCCGTGGATTGCCTTCAAGGTGCTGGCGGCCGGCGCCATCCACCCGCGAAGCGGCTTCAAATACGCCTTCGAAAACGGGGCGGATTTTCTCGCCGTGGGCATGTTCGATTTCAACGTCGCTGAAGACGTCCAACTCGCCGGCGAGGTCCTGAAAGGAATCAACCGCGAGCGCCCCTGGATGGCCTGAACCGCTTCCCCCTTTGCGCCGGCCAGACCGCGATACTGCCGGCGCGGCGGCTGTCCAGGCCGCAACGACGGACTTGGGGAGCACACCCCGCCGGGGGTGTGGATTTCGGCGGCTCGCCAAAACACGCGTGCCCACCCGGCCTGCCTGCGGTTGGAGCCTCCTGGCCGAATTCTTCGGACGGCGCAGTGCGCGAAGGTTTCGATCTGTCCGGCGGGCCGCCGGACAGGACACGCCAGCGGCGTGTGCTCCCCGACTGTGCTCACCGTGCGCAACCAGCGAGACTCGGAGACGAACGGAACAACCGCGCTACACCGCCGGTTTCAATCGCACGATGGTGGCGCCCCAGCCGCCGTAAGCCGCGCTGGCCTCCGCGAAACTGACCACGTGCGGGTGCTGGCTGAGCAGCGCGTGCACCGTCCGGCGCAAATTGCCGATGCCTTTGCCGTGGATGACCCGCACTTCCAGGATGCCGCGCGCGCGACACTCGGCGAGGTAATCCAACACGACATCCTTGACCTGCCGCGGCGTGAAGGTGTGCAGGTCCAGCACGCCGTCGATGGGGAGCGGAACCACCTGGTCGGCGTTGGGCAGAGGCGAGTCGGCGTCGGGTGGGGTGGGTGACGATGGAGGACAAGTCATGACTCAATGGACGGCTCAGCCCGTTTCCTCATCCCGCCCGGCGGCTACGGTTCCGAATCGGCGGCTGAGGGACCATCCGTCGGGCGTGGTGACGGGGAACTCGATAACGCACGAAGCCAGGTGTCGCGTGAGCCGTGACCACGGCGGTAAACAGGCAAACCCAAACCATCGGTTTCATACCGGTGCGAATGGTTCCACCGGTCCGGCCGGGCCGCAAGTTCAGGGGACGGACCGGAAAGCAGGGGCGTTTGACGGTAGCGTTGGACGAGCTTTCTGACTATCACTGAACCATGAAATTGAGTTTCCCTCATCCCGGGCGCCTGTTGCGCGAGGAGTTTCTGGAGCCGATGGGCTTGACGCCCTATAAGTTGGCGAAGGAAATCGGCGTACCCCTCACCCGCATCACTGCGATCCTGGCCGAGACACGCAGCGTTACCGCGGACACCGGACTGCGTTTGGACCGCTACTTCGGCCTGAGCGACGGCTACTGGCTGGGCCTCCAGCACGACTACGACTTGCGCCAAGCCAAACGAGCGTTGGGGCGAACGCTGGAGCGCATCAAACCGTGCGTCTTGGCAGCGGCCTAGCCGAGTATTCCAAGAAAACGCTTCTGCTCCGATTCGTGGTGGAAGAAGGATGCGTGCCGGTCCGCGGTTGGTCAGGCGATAGATCACGCCGACGTGCCCGATCCGCGGCTTAGCAGGCATGGAGGTAAGCGGGCAGGAGCGGGCGATCGTGTAAATAGTCAGGACTGACCCCTTTTTTAGCGCCGCACAGAAATGCTACCGCCGAGGCTGCCGGCTCGCTCCCGTGGCGGCACAACGGGTTACTTCACGCTTTTTGCACATACAGGGTTGGCGCGACCAGGACGTACCACGCACTGCGCTGAAGGTAGGCAATTCGGCGAGCACAATCTTCGCGCACCACCGCGCGCAAGCCATCGAGGCGGAAGGCAAGGCTTGGTTCGCCAGCATGCCTCCACGCTCAGCCGCAAACGTGGTGCACCTGCCCGCAACGGCGTAGCCCTGAAGGGATCGCTGCGTTCGTAGACCGGTTGCTCCGGCAGACGGCGAACTCAGGGCCTCGGAATCGCGAATTGCACGTGCATGCAAGGGAATGCGGGGTGGGGAATCTCCTTGTGCACGGCTCAACGGCCTGTCATGATCTGGCTAGCTTCTAACAGAATCCCGTGCATCTCGTGATCGTTTTCATAAGCGTTCACGGTTCGTGTACAGCCGCGAGCGCTTCGAAAGGCCACCGTGCGTGGCGCAGAGCAGCCCACGCCCGAGCAAACCTGATCAGATTACCACCACCATGAACTCCCTGCACCTGCCGGCCTTCCCCTCCTGCATCACTGCCAACCTCCGCCTTCGTCTGCCCAACCGCGGAACCCGGTCTGGACTCGATCGGTCTAGCTACGGCAGGTTGCTGCCACCGCTCGAAGTAAGTCCGCGATTGCACTGTAGGACTTCTGAGCTCGAGCGAACACCCAGGCCTCCGACATTCTCCACTTTCTGGCGCGCATTCGTGTTCTTCGGCTGCGCTGACGTTACCGTGGCGCAGACACCGCTTCTCGACGACTTCAATCCGGGGGCGGACGGGCCCGTGTACTCCTTGGCCGTGCAGGCCGACGGGAAGATTCTCTTGGGGGGCAGCTTCACAACACTGGGCGGCCAGCCGCACAGCTACATCGGCCGACTGAATCCGGATGGCTCGGTGGATGCGGCGTTTGAACCCGGGGCGAGTAAAAGCGTGGACTCACTTAGCGTGCAGGCCGACGGGAAGATTCTCTTGGGGGGCAGCTTCACAACACTGGGCGGTCAGCCGCACAATTACATCGGCCGACTGAATCCAGATGGCACCGTGGATACGGCGTTCAATCCCGGAGCGAATAACCAAGTATTATCGGTTGCCGTGCAGGCCGACGAGAAGATAATAATAGGCGGAACCTTCACGAGCGTGGGCGGGCAGTCGCGCACGAATCTAGCCCGGCTGAATGCGGATGGGACGCTGGACAGCGAGTTCAAGCCGTGGGTGGATCGCTTCCCGGGTCCCCTGGCCATGCAGGTGGACGGGCGAATTCTGCTGGGAGGTTTCTTTTCCTCGGTCTGCGGGCAGTCTCGCACCAACCTTGCTCGCCTGAATGCGGACGGGACGCTGGATGCGACGTTTAATCCGGGCGTGGGCGGTTGGGTGCGCTCGCTGGCTGTGCTAGCCGACGGGAAGATTGTGGTGGGGGGTAGGTTTACTACACTGGGCGGGCAGCCGCGCAATGACCTTGGCCGGCTGAATCCCGACGGCACGGTAGATCCGGCCTTTAGTCCGGGGGCGTTTGGGCAAGTTTATTCTCTGGCGGTGCAGACGGACGGCAAGATTCTTGTCAACGGTATTGCCCGGTGGAATCCTGACGGGACGCTGGATGCACGGTTTAAACCGCCAGGTGTTCTTAACGGTGCCGTTTTTTCGCTCGCTCTGCAGACCGACGGCAAGATTGTGCTCGGGGGCGATTTCACGACGGTGGGCGGGAGCCGGCGAAGCCGCATCGCCCGGCTGAACAACACTGAACCGGCTACCGAAAGCTTGAGTTATGCTGGCTCGATTGTCTCCTGGCTCAGGGGGGGTACTGGTTCGGAGGTCTGGCGCACTACCTTCGAACTCTCGCGGGACGGCTCGACATGGAGCAGCATCGGCGCCGGCACACACATTTCCGGAGGCTGGCAGTTGACCGGAATTCCCCTGCCGCCTGGCGGCACCATTCGAGTACGTGGATACACGTCAAGCTCCTTCCTGGAGTCGTTTGTCGGCGCGCCGATTCTGCAAGAGCAGCCCGCGAGTGTGACGAGGAATGCCGGCGAGGTTGCCAGTTTTAGCTGCAAGGCAGCAGGTAGCGAGCCACTCAATTACCAATGGCGGAAGGATGGAGAAGTGCTGGTCGGTGGGGCCAGAATCGCTGGCGCTACAACGCCCAGACTGAGTGTGAAGAGTCTCCTGAAGAGCGATGAAGGTGACTATGTTGTCACCGTTCTCAACGGTTACGGCGGGGCGACCAGCATGGTGGCGAGGCTCACCGTGAATGAGCCGGGGATCACCGAGCAACCCGCCAGCCTGAACAAGGGTCTGGGCGAGAGCGCCACGCTTAGAGTGACCGCAGTGGGCACGGGCTCCTTGTATTACCAATGGATGAAGGACGGTTCCCCAATGCCTTCGGCTAATGACGCGTCGTTGCTGCTGTCGAACCTGGCGGCCAGCGACGCCGGAGCTTACAGCGTTGTGGTTAGCAACGCATATGGGAATGTGATCAGCACCCAGGCTTTCCTCACGGTAAACTCGGCCACGTTAGACAGGGGGGTGGATGGCTGGTCCATGCCCGATGACGATGTGCTTTCGCTTGCGCTGCAGCCCGACGGCAAGATTCTTGTCGGGGGCAATTTTACCTGGATGGGGCAAGTCCCGCGTGACTCAATCGGGCGGCTCAACCCGGACGGGTCGTTAGACGGGGGCTTTAGTCCTGAGGCCGAAGGAGAGGGGTCTCCTGCAGTGACGGCGTTGGCTGTACAAAACGACGGCAAGATCCTTGTCGGAGGCTGGTTCACCACGCTGGGCGGCGTGCTTCGCAACAACATCGGACGGCTGAATCCGGACGGCTCGTTGGATGTACTGTTCAATCCGAGTGTGAACGGCGGGCTGAATTCACTGGCCGTGCTAGCCGACGGGAAGATTCTAGTTGCGGGGGGGGGCGAAGAACTGGAAGTGTTCAACGCTGACGGAACCATCGACAGCCACTTCAATCCGCAAGTTCACGGCGACGGATTTCTAGCAGACATGTTCTCACTAGCGCCGCAGGCCGACGGGAAGATACTGGTGGGCGGGCGCTTCACGAGAATGGGCGGACAGTCGCGCACGAATCTAGCCCGGCTGAATGCGGATGGGACGCTGGACAGCGAGTTCAAGTCATGGGCGGACTTCATCGTGAATTCCCTGGCGGTGCAGGCGGACGGGGGAATTCTACTGGGAGGCTTATTTTCGTCGGTCGGCGGGCAGTCTCGCACGAACCTTGCCCGCTTGAACGCGGACGGGACACTGGATGCGGCGTTTAATACGGGGGCGAACGGGCAGGTGCGTGCGCTGGCGTTGCAGGCCAACGGGAAGATACTGGTGGGGGGAAGGTTCACCAGCGTAGGCGGGCAGCCGCGGACGAATATTGCTCGGCTAAATGTCAACGGGACGCTGGACCTGGGCTTCAGCCCGAGGGTTGGCGATAATCAATATTCTTTTGTAAGCTCCTTAGCTTTGCAGGCCGACGGGAAGGTCCTGCTCGGTGGTGGTAACGCCTCCTTGTGGTGGGCCGGGCCGCTCGTTCGAGTTGACAACACCGAGCAAGCCACGCAAAGCTTGGCGTGGGATGGAACGAACATAACATGGCTCAGAGGCGGGAGCAGCCCTGAGGTTTGGCGTACCACCTTGGACGTCACGACCAACGGAGCTAGTTGGATCACTGTGACCAACGGGATTCGTATTCCCGCCGGCTGGGCGATAAGACCGACTTTCCCGCCAACGGTTGGAAAGATGCGGGTGCGCGGCCAGGTCGCGTGTGCATCGGGTTGGTTTCTCGATGCTCTGATCGTTCAGCCCCTGCTCATGAGCCATCCGAACAGTCGGACGAACGATGCCGGCACGGAAGCCATGTTCGGGTGTTTGGTCGGGGGAGCCGAACCTCTGAGTCTGCAGTGGCGCAAAGACGGTGTGCCTTTGAACGACGGCGAGCACATCACTGGCGCGAATACCCCGCAACTGACAATGCGCAATGTGCTCGGTGGCGATGCCGGCGGTTACACCCTCTTGGTTAGCAACGCGGCAGGCAGCGTGGCGAGCGCGGTCTCGTCGTTGAAGGTTATTGACCCATTCATAATCGAGCAACCCGTCAACCACCAAGCCTCTCTCGGTGAGACGGTAGCGTTCACCGTGGCGGTAGAAGGAACGATCCCGAACTACCAGTGGCGGAAGGACGGCGCTTTGCTGGTGGACGGGGGGCGAATCGCTGGGGCCGCCACGGCAACGTTGTCCGTAGCCGGTCTTGTCCAGGCCGACGAGGGCAACTACGACGTTATGATTAGCAACCGGTATGGAAGCGTGACCAGCGCCGCGGCGGAGTTAACGGTCAGACTTCCCGTGGTGGATGCACAGTTCAACCCCGATTCGGACGGGTCTGTGTACCTCATGGGCCTGCAGACCGACGGGAAGATACTGTTGGGCGGGGAGTTCGACACGCTGAACGGGCGGCCGCGTGCGAACTTCGCCCGGCTGAATCCCGACGGCACGCTGGATCCGGCGTTCGATGCAGGGGCCGGCGGAGCGAGTTCGCCCGAAGTGAACTCGTTGGCGATCCAAGCCGATGGGAAGATCTTGGTTGGAGGCGAGTTCACCACGCTCGGCGGACAGCCACGGAATTCCATAGGCCGGTTGAACAGCGACGGTACGCTGGATACCGGTTTCAATCCGGGCGCAGGAGAAGGGGTGAATCCATCTTATCCCTATGTGATGTCACTGACGGTGTTGGCGGACGAGAAGATTCTGGTCGGCGGCTACTTCAGGAAGCTTGCCGGAGTGCCGCGGAACAACATTGGCCAACTGAACGCGAATGGGACGCTGTTCCCGGGGTTCAGTCCAAGGGTGGACCAGGAGTACTACTGGGTCTATGCGCTGGCGCTCCAAGGCGACGGGAAGATTGTGGTAGGAGGCGACTTCACGGAGGTGGGGGGACAGATGCGAGACCGAATTGCCAGGTTAGAGGCCAACGGGAGTTTGGACCTCGGCTTTGACCCTGGCGTGAGCGGGGGTAGCAATCCTCTGGTAAAGTCGCTGGCGGTACAAGCCGACGGGAAGATCCTGGTGGGAGGTGAGTTCACCATCGCGGGTGGGCAGCCGCGCACGAACATCGCCCGGCTGAATCCCGACGGCAAGCTGGATCCGGGCTTCAACCCGAGCGCGAACGGAATTGTGTCTTCGCTCAAGATCCAGGCCGATGGGAAGATTCTTGTGGGGGGCGAGTTCACCACGCTGGGTAACCGGGGGTGCAACTACATCGGCCGGCTTAACCCCGACGGTACGGTGGATTCACGATTTGACGCGGCACCCGATAATCGCGTGGATGCGCTGACAGTGCAACCCGATGGGAAGATTCTCGTGGGTGGGATGTTTACGATGTTGGCCGGGCAGCCGCACCACCGAATTGCGCGACTCAACAACACCGCTCCGGCCAGCCAAAGCCTGAGCTACGACGGTGCGACCGTCATGTGGCTGCGCGGCGGCAGCAGCC
This sequence comes from uncultured bacterium, assembly GCA_963735925.1. Taxonomy (GTDB): domain Bacteria; phylum Verrucomicrobiota; class Verrucomicrobiia; order Limisphaerales; family J093; genus DSVZ01. Next base: position 462,058 of record CAVTMT010000009.1, read on the forward strand.
CGGAGGTCTGGCGTACGACCTTCGACGTCTCCCCTGATGGAGCCAACTGGACGAGGCTGGGTGTCGGCACTCGCGTCGCTGGCGGTTGGCAACTCGCCAGCGTACAGGTCGCACCCGGCGCCCAGATTCGCGCACGTGGGTATGTCACCGGAGATTCCGGTTGGTTCGTCGAATCCATCTGGCCGGCAGCGGCCGGGCCGGTTCTTGCGGTGGAACTGACGGAGAGCGGTGTGTCTCTTACGTGGCCCATAACGGCGGTTGGCTTCATGGTGGAGGAAGTAGAGAGCTTATCGCCGCCGGCCAAATGGAGGCCAGTCGCCGAACGGCCGACAACCGAAAGCAACCGGTACCGGCTGACTATCGTCCCTGCACGGGCTGCGGTGTATTACAGACTGGCGCAATGATAGCGTCTTCACGTTGTTTTGAGGGAGGCGCCTCCGGGGATGCCAGGCTCGGAGCCTCGCAGGCTTCAAGTCCGTCTTGCGGGAGCTGGAATCGTGAACGGTGGAGTCTCGGACTTCGTGCAGTTGTGGTTTGTCTTCCCATCGCCCAGTATTCGCGTGGCCAAGACACCAATCCTCGCTCCCTGCGCGTCGAAGTGCATCGGCACGAGCGACTGTCCACGAGCGAACGGTGTTAAACCGTGAACACCAGCACGAGGGCTGAGACCGGCAGTAGGCGTGCATAGGAGGCCCATCCGCGCCTCGCAATTCGGAGGGTCTCCAAATGGTTCCCGCGAGAGAAAAGCCCTGTAAAACCTAAGAAAAGCGCAAAGAATGGGCTTGACACGCATGAGGTCGTCCGAAAAGGGGGCGGTCCTCACCTTTGACACTCATCCCGGACGAGTTCCCTGCGCGCAGCAGATTCGACAGTGCGTCCGCACCCCCGTCTGCAACCGCTGAGCGATCCACGCAAGCGTCATCGTCGTCACCCGCCGCGCTGCTCCGTAATGCCGCGCCCCTGTTCGCCACGGGCTGGGATTGCCTCCGCGCGGCAGTTCCAAGGTGCACTGTCGGCAGCTCCTTCTGGTTCTGGCAATGTTCCAGGGTTCGGTGAATCGCCTCTCAATGGAGAGGCATGCAGTTACGAGAACGGTTCATCCTGTCGCGGTCCCGAGCCGCAGGCCGTTTTCGTCCTGCCTTGAGGGCGGCACTTGAGGGGATTCCCCAAACACCTCTACCGGTACAACACTTGTTCCTTCCGCCAATCCTTGTCCTTGTCGAAGGCCATTTCGGCGACGCGGGGACGGCGCTCGCGCAGACGCACGGATTCGATCCCGAGCAGCCAGCCTTGCGAGGCCGGGTTCCGGCCCACGCAATCCAGGCGCAGCGTGTAATCGCCGGGCTCGGGCCAGAAGTCGAGCAGGTGCACCTCCTCGTTCTCGATCTTCGCGCTGTAGAAATCGACCGGCCCGCCCAGCTTCACGCCGTTGAGCGAAATCTGATAGCGGCCGAAGTCGTAGGACTTGGTGGCGTTGAGCAACAGTCGTAGCGGCTCCTTCTTCGTGACTTTGAACGGGATTTCCAGCCAGGCGCCTTCCGGTTTCGCGGGGTGATAGAGCAGTTGGGGGCCGTCGTAGAAATCGAGTTGCTGCGGCGACACGTCGCCGTCGCCGTGGTGGCTGGCGTCGGCGAAGTCGCGGGCGTAGGCGATGACCCGTTCGAGGCTGGGCAGGCGCCGCTCGCTGGCCGGCGGCACGGGCGGTTGCGGCGTCGGTTCGCCGGTCTGGTACCAGAACGCGACGCTGGCGTAGTCGTCTTCGCGCTCGTTCCAGCTCGTGGACTTGTTGGCGGGGTTTTCGTCCGGCGCGATCCAGCCGAAGTGCTCCAACGTGAACTTGATCCCGGTGTCGAAGACGATCGGGTCGTTGATGTGCCAGCGATACGCGGCGGTGTGTCCGCCGACAATCCCCCACTGGTCGAAGTACGGCACCCCGAAGTACGGCGTGCTGGTGGTCTGCAGGCCCCACGCCGAAAGGAAGTAATCTTCCGTGCCGGTGCCCCAGATCGAAGGTTTCGCCTCGCCGTCGATGTAGATCTTCTCGTCGCCCTCGCCGAACCACGCCGGGCTGCGGGTGCGCACCGCGAGCACGGTGCCGACGTACTGGCCCTTGCCCTGGGTGTCGAGCAACACGTAATCCTGGCCATGCTCGGACCGGGTATTCCTGGCGGTAGTGGGCGTAGAAGTAAGGCGTGTCGTCAGGCAGGCTGTCCTTCTTGATCCAGTCGATGTTGTAGTAGAGGAGGCTGATCGGCTTCTCGCTCTGGTTGACGATCTCGATCCGCGCGGATTTCCGAAAAGGCATCTGCCAGAAACAATTGTAGGAGTCGGCGTCCTCGACGATCACCGGCAGGCTGATGACCTCGCGGCGCTGGCCGAAACAGTTGGCGAAGAAGTCGCCCAACGGCGCCTCGACGGCCGGCCGTTCGCTGCCGTCCCAGAACATCCGGAGCAACATCTCCTGGTGATTCGCCGAGCCGCTCTTCGCCCAACCTTGCGGTTCGGGACCGAGGAACGTGACCCAGATGTGCGTGATCACGCCGGGCCCCGGCTCGTCGAGCAGGACGTGGGTGGCGCCGGGCGCGACGGTGAAGTTGTCCCAGTTGCTCGCCTCGTCGAGGTCGCCGCGCGGTTCGGCCTTCGGGTCGAACTTCGCGTCCGGCCCGCGCCGCAGCGGACCGACGCGCGAGGTCGAGGTGGCGCGCATCGAGCGGCCGGATTGCGGTTTGGCTAAGTCGTCGAGTGGTCCAGCCGACACCACGACACACAACAGACTGGCGAAGCAGAACGAGAGGCGCATGACCAGCCTTGTAATCCCGTCGAAATCCCGAGGCAACCGAAAGTCGTGCCCGGCCGCAATTTCACGCTTGCCAAAGCGCGTCCCGGGCGGTGCGGCAGCACCGTCCCCACCTCATTGGGACACCTCCGGGGGCTGGGCAAACTTGGATTCGCGAAGATTTGCAGTTCATCTGGCGAACCCTCGGGGCTAAGCTCGGGGCGGTATGGAGTCGAAGCCGACCTTGTTGATCGTCGATGACGAAAAGCCGACCCGCGACGGACTGCGCGCCGCCCTCGAGGACCGTTTCGAGGTTTACGTGGCCGAAGACGCCACCGCGGCGATGTCGCTGTTGGAGAAGGAGCCGTTCGATGTCGTGCTTACGGATTTCCGTCTGCCCAAGGAGGACGGCATGGCGCTCATCACCCGCATCAAGTCGCTGACCAAGCCGCCGATCTGCATCCTGATGACGGCTTACGGCTCGGAGGAACTGGCGGTGGACGCGATGAAGCGCGGCGCGGACGACTACATCGCCAAGGGCCGGTTGCAGATCGACGAACTGGAGATGCGCATCGCCCGGTCGCTGCGCACGCAGGCCCTCGAAGTCGAGAACGTGACCTTGCGGCAACAGCTCGATGAACGCTTCGGGCTCGAGAGCATCGTCGGCCGGTCGCCGGCCATCCAGGAGGTGTTCGAGGTCGTAAAGCAGGTGGCGCCCACGCCGGCCACGGTCTTGATCCAGGGCGAGAGCGGAACCGGCAAGGAGCTGATCGCCAAAGCCCTGCACCAGTTGAGCCCGCGGGCCCGCCAGCCCCTGATCACCGTGCATTGCGCCGCGCTGCCGGCCACCCTGTTGGAGAGCGAGTTGTTCGGACACGAAAAGGGTGCCTTCACCGGGGCGCACGAACGGCGCATCGGGCGTTTCGAGCAGGCCGATGGCGGGACGCTGTTCCTGGATGAAATCGGCGAAATCGATGCCAGCACGCAGGTGAAGCTCCTGCGCGTGCTGGGCGAGCGGTCCTTCGAGCGGGTGGGGTCGAACAAGACGATGTCCGTGGACGTGCGCCTGATCGCGGCCACCAACAAGAACCTGCTGGAGCTGGTGAAGACGGGCGGATTCCGCGAGGACCTCTTCTTCCGCCTGCGGGTGGTCGAGTTGTGGCTGCCGCCGCTGCGCGAGCGCCCCGGCGACGTGCCTTTGCTGGCGCTGCACTTCCTGAAGGAAGTCGCCGCGGAGTACGGCCGGAGTGTGAGCGACTTCACCCTGGATGCCATGCAGGCCCTGGTGAACTACTCGTGGCCCGCGAATGTGCGCGAGTTGCGCAACGCCATCGAGGGTGCCGTGGCGCTCTGCAAGGGGGACAAGATCACGCTGCGCGATCTGCCGCCGAACGTGCGCGGGGCCGGTGGCGGACTGGCCACGCCGGGGGCGCGGGGGGTGGTCGAGCCAGGCCAGCTCACGCTGCAGGAGGCGGAGAAACAGCTCATCATTCGCGCCTTGCACGAAACCCAGGGCAACCGCACTCTCGCCGCGAAGCAGATCGGCATCAGCCGGCGCACCCTGCATCGCAAGTTGCACGAGTACCACCTGGAGGGATTCTAACCTCCGACGCGGGCGGCGACAGAACCGGGTGCGGGCACGTGGTTTGAAGCCGTTCGGATGGCATGCGCATACCTCCCATTCAGGAAATCATTCATTGGCTGGAAATCGGCCAGGGCGCCCGGGTCCTGCGCAATCTGGTCGGCCTGTTGTGTCTCCTCACCCTGACCTTTTGGTACGACTTCTACCAATTCAGGAACTTTTCGGCCCCCGAGGCGATGGAAGCGGCCCAACTGGCGCGCAACCTGTCGCGGGGCGAAGGGTTCACCACGCAGGTGGTCCGGCCGCTGGCCATCCAGTTGGTGGAGGACGCCGAGGGGGTGGACGCCCGGCTGGGTCGGAAACCGCCGCCCGACCTGTTCAACCCGCCCGCCTACCCGCTGCTCCTCGCCGGCTGGATGAAATTGCTGCCGTTCCGCTACGACATCGGCGACCACTTCTGGCAGTACCAGCCGGAATTGCTCATCGCGATCCTGAATCAACTCTTGCTCTTTTTCTCCGCCTGGCTGTTGTACCGGCTAACCAAACGACTGATCGGCGGCGACATCGGGGTGCTGGTGGCGGTGGTGTTGCTGACCTCGCAACTGCTGTGGCAGTTCAGCGTCTCGGGCCTTTCCACGATTTTGCTGATCGCGCTTGTGACGGGGCTCATGTGGGTGTTGGTCCTGCTGGAAGAAGCCGCGCGGTCGGGCACGCGCCGGCGGTGGTGGTTCGTGCGTTGGGGGGCGCTGGCGGGCCTGTTGCTGGGGCTGGCGGGTCTCACGCGCTACGCCGCCCTGGTGTTGATCGTGCCCGTAACCCTGTTTGCTTTGCTGTTCCTGGGCCGCCGCACCGCGGTGGTCCTGGCGATGACCTGGGTGACCTGTGCCGTCGTGGTCACGCCCTGGTTGGTGCGCAACTACCACGTCAGCGGGACGCTGTTCGGAATTCCCGGCTATGCGATTTACCAGGACACCACCCGCTTTCCGGACACCCGGCTGGAGCGTTCCACCCAGCCGGATTTGGCGGTCGTGCAAAACCAGGACTTCATCCGCAAGGTGGGCGAAGGGCTTCGCCAGGTGCTGTCCGATGACCTGCTGCGGCTGGGCGGAAGCTGGGTCGGCGCGTTCTTTCTGGTCGGGCTGCTGGGCCAGTATCGCAACCCGGCTCTGAACCGGCTGCGGGTCTTCCTGCTCCTGAGTTTGGCGGCTCTCGGCCTCGCGCAAAGCCTGGGCCGGACCCATCTCAGCACCGATTCGCCGCACATCAACACCGAGAATCTGCTGGTCCTGCTGACGCCGGGAGTGTTCCTGCTGGGCGCGGCCTTTTACGCCTGGCTGCTGGACCGGTTCGATCTGCCGTTCCCGGAGTTTCGCCACGTCCTGAGCACCCTCGTGGCCATCGGTGCCGCCGCGCCGCTGCTGGCCGGTTTCCTGCCGCCACGCAGCATCCCCATCGTGTATCCGCCCTACTACCCGCCCTATTTGCAGGAAGCGTCGCAATTCCTGAAGCCGAACGAGCTGCTCATGTCCGACATGCCCTGGGCCACCGCCTGGTATGGCGACCGGCGATCCGTTTGGACCCCGCTCGACTACGGGAAATCGTTCTTCGCGATCAACGACGATCAGCAGGTGGTTTCCGCTGTGCTGCTCAGCCCCTTGAGTACGGACGCCCAGTTCCGCCGCCAGATCCTGCAGGACCGAGATTACGATTGGTCGCGACTGGCCGTGGAGGTGTTCGTACGCACCAACGTCCCGACGGGTTTCCCGCTTACCCAGGCCTGGTCACGCGGCACGCCGGACCACCTTTTCTTGACGGATCGAGCCCGCTGGCAACGAGATGCCCTGGCGTTCGCGGAGGAGGATCTAGCCGACCTACCGGCACTTGCCCGCAAGTTGAAAGCACCGGCAAGGCCGTTCGACACCTGGCTGGCGGCCCGGTTGTCCGCCGCCACCAAAGCGGCTCTGACCAACGAGGGCGGTCCAGACTCAGACCTGGGACTTCTGAGAACCGCGCTTTCGCAAGACCTGAACGCCATACTGATCGGGCCGTCGATCTATGACGCCCAGCGGTTCAATGGAATTGACTTACGCCCGCAAACGGTGGCGTTGCTCACCGGCAACCCGCAATCGAACAACTTGGTCCGACTCAATCGGATGCTGATTGAGGACGCCTACCCGCTGGAGCTGTCCCGGAACCGGCCGGCAACCCGCGCGGCAGGAGGCGAGGTCTCAGATCCGCCGCGCGACGAGTGATGCGCTTGCCAGCCGGGCCGGGGTCGGTCTTACTGGGCGGGCTTGCCCGGTTGGGGAAGCCGTGTTGTCGCCGATGAATCCTGAAGTGCTCGCCAAAGCCAAGTCGCTCGGTTTCTCCGACCGGCAGATCGCCCACTTGACCGGCCAGACCGAGGCGGCCGTGCGGGCGCTGCGCAAGCAACTGGGCCTCGTCCCCAGTTACCGGCTCGTCGATACCTGCGCGGCCGAGTTCGAAGCCTACACCCCCTATTATTACTCGACGTACGACCTCGGCGACGACGAGGTCAAGCCGTCGGACCGGCGCAAGGTGATGATCCTGGGCGGCGGCCCCAACCGCATTGGGCAGGGCATCGAATTCGACTACTGTTGCGTCCATGCCTCCTTCGCGCTCAAGGAGGAAGGCTTCGAGAGCATCATGGTGAACTCGAATCCGGAGACCGTTTCGACCGATTACGACACCAGCGACCGCCTGTATTTCGAACCGCTCACGCTCGAGGACGTGCTGAACATCTACGAGCGCGAGCGCTGCTGGGGCGCCATCGCCCAGTTCGGCGGCCAGACCCCGCTCAATCTCGCGCTGGGTCTGCAGGCCAACGGGGTGAACATCCTGGGCACGACGCCGCAAAGCATCGAGATCGCCGAGGATCGGGAGTTGTTCGCGACGATGCTGCGCAAGCTCGACATTCCGCAGCCCGCGAACGGCATCGCCACCAACGAAGCCGAGGCCCTCGCCGTGGCGAAACGCCTGGGCTACCCGGTCCTGGTGCGCCCCTCGTTCGTGCTGGGTGGGCGGGCGATGCAGATCGTCTTTTCCGACGCCGAACTCCAGCATTACATGCGCTTCGCCGTCGAGGCCTCCCGCAAACGACCGGTCCTGGTGGACAAATTCCTGGAGGACGCCACCGAGGTGGACGTCGATTGCATCGCGGACGTGGGACTGACGGCGGAACCCGGCGCCGGGCACGTCGTGATCGGCGCGATTCTGGAACACGTCGAATTTGCCGGCGTCCATTCCGGCGACGCCGCGATGGTGCTCCCGCCGCATACCCTGGCCTACAACATCATTCGCACCATCCGGGAGTACACCCACGCGATGGCCCGCGAACTCCGGGTGGTCGGGCTCATGAACGTGCAGTACGCCGTCAAAGGGGAGACCGTGTACGTGCTCGAAGTGAACCCGCGCGCGTCCCGCACCGTCCCGTTCGTGAGCAAGGCCATCGGCGTGCCGCTGGCGAAACTCGCGGCCAAGCTCATGACCGGCCGCACGCTGGCCGACCTGGGTTTCACCGAGGAAATCTGGCCCGATTATTGGGCGGTGAAGGAATCCGTCTTTCCGTTCAACCGCTTTCACGGCCAGGACATCATCCTCTCGCCCGAAATGCGTTCCACCGGCGAGGTGATGGGGTTGGACGCCGACCTCGGCGTGGCGTACGCCAAGTCGCAACTGGCCGCCGGCAGCCCCCCCCCGCTGGGCGGCAAGGTCTTCATCAGCGTCAGTGACGCGCACAAGCCGCGGGTGGCCGAACTCGCGCAACTCTTCGTGCAACTCGGTTTCGAGCTCGTCTCGACCGGCGGCACGGCCAAGGTGCTCGAGGACGCCGGCCTGAAGGTGCAACGGATCTTCAAGCTCCAGGAGGGCCGGCCCAACGCGATCGACCTGCTCAAGAACGGCGAACTGCAACTGGTCATTAATACGCCTTCGGGCCAGATTCCGCGCGCCGATGAGGTCCGCATCCGGACCACCTCGGTCTATACCGGCACGCCGATCATGACTACGCTGAGCGGGGCCCGGGCCCTGGCGCTCGGCATTGCGGCGCTCAAGCAGCAAGGCTACGGCGTGCGCACGCTCCAGGAATACCACTGAGCCGTAAGGATGCCGTTCGACCGGTGGGAGATGACCCCTCACGCGCGCGAGTTGTGGCGGCCTGGGCACGACCAGCGGGTGGGCCTGGTGGAGCGCATCCTGGCCGCCCAGCGCGGGAATCCGTCGGCGGACACCTCCACCCTGGAGCGGGAGATTGACCAGCACGACGATCGCCTCTACGGCCTGGCGCCGGACGAAATCAGGCTGGTAGAGGAGGCCGCGAAATGAAGCTGCCTAACGCGCACCTGGCCGATGTGCCCGAGCTGAAGATTACGCGCTACCTGCTCAATCCCAGGCATCCTGCTGGCGGAAGCAAGGCGTCCTTCTTTCTGCGCTTCGGTTTCACAGTGGCCGGCTGGCGGCGGCTGGCCGAGGCGCTGCTCCGGCATGCGCGGGAGAATGAGGTCGTCAAGAGGGAGGCAACGCAGCATGGCACTCGTTACGTCGTGGACGGCCCGCTGACCGCGCCCGATGGTACCACCTTGAATGTCCGCAGCGCCTGGTATATCAATCCGGGGGTCGATGGGCCACATTTCGTGACCGCACATCCGCTGCCAAGACTATGAACGACATTAAAGAGCTGGACGCCGTGGCGCTGACGTGCGACCTGCCGCAGCACGGGTTGCAGCGCGGGGACGTAGGAACCGCGGTGCTGGTGCATGGCCGCGGCGCCGCCTTCGAGGTGGAGTTCGTGGGCTACGACGGCCACACCGTGGCGTTGCTGACGCTGGAACGGGACCAGGTGCGCTCGCTCAGTGTCAGCGATATTCCCCATGCCCGCGATCTGGCAACGGCTTGAGCGTGGCGAACGAGTGGTTTTGAGAATCCGGTCGCCGCTTGGGGGTTGGAAGCCGGTGACGGAGGCACGGTGGTCCATGCCGATGGTGACGGACTGGCCCGGGAAGTGGCGTTCGTGACGCGGACTTCGATCCGGGCGGCGCCGAAGGTACCGGTCCGCTGGCGGCCAGCGCTTCCGAACCGCCCGGCGGGCGAATCGAAGACACGCCTCACCGCCACCGTCCATACTCTCACCATGAAACCCCGCGCGCTCGCGCCCTGGCTGTTCGCCGCTTCGCTCTTCGTTTCGCCACTCCGCGCCGCCGACCTTTGGGCGCTGGCCCAAAGCGAAAAGGCAGTCCACCGATTTTCCACCCTGTTTACCGCGCAGGACGTGCGGGACCAGCTCAGCACCGAAGCCGGCCTCGACCGGGCGCTGGACTGGTGTCGCCAGACGGGGGTCACCCACGTGTATCTCGAAGTCTTCCGCGACGGCTATCAGGCCGAGAGCGCGGCACTCGAGCATGCAAAGGAACGTTTCGCCGAGGCGGGCTGCGGGGTTTCGGGTTGCGTCACCACGACCGGCGTCGGCAAAAAATCGAACGGCTGGAACACCATTTCGTGCTACACCGATCAACCCACGCAGGAACACCTGCAACGCATCTTCGAGTATGCCGCCAGCCGGTTCGACGAAACGATGATCGACGACTTCTGGTTCACCGATTGCACCTGCGCCGAGTGCGACGCCGCGCGCCGGGCCCGCACGGTCCGCATCGGCGACCGGACCTTTCCGGTGACCGGCGACACGTGGGAGGACTATCGTTGCGAACTGATGGTCCGCCTGTCGCAGGCACGCATCCTGGCCGCCGGCCGGCGGGTGAACCCGAAGGCCACCTTCATCATCAAGTACCCGCAATGGTACGATCGATTTCACGAGCGCGGTTACGAAGTGGTGCGCGAGACTGCCGACTTCAACCGCATCTGGGTCGGCACCGAGACGCGCGATTACGGTGACCCGCGCTGGGGCGGCACGGTCCAGTACGAGGCGTACTTCATCATGCGCTGGCTGGGCGGAATTGGCGGCGCCAAGTGCGGCGGCGGCTGGTTCGATCCTTACGGTACCACCCCAAGAACCTATGTGGAGCAGGCCCGGCAAACCGTCCTGGGCGGCGCCCGCGAGTCGCTGCTGTTTTGTTACGGCAGCCTCCAAAACCAAACCGGCCCGGCGAACGTCGAGGCCTTGCGGGCGAACATCCCCGAACTGCTGGCGGTCGCCAGGGAGGTCAAGGCGCGCACGCCGGTCGGCATTGCCGCCTACAAACCGGCGAACAGCCATCCCGGGAAGGAGGCCCGGGTGTTCGATTTTGTGGGCATGCTCGGCCTGCCGTTGGTGCCCGGGCATGAGTTTCCGACGGAGGCCAAAGCCGCGTTCTTCTCGGTTCACGCCCTGAAAGACCCGGCCTTCCGCGAGCGCTTCACCGCGTTCGTCCAGGCCGGCAAGCCGGTCCTGATCACCGACGGACTCGCCGCGGCCCTTGAAAACCTGCCGGCAGCGAAAGCGGCGAACGTCAGCGTGCTTCCGGTCAAGGGCGATCCCAAGTCGTTGCTCGCGCTGTCGCCCGCTGAAGTGAACGCCCTGCGGGCGCCGTTGTTGAAGCCGTTTGCGGCCAGCTTCAAGGCGCCGGCGAGGGTTGGCCTTTACCTCTTCACGAACGCCGGCTGGGTGGTGGAGAACTTCACCGACGAACCGGTCTCGGTCGAACTCAACGGGCGGAAGCTGGACGTGTCGGCGCGGGGTTGGACTTACCAGTGGCGCTGAGCCGGCGCGGGCTACGCGATCGGTTCGACGATGGCCTCGCGTCCGCTGTGGCTGATGATCCGGACCCGCGCGCCCTTCTCGATCAACTCGCCCTGGGTCATCACGTCGAGGATTTCGTCGCCGAACTGCGCCTTGCCGCCCGGCCGCAGCACCGAGAGCGCCACGCCTTCGAGACCGATCTGGCTGGCCTGGGCATTGGCCTGCCGCCGGGGGGATTCCACGCCCGAGGCCGCATGCGTGACCAGGATGCCGTAAAAGGACGTCTTGGGCAGGAACCGCGCCAGCACCAGGATCACCACCACCGAGCCCAGCGCGGCGTACAACAGCCCCATCAGCGGTTCCTGGAGCTGCGGGAGCGTGGGCATCGCCGGCATGCCGGGGTAACGATCCACCGTGGCCATCACCACGGCGACCAGCATCAACAAGCCGCCGGCGAGGCCCATCGCGACCGTGCCGGGAAAGACGAACAGCTCGACGGCGACCAGGACCAGTCCCAGCAGGAACAACAGCGGCCATTCCAAGCCTGAAAGACCGGCGATGTAGCTCCCCAGAAAGTAAAGCGCGAAGGCCGAGATGCCGACGATGCCGGGCAGGCCGAAGCCGGGCGTCTTGAACTCGATGTAGATGCCGGCCACGCCCACGATCAACCACAGCCAGTTCAGCGCGTTGATCCAAAACGCCAGTTGCTCCGCGCCGCTCGGCTCGACGTAGGTGCGCTGGGCCGCCGCGAAGCCGAGCTTCGTCAGCAGCGCGTCGAGGCTGTCCACGGTGCCGGACGAGAGCAGCGGTTTGGGCGGGTTCCCGTATTCGCGCGCCGCTTCCGTGGCCGTGAGGGTGAGAATGTCGCCCTTCTTGTTGATGGTCTTGCCGTCGATGATGACCTCCTTGTTGCGGTCGATCATCGCTTCGATGACCTCGACGTTGTAACCGTTCTTCTCGGCCTTGCTGCGGACCAGGGCGCGGATGGCCGAGTTCATCTTGGCCTCCACTGACTCCGGCAAGTCCTGCACCCCGCCGCCGGGCATCATCGTGAAGGGAGTCGCGGCGCCGATGACGCTCTGCGGCGCCATGAAGATGCGCTGCGTGCCCACCGAGATGAAGGCGCCGGCCGAAAACGCGCGGGTGTTCACGTAGGTCAAGGTCCGGCCCTTGAACTGGCCCAGAATCTGGAGAATCTCCTCGGTCACGTCCACCCGGCCGCCGTTGGTGTTCATGTCCAAAACCAGCGTGTCGGCATTGGCGTCCATGGCCTCCTTCACGCCACGCCGCACGAGGTAGGTCAGCGGCGGCATGATGTCTTCGCGGATGGGGATGATGAAGACGCGCCTGGCATTGGCGTCCTCCCCGGCTGCCGCGAAAGCCGGACCGGCCCGCAATCCTACCAGCGCCAGCACCAGACCGAACAGCCCACTCAACTTCATGCCGCGACAGTACGGCTTTCGCCATGTCCCGGCAAGATGCGCCGCGCTCACATCCGTTGTTTCACGCCGGGGTCGGTGCGCCGGAGTCGAGGCCCTCGCCGGAGCCGGCGCGGAGGACGATGGCTCCGGCGAGATGGGTACTGATTCTCAGGTGGAATGTTAGATTCAGCCGGGCAGGATGTTTTGATTCAGCCGGAAGAAGTTCTGTGGATCGTAGGTCTTCTTGACTCGCGCGAGGCGAGCGAAGTTGCCACCAAAGGCCAATCTGACCCGGTCCGTTTCCTCGGCCGTGAGGAAGTTCGAATACGCTCCGCCGGTCGCGTAAGGCAGCGTCGCGCGATAAACCTCCCGCGCCCAAGCGATGCCCGCCTGATCTTCACCGGGCGAATCCCAACGGCCATGCACGTTCATCACGAAGTTGGCGTCCCGGTTGCCGAAGGCGCTCGCGCCCGCGGGTACGCGCGCCGCCTGCCCCCCGAGTTGGCCAATGAAAATCTCGCAGTGCGGCGAAGGCAATGCTCCGGCGTACTCCACGATGACGTCGAACAACGCGTCCTTCAGGTCGGAGAAATTATTCGACTTCCAGTAATTGCGCGCGCCCGGGGTGAGCAGCGGATCAAACGCCTGCTGCCAGGTCGTGTACGGCTGCATCCCGACGTGCTGGCCCAGAACCGTCCCGAATTCCGCGAGCGGTGCGATGAGCTTCCGGCCACTTTCCTCGGCCCCAACGTAACACAGAGGGAGCACGAGGACGTTCTGGCCATGCACCTCCGGCGGAAGAAATGGCAGGGGCGGTGCCTGACGCATCACCATCCAAACGCTCAGGTCTTCCGGCGCGGCGGCGGTGAACGCCCGGTATTTTCGCAGCACGGAGCCAGCTTCCGACCGTGGGAACACCAGCAGCCCGCTCAGGATTTGCGGCCCGATGGGATGCAGGGCGAACTCGAACTCCGTGACGACGCCGAAGTTGCCGCCGCCGCCGCGCAAGGCCCAAAACAAATCCGGGTGCGATGTGGCGCTGGCGTGAAGCTGTTTGGCATCCGCCGTGACGATGCGGGCGGACAGGAGGTTGTCGGAAGTAAGCCCGTGTTTCCGGCTCAACCAACCGAATCCACCGCCCAGGGTCAGCCCGGCGATGCCGGTCGTGGAATTGATTCCCACCGGCGTGGCCAGGCCATGCGCCTGGGCGGCGCAGTCGAAATCGTGGAGCGTAGCCCCCGGTTGGACCCAAGCCCGGCGGGCGGGCGCGTCGATCCGAACCTCCTTCATCTGGGAGAGGTCAATCATCACGCCCCCGTCGCACACGGCGTGGCCGGCAATGTTGTGGCCGCCGCCCCGGATGGACACGAGGAGCTGGTTCTCGCGGGCGTAGTTGACGGCCAGCATCACATCCGTCTCGGTGCGGCAGCGCACGATGACGGCCGGACGGCGGTCAATCATACCGTTCCAAATGGAGCGGGCTTCGTCGTAAGTGGAATCCCCCGGCAGGATGACCGTCCCGTCGAGGCGCTGTTTCACGCTCGTGAGGTCATTCAATGTGGCAGATGTCATGTCGGTGTCCTTTTTGATTAACGGCATATGTTTCTTCCAGTCTGTTGTTGGCGTTGCTTGGGTGGTTCAGTGCGCGCCGCACACTCTCAAGCGCGGGCCGAAGTGATTGGAACCCGCGCGCCTTCAGCCCTTGGGCGTAAGCTTGCCGGTGTAGGACTGGACCACGATCTGGCCGTCCCGCACGAGGAACGTGTCCGTGCCCAGTTCGTAAACGTTGTCGGCGGTCTCCGCGGTCCACAGGATGTAAGCGTGATTGTCCTCGATGAACTGCTGCTTCAGGTGGAACGCCGCGCCAGGTTTAGCGAACTCCGCAATCATCGCCTGGAACAACGGCCGGATTTCGTCAACTCCCCGCAGCGGTCCGTTGGGAGTGAACACGACGGCCCCCGGCGCGTAGTCCTCGAGGATGCCCTTGAGGTCGCCATCGCCAAAACTCTTCAGGTGATGGTCAATCACCTCCTTCGTCGAAGCCAATTGCCGGTTCTCCTTGAGTGGCTTTGGTCTTCCTGCGGAGGCGACGGCGTTCGCTAGGTTGGACTTTACGTGGCCGGACTTTATGGTCCGACCAGTTGAGAGTTCGTTTGTGTTTGTTTTCATAATTCGATTGATCGCCGCGGTCACATGCGACCGTGGCACACATGGGATTCGTAAAGCGCCGCCGTGTTCCATCGAAGAACTGGGACTAAGGCCCCACCGGTGCCTAGGTTGGCTGAGCTTAGCTCGGGCGACTGCCGCGAAGACCCTTATCCTAATCCGGCCCCGCGCCCGGCGCATCGACGGGGTAGTTCAATCCCGCCGTCCGAAGTTCATAGTTCGCGGCAAACCTCCGCTCGCCAGAGTCATCTGGAATTGGGGCCGACGTGAGGTCAGAAGCGGCGTGATTGATTTGCTTGCCACGAATCGGCCCAACATGGGGAAATCCATTTCGAGGAATCACCGAAGCGGACGGAAGGTTTTGGCTTCGCCCAAAGTGGCAATCACCGTTCGGCAGGCACACCGGAAGCATTCCACGATGAGATTCAGCCGGGAGCGAGGATCGACTATAGGCCATGAAGTAGAGTAAGGGCACGGCCATTCGGCTGATCAGAAGAGAAGCGATTTCGCCTGCCATCAACGATATGGCCAATCCCTGGAATATCGGGTCGCTCAACATGACACTCGCGCCGACGACAACCGCCAAGGCAGTTAAAAGCATGGGGCGAAACCGAATGGCACCGGCCTCAACGACGGCTAGATTCAGCGGCATGCCTTCAGCCAGACGCTGCTCGATGAAATCTACAAGAATAATGGAATTACGCACTACGATACCGGCGCCAGCCATGAAGCCAATCATCGACGTGGCGCTGAAGAACGTACCCATAACTCCGTGGGCCGGGAGAATGCCCACCAGCGAGAAAGGAATCGACGCCATAACGACTAGTGGCGTAAGGAAAGAACGAAACCAGCCCACCATCAGGATGAAGATCAGTGCCAACACCACGGCGAACGCTGCGCCCAGATCGCGGAAGAGCTCAATAGTGAGGTGCCACTCCCCGTCCCATTTCACGGAGGGTTGGTCCTCGGTAAAGGGCTGAACGGCATTATAGATTGTAAGGGCCGAGCCGTTTCCACCGAACTCTCGGGTATCCAGCGCCTCCAGCGCTTTGTTCATCTGCCGAATGGCATATACCGGGCTTTCCACCACCCCGGCAACGTCGCCGATCACATAGGTAACCGGCATCAGATTCTTATGGTAAATGCTCTTATCGGTCGTAGCCTGCTCCACGCTTACCAATTCGCGCAATGGGACCAGCGGCGAATGCGGATTTGCACTGGAGCGGACCCGCAATTCCAGCAGATCCTCGACCGTCGTCCGGTTCGCGCGCGGCAATTGTACCAGGATATCGACGTTCTCCTTGTCCTGCGGAACGTGGAGAAGATTACCCCGTTCACCCGCAACCGCGACCCGCAGGGTCTGGGATATGGTTTCGGCGCTGATGCCGTGGAGGGCGGCCTTCTCCTTATCAATTACGAAGCGCACCTTGGGCTGGTCGGCCTCGATGTACCAGTCGCTATCGACCACGCCCTTGGTATTGTGGAAAATCTGAATCACCTGCTGTGCGAGGGCAAGCCGGTTCTCCTCCGTGGGCCCGTAGATCTCAGCTACGAGCGTTTGCAGGACTGGTGGGCCGGGGGGGACTTCGGCCACGGCCACGCGTGCACCGTATTTGGCTGCGATAGCCGCTACGCGGGGACGCACGCGTTTGGCAATGTCGTGGCTTTGTGCCTTGCGTTCGCCTTTTGAGACAAGATTGATTTGCAGATCGGCAACGTGTGCGCCTCGCCGCATGAAATAGTGGCGCACCAGGCCGTTGAAGTTGAAGGGAGCAGCCACCCCGGCGTAAACCTGATAGTCGGTCACTTCGGGTTCGACACGAATTGCGGCAGCGATCTCGCGAGCTGCCTGGGCCGTTCGTTCAAGGGCGCTCCCTTCGGGCATGTTGAGTATGACCTGGAACTCGCTCTTGTTGTCGAAAGGCAGCATTTTCACCTTAACCCAGCCGATGCCCACCAACGCCAGCGCCACGAGCAGGAGGCCAACGATGCTGGCAAGAAACGCGTAGCGCCAGCGACGCTCAGCGATGAGTGGCACCATGATTCGTCGGTACCCCCGGGTAAAGATGTCTTCCGGTTGTTCATCATGAAAAGTCGCCGTGCCATTGGTCCTGTCCTTGGTAGGCCACCCATATTGTCTGCCCCAGCGCAAAACGCGGATGGAGGCCCACGGCGTCACGATGAAGGCAATGGCCAGCGAGAAGAACATGGCTGCGCTGGATATGATGGGGATTGGACGCATGTATGGACCCGTGAGCCCGCCAACAAAGGCCATGGGCAGCACCGCGGTGATCACCGCGAAAGTAGCCAGAATGGTGGGATTGCCGACTTCGTTTACCGCCTCCACGGCCAGGTCTGACCAACTTCGTCCTCGGTTCTGTTGAAGTCGGAAATGCCGCACGATATTCTCGACCACTACGATCGCATCATCGACCAGAATGCCGATGGAGAAGATGAGCGCGAAGAGCGTAATGCGGTTCAGCGTGTATCCGTAAAGATAGAAGACAAGGAGGGTCAACGCGACTGTGGCCGGAATAGCAAGGGCAACGATCGCGGACTCGCGCCAACCAAGCGTCAGCAGGACCAGGACTGACACGCCGATCACGGCAATGCCCATGTGCTGGAGCAGTTCGTTGGATTTTTCGGACGCCGTCTCGCCGTAGTTGCGGGTCACTGCAATCTGGATGTCCCCCGGAATGAGTTGTCCTTTGAGGGTGTTGACTTTCTTCAGCACCTGGTCCACGACCGCGATTGCGTTGGCCCCGGGTCGCTTGGCCACGGTCAGAGTCACGGCTGCCTGTTCCTCAGCAGTCGCTGACTCAGCCGCCCCGGCGCCGAACAACACATACTGCGAAGGTTCCTCGGCCGCGTCCTTGATGTCCGCGACTTCCCGCAGATGGACGGGATTTCCGGAAGACACGCCTATGACCACGTTGCCAACATCCTGGGCATTGGCCAGGAAACCGCCTGTTTCCAGGATCACCTCCCGATTGTTGCTGGTCACGCCGCCGGCGATTACCTGGCGGTTGGCCTCAGTTAGCATGGACAGCACCTCGACGACGCTGAGATTGCGCGAGGCCAATCGCGCCGGGTCCAGCAGCACACTCACCTGCCGCTTGGCCCCCCCGATGAGCGATGTCTCCGCCACCAGCGGCACCTGCTTAACGGCATCGTCAACCTGGGCGACCAACCGTCGCAAAGTCAGGTGGTCATATTTCTTGCTGTGAAAGGTGAGTGCCAGGATGGGCACGTCGTCAATGGACCTGGGCTGGATGAGCGGAAAGGAGGCCCCCTTCGGCATGCGGTCGAAGTTGGATCGGAGCTTTTGGTTTAACTTGACCAAGCTCTTTTCCATATCCTCGCCGACTCTGAACCGCACGATTGCGAGGCCCTCGCCTGGACGTGACGTCGAATAGATGTACTCAACCCCCGGGATTTCCCAAAGCAGCTTCTCCATCGGCCGAATGACGCGCTCCTCGACTTCTTTGGCGCTGAACCCAGGCATCGAGACCATCACGTCGATCATCGGCACCTGGATCTGGGGTTCCTCCTCCCGTGGCAACATAATGATCGCCGCTGCGCCGAGTAGCACCGCGGTGATGATGATCAACGGTGTGAGTTTGGAATCAATGAAGACACGGGCAACCCGGCCGGCAAAGCCAAGTTCGCTTTTGGAATTACGCAGCGAAGCCATTTACCGCCCCTGGACCGGTTGACCGTCAACCAACTGCTGAGGGTTATCGATGACCACCAAATCGCCGGAATCCAATCCGGAAAGGATTTCGATCTCGTCATGTCCCCGCCGGCCCGTCTTGACCAGATGCAGACTCGCTCGGTGGTTTTCCACGGTAAATACGATCTCCATTTGGCCTCGCTGGACGACGGCCAAGGTCGGAACCCGCAAAGTAGTGGTCTCACCTACCGGAACGAACAGGCGGGCAAACTGGCCGGACTTGAGACCGGGGCACGCCGGCAGGTCAAGTTTCACCCGAGAGGTTCGGCTGGCTGGGTCGGCAATGGGGGACAGCTCCGCAACTGTACCTGTCAACTCTGGCATGCCTTGGCTCGCGCGAATCGTTAGTCGGACGCCCTGCTGGATCTTGGAGGCGATGGCTTCCGGCAAGTCGGCCTCAAGCTGAAGCGTGGAGGGGTCTTCCAGATTCAGCAGTGGCTTGCCGGGAACTGCAAGATCACCGACGTCGGCCCATTTCTTGGTCACGACACCATCGAATGGCGCCAGGATCTCCAGGTAACCTGTCATTGCCCGAGCCTCGCCCAGCGCTCCCTTCGCAACCAGGTAGCGTGCGTCGGCGGCATCGTATTCTGCTCGCGACACCGCCTGCTGGCTAAACAGGGACGAGATGCGTTTCATAGCCCGTTCGGCTTCTTGGAAAGCCGCTTCAACCTGGTCCAGACGAGCCTTGATTTCAGGTGCGTCGAGCCGGGCCAGGAGTTCTCCTTTCCTGATTGCTTGGCCCAAGACGACCGGCAGTTCGGTAATACGGCCGCTGGTCTTCGCCTCCATGGTTGCATGAAGCCTGGCTCGGACAGTGCCCACCACCTCCTCGATCGCGGCGAACGGTTTGGCTTCGACAGTCTGGGTGCGGACCTGAACCGAGGGCAACTCAGGTTGCACGTCAGTGTGGCGTTCGTGCGCTTTGCCGCAACCGGTGAGGATCACCAGTCCCGCTGGCAAAGCGAGCAAGTGCGTCCACAGCCGATGGCCTGCAAGTGCGATGGCATCGAAATTCCCTAGCTCGGAGATCGTTCCCATTAGCAGTGGCCTTTTCAGCGGGGTGCGCGTTGGTTTTGCCAGGGTTGTTCGGCCAGCAGTGTCTTGACGTCCGCTAACACGAGACGCACATCGAGTGTGCCGGAACTGTAGATGTTTCGGATGTTGCCGTTGCGATCAATGAGAAAGACGCGCAGGGTATGATTGAGCGGTCCGGTCGGATCGTTCGGATTCTTCTTCCGGTCAACCGCCTGGCCGTAAGCGTCAAGGATGGGTTTCAATTTGTCGTCCGACCCGGTCGTGATGAAGCGCCATTCGGCGGCGGGCTTGCTGCTATCCGCGATCGCGGAGTAGCCGGCCATGCGCGCGGGTGTGTCGGTGGCGGGATCGAAGCTCATGCTGACGAGGCGCACATTCTTCGCGAGTGCCGGGTCTTCCGCGGTCAGACGGTGGATCTGCATCAGCACACCGGTCGCCATCGGGCATGCTTTGGCAGCCGCGCAACGGGTGTAGATGAAGCTCATCACGGTCACGCGACCATGCGTCAGTTCGCTCAGGCGCAGCGACCGGCCGCTGCAATCGAGCACCTCGCCGTCCGCCGCTCGCATGACAATTGGAAGTTGGTAACTGCCGGGCGCGGGCGCGTCGTAATCGTGATCGGCCGTGCGCGGAAGATCGGTGGCCAACAGCGTTGCGTTGAGCGCGGTGGCTGCCAGCGATATAGCGGAGACATGCTTTAGAATGTTCATGAAATGAGAGGATTGAGGGTTGTGGTTCGCGCTCGGTTCAGCCGCCAATGTTCGTCGAGCCGAACAGCATGTGATGCGGACGGCCCAGCTTGAGCGCGGTGAAATCCAGTTCGAAGGCCGGCTTCAATGCCTTACCGTCCCAGTGGAAGGCGCGCACAAACTGTTCATTGTCCTCGCCGCCCTTGTCCCAGTGCGCGAGCAGCGAGCTGCTGAAGTAAAGCCGCTTCCCATCCCAGCTCTGTGACACCATGTTGACCTGCCGGCCAATCACCTGCTCGTAAATCGGCCTGGGCTGAAGCGGATTAGACACGTCGAACACGCGCACCTTGCCGTCGCCGAAGCAGTCCACGAAGAGCGTCTTGTCGTCCGCGCTGAGGCTGATGTCCACCGGAAGCACACCGCCTGCCGGCCCGACTTGCGCCACTTGCTTCGCCTGCCACTTACCGTCCGAGTCCAGGTAGCAGAGCCAGAGCTTCGACCCGAGCGCGGCGGCGGTGAAGGCGTAATTGTGCGTCTCACCCCAGGCCCAGCGGATTTCGAGCGGCGCTCCGGGCACGCGGAATGCCTTCTGCGGCTGGCGCGTGTGAAAATTCCAGAGCACCATCGAATTGCCGAACTGCTTCATCGCGCTGGCATCTTTCACCAAGTCGCCGAAGTCGCGCATGTAGTTGTTCAATCCCGTGAACGACGTGGTGAGCAGCACGTTCTTGCGCGGCAATACCCGTGCGTCATAACCGTAACCATCGGCGAATTCCGCTCCGGCAAGCCCGGGCGTGTCCTTGGTCGGCATCCAGTGGGTGGCGATATAATCGCCATCGTTGTTGAACTCAACGAGTGCCGTCCGACCGCCGTGGTCCTTCGCGTTCGAGAGACAGGGAATGAGCACACGCCCGGGCAATGCATATACGCCGTGTGGGCCGACCGCTCCGCCGGTGATATCTTCGAAGTTATCAATCGTCTTCACGTAGTGCGGCTTCGAGGGGTCGGTATGAACGTCGAAGATGAAAATGCGGCTGGTCTCCAGGCCGCAAAGCCAGAGCTGGCGGCGGTCGTCGGTGAACCCGCCGTGATGGGCCTCGTTGCGTCCGCCCACTGAATAGGTGCGGATGACCTTGCCGTAATTCGGCGAACCGGGTTTCACGTCGATCGTGACGAGCTTGTCCGAGCCGTCGCCGAGTCCTTCAACGCCGAGCGTCCAGACATAGACAAATTCCTCCTGGCCTTCGATCCGGGCCAGGTACGGCGAGGAACAGGTTTCATCGGCGCGTAGCGTGGTGGCAGCGGCCAGCGCGGTGAGCGCCGTGACAATCGACAGCGAGCGGCCGGCTGAATGGGGCAGCAGGTTCATTATACTTCCTTCCATGGTTTTGCTGTGGTTGAGGGTTGAATGTTGGGGCTACGGTCACGAGCGTCGCACGGCGACAACTTCCAGGTACTCGGCGGCGACTTCGGTAGTGTCATATAGTCCGGTGGTGTTGTTGGCGGTTTGCAGCGCGACCAGGTCTCGCCGCAGCGCGGCTTGCGCAGGAGCGTCGAGCGAGGCGAAGGCCCGTTGCGTTGGACCGTAGTATTGGCGGAAAAACTCCACCGTTTCCGCGGGTGGAAAGGGGTAGCGCATCATCGCGATGCGGCGGGTGAGGCGCACGGAACTGAAGCCCTGCTGCAATCGTGAACGCACAGTGGTTACGTCCCCCCAGCCCATCGGCGACGGCACACCGGCGGGCGGTGGCGGCAGGTGCGCTTTGAAGACCTTGAACATCTTCCCGATGAAGCCTTCGGGCGTCCAGTTGGCCAAAGCGATCATTCCGCCGGGTTGGGTTACACGCCGGAGCTCGGCGATAGCGACGTGTGGTTGCGGGGTGAACATGACGCCAAACATGCTGACGACGAGATCGAACTGGCTGTCCTGGTAAGGCATTGCCTCGGCATCGCCTTCAGTGAAATCAATCCGCAGTCCTTCCGCAGCCGCGCGGGCGCGGGCCTGAACGATGAGGTTCGTCGCGATGTCGATGCCACTGACCTCGCAACCACGCCGGGCCGCAATGACCGCCAGATTCCCCGTGCCGCTCGCCACGTCGAGGACGTTCGCGCCGGGCCGGAGCGGTTGCCGCGCCATGAATTCCTCCGCGACGTTCTCAATGCTGCGCGCGATGTGTCCGAAGTCACCGGATTCCCAGGTCGCCTTCTGCTTCGCCTTCACCGCGGCGAGATTGGGAATGGTCGTTGAATCACAATTGGGGGGGTGTCCGGGCTGTGAGCGATCATAGCCCGTGGTCATACCGGGACTGTTCCTGCGAGGCTCAAGCACGGCGATCCCATCTGACGGCGCGAAGCCGTCTGTTTTGTGGACCGTCGTCAGATTCTCTTTGTTATACATAATGGCTTCTTGGTTGATACCGTGGTCGAACGCGACCGCGGCACATAACAGGAGTTCGGGAAAGCGCCGGTTTATGCCAGCACGGTGTGCGGTGCGACATTCTCTACGATCACGGGTGAGTCGTAGAATTCGATGGTGGGTTCGACGCGAAACGTATCGCGAATCATCGACGCTACGCGTAGCTGCATGAAAGTGCGCGCCGCGGCTTCATCCTCCCAGAGGTAAACGCCACCGGCTATGCGTCCATCAGGCGACAGAAGAAACTGCTTTCGTAACAGGTGAGGCACGTTACGGAAGGCTGGCGCAGCCTGGGCAAAAGCACCGCGCATCTCACTGGTGTGGACTTCGGCGGGAACGGCAAACCGTGTGATAACCGTGATCATACATTTCGTTTGTGTTTCCATATGTGTTCAGTCTATTGCCGCAATCAAATGTGACCGTGGCACACATGAGATTCACAAAGTGTCGTCGTGTTCCACGCGGGCACTGGGACTAAGGCCCCACCGGGCGGATCCACGTTCAACGAAGTCGAGGCGCGCGAATCGTCCGACAACAGTATGTCGCGGAGCTGCGCGACTCCGCGCGCGATGCGCGATTTCACCGTGCCCACCGGCACGTCGAGAATCGCGGCGATGTCTTTGTAGGGGTAGTCATCCAGGTAAAAGAGCGCCACCGCGGCCTGATAGATCTCGTCAAGCTGGGCGAGTGCCGGCAACACCCGCAGCGCGTCCACGCGATCGGCCAGCACCGGGGCGACGGCCGGCAATTGCTCGATGGCCTCATCCAATTCCTGGAGGGGAAGCCGGCTCTGCTTGCGCCGCCCCTGGAGGAAAGCGCGATGCAGTGTCGTGTAGAGCCACGTCTTGACCTTGGCGGGGTCGCGCAGTTGATGGCCTTTCGTCGCCCAGACGTAGAAGGTCTGCTGGGTCAGATCGCCCGCGTCGGATTCCGTCCGCGTCAGGCTCAGGGCGAAGCGAAAGAGTGGTTCGTAGTGCTCGCTCACCAGCCTTTCGAATTGTTCGGCAGAGTCCATGATTCGTTCGCTTTTACATGTTCCAATAGACTAAGACTGCGCTTCATCGCACGAGAACGAAGGAGGAACAATGGGACGATGGAGGATGTCGGGAATGGAGCGGCGGGACGAAAGAGCGAGCGCTTGCACGCCGTTGTGGCGCCACAATGTCTCGGCCCCATGTTCGAATGTGCTGGCCAGGTGGCCAAGCCCGCCGGACATCGCGGCCAGCATGCAGGCGGGCATCAACGGCTTCGGGGGTTGGGATGGCTTGGAATTCGAGGATGACAGTGTGGGGTACCCGGGGTGGAGTCGTCCCGGTCGCGCGATTCGGCCTCGCGGGGCCACGATGGCGACCGCAGCGCAGGGGCCGGATCGTTTCATCTGGTCGAGAGTCTGCTTGGTGGATTGCCAGTCGCGCTGGGTTTTGCATCGGAGGTGCTGACGACTTTGCCCCGGACATCCCATTCGCCACTCGTGACCTCCTCGTTCTTCACCCGTGTCCGGCCGCGAGCGCGCTAAAGCCCATGCCGGGGGGATCAATTGTTCCGCTTCGGCGGACAGCGGTTTGCGGCGCGGATCGAGGCGTTTATGATAAGAGGCAGTCGCATGGTCAACCACGGCAGGCAGGCATGATAAAATCATCGGCGACGGATCGTACATGGGGCGAAAGGCCCAGTGCGCCCGAACGGTTGTTCGAGCACATTGACCCGGTGTTCGAGCGCTTTTTCGAGCGGAGTGTGGACGCGATCTGGTTGCTGGATCCGCAGGCCGGCGTGTTCGTGGACTGCAACCAGGCGGCGGTCGAACTCATTGGCGCAGAGAGCAAGCAGCAGTTGTTGCGCACGCGCCCCGAGCATCTTTCGCCGCCCGTTCAACCGGACGGCTCACGCAGCGCGGACAAGGCGGCGGAGATCATTGCCTCCGTCGAAACGCAAAAGGGGCTGCGCTTCGAGTGGGTGATTCGGAGACTCGATGGCCGGGACGTTCCCGTCGAAGTCACCTCGACCGCCCTGCTCATGGGCGGAAAGAGCATCCATGTCGTCATTTCCCGGGACGTCACCGAACGCACCGCCGCCCTCACCACCAGCGAAGCTCGCTTGCGCGCCCTGGTCGAGCACGCCCCGGAAGCCATCGTCGTTTTCGATGGGGACACCGGGCGGATTCGCTTCGGCAACGAGCACGCCTGCCGACTGTATGGCGTGCCGATGCAAAGGCTGGCGGAGCTGACTCCCGCCGATGTGAGCCCGGAATTCCAACCTGGTGGGCGGCGCTCCAGCGACCTTGCCCGCGAATTGATGGCGGAAGCCCTGGCTGGCGGAACGCCGGTCTTCGAATGGATTCATCGGCAACAGCCTCATGGCCAACTGATCCCCACCGAGGTTCGGTTGTTGCGCCTGCCGGCAGAGGGGGAAAACCTGATTCGTGCCAGCATCATTGACAACACCGAGCGTAAGCGGGCCGAGAACGCCTTGCGCGAGTCGGAAGAGAAATTCCGGGCGCTGTTTGAAGGCTCCAGCCACGGCGTGGCGCTTCACGATACGAACCAACTGCTGGAGGTCAATCCCGCCGCCGTGCGAATCATGGGCTGTAAGAGCCCTCAGGAATTGATCGGCAGACATCCGGGCGAATTGGCTCCGCTCCTCCAGCCAAACGGAGAACGTTCCGAGGCGATGGGCCGCAAATACATCGGAGAATGCATGAGGAAGGGCAGCGCCCGTTTCGACTGGGTGGCCTGCGCTCCGGACGGCCGGGAAATCTCGCTGGAAGTCGCTCTCACCCGCATCCAATGGAGCGGACGCCAGGTCATCCAGGCGCTGATCACCGACATCACCGAACGCAAACGGGCCCAGGCCGCGCTGGCCGAAAGCGAAGCGCGGTTCAGCGCCGCCTTTCAGGCCAGCCCCGCGTTCATCGGCATTCTCCGCATGAGCGACGAGAAATACGTCCTCGCGAACGATGCGTACCTGAATTGGCTGGGCTTTCCGCTGGGGGAAGTCCTGGGGCGCACGTGCGTCGAGCTGGGTTTGTGGGAGGACCCGGCTGAACGGGATTCGATATTGAAGGATATGCGCAAGGTCGGTTCGATCCGGCAAAGGGAGTGCCGCTGGAAGAATCGTCGTGGGGAGCGCTTCACGATCCTGCTTTCCGCCGAAACGATCAAACTGAACGACACGCCGCACATCCTCTCAATGGCCCTGGACATCACCCAGCGAAAACGAGCCGAGGAGGAGTTGCTCAGAACCCTCGAACGGGAAAAGGAACTCGGCCGGCTCAAGAGCAACTTCGTGTCCCTCGTCTCCCACGAATTCCGAACGCCGCTGGGCATCATCCAATCCTCGGCGGAACTGCTGCGGGAGTTCGACAAAAAAATGCAGCCCGGCGAACGCGACGAGCAGTTGGACTCCATCGCCCGGAACACCCGCCGGATGGCTGGCATGATGGAAGGGGTTCTCGTGCTCAGCCGGCTGGATGCGGGCAAACTGCACTTTCAGCCGGCCGCGCTCGATCTGGGCCTCTTCTGCCGCCGCGTCGTCGATGAAGTGCTCTCGACGACCAACTGCCGGTGCTTCATTGAATTGTCGCTGCGCGCCGTGTCGTCCGGGGCCAGGGCGGATGAACAGTTGCTCGGACACATCTTCACCAATCTCTTAAGCAACGCCGTCAAGTATTCGGAACCGGGCGCGACGGTGCACTTCACGGTGGAACGGGACGGGGTGGACGCGGTGTGTGTCGTGTGCGACCGCGGGATTGGCATTTCAGACGCGGATCAGCAGCAACTGTTCAATGCTTTTCATCGAGGCGGCAACGTCGGGAGCCGTCCCGGCACCGGATTGGGCCTGTTGCTGGTGAAGCGCTGCGCGGAACTGCACGGAGGGACGGTGCAGGTCACCAGCCGCATCGGCGAAGGCACGACCGTGATCGTCCGGCTGCCGGTGTTTGGGACATTACCGGAACGCGGCTCGGTGAGGCGGAGCAACAGCGAATAGCGCAACATGCGAAGGCCTTTCCCGCCGGCTCCGGTCAGCCACATTGCGGCGGGTCGCAGACCCGCGGTCCGCCAATCGGGACGCAGCGGTTTTTGAAGCACACCATGAAAAAGATACTGGTCATTGAAGACGAGCCGGAGATGCGACGCAACCTCACCGCACTCCTTCGCTATTGCGATTTCGTACCGATCGCCGCCGAAAACGGACGCCAAGGACTCGAGGTCGCGCGCCGCGAAATGCCCGACTTGATCCTGTGCGACGTCATGATGCCGGAATTGGACGGCTACGGTGTGCTCCAGGCTTTACAGTCGGAAGCCACGCTCGCGCGGATCCCCTTCATTTTTCTCACCGCCAAAGGCGAGAAGGACGACCTGCGCAGCGGCATGAATCTCGGAGCCGACGACTATCTGACCAAGCCTGTCGCCAACGCTGACCTGGTCCGGGCGATTGAAACGCGCCTGCGCCGCGCCGACCAGCAGGCGAAACGCGAATTCAAGCCTGACTTCTCTTCCTCCGATCCCTTGCTCAAACTCGGCCTGACCCCGCGCGCCGCCGAGGCGCTGCTCTGGCTCGCCCAAGGCAAGACGAACCCGGATATCGCCACGATCCTGGGCATCACGGAGTCCACCGTGAAGAAGCACGTGCAGGAAATCTTCGAAAAGCTCGGTGTTGAAACCCGCGGCGCCGCCACGGTGCGCGCCCTGGAAGTGCTGAACTCTCAACCCCCTTGAGGTCACGCGAAAGATCCTCAACCAGGGCGACCTGACTTCGCGGTGACAAGCTCACCATTCGTGACGAGCCATCCGAGTGCCTTGCGCTTCACCACCCGAGGGGCGGCCACGATGTACCCAGCGCTTCCCATTCGCCTGGCGGACTGGCTTGCAGCCGCCTCTCCTTGGCACATCCGCTTGATGAATTGCTTGGGGGCGGCCCTGCTCACGCTGCGGGGGCTTCGCGCACGACCAGCACCGGGCAGGGCGCATGGCGGACAATGCGCTCCGCCGTGCTGCCCAGCAGGGCATGCTTCAGCCCGGTGTACCCGTGCGTGCCCGCCACGATCAAGTCCACCGCCTGCTGCCCGGCGTAATCCGCGATCTCGTGCCAGGGCGAGCCGGTCAACAGCGCGGTGGTCACCGACAAGCCCGCGGCGCGCAGGGCCGCTTCGACCCGCGCCAGTTGTTCCTGGGCACTCTGCCGCGCGGCGGCTTCGATGGCGCGGGTGTCGATCTCGGTCACGCTCGGATCGACGTACGGCAGTTCCGTGACATGAACCAGCAGCAACGCCGCCTGGAACCGGGCTGCCAGGCGGCTGGCATACGCCACGGCCTGCTGCGACGGCACGGAGAAATCCACCGGCACGAGCACCCGCTTGAGCCCCAGCGGCGGCGGCGCCGGCTGGTCCGCTGGCGCGGCCTTCCCGGCTGCGGAGGGTTCGACGAACTCGCGTTCCTGATCGCGCACGACCAGCACCGGGCAGGGCGAATGCCGGACCACGCGTTCGGCCGTGCTGCCCAGCAGGACGTGCTTCAGGCCGGTGAAGCCGTGGGTGGTGATCATCACCAGGTCAACCCGGTTGGCGGTCGCCGCCTCGGCAATCTCGGCATACGGCCGGCCGATCCGCAGGCTGCCCTCGACGCGAAACCCGCGACCCTTCACTTCGGCCACCAGGGTGTCCAGGCGTTCGCGGACTCCGCGCTGGAGCTCCGTTTCCAGCTCACCGGAGATGACCGGGGCGTAACCGAGATCGGTCGGGTAGGCGATCGGTTCGGTGACGTGCAGCAAATGGAGCCGCGACCCGAACTGGCGGGCGAGCGCCTCTGCGTACTGCAACCCCTTGAGCGAATGCGGCGAAAAATCGAGCGGCACGAGAATGTGCTGCGGCGGCAGCGGCAACGGGGCGGTTTCGGCGCGGGGTTGATCGGCTCGGGGAGCCTCGGGTGTCGGCGTGGTATTCATGGTCGGCAACTTCGGTAACCGCGACAAGATACCGTGACGGTCGCCGAATCTCAATCCGCCCCTCGCAACCGCCCCTCGCGACGTTGGTGTCCTGTTTTCAAACGGGGGTGTCTTTATCTCAAATGGGAGGTGTCCTGACTTAAATGGGTAGCTGCGCCGCTGCGTCGGCGCCGGGCGGTGCCGCAGCACCGCCCCCACCCCAAACAAGACGGTTTCTCATGCCAGCGCCGACTCACGTCGGCGGCTACCGCGGTGGTTTGGCAGCGTGCTGACTGCAGACCGGTAGCCGCGCCGCTGTGTCGGCGCCGGGCGGTGCGGCAGCAGCGCCTCCACCGCGACCAAGACAGTTCCCCATGCCAGCGCCGACTCACATCGGCGGCTACCGCGGTGGGCTGGTAGCGTCCTGACTGCAGACCGGTAGCTGCGCCGCTGTGCCGGCGCCGGGCGGTGCCGCAGCACCGCCTCCACCCCAACCAAGACGGTTCCCCGGGTCAGCGCCGACTCACATCGGCGGCTACCGCCTTAGATTGGCAGCGTCCTGATGGCAACCCGGTAGCTGCGCCGCTGTGCCGGCGCAGGGCGGTGCCGCAGCACCGCCCCCACCCGAAATAAGACAGTTCCTGATGGCAGCGCCGTTGCGCCGGGCAGATCTGGGTCACTTGCCAGCGAATCCTTGCCCTCCCGTGCTGGAGGGCTGAACTCCACGAAACCACGACTTGCCGAAGCCGGCATTCGCAGAGTCCTGCCCTCCGACATGCGTGCCGAGGACGGGTTCATCGGCACCTCATTGAGCCATCACGCGATAGAACCGGCAGCTCATGCCAGCGACGACTGGGTCGGTGTACTCGAAGGCGACTGCGGTGGGCGTGACGCTCGTGAGCGTTTCCCATGTGACCAGGTCACTGGAGGCCTGGATCTGCCAGGCCCGGTTGGGCTCGGCTCGAATGTTCAGTACGCACGCGCCATCGGGCTGCACCGCGGCCCTCAGGAACGGCGGCTCCCAGACAGTGAGGTACTGGTCCGCGGCCACGTTCGTCAACTCCTGAACGGTCCCCGAGGGCCATTCGATCCGTACTGTGGTGGCTCGAGTGGTACTGCCGAGACCGAAGTGAGGGCGGAGGTCGTTCTGGTGGCGGTTGGCGCCGCCGACCTCGCGCATCTGCCAGGTGGCTTTCCCGGAGATGTTCGCCAGAACGCGAACCTTGGCCCCGATGGCGGAGCGGTTCGAGCCGGTGCCAACCAGCTTGAACGAAATCCAGTGGTTACCGTTCCCGTGGTTGCGATACAGGACCTCGGGGAAACCAGCATGGCTGGTCACGAACAAGTCGAGGAATCCGTTGTTGTCGTAATCGGCCCAGGCACATCCCGCCGACCGGCTCTGGTCGGTGACCAGACTGCCTGTCGTAATCGGGGTGAATGTCCCGTCGCCGTTGTTGCTGAAGAACAGGTTCGACGTGGTGCTCCCTTGACCCCGCGTGATGTAGAGGTCCAAGTCGCCGTCGTTGTCATAGTCGGCCCACATGCCCGCACTGGTTTCGAGGGCGGCCCCCAGGGGGAGACTCGTCCACTGACCGTTGCCGTCGTTGTGAAGCAAGCGGTTGGTCGCGTTGTAAACCGCGACGAAGACGTCCAGCTTCCCATCGTTGTCGTAGTCAGCCCAGGAGGGAGTGATCAAATAGCCGCTGACGCTCGGCAACCCAGTCGTTACCCGATGGAAATCGCCGGCGCCGTCGTTCGCGAACAGCGCGACGCCCGTCGGGCCCGTCCCGAGAAGGTCCAGATCCCCGTCGCCATCCATGTCGCCGGCAGAGCCGCCCTCCCACTGGCCGCGGAAGGTGGACAGATCGCCCCCCGTCACTTTTACGAATGCACCAGCGCCGTCATTGAGGTAGAGCGCATTGCGTCTGTCGTAGGTCGGCGGTTCATAATAGGCACGGGCGAGGAGCAAATCGAGTCGGCCGTCGCGGTTGTAATCACCCCAGATGGGATAACCAAGCAAGTCCTCTTTGGCAAACCCCGTCGCGTCGCTGAAGTGTCCGTCACCCAGGTTTCGCCAAAGCACGGAACGATAGCCCAGGGCCGGGGTAACCAACAGGTCGAGCCGGCCATCATTGTCGTAATCCCCCCAGACGGGGTGCAGCCAACCCCGCCTCAAGCTGACGATCTCGCCGGCCTCCGCGGCGGTCGCTTTGGTCAGTGTCCCATCGCGGTTGTTGCGGTAGAGCGAGCAGGCGGCAGAGGAGGTGAAGGTACCCTCGGCCACGAACAGGTCGGGGTAATCGTCATTGTTGTAATCGCCCCAGGCACAACCCCAGGAGGGCGTGTTGTCGCCCATCACGATCTTGGTGAACTGGGTGTCCACGTGGAGGTACACGAAGTTGGTGAAGGTGTCGCTGGGGGTGGTGGCCACGACGCTGTAGCGGCCGGCCATCTCGGCGGTGACGTTGGTGAGTGCCAGCGTCCGTTTGGTCTGAGCGGCCAGGTCAACGCCGTCATGCCGCCACTGATAGGTCGCACCGGAGACCGCCGACCGGTTGAGCGTCACCGCGCCGTTCAGGCTCGCCGAGGGCCGCTGGGGCGTGATGCCCACGAGCTCGCTGATTTTGAGGGCCTGGTCGGGTTGGACATCCGTCCATTCCACGATATTGCCCGAGGGCCATTCGATCCGCACCACCTCCACGTTCGTGGCGTCGCCCAGGCCGAAGTGGACGGGCAAGCCCGCTGGGGAGCAAGGGGTAACGCAGGAGGACAAAATCTGCCGGTATTGCCGCACTTCCTGACCTCCAATCCCAGTGCTCACCGTGATTCGCGCCCCGACCGCCGACCGGTTTGAAGCCACTCCCTGGAGTTGTAGTTTCAACCAGTGATGTCCAATTCCGCTCGCCGGCAGGTTGTTGCGGTAGAGGGAGTCGGGCACTAGACTGTCTTCATTGCCGCAGCTCTTGAACAAGTCCAGCCACCCATCGTTGTTGTAGTCCACCCACGTGGCGAGGTCCGGCAGGTCGGGTGCGTCAACGAGCGGCGACCCCACATCTTTCACCCGAAATGTTCCGTCCCCCTGGTTGACGTACAGAAGGTCAATGCCTGCCCCGTGGGCGACGTAGAGGTCCACGTCGCCATCATTGTCGTAGTCACCGGTGGCAAGCGCATAACAGTAGCCAGTGAAACTCAGTCCCGCCGCGGACGTCGCGTCCTCGAATGTCCACCCGCCCCGATTGAGGTGTAGCTTCAGTGGCACGACATTCCCGGCGGTAACCACGTCGAACAATCCGTCGTTGTTGAAATCCGCCCAGACGGCGGTCACGAACGGGCCGGACGGTGGCAGGCTGCCGGCTGTAGTGCGGGTCAGGTGTCCTTTCCCGTCATTCCGATAGAGGCGACCCGGCCCATCTAGGGCTCCCATCAACAGGTCGAGACTCCCATCATTGTCCATGTCGCACCACGCCAGGCAACTGGTCCCCACCTGGTCATTTACAATGTCGCCCACTTGATTTGTTGTCCACGGTGCGAACGTGCCGTCCCTTTCGTTGTGGAAGAAGAGGTCGTTCATGGGGCCCCCATTTTCGTCGCGGGATGTGCCCACGGACAGGTCGAGCCAGCCGTCCTGGTCGAGATCGAGCCACGCGGCTTCCCGATGGAACTTGGTATCCGTGGTGGCGGCGCCCGTCAGAGAGGTGAAGAGACCGTCCCCGTCATTGCGGAAGAGTTTGTTGGGGCTGCCACTTCCCAAAGTCACATGAAGGTCAAGGTCCCCGTCGTTGTCGTAGTCGCCCCAAATCCCCGAGCGCGGGAGCAGCAAAGGGATCGTGACGGCATTGGTCATTCGTTCAAAGTCATCGCCCCCGGCGTTGCGATACAACGAAGCCCGGCGTGCAGTGGTCCACGTCATGTGCGGGACGAATACATCCACGCGTGCGTCTCCGTCAAAATCGCCCCACGCTACAAAACTCGCCCCGTCGCGGTCTGTCACCAGCGGACCATCTGTGATCTTGATGAACGTGGGGTCCACCGTCAGCGTGGCCACCCGGCTGGTAACCGAGCCGACCTGATCACTGAGCACCACGAAGTACGGTCCGGCGTGCGCCAGGGTGACGTCGGTGAGGGACAGCCGGTTCCGCGCAGCGGAGGGATTCGCCACCGGGTCGAGGGCGGCATTCTGGAACCACCATTGGTAGGTGATCGGGGGACTGGTCGAAGTGGCCGTCACTGTGAACTGGGCGGTCGCGCCCGGGCTGACCGAGGAATCTGCGGGCTCTTTCGTGATCGTGATCGTGGGTTGGGCGAGGGCCCCAGCCCAGGACAGCACCGCCAGCAGGGCGGGCATGAGTTTTGAGGTTTGCATATCGGAGGGATGTGTTTGATACTGTGGTTCATGGTTCTGTTTCGGCCTCGGTGACTGGGGCGGGCGCCGGAGCGCGCTGTCTGCGGGTACCTCTTTCTTCACCGGGCGGCCTGCCGGCACCCGCCGCCAATCACCTGCATCTACGGCTACCAACGTCGGGAAACGGACGATCTTTCATCGAGGTGGACTTGTCTTCGCGGTTCGAGGACCCTGTCGGGCAGCGTGGCTGCGTGGTCCGGACAATGAGGCCGGGCAGCAATCCGACCCGACCGGGATCCGGGAATGCGACCATGCCTGTTTTGCGTTCATACGGGTCATTCACCTCCTACTCACGGAAAAGGGCGGAAAGATTAACAAGCCAGGGTGAATTGGCTGGCGAACTGTAGCTACCGGCCGTGTGGCGGCCCAGTCAATGTGGTTGGCAAGAGCTGAAGCCTCACTCGCAAACCCTGACACTCTGTTGGTTTCATGGGAATGGCGCTCAATTGGGCGCCACAATCGGATTTGGTGAGTTCAGAGTGTCGCCTGGCCACCTCGCAACGTAATCGTGAACGTCAGTCTGTGTTGATTTCCCCGGCCAGCGCCAAGTGAAGGTCACGACTCCTGGTCAGCGTCGGATTCAACGGTCTCTGTGGATTCCCAGAACGTCTTTGCGCGCAACTCGACGGCCGAACAGAATCGCGTCAGCGTCTCGGGTTTGCAGTAGCACACCTGTCGCACCGAAAGCCGGCATTAGCAAGGCTGGATTTGTAGGCCATCGGCGTGGCCACACGCAGAACACGGTCGGATTGGTCTGCGACCTGACGTGCAGGATGAAAGCGCCACCCGCAGTCTGAGTGTCGAGCAATCCCGCCCCTCGTTACACCTCGCCACCGGCTACGATCTGCAATGCCCCAGTGGCGGCGTTCATCCTTCCTGACGGGCAGCGGGCTTCTCAGGCTGTTTTCGCGTCAGCCATGCCACCCGTTGCGTATTCCGGTGTTCGTCGGACAGGCATTCCGAAGTCTGTCGGACAGTGATTCCGATTCGTGGCGGACACCGATTCCGTTTTCTGTCGGACAGTGGTTCCGGCGGGCTGTCGGACAGTTTTGCGGGTGGGCCGGAATGGGTGTCCGACAGCGATCGGAATGGCGATTCAGGAGCGAGGCGACGCGGGACCCAGGCCGAAGCGTTGCTTGTTTCGGATCCGCCGATTCGAGACAGCAGCGGGATGTCCGAAACCAAATTGTCCATGCGTCAAATCAAAGAGGGGTTGCGGCTCCGGCACCAACATCAATTGTCCATCCGGGAGATCGCCCGCAGTTGCGGGTTGGCGGTGAGCACCGTGGGGGATTATCTCCACCGCGCCCGAGCGGCGGGCCTGAGCTGGCCCCTGCCCGAAACGCTCACCGAAGCCCAGTTGTGGGAGCAGTTGCTCGGCGCGAGCAGCGAGGCCCCGGCAGCCGAGCCCGCGCGGCCGCTGCCCGACTGGTCGGGGGTGCGCGCCGAACTTCGGCGCCCCTCGGTCACGCTGCAGTGGGTGTGGCGCGAATACCGGCAGGTGCATCCGGAGGGCTACGGCTACAGCCAATTTTGTCAGTTGTATCGGCGGTGGGCCGCGCAACTGGATCCGACCTTGCGGCAAGTCCAGGTGCCCGGTGAGAAGAGGCTCGTCGATTGGGCGGGGCAGACGGTGCCGATCCACGACGGCCGCGATGGGACCACCTCGGCCGCCTCGGTGTTCGTCGCGGTGTTGGGCGCCAGCAACAAGACCTTTGCGGAGGCGTTTGCCAACCAGCAACTGCCCGCTTGGATTGCCGCCCATTGCCCTGCCTACGCCTCCTTTGGCGGGGTCGCGAAAATCACCGTCCCGGATAATCCGCGCACCGCCGTGATCGGCCCCTGCCGTTATGAGCCGATCCTGCAGCGCAGCTATCAGGAACTGGCCGAGCACTACGGCACCGTGATTATTCCCGCGCGGATCAAGCGGCCGCGCGACAAGGCCCACGTGGAGACCGCCGTCCAGATTACCCAGTGGCAAATCCTGGCGGCCTTGCGCGACCAGCGCTTTTTCAGCGTGGGCGCTTTGAACCAAGCGATCGCGCCGCTCTTGGCCCAGCTCAACGCGCAGCCCTTTCAAAAACTGGCCGGCTCGCGCAATAGCTGGTTCGAGACGCTGGAGAAGCCCGCACTCTTGCCGCTGCCCAGCGCGCCGTTCCCTTTCGCCCACTGGTCCCGAGCCCAAGTCAACATCGACTATCACGTGGCGGTCGAGAAACACTACTACAGTGTGCCCTATGCCCTGATCCACCAGGTCCTGGATGTGCGCCTGAGGAAGTCGTGGCCTACGACAACCAGGCGATGCAGTTGGCCGCCTACGGCGCCACGTACTGGGGCGAGGAGAACACCGGCCGGCTCCTGGCGGCCAACGTGTTCATCTCGACCACCGAGCCCGGCCGGGTCGTGGTGGTCAAGCACCCCGACCCCACGCGGGATTGGCGGGCGTTCAAGCTCGTCGCCGCGCTCTGGCGCTACCAGAAGGGTTATGACCCCCGACAGTCCCAGCCCACCCCAAAATCATGAAGACCACGCGACGTGTATTCGGCCGGGTTTACGCCCCCTGTCCGGTGACGGGCAAACCCGTCCGGATCGAACTCACCAAGACCGGTCTCTACGTGCGCACGAAGCACTGCCGACAGGTCAACGAACTTCCGCTCCAGGACCTCGTGTCCTTGGCGCGGGGGCAGGGAGTATTTCGCCTGTGAGCCGGGTCGAGTTCTTCGTGGCCGGCGAGCCCAAGGGTCAGCCGCGACCGCGGGCGTTTGCCCGTCACGGTCGCGCGCGGGTCTATGATCCGGGCACCGCCGAGGGCTGGAAGGGCCAGGTGGCGCTGGCCGCGAAGGCGCATCTCCCCCGGTTCCCCATCCTCACCCCCGCGGCCCTCTGGCTGGGGTTCCGGCTGCCCCGGCCCAAGGCCCACTTCGGTCGGGGCGGTCTCAAACCCACGGCGCCGCGCGCGCACACGGGCAAGCCCGACGCCGACAATCTCGCCAAGGCGGTCCTCGATGCGTTGGTGGCCATCGGCTGCCTGCACGACGACCGCCTCGTCTGGTCCCTGCGCATCACGAAGTGCTACGCCGACGCCACCCCTGGGTGCGCCGTGCGACTGGTCTGGTAGGAGAACTCCGGTATGGCCTATCTGAATGTTGATTTGGACTTCCTCGACCACCCCAAGACCCGGCGGTTGGTCGCCCGACTCGGCCGGGGCGCCGAAGCGCTCCTACTCCGGCTGTGGGCGTACTGCGGTCGGTTCCACGCCGAGGACGGCCTGCTGACGGGCTACTTGCCACAGGAGCTGGAAACCCTGTCCGGATGGCGGGGGAAGCCCGGCGTCATGGTCGAAGCCCTGCTCCAGGTGGGATTCCTGGATGCAGTGGAAGGCGGCTACGCCGTTCACGGATGGCGGGAACATCAGGGACACATCGCAGCGTTCAAGGCCCGGGGACGCCAGATGGCCCAGGCCCGTTGGGCGAAAGCGCGGATGCTGGCAGCAGTGCTGAGAGCAATGCGGCAAGTAATGCTCAGGCCCCACCCCCAGCAATGCTCCAACTGAGCCAACTGAGCAGAGCTAAGCAGAGCCAACTGTGTGAGCAGAGCCAACCGGGGAGTTTCGGCCCCTCGCAGCAGGCAGCAGCACCCCCGGCAGGCGCACCCACCGAGGCAGGCGCACACACACCCGGTCCTCCGGAAGTGGCTTCCAGGGTGATTCCGAACCTGGAAGCCGTCCTGCAACGCGCCCAGCAGATCGGCCTGGCCGAGTGGAAAGCTCGGGACTGGTTCAACGAAATGGAAGGCTGCGGCTGGCAGGACTACGCCGGGCGGGACATCCGCCGCTGGGAGGCCGTCCTCCAGCGCATCGCCGTCAAGTGGCGGGCCGATGGGTCCCCGAGTTCCCCACCCGCCAAGGTCCCTGCCGGTTCCGCCGGCCGCGGCCGTGTCGCCACGCCCATTGATCACTCGAAAGGGTTCTGATGAGCACCGTCCTCCCCCTTCACACCGCCCCGCTGGTCGGGCACGTCTGTACCGATTGCGGCCGGGCGTTCACTGCCCCGCAGTGCTGCTTCAACGGCCGGCCGCTCTTCACCTGCCGGGTCTGCAATGCGTGTGCCGAGCGCGTTCAAGCCGACCGCGACCGGGAGCGGGAACGCGAACTGGCCGCTCGACTCACCCGTGCGTGGGAAAGTCTCTGCCCGCCGATCTTCCGGGACACCGACGTCCGACGGTTGCCCTGCGCGCCCGGCGTGGCCGAACTCGTGCTGGCCTGGCCGTTCGGTCCCCGCGGACTGCTCCTGCACGGCGGGCCGGGCAGCGGCAAGACCCGCCTCGCCTACGCGGTCCTCTCCCGCCTGCATTTCCAGGAGCGCCGCCAGATCGTCGCGCTCACCGCCGGCGCGTTCTCGCACCGGGTCAGCGCCGGGTTCGCCGAGGGCGCGGGCAAGGGCGAGGCATTCGTCGAGCGCCTGGCCCAGGTCGAGGTCCTGTTCCTCGATGACATCGGCAAGGGGCGGCTGACCGACCGGGTCGAGGCCGAGTTCTTCCACATCATCGACGAGCGCTGCGCGCACCTCCGGCCCACGATCCTGACGACCAACCTCAACGGCGCCGCCCTCGCCGCCTCCTGGTCCCCGGAGCGCGCCGAGGCGCTCGTGCGCCGGCTCCGGGAGTTCTTCCAGGTCATCGCAGTCCTCCGTGATTCGCCCGCATGAACCAGCCCTTCGATGAGACGTACCGTTCCGCGGCCCAGGACCCGCTCAACGCGCCCGACCAGGACTTCGACTGGCAGGGGCTCTACCAGCGGCTCAACGAGGACGCGGCCAACGGGGCCAATGACCATCAGCTTTCCCAGGTCGTCATCCACCTGCTCCAGATGCTGCTGCCCCTCTCCGGTCGCCGCATTCAGCCCGAGTCCCTGGGCATGCGCCTGATCGCGTTGGCCTGGGTCCTGAGCCCCGGCTACTTCGAGGGCACGCCTTCCATCCGCAAGCTCGTCCGCCGCTGCGGCGTGCGTTTCGCCGCGCTGGCCAACTACACCGGGTACTACAGCCGCCTGTTGCAGTGGCGCAATCGCGGTCAAAGCCATGCCTGGAACTGGCGGAAAACCGTCCGGCCCCGCGAGCAGAGCCTCATCCGGCCCTCGCGCCCGTCGCCGAAGAACCCGCCCGCCGCTGTGGCGTGCGCTTCGCCGCCCTGGCCAACTACACCGGGTACTACAGCCGCCTGTTGCATTGACGCAACCGGGGCCAAAGCCACGCCTGGAACTGGCTGCGGGACCGGACGCCGGTGAGGTGCGGCGCGAAGGCCAAATCCAAGTTGAAGCGTAACGTTCCGCCTTCCTCGTTATGACGCTGCTACAGATCGCTCGACGGCACTGCACCAACTGGCAGACCGACGGCAGTTGCCTCGGTGCCATGAGCGAGGATGACCTCGCCATCCGACGTTGCTGCCCAAAACCCAAGTGTGTCCTCGGCACGACCGGTCAGCGTTGCCTCTACTTCGAGGAGTGCGTGGCACCGAACGTGAAGCACTTCGACGGCGACTACCGCACGCAGTTCGAAGAGGCCCTGCGCCAGTACCGGCTGGCCACCAACCTCCCCAGCGCACGCCTGCGCCTCTGCCCGGAATGCCAGCGCCCGATGGAACCCAGGCGGCGGTTTTGCCCGGCGTGTGCCGCAGCCAGACGGCGTGCCACCTACCGGTCCGCAGCGACGAAGCGAAGGCGGGGTCTGATGTCAACAGTTAAGACGATTTCGACCTCTGCGGTTCAAGCACTTACGGAGCCTGTTTTCGCTGGCCAGTATGGTGACAGCGGACCGGGCCAAAACGGGCAGTTAACTGCTAACAATCGGCTCCCTGGGCTCCCAACCAAGGAATCTTTTACGTAACCCGTTGGGCCGCAGGGGTGGCGCCAGCCCCGAAAGCGTGCGTGAACGTCGGCAAAACAAAAAAACGCGCACCGTTTCCGAAGAATTTCAAAAAGCCCAGCAAAAGCGCCTCATCTAAAGGAACCGGCCCGGGAAAATGCCCCCTCCGCTACACAGAAACTGGCCCCTGGTTTCAGAACGCTGCGCGGCTGGTCACCGATTTGACCGTCCGCGTTGCGCCCGCGACCCAATGGCGGGTCGGACCGATTTCCACGCCCGCAACGCCCCCCTCGATCCAAAGGAACCCTGACTATGGCTACACCCGGCACCATCGCCGATACCCAACTCGCCCGCCTCACCGGGCTGGCCGAACGCCGTCTGCGTCAAGTGGCCGGCGAAGGCTGGCTACCCAAGCCGGCCGAACGTCGCTACCCACTGGTTGAGGCAATCCAGGTTCTGCTGCGGTATTACCGGGAGCAGGTCGAGAACCCCACCGTCCGGGACGTGTACCCGAGCTTCGAGGCGTGCGCCGAGGTCACGGGCATCCCGGTCACGTTGCTCAAACAGGCCAAGCGCCAGGGTTGCCCGGCGCTGAGCGGGAACCAAGTCGAGATGGAACCCTTCCTGCGGTGGTGGTACGCAAAGGGCAAGGAGCAGGTGGCCGACTACGACCGGGAGCGTGCCGAGCGGATGGTGCTGCAGAACACCAAGCTCAGGCTCGTGCTGCGGCGGCTCAAGCGGGAGCTGGTCCCGGCCGAGGATGTCCACCGGTTGGGTGCCGAGTTGGGCGGCGCAATCCGCAAAGTGCTCACGCGCCTGCACCGGGCGGCGCCCTCGCTGGAGGGCCGAACGCTCGAAGTAATCGAAGCGCGGCTCGAGGAGCAGGAGCAGGAGATCCTGGCTCAACTCCAGATCCTCGAAGACCGGTTGGCGGACTGGCAGCGAGCGGAGTGATTGGCACGGGACCTTCACTCGGTGCGCCATCCAACCGCAGCCTGTGGTTCGGCGACACTCAACGCAATGTGACCCAATTGACGATCGTGTCCGAGCTCTGAGAGGTTTCCCCGGTGCGGGCCAGGGGCCGGTTGTCCCTCGCCTCCTTGCCGATGAGGGCGTCGCTCCGCGCACTCAGGCCCCGCAGCCGGTACCGGTCGAAGAGCGCATCCGCCATGACATCGAAAGAGGACACCAGCTTCCAACCTGTGGGCGTGTTCACGCCGACGGCGATGTCCGAAGTGGTCTGGTTGCCTGAGTCCGGCGCTGGCGTTCCCGGCGTCGGGCCGCCACCGATCGCACCGGATGCCCTGTGCGGCGCGCCACTTCCACGTCGGAGAGCCGCCCCAGCAGGCGGTCCTCGTCGGCCGTCCACCGGCGGTGCCGGGGGTCGGGCAGGGTCTTTTGGTTTGAGTTCATGATTGAGTGAGGATGGCGAGGCAGCGGGCTGGGTTGGATTGAAGCTGTTCGCGCAGTTGCGGCAGGGATTGGGTTTCCAAGTGAGGCGCCATCACTTGGAGCAAGGCCGAGCGGATCATCGCCAGGTTGATCAACAGGGTCGCGTTGCGGCTACGGCTGCCGTCCTCTCCCAGCAACGTGTCCCGCCGCCAGTGGTTGCGGTTCTCCACGCCGCCCCAGTGTCCCCGGATCAGCCCCAGCCATTGTCCGGCCGTGTGTTCGCCCGCCTCCCGGCTGCTCAGGTAGTAGCGGCTTTCCTCGCTGCTGACCCCGCTCTGCTTGATCGTCCGCTGGCTGCGCACCACGATCAGGCTCCGCGCATACGGAAAGTCCACCGCCATCGCTTCCAGATCGAAGGCGTGGACGCGCCAGGTGTTCACCCGCCCGTGGCCGCTTTCGCTGTGTTCAAAAAGGGGGTGCCTTTCAGCGCGTCGAGTTTTTGGGCCTGCACCTGCAGTTTGGGTTGGTTGCCTTTGATCTGAAAGAGGTAGTCGCCGCCTTTTTCCACGATCCCGCGCGCATGCGCGCGCTGGCAGTGCAACGGGTCGGCGGTGATGAGCTTGCCGTCCAGCGCAGGCAGCGCTTCCAGCAGGGCCGCCGCCGCGGTCGGTTCACAGCGCGGGGTGTTTTCCTTCTGGTCATAGACGGCGAGGGCGTGCGGCGCGCCGTCCTCGTGCTGGGCCAGGGTGAGCAGGCCGATGTGGTCGCGAATCATCTTGCCGTCCAGCGCCAGCGCGGCGGGCAGGCGGCCGTGATGGTCTTGCAGCCAGCCGGTGAGCAAGGCGGCAAAGGCTTCCGGGTCCATGCGGGTGAGCACCTGGTAAAACACGTCGTAGCCGGGGACTTGATAAAAGCGTTGCGTGCCTTTCTTGAGCGGCAAGTTCAATCGCCGGCGCTGCGGCTGGGTGAGCGTGGTGGCAAAGCGGGCGATCTCGGCGATCTCGCGCCGTCCGGCCAGCAGCGCCAGGGCGATGAGCGTGAGCACCGGGCCGATGCGGTAGCGGGTGTTCTGGTCGCGCGGGTCGGGTGCGCGGCGGAACACGTCCCGCAGGGAGTCCATTTGTTCGACCTGCACCGGCAACGTGCCCGAGGGCGGGGCGAGGCGCGCGGCGCGGAACTCCTCCGGCAGTTGCGGCGCGCGCAGGAGGGCCTTGGCGTCGGGGGCGAGCGCGTAAAGCCACAACTTTTTGGGCCGCTCGTTGGCGACGTAAAAATCGGCGCGATGCCGGCTGTAACCCTCGCTGAACCCGACCGGCTCCCAGTTGCTGGCCTTGTAAGCGGTGCCGGCGTAAGCCTCCGGATCGGTGAAACTCTCGGCCAGCAGTGGCCGGTAACCGAAGCGTTGCCGCCACTGCTCAGGCAGGGCGCGCAACGCGGCGGCGAGGGCCTGGCTGGCGAGGTTGGGCGCACTGCCTTTGGGCGGGAGCAGGAGGAAGCGGCGGTTCTGGACGACGAGCTTGAGGCGTTCGAGGCGCTGATTGGCGCTCCAGGAAATCCAGCGGTCGCGGTCCTTGAGCGCGTAGCAGGCCGGTCCCCAGACCAGCAGGGCGACGGGCTGGCCCTCGCGCTCGACGAGCTGGCGCAAGTAATCGCCGACGGATCGGCCCGCGCCGAGGTAATGTTGGGCGGCGAGTTGCTGATCGAACGCGGCGCACTGATCGTGCGCGGGCACGCGCACGGCGAGGGGGGAGGCGGGCGGAGTCGCGGGTTGGGTGGCGTTAAAGGGATTGGTCGAACGTGCAATCATCCGAGGGTAGGAGACCAAAAACCGTGTTCCGTGTCTAGTCCGAATTTCACGCCGTGCAGTTCAAGGACTTGTCTCCCTGAAACAATTTGCCCTGGGGGGTCGGGCTTGGGAATCCCCAACTTGAAGCGGCGCACTTGGACCGAGACCACCGTGCGCCCCAGCTTCCGGGCCACCTCGACATCCCGCAACCGCCCGAGCAACGCGTCCTCCGCCGCTGACCACCCTCGCCGCTGGGCTTGGAATTTGGGGATGCCCAACGTAATCCGACGCGCCTCCACCCCGTGGTGCGGCC
The DNA here is from genome assembly GCA_963735925.1 of uncultured bacterium. Classification (GTDB taxonomy): domain Bacteria; phylum Verrucomicrobiota; class Verrucomicrobiia; order Limisphaerales; family J093; genus DSVZ01. The sequence continues at coordinate 504,243 of CAVTMT010000009.1, forward strand.
GCCGCAGCCGGCGGGCCAGTGCCTCGTCGGACATGGTCCCCAGCAAGGCGTCCTCAGCCGCCGTGTAGCGCCGGCCAGGTGCAGCCGGGTCCCGGACCGCAGGCACGTGGCGCAAGGCACGTCGCCAGGCCACTGCCATCGCTGTTCGCCAGAACTTGCTCAATTCCCCTTCATCAAAGATCTCTCGACTGGAAAGAGTACTGTGGCAACCCTCCCTTCTTCGTCAGCCTGTTCCATTCGCCGGTCGGGAGCAGTAGCTTCACCTCGTAGCAGCCGTCCAATAGATCTTCCACCTCTGCCTTCACTTCCGAGGTGCCAATCCTCACCCTAAAATCCCCCGGATGACCAGGCCCAATCAATTGACCGTGGGCGTTCCTCGGGGTCACCCGCGCTGAAACCCCCTTCTTGCCCTTCCCTTGCAGCTCCATCAAAACGATCGTGGTGTGTTTTGGATCGGCCGAGCCCGAGCCCACAAGCACCGAAATCAGGTCCACCCGCTGTATGGGCCCGTCCTCAGGGGTCTCGGTCTGGAACTTTACCTTGACGCTGTGCAAACCCGTTTGAGTCAATCTCACAGGAACAACGATCCCCTCTGGACCAATAGTCACCTTGAGCGCACCACTAGAAAGAGACGTCTGGCTTCTGAATGGCTTGAGCCGCTGCCTGAACTCCGGATCAGCCGCCATTGCCTGCAATTTCAGAAGAACACGATCACGAGGGCGCTCTGCCAGTCTCTGGGTAACCTGGCCAACTCCAAATGCAGAGGACCGGTATTGGGCCATCAGCTCCGGCAATGGTGCGCTCAGCCGGGCTGTCTCGACAACCAGTTCGTTAACGCTCGTGATCGGCAGTCTCTCCTTCTGTAGATAAATCTCAACTGGGAGAATATCGCCTGCGACGTACAACCTCCGTGGATAGTCAACGCGCCACTTGAGCTCGTTGTCCTCGCCAATCACCAGCACATGGTAGTCGGCGTACTCTTCGGGCATTCGACCCGCGACTGCCAGGCGCCACTGCCCCACGTGTGTCGGTGGCGCGCCTTGCCTGCACACCGGCAAATAGAGAGTCGCCAACGTGTAGCTATCGGACTCTTTCAAAGCCGTATGGATGTCCACCAGATTGCCTGCAGGGTCATATACCCAAAACGTCAACCTGCCCCCCAGGCTCGGCTTCCATGACAACATGAGGGTCATTTTCCGCACGCTGCGGCTGACGTTGAAAGAGTGATACTGGAATCCCGTTTCAGCGCACAGTCGGCCGGTCTCGTGACAGATGACGGCAGGCGAACCGCTCGCCAGGCAATTGCACAAGTCGAGGAAATAGATCAGATCCAGATCGGTTTGAGGATCATCGGTACCACGATAGAACCCGCCCGTGGAATCGGCCACGTCCTGAAGCACCGACGCATAGGACGCTTCGACGCCAATGCCAATGGAATGGACTGTGGCCTTATACTGGCTGATGCTGACTCCCGGGTGAGGCGCGACGCTCGAGTGCGAACCGCATAACCATCCGCCGCTGTCTACTATTTCGTAGTGGTTGGCAACCCTGGTCACCTTAGGCTCAATATTCTGCATGCCATCCGTACACAGAATCGCGAAACGGTGCTTCGGTACCGATGCTAAAGTGTCAAACGTGAGTTGCAGTCCAGCTCCCATGGCGGTGCACGTGCCAGTTGAATGCCCATCAATCTGCGCCTTAAGATTGGCCACATTGGTTCGAACCTTCACCAGCTTCGAACCGGTGGGATCCGTGTACTGGCTTGCATCGTCCGCGAACCACGTTAGGCCCACCTGGTCGTCAGCTTGGCCGTGATCATTCAAGAAATCGGTGATCATCCTGGCAGCCTGTTTCATCAGCGCCAGCTTGGAATCGTCCGTCGGCCCGCCAGAGGGGGGCGAATTCATGCTGTCGGATACATCCATGACGACATCGACGTTAACCGCTTCCCGCAAATAGATCACATCCCACAATTTGCCCTCCAAGTCAGTTTCTGATGTGGCGCCCGGGATGTCTTGCCGAATGACGCTATCGCGTCCAATGATGTAAGTGTGCGGGATTCCCCCAGGGCCCCCCGTGTACGCGTACATGATCGCGTTAGATGGATCCATGATCACGGGAAACGAGACGCCATGCTGGTTCAGCCAAGCGGTGACGCTTGCGACAGAAGCACTACCCACGTGTACCATGATCACCTGAACACTATGACCTTGGTATTTCGTCCACAAGTGCTGAAGCCATGGAACCTCCACGGCACACCAGCCTCAGGTATAGCCGGCGAAATTCAGGATGACTACTTCGCTTGCGTGAGAAGACAAGTCGAATGTGGCGCCGCTCAGAACGTCAGTCCCAGAGACGTTGGGAGCCGGATCTCCTATCGTGGGCATATATGTGTCTCCATCTCGGTGCTACGGTGTTCTTTTGGTTGAAGGCGTGCGAGTGGGGCCGTGAATGGCGCGGGTCCGAGGCGCCACCCAGAGGTTTAGCGTGCGAGAACGCGTGACCAGATGACCATGATGATCCAAAGCCTTGACCTGGAAATCGAAACGATGGATACCCGACTTCTCCAAGCGAACCGAAGTGGTGAACCGACCTTTCTCGATCGCCAGCGGCAAATTCTTCTGTTCCATTCGTGTACACTGCGCAACCGCTTCTTTGTCTAGGCTCAAGGCGCGCAGCTTGAGGGCCATCTCCGACGGCAACTCCCTGAAGCTGGCATCGGCCTTCAACCGCCGGAGCACGCTGGAATCAGCGCGGTAAGTTCGCAGGAACTGCTGAATATCCGTCGTCGGAGCCGCCAGGCGAACCACCGCATCCTGAATCTGCAAAGCCGAAACCGGTCCGCCCCGATAATCGAGCTTCGCGGTCAGGTGTGCTAGTTGTCCGACGTGGCAAGGAGTGCGAATCCGGTCGATACTGAAATGAACTTGCGCATCATCCACAATCCAGAAGACTTGGTAGGCCGTCGGGGCGCTTGTCACACCGAGAATATGCAATCGCCAGCAGCCGACCTGGCTCACGAGGCGATTGTAATGGAAGGTAGGCAACGGCATCGACACTACGCAGCGTTTTGGGGCGCTCCTAGTGCGACTCGCAATCTCGATTAGCGTCCCATCGGGCGCCTCCAGACAGCACTCCAAACGGTTTCGATCCGGATCACCTTCCCACGAGAGAACCAGGGTCAACCACTGGGCCGTGCCATTAAGCCGGCACAGTTCCTCGGGCGGCCGGGTCTGCGGATCGAACACCCCCTGCGAGTGCTGAACCAGTTGCGGCGTGGCACCGGCGAATGCGTCCAGCAAGGCGTTAATATAGAAACTTTGCAGATCTGCCAGCGGAGCCGGCGTCTCAAAATGCAACCCACCGGTCTCTCCCGCAATACGGGACATCAGATCGGACCAAGGCGGACCGGGCAAGCCGACACCTATCGCATGGATTCGCGTGTCGAAGTCTCGGAGGTTCTTGCCCGGCTTGGGGGGAACACCGCTGTCACCGAAAATGCCATCCAGGAGTTGAAAATTACCAGCGTCTGCGGGCGCGACTTTGAGGATCTGTATGCTCCCGGAGTCAACATCGGCGAGGACTGGGTTGTAGTTTTGCATCCCATCGGAGAACAGGATGATGTGGCGACGCCCCGCCTGCACCGTGTCTAAAGCCTGGGCGATCGCGCCACCCATGCAGGTCCACCCACCCCCGATGAGGCTGCCAACATACGAACGCACCGAGATCGCGTTCGGACCCAAAGGTACAAGCACCGCTCCCGACCCGGACTGAGCATACTGGCTCACCGAATCGCTGAAGTCCACCACGGCCACCTTGTCCCCGATCACCGTGTGGGCTTCCCAAACGTCGAAGAACACGTTTACCGCGTCCTTCAGGATGTCGATCTTCGACACGGATCCGCCTGAGGGCGGAAGCTCGCTCATGGTCCCGGAACGGTCGAGCGCCAGCGCCACTTGTATAGGCTGTCGTCCCCCTAAAAGCGCATCGATCGTCTTCACCGCCCAGTCCACCTCTTTGTGCAGGTTGGCATTGCCTCCCGGATAGGCCCGCACGGCGCTAAACTTCCCCGCCTTGTCAACTATGGCGATGCCGGGCCAACTCGGCGTATTGGGACCGCCGTATCCGTCGTACTCGTCCACATACCGCGCCCAGTCTCCGTTCGGCCCTAGGTCGCCGCTTAGGCGCAGCACAATGGGATAAGTAATCGAGGAGAGCGCGCCCAAGCCGAAGCAGGCCTGGCGCATCGGTATCAAGGCTTGGAGATCCGCTAGCGTGTCAGGCTTCGTCGCAACGAAAACAAACTGCACGCTGCCTAGCGGGCTGTACGTCTGCACCCATTCATCGCGAAGAGCTAGACCTAGCTCAAACGTGCACGTTCATAATTCGGTTAGGTCGGTGAGGTACAACAAAACTACTTTACCTAAACAATCTGATAAAGAGATGGTTGAGCCTGCTGCGACCGCTGAACCGTTTTCCCACGCGACCGGCCATATCGAATTGGGAGCGCTGGTTCCAAGGGCGATTGACATATTCCGTATCTATTTCCGAGGTGTTAGCCTCCGCGCGCACTGCCCCCGAATCTTGGGTCCAATATGAACCCGCGCATTGGAAATGTCAATTAGAAGCGCTTGCCTGCCGCGCCGTGCGCAGTGTAACGCCGAGTTGTCATGGCGGTAACCAACTTGGTTTTCCTGGGGTTGCTTGCGAAGGGGCTGTGGTGCAGTGGTTGGCGGCCAATGCGTCATAGAAGCCACGGAGCGTGCCGTGGGCGCAACGCCTGATGACATCCTGCGCAAGGAACTCTCCCTGGCCGGATACCAGCGCCCGCTCCATCCGCTGATGCTCCCCACCGAGGCGCGGACCTTCTTCCAGCTTGGCGAGTTCGCCGGTTGGATCCTCGCCGCCCCGGAGCGGTAGGCATGGCCGACGCGGGCGCCATCTCGGTCGAGCAACTGGTCAAGCTCTCCGGCCTGACCGACCGTCGGCTGCGCGAACTCGCCGCCGAAGGCTGGTTCCCCAAACCGGTCAACGGTCGGTACCAGCTTGTCCCGACCATCCAAGGGCTGTTGCGGTCCCACCGCGAAGGCGAGCGTTCGCGCGCCATGCTCGATGCGTATGACAGCATCGGCGCGTGCGCCGCCGCCACCGGCATCTCCCTCTCGACGATCAAGCACGCCAAGCGCCAGGGTTGCGCCGCTTTCCGGGGCAGTCGGGTGTACCTGGGCGCCCTGTTGCGGTGGCTGTTCGAGTCCCCCGAGCGCGCGCTGGTCAACTACGACCAGGAACGCGCCCAGCACATCATCCTGCAGAACGCGAAGCTGAAGGTCGAGTTGCGCAACCTGAAGCGGGAGTTGATCCCCGTCGAGGAAGTCACGCACCTGGGGGCCGAACTGGGCGCGGCCATCCGCAAAGTCGTGACGCGGGTCCATCGCACGGCCCCGTCCCTGGAAGGGCAGAGCGTCGCCGTGATCGAGGCCCGGTTGAAGGAGGAGGAGGACGACATCCTCACGCAGTTGCACACGCTGGATGAGCGGCTGACGGCCTGGCAGCAGGCGGACTGATCGCCACTGGACCTTGGCCCGGCGCGCCCTTTACGAGGCGAGCCGATGAAGACCGAGTCACTACCCGAGACGGTCCAGGCAATCCTCGCGCAAGCGGGCGGCCTGGGATTACACGGCGCCTTCGTTTACATCGGCGCCCAAGCGTTCACCTACCGTTGCGCCGAACCTCACGGCGAGTACCGGTCCAGCCGGCCTTCCCGGCTGGTGTCCGAAAGCGGGGCCGGCTTCGTGGATTACGAAGTCGGCCTGCAATGCCGGGTCAACGGGAAGCGGGGCCGGGCGTGGGCGCTGATCGTGGCCTACGAGCCCGACGACACCTACACGGTCTGGCTGGTCGAGGGACACAAGGAACGCCAGCCGGGCTCGATGGTGCTGGCCTGCCAGCGGGACGTGTATTGCGACACGCTCCAAGGCGTCATCGAGCACACCTACGATCAGGCGATCCACGACCACAACCAGGGTTTCATCCCCCTCTCATGACCGGCTTCACCGTCACCAAGCACGGCCCCAGCCGGTTCTGGGCGGTCCACGATCCGGCGGGGGAACTGGTCTGCGTCTGCGTGTACAAGCGCGGGGCGGTCGAGGTCATCCGCCGGCTGGAATCGGCTCCGCCGTCCCCACTCTTGCTGCATGAGTCCGCGCCGCCGCGGACCGGTGAGACCGCCGCCCAGATTCCCATGGAAACCCTTGGACACTCATCCCGCGCCACCGTAGCGAGCCTCACGATCGGAGCGGAACAACAACAACACACAGAACGGAGCACACCATGAAGAACAGCAACGAAACGAAGAAGGAAGCAGCAGCGAAGACCCAAACCCAAACCCAAGCCCCGGCCCCGGTCCCGAAGGTGAAGGCACTCAAGGCCAAGAAGGAACCGGCGGCCAAGGTCGAGAAGGAGGAGGAACCGGCGGACCGGCTGCCGACCACCGTTGATGAGTTGAAGGAGACCAAGGGCGGGCTGGTCACGTACCTGTTCCTGAGCGGGAAGGAGAAGGAGGACATCGCCAAGGAACTGGGCGACGCGTTCAAGCTGTCGGAGGCGCAGGCGGTCAAGATCGTGCGGCGGATCACCGGCCGGGCGCGCTTCTTCCGGCGGGCCTTCGACCTCATGCCGGCGAAGTAGGCGGCACGTTCGTCCCGCTCGTAAAACGCGGAGCGCAGCCCCCCTCGCAGCACGCCATTGAGCGGAATGAGAGCATCGGGGTTGAACAGATGGTACAGACTCACCGATGTGCCGGCGCCATGGCCGGTGAAGGATTCTTCGTGATAGTACTTGCCCTGGCGGACTTCGTCGTAGCCGTAGGCAAAGCCCCCGCCACTGACACCGAGGCCGAGATCCGTGTTCGGCGAGAGCACACCGTGAATGCCGAGTTCCCCATCCAGATAGACCGGCGCGATGGCCAGGCGCAGGGTAAGATTCGTGGCAGCAAAGCCGGGCCGGTTCAAGTAGTAATAAGCATAAGCACCCAAGGGCGCATGGCCCTCGATCGGCTGCTGGTAGCCCGCCTCGACCAAGTCCCGCCGTACTGGATCGATTTGGCCCTCGAGTAACCGGCTCAGCCCGCCGAAAATGCAGACCGCGGCGAGGATCGCAGGTTGCAGGCGGTGGGAGAGAAGCCGCAAGCGAACTTGACTGCGTGCGGTCGTTGTCATCTGGGTCGGCTGCCCCAAGTGGACACAGGGCCCAGCCCTGGCCGGGCCGGCACGTTCATCCGATTCGAACTGGGGCGGGTTCCGTTTCTCCCCGCCACCCGATGATTTGGTTGCGATTGAAAGTCGGGCGATGCGCCAGGTTCATATTGGTGAATCATACGCATTCTGGTCGCAAGAGGGCAACATTGCCGCTGACCTTCTGATGTCCGTCCGCCCCTCGGGGACCGCCTCGTTGTGGCGCGGGCGCCGGGCGAGTTCCGCATCGGTGAAGCGGCCCGGCAGCCGAAGCTCGCGCGCGGTCCAGCGCCGGGGGCCGGTGGACAATCGCACCCGCTGCGCTTCCCGCATGGCGACTGCTTCCTTGATGGTCCGGCACGTCCGGCGGGCGAGGACTTGATCCGGCACCTGGCCCAGTTGGCGCAACTCGACGAGCAGCCGGGGTGCCCCGCGGTTGGTTTCTCGCAGTGTCGATACACAAGGGGTCGGGCAGGCCTCCCGGCAGGGGCCTGCACGGGAAATCACGCTAACCGCCAGCGCCACCGGAGCCAGCGCGAATGCACACGAAAGCACGCCCCGCCCTCCGGATGACCACCACCCAGGCTGTGCGACGGGGTAATCGACACCCCCACCGCGTCCGGCGAGTTGGTCTTCCACATCATCACGGCGTTGGCCCAGTTTGACCGCCGGTTGATCTCGCAGCGCACGCAGGCGGGATGGGCGATGGCCCGAGCGCGGGAACGGAACGGAGGACGACCAACGGTTCCGCCGGAACACCCGACAGTGCTGGCGGCCAGGAAGATGCACGTCGACCGGGCGCTGCCAGCGCGCGACTTCTGTCGGAGCCTCCGTATTCCAAGGCCGACCCTGTACCGCTACTTGCGACAGAGGTAGCGAGCACTTAAACTAGATGGCCGTTGGATGACTGCACTAACGTATTGACCTTGAATTTTCCGGCTCTTCTGGCATGCTCCCCATGTTATCGCAACCCAAAGGCGAAACCGTCATCGGGCACACCGATCACCAACCCAACGCATCGCATGAAGACCTTGGCTGCCGCACGACGACTTCCCAGCGCCCTTAGCTTGCTCGCGCTCCTGAGTTTGTGCTCCTGTACCGGTACCACGATCTTCAAGGATGACTACCAGACTGGGGAGACGGTCGGTGCCCGTTTCCAGGGAAGCCCACCCTATCCGCCCGACGGGGATGAAGTTCTGCAGAGTGAAGGGACGGCGGTCATCGTTGCCCGTATGGGAGGCCACAAGGCCGTGGAGATGCGAGCCACCGCCGATCAAGCGCACGCAAACTTGTGGCACGTCTCGGCGCCGACCCATGTAGAGGCGGGGGAGAAGATCGTTGCCACGTGGAGCGGCGAATGGCCTGCCGCGAATGCACCTGCGAGGTTGTCCGCCAACTTGGTTGCCAACCCCGGCGAGATCAGCCTCGGCCGTCTGGAATTCCAGGAAGGCCGGGTCAGGTTGTTCGGCGACGACACGGGACTTGTCGCGCGTGACGTGGGCGAGTTCGCTGCGGGATCCCACACTGTCATCCTGTCGGCCGACCCCGGCACCGGAATGGTAAGCGTCTTCTTTCAACAGGCGGAGCGACGCCCCATCTCCGGTGAGGTTCCGTTCACGAACGCCGCCCGGTTGGCGGGATCCACCGACATCCAGTTGGGTATGATCCTTCAGCCACCCGCCGGGCAACCCGCCACCTATCTCGTGGATGACGCGTTGATCGTGCGGGCGAGATGAGTCAAATCGCTGAATACGTCCGCGTGCGGTTGTCTCCGCCCATTGAAGCAGCGCCGCACTGCCCCGCCGCCCGACCAAGCTGAAGGTGAAGCTCCGGAGGTTCCGCCGACTGGCTGCGCCGCACGGAGGGCATTGCCACCAACCGCATCTTCATCCTCGGCCATAGCCTGGGCGGAACCGTGACGCCCCGGATTGCCCGAGCCGATCCGACCATCGCCGGCGTGATCATCCTCGCCGGTTCCACGCGGCCCATGGAAGATTTGATGGTCGAACAGACACGCTATCTCCTCGCGTTGGATGGAGAACTCTCCAGCAACGATCAAGCCAGGCTGGCGGAACTGCAAGCGCAGGCCAAGAAGGTGAAAGAACTGACGAATGCCACCTCCAGCGCTTCGATCCTGAGTGCACCCGCGTCCTATTGGCTCGACCTCCGTCGCTACAACGCCGTGGCGACGGCCCGGGAACTCAGGCAACCGCTTCTCCTTCTGCAAGGTGGCCGCGATTACCAGGTGACGGCGCTGGACTTCGAGGGTTGGGAGCAGGGGCTGACTGGGCGCCCGGACGTGACCTTCAAGCTGCTTCCGGAACTCAATCACCTGTTCATTGTGGGTGGAGGCAAGAGCAGCCCCGCCGAATACGAGCGGCCCGGCCGCGTGGCGGAGGACGTCCTCAACGACATCGCGCATTGGATCGCACGGTGATCGGACGCGACAAGGAGCGTGACCGACAACCCGGCCGCTACACAGAGCTGCGACGGAGGTAACCAGCACTGTGCTCTGGCTCGGGGCTGGCTTCTGAGAATCCTCGATGCGCCTGGGTAAGCGGTGTTCGACGGGAACAGCGAGGGGCGTGTTCCCTACGGAGTAGCGTCGCATGTTCATACGCCCCAAAAGGTAGGATGATGACCGGCGGCGGGTGTAGGCACTCGACGGCGGATCGGGTGCCGGGTTCGCTGCCATCCATGAAGACGATCGCGCTCTTACTCGCGTCCCTGTGCCTGCTGGTCGAATCTGCGGTGGTGGTCGCCGCTGCACCCACCCAGCATTGGCAGGTGTTCTTCTCCCCCAAGGGCGGTTGCACCGACGCGGTTGTCGCGACTGGCCATTGGTACGTTCGCCGGGCTACGCACCAGCGAGATTCTCGCGCTGGACTGCCGCGACGTGCGTCTCGCTGATCGCGTGATCAAGGTGGTCCATCAGTAGGCACGCTGTGCAGGAACACGGCTGGCTCCGATCACCGACGACTTGCCGGCATGGCTGCCAGCTTGAGCTCAGAAGACCGGTCCCCTCTGGCCCGCGTGGGCAGTAGCGGGAGAAGCGTGAGGGGGCCATGACCGGGGCGCGAATCCCGCTGGGCCGTTGATCGGGCGCCATTGCTCGCCCACGTCGGCCATGCCGGGCTTGGCCAGAGGCTTACGACTGTCGCGGGGCTTACGACTTGCCAAACCTCGAGAGGCGTTCACATTCGCCGTCATGGAACGTATCGCCCCGGATACCTCCCTTGGCCGGGTTCTGACCTGGTGCAAGAGCGAACAGGCCACCGATCTCCACGAGCAGGCGGACCGCCTTTACACCTACCGTCTGGACGGTCAACTGCGGCGCATTCCCGCAGTCCAGTTCGCGGCCCCCAGCACCGACGACATCATGAAGCTGCTGCGGGAGGCGTTTTCTGGGTCCGTCTGCGACCGCATCGAGAAGCAGAACGAGCTGGACTTGAGTTTCATCTGTGGAGAGATCCGGTACCGCGCCATCTTCACCAAGCAGCAAGGAAAACAGTCCTTTTCCTGCCGGGTCGTGCGGCAACACCACAACCGGCTGGATGATCTCGAGCTACCGGCCAGATTGGCGGACCTAGTCAAGGAACCGCGAGGACTTCTGCTCATCGCCGGGGTAGCGGCCAGGGAAAGAGCACCACCGCGCGCGGCTTGCTTCAGCAACTCAATGAGACCCAGTCCCTGCGAGTGATCACCATTGAAGATCCGATCGAGTATCTGTTCGAGGAAGGCCAATGCCAGTTCGAGCAACGGGAGGTGGGCATCGACACCGCGTCTTTCGCCGATGGCATCCGCAGCGCCCTGCGGCAGGATCCCAACGTGATCTACATCGGTGAGATTCGTGATCGGGAGAGCATTCTCGCGGCGATGCAGGCGGCGGAAACCGGTCACTTAGTTCTGATCACGCTGCACGCCGATTCGGTCCCGCAGGCCATCGACCGGATCCGGGAGTTCTATCCGGCGAGCGAACAGGAGAACATTAGTGCCTTGCTCGCACGAAGTCTGAATGCAATCTTGTGCCAACGGTTGGTGTCCGGTGCTGCCGGCCAACGCATCCCCTGTCTGGAGATCATGAAGCGCAACGCCGGCACCCAACAAGCCATCAGCAGCAACGATATCAACTTGCTGGCGGGCATCATCGAAGCCTCCGCCAGCGAAGGGATGCACAGCTTCGACCAGCACTTGCTGGAGCTCCTGCGCAACGGACGAGTAACGGAAGCAACGGCCCAGCACGCCGCCACGAACTGGAACCGGTTGGAGATGGAAATGCATGGTTACGCCCCGCACCTGCCCGGGATCCTCAAGCGCGATTCGGATCGGGGATAGCGTGTTCGAGCGAAGTTCCGTCACCCGAACCCCCGCCGTGACGCTGGCGGCCAGAATCTCCCGTTGGGCAGAACAGCTCCGGAGTTCGTGGTTGCCCGGGTTCGCTGGGTGCCGGGATAGGGTAAACGCCTCGTTGCGGCTGACCATCGTACAGGGTAAGCTCAGTGGATAGACATCGTAGTGCGCTCATGTTCCTCATGTCCCGCCTGCGCACTTGCCCGGTTGCACCGGCTTTCCCCAAGCTCTTGGAACGGGCTTTCTTTGCTCCCCATAAGGGCCCGATGTGTCTCGCCACATCGGCAGCAGGAGAATCCATCTCCTGGCCCGGAGAGCCCTGGCTCAACCCCAAGGTCCTCGGGGGCGTTCATCGCCCGGATACTCGCCGCCCGCCCGCTGGTGGAATCGGTGCGGCCGGTTGGTTCACCGCGGGACTCGGTCCGGAGTTGCGCGGTAGGGTTATTCCCCATAGCGGAGCGCAATCGCGGAGGGTATCCTCGGTTGTATAGGGTCGGCCCGCGCAGGAAACGAGCAGGCGCAGCACGCTTGGGCGTGCCTGAACAAACCTACCCGCGCGCGTCGAGCGTGAGCGATGGTGTTGGCCATGCCGGGCATCGACTAATTCACAGAGCCCAATGTTGCTGGCCAAAGTCGAAGGTTCGCTGGTTGCGACGATGAAAGACGCGCATGTGGCAGCTCGCAAGCTGCTGCTGTTGCGTCCCCAGTTCGTTGATAACCCGAGCTTGAAACGGTTTCGCTCAGGAAGCGACACCTTCGTGGCGGTGGACACGGTCGGCGCCGGTGTGGGCGAGATGGTGGTCATCTGCCAGGGGAGCTCCGCCCGCCTTGCGCCCGATCTGAAAGACGCTCCAATCGATGCCGTGGTCATGGGCATTGTGGATGTCGTGGACATGCTGGGTAAACAGATCTACAGCAGCAGAACATAATCCTCGCTCCTCCAACTGCAGGCGGGTCTGGGATCGGGCCGCCCATGTTCGCCGTGCCGGCGCGATCGTCCCGAAGGCCGCGGGCTCTCGGAACGTCGTCTTGGCACAGGCCCGGTGGAGTATGGTCGGGTGTGGTCGCAGCAACCCGTGCAACTTTGCCGCTATAGACAATTCCAGGGTGGGGTTTTACCCCATTGCACAACGGCTTCCGCACACGCAGCCTTTGGGGGTCGGATCGCACCTGGAAAACCGCCCAACCGCCCGCGTTTGAGCCTGCGTGATTCAGGAAAGGCCATGCCAACGCCAAGCAAGCATGATGAGAGCCGCTGAAGTACTCTTCACCCATCGCGTCGGTTGGCTGCGCGCCGCCGTGCTCGGAGCCAACGACGGCATCATGTCCACCGCCAGTTTGATTGTCGGCGTGGCCGCCGCCGAAGCCAGCCGCAGCAGCGTGCTGGTCGCCGGAGTGGCCGGGTTGGTGGCCGGAGCGATGTCCATGGCCGCAGGTGAATATGTTTCCGTCAGTTCCCAATCCGACACCGAGCGCGCGGATTTGGAGCGGGAGCGGGACGAGTTGGCCACGGACGGCGAAAGCGAACACGCCGAACTCGCTGCCATCTATGTGGCCCGCGGACTCGACACCGGGCTTGCCAGCCAGGTGGCCAGGCAATTGATGGCCAAGGACGCCTTGGGTGCTCACGCCCGTGATGAACTCGGCATCTCCGACACGTTGAGCGCGCGGCCGGTTCAGGCTGCCTTCGCGTCGGCGGGCAGTTTTACCGTCGGTGCCGTCCTGCCGCTCCTGCTGGTTCTCCTCGTGCCGCGATGGGCCCTGGCGTGGACGGTTTCCGGCGGCTCGCTGTTGTTCCTCGCGCTGCTGGGCGCGACGGCAGCCCGCGCCGGAGGTTCGCCGGTGTGGAAATCCGTCGCGCGCGTGACTTTTTGGGGTGCACTCGCCATGGCCCTGACCGCCGGGGTGGGAGCCTTGTTTGAGTCGGTGTTATGACCCAATCCAGCCGCTCATCATGAACCCCAGAACACTATGAATACACCCTGCACGAGACTGGTGAAACTTCCTCCCCAACATGAGCACCCCCGCTGGCACGACGAAGCCATCCGATAAGATCGCCGATTCGCTCCCGCCGGCCCAACCAGCCAAGCAGCGGGATCCGTTCCGCGAACTTCTGCCGAGACTGGTCGTGCTCATCGTTGCCATTGTCATCGTGGCCGTCGCCATCGGCATTTGGCGCGCCCGCCGCACGTCTTCCGCATCTGATCACCTGTTGCTCTACGGCAACGTGGACTTCCGCCAGTCGCAACTGGCCTTCAACGACAGCGAACGCATCACCGCCCTGCTTGTGCAGGAAGGCGCCGGGTCACCAACGCACAATTGATGGCCACCCGGGAAACCGGACCGTTTGCGGCCAAGGTTGCGAAACGCGCCGCCGTTGCCACCTCCCAACGTGAAGTTGTGGCCCGACTGTAATAGACCGTGTCCACGCAGACGGGCTTGAAGACCTCGGCATACTCGCCCAGGCAGTCGCGCTCGTCCCCGATCTTGGCCAGCTTGCCGTGGTACTCATAACGGTCGGCGCTGTAAAGCTGGCCGCGCCAGCCCTCGTACTTCCAATTGGACGTACCAAGGTAAACGCCGGCGGCGGCGATTTCCGCCGCGCGGGACTGCATCCGGTCGCGGTCGAAGGATAGGGGTCAAGGCTGCGGATGCGATTCGTCCTCTCGGGAGCCCAACTCGGGCAACTGAATGCGATTGGTCGGGTCCTGGGAGTTGCGCAACTGTTCATTGAGTCGGGCTGAGCTCACCTGCTGAACGCTTCCGTCCGCCAGCGCCACGTTGCCGGAACCCCGGTGAAGTTCCTGGGTCCATCCGGCAACCCGGTCCGGCGTCAGCAGCAGGATGCCTCCGGACGGGGCCAAGCCATTCGTGAGATTGCGATCTCCGGCGAGCAGCATCTGCGGGCGCGTTTCCTCTGCGTCGAGTCCGATGAAATAGCTAAGGTTCGCGTTGCGCAACGAGCGGAATTCCGGGGCGGCGATGCGTGTGTCCGCCGGGCAGACCAGCACCTTGGGAACGGAGAGCTCATTGGACAGTACTTGGAAGTGAACGTAGGCCGGACTGCTGGGGATGAGTTCCTTCGTGCCACCCTGATTGGTGCCGAGTGACATGGGGAACAAGTCCTGGTTGTCCGTCGAGAACAGCCGGTAGGCCAGGCCGACCTGCTTGAGGTTGTTTACGCAGTTGATCCGCTGGGCCTTGCCCTTGGCGTTGGCTAGCGCCGGCAAGAGCATCGCCGCGAGAATGGCGAGGACGCCGGCAACCACCAGCAACTCGAAGAGGGAGAAAGCGGAAGTCGGTCGAGTTGGGGCAGCCCGGCCGGCTTGGCCGGAATGGGTGTCCTTGGGTGGTGGGGTGGTGAAAAGGCCGGTGGGGATGCGGTTCATGGGGCGAAGTTGGACCGACTTTCGTGCGACCGCAACCCAGGACGGCGGTGATAGCTGCATGGCCCTTTGCCTTGAACGCACCCTCCCCGCCACGCATACTCTGGTTCGTCGAACCCGCAAACTCCTACGCGTTCACTGTATGTCCGCCTGCGAGAACAGCATCGGGTGGCTGAGGCGTCACCGGGGCTTCACTTTGATGGAACTGTTCGTGGTAATCACGATCATTGGGCTGCTGGCCGGCTTGCTCATGACCGCCCTCGGCCACGCCAAGGCCAAGGGGCAGGGGATCGCCTGCCTGAACAACGTGCGGCAAGTGGCACTCGCTTGGAGAATGTACACCGACGACAATGACGGCAAGTTGGTGCCGAACGTGGCCTTCAACGGCGCGGAGCGAGCGCGCCCGGACTCGGGCGGGTGGATTCGCGGTTGGTTGGACTTTGACGGCGGAAACCCGGACAACACCAACATCTGGAAGCTGATCGGTACGGTGGCCGGCCAGATGGCCTTGTTGGGCGGCTACCTCACGACGCCCGAAGTTTACAGGTGCCCGGCGGACCGGAGCACCGTCGCCACCCGCGGGGGAATCTATCCGCGGGTGCGTAGCATCTCGATGAGCCAGGCGGTCGGCTTCGGCTCGACCGGCAGTTGGCTGCCTCCTGCGACCTACATGATCTTCCAGAAAGAAAGTGAGATCGTGCGCCCAACCAGCCTGTTGGTCCTGTTGGATGAGCATCCGGACAGCATCAATGATGGGGGATGGGCATTTCAAATGTACGACCCGGATCAGCGCGCCAGGGCCAACCTGATCGACTTCCCGGCCAGTTACCACAACGGCGCGGGCGCGTTGGCCTTCGCGGACAGTCATGCGGAAATCCATAAGTGGCGGGATGCGCGGACTCGGCCACCGATCCACTACCGGAGCGAAATCACTCACGTCGCGACGCCAAACAATCCAGATGCCGATTGGCTGGCCGAGCGGATTTCCAGTCGTAGAGACGGCACGAAATCGTGGTGGTAGGATCATTGAGTCATTCGGCGATCTGCCCACGCAGGCGCAGGTCCCGGCGGTCGATGCCGGGCTGTTCACGGCGCTCACGTCGCTGAACCGGCCCGTCACAACCGCGACACCACCGCACTTCCTGGTGCCTTTCATCTGCCGGAGCGAGCCGGCTGGCCTCACTCTCTGCCGTACGAGCCAAGGAACCGGTGGTCCGCGGCGGCGGCTCCTTGCCGCACTTCGCGCAGCAGGCTCCGCCAATGCCGGGCCAGCATCCTGGGATGCTTGAGACTGTCCAGTGCGTACTTGCGGGTGGCCTGAGTCAGGTCCAGGTCGGCGGTGAGCACCGCCTCATGCTCGTTGTCCGCCAGTTGCAGGAACGTGCCGTCAGGGGCAACGATCTTGGAATCGCCCGCCGACCACTTGCCGCCGGCTTGAGGCCCCACGGTGTTCGCGAAGACGTAGAAGACCGCATTCTCAAAGGCGCGCAACGCGATGCCGTCGCGCCCGCCCCGTTTGCTTTTCGAGATGGCCAGCGAGTCCATTCCGGCGTTGGGATGGAACACCACTTGGGCGCCGGCCATGACGGGCAGCCGGACCAGTTCCGGATAGCGCCGTTCGTGGCAGATGATCGCCGTCGCACAAACGCCATCGATCTCAAACAAAGACAAACTGTTGCCGGGCGTAAACCATGGGCGATCCGATTCGGTCAACTGACACTTGGCATACACGTGGCTGAGGCTGCCGGTCCGGTTGAAAACGGCTAGCCCGTTGAACCATCGCCGGCCGGCAAATACGGGCGAGCCCACCAGCAGGTTCGTTCCCAATTCAGCCGCGAGGTTGCCGATTGTTCGTAGGCAGTCGCGGATCGCGGCAGGTCGCAACGCACTGAAGTCGTAGCCGTAGCCCGTGGTTGCGCACTCCGGAAAGAGCACGGCGTCCGCGCCCGCCTCGGCGGCACGGGTTGCCGCCCGCTCGATCTTGGCCAGATTGTCCGCGATCGTCGCGGCGGATCTCATTTGCACGACCGCCACGCGCAGCATCTGGCCGGCAGGTTTCAAAGGACTCTTCACGGGTATCGGCCCAACTCGGCGAGCCCGCTGAGGCCGCCTAATCGCCGGCCATATTCTATACCCTCTGGCTATTCTGCAAAAGGAGACTCCGCCGAACAAAGTGGATCGATCATGGGGTGGCTGGTTTGGCCCGGATGGCTATCACCTTTCCCCGCGCCGCCGAGGACGTTGCCACGCGCGTGCCCACCTACCAGAACGGGAGCGCGACGACGATCATCGGGCCGCCGACCTCGGACGCGCGGGTCCTGAACAAATTCTGGCGCGATGCCCTGGGCGGGGAATGGGTCTGCACCCTCGCCGGAACGCCGGGGACGTGGATCCAAATCCGTCCGGCCGCGGTGACGGCGGACCCGTCATCGGGCACGATCCCGAACGGCTACCTGGTTTGGAACGTCACCGACGGGGCCGTGAAACGACACGCGGGCGGCTACGCCTGGGACATCACCGTCGGGGCGAATGCGGCGGCCAAGGTCGGGTTCCACGGCGCGGCACCGACGGCCCAGCGGGCGAATGCCAATCAGGCGGAAGCCACCGACCTTGCGAGCGTGATCATGTTGGCCAATGATCTCCGTGCTGCCCTGGTCGAAAAGGGGATCATCAAGGGCGCGCGGTAAGGCTGGTGCCGCATCCCAGGGTCTTTTGGTTTGAGTTCATGATTGAGTGAGGATGGCGAGGCAGCGGGCTGGGTTGGATTGAAGCTGTTCGCGCAGTTGCGGCAGGGATTGGGTTTCCAAGTGAGGCGCCATCACTTGGAGCAAGGCCGAGCGGATCATCGCCAGGTTGATCAACAGGGTCGCGTTGCGGCTACGGCTGCCGTCCTCTCCCAGCAACGTGTCCCGCCGCCAGTGGTTGCGGTTCTCCACGCCGCCCCAGTGTCCCCGGATCAGCCCCAGCCATTGTCCGGCCGTGTGTTCGCCCGCCTCCCGGCTGCTCAGGTAGTAGCGGCTTTCCTCGCTGCTGACCCCGCTCTGCTTGATCGTCCGCTGGCTGCGCACCACGATCAGGCTCCGCGCATACGGAAAGTCCACCGCCATCGCTTCCAGATCGAAGGCGTGGACGCGCCAGGTGTTCACCCGCCCGTGGCCGCTTTCGCTGTGTTCAAAAAGGGGGTGCCTTTCAGCGCGTCGAGTTTTTGGGCCTGCACCTGCAGTTTGGGTTGGTTGCCTTTGATCTGAAAGAGGTAGTCGCCGCCTTTTTCCACGATCCCGCGCGCATGCGCGCGCTGGCAGTGCAACGGGTCGGCGGTGATGAGCTTGCCGTCCAGCGCAGGCAGCGCTTCCAGCAGGGCCGCCGCCGCGGTCGGTTCACAGCGCGGGGTGTTTTCCTTCTGGTCATAGACGGCGAGGGCGTGCGGCGCGCCGTCCTCGTGCTGGGCCAGGGTGAGCAGGCCGATGTGGTCGCGAATCATCTTGCCGTCCAGCGCCAGCGCGGCGGGCAGGCGGCCGTGATGGTCTTGCAGCCAGCCGGTGAGCAAGGCGGCAAAGGCTTCCGGGTCCATGCGGGTGAGCACCTGGTAAAACACGTCGTAGCCGGGGACTTGATAAAAGCGTTGCGTGCCTTTCTTGAGCGGCAAGTTCAATCGCCGGCGCTGCGGCTGGGTGAGCGTGGTGGCAAAGCGGGCGATCTCGGCGATCTCGCGCCGTCCGGCCAGCAGCGCCAGGGCGATGAGCGTGAGCACCGGGCCGATGCGGTAGCGGGTGTTCTGGTCGCGCGGGTCGGGTGCGCGGCGGAACACGTCCCGCAGGGAGTCCATTTGTTCGACCTGCACCGGCAACGTGCCCGAGGGCGGGGCGAGGCGCGCGGCGCGGAACTCCTCCGGCAGTTGCGGCGCGCGCAGGAGGGCCTTGGCGTCGGGGGCGAGCGCGTAAAGCCACAACTTTTTGGGCCGCTCGTTGGCGACGTAAAAATCGGCGCGATGCCGGCTGTAACCCTCGCTGAACCCGACCGGCTCCCAGTTGCTGGCCTTGTAAGCGGTGCCGGCGTAAGCCTCCGGATCGGTGAAACTCTCGGCCAGCAGTGGCCGGTAACCGAAGCGTTGCCGCCACTGCTCAGGCAGGGCGCGCAACGCGGCGGCGAGGGCCTGGCTGGCGAGGTTGGGCGCACTGCCTTTGGGCGGGAGCAGGAGGAAGCGGCGGTTCTGGACGACGAGCTTGAGGCGTTCGAGGCGCTGATTGGCGCTCCAGGAAATCCAGCGGTCGCGGTCCTTGAGCGCGTAGCAGGCCGGTCCCCAGACCAGCAGGGCGACGGGCTGGCCCTCGCGCTCGACGAGCTGGCGCAAGTAATCGCCGACGGATCGGCCCGCGCCGAGGTAATGTTGGGCGGCGAGTTGCTGATCGAACGCGGCGCACTGATCGTGCGCGGGCACGCGCACGGCGAGGGGGGAGGCGGGCGGAGTCGCGGGTTGGGTGGCGTTAAAGGGATTGGTCGAACGTGCAATCATCCGAGGGTAGGAGACCAAAAACCGTGTTCCGTGTCTAGTCCGAATTTCACGCCGTGCAGTTCAAGGACTTGTCTCCCTGAAACAATTTGCCCTGTGCCGCATCCATGGCGACCTCAGTTGAGCTTGCGCAAAAGCGCCGTTCGGGAGTAAGGTGCCGGCATGCAGCCCGACAGGGTGACCTTCCGCGCGGCTGGCCTATGCGCTTTGGAACCAGCCGCTTATGATGCCCGGAGGGCAAGCCGGGAGAGGTTCAATATACGAACCGGCGGTTCGGCCAAAGAGCCATGTTGAGCAACCGTCAAATCCCACATCACCTTCAGCGCAAGGTGGAGCGTGAGCTTGAATCCGGAGAGCGCATCGAATGGATTGAGATGTCCACTCCACGATTCTTCACACCAACAGCGACTGGAGCGTTCCTGTTCGGCATACCGTGGACCGCGTTCGCACTATTCTGGACTGCGGGTGCTGCGTGGTGCACATCCAAAACCGAAGGGGGCGGCCTTTTCAGGGCGTTTCCTCTGTTCGGAGTCCCCTTTATCCTCATTGGCTTCGCGATGCTGTCGAGTCCACTTTGGGCACATCGCAAGGCCCTTCGCACGGTTTACGTGATCACCAACCGGCGGGCGCTCATATTTGACGGGGGCCGGACCACCACCATCAGATTCTACCCTCCTGATCGGCTTCAGGACGTGTATCGGAAAGAAAGGAAGGATGGGAGTGGGGATGTTATTATCGCACGCCGCGCATGGCGAGACTCGGACGGCGACCGACAGTCCGAGGAGTTGGGGTTCTTAAGGGTGCGAGACCCCAAGGCGGTCGAGTCATTGATACGAACACTGGCCGAACAAGCCGCTGGGCCCGAATGAGAGGGAGCGCGGTCAGGCGCGTTGAAAAGTCGAATATCATGGGCGCGCTCCCTCTCATCGGTCAGCTTGGACGTTCGGCAGCACGTCACATTGAAACGCATGAAAGCACTAATCACTTCAACCGCACTAGCTGCGATGGTCGCCATCCTGTCAGGTTGTAGCACCGTTACAGTCCCGGCAGCGCAACGTTACCTAATCAGCCTCCAAGGTCACGCCAACGAGATACAAGCGACTTCGGTACGCCTCTGCGGCGAGTGGATTGTCGTCGAGACACCACATCCCCCAGAGACGCGATTGATTCGCCGCAGTTCTATTGTCTATATCCGCGCGCTTCATTACAAGTGAAAGCGCCGAACAAGATCACTGGACCGAACGCGGGCGGGCCACGGCAGTTGCCAATTCCAACGTCACTGGCCGCCCGTGTCGGCCAGTTCTGTCGTTCGGCTTCACTTCGCACACTATGAAAGTTGCGCTTACAATTACACTCGGAGTGGCAGTCGGTTGCGCGTTTCAGCCGTGGTGTTCTGCGCAGACGGCAGCGGCACTTCACATTAAGGTTTATGCCGAGCTGAGCATCACCGGCGCGGTCGGCACCGTGTATTCGGTCGAGTACGTTCCGGACATAGCCCAGACGAACAACCCGAGCGCTTGGCGTTGTCTGGAGTTTCTGCAACTGCCCGCCAGCCCGTATTTGTGGGCGGACAAGTCCGCCCCGGCGACGGGGAATCGGTTCTATCGTGCGGTGGCGATGGATGCCCCGACGAACACGGTGTTCATCCCGCCGGGGACGTTCCGGATGGGGAGCCCGACAAACGAAGTGGACCGCGACGTGAAGGAAGGTCCGCAGACGGCGGTGACGATCAGCCGGGGTTGTTGGATGGCGAGGTATGAGGTTACCCAAGGGGAGTATCTGGCGGTGATGGGGAGCAATCCGAGTTACTTCACGGGCGACCCCAACCGTCCAGTGGAGCAGGTGACTTGGTACAATGCCACCAACTACTGTGCCGATCTCACGCAGCGGGAGCGCTTGGCGGGGCGGGTTGCGACTAACGCCATATATCGCCTCCCGACCGAAGCCGAGTGGGAGTATGCGTGTCGTGGGTGGACCTCGACGCGGTTCAGCTATGGGGACGACATCGGCTACACGAACCTGGCGAACTACGCGTGGTCTGTGGACAACAGCGGCGAAACGACACATCCGGTGGGGCAGAAGCTGCCGAATCCTTGGGGATTGTATGACATGCACGGGAATGTGTGGGAGTGGTGCCAGGATTGGTATGGAGCCTATCCCGGCGGGATTGCCGTTGACCCCCGAGGCCCCGCTACGGGCTCGCTCCGCGTGATCCGCGGCGGTGGCTGGAGCGGCAACGCCGGGTACTGCCGGTCCGCGTTCCGCTACTTCAACTGGCCGGGCGGCAGAGACGACTTCATCGGTTTCCGGGTTGTCCTCGCCCCAGGTAAGCCATGACAGACATGGTTTGGCCCGAAGATGAGTATAGAGAAGCCAAACAAACTGGCTGCACCGAACCCCGCGATGACGTCGCTGTTCCAATCGGGGCGTTACTGGCGCCGGGTCGCTGATCTGGAGCGTTCGGCTCCACCTCGCACACTATGAACACTGCGCTCACAATTACCTGTGGTTTGGTCGTCGGCTGCACATTCGGCCCAGGGGTGTTTGCCCGGGCGCCAGCGAGACTCGAGATTCAGGTTTATGCTGGGCTGAGCATCACGGGCGCGGTCGGCACGGTGTATTCGGTGGAGTTCGTCCCAGACCTTGCCCAGACGAACTCCTGGCGGTGTCTGGAAGTGCTCCAACTACCCGCCAGCCCCTATCTCTGGGCGGACAAGTCGGCTCCAGCCACGGGCCAGAGGTTTTACCGAACGGCGGAGTTTAGGGCTCCCACCAACATGGTATTCATCCCGCCGGGAACGTTCCGCATGGGCAGCCCGACCAACGAAGTGGACCGCGACGTGAAAGAAGGTCCGCAGACGGCGGTGACGATCAGCCGGGGGTTCTGGATGGGGAAGTATGAGGTGACCCAAAGGGAGTATCAGGCGCTGATGGGCAGCAATCCGAGCCAGTTCAAGGGCGACCCCAACCGTCCGGTGGAGTGGGTGACTTGGGGTGATGCCAAGGCCTACTGTGCTGCGTTCACGGATCAGGAGCGGGTCGCGGGTCGGATTGGGACCAACCTGGTGTATCGGTTGCCGACGGAGGCGGAGTGGGAGTATGCGTGTCGGGCGTGGACCTCAACGCGGTTTAGTCATGGGGATGATCCGGGCTACACGAACCTGACGAACTACGGTTGGTATGCTGACAACTGCGGTGGCACAACGCATCCAGTGGGGCAGAAGTTACCCAACGCCTGGGGGTTGTATGACATGCACGGGAATGTCTGGGAATGGTGCCAGGATTCCTTAGGCGGCTACGCCGGTGGGATTGCCCTTGACCCGCTGGGGCCTAGTACGGCCTCGTATGGGGCGTTTCGCGGCGGCTTCTATGCCGACTTCGCCAGGTACAGTCGCTCCGCGTCCCGGGGCATCGGCGGGGGCGGCGGCATCGGCTTCCGAGTTGTCCTGGCTCCCGGTCAACCGTGAGTGGCGTGGCATGGCACACGAGTGGATCCAACGGAAGACGGAAGAGCCGAACCAGTCGCTCCACACGAACCGCCGCCTCGCGTGGCCTCCGGGGAGGCTGAGGTTCGGGAGAGCGGCGGTCGGTGAGCTGAGCGTTAAGCGACTGCAAGCGTCTCGACACTATGAACATAGTAAGAATATTTCTCTTGGAGTTCTGGTCACCCTCTATCACGGCGTTGGTCTGCGTTTCGGCCTTATGGTTCTTGCGCCGTTCCGATTTCTACTTTTTCTTTGTTAATAATCCGAAGGCATTCTCGGAGCTTGCAGGTTATCCAAAGGAGGAGCAGAGGCGTTTGCTGCATGAGGCAAGCATAGAGGCATTTCGGCACTGGCGTGCGTTCGTTCTCGTCGTCACTTTTGCCTTCTTTTTCGTCACGGGTGTAGCGGTCGCACACACCATTCCGAAGGTCACGACGATCCCAGATTCGTGGTGGGTCGGATTGCTGGTGGTCACGGCGTTCGCTGCTCTTGGGTGTTGGGTGGTTGGCGCATTGACGACACGCTACGTGCGGCCATTTCTCAGAGCATGTTTAGAGAGATCACACCATGCCTCCTAACAGCCCGTCAAAAGAGTCGCTCGCGGGAGTTGAACATTTGCAGGAGGGGAGCGTCCAACGAGCAACTGCATTATGGCGCTGGGTCGACGTACTCCGAGACAGTCTGAGTTGTTCGTGGCCACGACCGAGTTGGTGCGGGTGCCCGGACATCCCTTCTACGGCAAGCTCAACCAGGTCCTGTCCGAGGCGGACCTCGATCTGTTCGTCGAGGAGCTCTGTGCTCCGCACTACCAGAGCGGTGGCCGACCCGGGATTCCGCCCGGAGTTTAGTTCCGCATGATCCTGGTGGGCTACTTCGAGGGTTTGGACAGCCAGCGCGGCATCGCCTGGCGCTGCGCCGACAGCCTGGCCCTGCGCGAGTTTCTGGGCTACGCGCTGACGGACCCGACCCCGGTCCATGCGTCGCTGACGGAGATCCGCAAGCGCCTGCCCCCGGAGGTCTTCGAGGCGGTGTTTCGGTTCGTACTGGCGCTCCTGGAGGGCCACGGCCTGCTGCGAGGGCCGACGCTGGGGATCGACGCGACCAGCCTGGAGGCCAACGCGGCGATGAAGAGCATTGTGCGGCGCGACACCGGCGAGGACTGGACCGAGTACTTGCAGCGCCTGGCGCTGGCCGAGGGCATTGAAAACCCCACGGCCGAGGATCTGCGGCGCTTGGACCGGAAGCGTCCAGAAAAGAAGGTCTCCATCCAGGACTGGCAAAGCCCGAGCGATCCGGAGGCGCGGATCACGAGGATGAAGGATGGCACGACACACCTGGCCTACAAGGCCGAGCACGCGGTGGACCTGGAGAGCGAGGCGATCGTGGCCGTCGGCGTAATGAGCGCGGACACGGGCGATGCGAACAGCGGTCCGCAGACCCTGGCGGCTGCACCAGCGAACCTCAGTGCGGTGCCAGCGGAGGCGGCCGTGGCGGAAGTGGTGATGGACCGCGGCTATCATGACAACGGCCTGTTGAGCGATTGCGCCGAGGCCGGGGTGCGCACGTACATCGCCGAGCGGAAGCAGGAGACCCGGCGTTGGACGGACAAGCCGCCGGAACAGGAGGCCGCGTTCCGGGCCAATCGTCGGCGGGTGCGCGGGAAGCGAGGACGGCGGCTGAGCCGGCGACGGAGTGAGGTGGTGGAACGGACCTTCGCGCACGTGTGCGAGACGGGCGGAGGCCGGCGCAGTTGGCTGCGGGGGCTGGTGAATGTGCGCAAGCTCCATCTACTGCGGAGCGCGGCGTACAATCTGGGGTTGCTGCTGCGCAAGGTGTGGGGGATGGGCAAACCGCGGAGTTGGGAGGCGGGGCGGGTGGCCGCGCTGGCGGCGGCGGCGGCCCTCCTCGCGGCTTCCGGTCGCCACTTGGACGCCTTCGACCTGCTGACGGTGGTAATCGGAGTGATTGTGGCCTTCGTCAGCCTCGGGCGTGCATTCGGACCAGGAATCTCTCTGCTGTCCACTGAGCCTCGGAAACCGCGTCTTTTTTGACGGTCTGCTAGAGCGACCCCCTTGGTAGCGTGTCACTGCCCTGGCGGATGGGCCGCGGTTCAAGCCGTCATCACGCTCACGGTTCATCCACCCTCGCCACCGACTTGAACCCGCCCTCGTCTGGCCCCCTCCCCGCGCCAACATGTTTGGCAGATGTTTGGTTCTGCGCCTTTCTGGCGATTTCTGGCGAGAACTGGAGCATCGGAGAGGCAGGGGACAGGAATCGTGCCAAGTGGGTGAACAGGCCTCCAGTTTTGAACCTGCGCTCGTCAGGCGGTTTTCGGGGGTAAAATGTTTGGCAAATGTTTGGTTATCGGGCAGAGGAACGCCCCAAATTGCAGGGGTTTGCATGGGCTTGCCGGCTTGGCAACGAGAAGACATAAACCCCTGAAAGCCAGGCTTGCAGGGGCTTGAAATTGGTTGCGGGGGTAGGATTTGAGCCTACGACCTTCAGGTTATGAGCCGGAAGGCCGCAGTGCCCAGAACGCCTCCGCCTGCTCGCTCGTCACGAGTTCCCGGTAGTGCTTGAGCAGGATTTGGGCGCTGTTGCCCAGTTCCAGCGCCACGGCGGCCGTGTCGCGCTTCAGTGCCACCCAGTATGATGCCGCAGTGTGGCGGAGGACATCCTTGGGCCAGTCCCCGAAGCCGAGCTGATCCCGGAGCGCGCGCAGGTACCGGCGACGGGTGACGTGCGGCAACGGCAACTCCGCCTTCAGGTTCAGGGCGAGTTCGATCCAGGAGCGGGCGGCAGGCTCCAAGTGAACGATCCGACGCTGCCTGACCTTGGATGCGGCCGCATCGATCCGGATGACGCCCGCTACGAGGTCAACGTCCTTCCACGACGACCGGTCGAGTTCATTGGGCCGCACTCCGGCGAACAATCCGAGAATCAGCCAGCCCAGAAAGCGCGGTGCCGACCCTCGACACCATTCAAGGGCCTGTCGGCATTGGTCCACCGTCAGGATCGTCGGGGGCGCTTGCTCCAAGCTCGGCCGCTCCAGGTACTCGCACGGATTGTCGCGCACCAACCGGCGACGCTTCAAGAAGGCGAAGAGCGTGGACACCCGGTTGATCAACGTGGCCCGACTGCCGGCCGTCCCGGCGTTTTCCGCCAGCCAATTCTCGATGTCCACGGCCGTCACCTTGTTGACGGTCAACTGCTCGCGGCCGCGGGCCAAGCGGCGGAGCATGAGGTGGAGGCTTTTGACGTAGGTCGGTCGCCGACCGGCTTCGGCTTTCGACTGGACGCACATCTCGACGGCTTCCCCCAAGAGAACGGAAGGCGCGTGCTCGACATGTTCACAGTCCTGCCAGTGGTTCCAGATCGCCCGGAGCGAACCCCCCGCCGCCTGGATTTCCCGCCAGACGGTCATGACTTCGTTGCGCTCGGCCGGGGTCAGCGCCAGCCAGGCGTCACCCGCGTCGCGGCGCTGGAGCCGGAGAGCTTCGAGTTGGGCCTCCGCCTCATTCTTGGTCTTGAACAGTTGGCGGGCGCGGCGGCCTTCGATCAGGGCGTCAACCTGCCAGCGTCGCTGTCCGCGCTTCTTGATGGAGCGTATAGTGAGCATGCTGGTGCCAAATGTTGCCAATTTTCCGGTGGCAAATCCAGCCAAAACCACGACGCAACTGGGAGCAACTGAACGAGCTGGAAAGGGCGGGAACAGCCCGTAACCCCTTGGAATTCAGCGGGAAATGCTGGTTATGAGGATGGTGCGCGCTGCAGGATTTGAACCTGCGACCCCTTCCGTGTGAAGGAAGTGCTCTTCCACTGAGCTAAGCGCGCATCAAGGACTTACAAAAGCCCACAGGGGTCCATACCCTCCCCTTAGACTTTACAGGTGTGACAGTGATTGTAACACTCATCGGCAGCAACGGCGCGCTACCCAAAACGATGAGTGAACTGTGATCTCGAACTGTCACGGAGCAAAAACTACGCGGGCTCTACCGGCGAGGCAATACCTTTTGGTTGTTTTGGTTCGCCCATCAGAGAGACGACCGACGTCGCTGGGTTTCGCTCGAAACCGACGATCAACGGTTGGCACTGGTCCGCTTGAAAGACTCGCGCGTCGCCTTGGACCGGGATGAGCCGCCCCCAACGTGGCGGCACATGTCCCTGAGAAGAGGCGCCTACTGGGTTCACTTCCACGTCTGCCTCAATACGGTTGAAGTGGACGATGCGGTCGCAAAAGCAGATCGGATCAACGCCGTAATCCAGGCCTTCAATACGTAGGTTATGGGACAAAGAACCCGCGGCCTGTACCAGCGGGGCCGGACCTTCTGGTTCGCGCACCAGGAGAATGGACGTCGCATCTTCGTCTCGCTCAAGACCAGCGACTACGTCCTGGCAGTCAAGAGGGCAGCTCAGATCATCAAGCGTCCCAGCCTCAACCCAAGGGAAGGGCTGGGGGCCGAGATCGATGCCTTCCTAGCCTCAGGACTCCTGATCCCGTGGAAGTGAGGTGGACCCAACCGGCTCGAAAATCAGTCGCAACTCGGTGCCCGGAAAGACCGTTTCGGTCGCCGTCAGCTCAGCACACAGGTGCGCCAGCGCGGCGTCATGGATCGCGCTGCTCAAGTGATGGAGTCGCACCGTCAGCGTCTTCTGTTCCGGCGTCGGGCACAGGTCCACGGCACTGTGGAAAACCTGGCGCACTAACGCTCGTGCATCGTCGGCCCGCTGGAGCTTGTCCCGCACCACCTGCACCAGCGCCGTCTCCGCCCGGTAGGCGATGAGCTTGATCGTGATCGTGTCCACAAAGTGCTTGGTGCTGGTCCGCAACTGCGCGAACCGTTCGGCTTCCGGCAGCTCCTTCCAGGTCAGGTGGCGCGGGGCTTCTTTCCGTTGCGCCTTGAGTTCGCCCAACCGGCGCTGCTGCTGGCCCCTCTGCTCCAACCACCGGCCCTGCTGTTGTTCATAGCGCGCGACCGCCTCCGGCTCGGCCGAGGCCGGTGGACTCAACGCCCCGAACTGCGCCTGGGTCCGCTGCAGTTGCGCCCGTTCCCGCCGCACCGCCTGGTCCAGCCGCCGCCAGGCCGGATTGACCACCGTGGTGGTTTCAGGAAGCGGCTCGGTTCCATACTCGACCAGCTTGTCCAGCCCATAGTGCCGCCCCATGTACTGGAAGAAGTTTTCCTGGCACCACCGCGCGAAGAGCCCCGCCGCCACCCCGTCGAGCACCCGCCGGTAATCGGTGGCCAACATCGCCACCTGGTGCCCCGAGGCCTCCAACTGCCGCCCCTCCCGCACCCAGAAGTCATTGCTCAGCCGCACGCCCCGCTCGGCCAGCGGCAGCTTGACGACCTCCCCGCTGACCAGCCGCACCGGGCGCACCGTGAACTCCTCCGCCGGCCAGGGCTCCCCAGGGAACTTGTGATAGGTGAGGACCGCGATCCGGTGCTGCTGCCAGAGCCGCTTCATGAACTCCGGCGAATACACCGCCCGGTCGCAGACCAGCGTGAAGCGCGCCCGCCACCGCTCAGCCGCCAACTCGGCTTCCGTGGGCTGGCCCGGCACCTCGGCCCGCAACCGGGGGAGGATCTCCGTCTCCAGGGTCTGCAGCAGCCCGGGATCGGCCGCCTGCGTCACCACGAAGAAGGGCTGCCCGTCCATCGCATTGACCCAGTAGTCGGTCGTGCCCCGCAGGCAGAGTCGCTGCCGGGCCACGTAGCGTCGGGGCAGTTGGGTCAGTTGGCCGTGATACACCCGCACATGCCCGTCCACGTAGAGCGTGCCCGCGCTCTGCGGTTCGGCCGCCATCCACTCCTGCGCCAGCGTGCTGCTCCACGCCTGGACCTTTTCCCCCGCCTGGCAGAGGCCCCGCAGCTTGTCCCGCAGGGTCCGCACCTCCGGAATCCGGTCCAGCCCCAGCAACCGCCCCCATTCCCCGGGCGGCTCGTAGCGCAGCGCCTCCAGCGAAGGCACCCGCGCCAGCGCCAGCAATGCGATCGCCAGGAAGATCGTCTCCAGCGGATAGTACCCCGGCAGCCAGGTGAAGTACGTCGCGCTGTGGCGCAACAACCCCAGCGCCAGCAACGCCGGCACCGCGCACAACACCCCGCCCTGCGGCACGTCGGTGGCCGGTTCAAAGCGGATCGGGGCCGCGTGCAGTTTGCCCAACGAGGCCAGGATCCGTTCCTCCACCCGCGTGGTGGCCACGCCCAGCGCCGCCTGCTCATCCACCACGCTGCGCTCGCTCTTGGTCGGTGCCGCCCCGTTCAGCGTCGTCCCGTCCGCAGCGTCTTTTTTTTAACGCCCCGCAGCCGGCCATCAGCCAGCGCCTTGTGCAGCGTGCTGGGCAGGATGCCCAGCGCTGCGCTGATCGCCGGCACCCGCAGTCCCTGATCCAGCAACCGCTGCGCCTCGGCCAGCCGCTCCGGCGTCAAGCGCGAACCCCGACGCCGCGCCGGCGGCTTGAAGAAGGCCGCCGCCCCCCGCTCCCGGTACGCCCGGCAGCCCCGCTTGACGGTGGTCAGCGGCACCCCGAAGGCCCGCACGATCTGCCCCTGCGTCGCCGTGCCGTTGACGATCAACTGGGTGGTGAAGAGCCGGAAACTGGCCAGGTCCTTGGCCTCGTGCGTGAAGACCGGCAGGTGGCCGTTGGAATAGACCACCTGGTCCTCGCGGCGCTCGTAGGCCAGGGCCTCGTTGATGACCGTCGTGCCCGACGGAAACAGCGGCATCTGCACTTGCGGCAGGGCGCAGGGTTGGCCGCTTGCCGCGCCCCAGCAAGGACGAATCGGGGCCGCATTTTGGGTTCAGTCCCCTTCCACGGCCCCCCGCCGTTCACGCTCAGGGCTCAGGAGTCCTGAGCCTACCAGTTGGCCCACCACGACTTCACCGCCGCCAGTGCCGATAGCAAAGGGGCGGTACTGCGCAAGTTCGACAGGTCGGTGGGTTGGATCGACACCGCGTCCGTCACCGCCGAAGACGTTCAGCGCTTCTACGAAGCACAGCGCGGGGAAGTCAGCAAGACGAGCGCCCAAACCTACATCATGGCGTTGCGGTCTTTCTTCGGGTGGGCCGTGCAGCAGGCCTTGAGACGCGACGATCCGGCGGCGGAGATCCGCATGGGGCGGCTGGTATCCGTGGCCCGCCGCCGGTTCTGCATGTTCGCCGAACGTGACAAGATCATCGCCGAAGCCCCCCGCCGAACTCAAGTTCGTGCTCTACTGCGGCTTCCATGCAGGGCTCCGCAAGAACGAGATCATCCAGGCCCGGCCCGACTGGTTCGACCTCGAACAGGGATTGCTCCACGTGAATAAGACGCCGACCTTCGAAGCCAAAGACAAGGAGGAGCGAACGGTCCCGCTCACCAAGGAGTTTCGTGATTTCCTCGCCGAGTTCGGGCTGCACACGCCGTTCATGCTCCGGCCGGACGTCGAGCAGGGCAAGTCGCTCTATCGTTACGACTTCGACCGGCCGTACTACCGCTACGTCGAACCGATGGGATTCCGTTGGGTGACGCCCCACATCATGCGGCACACCTTTGGCAGCTTGCTGGCCAGTCGCGGCTATTCGATCTACAAGATCGCCATCTGGATGAGGACGAGGTGGCGACATCCCAGAAGCACTACGCGAAACTGCTCCCGATTGATCCCGACATCGAATTAGCCAGCACGGCTCGAGGGTGATCGGGGGAGATCGCTTCCACATCGTCCGGGAGGGACTCTCCCGCTTGCAGACGTGCAACGCAGCCTTGCAGGACCGACACGACCACTGACGGCGGACGCGAAACAGGCAGCGTAAAGGTTAGGACAGAGTCAATCAGGTGTCTGTGACCTTACCTGATCACAGGCTCTTCACATACCTTGCGCAACCCTCCATGATGGCGGGGTTGGATTCCATCTCCACGAAGATGTACTGCAGTCCGCCCACCTTTGCGGCGGCAAAGAAATCCTTCCAGTCCACGATGCCGGTGCCCATGACCACTTCCTTCTTATGGTCGTTCGGGTCGTAGTCTTGAAGGTGCGCCGAGATGAAACGACCGGGGAATTTGCGGAAATAGTCCTGGGCCTTGTAACCCGAGGTGATCGCGGCAACCTGGAACTGCATTTTGACCAGTGCGGAATCGAGGTGTTCGAGCATGAGGTCGTATTGCGGGCGGGCCTCCAGCTTCTCGTCGAATTCACCATTGTGGTTGTGGTATCCGGCCACCAGGCCGCCCCGCTTCACCATCTCGCCGAAATGGTTCATCTGCTGGCAGCGTTTTTTGACCTCATCGGTGGTCTTGGCCATGAGTCCGCCGGAGCAGACCATATGCTTCAATCCCAACTCGTTCGCGAACTCGATGCGCTCGGCGAGGCGGCTGTCATCCATGATCTCGTTCCAGGTGAAGTGGCAGCTAGGGGTTTCCAGGCCTGAGTCGTTGGTGATCTGCTTCAGTTCCTTGCCGGAGTATTTGACCAGCGGCGTGAAGGGTCCCTGGTAGCCTTTGGGGCTGCACCATTCCACGGTTTGGTAGCCATAGCCGGCCAATCGGCCCATGGTCTCCCGGGGTTTCTGGGAGATCTCCTCCCGGAACACATAGGACTGGAAGCCGAGGGGTATATTCACGCCTTCGGCATCCGCCATGGCGTGTGCGGCGGCGCGCATCGGTGTGAGCCATCCGGAAGCGGCGAGGCCGGCAACGGTGCTGCCCAAAAAGGTTCTTCTGTTCATGATCTCGGTTTTGACCTATAGGAGTATGCTTTTCCGACGTGCCTGAAGGCTGCCGGAGCGGGAGGGGTAGTACAAGGTGAAACCGGCCAGAATCGCCGCTCAAGCAGGGCTTCACCCGCCTTCCGCGGTTCCGGAAGATTCGACGGGCTCGGGAAAGCGCTGGCGCGGATCGGCGAATACCCGATAACAGCCATCACCGCCTGCGCGAGGAGGGCCCAAAATGCGATGTGAGCCAATGTTGGCGGCCCTTCCGTGCATGTCTGCGCGTTGGGCGCACTCGAACGTTTCGACGGCACTTCGGCGCGCGTTCTGTCGCCAAGTGTCGGCAAGGTTCTTGCCCAACCCGAGCCGGCCAGAGTCCAGTTCCGCAGATCGGTGGTAAGCCTGGCATGGTTGCCGCTAACGCGGCGCGACCCGATCAAAGGCGCTCGCGGCGATGCATTCTTCGTCGCGACTTCTCCAGCGTGCCCGAGCAATCCTCTGACGGTTCGGTTCCGGTGCGCGGTGGAAACGGGGAAGCCTTGGGGGAGCAGAGACCACTCAACTACTCCACCACGGCCTGAATTCGTTCCGAAGGCAGGGACAGGCAGTGCATTCAATCCGGCGCCGCCACGCGTCTCTGTCCCCGGAGCAGCCTCGGAAAGCAGCGCGCGACGGCCGGGCTGATTTCGTGCAGCCTGATTCAGTCCGGCAAATAGACCGCGCGGGAGGTGGCAAACTGGAAGGTGTCAAACTGGACGGTCGCCAAAGGAAGGAGTCGGGCGAAGAATTCGCCCTTGGCGTCCAGCAGATGCCCCCCAACGCACTTGAAATCCACGGTGCCAGAGGCCTTCATAGCGACTTCATCCACCTTCAGTCGGAACTTCCAGTGAACTTCTGGCCCGAAACCTTCACTTAGCCTCGATCTGGCGCGGGTTCCATTCGCCTTCAACGTTGTCCTAAATGTAGGCATGTTCATTGCCGAAGTCGTCTCCAATGGCAAGCAGGGCAAGTCCGACACCTCCATCCTCCTGCGCGAGTCATGCCGCGTCGGCTCCGCGGTCAAATCCAAAACCCTCGCCGTCTTGACCCACCTGCCAGCCCCTGTCTTGGACGCCGTCCGCCACGCCGCTTCCCAGCCCGCGAACTCACTGGCCAGACTGGCCGACACCTCCGAACGCTCGTTGCGGCTCCGTCAGGGCCCCGGCCTGGGCGCGCTTTGGACGGTCGACCAACTGGCTCAGCGACTGGGGATTGAGCGAGCCCCCGGGGTCACCCGCGACGCCGAGTTGAGCTACTGGCAGGTTCTGGCCCGTGTCCTGCGCCCCGGCCCCTCCTTGCTGGCCATGGTCCGCTTGGCCGCCAACGGTGCGGCGCCCGCGCTCTTGGGCTGGCAGCGCGCCTTCACCGAAGACGCTCTCCATGCCGCCGGCGTCTGGCTGGAAGGTCGTCACGCCCTCATCGAACGGCGCCTGTGGCAAGCTCGGTCGGCGCCCCCCGAGAACCGACTCTTTCACTACGATGCGACCACGAGTATCAACCAGGTGCGCAAAAGCCCCGCAAACAAAGGCCCAATCCCCGGTTTGGACCTCAATTCTTAATGGAACTTCGGAAGTAACTCCTTAATTCTGAAATGGAGCCAGTGGTCGGGATCGAACCGACGACCTACGGTTTACGAAACCGTTGCTCTGCCACTGAGCTACACTGGCTATACTTTATAACCAACGACTTGCGACCGAATTGCCGGGCGAAACCGCGTGTTGAATACTCGTGTTGACTACTAGCGTGGTTTTTAGCATATTGCCGCGCACGAGAACTGCAGATTCAGAGTATGCAGGACGTGCCCTCAACCACCCAGTCGCGCAAACAGCAGTGGCAGAAAACTCAGTACTCAAATTTGGTACGCTACGGACCATCCGGGACGTACTTTGCCAGAGTCCGAGTGGAAGGCAAGTTGATTCGCAAGAGCCTAGATACGAGTGTTTTATCTGTGGCTCGTCTTCGGTTGGGCGATTTCATCAAGGAACAGCGGGCGCTGCCGGCGAAGAAGGGTGAGAACTTGAGTCTCGACGCATTGGCCGCTGAGTTTCTGCAGCAGTCGGAGACCGACTACAACCTCAAGCCGCGGACGCGAGAATATCACCACGAGTGCGTGGCGATGCTCAAACGGTGTGACGAGACGCTCTTTCCACTGAGCGCCGCCAAGATTACCAAATCGAGGTGCGAGGATTTGGCTCGGAAGTTGGCCTCCCACTACAGCGCGACCCGGTTCAATGGCATCATCTCCACCCTTCGTGGCATCCTCAACCTGGCGATTGACAAGGGCATCCGCTACGACAACCCGGCCAGTGGCATCCAGCAGGCGAAGGTCCGACAGAAGCAGTTGAAGTTGCCCTCGCAGGCCCAGTTCGAGGTCATGCTCGATGCGTTGGGCAGCCTCAGTCCCGAGGGAGCGGTCTTGGTCCAGTTCCTGGCCTACTCGGGTTGCCGGATCGATGAGGCACGGCACATCAAATGGGGCGACATCTTGAAGGAGGAGATTCTCGTCAAGGGCGATCCGATCACCCACACCAAGAATTCCGAGGTCCGGCGGGTGCCGATAATCCAGCCCATGAGGGAGCTGCTCGATGCCATTTGGCCGGCCAAACTCGATCCCGATCAACCGGTACTCAAGAGCGACACCTGTCGGAAAGGACTCAGCCACGCGTGCGAAGCGGCCGGATGTTCCCGCATCACCCACCACGATTTGCGCCACTTGTTCGCTACCCGGTGCATCGAGTCGGGGGTTGATATTCCCACCGTCAGTCGTTGGCTGGGCCACAAGGACGGTGGCGCGCTTGCGATGAAGGTCTATGGTCACCTGCGGAATGAGCACTCGGTCAACATGGCCAAGAAGGTGACGTTTGGAACGACCCCGCAACAGCCAGACGCTGCGTAATGGCGTCCGTCGCTCGCATCATCTCCGGCGGTCAAACGGGCGCTGATCGTGCCGCGCTGGATTTCGCCATCGCACAGGACATTCCCCATGGCGGCTGGTGCCCCAAAGGCCGAAGGGCCGAGGATGGTCCGATTGACCCGCCATACCAACTCCAGGAGACCCCCAGCGAAGATTACGCCCAACGCACCGAGTGGAACGTCCGCGATTCGGATGCCACGGTGAAGATCTCGCCGCCGCTTCGTGCTCACCCTGACGTGCTGCAAATGCGCTGGAGGGTTCACGCGCAGGCCCGGAAATGGGAGGCGTGTCTGGAAATCGCCACCACGCTCACCAAGGTCGCCCCGGAGCGGCGTTTTGGCTGGTTGCACCGTGCACAAGCGCTGCGGAACTTGGGACGTATCCAGGAGGCGTACGACTTCTTGCACCGGCAGAGGGGTCGGTTTGAACCCAACTCGACCATCCCGTATTTCCTGGCCTGCTACGCCTGCCAGTTGGAACGGTTGCTGGACGCTCACAATTGGCTGGAACACGCGATGGAGATTGCCGCCGCAACCGGTGACGAGAGGCAGCTCAAGCTGCGAGCGGTTGACGATCCGGACCTCCAACCGTTGTGGAAGGAAATCGGAAATCATGATTGACTCCCCCCGCATGAGCAACGGCCTCACGGTCCTGAATCGCCGGCCTCCCGAGCTTCACATGTGATGCCGCACTGGCCGGGACTTTGTATGTCGCCCCCAACGGCAGGGACACCAATGGTCTGGCGCTCTGCAAACTGCATCATGCGGCCTTCGACAGCTTCCTGGTAAAGAAATCCCTGACCGCGGTTGAAGCTGAGCGGACGAGTCTGGAAATTCGTCAACCGGCCGATCTGCGCCGTCAACCGCTCAACCCACCCAGCGGTACTTCGCAGGCCCGACTTTCTTGATCTCCTTGATCTTGCTGCCCGTGTTGTAGAACCAGGTGAACACGCCGTTGTATTTGGTGCCGAGCTTGGCGGCGATGTCCTTTACCGCGATGCCCGATTCCCCGGCCCCTTTGAGCACTTCGATGATCGCAGTTTTCACTGAACCTCGTGCTGCGCGCTTCAACTTGGCGGGCTTTGCTTCGGCAGGCTTTGCCTTTGCGGGGCGCCCAAGCTTGCGACCCAGCCTTCCTTGGGCCGGTGCAGCCGGTTCACCCGAATCGATCTTGGCCAGTTCGGCGTCGATCTTGGCGACTTGGGCTTGCAGCGATTCCTTCTGTTCCAGCAACCTGGCAATCTGCTTGAAATCAGCGGAGGTCAGTGAGGCTAAATTCATGTCGCCGGAGACTACGCACGTTTGGAAGCAGAGGGCAAGCAGTATGCTTCCGGCGTGTGGTTCATCCTCCTCCGCTTTTCAGGGACAGCACCAGTGCCAGCAATGACGAAACAATCCCGAACATTGGACGCGTCCTAAACGGGCACACTATACCACGAGCGAAGACACTACTTCATGTCGCCTGCGATCGCTGCGAAGTTCTCCAATGCCGTCTCCAGGTCCTCTGTGATTTCCTCGGCGATGACGTGCGGCGCAGGCAGATTTGCGGACTTTTCCAAGGCCGGTGTTTCAGCCAGAAATACCCCTTCCAACGTGGCCAGGTTCCTTGGGTGCTTACCGGAATTTCGGGTCAACGCCAACTCAGAGTCGTGTCGTGTATGTCATTTTTCCCCGAAGCTGAGGCGAGGATATCGATTTCATCGGCTCATTGTTCCTTGGCAACCATTCCTCCAGACCGGGACTAGGTGCCGACATTCCTTGCTGCGCCGTGAATCAGGCCGGTCGGGTTCCCCGGCACTGGGGAAAAGATGGGCAACCCCAGAACTGCCGACCCGCGTTACCGCCCTTTCGTGAAGTCCGCTTGACCATCGGCCGACCACAATTAGGGCAGTCCGGCGTCGCGACGGCGGAAGCGGTGGACGGGATTGCCGGCGCGGCGCCCGCCGGAGCTGCCGATTGTACCGATCGGATGAGCGCCAGGAGCTCTGGACCGTCGATGAGTCGAACCGGCTTTCCTCGCGCGAAAGCCACCGCCTCAGCCGTGAACGTGCCGGAGGTAATCACGAAGACCTCATCCGCACCTTCGGCCGTCAGGATCCCAAACTGCTCACGAATGATCGGGGCGCCGACGGACTGCGTGCGCCATTGCTTGCACTGGACGAAGCTCTTTCGGCCGTCCTTGCGCAGCACCAGGTCCACGCCGCCGTCAGCGCCTGCGCCCAGGGAGTACTCCACAAGATAGCCCCGGCGGCGGAAGGCTTCTGCCACCATGAACTCGAAATCCTTCCAGGAAACCGAACGCAGGCTTTCCAAGCTGGTCTGTTGGTCAACCAGCCTCCGCCGCCGCGCCCCGAAAAGGGCGGCGCCGCCGGCAAGCAAGACAAACGGCAGCGCGAACCAGTGCGCCAGCGGCGGCAAGCCCTTGACCAAGCCTTGCGCAATCATGTTTCCGCCGGCGACACCCGGCAAGACGTAGCGCAACCCCACGAACACAATGGCGCCCAGCACCAAGCTGACCCACCACGGGGCCATGATCAGGATGTCCAGGAGACTCTTTGGTCTGTTCTTCATGTTGTCGCGCCTTGCTTCTGAGATTCATGAACCGCCGCTGTGCCGTCTTCTGTGGAAGTGCTATCCCACCCAGTCCGCACATAGCAGTTCCGCCTGAGCCAGCACGGTCTTTACGGCTTCCTCCTGCAAGTCCGGCGGATAGCCGTATTTGTTCAGGATGCGCTTGACCATCACCCGAATCTTGGCCCGCGCACTTTCGCGAAGCGTCCAGTCAATGGTCACGCTCTTGCGGACCTGGGTGATCAGTTCGGCGGCGATGACCTTCAGCTTGTCATCGCCCATCGCCTTGCACCGCGGATTCGTTGGCCGCAAGGGCGTCGTAGAAAGCCACCTCGTCATCGGTCAGGCCGAGGTCCTCGCCGCGTTTGGTGGCGGCGTCCATTTCCTTTGCCAGGCGGATCAGTTCCTCGATCACCTCCTGCGTCGCGATGGCGCGGTTGTGGTAGGCGTTGAGGGTCTTCTTGAGCTTCTCGCTGAAAAGCTGGCTCTGCACGAGGTTGCGCCTGGAGCGGACCTTGAGTTCGTCCTTGAGCAGTTTCTCCAGCAGCTCAGCGGCGACGTTCTTGTATTTCAGGCCGCGCACTTCGGCCAGGAACTGGTCGCACAGAATGCTGATGTCCGGACGGGCCAGTCCGGCCGCGGTGAAGACATCGATGACTTCGCCCTCGGTCGTGATCGCCTTGGAGACCAGCTGCCGGACGGCGGCGTCGAGCTGCTTCGGGAGATTTTCCGGTTCCCGCGGCCTTTGCCCATCGCGGCTTGCAGGGCCTGGAAGAAGGCCACGTCATCGCGGATCTCGGTCGCTTCATCGCTGGCGGCGCAGAGGGCGAAGGCGCGGGAGAGTTCGGTCACCACCTGCACCAAGCGCTTCTTGCCGTCTTCCTGTTCGAGGATGTGCTCCTGTCCGGCCGGGATGAGGGCGAGGCGTTCGGCGGGTTTGCCGGTCGTCCACTTTTGCCAGTTG
Organism: uncultured bacterium; assembly: GCA_963735925.1. Lineage (GTDB taxonomy): Bacteria > Verrucomicrobiota > Verrucomicrobiia > Limisphaerales > J093 > DSVZ01. The sequence goes on from CAVTMT010000009.1 coordinate 542,384, forward strand.
AAACCGTGCAGCATGTCGCACGCGATGCCGTGCTTCTCCAGCATCACGGCGATGGCCTGCCGCGTGTCGTAGGTCGGGTCGCCCCTGCCGCCGCTTTCGGTGTAGTTGGCCAGGGCGTGCTTGAGTTGATCGGCGAGGCCGAGGTAATCCACCACCAGACCGCCGGGCTTGTCGCGAAAGACGCGGTTCACGCGGGCGATGGCCTGCATGAGGCCGTGGCCCTGCATCGGCTTGTCGGCATACATCGTGTGCAGGCAGGGCGCGTCGAAGCCGGTCAGCCACATGTCGCGCACGATCACGATGCGGAACGGGTCGCGGCTGTCCTTGAACCGATTCGCCAGCTTGCGGCGCTTGTCCTTGTTGCGGATGTGCGGCTGCCAGTCGGGGCCGTCGTCCGCGCTGCCGGTCATCACCACCTTGACCACGCAAGCTTTGCCCTTCTCGGCTTCGGCGTCGTCGTCCTTGGCGCTGGCCCAGTCGGGGCGCAGAGCGATGATCGCGTTGTATAGGTCCACGCAGATGCGGCGGCTCATGCAGACGATCATCGCCTTGCCGTCCATCGCCTCCACGCGCTTCTCGAAGTGCGCCACGAGGTCGGCGGCGACGAGCGCGATGCGTTTCGGATCGCCCACCAGCGCCTCCAGCGCGGCCCACTTGGTCTTGAGCTTCTCCTTCTTCGTCAGCTCCTCGCCTTCGGTGATTTCCTCGAACTCCTCGTCGAGCTTCGGCAACTCGGCGGCGTTCAGGGCCAGCTTGGAAATGCGGCTCTCGTAGTAGATCGGCACGGTGGCCTTGTCGGCGACGGCGCGCTGGATGTCGTAGATGGAAATGTAATCGCCGAAGACCGCCCGCGTGTTGGCGTCCGTCTTCTCGATGGGCGTGCCGGTGAAGCCGATGAACGACGCATTCGGCAACGCATCGCGCATGTGGCGGGCGAGACCGTCGATGAGGTCGTATTGGCTGCGGTGCGCTTCGTCGGCGATGACGACGATGTTCCGGCGCGGCGAGAGCTCCGGCATCTTCTCGCCCTTCTCGGGGAGGAACTTCTGGATCGTGGTGAAGACCACGCCGCCGCTCGCCACGGCCAGCAGCTCGCGCAACTTGTCCCGGTTCGCAGCCTGCACGGGCGTCTGGCCGAGGATGTCCGTGGCAGCGCTGGAACTGGCCGAAAAGCTGGTCGTCGAGATCGTTGCGGTCGGTCAGCACCACCAGCGTCGGGTTCTGCATCGCCGGGCTCGCGGATGATGCGGGCGGCGTAGAAGAGCATCGAGAAACTCTTGCCGCTGCCCTGCGTGTGCCAGACCACGCCCGCGCGACGGTCGCCCGGCTTGCCGCCGTGCATCCGGCCGGCCCAGTAAGTGCCCGCGTCCTCGCGCAACACGCCGCTCTCCGTCATGCCGCTGGCGCGCACCGTTTCCTCCACCGCCGCGTTCACCGCGTGGAACTGATGGTAGCCCGCGATGATCTTGTGCAGCGCGCCCGCTGTCCGGGTCTTCCTCGAAGACGATGAAATGCTGCAGCAGGTCGAGGAACCGCTGCCGCTCGAACACGCCGCGAACCAGCACTTCCAGCTCCAGCGAGTCGGCGGGAGCAACTCGCTCTCCCGTCGATCGTGCGCCAGACCTTGAACCACTCCTGGTTCGCCGTGAGCGAGCCGATGCGCGCCTGCAAGCCATCGCACACCACCAGCGCCTCGTTGTAATGCAGCAGCGATGGGAATCTCCACCTTGTAGGTTTGAAGCTGCGCGTAGGCGCTCCAGATCGTCGCGTCCTCGTCCGCCGCGTTCTTCAGCTCGATCAGGCCCAGCGGCAGGCCGTTGACGAAGACCACGATGTCCGGCCGCCGGTTGTGCTGGCCCTCGATCACCGTGAATTGGTTCACGACCAACCAATCGTTCGCGCGTACGTCGCCGAAATCCACCAGCCGCACATGATCGCCCGCGATGCTGCCATCGGGCCGCGGATACTCCACCGGCACGCCGTCGCGCAGCATCCGCGTGAAAGGCGCGGTTCGTCTGCGTGAGCGAAGGCGTCCCCACCCGCAGCACCTTGCGCAATGCCTCCTCCCGCGCCTCCTCGGGAATGGACGGGTTCAGCCGCCGGATGGCCTCGCGCAAGCGCCCCACCAGCACCACCTCGCCAAACGAATCCCGCTCCGCCGCCGGTTCACCGGGCGCGAGATGCGGCCCGTGCCCGACCGCATAGCCCAGCTCCCCGAACCATGTCGAGGGCGGCGTCTTCGACGATGGATTCGTTGAGGCTCATGAAACTCTATGGTGTTACAGGGGGAGTCGTGAATGACTGAGCGGAGAGCCATTCTCTCACTAGAACTCTTGACGTAAAGAATGCCGAGGTGATCTCGAACAGCGCAGTAAATGGGATGACCTCAATCCGCAGCAGATGAGAGCGAGTAGCTGTCTGAACCATGCCATGATCAAGGCGCTGGTTTAGCCGTGTTACGCCATCGGCGCCCGGATACCAATTGAGCGCCAAATCAAGATGGTTGAGGCGGGCATCAAGGGCGGCAGTTCCGACGGCTGAATCGGTATCCATGTGCACACATAAGCCAAGCACCTGCTCATAATTTCCCACCGGGCGGGTCAACTCTTCGATCATCACCGAAAGATTGCCGCTGTTTCTCCTGCCGACTGACATTTCTAAACGGCGGATTCCTTTCGCATGATATTCCCACCATGATTCCAAGTCTTCTTTCGGCGACTCCGGCGGCAACAGCTCATGAGCCAAGCCATCTTTGTTTCCTGGGTAGACTTTCAGAGTTGTCCACCAGTTGGGGTCAATGGGTCTGATGATGGCTTCTTGGAGTAGTGACCTTGGCAACTCATCGAAAGCTCGATGGGGATTGAGTCGAACGTAAAGCGGTGAAGTTCTAAATTGGCGTCTCATCCACCTCAACAGTCCGGGATTTAGCCCTCGATCCAACTCCACGTATTGGCCTTGAAATCGTGCGAACTCAGTGCCATCAACGAACTCAAGTTTGGCAACGTTGATAAGCTCCGCGTCGCGCTCGCCGGACATGCGCACTTGCGCCCAAAGATCAGGCAGGGCTTGGAAAAGAGGCTGCTCTTTGCTGTAAGGCTCAAGCCTTCTCTTCATCTGGTCTGTGTGAATTCGCTCTTCAGCCTCAAATGTGATCGCATACAAAACTAGCCGATCCTCGACTTCTAAATCTCTAAAAAAGCCTATGGGCAAAAAGGGTGATGCCCTTTCCTTGTCGGAATCGGTCATGAAACCTTTGCGCGCAGTCACCATCCGCCAAACAAGGGTTGGATTCTCCTGGAGAAGCACCTCTATCTTTGCATGAGCAGCAGTGTTCGAGTTTCGGCATTCAACTACGAGTTCATCCAGGCCCTTAAAATAGACCTCAAGACCGCTTTCGTTGATTGGGGTGCTGGTGCTCATGGTGTCAGAAACGGAGACCCAAAAGTGAGCCGTTCACATTTGCATCTGTCAGCGTCGCCTTGACGAACCCGCGAAGATTGAAGCCTTCCGTAAATTCGGACCAAGGAACCTCGTCGGAATTGAGGGTGCAGATGTATTGAAACTGACGCGCCTCCGCCTCTTTCGCCGCAACCTCTAGCGCCAAAGCGCGCTGCCGTTCATCAACGCCGTCGAAGATAGCGCTGTCATGAACTACACGTTTTGGTGATAGAGATTTCTCCGCCCACAGAGACGCGATGGTCATGTCGTAGCAGAACACCTTCATGTTTCCGACGCCACTGCTGCCCGACCTCTCGATTTCCACATCACACTTAAATCCTGTCGCTGCAACATCGATAACCAAACGCCCAGGCACGTTGTAAAGGCGTTCGGTGAAGGCATTGAATAGCTCGATGGCTTTCTCCCAAATCTCACGGCGTTCGTCGTAGTCCCGCCGTGCCTTTTGCCGTAGGACTTCCTGATCAATCTTCAGTTGGCTCAAGCCCGTCTCACAGGCTTTCAAGTTGTCGATCGATGAAGTGACCGAGTTGAGTTCGTTGACCGTCTCTAAGTGCCGCTTTTGAATCAGCGTGTATTCCTCGAGTGCGCCATGCGTCTGCAAAACGGCCATCACCGTCGCTCGCTCGTTGCTCTTGTCCTTAATAATCTGCTCTCGGGCCAGCACGTCCCGTTTCAGCCGCGACACTTCTGCGGCGAGAAACCCACGGCGGTTCTCGATGATGCCGTGGTGAAACGCCTGAACTTCTTCCATCCGGCGCAATGTCACGCCCGGCAGTGAAATACCGGCGTCAGCGTATAGCTTCTCGATGGCGTTCGGCACCGGAACGTTTTCCTCAGTGAGTGCTTTCTCGTAGAGGGACAACATTCGCTGATCCACGGCGTTCTTGTTGGAAGCCTCATGGATCTCGCCCGTCAACTGATTCGCCTGCGTTCGGATTTCGGTGTATTGAAGGTGAACCTAAAAGGAAGCCAAGTCCGCGGCTTCGGCGTCGGCCTTCTTCTGGAGTCTTACTCGTCTGGCCTCCAAATCTCCAAGGGAACCGACGAACCCTTTTACCACGCCAGTTTTCGCTGCCTTCTTCAGGCTTTCTAGTCCCTTCTTGCGGTCCTTGAGCAACTGAAGCTCCGAAGCATCCGCCCACGCCAGCCCAAGCAGAAAGGCGTTGTGGACCTGCTTATCCCACTCGACTTGTTTCCTGTGGTGCTCGAACGGTGTCGTAAATGCGTCTTTGCCACGGCGAATGCTGTAGGAGATGAGGCTGCGGAATGTTGGTTGATATTTTTCCTCTGTTTCGAGCGGTAGGTTGTAAAACAGGTTGCCCAAAAGAGCGCTCCAATCTCGCAGACCAAAGGCGTATTCGCTCTTCTTCTTTTTTGGCTTCACCGGCCAGTCGCTCGTCTCGCCCTCGACGTAGAAATTGTTCGGGTCATCGACACACCGCGTGACCGAAAACGCTTTCCCATCGACTTCGAGGTCGAGAGTAAATTCCCATCCCTTCAACGCCTCGACGAGCAGGCCTTTCCCTTTTGAGGATTTCGCGCCTAGGCAGAAGTGAATGATCTCGATCAGCGTCGATTTCCCGAGGCCATTGCGGGAATCGCGCTTTGTGGACTCCTGCGTCCGGTCTGCCCAGACGACGTTGAACCCTGCGCTGAACTCGATGGTCTTAAACGACGGGTGATTTGCTGAAAGCTTCTTGATCATGGGATCTCACGTTTAACGACGAGGCCATCGAGCATGTCGATCGCGCCAACTGCATAGAGAAAATCGAGGGCGAGAACGAAGCGGCCATACGTTCCAATCTCAGGGGCGTGTTTTGCCCGGTCCCAGATGGCCGTCGGCGTGAGGGGGGCTTCCAAAAGTAAGAGAAGCACCGCCCCAGCTCCGAGTAGCGACCGATCGAGAGGAATATGTTTGGTGGGTAGAATCATTTCTCGAACACGTCACATTTTTCGAAGAGATAAACGAGCACCGCCAACCCGGCAGACCGCTGCGATTGCGCTTTCAGCCCACGCTGAGAGAACTCACACATCAGGTCGAAAAGCTCGTCTGCACGGTGCCCTTCTCGCCGGAGGCGAAAATATTCCTCAAGGAACCCTGCTTTCAATCGTTCCGGGTAGTCTGGATCGATCAACGCTTCGTTCTGGACGAAGTCTCCGACTAACCGCGCCACGCTGAGTCCCATCGTGATGGTAACCCGGCTTCCGTTAGTAAGGTCATTACGGCGAATCTTTTCCTCGGGAGCGAGGAGAGACAGGTCTGCCGAATCAGCATCTGGCAGATATCTATTCACCCATGCCGTTGCGAGCTGTAGCTCAGGAAATCCAATCTGTGCGAAGGCAGCGTTCATTCCCTCTCGAACCTTTGCCTCATGCTCTCCCTTGAGCCGATGCAGCGCATCGACGGGGAAATGGGCATGTTGTTTGTCGATTTGCGTATGATGGTCGCCGCACAAATAGATCAAATTGCAGTAATGGTTTCTTTGTTCGTCGGTCATCGCCGCATCGAAGCGGGCGGCGTTTGCTTGCTCGCCGGCAATGTGGGCGGCCTCACCAAGGACTACAGGATCTCCGCCGGCGGGCGCATCAACAGTGAGCTGGCGTGAGCAACCGGGAAATGCGCAGCGGTCACCACTGCGGAATGCCAAGAGAAGTTTTGTTGGGTATGAGGCGCTCATTTGGAGACATCTGTTATAGCGCTCAACTCCCCGCTCAGCAGCTTTGGCAGCAGCGTGTCGCGCAGGGTGGCGAGGGTGCGGGATTCGTGGGCGTTGGCGAGAAGGCTGGTGATGAGCGGCGCGGCGTGTCGGGTGAATGCATCGACAATCGGCCGAGGCGGCACCAGCACGCCAAGCGAACGGACTGCGGTAGAGTTCAAGCCGGGGATGGCGACACCCGTTCCCTTGATTCGCATTTCGGCGAGGGCAAACTCGGAGGTCATCCAGAAGTAGAGATATTCTTGGCTGAGACGTTCGTTGGTCCGCAGCCGATAGACGTGCTCGTTGATGCCGCATTTGTCGAACGGGAATCCGTCGCCAAACATGCTCACGTGTGGCTCGTATTCGCCGGGGCGTCCGCCGTCTTTGTAAAGCAGCACGTCGTGGCTCTCGATGTGACCTTTCCTCATTCCCTCGTAAAACTCCACGGGCACAAACTTCGTTTTGCCGAAGTCAAAGACGCCAACGCTGACGATGCTCTCCGCTCCGATACTTGGAATACCACTCATGATTCCGCCGACTCCACCCTTGGGCCGCCCGCCGGTTTCCAACACAGCCAGCACGCTTCCCAGCGCGGTGACTTCCCAGCCGACGGGCTTCTTGCCGAGCGGCGAATGTTCCAAGTGCTCAGGGAAGAGGGCGGCCGTGCCTGGGTCGAGGGGGGCGAGGGGGCGGCCGTCGAGTTTGGCGCGGACAGGGTCGAAATCCACGAACCAGCTCTGGAACAGCGCCCGCGCCATTGCCTCCAGCGTCGCGTTCATCCGCCGGTTCAACTCGATCTTGTCGTCCAGCGCCCCCAGCACCGCCGCGATGGTGTTTTGCTCGCCGAGGGGCGGGAGGCTGAGTCGCAATGTGCGCGCGGAACCGACATTGAAATGCTGCTGCACAGCGCCCACGAGATGAGCAGCGACGTGGCCCGATGCGACCGTGTTGACATAGTAGGCGAGAAAGCGGTTGTTGAGCTGCTTTCCGCAACGGACGATTACGAGGTCGGAGCAGTTCGCGTCGGCGAGCCAATCGGGCACAACAGAACAAGCTCCGGGCTTTCCGGTTCGGACAATGACGACATCGCCCGGTGTGAGTCGCGATTTCTGAATCTGCTGGTGAAATTCCGGCGTGATGAACTTCAGGTCGTTCTTGTTGATTCGCAGCGGTTCGACGTTCAGCGAGCGCAGGAACGGGACGCCATCGTCCACGTATTCCGACGCCATTGGGCCGACGTAGCCGACGGTCAGTTCGTCAGCGACATCTTCGAGTGCAACGTCGCGCCATTCACCCGCCATAGCCCACTCCCCTCAGGTTGGCTTTGATGGCCTGTTCCAGTTTCGCGGACTCGGTGAGTTGTTCGCTTCGCTTGGTGGAGGCATGGATCATGACTGCTTCCTTTGCTTTGTCTTGCTCTTTCGCTGCGCTGCAATACGCCCACTTGCTGTCCAAAGCCCCAGAATCTTGTCGGCAGCTTCGATATTGGTTATTGCCATCGTGCGCGGTCGTGGCGTGTCCAACTTGGGAACCACGCTCCTTATGCGCCGACGAAACTGGGACAACGGCATACTTTCTCCTCGGTCAGGCGCTTCGCTCAGGAGAAGGTATCTTCTCTTTCCTTGGCCCCTCGAATAGCTCCCGTGACCGATCACTTGTTGTGGCGAATGGACATCGCGTAGGCCGTCGCAGTCCGCGACACACGTGACGATCCAATCCCCGATCCGAATATCGTCAAAATAGCGGGGCTTGATTGCATTGTGGACGTAGTCCGCGTGCGTGCCTTTTGACTGTTGAAGCCGCTTGGTCGCCTGTTCTTGAATACCCTCGGCACGCTGCTCCTCGGCGGCGGGAATATCATAGTAACGTAAACCCCCGATAAACCACAGCTTGGCCTCGACCACTCGGCCTTGTCGGCGAGATGTGTCCGCCTTGCCCGCAGGGGAGAACACAGGAGGGCGATATGCCTGGAGGCAGAGCTTGAGGTAGTCGGGTCGAACCGGCTCGGTGCATAGTTTGTCGAAGAAATCAGATGCATGGCGAATCGCCACCTTGTCAGTCGTCAACGACGCAGCTTCATCGAGAAGCTGCTGCGAGTTGCTAGACACATTGGCTGATCCCACCAGCATCGTTCCGTCGCAGATGAAGAACTTTGCGTGGAGGGTCGTGCGGGTGAACACGCGGACTCCGCGTTTAAGCAATCGTTGGATGTCCTTGGGAGATGTAGCCCCCTGTTTGACCGTCTGAATGCCGAGGTTCACCACAAGCGTGTCACCTTTCTTCAGAGGTAGTAGGTCGGCACCGCCCTTACCCAGAAAAGCCACCGCCGCTTTCACCTTTCGCGATCCTTTCACGCGGTCCGTCAATTCAGACCACAGCGAGTCGTTGCTGAGGAATCGTGTCATGAGATCGCCCCCAATTTGAATCCAAGCCCCTTCAGGTTCGCTTTGATGACCTTCTCCAGTTTCGCGGATTCGGCAAACTGCGCCTCCAGTTCGGCGATCAGGCGCGGGATCTTCTTCTCGAACGGTTCGCCGTCGTCTTCGACTTCCTCGGCGCCGACGTAGCGGCCGGGCGTGAGGACGTGGCCGTGCGCGGCGATTTCGGCGGTGGTGGCGGATTTGCAGAAGCCGGCGATGTCCTCGTATTGGCCCGCGCCTTTTGCTCCCCGCCAGTGGTGATAGGTGGTGGTGATCTTCTGGAGGTCGGCGTCGGTCAATTCGCGGTGGACGCGGTCGATGAGGGTGCCGAGTTTGCGGGCGTCGATGAAGAGGGTTTGCTGGCGGCGGTCGCGGAAGCCGCGTTTGGCGTCGGCGCTTTTGCTTTTCGCGAGGAACCAGAGGCAGACGGGAATCTGCGTGCTGTAGAAGAGCTGGCCGGGCAGCGCGACCATGCAGTCCACGAGGTCGGCCTCGATGAGGGCGCGGCGGATGTCGCCTTCGCCGGATTGGTTCGAGGACATGCTGCCATTGGCGAGGACGAAGCCGGCCATGCCGCCGGAAGTTCCGGCTCCCCAGGCGCGAGGTGGTGGATGAAGTGCTGCACCCAGGCGAAGTTGGCGTTGCCCTTGGGCGGGACGCCGAACTGCCAGCGCACGTCGTCGTCCTTGCGGAACCAGTCGGAGTCGTTGAAGGGCGGGTTGGCGAGGACGTAGTCGGCGCGCAGGTCGGGATGGAGGTCGCGGCGGAAGGTGTCGGCGTGCTCGGGGCCGAAATCGGCGTTGATGCCGCGAATGGCGAGATTCATCACGGCCAGCCGTCGCGTGGTGGCGTTGCTCTCCTGGCCGTAGATGGCGACCTGGTCCGGTTTGCCGCCGTGGGCCTCGATGAATTTCTCGGACTGGACGAACATGCCGCCGGAGCCGCAGCAGGGGTCGTAGATGCGGGAGTTGGCGTGCGGGGCGAGCATCTCGACGAGGAGCCGCACGACGCAGGACGGGGTGTAGAACTGGCCGCCGTTCTTGCCCTCGGCGCTGGCGAAGCGGGTGAGGAAGTACTCATACACGCGGCCGAGCAGATCGACGGAGCGGTGGGTCTTCTCCCCTTCGCTGGCGGCGGTGAGGCTGATGGTGGCGATGAGGTCAATGAGTTCGCCGAGGCGGTGCTTGTCGAGGCCGGGGCGGGCGTAGTCCTTGGGGAGGACGCCCTTGAGTCGCGGGTTGTCGCGCTCGATGGCGACCATGGCGTCGTCCACGATCTTGCCGATGGTGGGCTGCTTGGCGTTGGCCTGGAGGTGGGACCAGCGGGCTTCCCTGGGCACCCAGAAGACATTCTCGGCCCGGTATTCGTCCTGGTCCTCGGGATTTGCGCCCTTGTAGTCGCCTTTGCCGGCGGCGAGTTTGACGCGGTGTTCCTCGAAGGTGTCGGAGATGTATTTGAGGAAAATGAGGCCGAGGACGACGTGCTTGTACTCAGCCGCGTCCATGTTGTTGCGCAACTTGTCGGCGGCGAGCCAAAGCTTCGCCTCGAAGCCGAGAACGCTGCCGCTGCTGGTCGCACCCGACCGATCCTTTTGAGCCATAAGCGGATTGATGGGTCATGATGGGCCGAAGGTAAGGGCGGTCAATGGAAAAGACTTGTCCCAGCTTCACCGACCAAGCTTTCGCCCTGCGTTGGCCTGACGGTTTGTCGCCAGCAGCCTCGTCGAAGACTGGGGGCCAACTCTCCGGCCGAGCACGGTCCTGCTCGTACGCCTTGGAACACGTCTCCGGGCTTGGTCGAATGGGATTTGCGCTGAGCCAAGGCTCGTTTCTACTGGGCGCCCAGCTTTGCCTTCAGGCGCTTGTTGGCCTTGAACCGATGCGGCCAGAAATGGAGCGCTCGGCCGGGGTCTGCAGGCCCTACTGGCCCTGTAAACCAACGGAAGAGCCCACCACGTCCCACACGCCAATAGTCTGTTCCTCCACAAACATGAAAACAAGACGGCTGCAAGACATCTTGCTGTCGGGGGCGATCAACATTTCACAGCGGAACATCAAAACTGCACAGCAACGGAACTTCAAAGTTGCGAATCGCTTGCGACCCCCTTGCGGCCCACTGCGCGCTTGGGTTCAGTCTGGCCCGTTGGCCTGCACCCCACCCAGGCTGGTCCCGCGCCCGGCAGCAGCAGCGTTCGGCTCTGCGTCCCAAACCCCGCTGCCCTTGGTGGCCCTATGTCTGGAGCCTGCGTACCCCGGTCAAGATCGCCCCCGATGGGACCGTTCCCCTGGGGAGTCAACGGCTCAAACTCCCCTGCCCCCAGCCACCCGGGTCACCCGTTGCCAGCACCCGGACTGCCCCTACTCGCTCCTCGCCGCCCCGCCGAGCAAGAATGCCAAACCCAGCGTGCTGCTCCGTTACGGCCCTTCCCTCCAGCAGCCTCGCTCCTGAAGTGCGGGAAGAAACGCAATCTTGATGTTCCGCAGAAATGCAATTTTGAAATGTCCGCGACACTGCAAGACATCTTGCTTGACACACGCCCATATCAGATGAGTATAAACCCATGCTCTCTACCCACATCCGCAACACATTTCGGAACATTATCGAAGAGCCCGCCGTGCACATTGCGAAGCGAGAGCTTCTGGACGTCGTCAGAAAGCAAGGGTTGGGCGCGGCTCTGCTCATTCTGCACCAGCGCGCACTTGACAGTGAACACATCCCTTCTTCACAACAATATGGCCACACTGTGACCTTTCCGAACCTACCGCCCGACCCTTCAGAGAAGTACGTCTTTGCTCATGTACCAGTGCGGAAGATCCGCACCAACCCGAACGAGCTTGTGCGACTCGGCATCATGAACGACATGCCCGATCCCAATCGCCTTGTGTATCATGAAGACGCGCTCGTCGGCACCTTTACTTTCAACCTTACCGATGTTCGCGCCGTCTGTCCGAACATCAAGCCACAGGAAGTCATTGCCGACCTGCTTACCGTCCTAGAGAGCCAACAACTGCTGCAGCAAGTACAATTGAACAGTTGGCAAGTGCAGTTCAAGGACCAGGAAGCGGCGCAACGCATTCGGAGAGGGGTTGAGGCCTTCGCTCAGCGAGTGTACGTCAGAACCTCGAAGCAGTTCGTTCCCTCAGCCGTCTGGCTGCCGAGCGAATATGATCAGCCCAACATCCGAAAGATACTCGACAAGGCACTCAAGTACAAAGCACCGTGCAATTACTGCGGCGTGCGCGAACTCAACCCGAAGGAAGATATCATCAGTACTTCATTCGTGGAGGACTGGAAGGTACGGTACAAGTTTGAAATGACTCGCTCTTATGAGTTCGGGTTCACGTTCGCACCCTTTGGGGACCCGGAGAGAGTGTGCCACTTTCTCGCGTGGGACAATCCGTCGGTGAGCGAGGTTGTTAACAACATGGATCTCCAGGAATATAGTTTTGGCGATCTAGTGAGACTGACGAAGGCTATAAACTCGGACATCCAGGCATACTGCAAGTTGGAGCATCTGCCATTTGAACCCATTATTGGTGTCTGTAATCATTGGGCAGGCAACAGTATTTACCACCAGCACTACCAGTTCTGCCGTATTGAGCGGCTGCCGCTATTCGCAGCGAGTCCTTATAGGGAGCAGTTGTTGTCGTACAGTCAAGCAGGTTTGACTGTCGAACGACTCTTTTGGGAAAGCCCTATTTACCGGATCAATATGACGCGTGCTTCCAAGGTGGAAGACTTGTGCACGCTTGCGGACTCCATTGCGCAAGCGTGGAAATCCTTGAGCGCACCAAACAGTCGTGTCCTAATCGGAAATGACATTGCAATTGACGATAATACGCAGAACATTGCCGTAAGTTATGCAGATGAGGTGCTAACGGCCTACTTTATACCAAGACTTCGGTCGAGAGTTGCGACTCAGCCGATCGTCTGTGGTGTGAAGAAGCAGAACCTTGGAGTGATGGAGATGCTTGGATACTTCTTGCTTGACGAAGCACAGGAAATGGAAGCAATCAAGCAGGTGGATGTGCAGCAGCGCAATCTTCTCGGCGAGGGTGCCCTCCGGGACGTGGCGCCAGACGAGGAGAGTATTAGACTTCTCGAAACTCGTATCCGGCAGGACTTAGCGTGGGATGTGATAGAAGCGCGTAAGCGTTTGGAAGTACTGGGAGTACAAGATTCGCTGTCCCAGATTGAAGAGAGTATACGAGAGGTGTTGAGAGTAGTTAATAATGTCATTTGCAACCGTCGCGACAGTACGATGCGAGCGACGTTGGAGAAGGCGAATACGGCTTATGCCATGTTGAGTGGAAAGCGGAATAAGATGGCAAAGCGCCACTCGGGTCAGCAACAGGTGTTATTTAGCACACAGGAGCTTGATCATCTTTGTGCTCCATAACGAGGTCGAGGGCGTGCGCGGATTGGGACTGGAAGAAGACGTGGCAATCGAAGGGGCCTCGATTCGGGGTTTGGCCGAATGTGGAAGATAGCAGGTTCGACGTGAGTTCATCGCGAAATCGGGAGCGTCTCCGCAGTGAACAGCTTCGTTAGCGACTCCGCTCATAATAGGCTACCAGCGCTCTTTTGAGAAGTGCAAAGCTGGCCGTTCTAAAGGGCACCATCTTCTTGATCCGTGTTCTTCCTGCTTAGCAAGCAATCGATGCTTCCTTCTTCGCGGTGGCGTCGTGGATTTCGAGGCATCGCTCCTACGTAGGGCCTTGTCTTTGTTTTCCGGGGGGAGTACGCCGTGGACCGCAATGTGAAGCTCCGGCACGGATCACGCAAACGGACCCCGGTTAAGCTGCTTCGGAAGAAAATGGGGGCGAAGAGTGCAGGATGAGCAAACGCAACACGGGTGCCAGCTAAAGAAAAGGATCGATCTCCAGCCCCAGGGCTCCAGATCCATCCCCTTCTCCAGCTTCCTGGTCACATTCCAAGGCTGATGGTCAATTCCCCAAACCAAGTCCAGCTCGATGGTCGATTCGCTAAGCCAACACCGCCACAAGCCAAGTCCGCATTCAGGCCGCAACGCAGTCAGCCTACGATCGGATCGACCAGTCCGATGAAGCACTCAATCCGGGCAATCGACCCAACAATTCAGCCAAGCTTTCTGATCCGCCGATCTTCATGGATGGTCGTGGCATACCTGGCCCTGCCACTGGCCCAATTCCTCAAGCCAGCGATCTGCTCGGCCATCAACTTGGACAGTGGCACCAGATCGGTGAGCACCGTGGCAATGGTCATGTCGGTGGGTTCCCTTGGGTCTGTTGCTGCATTCTCCTCGTCAAACGCCATGTACAGCGATTCGACGAAGGCTTGTTCGATTTCACTGCCGGTCAGTCCCTCGGTCGCTTTGGCCAGCGCCATCAAGTCGAACTCGTTGGGCTCGCGTTGATACCGGGCGATGACGATTCGCCAGATGGCCTGCCGCTCGATTTCGTTGGGCAGGTCCACGAAGAACAACTCGTCCCACCGGCCCTTCCGCAGCATTTCCGGGGGCAGTTGGGTCACGTCGTTGGCGGTGGCGACGACGAATACGGGGGCGGTCTTCTCCTGCATCCAGCTCAGGAACGAGCCGAAGACACGGGAGGAAGTGCCCCCGTCGGTTGCACCGGACGACTTGCTGCCGCTGAAGCCCTTCTCCAACTCGTCGATCCAGAGGCAGCAGGGAGCGATGGCTTCGGCGGTCTGAATCACGGAACGAAGGTTGGCTTCACTTTGACCCACCAGGCCGGCGAAGATGCGGCCGGCGTCCAGCTTCAGCAGGGGCACCCCGAACACCTTGGCCGTCGCCTTGGACGTGAGCGACTTGCCGGTGCCGGCGATGCCCAGGATGAGCAGGCCCTTGGGCACCGGCAGGCGGTATGCTCGTGCCCGGTCGCCGAAGGCGTTGCGACGTTTGAGCAGCCAGGTCTTCAGCACGTCCAGGCCGCCGATGGAGTCCAGGTCCTCCTTGGACTCGATCAACTCCAGCAGGCCGTTCTTCTTCACCGTCTGGGCCTTCTCACGGGCGACGACGACTGGATCGATGCCCTGGGACTCGACCACGGACAAAGCGAAGGCGTTCTCGGCTTCGATGGTGGTCAAGCCCCTGGCGGCGTCGATCGCCTTTTCCCGGACGGTGTGCTCGATGGATTTGATGTCGGCCGAGTCCATGATCCCGCCCAGCACGACGCGCAGTTCGGCGGCGCCCGGCAGGGCAAACTCGACGATGGTGAATTCCCGTTCCAGTTCCGGGGGCAGGATCAACCGGCAGCCAAGAATGACCATCGGCTTCTGCCTGGTCTTGGCCGCCAGGAGCACGTCCTTGAACTTGCGGAGCAGGATCGGATTGGGGTCCTGCAGGAACAGATGAAAATCCCGGAGCAGGATCAGCGTCTTGTCCGGCAGTTCCTCGATGGTTTGGAGGGCTTCCAAGGGATCGTTGGCCTGGGTCTGGTGACCGTTTGCGCCATCTACCAATCCGTCCACGACGCTCCAGAAGCGCAGGTGGTAGGATAGGTAGCCGGCGATGGCCTTGATTTCAGCCTCGACCCGTTGTTCTTCGGAGGACACGAGGTAGAGGCCGGCGTATCCGGCTTGCAAGTACCGGATGATTCGGGCCGACATATCGGAGAGCGCAGCGTCAGAGAGCGCAGCCTCAGAGGGCAAATTTCCGGCGGCCGAGTTGGGGCAGGGTTTTGACTTGGTGTTTGGCATGAGGGTTCAGGGGTTGAGGTTGCTGACTGTGGTGGTGGTTGTGGTTGCTTTCGTGGTTTTCGGAACGTTCGGGACTTGGGTAGTGGTGGGTGGCGGTGCAGTGGTGATCAGCCGTTCCCAAATCCACCCAGCGGGTGTGTTTGCAGGAGCGGCTGCCATCGGGGGCCACGCGGCGGGTCCAGCCTTTGCAGGCGCACGAGGTCGATCCGTCGGCGTATTGCAGCGTCTGGTACTCGACCTCGGGGTTTGAATCCGACTGGAAGGTCCAGACGGTGATGATCTTCTGGTTCATGGTGGGCGGGTTCGTTGACTCTCCAGGTTCTCGGTCGTACGGTCCTCAGCGCGATGAAATCGTCGGTCCAATTGGTGATTTCGCTGATCGCTTCGGGGCTGTGGGCAGCGGCCTCGTCGAGTGTTGCCGGCACGTGGTCCGACGATTTTACGGGGAGCGCCTTGGGCTCGGAATGGCAGGGAGACCGGAACTTCTTCTCCATCCTCGACGGCACACTCGACGGCATCAGCGCGGAGCCGGTCCCTCCCGTGCCCTTGCATCAAGTGGAAGTGGGGACAAACTGGGGCGACTACACCGTGCAGTGCCGCATTGAGGTCGTGGCGGCCAATCTGGCGATTTGCACGAAGGGCGCCCTGATTCTTCGCGACAACGGCAAGGAGGGCTACGTTTTTGCGCTCCACGTAGCCACCAAGACCATCGAGGTGTACCGCCTTTCCGACCACGAGATGTTGCTCTCCCAGGACGCCCCGCTGGAATTGGCGAGGTGGTACAGGGTGCGGGCTGAGCTTGAGGGTTCGACCATGAAGTTCTTCGTGGATGGTGAGTTGATCGGAACCGTCACGGATGATCGGTCCTTGGCTGGCGCCGTAGGCGTTGCCGTTCAGGACACCATGCAGACGTTGTTCGACGAGTTTACGGTGACGGGACCGGGGATTCCGAGCAACGGACTGGAAGTGAACGTCGGCGCGAAGGTCACCCTGAGCTGGCCGAGTGCTCTGACGAATCACGTGCTCAAAGTGACCTCCGACCTTTCCGAGCCGACTTCATGGGACATGGTGACAAACACCGCCGTCAAGGTCGGCGAGTACTTTACCGTCACGTTGGACCGTTTTCCCGGCAATCGCTTCTATACGCTGGTTCCAACAGGCCCCTAACCAACCGCTCCTCGGTGAGCCCGCATAAACTCGAAGGTGAACCGGATCGCCTCCAGGTTCGGCTTGTAATGCACGCCATCGGGCAAGCCTGAAGGGCCGCACCAAAGGAAGTCGGGTGGCGGATCGGTCCGCCACACCAAACCCGCTTTGGCCGCTTGTTGGGGCAGCCATTGGGTGGAGAAGTCCACGAGTTCGTTTCGATCCGGCAGGCCAATCCACAGGTGGATCTCCGGCAAAAGCCCCAGTTTCAACGCGGCCTGGCTTTCGGGTCGCCAGGGAGACCATTCGTAACTGAAGTGCGTCGGCTGATGACCGTCGTCGAGGTGAGGCGGCAGAATCGGCCAGGACAGCGAACCCGCTTGCAGCCGGGCACGAAGCCCCAGTGAAGTCAAGATGCTCAGGCCGGTGAGGGTCCAATAGAGGCATGAGCCTCGGTCCATGTGTTCCTGGCCGTACCACTGCCGGTACCGACGATGAACCGCTTCCAAGACGCGCTGACGAAAGGCGGTGTCGTTCAATTGAAGTGCTGGTGTTCCCATGCCAGACACACGGAGCGGGAAGGATCGGCAAAGCGGACTTCGCCCTCGTTGTCCTTCACCTCCCATGCCTGGATGGTGTTGTTGAATTCGATGGTGGTCGCCCGACGAATGTCGAGCGTTCCGATGGCGGCCAGGTCGATGACCTCCGTGTAGAGGCCACGACCTGTGCCCGTGGGATCGAACGTCAGGGTGAACCGGGTCACGATGCGCTCCTTTCAGGTGCCCTGCCGTTGATGATGCTGCGTGGTGTTGGCCTGGAGGTATTCCGGTTTGCGGCTCTTCCCGGTCACCTGCCCCAGCGCCTCTTCCAGGAACTGGGTCGCCTGCTCGCAGTCGGCGCCTTTGAATCCAATGGCGTCAATGGCAATGTCTCCCATGGGAGACACGGTGATTTCGATGGTTCGAGGTGATTTCATGGCGGTTCCTTTGGTTTCCTTCCTCCCGGCTACACCCCCATGACCGTCAGTTTGATCGAACCATCGGCCTGCCTTCGGCGCAGGACCGAGAAGCCCTTCTTCCGTGCCTCCTGCATGGCCTTGTGCACGCCATAGAGTTGCAGGAGCTTGGAGTAGTTCTGACCGACCTCCTGTTCGACATGACCGCCGTAAAGGTCAGCCGCGAGGCCAAACGTGCCGTCGGGTTGATGATGGAGGGCGATGTCGTAGGGGCCTTGGAGCCGGATCACGTAGTCGCCGTGCTGCTGGTTCTGGTAATAGCCCCGGGCCAGGGCGTTGGGAAACAGGGATAAGGACATTTCCGCCAGCGCGGCGCGCAACGCGGTGATGTCACGTATGGCTGTCTTGATCGTGGTGAAGTGGGACATGGTTGATTTGCTTGGGTTTGTGGTTGAGCGCCAGCGGCCTGCCCCGTATGGTTCTGGAGCCGACCGATGGTGGCGCGGTTCGTGGATCGTGATGAAGAGATGCGGTTATTGCGGACGAGAGAACGCCGATGAAGCGGACCGCTGCTTCGAGTGCGAAACCGAATTCAACGCCCAGCCGGCGCCCACTGCTGAACCGCCAGACGACATCCCCGTTGAGCCGATCGGAGAGAGCCATGCAAGACCTCAAGAACCCGACTGCGATCTGGACCAAAGGCATCTTGTTCCTGCTTTTGGGGATGGGCGCCGCGGTGGCGTTGTTGGCAGAGGCCGGGACGCTAAAGATTGTCGTGTTGTTGGCGATCGCGATCTGGGGTTTCTGCCGGGCATACTACTTCGCCCTCTACGTCATCGAGAAGTACGTGGACCCCGGCTATCGGTTCTCGGGTCTGATTTCCTTCGTGGGGTACTGCCTTCATTGGCGCTTACAAGATGAAGTGCGCCACGATTCAACTAGCGGCATGTAACCGTTGTCGTAAGCTTTGACAATTCGGTGTTGAAACTCGGAATGGACTAGAATCCCCTGGCCCGAGACAGAACTTGACGCCTAAGCGAATGCAATCACACTTCACCGGTATCAGCCTGCAGAAAGAGAGAACATGCAATTGCCGTCCTGACCGTGGAATGGTTTATCTGTACCATCAATGCCACCAACCAGTATCACTCCGATGTCATCGGGCGGATCAAAACCGGCCACTGGTGGGCACTTCAAAACCGGCCAGTCTGAGGCGGGAGATTCATAACAGTTTTCGGGTTCGATTCAAGGGATGTTTGGCTGCGAGTTAAAGCGAGCCGGGGCCGTGCTGCGAGCCCTCAGCTCGCGGCCCCGGCGGTCAGAGGTTCGTTTGGCTTTTTGGTTCTCTTGCTTTCCTGTGCCGTCGGCAGTGAGTCTTTGATCCGATAACTGCGGCCGGTGATGGCGATGGTAATGGCGTGGTGCAGGAAGCGATCGAGGATGGCTCCGGCGGTCGGCACGTCGGAGAGCAGCTTGCCCCAGTCTTCCAGCGGCCGGTTGCTGGTCATGATCGTGGAACGGTTTTCGTAACGGCGCATCACCACTTCCAGCAGGTACTCGCCGGATTGTTTGGGCAACGCCTTGAGTCCCATGTCGTCAATGATGACCAGATCGGGTTTCAAATATCGGCGCAGGGTTTTGTCCTGCTGTTTGAAGGCTTCGTCTTTCAGGAAGTCGCGCACCAGATCGAAGATGGAACGGTAGAGGACTTCCTGGCCCTGCTTGATGGCTTCGTAGCCCAGGGCCTGGGCCAGATGGGTTTTGCCGACCCGGGCGGCCCCAGGAACAAAATGTCCTTGCCCTCGCGCAGGTAATTGCCGGCGGCCAGTTCGAAGATCTGTTTGCGGTTGATGGAGGGGTTGAACTGCCAGTCGAAGTCCTCCAGCGTCTTGAGGGCGCGAAAGTCAGCGGCCTTGGTGCGGCGGGCCAGCATCCGCTGATGGCGCACGTTGAGTTCGTCCTGAAAGATGAGTTCGAGGAACTCCCCGTGGCCCAGGCGGCCGGCGGCGGCTTCCTGCAGGCGCACGTCCAGGGTTTGCATCAGGCCGGAGAGGCGCAGTTGGCGAAGGGTGGTTTGGAGTTGGGTCATCGGTTTGGGTTTGGGTTTGGGTTGAGGTTTTCCACGGGTTCAATGCGATAGGCTTCGAGGGAACGGATCAACGGATGGGTTTCCAGAAAGTCCATTTGCACCACGTTGCCGGGCAGTTCCAGCAGGCGCTTGAGATCGCGCAGGCGCCAGGTGCCGTGATGCGTGGCGAGCTCGGCGGCTCTTTCCAAGTCGGCGACGGGATGTTTTCCGGCCAGGTGCAGCAGGCCCTGCATCACGCGCAGGCTTTGCGGGCCGCGGGTCTGCTGCATCGCTTCGGCCCAGGTGCCGGTCAGCGGACCAATCAGACGGCAACGATCCAGCAGATAATCGGCGCCCCGTTCAATGATGTGCCGTTTGCGGCTGTGCAGATGGGCGGGATCGGTGGTGAACTTCCCCGGTTCGGCCAGCGCATGCAGGGCGATCTGTTCCCGGCGCGTGTTGTAAACGCGCAGCAACCGGGTTTCCTGCCGCACCCAGACCTGGCGGCCGACGTATTCGGGCGGGACCGAGTAATAGGCCTGCTTGAATTCCACGTAACCATCGCGATGCACCTTGCGCAGGGCTTCTTCAAACACCGGGAACAAACTCGCCGGCAACGGCTGCAAGGCCGGGCGTTCCACCGCTTCAAAGAGCTTGCCCACCTGCTGCCGGGTCGTGCCGTGAATGCGCGTGTCGGCCACGTTCTTTTCCCAGTCGGCCAGGAACAGATTTTGCGCTGCCAGACTCTCGAAGCTGCGTCCCTTGACCGCGTTGTTCTGAGCATACTTTACGCCCGACTCCACCTTGCCTTTGTGCCGCGGCATGACGGGCTTGGTGGGCAGAATGACCGTGCCGTAATGACGGGCAAACTCCTCCAGCTTGGGATTGAGCTCCGGATCATACCAGTCGGCCTGGATCACCCCCGCTTTCAGGTTGTCGATGCACCACCGTGGCGGGAACGCCGCCAAAGTGCCGGAACGCATTTTCCAGACACCGGATAAAGCTCTCGGAGGTCTGCCGCCAGACCACTTCACTGTAGCCCTTGCGCGAATGACTCAACACCGCGCGAAACAAATGCGGCCGGCGACGCTGCCCGTCCTCCAGCACCCAGGCTCCCTGCCCAAAATCAACCTGCAACTCATGGCCCGGCGCGCATTCCATCCGGCGAAACGGCAACTCCGTCCGGTGCGCCAGTTGGCGCACAAACCGTTTCACCGCATCATACCCGCCCGTGAACGCGTGCCCGGCGACCAGATCCTGATAAATGCGCTGGGCCGAAAGTCCGGCCAGCCAACCCTGCTCGATCACGGCGGCCAGCGGGGCACATTGGCTGGCTCGACCCGCTTTGGACCCGGCGGGCACATGGGCCGGTTTTGATTCAGAAGTCTCCAGGGATCCGGTGGGCAGAATGGCCGGTTTTGCCACTGGATGCAGATGGCGGCCCACCGTCTCGCGGTGGATACCCAGTTCGCGGGCGATCTTGCGGGCCGACCAGCCTTTGGCCGCCAAGGTATCGATTGAATGTTGCAGGCTCACGCTGAGTTGGTTCATCGCGCATCAATGCGGCTATCGCCGCTCCATGCGCAATCCCCCCCTCAAAGTGGCCGGTTTTCATCTGCCCATCCCTGGCTGGTTTTGACCGCCCGCTGACAACTCCGAAGCTCACAGTCGAGTCCGCTACCCCGCACGACCTTCTTGATGGAATTCAAACGCTGAAGGGAACGTCGGGTTGGGGGATTGTCTTGCCGCCTCCTGGTGAGGGGCCGGATGCCATGCTCGGTTGGGCCGTGCAGGACCTGCACGCTGCACTGCAATCGGCCTCTCCAGATTCGGCAAAGCGCCACAGCGTGAATGCGATGTTGCACGCTCGTCGTGGTCTTGCCTGCGTAGTGGACTGGTATCTCGAACGGGATCTGGCCATGCTCTGTAAGGATCCTCCTGGGTCTGCTGCTGAACAGGCGAGGTTCTTAATCGCGAGAAGGGTGATCGACGATCTGACCTCGCGTGTGGTTGAGCGCGCCGTTCGGAAGCGAAACGACGTTGAGCACCGCTTTGTGGCACCGCCCGTGGAGACGGCTGAGGACGCTGTTGAGCTTTTTCGTCTGGTCGTGACTGGGATGCGAATGAAATCGCCACCGGGGAGCGCCCCATGGACCTTTGGCTTCTTTCTTGGAGGCATACAATCCCGCAACCATGAACGGGTGACCACCTTTAACGGATGGTCGGGACCGATTGTGGTCTTCTCACGGTTTAAACCACAACCGTGGGTCGGCCTGGTTTTGCCTGAGAACGGCACAGAAGCGATAGTACGGAAGACGCTGCTGAAGGACACCACGCTCGACGAACTTGTACAGTTGCTCGAACTGGTGGAACGAAGGTTCGGCTCACCGAACGTGGCGTCCGATCTCGAATCCTGCAGAAAGCTCGCGGCGACGGCCGGTTTGTTAAATCCTTGAGAAGGGTGTTTCGATGACGCTGCCGCCAGAGTATGCGCCTCTGCCCAATTGCGTGAAGGCGATTCATCGCATTTATCATCCCAGTGCTTGGGGCAGGAAAGCCGCCTACAACGACTGTCCGGCGCTGCAGGAGATCCTTGCTGTGCCATGATCGCGGAGAAAGCGCGCCTGCTTCTGGGGTTGCACCTAACGCGGCACTTCAGACCGGCGAGGCATGGGATTCCCGTTGATCACACTGCCACCCGAAACACCGGCGAGATTTCGGGAGTGACAGTGACCGTTCAAACGGGGGTGCACTCCACAGTGGGGCGTCAGTCGCCCCGCCCTGCCCCTCCGCCTCAAAGCCGTTGACTTGCCCGCAAGCAGTCACAGTAAGATTGCAGTTGCAGTTGCGTTTCCTGTGCCGGTTTGTGAAGCGGAGCCTGCGAGGAAGCGCGAATCACTACAAGTCGCGCTTTTGGCTCTTGTCATAGGCATCAAGGAGGAGACGGAATACATGGTCGTTCGGCTGGTAGTCCTGCCAGAATCGCCGGTCGTTTCCCCCCAGGGCATGACACAACGCCGCTGCGACGGCAGGACTCCGGGAAATGCCTTGTTCGCAGTGGACGACGACTGTAGGCACGTCAGCCAGGTGCTTCTCCATGAAACGACGAATGGTATCGGCCTGCTTCGATGTCATGAGCACGATGTCGGACGGCAACGTTGTTCCAGGAATTGGCTCGGCAGCATGGAAGGCAAGGACGAGTACTTCCCGAAGCCCAGGCTGCTTGCGAACCTTAGCCGGCGGCTTGTCTGGATCGTGGATCGAGATCACGACGTAGGCCGACTGTACCAGAACCCCCGCCTCAATCCCCTCACGATCGGTGACCACAAAGTCCATTGTTAGTGAGATTAGCAGCGCCGGGCGACTTTGTCACGCCTGGAACCGAACCTGCACACGAACTCACGGAAGCTTGGAAGTGGCTCGTGATCCTTCATGCGCTACGGCGTAACATTCTGGCAAAGTTGCATTTGGTTTGAACTCAAACGCTGAGCAACCTGACTTGCTCCCTGCCCAAATGCTACAATCCAGGTTCAGATGGTGCCGAAGGCCGGGATCTCGACCTGAATTGGCACATGAAGCCACATGGAAGGTTGCCGGGCTTCAATCCATCGGACACAACCTCGCGCCCATTGGATAATGCGACATGATTCCCACGAATCATCCCGTGGATTTAATCCTGCCAATGAATCGGGCTCCTGAATCCGACCATTGAATCCCTGCATTGAATCCCGGCAATAAATCCCTCGATTGAATGCCTCGACTAAATCCCGGCAATAAATCCCTCGATTTAATCTCGGCAATCATTCACGGGAGTCATTCACGAGGGTCATTCACGGGAATCAAAGCGGGCTTTGAAGCCCGGGGGGGTAATCTGGGGGAAGTTTCATCGTTGAGAATCTGCGGGATCGAAGGCGGCCAAGGGGAGGCTTCAGCCAATCCGTGAATTGGCCTGCCCGCCAGAAGGCCCGTCATCGAACGAACGTGCAAGTTCAGCAGGTGCCCTGTCGATTTTTGACCAGCGTTCAGCCGGTTCACCAAGGTAACCAAGGTAACCAAGGTAGCCCTCCGACTTTATGGAGCCCGAGGAACTCGTCCCTCCGAAAAGCTGGAGCACTACCTTGGCAGCCTTGGCTGGCTTGGTCAGACAGGCAAGAAGGAGGTCACCTCCGCGTCAATCCCGCCACGTTCGCTCGCTCGGAGTCGGCTCTTCTGGATGGATTATGCTGCCGTTCAATGCTTTGTAACCCATCAAGCGCTACGCTGGGCCGTTCGACGCATGGTTGAGCCGGGAAAACGTGTAGTGCTTCACCTCCATCGGATTGTCTGCCGGACTGCGGGTCCACTCCGAGTTCCTCACTACCCGATAGCCCTCGATGACGGCCTCGTTTGCCGTCTTCAAGACCTGCCCCATGATCTTGCCGAGCTGTTTCCTGGCGGCCTCGTCGTTCCCGGTGTCCTTCAGGTTGGGCACCGCTACTTCCTCTTCGTTGCAGATGTCCACCAAGTTCGAGGCGTTCAGTGGCGTGGCGATCCATGCCCCGGCGCCAAATCACCCATGGACGGTCATCGGTACGATTTGGCAGGGGGGGGGCGGTCCGGTCGTGCCACCCCCCCTGGGTGACGTCCTGACTCTCCCAGCCCTGCCCGGCAAGCCAGCAAGCCATAAAAGCTAGGGGTTTGGAATTTTCTTAAGAGACTTCTCCCTTTGCATTATTTCTGAAGTGCAGGCTTTTATGGCTTGCTGGCTTTCTGAGGGGCTGGCTGAGCCGCTTCTTCACCGACGGGGAGGGGGGGGGGGAGGGAGATTCCGCCTACCGCTCCGGAGTCTGGGCTGGCGCCGATGCGAGCCTGAAGACGTAGCGGTTTAGCGTTTGATCGTTCCCCGCCGAGGTCAGAGCCCTTTCCTGGTCCCTGCCCACCCTGAACTCGTCAAAGCACAGCTCGGTCTTCTCGCCGAACAGCCTGCTCATGATCCGTCCGATTTGCTTCCGTCCCTCTTCCAGCGTCTGCATATCCTGAGACAATCCGGGCATCTCGATGTCTTCTTCCACGCAGAAATCGGCGAGGTCACTGGCCGTCAGCCAGGTCCCCAACTTGTCCCGCCCAATCAATCTGACGGCGACGTTCCGCAAGAAGCTCAACTGGGGGCTGGCAGCGCGTTCCTTGGCGACATCATGTCCGTCCATGAGTGGCGCTTCGTGGAAAATGTTCTGCACGATCCAATCCAGCGATTGAGCCCACTCACGGAAATCGTGGCGAGAGTCATTCGTCTTCGGCTTGCCGCGTCTGAACCACTCCTCCACCACGGCAAAGACGGCGCCCATGAACATCGGCTGCCACAAGAACGTCAGTTGCAGGATGTCCTTGCCTTCAAGGCTCTTGTAAAGGAACCCGTCCCGCCTCCGAATGCGGATGATGGACGCGCGATTGGCCAGGTCCTTGGTGGCCTCAAATCCGTTCGAGGAGAGGAAGACGATGAACTTGGACGGATCGATCGGCACCGACCCGTGATGCGGGATGC
Organism: uncultured bacterium; assembly: GCA_963735925.1. Classification (GTDB taxonomy): domain Bacteria; phylum Verrucomicrobiota; class Verrucomicrobiia; order Limisphaerales; family J093; genus DSVZ01. The sequence goes on from CAVTMT010000009.1 coordinate 567,351, forward strand.
GCGCGCTGAATGTGCCGCTGGCGGTCAGAAACGACTCCAAGTATTGGCTGTCCAGTGTGCCACGGACGTTGTCGAATTGGATAAACACCCGGCCCTTGACGAGGTGGTCGTTGAAGGTCTCCTCCATTGACCCTACGCCGCCGCTTTTCTTGGTCACCACGGCAACGCGTTGATTGTACAGCGCCGCCACCAGCTTCTGCCGATACGTCTTCCCCGACTGGCTTGCATTCGCCTCGGCGACATCGACCGGGATTGGCCCTTGGATCAGCCCGCCCAACTTCAAGGCCGGCGTGATGAGCGACGCAATCGCCCGTGATCGGTCCCCCGGAGTGACGAAATCGAACTCCTGGACCAGTGAAGTCAGGAAAAGCACCGCATCCTCCAAGGACAGGTTCTCCGGGGGCCGCCCGCCCGTAATGAAGAAGCCCGTAGGCTCGTTGTATCCTTCCGCAACCCGATGCAATCGGCCGTCCCTTTCCACCAGCAGCGCGCACTGCAGGATGCCGTTGAGCCTGGGCAACATTGTGCGACACGCTTCGCTTCGCAAATACTGCTTGGCGACGGCCTCGCTGATGTTGGTTTGGGAGGGTAGAAATTGGTCGGCGGCTTTAGCGGGCTTCACGAAGCGAACGTATTTCTCGAAGCGGGACTGTGCGGAGACCGGGTCCAGCACTTGCGTAAGGTTTCCGCCGTCGTCGTTCACCAACTCAAGCACAAGCCCTCCCCGGTAAAACAACTGTCGGTGTGGTGCGATCGCCCGAAAGAGCTCTTCGGCAGACTGCGTAATGGTCACCGCGGCACCCGGAATCCTGACCACCGGCAGCATCTCGGTCGCCTCCCGTCGTTGTTGGAGGAACTCCCTGGCCGAATTCAGCGCTGCCGGATCAGCCGACAACGGGACGGCGGGATGGCCCGCAGATACCGGCGTTACTTGGGGCGATGCCGTGGTCGTAGCTGGTTGCGGTGTCGTGTCGCTCATACTTTGGACTTCGGGCGCTTCCCGACATCGTAAAATCCGGCCGTGGCGATTCCAAGCCAAAGCACTGACAGTCAAAGCGCCGACAACTTAAAGCCTACCCCCACCTGCAGCCCGCATTTGATTGCAGGCCGCAGGCGGGGGTATGGATTTGGTCAGGCCACCGGTTGGCGGGTGTTCTCGGCCAACCACTGGCTCGTGTTCAGGGTCTTGATTTCCTGCGCCGTGATGAGCGCAGCGCCACCGCCACAGGCATCGACGCGGGGTTTGGAGCAGTCGTGTGTTTCCTGCTTGGTCGTTGGGGCCTACGCCGCCAGGTTGAATTTCCTTCGTCCCATCTCGCCAAACCGTTCCACCAGGGCAGAGGCGTCCGCGTGGGCGAGTTCGCGGGCTTTGTCTCGGAGCCGTGATAGCCCCTGCACCAGTTGGCCCTGGGCGTGCTTGTTGTCCCGGTATTCTTCGGCGGTCTTGGAGAGCAATTCACGCCGGGTCTGGTCGAGCATCTGGGCCATCACCGTGTCGTCGGCGAAGTTCATGGCCTTGAACTGGTCGATGAACTTCACCAACCGGTTGAGCGTTTTCTGATGCACCCCCGTGTCGGACGTGCCGATGGATTGGAGCATGTCCTCGCAGAGTTGGGCGGTTTGCTGCCGGAGGCTCGATACGCATTCCTGGACGAACGTTTCCGTGTCCCGGCGAATCTTGGCCGCGGCTTCATGGACCGCCTTGGCCCGGGCCGCGATCACGTTCTGCTGTTGGGCGACGGTTACCAGTTCAAAGTCCAGCCGCTCCGGCAGCGAGATTTGAAACAGGTTCACGTCGAACCGGAAGAAGCGGCGCATGGAACCAGGCAAGGGGAACGAATCTTCGATGGCGGCCACCAGGCGATCCGGATCGTTGGTGAGCTTTTCCGCCATCTGACGCCATTCCCTGGCCGCCTCTGTGCGCAGCGTGGCGTACTGGCCCAGGAATCGATCCCGGGCCGCCGTGAATTCGCCTTCCAGTTCCTTCAAGCGCTCCGTCACCTCCGCCAGCTTGGGGTTGGGGAGAAAGTGACCGAGGCCGTTGAGGAAGGGAAAGGTGTTGCCGTCGATCTGGGCATGGGCACGACCTTCGACCAAGACCAGTTCTTTGAGGGCGTCCTTGGGAAGCAGCCGCTTGTGGCCCAGACTGATGAGACGGTCGGAGAGTTTCGTTGCATCCAGGCCGATGTCTTCGGCACGGAGCTTCTTGCAGCCGCGCCAGAAGCGAATGCTCACGTTGATCAAGACGCCTTCGCGGGTGAGTACCGAGAGGAGCGGATTGGTTTCGTTCATAGGATTGGAGGGACACAGGTTTGAGGGGGGTGCCTACCGCCGGCGATGCCGGTCGTTGGATCGGTTGACCAGCTTGTAGAGGTAGAGCGCTCCGGCGCCGACCAGGCCGAGGACGATGTACTCGCGAAACGGATAGACGAGCAGGATGACGAACACACCGCCGATCGTGTAAAGGATGAGTTGAGTGGTGTTGTTGGGGTTCATCGGACCTCCATAGAGAGAGGGGGCGCACCGGGATGGGATGCGCCCCCAAGGGTTGGGTTGCAGCGGTCAGATGCTCACCTTCTGGATGGCCCGGAGCGATTCCCTGACCTGTTCGATTTCCTTGTCCGTGGCCTTGTACTGCTTGTCCACCTGGCGCAGCGCATCCACCACGTCGCCAAACTGGCGCTGCACCGTCTTCAAGGCGTCTTTGAGCGTTTCGATCTGTTCGATGACGGCCTTCACGGGCGACTTGGACTCGCCGTTGAACGGTACGAGGCGGTTGATCGGCTGCGGTTCGGTGGTGGTTCCCGGCGTTGGGGGTGGGAGGGATGCTGCGGCTACTCTGGGCATGGGGTCTTCCTTTGGTTGAGGCTGTGGTTTGTTGATCTTCTTGGGCTCTTCGCTTGGTGGTTCTGCGGCCGATGCCGCCGGGGTGGCGGTCGGTTGATTCTGAGGCGCCGCCGTTGAATCGGTGCGGAGGGGCATGGCGACGAGTTTCTTGCCGGGAGCGGAGAAGACGAGCGGACTCCACTCGTCGGACATGTCCATCACCGTCAATCCGAACTTGAGCGCCTTGGCGATGAAGTCCCGATTCACGCTCATGGAGATGTCTGGTCCCGCCACCTCGACTGCCTCCACCGGAAAGCTCATCGAGTGGTCGCCTCTGCGTTCCTTGCCCGTGACCGTGAGTTTGCCCCCGGCGAAGTCCAATCGAATCGGTTGACTGACATCATCTTTGCCGGGGAGCTTGGGCAGCACTTCCAGGAGGAAAGCGGAAGCTTGGGGGCTGAAGGTGACGGTGATCCTCTTGGACTCCGGCACCACCCCGCGCCACCGGGGCACCGGGTGATCCGTCTTCTTGGCGATGAAGGTCCAGTGATCGGATTGGATTTGAAGCCAGGCCGGATCGTCCTTCTTCCTGGCCGGCTGAACCGAAAGCTGCCAGGGACCGTCCTCCTTGAACCCTGACCATTCGAGGAAACGTTGATGCGGGATCAAGAGCGATTGTTTGAGGGCGAGGTGGAACGAGTTGGCGGCGAAGAGGTGCCTGCCATCGGTGCCAATCAGGTAATGCGCCTGGGGCTCGGTGACATCCAGCCAGGCACCCTGAAGGCCGGCACGATTCGAGTCTTCCGAGCAGCAGCACTGAAGCGCATGACCCAAAGCCTCCTTGAAGTTCTCGTCGAGCGATTCGGCTGGGACCGCGATGGTGGGGACGCGTGGCCATTGGTTGGGATCGAGCGATTCCAGCGGCTGATCCATGTGCCGGCCGGCCAAGGGGGAGCGCAACGTCAGGCCATCGTCGTGGGTGACCAACGTGATGGGATCGGTGGCGCTGCATCCCTTGACGGTTTTGTGCAGCGGCTCGAAGGGGATCAGCACCTCGACGGGCTCACCGGGCTGAGGCGCAAACGCGTAGGTGCCGAACGTCTCCAGATCGGTTGCCTGAAGCTGGACGTCACCGCTCTTGGAGCGGGTGAGCCGGAGATGCCGCAGCGCCGGCAGGGCGGAGGATTTGTTGAGGATCCTGGCCAGGCCGGGCAGCGCGGATTTCAATTCCGAAGCGGGCAGTTGGATTTCCATGGGAGGGTTCCTTTCGTTGGGGGTTGAGCTAAACGGTGAAAATGAACGAGCCAGCCACACGACACGCGCATGGCTGGCTCGGGGTTGGGGTTGAAGACCGGCTACTTGATCGTCTTGCCGACCGAGGGAAGGCGATGAATGTAGCCCCGGATAAACGCCTTCATCATGCCCTCACAGCGCACGTAGAACTCGGCCCCGACCCGGGTGAACTTGTGAGCCCGGGCTTTGGCCATTTCCAGGGCGTACGCCTTGACGTGCTGCTTGCGGATGAGCCGGACGGTAGCCTTCACAATTCATCGTCCTCCACGGGCTTGAACTTCAACTGCCCGGTGATGCATTCGTTGCGCTCGATGTCGCAACGAGGCCCGAGGTAAACCGGCTGATACAGCACGCCGCTCTCCCGGAAGGCATACAAGTAGCGGACTTCGATCACGTCGAATGGCTTGGGGATCGCCTGATTGGCCGGGATCGAGACATTCCCGGCGACCTGCCAGCCCTGCTTGCCCAGCAAGCGAAACTCGACGCTGCGCTGGGAATTGATCCGCGAAACGACCGCCGAGAGAGTGGCCGTGAACTTGTGCTTCAAGGCCGGACCGCCACGGTTGGGCCGGCCGGGCGTGTAGGGCGCAGCCAGGAGTTTGAAGACGACCCCTTCCAGGTTCGCCGCTTTGAGCAAATCATGGAGGCGTTGCTTCTGGGCGGTCTGATACGCCGTGACCACTTGAATGACGTTCGGATGCCGGGCACTGCGCAGCAGGCTTCCCAATTCGACCAACCGTCGATTCAACGGCAAGGGCCGGAGGTCCTCCCCATCGCGCGCCAGCAAGTCGAAGGCGTGGTAATTGTTGCCCACGCATTCCCCGTCCAGCGTGAAGTCGCCCGGAAGGCCGGCGACATCCACGACGATAGGCGTGGGGAGACTGATGGCCAGTCCCTGGCGATTGATGCCAACGACCTTCTCGCCGACGCTTTCGATCAAGACCCGGCGACCGTCGATCTTCTCCTGCAGGCACCACAGGTCGTCGGCCTGCAGTTTTGCGGCTTCCTCCTCGTCAATGGGATTGAGCAGCATCGGGAGAATCCCGGTGGCACGATGGGCCTGGCTGGTGTGCTGATACGGGGTGCCCTCAGTGCCGGGGGTGTAGCCCTTGGCCAGCTTCTCCCGGACCAGCTTGTCGTAGAGGCTCTTGGCCTGCTCGTAATCGACGGGCACAGGGGTTTTGGTGCCGATGTTCAACGTGGACCCGCGACGGCCAAAGGCGAAGGTGACGACAAAGCGATCGTCCGTCGGCTCGATGGCCACCTGGTAAACCTTGTCGGAACTGCCTTCGCGGTAATAGAGGGTGGTGCTCTCGGTTTTGGATTCGGTGACGGCGTTCATGGGGGTTGCTTTCTGGTTGGGGGTTGAGGTTGAAGGAAAAAGAGCCAGGCACCGCACTGCACGATGCCTGGCCCGGTTGGTGGTAGGAGATATGGTGGGAGGGGCAGTGTCCTCCGTGAATGACGGGCTACGAGAAGTAGCCCAGGGCTCTCAACGACGAGAAGCTCTCGCCGATGATGACGTGATCCAGGATTTGGATCTTGAGCAACTGACCGGCCCGGACCAAATCGCGGGTCACCCGGATGTCCGCCTCGCTGGGAGTTGAATCCAGCGAGGGGTGATTGTGGGTCAGAATGGCCGCGGCCCCGGCCGCCACGATGATGGGCCGAAACACCATCAAGGGGCAGACGGCCACTTCATCCAGGGAACCGATGGCGACCAGGTTGTGGCCAATGATGCGGCGGCGGGCGTTGAGCACCAGAACGACGAACATCTCCTTGGCCGGGTCGAACCAGTCGGCTTGGGGAATGTTCGCCTTCCAATAGGCGAAGGCCCGTTCGGGTGTGTCCAGGAGGTCTCCGGCGGGACTGCATTCGCGCACCCGCATCACCTTGAATTCACAGGGCGGATTCATGTGCTGTTCTGTGGCTACCCGCCCCACTGACGGCATTCGTGGAAGAACTCGCAGCAGCTACAGGTCATCGGGTTGGGTGAGGGCACCCAATCCCGGCGCGCTACCCCGGCCAGGTAGGAATCCACGGACTTGAACAACCGGGCCGCCTGCTGGGCATTCATCGGCGCCAGTGAGCTGACCACCAGCTTCGGCGTCTTCAACTTGACCAGGTGATGCAGCTCAACCCCGGATTCCTGCCTCCCGGTGGCTTCCCGGTACAGGACCGAGTAGCACGAGCATTGCAGTTCATGCAGGTGTTGCGCCTTCTCCGCATTGGGCGTCTGGCCCGTGGTCTTGAACTCCACGACGCGACCACCGGCACGCACCAGGTCCAGGATCCCGACCAGCTTGGTGGTCCGAATATCGGCTTCCACCGAAACTTCCACCCCTTCGGCCGCTTCGTTGGGCGGAATGGGCGATTGGTGGAAGTAGGTCTGGAGCAGATTCCAACCGACCGCCTTCGCTTCTGCCTCCTCGCTTTCTTCCCATCGGATCGCCTCTTCCTGCTCCTGGACCCAATAGTCGTCGAACTGCGTCTTCAGCCATCCCTCCGGAATGCTCTGCCGGCGCCACCGGGCCAGATTCCAGAGCTTGAGAATGAAGTGCACCGTCGAGCCGACGTGTTGGGCGCCCGATCTTGCCTTCGCCAACCCAAGCACGTACTGGAAGTAGAACTTGAGCCGGCAGGTATGGAACGTGTTGAGCCGGGAGGCCGACACCGTGGCCAACAAGGCTTCGAGGGGCCTGGGTTTGTGGGGTGTCGGGGCAATCGGCCGGGGTTGAGCAACACCATTCATGCCGCCCTCGCTTTCTGGTAGCGGCCGACGCGGTTGTGCCCGTTGCCCTGGCCGTTGCCCTGGCCGTATTGCTCCAGGAGTTCGTCGATCAGACCCGAGGCCTCCATCTTGTTGAGCGCCTTGACGCCCTTGCCGAAGCGTTCCTGGGCCAGCGTTTCGATGTCGTGCTTGTCGAGGCGATTGTCCTCCACGATCTTCAGGACCAGCGCCTTCTGCTTGTCCGTGCAGGACCACGCTTCGCTTTGACCATTGCTGTTGCCGGTCGTGCGCCTGGTGGTTCCATTGGGTGTTTGACCGATCCCAGAGTGAGCATTGCCGGGCAGAAAGCCCGTGGCTTGGATGTCCCGATCGACGCACCCCTGCAACAGGGCGTAGAGCTTGGCCGATTCGGTTTCGACCTGTTTGATGTCGCCCAGTTCGGTCTGGATCGTGACGCTGTACTGGTGAGAAGAATAGCCGGGGAGACCCAGCTTCTTGCTGTAGTTGGCTTCGAGGGTGATGGCCATGGCGGTTCCTTTCTTGGTGTCCTACCTGGGATTGTGGTTGGGAAACGAAAAGCCCCGGCCATCACCAGACGACCGGGGGGTATCCCACCCCTAGTGCTACGGGGTAGGGCTAGTTGTG
>CAVTMT010000010.1:0-1039334 GCA_963735925.1 uncultured bacterium
AGCAGCGCCGACCCCTGCTCGATCGGGGGCAGGTCGGCCGAACGGGACGTTGCCTTCCGGCCCACCGCCGCCACCCACAGTGGTGGCGGCGGCGGCGCCGGCGGAGCCGCGTTGGGGATAGGCGTCATCGATCCTGGGTGGCGATGACTGTTGAACTTGGAGCGGGGCAGACTGTAGAGCCGGCCTCGGCGAATTGCTGTGGCCTGGTCGTCAGATATTCCCTCATCGCAACCACCCTGAGGTCCACCGGAAGATAGTCGCTGCGGTAGGGCATGTAGCGCAGCACCTCGCCGCCGAGGAACACGTTGACGTCTCGGACAATGTCGCGGTGAGGGGCGCCGGAGGGCTCCCGGTAGAAGAACATTCCCCAGGCGGCCATGGAGGTGCAGTATTGAACATTCTCCGCCGTGAAGTGGTAGGCTCCGCTGAAGAAGGGCTTGAGTCGCTCCGCACAAGTGCGGGCTGCGGTTTCCGAAAAGCAGCAGGAGAAACTGAGAAGCCGTTGCGATCCTTGGGCCAGGGGGCTAAGGCAGTCGGCCAGGCTCTGGGCTACGCGGCCCCACGGCAGCACTTCACCCAGAATCCACAGCCCCTCTTCGGTGCCATGGCCGGCAATGTGGATTACCCTGGCGTCATACTGGTAGGGTTTCAGCCGGGCGAGGGTATCGCTGCTGCCCACCCGCACGTGCTTGGTCACGCCCTCCAGTTCATGGTTGGTGAGCAGGGCGTAGAGCACGTCGCATTCGGTCGCGATCGCGCCTTCGATTTCGTGATCGCTGGGCAGGTCGAACAGGAGGTACTTGATGGCAGTTCTAGACATAATTCAGATGTAGTCTGTTGTTTTGGAATCGGGCATGGAGGTGTGATAGTCGCTGGGAGGACAACTGCGACGACGCCCCGTTGGGTCGCAACCACCGCGCGACCCCGTCAGACAGCCCCGCGAATTACCCGGCCCGAACGCTTTCGTTGTGAGTTGTTTCATTTTTCGATCATCGGCGAGGAATATGGTTGCTGGTTCCTGTGGTGTGCATCAGGCGTCAGCAGGGAGTCGAACTCCCGGTCGAGGCAGCCGCACGCGTCTTTCTCGATCGCCGGCGGTTCTCCTCCAGCCAATCATAGGGCGTCATCATCCGAATGCTTCTGGCCGTGATGATGGCGGCCCCGCTGCCCAACCCGTCCACATCGATCGGCGACGAGTAGCATCCCCACTGGACTTCGACCCTTCCTTTGCGGTCGAATTTCCGCAACAGATGCCTGATGAACGGCAGCACGCCCTCCACGCGCCCTTCCAAGGCTTCGATCCGAATTCCGTAGGGTTCAATGGGTGTCAGCTTGCAAGACCAGCCGTTCAGAGCCTTCAGATCTTCTTCCGTGACGCCCTCCGGAAGATCCCCTGCGCCGCAGAAGCCCTGCACGATTCCTGCAGTGAGCTCAAAGGCGTAGGCTTGTGCTTCGGCCGTCGGCAGTGGCACGTCGATGGTGAAAGCCTGATAATAGTCAGACATAGCTTGATTGGGAATTGAGTTGTAAGGGTGAATCGGGCCGCCGGAGTGCGACTCAGACGGCCCATTGTGTTCAATACCCGGCAGCCATCGACGTTTCCGCCAGCGGTTGGAGCAGCGTCACCACGGCAACCGGTTTGCCGCCGACGCCCGATTTGTGGGTCACGATGGCCTGGCAGCGCTGGCCCACGAGTGCTTGCAGGTTAATTCCCTCTTCGGCCTCCTTTGCGGTCAGTTGGCGGCCCTGCAGCGTCTCGGCGTCTTTGCGCAAGGGGGCGCGTTCCTCAAACGAAACGGGCACTTCCTTGGTGACCTCGCCCTCGTGGCCATTGACCTTGAACCCGAAGATGATCTTCTTGGGTTCGGTGTCGTTAGGCTTGCCGATAACCGAGGCCAGCGACGCGAGGTGAGTGCCTTCGGGGACCAGGCGACTGGTTTTCTTAGACTTAACGATCATACTTACTTGTTCTATTTCGCTGCCCTTGCTCCGGTGGGCTGCGACGTATTGCCGTCGACTCCCTTGTTAAGTTCTCCACAGGGCTTAGGTGTCGAAGTTGAACCCCGTGGAAAGCCGATTATCCGACGTCAATTCAGATCCTCTCGAATGAATCGCTCCAATTCGGCCCGCGGGATGCGTTTGTGGCGGATGGAACCAAGGCACCGGAGCTTGCGCCGCTGGATCAGGCGCCAGACTGTCGTGTATGACACGGCCAGCAGGCGTGCAGCTCCCGCAATGGAATAGACCGCGCCAAACGGCACCTTTTCGTCCTCCGCGCTTCCAAACTCGTCAACAGGTCTCATAAAGACAATCCATCAGGAGACCGCTTGACTGGGCACATTCTGACAAAGACGGTGTTGAATCACGCGATGCTTCGTAGTATGCATCGCTTACGCAGCCCGAAAAGAGTACACAATCCAACCCAGCACACACTGGTCGACATGGGTTTCGAAATTGCTTGGCAATCTCCGCAGCTGTGGCAAAGTCCCCCCCCGTACCGAAGTGGGCAATTGGGACATGGGCGATACAAACCAGAATTCACCACCTGACGAAGTCGACGTCCAAGCTCTGCGAGAGGGTGACGAGGCCACTTGGTACGACGCCGCTGCGCGCTTGGAGAAGGCGGCATGGAAGGTGTTCAAGCGTTATCCGTACTTGGCAGAGGCGGATGCAAAAGACATCTTTCAGGACACGCTGATTAGCCTGCGAACGGAAGCCCTCCCCAAAGCCAAAACGTTCTCCTACCTGATCGGCTTCGTGCGGATGAGGGCCCGCCGCGGAGCGATTGCGGTGATCAGGAAGTCCGAGGCTCTCAACAAGGCTCGCGCCGCATCGGAAGTGCGTCCCACCGCTGCGAACGCTGACGAAGAACCCGACGCTGATCCATGTGAAGACTTAGGCGGAGGCTCGGAATTTTCCCATGCTAATGAACAGCCTGCCTCGGCTAATCCCGCCGAAGACGAAGATGCTCCGTCGATCGACCTCGTGGAAGTAATACAGCCTTGCCTCGACAAGATGCCACATAAGGAGAAATGGGCTTTTATCTACACTCATACCGACCCTCGGTTAAAGCACAAGGAGATTGCTGAAAAGCTTCGCGTCGATACAAGAGATGTGGGACAGTATTACGCGAGGGCCAAGAAGAAGCTCATAGCGTTCTTGGAGGCCAAGGGCATTCGGCGAGGCGGAACAGACACCAGCCACTGAAAGCGTCTGACATGGAAGAGAATCACCGCAAAACTAAAGAGCAAGTTGAGAGTCGGGCGGAGGCTCAGCAGGCCGAGTGGACCGATGCGCAGTTTGATCAGCTCATGGACAGCGTCTCGCCTTGGCTGACATTGATGTATCGCGAACCCCCGCCGCTGTCGCCGGAATCCCGCCAGACAGTCACCAAGATTCTCGACAAACATTACCCGAAACGTCACGACCTCACCGAACGGGAGATGATCTTGCTGGTGTTGAGCGCTTTGCCGGAGGGAGGCTGGGATCTGGCCGAGATCTACTCGCGGCTCGAACGGCACAGGATTCTCTTGCATGGCAGCACGGCGGCTCCTTCACTACAACGTCTATTGCGGGAGCTGGAGATGATGGAATACGTCACCGTGACCGTTCGTCGCCGGCGAGGACACGAGGTGCCTGTGTATTGTCGGGCTGAGACTGGGAAGCGGCACGTAGAGAAGTCCAAGATCTCGAAACGGGTCGATCGTCTCTCCAAACTGATGCGAAGCTGATTCAGGACAAGATGAATTCCCAGCTCCCCCGTGCCGTCTTGGAGAATCTCGAAGAAGAAGCCGCACGGTACGTTGAGAAGCTGGAGTTGGACCGGGACATGCAGGCACGGGCCGTGACGTCGCTGACAAGGGTACTCGCATCCACGTGGTGCAACGCAGAACTGTACGAACCTCCGGCGCTGCCGCCTGAAGTCGAGACCGAGTTCCATGATTCAGCGCGGAACATCTCACGACGAGGGGCCGTCAGCGCCGTCGCTGCACAGCGGGGTGGCGATGAACTGAACTACCTGCTCCAAAGCAGATGGAGGGAGGCGGAAGAGGCAGGCCGTAGCCCCCAGGAATCCCGCGAGCTTGCGCTGCAGGTGTTGGGCGAGTCACCTAGTGGACGTCGGGACTGCGGCGAACCGTTCTTCTTCCGGTTTCTCTTTGACGACCGCTGGCGAGCCGCCCGATACGCCTTGGTTGCCTTTCAGGCCATCCCGCTTTATTCCTCGCTCGATCAGCACCACAGCTTCGTCGAGCGCACCATGACTCCGCGCGCGAGTGAGAAAGCAGAGAGGGTGTGGGTGGAGGTGAGTCCGGACCTTGTCTATGTGTGCGCGTTGCCGGTGTTGATATGCGTTCTGGTTTGGCTTGTCCGGTTCTCACCTACGTTTCGTAAGCGCTGGTTGATGCAAGCCTGGACGCTCTTGGTGTATATCGTCGGCACCTGCTTCTTCGTCGGTTTGCTATTGATGGACGCCGTCTTACTTCCGCTCGTGGTATTAGCGGAGATGTATAAGGATGCCTCCTTGCCGTTAGGGCTCATTCTGACTCTGCTTGGCCTAGCCGCGGCGGTGGGCCTGGTGGCCCCAATGGCATGTGAGGCGGGGATCTTGCGACCGCGGCACGTCATACCGTTGGTGCATCGCTGGCGGCGTTTGACAGGCCTGGCGCGCTGGCGGCGCAAGGATTAGGTTATTTGTCCCCAGTGCCGATGGTGAGATCAGACGCAACAGTCATCTTCGTGCCAAGGGCGTGGTGGGGGGGCAGGGTGATCCCGGTGGCGCGGAAGATCAAGGCTTCGGCCCCTACGCTGTGTACGTGCGGGGAAACGGAAGTTCATGGGAAGTACGGAATCTGATTGCGCAGCCGATTTCGGATTTCGGCCTCAGCGGCAATACCTCCACCGTGCGTCAACTTGACGCTAGTCCTCGTTCTGCAAGGGGAAACGGGTCCCAACGCGCGTAGAAGCCTGAAAGAGTGGCACCCAGCGAGTCGGTCCAGATGGCTTCAGCTTGCATCCCAATGCTACTTGCCCGTCCCGAGTACGCTTGAAAAGGGGGAACACCGGTTTCCGGCTTTTCGGTTCTGTTGACTACTTCTGTTGACTACTACTGGGCTGTTTTTGAGCCCAATCGGGGAAAACCAAGACGACTCCAGAAAACAGCGATCCGCCGCAAAATGTTGGGAAGACAAGCGTTGAAATGATGAGGAGAAATGGGAAGAGCCAAGAAAAATGCCGGATTCGAATTACGAAACCGTTGCTCTGCCACTGAGCTACACTGGCCTAAGTTGCCTGCCAAGAACGGATTGGCGATGTACGAACGCTGGCACTCGGTCGTCCTCATCTCCACCCAATTTCCAGCCCGGTGCTCTTTGGTGTCAGCAATCCGGACCGGGTCGTCTTGGCTTGGGGACTCAAATCCAACATTACTTGGCCTCACGACGAGGGCCTCCTCGTCTCGGCGCCAACGAGAACGAGGCGGTACTATGCTTCCGTCCATGACCGAGGCAAGCAGTTTCAACAGCCTTCCGTGGATCTGGGTCGGGCGACCGATCCGTCAAGGTGGTTCTGCGTGTTTATGCGGCAATTGCGCGGCACAATGCGACTTCATGCGACTTCATGACCTTGACGAGGTGGCGCAAGCGGAACAACCTGGTTATCAATGCACTTACACATGTGCTCGCCGTCTGGATCGAGCGCCTCGGCTTGGCGTTACCGGCGCAGCCACCACCGCGGATCACCTCCACGGGCCAACTGGTGCGCTGAAGCGGCCCGCGCGTGAGCCTCGATGTAGGGGAAACGGTTTCGATTGCTCGTTTGATTTTCAAGTGCTTACAGCCCCTCATACCCTCCGGTTGAGAAAGTCGGGTTAGGAAAAGCAAACCAGCGGCGGCTGCGCAACCCACGTCAAGGCCGCACTGGCCAATGAATTGCGCCGAGATCTTACATCCCGGAATCCTGTCTCCTCATGGCGGAAGATCTGCCTGACGGAGCCGCGCGGTTACTCGTGCCGCAATGCCTCGACGGGGTCCATCTCGGCCGCGCGCAGGGCCGGGTACAATCCGAACACCACCCCCACCAGCGCCGAGATTGAGAAGGCCAGCAGCGGCGCCCACAGGGTGAGAATGGTTTTCATGCCGGCAAACCAGGTCACCAGAAACGGGATGGTCAGTCCCAGGGCGACGCCGATCAAACCGCCGCTCCCGGAGAGGATCACCGTCTCGACCAGGAACTGGGTGGTGATGTCGCGCCGGCGGGCGCCCAGGGCCCGGCGGATGCCGATCTCGCGCGTCCGTTCAGTAACGGTCGAGAGCATGATGTTCATGATGCCGATGCCGCCGACCAGCAGGGAGATCGCGGCGATGGATCCCAGCACGATGTTGAAGATGCGCTTGGTTTGCTCCGCACGGCGCAGCAGTTCGAGCGGCACGATCACGGCGAAGTCCTTCTTCTTGTGATTGCGGTCCATGACTTCGTTGATCGCCTGCGAGACGGGAATGACCTGGTCGGTGCGCGCCACGCGCACGGTCAGTTCGTGTAATTCGACGCGCTCGGCCTCGTAACTGCCGCTGCGCATGCGGCTGAGCACCTCGCCGAAACGCGCCCTGGCGGTCTCCAGTGGAATATACATCCGGTACAGCGTCGTCTTGGATGGGTCACCGGAGGCGTCCTCGCCGAGATCCTTGCCCCGCGGGTCCATCACGCCGACGACGGTGTAGTATTCGCTGCCCACGCGGACGTGCCCGCCCAACGGTTCCTCGAGGGGGAACAACGCCGGCACCAGTTCGGCGCCGAGCACGCAGACGTTCGCCTTGCGCTCCATGTCCACCTCCGTGAAGAAGCGGCCTTGGGCGACACCCTGGTTGCGCATGTCCGGGTAAGTGGGGATGGTGCCGACGATGTCGCAATCCACGCGCCGGCTGATGTTCCAGACGTAATCGCGGATGATCCGGCCGGGCACCACGACTTCGACGCCCGGGATCGTGGCGCGGATGCGGCTCAGGTCGGCGTAGGTGAGGCCGTACTGGAGGATGTAACTCTGGTTGCCTTTGTCGGTGACCTTCTGGTCTTCGGGCGGTTTGACGCTTTTGAGGATGATGTTCTGGCTGCCGAGGTTCTTGATCTGCTCCTGCGCCTCGTAACTGGCGCCTTCGCCGATGGCCAGCATGGCGATCACGGAGCAGACACCGAACACGATTCCCAGCACGGTCAGCAACGACCGGAGCCGGTGCAGCCACAGGCTCTTGACGCCCAGGCGAACCGCGCGCCGAAGGCGCGTCCAGGAGGAGCCGGGGCGGGGGCGGAAACGCAGGGACGCGGAAGCAGCGGAGTTCATCGACGGGTGTCGCTTTCGAGGTCGCCGTCCTTCAGACACAGGGCCCGACTGGCGTGCTCGGCGATCTGCGGGTCATGCGTGACCAGGATCAGAGTCTTGCCGAGCCGGTGCAATTCGTCGAAGACCCGCAGGATTTCGGCGCCCGAGGCCGAATCGAGGTTTCCAGTCGGCTCGTCGGCCAGGATGATCAAAGGGTCGTTGACCAGCGCGCGGGCGATGGCGACGCGCTGCTGCTGGCCGCCGGAAAGCTCGAACGGTTTGTGCGCGAGGCGTTCGCCCAGGCCGACGCGGCGCGCCAGTTCGATCGCGATGGCCTGGCTCTCGGCCTCTTCGCGACCTTGGTAATAAAGCGGAATCTCGATGTTCTCCACCACGCTGAGTTGCGGGATCAGATTGTACGATTGAAAGACAAAGCCGAGCCGGGCGCCGCGGATGGCTGAAAGGGCGTCATCGTCGAGGTCAGAAACATCGTCACCACCGAGGAGGTAGCGGCCTCCGGTGGGTCGGTCCAGGCAGCCGAGCAGATTGAGCAGGGTGGATTTGCCGCAGCCCGAAGGCCCCATGATGCTCACGTACTCGCCGGCGCCGATCGCGAAGGAAATGCCCCGCAGCGCGCGGACCGTGACCGGGCCCATCCGGTACGTCTTCTCGACGCCGTTGAATTGGACGATCGGGGTGGTCACGGTGGAGGCGGTGGCTCGCTCAAGGCTTCGCGGCCGGCGCCGGTGCCGGAACCGCGGCCGGTTTTTCGCTCTGGGCGACCGCGGGGCCGCTCCCCGCCCCGGGCGGACGCAGGAGCACGACCTCTCCTTCCTTGAGCCCGCTCTTGATTTCGACAAACTCGTCGTTGGCCTCGCCGATCTGCACCTCGCGCCGCGCCGGCTTCAGTCCGCCGGCCACGTAACAAACCTGCTTGCCGGCGTCGAGGGCGACGGCCTGCACCGGCACGTACACCACGTTGGTGAGGTGGTTGGCCAGAATCTCGACCTTGGCGCTCATGCCGGGCTTCAGCCAATCATTCGTGCCGTCGATATTGACGGTGGTCAGGTACACCTTCATGTCCGGGTTGGCCCACATGTTTTGCGAGTCGGGCAGGACGCCCACCTTGGTAACTTCTCCCGTGAGCACCTTGTCCGCGAAGGCATCGACCGTGATCCGCGCCTTCTGACCTTTCTGGACCTTTTTGATGTAGGTTTCGTGGATTTTCACCTTCACGGACATCTTGGTCATGTCCGGGATGGTGATGATGGACTGGCGCTCGCGGACGGTTGCGCCTTCGCGAATGCGTTCCTGGTCGCCATAGAAAACCATGTCCTGGCCCGCGCCGCCATAGACCACCAGGCCCGGCTTTTGGGCGGTGATGACGCACTTGGCGAGCTGTTCCTTGAACTCCTTGAACTGGCGCGACTGGATGTTGTTCTGGCCTTGGGCCGACTTCAGCTTGGCCTCGGCCTGGGCCATCTTCGAAATCGCCGCCTTGCGCGCCCGGTCGAGCTCGCGCACCGCCTCGGCGTATTTGGAGAGCGTTTCCTCGGCCGTTTTCGGAAACTCGTATTTCAAGAACAGCCGCTCGGCGGTTCCGGCGGATTGGAGCTTGAGCTTGCTGTTGTCGAAGCCGATGTCGGCTTGTTGGAAGTCGGTCTTGGTCACGAACCCTTTGTCGAGCAGACGCTTGGTGCCTTCCAGTTGAGTCTCGGCCTGGCGCAGTTCCTTTTCGGCGGTCTGTTTGTCGTCCTGGAGTTTCCGAAGCTTTTGCATGGCCTCGCCGTCGCTGAGCTTGTCGAGGCTGGCATATTGGGAGAAATCCACGAGGACGGCGGGAGTCGCCGGGGCGGCATCGGCGGCCGGATCCGGGCTGGCCGGTGGGGTGGCGGCCGGCGACTGCGCGGGGGGCGGCGCGCCGTTCGCGGATGGGGTTTCGTTCGCGAGCGGTGGAACGGTGACCCACGCGGTCGCATGTTCGGTCAATCCGTTCGTGCCCGGGAAGGTCTGGGTCGCCACCGGAAGCGTGCCTGGTTGGGAGTTGACCGCCTTGGGCGGGTCCGGGGCGGGCGGGGTGGCGAGGGCGCGATTGGTCTCCGCAGCGGCCATCAATTGATCGAGCCCGAGCTGGTTCACCACCTTGTCGGCCGTGTCCTCGCCCAGGTACTTCCCGAAGTCCATCCGCGCGAACCGGGCCTTCTGTTCCGCGGCGCGGATGTCGCTGGTGTTCTGGTTGAGCTGGATTTCGTAAGCTTGTTGGGCGTCGGTCAGCGAGGCGGCGGCGGACTGGCACTGGATCTCCTGCTGGGTGATTTGCTTCTGCAGCTCGGACGAATCGAGTTCGACCAGGACTTTGTTCGTGCGGATGTCCTCCTCGGTGACCTGGTACCCTTCTTCGACGATCTTCAGAATCTTGATGCCCTGGTAGCCGACACGCGCCTCGCATTTGATCTCCTGGAATTCGAGGGCCTGGATGCTTCCGCCTTCGACCACCTGGATGTCCAGCGGGCCGCGTCGGGCGGTGAAGGTCAACCCGCCGCCCACGCCCTTGCTGCCGCCGCGGAAGACGAGGAAGAGCAGGAAAAGCCCGCCCCCAACCGCGATCGCCGCCCGTACCCTTCGCCGGGGGCGAAGGGACGCCCACATTTCACCGAGCTTTGGCATTTTCCAATTCCTCCCACTGACCGTTGTCCTTGATGTACAGGATGCCCATGTTGTCCCAGAACTGCAGCCGCGCGATCGTGTGGCCCACCAGGGCCTGCGTGCGGGCGTTGCGGGATTGGAGCAGCGCCGTCTGCGCGTCCACCTGGTCCTGGGCCCGCGCCCGGCCGATTTCCGCGAGCAGCTCCTGTTCCTCGACGCGTCGTTCGGCCAGCTTCACGCCGATGTCGTTGATCTCGAATGTCCGCTTTGCCTGCTCGAGCGTGCGCCAGCTCGCGCGCACCTCCAGTTCGATTTCGTCGTGGCGCTGGGAGAGCGAGCGCGCGGCCTGCTCCTGCGCGATCAACGCCTGGCGGTAGGCGTTCCGTTCGGCCGTCCGCTCGAACGGCAGGTCCACGATGAGGCCGGCGTTCCAACGGTAGCGGTTCGGATCCGGCACAGGAAAGCCGGAGGTTTGGTCCGGCGGACTGCTGATGCTGGCGGCCGCGTTCAGGTCCACCTGGGTCTTGAGCGCGTTGGCGGCCAGGTTCACCTGGCGACGCGAGTCGTCAAACTGATCGCGGACATTCTGGAAGTCCAGCCGGGCCTCGAGCGCGACGCGGATGGAATCGGCCACCTCGATCTTGGGATGGTGAATCTTCAGGTCCGCCAGTTCCCGGTCGTCGAGCACCAGCCGGGTCTCCACCGGCAGGCCGAGTTTGATCTTGAAGTTGTCCAGCGACTGCTTGTAGTTGCGCACTCCCTCGATCCAGTCGCTCTCCGCCGTGAGCTCGTCCGTCTCGAGCCGGCCCAGGTCCGATTGCGTGCGCCGGCCTTCCTGCGCGAGCGCCTGGACCTGCTCGCGGTTTCGCCGCGCGCTGCCGAGGCGCAGGAACGTGTTCCGACACGCATCCCGGCCGCTCAGGATGTTGTAGTAGTCGCGGGCGATGTCCACGCTGAAGGATTTGCGGAAGCGGACGA
This sequence comes from uncultured bacterium, assembly GCA_963735925.1. GTDB lineage: Bacteria > Verrucomicrobiota > Verrucomicrobiia > Limisphaerales > J093 > DSVZ01. The sequence goes on from CAVTMT010000010.1 coordinate 10,937, forward strand.
AGTCGCGCACCTGGTACAGGAGGTTGCGCTCGCTCTGGGTCAGCGCCTCGATCTCGCGCTTGTAGCCGGCGTTGCGCAGCAAGGGGCGCGTAAAGGTGGCGCCCAACTGGGAGTTGGCGGCCGAGCTCCCTCCGCTGACCAGGAACCGCGTGAAATCGGTCGTGAACGCCGCGCTGATCCGGCCAATGTCGCGCAGGAGCCAGTTCACCCCCACCGAGCCGTCCACGCGGACCAGGTTCTGTTCCACCAACTGGTCGCTGATGACCGGCTTCGGTTCGCCCGTGATTTCGTCGATCTCGTAGCGGACCAGTTTCTCCGTCTGCACGGCGTAATTGACATCGCCCCCGCCGGAGAAGATCGGCGTGAACTGGTTTCGGGCGAGCGTGTACGAGAGCGCGGAGAGGTAGAGCTGCTCCTTGCTGTTCTGGTAAACCCGGCTTTGGTGGACGGCAATCTCGAGCGCCTTGTCCAGCGAAAGCATCGCGGCGCCGCGCTCGCTCTCGGCCCACTCGCCCAGAAAGTCCGGCGGTTGATCGAGCCGGGGCAGGCTGTCGAGCGGGACCGTGTTCGTCTGCTCCAGCGTGAAGTGCGGGTCCATGTTCACGACCTGCCCCGACTTGGCGGCGATGGCGCCATAAGCTGCCTTGTCGGCGGACTCGCGGTAATGCCGGGCGGAGCAGCCCGCGAGGGCCAGCGCCAGGACGCCGGTCCAGGCGTGGATAACCCAGTGCGGCCCGGCCGGTGCGGGCGCACCGGCTGAAGCCAGCGGGGCGGGTCTGGTTCTCAAAGACATGTTCGGCAGCACCGGGCGCAACCAGGCGAAGGAATATACTTGTCCGCCATTTCGACAATGCAACACCTTTAGACCGGGAAGGTAGCGGTCTGGCACGCTGGGATGTCCCGGTACGTTCCAGCTCAACTCCAGGAACGGAATCGGGTCCGCGGGGGACTTGGTCGAAGGCGCGCCCGGCTGGTTGGAGCGGCCGGGCTGCCGTCGGCGGGGCAAGCTTCGCCGTGACACCTGCGCACCCCTTCTGGCATAACACCGAGCCATGCATGACTTTCGTTATGTTCAGGGCGGGCTTCGCTGCGAAGGCCTCGCCGTCGAGACGCTCGCCCGGCGTTTCGGCACGCCGCTGTTCGTCTATTCCCAGCACACGCTGACGGACCATTTCCAGAAACTGGACGCCGCGCTGGCCCCGGTGGACCACTGGGTTTGCTATGCCATCAAGGCGAATTCGAACCTGGCGATCCTGCGGACCTTCGCCCAACTCGGTGCCGGCTTCGACGTCGTCAGCGGCGGCGAACTCCAGCGGGTGATCGCGGCGGGCGGCGATCCGGGGCGCTGCGTGTTTGCCGGCGTGGCCAAGACGGCGGCCGAAATCGAGTACGCGCTGCGCCAGGGCGTTTATTGCTTCAACGTCGAGAGCGAGCCGGAGCTGGCGCGGATCGATCGCGTCGCGTCGCGTCTCAAGCGGCGCGCGCCCGTGGCCGTGCGGGTGAACCCCAACGTGGACGCCCATACCCACGCAAAGATCACCACCGGCACGTACGCGAACAAATTCGGCATCGCCTTCGAGGAGGTTGAAGGCGTGTACGCGCGGGCGGCAAAACTGCAGGGACTTCGCCTGCGCGGGATTCAGATGCACATCGGCTCGCAATTGACCACGGTGGCGCCGTTCCGGCAGGCGGTCGAGCGCGTGGCGCCGCTGGCGGATCGGCTCGCGGCCCGGTACGGCTTCGAGTTCTTCAGCATCGGTGGCGGCATCGGGATCGTCTATGAACCGGCGCTGGCCAGCGGCGAGGCGCGCTGGTGGCAGTCGCCTGCCGGGCAGAAGATTCTGACCCCCGACCGGTACGCGGCCACGTTGCTCCCGCCACTCCGGCGGCTGGGCCTGAAGGTCCTGCTCGAACCGGGCCGCTTTCTGGTCGGTAACGCAGGCATCCTGGTGACGCGAGTCGAGTACCTGAAACAGACCGGGCGCAAGCGCTTCGTCATCGTGGACGCGGCGATGAACGACCTCATCCGCCCGGCGTTTTACGACGCTTACCACGAGATCGTGCCCGTCCGGAAACGGGCGGGCGCGCCGGTCGCCTCCGACGTGGTCGGTGGCATCTGCGAGTCCGGCGATTACTTCGCCAAGGACCGTCCGTTGGCGAAAGTGGGCGAAGGCGATTTGCTCGCGCTGCTCAGCGCCGGCGCCTATGGTTCGGTGATGGCGTCGAACTACAACACGCGTCCGTTTGCCGCCGAAGTCCTGGTGCGCGGCCGGCAGGCGGCGGTGGTGCGCGAACGCCAGCCCGTGGCCGACATCTGGCGCGGCGAGCGCGTGGCGCCGTGGCCGGGATGAGCGCCACCACCCGCCGGGCCTGGCGATGGTTGACGCGGCGCCGGACGCCGTTCTGGCGACGATTGCGGGCCGTGTCCCGGTTTTGGTGGCGGCGGTGCGGCCGCACCGCCGGGCGCCGCCGCCACGGCGCAGCCACCGCTCTGCAGCCTGGACAGGACCCGGTTGCGGTCCGGTGTCGGCCCGGGTTGCCGTGGCCGGCGGGATTGTGTAATCTCCACGTTCCGTTTGGAACCAACACGATGAGCAACGACGCAAAGACGACCAACGAAACGACCGCCACCGACCTGGCCGAAACGCCCGCGACCGCCGCCGCTCCGGCCGAACCGGCCATCGCCGAGCCGGTGACGACCGTGGCCCCCGAGCCCCTCACCGCGGCGCGGATCGCCGATTTGGAGGCGCGCGCCGCCAAGGCCGACGATTCCTGGGATCGCTACGTGCGGGCGGTCGCCGAGCTGGACAACTACCGCAAACGCGCCGCCCGCGAACGCAGCGAGGCGATCCAATACGCCAACGAAACGCTGCTCGCCAAACTGCTCCCCCTGCTGGACAACTTCGAGATGGCCCTCAATGCCGCCAGCGAGCCCGCCGCCAGTGTGGAGTCCATCAAGACCGGCGTGGCGATGATCAGCGGCCAATTGCGTCAGGCCCTTGGCGAGGCCGGCCTCGAGGAACTGGACGCCGCCGGCCAGCCTTTCGATCCGAACGTCCATGAAGCCGTTTCCCAGCTCGAATCGTCCGACGTGCCGGAGGGCCATGTGCTGCATCAGATCCGCAAAGGGTATCGGCTCCGGGGACGGCTCCTGCGCCCGGCCAGTGTGGTCGTAGCCAAAGCCCCGGCGGCGGCCGCGCCCGCTTAACCCGTCCCGCCATGGCCAAGCGCGACTATTACGAAATCCTCGGGGTCAAGCGGGACGCCACCGACGAGGAGATCAAGAAGGCGTACCGCAAGCTCGCGGTCAAGCTGCACCCGGACAAGAATCCGGGCGACAAGTCCGCCGAGGAGAAGTTCAAGGAACTGGGCGAAGCCTACGAAGCGCTCAGCGATTCGCAGAAACGCGCGGCTTACGACCAGTATGGCCACGCCGCCTTCGATCCGCGGGCGCGGGCCGGCGCGGCGGCGGCCGGTCGCGGCGGCGGCTTCGGCGGCTTTCACGATCCGTTCGAGATCTTCCGCGAGGTGTTCGGCGGCGGGGGCGGGGGCGGCGGCAGCATCTTCGACGAGATTTTCCAGGGGCAGTCGCGCCGCGATCCCGGCGGCGCCGAACGGGGTTCGGACCTGCGCTACGATCTGGAAATCACGTTCGAGGAGGCGACGCGCGGCTGCGAGAAGGTGGTCACGTTGTCGAAGGCGGCGACGTGCGACGAGTGCCACGGCACCGGCGCCGAAGCGGGCTCGGGCCGCAAGAACTGCCCGGCCTGCGGCGGGCGGGGCAGCGTGGAACAGGTGCTGGGCGGCTTCATGCGCGTGCGACAAACCTGCCCGCGTTGTGGCGGCGCCGGCCGCGTCGTCGAACGCCCGTGCCGGAGCTGCCGCGGCACCGGCCAGGTCGAGAAGAGCGCGCCGGTCACCATCCGCGTCCCGGCCGGCGTGGACACCGGCACGCGATTGCGATCCACCGGCAACGGCGAGGCCGGCCTGCGCGGGGGACCGCCGGGCGACTTGTACGTGGTGCTGCACGTCCATCCCCATGACCTCTTCCAGCGCGACGGCGACGACCTGCTTTGCGAGGCGCCGATCAGTTTCGTGCAAGCTGCGCTGGGCGCCGAGCTCGCGGTGCCGACGCTCGACGGCTCGGCGCACATCCGCATCCCCGCCGGGACGCAGAGCGGGACGGTCTTCCGGCTCAAGGGCAAAGGCGTCCGCAACGTCCAGGGGCACGGCGTCGGCGACCTGCACGTGCGCGTGGTGGTGGAAGTGCCCACCCGGCTGACCGGCGCCCAACGCAGCAAGCTCGAGGAATTCGCGGCGTTGTGCGACGCGACTACCAATCCCCGCGGTAAGAGTTTCTGGGATCGCGCCAAAGACATCTTCTCCTGATCGGCCGAGGGAAGCCCAACCGCCGGCCCCACGGCTACCAGTTCTGCCATGCACCGATTCTATTTGCCCCCGGATCGCTGCGCGGGCGCGACGCTGCTGCTCGAAGGCGCCGAGGCGCATCACGCGGCGCACGTCCTCCGCCTCGGGCCCGGCGATTCTGTGACGGTCCTCGACGGCGCCGGGCACGCGTTGCGCTGCGAAGTGGCGGCATTGGCGAAGCGGCGGTTGACGCTGGCGGTGCGACAGCGGGGCGACCTTCCGGGTCCGGCGTGTGTCGTGACGCTGTTTCAGGCGGTGACCAAGACCCGCAGCATGGAACTCGTCGTGCAGAAGGCGACCGAGTTGGGCGTGCGCCGGCTGATCCCGGTGCTCTGTGAACGCAGCGTGCCGCAGATCGGGGCCGAGGCGGCGCCGCGGAAGCTGGAGCGCTGGCGCGACATTGCGATCGAGGCGATCAAACAGTGCGGCTCACCGTGGCTGCCGGAGATTCCGCCGCCGCGTCCCTTGCTGGAAATCCTCGCCGCGGGCGGGTCCGGCGAGTTCGCGCTGGCCGGCTCGTTGCATCCCGGAGCGAAGCACCCGCGCGCGGCGATCGAGTCCTTCCGCCGCCGGCACGGAAGGCTGCCGGTGAGCGCCGGCATCTGGATCGGGCCCGAAGGGGATTTCACGGCGCGGGAAATGGCCGCGATCTGCGAGGCCGGCGCGGAGCCGATCAGCCTGGGGCCGCTGGTCCTGCGCAGCGAAACGGCGGCGGTTTACTGTCTGTCGTTCTTGAGCTACGAACTCCAGGCGGAAGCTGGGTAGAGGCGAGAGCTGGCAATTCCTGATCTTCATTTCCACGCGGACGCTGGCCGGTACGGCACGATCCAACGCCGGGTCAGTACCCTTCCCGGCGCCAGCGACAGAGCCAGCGGCGCCAACGCTGGTGCATCGGTGCCAACGGTCCGGAATCGACCGGCAGTTCCGGCAGTCTTGGGAGTGCCGTCAAGCCGGTGAGCTTCCTTGCCGTATCAACCCAGTGCCCGTTGTGGTAGATGCGGATTCCGTCCAGACTGGGCACCCGCGGCCACCGCCACGGCCCGACGCCCAACGAAGCGCGGTAGTTGTAGTGGCAAGGCAGCAACGTCAACCGGTCGAAGTACCGCGCGTGGAGGACTTCGTTCAGCGTCAGTTGGTCATCTTGGAGATTCCGAAAACTTCGGCGGCCACGCCGCAGAATCTCGTGCCGCAAGTCGCGGGACGCCGGCACGTTCCAGAACGTCACTCCGGCATTGACGTAATTGCTGGTGTACAAGCCGCCGCCCAGGTGTCGGCCGCCGCCGTGCTCGACACACGCGCCCACCCAACCGCCGCGAAGCAACTCGGGAATTGCCGGAAGTTCGCTCAGACAGAGCACGTCGTAGCCGTCCACAACCAACGCGTAATCGACTGGGAGGTCGTCGATGAAGTGCCAGCGCCGAAAATCGGCGTCCCGCATCGGATGCGAAAACGCCGGGTCGGGCTCACGCAGGTGATAGGTAATGCCCGCGAGACGCTTGGTCGGAAGGTGTTGGCCGATCACAAAGGCGTGGAGGGGCAGATGCGCATTCCGCGCAAAACTTGTGAACGTGCGATCGAGTTGCTCCGCGTGGGAGCCATAGACGACGGTCACCACCGCCTGCGTTGGGCTGCGGTGTGCCGGCAAGGGGGATTCGGTCGAAGGTCCAGTCATTGCGCGCTCCGGTCACGGCTCGCCGGACGGTAGGCCGCGCGGTTGGCGAAGGAAAGGCTCCGCAGGAACCGGCGCTTACGCCACGGCGTGATCCAGCCGGCCAGTTTCGGCAGCAACTCGCGGCAGAACGATTCGGGAAAGTGCTTCAAGAGCCAACCCGCCAACCCGCCCCCGGTCATGGTGGCAGCCAGCGGCTTGAGCGGGGAGCCGTCCTGCCATTGGACGGTGTAATCGCTCTGCTGCGGCCAAGTCTGGAAGGGCTCGACCGAGGCGACTTTCCGTGCCTGAACGAACAGCAGCGTCGGGGCGCGGTTTACCAGCAGGACCCGTTGGCCGATCCGGGCCGGATCGCTGACATCGTACCGCGCGCCGGTGATCGGAAAGGGATATTTGACGCCGAAGAGGCTCGCAAAGCCTTCCGTGTCCACCATCGCCTGGAGCCGCTCCATCTGAAATCCGTTGGCCGGTCCCAAGACGCGCCAGAACAATTCGGGGCTGAATTGAAAGAAACCGTGCCCGCAGTAGTTGTTCGCCGGGGTGAAGAGGATGACTCGCCCCCCCGGCTTCGCCAGATGCAGGCAGTTCGCCAGCGAGGTCGGCAGATTGAAGACGTGTTCCAAAGTGCCGCCGTCGAGCACGAGGTCGAACCGTTCGTGCCATCCCGACGGCAGCGGTTCGTTCAGGTCGTGAATCAGCTCCGCGCCCTCGTAAGCCGACGCGTCGCAAGACATGACCTGGCGGCACCCCAACAGGCGAAAAAACTCTCCTGTGCGCCATGTTGCCGCCTGCAGGCGCTGCGTCATTTGGGCCACGACGGAGGCGGGCAGGTCACCGTCGAATTCCTGAAGCAACGCCAGCAAGCGCTCCGGTCCGACCCAGAGATCCTGTCGGCCGAGCGTGAGCACGCTGTCGAAGGTGGCCCCACCTCGGCGCGCCTCCAGCAGAAAGCGGATCGACTCGACGGTTAAACCCATAGGCTCGCCAGAGAGTGCCGGGTGGGGAAGCGGATTCAAGCCCGGTCGCCGCGAGCCAGGGCTTCCAACCAATCGCACGCCGGCGGCAGCACCTGGCTCCAATGAAACGTCTTGGCCCGTTCCCAGGCGGCGACCCGATGCCGCTGATAACGTTCCGGATCGTGCATCAGTCCTTCGATGGCCTCGGCCAGGGCTTCCGGGGTTTCCCGCGGCACGACCACGCCGGTCTGGTCATTGAGCGTGGACTCGATCAGGCCCGCCACCGGATAGACCACTGCGGGCGTGCCCATCGCGTTGGCTTCGATGACATTCAACCCCCAGCCTTCGCGCAGCGACGTGTGCAACAGCAGATGCGCCTCGCGCAAACGGGCGTCCTTCCCGGCTTCGGGCAGCGCGCCGGTAAACTCCACCGGCCAGCGCCCCGGCAATTGGCCGGCCAGTTCGCGCAAGGTGGACTCGCTGAGCCCGCTGCCGACGATGGTCAGCCGCGCGTCCACCCCGCGTTGGCGCAGCAGCGCATACGCGCGGATGGCGTGGTCCACGCGCTTGTTGGGGGCGAGACGCGACACGGCAATGAGCCGCACCGGCGGGCTTAACCGTTTGGCCGGCAGCGCGGGCAGCGCCGGGGTGTCCACGCCGTAAGGGATCAAGCGGACGCGCCGCACGCCGATCTGTTCCAACAGCATCTTCGTCGATGCGGAGGCCGTCCAAAACTGGGTGTTGCGATACAACCAGAGGGTGCGCTTCTCCTGCCAGCGGCCGAAGGCGGCGGTGAGCGGCCGGTAAAAGGACTTCCAAATCGGGCCCAGGACTTCGTGAATGTAGGCGACGCAGTTCGTCCCGCACCACCAGGGCGCGAACCAGGGCAGGCCGTGGTGCTGGTCGATCACCAAATCGAACCGCGGCTGGCGCCGGCACCAACGGCGGGCGGCCAGGATCGCACTGCCCTTGCCGCCGGCCCGGACGATGCGGATGCCGCGCAACTCCTCCTCGGCCGGAGCCCCGGCGAAGGAGAACGTAAACCAAACCACTTCGTGGCCACGCTGGCGCAGGGCAGCCAGGTAACCTTCGGTGACGCGCTCCGCTCCGCCGGCGAGCGGGTTCTTCGGGTCGCGCCAGTTCAACATCAGGAAACGCATCGTGTCCGGCGTCCCATTGTCCGGCCGGAAGGCGATGCCTTATCCCCGGTCGGCGACGGTCTGACAATGGGAAAAAGTGCGGCTGCGCGAGCGTCCCGGTCGCAACCGTGGCTGCCGTCGTCAGATGCCGGCCACCGGGAGTATGGCTCAGTTGGTGCCAGAGAAGGTCGCGCTGGCCAGGTGGGGCAGGAGTTCTTCGGGCTTCGCGCCCGGGGTACGTCGCGAGCGGCTGCCATCGTCAGACGACGGCCACCACCCGCTGCGGCACCTTGCCGAACCTCCCGGTCACCTTTCCTGGAATTCTGCGAGGAACCCAACGCGCGCCGTTCACGACTGCATCCCAGCGGTTCGGGGGTTGGTCTGGTAGCGGCGGCGTAGCCCCTGAGCCGGCGACACGCACCGAGATGCACCCGGTGGCAGATTGCGCGACTTTTCTGCACCCGCCGAGCCGGAATACCAACGGAACGTTTGGGGAATAACTCATGCCTTCTGTTGAAATTGCTTTCAGGGGGGTTTTGCTTTGCTGCTTTGCGGCGCAATAACTTGCGGTTTGACAAGGCGTCCAAAGTGCGATAGAAGACCCCAACTTACGCCTCGGAAACACTGAGCAACTGGGAACGCCATGCCAAAGAATCTCCTCCCCCTCTCGCGACGCTTTACGCTTCTCGTTGTCCTCGCTGCCACCGCCACCGGCAGAGCGGAGAGCTTGCTTAACCTCGATTTCGGCACTGGCTCCATCAGCCAGAAGGCCGGCCCAGCGGCGGTCGGTCAAAGTGCGGGCGATTTCTGGAACCTCTACACTCGCGATGATGGAGCCGGTGGATTCCGTAGCTCCGGAGGACTTGCCAACTTGAAGTGGGCTGACGGCTTAGCCTCGCCGATAGAGGTGTTAGTCACGAACGCGGCGGGGGCGGGAAGCTCGGGCGCCAGCGATCCGATGTTTGGGACGTATCTTTACCCGCAAGCCGACGGCAGCAGCGCCATCCAGGTCACACTCACTCAAGTGCCGGCCGGGCATTACGATTTGCTTCTGTACGGCCACGGCTTTAGCGACACCGAGAATGGTGTCTTTCAAGTGGAAGGCTACGGCACCGACTACGGCACAAAGGGCATCGGGACGGGCCCCGGCTGGAATACCGATTTCTGGCGCGAGAGCGTTCATTATGTCCGGTTTGCCGATGTGGTTTCCGACGGAGTCGGCGGGCTGACAATCGAAGTCAAACCGGGTACGAGCGGCAGAGCGGTTCTTAACGGTCTCCAGTTGATCCAGCAGGCCGCTCAAGCTCCGGCAGTGCTTTTCACCGGCGCGGCGGGCGACAGTTTCTCGGATGACGTCGGAACTTCGCCGGGAGCGGCTTGGGGCGATTACGACAATGACGGACGGCCGGACCTTTTCGTCACCGACTCCAGCGGAAGGGATCGGCTGTACCGCAACGAACCCGACGGTACGTTTAATCTCACATCAGGCTTGCTGCCACCCACGCTAGGCACCTCCCACGGTTGTGCCTGGGGTGACTTCGACAATGATGGCAGGCTGGATTTGCTGGTGGGGAAACGGAGTGGTGGAACCAGCGTGATCTACCACCAACGCAGCGATGGCACGTTCGAGCTTCTTTCGGAAGCAGCGTTCCCAGCGGCTTTCGGCGACACGGTGGGAGCCGCGTGGGGGGATTTCGACAAGGACGGATTTCTCGACGTGTTCCTGGCTGATTTGAGCGGCAAGAACCGCCTCTTCAAGAACCATGCTGGCCAATCCTTCACGCGGGTGGACGATACGCCGGCGGCCGAGGCGAAGTCGGCGGTCGGCGTGGCGTGGGGGGATTACGACAACGATGGCCACCTTGACCTGTTTGTGGCCAACGGGGGTAACCAAGACAATTCGTTATTCCATAATGTCGGAGGTGCCCTGATCAAGGTAACCGACTCGACGGTGTGCACGGGTGGCGGTTACTCGGTGGGCGCGGCTTGGGGCGATTACGACAACGACGGGTTCCTGGACCTGTTCGTAGCCAACCGCCTTGGGCGAAACTTCCTTTACCACAACAACGGCGACGGCTCCTTCTCGGAGGTGACAGCCGACGCAGTGGTCAACGATCGCGGGGATTTCAACGGATGCGCCTGGGCCGACTACGACAATGACGGCTATCTCGACCTCTTCGTGGCCAGCTTCAGCGGCTCGCCCTGCTACATTTACCACAACAGCGGTGACGGCACTTTCACGCGCGTCACGACAGAACCTCCGACCCTGGCGGGGTCCAATGGCAACGCCGTGGTCCTGGCGGACTACGATGGCAACGGTTTTCTCGATCTGTTTCTTGGCAAATGGGGCGGAGGCCAAAGTCAGCTTTACCGCAACAACGGCAATGACCATCACTGGCTGACGCTCCGGCTTTCGGGAGTGGCTTCAAACCGTTCGGCGATCGGAACCAGGATTCGCCTCAAGACCACTGTAAATGACCGCGAACACTGGCAGGCGCGCGAGATCAGCAGCGGAGACGGCTGGGGCGGTGCTTCGCTGGACGCCCATTTCGGGCTTGGCGCAAGCACTACCGTGGATGCCATTCAAATCCAATGGCCATCCGGAAACTCGCAAGAACTGAAAGGGGTGGCCGCTGACCAAATCCTGACTCTCACCGAAGTGCCGCCGGTATTGAAGATCGCGCCCAAGAGCGGCTTCTTCGCCGGCGAGGTGCTCGTTGCTTTCACGGTGGCCTTGGAAGGCGCGGAGGCCCGCTACACCTTGGACGGGAGCGAGCCCACGACGAGCGCCACGCTTTACCAGGAGCCGTTCCGTCTGACGACCTCGACCCGCGTGCTGGCGCGCTTGTTCAAGGACGGCGAGCCGGCATCCGAGGTCGTTGACGCCTTGTACCTGGAAGGCCAGTGGAACGACGGGATTGCCGCCTCCTGGCGCGAGGCGCACTGGGGGGCGGGCTGGTTCAACCTGGCGGCGGCGGGCGGTCTGGCCGACCCGGACAACGACGGCTTCACGAACTACCAAGAGTGGCTGGCGAGTACCGATCCGACCGATCCGGCGTCAAAGCCAGCGCTCGCGGTGCCGTTGTTGAGTTTCTCGCCCGAGCCCGGTGCGTACACCAATGACGTGGAGGTCAGCATCCGCAGCGCCGTGTCTGGCGGCGTGGTTCGGTACACCCTCGACGGGACCGAACCGACCGCGGCCTCCGATGCGTTTGTCACGCCGCTCCAGTTCTATCATTCCGTGACCGTGAAGACGCGGTTGTTCGTCAATGGAAACCCGGTCTCGGAAGTCGGCAGTGCAGCGTACGCCGTCACGGAAACGGCTCCCCGCATTGCGACCCAGCCTGCCGGCGGCACGGCGGTTGAAGGCGCCGCGTTCGCGTTCGCGGTGAGCGCCGAAGGCACGCCGCCGCTGGCGTTGCAGTGGTATTTCGAAGGCGTGGCGATCCCCGACGCAAACGCCGGCCGGCTCGAACTGACGAGCGTCACGTTGGGAATGGCCGGCAGCTACACGGTGACGGTCACGAACGCCTTGGGTTCGGTCACCAGCGAAACGGCGGTCCTGGTGGTGAATCCTGCCCCCGCCCCGCCGGTGATCGTGCGTGAACCCGATGATCAGACCGTTGGCGTTGGCGGCACGGCGGTATTCGCCGTGCAAGCCTCCGGGACGCCGCCGCTCGCTTATTCCTGGCGACGGAACGGCATGCCTCTTCCGGCCGCCACCGGGCCGGTGCTGACGCTGACCAACGTCCAGGAGATCCTGGCCGGAGACTTCTCCGTGCGGGTGGCCAATGGCGCGGGCGTCGCCACCAGCCACACGGTCACGCTGACGGTTACCGACACGCCAACTGCGCCGGTCATTGTTCTGGCGCCCGAAAGTGCGCTGGGTGCGGAGGGCGAAACGGCCGTCTTTCAAACCGCCGCCAGCGGCAGCGCTCCGCTCCGCTACGAGTGGCGGCGCAACGGGGCAATCCTGCCGGACGCGCCGACCGGCAGGTTGAAGCTCACGGAACTCAAGGCCACTGACGCCGGCGTGTACACCGTCATCGTAACGAACGATCAGGGTGCGGCGACGGCGTCGGCCATTCTGGAGGTTCACGCCGCGTCCGGGGGAACCGTCATCTGCAACAACGATTCGCCTGCCGCGGGGATCGACGCGCCGGTTTCCGACAGCGATGGCACCAACCGTGTGGCCGGCACGGCTTTCCTCGCGCAGCTTTTCGCCGGTGCCGCGACTACCTCACTCGCCCCGGTGGGGGGCGCCGTGCCGTTCCGGACCGACACCGGCGCCGGCTACATTCAGAAGGGGCCAGGTGGCAACGTGGTTTTCATTCCCGGCGTGGAACCGGGGGCAATTGCGTTTGTGGAACTGCGGGTGTGGGAAAGCGCCAAGGGGGCCAGCTTCGAACAGGCGTATGCCGCGGGCGGAAAATGCGGGGCCTCGGCCGTGATCCAGATTCAGACGGGCGGGGCGGGAACGCCGCCGGCCGTGCCCGCAGAACTCGTCGGACTTCAGAGCTTCTCCGTCGGCGTCGAGCAGGTGCCGCCGGTCATCGCCGTCACCTCGCCATTGGCCGGACCCACGGCGGACGAACGCTTCACCTTGTCCGGCACCGTGACGGACGACGGCTTGGTGGCCGGGGTCCGATGGGAATGGAACGGTGAGGATCGTGGCGCACTCGCTTTGGATGCCGGGGGCGGATTCGAGGTGGCGGGTTTGCGCCTCGGGGTGGGCAGTAATCAGTTGCGGATCGTGGCCACCGACGCCGCGGGCAACGAGTCCACCGCCGAGGTCGGCGTCACGTGGACGCCCGTCCGCCGGCTCGCGCTGGCCGAGTGGGTCGAAGTGGAGGAAGGCCGTCGCGCGGAACTGCCGATCGTCTTCACCAACGAAGGCAACATCGCCGGCTTGAGCTTCACCCTGGATTACGATCCGGAGACGCTGCGCGATCCGCAGATCGTCTGGGCGGATGAAGTGCTGGCGGCAGCCATCGTCCAGATCAACACCGACACGCCGGGCGCAGTGCGCGCAACCCTGTCGCTGCCGGGCGCGGGCTTGCCGGCGGGCGCGCAAACGCTGGCCACGGCGAGTTTCCGTACGCGGAGCGTGCCGGCGCGAACGGTGACCCCCGTGACCCCCGTCGTCCTCGACGTGGCGGACAAGAATGGCAATCCACTTGCGTTCGGCACGGAGACCGCGTCGGGTTCGATCGCCATCGACCCCCGCCGGATTGTGGGCGACAGCAACGGCAATGATGCGCTCGACATCGGCGATGCGACCTTGATTCAGCGGTTCATTGCGCGACTCGAGGCCCCCCGGGTCTGGGACATCACCGGCAACGACTTGAACCAGAGCGGCGATCTCGATTCCGGCGACGTCATCAAGGTCCTGCGCGTGGTGGTCGGATTGGACCCGGCCCCCGTCCCGACAGGAGTCCGATTCGCCGGCCGGCAACCGCCGGGTCGGGCCCTGGCGGGGACGCGGTCGGGCAAGGCAGCGCTGGCCGGAGAGACCTCCCAGCCGCGGTTGTCGCTGGAGTCCGATGTGGCCGGCGCTTCGCCGGGTGGAAACGTGACGGTGCGGGTGCGGTTGAGCGGTCTGCCCGCCGGGACTTCCGGAGCGACGTTCCGATTCACCTACCCGGTGGCTAGCTTCCGCCTGCCGGGTCCGTCTGCGTACCGCGTGGGGGCGCTGATGCCGGCGGGTGTCTCCGCGCTCTGGAACGTGGATGAAACCGCCGGCGAGATCGGATTCGCGGCGTCCGGCGCCCAGGCCTGGAGCGGACCCGAGGGCATCGTGGCCGAAATCCAGCTCCAGGTGTTGCCCGGAGCAACCGGCGACGCTTGGGCGGTGAACGTGAACACCGGGCAGATCGCCGCAGACAACGGTTACGAAGTGCAAACCCTGGCGACCTCGAGCCTGGCCCTGTTCAATCTCACGCCGGTGCTGGAATCCGGACTCCAACTCACGAACGAAGGTTGCCGCCTGGGATTCACCACGGAAATGGGGCGAACGTACGCGATCGAGGCTTCCACGGATTTGCAGCACTGGTCGCCGATCGGGACGGTGCTCGGAACCGGCCAGCCATCGCATTTCCTGGACGTGGACCGGGCGCAATACCCGGCGCGCTTTTATCGCCTGAAGCTCGATCCTTGATCCGCCTCCGTTCGTCAAGGGAGGCGCCGCGTCCCCGGGTGACAGGATTCCCGGGGGGCGCGGCGTGGGGCGGAGCAGAGGAACGTGTGCCCTGCCCGACGCGCGGGCCGTGAACGGGACTACGCGGCTCGGGCGCCGCTGACGTTGTGCAGGTCCACGCCCAGTTTCTTGAGGGCGTAGCCGGTCTCCTGGAGGTAGTCCCCGTAGCAGGTCATCCAGTGGAACCCTTTCATTTCGGCGAGCAACGCCTGCTCATCGCCGTGAATCTTCACATCGATCTGGGATCGGCAGATGTCGAGGAATGGATTGCCGACAATGGTGCCCGCGAAGCCGACCCACTTCCGGCAGGCGAAGTCCGGCACCAGGTTCGTGACGCGCTGGCCGAGCCTCATTTCGACTTTCGGCGCGGCGCCATAGTCGGATTCGAAATGCGTCAAGATCCGCGCCTTTTCGAGCTTCCTGCCGTCCATCTTCCGCGGTGCGGTGCAGTGCGCCAGCGTCACCACGCCGCCGTGTGGGTAGGTCGGGTCGTTCAGGAAGACCGGCTTGCCGGCGACGTAATGGAGCAGGATGCCCGAAGGGATCACCACGAAGTCGGACTCGCAAAACGCCAGGTAGCCGTCGTCGTTGAGCAGGCTCAGCGGCAGGCAGGCGGTGGTTTTGGACATGCCCATGATCGTGCCCATGCAGTTGTTCACGGTGATGGTGTCGGTCTGGTGTTCCTCCAGCACGTCGAGCATCACCTCGCGGAGGACAAAGGCATTGCTGACGAACTGGCGGGTGGTTTCAAGCTTCACGCCCGCTTTGCCGAGGTAGGCCTTGGCCGCCTGCTCGCACGCGGAGACCAAAGTCGCGTCCTGGAACGCGGCGGCCAGGCGGGGTTCGAGGTTCTTGTACGGGTAGTCCACCAGCTCCAGCTTCCAGAGGTCCCGCGCGATCTGCGGGGCGCGCTGCCCGCCTTCCCCCCATCCCGCCGGGCCGCCGATGCAAACCACCCGCTTGCCCTGCGTGTTTTGGAGACCGTGCAACGCACGCAGTTTCCACAACATCTCGGCGTAGTCGTCCGTGACCACGTCCGCCACGTCGAAGCCGGGCTGGCCGTACGCGTCCACCGTCTTGCGGAGAAAGCGGGGGTGAACGATCTCGTACCAGAGATAGACCGGACCCGGTTCGTGGCGGAGGAACATCAGGTTCCAGCGGTCCTGCCGGCTCAGGGTCTCGAGGACGTTCAGCCAGCCGCCGGCGGCGAACATCACCATCACGTCGTAGTCGCCCTTCGCGACCTTCGCGGCTTGCTCGACCGTCTTGACCAGGATGACCGGTTTGATTTCCAACGGAAAATCGGACTTGGCGGCCATCGCTTTCAACTCCCCGGTGATGCGGGCCTGCTCCTGCTGCGCCTGCGCTTCGGTCTGAATGCCGCCCCAGTTCCGCCAACTGGTCGCTTCGCGGCGCTCGGGCGTTTCGTAGGTCAAAACCGGTTGGACCCGCAGCGTCTTCCGCGCCGCCGGCGGCCGTGACTTGACCGATGAACACTGCCGGGCCTCCTCCGCCGAAAGGGAGGGCAGGACGAGCGACGCGGCGGCCATCGTGCCCATCGTCTCGAGGAAGCCGCGACGCGTCACCGCCGGGAAAGTCAACGTCGGGACCTCGTGCGCAAGCGGGGCGGCGAGGCGGCGGGTCGAGAAGCAGCAGCCGCAGTTGCACGGGGAACAAGAAGTGTGTGTATTCATGGTTCGTTCGTTCGGTTCCCGCTCCGGCACCAGCCCGGTCCAGTCCAGAAGAGCGGCGCCCGCGCGGGGTGATTTGTCAGGTAATCCAATCCCACCGGCCGGCACGCGACTTGACCGGGCTCAAAGTTTTTCGCGGTGGACGCGGCGACTGGGATCAGAGGCTCGCCGGGGCCTGTTGCTCCATTGGAACGAAGCGGATACCGCGCACCTCCTGCTCCGGCCCCACCGCGACGAAGCCTAACTGTTCGTAGGCTCCTATAGCACTGAGGCTGGAATTGACGGTAAAGCCCAGGGCGGGCTGGCCGTCCCGGCTGGCGCGGATCGCGGTGGCACGGATGAGCCCGCGGGCGATGCCGCGCCGCTGGTGGCTTCCCTCCACGAACAACATCGCGATGTGTCGGGGTTGCCTGAGGTGAAGCAGGCCAACGATCTGACCGTCTGCTTCCGCGACGAACGTCGAATGGTCGGCGCGGTGGCGCCGACGCAACGCCTCAGGCGAGGCATAGGTGTGGAACTCCAGTTGCCTGACTATTCATGGCGCGAGACGGACGGTGTGAACGAATTCTCCCTGCCGGGCCAACTGGGTTTGGATTGAGATTCTTGAATCTTTTGCCCCAGTCGGCTCGGCGAGTTTCAGAGTCCGATGGGTGGCGGCGGCTCCCAGTCTGGCCCGGGCGACAGGTCGCTTCCAGCAAGCCGGTTCGAGCATCACGATTCGGGCCCGCGGCGGGCTGCGTAGGCCTCCACTTTGCCATCGGGCGCCAGACTCACGCTGAGCTCGCCTGAATGGCCCGGCCCGTCGTTCGTTCGACTTGCGAATTTCCAGGCGAGTTGCGCCCGACCGTCCGGCTTCACGTCCCGACTGTGCGGCGGCCCAAACCACTCCACGAGTTGGGCCTCGGCGGTCTGTCCTTGC
The DNA here is from genome assembly GCA_963735925.1 of uncultured bacterium. Taxonomy (GTDB): domain Bacteria; phylum Verrucomicrobiota; class Verrucomicrobiia; order Limisphaerales; family J093; genus DSVZ01. Next base: position 27,935 of record CAVTMT010000010.1, read on the forward strand.
CGGATCTCGGCGATCCGCCGGTCATTGTAGCCGACACCGGAGGCAGTCCCGCCCGTCGTTCGCGACAACTCCGCCTGGCGGTGGACCGTGCCGTCGGCCTGGGGCAGTCGGGCCGAGACGCTGAGCACGCTCCACCCTTCCCGGGCCCACTGCGCCAGGTGTCGGCGCATGTCGGCCTGGGACTTCTCTACGAACTCGACCGTTCTATGCTCCGTCGAGGGGCCACGACGGGCCGAGTAAGCGTCCACTTTGCCGTCGGCCGCCAGGCTCACGTGGAGCAGGCCAGAGGCAGCGGACGCGCTGTCTTTCGGCGCGTTCAGACTCCAGGCTAGCTGCGCCCGACCGTCCGGTTGGAGGTTCCGGCTCTCGGGCGGGCCAAACCATTCCAACAATCGAGCTTCGGTGGTCTCGCCAAGCTTGATCCTCGCAATTTGCCGGTCGTCATAGCCAAAGCCGGCCGGGGCGGAGGTTTGGACGCTTCCAACGGGCGAGACCCTCTCCTGCGACGTGGCGCAACCTCCCGTCAACAGGGTGCCCGTGGTGATCAGAGTTAGGAACGGCAGTTTCATAGTCGTCATGAGAAAAACCGCTTCCGACCAAAGGTTGCGGACGCAACATTTCCGCAGTGAGGAAAGGATTGGCACTCTCAAGCCGCCGGTATTCGAGGCGAGCTGTTTTTTCAGGTTCCGCTGGTCAGGCGTTCGATCCGCGCCCACTGAAATCCGGAGGCCGGCCCGGGCGTGCCTTCCTGCCGGGGCCGGCGACCCACTTGCCAAAAGCGCAGTGGTGAGTGCTGTGCGGTTGTACATTCGTGTGGAGCGGCAAGGACCACTTTCCTGGGGTCCAAAGGTGGAGCCCGCCCGCCGCCTCGCTCGCCGCCAACCGCTTGCCGTCGGAGGAGAACTGGAGGTACGCCTGCCCTGGCTGATCCAGCGGCAGTCGGACCCTCTTGGTCTGGCGGTCCAAATCCCAGATCTCCACCTGGCCCGACAAACAAACGGCGAGCAGCCGCTCATCCGGCGAGATCGCGACATTTCCCAGCGCGTTAGTGAGGGGGCCGACGTTGCTTTCGACGCCCGTTTGGAAGTCGAGGAAATGGACTGGCGTGGGGTCGCTCCACAGGTCGCGCCAGAACATGCCATGGTGCTTCGGAGCCAGAGCGACCAGCCCTACGCCGCGCTCGCCGGCGGCGTTCGTCAGAACCGCGACGGGGCGCTGTTCCCTCCAATTCCAGAAGAACGTCCGGTCGCCCCAGAAACTCGTGGTGAGCAGGGTGTCCTGATCCAGGAAACGGGCGTTCGCAACTGCACCCGCTTGCGGTTCAAGCGCGAGATGCTCATCCGGGCGGCATTCGTAGGCCAGCTCGCGCCACTCCCACTGGCGCAGGTCGGTCTGCTCGCCAGGCTTCGGGATGTAACCGCGCAGCAATTGACGGGCGCGCGCCAAGCCGCCGTCGCGCAGCACCTCGCGCGTCTCCTTCATCTCGGAAACGTAGGCCCGACGACGCTCCAGGGATTCGGCTCGTCGGGCCCGGGCTGCCTCCAGACTGCTGACGAGCACTCCCGCAGTGAGCGCGAGCATGACCGCCGCCGCCGCCGGACGGTCTTCTGGAATTCGTACAGTCGGCCTGGTGGACGGGCGAGAACCGGCTCGTTGCCGAGGTGGCGCTTGAGGTCCATCGCCAGGGCGTTGGCCGTCTCGTAGCGCCGCCGCCGGTCCTTTTCCAGGCACTTCATGACGATCCAGTCGAGATCCGTGGCGAGGGGCGAGGGGCGAGTCGCGGGTGAGGATCCGGGACTGAATGTCGAGCGGGTTTGGCGGAGTCGCGTGCTCGGACGCACCGGTTCTTTTTCGCGGATCGTGCGCCGCATTTCATCCAGACCCGAGGCCAGCAGGGCCTTGGTATCGAACGGGGTCTTGCCCGTGAGCAATTCGTAGAGCAATACGCCCAGACTGTAGATGTCGCTCCGCGTGTCGATGTCCGTCGCGGTCATGGCCGCCTGCTCCGGGCTCATGTAGGCGGGCGTGCCCAGAAACTGCTCGAACGCGGTGAACAGGGTCTGATCGGTCAGCCGCCCCTCGACGGCCTTGGCGATGCCGAAGTCGATCACTTTGGGCAGTGGCTCGCCGTCCAATTCCGTGACCAGGATGTTGGAAGGCTTGAGGCCGCGATGGATGATGCCCTTTTGATGGGCATGTTGCACCGCGTGGCACACGCGGATGAAGAGGTCGAGCCGCTGCGCGATCGGGAGCCGGTGTTGGTCACAGTATTCGGTGATCTTGATGCCCCGCACCAGCTCCATCACGAAGTAAGGGCGGCCGGCGTTGGTTGCCCCCGCGTCGAGCACTTTGGCGATATTGGGGTGATCCATCAGCGCCAGGGCCTGCCGTTCCGCCTCGAAACGAGCGACGACCTGCCGCGTGTCCATCCCGAGCTTGATCACCTTGAGCGCGACGCGGCGGCGGACGGGTTCCTCCTGCTGGGCCATGAAGACGACCCCGCAACCGCCCTCGCCGATCCTTTGCAGGAGTTTGTAGCGGCCAATGCGCGCGCCTGCTGTCGCCTCGATCGCAACGGAACCCATGGCTGGCGATTCCTGCGGCGGGCCGGCGACCGCGTCGGCGGCGAGCAGGGCCTCGACGCGTTGGCGTAAGCCAGCGTCACCGCCGCAGGCCTCGTCCAGATACGCGGCGCGGGCGGACGCCTCCGGCATCTCCACCGCCGCGGTGAAGAGGTCGCGGAGAGACTGGCCGGGTTTCATGCCCATGCGGCGACCCGCGAAACGGCGCGGGTCCGAAGTTCATCCATCCAGGCGCAAAAACGCCGCTCAACCGGACACCCAGTGACGCAAGAGCCTTTTCGCAACGCCCAATGGAGCGCGGTCACCTGCCACCTCCCTGGTCATCCTCTCCGAAGCGGGCGCGAAGCCAGGCGCGGGCAAACCGCCAGTCCCGCCGCGCGGTGCGGTCGGTGATCCCCAACGCCAACGCGGCCTCCTCCACCCTCAGGCCGCCGAAGAATCGGAGCTTCACCAGCTCCGCCGCCCGACTGTCTTCGGCGGTCAGCGTTTCCAGCGCCTCGTTCACCCGCAAGAGCAACGGCTCGCTCGCAGTCGCCGGTTCATCGATCGCTTCCAGTTCCACGCGTTCCCAAGACCCGCCATGACGGGCGGCCCGTTTGCGCCGGGCGTGGTCGATGAGGACGCGGCGCATCGCTTCGGCGGCGGCGGCGAAGAAGTGCGCCCGGTTCTCCCACGAATGTTCCTCCGCGCCGACCAGCCTGAGCCAGGCTTCGTGAACCAGCGCCGTGGGCTGCAACGTGTGCCCCGCCGCTTCGCGGGTCATCCGGTGCGCGGCGAGCTTGCGGAGTTCCGCATAAACCAGGGGCAGCAACTGGTCCGCCGTCTGCCCGTCGCCCCGCTTGACTTCGTCCATGAGGCGGGTGAATTCGCTCATTCAGGGATGAATATAGCACGCCGGGGCGAATCGCCTACCACGACCGTCCGGCTGCCCAAGAGGAAGCGAAACTCGGTCGAGCCCGGACTTCGAACGGCAGGGTGTCGGCGGCGGCAGTTGCGGGCGCACCATTGAATGACCCTGCGCCGGAGTCTGCCGAGGGGCGGTTCTCCTCCGCAGGCAGGGCTCGACGGAGTCCCGCCCCCACGGCTCCCCTACGGTTCCGGTTTCAAATCGCCACGCGGAAAGCCTCGCCCTTTTTCACGGAAAGGGCGAAGCCGGCCAGCAACTCGGGGATATGCCCCAGGTCTTTCAAATTCACCAGCTCCACGGGCGAGTGCATGTAACGGTTCGGCAGGCTCACGAGCGCGCTCGGAATGCCGCCGCGCGTCCAGAAGATCACGTCCGTGTCCGTGCCGCTGCTGGCGGACATGGCCTCGTGCTGGAGGGGGATGCCCGCCTTGCGCGCCACCGCTTCGAGCCGGGCCACCACCGCGGGGTGATTGCACCCGCCGTGGGTGAGGGTGGGGCCGTGCCCGAGCTTGATGTCGCCATGCATCTGCTGGCTCACCGTCGGGTAGTCGGTGGCATGCGTAACATCGACGACCAGCGCGACGTCCGGCTGGAGCGAGTACGCGATCTGGCGCGCGCCCAACAGACCCACTTCCTCCATGATGTTCGAGACGGCGCAAACCTCGGGCGCGAGCTTCTTCTTCGAGGCGCCGAGCAGCCGCAAGGCCTCCGCCACCGCGAAGGTGCCGATGCGGTTGTCGAAGGCGCGCGCCACCGCCACGTCGCCCCGGAGCACCTCAAACTCCTGTGTCAGCGTGATGGGGTCGCCGATGCGCACGAGCTTCTCCGCTTCGCGGCGGCTGCCGGCCCCGATGTCGATGAACAGGTCGCTGATCTCCGGCACCTTCCGTTCCTTGTCGAGCTTGGTCAGGTGCGGCGCGACGTTGCCGATCACGCCCTTCACCGGGCCGTTCCGCGTGTGCACCACCACCCGCTGCGCCCGCGCCACGATCGGGTCCACACCGCCCAGTTTGCGCACGTAAAGAAAGCCTTCCTTGGCGATGAAGTTCACCGTGAGTGCGATTTCGTCGGCGTGGGCGGCGAGCATGACGCGCGGGGAGCCGCCCTTGTTGAGCACGGCCACGCAGTTGCCGTAGGCGTCGGAGAAGGTTTCGTCGGCGTAGGCCCGGACATAATCCAGCCACACGCGCTGGCCGCGGGTTTCGTGGCCGGACGGACTGGGGGTGTTGACCAGCGTCCGGAGGAATTCGAGCGATCGATCGCGCATGGCGAGAGGCTGCCGGGAAACGCCCGGAATGAAAGCCGGAAAAGCGCGGGCACACGCGTGCGTGACCGGCGGCGGAAAGGCCCGCGGCGCGCCGGATGCCGGATGCCGGATGCCGGATGCCGGATGCCGGATGCCGGATGCCAGATGCCGGATGCCAGATGCCGGATGCCAGATGCCGGATGCCAGATGCCGGATGACTGGGGGGTGAAATGATTTGTTGACATGTCAACAATCGTGTAAGAGACATTGCGCCGTGCGAACGAATCATCCAGGTCCCCGTTACCGGGCGTTGCTCGCGCTGCTGCGGGCGGCGGATGTGATCTGGCAGGCCAGCCACGCGCTCTTCGCCCGCTGGGATCTCGGCCCCAGCCAGTTCAACGTGCTCAACCTCCTCGCCGACCGGCCGGCCGGCCTGACGCAGGCCGAGCTTGGCCGCGCCCTGATCATGCACCGCTCCAACGTCACCGGACTGGTGGACCGCCTCGAGCGGCGCGGCCTGCTGGCGCGGCACGCCCGCGCCGGCGACCGGCGGGCCTGGCGCGTGCAACTCACCCCGGCCGGACAGCGGCTCATCGTGGAGATTCTGCCCCACTACCACGCCGCGGCGGAGGCGGTTTGGGGGCGCGTGCCGGCGGGACGGGCGCGCACGCTTACGACCGAACTGGACGCGTTGACGAAGAACGCCGAAGCTCTCGCGGCCCGATTCGCGGAGTCTCAAACATGATCGCCCGACGCAACTACCCGCTGCTGCTCGTCAGCCAGTTCCTTGGCGCTTTCGGCGACAACGCCATCCTCGCCGTCATCCTCGGCCAGTTGACCTTTCAGCAGCAGGCCGGGAAGATCACGGAGAGCCAGCTCAGCGCGGCCAACGCGATTTACACCAGCCTGTTGTTCGTGCCGTACGTGCTGCTGGCGCCCCTGGCCGGGTACCTGAACGACCGGTACGCCAAGACCCGCTGGCTCTCCGGCGGCAACCTGATCAAGCTGCTCGGCACGCTCGTCGCGGCGATCAGCGTCTGGCACGGCGCGTTCTGGCAGGGGCTGGGCTACTTCGTCGTGGGCATCGGCGGCTGCGTCTATTCGCCGGCCAAGTACGGTATCCTGCCGGAGATCGTGGATCGCGAGCGGCTGGTGAAGGCGAACGGCACGCTCGAATTCCTGACCATCGCCGCGATTCTCACCGGCTATATCGGGGGCGCGGCCATCGTGGACCGGCTGTCGGTGTTGAGGTGTTACCTCGTCCTGATGGCGATCTACGGGGCCTCGCTCGGCTTGAACCTGCTCATGGTCGCCACGCCCGCGCATCTCGGCGTGCGTCTGCAGGGCAGCGTGGAGGAGTTCTTCAAAAACTTCGGCGAGCTCCTGGAAAACCCGCGTCTGTTCCGCGTGCTGGCCGGCTGCGGTCTTTTCTGGCTGTGCGGCGCGGCCATGAAAATCAATTTCCAACCCTGGGGGCTCAGCGTGTTGAAGCTCGAGAACAACACCCAGATCGCGTTGCTCGGCCTGTGGCTGAGCCTGGGCATCATGGGCGGCAGCATGCTGGCCGGGCAGTTCCATCGCGTGGGCGACCTGCGCGGCGTGCGGCCTTACGGCTGGGCGATGGCGGCGCTGGTGGCGGTGCTGGGCAGCGTGGAAGGACTGATGGGCGCCGGCTACCTGTCCTCGCGCTACCCGGTGATTGTCATGTTGATCCTGACGGGCGGGCTGGCGGGGCTGTTCCTCATCCCGCTCAACGCCGCGCTGCAAAACGAGTGCAACCCCGCCCGGCTGGGCAAGACGGTGGCGGCGCAGAACTTCACCGACAACCTCAGCATGGTGGCGGCCGGCAGCCTGATTCTGATCGCCTCCCGGGCCAAAGTGAGCGCCTCCGGGGTGTTCCTGTACCTCGCGATGCTTGTGGCGTTGGTGGTGGTTTGCCTGAAGGTCCCCGCCAAACGATCGCCCGAGGTCACCGCCGAAGCCTTCGAGCCGGACATCTAACCTGCCGCCGCTCGCGGCCACGTAACCATGGACCGCAACGAACAAGGATCGGTGCGCCCGCTCAAGCCGGGATGGACGGTCCTGCTGGCGTTGGCGTCGGTGGTCGCGTTTCATCTCGGCTTCCTGTTCGCGCCGCTGTGCTGGCTGGTGCTGGTGTGGCTGGGCTGCCTGTTCGCGTTGCGTCGGGTCCCCAGCGGTCGTTGGGCGTTCTACACCGGCCTGGCGATCGGCCTGGGCATCTACGGTCCACAACTCTATTTCTTCTGGAACATCTTCGGCCCGGCGGCGATCGCGTTGTGGCTAGTGCTGGCATTCTGGCTCGCGCTGTTCCTGCTGTTGCTCCACGGCGTGGAGAAATGCTGGGGGACCCTCTGGGCTGTCGCGCTCGCACCGGTGCTGTGGCTGGGGATCGAGTTCTTCCGGAGCGAACTGTACTACCTGCGCTTCGCGTGGTTCACCGCGGGAAGCTTCGTACCGCCCGCCGCGTGTACTTGGGGGTATTCAAGATTGGGGGTTTACGGGATCGGCGCATTCTCCATGTTGGTAGCCGGCTGTGTGTTCGGGTTCGCTGAACGCAATTTTTCGGGCTTCCGACTGTCGCGGCCGGTAGTCAAGTGGGCACTTCTCGGAGGAGGGTTGGCCGTCTGTGTGCTTTGGATACCCCTCTTGAAGGATATCGCTCGCGATTACGCCTACTCTGGCCCCACGTTCTTGGTTGAGGTTGCCGGCCTACAGCTTGAGTCACCATCAACCCGGGAGGTGCTGACACACCTGGACGATCTCGTGCGAGAACATCCGCGGACACAGTGGATCGTTCTGGGCGAATACACTTTTGATGGCCCGATTCCTCCCGAAGTTCTGGAATGGTGTCGGCACAACCAGCGCCATCTGATTGCCGGAGGAAAGGAACCACTCGCGGACGGGGGCTTCTACAACACAGCGTTCGTCGTGTCGCCTGCGGGAGAGGTTGCTTTCAAGCAAGCCAAAGCCGTTCCCATTCAGTTTTTCAACGACGGTCGGCCAGCTCCGGCTCAGAATCTGTGGCGACCGGGAATGCGTGCCAATTTTGATTCGCTGCATCCCGCCAAGCCACCGAAGTACACGTGGCTGACGAACTGGTTTGAGCAGGATGAGTCGCGTTGGCGACTGCCGACACGGGTTGGTATCTGTATCTGCTACGATCTGAGTTATGCATTGGTCGTCCAGCGGATCATTGAGCAAGGCGAGCGAAGCGTGCCTTTACTGCTGGTGCCGGCGATGGATGCCCAGGACTGGGGCGAATACCAACATCGGCTGAACGCTCGGATGACGGCCATTCGGGCGGCGGAGCATCGCCTTTGGATCTTTCGGGTCGCGACTTCAGGCATTTCTCAATGTGTCTCACCCAGCGGCCATGTCGTCGCGGAAACGTCCTACCCGGGGCAAGGCGAGATATTAAGCACGGAGATTAATGGCCGCTATTGGGGAAATCGCATTCCTGCCGACCGCGTGTATGGCTTTCCAGCGGTCGCCGTCACCATCGGAATCATGATTGCATTGGGCTGGCAGCAAAGGCGCTCGCGCCGCCGGCCGCCACTGACTTCTGACTCCTAGCTTCTGGCTCCCAACTACTCATCTTCCATGCTCCGCCGCCTCTTCCATTTCCTGCTGCGCGTGGGTTTCCGCTTCCGCGCGTATGGCACCGAGTCGTTGAACACGCCCGGTCCGGTGCTACTGGTGCCGAACCACGTTTCTTGGATCGATTTCCTGTTCTTGTGGGTCGTGCTCGACCTCGACTGGCGCTTCGTGGTGTCGAGCATCGCGGCGCGGTACTCGTGGCTGCACCGGAAGATCATGCTCAACCGGCGCACGTTCCCGATCGACCCGGCGTCGCCTTACGCGGTGCGCCGCATGGCCGAGCACCTGCAAAAGCGCGGGCGGCTCGTGCTTTTCGCCGAAGGCCAGATCACCCGCACCGGCACGTTGATGAAGCTCTTCGACGGCACCGGTTTCCTGTTGCACAAGACGCACGCGAAGGTGGTCACCTGCTACCTCCGCGGCGCGAATCGCCTCCACTGGTCGCGTCAGCCTGGCTGGCGGCGTTGGTGGCCGGAGGTCACGGCCCATTTCAGCCCGGTGCTCATCGCCCCCGCTTGCGATGGCCTCAGCACGGCCCAGGCGCGGACGAAGCTCACCACCTGGCTGCGAGATCAGATGGTGGAGCAACAGTTCGCGACTGAGATGGCATTCGGTCCGGCGACGGTGCCGGAGGCAATTGTCGAGGCGGCGTGCCGGCAACCCAAGCAGGTCGTCCTCGAGGACGCGACCTCGACTGCGATGCCCTACCGGCGGTTGCTCATAGGCGCGGAACTGCTCGGCAACGAACTGGTCGCCCGCCTCGCGTCCGGCACGGACCGGGTTGGCGTGCTGCTGCCGAACGTGAACGCGATGCCGGTCGTGCTGCTGGGTCTCTGGGCACACGGCAAGGTGCCGGCCATCCTGAACTTCTCGACCGGCACGCCCACGATGCTGACCTGCGCCCAACTGGCCGGTCTGAAACAAATCGTGACCTCGCGCGCGTTCGTCGCGCGGGCGCGGCTGAAGCTCGATGCGCTCACCGAAGCCGGCGTCGAGCTGCTTTACCTGGAAGATCTGCGGGGCCGGATCGGCGGCGGCGCGAAGCTCGCGGCGGCCTTGCGCATGCGCTTCGCCCCGAGCTCGCTGTTGCGTCACGCGCGGCGCCAGCTTCCGGAATCCGGTATCCGGCATCCGGCATCTGCCCGGCCAACTCTTGATCCTGGAGACCAGATGCCAGATGCCGGATGCCAGATGCCAGATGCCGGAGACCAGAGACCGGAAGCCGCCAATCGGCCCGCCGTCATCCTGTTCACCAGCGGCTCCGAGGGCGTTCCGAAAGGCGTGGAACTCACGCAGCGCAACCTCCTGGCCAACATCCGTCAGATGCTCGCGGTGATCGACATCACCGACGACGACCGGGTGTTCAACGCCCTGCCCACGTTCCACAGCTTTGGCCTCTCGGTCGGCCTCCTGCTCGGCCTGGTGCGCGGCCTGTACGTTTTCCTGTACCCGTCGCCCCTGCACTACCGCGTCATCCCGAACGTGCTGTACGACCGGCATTGCACGGTATTCCTGAGCACCAACACGTTTCTCAACGGCTATGCGCGCAAGGCGCATCCTTACGATTTCCGGTCCATGCGCTACCTCTTCGCCGCGGCCGAAAAGGTTCAGGAGTCCACCGCGCGCACGTGGATGGAACGGTACGGTGTGCGCCTGCTGGAGGGATACGGCGCCACGGAGTGCAGCCCGGCCGTCAGCGTGAACGTGCCGGTGGCGCCGCGGAACGGCACCGTGGGCCGCTTGCTGCCGGGGATGGAACAGCGGCTGGAGCCGGTCGAAGGCGTGGCCGATGCCGGCCGCCTGTTCGTGCGCGGACCGAATGTCATGCGCGGCTACCTGAACGCCGACGCCGACGCGAAGTTCCAGGCGCTCGGCGGTTGGTACGACACCGGCGACATCGTGAGCGTGGATGCCGAGGGCTTCATCACCATCCGCGGGCGGCTGAAGCGCTTCGCCAAGGTCAGCGGCGAAATGGTGAGTCTGACCGCGGTCGAGGACGCGCTGGCCGGCGCGTTTCCGCAGTACGGACAGCGTTGCGAAGTGGCCGTCCTCGCCCGGCCGGACGAGGACAAGGGCGAAGTGCTCATCGCCGTCACCAACGAGGCGAAGCTCGGACTGGACGAAGTCCGGGCGGCCATCAAGGCGAAAGGGCTGACCAACCTCTGCGTGCCGCGGGAAGTGAAGTTCGTGAAGGAAATCCCCAAGCTGGGCACGGGCAAGGTGAACCACCGGGAGTTGACCGCGCAACTCGCGAAGGCGGCATGAACGTACCCAACCCGGAGCCACCGGCTGGCCGCTCCCGCTGCGCCCGGCTCGGGCGCCGGGCGCTCCGGTGGGGCCTGCGGCTCTTCGGTTGCGTAGTCCTGCTGGCGGTGGTTCTGCGCGTCGTGCTGTTCACCGGACCGTTCCGGCCGGTCGAGCCGTTGCCTTCCAAACCGATCGTGGACCTGCATTGCCACGTCGCGGGATTGGGCGCCGGGGGCAGCGGGTGCTTCGTGTCGGCGGCGCTGCGGGACAATTGGCGGTTCAGTTTCTATCTGCGCGCCTTTGGCGTCACCCGCGAAGAGGTCGAACGCGACGGCGACACCGTAATGGCGGACCGTCTTTCGGCTTTGCTGGCGCAGAGCCGCCACGTCCGCCGGGCGGTGGTGCTGGCCTTGGACGGGGTTGTGAACGCGGCTGGCGAACTGGACACCAATCGCACCGAGTTCTACGTGCCGAACGAATTCGTTGCCGCGGCGTGTCGCCGGCACCCGAACCTGCTCTTCGGCGCGAGCATCAATCCGTATCGGCATGACGCGCTCGACCGGCTCGATTGGGCGGCGACCAACGGGGCGGTCCTGGTCAAATGGCTGCCATCGATCCAGCACATCGATCCCGCCGACGAGCGGTTGGTGCCGTTCTACCGGAGGCTCGCGCAACTCAAGCTGCCGTTGCTCACGCACACCGGGGCGGAAAGATCCTTCACGCAGAGCGACGATGAACTGGCCGATCCGGCAAGGCTGGAATTGCCGTTGCGCTTGGGCGTCACCGTCATTGCGGCACATGTCGCCACGACCGGGGCACATGCGGGCGAACGCGACCTCGATCGGCTGGCGCGTCTGATGCCCGAGCACACCAACCTGTTCGCCGACATCTCCTCCCTCACCCAGCTCAACAAGTCCGGCTACCTCGGCGAAGTCTTGCGACGGCCGGAATTCAAGGGGCGCCTCGTCTATGGCACGGACTTTCCGTTGATCGCGATGCCGCTCGCTTCGCCGTGGTATTTCCCGCTCCAGCTCACACTGGCGGAGATACGCCGGCTCAGCCGCCTCGCCAACCCGTGGGACCGGGATGTGGAACTCAAACAGGCGCTGGGCGTGCCGGCGGACATCTGGTGCCGCTCCGCGGCCATGCTCGGCCCGGAATGAGGCGCACGCGCCAGGGGCTCCCCTCATGCGTGGCGCGCCCGGACGGTTTGCGGCTGCCGTTCGTTTGACGCTCGGGTTCACCGCCCCTAACCCAAGTTTCGCGCTCCTGGGGCACGGGATCAGGCGCGTGGTGGCACTGATGGGCAGTTCGCTGTCCGCGGCCCAAAAGGCGTTGCTTCGCCTACACCCGACGACGCAGAGCCGCGCCCTCGTGATGCTCGACGAGGACGACGCCGGTCGCCCGGGACGGGACGACATCGCGGCGCGGCTACCCATCGGGTCATCCGGGTTCGGGCTTTGCTTCGGCGGGTACCACGACGGTTGGATCCGCGCTGCTCGCTGGGCTGCCAGGCCGGGCGTGCTTCATCTCTTCCCGAGGCAACGGCGGGTTCCCGGCCAACCGCGGGCCTGTCCCGACTTTGCGCAGGCATGCGCAAGCCTTGCGCGGTGACGGCCAAGGCGGCCGGTGGAAAAGCCCGTTTCATTGGCTTTCCAGCGGGTGCTCCGGTTGGCACGCCGTTTGCGATGCTGGGTGTCGCGGCCCGAAAACCGCCGGGGCAGACAGCGCCCGATCAATCGCCGTCGGGGGACATTCGGATGCGGACGCGGAAAGGAAACCGATCATGCCAGTGCTTGCGAAATTTCAGGGGATAGTAATCCGGGTATTGTTCCACCGGACCTTCGGCAGCCATATCCACGCCATCTATGGCGAGGCGGAGATGGTGATCGCTCTGAATCCAACGCGGGTGATTCAAGGCGAGGTGCCGGAATGGGTAAAGCGTTTCGCGTTCCGGTGGATCCACGATCACGCGGAAGACATCCCCGTGGCTTCGGAGTTTGGCAGCCGCGCCGGACTACACGTCGCGGGCGGCTATCGACCGGGCGCAACGGCGCTCACGCCGGCCGGCCTTCAGGCGGCCACGCCGGCGCCGCGTTTGTCGCTGGCGCTCGCATTTTGAACCGTCGGCGCCGCCGCCACCGAGCTGGCACCCGCAACCGGCCGCACGGCACGAACGGACTGGTCCCTGCGAACAACCGGTGAACAGCCGGTGAACGGGTGCGGATAAGTCCTGCAAGAGTTGATTTGCATCGCCGGCCGGTGAAGGGTTGTCTCAAGGGCCGTGATCGACACCGTATCTGACCCTGCTCCCAGCAACGCTTCGCCGGATTTGAAGCAACCCCGTCGCCAGCGGGCCCCGGTGGCGGATCCGCGCCGGCTGGATCGCGTTCCGCCCCATTCCGTGGAGGCCGAGAAGGGGGTGCTGGGTTGCGTGCTGCTTTCGCCGCGCGAGGGCGTCGGCGCGTGCTTCGAGCGCTTTGCCCGCGGAGACGACTTTTTCTACGACCCGCGCCACCAGATCATCTTCACGAACATCGTCGAGATGTGCGACGCCCAGATGGCGGTGGACCTGGTGACGCTGGTGGCGCGGTTGCAGGACAAAAGCGTGCTCGAGACCGTCGGCGGTTACGGATTCCTCGCGACGCTCATGGACGGGGTTCCCTCGGCCGCGAACCTGAGTTACTACCTGGAGATCGTGCGGGAGAAGTATCTGCTCCGGAAACTCATCGCCACCTGCACGCGCCTGACGGGCGAGGCCTACGAGGAAACCTCGACGATTGCCGCCTTTTTGGACCGGGCCGAGGCCGAGGTGCTCGCCGTCAACCACGAGCGCAAGGCCGAATCCGCCAAGTCGATCAACGAACTGGTCAGCAACGCGGTGACGCGCATCGAGTTCTTCTTCCACAACCGCGGCCAGTTGTCCGGTCTGCCCACCGGTTTTCCCGATCTCGATCATAAGACCAATGGATTGCAGCCCGGCGAGATGATCGTCATCGCGGCGCGCCCGAGCATGGGCAAGACCAGCCTGGCCATGAACATCGCCGAGCACGTCGCGGTGCATCTGCGCGAGCCGGTGGGCGTGTTCAGCTTGGAGATGACGGCCGAGGCGCTGGTGATGCGCCTGCTGTGCTCGCTCGCCCGGGTCAACCACCACACCATCCGCGAAGGCGCCATGCAGGACAAGGACTTCGCTCGGATCAACGAGGCGACCGGCAGCCTGGCGAGTGCGCCGCTGTACATCGACGACACGGCGGGACTGGGGATTCTGCAATTGCGCGCCCGCGCCCGGCGCATGAAAGAGCGGCATGGCATCAAGTTGTTTGTCATTGACTACTTGCAACTGCTCCAGTCTTCTTCCTCACGCCGCGGCGAGCCCAATCGGGCGCAGGAAATCGCGGAGATTTCGAGTGGCGTGAAGGGCTTGGCCAAGGAATTGGAAGTGCCCGTCATCGTGCTCAGCCAGCTCAATCGCGACCTGGAACGGGACAAGACGCGGAAGCCGCGCTTGTCGGACCTCCGGGAATCCGGGGCCATCGAACAGGATGCGGACGTGGTGGGCCTGCTTTACAAGGCCAATGCCAAAGACCCGCGGGAGCCCGCCAGCGGCGAAGACGATGAGGACGGGGCGGCCAATGCCGATGTGGTACCGGTGAACCTGCTGATCGCCAAACAGCGCAACGGGCCGACGGGGGATGTGTGTCTCACATTCCTCAAGTCGTTCACGCGCTTCGAGAGCGCCGCCAAAGTGAGTCTGGAAGACATCCCCGGCGAGTGATTCGCATGACCTCAGTATTGCGCCGACTTTGTTGGATCGGCTGCCTGGCCGGACTCCTGTTCGGCGGAAGGATCCACGCCCAGCAACCGGGACCGGTCATCAAGGAGATCGCGATCGAGCACGTCGGGCCACGGGCGGCCAGTGACGCCTTGATCCGCTCCAGCATCCGCGTGCGCGTGGGCGAAACCTACAACCGCAACAGCGTGGATGACGACGTGCGCAGCCTCTACGCCACGGGTTACTTCTTCAACATCCTGGTGGACGAGCAGGCGGTGGACGGCGGCACGCGCCTCATCTTCAAGGTGCAGGGGAAGCCGACCCTGACGCAGATTCTTTTCACCGGGAACAAGAAGTATTCCAACAAGAAGCTCCTCAAGAAGGTGTCCTCGAAGGTCGGCCAACCGCTCGACGAACGGAAGCTCTTCAACGACACCCAGGAAATCCTGAAGCTATACCAGAAGGCCGGTTACCAACGGACCCAGGTGAAGTACGTGCCCGCCATCGATGCGAACCTGGGGCGCGGCACCGTGACTTTCGAAATCACCGAGGCGCCCAAGGTGAAGATCCGGGACGTGCAGTTCATCGGCGCCCAGGCCTTCAAGCAACGTAAACTGCGCTCGACCATCAAGACGCGGCGACACTGGATGTTCTCGTGGCTGACCGGGAGCGGGAAGCTCAAGGACGACGTGTTCGCCGAGGACAAAGGGCGGTTGACCGACTTCTACCGCGAGGCCGGGTACATCGACTTTGAAATCCGCGACATCCAGTTCGAACAGGTCGATCCGAAGTGGATGCTCATCAAATTCTTCGTGAACGAAGGCACCCAGTACCGCGTCGGCTCGGTGGACTTCAACGGGAACAAGCTGTTCACGACGAACGACATCACCACCCGCATGTTCACGCGCGAGAAGGGGCGTTACTCCCGCGGTTTGAGCATGGGCGTGGGGACGGTGTTCACGCCCAGCGGCCTGAGCCGCGACCGGGAAGGGATCATGGACTTCTATGGCGCCCGGGGTTACATCGACGCCGGCGTGGCGCCGCAACTCGCCCCGAACACCTCCCTGGGGACGATGGACGTGACTTACCGCGTCAATGAAGGCGAGAAATCCTTCATCGAAAAGATCGACATTCGCGGGAATACAAAGACGAAGGACAAGGTCATCCGGCGCGAACTGGCGGTGAACCCCGGCGAAGTCTTCGACATGGTCCGGGTGAAGCTCAGCACCAACCGCCTTTACGGCCTGAATTACTTCGCGAAGGTGGACGCCTCGCCGGAACCGACCGACGTGCCGGACCGCAAGAACCTCGTCATTGGCGTGGACGAAAAGAGCACCGGCGACGTGCGGCTGGGCGCCGGGTTCAGCTCGATCGACCAACTGACCGGTTTCGTCGAGATCAGCCAGGGGAATTTCGACCTGTTCAAGCCGCCGTATTTCCTCGGCACCGGCGGCGGCCAGAAGATCCGCCTCCGCGTCCAGCTCGGCACGCAGCGCAAGGACGTCGAACTCTCATTCATCGAGCCTTGGTTTCTGGGCCGGAAGCTGGCGTTGGGCACGGATTTCTATTATCGGGAATTGGGATATTACAGCGACATTTACGATGTGGTTCAGGGCGGCGCGCGCGTCTCGCTGATGCGCACGCTCTGGAACGATTTCTGGCGCGGCAGCATCGGTTACAACATCGAGAATATCGGCCTGATCAACATGCCCTCCCAGGTGATCATCCCCGGCCCGGACGGCCAGCCGATCGTCACCGATCCGATCCCGGCCGAGATTCGCGCCGAGGAAGGCTATTACATCGAGTCCAAGGTCATCGGGACGCTCAGTTACGACACCCGCAACAGCGTGCAGCTTCCGAACCGGGGCCAGCACACGACGCTCCGCAGCGAGATCGCCGGCGGACCGTTGGGCGGCGACACCGATTTCTACAAACTCCAACTGGAGTCGAACCACTACTTCCGCGGTTTTCTGCCCGGTCACGTCCTCGAGGTCATGGGCCGCGTCGGGGTCGTGGACAACTACGGGTTCGACAGCGATGTGCACCTGTTCGACCGTTTCTTCCTGGGCGGCCTGGACTCGTTGCGGGGTTACAAATACCACGCGGTCGGGCCGTACGACTCCACCTACGGCAACGAGCCGATCGGCGGGCGCACGCTCTGGTTCGCGTCGGTGGAGTACAGCATCCCGATCATTGAGCGGTTGCGGCTCGCCGCGTTCTATGATATCGGCAACGTGTATCCGGATGCCTATAGCTTCCAGACCGCCGGGCCGGACTACGGCCTGTTCAGCGACAACTGGGGCCTGGGCATCCGCCTGAACATTCCCGGCATGGGGCCGTTGCGGTTGGACTACGCCCTGCCGTTGAACCATGATCGGTTTGTGAGCGGCAGCGGGCGCTTCCAGTTCAGTGTGGGGTACACCCGCGACTATTGATGAGCAAGCATTCAATTGACCGAGAGCAGCAAGAAGCACTATGAGAAACCTGACCCGTAACTGGCTGGCCTGCGTGGCCATCGGCCTGGCCGCTTGGACCGTCCAGGCCCAACCCAAAGTGGCCGTCATCGACATGAAGACCGTCTTCGACGGGTATTGGAAGACCAAGCAGTCGGATGCCACCATCAAGGACCGCCAGGGCGACTACGACAAGGAACGCAAGAAGATGGCGGACGACTATGAAAAGTTGAACGGCGAATACCGGGAGCTGGACAAGAGCGCCCGCGACCCCGCCATCTCCGCCGAGGAACAGAAGAAGCGCAAGGACGCCGCCAACAGCAAACTTCTGGAGATCCGCGAAATCGAACAAAGCGTGCAGAACTTCGACCGGAATTTCCGCTCCCAGGTGGCCGACCAGATCCAGCGGATGCGGGAGAACATCTTCAAAGACATCCGCGAGTTGGTGGACACCAAGGCCAAGGCGGGCAACTACAATCTGGTGGTCAACACCGCCGCCGAAAGCACCCAGGTGCCCGTCTTCATGTTCGCAGCCGGACTGCCCGATCTGACTCAGGAAGTGCTGACCGAGCTCAATGCCAAGGCGCCGGCCGGAGCACTGGACGTCAAGAAGGACGCCCTCCCGAAACCGGGTGGCAAGTAGCCGCACGTTCCCCTCGATCTTGATGGAAGGCCCCGGTCGCCGGGGCCTTCTGCTTTTCCCGGCACCCCGTTCCAAGGTTCCTCCGGATCGTTGACGACTTCCAGGACGGGCCGGCTTCAACCCGCGGCGCAGGAACCGCGAGGCAGGGTTGGCGGGGCGCAAGCACGAGGCGCTCAGCGAGCAGTCCGCGAATGCGCCCCCGGTCGTCACGGCGTTGCCAAGTTCCCTGGCTCGACCCGGAAGCATCTCGAAGCGGGACGGTCGCCGGTGAGCCGGTTTGCATCCGGCCATCGCCCTCCGCATAGTCACCGCGCATGAGCGTTCCGCACCTGCGCCGCAAGGGCCAGCGCACCTCCGCAAGTGCGCGCCCGCAGCCGACGCGCACCCATGATCGGACCGCGCCGTTGAGTCGTCCGGCGGCCGACCCGCGTCTCTGGCCCCTCGACCCGGAGATCACCTTCCTGAACCACGGTTCCTTCGGGAGCTGCCCGCGGGCGGTGCTGACTTTCCAGAACACGATCCGCGATCGGTTGGAGCGCCAGCCGATCCAGTTCTTCGTGCGCGAACTGGAGGTCCTGCTCGACGCAGCGCGGGCGGGACTCGCGGCCTTTGTCGGTGCCGCGCCCGATGACCTGGTGTCCGTACCCAACGCCACGAGCGGGGTGAACACGGTCCTGCGCTCCCTGCGGTTCAAGGCGGGCGATGAATTGCTGGTCTCCAACCAGGAATACAACGCCTGCCGCAACGCGCTGGACTTCGTTGCCGAACGGAGTCGCGCGAGAATCGTGGTGGCGGAAATCCCGTTTCCGCTCGCGGGCAACGACGAGGTTGTGTCGGCTGTATTGGTCCGCGTGACGCCCAGGACGCGACTGGCACTGCTGGACCACGTCACCAGCCAGACCGGACTGGTTCTGCCCATCGAACGCCTCGTGCGCGAACTCGCTGCGCGCGGGGTCGAGACGCTGGTGGACGGCGCGCACGCCCCCGGCATGGTGCCGCTGCATCTGCATGCCCTCGGCGCGGCGTATTACACCGGCAACTGCCACAAGTGGCTGTGCGCCCCGAAAGGCGCGGCCTTTCTCCATGTGCGTCGGGACCTTCAAAGGCTCATCCGCCCGCTCACGATCAGTCACGGCGCGAACTCGCCGCGCACCGACCGCTCGCGGTTTCAGATCGAGTTCGGCTGGACCGGCACGGCCGACCCTTCGCCGTTTCTCGCCGTTCCCCAAGCGATTGAATTCGTCGGCCGCCGGCTGCCCGGCGGTTGGCCCGCCGTCATGCGGCACAACCGTCTGCTTGCCCTGGCCGCGCGGCGCGTCCTCGGGCGTGCGCTCCGGGTTCCGGCGCCGTGCCCGGACGAGATGATCGGCGCTTTGGCGGCGTTGCCCCTGCCCGATTCGACCGAAACCACGCCGTCGAAGTCGCCGCTCTATCTCGACCCGTTGCAGGATGAACTGCTGGACCGCCACCGCCTCGAAGTCCCGATCATCCCCTGGCCCGCGGCGCCCAGGCGGCTGCTGCGGATCTCGGCCCAGCTCTACAATCACCTGCCGCAATACGAGCGCCTGGCCGGGGCGCTGAGTGACGCATGGCGTTGAACTTCAGTTCCGCCGTTGAACCGCGGATGGACGCGGAGGGGACGGGATTCACGGCGTCGGTTGGGCATCTCCCGCGGCGGTGATCCGGCTTCGGTCGCTCAAACCGCGGGGCCGGAAAGTATCCCGGTCTGCTCCAGCGCGGCGCGCGACTGGGCGGGGTCGGTGTGAATCACGCCCTGCCAGCCGCGTTGCCAGCCGGCTTCCACGTTTTCGGGGCGATCGTCCAGGTAGAACAGGTCGGCACCGCGCAAGCCGGACATCTGTTCGGCGACTTCGTACATGCCCGGCGCGGGCTTCATGGTGCGCTGCTCGTAGGAGAGCACGTAGCCATCGAAGTTCGCAAAGAACGGGAACCGGGCGCGGATGAACTGCACGGCCAGTTCGTTGGTGTTCGAGAAAATGTACGTGGGCACGGCGCGGGCGCGCAGCTCGGCGTGCAGCGCAATCATGGGTTCGATCGGTGTGAAAATGTCGCCAAAGCCCGCCTGGAACTCCTCGAAACTGCCTCGGTAACCCGTGGCGGCACCCAGGCGCTGAAAGAACCCCGGCGTGCTGACCAACCCGGTCTCGTAGGCGATCAACACGCTGTCCTGCATGAGCACGCGACGCAATTCCTCCAACGAAGCCCCGCACCGAGGCAGGAGCCGCTCAATGGCGCGGGTGTAGTCGAAATCGAGGAGCACTTTGCCTAGATCGAAGATGACGGCTTTGGGCATGGGCATGGCAGAAGGACCTGGCTTGAGACGCGGATTTCGGGTTTCGACTTCGGGATCTCGGGCGCGCGTGGCCATCAACTCAACGCCTGTCGCCCTTCGAGGGCACGGCTCAAGGTGAGTTCGTCGGCGAATTCCAGTCCGCTCCCGGCCGGGAGGCCGTGGGCAATGCGCGTGACCTTCACGCCGCGCCGACCCAGGCGCTGCGCCAGGTAGTGGCTGGTGGCATCGCCTTCCACGTCGGTCGGCAAGGCCAGGATGATTTCGTGGATTGGCTCGTGGCCAAGCCGCCCTTCGAGTTCGCCGATCCGCAGATCTTCCGGTTCGACGCCGTTGAGCGGTGACAGCTTGCCGCCCAGCACGTGGTAACGCCCGCGGAAACTGCCCGCCTTTTCCACGAGGAGGATGTCCACCGGCCGCTCGACCACGCACACCAGCGCCGCGTCGCGGCGGGCGTCCGTGCACAGCGGGCAAGGCTGGGTCTCGGTGAGCGCGCCGCAAGCCGAGCAGAGGCTGACGCGCTCGCGGGCGGTCACCAATGCCTGCGCGAGCAGGCGGACCTGGTCGGGATTCGATTGGACCAGGTGCAACGCGAGGCGCTCGGCCGTGCGCGGGCCGACGCCCGGCAACTGGCCGAGCGCGGCGATCAATTCGGCGATGGCAGGCGGCAAGGCGGTCATGTCAGGTCCGGAGGTTCCCGGTTGGCCTCGCCGCGCCGGTCTGGGGACAAGCGGGGTTCATGCGCGCGGCCGTTGCTATACCAGCCGGGCGCCAGGAGCGCCAAGTCAAACCACCACGACGTTGAATCCGCCGCTTGGACGGCGCTTCTCCGGGGGCCTCTGGCGCCGGCCCCGCCAGGGCGGCCAAACCCAGGCCGCGGTTACGGAGCGGGAATGCCAGGCGAAACTGAATTGAGCGCCTGCGGACCGCGTCGGTCCATCGTGGGTTTCTGTGGCCGCCATCACGAATCGACCAGCACACGACAATGAAACGATCGTTCCCGCTCGCCTTCGCCCTTTGCCTGCTGATCCTCACCACCGCCGTCCGCGCCGCCGACCCGTGGTGGCCCGCCGCCGTGGACCAGGCCCTCGCCCGCGCGGGCACCAATCGCGTCCAGATCGAGGCGGCTCTCGCCGGCGTGCCTGCCGCGCAGCGCGACGCGATGCAGTTCCTGGTCGAGAACATGCCGGAGCGCGATCTCCGGTCGCTCTCCTCGGCCTACCTGCTGGAGAATGTCGCCCTCGCCGAGCAGGCCCTGGCCGAGGCGCCGTGGCGGGACGGCATTTCGCGCGAGCTGTTTCTCAACGACATCCTGCCGTACGCCTCCGTGAACGAGCAACGCGATGCCTGGCGGAAGTCGCTTCACGACCAGTGCGTCGCGCTGGTCAAGGACTGCCGGACGCCGGGCGAGGCCGCGCGGCGGTTGAACGAGCGCCTGTTTCCGCTGGTCAAGGTGAAGTATTCGACCCAGCGCCGGCGCGCCGACCAGGGGCCGCTCGAAACCATGGCCAGCGGCCTCGCCTCCTGTACCGGCCTCTCGATTCTGCTCATCGACGCCTGCCGGTCCGTGGCCGTACCCGCCCGGCTGGTGGGCATTCCGAACTGGGTGGACAAGCGCGGCAACCACACCTGGGTCGAAGTGTGGGACGGCGATTGGCATTTCGTGGGCGCGGCCGAACCGGACCCGAACGGCCTGGACCGCGGGTGGTTCGTGGGCGACGCCTCGCGGGCGCTTCGGGATTCGCGTGAGCACGCCATTTACGCGAGCAGTTTCCGCCCAACCGGCTTGAGCTTCCCGCTCGTCTGGGCGCCACGCGCGGATTACGTCCACGCCGTCAACGTGACTGACCGCTATACGCGCAAGGTCACGCCGCCCGATCCGACCAAGACGCGGCTGCTGGTGAGTGTGCGGGATCCCGTCGCCGGCACGCGCGTGGCGGCCAGCGTCCAGGTGCTCGATCCGGAGGATGCGTCGTTCCTCCAGGAAGGCACCAGTCGGGACGAGCGGTTCGACACGAACGACCTGCTCGAATTCGTGGTGCCGCGCCGCCACGCCTACCTCCTGGAAGCGCAGTTCGACGGGCGTCAGGCGCGCGCGCAGTTTGCGGGCACCACCAACGCGACGGCCGGCGTGACGCTCAACCTCGAAGTGCCCGCGGCGAAGTCGGAAGCCAAGCTGGTCCCGGCCGCCCATCCGGAGGCGAAAGCGAGTGCGGCTCCGGTGGCGCCGAAGCGCAGGCTCGCGCCCGGGCAGGAAGCGAAGTTGCGCAGCGCGCTTGCGGAGTACTTCGCGGCACCCGCCGAGCAGCAGGCGACGTGGGGATTCCCCCCGGCACTCGAGAAACTGCTGCTCAAGGACGAGGCCGCTGTGCGGACCATCGCCTGGGAGGCCTTTCGCGCCGCGCCCGTGCATGCCGGGTTGCGGGCCGATTTCGACACGCACCAGGTCCGGTTCGAGCAATACCTGAGTCCCTACACGGTGAAGACCGTGGGACACCGGCCCGAGCATGGCTGGCCGCTGTTCATCGCCCTGCACGGCGGCGGCAATGCGCCGAAGCGGGTGAACGACCAGCAATGGCACGTGATGCAAAGTTACTACCGCGACCAGGATTCCGTTCCCGGCTACCTTTACGTGGCCTTGCGCGCGCCGAACGACACCTGGAACGGGTTTTACGACAACTACGTCTATCCGCTGGTCGCCAGGCTGATCGACCAGTTCCTTCTGTTCGCGGACGTCGATCCGGACAAGGTGTTCCTCATGGGGTATTCGCACGGCGGCTATGGCGCCTTCGCGATCGGACCGAAGATGCCGGATCGCTTTGCCGCCATTCACGCCTCGGCGGCGGCGCCCACCGACGGCGAGACTTCGGCCAAGACGCTCCGCAACACCGTGTTCACTTATATGGTGGGCGAGAAAGACCTCGCTTACGGCCGGCTACCGCGCTGCCAGGCCTTCGACCAGAAGATTCGCGAGCTCCGCGGTGACCGGCACGACATCTACCCAGTCACGCTGGAGTTCATCCCCGGCAACGGCCACACCGGCCTGCCCGACCGCGACAAGATCAAGAGCATGTACCCGGCGGTGCGGAACCCGGTACCGCGCGAACTGACCTGGGAACTCACTGACCCGGTCATCCGCGACTTCTTCTGGCTGGAAGTGCCGCAACCGGCCAAACAGCAGGAGATCGACGCCACCTGCCACGACAACTGCGTGATCGTCACCACCAAGGGCATTGCCGCCGCCAACGTGCTGTTGGACGGCCGGTTGGTGGATTGGCGCAAGCCCGTCGTGTTCTCGGTCAACGGCCATTCGAGCTCCCAGCGCCTCCGACCCAGCCTGCGGACCTTGTGCGAAACGCTCCGGGAGCGCGGCGACCCCGGCCTCGCCTTCGCGGCGATGGTGAAGCTGGCGCCCTGAGCGAGGGCGGGAGCGCCGCCGACGTGAACTCAGGTCGGTCGCGGCCTCCTCAGCGGGGCTGCCCCGGCGCTTCACGACTTTCCAGGCTCTCCGGACGAGCCGGCAGCGTGGCGCCGTCGGCGCGACACCAGAGGGCAAACTCGACCGATGCCACACCCGCCACCGCACAGTATCCAACCATGACCGCCACCTGGCCCAACACGCGCAACGTTCCCTGATCGAGCCGGCGGAAATTCCGATAGCCACACAGCAGCGTCGTGATTACGAAGCCAGCGGCGAGAACCGACCACAACGCCAGCGCGGCGATGCCGACGGGACACGCGAACGACCGGCCTTCAGTTTCGAAAGGCAAGAGCCAGTTCAAAAGCAGGCCGTGGTTGGCGGGCGAAGCAAAGAGGCCCACCCCCAGCGTTTCCAGCACGAAGGCGATCGGGAGGGCCCAGAGCATCGCTTGGATGGTGCTGCGCGCCACCGACGAGATGTAAAGCCCGAGAAGGCACAACGCGACGACCTGCAATGCCGCACCCGGCAGCCAGGCGGGCGAAGAGCCGGCGAGTTGGCTGCGGAGGCCGACGGCGGTCTCCACTTGGATTACGCCCAGGGGCAGAGCGACCGCGAGCGCCAAGGCCAGGCCAACCGCCACGCCAGCCTTCACGAGCCATTGCCGCCAGGCGGCCACCGGTTGCACCAAGTGCCAGAGCAATGTGCCGCCGTGCCGGTCCTCGGCACAGCCGAGCGATCCTGCCAATAGACTGATCAGCGCGCCGTAGATCAGGGTGCCGAGAGCCAGCAGGTCGCTCGCGTTTTTCAGGGGTTCCACCCCCGGCCAGAGCAGGCGGCTCGCAATGTCCGCGCCGCAGATCACGAGGTACAGGCCCGCCACGACGTAAGCCGGCGAAAGCAACCGCAGTTCCTTGCCCAGGAGTCTGGCCCAGGCGCCCCCTCGGCTGCGGGTGGACCTGGTTTGCGTTGGTACCCGTCGGAGCAGTTGCGGTAGGCGGACGTCCCGGCTGCCGGCGTCGGTGGCTTCCAGCCGCCGCAACGCGCGATAGCCCAGGAACGGCGCCGCCAACCACTGCAAAACAGCCAGGAGCACGAACAGGCTTTGCGTGGTTGGCGAGTTCAAGGCGTAAGCTACCTCCGAGCCCTGCGCGAGCGCGACCGCCAGACCCGCCACCTGCCAAGTGACCACGGGCAGACAGACCGTAAATACAGTGCCCGCGAGCGCGCTTCGGCTCGCCAACGTCAGCCAGGGAGCCACGGTCAATCCATAGAGGATTCCGGACACGGACATCAGCCCGGCGAAGCTGAACATCGTGTACCCGTTGCCGTGCAAGATCGGCCCGGCCAGCCGAAAGAGCAGCGTCACGCCCAACGCCGCGGCCAGCACCGCCATCTTGCGCTGCCACAATTCCCGGCGACTGACCGGCTGCGCCAACATCAAGGACACGGTCCGGTGCGTGAACTCGTGGCCGAACATCATCGCTCCCATGGCGACCGTGGCCAATTCGCCGACGATCAGGCTGACGAACGCAACGCCGTCGCCCTCACCGAAGCCCCCCGCCACCAGCGAGAGCAGGCTCGTGACGGCGCTCACCAGCCAGTACGGGAAGATTTCCCGCACCTCCTTCGCCACGCCGATGGAGAGCAACGGCTCGCGCAGCCACGAGGGCAGGAAAAAGGCGAACCCCACCGCGCTTCGCTTCTTCATGCCGGGGTTCCTTCCGCCTTGAGCGCGGCGACGAAGATTTCCTCCAACGTCAACGCTTCGCTGTTCAACGCTTCGGGCGAGAACCGCCGCAGTTGCTCCAGGACGCGCGCCTGGTTGCCGTTGACAATGATCTCCAGCTCCCGGCCCTCGCGGCGCAGCACACGGAGTTCGCCCAGTTCGGCCGCCGGCACTTCGCGCGGAAAGCGGGCATAGATGCGCTGGTACCGCTCGCGGGCCGTGTCCGCCGCCAGGGTCATCACCTCGCGCCCGCGGTCGATGATCGTGAACTCGTCGATCAGCCCTTCGAACTCGCTGATCAGGTGCGTCGAGACGAACACCGTGCGTCGGCCGGGATCGCCTTCCTGGTAGGCGCCGATCACCGTCTGGATGAACTCGCGCCGCACGATCGGGTCGAGGCCGGAGGTCGGTTCGTCCAGGATCAACAACTCCGGCTCGGGGCAGATCGCCGAGATCAACGCGACCTGGGTGCGCTGGCCTTTCGAGAGATGGCTGGTCTTCTGGCCGGGATCGAGTTGGAACCGGTCGAGCAGCGCCTGCTCGGTCTCGTCATTCCAGTGGCTGCGGAAGGACGCCAGGTAATCGAGCGTCTCGCGCACGCTCATCCACGGATAGAACGCAACCTGGTCCGGCACATAGGCCAGCCGCGATTTCACGGCGACCTCGTGACGGGCCGGATCAAGGCCGAAGAGCTGGATCGCGCCCGCCGTGGGCCGGAGCAGGTTCAAAAGGCATTTGATCGTGGTGGTCTTGCCCGCGCCATTGCGGCCGAAGAAGCCGTAACAACGGCCGGGGCTGACCCGCAAGCTTAAGCCATTCACCGCATCGGTGTGGCCATAGCGACGGACGAGATGGTCAATTTGAATGACGGGCGTTTCGGTGGTCATAGGAATTCAAGGATGCGCTGGAGTTGGTCCGGATTGGGGCAATGTCCGATGCACACTGCCGTCCGCCAGCAAGATTCGCTCGTCGCCATCCGGGAACCGGACGCGCGCCTGCACGGCGTGCGGTTGGGTCTCCTCCGGTTTGAGCGCAATGGTCACGTCCAGGCCGGCCAGGCCCGGCACGTCCGCCGCGCGCAAGTAGCCGTGGTTGGTCAGTTCCTGAAGCGAAACGCTTTCCGGCACCGGCAGATTCTTGGCTTCCAGGTCCCGACGATAGGTATGAGACGCGGCGATCAGCGCCGGGAAGTTCATTGGCGGCTGCTTGGGATGGAGGACGCCGTTGAGGAGCACGCCCAGCAAACCCACGCCGACGAACGTGGCTGCTATGATGAGGAGGTAACGGTCTCGGTCTTTCATGATCCTGGTTTGGCTTGCGGTTTAGGCTCCGGGTTCAGGCGGGCGGATTTGCCTTGGCCCGTTTCTGTTCGAACACGTCCAGCCGCTGATTGACCAACTTGAGAAAAACCTCGCGTCCGACCTGCAAATGGTGGGCTTGGACGATGGCGGCATCGATTTCCTCCGCCAGAAGTTGCTGGCGGACTTCACGCTTGAACGGCGAGCCGTTCGCCTTCAGGAAGCATCCCTTGCCCGGCAGCGTCTCGATCACGCCCTGGCTCTCCAACTCGGCGTAGGCCTTGGCAACGGTATTGCGGTTCACCCGCAATTGCTCGGCGAGCGGGCGGATGGACGGCAGCGGTTCGCCGGGTTGGAGCGCGCCCGAGGCGGCGGCGGCCTTCACCTGGTCCACCATCTGGAGGTAAACCGGCTTGCCCGACTTGAAATTGAGTTGCAGCAACATGGTCCGGCGATGTCTTAACTGTCCTAGGACAGTATGACAGTTACCGACGGCTGTCAACGCGTCATTCGACAGAATCTTGAGCGCGTTCTGGCCGACCCGCTCCAGCGGCGGGGCGGCGCCTTCCGCGCCTCCGAAGGCCTCTACTTCGCAGGGAACCTGGCCAGCGCGCTCATCTCGTCGGCTGAAAGCGCGCGGAACGACATCGTGAAGTCGGCGAAGTCGGCGGCCAGGAATTCGTTGCCGGAGTAATTCGGATTGCCGCCCAGGGCACAGGTGCGCGCGACCGTATTGAGGAAACGCGGAACGGCAATCGATTCACGCGCCTGGCCATCGAGGTAGAGCGTCAACTGCGGTCCGCGCTTCACCGCCGCCACGTGGTGCCAGACGCCGACGTCGATCGGGACGCCCTCGGTCGAAAAGCCTTGCTGGGCCTCGATGCGCGCGAAGAGTTGACCGTGGTCGATGGTCAGGCGGAGCGGATCGTCCATGGCCGCGGCCCAAGTACTGAAGACTTGACCGATCCGACCCTCCGGGAATGCCCCGACCCGCAACCACACCTCGACGGAGTAATCCTCGGCGCCTTCCTCCGGTAGTGCGTAAACCAACATCTGGTCGCGACCATTCAAGCGAACCGCGCCGTTCGCAGAACTGTCTGGACCTGCGGCGGGAGCAAATCCGGTCGCGCGCTTCAGCCGGCCGAACTCAGGAGTGGGATCGCCATGCAGTGGCGCCTTCACGACCACGCCTGCGGGGCCGGGTTCGAAATCGACGGCGCTCGCGGAGGCGGGTGCCTGGGGATCGAAACGGAACCAGGCCGCCGGTTCGACACTCGGCGTTTCACCCTGCGGACCGCGCGCGACAACACGCCAGAAGTAACGGTGTTGCGGCGTGAGTCGCGACTTGAGTTGGTCAGCGACGTCCATTCGCGAGCGCTTCAGGCCGTCGATTTCCACAACCGTTTTGGCGCAGTCCGGCGCGTCGCTGATTACGAGTCGATACCCGGTCAATGCGGCGTTCGTCCGCGTGGTCCAGCGGAAGGGGGTCTGGCCGGGGCCGATGGTTGCACCGTCCGCGGGGGCGCGGGTGATGGGCGGCGGCGGGGGCGGATTCGTGGCCGGCAACCAGGACCGGTACCGCGTGCCCGCCGCGCCGGCACTGGCGAAATCGCACAGCCGCAGCGTTCGGCCGTCCGGCGCGGGCAGATCCACGAGGAGCCACGGCAATGGCTCTGTCCGGCCTGCACCTTCACCGGGCGGGAGCGTCCGCGCTTCAGCCAGGCGGCTCAGGTCCACTGCCGGCAGGTCAGCTTCATCGAAGGCGTTCTGGCGTTGATCGTAGGCGAGCAGGATTGGCCCGCGATAAAGCGACACCTTGCCGCCGGCCTCCCGATCGCCCGGCACGGCCCGCAAAGCCAGGTCGAAGCCGAGTTCAATCGCATCGCCGGTCTTCCAGACGCGGTCGCAAGTCAGATAATGCCCCGGCGCCAGGCCGCCAAGTTCTTCTCCATTCAGCTTGCCGGTCGTCTTCGCCGACCACGCCGGAATGCGGACGCGAAGGGCAAAGCGCTTCGGGTCGCCTACGAGGGTCACGGTCCATCTCACCCGTCCGGACCGCGGATAATCGCCTTCGCCGCGCAGGCGAATGGCGGTGCCGTCGCGCAAGGTGCCGGCGAATTCGCCGGGGCCGTGCCAGTTGATCAGCAGCCCGGCAGCGTCCGTCAGGACCGCCCACTCACCGAGCATGCCGAGCGCGCGCGGGCCGTTGACCGAGCAACAGTTCAGCTCGGGCGTTCCGGCGCGGGCCTGGAAAACGATGCTGTGGGCCGAGGCTTCCCGCACGCCGTCCATCGGCGTGTTGTAGGTCCACCAGCGACCCGACGGATGCTGGGCGCCGAGGGCGGCGTTGAGCGTGCTCAGTTCCAGTTCGTCGGCCACGCGGGCGTCGCCGGTCAGGCGGAGCATGTCGAGGCTCAGCGCCATCCACGCGACGGTGCAACAGGTCTCGATCGCGGCCGGTGAGTAGGCGTCGCCGGTGGCCTGTTCGCCGCTGCTGAAACCGCCGTCGTTGTGCCGGTCCCAGCGGGCGATGCTCCGCCAATGATGAACGAACGCATCGCGGTATCGGGCCTCGCCGGTGATGCGCCAAAGCTCCACCAGACCCTGCAAATCGTGGAGGCTTTCCCAGCGCGGACGCGGCGTCGCGAAGAACTCGGTCCCGTCCAGCCCAGTCCGCAGGTAATCGCCGGCACGTTCCCAATCCTGCTCGATTTCGCGCATCAGGCGGAAGTAGCGCGGTTCGCCGGTCACTCGATACAGCATTCCCAACCCGTGGATGATCGCCAGGTTCATCTCCGGCGAACCGGCGTCGAGCACCCGCCGGCCTTGGTCCAGATAGGTCCGGCAGGCCAGGTCGGCGGCGCGGCATCCGGCCTGCAACGCAGCGCCATCGCCGGTGTCTTGGTACCACCGCAGCAATCCTTCGATCACGTGGTAATGGCCCCACAAATCCCAGTTGCCCAGAAGTCGCTCCGCGCGGGGGAACGGTCCGAGGTAGCCGTCCTCCGCCTGCGTCGCGATCTGTTCGGCGACAAAGCCCGCCACCTGTCGGCGCAGCGCCGGGCTGTCGGTCAGGCGCAGTGCCTGCACGGCCGAGATCAGATACTTGCCGGCGAACTCGCCCGCCCACGGCACCAATTGCGGCGGCGGCTGGCGGTCGCGCATCCGGAACATCTCCAGCAGGCCCGGATTCGCGGCCGGCGCGCGCAGGAGCCAGTGGTTCAAGTTCGCTTCGACGCGGCGGCCAACCTCGCCGCCGAAGCGGAACTGCGCGTCCGGCACCGGGTCCAGTAGCAGCGTGCCGCGATCGGGCACGGCGTTCGTCGCTCCTCGCGCCACACCAAAAGCCAGGGCGCAACCGGCCAGGACCCGCAGGCAGAGATGCCGTGCCAAAGGGCGGCGAGCGTCGGAAGTCATCCCCACCCAATGGCCGAAACGGGCCGCGACCGCAACGGTTTTTCGGCACCCCGCGGCCGCGACGAACGACCCCCAGCCGATTCTGCCCCGGCGCAGTGCCGGGTGCTTCCGCGCTTGAAGCCGACGCGGTGGCCTGACCCACCGCGAGGTGGCCGTGCAGCAAGTCCGCCTCAATCCCTGGACGTTGTCCTTGACCATCCGCGGCCTCGCGCTGCGGGAGCCGGACGGACGGGCGTTTGCGTCCTGGGACGAGTTGTACGTCAACTTCCAGCTTTCGTCGCTGTTCCGCTGGGCCTGGACGTTCGACACCGTCCGGCTCGTGCGGCCGGCGGCGGAAATCATCCTGCTCCCGGACGGCCGGCTGAATGTGGCCAACCTGTTTCCACCGGCAACGAATCCACCCCCCGCCCAAACGCCGCGGGCGGCCGTGCCGCGGCTGCTTGTTTTCGATCTGCAAATCACCAACGGATTCTTCGCGTTCGAGGACCGCACGCGGCGGAGCGTCTTCCGGACCGAGACCCAGCCGATCAACCTGCACCTGACCCGGTTCACCACGCAGCCTGGCAGCGAGACGCCGTACTCGTTTCGCGCCGAAAGCGACAGTGGCCGTCAGTTTGCGTGGGCCGGCAATCTCACGGCGCAACCGCCGGCCTCCAGTGGCACACTGGAAATCGATGGCGTCCCCCTTCCGCGTTACCAGCCCTACCTGGGCGATTTCACCCGGGCCCAACTCGTCCAAGGCACGGCGGATTTGCGGGCGGCGTACCGGTTCCAGGCGGCCAGCAATGGCGTGGACCTCGTGGTGTCCAACATCGGCCTCACCGTCGCCCAACTCGATCTGAAGGATCCCGCCACCGGGGAATCGGTCTTCACCCTGCCGGAGCTTGCCGTCAACGGCGCGGCCTTCGATCTGCGCCAGCGTGAAGCGCACGTGGACCGCATCACCGTGACCGGCCCCACGTTGCTTGCGCGATTGCAGCCGTCGCGCACGTTGAACCTGCTGGACCTGTTGCGGCCAGCCACCAACGCGCCGCCCCCGGCCCGGGCCCGGACACCGGCGGACGGCGCCGCCACCTCCCCGTTTGCGGTGACGGTGGACGACTTCAAACTGGAGCGCGGTTCCGTCACCTTCGAGGATCGTTCGCGGCCCGGCGGGTTCCGGACCGTGCTCGATCCGATCGGCTTTCGCCTTCAGCACCTAACCACCCGGCCCAACGCTGACGCGGCCTTCGACTTCCAGTTGGCCACCGAGGCGAAGGAGAAACTCGGCGGCCAGGGAACGCTTTCGATCAACCCGGTGCGATCCGCCGGCGAGGTCCGGATCGGGGGCATCGCCGCCGGCAAGTACCAACCTTATTCCACTGACTTCTTCCTCGGACAAGTCAGCGCCGGCATCGTGGACGTGACGGTGCCCTACCACGTGGCGCGCGGGCCGCAGGGCCTTTCCGCCGACGTCACGAACCTCCAGTTCAAGCTGAGCGGCCTGGAGATCAAGGCGCCTGCGGCCGACGAAACCGTGCTGAGCCTCCGCGAATTGAGTGTCCAGAAGGTCGAGGCCAGCCTCGAAACCCGGCAGGTCCGGATCGGCGCGGTGAACTCCGCGGGAGCCGCGGTGCTGGTTCGCCGGCAACGGGACGGAGCGCTCAGCCTGCGCGGCCTGTTGCCCCTCGCAGCGGCGGCGACCAACGCGGCGCCGGCCGGCGCGGGCGGGCCGGCCTGGAGCGTGACCGCCGACCACGTGGGCGTGACCGATTATGCGATCCAAATCGAGGACCAGACCCTGCCGACGCCGGCGACTTTCCAGGTGGACCAACTCGCGCTGAACCTCGATGGGTTGAGCACGGTTGGCGCCAAGCCGGTGAAGACGAAGCTTGGCTTCCGATTCGACGAATCGGCAACCATCGGCGTCGCCGGCACCGTCCAACCCTCGCCGCCGGCGGCCGACCTGGCGCTGGGGGTGACCAACCTGCAGTTGCGCGTCTTCCAACCTTACGTGGATCAACGGGCGCACCTGGTGCTCCGCAGCGGCGCTTTCGCCACCGCGGGCAAGGTTCATTTCGAGGCCGGCACGAACGGCCCACCGCAAGTCACGTTCGCCGGTGCCCTGAGTCTGAAGAATCTGTCCACCGGCCTCCCGGAATCCACCAACGACCTGGTCCGCTGGGACGACCTCAGCCTCACCGGCATCGACTTTGCGCTCACGCCCCTCCGCGTGAAGCTGGACGAAATCGCCTGGCGCAGCCTGGCGGTCAACGCCGCGCTGGATGCGAACCGCCGGTTGAACTTTACGAAAGTCCTGGTCGGCGAACCCCGTCCAACCGCACCGCCCGCCACCCCGGCAGCCTCGCCGCCCGCCGGCTCCGAAGTCGCGGCGGTCGAGATTGGCGCGCTGGTCCTCGACAACGCATCGCTCGCCTTCACCGACCATTCGATCCAACCGCCGGCCACGGTTGGCATCGGGGCGCTGAGTGGGCGGGTCGAAGGTTTGTCTTCGGCGAGGAACACCACGGCCAAGGTCGATCTGCACGGCCTGTTGGGACCGCAAGCCCCGTTCTCGGTCACCGGCGAGATCAATCCACTGGCACGGGAACGGTTTGTGGACCTGACCTTCACGAACGCCAACGCCCAACTGACGGCGTTTACGCCGTACATGGAAAAGTATGCCGGGCACCCGCTCAACAAGGGCCGGCCCACCATGGCGCTGCATTACCGGGTGCAAGGCGTGCAACTCGACGCGCAAAACCACGTCCAGATCGATCAGTTGATGCTCGGTCCGCGCAACAACAGCCCGGACGCCACATCGCTCCCGGTCAAGCTGGGCGTGGCGTTGCTGAAGGACAGCAATGGCCGCATCGCCCTTGATGTGCCGGTCAGCGGACGGCTCGACGATCCCTCGTTCCGGGTCGCGCCGGTGGTGCTCAAGGTCGTGGTCAACCTCATCGCCAAGGCCGCCGTGTCACCGTTCAAATTGCTCGGGGCGCTGGGGCACGTGGCGGCCGACCGGCTGTATCTGGTTGCCCCCAAACCGCTGGATGACAAATACCATGGCGAGAGCCGCGTGAACCTTGCTTTGGACTGAACGTGGCTTCGCGCAGGATTCGTTAAGCTGCGCGCGGAGCAGCCGCGGCAACTTCCTCTTGCGGCCAGCGGTCCAGGCCTCTATAAGCCCCGCAGCCCGCCGCACCGACCCTGCGTGGGCAGCAATGACCGCCGCGGAATTCAAGCGAAAGTGGGCACGGTATCAGGGCAAGGAGTCCGGCGCCTATCAGGAGCACTTCAACGACCTGTGCCGGTTGCTGGGCCACCCGACGCCGGCCGAGGCCGACCCCAGCGGCGGCGACTTCTTCTGCTTCCAAAAGCGCGTCGCCAAGGACGCCGAACTGTTCGTCTCGAACGATGCCGGCGAAGCAACCACCCCCGCGGAACGCGGCTTCGCGGACGTCTGGAAGAAGGGCTGTTTCGGCTGGGAATACAAAGGTAAGCGCAAGAATCTGGACGAAGCCTACCGCCAGTTGCTCCGCTATCGCGAAGCCCTGCTCAATCCCCCGTTGCTGGTCGTTTGCGATTTCGACCGCTACCTCATCCGCACCAACTTCAACGGCGCGGTTCAGGAGACTTTCGAGTTCACCAACGACCAGATTGACCGCCCGGAGAACCTGGCGCTGCTTCGCGCCGTCTTTACCGATCCCGATTTCCTCAAGCCCCAGCGCACCACGGCGGAAGTGACCGAGGCGCTGGCGGAAACGATTGCCGCGGTGGCCAAGTCGCTGCAAAAACGCGAGGCGGTGGAACTGGCCGACGCCCAGACACGAGCGGAAATGAACTTCGCTCAGCGGACCAATCTCCGCATCGCGCGCTTCCTGAACCGCATCGTGTTCTGTTTCTTCGCCGAAGACACCGGCCTGTTGCCGAAAGGTCTTTTCAGCGACGTGCTCAAGACCGGCATTGACGATCCGCAGCACCTGGCGCAGACGCTGCAGAACCTGTTCGCCGTCATGGCCAGGGGTGGTACGTTCGGCAAAGACCGCATCCGCCACTTCAACGGCCATCTCTTTGAGGAATCCACCGTCTTTGAACTCACCGAAGACGAATTGCGGAAGCTGGCCGACGCCAGCGAGGCGGACTGGCAATTCATCCAGCCCAGCATCATGGGCACGCTGTTCGAGCGGGCCTTGGAACCGGAGCAACGCTCGCAATTGGGCGCGCACTACACCAGCGAGGCGGACATCCAGACGCTCGTGGAACCCGTGCTCATGGCCCCGCTCCGCCGCGAATGGGCCGCGCTCAAGGGCGAACTCGCGCCTTTGCTCGGTAGGGACGCGTTGCCGCGCGTCCGGCGTCGCGGCAGCGACGCCCTGCCAGACGCGCGCGACAAACTCGCCGCGTTTCAGAAGAAGCTCGCCGCCGTGAGCGTGCTGGACCCCGCGTGCGGCAGCGGCAACTTCCTTTACGTCTCGCTGCAATTGCTGCTGGGCTTGGAAAAGGAAGTCGTCACCTACGCCACGCAACTGGGCTTCAAGCTGTCGCCGCAAGTGAGCGTGCAACAACTCCGCGCCATCGAAATCAATCCCTACGCTTTCGAGTTGGCGCAAGTCTCCGTGCAAATCGGCTTCCTGCAATGGCGGCGGGACAACGGTTTCGACAACGACCGCTCGCCCGTACTGCAGAACCTTGACGGCTTCCAGAACGAAGACGCCTTGCTGGTGCCGCACTTCCGCAGCAAGGCCAGGACGTTGAAGGAAGCGCAAGCGGGCGAACACGCGGGCGACGATGCCTTGAAGTTCTACACCGAACGCGACTGGCCCAAGTGCGACGTGATCGTGAGCAACCCGCCGTTTCTCGGCACAAAAAAACTGCGCGGCGAACTCGGCGACGACTACGTTGAAGAACTTTTCCGCGTGTTTGGCGACCGCATCCCAAATTTCAGCGACCTGTGCTGCTACTGGTTTGAGAAAGGCCGGGAGTTGATTGAGCAGAAGAAGTGCAAGCGCGCAGGGTTGTTGGCAACGCAAGGGATTCGTGGCGGACTGAACCGCGAAGTCCTGAAACGTATCCTAGAAAACGGCGGAATTTTTTTCGCGGAATCAGACCGGGAATGGATACTCGACGGCGCGGCTGTCCACGTAAGCATGATTGGCTTTGACGACGGCAGCAACACACAGCGGACGCTCGACGGCAAGCAAGTGCCCACGATCAACGCAAACCTGACCGCGAAGGCTGACACGACCAAAGCCACGCGACTCGCGAGCAATCGCGCGATTGGCTTCATTGCCGACGTGAAGGCAGGTTTGTTCGATTTACCAGAATCGGCAGTGCTTGAGATGCTTTCCGCGCCAAACCCGCACGGCTCGCCAAACAGCGATGTGATTTTGCCTTGGGTGAACAGCTTGGATTTGCTCAGGCGTCCTCGAAATTTCTGGATTGTAGATTTCGGTTCTGACTCACCGCTCGAAACAGCCACGCGATACGAACTGCCGTTCCGCAAGGTGAAGCAAGACGTTCTTCCGGCACGGTCACAGGTGAAGCGGAAGACCTATCGAGATTACTGGTGGCTTCACGCTGAACCGTGCACGGAAATGCGTGAGCGCATTTGGCCGCTTCCACGATTTCTTGCCCCGACAACGGTGTCGAAGCATCGCGTCTTTGCGT
Source organism: uncultured bacterium (assembly GCA_963735925.1). Taxonomy (GTDB): domain Bacteria; phylum Verrucomicrobiota; class Verrucomicrobiia; order Limisphaerales; family J093; genus DSVZ01. Next base: position 63,228 of record CAVTMT010000010.1, read on the forward strand.
GGTTAAGTGCGCCCACTTTGCCAGACCATCAGCTTGTGGCGTTTGGGCGCTCCGATGATTACTGCTTCGGTTTGCTCCATTCGAGATTGCACGAAGTTTGGGCGTTGGCACAAGGAACGCAGTTACGCGAGAAGGAATCCGGCTTTCGCTACACGCCGACAACCTGCTTCGAGACTTTCCCGTTTCCGTTTCCAGTCGATTTGCAGACACCCCTGCCCGCACCTTCGTCTGCCGAGCCGGAATCACGGGAGTTGAACGGTGGAATGGCCGACATGGTGAAGCGGCGTTTCCTCGAATTGAAAGAAGAGCCGCCGCCTTACCACGCTTCGGGGTGCGGTGTTCACGCCGCTTCAACGTCCGAATTGCAGGCCCCATCGAAGCGACCTGAAGGTCGCGCCCCGCTCACGCCCGATCAGCATCGCGCCGCGATTGCCGCCGCCGCAAAGGAATTGAACGACTTGCGCGAACGCTGGCTCAATCCGCCCGAATGGACAGAAACCCGCGTGTTGGAATTCCCCGGCACCGTGGGCGGCCCGTGGGACCGCTACATCGCCAAGGCAGAAGGCGGAAGTCAGAAGGGAGAAATTGGCACGGTTCGCTATCCGCGGCTGGAACCTCGCGACGCGGAGTGCGCCGCGAAGCTCAAGAAGCGCACGCTCACGAATCTGTACAACGAACGCCCCGCCTGGCTGGATCTGGCCCACAGGAAACTCGACGCCGCCGTGGCCACCGCCTACGGCTGGCCCGCCGACCTTACCGACGAACAAATCTTGGAGCGGTTGCTCGCCTTGAACCTGGAACGCGCCGCGGAGGAAGCCGCGGCAGCGAATGTGAAGAAGCCGAAGGTTTCCCGCGCGAAGCGTGAAGACGAACTGCTCTGAACTGGAGGGAAGGGGGCGGAATGAATCTCGAACCGCATGTCTTCCACGCAACAGTGCAGAAGGTGGTCGCCGGCTCGAAGTCCCCACCGCGTCGCAAGCCACGAGAAATCGTGACCCAAGACGATTCCCGATATATGCCTAAGGGATGAACGGCCGCTGTCGGTCACACTGAGGGTGCGCTGCCAACCCCACGGGTGGCGCGGTTTTTTCCCCGACGGGGCGGGGGACTCCTTCAGGATTGAACCCTGTGGATTGCCGGCAAGTTGGCGTTCTTCTCCATTGTCCGAAAGACAGATGGCTTTCATGTTCGTGCCCGGGGGCGGCCTGACCTGGGATGGTTGCTCACCGCGGGTGCGGCGCTGGCCGTCCCGACTCAGCAATGGCCCGTCGCCGACTATCGCTGGCGCGCCATCGTGAAGCCGGAAGAACTCCACGCCCTGGTTCGCCGCGCTCGAGGCCAATGGGGATTGCGCCAACTCCAAGTCGGAAACCGCCCGGCCCGCCGACCAGCGGGAGAAGCTCACAGAGTGCCTGACGCTTTGGGTCCGCCTCCCGTCGTTGCAGAGCCGACCTGCGCCGGCCCCGCCACCGGGAACACGGGCGCGGCGCTGGAATTCTCCGCTTTGATTTCGGGGTGATTCGCGTCAGAGTCGCGGGAACGATTTTGAAACGAACATGAATCCAACCCGCATCTTGCCGGACCTGCAGGCCTCGTTGTTGTGCGAAGACGTGCGCCAGGAGGTCACCGGCAACTTCATCCTCGTGGGCATCATCGGCTACATCCGCGTGCCGCAATTGCCCATCAAGGCCTTCAAACTGTGCATCTTCAACCGGTGGACGGCCGGCGTGGGTCAGTTCAACGAAGCCGTGCGCATGGTGGGGCCGGATGGCACCACGGTGCTGCGCCAGAGCAATGTGCGGTTCGCCCTCCAGGACGCCACGCACCACGCCATCAACGTCACCCTGTTCACCCAGCTCGAATTCACCGCCGCGGGCGCCTACTACGTGGAAGTGCTCGTGGACGACGTGATGAAGCTGCGCTATCCGGTGCCGGTGATCCTGCAAGCGCCGCCCGGCGGTCCTCAAGCGCCCGCCGCGCCTGCCGCGCCCGCTGAACCCGCCGCGGGTTAGCGGGGCCCGTGCCGGATGAACGCAACGCCTTCCGGCCGGACGGCGACGACCGCCTGGCAACCGTTCACGTTCGGCGGCGTGGCGGCGTTCGCGCACGCGGCCACCGTGCGGCTGCTGGTCGTCAGCCTGCTGGTGGCCGCACTCGTGGGCTGGACCGTGGAACGCGTCATCCGCCTGGCCTGGTTCCCCGCCGTGGAACTGGCGGTGCGCCATCTGCCGCCGGTCGGTGAAATCCGCGGCGGCGCCCTCCGGTGGCCGACCAACGCCGTCACCACGCTCGCCGACACGCGGTTTCTCACGATCGTGGTCAACCCGAACGTCGCGCCGTTGCCGGGCAACGCCGCGGATGTGCAGCTCGAGTTCACCGCCTCGGAACTGTGCCTCCACTCGCTGTTCGGCTACTGGGCCTGGCCTTATCCGCGGGACCAGGTGCTCGCGTTGGACCGAACCACCGTCGAACCGGTGTGGGCTGCGTGGCGACCGACGGTGCGGCTGGGCGTCCTGGGCGGGACGATTGGCGGGCTGCTGTTGGTTTGGTCGCTGGTCGCCCTCATCGCCGCGCCGTTTCTGCGGGCCTACGTCTGGGTCTTGCACCGCGCGGCCAGCATGGGCGGCTGCTGGCGGTTGGCCATGGCGGCCTTGTTGCCGGGAGGCCTCCTCGTGGCCGCGGCGTTGTTCTTCTACGCGACTCATGCCTTCGTCCTGAGCGACGTGGTGATCGCCTTCGCGCTCGCCCACCTCCTGGACCTGGTCCTCATGCTGGGGGCCCCGTGGTGCCTGCCGCGCGAACAACCCACCAAGACCTTCGCCACGCCGGCACCCGACGCCGAGGGGGAGGCCGGAACCAATCCGGCGCCGGAGGAGCGATCCCCGGTGCCGCCGGCTGCGCCCAAACGCCTGCCCTTCGCGCCCATCTTCTCCGATGGACCGCGATACCAGCGAACAACCAATCCGTTTGCCGCCGGCCGACCGGCGGCCCCACTGAATCCGCCGCCCGTTCCGCCCGCTCCCCCGACTGCCGCGCCGGAACCGACCCCCGAGCCACCGATGTCGGTTTCGACCACGCCGGTGGCATCGCCCACGCCGGAACCTGCATCGCCGGCACCGGCTCCCTCGGCGGCTCCGCCCCCCGAGGCAATGCCGGTGGCGTCGGCCGCTCCGGCCGCGCCCCCACCGCCGCCCGACGAAGACGAGCCGGTGTTCAACCCATCCTGAACCCGCGTTCAAGGACGGGCGCGCGGATCGAAGGCGTCGCGCAAACCATCGGCCAGAAAGTTGAGCGCCAACAGCGTCAGCGTCAGCGTGCCGGCGGGAAAGAAGATGAGCCACCAGTAAATGCGCAGCGGGTTGATCTGGCCCGCCCCTTCGGCAATCAGCGAGCCGAGGCTGGCGGCGGGCGGCTGGATGCCCAGTCCCAGGTAACTCAGGAAGGACTCGTAAAGCACCACGGAAGGCACCGTGAGCGCCAGGTAAACGATCACGATACCCGCGATGTTGGGCAGGATATGCCGCCCGAGAATCCCCGCGTGGCTGGCGCCCAGCACCCGGCTCGCCTCCACGAACGGCTGGTGGCGCAGCGACAACACCTGGCCGCGCACGATGCGCGCCATGGTCAGCCACGACACCGCGCCGAGGCCCGCGAACAGCCCGACGAGGTGGATCAGTCGCGCCATTCCCGCCGGGAGCCCCTGCGCCTCCCAACGTTCCAGCAGCCCATTCAACGTGGTGATCAGGACGATCACGAACACGATGGTCGGCAACGCGTACAGGACATCGACCACCCGCATCAACCAGGAGTCCCAGCGTCCGCCGAGGTACCCCGCCGCCGCGCCCCAGGCCACGCCGATGACCAGGCTCACCCCTGCGCCGACCAGGCCGACCAGGAGTGAAATCCGGGCCCCGGCGAAGACCCGCGTGAAAAGGTCGCGGCCATGCACGTCCGTGCCGAACCAGTGCCCGCCACCGGGCGGCGCGAACTGCGCGTCCGTGATGGCGTTGGGCGGGTGCGGGGACACCGCCGGCCACACGAGCGCGAGGGCGATGACGGCCAGCAACACTCCCGCGCTGAGCACGGTCACGCGGCGGGCACGGAAGCGCGCCCAGGCTTGAGCTCCGGGACTGCGGCCGGCCTCCGCCTCGGGCGCTGGCACGTCTTCATTCATGGCGCACGCGCGGATCGAGCAGTCCGTACACCAAATCGACCAGCAGGTTCAACCCGAGCAGGAGCGCCGCGTAAAACAGCACCAGGCCCACCACCATCGGATAATCCCGGCTGAGCGAACTGTTCACCATGAAGAGGCCCAGGCCGGGAAGCTGGAAGAGGTTCTCCACCACGAAGGAGCCGGTGAGCAAATCCGCCAGCATCGGACCCGCGTATGACACCACCGGCAGCAGCGCCAGCGGCACGGCGTGGCGGAGCAACACCCGCAGTTCGGACAGCCCCTTGGCGCGCGCGGTGTTGATGAACTCCGCCTGCAACGTCTGAGTCATGCCCTCCCGCATCAGTCGCGCCACCCGTCCCCCGAAGTACAGCCCCAGGCTTACCGTCGGCAGCACGAGGTGCCACGGCGAACCCCAAAGGGCGACCGGAAACCACCGCCACTTCACCGCGAACAGCATGACCAGCAGCGGACCGATGACGAACGCCGGCACGCACACGGCCAGCAAGGTGGCGAGGCTGACGCCGACCTCGCGCCATCGGCCGCGCCGCACGGCGCCGTAAAAGCCGGCCGGGACACCCAGGCCAATCGCCAGCAGAAACGCGCACGCCCCCAGCGTCAGCGAAACGGGCAGACCCTGGCCGATCACGTCGGTCACGGTGTGATTGCGGTACTTGAGCGACGCGCCGAGGTCGCCTCGCGCGAGGCCGCCGAGGAAGCGCAGGTACTGCTTCCAGACCGGCTCGTCCAGGTGATAGCGTGCGAGGAGCGCCCGCTCGATTTCGGGCGAGGCCGGCTTGCGTTCCCGGTCGAACGGCCCACCCGGCGCCAGCCGCACCAGCACGAACGCCAGCAGGCTGATCACCAGCAGCAGCCACGGCAGATACGCGAGACGACGCAAGAAACTCATCGATGGCGCGAATCTAGTCTCCGGTGGCGGCGCCGAAAACCGCAAAGCGAGACGTCGAGCCCGCGGGCCGCTGGCGCATCGGCGCCGCCCGCCGGCACGGGGCCGCCCGGCCGCTCACTTCCCGGGTGGAAACCAGGTCCGATAAAAATCCGCGAGCGGACCAGGATATACGGCGCGTTTCAACTTCGACCACGTCCGCTGGTCACCGGCGCTGTAGTAGAGATAGGTCTGGCCGCCGAATTCAACAAGGTCCGGATCGGAGGCGTTGATGCCGTCGCCGGGACCGGGGGAGAGTACCGGGTTGGCCGGGCTGAGTTCCCATGTGGTCAGATCGCGTGAGCGCGCCAGGTAGGTCTCGAAGTACCAGCGGGGAGTGCGGTGTTCGAGATAGAGCAGATAGTACCAGCCGTCCACATACCGCAGGCAGGGGCAGGCGGCATAGCGGTCGGTGCCGAAGAGAGCCTCCGGCCGTTTCGTCCAGTGCTGCAGATCCGGCGAGGTGGCGAACTTGATGGTGAAGGCCGGGAAGCGCGGGTCGTTGGATTCGTAGGCCATCACGAAGCCCGCCGGCCCGCGGCAGACGGAGCTGTTGAACAACTGCTCGTTTTCCTGCGTGATGGCGACCTGCGTTTCCCAGGTCTGGAGGTCCTTCGACTTGAAGACCGTGACGTCGTTCCAACCGTCGGGCGCGTAACGCGAGGCGAACGCGTAGAACGTCCCCTCGTTCACGAAGGCCGAGGCCAGGCTGTAACCTTCCGCAAACCGGGCGAGCAGGCGGCCGTTCTCGACGTCTTCGAGCTGGAGATGGTAGTCCGCCCGGGTGCCGCCCGTGGCGGGGCGGAGACATTTCATCAGCGCCAGCCGATCCCGCCAGACGGCCGGTGACACTTCGCAGATGTCGCCCAGGTCCGGTTGATCGATCCGCAATTCCGCCCGACGCGGCGCCGGCGGCGGCGTGGGCAGCAGCGTTTGGAAGATGTCAGCCGGCCAATGCCCGAGCCGGAGCATGCCCTTGGGAACCTCCTGCTGGAACTGGACGTAGGCCTCCACGTCTCCTTTGAGCGAATAGCCGACCTCGCCTTTGCCCGCGCCGAGAATCTTGCAGCCCATGAGGACGCAATCCTGCAGGTCCACCTGGAGGAAGCGGCCTTCGATGGTGCTGTAGATCACGCCGGTTCCCGGTTTGCCCTGGGGTTGGGAGAAGTTGAGGCTGACCAGGCGGCAGTCCTTCAACTTCACCCGCGTGAAACCGCTGTAGCCTGGATTGCCCGCCTGCAGGGCATTGTCGGGCCCCACCAGCGTGCAATCCTCGAAGACCGCGTCCGGTTCGGCGGGCATTTCCGGATGCTCCGCCCGCACATAGGCACCGGCCGCGTCGCCCCACCAGTCCAGGCACCAAAGCCGGCAACGACGGAACACGCTGGGTTCGCCGGGCCGCTGAAGGACGTTGGCCACGCCGCCGCCGAACGCGCGTCCCGAACTGAAACAGTCCTCGACGATCACCGAGAACGGCTCCGCCTTGTCCACCAGGTCGAAGAAGAACCCCCCATCGCCACCCGCGGCGTAGAGGTGTCGCAGCGCCCAGCGATCCCAGCCGATCGCGGAGAACGTCTCCGCCTCGTGTTCTTTCGACCAGCCGTGTTTGTACGCCCGGATCGGTCCCCACCAATCATAGCTCTTGAAGCCCTTGTCGGGGTCGCCGGAATCGATAATCACCCAGCCGCTCGTGCCCGAGCCCAGGCGGCCGTCGAAGTCGCCCACCAATTCATTGTAAGCGCCCGCCGCCCCCTTGTGCGCGGGGAACAGATTCGCCTCCAGGTAGGTGTCGGGTCGCACCAGAATCCGATGGGCTCCCGCTGCATCCGGAACGGCCGACAGCGCGGCCTGGATGGTCCGGTAGGCCTTGGCCCACGAGGACCCGTCCGAATTGTCGCCCAGTTTCGAGACATACAAGGCGGAGCGCTGATGGCCGGGTGAGTCGGGAGCCGTCCCGTCCGCGAGGGCGAGGGCCGTGCCAAGGACTGCCAAGCATAGCGTCCGATAGGCGCGGTGCAGCGCGCGGGAAGGAATGAGTTTCATATCAGGGGTGATTTCCGGATCGGCCCGGCGGGGTCGCCGGCTCGTTGTTGGCGAGGATGGCCTGCGCGCCAATCTCGTTCAGGATCTCGACGCCGCGGACGCCGTTGTTCTCGGTGACGATGGCGTGCTGCACACCCGCTCGCAGGGCGATGGCGGGCTCGTCGCTGCCGAAGCTGCAGCCGCGCACCTGGAGCTTGCCGCCGTCGGCCTCGACCAGGTGAACCCCCGGATTCTCGCCACGGCCGGAGCTGCTCAGGTAGCAGTCCGAGAGCGACACAAAACTCCGGCTGTGAGAGACGACGCATTGCCGGGCCGGCCCCCAGAACGCGCAGTTCACCAGCCGCACCGAACCCGTGCAGGTCTTTTCCACCAGCACCTCGGTCCGGATGTCGCCGTGCATGCAGACGAACTGGCCATTCGAAATCAGCAGGCCCATCGGCTGGATGGCATCCACCTTCACGCAAATCTGCGCCTCGTCCGCGCCGATGCCGCTGAACTGGCCGTTGGCCGCGCCGCTCTTCGTGGCGATGAAGCGGTAGCCGATGTTGACCGGGAACACGAAGGTGTTGTTCACGTACTCCCAGTCCGTGCGCCCGAAGATGAAGGCTTCGCAGTTCTTCCACATGAACTCGTGCACCGGCTTCCAGTCGCCGCCCACCTCCGGAGCGGACCACCAGTGACAGTGGAACTGGACGTTGTCGATGCGGCCGATGTCGGAGCAGGTGTCCACGAAGATGCCGCGACGCAGCACGCAGCCATAGACGCTGCGTATGCGGTGCCGGACGTTGCCTTCGGGCCCGATGCGGATGCCGTTATAGCTGTTGATGAGCGTCACGTTCTCGACCGTGTTGTCGTGGCCCTGCAGGTGGAAGGTCCACGCGTACGGATGAATGTTCGCGGTCTTTTGCTCGGGATACCAGACGGTCAGGCCGCGCACCGCCGAGGAATGGCCCATCTCGAAGAGTGCGGGACCGTCCTCCTGGTCGCGTCCGCCCGTGGCCAGGAGGATCGAACCTCTCAACGGTGCGCTCCAGACCGGCGATTCCATCACGCCCTGCAGGGTGACGCCGGGCGGGATGCGGAGGCTGCCCTTGACGAGGTATCGCGCCGGTGGGAGCACAACCTGCCCGCCCAGCTTGCCGGCCTCGTCGAGCGCCTTTTGGATGGCCGCGGTGTCGTCGGTCACGGCATCGCCACGGGCGCCGAAGGCAAGAACAGAGAAAGCGCCGTTGGCCGCCGTCCGCGGCTCGACCGCAATGTCCGCGGACCGGACGGGAAACAACGCGAGGCAGCCCAGCGCCGCCAAGGCCGCCGGTATTGCCCGAAGAGGCAGGGAATTCATGTCGTGGTGCATTAAGGATGAGGGCCGGGTTTGAAAGTGACAATGACCCGCAGTCGTCCGCGGTTGGCCGGCAGGCGGACCAGGCTTTCGCCCGGGTCGAAGTCGTCGTGGCGCGCATCGTTCACGGTGACGCCGGTCATGGGCTGGGCTTCGGGATGGCGCAGGCGCAGGACGAGCGCGAGCGGCGGTTGTTCGGTCGGCGGGTCGATCTCTGCCTCGATCCGTCCGCGCGCCATGTGGGACACGATCCGATAGCTCACTCGACCGAAGCGGGTGGGAGCGTTCGTCACCGCCACCGTCATTCCGTCGCGGAGCCAGTTGCTGGTGATCAGCGGGGCCAGCCAGAGTTCGGCGCCGCGCTCCTGCACCAGCATCGTCCGGGTCTGATGGAGGAAGTACCCGGTCTCGTGCGTCTTGTCCCAGGCACCGCTATGGTGGAAGTGTTCCCAGAACGTCATCACCTCCGGATTCACCATGGCGGCCAGGGTGTTGAAATAGGAACGGACGAACGGCTTCACGTCGTCCCGCAGCGCGTAGATTTCGCAATTCCGCGTGTAGTACGGCTGCACCTTGGAAAAGCCGCCGAGATTGAACCAGTCGCGTTCGTTCTCCTTGGCCGGGTAATCGAACCAGCCGTCGGCGAGAAACTGGACATCTTCCATGTGGTTCAGCATGGGCTCCACCGCGTCCGCGAAGGGAGCGAGCACTCCGGCGGGCACCAGTTGGTGGGCGCCGAGTTCGACGTCGTAACACCAACTCCGCCCCGCATCCTCGCCGGGGAAGAAATCGGCCAGCCGGCCCGGGCTGTGGACTTGCGAGGGATAGTAGGGCACCCACGTGCCGTTGCGCAGCGGGACGGCGGGCGAAGCCGCCCGGGTCAGCGCGAAACTCGTCGCGGTCTCGCGGCCCAGGGCGAGACCGGCCTGCGTGAAACGCCCGGCGTCGGGATCGCCCAGGGTTGCCAGGGCGTCGCCCAGATGGCGCAGCGCGGCCGCGTAATAGCCGCTCATGCAAAAGTGGTAGGCGAAGGCGTTCCAGTCCGCCAGCACGCCGGGTGGCATCAGACCCGCCTCCGGTGCACAGCCGGGAATCAGGAAGGGGCGGCCGGGGCGCTGCTTCCAGGCGGCTTCCGCGTCCTCGACGGCGAAACCGAGCGCTCGTTCGCGCTGCGTCTTCTCCGTCTGTGCGATGATCCAGCGGCCCACCCGCTTGATCTCGGGCGCAACCTGCCGCAGCCACTTGGCATCCCGGGTCAGTTCGAAATGCTCGCCCAGCGTCCACAAATGCCACGCCGTGCCGAAGGTCGTGTAGCCCGTGGTGAGGAAACCATTCGTGTTATAGCGATGGATGAAGTACTCGAGCCCGCGCCGGGCGAACTCGTGGTGCCCCAGGAAGTCCATTCCCCGGATCACCGAGTGCGCCTCGCTCTCCAGCGGCCCGTAACTCATCGCCGCGATCCACGGAGCAATGCGCGCACCTTCCGCCTCGTTCCGCGCCGCGATCAGGCACCGCACTTGCGACGAGCGGATCAGGTCGTTGAGGAACGGCTCGGGCGTCTCGATCTGCGCCGCCGGCGCGAGCACGGCTCGCCAGTACCGCTCCGCACTTGCGCGCAATCGTTCGGTGTCGGGGAGGCTCGCGAGCTTCGCCGCGGGGAAGTCCGGCGGCAGCAAGTACACCGCCCAGTGGTCCGCCGCCGCCTGGACCGCCTCGGAGTCAAACACCAGCGAAGCGCCCGAAATGACCGGCAGTCGGGCTTCGGCTGTCTGCCTCACGACCACCGCGAAAGGCCGGCCGCTCTGCCTCGCGAGGAATCCACCGGGCGTCGGTTCGAGGGTCACCGGAGCTTCCGCTTGGAACGATAGCCAGAGCGGCGACACGTCTCCCGGGATGACTCCGCTTACGCTGAACTGCACCACGCAGACCGGGAGCCGGTTGAGCCGCTCCGGATCGTCGCCGTCCTCGTCGCCGGGCGCCACAAACGCGCGCTGGCTCAGGACCAGCCCGGCGTGCTCGCGGCGGATCACCGGAATGGGCAGCCAGCCGCCGTCGAGCCAGCGCCTGAGCTCCTCCCTCGGGTCGTCTTCGAAACGCAGGCGCAGCGTCCCGGCCGATTTGAACCAATCGGGGGTCGTGTCCGGCGTCGTCCGGAACCGCACCGTGCCGTCGCGTTCCACGACGACCTTGGTGTTGTCGCACGCGAGTGAGAGCATGACCGGCCCTTCACTCTGGGCATTGTGGTGCGTCTTCGCCATTGCCTGGGCCAGCGTTTGGTCCGGCAGCTCGCGGACCTGATCGAGGATTGTTTGGCGTCCGGCGATCTTCGCCTTGTACGCCGCGATCATGATCGGGCGGTCGGCGCGGCAGAGGAACACCCCGAAGTCGGGCAGATACACGCCGTCCTGGTCGAGAACGTCCTGGACTGCGACCGCCACCCGTTCCCAAGGCAACGCGACGATGAGCTGCGTCGGGTCCGATTTGAACGAGGACGGCCGGCTGTGGCGGACGGTGAGCGGCTGCGGCCGGGGATCGTCCCAGGCGAGGATCGGAGTTTCCACGAAAGCGCCGTTGAAGATGCCGATCTGCCGGTCCTCGGTCCTGCGCGCGGCCGTCTCGAAACCCTCCGGCACGCGACGCGGCGGCTCGAACTGGACGAGCAGCCGGGCCGTCGTCCACCGCGAGCGCGTGAAGACCGCCGGGCGCCGGACGAAGACCGGCTCGCCCGCCGCCGGCCACACCCAGCGCACCTTGCGCGTCAACAACAGGCCACCGTCCGACGACCGCGCCGCCGCCTCGAAGACCAACGCCCCGCCGTCGCGGCGAAGCGGCCCCTCCAGCGGCAACCAACGGCCTTGCCAGGCCGATTCGCCGAACCAGCCTTCCACGCGGGCCCGGTTCGTGGACGGCACCCGGGACGGATCGGCGAAGCCCAGCGTGAGCTCCTTCACGGCGCGACGGTTCAGCCACTGCACACCGATGCACGCGAGGCCGTTCGTGCTGACGGGTACGGCGAAGTTGCCATCCGCGTCGGCCGGCAGGTCGGTTTCCAGGAACAGATCGGCGGCTGGAAACTCCTCGATGCGGGAGGCGCGGGTGCCGTCCATGCGGTTCGGGTCCCAGGTGACGATGCGACCGAACGCCGCGACATCCACGGCGGGCTCGGGTGCCACGGCGGAGGCGTTTGCGGCCCGCACGAGCCGCGCCTCCGCCCAGTTGGCCATGTCGCAGTTGATGCCATCCCCGGCATCGTTCGCTTCGAGCAGCATTTCCTGCGCGCCGGCGACCGGGACCGTGACCGGTTTGGCCGCGTCGCCGGCCTTCATCACGCCGCTGTCGAAGCGCACTTCGCCGTCCACGAGCACGCGAAACCCCACGCTGCCGCCGACCCCGCACGGCTGCAGGCCCACCTCGGCGTCGAAAGTGGCGTACTGGCCGTCGAGGAGGACTTCGATCCGGCCGTTGGCGTGATGCCCCAAACCCCTGGCAAAGGGCTTGCCGGCAATGCGCAGCGGCTCACCGGTCTGGCCCGGCGCGTGAGCCGCCGTGTCCAGGCCCAACACGCCCCAATCCTGAGTCGAGCGGAGCAGCAGTTCGGGATGGTCGGAGAGAAACTCGATTCCGGCCGCGGGGCCGGCGATGGCCAGTCTGCAGACAAGCGAAATCAACGGCAACGCAGCGAAACGGGAGAGACAACGCAGGCGGAGACAGACCCGGGTGGCTTTCATGTAAGCGGCAGTATAGACGGCACCGGCAGGCCGTCACGCCGGAAGAACAATCCATCTGGCCCTGAAGCCCCAGGCCCTCAACGAAACCGTGGACGAATGAACGGCGTCGTTGTGAGCGCCGGCGCCGTGGAAGAAGCCGCCGTCGGCGTCGAGAAATGTCCGGCGCCGACGGCATGAGTATTCGGAGACTTTGCCCCGCTTCAGCGGGTGCGCCGCCAAAGTGCGAAGCCCAGCAGACCCAGACTGCTGGCCAGCGCCCAGACGCCCGGCTCGGGAATGACGCGCGTGTTGATGTTCAGCGCCCAGGAGTCGATCTGGGCAGTGGCCCCGCCGTCCAAATCGGACAGGTACAACGTCCAGTTTCCGCTGGCTTCCAGTCCCCGGAAGCTGCGCAGTGTGGCGGATTCGCTCCGCGGGTCGGTATCGAGCACAGCGTTGGGATCGATGGCGCGCCCGTCGCTGGCCCAGGTGCCGGTGAGCGGGCCCACCGGCACCCCGAACGGGAGATTCTGGTAGGTATGGATGTCGTCCGCCGCCCCCGAGTCGTCAAAGGTGACGGCCAGGCCGTTGTCGGCGTAGCCCAAGGGATTGGCCAGGGTCTTGCCCGGCCGGTTGAGCAGCACGGCAAAGCCGGTGCCGTGTCTGAGGTAGGCGTAGAGGTCGCCGTTGTAAGCCCCGCTGGCTCCCGCGCCGCTGATATTCAGCGTCACGGTGAGAGCCGCGATCGGCCCGGAGATTTGGGCGGCACTTAAGGTTTCAGTGAGCGCCAGCCCGGCAGCCGGGACTTCGGGGACGAGTGCCCCGGGGTTGAAGGTGAACACCGCGCTGTGAACGGCCATCGCCGGTCCGAAGGCGGTGAGCAGCAGAATGACGTGCTGTTTCATAAGTGTGCTCGGGCTGGTCCCAACTCAAGGATTGGTGGTGTCCACGGTGCGGTAGAAGCCGCCCGCAGGCAGCGGGTCGTGGTCCACGAAGACCATCTCGCCGGTGGCTCCGGCGGTGAGGAGCGGATCGAGGTCCTGCCAGACGATCGGCTCGTTCAGGCTGGCCGTCCGTTGCACGCGATAAACGCGGCCCGGGATGCCCAGGAAGCTGAGCGTGACCGAGTCCGCCGTGACCACCGGCGCCTGGAGGCGGTTCTGGCCTCCCGTGTCGGCGTTGCCGGTGACATGCACGGTGACGGTGCCGGTGGCCGTGCCGCCTTTGAAGTCGCTGACGGTGTAGGTGAACGTGTCGTCGTCGTTCATGCTGGTGGTCGGCGGCCGGTAGAAGATCCAGCCGCCCGCCAGTTGCACGGTCGCCCCCTTGCCGGTGGGCGAGGTGACGGCGCTCAGGTTCAACAGATCCAGTTCCGGATCGGTGTCGTTGGCCAGCAATTCGCTGACCGCGACTTTGACCGATTGGCCCGCGGCGCGGGTGATCGTGTCGGCGCCCGCCACCGGCTGGCCGTTGACCTGGCTCACAGTCAGTTTGAAAGCGCGACTGTCGGAGTGCGATCCGTCGCTCACGGTCAGGGTGACGAGGGCGTCGCCGAAGCGCTGCGGTTCGGGCGCGAGGTCAAGGGTGAACTGTCCACCCGCGAGCTTGACCTTGACGTTGGCCGGCGAGAGCAGCGCCAGGTTGGAGGAATCAGCGCTGAACTTCAGGTTGGCCGCCGGCGTGTCGGCGTCGTTGACCGTCAATGCCAGGCCCATCACGGGCACACCCTGGTCGGTGGTCAGGTCGCCGATGGCCCCGAGTTGAGGCGCCGCGCTGGCATAGCTCACCAGCGTGGAGGCGTCCGCCGTGGCCGGCGCCGACTCGCGGTTACCCGCGAAGTCGATGGCCCGGCTGTAGAAGGCGTAGGTGTGACCCACTTCGCCGGTATAGAGACTGCCGGTGAGGGCGGAGCCGGTGAGCCACGGCGTGAAGGCGCCACCGTTGTCCTGGACATAGACGTCGTACGTGGCGATGCCCGAACCGCCGTTGTCGGTGCCGCTCCAGTTGACCGCAAACATGGCCGGACTGTTGGCCGGCAGGGTACCCACCACGCTGGCGGGCGCGTCGAGGTCGTCGGCGGGCAGTTCCCGATAGATCAACGTGTACGTCACCGGCACGGCGCTGGTGTTCGCGTTGTAATCGAACAGGTGCAGGATGTTCTCGTTCACCGGCTTCTTGCCTTCGCCCACGAAGGTGCGGTCGGTGATCCAGGCGTTGCCGATGTTGTCGTCGTCGGGCAGCGGGATGACGCGTTCGCCCTGTTTGACTCCGTAGAGCCGCATCTGGCCGTCGGAAGGCTCCGGCACGCGGAGGTACACGAAGCCGGGCGGCAGGTTGGCGGTGAGGGTGACCTCCGGCGCCGCCGGCGAGGGCGCGCCGCTGGAAGTCGCCAGCGTGACCACCTGGACGGCGCCGGTGCTGCCATCGCTCAGGTAAAGACGATCCGGGAAGTCGGTCGGCGGATCCGGATCGTCGTTGACCAGGAAGTCGGGCCGGCCGTCCTCGAAGGGCGCCGGCGCCCGGACGAGGTGGAGCATCTCGTGGATGGTCACGTCGTCGATGAGCGCGGTCTTCTTGCCCACGATGGCGTCCTCGTGTTCGAAGGTGACCTTGTAGTCGATGAAGAGGCCCTGGAGCGTGGACTTGAGCAACCAACGGCCGATCTTGGTCGCGCCCGGATCGATGTTGCCCAGGTTCACGGTGAGCGAGGGCGAGAGGTTGTCGTTCTCGACCTGGGTGGCCACGATCTGGAAGTCGATCAACAGGCCCTTCTCGTTCTCCACGATCTGCGGTTGGGCGGAGGTGATGCGCAGGTTCTTGGCCAGGCCCTTGCCCTTGTTCTCCGCCATCACCGCCAGCGAGTAAGGAATCGAAGGCTCGATCTGCGGCGTGAACGGATCGTCCGCATACACGTCGCGTTGGTGGAAGTATTTGATGTACAGCAGCGGGTCCGGATAGACCGTGATGGGCACCGGCTGGAGCGGCACCACGACTTGCAGGCCGTTCTGCGTGTAGCTGAGCGTGCCGGAAACCAGATAAACCTGGGGCGCATCCGGTGCGGCCTCGCGCGTGGGAATGAGGATCCACGTGGCCCTGCCGGTGGTCCCGCCGTTGATCGTGCCCGTGCCGTCGATCGCGCCGAGTCCGCTCAAGGTCGGCGGTTTGTAGGCGAACACGGCGTCCCGGTTGTTCCCGGCCTCGTCGGAAATCGCGATGATCACCTCCACGTTCTCGAGGTTGAGGGTGTCCTTGTTCACGACTTCGAGGGTCGCGTTGAAGGCGTTGCGGGTGAGCACGGCCTCCTGTTCGAGGCGGAGTTTGACCTTGGCGCAGACGCCCTCATCGGCCTGGGTGCGGATGGCGCCGCGGCTGACGCTCACGCCGCGCGCGATCACCGGCCGGGACTTGAGGCTGATCTGCGAGGTGCTCGAGAAATGCACGGGTGCGCCACCGCCGCCGGAGTGGAGCTTGGCCGCCGCGTCGGGCCCCAATTGCCGGGCGATCGCCGCGCGGATGGCCTCTTCGACGCCGGGGATGATCTGCGCCAACGCCCGCCCCATGAGCGAGCCGTCGTCCGCCGGGCAGGTCGCGTCAATGATGTACACCTTTTCGAGCGGATTGCCGGCCGCGTCGTGGAACAGCGAGTAGGTGTTGCCGAAGAGCTTGGCGTAAGCCGAGTAGTAGAGGCCTTCGGAGCACGGATTGATGGTGAAGGCCCCGTCCTTGTACTCGAAGTCGATGCGCACGCCGCCGTTGATGCTGCCGTTCACGGCGGCCACGTCCACGTCGGCCGAGTAAATCGGGTTGCTGTACGTGGCCTTCATCTCGCCGCTGACGCCGCCGAAGAAACGCAGCGCCACCTGCCCGTTGGCCGTCACCTCGAGGCCGGAGAAGTTGCAGCCGCTGGACACTTCACCGCTGAGGGAGAGGCTGCCAGTGGCCTGCAAGCCGAGCTTGATCTCGCCGGAAAGTTCGGCCTCGCCCTTGCCCGGCACGTCCACCGACACGGAGGCCTCCTTGCTGATGCCGGGGCCCACCGCCACTTCCAGCGACGCGCCTGCATGGCCATAAACTTCAATCCCCTGGCTGCCGCCCGGTTCGCAACAGGTGCGCGCCCCGCCGTTGGCCTCGATGTCCACGGAAGGCTGCAACAGCCCGCCGGTCTGGGCCGTGATGGCCGCCTCGACGGCGGCGCCAATCGGTTCGAAGAACGACGAGATGTCGATGCTGAAGATGTCTTCCTTTTTGAACACTTCCGGGTCGCACGGATCGCAGTTGACCGGAGGCCCGAAGCTCACCGGCGCGGAATAGGAACCGCCACCGCCGCCACCACCGCCACCACCGCCGATGGGGCCACCCCAACCGCTCCAACCGCCGCCGCCACCGCCACCGCCACCGCAGTCGCCGTGGACGTTGAAGACGGGGAGCGGCACCCGGTGCCATTTGTGGTCCGGGCCGCAGATGAGGAACCATTCCAACCCCGCGGTGATCGTGCACGGTACGCCCGCCAGTTTGGCGTTGTTGCGGGAGTTGCTGGCCAGTTTGAGCCCGCCGCCTCCGGCCGGCACATGGTTCTCGATGGTCACCGGCACTTTGACCTCGCCCATTGGCGGCACCAGGCCAACGTCTTCGACCAGCGGGGTGATCTTGTACCACGGGTGCTCGCTGAACTGGAGCTTCGCCCCCTGCGCCGCGATCAGCCCGCTGTTCTTGATGGTCACCAGAATCTGCTGGGACGGCAGCGGATAGTCGTTCATGTCCAGGTACGGCGGGTCGATGGTCACCACCGGCACCGGCACGAAGGTCTCGAACGTCGTCTCGATGATGATCTTGGTGTGGTCCTCGATTTCCGTGGGCACCACCGTCCAGTTGTATTCGACCGTCTGGCGGTAGAGGAATGCCACCACGGAGTTCACCTGGCCGGCATTGAGGAAATGCACTTCGGAGTAGGTGCTGTGCTTGTCCGCCGTGACCACGATCTTGTAGTAGCCTTCGGCCAGATCCGCGAACTTCGCGAACCCGCTTAAGTCGGTCACGCCCGACGCCACGGTGGCGCTGGTGTAGGCGTCGAGCACCTGGACATTGGCGCCCGCCAAGCGCGGCGAACCCTCCGCGTAGTACGTGTATTCGTCCTCGGCCACCACCCAGAGTTCGCCCTTGCCGTCGGTGACGTAACGGAACTCAAAGGGCACGGTGGTCCCGTAGCCCGCGTTCCCAAACCCGATGCTCCCGCTGTACGGCGCCCCCGGCGTGAGCCCGTCCGCTTCGGTGGGCTTGAGCACCAGCATGAGCGTCGTCTCTTCGCCTGGCGCCAGCGAGGCGAGCTTCGTGGACGTGGCCGCGAGCCAGGAGAGCGGCGGCAACTGCACGTCCAGCGGCCCGGTCGCCTCGCCGCCGTCGTTGCGCAGAGTCAGCGGCACCGTGGTCTGGACGCCCGGCTTCATGGCGCCGATCAACCTGCCCGGCGTAGCCACGAGACGCGGCCGCAGGTCGATCACTGAGACGGTCACCGGGATGGTCAAGGTGGCGCCCTCGGTGGTGGCCAGGTACAGGAAGGCCGTGCCGCCCACGTAGGACGCGTCATTGGCGTGCAAGGTGAAAGTCAGGGTGCGCGCGCCCAGACCAGGCAGGCTGGTCGCGTCATCGAACGTCGCGGCTGTGACCTGCACGTTGGGCATGTTGCAGTCCGTCGTGACGGTGAGGTTGTGGAGCGCCACGTTGCTGAGGTTGTCCACCTCGACGCTGCCGGTAGCCGACTGGCCTTCCACGATCTGGATAGCCGGCTGCGTGGGGTTAGCCTTCAGGCCCACCAACGTGAAGGTGTCCTGCACCGCGGTGGCGGCCAACCCCGGATGGTCGGCGCCGACGCCGTATTCGCCCGCCTCGCCTGGCAGAGGCTTGAACGAAGTGCTGTAATGGCCTTCGGCGTTGCACAAGGCCGAGAACACCCGCTCGGTGCCGCGCACCGTGATGTGGATGTTCACCAGCGCGAAGGGCACCGACTGCCCGTTGTCCCTTCGGGTCGCCTGGCCGCTGAGCGGAATCTCCGTTCCCGCCAGCGCCTGGTGCAGGCCCGCCACCACACTCGCCGTGTAGGTGGTAATCACCTGGATCGGCGCCGAGATGGCGACGTTGTTGTCCTCGAGCAGTTCGCCGATCTGGTTGTCCGCGTCAGTCACCGCGATCAACCAGTACTGGGCCGCGTCCCGTGGGAGGTAGAACGACTGGACCACGTCGAAGAACTGCCCCGGCGGCACGTTGTCCGGGAAGATGTATTGGCCCAGGAACTTGTCGCTACCCGCGACCGGATCGGTGGACAGGTAGAGCCGTTGCACGAAGGATTTGCCCGCCCCGGTGTTCGCCACGCCCTGGTTGGTCACGCGGTAGGTCACCGTCTTGAGCTGTTCCGAACCGCCGGTGGCCGGGACGTCCGTGAAGGCCACCGCCAGGTCCGGCAGGTTCGCGTCGGTGATCACGATCGTGTCCGCCCCGCTCGTAAAGCCGGCGGCGGACGCCGTGACCTTCGCCGTCTTGTTCCCGTCGGTCACCCCGTCGTCGAGGCTGGCGACCGCGAAGGTCGTGGATTTCTGCCCCGCCGGGATGGTCACGCTCGCGGGCACCGACATTTCACCCGGCGCGTCAGTCGTCAACGTTGCTTCAAGGGCGTCGGTCGGATCGGTGTTGCGGCTGATGGTGCCCGTCGCCGCACTGGCCAAGCCTTCGGCGGCCAGCTTCGGCGCCAGGGTCAACGTCAGCGTCGGCCCGTCGTCGTCGGTCACCGTGATCGTCGCCGGCGTGCCCAAGGCAAACGCGACCCCGCCGGACAAAATCACCGGCTGGATCGTGACCAGTGTGTCGCCGTCCACGTCCACGTTGTCCACCGCCGCCACCGGGAAGGTCACCGAGACTTGGTTGGCCGGGATGGTCATCGTCGCCGGCACCAGCACCTTGTCCGGGCGATCGTTGTTGAGGGCGATGGACAAGGCCTGGTCGCTGACGATCGAACGCGTCAGGGTGGCCGTGGTGGCGTTGGCCCCCGCCCCTTCGCTCACCGGATCCTGGGCGAAACTCACCGTGACGCCCGGCACGTCGTTGTCCACCACCTGGACGTTTTGGCTGCTGCCAATGGCGCCCGCGGCGCTGGCCGTGAGGGTGTAGGTCTGGTTACCTTCCAAGAGCGTGTCTTCCACCGCCGCCGCCAGGTAGCTGGTCGTGGATTCATTGGCCGGGATCGTCACCGTGGTTGGCGTCGTGAGTTGTCCCGGGCTTGAACTGCCCAGCGACACGACCAGCGGCGTGGGGACCGCGAAGTCGCGGCTCACCGTGGCCGTCGCGGTTTGGCCCTCGCCCACCGAGGCCGGCAGCGTCAGCGTCAGCACCGGGTTGTTCACGTCCTGGACGGTCGCCGCGGCTGTGCCGGCGCTAAACCCGGCCGCGCCCGCCGACACCACCATCGTCTGGTCCCCGTCCTGCACGCCATCGTTTTGCGGAGTGCCGGTGAACCGGGTCGAGACCTGGCCCGCCGGGATCGTCACGCTCGCCGGAACCATCAATTCGCTGGTGTCGCCGCTGCTCAGAGTCACGTCCAGCGCACCGGTGCGGTCGCCGTTGCGGCTGACCGTGAAGCCCAGCGCAGCCGCGTCCTCGCGCACCTGCGCCGCGTCGACCACCACCCGCAGTTTCAGCGGCACGTTCACCGTGCCCGCACTGATCGCCGCGTTGTTGGCCTCGTTCGCTTCAATGACGCTCCCGCCCGCGTCGGTCGTAACCACCGCGTACAGGTCGCCCGCGAGGCCGTCCAACGGGATCGTGATCTGCGCGGAATGGTCCACGCTCGCGCCCACTGCCAGCGTGCCGGTGAAGTTCACGGTGGCGAACCACGTGTCGCCGCCGACCGCGTTATCCGTGGACATCGCCACCGTCTCGGCCCACGAACCGGACACGTCCACCGCGCCCACATTGCGCGTCTTCCACGTCACGGTGAACGGCGTTCCCGGCTGGGCAGTCGGCGGCACACCGATGTTTTCCACGCTCAAGTCGGCCCGCAGCGGCGGCGTCAGGGCCACTGCCACCGGCGTGCTCCAGTTGTTGGCTTCGTCGTACTCACCTACGGCGTTATAGCCGTCCGCGCGCACGAACAGGTAATACGTGCCGTCGGCATAGCCCACCGCCGGCAGCGTCACGTTCACCGCAAGCTCGGCGCTGGTCGCGCCCGCCGCCAGCGGCGAGGCCTCGCCCGACGGCCGCGTCTGCAGCAGCACGTCGTTGCCGTTGCCCGGCACGTTGTCTGGCGAGAAATACACCTGGTCATGCCACGGCACCTCCGTCGGGGCCGTGCCCGGGTTGTGCAACCGGAAGGTGACCGCGACCGCCTGCCCGAAGGCGGCGCTGGCCGGCGCCGACGCTGACGCCACCTCCAGGTCCGGCGCCTCCAAAACCAGCGCCGTCCCGCTCACGCCGGTGTTGTCCGTCTCGTCGGACTCACCGATCTGGCTGTAAGCGTCCGTGGTCACCACCAGATAGCGGTTGCCCGGCACGCCCAGCGGCAGGATGACCTGGGTTGAGCGTGCGGCCGAATCGCCGGCGGTGATGGTGTCTGTCCACTGGACGTCTTTCAGGAAGGTAAGCGGTCCGCTGCCGTCCGGCGCGGTTCCCAGCCACAGCCGGTCGTACCAGGTGGTCGCGAAAGTATCGCCGTCGCCCTCGTTCCCGTCGGTCCACGTGACGGTCACCGGTTGGCCCGCCACCCCAACTCCGGGTACGGTCACCGCCGTGACACCCAGATTGGGCAACCGCACCCGCAGCGAGTCACCCGCCACGGTCGCGTTGTTGTTTTCCACGGCTTCGGGAATCGCGTCGGCAATGTCGGTCTCGATGCGGATCTTTCGCGTGCCACCCTGGCCGGCCGGCAGGTTGAACGTGGTTTCGCGCGCCAGATTGCCGTCGGCCGCCAGGCTGCCGGTGAAAGCCACATCCGCCATGAGTTGTCCACCACTACCATCCGCGGCGCTGGACAGGTAAACGCGGTCGTGCCAGGTGCCGGTGGCCGGGCTCGAGCCCTGATTGCGGTCCTGCCACCGGATTTGCACGGGCTGGCCGCCATCGCCCAGCGTGGGCATCTGGATGTCCGTGACCACCAGGTCTGCGTACGGCGCCAGAATCGAGTCACGCGTGACGGTGGCGGTGTTGTTGCTCTCCGCCGTGTTGGCGGGGTTCGACTCCACGATCTGGTTCAGGTCGTCGCAGGTCACGCTGAACTGGATGCTGCCGACGCCGCGTTGACCCTGCGGCAACGTGAAGGCGTGTGCGCGCTCCGTGAGTTCGCCCGGTCCGAGGTCGCCGCCGCTGCTGGCGTCGTAAGGGAGCGTCGTGTCCAGCAAGGTCTCGCCGCTGGTCGCATTGCGCACGACGATGTGGTCGCGCCACGAATCCGCGGTGGAACGATTGCCCAGGTTGCTGTCCTTCCAGCGAAGGGTGACACCCAGGCCCGACATCAACTGCGTGGCCGGTTCGACGCGCAGGTCGGTGACCTGCAAATCCACCACCACATCCACGAGGACCGCGGCCTGGTTGTTGCCTTCGGCGCTGGCGTGGCTGGCGGTGTCGAATTCGTACACCGCGTCGTCCGCGTCCGTGATCATCCGCACTTCGTACCGGCCTGCCCCCGGCAACGGCAGCGTGGCCGAACGGTCCGCGGCGCTGTCCGCCGCCAGGGTGTCCGGGAAGGTGAGTTTGGCGTGGTATTCCTCGGTGCCGGTCAGGAGGTTCTTCAGCACGATCGACTCCTTGAAGCCGGCCGGCGCACCGCGGGTGCCACGGTTGGCGGTCTGCCACGCGACGGCGACGTTGCCGCCCGACAGACCGGCCGTGAGGTTCTCAACCCGCAGATCGGGATAGGTCGCGCGCGTCACCAGGAAAGTGGCGTCGGACACCGTCACGTTGTCGGCCTCGAGGACGAACTCCGTGACCGCGTTGCCCGAATCGGTCTGGCCGATCAGGTAGTAGGTGCCCTCGATGCCATCCGGCAAATTGACCGTCCGGGTGACGGTGTAGGCCAGGTCCGGGTCCAGGACGCCCGTGTGGCTCAGGACGGCCAGCGGGATGTCATCGAGGTCGCCATAGACCGGATTGGGCGAGAGCACCAAACGGTCGGTCCACTGGGACACCGGGGCCGTGCTCATCAGGCCGACGTTCTTGACGGTGAAGGCCACATTCACGGGGTCGCCGCTCTGGAGCCCGCTGCCGCTGGGCGGGGTGAGGCTGACCATTTGCAGGTTCGGGAAGGCCACGCTGCTGGTGGGCATGACCTGCACTTCGAGCGTGTACCAGGCCATAAGATCGCCCTGGCCCGCCGCGCCGCGGACCACGGCGTAGTAACGGCCGGATACGACGATCCGCACCTCCGCCACACTGTCGAACGGCCGGCCACCCGTGGCTTCCACCATGTAGCCATTGGAGGCATTGTAGAGGCTGACGACCGGGGTAAGCGTGCTGTGCTCGAAAAGGCGCGCATTCAGGAACACGGTCTGCCCGCTGTCGAGGGTGCCCAAGTCGAAGTAGTCGAGATCGCCGCTGGTGCGGACGTAACCGACCCCGGTGCCCACCTGGTTGTCGCCACTGGCGGCCAGGGTCAATGCGGTGGCGTTGGCCACCGAGCCGTTGTCCTCGTTCTCCACCGTCGCTTCGGGCGGCGTGAGCACCGTGCGGATCCGGTATTCGCCGCGATAGTCGTGGTTGTAACTGACGCGCACGAAATAGGTGCCGTCGCGCGGGATGGCGATCGCGGGCGATTGCCCCCAGCCGCCGTAATAATCGGAGTAGAAGCCGGCCAGATCCTGGCCGTCCGCCGCTTCGACCAAGTAATACAAGCCGCTGGCGTTGGGCCGGCCCGGCGTATCCACACCCACCACCACGTGATCGCCCGCCTCGGCACTGAAACTCCAGTAGTCGTAGTCGCCGGTGTCGAACAGGTTGCCCTGTCCGGCCGCCGTCCGAATGCCGTGCCCCGCGGCATTGTCTTCCGCCAGCGCCTGGGTCGGGTTGCCCAGGAACACGCTCACGGTGCTGTTGCCATAATTGGCCGTGGCGAGGTCCATCCGGCCGTCGTTGTTCCAGTCACCGGCCACTGCGGCAATCGCGTTGCCGCCCGCCGGATAACCTGCTGCACCGCCAAAAGTGCCATCGCCCCGATTCATCAACACGCCGAGTCGGCTGCTGTTGTAGTTGGCCGCCAAGAGGTCGGGCCGGCCATCCGCGTTCAGATCGGTCGCGAATACGTGATATGGACTGGAGCCGCCGCTGGGATAATCGACCTTGGCCGCGAACGTGCCGTCGCCGTTGCCTCGGAACACACTGACCGAGTCGGCACTCAGGCTGGCGGTCGCCAGGTCCAGCGTGCCGTCGCCGTCGAAGTCCGCCGTCTGGATCGCGTAAGGGTTGCTCGGAGTCGGATAGGTGGCTGCGGTGCCGAAAGCCCCCGCGCCGTCGCCCAACCGCACCGTGACCGTGTTCACACCGTTGTAGTTGGCGGTGGCCAGGTCCGGCTTGGCGTCGCCGTTGAAGTCGCCGATGGCCAGCCGCGTCGGGTAGTTGCCGAAGGCATGGGCCACCTGGGTTTGCAGGGTGCCGTCGCCATTGCCCAACAACACGCTCACCGTGTGGCTCGAGTAATTGGCCACCGCTACGTCGGGCTTGGTGTCGCCGTTGAGGTCGCCCACTGCCAGGCCGAAGGGATTCGACCCGACCGCCATCTGGCTCGCGGCATCGAACGTGCCGTCGCCCAGGCCCAGGCGGATCGTTATGCTCGACGAGCCGTGGTTGGCCGCGATCAGGTCCAGGTGGCCGTCGCCGTTGAGGTCGGCCAGGACGACTTCGATCGGATTGTTTTGGGTGCCATAGCCGACGGCGGTGCGGAACGTGCCGTCGCCGTTGCCCAGCAGCACGCTCAGGTTGCCGCCGTAGTAATTCGCCGTCACCAGATCGCCGTTGCCGTCGCCGTCCAAGTCGCCGGCAGTAATGCCGTAAGGGTTGGAACCGATCGCGAAGGAAGCGGTTCCCAGGAACGAGCCGTCGAACGTGGCGATCGGCCCCGGACTGAGCGAGGTGCTCGCCCCAAAGGACCCGTTGTTGCGGTTCTCAAAAGCGAATCCCGGCACTGGCGCCAGGCCGAAGTACCTCCGGTAATCCGCCGCCAAGGCATTGCCCGCTCGGTCCTGGAGGCCCGTGGTCAGAGTGAGACGGTAGTCCCCCGCTTGCAGCGGCCCGTCCGAGATCAGGTAGCTCGCACTCAGCCCGCCGCCGTAGGTTTGCGGCGCCACCGTGTAGAGCACGTCATCGCCCGTGTCCAACGTGCCGTCCGGTCCTGCGCCCCGTAACTCGTAGTTGGCGGCTGCATTCACCGTCGCCGCCAGCATGTCCTCGCTGAAGCCCACACTGAACCGGTCGATCACCGCGTTGCCGGTCGTGCCTTCCGCCGGCAAACCCACGGAGGCAATCGTCGGCGGCAGGTTGTCCGCAATTTCGATCGACAACACATACTGGGCCAACAAGCCGGCGTTAGCCGTCGCCTGCACCCGCGCGTAGTAAGCTCCATCAGCGCCCGGGACTACCGTGAACGAATTGTCGCCGACTTTTGTTCCCGCCGCGTTGTAGATTTCCAGCGCTTCGGAGAGCGGACTGCTGGCCGGTTGGGTGACCGCCAGGGCGATGGCGGCGCCGACCGTGAGGTTGCCCAGCGCAAAGTAGTCACCGTTCGAATCGCCTGCGCCGATGTAGCCGGCGACCTTCGCCGTTCGCGTACCCACTCCGACAATGCCGAACCCCAGCCCGTTCGCCTGGCTGATCTGGTTGTTGTCCTCGCTCTCCATCTGCAAGC
The DNA here is from genome assembly GCA_963735925.1 of uncultured bacterium. Classification (GTDB taxonomy): domain Bacteria; phylum Verrucomicrobiota; class Verrucomicrobiia; order Limisphaerales; family J093; genus DSVZ01. Next base: position 88,308 of record CAVTMT010000010.1, read on the forward strand.
CGCCCCGCGCCAGGCTCACCCGCAGCCGGTACTCCCCCCAGTACTGGTAGTTGTAGCTCACCGCCACGTAGTACGTCCCGGCGGCCGCAATGCTCACCGGGCTGCTCTGCCCGTACCCCCCGGAGTAGTTCCCATAGAAATACGTCAGCCGCGTGCCGTCCGGCCGCAGCACATCATAGAACAGGGCGCTGGCATTGGGATTGCCCGGCAGCTCCGTCGCCACGCTCACCATGTCCCCCGCCTGCGCACTGAAGCTCCAGTAGTCCACATCCCCCGTCCCGCTCAGGTTCCCCCGCCCCTGGCCGGTCCATAAACCCGAACCCACCGGATCCTCCGCCAACGGCTGCTCCCGGTTCCCCAGCCACACCGCCAGCTCGTTGTAGTTGTGGCTGGCCGTCGCCAGATCGCTCAACCCGTCGCCGTTGAAATCGCCCACGGTCACGCCGATCGGGTTGTGCTGGCTGTAAAGGATCACCGCCCCCAACGTCCCGTCACCCTGGTTCGGGTACAACGCCAGCCGGCTGCTGCCGTACACCGCCACCGCCACGTCCAGCTTGCCGTCGGCGCTGAGGTCCACCAGCGCCAGATGGTAGGGATCGCTCCCCAGCCCGCCGTAGTTGACCGGCGCGCCCAACGTCGCATCCCCGTTGCCCCGGAGCACGCTCACGTCCTGGCTGTTGGCATTGAGCACCACGATGTCCAGCTTGCCGTCCCCGTCCAGATCCCCCAGCCGCAGGTCCCGCGGGTAGTCCCCCGCCGCGTAGTTCACCGCCCCCGCGAACGTCCCGTTCCCATTGCCCCGGAGCACGCTCACGTTGTCGTCGTTCGCGTTGGCCGCCACCAGGTCCAGCTTCCCGTCCCCATCCAGGTCGCCCACCGCCACCCCCCACGCGCCGCTGCCCGCGCCGTAGTCGGTGCGCCCGTACGTGCCGTCGGTCTCTCGCAGCAAAACCGTGACGTGGCTCTGGCCCGAGTTGCCCGCCACGATGTCCAGTCGCCCGTCGCCATCCAGGTCCGCCAGCGCCAGCCCGCGCGGATAAGAGCGCACCGCCACATTCACCGGCGCCTGGAACGTCCCGTCCCCGTTGCCCGGCAAGAGCCCCACGTTGTGACCGTAGTAGTCCGCGACCACCAGGTCCGCCTTCCCGTCGCCGTCCAGGTCGCCCGCGCGGATCTCGATCGGCCCGTCGCCCGCCGCGTAGTTCGCCGCCGCCGCGAACGTCCCGTCCCCGTTGCCCAGGAACACGCTCACGTTGTCGCTGCTGATGTTGGCCACCGCCACGTCCAGCTTGCCGTCGCCGTTGAAATCGCCCGCGGCCACGTCGTACGGATTGGAGCCCGCTCCCCAGTACCCCCCGAACCGCACCGACCCGTCCGCCAGCCCGCCTTCCCGGGTGCTCAGCGAGGTGCCCACCGCCGGCGCCCCGTTGTTGCGGCTCTCCAGCACAAACCCGCTCACTCCCGCCACCGTGAAACGGCGCACGTAATCCGCCCCCAAGGCGTTGCCCGCCCGGTCCTCGAGGCCCGTGGTCAGGGTGAAGCGATAGGCCCCCGGCTGCAGCGGCCCGTCACTGATGAGGTAACTCGCGCTCAGCCCGCTGGCGTAGCTCTGCGGTGCCACGCTGTAGAGCACGTCATCGCCCGTGTCCAACGTGCCGTCCGGTCCCGCGCACCGTAACTCGTAGTTGGCGGCTGCATTCACCGTCGCCGCCAGCATGTCCTCGCTCAAGCCCACACTGAACCGGTCCAGGATGGCCCCGCTGGTCGCCCCCTCCGCCGGCAGACTCACCGAGGTGATCGTCGGGGGCACCAAGTCCGCCAGCTCCAGGCTCAACACATACTGCGCCAGCAGCCCCGCCCCGCTGACCGCCCGCACCCGCCCGTAGTACGCCGCGTCCGCCCCCGCCGCCACCGTGTGGCTCACCGGCGTCGCATCCGCCGCCCCCGCCGCCACCTTCGTCCCGTCCGCCCGGTACACTTCCAGCGCCGCCGAGAGCGGGCTGCCCGCCGGCTTGCTCAGCCCCAGAGTAATGGTGGTCCCCGCGGTCAGATTCCCCAGCGCGTAGTAGTCGCCCTCGGTGTCGCCCACCCCGATGTACCCGGCGACGTCCGCCGTTTGGCGGCCGCCCGCCAACCTGAGCGTGGGCGCGTTCGCCTGGCTGATCTGGTTGTTGTCCTCGCTCTCCATCTGCAAGCCGCCCCGCGCCAGGCTCACCCGCAGCCGGTACTCCCCCCAGTACTGGTAGTTGTAGCTCACCGCCACGTAGTACGTCCCGGCGGCCGCAATGCTCACCGGGCTGCTCTGCCCGTACCCCCCGGAGTAGTTCCCATAGAAATACGTCAGCCGCGTGCCGTCCGGCCGCAGCACATCATAGAACAGGGCGCTGGCATTGGGATTGCCCGGCAGCTCCGTCGCCACGCTCACCATGTCCCCCGCCTGCGCACTGAAGCTCCAGTAGTCCACATCCCCCGTCCCGCTCAGGTTCCCCCGCCCCTGGCCGGTCCATAAACCCGAACCCACCGGATCCTCCGCCAACGGCTGCTCCCGGTTCCCCAGCCACACCGCCAGCTCGTTGTAGTTGTGGCTGGCCGTCGCCAGATCGCTCAACCCGTCGCCGTTGAAATCGCCCACGGTCACGCCGATCGGGTTGTGCTGGCTGTAAAGGATCACCGCCCCCAACGTCCCGTCACCCTGGTTCGGGTACAACGCCAGCCGGCTGCTGCCGTACACCGCCACCGCCACGTCCAGCTTGCCGTCGGCGCTGAGGTCCACCAGCGCCAGATGGTAGGGATCGCTCCCCAGCCCGCCGTAGTTGACCGGCGCGCCCAACGTCGCATCCCCGTTGCCCCGGAGCACGCTCACGTCCTGGCTGTTGGCATTGAGCACCACGATGTCCAGCTTGCCGTCCCCGTCCAGATCCCCCAGCCGCAGGTCCCGCGGGTAGTCCCCCGCCGCGTAGTTCACCGCCCCCGCGAACGTCCCGTTCCCATTGCCCCGGAGCACGCTCACGTTGTCGTCGTTCGCGTTGGCCGCCACCAGGTCCAGCTTCCCGTCCCCATCCAGGTCGCCCACCGCCACCCCCCACGCGCCGCTGCCCGCGCCGTAGTCGGTGCGCCCGTACGTGCCGTCGGTCTCTCGCAGCAAAACCGTGACGTGGCTCTGGCCCGAGTTGCCCGCCACGATGTCCAGTCGCCCGTCGCCATCCAGGTCCGCCAGCGCCAGCCCGCGCGGATAAGAGCGCACCGCCACATTCACCGGCGCCTGGAACGTCCCGTCCCCGTTGCCCGGCAAGAGCCCCACGTTGTGACCGTAGTAGTCCGCGACCACCAGGTCCGCCTTCCCGTCGCCGTCCAGGTCGCCCGCGCGGATCTCGATCGGCCCGTCGCCCGCCGCGTAGTTCGCCGCCGCCGCGAACGTCCCGTCCCCGTTGCCCAGGAACACGCTCACGTTGTCGCTGCTGATGTTGGCCACCGCCACGTCCAGCTTGCCGTCGCCGTTGAAATCGCCCGCGGCCACGTCGTACGGATTGGAGCCCGCTCCCCAGTACCCCCCGAACCGCACCGACCCGTCCGCCAGCCCGCCTTCCCGGGTGCTCAGCGAGGTGCCCACCGCCGGCGCCCCGTTGTTGCGGCTCTCCAGCACAAACCCGCTCACTCCCGCCACCGTGAAACGGCGCACGTAATCCGCCCCCAAGGCGTTGCCCGCCCGGTCCTCGAGGCCCGTGGTCAGGGTGAAGCGATAGGCCCCCGGCTGCAGCGGCCCGTCACTGATGAGGTAACTCGCGCTCAGCCCGCTGGCGTAGCTCTGCGGTGCCACGCTGTAGAGCACGTCATCGCCCGTGTCCAACGTGCCGTCCGGTCCCGCGCACCGTAACTCGTAGTTGGCGGCTGCATTCACCGTCGCCGCCAGCATGTCCTCGCTCAAGCCCACACTGAACCGGTCCAGGATGGCCCCGCTGGTCGCCCCCTCCGCCGGCAGACTCACCGAGGTGATCGTCGGGGGCACCAAGTCCGCCAGCTCCAGGCTCAACACATACTGCGCCAGCAGCCCCGCCCCGCTGACCGCCCGCACCCGCCCGTAGTACGCCGCGTCCGCCCCCGCCGCCACCGTGTGGCTCACCGGCGTCGCATCCGCCGCCCCCGCCGCCACCTTCGTCCCGTCCGCCCGGTACACTTCCAGCGCCGCCGAGAGCGGGCTGCCCGCCGGCTTGCTCAGCCCCAGAGTAATGGTGGTCCCCGCGGTCAGATTCCCCAGCGCGTAGTAGTCGCCCTCGGTGTCGCCCACCCCGATGTACCCGGCGACGCCCGCCGTTTGGCGGCCGCCCGCCAACTTGAGCGTGGGCGCGTTCGCCTGGCTGATCTGGTTGTTGTCCTCGCTCTCCATCTGCAAGCCGCCCCGCGCCAGGCTCACCCGCAGCCGGTACTCCCCCCAGTACTGGTAGTTGTAGCTCACCGCCACGTAGTACGTCCCGGCGGCCGCAATGCTCACCGGGCTGCTCTGCCCGTACCCCCCGGAGTAGTTCCCATAGAAATACGTCAGCCGCGTGCCGTCCGGCCGCAGCACATCATAGAACAGGGCGCTGGCATTGGGATTGCCCGGCAGCTCCGTCGCCACGCTCACCATGTCCCCCGCCTGCGCACTGAAGCTCCAGTAGTCCACATCCCCCGTCCCGCTCAGGTTCCCCCGCCCCTGGCCGGTCCATAAACCCGAACCCACCGGATCCTCCGCCAATGGCTGCTCCCGGTTCCCCAGCCACGTCGTCAAATAATAGCCGGCGTAGTAAGTATGCTCCGTGGTCACCAAGTCGGTCAGCCCGTCGGCGTTGAAATCAGCCGCCACCACCGCGATCGGATTGTAACTGGTCTGATACACGGAGATGCCCGCCAACGCTCCGTCGCCCTGGTTCAAGAACAAGTCCAGATCGCTGTCTCCGTAAACGGCCACCGCCACGTCCAGCCTGCCATCTCCACTGAGATCGCCCAGGGCCAGCCGGTACGGATCGCTGCCCACTCCACCGTAGCTCACCGGCGCGTCGAAGGTTGCATCGCCCTTGCCTTTGAGGACGCTCACGTCCCGGCTGTTGACGTTCAGGGTCACCACCTCGGCCTTGCCGTCGCCATCCAGGTCGCCGATCGCGAGGTCCCGTGGGTAATCGGCCGTGGGATAGGTCGTCGCCGCGTTGAAGGTGCCCGTGCCGTCCGCCTTGTTCACCAGCACGCTCACCGTGTCTGCATACGCGTTGACGGTCACCAACTCCGGCGCGCCATCGCCATCAAGGTCGGCGATGGCAACGCTGTGCGTTCCGTCGCCGCTGGCGTAATCCGTGCGCGTGTAAGTGCCATCGCCTTGCCGTGCGAGCACGCTGGCATTGTCGCTGGAGAAATTGGCGGTCACGATCTCCGGCGCTCCCGCGCCATCCAGATTCCCCACCGCCACGTCCCACGGATTGGCGCCCACCGCCGTCGTGGTGCCGCTGCCTAGCGCGCCCGTGCCGTCGCCCAAGAGCACCGCCACGGTGTTGGCGTAGTAATTGGCCACCACCACGTCCAAGTGACCGTCGCCATCCAGGTCACCCACCGCCACCGAACAAGGGTTGTCCCCGCAGGCAAAGCTGGTCGGGGCCTGGAAGGTGCCATCGCCGTTTCCGAGATACACGCTCACGGTGGCCACGTTCCAATTGGCCGTTACCACGTCCAGCTTCCCGTCCCCATTGAAATCCCCTTTCGCGAGGTCGTGAGGATACCAGTTGTTCGCCGGACCACCGAAGTACCCTCCAAAGCGCGCCGACCCGTCCGCCAGCCCACCCCCGACGGTGCTCAGCGAGGTCGCCACGGCCGGCACGCCGTTGTTCCGGTTTTCCATCACGTACCCCGCAATGCCCGCCACCGTGAAGGTGCGTTCATACGGTGCGGCCAGTGGATTCCCCGCCCGGTCCTGCAAAGCCGTCCCAATCGTCAAGCGGTACGCCCCTGGCTGCAGCGGCCCGTCCGTGATCAGGTAACTCGCGCTCAGCCCGGTGGCGTAGCTTTGCGGCGCCACCGTGTACACGCCGTCGTCACCCGTGCCGAACGCCCCGTCCAGCCCGGCACAGCGCAGTTCGTAATTCGCCGCCGCGTTCACCGTGGCCGCGATCATGTCTTCACTAAATCCCACACTGAACCGGTCGATCACGGAGGAGCCCGTCGCCCCCTCGTCCGGCAGGGTCGCCGAGGTGACCGCCGGCGGTACCGCATCGTTCACGGTGACCGATAAGAGATATTGTGCCCGCAAGTCGCGATCGGCGGTGGTCGCGCGGATCACGTAAATGCCGTCGGCGGCCACGGTGTGCGTTGCCGTTCCGCTGGTTTCCGACTCCAAGGGGCTCGCGTTGCCGGACTGCTCGATCGTCAGCGTGACGTCGGTCGCCGCAATGGAACTGCCTGCCGGCATGACCAGGGTGGCGGTGAGGGTGTTGCCCGCGTTGAGTGTGCCCACCGAGAAATAGTCGCCCGCCGAATCGGCAACGGGAAGCGACGCGCCCACGCGCGCACTCAGCTCCCCGCCGGAGATGCTGAGCGCCAGCAGGTTCGCTGCGCCTTGGGAATCATTCCCCTCCGTTTCCAACTGGAGGCCCCGCGACTGGTCCACCCGCATCGCGTAAGGCGAGGCCCCGTGATCGCTCCAGACCCGCAGGTAATACGTCCCGGGAGCCGGGATCGTGGCCGTCTGGATCTGGCCGACCGCGGTGTCCCGAATATCGTAACCGGCCACGTTGGCATCGGCGGCATTTCGAAGATAGACGTACGGGTAGATTCCGCTGTTGGCCGTCTCGAGGCGCACCGTGATCACATCGCCGGCCTCGGCGTCGAACCGCCAATAATCCACGTCGGCGGCCGCCTGGAACGTGCCCGGCGCAAAGGCAGTGTAGAACTTCGAGCCAGCAGGCGTCTCGGCCATTGGCAGCGGCGTGGCCCCGGGCAAGAGATTATTGTCCAAGCCCTCGATCTTCCCGAGCACCGGATCCACCAAGGCGAACTCCCGGGTGTACTGCGTCACCGCATCGCCGTTGGCGTCGAGCAAGCCCGCCAGCGTGCGAAAGCGGTATTGGCCCGGCTGGAGCGGGTTGGGGGTGACCGTGAAACTCACCGTCTTGGTGTTCGCCGGGTACGCCGGCGTCAGCACGTACACCACGTCGTCGCTCGTCCCGTACAGGTTGTCGGTCCCGGTGCTCCGCAACTCGTAGTTGGCCGCACTGGTCGCCGCGCTCGCGTCCAGCGGCCGCAGCGTCGTCAGACTGAAACGGTCGATGGCCACCGCACTGGCCGGGCCTTCGGCCGGCAGACTCGTCGCCACCACCGCCGTCGCCGGCAGGCTCGCCGTGGTCCAGACCCCCACGTTGTCGATGCCCCACGATTCGTCGGTGAGATCCTGGAGGCCGGCGCCCTGGAAAGTAATGCTGGCCGAACCCCCCGCGGCGGTGAACGGCACCTCCACGCTCCGGTAAATCGAGTCGTTCCAGCCGCTGAAACCGGACTGGCCTTGGGCGTCCGGCGGCAGCGGGTAGGATTGGTTGTTGAAATCGAACTGCGAAAAGGTGCGCTGGAACAACTGCACGCCGTCCACTGCCACATTGAAGTAGTCTGGACCGACCCCTCCGCTGTTCCCGTCCCATGAATCGATGACGTACAGGTCGAAGACGACGGTGTAGGCCGTGCCGGCGGTCAACCCGCTCAGCGAGAGCGTCTGGCCGCCGTTGCCGAACCGGCCGGCAAACCGGCTGAACCCGCCCGGGACCGAGTTATCCGTCGTGGCCGATGACCACTCCGTTCCCGCACCGGCCTCGAAATCCGCGAAGTACCCCGGGCTGTGTCCGCTGTCGAACGGCGTGTCGGCCGCCACCCCTCCCGCCAGGGCCGCGCCGGCAAGTGCGCCACGAAACCCACGCCGCACGCGTGTGCCCCCCACTCCGAAACGGCTGGAAAACTCAAGCAAGTTACGCATAAGCCAGAGGGAATCAGAAATGAGAATCCGGAAGGAAGACCGCCTTGTCCGCGGAGATCGGACAGCAAGATCACACCCGCCCGCATGACCGCGAGCTGACAATTCAACGACCTGCCCCAACTGTACCGTCATAAGCCACCACCTTTCCCCTGAAACCGCGTCCTTTGAGTGGGCTGCCCCACCTCACAATGCCAGCCGCCCGAGGCCACGCATTCAGTTCCCAAGGACCGCCAGTTCGCCCTTCCGCTCTCCCCCCCCGATTCCCGCGCAACACAGCCCACAGGCCTGTCGTCAGGTGCCGGTTAAACGCAAGGATTGAGATTGTTTGGGTCTGCCGCGGCCGGAACTTCACGAGTAAAAACACCACTACGCGCGATTACAAGACCAAAACCGTGTCCGTATGTTCATTCACAAGACTGACTATTGGAATGGGATCCGCGGGCTGCCTCCCCGTCGCGCCGCTCCGCCGCTCAAAAAGAATGAGCTCCGCACGCGAACCCGCCGAAAGGGGGAGACCGTCCGCGTGCACCGTCCCGCCGCACTCGAGGGCGAGGATGCGCCGCCGTCGCGGAATCCAGGTTGCTTGAGCCGGAGCCTCCGGCACAAGCGTTGGCCATGGGCCGACTGCGAGGCGGAGGATCGGAAATCCTCACTGCTTCTCGCCCGCGCGGAACACCGTCCACGGCTGCGAAGGCCGGCTCGTGAGCAGCCCGCGCATCCAATCGTATTGCGGGTGTGCGGCCAGGAACTTGTCGGCATCGAACGCGCGGCCGCAGGCGGCGCCCCAGCGCGCTGCGAAGGACATCTGCTTCGCCAATTTCGTGTCCACCACCTTGCCGTCGAACGTGCCGGCCGGATAGAACGGCGCCCCCGGCCAGGGGCCGAACGGATTCGGTTCCAGCTCGTTGTGCCCGCAGAGCGTGCGCCCACCCGGCCGCGTCCGGCCCAGCCAGGAGTCGAAATGGTCGGCCTCGAAGCGCCGGGCCAGCGCGACGTCGATCCTGCCCGCCTGCGCGTGCATGAGCTTTTGCCAGCGCGTGCGCCGGGCGATGTTCGACAGGCGGACGTCGTTCTCGTTGGAGTCGGTTTCGTAGCGCAACAGGCCCAGGTCCTCGGCGATGTTCGAGCCGAGGAACCAGCCGTCACGCTTGCGCTCGAAGCCCACGCGTTTGAGGCCCAGTTCCAGCCGCGCGATCTCGCCGGAGTTCACGTCCCCCAGCAGCCAGGAGTTTGCGTAACCGCCGGTGTTGCCGCGCTGCATGAGCGCACACCAGTCGTCGATGGAGCCGGCGTCCTGCGTGGCGCGCCGCATCCGCACAAACTCCGGCACGCCCTTCTCGTCATACGGCTGGAAGCCGCCGATGGTGGTTTCCGAGCCGACCAATCCCGCGTCCGTGACGAAGAAATCGGTGCCGCTGTGCAACCAGCCCGGCCAGGTCTGCCACAGAATGCGATGGCCATGCTCCGGCGCGATGTCCATGACCACGTTGGCCGTGGCTTCCGGGTAATCCACCATGCTGTTGTGGCCCAGCACGACACCGCCATCCCGCGTGGCGCTGCCGGTGGCGATGAACGAACTGCAACCCTGGCGGGGCGGCGGCAAGACCGAGGCATCCAGGTTCTTCTTGTGCTGCGGCCACCAGTACCAGGCGAGTTCGAAGTACGCGTTGTACGTGATCAGCTCGGCGCGCGAACTGGGAATCCCCGCGGCGCCGAGGCCCTCGACCAGGCCGTCCAGTTCGTCCAATAGCTCCGGGTCGATGTGCGACTCGTACATCGCCCGGGCCCGCTCGACCAGCCACGGCCACTCCAGCGCGCTGTCGTGATGCCACAAGGCGCGTTGGACGCGCAGGCAACCGGCGATCTCCTGGGCCAGCAGGAAGCCATGCTGGAACCCGCGCTCGCGCGCGGCGCCTTCGACGTGCACGAACACCCAACCGTGCTTCTCGTGCCGCCAGGCCCGGGCGAGACACGCCTCCTGTACTTCCGTAAGCGCCGCGAGCAGAGGGGCCGATCCTAACAAGACCGCGAGGAGCAGGCCCGTGCCGCCTCGCCATCGGTTGCGCCGAAAAACAAAGTCGGGGTTCATGGTGACGCCACGATAGCTGCCTGGCGACCGCCGTCACGCCCGAACGTGGGCGCCGCCGGGCCGGCCTCCGGCGTTGCCGGGCGTCTCCGACACGTCCGCGATCTGGGTCGCTCGAAACCTTGGGGTTCAACGCACGGAAGTTCCGGAAAACTCCCGCCCTTCCCCAGGCCTGACTCGAAACCGTCGCGTGAACTGAAAGCCGGGACGCCGGTGACCGGCACAATCACGCGCGACGTGTGCCGGAACTCCTTCCGCACCGCCCACCCGCGCAGCTCATGCCCGTGTTTTTATTGTAACGCGGTTCGGATTTCCGTTTAATGCGCAGCGTAGGCGCGGCATTCCCGCTGGAGCCAGGCAACTCCTCCGACAGCGGAGCCGATACGGGACCGCCGGAGCGTTGCACCTGAAGACAACCTTCAAGACCGTGACCGGACCGCCGGTCAGAACCCCCCACACGCCGGGCGCTTGGACTCGTTCAGCGACGCGCACGCCTTTCGTTCCGCTCCCAGCCCCCGCCGCATGGCACCAGCCACTCGCAACGCGGACCATCCAATGAACTTTCGCCACCACTCCACCGACACCTGGACCGTCTCCCGCATCAACCTCCTCTGGGGGGTCCTCGGCGCGCTCCTGGCCACGCTGTCACCAATTCGGGTCTCGGCCCAGCCGGCCCAGATGGCGCCCGGGCAGGTCGTTTTCAGTTCGCCGCTGACGGAGACCGTGGCGCAGATGGAGGCTCGCGATCGGCTGCAAGTCATGGAACCCGAGACGGCACCGCGCGTCGAGGATGCACCGCGCATGGACCTGCCGGCCAAGCTGGCGGCGCCGCTCCGGACACCCGTTGCGGAGGCGGCGGAGGTGAAAAGCGGCGCAACCGTCGAAGCCCCTCAAACCCTCTCGACCTCGTTTGATGCCCTCTCTCTGACCGATAGTGGCTTCATTCCGCCGGATACCATGGGGGCGGTCGGCCTGCACCATTTCGTGGAGGTGATCAACGGTTCGGTTGCCATCTACACCAAGGTGGGCGTGCGCCTCAGCCGCGTGTCGCTCAACAGTTTCTTCACCGCGGTGATCGGCGGGACGACCTACCCGCGAAACGGATCGTTCGATCCCCACGTGATCTACGACCGGCGCAGCGGCCGCTGGCTGGCGGTGGCACTGGAACGCGGGGCCGTGTCCGGGCACGACAACGACGCGATCCTCGCCGTGAGCGCAAGCCCGGATCCGACCGGGGCGTGGAACAAGTACCTGATCCCGGTGGGCGATCCGGACTCCGGAGGCAGCGCGGTCTTCTCGGATTACGATACGCTGGGGACGGACGAGAATGGCGTCTATGTGGCCGTGCGGATGTTCGGACCGTCGAGTTTCGCCAAGATTGCGGCGGTGCCCAAGGCGCAGGTGCTCGCGGCTGGGACCGCGACTGTCAGCGTGTTCACCGGCATAACCGACATGTGGGCCACGCCGCAGCCCGCGCACAACCTCGACCCGGTGGCGGCGGGCGGCCCTGCCTGGTTTGTCGCCTCGTCCACGGCGGGCTATGGAGATGTGAATTACCGCCGCCTGACGTGGAGCGGCACGACGCCGACGCTGGACGCGACCGCCGGCGGGCTGACCACGCCGACTTACGGACAACCGGTCAATGCCCCGGCGTCCGGCAGCGGAACCCCCATCAACGTAGGCGACGACCGCCTCCAGATGGCGGTCATTCGCGCGGATTCCCTGTGGACCTGTCGGAGCGTTGGCACCGATAGCGCCGGGGGAGACGCCGGACCGATCACCCGCACGGCGTGCGAATGGCTCCAACTCAACGTTGCCGATGTCACCCCGAGCCTGGTCCAGAGCGGGCGGGTGTTCGATCCGGCCACCTCCAATCCCCGGTTCTACTTCTACCCTTCGATCATGCCGAACGGGCAAGGCCACGCGGTGATGGGCTTTTCGGGAGTCGCGGCCACGGAATTCGTCGGTGCCTACTTCACCGGGCGGTTGAACGGGGAGGCCGCCGGCAGCATGGGCTCGGTGACTCTGATCAAGGCTGGCGCGGCCGCCTACCAGCGACTCGACGGATCGGGTCGCAACCGCTGGGGCGATTACAGCTACACCAGCCTGGATCCGGCCGACGACATGTCGCTCTGGACCATCCAGGAGTACGCGAGCGCGACGGTGAACCTTTGGGGTACCTGGGTGGCCCAGGCCCTCGCGCCGCCGCCCGCCACCCCGACCGCGTGCTCTCCACCGAGTGTTGCCGTCGGCCAGGCTAACATCTCCGTGGCCGTCGCCGGCATCCAGGTTTCGGGATCGGGCTTCTTCGATCCCGGCGCCGGCTTTCCCCACCGGCTCGCCGCGGCGATCAACGGCGGCGGCGTCACCGTCAACGCTGCCACCTGCGCCGGCCCAACCAGCCTGACGCTGGACCTCACCGTCGCGACCGGGGCGACACCGGGTGCCCGGACGATCACGGTCACCAATCCCGATGGCCAGGCCGTGACGAGCCTCTCGGGAATTCTGACGCTCACTGTCCCCGACATCGCCGTGGAGCAACCCGCCGGCACGGACCTGACGGACGGCACGGGCGGCGTGGACTTTGGCACCCGGACCCTGGGCAGTAGCGGTCTGCTCAAATCTTTCACCATCCGCAATACGGGCACCGCCGACCTGACCGGGCTGGTCATCACCACGGACGGAGTGAACCCCGGCGACTTCACGGTGGACACCACCGGGACGCTCGTCACGGTCACGCCGGGCGGCAGTTCCACCTTCGCGGTCACCTTCAACCCCGGGGCGGTGGGCGCCCGCAGCGCGGCGCTGCATGTCGCCAGCAACGACCCCGACGAAAACCCATTCGACCTCGCCCTCACCGGCACGGGCGTCGCACCGGAGCTGGACGTGCTTGGCGGCTCGCCCCTGGTCTCCATCCCCGATGGCGACCCGACCCCTGCCACCACGGACGGCACCGACTTCGGAAACCAGTCCGTCTCCTCGGGCACGGTGGTCAGGACGTTCACTATCGAAAACCTCGGCACGGCCGACCTCCACGTCACCGGCATCTCGGTTTCCGGTGGCGAGACGGCTGATTTCACCGTGGGCGGCCTCCCCCTGCCGGCCACCATCGTCGCCGGCGGTTCGACGACGTTTACCGTCACGTTCGATCCCCGTGCGCCGGGGGTGCGCGCCACCACGCTCAGCCTCGCCAACGACGACGCCAACGAAAATCCTTACGACTTCGTCATCCAAGGCACGGGAATCGATTACACCGTCACCACCGCTGGGAACGCCATTGTGGTAACCGACGTCTCCGGCAACGACGACACCCTCGCCGTGTCCGAGCCGTCGGCGGGCAGCATCCAGTTTGCGGCGGCAGGCCGCACTTTCAGCGTGGATGGCGGGGCCGCCCGCAGCGGGGGCTCGGGCGTCCTCGACCGCACCGGTGTGACGCAGATCACCGTCAACGCCGGCGCGGGAGCGGACGTGATCGACGTGGGCGCCTTCACCGGTTCGCTGCCCAGCCTCACGCTTAACGGCGGCACGGGCGATGATGCGGTGAACTTCAACGGCGACCTCACCTTCGCGGCGGACGCGAGCCTGGACGTGGACCTGCAGAACGACGACGCAACGCCGGGCATGGACGTCGTGTCACTCGCGTCGAACGCGAACCTGATCACGTCCGGCAACGGCGCGATCACCGTGAAGTGCAGCCGGAACGTGATCCTGGATTCCGGGTCCAGCCTGGAAACGGTGGGCGGCGGCATCAACCTGGAAGCCAACCAACAAACGCCTCCCACCGCCGACGGTTTCATCGGTCTCAGCGTCAACGGTCGCGTGCGCACGACGGGCCAGGGCAACATCGTTCTCGCGGGGCGCTCCGGGGAGGACGACGGCGTCTTCGTCCAGCCCGGTGGGTTGATCGAAAGCACCGCGAGCGGGGCCAACGCCGGCACCATCACCATCACCGGCGTATCGGGAGCCGTCGGCACCACCGCGAACGCAGCGGGGTTCTCGCTGACCAGTGGCGCGATCGAAACCGTGGACGGCGCGGTCTCGATCACGGGCACCGGTGCGAACGCGACCGGCTCGGACAACGTCGGCGTGTTGATCGCGGATTTCATTTCCCCCGGTGCCGCCCACATCCGGGCCACCGGCCTGGGGAATATCACCATCGACGGCACCGCGCTGGCGGGCATCGCCCAAGGCATCAGGATCAACGGTGTCCAGCCTACGGCCATCTCGACGGCGAGCGGCACCCTTACCCTCACCGGCACGGGCGTGAACGCGGACGGGATCGGCATCTCGGGAGCCAGCAGCCTGAGCAGCCGCTCGGGCGACCTCGGTTTCCGCGCGGACCGCATCGAGATCGGCGGCGGCACGGTGAGCGCCGGCGCCGGGACCGTCACGTTCCGGCCGAAGACGGCGGGCACGCCCATTGACCTCGGCACCGAAACCAGCGGCCAGCTCAGCCTGACCGACACCGAACTGGATCTCATCACCTGTGGCACCCTCGTCATCGGGGACGCGACCAGCGGCCCGATCACCCTCAGCGCAGCCATCAGCCCGGCCAACGCTGCTGCGGTGAGGCTCGTCAGCAGCATGGGTATCGGCAACACTTACAGCGCGGGACCGGTCATGACCGTCGCCAGTCTGACCACCAGCGGCAACCTGGCCCCGGGCGCTTCCCCCGGCCGCTTCACTTTGGATGGCAATCTCAACCTGGCCGACCACAGCGCGTTCACGGTCGAGATCGGCGGCACCATCCCGGGCACGGAATACGATCAGGTCCGCGCCACCGGCGACGTGAATATCGGGGCCAACGTCACGCTCACCGCGAGGTCCTATCCGGCGGTCGGCGGCTACACGCCGGCGGCGGGCAGCACCTTCACGATCCTCTCCCGTGCCGGCGGCAGCGGCACGTTTGCCGGCCTGCCCGAGGCCGCCACGGTCACCGTGAACGGCGTGGCCTTGAAGATCAGCTATGTGGGCGGGGCGGGGAACGACGTCACGCTCTTCGCCCCGCCGCCTACTGCGGCGACGTTGGCGTATTTTCGCGCAACCACGACCGGCCCCGGCCAGGTGAGACTGAGCTGGGGCACACTCGTGGAAGTCCGGACGCTGGGGTTCCACGTGGACCGCGCCACGCCCGCCGGCGGGTGGCAGCCGGTGACGACGGGCATCCTTCCCGCCCTCGGCTCCGATCAGCGGCCGCACACTTACGCGCTGCCCGACGAGTCCGCACCGGACGCGGCTGGGCTCCGATACCGTTTGGTCGAAGTCGATCTGAGCGGACGGGACGAGGTGGTCGCCGAAGCGGTGGTGACGCCGGCGGTCACCGCGCAGGTGAGTCGCGGCCGTGAGGGTTTCACCGTCGCTTTCCGCGGTCAGCCTGGCGCGTCGGTCGCGGTGGAGTCAGCGGCGGCGGTGACGGGGCCCTGGACGCGGCAGAGCACGGTGCAATTGGATGGTCAGGGCGCGGGATCGTTGACGCAGGGAATCGGCGGTGGCGAACCCGCGCGCTACTACCGGTGGGCGCAAGAGTAGTGCGGCGGCAGCACAGAATTCCGTCCGATTCAGAACGCCGCGCGCCCGGCGTTCAGGCCTCGGATTTTCCTCGCCCGGGGCGGAGACCAAGTATATCCGTCCCTGCCATGAATTCGTTGCTGCTCGAAGGTGGCCGCGTCGTGGACCCCAGCCAGTCCTTCGATGCTCCGGCGGACCTGTTGATCCTGGACGGCAAGGTGGCGGCGCTGGGCAACGAGGCGGCGCGGTTGGCCCCGCCGGCGGTCGAGCGACTCGACGCCACGGGCCTGGTGGTGTGCCCCGGGTTGATCGACCTCCACGTGCATTTGCGCGAGCCGGGTCAGTCGGCCAAGGAATCCATCGCCACCGGCACGGCGGCGGCGGCCCGGGGCGGCTTCTGCACCGTCGTCTGCATGCCGAACACCGTGCCCGCCATCGACACGCCGAGCACGGTTTCGTGGATCCAACAGCGCGCGGCCCAGGAAGGGGTGGTGAACGTGCTGGTGACCGGCGCCATCACCAAGGCCATCGCCGGCGAAGAACTGGCCTCCATCGGTTCGCTGAAGCAGGCGGGCGTGGTCGCCATCACCGACGACGGCCACTGCATCCAGAACAACGACATGATGCGGCGGGCGTTGGAATACTCGACCATGTTCGACCTGCTGGTGATGGATCATTGCCAGGATTACTCGCTCGTCACCGACGGCGTGATGCACGAAGGGTACATGAGCACGTTGCTCGGGTTGCGCGGCTGGCCGGCCGAGGGCGAGGAGTTGATCGTCGGACGGAACATCCTCCTGGCCGAGCGGACCGGCGCGCGGGTGCATTGCCAGCACCTGAGTGCCGCCGGCAGCGTCCAGCTCCTGCGCGAGGCACGCCGGCGCGGTGTCCTGATTTCCGGCGAGGCCTGCCCGCACCACTTCACGCTGACCGACGCGGCCCTCGCCGGGAGCGACCCGTTTTGGGCGGGGGACGGCCAGGCGCTCTACCCGGACGTGCCTTTGGCGGAGCTGCCACGCTGGCCAAACTACGACACGCATTTCAAGATGAACCCCCCGATCCGCACGGCGGCGGACCGGGAGGCCATCCTCGAGGGCTTGGCGGACAGCACGATCGAAGTCATCGCCAGCGACCACGCGCCGCACTGCAATTACGAGAAGGAGGTCGAGTTCGACGTGGCGCCGTTCGGGATCACCGGCCTGGAGACCGAATTGGCGTTGAGCCTGATGCGGCTGGTTCAGCCGGGCCGCCTGTCGCTGGCGGGGCTGATCGAAAAGTTCACCGTGAACCCGGCCCGCCTCCTGCGGCTGGCCAGCAAGGGCTCGCTCCAGCCGGGCATGGACGGCGATGTCACGGTGTTCGATCCCGACCGCGAGTGGGTGTGGCAGCGCAACCAGACCGCCAGTCGCTCGGTGAACAGCCCGTTCTATGGCTGGCCGTTGCGCGGCCAGGCGGTGGCCACGGTGGTTGCGGGCAGGTGCGTCTGGCGCGCCACCGCGCCGGACGGGAAACGCCGTCAGACTGGCAAATGAAGAAAGGCCCGCTATAGTGGGTCGAATCGAATCATTATGAAACGACTCCTCTTAAGCATGGCGGTCGGCTTCGCGGCCTTGAGCCTCAGCGCTGCCGACTTGGAATGGCACACGGACCTCGCCAAGGCGCAAGCCAAGGCCAAGGCCGAGAACAAACGGGTGATGATCGACTTCACCGGCTCCGATTGGTGCGGGTTCTGCATCAAGCTGCACAAGGAGGTATTCGCCACGCCCGAGTTTGCCGAGTACGCCAAAAAGAACCTGGTGCTCGTGGAAATCGACTTCCCCCGGTCGAAACCCCAGTCGGCCGAGGTCAAGGCCGCCAACAAGAAGCTCCAGGACCAGTACAAAGTCGGCGGCTTCCCGACCCTGGTGGTTCTGGACGGCGCCGGGAAGAAGCTCGGCGAAATCGTTGGCTATGGCGGCGGCGGACCCAAGGCTGTGATCGCAAAGCTCGACGGTTTCAAGAGCTGAAACTCACTGACAGTCCGGAGACCTTCACGGCGCGACGACCCGGCTCGCGCCTTTTGTTTTGGCCGAACCAACTCCGGCCCGGAAAGAGGATGTCCGCGTTGCCCTCGTGTGGATTGCCGGAGACGGGTCGGCGCGACGCCGAACGGAGCGACCGCCTCGATCGCGTTCCGCTCTGTCGGACCGGTCGCCGCCGCTCAGTTGACGCTGCGGGGTCGGCTCACCGCTGGTCCGCCGGGACGAACGGCCGGCAGCAGCCGTCGCGCCACTCGAGGACCTGGAGTTGGAGCCGACGATTGCCACTGCGGTCGAAGGCCAGTTCGCCGGTCACGCCGGGCACGATGCGCGTCAGTGGAAACGCGCGAAAGGCCGGTTGGCCGCCCGTTCGGCGCAACACTTCCGCGAGCAACTGAACCGAGTCAAAAGCCAGCGCCGCGGCGAAATCCGGGGTCGGTTCCGCCCCGTCTGCCCGCGCCTCCACCCGGGCGCGGTAATCCTCGAGAAACCGATCGCGAAGCGCGCTGGCGTTCGCCTCGGGGACCGGTGCCGTCAGCAGGAAACCCTCCGCGCTCCGGCCCGCCGGCTGGAAGAATGCCTTCGAGGCGAGCCGGGAAGGTCCGGCCAGGCGACCGTTGAAACCGGCGGCGCGCAGGGCCCCGGCCAAACGGCTGGCTGGGGCGGACTCCACCCAGAGCAGAGCTGCGTCCGGCCGCTGGGCCATCGCCTGGCGGGCCAGGGCGGCGAAGTCGGGATCGCGACCCGGCAGCTCGAGGAAGTTCACGATTTCGACCGCCATGTTCCGGGCGGCGGAACGGAGGTCGGCGCGCGCCTCGCGGCCGGCGCGCTCGGGCGGCACGAAGGCGGCGACGCGCAGCGGGGGAGCGGTCGGCGCCCAGGCGGCGAACAGGGCGGCGGCCTCTTGTTCGGTGCTGGGCGCAATGCGGACTGTCCACGGGATTCCCGCACCGGTCACCGAACTGTCGCCACAGAGGGAAACCACCGGCACGCGGGTCCGGCCGGCGACCTGCAAGGCCTGGTGAACCGCCGCGCCCGACGTGGGTGCGATCAGCGCCTGCGCGCCTTGATCGAGCGCCAGCACCACGGCGTCGTCGCCATCGGTGCCCCACTGGCCCGCGCTGCCGCGCACGATAAGTTTCAGCCTGGCACCCGGTTCGCGGTTGGCGGCCTCCACACCCAATTCCGCCCCCAGGCGGATGCCGACGGCCTCGGTTTCGGATGGCGGCAGCAGCAGACCGAGTGTCAGCGGCGACGCCGCACCCGGGGCATCCGCCGGGCGGCCGAGAAGTGGCGCCAAGCCGAACAGGGTCGCGGCGAGGACGGCGAAGCGGGGCCGCGGGCTCACTGGGGCGGGGCTTGGGCGGTTTGGCGCACGGGCTTGCGCTTCAGTTCCGGGAGCGGGTCGTAGTGCCAGGTGCCGTCTTGGAAGTGGGCGGTGGTGATCGGCACGATGTTGTCCCAGCGCCCGTCGAAAATCATGTGGCCGGTCACGCCGTCATACTCGTTCAGCCCGGCGAGGTAGTCGCGGACCCGGAACCGGTTGGGGCCGGCGCGATCGATGGCTTCAATCATCAGCTTCGCCCCGTCGTAACCGTAGGCGGCGTAGATGTCCGGCCGCCCGCCCCAGCGCTGCTGGTAGCGCGCGATGAAATCCTGCCACGGTTTGTCGGGCCGGTTGGGGTTGAAGAAATAGCAGATGGTCATGCCTTCGGCGTAGGGGCCGGCCTGCGCCTTGAAACTGTCTTCCTGCAGCCGGTCGAAGCCGAAGAACTGGGCCTGCTTCACGCCGGCCTCGCGAAACTGTCTCACGAAACGGCCGATGTCGTCCGGTTGGCCGAAGAACAGGATCGCGTCCGGATCGGCGGCTTTGATGGCGGCGATCTGGGTGCGGATGTTCGGATCGCCCGGCTTGAAGAACAGGTGCTGCACCGGCGGGTGGCCCAGGCGCCGGATGGAGTTGATGAAGTGCATCACCCCCACGCGACCCGGCCGGCTGCTCTCGCGCAGGATGGCGATGCGCTGACAGCCACGCTCCCTGACGATCAGGTTCGCGAGCCGAAAACACTGCTGGCGGTCGTCCGGGAAGACCCGCGTCAGCCAGGGGATCTGGGTCTCGGTCAAGGTCGGGTCGGGGTCCGAGGTGTTGATCATGTAGGTTTCTAGTTTGAGTGTGGCCCGGAGGGCGACATGCGTGGCGTCGCCGTCGATCGTGCCCAAAAACCCCAGCACCTCGTTGTCGGCGAACTCGACCGCGATGTTCGCCGCGCTGCCCCATTGCGGCGAGTCGTCGCGCGCGATGACTTCGAAGGGCAACTGGCCCGGTCGCCGCGCCGCGTTCGCCTCCTCGAACGCGAGCAGCACCCCTTGCTTGGTCCGCACGCCCCGGGCGGCCTCCGGTCCATACGGCGCCGGGCTGAGCAGGCCGACTTTCAGCGACTTGAGATTCGGCGGGTCCGGATAATCGCGGCCCGGCCCTCGGAAGGGCAGGCGGGTGACCCAATAGCGATAATACGGTTCGACCCCGCGAAACGGGATCATGTCGTCCGGCGTGTTGGCGTAGTAAGGGTACTCGTCCGCACTGTAGTCCGGCGTGGCCACCCCATTGGTCTGGACCAGGACCGGGTTGTTCCCCTCCGGTGGCGGCGGCGGCTCGGGTTTCTCCACATAGCCATAGCCGGCGGCCGACAGCGAGGCCGTGAACGCGAGGGCGAGCGACGGAAGCAGGCGTGTCTTCATGGGGGCCTCCTAATGCACCAGGATCGCCATCGCCTCGATCTCGACGAGCAGATCGCTGCGGCAGATGCGGGCTTGAATGCCGGTGCTGGCCGGGAACGGATCGAGACCCAGCGCGCGGTAAAACTCGTTGCGGACGCGGTTGAACTCGTCGTAGTCGCGCTCGATGTCGCGGATGTAGCAGGTCGTCCGCACCACGTCGTGCCAGGTGGCGCCTTCGCTTTCGAGCAGCCGGGTGAGGTTGTGGTAGGTGCGCCAAAGCTGGGCGCGGAAGTCGCCGGGGTAGAGCGTCTCGCCGTTGGCGCCCACGCTGGCGGTGCCGCTGATCAGCAGGTGGGTGATGCCGCCGGGCAGATCCACGCGCAAACCGCGGGTGAAGGCGCTGCCGTACTCGCCGGCTTCGTTCAACACGCCGGGTGCCGAGATGGCCCGCTTGTTCACGCCCGCCCGGCCTTTGGCCGGCTGGCGGAGCATCGCCACCGGGGCCGGCTCGCAGGGCGGCAGGCCCAGGGCCCGACGTTCGATCTTCTCCGCCTCGGAGTACACGATGCCGTTGTCCTGGTAGCTGTCGAGGCTCACGACGGGAGCAGGGATGGAGGTGGTCATAGTTGAAAGTGATGAGGTGTCCGGGGCTCGGGCTCAGGGTTGGGTGGCGGCAACCGTCGCCGGCTTTTTGTAGGGGGCAAACACGCCGCGGCTCAGGCCGTGGGACGTGCCGAACCACGCCTCGTCGTCGTCCACGTAAATCCCCAGGACGAAGCCGTCCGCGAGGGCGGTGTCCAGCTTCGTAACTTGCGGCGGCTGGCCGGGGCGGACGATCGTGCGCACCCCTTCGCCGTGCTCGCCGACTTCATAGTTGACCCAGGTCGTCCCGTCGGTCACGGACAGGCCTTTGTCGCTGCCGATCCAGCCGACGCGATGACGGCCCACGACGAACTGGGTGAAGTTCGAGAGCAGCGGCGACTTGCCCTCGACCCAGGTCTTCCACCCGTGGCCGTCATAGCGAGACAAGCCGAAGTAGGTGCACTGCCAGAGCACGCCGTCCTCCCACGCCACCCACGACGTGATGTCGTTGATTGGGCCGCTGTCGGGCACGAGGATGAAGTGGAAGTCGCCGTCGGGGTCGCGGTACTCCTTGAACGAACCCGTCCGCGGATCGTGCTCGACGACCCCTCCGCCCCAGACGCCGATGTAGATCTTGGTGTTCGAGTGCGTGAGCGAATAGCACCACGGCTCGTGCATGATGCTGTTGTTATGGTCGTAGATCTTCCACTCGCCGGTTTTGAGATTCATGGCCCCGGTGCCGGCGGCGGTGGCGGCCCAGACGGAGTCGCCCACGACATCCACCCCATAGACCACGTTGTTGGGCAGGCCGCTGCTGGTCTGGGTGTAGCTGGCGATCTTGCCGCCGCTCACGCGGTTGAGCCCGCGCATCGTGCCCACCCAGAGATCGCCGGTGTTGGTGTCCTCCGCCAGGCACATGGCCATCTTGTGGCTGAGGCCGTCCTCGGGGCCGTACCGCTTGAACGTGCCGTCCGCTTGGCGGACGCACAGGCCGTTGTAGGTGCCGATCCAAAGCTGGCCGTCGCTGGTCTTGAGCACGGCATGGACCTTGTAATGCGGGATGCCCTGTTCCTGGCCGAAGTTCTCGAACCGCTCGATAACCGGAAACGGAACATCCTGGAAGGCGACGGGCGTCGCTGCCGCCGCGCGGAGATGCGTGGCTGCCATCGCCCCCGTCAGCAGGATGCCGCCCAGCAGGATTGTCGGTGATGGAAGGGAGGTCTTCATGGTGGTTGGGTTGGGGTCAGAGCGTCTTGAGGTACGCGATTAAATCGTTGAGCTGGTGTTTGCTCCAATAACTGCTGACGCCATGGAGGTCATTGGTCTGGTAGGTCGTCCACAGCTCCTCGAGCGTGCGGGCGCGGCCATCGTGCAGATACGGCGCGCTGGCGGCGATGCCCAGCAGATGCGGCGTGTCGAACTCGTCCGTGCTGTCCCGCGGACCTTTGCTGCCGACGGCACCGGGCAGCCGGTTCGTGAACAGCGGCGGCCGATGGCACGTCTGGCACTGGCGCTCGCGCGGGATCGGGGTGCCCTCCGGCCGCTGGGTGGCGAAAAACAGTTTTCGGCCGCGATCCTCGGACGGCGTCAGGGGCCGGCCGATCCGCTTGTAGGGCAGCGTGCGGGGCGGGGGCTGCGCCAGCAGATAGGTCACCAGGTCATTCAAGTCGTCCGGCGGAATGGCGTCGGTGCGCATCAACACCCGGGCAAAGCGCGGACCGCACTGCACCTGGAGCGTCGGGTTCTTGCCATTCCATTTGAACGGGGCGGTCCCGGCGAGGCCCTGCAGCGAGCGGTTGTCCAGCAGGTTGTCGCCGATGCCGTCGCCGTCGAAATCGTAGGCCAGACCGTCCACGTGCGCGTCCGGGTGGCACGAGCGACAGGAGAATTGCCGCTGAAACGTGTGGGCGGCCTTGGTGAAGACGCGCTCGCCGCGGCGGATCGGATCGCGGTCCCCGCCGGTGTCCAGCACGATTTCGCCGGCCGGCTTCAACGTTTCCGTGTCCAGCACCTGCACCTTGTCTTCGAGGCGGACGGAAACGAACAACTTCCTGCCGTCCGGGCTCAGGGCGACGTGGCGCGGATTCCGGCCGGTCGGAATGCGCGCGAGGACGTACCGGCTGGACAACGTGAGATCCTCGATCGCGCGCTCGCGCGTGGCGGCATCGGCCTGCGCCAGCCACTCCGCCACCCGGCCCAGGTCCACCACGGAGATCACGTCGCTGCCGCCCGACGCCACATAGGCGCGCTGGCCGGCGGCGTCCACCGCGATGCCCGACGGATCGGCGAAGTAATCGTTCGCCTCGTCGAGGGGCAATTGTGTCACGTGGCCCAGCAGGTCCGAGACCGCGAGGCCGGTGGACATCACCCACCCGTTCGCAACCTGGGTGATCGGCACGAGGTTTCGCACCTTGACCAGCGGCGCGAGCATCCAGCCCCGCGTGGGCACGCCGGCGATGCCTTCGGACAAATGGGCGGATTCGAGCGGCGCCCGCTTGAAAACCCGGCCGCTGCGGGTGAAGAGCACGGTCAATTCCGAGGCCGAGGGCGTCATGACGTGGTACGGATCGGCCGTCTGCGGCACGATGAACGGAAAACCGGAGGCGTCCCCGGTCGCCCGCGCCTTCTCGCGCTCCGCCAACCGGCTGACGATGAACGCCAGCTTGCCGTCCGCGGAAACCGACACCGCATACGGCTCGCGGCCGGTCGCCGGTCGGACCAGCTCCTTCAATGGCGAGAGGCTCAACACCGAGGCGTCGTCGCTGCCCGAATTCAGCACGATCAAGCGCCCCCCGTCCGCGCCTTGGGCCAGGGCCAGCGCCACCGGCATCATGCCCACGTCCACACTGGCCAGCTCCTTGAGTTCGCCCGTCTCGACCACGGCCACGCGGTCCTGCCGGCGGCACGCCACGTAGAGCCGCCCACCCGCGCGGTCCAACGCCAACCCGAACGGGCCGCCCGGCACCGGCGCACGACGGAGGACCCGCCCGCTCGTGACGTCGGCCTCGACGACTTCGTCCAGTTCGTCCAGGGCGATGTAGAGTCGCTGGCCGTCCGCCGAGACGGCCAACGCTGCCGGGGAGGCGTGTTTCGGATGCGGCCTCGACCACGGCAGTTTGTCGGTGTTCCCCAGGTGGCAGTGATCGCAGGAAACCAGGCCCAGCCCCGGCTGCCCGGACCAGCGACGCTCGTGCGCCAGCGACCAGGAATACCCACCGACTCCCAGGCCGGCGAGCGCGACAGCGGCGGTGGCGGAGACCAGCACGAAACCGCGGGCTTTCATGGTCGGTGTTGGGCGAGCGGTGGGGGAGGCGGCGCCAGCCGGACTGGCGGAAAATTCACCGCCAGCGGCCGGCGGTTGCGGGGCGAGCGGTTGTTCGGTTCGTGACAACCGACGCAACTGCGATCCTCGCCGGGTCGGACCCAGATGGCCGGCGGCAACTTATGAATCACTTCGCCCTGCGCATCCAAAGTCTCGATCCCGAGCGCCGTGTCGGCCGGCACCTCGACCAGGAAGGAGCCGTCCGGCTGGACCGGCGCCTCGCCGAGCGCGTGGTCTCCGGGAGCCGCGCGCACGCGGACCCGCACCGCCTTTCGTGCCGCGGTGGTGTCGCGCGGTTCGCCGCGGAAAAAGTCCGCGTCCAAACAGAGGATCGTTCCCGTGTTTTCATTCGGTTCCATCGTGGAGATGTGCCCTTGCGGCCGCTCGCGGGCGGCCAGCGGCACCGCCTCGAGATCGTTCCACGCCGGGTCGTCGAACACCGGTTCACCCGGCCCCACGGCTCCGGCTGGGATCCGGAAAACGGCGTACGTGCCGGCCATGGAGCGGCCGGTCAGCCCGCGCGTTTCCAAGCTGACCAGCAGGGAACCCGCGCCATCGGCCTCCACCGAAGCGCACTCGCTGGTCGGGAAGGTGAACAGGTTGCTGCGCGTCGCGAACGGGGCCGCCAGCCGCACACCCTCGGCTTGACCTCCGCGCGTCCCGAAACGGTCGGCCAGGGCGATGAAACCGACGCGTCCATCGGGCAATTGGCGGGGGCGGCGCACCCACGGGGCGCCATCGCCGTCGAGGGCAAAGGCGGCGATCTGAGTGCCGTCGTTGTTGATCGTGTAGAGCCCGTTGTCGGGCTTGAAACGGGTCGCCGACGCCGCGGCGAGCGCTTGGGAGCGGGCGGACACGAACAGTATCCGGCCGTCGGCCAGCACGGTGGGATTCGCGGCGGGCTGGACGCCAAAGGTCAACCGCCGCGCCGGACCGGCGCCGCTTTGGGCATACAACGCCGCGGGCTTCGCGCCGGTGGCCGACGCCGCCGGCGCGCTGAACACGAGGTCGCTGTTGCCCAGCACCGCCGGGTTCATGGCACCGCCGGGCAGGGAAGTAACCGCGCGGGGACGCCCTCCGCCCAGTCTGGCTTCGTAAATCTGCCAGGTGGCGTGGGCGTCGGCCTTGCCGGTGAAGAAGACGTGGCGGCCGTCCGGGGACACCACCGGATCGCCCGCGGCCACGAGTCCGCTCGAAAGCACGCGCACGGTCGCCGGCTGGAACGGCGGCAGTGCCAGCACGACCCGACTGCCGACCGGGTAGCGCGCGTCGGGTTCATCGGTGGCCGCCGCCCGCGCCGGTTGCCCCGCGGGCGTCTGGGTCAAGACCAGCGCGCCGGTCGGCACACTTCGCCGGCACCCGCCGGCGGCCAACAGACCGCCGGCCAGGGCCACTGCGATGGGCAGGCGCGTGCGCATGGACTCAGGGTTCCTTGAGCTTCAGTATCTGGTTCGCCGGCACCTGGTCGAGCGTCTGGATAGTCCCGCTCGGCCAGCGGATTTCGATCTTGTCCACGCGCTTCGCCGCCCCCAAGCCGAAGTGGAGGCGCGGGTCCGACTGGCTGAGAAAGCCCGACGGACACCGCGCTTCGGCGAACCGGGTATGCCCGCCGGCGGTCACCTTGACCAGGGCTCCCCAGCCGTGCGGATTGGACTTGGTGCCCTGGAGCGCGAGCTTGATCCATGCCTGGGTGGGCGCGCGGTTCTGCAGCAGGAACGGCCGGTCGCCCATGCAGGTGACCAGCACGTCGAGCGCACCGTCATTGTTGAAATCCAGCACCACGCTGCCGCGCGCCTTGATCCGCGCGTCGAAGTAGGTCCCGCCCTTTTCGTGGGCATTGGTGAACTTGCCGGTGCCGTCGTTCTCCAGGAGGAGACTCTCCCAGCCCACCAGATGGTGCGGATCGCCGTTGGCAATGAAGATGTCGAGATCACCGTCGTTGTCGAAGTCCAGGAAGTTGCTGCCCCAGCCGACGAACTCGGCCGTGAGCTGGCCCAGCCCGCTCGCCATCATCTGGTCTTGATAGAGCTTCTGCCGCGTGCCCATGTACAGCGAGCCGTAGCCCAGGCGCGAGACGAGGATGTCCGGAATGAGATCGCCGTTGCAGTCGCCGATGGCGGCGGTCATGGAACCGGCCGATTCGCCGAGCGCATTGAAGGCAATGCCCCGCTGGACGGCGCGTTCGGTGAAATGCCCCTTGCCGTCGTTCATCAGCAGCAGGTTCTGCGTGGCGTCGTTGCAGATGTAGAAATCGGCGTGGCCATCGAGATCGGCGTCGAAGGCGCAGACGGACATCGCGCGATGCCCTTCGATGCGAATGCCGCTCTGCTCGCTGATGTCCGCGAAGGTGCCATCGCCCCGGTTCCGATAGAGCACGTTGAACTGGGGCGGGTAGGAAAGCGGCCCGGGGTAGGCGTCGGGATTGAAGTAAAGCTTGTAGTTCGGGTCGTAGGTGAGGTAGTTGGCCACGAAGAGGTCCAGCTTCCCGTCGCCGTCCACGTCCGCCCAGGTGGCGCCGATGCCGGTACCCGCCTCCCCCACGCCCGCCTTGCTCGTCACGTCCTCGAAGGTCCCGTCGCCCCGGTTGTGGTACAGGATGTTCCGGCCGACGTTGACCACGTAAAGGTCCGTCCACCCGTCACCGTCGTAATCGGCAGCGGCGACGGCCGTGCCGTACCCGTCCGCCCCCACGCCCGCCGCCGCGGTCACGTCCGCGAACGTGCCGTCGCCCTGGTTGCGGTACAGGCGGTTGGGTTCCCGCTTCGTGCCGGCGACGTGGTGGGTCACGCCGTCCAGCGGACCGGCGTTGACGAAGTAGAGATCCATCAGGCCGTCGTTGTCGAAATCCAGGACCGCCACGCCGGCGCCATTCGATTCGAGGATGTTCGCAATCCGCGTGTCGCAGAACTGGTGCACGAACTTGAGGCCCGCCTTCGCGGTGACATCCACATACAGGTCGTGGCTTCCCGGCACAACGGGCGGACTCACCCCGAGTTCGCCGTCGCCTTCGCCGCCGCGCAACGCGCTGACCGGGCGGCCCGCGTCCGAGCCCGCCGGCGCGGTCTGTCGGGACGTCGTGGGGCGACCGCAGCCGCCCACCAAAAGGCCGAGCCCGGCGATCGGAAGCGCGCGCAGTAGGACGTCCAGAACACAACGGTTCCAAGTCATAGATTGCTGATGAGCGTGTTTAGCGGTCCGGAACGGCAATCCACGAACCGGATGTGGCGAACCGGACTGGACCGGGGGCAGACCGGACTCGGCGGGGCCTGATTCGCAATCCCGAGATCGACGAGCATCCGCCGCCGCCGGGCGCTGGTCCACGGGCACGCCCGGCCTCGCTTCCAAACCCCTCTGCGGCGCCGAGCCCGGCGCGAATGAGGGCGGCGCCCTGAAGCTCGTGCGGGGACCGAACGCCTGGGGCGAGCCGCCGCCGCTCCCTTTTCGAGTCCCAGCTTGGAGCTTAATCCCAGGCGACGTTGAACCCGGCCGGTTCGGCGCTGGGGTTGGTCGGCGCTGCCGCCGCGGAGGCCTTGGCGATGTTGGATCGTTTTGACTGGGAGTCGATGGCTGCTGTTCCTGGCACCGGGCCCGCGGCCAGGGCCGAAGTCGTCGTTCCGGGCCTGTTCGCCGCGAGCAGTGCGTTGCGCAGCGTATTGACACTGCCCATGAACAGACGCGCCGCGATCCAGCGGAGCGGCAGTGTGGTTTCGCGTCGCAGCCGCCGGGCGAGGAGTACCTTCGCGGCGGCCGTCTTGGGTTGGCGGGAAAGCTCGGCGGCCGACCAGTCCAGGCGGGCGAGTTCTTCGGCCACGATCCGCTCGCCCTCATGCTGGGCGGATTCGGCGGGGAGCGCCCCGTGACGCACCATGTCCAGGCCGGAGGACAGGCGCGCCAACAGGCCGACCCGAAACGCTTCGCCTCCGAAGTACCAACCGCGCCGCAAACCGGCCCAATCGGGCGGCGGGTCCGCCATCCGCAAGGATTCCATGCGTCGCTCGAATTCACGGCGGCTGGCCGCGGTGTCGCCCGGCAGACCTTCGGCCGCCAGCAACCGATCCACCCGCAGCCAGGCAGGCCGCGCCGGGGGTGGCTGGAGATAATGCGGGAAGCTGCTCCACGGGAAATCGGCGAGCCGCCGGTCCGCGGCGAGCGTCGGCGTGCGCGCCGGGTTCAGATGCACATGGGCGCAGGCGAGGCGAAAGAAGTCGCCGTCCAGGTCGAGCGGGAGCGCCTTGTAACGCCCCGCGAAGACATGCCCGTGCTGGCGGTGCCGACGATTGAACCGGTTGGTGAACGTCCCCAGCCACCATTTCATGCCCGTCACCAGGTTCGGTTGCGGCGTCTCGATCACGCAATGAAAGTGATCCGGCAGCAAGCAGCAGGCGTGGACCTCCCAGCCCGCCTTCGTGCAAACCTCGGCGAGCGTTGCCAGGAAGAGTTGCCGGTCCTGATCCTCCTTGAAAACGCGATCCCGCCGGTCGCCGCGGTTGGTGACGTGGTAGATTGCGCCGGCGAATTCGAGTCGCAGCTTGCGTGGCACGGCCCGGGTATGGGCTCGATCGGACTGCATGTCAACCGTCTGAACCGACCCCTGTTCGGTCAGCCAGTTGTGGCTCGACTCCGGTCCCGATCGGCTTACGCTCAGGGCGTGCCGAAAAAAAAAGTCGAGCGCCTGTTCGACCAACTCCGCGCGGAGCGCGAGCTGAGCGTGGCGGAGCGATGGCTCTTCGCGAAGACGCTCGCGGCCACCCCGAACGAGCGCTGGCGCATGCACGAAACCTTTCTCCGCTCGCACGGCTTGTACACACGCTCCGGGCGGAGAAACTTCGGTTTCAAGTAGTGGGCATGAGTGGCGCCATCCTGCAAGGGGTGCCCGCCACCACGCTGGACACCGACCTTTGGATTGACCTGCCGCCGCGGCAGTACATGCGCGTGCTCAACCTCTGCCGCTCCCTGGGCGGAGTGATCCGCGCCAACACGGTCGTGGAACTCACCGACGGTTCGCTCGTCAATTTCCTCTACGAAGTTCATGGCCTGCGCGCTTTCCGAATCGAGTATCGGGAGGCGCACCGGCTCCGGTGGCTTGGCCTGGAGGTCCGCGTCCTGCCACTGGAACGCATTTACGCCAGCAAGCGGTTCGTAGGCCGTCCCAAGGATCTGGCCCATCTGCCGCTCATCGAGCAAACCATCCGCCTGCGACGGAAAGTGCGCCGGTTATTGCGGGTCAGGACATCCGCACCGTGAGAGGCAATATGTCGCCGCGCCCATGCTCACGTGTAACCCGAACACAGACACGATTGCTATCATTGGTTTCCTAACTCAGATTGCTTTGCCTTGGAGAGCCTTAGTTCAGACCACCTCGACAGGTTCGAACTCAATGCCGGTCAAGCCAAACGCCTTGACAGTTTCAACGAAATGTTCCTTGGCTATTTTCACATAGGGACGATCCACCAATTGGAATATTTCCTCCTTCAAGGGAATTGTATCGCTACGGACAACAAGTCGTTCCGGCAACGATCGTTGGTCGAACCCGCACTCTCGGCACCACTTCTCTCCAGGCAGTTGAATCATAGGCACTGCTAGCTGTGCGCGTGGCACGAGATGCAGTTCCACATACTCCACGAGCTCCCCTTTCCTTCCCTTGATGCATGCTGGGGTAGCAGAAATGCTGAGAGCCCCAGCTCCGCGCAAACGCTCGTACACGGAACGAGCCAGCAGTCGCTCAACCTCGTAGAGATGGAAATCTTCCAGACGACCCGCGGTGTGCCTCCCCTTGTAAGCCCCAAATGACGTCCCTGGGGGCAGCGGATGATCGGCGGGCAGCATCGCTCGAATGGGCTGCGTGGCTAAGGCAAGCTCTTCCGGCCCCATCACGCAAACCTTGTTGCCCTTGTAAATGGCGGGATCCGGGAGACCAGACAAGTCAATCCAGGGATAAATCACGGCCGTCTCTCCTGACACGATCCGGCAGATCGAACACCTGATGCTCGGCAGCTTCCATTGCCGTATTCCCTCTACAACCGGGGCCCGACCCTCCTGGCGGGCTGCACGATTATGGAAAACACGATAAACCAGAGATTCAGTCATAGCAATTTGAACGAGAATGTCATTCTAGCTCCACACTCGAGTATGTCCTTCGACTCGAATCGCTTCCCAACGTGCTTGTGAAAGAACCGGTCCCAGGCTCTATTTCACGCTTCACCGCATGCACCGCGCCCCGTCGCGCTTGCGCCTGCTCATCCGGCTCCAACTGGCTACTAGGAGATACCATCCAATACATACGCTTTCTCTAGTGCTCATACTACCTTCACATTTACCTATGACATTCCCTTGGTATTGTAGTCACCGTGCTCCCGACACCTCCCTCCATCTCGATGCGCGCAGCTTGCCGAGGAACCCCGCCTCTTCACCATGACATATTTCTTCGATCCTCTCCCGCTTACGTTTCGAATACGTCACGTGCTTAATAGCAAGGTAACCGTGCGTGGCCTCATGCACAAGAATTCTAGCGACAACGACCACTCTTTCGTCTTCCGTCATTTCCCATGAGAGGTGATCGATATCTAGCCAGCATATCTGCCCCACTCTAAAGTAACATGCGACGTTAAGACTCTTCGTGATTGCCACCATTCTCATAACGCGTCTTAACCGTTGCCAACGGCAGGCATCGTGGACCGCTATCAGCCTGAGAGCGTCCCGCACTAACGCACACTTTTCACTTGTCTTGTTCGTATGTGATGTTAAGTCGATCAGGTTGAGGCCTTCGAAGAGTAAAGGCGGGTCACAGATGCGCGCAATTACTATGGAAGGTAGTATCACCATCTCACGCCAGACGCCTGGTTCTGTTAACCAGAACCTAAGTGTTCGAAGCAGTTTACTCACTTGCCTCAATTGCCTGTTTGGTCATCGTCTGACCGCACCGGGGACAGGTTGTGCTCCACTTCGATGGCTTTATCCATTTGCCGCTCATCAATCACCTCTTGGATGGTGTGTGGTGTCTCGTGGGTGGCTAACACGCTATGCGCGAACTTGGACTTCCGTTTACTGAAGATTCTCATTTCACTTCACCACCAGATGGGTGAATGGCGGGACGGTTGCTTGCAGGTAAACCAGGATGCCCACCAGCGAGGCGAGGGCCAGGCTGTGCCAGAACACGCGCCGCAGGATCGCGCCTTCCTGGCCTTGAAAACCGGTCGCCGTGCTCGCGACGACGATGCTCTGGGCGTCGATCATTTTGCCCATCACGCCGCCGGAACTGTTCGCGGCGCCCATCAAGATCGGGCTGAGGCCGGCTTGCTGGGCGGTGATTTTTTGGAGGCTGCCGAACAGCACGTTGGACGCCGTGTCCGAGCCGGTGAGTGCCACGCCCAGCCAACCCAACAACGTGCCAAAGAACGGATATAGCGCGCCGGTTCGGGCCATCGCCAGACCGAGCGTCGCATCGGTCCCGGAGTATTTGGTGACGTTGCCGAGCGCGAGCATGGCGGCAATGGTGAGCAGGGAATACCGCACCCGCCAGAATGTTTCGGCGTAAGTGCGGAGCATCTCGCGACCGGTGAATCCCATCAAACCGCCCGCCAGCAACGCGGCGAACAGGATGCCGGTGCCGGTGGCTGAAAGCCAGTTGAACCGAAATACCGCCTTCTCGGGCGGAGTGGTTTCGGGCACCACCGGCGGGCTGCGCTGAACGAGGTTGTGCAGGCCCGGCATGGCGAATTCGGGCGCGATCACAGCCTTCGCTGGCGCGGTCAAGGCGGCCTTGCCGTCCAGGCAGTTCTTTGCCACCGGCAGTCCCCAAACGAATAGGAAGGCCGTCAACAAGACCCACGGCCGCCAGGCGCGGATGATCTCCGCGCGCGAATTTGCCTGCGCCACCGGCTTGGCGGCCACCGCGGATTGCCAGCCGTCGCGTGGTTGCCATCGGCGGAGCAGCACCACCAGCGCACAGATCGAGCAGGCTCCGGACACAATGTCCACCAACCAGGGCCCGTGGAAATTCGACACCAGGAATTGCGGGACCGCGAATGCCACACCCGCGGTGAGCACGGCCGGCCACACCCCGCGCAATCCGCGCCAACCCGCGAAGGCCACGCAGACCCACGCCGGGACGATGAGTGAGAAGAAAGGCAGTTGCCGCCCGACCATCTTCGACAAGGCCAGCACGTCCATGCCGGTCACTTGGCTTAACGTCGTGATGGGAATGCCCAGCGACCCAAACGCCACCGGCGCCGTGTTCGCGATCAACGCCAGGCACGAGGCCTCCAGCGGGCGGAAACCAAGTTGGATCAACAACGCGCCGGTGATCGCCACCGGCGTGCCGAAACCGGCCAGTCCCTCGATGAAGGCGCCAAAGGCGAACGCGATGAGGATGACCTGAATGCGCGGGTCGGGCGTCACCGCCGCCAGGCTGTTTCGCAGCACCTCGAACAAAGCCTTCTTCACCGTGAGTTGGTAGAGGAAGATCACGTTCAGGATGATCCAGCCGATCGGGAAGACGCCGTAGGCGGCTCCGAAGACCGCCGTGGCCAGGCTCGTCACCGGCGGCATCCGGTAGGCCAGGATGGCCACCGCCAGCGCCGCCGCCAGGCCCAGTGCCGCCGCGCGGTGCACGCGCATCCGCAGACCAGCCAGGCAACCCAGCAGCGTCACGACCGGAATGGCCGCCACCAACGTCGAAAGCAACGGGTGGCCCAGCGGATCGTAGTGCTGGATCCAGATCATGGATTCATCCGCCGGGAGGCGGGTCGGGCGGCGCAGGACGGCCAGGACGGAGCGCTTTCATGGCAGCACGGTGGCGATGGCCGGTTCATCGCCCGACCGGCGGCCGTTCGTCAAGACCCGTTTTGAGTGGAAAGGGGAGGCTCAGCCGCGCCGGAAGGGGGCACGCTGTGAGGCAGGATCGGCAAGGCGTTCAGACCGCGCCAGAGGCCGGCGCCGGGCCAGGGGCGGACGTCACTGGCCCGATTGGGGATACCGCTCGCGAATGCGCTTGCGGATGCGGGCGGGTTCCTCGGGCCGGAGCAGTCGTCGTTGGACGCGACGTTCCACGGCATCCAGCAGCGCCAGCCAGTCCTCCAGGGGGGGATCGGTCAGCGGCTGCCATTCGTCGAAGCGCCGCTCGCGCACGTGGAATCGCCATTCGCCGCCGACGTGTCGCACGTACACTTCGCGGCGTTCGCCCTCGGGGGTGCGGCCTTTCCAGCCGATCTCGGCTTTGGCGGACATGCGATGGCGGCGGCCCGCTAGCGCGGCAGGTCCACGCTGGCCACCGCCATGGCGGCGATGCCCTCGCCGCGCCCGATGAAGCCCAGGCCTTCGTTCGTGGTGGCCTTGATCGCCACGCGCTCGATATGGATCTCGAGCGCCTCGGACAGCCGGTGTTTCATCGTCCGGATATGCGGCGTGAGCTTGGGTTCCTGGGCGATCAGGGTGGTGTCCACGTTCACCACCCGGCCGCTGTGCAGTTGCAGGATGCGAACTGCTTCGTGGAGGAAGGTCATGCTGGAGGCATTCGCCCAGCGGGCGTCCGTGTTGGGAAAGAAGGTGCCGATGTCGCCCATGCCCATGGCGCCAAACAAGGCGTCGCACAGCGCGTGAATCAGCACGTCGGCGTCGG
Organism: uncultured bacterium; assembly: GCA_963735925.1. Lineage (GTDB taxonomy): Bacteria > Verrucomicrobiota > Verrucomicrobiia > Limisphaerales > J093 > DSVZ01. The sequence continues at coordinate 122,139 of CAVTMT010000010.1, forward strand.
AGTGGCCATCGAGGCCTTTGCTATGTGGGATTTCCACCCCGCCGAGGAAAAGCTTCCGCCCTTCCACCAACCGGTGAACATCGTACCCAATGCCGACGTGGATCATGGCCGTGAGCATAGCCACCGCCTGCGCGGGAGTAAATGGCGAAACGCCGGGCGGCCCGGCGGTGGCCCGGATACCTCGCGAAGCGGCTTGACCCGGATTGGAGCGGCGTGAATGATCCCGGCGTCGCCGTGATGAAATCTAATCGCCATCCTCCTATGCGTTCCTTCCTGCTGGGCCTTGCCCTCGCCGCCTGCGTGACCGTCCCCACCGCCACCCGCGCCGCCGAAGCGCCGAAGCTCCAGGTGCTCTTGATCACCGGCGACGACGTTGCCCCCGCCCACAATTGGGCGGCCGTGTCCGCCGCCACCCGCGAGATTCTGGCCGATTCCGGAAAATTCGACGTCAAGGTCTGCGAAGATGCCGGCATCCTCGACTCGGCCGCGAGCCTGAAGCGTTACGACGCGATCTACCTGGCCATGTACAACGCCAAGACGCCGACGATCTCCGACCAGGCCAAGGCCAACCTGGTGGACTTCGTCAAAGGCGGCAAAGGCTTCGTGGTGTCCCACCTGTCCAGCGCGTCGTTCAAGGAATGGCCGGAGTTCCGCGCCTTGTGCGGCCGCGTCTGGGTGATGGGCACTTCCGGCCACGGACCGCGCAGCCCGTTTGAGGCGAAGGTGGTGGACCGCACCAGCCCGATCACCCAGGGCCTCGCTGATTTCCAGGCGGACGACGAACTGTACGCTAAACTCCAGGGCGACGCCCCGATCCATGTCCTCGTGCAGGCCGATTCGGAATGGAGCAAAAAGACCGAACCGCTGGCCTTTACCTTCGAGTACGGCCAGGGTCGCGTGTTCCACCACACCTTCGGCCACGACGCGAAAGCCATGGCCAATCCGGCGGTGCACACCCTCGTGATCCGGGGCACCGAATGGGCCGCCACCGGCAAGGTGCAATGAACCCCCGGACGGATTTGGAGGCTTTCCCGGCATGAATGGACTCATCCGGGCGGCCGTCAAAAAGCAGCATCATTCGCAAAACCTGACTATGACTCAGCAAACAAACTCCCAAGGAACGGCGCCCTGGTCGCGTCGCAGCTTCCTCAAAACCTCCGCCGCGGTGGGCGCCGCGGCCGCGGTCAACTTCCCGTCCGTGCTCGCCCAGGCGAAGCCGGCCATGAATGCCATCATCATCGGCCTCGGCGGCCGCGGCGGGGGCGCCGGGCAGAACTTCCTCCAGGCCGCGAAGGAGGCCGAAGTGGACGGCAAGATCGTGGCCGTCGCCGATATCTTCCCCGAGCAGGCCCGCCGCGGTCGCGAGAACTTCGAGGTGCCGGACGAGAAGTGCTTCAGCGGTTTCGACGCCTACATGAAGGCGCTGGAAGTTCCGGGCGTGAACTACGTCATCATCGCGACGCCGCCGGGTTTCAAGCCGCCCCAGTTCCGGGCCGCCATCGAAGCCGGCAAGCACGTCTTCACCGAGAAGCCGGTGGCGACCGACGGGCCCGGCGCCGGATCATGTATGCGGCCGGTGAACTCGCCGACAAGAAGGGGTTGAAAGTCGCGGCCGGCACGCAGCGCCGTCACCAGGCCGGTTACGTGGACACGATCAAGCGCCTCCAGGACGGCGCCATCGGCGACATCGTCACCCTCCGGGTCTATTGGGTGAACGGCGGCCCGATCTGGCACCGTGGCGACCACGGCGACACAACCTTGGAGAAGCAGATTCGCAACTGGTACCATTACATCTGGCTCTGCGGCGATCATATCTGCGAGCAGCACGTCCACAACCTGGACGTCGGCAACTGGGTCATGGGCAACGAGCACCCGGTGCGGTGCTGGGGCCAGGGTTCGCGCCAGCAGTTGGACGGCAAGTCCGGCGAGATCTGGGACAACTTCGACGTCGAGTACGAGTATCCCAACGGCGTTCACATGTTCAGCTACTGCGGCCAGATCAAGCGCTCGGGGTCGCCCGGCGTGGACGAATTCGTCCACGGCACCAAGGGCACGGCCAAACCCGGCGGCATCATCCTGCCGAAGGATGGCCAGCGCTGGCGCTCCTCGCTCAAACTGCAGGACAACGATCCCTACGTGCAGGAGCACATCGACCTCATCAACGCCATCGTCAAAGATCAACCGTTGAACGAGACCAAGAACGTCACCACCAGCACCCTCACCGCCATCATGGGCCGCGAGGCGGCTTACAGCGGCGGCTGGGTCGAGTGGGATCAAATCCTGAATTCGACGTTCATGTATGGTCCCGAGCAGCTCTACAAGGACTCGAGCAAGATGGAGTTCGGCGAGTTCCGCACCCTGAAACCGCCCATGCCGAGCTTGTTCGACACGCTCAAGAATCCGCCGATGGTGCCGGTCGTCTGAGTCGGCAACGCGGAGTTTTCTCACCAGGCGCGGGCCGGAAGGCTCGCGCCTCTTTTGTTTGGTGCGCCCGACCGGACGCACACACCGGGCGATTCAGGCTCTCCCGCACAGCCGGCGGAGAAAGGCGCACGTGGGCTTGGGCGCATGCCGGGGGCAGCATGGATCGCGGCCAGCTCAGGGATGCGGGTTCAAACGCCAAGGGGCGGTTGAACCGGCCGTTCGCGTCAGATGCCCAGGTCGCCGGGGAAAACCGGCCGGAAGAGAAATCGTCCGCGGAGCCAAAGAACCGCGGTAACCGGGCCCTTCAACGCCTGGCTCCGCCGGGCATTACCGCGGGGTGGGCCGCGGGGAGCCGGGCTCCGCGTTCCGCAGCTTGTCGAGCACACTCTCCACCTTGTCCTGCATCGTCTGTTCCCGGTCGATGCGGGTCCCCAGTTTGAGGACCGTGAAAACCCGCGGGGCGCCCATGTCGTGGACCGCCTGGTGACATTGCTTGATCGCCGCGAACACCGCGTCCCAGTCCCCCTCGATGTTCGTGCCGTTCGCGTGCAGCGTGCTGTTGAGACCCGCCGCTCGCAAAATTCTCTCGCAGGCCGCCACGTACGGTGACAGCGACACACCCGCGGCGATGGGGACCAGGCACAAATCGACGATGACGCGCATGGGTCATTCGGAAACGAGGACGGCGTCGCTGTCCGTGAGGTACTTGTGAAGGTCCGGTTTGGAGGTCAGCGTGGTTTGGATCCCGCGCGACTGGGTCTTGTACCGTTTGTAATGCACCAGGGTTTTGCCGACCGAGGTGACGGCCAGGTTGACTTCACCGATCCGCCACACCTGGCCCTTTTGGAACGGTGCAAGAGTCTTTCGCGTTGTTGCTGCCACTCGGTTCTTCATTCACGAATCATGACCGCGGGACGACGCGGAGGCAAGCGTGCTGCAAGTATTCCGCAATCCACCGCACGGCATCATCGAAGGGCGCCGTTGCTCGCACGGCGCCCGGGATTGCCCGCGACAACGCAACTTCGCTCCCGAACGCCGGCCGGATCGGGGCGACATGAAACCCGCACGGTGTTTTCGACTGGCGGCCGGCCTTGCCGCTTGCGGCGACGCGGCGCTGTGCGAGGGTAACGCATTCTGCCACCTATGATACATCTACGCTTTGAAGACGACGCAGCCGGCTGGAGCCGACGCGAGTTTGTACGTTCCGTTGCGGCGACCAGCCTCGCGCTGGGCACGGGCGCCCACGCGCTCGGCGCCGAAACCCGGTCCGGCGACATGCCCTACCGCCCGTTGGGGCGCACCGGCGAGAAGGTCTCCGCCCTCGGCTTGGGCGGCTATCACATCGGCACGCCGCGCGAGGAAACCGACAGCATGCGCCTCATCCGCAGCGCCATCGACCGCGGCATCACGTTCATGGACAACTGCTGGGATTACCACGACGGCGCCAGCGAAATCCGGATGGGCAAGGCGCTGCGCGACGGCTACCGGGACAAGGTTTTCCTGATGACCAAGATCGACGGACGCACCAAGGCGCGCCGCGACGCAGCAGATCGACGAGTGCCTCCAGCGGCTCCAGACCGACCGGATCGACCTGATGCAGCACCACGAGATCATCCGGCTGGAGGACCCGGACCGCGTTTTCGCCGAGGACGGCGCGATGGAGGCGGTGCGTGGCGGCGAAGCAGGCGGGCAAGGTGCGCTACATCGGGTTCACCGGGCACAAGGACCCGCTGGTGCACCTGCGGATGCTGGAGGTGGCCGCGCAGCACGGATTCCACTTCGACGCCGTGCAGATGCCGCTCAACGTGATGGACGCGCATTTCCGCAGTTTCGCCAAGCAGGTCCTGCCCGTGCTGGTGAAGGACGGCATCGGCGTGCTGGGAATGAAACCGCTGGGCAGCGGGGCGATCATGCGGAGCGGCGCGGTCACGGCCAGCGAGTGTCTGCACTACGCGCTGAATTTGCCGACTTCCGTGGTGATCACCGGCATCGAGAACCTGGAGCGCCTGGACCAGGCGCTGGAAGCGGTACGCACGTTCAAGCCGCTGAGCGAAACGGAGGTGGCGACGCTGCTGGCGAAGACGGCGTCCCTGGCCGCCACGGGCCAATCCGAGCGGTTCAAGACCAGCGCGGGCTTCGACGGCACCGCCCGTCATCCCGAGTGGCTCGGGTAAGCCGACCTCCAAAGTACCCCCACTTCCGGCTTCCCACGGAATCCCCGGCCGGCAGGGCGGCTCCTCCGGGCGTGGACGCTGAGTCCAGACACCCCGCCCAACTTCATCGGCAACGCCTCCCGAACCGGGTGTTCGGCCCCGAGGGTTGGACCAAGGTCCGCACATGGGGTGATTACCCCATACCGACGGGCCGACGCGGGGCGTAGCGTCAGGTCGTTATGGGCGTCGTGGATGTCGTGGACGTGCTCGCCAAAAACCCACCGCAATAGCACCTGACCCTTGACGGCACGGCTTCGGATAAGAGTGATCGCCGCAGCCGGAGCCAGATGACGATGCGATCGTTGCATGAAAGCCTCGCTGGGCGCGCGTTGCATAAACTGGCCGATTGGCTCTTCGACCATCCGAGGTGGTTTTGGTATCCCCAACTGGCGCTGATCCTGGTCTGCCTCGTTTACACCGCCACCAGCCTCCAATTCAGCACCGAACGCAGCGACCTGGTTTCCGCGCGGGAACGGTACCGGCAGAACTTCCTGGATTTGAAGCAGGAGTTCCGACTGCCGGACCCCCTCGTGGTCGTGGTCGAGAGCGAAAGCCGGGAGAAGAACCGCCAATTCGTGGAACGATTGGCCGCCCGTCTCGAGTCCGAAACCAACCTCCTCGCGCGCGTCTTTTTCAAGGGCGACCTGAGATTGATGGGGCCCAAGGCGCTCCTGTTCCTGCCGGAGGAAGCCCTGGCGGGCCTGTACCAGACGCTCCAAACCAACCGGGCATTGATCGGTGAGTTCTCGCAGGCGGCCAATCTGAATGCGCTGCTCGAACTGGTGAACCGGCAATTCCGGCGGCTGCGGACGACGGCGGCGGGATCCGGGAGCGCGAACCCGCTGGCCCAGGCGGTGCCGACCTTGCAGCGATTGGTGGACCAGGCTGCGGAAAGCGCCCTGGCCCCGGGCCGCCTGCCGCCGCCGGGACTGGCGGCGCTGTTCGACGCGGATCAGGGAGAGGATCGGTACGGAGGGTATCTGACTTTTGCGAACGGGCGGATCCAGGTGCTCACCGCCGAGGCGACGAGCCCGGAACGCGAGGCGGCCGCGATCCGCAAATTGCGGGAGTTGGTGGGCCAGACCCAAAGCGAGGTGCCCGGGGTCAACCTCGGGATCACCGGCGAGTCGGTCATGAGACAGGATGAGATGGAGCAGGCCCGGCGTGACACCAACACCGCCGCGGCGGTCGCGCTGGGGTTGACCGCCTTGATTTTAATCGGCGGCTACCGCGAAGTCCGGCGTCCGCTCCTGGCCACCTTCTGCCTGCTGGTCGGCATGGTTTATACGTTAGGATTTGCCACCCTCGCGGTCGGCCGCCTGAATCTGTTGACCATCACTTCGATCCCCATCTTGATCGGGCTGGGCATCGATTTCGGGGTGCATCTGATCAGCCGCTACGAGGAGGAGCTGCGACAGGGGCGTAGTCCGCGAACCGCAATCCGGAAGGCGCTGGGATTGACCGGCATCGGGATCTTCACCAGCGCACTGACCATCGCGGGCGCCTTCTTCACCATGATGCTCTCGGATCTGCGGGGGACGCGGCAGATGGGTTTGATTGCCGGGTCCGGTCTCCTGCTCAGTCTGGTTCCCATGATGACCCTGTTGCCGATGCTGCTGGTGCGGGGCAAACAGGACGTGCCGGAGGTTTCGAAAAGATGGCGCTCATGCCACCGACGGGGGCGGATCGAACTGGCCTTGTTGACGCGACCCTGGACCGTCCTGCTCAGCGCCACGGCCTTCACCCTGTTCACCTGCCTCCAACTCCCGAAAGTCCGGTTCGATTTCAACCTGCAGAACCTCCAAAGCCGCAATCTTACCTCCGTCGGGATGGAGCGGAAGCTGATCCAGACCGGCTCCCAGTCGGTGCTCTCCTGCTCGGTGATCGCCAATTCTTTGCCCGAGGCGGCCGCGCTGGAGCAGCGAATCCTCCGCCTCCCCGCCGTGGCCGGGGTGACCTCCTTGGTGAAATACCTGACGGAAAATCAGGAGCAGAAGCTGGCCTTGATCCGCGGGATCAAGCTGGAGCTCGCGGGCGTTCGCCTGCCGGAACCGGACCTGCAACCGGTGGACCTCCGAAGACTGGATCAAACCCTTCTCGCCCTCCGGGGTCACGCCCGGCTAGCCGCTGCCGCGCTCGGACCGGCGGAGACCGGGACGCCGCTCGCAGCGCAATTGCGTTCGCTGCGTGACTCCCTGAGCCGGTTGCGAAGCTTGACGGCGCCAGGCGACCCACGGACGGACGGCCAGTTGACCGCGTTCCAACAAGGGCTGTTCGGCGAACTCCGGGAAACCCTGGCGGTCATCGGCCGGCAAAATGACCGCGAGCGGCTGCGGTTGGAGGACGTGCCGCCGTTTCTGCGCGAGCGTTTCCTGAGCCGCTCGGGGCGGTTCAGGCTGCAGGTGCATCCCCGGGAGAACGTCTGGCAGCACGACAAGCAGGCGGAGTTCGTGCGAGAATTGCGGACCGTCGATCCGAATGTCACCGGCTCGCCGGTGCAGTTCTACGAGTCCACGGCGCGAGTCAAGGCGAGCTTCCAGGACGCCGCCGGCTACGCCTTCGGCATCGTGGCGATCCTGGTGTTGCTGCACTTCCACCGGCTCGATGCCATGCTCCTCGCCTTGCTGCCAGTGCTGCTGGGCTACGGCTGGACGCTGGGGCTGATGGGCTGGATGGGGATTCCGTTCAACCCGGTCAACATCGCATCGCTGGCCTTGCTGGTGGGCATCGGCGTGACCAACGGGGTGCACATCCTGAACCGCTTCGTCGAGGAAGCCAATCCGGTCGTCCTGACCCGGAGCACCGGCAAGGCGGTGCTGGTTTCGGCGCTGACGACGATCGCCGGGTTCGGCAGCCTGCTGGTGGCCCGGCACCAGGGGATTGCCAGCCTGGGCGCGGTGATGTCGCTCGGCACCGCCATGTGCATGATCGCCTCCCTGGTGTTCCTGCCGACGGTCTTGAATATCCTGGGCCGGATGGGTTGGAGCCTGACCGGCAAGGGGACGTCCGCGGTTCCTCAGCCGCACGCTCTTGAAGAGAACGTGCCCCAGACCCCGACGCGAAGCCGGTATGGTGGAGTTGAAGCCCTGGTGCTGCTGGCCGATGGTCGCGCGTTGGTTACTCCCCCCGTGAACGGTTCCGCCCGCGTCTGGCTCACCGTTTCGGGGCGCAGCGCCGCCACGCTGGTCGTGCTGCCTGGGATTGTTGACTACCAGTTTGCCCCGGACGGCCAGTCGCTCCTGACCGCGGATGACCAGGGCCGGGTCCACCGCTGGCAGGCGCCCGATTTTCAAACCCGGCAGGAGCTGCTCAACATCGGCACCCGTTTCACGCGCACCGACTTGTGTTCCGACGCGCCGTTCCTGGCCAGCGCATCGCGTGCGGGGGTCCTCCAGATCTGGGATTGGGACCGTCGAAACGCCCCGCGCCAGATCCCTTACCCCGCCGATCTTCGGGGACACTTTGTGTCCCCTGGATTTGCGTCCGAGGGCACGCATCTGGTGATCAGCGATCGGGCCTCGGGGCTGCTTCATGACTGGGATTTGAGGACGTTTCAGGAGACCCGGTCGTGGGCGGTGCCCTTTCCGTGGAATGCCGCGGCCGTGTCCCGCGCCGGGCGCTGGTTCCTGGCGGTGAGCTACCGGGGCCAGGCCCTCCTGCGGGATTGTCCGGCGGGCTGTTCCACGCATTGGAACCTGGAAATGGGCAACGCGGTGGAGGCGGACTTCTCGCCTGACGGCCGGCGCTTTGCCGTGACCAGCTATCGCGGTTCGGCCCAGGTGCGGGAAACCGTCTCGGGACGGCTGCTGACCACGGTCGGAAACCTCCAACGCCCCATTTACTCTGTTGCCTTCTCGCCCGACGGCCGGCGGCTCCTCACCACCGGGGGAAACGCGCGCGCCCTGACCTTGTGGGACGCCACCTGCGGTAGGGAACTGCTCACGTTGGCGGGGGAAGGCTCCGAATTCTGCCGGCCCCGCTCCTCCGCCGATGGCAGCCTGCTGGGTTGCCTGAGCGGCGCGAACGCCCTGTACGTCTGGCGAGCGCCCCGCTGGTCGGAGAGCGAAGCGACCGCGGGGACGACGGCCAAGGCGCGCCGGTAAGTCAGCCCGGCTCAACCCCTCGGTTCTAAACGTCGATCGCTGCCGATCAGCGCAGCAGGGGAGAATCGCCGGGTGCGCCGCGGTGGTTGCTTGCCGGGTCGAGGCTCGCCAACTTCAGGGCGCACAGTTAGGTTCCCCTTTTCGATTTGTGACGAGATCGCCACTGATGACGCGATGGGGCCGGGTTTGCCTGGGGACGCTGCTGCTGACCCTGACCCTGTTCGATGCGTCCGCCGCCGACCGCAAGCGGGTGCTGATGGTCTTCCGCGAGGCCAGCGATGTGCCGGCCAACCGAATGCTGGAGCAAGCCTTGCGGGACAAGCTGCAAACCCCGGGTGCCAGCGACGTGGAAATCTACACGGAGTATCTGGACGCCAATCGTTTTGCTGACCAAAGCCATTACCGACTGTTCCGCGAATACCTGCGCGAGAAGTATGCGGCCCGCCCGCCGGATGTCGTGCTGATGGTGTTGACCCCCGACTTCGACCTGGCCGGAGCCCGGCCGGCGGCGCTGTTGCCGGGCGTGCCCGTGGTTTTTGTCGCGGTGAACTCCGCCGATCTGCCTGGGCAGTCCTTGGGGACCAACGTGACGGGGATTGTGGCGCGGCCGGATGTACGGGGCACCCTGGACGTCATGTTCCGGACCCGGCCCGAGACGCGGCGCGTCGTGGTGATTGGCGGCGTCGGATCCATGGACCGCATGGCCCTGGCGAGCGCCAGGAAGGCCAGCCAGGCGTTTGTCGGCCGGGCTCAATTCGAGTTCTGGACCAATCAGCCCGTCAGCACCCTGCGCCAGGCGGTCGCGGCCTTGCCCGCGGGCTGCGCGGTCCTCTACACCAGCATCTTCCGGGACGCGGCCAACCAGAGTTTCTTTCCTGCGGAGGCCCTGAAGTTGATCCTCGAACACGCCAGCGTCCCGGCGTACGTCTATGCGGATTCGCAAATCGGCAGCGGGGGCGTGGGGGGATCGGTGGTGCGCTACGAGGACCTGGGAGCGTGGGCCGGCGACACCGCGCGGCGAATCCTCCACGGGGGCCCTGTGCCACCCATCAGGGTCCGGACCAACGGCACGCCCGTGTTTGACTGGCGGGCCCTGCAGCGCTGGGGGATCAGCGAAAGCCGCCTGCCGGCCGGGAGCGTCGTTCAGTTCCACCAGTCGGGCTTCTGGGAGCGTTACCGGTGGCTGATCGCCGGCACAGTTTCGCTGTGCCTCTTTCAAGCCGCCTTGATCTTCGGTTTGCTGGTGAACCGGGCCCAACGCCTCCGGGGCGAGGCGGAGGCGACGCTGGTCGCCGACATCTCGTCGAAGTTTGTGCACCTTCCCGCCAGTGCGGTGGACCGCGAGATCCTGGATGCCCAACGCCGCATCTGCGAGTTCCTCGGTCTGGATCTCTCGGCGCTCTGGCAGTGGTCGATGGAAACTCCCCGCATCGTCACCATGACTCACCTCTATCGCCCCCTGGGAGGCCCGCCACTCCCCGAACCGATGTATGCCCATGAGCATTTCCCCTGGTGCCAGCAGCAACTGGAGGCAGGCAGGATGGTTCTGGTCTCATCCCTTGACGAGGTCCCGGCCGAGGCGGCCCGAGACCAGGAGGTCTGGCGTCACCTTGGCATCAAGTCCATCGTGACTTTTCCGCTGTGTCCCGGGGGAGGTCCGGTCATTGGGGCATTGTCCTTCAATACCATGCGGCAGGAACGCACGTGGCCGGAGCCGCTTCTCGGACGGCTGGGACTGGTCGCGCAAATCTTCACCAACGCGCTGGCCCGCAAGCACACCGACCAGGCCTTGCGCGAGAGCGAGGAGCGGTTGGCCCTGGCGACGGAGGCGGCGAAATTTGGCATTTGGGTGTGGAGCCTCGTTCCCAACCAGGTCTGGGGCTCGGAAAACTGGTTGCGCCTGTTCGGGTTCGCCGCCGGTGAGGAGGTCGGTTTCGAAAGCATCCTGCAGCGGATCCATCCGGACGACCGCGAGGCGGTGGAGCGAGAGGTGCGGCGCGCGGTGGAGAACCAGGACGATTACGCGGGGGAATTCCGCGCCGTTTTGCCGGACGGCACCCAGCGTTGGATCGCGGCCCGGGGCCGGGGCTACCCGGACGCGAACGGGACGCCGGTCCGGATGCTGGGCGCGGCGATCGACATCACGGAGCGCAAGCGGACCGAAGAAGCGCTGCGGGCGAACGAGGCGCGTTTGGCGGCGGGAACGGAGCTGGCCGGCCTCGGGTACTACGAAGTGGACTTCGGCGTGCGTGCCTGCTTCGTGGACGAACGGTTTGAAGAAATCTGCGGCGTCCTTGCGGGCTCGTATCAGGACCTGCGGCCGTTGGAGGTTTGGATGGAACGGCTCCATCCGGACGACCGCCAACGGGTGTTGGACGAGCGTCAGAAGCTGCAAGACGGGCGGCTTGACCGGCTCTCGATCGAGTATCGCTACCTGCATCCGGTCGCTGGGCCGAAGTGGCTCCAGCACCTAGGCGGGGTCGCCACGCGCAACGCCAGCGGACGTGCTGTCCGCACGTTTGGGGTGGTGCGCGATGTCACCGGGCGCAAACAGGCGGAAGCCGAGCTGCTCCGGCAGCGGGTGGAACTGGCGCACCTCTCCCGCGTCGTGATGCTGGGAGAATTATCCGGCTCCATGGCCCACGAGCTGAACCAGCCGCTCACCGCCATCCTCAGCAACGCCCAGGCCGCGCAACGCTTCCTCGCGGAGGACCAGGCGGACCTCAACGAGGTGCGGGATATCCTCGCGGACATTGTCGCCGAGGACAAACGCGCGGGCGAAATCATCCAGCGCCTGCGCCTGCTGCTCAAGAAGGGGGAAGTGCAGAATCAGCCGCTCAGCGTGAACGAAGTCGTCCTGGATGTGCTCCGGCTCATGCGCAGCGACCTGGTGAATCAAGACTTCACGGCGCAAACCGAACTCGCCCCGGACCTGCCGGTCGTCCACGGTGACCGCGTGCAGCTCCAGCAAGTGCTGGTGAACCTGGTGATGAACGCCTGCGAAGCGATGGCTAGCGCCGAGGGAGACGCCCGGCAGTTCACAATCCGCACCGACCGGTCCGAGGACGGCTCGGTCCGCCTCGCGGTCGCCGATTGCGGCCCAGGGATTGCCCCGGACAAACTGGAACAAATCTTCGACTCGTTTTACACCACCAAACCTCAAGGCATGGGCCTTGGCCTGGCCGTGTGCCGCACCATCATCACGGCGCACGGCGGAAGCCTGTGGGCCGCCAATAACCCGGAACGGGGCGCCAGGCTGTGTTTTACGTTGCCGGCACGAGGCGAGGGGTGAGCGGCGTCGGCGGGTGAGAAAACCATGAGCAGCGGGCAACTTGAACACTTGGGTCCGCACCCCGAGGAAGCGATAAGGCGGGCAGGCACGAGTCCCTCGCCGTCCCCGACCGTCTTCGTGGTGGACGACGATCCGGCCGTGTTGAAGAGCCTCTCGAGGTTGCTGCGCTCGGCCGGGCTGACCGTGGCCACGTTTTCCTCCCCACGCGAGTTCCTGGACCGCCACGACCCAAACGCACCCGGCTGCCTGGTGCTGGACGTGGCCATGCCGGGACTCAATGGTTTGGAACTGCAACAAACCTTGCTTGCCCGCGGCCATGAACTGGCCATCATTTTTCTCACCGGCCACGGTGACATCCCGATGAGTGTAAAGGCGATCCAGCACGGCGCCGTGGATTTTCTGACCAAGCCCGTAAATGACGACGATCTGCTCGAAGCCGTTCGCGTCGCCATCGAGAAGGATCGTCACCAGCGACAGACCCGCGCCGAAGTCGCTGAAATTCAGCAACGCCTCGCCACGCTGACGCCGCGGGAGCGCGAGGTCCTGGAGCACGTCGTCTCCGGCCACCTCAACAAGCAGACCGCTGCCGATCTCGGCACCGTCGAGAAAACCATCAAGGTCCATCGGGCGCGCATGATGGAGAAGATGAAGGTGCATTCGGTGGCGGAACTCGTCCGCCTGGCCGGGCGCGTGGGTGTCGGGGGGCGCTGATCAACCACTGGCCGCTGTCCCCTCATCGCTGGTCACTGGTCACTGGTCACTGGCCACTCGACCTTCATTAGACCAAAGTCCAATATCCCGGAGCCGTCTCCATCGTCAGAATACGCGCCGTGAACCAGCCCCGCCTCCGCTTTGCCGTTCCGAGTGACCGGACGAAATCGCGCGTGGCGGCGTTGACAACCGGAGAACCCACTGTCAAATCCCACACCATGGACATTGATCTTCCCGTCCGTATCGAGCGTCAACCGGATTACACGACCTGTGGTCCGACGGCTTTGCACGCGATCTACCGCTACTACAACGATCCGATCGACCTCGCTACCGTGATCCGAGAGACGCCGAAGTTGCCAGGGGGTGGAACCCTCGGCGTGCATCTCTCGGTGCATGCGCTGTTGCGGGGTTACGAGGTCGATACCTGGATGTGCAGCGTGCGTCACATGGACCCGACCTGGTTTCAGCAACCGACCGACGTGCTGGCGAAGCTGAAGGCCCGGGCGGAAGCGAAAGGACTCCTCGACGATCCGCGCTACGGGCCCGCAATCGAGGCCGTCGAACAGTACCTGCAGCTCGGCGGCAAGCTGGTGTGGGGCGATCTGACGCCGGAGTTGATCGGCGGGAGACTGGCCTTGGGGACCCCCCTCTTGACCGGCACCAACGGCACGTATCTCTACCAGTGCGCACGCGAGACCGAGGCCGGTCCTGACGACGTTCGCGGCGAAGCCTTCGGGCACTTTGTAGTGCTGTGCGGCTATCGCTCGGCGGATCAGTCGGTGGCGATCGCCGATCCTCTGCTCGACAATCCAGCCCACGGCACGAAGTACTACCGGGCGAACGTCTTCCGTCTGCTCGGCGCCATCTTCCTCGGCGTCGGTTCCGACGATGGCAACGTCATGCTGATCCGCCCAAAGGGCTGGAAGCAACCGAACCCAGGAGCGAGTATATGAGCCGCCATTCCCCTGCCCGCGACTTCCTGCTGCTGACCTGCGAACACGGCGGCAACCGCATTCCGCAACCGTATGCGCGCTTGTTTCGTGACGCCGCAGAGGTCCTGGCCTCGCACCGCGGCTGGGATCCCGGGGCGTTGCCGCTGGCGCGTTTGTTGACGCGCAAACTGGACCGGCCGCTGCTCGCGATCACTTGGAGCCGCCTGTTCGTCGAAGCCAACCGCGCGCCGAGCAACCCGCGCATTTGGTCGCGTTTCACGAAAACCCTGCCCCGGCATGAGCGCGAGCAAATCCTCGAGCGCTGGTGGCGCCCGCACCGGCAAGCCGTCGAGGACGCCGTGGCGGCCGCGATTGCCCAGGGCAATCGCGTCGTGCACGTGGCGGTGCACAGCTTCACGCCGGAACTCGACGGCGAGGTGCGCAACGCCGACGTCACCTTTCTCTACGACAGCCGTCGCCAGTCGGAGGCGGATCTCTGTCGCCGTTGGGCGGCGGCGCTGCACCAACTCGATCCCGAGCTGCGCCTGCGTTACAACTATCCCTATCTTGGTTCGGCCGACGGGTTGACCACCTGGCTGCGGCGGCGTCACCCCCAAGCGCGCTACCTCGGCGTCGAGCTCGAAATCAACCAGGCGCTCGTCGGCACCAAGGGTTGGCGCCGCTTCCAGAATCAGATCGCCAACAGCCTCCGAAAGCTCGTACCCGGGGCCTGAAGGCGGCTTGGTCCGGTTGGCACGGACAGCCAGTGCGGCGACGGCGGCCACTGGCCATCAGTCATTGTCCTCGGGTTTCCGTCGTCACCCCCGGGGCGGCGCCTTTAGCCCAGTGGTCCCCGGCCACTCGTCACGAATCACTCCCCTCTCGCACGCGCCGCTGATCCCCGCCCTCGGCCTCCGTATTGGACCAAGGTCCAATATCCGCGATCGAGCCTCTTTCGCTAGGCTGCCGGGCCGTGAGCAATCTGCGCCTCCTCATTGCGGTAGTGGACGACGAGGAAAGTGTGCGCATTGCCCTGCGGCGCCTCTTGCGCTCGGCGAACCTCGAGGTGGAGACCTTTCCCTCCGGGGCCGAGTTCCTCGAATCGCTCAAGGAGCGGCAGCCGGACTGCGTGGTGCTGGACCTGCACATGCCGCGGATCGACGGCTTTGCCGTGCAGGCGCGGCTCACGGCCGCAAACCTGGGCCTGCCGGTGGTGGTCATCACCGGGCATGACGCCGCCGAGACCCGGGAACGCGCGCTGGCGGGCGGGGCGGCTGCCTACCTGCCCAAACCCCTGGACGACCAGGTCCTGCTGGGGGCGATCACCCGGGCCGCCGCCGGCGCCCGCCCCCGGCGGCCCGCCCCAGCGGACACCCCATGAAAGCAATTTCCCGGCTTGGTCCCTCCCCCGTCGCTGCCTGCGCGGGTTTGGTCCCGGCGTTTTTGCTGGCTAGCCGCCGCTTTTCCCGAGACAATTCGCGTGGAAACTTGGCACTCAAACACAACCTCCAAAACTGAGGATTCAACATGAACCTGAAGACTAAACGTTACCTGTGGATCGCGCCCGTGGCGGGCTGGCTGGCCCTGGCGGGCTGCAGCACCGGGCCCCAAACTTCCCCCAGCACCCAACCCGCTGCCGCGACGCCCGCCCCGGCGGTCGGGGGCACCGGCGCTTATCTGGTGAATCTGGTGAAGAAGGCCCCCGCGCTGGTTTCGGTGGGGGACACGTTCACCTATGAACTGGTGCTCGTCGCCCAGATGGACGTCGCCGAGGCGACCGTCGTGGACCATCTCCCGGCGGGGGCCAGCTACGTGAGTAGCGAGCCGGCCGCGGCGGTGGACGGCAACAAGCTCACCTGGCAACTGGGCAACCTGGCCCGGGGCGAGACCAAGGCCATCCAGGTCCAGGTCAAGGCGGAGCAGGAAGGCGAACTGGCCAACTGCGCCACCGTTTCGGCCATCCCCCGCGTCTGTGTGAGCACGATGGTGGGCAAGGCGCAACTGGCCCTCCAGAAGACCGGGCCGGAGCTGGCGTCGATCGGCCAGAACGTGACCTACACCCTCACGGTGCAGAACACGGGCAACACGACGGCCAAGGACGTGGTGGTGACCGACCCGGTGCCCGAAGGCATGAGCTCGGCCAACGGCCAGAGCGAGCTCCGCTTCGAGGTGGGTGATCTGGCGGCGGGCGAGTCCAAGACCTTGCCGGTCACGCTGCGGGCCGACAAGCGCGGGAAGATCTGCAACAAGGCGATGGCGGTCTCCAGCAATGCGGGCATGGCCAAGGCGGAAGCCGAGGCATGCACGACAGTTGTGCAGGCGGGCCTGAAGATCGAGAAGAAGACCGAGAACACCGAGTTGTTCATCAACCGCGCGGCCGCCTATGACATCGTGGTTTCGAACTCGGGCGACGTGGATCTGACCGGCGTCGTGGTGACCGACACGGCGGCACCCGAGACGGTCATCGCCACGGCCGAGGGCGCCACCGTGAATGAAAAGACCGCCACCTGGAATCTGGACACTCTCAAGGCGGGCGAGACCAAGACCCTCACCGTCAAGATTCTCTCCAAGGTGCCGGGCCGCTTCTGCGACACCGCCAGCGTGACCTGTGCCCAGGGGCTCCAGGAAAGCGCCCAGGCCTGCACGCTGTGGAAGGGCGTGACGGGCTTGCTGCTGGAAATGGTGGATGATCCGGACCCGATCCAGGTCGGCGAGGTCAGCCAGTACACCATCCGCGTGACCAACCAGGGCTCCTCGATGGACATCAGCGAGCTGAACATCGTCGCCACCCTGCCGGAGGAGTTGGAACTGGTGCCGGGCACGGTCTCCGACGGCGGCGTGGTCAACGGCCGGACCATCACCTGGCCGGCGGTCGCCAGCGTGGCGCCCAAGGCCGCCGTGGTGCGGACCTACACGGCCAAGGCCCTGAAGGCGGGCGACGCGCGCTCGACGGTGGCCATCACCACCGCCATGCGCAAGGAGCCCATCGAGAAGCAGGAGAGCACCACCGTTTACTGATCCCCACGCACGGGCCGGGCTGGCAGGCGGGCGCCTGCCAGCCCGGCCTTTTCCCAAGCCAATTTAAACCCTCCCAAAACCAGAATCTTAAACCCAGAAAGACTCAGAAAATGAACCTCAAAACCTGTCTCTCCTTGATCCCGGTGGCCGGCCTGCTCTGCCTCACGGCGTGCAAGACCACGCCGCAGATGACCAACCGACCGGACTTCCTCACCACCTACGATCACCTCCAGAAGGTGGACGCCACGACCTGGCGCTATGTGAGCAAGCCGCTCCTGGCCAACTGCAACAAGTTCATCGTCAGCCCGGTGCGAGTGAACTTCACGGAGGTGGACGGCAAGCCGCTGACCGCGGAGCAGTTGCAGCGCACCTCCGACTTTGTGCGCCAGGCCATCCTCACGGCGGTCGCCAAGCGTTATCCGATCGTGACGGAGCCCGGCGCTGACGTGGCCGAAATCCGGGTTGCCCTCACGGAGGGCTATCGCACCGGCGGCAAACTCGGCCTGTGCGCGCAGATGGAAATCCTGGATCACTCCCACACCCAGGTGGCGGCGGTCGTGCGGACCGAGCTCAGCCAGCAGTACACGGCCGACTGGCAAACCAAGGCCTCGGCCCTCCAGATGGTGGAAGAGTGGGCACAGCGTCTGCTCAAGGCCATCGACGAGGCGCACGGCAAATAAGGCGGCGCGAGCAGGTGGCCGGCCGAAGGGCCATTGTCCACGCCACCGGCTCACGTGACCCGGACCGCCGGACAGCCAGAACCTCCTTCGACACCCTCAATGCGGACGAAGGACAAGCGTGAAGGCCCCCCCGCCAAGGTCTTCCGACCGTACCGGCGGCGATCTTGGCGGGTGCGATCAACGCGTCGCGCGGCGGTTTGCTGCGCGACGTGTTGGCGGGCGACGAATCCCGGGTGTTCAAACCGGGGCGGTCTTGCGAACCGGCGGCGTTCGCGTTCGGTTTCCTGGCGAGCCAGTTTAGCGGGCCCTTACCACAACGGTGGCAAGGGCTGCCAACGCCCCTCGGTCCACTTGACCTCAGACCTTCCGTGACCGCGCCCAACCCGATCAAAGCCTATGAATCGAATCTCTTCTGAATCCAGCAACCCTTCACCGCCGCCCGACGACGTGCGGCGCCGGTTTCGCGTGCCGCCCACCTGGTTGGTGTTGCTTGCCGCCATCACGGCGATCCTGACGACCTCCTGCAAAGACAAACAAGCCGCGGCGCCCCCGCCGCCGCCGATTGTGGAAGTGATGACGGTCACACCCACGAACGCGCCGCTGACCACGGAGTTCATCGGCCAGCTCGACTCGCCGCAAAACGTCGAGGTGCGGGCGCGGGTCGAGGCCTTCGTGGAAAAGGTGTTGTTCACCGAAGGCACCGAGGTGAAGGAAGGCGCCCCGCTGTTTGCCTTGGATAAGCGGCCATTCCTGGAACGGCTCGCTGCCGCCAACGGCATGCTGGCCGAGGCCAGAGCCGCGTTGGACAAATACCGGGCGGACACAAACCGGCTCATGCCGCTGGCGAAAGTGAACGCCATCCCGCAACAGGACCTGGACAACGCCATCGCCTCGGTGGCCGTGGGCGAGGCCAGCGTCCAGTCGGCGGCAGCCCGGGTCGAGTCCGCCACGATCGATCTTGGCTACTGCGATGTGAAGGCGCCGGTGTCGGGGCTCATCGGCGCCAAGCAGGTGTCGGTGGGCAGTCTCGTGGGCAAGGGGCAGCCGACGTTGCTGGCCACGATCTCGACGCTCGATCCGATCTGGTTCTACTGCAACATCAGCGAGGTGGATTACCTGCGCGCGGAGCGCAAGCTCCAGGAAACGGGTCGCAAGCTGGCCGAAGTGCCGGTGACCCTGATCCTGGCGGATGGCTCGGAGTTGCCGGATAAGGGCAAGTGGGTTTTCCTGGATCGGGCGGTGGACGTGACCACGGGCACGCTGCGAGCGCGGGCGGAATTCGCCAACACCAGGAAGGTTTTACGTCCGGGTATGTTCGCCCGCATCCGGATCAGCCTCAAATCGGAGAAGGAGAGCGTCCTGGTGCCGCAACGCGCGGTGCAAGAGTTGCAGGGCAAGAACTTCGTCTGGGTGGTCGGTGAGGGGGACAAGGCGGCCCAACGCCCGGTGAACGTCGGCGCCGAGCTCGGCAGCGACGTCATCATCCTGGAAGGGGTGAAACCGGGCGAGCGCATCATCACCGAAGGCCTGCAAAAGGTGCGCGAGGGCGCGCCGGTGCAGCCGAAGACCGCCGCGCAGATGGCCGAGTCCGCCGCCGAGGCCGCCAAGCAGGCTGAAGCCGGCCACGCCAAGCAAGGCGAGACGAAGCCCGGCAAGGAATAATCGTATGGCTGACTTCTTCATTCGCCGCCCCATCGTCGCGATGGTCATTGCCATCCTAACGGTGATCGTCGGCATCATTTCCCTCCTGCGCCTCCCGATCTCCGAGTATCCGCCGGTGAGCCCGACGATGATTCAGGTCACCACGACCTATCGCGGCGCCGCGGCGGAAGCGGTCATGGAATCCGTGGCCACGCCCATCGAGTCCAAGGTCAACGGCGTGGACAAGCTGCTCTACCAGCAGTCCTACAGTGCCAACGACGGCAAGCTTACGCTGAACGTGTACTTCGACGTGGGCACGGACGTGGACATCATGCAGGTCAATGCGCAAAACCGCGTCGGCCAGGCGGACGCGCAGTTGCCCGATGCGGTCAAGCGGGAGGGCGTCATCGTCAACCGCTCCAGCCCGGACATCCTGATGGTGGTCGGCCTCTATTCACCCAGCAACACTTACGATGCGGTGTTCCTGGGCAATTACTGCGACATCAACATCGTGGACGCCATCAAGCGCGTGAAAGGCGTGGGTGACGTGAAGAATTTCACCGCCCAGGATTACTCCATGCGCGTCTGGCTGCGGCCCGACAAGCTCGCCATCCTGGGCATCACGCCCTCGGACATTCAGAATGCCATCAAGGAGCAGAACGCCCAGTCGCCCGCCGGCCGCATCGGCGCCGAGCCGGCGCCCGCGGGTCAGGAAATGCAGTTCAACGTCCGCGCCCTCGGCCTGCTCAAGGATCCCAAAGAGTTCGCGGAGATCATCATTCGCTCCAACCCCGACGGGTCGCAGGTGAAGATCAAGGACGTCGGCCGCGTGGAACTCGGCGCGCAGACCTACGACTTGCGCGGCCGACTCGATCAGTCTGGGAGTCAGTCAGCGGCGGGCGCCCTCGGCATCTTCCTCGCCCCGGGCGCGAACGCCCTCGATACGGCGAAAAACGTGCGGAAGATTCTCGAGGACGCCAAGTCGCGGTTCCCGCCTGACATGGCTTATGACGTGGTGATGGATTCCACCCTGCCGATCAAAGCCTCAATGGAGGAGATCGTGAAGACGCTCGAAGAGGCGATCATCCTCGTGCTCATCGTGGTCTATGTCTTTCTGCAAAGCTTCCGAGCGACCATCATCCCAATGTGTACGGTGCCGGTCTCGCTCCTCGGCGCATTCATCATGTTTCCGGTGCTCGGTTTCAGCGTGAACGTGCTGACGATGTTCGGACTCGTGCTGGCCATCGGCATCGTGGTGGACGACGCCATCGTCGTGGTCGAGGCCGTGCAACACCATCTCGAACACGGCAAGGAACCCGTGGAGGCCACGCGCCTCGCGATGAAAGAAGTGTCCGGGCCGGTGGTGGCCATCGGTCTCGTGCTCTGTGCCGTGTTCGTCCCGGTGGCGTTCATGGGCGGTGTGACCGGCCAGCTTTACAGCCAGTTCGCCCTCACCATTGCCGTCGCGGTGGTCTTTTCAGTGATCAATGCGCTGACCCTCAGCCCGGCGTTGTGCGCCTTGATGCTCAAGAAACCGACGCCGGGACGCGGGCCCATTGCGGCGTTCTTCAAGCTGTTCAACCGGTTTTTCGACTGGCTGAGCAACAGTTACGGAGGCGTCGTCGGCGGCCTGACCCGCAAGGCCGCGCGCTCCATGCTGCTGCTGGTGGCGGTGGTGGCCGGCATCTGGCTGCTCGGAAAGTTTGTGCCCGGCGGCTTTATCCCGGACGAGGACAAGGGCTACCTCTTCGTCTCCGTCCAACTGCCTGAAGGCGCGTCGCTCCAACGGTCTGATGAAATCCTAAAACAGGTGGAAGCCATTGTCTCCGGCACCGAAGGAGTCCGCTCGGCCTTGGGTCTCGCCGGTTACAACATCCTCAACTCACTGAACTTTCCCAACTCGGCGATGATGTTTGTGGGATTGGAGCCCTGGGAGGAGCGCAAATCGCCCGCGCTCCATGCCAAGGCACTCGTGGCCAAGTGGAACAAGGAATTCGCCGCCATCCCCGGCGCGCGGGCGTTTGCTTTTGGCCCGCCGCCCCTGCCGGGCTACGGCAACGTCTCCGGCTTCACCATGCAATTGCAGGATCGTTCCGGCGGTACGATTCAGCAACTGGCCGGGTACGTCGAGCAGTTGCAGGCTGCGGTCGCCAAGCGCCCGGAGATTGCCCGGGTGAGCACCACCTTCAATCCGGCCACGCCGCAGGTGAAGGTCGAACTGGACCGCGAGAAAGCCCGCACGCTGGGCGTGCCGGTGGACAGCATCTTCCAGACGCTGCAAACCTACCTGAGCGGTCTTTACGTGAACGACTTCGTCCGTTTTGGCCGCGTCTATAAAGTCTTCCTCCAGGCCGAGCCGGACTTCACCAGCAAGCCGTCCGACATCGGCCAGTTCTATGTGCGCAATAGCGCCGGTGGCATGGTGCCCCTCAGCACGCTCGTCAAGATCACCAAGATGAGCGGCCCGAACTTCGTCTCCCGTTTCAACCTCTATAACGCCGCCGAAATGATGGGCGCCACGGCGCCCGGCTACAGCTCCGGGCAGGCGATCAAGGCCATCGAAGAGGCCATGAAAACCATGCCGAGCGAAACTGGCTACGAGTGGTCCGGCCTGACGCTCCAGGAAAAGAAATCCGAGGGCCAGGCGCCAATCATTTTCGGGGCGGCGGTCCTGTTCGTCTTCCTGCTGCTGGCGGCGCAGTATGAAAGCTGGGGGCTGCCCTTCGCGGTGCTGCTGGCCACGCCAACCGTCATTCTGGGCATGATGGTCGGCATGCTGGCGCGCGGCTTCGACCTGAATGTGTATGCGCAGATCGGCCTGGTGATGCTCATCGGGCTGGCGGCCAAGAACGCGATCCTCATCGTCGAATTCGCCAAGATGAAACGTGAGGAGGGGGTCGAGATTCTCGACGCCGCGGTGCAGGGCTCGAAACTGCGGCTGCGGCCCATCCTCATGACCTCGTTCGCCTTCATTCTCGGCTGCGTCCCGCTGATGCTGGCGACCGGGTCCGGTGCGGCTTCGCGGAGCACGCTGGGCACCGGCGTGGTGTTTGGCATGACGATTTCCACGGCCATCGGGTTGTTCATCATCCCGGTCTGCTACGTGTTCGTGCAGCGCCTGGTGGAGCGAGGAGAGAAGCCCGCCCCGGCGACTGCCACACCCCCCGCCGCGGTGGAGAAGGGAGGAGCGCACTCATGAACCGCAGGGACTTCAAATCCGAATTCCGAATTCCGAATTCCGAAAGCGGAAACACGGGACCGACGAGCCAGGGGACACGGCACGACCGAGCTTCGCGCCAGCGTCTGGACTGCGGGTGTCTTCAGCACCGCTTTGGAGGGGAGCCTTTGGAGTTGCCGACGCGTGGGATCGGTGGAGGTTCCTCAGCAACGCGTGCGCAAAGCGGCGGTCAACCGCGCGCACTCCAAGCGCTTCGCGACCGTGCAGGCGCCACGGCCACCCGCTCCGTTCAAGCGGCGGACTCCGGTTGCCGGCAGGGCCTGCTCGCCCGCATCGACACTCGGTTTTCAGCGTTGATTCGGTCTTCGGCAATCGGTCTTCGGGTTTCCAGCGCGGCACGTCTGGCCTCCGGCTTGGCCTTGTTGCTCCTCGTCGCGCTGGTCGGCTGCGCCGTGGGCCCGAACTATCAACGTCCCAAGACCGACACCCCCGCCACGTTCCGCCCGGCGGCGTCGGATACGAACGACCTGGCCGGCACCGAGTCGCTGGCCAACCTCGGCTGGTGGCAGGTCATGCACGACGCGCAACTCCAGACCTACATCGCCGAGGCGCTCACCAATAGTTGGGACATCAAGATCGCGGCGGCCCGCGTGTTGCAGGCCGAGGCCGCGGCCCGCGTCACGCATTCGCAGTTCTTCCCCACCGTGGGCGCGGGCGCCGACTGGAACACGACGCGTGCCTCCGAGAATGGACCTTCCCCCATTCCGCCCGGCGTCAATCCCCAGCGTGAGTATGGGAGCGTCTATGGTACGATGGCCGGGTATGAAGTGGACCTCTGGGGCCGGATCCGCCGCGCCAACGAGGCGGCCCGCGCCCAGTTGCTCGCCACCGAGGCGGCGCAACAGACGGTCCGGCAGACGCTGGTGGCCCAAGTCGCCACCGCTTACCTCAGCCTGCTGGAACGCGACTACGAACTGGAAATCGCGCAGCGCACCTATGGCGTCCGGACCAATTCCCTGGCGCTGACGGTGGCCCGTCAGCAGGGCGGCGTGGCCTCGAAGCAGGACGTGTATCAGGCGCAGATTCTGGTCGCCACCGCGGAGGCGAGCATCGCCGACACGCATCGCCGCATCGAGCAGCAGGAAAACGAGCTGAACATCCTCCTCGGTCGCAACCCGGGTTCGCCCGCTCGCGGCGAAGGGCTCCTGCGCCAGAAACTCGACGTGACCGTGCCTCCCGGACTCCCGTCCGAACTGATTGACCGCCGGCCGGACATCCGCACGGCGGAACAGCAACTCGTCGCCGCCAACGCGGACATCGGCCAGGCCAAGGCCGCGTTCTTCCCGAAGGTGACGCTCACCGGGTTTTATGGCTTCCAGTCCGTGGCCCTCTCCGACCTGTTCAAAGGCGGTTCCCAGACGTGGCAGTTCGGCCCGGCGGTCACGGTGCCGCTGTTCACCGGCGGCGCGTTGCGCGGGAACTTGAAGCTGGCCCAAGCCCGTTTCCAGGAGATCGTGGCGCAGTATCAAAAGACGGTGCAGAACGCGTTCCGCGAAGTGTCGGACAGCCTCATCGCCTACCAGCGGACCCGGGAGTTTCGCGCCCGCCAGGAGGAGCGCACCCAGGCCAACCGCGACGCGGCCGACCTGGCCACGATCCGCTACGAAGGTGGTGTCACCAGCTACTTGGAGGTGCTCTACAACGAACAGGAACTGTTCACCGCCGAGTTGAACCTGGCCCAGGCCCGGCTCAACGAACTGCTGAGCGTCGTCACGCTCTATCGCTCACTCGGCGGCGGCTGGCAGACGGACAACACGCTGGTTCAGAAATGAAGACTCCCATGAGCAAAAAAACGCGAGCCAAAGGCGCCGAGAAAATGAAGGCCAAAGAATACGCAAAAGAGTTGCGCAAGCTCCAGGGTGAGTTGTGCAAGCTCCAGGATTGGATCAAACACAAGGGCCTGCGGGTGATCATCGTGTTCGAGGGCCGCGACGCCGCCGGCAAGGGCGGCACCATCCGCGCGTTGACCGACCGGGTCAGCCCGCGGGTGTTCCGCGTCGTCGCGCTGCCTGCGCCCTCCGACCGGGAGAAGTCGCAGATGTACATTCAACGCTATATGCAGCACTTCCCCGCCGCGGGCGAGGTGGTGATCTTCGACCGGAGCTGGTACAACCGGCTCGGGGTCGAGTATGTCATGGGCTTCTGCACGCCCGAACAACACGATCGCTTCCTCCAGCTTTGCCCCGAGATGGAGAAATACATTGTGGAGGGCGGCATCAAGCTGATCAAGGTCTGGCTCGAAGTCAGCGACGAAGGAGCAAAAGCGCCGCTTCGAGGCACGCCTGGAGGACCCGTTGCGCCAGTGGAAACTCAGCCCGATGGACCTGCCCTCGCGCAGCAAGTGGTTCGAGTATTCGCGCGCCCGCGACCTGATGCTCAAGGCCACGGACACCAAATGGGCGCCGTGGTACATCCTGCGCTCGGACGACAAGAAGCGCGCCCGGCTGAACTGCATCCGTCACATCCTGAACCTGATTCCTTACAAGAAGGTCGCGCGGGAGAAGGTGAAGCTGCCCCAGCGCTCGATGAAGGGCGCCTACGACGACCAGGCCACGTTGAAGAACCGCAAGTTCGTGGCTGAGAAATACTGAAGTGCCGGTAAGAACCGAACTGAAACCGATTTGCTGTCACCCCGCTTCCGGAGGTGCCGGAGACGGGGCTGGCAGAAAGCAACAGAGCAGAACCAATCGATAGATCCATGAAACTGACCATGAACAAACAGATCCTCCTTGCCATCGGCCTCGGGACTCTCCTGGCTTCCGCCACACAGGCCAGCCAGGAACAACTCGCCCGCAGCATCAAAGACGCCCACCGCGAAACGCTCCAGACGTCCGAGCAGCTCAAGGCCACCCTGACCGCCCTCAACGCGCTCACGAAACAGAAGGAGGGCGACCTCCGTCCCGCCTACAACACCTACTGCGCGGAAGTCACCAAGACGGAGGCGGCCGCCACCTGGACCCGCACCCGGATTCAATGGATGGCCGGCGACGGCCGGAAGTATTTCCAGGACTGGCAGAATACGGTCAATGGCATCACCAACGAATCCCTGCGGAAGAGCGCGCAGAAACGGTTGGACACCGTCCAGAAGAGCTATGACAAGGTGGCGACATCGCTCCAGCTCGCCGGCGAGAAGTTCAAGCCCTTCCTCTCGGATCTGGCGGACATCCAGAAGGCCCTGGCCACGGACGTGACGTCCGGGGGCGTGAAGTCGATCAAGAGCACGGTCCGGAGTGCGAACTGGGATCATCAGTATGTCAACAGTGCGGTCAATGCCGCGCTCAAGGAAATGGCCAAAATGGAGAAGGCGTTGTCCTCCGAAGCGAAGTGAACCGGAGCCGGGCACGGACCGCGGCCTGGGGACCGCCCAGGTCGCGGATTCGTGCCGGAGCCTGACCGCTTGCTAGGTCACGCCGGACCCACCCCCAACATGAACAACTACATCACCAGGAACCGCCGGCTTGCCTACTGCCTCCTCTGCAGCGCGGTGCTGACCGCCAGTCCGGGCCTTGCCCGAGGCGGCGAGGCACAGGCTCCGGCCGCCAGCCCGCGCCTGACCCGGGAGGATACGGTCCTCGTGACCGTGACCGCCTCGGTCGAAGCCATCGATTACGCAACACGGGAAGCCACCTTGAAGGGCCCGCTGGGGAACACGGTGACCTTCACCGTGGACCCGCGCGTCAAGCGCCTGAACGAAATCAAGGTCGGTGACCTCATCCGGGCGGATTACTACATTTCCGTGGCCGCCGAGTTAAGGCCACCCACGCCGGAGGAGGAGAAGACGCCGTTGGTCCTGCTTGACGCCGCCGGCAAAGCGCCCCCTGGAACCGCACCGGCCGCGGGCGGTTTACGCCGGTTCAAGGTCGTCACGACGATCGAGGGCCTGGACCGTCCGACCGAGACCATCACCGTCAAGGGGCCCCGCGGAAACTACCTGACCGCGCGTGTAGCGGACCCGTCGAACTTGACGAAGGTGCGGATCGGCGAACACATCGTCATCACCTATACCGAGGCGCTGGCGATTTCAGTGGAGAAAGTGGAAAGAAAATCCTCAGACTGATACGCGCAGGAGCCGCCCGCGAGTCCACCCGCCCGGAGACGAGATCTTTGCCATCAGAATCCGGTAGCAGTAAACCCTCAATCCCCATCATATTATGAATCACCACTCCGAGATCACGCGTCGGCAGGGACTGGCGCTTCTCGGCGGCGCAGCCTTGCTGCTGCCGCAAGCCTCCCTGGCCGGCTTGTTCAGTCCCAAAGGCGACACGCCGGAGGAAAAGAAGAAAGTCGTCCGCCAACAACGTGAGGAAATGCTGGCCGAGCTCTACAAGACCAAACCGGAATTGAAGACGCGCCTGCCGAAGGCGGCCGGCTACGCCACCTTCAAACAGACGGACATGAACCTCTTCCTTCTGGCCTCGGGCCGGGGCTATGGGGTGCTCCGCGACAACAAGACGGGCAAGGACACCTACATGTGCGTCGGCGCCCTGGGCGGCGGCGTGGGACTGGGCGTCAAGGATATCCGAGTCATCTTCGTCTTCAATGACGCCAAGGTGATGCAGCAGTTCGTCGAACAGGGCTGGCAATTCGGCGGCAAGGGGGACGCTTCCGCCAAGTATCAGGACAAAGGCGCGTCCGCCGAGGGCGGCGCCAAGGCTAACGTGGACTTCAAGGAGGGCACCGTCGCCGCCGGCGCCACCACCGACACCCGGGCTGCCACCAAGACCGATGACAAGGTCGCCGCGGCCGCCGCCACCCCCGGCGGGATGGAGATCTATCAATTCACCGAGAGCGGCGTGTCGTTGCAGGCCACCGTGCAGGGAACCAAGTACTGGAAGGACTCGAAGCTCAATCCATGACCGGATCGATCACTCCTCGCCACCACAATCATAGCAACAGAGAATCAACCCCCATGAAAACCCTCCTTCGTTACCTCCGCCTCCTCGCCGTCGCGCTCCCGCTGAGCGGACTGACGGCCTTTGCTCAAACCACGCCGGCAGCCGACCAACCGGACAATCTGCGGGCCGTCCTGGAGATCTTCCGTTCGGACGTCAACGCCTTCAAGATCCGGACGTTGAACGAGGCCCTGCAAATGACCGGCCCGGAAGCCGAAAAGTTCTGGCCGATCTACCGCCAGTACGAGAAGGAACTGGCCGCGGTGGCCGATCAGAAGGTCGCGCTGCTCCGCGAGTTCGGCCAGCGGTGCGCCAGTGGCACCCTCGACAACAAGGCCGCGGACACGATGGCCAAGAACTGGCTCGAAAACGTGCAAGCCCGCCTCGATCTTTGGAAGAAGTATCAAAAGAAGATCGCAAAGGCGGTTTCGCCCGCCCGCGCCGCGCAGTTTCTCCAGGTCGAGCATCAAATGGCTCTGTTCATGGACTTGAACATTGCGGCCGAAATGCCGGCCCTGCGCACGGTGATCAAGTAACGCGCTGCTGCCGCCAGCCAATCTGAGATTCCATTGCCATGAAGCGACTCCTCTCGCGGGCCTTTCGGCGGCCGGCGCTGATTTGGCTGGCGGCGGCCGTCCTGCTCGGACCGATCTCCGCCAGGCTTGCCGCGGAACCGCCGCCGCTGCCTCCGTTGACGACCGTGTCGGGCAGTCCGCGGCTGCCGGGAAAGTTCGTCTGGGCCGACCTGGTCACCGACGATGTCCCGGCGGCGCTGAAGTTCTATGCACAACTGTTCGGTTGGACCTTCCAGAGCTTCGGGGGCTACGTCATCGCCGCCAATGACGAGCGACCCTTGTGCGGGATGTTCCAGCGGCCGCGCCCGAAGGACGCTTCCGGCCAGCCGCGGTGGTTCGGCTACCTCTCGGTCCCCAATGTGGAACGCGCCCGAAAGGCGGTGACCGAGGCGGGCGGGAAGGTGCTGGCAGAGCCCCGGAAGCTGGCCAAACGTGGCGAGCAGGCGGTGTTCGCCGATGCCGAGGGCGCGGTGTTCGGCGTGGTCAAGTCCAGCTCGGGCGATCCGCCGGACTTTCTGGCCGACCCGGGCGATTGGATCTGGATTCAATTGCTGAGCCGGGATGGGCGCAAGGCGGCAGAATTCTATCGCGCCGTGGGTGGTTACGAGATCGTGGAGAATACCGCGGGCAACCGGTTGAACGATTTCGTGCTGACGAGCAAGGGCTATGCGCGCGCCACGGTGCGGACGATCCCGCCGGACTCCGCGCAGGTGCGTCCCTCGTGGCTGCCGTTCGTGCGGGTGAAAAACGTGGGCGAATCGGTGACTCACGCCCGACAACTCGGGGGCAAGGTGCTGATCGAGCCGAAACCGGAATTGCTCCAAGGCAAAGTTGCGGTGGTTGCCGATCCGACCGGTGCCGCCATTGGGCTGCTGGAATGGAGCGAAGGGCTCCTGAAAGGAGGAGGTTCGAAATGAGATGGCTCCCGCTTATCCCGAAGGCCGGCGCGGCCCTGATGTTGGCGCTGGGAGTGTTCACCGGCTGCGAAAGCACCGACAGCGGCGGTTACGGTGTGAGCGGCGGCGGCTATTACGGCACCGGGTTCTATGACCCGTGGTACTACGGCGGGTATTACGACCACGATGACATCATCGTCACGCCGCCAACCGGCCGGCCGGAGCGGCCGGTGCATCCGGAGCAACCGATCGCTCGTCCTTCCGGACCGCGTCCGACGCCGATGCCCTCGATTCCATCAGCACCCCGGCCCATGCCCCGACCGGCGATGCGCCGTTGAGGACCATGACCCCGCTGCGCACCAAGTTCGAACAGAGCCTCGGCTGGATCCTCCTGGCGCTACTGCTGGGCGGTTGCCTGCTGGTGATGCTGCCGTTCGTTTCCGCGTTGCTTTGGGGCATCGTGCTGAGCGTCTCAAGCTGGCCGCTGTACCGGCGGCTCGTGAACCTGCTCCGCGGGCGGCGCACGCTCGCGGCCTCGGTCATGGCGCTGGCGATGATCTGCGTCATCCTCATTCCGTTTGTCGTCGTCGGGGCGACGCTGGGCGACAATGTCAAGGAACTGACGGCGGCCACGCGGCGCTGGATCGATGCCGGTCCGCCGTCGCCCCCCGCCTGGCTGGCCAAGGTGCCGGGCGTCGGCCGGCACGCGGTCGAGTACTGGCAAAGCCTCGCGGCGGACAGTTCCAAGCTTCTGGAGGCGGCGAAGCGGCTCATTGAACCTCTGAGCGGTTGGCTGCTGAATGTCGGCCTGGCCCTGGGCCGGGGGCTGCTCGAACTGGCCCTGAGCATTCTGATCGCGTTCTTTCTCTTCCGCGATGGCGGCAAGGCGGCGGAACGTCTGGGCACCGCCGTGGTCCGGATCGGCGGCGAACGCGCCACGCACCTGCTGCAGATCGCCGGCAATACCGTGCGGGGCGTGGTGTATGGCATCCTGGGCACCGCGTTGGTTCAGGCGACGATGGCGGGGATTGGCTTCTTCGTCGCGGGGGTGCCAGCGGCGGCCTTGCTCGCGCTGCTGACTTTTTTCCTGTCACCGTTGCCGGGCGGGCCGGTTCTGGTCGTGGCGCCCGCGGTACTGTGGTTGTTCCACCAGGGCGCAACCGGGTGGGGCATCTTCCTGGCGATCTGGGGAGTGGGCGTGAGCACCGTGGACAATTTCGTCAAGCCGTGGCTCATCAGCCAGGGCAGCGCCATGCCGTTCCTGCTGATCTTCTGCGGCGTCCTCGGCGGTGCCCTGGCGTTCGGTTTCATCGGCGTCTTCATCGGACCCACTCTGCTGGCGGTGGGCTACCGGCTCGTGACGGAATGGGCTTCCACCCACCCGGCCTCGACGACCGCGGACGCCCCGGCCTAAAGCGAATGCAATGGCCGCAAACTCGACCCGCATGAGAGACTTGGAACCCCGATGAGCCCCAGCGCGGCAATTTCTCAACGCTCCCCCGGTTTCCTGGCCCGGCTCCGTTCGGCGTTGCCCGCACTGCTCTGGCTGCGCGCCTACGACCGGACCTGGCTGCGCGGCGACGTCGTTGCCGGCATCACGCTCGCGGCCTACCTGCTGCCGGCTGGCCTGGGCGACGCCTCGCTGGCCCGGCTGAATCCCGAAGCAGGACTTTACGCGTGCCTGTTTGGCGGGCTGGTCTTCTGGCTGTTTTGCAGTTCGCGACACACGACCGTCACCGTCACCTCCGCCATTTCGCTGCTGGTCGGCGCGTCGCTGGGCGACATTGCGGGCGGCGACACGGCCCGCTTCGCCGGGCTGGCAGCATGCACGGCCCTGCTCGTGGCGCTCATCGCCTTCGTCGCCTGGCTGGTGAAGGCGGGCTCGATCGTCAATTTCATTTCCGAGAGCGTGATGGTCGGTTTCAAGTGCGGCGTGGCCCTGTTCCTCGCCAGCACGCAGTTGCCCAAGTTGTTTGGCGTCCACGGCGAACACGGTAATTTCTGGGTGAACAGCCGCACCTTCCTGGAGAACCTGGGGGACACCAATGCCGCGTCGCTGACCGTGGGCGGAATCGCCCTGGCGGTGCTCGTCCTCGGGAAGGTGTTTCTCAAGAACAAACCCGTGGCGCTGTTCGTCGTGGTGGGCGGCATCCTGGCCGCGCACTGGCTCAAGCTCGACACACGCGGGGTGAAGCTGCTGGGCAATGTGCCGCAAGGCCTTCAGCACCTCGACTTCACAGCGATCCCCTGGGCCGACTTGAACGACCTGCTGCCGCTGGCGTTCGCCTGCTTTCTGCTCGGGGCGGTGGAAACCGCCGCCATTGGCCGGACCTTCGCCGCGAAGCATGGCGGGCGGCTGGACGCGAACCAGGAATTCCTCGCGCTCGCCGCCGCCAATCTCGCCGCCGGGCTGGGCAGCGGTTTCCCGGTGAGCGGCGGCATGTCGCAATCGCTCGTGAACGAAGGCGGGGGCGCGCGCACGCCGCTGTCCGGCGCCTTCGCGGCGGGGATCATCCTGGTGGTGGTGCTCTTCTTCTCGAGCCTGCTGGCCGCGTTGCCCCAGCCGGTGCTGGCCGCCATCGTGCTGGTGGCGGTGGCCGGCCTCTTCAAGGTCTCCGCCCTCAAGGAACTCTGGCGCGGCGACCGCCCGGAATTCGTCGTGGCCGTGGCGGCCATCGTCGGCGTGCTCGGCCAGGGCTTGCTGCGGGGCGTGATGATCGGCGCGATCATCTCCCTGGTGCTGTTGATCCGGCGCGCGTCGCGGCCGCAGGTCGCCTTGCTCGGCCGCATCCCCGGCACCCGGCGGTTCTCGGATCAGGAGCGGCATCCGGACAATGAGCTGATTCCCGGTGTGCTGATCTTCCGCCCGGAGGCGAGCCTCCTCTATTTCAACATGGATCACGTGCGCGACACGATTGTGGAGCGGGTGCGGTCCGGAGCCACGCCGCCCCGGCTCATCGTGCTGGACCTTTCCGCCGCGGCCTACGTGGACATGCACGGCGCGCACATGCTGGCGGCTCTGGCCGAAGAACTGAAGTCGGCCTCCTTGCGGGTGCAGGTGGTCGAGGCGCGGTCGTCCGTGCGCGACCGTTTGCGCCGGGCGGGGGTGGAGGAGACCCTCGGCGGGATCAACCGGTTCACCTCGGTCGCCGACGCCGTGGAAGCCTTTCAAAAACCGAACCCGACCTGAGAACTCCGATGAACTACCGTATCGCCATGAAAGCACTCCTACCTCGCTTCTTTGTTCCCACCGCCTGGGTCGCCCTGGCGTTCGCACTGTCGGGCACGGGCTGTGGCTCGCTCAACGAACCCGCCTCCGCCAGCTTTGCTTCCGTGACCATCGCGAATCACTCCGATGACGAGATTGCTGCCGCCACCGAGAAAGTGTTCGCCGCGGAGGGATACAAGGGCGGTCAAACCGGGGCGGGCGAATGGACGTTCGACAAGGAAGCCTCCCGCGCCACGACGATTGGCCGCGAGGGATTGGTGGCCGCCCAGGACGGCGCGAAAACGATCAACCGCGTGCGGGTGGAGATCATCTCCCTCAACAGCGGTCAATACCGGTTGCAGTGCAAGGCCTACATGGTCACGGACGGGAGCCTGCAGGACAAGGTGCCGATCGCGCACGTCCGCAGCGGGCCTTACCAGGCGCTGCTCAACCAGGTTCAGAAGCAGCTTCCGTGAACCGGACAGGTGGTGCCCGGCGACCCCGGCTGCCCCATTCAAACCCCTCCTCCATGAATTCCGCGTCACCCAGTCCAGCCCGCCGGCGCAAACGCGCCAGTGGTGTGGTGGTGCCGAATGCGCCCTCGCGCGCCCAGCGCCTGCTGGCTTGGGGGGTGGCCAACGGGCTGCGCCTGCTCGCGGCCACGCTGCGTTACCGGGTCAACGGCGGCCGCGGCCCCGTCAAGCTGCCGGCCGACCCCGTCATCTTCGCGCTCTGGCACAACCGCCTGGGCCTGTGCATGAAGGTCTATGAGAGCTTCGTCCGCCCCGAATGCCAGCACGACCATCTGGCGGCGCTCATCAGCGCCAGCAAGGACGGCGCGTTGCTCGCCGCCATCCTCGAACGCTTCGGCGTGCAGCCGGTGCGGGGCTCCTCCAGCCGGCGCGGCGCGCAGGCCCTGCTCGAACTGGCCTCGTGGGCCAAGCGCGGCTATGACCTGGCGGTGACGCCCGATGGTCCCCGGGGTCCGTGCTACGTCGTGCAAGAGGGCGTGATGCTGCTGGCGCAGGTCACCGGTCTGCCGATCGTGCCCTACTCCTGTCAGCTCCGTTGGAAGGTCCGGACGAAGAGCTGGGACCGCTTTCAAATCCCGCTGCCCTTCTCGCGCTGCGAAATGACCTTCGGCGAACCCCTCCACGTTCCCCGTGAGGCGACCGACACGGAGCGCGCCCAACTGCGGACGCAATTGCAGGACGAACTGTTGGCGGGAACGCACGGGGAAGCGGGGCGCCGGAGCCAAAGGGTTTCGATCGAAGGCAAACTCCATGAACACGGCATCTCGAGTCATTGACTGCATCCTTCGCCGGCGCAAGCCAATCCCGTTCCGCGGTAGATACGACCAAGCGCCACCTCCCTATATGAAAACATACTCATGGTTCCTGACATTGGGTTTGTCTATCGCGGCCTGGGCTGCCGATCCGGTCGCTCCGCCCGTTTCCGGATCCCCTCCGCCCGCCGCCACGCCCGTGCCGCCGCCCGCGGCCCCGGCCCAGCGCAGTGCGGCGGAGCTCGAGAAACTCGTCGCCCCCATTGCGCTCTATCCGGACCCGCTTATTGCCACCATGCTGCCGGCGTCAGTCTATCCGCTGGAAATTGTCCAGGCCGCGCGCTTCGTGGCGGACACCAACAACCTCGCCAAGCTGGACGCCCAGCCGTGGGACGAAAACGTGAAAGCCGTGGCGCGCGTGCCGGACGCCATCAAGAAGCTGAACGAGGACCTTGCGTGGACCATCGAACTTGGCGATGCGTTCCTCGCACAGGACAAGGACACGATGGACGCGATCCAGTCCATGCGGGCCAAGGCCCAAAAGGCGGGCACGCTCCAGACCACGCCGCAGCAGGTCGTGACGGTCACCAACATGGTCATCGAGAAGACGATTGAGCAGCAGGTCGTGGTGGTGACCAATACGGTGGTCCAGATTCAGCCCTCCAATCCGCAGGTCGTCTATGTGCCCAGCTACCCGCCGACGGTCTATTACCCCCCGCCCAGCTACGTCTATGACCCGGTGGCGCCGCTCGTCACTTTCGCCGCAGGCGTTGCCGTCGGTGCCATCATCGCCAACAACTGCGACTGGTACCACGGCGGGTGTTACCACGGCAGCTACCACGGAGATATCAACATCAACGGCGATGTGAACATCAACCGAGGAAACATCAACACAGGGAACATCAACTCGGGAAACCGAGCCTCAGCCTCGGCAACCTCACAGAAATGGCAGCCGGACCAGAGCCGCTTGGGCAAGAGCGGTTCGCCCACGGCCGCGGCTTCCGCCCGCAGTGCCGAGGCGCGGGGTTGGGGCGGCGGAGGTGCCGGCGCTTCGACTGCCGGTGCCGGCGCCCGACCCGCCACCGGGACGGCTGGCGCCCGTCCCTCGACCGGCACCGCGGGAGCGCGGCCCTCGACCGGCGCGTCCGCGGCCAGCCGGCCCACGACATCTCCCGGCGCGAGCCGGCCCGGTCCCTCGCCCAGCGCCGGGCAATCCCGGTCGAGTCCATCGGCCAGCCGTCCTTCCTCGTCGGGCAGCGCGTTCAGCGGCACGAGCAGCGGTGCCAGCGCGCGGGCTTCCAGCAGCCGGGGCGCAACCAGCCGCAGCAGCGGCGGCTTCAGCGGCGGACGGGGCGGTGGCGGTGGCCGCGGCGGGGGGCGTCGTTAAACTCCCGGGCTGGACTCTCAACCATGTGCTTCATCGATATGAAAACCTATTTCAAGGGCAGTTTCATGAGCTTTCTAAGACGATGCTCCCCCTCCCTCCGCACCCGAAACGTCACCGGGGCGTTGGTTCTGGGCGCGGCGCTCGCCGCCAGCGCGGCGGACATCGGCAAGACATTTGCGACTCCGGAAGAGGCGGTGGCGGCGCTCGTGGCCGCGGCTGGCGCGGGAGACACCAACGCCTTTCGGGTGATCTTCGGACCCGTGGGGGTGGAAATCGAAAACCCCGATCGCGTGCAGGCCGCCAACGAACTCAGTACGTTCAATGCCGCCGTCAACCAGCGGCAGCGCCTCGTGCATGAATCCGAGGCCCGCTGCGTGCTCGAAATCGGGGACAACGCCTGGCCGTTCCCGGTCCCCATCGTCCGGCGGAATGGA
The DNA here is from genome assembly GCA_963735925.1 of uncultured bacterium. Classification (GTDB taxonomy): domain Bacteria; phylum Verrucomicrobiota; class Verrucomicrobiia; order Limisphaerales; family J093; genus DSVZ01. The sequence continues at coordinate 157,068 of CAVTMT010000010.1, forward strand.
CGGTGGTTCTTCGACACCGAGGCGGGCAAGAACGAAATCCTGAACCGCCACATCGGTAAAAACGAACTGGCCACCCTGCAGTCGGTGCGCGCCTACGTCGAGAGCCAGCGGGAGTATGCCAGCAAGGATCGCGACGGGGACGGAGTGCTGGAGTACGCGCAGAAGTTTCGCAGCGCCGCCGGCAGGAAAGACGGTCTTTATTGGCCGCCCGAGCTCGACGGTGAAATCAGCCCGCTCGGTCCGCTGGTGGCTCAGGCGCAGGCTGAGGGCTATGCCAGAGGTTCCCGGACGGAGGATGCCGGGCCGAATCCATTCCATGGTTACTACTTCAAGATACTGACCCGCCAGGGCCGGTCCGCGCCCGGAGGCAAGTACGACTTCGTGATCAACGGAAACATGATTGGTGGCTTCGCGTTGGTGGCGTGGCCCGCCGAATATGGCGAGACCGGCATCATGACATTCATCGTGAACCAGCAGGGCCGCGTTTATCAAAAGGATCTGGGCCCCAAGACGGCCAGAGCGGCGGCGGGCCTCAAGGCTTACGACCCGGACAAGACTTGGAGCATTTCCCCGGAGTGAACGCACTCCTAGCCACGAATCATCCCTGACCGATCCCGAACCCCGGATCACCGATCACCGATCACCGATCACCGATCACCGATCACCGATCACCGATCACCGATCACCGATCACTCCCGACTTCCACCTGCCGTCCATATTCAATCTCACCCAAAGAGTGGCTTCATGAAACGACTCCTCACGCTGGCTTTGACGCTTACCGCCGGGTTCCTTGTCGGCACCGCGATTGCCGCGGAAACCAAGACTGACGAGCTCGCGCCCTTGCGCGTGGGGGTGTCGCCGGTCTTTCCGCCGATGGTTTTCAAACAGGGCGAGGAACTCGTCGGCGTGGAAGTGGACCTGACGCGGGCGCTGGGCGAGAAGCTCGGGCGCAAGGTGGTCTTTGTGGAGTTGGACTGGAAAGACCAGACCGAGGCACTCGTCGCCGGCAGGACCGACATCATCATGTCCTCGATGTCCGTGACGCCGGCGCGCCAGGCGGTCATGACCTTTACCCGACCCTACCTCAAGGTGGGGCAGATGGCGCTGGCACGCCGCGCAGACCTTAACAAGCATTCCTTGGGCCTGATGGTTCCACCGGGGACCAAGGTCGCGGTCCTCAAGGCCACCACCGGCGACTTTCTGGTGCAGCGGGATTTCCCCAAGGCCAACCGCAAGACCTATGCGAACGGGGCGGCCGCCGCCCGGGCGCTGATCAAGGGCAGCGTGGACGTTTTCATCGCCGATTCCACGCTCGTGTGGTATTTGGCGGGCACCCACGCCGCGGAGGGATTGACCGCGGTTCCGTTCGTCCTGAGCGAGGAACTCCTTGCCTGGGGCATCCGCCGGGGCAACGACAACCTGGTGACGGCCGCGAACGAGTTCCTCGCCCAAGCCACCCGGGATGGCACCCTTACGAAGACTTTTCGTCGCTGGATGGCGGTAGAATAGCCCAGCGACCCTTCAGACAAATCACACCGGATAACCGACCGCATCCACAGAACACCATTATGAAATCCATCCTCACCCTCTGTCTTACCGCCAGCCTCCTCGGCTGGACGACGGCCTCCGCCGACGTGCTCGAACTCAAGAATGGCCAGGTCCTCACCGGAAAATACCTCGGCGGAACGGCGGGCACGATCCGCTTCGAAACGAGCGGCGGAACCCAGGTCATCGAAACCGCCCAGGCCACGGCCCTGACCTTCACCGGGAGCGGAATCCCCGCCGCCACGCCGGTTGCCGCCCCGGCTGCCGCCCCGACTGCTGCTCCGACTGCTGCTCCGGCTGCGGCTGCCGCGCCCAGTGCCCTGTCCGTTCCCGCCGGCACCACCTTGCTCGTGCGGATGGTGGACGGCGCATCCTCCAACGACCCCAAGGGCAAACGGTTCACCGCCACGCTGGAGACGGACCTCGTGGCCGGTGGCGTGATGGTGGCCAAGGCCGGCACCAAGGTTTACGGTCGGGTCCAAGCGGCCCAGAAGGCGGGGCGCCTCGTGGGTCAGAGCTCGCTCGACCTCCGGCTGGCCGAGCTGGCCGTGGGCGGGGCGCTCGTTCCAATCGTGACCGGCCCTTACGCCCAGGCGGGGGCCAAATCCGTGGGCAAGACCGCGAAAGGCGCGGCGGCGGGCGCCGCCATCGGGGCGATCGCGGACGGCGGCGACGGGGCGGCCAAGGGCGCCGCCATCGGCGCCGTGGCTTCCGGCGTGAAGAAGGGCCAGGCCGTCACGATCCCCCCGGGCGCGCTGCTGGAGTTTCAACTGCAACAACCGGTCAACGTCAGCGTCGCCCGCTGAAACGAACCCGCTCCTCACTCGAAGCGAACGACTCGCATTGAACATTTCTTTATGAATACAACCCGCTTCACCCGCACCGTCCTGCTCTGCGCCGTCGCCGCCAGTCTGCTGGCGCTGCCGGTCCCACGCGCGACGGCCCAGACCGTGACCGACGAAATCGAAGTCCTCCGCGGCGATCTCAAGGCCGATCGCAAGGCGGTCATTGCTGAAGGCCTGCAACTCACCGACGCCGAAAGCCAGACCTTCTGGCCGCTCTACCGCGCTTACCGCGTCGAGATGGACAAGGTGGGCGACAGCCTTGTCAAACTGGTGCTCGAATACTCCGACGTCTATCCGAATGTCGCCGAGGACCGCGCCGAGAAGTTGCTCAAGGACTACCTGGCGCTGGAGAAGGACTGGGTCAACGTGCGCGCCAAACACCTGAAGCAGATGGCCAAGGTGCTGCCCAAGTCCAAGGTGCTGCGGTTCGCCCAACTGGAGAACCGTCTCGACCTCGCCCTCCGTCTGCAACTGGCGAGCGCCGTCCCGCTCGTGCCCGCGAACCCAGCGAAGCCGGAAGGGAAACCCTGAAAACGGCCAACACCAACCGCCCACTTGGACTGCCTCGGGTTGCCGCCGGTGCCGGAACCACCGCCCGCCGGAATCCTCCGCAACGCGCGGCAGATCGAGCCGCATGGCGCCGTTGAAGCCCAACCTCCCAGCCACGCGGCGGCCTGTGTCAGCTCCCCGCGAGGGCAGGCCGTCGCGCCGGTGCGCGGGCGGTCGAGACCGCCTCGTCGTGCTGCTGGCCTTGGCGCTGGCTGGGCCGTGCCCCCCAGCTTTCGCCGGCGGCAAGGTGGAGACCGTCGGGCAGTTGCAGGCCGCCTTGCGGCAGGATGACCTCGTTCCCCGGGCCTTCGTCCGGGGCGACCAGGTGCGTCTGTACTTCACCAACGCGGAGCAACGCCTGATGTTTCACGCGGATTGGGATCGCAGCCGGCTTCAGGTGCAAGGCTTCAGCTCTCACCTGGCGGAGCTCAAGTTCGATCATTCCCCCCCGGCCCTGCCCCGACCGCAGGACCGGTGGCGCGAGCCGAAAGTGCTGCCGTTCGGCGAGTGGCAGCGCCTGGCCCGGTCCGCCTTTGAACCGTTGGTTCCCGCTCAAGCCGGGCACGGCCTCTATGTCCAGCATGCGCTGGGTGACGCCGTGGTTTTCCGCGACACCGGGGGCGAACTCAAAGCGGTCCCTTTCGCCGTCGCGCCGGCTGGGATCATCATCGACCGGCGCCTCAGCCGGACCGAGGCTTCGGCTGCGCTGGCCGGCGCCGTGGAAACCAACCTCCACGCCGCTTATCCGCAGGCGTCCGCCTTCGTGCTGGCTCCGCCCCCGAACGAGCCGCGGCCGCGCCTGTTCTTGCTCGATCTGGCCGAGCGCCGCGCGGTGACGCTGTTCGCGCCCCGCGCGGGCGACGATCCCGGAGGCGGTGTTCGAGTGGGCGCCAGAGTGTCCGACCTGGCTTCGTTCGTCATGGTCGATAACGCCTGGGCGATCCTGAAGAATCCCGTGTCCTCGGCGGGACGGCTGCTCAACCTGGGAATCCAGTGGCCGGCCAGCCTGTTCCACCCTCGCCTCCGCTCGCGGGGGGAAGTCGTCCCGCTGGTGACAAATGCCCCCGGCATGGACCTCGTTGCCTGGGAACGCTGGCTGGATGCGCACACCGGCACCGTTCCCGAACGCGGCTCCTTGCGGCTGCTGATCAACGGCGAACGGTTCTTCCCGGCGTTCGAGAACCGGCTCGCCGAAGCCACCCAGGGCATCGACCTTCAGGTCTGTATTTTTGACAGTGATGACGTGGCCGTCCGGATCGCCGATCTCCTGAAGCAGCGATCCACGAATCACGTGGCGGTGCGCGTGATCTTCGACCACACCAGTTCGCGCACGGCCGCCAAGGCGCCGCCCGCCACGCCCATGCCGGCGGGATTCGCGCCGCCGAAGTCCATCGGCAGCCATCTGCGAGCCGGCTCGCGGGTGCGGGTGCGGCCGTTCCTGAATCCGTTTCTCACCTCCGATCACTCGAAGGTCTTTCTGATTGACGACCGCTATGCCTACCTGGGCGGGATGAATCTGGGCCGCGAGTACCGCCACGAGTGGCACGATCTGATGGTCGAGGTCGAAGGACCGGTCGTCGCCTCGCTCCAGCGGGAATTCGAGAAGCACTGGGCCCACGCCGGCGCGCTGGGCGACCTCGCCTACGCCGACCGCGCCGTCTGTGGCCGGGGCCCCGAGGTGGGCGTGACGAACCGGAGCGATTACCTCGATCTCCGGCGCCTTTACACGAAGACCGGGCGCCGCCAGATCCGTCACGCCGAGTTGGAAGGCATCCGGCGCGCCCAGGCCCAGGTCTTCCTGGAGAACCCTTACCTCTACGACAAGTCCGTGGTCGTGGCGCTGGTCAAGGCGCGGTTGCGCGGCGTGGATGTGCGGGTCGTGCTGCCGGCGGAAAACGACTTCAGCAGCGGCCGGCGTGGCAACCTGGTGACCGCCAACTATCTGCTGCAACACGGCGTGCGCGTCTATTTCTATCCCGGCATGACGCACGTGAAGGCCATTCTCGCCGACGGCTGGGTTTGTTTCGGCTCGGCGAATTTCAACACGCTTAGTCTGCGCCTAAACCAGGAGGCGGACCTCGCCACCTCGGATGCCGCCTTCGCCGCCCGGTTCAAACACGAACTGTTCGCGACCGATTTCGAGAAATCCTACGAGCTGAAGGAGCCGGTGTCGGTCGGCTGGAATGACCATCTGGCCGATCGCCTGCTCAATCTCTTCTAGCATGCCCGCGCCATGGACCTTCCACCGCTTCGCCCTACGCGAGTCAACCGACACGCCCTGGACGACCAGGAAACCATCGGAGCCGATTCAGCCGCCGTGCCGGCCTCCCTCCCCGCTGCCCAGGACGGGCGAAGTGAGGCCACTCTGTGCCTAACCCAACCATGAATATCACGATTCTCGGCGAGCCACGATTCCCCTCGCCGATCCGCCGTCCGGTCAGCGATAGCCGCCGCGTGCCCGAGGAAATCATCCGCGACCTGCAAACCCCGCCGGGCGGGGAGGAAACTCTCTTTGAACTGGCCGGCCCGCGCGCGAAACTCTTCTTCGATCCCCCACGGACGCGTGCGGGCATTGTGACCTGCGGCGGACTGTGCCCGGGTTTGAACGACGTCATCCGGTCGCTCTTCCTCCAACTGCATCACGCTTACGGAGTGAAGGAGGTCCTCGGTTTTCGCGGCGGCTACCAGGGCCTCGATCCGGCGCGCGGCGCCGACCCGATCGTGCTGACGCCCGAATTCGTGGACGACATCCACAAGGAAGGCGGCACGGTGCTGGGCACCTCGCGCGGTCCCGTGGACGTTGGCCTCGCGGTGGACAACCTCATCCGGCGCGAGGTGAACATCCTCTTCACCATCGGCGGCGACGGCACCCAACGCGGCGGGAACGAACTCTTCCAGGAAGCGAAGCGACGCGGCTACGCGCTGTCCGTGGTGGGCATCCCCAAGACGGTCGATAACGACGTGGCCTTCGTGGCGCGCACCTTCGGCTACCTCACCGCGGTGCAGGAGGCCGCGAAGGTGCTCGATCGCGCCCACACCGAGGCCCGCAGCGTCCACAACGGCATCGCGCTGGTGAAGCTGATGGGCCGGCACGCCGGCTTCATCGCCGGGGGGGCCACCGTGGCCAGCCAGGACGTGAACTTCACCCTCGTCCCGGAAGTGCCCTTCCAACTCGAGGGGGACCGCGGGTTTCTTAACGCGCTCAAGCAACGCGTGCTCAAGCGGGCCCACGCGGTCGTCGTCGTGGCCGAAGGGGCCGGACAGGACCTGCTGGCGGCGGGCGGCGAGGAACGCGACGCCTCCGGCAACGTGAAGCTCCAGGACATCGGGCCGTTTCTGCGCGAGCGCATCGCGGCGTATTTCAGGGCCGCGAAGGTCCCGATCGTCATGCGCTATATCGATCCGAGCTACATCGTCCGCAGCAGCCCGGCCAACGCCGAGGACTCGATCCTGTGCGACCTGTTCGCGCGCCACGCGGCCCATGCCGCCATGGCCGGCAAGACCGGCCTCGTGATCGGCTACTTGCACGACAAGTTCATTCACGTGCCCATCGAACTCCTCGCCAGTCGGAGGAAGCGCCTGGACCCGGACGGCCTTGCCTGGAGTGCGGTCCTGGCCGCGACCGGCCAGCCGGAACGATTCGAGTAACTCACCCGACCCATGATCGCGCCCGCCGTCCTCGACACCCAACCGGATCCTTCGCGCTGCGCGGCGTCCGGGCAGGCCGCGGGCCTATGCCGGCCCTCCACCGCACGGATCACCGCGCCCTGAGTCATGCGTGACCAACCGCCAGCGGGTTGTCCCAGCTTTGCCCGGCGCAGCAGCGGCATTCTGCTGCACCTGACTTCGCTCCCCGGTCCGCACGGTTGTGGCGACTTGGGCCCAGAGGCGCATCGCTTCCTCGAGTTCCTGGGACGGGCGGGGCAGAGCTGGTGGCAGATGCTCCCGGTCGGGCCGCCCGGGCGCGCACCCGGCTTCTCCCCCTATGACTCGGCGTCGGCTTTTGCCGGCAGTCCGTGGCTCGTGTCGCTTACCGCCCTGGCGCGTGAAGGCCTGCTGGCGCCGCCTGAACTCAAGGCCGCGCCCGGACTCTCCGCCCGGCGGGTGAACTTGGCCGCGACGCTCCGCTTTCGCGAGGCGCGGTTGCGGCAGGCCTGCGCCCGCTTTCGGCTCCGGCGCGGCGAACGGCGGCGCGATTTCCGGGACTTCTGCGATGCGAACGCCGACTGGCTGGAGGACTTCGCCTTGTTCGCGGCCTTGCGCCGCGATGCCGGCGGCAAACCGTGGACCGATTGGGAGCAGGGGGTGCGGGCCCGCCGGCCGTCGGCCTTGCGCGCCGCGACCGACCGGTTGGCGGACGAGGTGGCCGCGCAGCGTTTCGTGCAGTTCGCGTTCGACGGGCAGTGGCGGGCGCTGCGCGAACACGCCCGGCGTTGCGGCATCGGACTGATCGGCGACCTGCCGATCTTCGTCGCGCACGACAGCGCCGACGTGTGGTGTCATCAGGGACTGTTCCGCCTCGATGGTCACGGGCGGCCACGCCAGGTGTCCGGTTATCCGCCGGACCGGTTCAACCGGAACGGCCAGCATTGGGGCCACCCGCAGTACCGCTGGGCGGCGCATGAGCGGACCGGCTTCGCCTGGTGGGGGCGGCGGTTCGCCCGCGCCTTCGAACTGTTCGACGCCGTGCGCATCGACCATTTCCTCGGCTTCACCCGCACCTGGTCCATCCCGGCAGGCGCCTCGAGCCCGCGGCAAGGGCGCTGGGTGAAATCTCCCGGGCCGGGACTCTTTGCCGCCGTGCAACGCCGGTTGGGCGCGCGCCCGATGATTGCGGAGGATTTGGGTCACGTAACCCCCGCCGACCTCCAGTTGCGCGACTCGTTCGGGCTCGCGCCGATGCGCATCTTCCAGTTTGGTTTTGGCCACGAAGCGGATTCCGCCGATCATCTGCCCCACAATTACCCGCCGCTGTGCGCCGCCTACACGGGCAACCACGACAACGACACCCTCGCGGGATGGTTTGGGGAATTGGCGCCGGCGGAGCGTGGCCGGGTGCAGGCCTACACCGGCGGCCAGCCCGCCACCATTCATTGGGACAGCCTTCGCACGCTGTTCGCCTCTCCCGCCCGGTTGGTGATCTGCCCGCTGCAGGATGTCCTGGGCCTGGACCGCCGCGCGCGCATGAACGTGCCCGGCACCGCGCACGGCAACTGGAACTGGCGGATGGAGTCCGCCCCATCGGCCGCGACGGCAAAGACCCTCCGGCGGCTGACCGGGTTGTTCGGGCGCGCCCCGTGCCCCCCGCCTCGAATTCCCGCGGATCGGCCGCGAGCGAGCGGCCAGCCATCCCTGACCCCGTCATGAAACGCGATTCCAACCCCGGCAGCAGTCATCCCCTCGGTGCCACCCTCGGCGGCGGGGGCGCGAACTTCAGCCTGTTCTCCCGCTCCGCCACCCGCGTGGAACTGCTGTTCTTCGACCGGGCGGACGACGCCCGGCCGAGCCGCACCCTCGCATTGGACCCGCACGTCCACCGGACCTACCACTACTGGCACGTGGCCGTGCCGGGGGTGAAGGCGGGGCAGCTTTATGGCTATCGGGTGCATGGGCCATCCGACCCGGGGCGCGGGATGCGGTTCGACCCCGGCAAGGTGCTGCTGGATCCGTACGGTCATGGCGTGGTCGTGCCGCCCCGGTACGATCGCCAGGCCGCCGCTCAGCCCGGCGACAATGCCGCCACCGCCATGAAGAGCGTGGTGACCGATGCGTCCGTTTATGACTGGGAAGGGGACCAACCGCTGCGCCACCCGGCCTCCCGCACGATCATCTACGAGCTGCACGTGGCGGGCTTCACCCGCCATCACAGCTCCGGCGTCGCCCCGGCGAAACGCGGCACGTATGCGGGCTTGATCGAGAAAATCCCCTACCTCCAGGACCTCGGCATCACGGCGGTCGAACTGCTGCCGGTGTTCCAGTTCGACGCCCAGGATTGTCCGCCGGGCCGCGTCAACTACTGGGGTTACGCGCCGATCTGCTTCTTCGCGCCCCACGCGGCTTACAGCGCTCGCCCGGGTCCGCTGGGACCGCTCGATGAGTTTCGCGACCTGGTGAAGGCGCTGCACCGGGCCGGCATCGAAGTCCTTCTCGATGTGGTTTACAATCACACCGCCGAGGGCAACGCGAACGGACCGACGCTCTGCTATCGCGGCCTGGCGAACGACCTCTATTACATCCTCGAACCGGATCGCGCCGGCTACTCGAACTACACCGGCACCGGCAACACCCTCAACGCGAACAACCCCATCGTCCGCCGCCTGATCCTGGACAGCCTCCGCTACTGGGTCAGCGAGATGCATGTGGATGGCTTCCGATTCGATCTGGCCTCCATCCTGGCCCGCGACGCCCAGGGCCACGTGCTGCCGAACCCGCCGGTCCTCTGGGATGTGGAGTCGGACCCTGTGCTGGCGGGCACGAAGTTGATCGCCGAGGCGTGGGACGCGGCCGGCCTTTACCAGGTGGGTAGCTTTGTCGGCGACAGTTGGCGGGAGTGGAACGGGCGTTTCCGGGACGACGCCCGCGACTTCTTCCGCGGGGCTGAAGGTTCGGTCAAGCGTTTCGCCGACCGGTTCATCGGCAGCCCCGAGGTCTATGGCCACAAGGAGCGCGAGGCGGAGCAAAGCATCAACTTCGTGACCTGCCACGATGGGTTCACGCTCAACGACCTTGTCTCTTACAATGCCAAGCACAACGAGGCGAACGGCGAGGAAAACCGCGATGGCGCCAACGACAACCGGAGCTGGAATTGCGGCGTCGAAGGCCCGACGGACGATCCCATCGTGGAGGCGCTCCGCAACCGCCAGGTGAAGAATTTCCTCACCGTCACGCTGCTCTCGCTCGGCGTGCCGATGATCCTGATGGGGGACGAAGTCCGGCACACCCAGGGCGGCAACAACAACGCCTATTGCCAGGACAACGAGACCAGTTGGTTCGACTGGACGCGGCTCAAGCCGCACGCCGGGGTGCGTCGCTTTTTGAAGCTCCTCGCCGCCCGGCGGCTGTTGCGCGGCACGGAGCACGAGCGTCAACGGACGAGCCTGAACCGCCTCATCCGCGAAGCGAACAAGGCCTGGCACGGCGTTCGCCTGAACCAGCCGGATTGGAGCGACCACTCGCACAGCCTGGCGTTCACCGCGGAAATCCGCCAGGACCAGCTCCGGTTCCACCTGATCCTCAATGCCTACTGGGAGCCGCTGGACTTCGAATTGCCACCGCCCGGATCGGGCGATGGCAATCCGTGGCGGCGGTGGATCGACACCGCCCGCGAGACGCCCAACGACATTGTCCCCTGGGAGGAGGCTCCGCCGGTTCAAGGACCGACTTATCGGGCCGAGGCCCGTTCGGTCGTGGCTCTCTATGCCCGCGTAAGCTGATGCCGATGCCCTTCCTCTGCCATTGAAAACCTTCTATACCGGAAACCACAAACCCAAAGAACCATGATCGTTACCACTGCCCAACTGTTCAAGGTCGCCTACGGAAAGTTTGCGATCGGAGCCTACAACATCAACAACGCCGAGCAGACCATGGGTCTGTTCAAGGGCTGCCTGGCCAGCCAGGCGCCCTTCATCATCCAGATCTCGAAAGGCGCGCGGAAGTACACCGACAAGCGCATGCTCGAAGCCATCATCCGCTCCGCCGAGCGAGATCTTCCCGGACGCCATCTTCGCGGTGCATCTGGATCACGGTGACGAAGAGACCTGCTACGACTGCATTGACTCCGGCTTTTACAGCTCGGTGATGATCGACGCCTCGCACGAGCCGTTCGACGAGAACGTCGCGATCACCAAGCGCGTCGTGGATCGCGCGCACGCCAAGGGAATCAGCGTCGAGGCCGAACTGGGCATGCTCGGCGGCGTCGAGGAGGACATCAAGGTCGAGGAAGGCAACGCCTGCCTGACCGATCCCGCCGAGGCCGAGCGCTTCGTCAAACAAACCGGCTGCGATTCGCTCGCCTGCGCCATCGGCACCAGCCACGGCGCCTTCAAGTTCAAGGGCAAACAATCCCTCCACTTCGATGTGCTCGAGAAGATCAAAGCCCGGCTGCCCGGCTTCCCGCTGGTCATGCACGGCAGTTCGAGCGTGCCCAAGGAGGAGGTCGACCGCATCAATGCCGCCGGCGGCAAGATCGCCGGGTCGATGGGCGTGGACCCCAACGAGTATCTGCCGGCCGCCAAGCTCGGCGTGACCAAGGTGAACATCGACACCGACGGCCGCCTCGTCTGGACGCGCGTGCACCGCGAGTTCTTCCGCGACAAGCCGGCCGAGTTCGACTTCCGCCCGCCGGGCAAGATCTTCATCGAGGAATACGCCAAGTTCATCGCCAGCCGCAACCAGTTGCTCGGCTCGGCGGGACAACTCTCCGCGGTGCGCGCCGCCTGCGCGGACCCCCTCCAGGACATCTCGCGCCGCGCCTATCTTCTCTGGGAGCAGGCCGGGTGCCCCGAGGGCCGCGATACGGAATTCTGGCTGCAGGCCGAGGCGCAGGCTCAAGGAAGCTGACAGCCTGGGGAACCGCGGCTCGAGCCCCATCCGGGTGCTCCGAGCCATCCAAAACGAACCGCCCTATGCCTCCCGCCAAAAAGAACCCGCTGTCCCAGTCCTCCGCCCTCGCTTCCGCCACCGGCCCGCGCTGCGGACTGAGCGTCGCCGACCTCAAGCAATCGTTCCTTGATAACCTGCTCTCCGGCCTGGGCCGGGTGCCCACCGTCGCGACCCGCAACGACGCTTACACGGCGCTGGCGTTGAGCATCCGTGACCGGGTGCTGCGGCGCGGGGTGCGGACGCTGGAGGCCTACGGCCAGCAGGATGCCCGCGTGGTGGCGTACCTCTCCGCGGAGTTTCTGCCGGGCCCACATCTGGCGAACAACCTGCTGAGCCTGGGCATCATGGAGGAGACCCGGCAGGCGATGTCGGAACTCGGGTTGAATCTCGACGAGTTGTTGGAGCAGGAGGAGGAGCCGGGCCTGGGCAATGGCGGGCTGGGGCGGCTGGCGTCGTGTTACCTGGATTCGCTCGCCTCCGTCGAAGCGCCCGCCGTCGGCTACGGCATCCGCTACGAATTTGGCATCTTCGATCAGACGATCCAGGACGGCTGGCAGGTGGAAACCACCGACAAATGGCTGCGCTTCGGCAACCCGTGGGAAATCGTCCGGCCCGAAGTCGCCTATGACGTGAAGTTCGGGGGACGCTCCGAGGCGTGGACCGACGAGGCGGGCCGCTACCGCGTCCGTTGGATCCCGAACAGCGTCGTCAAGGGGGTGGCCTACGACACGCCGATCCTGGGCTATCGGGTGGACACCTGCAACCCGCTCCGGCTCTGGAAGGCCGAGGCCGTCGAATCGTTCGACTTCGCCGCCTTCAACCAGGGGGACTATTACCGGGCGGTCGAGGACAAGCTGCAGTCCGAGAACATCACCAAGGTGCTCTATCCGAATGACGAACTGCTCCCGGGCAAGACCCTCCGCCTGCAACAGCAGTTCTTCTTCGTGAGCTGCTCGTTGCAGGACATGATCCGCGTTCACCTGCTGCTCCAGCGACCGCTCGCCACCTTCCACGAGAAGTGGGCCGTGCAACTCAACGACACGCACCCGGCCATTGCCGTGGCCGAACTGATGCGTCTGCTGGTGGACGAGCACGCGATGGACTGGGACACCGCCTGGCGGGTCACGCAAAACACGTTTGCCTACACCAACCACACGCTCCTGCCCGAAGCGCTCGAGAAATGGCCGGTCGGTCTGTTCCGCGACCTGTTGCCGCGGCACCTCGAGATCATCTACGAAATCAACCGGCGCTTTCTCGACGAGGTGCGGGCGACATTCCCGGGGGATGATGCCCGCGTGGCGCGGATGTCGCTGATCGACGAAAGCGGCGGACGCTACGTGCGCATGGCCAACCTGGCCACGGTGGGCAGTCACCACGTCAACGGCGTCGCGCGACTGCATTCCGAGCTCCTGGTCCGGACCGTCATGCACGACTTCGCGGCGTTGTGGCCCGGGAAGTTTCTCAACGTCACCAATGGCGTCACGCCGCGCCGCTTCGTGGCCGTCAGCAATCCACCGCTGGCCAGACTCATCACCCGGCGCCTCGGCGACGGCTGGCTGCGCGACCTGGATCAGCTCCGCAGACTGGAGCCGCTGGCGGAGGACGCGGCCTTTCAAAAGGAGTGGCGCGCCGCCAAGCTCACGGCCAAGCGCGCCCTCGCCGTCCTCATCGAACAGCGCACCGGCATCACGGTGAGCCCGGACTCGCTCTTCGACATCCAGACCAAACGGCTGCACGAATACAAGCGGCAACACCTGAACGTGCTGCACATCCTCACGCTGTATCGGCGGCTGCTCCGCGAACCGCAGGCCGACGTGCCCCCGCGCACGTTCGTCTTCGGCGCCAAGGCGGCGCCCGGCTACGCCATGGCCAAGCTCATCATCAAGCTCATCAACGCGGTGGCCGCCGTGGTCAACCACGACCCCGCCGTGCGCGACCGGCTCAAGGTCGTGTTCTTCCCGGACTACAACGTGAAGAACGCCCAGCACATCTTTCCCGCCGCCGACCTGAGCGAGCAGATTTCCACCGCCGGCAAGGAGGCCTCGGGCACGGGCAATATGAAATTCGCCATGAACGGCGCGCTCACCATCGGGACCCTCGACGGGGCGAACGTCGAAATCCGCGAGGAGGTCGGGGCGGAGAACTTCTTCCTGTTCGGTCTCACGGCGGAGCAGGTGGACGCGTTGCAGGCCGGCGGCTACCGGCCGCGCGATGGCTACGAACAGAACGCCGGTTTGCGGGACGTGCTCGACTTCATCGCCGGCGGCGCGCTGGCAGAGGGCGACGCGAGTCTCTTCCGTCCGCTCGTGGACCACCTGCTCGCCCACGATCCGTTCCTCGTGCTCGCAGATTATCAGTCCTACGTCGAATGCCAGGAGAGGGTCAGCGCCCTCTGGCGCGATCCGCAGGCCTGGACACGCCAATCCATCCTGAACGCGGCCCGCATGGGCAAGTTTTCCTCCGACCGATCCATCCGGGACTACTGCGCGCAGGTGTGGAACCTCAAACCGGCCTCCGTGCGGAGTGTTTCCAGGTGACCGCCGGCCGCGGTGCGGGCGCGGCTCAAAGCGAAAGATAACCATGAAACGACTGCTCCGAGAAATCGGTCACAATCCGCCGCTCTGGCTGCTGGTCTTCGTGCCGGTGGTATTCGCCGTGGCGAAACTCAAGTCTTCGTCGGGTCGGTGCAGAGCGCGGCGGTGGCCTTCGGCATGTCGCCGGCCTTCGTGGGTTTCATCGTCGTGCCGTTCGTGGAGGCGGGGGCCGAGATGGTTTACCTGATCTTTGCCATGACGCTTTACCCGTTGCCGCCCCGGGTGCATTGCAGCCGCCAGCCAGCCGAACGCAGCCGGCAATCAAACTCATGACGCCTGTGTCTGACGCATCCAGCCGATCCTCCAGACGCGCACTCGAACCGAACGACCGCATCGCGGAAGTGCTCTTTGGCCTGATCATGGTCCTCACCTTCACCGGCTCGCTCAGTGTGGCGGAAGCCGGGCGCGAGGATGTACGGACGATGCTCATGGGTGCGCTGGGATGCAACCTGGCCTGGGGCATCATCGACGCCATCTTCTATCTGATGGCCTGCCTGAGCGAACAGGGCCTCGGCCTCCGCGCCCTGCGGGCCTTGCGCCACGCCGCGGCCCCGGAGACGGCGCACCGCGCGATTGCCGACGCGCTGCCGCCGCTGGTGGCCGCCCCGCTCGGCCCCACGGAATACGAGTCCCTGCGCCGGAAGCTGCTGCAAGCGCCCGAGCCGCCCGCCCGCCCCCAACTCGGCCGGGACGAGTGGCGGGGGGCACTCGCGGTCTTTTTGTGGGTTTTCCTGACCACGTTCCCGGTGACCATCCCGTTCCTCTTCATGACCGACGTGGGGCGGGCCATGCGCGTCTCGAACATCATCGCCGTGGTCCTGTTGTTCCTGGCCGGCCATGCCTTTGGGCGCGTCACGGGATACCGCCCGTGGCTGACCGGCCTCGCGATGGTCGTGCTCGGGAGCGTGCTGGTGGCGATCACGATGGCGCTGGGAGGATGAAGACAGGCGACGTCAAACCGCCATTCCTGCCCGCGTCGGCCGCGCGGGCCCGGGTTGGATCGGTCTGAAGATGATGAAGGAACACCGAATTCACGCCGCGAAGGCAGCATTCTCAGCCGGCGTCCTGGGCGCCGGCTGCGCCTGGGGCCAGACCCCTGCGACCAACGCGCCGGCCGCCACCCAGTCCGCGCCAGCGGCGGTAGAAACCGAAGCAGGACGCCCCTGGGCCTTCGCGGCCTCCGCCTACACCTACTTCGTGCCCGACAGCCGCGAGTACGTGCAGCCCACCTTTGCGGCCGACCGCCACTGGCTTCACCTGGAGGCGCGTTACAATTACGAGGACCTGGATACCGGCTCGGCCTGGATCGGCTATAACTTCAGCCTCGGCGAGAAGCTGTCGCTGGAGTTCACGCCGATGCTCGGCGGGGTGTTCGGTAACACGACCGGCCTTGCGCCGGGCTACAAAGGTTCGCTGGGCTGGTGGTTGCTCGAACTCTCCAGCGAAGGGGAATATGTCTTCGATACGCGCCGTTCATCCGACAGTTTCTTCTACACCTGGTCCGAACTGAGCCTGGCGCCCGTGGAATGGTTCCGCTTCGGCGCGGTGGTGCAGCGGACGAAGCTCTACGCAACGGACTTCGACATCCAGCGCGGCTTCCTGGTGGGCTTCTCCTACAAGCAAGTCGATTTCACAACTTACGTCTTCAATCCGGACGCCAGGCGGCCAATGATCGTGCTCGGACTGGGCGTCAGCTTTTGAGCCATGAACCTCGTTGACCTTTTCGGCACCGCGCTGGCCACCGCGACGGCGGGCGGGCCCCTCACCCGCTTGACGGGTTTCCTCGCGGATCGACCGGGCGACGGAACGCTCGCAGGCGCGGGCAGGGAACTGCCCGGCGACGGGCTGCCGGGGGTGGCGCGGCACTGGCGCTGCGTGATTCTGGTCCTGCTGTCTCTGCTCCCGTCGGCAACCGGAGCGCCGCTGGTAACTCTGCGGACGCAGACGGCGGTCTTCGAGCTCGATGCCCGGGGATCGCTCGGCGCTATCTCGCGGACCGACGACACCCGCGATTACCTGGCCCCCGGTCAGCCCGCGCCCTTGCTCAGCCTGCGCATCGCCGGTCAATGGTACGCGCCCGAAGGCGCCACCTGGGATGCGCCGTCCCATCGGTTGACGCTTCAGTACCCTGGAGCGAACGCCGTCGCCGTCGTGACCGCCGAGGCCAGACCGACCCACGTCGTCTTCGCGGTGGCGGACGTCCGGCCGACGAATCGCGTCGAACTCGTCCTCTGGGGGCCTTATCCGACGACCCTTGGCGCCACCATTGGGGAGACCGTTGGCGTGGTGCGCGACCGCGGATTCGCCATCGGTCTCCAAGCGCTGAACGCCAAGACCCTCGGTGGTTATCCCACCCGCGAAAATGACATCGAGGCCGACTACACCGCGGAGGATCACGGCGACTATCCGGATTTACCGCCGGAACTGAAGCAGGACCAACTGTTCCGGGGAGACACCGCCCGCCGCACGGAATTCGGCAGCGTCCTGCAGGCCTATTGCCGCAATCGCGACCACGACCGGGTCATCGCCAACTGGGGCCACGACCGGTACCTCGCGCCCGCCTTCCCCGACGGCGGCGTGATCGGCAGCAAAATCGCGCTCTTCGCCTGCCCAGCCGCCCGGGCGCTCGACACGATCGGCGCCATCGAGGTTGCCGAGGGTCTGCCCCATCCGCTGCTGGACGGCGTCTGGGGCAAGGTTTCCCCGGCCGCCAACCGCGCCTACCTGATCGTGGATTTCAGCGAGCGCACCATCGACCGCGCGATTGAAATGACCCGGCGCGCGGGGCTGAAATACCTTTACCACAGCTCACCGTTCGAGACCTGGGGCCACTTCCGGCTCAAGCCCGACCTTTTCCCGCACGGCTGGGACGGGTTCCGAGCCTGCGCGGAGAAGGCCCGCCAGGCCGGCATCCGCCTCGGGTTCCATACCCTCTCGAATTTCATCACGCCCAACGATCCGTACGTCACCCCCCGCCCCGACCCGCGACTGGCGCGCATCGGGGCGAGCGAATTGACGGCCGATCTGGACGCCACCGGGAAGGACATCGCCATCGCGGCGCCGGACTATTTCCGGAAGGCCACCGCCATGAACACGGTCGTCATCGGTGAAGAACTGATCCGGTACGCAGCCGTGTCGGCCGAAGCTCCCTGGCGGTTGCTGGAATGCCGCCGCGGGGCGTGGGACACGAAGCCGTCAGCTCACGCGCGCGGCGAAACCGTGGCCAGGTTGATGGATCACGATTACAAAGTGTTTCTGACGGACGCCGATCTCTCGCAGGAGGTCGCCCGCCGCATTGCCGCCCTGTGCAACGACACGGGTGCCCGGCAGCTTTCATTCGACGGCCTGGAAGGCAATTGGTCCACTGGCATGGGCCAGTATGGCCGGACGCTGTTTACCCAGGCCTGGTACGACGCGCTGACGCCGGAACTGCGGGGCTGCGTGATCAACGACGCCAGCAATCCGGGCCACTTCAACTGGCACATCTACACCCGCATGAACTGGGGCGAGCCGTGGTACGCGGGCTTCCGCGAAAGCCAGACGCTGTATCGCTTCAAGAATCAGCTCTACTTCGAGCGCAACCTGATGCCACGCATGTTGGGTTGGTTTGCCCTGCGCCCGGAGACCAGCCTCGAAGATGCCGAGTGGCTGCTGGCCCGCGCGGCCGGCTTCGATGCCGGCTTCGCGCTGGCGGCCAGCCTGGCCAGCACGGCGCAACTGGCCGCGGACCCTGCCTCCGCTGACGCCGCGATTCGCTTCGGCGCGACGCCCGCCATCCTGCAGGCGATCAACCGCTGGGAAACCGCGCGCATGGCCGGCGCGTTCCCGCCTCCGGTCCAAGCCGCGCTGCGCGACAACGCGCGGGAGTTCCATCTCGTGAGCGTCGGGACGAACCGGTGGGACTTGCAGGAAGTGCATGTCCAGCGATGGGTTCACCCGGCGGAAAACCCGGCGGCGACCGGGTTTCCCTTCCAGAATCTCGACGCGGCCCAGCCGCTGCAATGGACGGTGGGCTGCGCCGCCAAGCAACCCATCGCCGGCCTGACGGTGGAGATCGACGGCCGACCGATCGTGGCGCTGCGAGATCAGACCGTGCCGCCGGGCGGCAGCTTGAAGTACGTGGGCGGATCGGAGGCGGCGATCTGCGATTCGGCCTGGAAGGAGTTGGCCCGCGTGCCCGTGGATCCCGGCGCAGCCCGCGTCCAAACCGGCCCGGCGCGGATAACGGTCGGGTGTGCCCCGCAAAACGGCGCCAGCCTGAAGGTGGAATTGCGCACCGTCGGCGCGGTCACCCGGTTGGAAGACACGTCGCCCGCTACGGGGCAGGCCACCCGGTGAAGCCGGTCGCCGGCGAATTCGTCGGGCAGCGCCGGCGACGGTTCGAACCGGACGGCTTGGGGGAGCGAGGCTGCCTTGGCCACGGCGACAACAACCGGCTCGAGAAAAGCGGCGACGTCGTCGTCGCCTCCCCTCCGGGCGCGGGCGCCAGTATGCGCCAATCCGGATCGGCCACAATTCGGGCTCGCCTTCCCGGCCGCGGGGAGAATTGATTACGCCATGTCACATCCCGTTCTCGATTCGAGGCGCCGGTCAGGGTCCTTGATTCTGGCCGGCTGGCTGGTCGGTTGGCTGGCACCGGGCGCCGCTCCCGGTCTGGCCGCGCCCGCCGCCGACCTGGTGCTCCACAGCCGGAGCCGGGTCAAATCCACCGACCCGCAGGCGGCCTGGTCGGTCGCCGAAACAACGCTGCGGTGGAACCCGAAACGGACGGCGATCATCATCTGCGACATGTGGGACCGCCATTGGTGCCGCGGCGCAACCGCGCGCGTCGCCGAAATGGCGCCGCGGATGAACGAGGTGCTCCAGGCCGCGCGCACGCGCGGCGTGCTGATCGTCCACGCGCCCAGCGAAACGATGCAGTTTTACGCGGAGTACCCGCAGCGGAAACGCGCCCAGCAGGCGCCCAAGGCCGCGGCGCCGACCGGCATCAACCAGTGGAAGTCGCTTCGCCAGGAGCAGGAGCCGCCGCTGCCGATCGACGATTCGGACGGCGGCTGCGACGACCAGCCTCAGTGCCCGCAAGGTGCTCCCTGGCGGAGCGAGATCGCCACCCTCGAAATCGCGCCGGCCGATGTCATCAGCGACAACGGCGAGGAGGTGTACAACGTGCTCGAGCAGGCCGGCATCGAAAACGTCATCGTCATGGGGGTGCACGCGAACATGTGCGTGCTGGGCCGGCCGTTCTCGATCCGCGCGATGGTGGGCCTGGGCAAGCACGTCCTGCTGATGCGCGACCTCACCGACACCATGTACAACTCGCGGCGCCGGCCTTACGTGAGCCATTTCGCCGGCACCGACCTGGTCGTCGAGCACATCGAGAAGTACTGGTGCCCGTCGATCACAAGCGCGGATTTCCTGGGTGGCGAACCGTTCCATTTCGAGGCCGACCGTCGGCCCGCCGTGGTGCTGATGATCGGCGAGGACGAATACCATACCTGGGAAACGCTGCCGGCCTTCGCCGAAAAGGAATTGGGCTGGCGCGGCCTGAACGTGACGATCGTCCCGGAGGACAACACCGCGAAGAATCGCTTCCCCGGCCTGGTCGAGGCACTACGGAACGCGGATGTCCTGGTGCTGAGCGTGCGCCGGCGCGCGCCGCCGCGTGCCGAGTTGGACGCCGTGCGCGCCTATCTGGCGGCGGGCCGGCCGCTCGTCGGCATCCGCACGGCCTGCCATGCATTCACGCTGGGCGCCACGGACAGCGTTAAACGCTCGGCCGCGCTGGCGGAGTGGCCGGAGTTCGACGCGGAAGTACTCGGCGGCAATTACCACGGCCACTACGGTGCGGGACCGGCGGCGAAACTGGCGGTGGCGTCCGGGGCCGCCGCGAACCCGTTGCTAACCGGAGTGAGGCTGGAGCCGTTCCTCGGCCACGGCAGCCTCTACCGCTGCGGCCCGTTGCAGCCCAATGCCCGGCCGTTACTCTTCGGATCGATTCCCGGCGAGCCGGCCGAGCCGGTGGCGTGGACGCATACGTACGGTCCGCAACAGGCGCGCGTCTTCTTCACCTCGCTCGGGCATCCGGACGATTTCGCCGAGCCCGCGTTTCGCCGGCTGCTGCTCAACGCGATACTCTGGGCGGCCAATCAACCGCTGCCGCCGGCGGAGTGAGCCGCGGGCAAAGGGGGGCGGGGCGCCCGCAGCGCCGCATGTGCGGCGCCGGTCTGGTGCCGGAGCGCCCCCTTTGCGCGCCCCGCCAGATGATGCTTGCCGACCGGGGCGGGGCGCATTGGAATCAAGATGTGCGACGCGCTGTGCCTTCCGACTCCGCCGAGTCTGCCGCCGCCTCGGCGGAGCAGGTTTATCCCAAGCATTACTGCGGCGTTTTCGGCATCTACGGTCATCCCAATGCCGCCGAGCTGACGTACTGCGGTCTGTACGCCCTCCAGCACCGCGGCCAGGAAAGCGCCGGGATCGTGACTTCGGACGGTCGGCAGATGCGTGCCCACCGCGGCATGGGACTGGTTTCCCAGGTGTTCGGCGGTCAGATGCTGCACGACATGACCGGTCACATGGCCGTGGGGCACACGCGCTATTCCACCACCGGCCAGTCGCATCTCCGAAACGCGCAGCCATTGACGGTGGACTGCGCCCGCGGCCAGATCGCCATCGCCCACAACGGCAACCTCACGAACGCGGCGCAATTGCGCGAGGAACTCGAGGGCCAGGGCTCGATTTTTCAGACCACGGTGGACAGCGAAATCATCCTCCACCTCATGGCCCGCACCGGGCCCGGCGGCAGCGAGACCGTGCTGCAGCAGACGCTGCGCCGGGTGGAAGGCGCCTATTCATTGGCGATCCTCACCGAACGCGAGTTGATCGGCGTGCGCGATCCGTTCGGCTTCCGGCCATTGTCGCTGGGTCGGCTGGGGGACGCCTGGGTGCTGGCCAGCGAGACCTGCGCCTTCGACTTGATCCGCGCCGAGCACGTGCGCGATCTGGAGCCCGGCGAGGCGGTCATCATCAATGAGCAGGGCCTCCGGAGCGTGCGCGTGTTCCCGGAATCCACCCGCCGCGCGTTCTGCATTTTCGAGTACGTCTATTTCGCCCGCCCCGACAGCACCATCGCCGACCGGAACGTGTATCGCGTCCGGGTGGAGATGGGCCGGCAACTGGCCCGCGAACATCCGCAGGCCGCGGACCTGGTGATCCCCGTGCCGGACAGCGGCAATTGCGCGGCGCTGGGTTACTCGCTCGAGTCGGGCATCCCATTCGAGATGGCCTTCGTCCGCAACCATTATGTCGGGCGCAGCTTCCTCCAACCGACCCAGCTCATCCGCGACTTCGACGTGCGGGTGAAGCTCAATCTCATCCAGGACCTGGTCAAAGGCCGGCGAGTCATCATTGTGGACGACTCGATCGTGCGCGGCACCACCAGCCGGCAGCGCGTGACGAACCTCAAGCTGGCCGGCGCCAAGGAGGTGCATGTCCGGATCAGTTGTCCGCCGCACATGAACCCGTGCGTGTACGGCATCGACTTTCCGGACCGGAGCAAGCTCATGGCCGCCACCCACAGCGTGGACGAGATCTGCAAGTACCTGCAGGCTGACTCCCTGGCGTACCTGTCCAAGGACGGCATGGTGCGGGCGACCGGGTTGCCGGCGAGTTCGTTTTGTATGGCCTGCTACGATGGCAATTACCCCGTGCCTTACGATTCCCACCTGGAAAAGCTCATCCTCGAGCGGCGCCAGCAACGGGTGCAGAGCCTCTCGGAAATCATGGCCCTCGAAGACCGTCAGCAGCGCCTGCTGTAAACGCGCCGCCTGAACCTCGGCGGGACCGCCGCCGGCTCGCCATAGGGTTCCCGGCGCCGGATGTGTATCCTACCATCGTGATCGAGGCGAACTGCGCCTGATTTCCATCTCGCCCTATTTCCTCGCCATCAGTGACAATTGAAACTCACCATTTCACCGGGTCACCTTTGGTTGCGTTTTGTTGCTTCGTTCTCGGTCGCTAACCCTCTGGGCCCGGCCATTTGGGCGGAACGGCGTCGGGAGCGCCCTCAGGCGCGCAAGACGCAGCGGAGCCCAAGGGGCGGGCGGGCGCACGTCGGGTTAGCCCTCGCCCTTTTCTTTCGGACGCGGCACCCGCCGCGCTCACCGACTGGGCACTCCAAGACCCGCTCGGCGGCCGGGTCGAACGCGGCAAACCTCAGGTTCGACTCGCCCCGTCTCAACTCGCAGACGAGGAACGTGTCCAACGCGAAGAATCGCTTCGGGCTCAGCTCGTCAACGCGATGAAGCCCAAGTCTTAGTCGCGACTCGCGACTTCGGAGCCGTCCGGTAAGGCCATGGCCGGCACTGCGGGCGGCAGGATCTCCACGATCTCGGAAAGCGGCCGGTTCTGAGCGTCCCAGATCGTGTTACGGCGACCGTAGAGCGTGTGTCGGCCGCGCAGACGAAACGCGCGGTTCATCAGGTCGTCCGACTCGATCCGCAGGTAGGCCAGCGGGTGACCGTGATGCGGGATCTTCCACTGGTTGAGGATATGACCCAGCGGCAGGTACTCGTCCAGAATCAGGCGCCGCACCGTGGCCGGGAACAGCGCCAGGTTCACCTTGTTGGCGCCGAATTCGACCGCGCGCTGGTCCCGATCCAACCGCAATACCACTTCGCGGAAGTAAAGGTCGTCCCGCCGATGCCGGCCCCAGACCTCGATGTGGATGTCGCACCGGTGGAATTTCTCCAGCGTGGGGGTCATGTCGTGATCGTGGACCAGCAGACCGCGGTATGGCTCCGGGACGAGATCGCCGGGGATGATCTCGATCCGCGGCAGCGGTTGGCGCTCGCGGGCGTAGAAATCGTCCAGCGGGTAAAGAAAGGCCCCGGTCGCAGGGACCGGGGCCTTCACTGGCGGAATCGGCGAAGGCATCGCAGTCGTCATCAGTTCCTGCTCGTCAGACGGCTGGCGTCGCGTCGAAATTCGCTGTCGCGCAGTCCGATTTGCTCGGCCGGGATGCGCGCGAAGCCCAGTTTCCAGGCCGGCGAATCGGCCTGGAGCGCAAAGTCTCCTGGCTTGGCGTCGTCGCCCGGCATCCGGACGAAACTGGAGGCGGCGTTGGTGAGATTGTTTTCCAGATGGAGCATCGCCTCGGTGGCGTGCCAGCCCGCTTCCAGCCACTTGCCGGCGCAGACGTTGCGCGCGACCACGTTTCCGTCCGGCGGCACGCCTTTGAATGCGTCGCCCGTGATCGCCGGACCGCCCGGCGGCCCGTAGCTGGCGTCGAGCGTCCGGATCGCGGGGTAGCGTTCGCGGTACAGCGCGGCCGGCATGTCGGCCAGACGTTTGCGCATATAGTCGTTCACCATGTTGAACCAGACCGGCGACTGGTCCAAACCGCGCCCGTCCATGCGCACCGCGGGATCGCAATCCACGAACACGTTGTTCTCGACCCGGTGATCGCGCCCGCCGCCAATGAACATGGCCCAATGCACTTTGTAGAACAGGTTGCCAAAGACCTCCGTGCCGCTGACGCAATCGTCCATGTAAACACCCATCGAACCCATGCCCACGCCACCGGTGTGGTGGATGAAGTTGAAGCGAATCCGGTTGCCCCGGTAAGTGTAGTCGCGCCCGGTGTAGATCGCGCCCACGTCGCCGGTTTCCAGCGCAATGTGGTGGATCTCGTTGAACTCGATCAGGTGGTCGTTGCCACCAAAAAGGATCGCGCAGTGGGGGTGGTCGTGGATGAGGTTGTGCGACGCGCGCTGGCCCACGCCGAGCATGTGAATGGCCGGCACGTAGCATTTGGACCAGCGGCCTTGCCGGGCGAAGTGGCAGTCCTCGACGAAGTGGCCGCCGGGCGTGAGCGTCTGGCGGTCGCCGCCGCTCATCTCCACCCCGCCATCGCCGGTGTCAAAAAGGTCGCAGCCGCTGACGCCGTGGCCTGTGCCGCCGGCGATCTTCACGCCGTAATCGCCGATGTTGCGGATGACACAACCGGCAATGAGGTTGCTCGCGCCGCCGTAGATTTCCGCCGCATTGCCTCGCGTTGCTTCCAGGACCAATCCGCGGAACGTGACGTGCGACACTCCGGTCAGCTTGAGCAGCGGTTGGTCAAGCAGGGAGAGCAGGACCTCCGGCGTGGCTCCGCTCGTCAGAGCGCGGCGCGCGGGGGCGTCGGAAGTCTGCCGCGGACTGACGTCCGCAGCCACGGGCGGCCAGAAATAGAGCACGCCGGTTCTGCGATCCAGAAACCACTCGCCCGGCTGGTCGATCTCCTCCAGGACGTTCAAGAAGTAAAACCGCTGCCCTTTGCGAAAACCGTACTGCCCGTAAGGCGGTGCGGTCTTGACGAGGCGCTGCTCGAGGTCCAGCGCGGTGACGCGCTCGTACGAGTTCGCCCAATCGTAGGCCCAATAGCCGTGCACCCACAGATCGCTCGTGTCTTTCCAACGCTGTGGCCGATCCCCGGCATACGTGAAGCCGTCTTCGAGTTTGCCGATCTTCCCGCCGTGTTCGTCGCCCTGACCGGACGCGTCCGGAAAGCCGGCGATCTGGGCGAACTCGCCTTCGTTCGGCCAGCGGGCGAGCGTCATGGGCTTGCCCTCGAAAAACAGTTCGCAATGCGCCGGCGTGGTCGGGCGACCGAACCCGCGCGACTGCATCTCGCCGAAATCGCGGATCCCCAGCGCGCGCAAATCGACCTGCACCACCTGCCCCCGTGCCCTTTCGTCCAACCGCGTCAGGATCGCGGGATCGCTGACGGGTTGAAAGCCGTCCAGCGCGCGTCCGCCGAGCAGTCGCGGAGCCTCGGTTTTGAAGCCCCGCCAAACGATCGGTGCCGCGGCGGTGCCGGAATCAGCGGCCGTCAGCTCCAGCGCATTCGTGCGGACGTAATCTCCGCCCCGCAGCCAAATGGTGACGCCACCTCGGGGCAGGCCGCCGTCGGACTTCAGTTTGCGCACGGCATCGCGGGCTGCTTCCAGCGTGGCGTAAGGCTTCGCTTCGGTGCCAGGATTGGTGTCGGAGCCGATGGGCGAGACGAAGAAGTCGGCGCGGGCGGGCGCCAGTGTCAGCGCCCAAACCACCGTGAAGACACAGAGCCATGAGCAGCGGCAAGAATGCTTCGAGAGATTCGGCTCCAGGCGACAGCGGGCATTGGGCATGGGACGTTGGACGCCAAAGAGGCGGATTCGCTTCAGGCGTAACGCGCGTTGCGATGCTCCGGCTTGAAAAACTCGTGCAGCAACCGGTCCACCTGGAGCAAACCCTCGCGCGTGATAGCGATGCGGTCGCCGCCGTTGGCTGAAACCGCCGCACCCGATGTGCCCCTGCTCTCAGAATCACATCCGACCCTGAAGGCGGCGCCCGGCTTACCATATCACCTCCACGCCGGGGTATCTGGGAATGATCTTGTCGGGGGTGACGATGGCCGCCCCTAGAAGTTGGGCGGTTGCCACGATGTAGCGATCTGAGGGATCGCTGTGAATCGCCGGCAACAGTTCTGCGACGTGCGCGCTGCGCCAGGTGACGGCCTCCGGGGCCACACCATGGTTGGCAAAGCCCGTTTCGAACCAAACATCGAGCCCCTTGGGGGCATGGATGGCGAGGCGGCCTTTGCGGACCAAGCGATGCACTTCGCTCACCGAAATCGCGCAAAGATGGCGGGAATGGCCTGTTACCCGGAGCGCCTCCCGTGCGGCTGCTGAGAGCAAGGCGGAATTGTCCACAAGCCAGATATAGGCGCATGTGTCCAACAGCAGCTTCATGAAGGCGACGTGAGCGGACCCTCACCGGTCTGCGAGATCACCCCACTCTTCCGGCGGCAGCGGTTGGGTCCATCCAGGGTCCAGATACGTGACCGAGCCAACCAGCTCCGGATGGGGCTTGAGCGGATCGAAGGGAGGCGCCACGGCGACCAGTTTCACCGTCGGCTTGCCTGGCTTGGGTGAAATGAGGATCT
The DNA here is from genome assembly GCA_963735925.1 of uncultured bacterium. Lineage (GTDB taxonomy): Bacteria > Verrucomicrobiota > Verrucomicrobiia > Limisphaerales > J093 > DSVZ01. Next base: position 183,167 of record CAVTMT010000010.1, read on the forward strand.
CCTCTCCCGCTTCTGCCTTCGCAATCAGCGCTGGCAGTGCAGCCAAAGCCTCATTCAGAGTGATCGTCATAGCGACAGTTTACGCTTTCAGGTGGCAGGTTCAACGCCAGGTTTCATGCGTACCGCGACCCCCGATGCTCCGGCTTGAAAAACTCGTGCAGCAACCGGTCCACCTGGAGCAAACCCTCGCGCGTGATAGCGATGCGGTCACCGCCGTTGCTGGCGAGAAAGCCCCATTCCCTCAGCGTCGCCAGCGGCGCGGCGAACTTCACCCGCGGGTCTTCGCCGAATTTTTCCGTGAAGTACGCCGCGCTCACGCGGCCGAGCTTGAGTTGGAGGATGAATTCGCGGATGTAGCGCTCCTCGGGAGTGGGCGTCAGCGCGCGATAAACCGGCAGGCGCCCTTCGGCGAGTGGCGCGACGTAGGCATCGAACTCGTGCTGGTTCTGATAGTGCGTGCCGCCGATGTGGCCGAAGCTGGCCACGCCGATGCTTAGCAAATCCGCGCCCGCCCAGAGGTAATCGCGATAGACGAACCGCGTCTTCGCCTTGTCCTTCACCGCGGTGTAGGCGCTGCCGACCGTGTAGCCGGCTCTCTCGAGTTCGCCGAACGCGTAGTCCACCCAGTGACGCTTGGTCTCCCAGTCGGCGACGGGCGCCACGAGTTTGCCCTCCGCTTTCATCTGCCGGTAGATGCCGGTGTTGAACGGCACTTCCATCTGGTAAATCGTCACTGAGTCGGGCGCGAGTTCGAGCGTCCTGGCCACCGCCATTTTCCATTTGTCCTCGGTTTCCTCCACCATGCCGGCGATGAGATCGATGTTGATCTGCGGGAAGCCGACTTCGCGGGCGTAAGCGTAAGCGCGGAGGATTTCCTTCGAGCGATGCGCCCGGCCGTTGATCTCGAGAATGTGGTCGTCGAAGTGCTCAATGCCGAGGCTCAGTCGCGTGACGCCGATCTCGCGCAGCGCGACCAGCTTGTGGTCGGTGAGCGTGCCCGGCTCGGCCTCGAACGCGACCTCCTCGGCCTCGTCCCACGGCAGCAGGCGCTTCATGCCATCGGCGAGAAAATGCAGTTGGGATTCGGACAAGTAGCTCGGGGTGCCGCCGCCGAAATAAATGAACGCGGGTTTCCGTCCGCCGACGAACGCCTTGCCGGCGTAAATGGTCAGTTCCTCCAACAGGGCGTCGAGATAACCACGGATCGCCTGCGAATCCTTGTCGGTATAGACCTTGAAATAGCAGAAGTGGCACCGCTTGCGGCAAAACGGAATGTGGGCATACACGCCGAGGGGAATGGGGCGAGGGGCGAGGGGCGAGGGTGGACGGTCGAGCGCGGCCAGGAAGTCCGGAACGAACTCCGGTTTCCAGCAGGCGAAGGGCGGGTAGTTCGAGACGAAGTAATTGCCGACGGTGGTCTGCTTTTCGAGGGGCGGCGCGGCGGGGGTGGCCGGCGGCGGCGGTTCAACGGCGGTTGGCATGATTTGAAATCGATTCTTTTCTCGTTCGGCGACCCGGAAACGCGCTGCCGTTCCGGCTCGCCTGTTGTTCGCTGTGCGAGCGCCAGCGGCTGCGGTTCTCCGCGGGACTGCCTGGCACCAAGTCCGCCCGCTACGCGGCGCTCGCGCAGGCTGAATATTCAGGCGATACCGTCCCGGCGCAAATCGACGGTACTCACACGTAGCAATTCCCCACCCTCGGACCGGCGATCGGCGGAGGCGAACGCCCGGTGGCTGGTCGAAATGGTCGCTCGCCAGCTCAGGGTTTCACGAACGCCGTCAAATCCCGCTGCATCTTCTGCAGGTCCGGCAGATTCACGTACATCATGTGGCCGGACTCGTACTCGGCAAACTGGATGTTCTTCCGCAAGGCGGCGTCGATTTCGAGGTGGTCGAGGCTGTAACGCATCCCGTCGAGCGGACAGGCCAGATCCCGCAAGCCGCCCAGCACGAGCACGCGCAGGTAGGGATTTTGGCTCAGCACCGAGGCGAGCCGGCCCGCCACGCTGGGGTAGCTGCCGCGGGCGTCGTAATTCCACGGCCCGACGCCAGCGAGGATTTCGTACGGCAAATCGTCCGTGAACTTGAGTTCCTCGCGGACGTAGGCGTTCATGGCGGCGGAGAACGGCCCCAAGGTCGCGGCGAAGGACGGGTCGAAGAGCGGCGTGGGCGACGCCTGGTTGCCGTCACGCGCGGTGATGCGGGCATCGTAGCGGCCGAGGATCAAACCCTGGTCGCGCAACAGTTCCTTGCGAAACCGGCTGGGATCCACCCGCAGGTCGTTGTCGTCGATGAACGACGCCGGCAGGCCGGTCAGCCGCGCGAGTTCAGCGACAATCTTCGTCCGTTCGTCCGCCGGCAGGGTGCGCCCGCGCAACAACGCCAGCGCGTAGTCACCCTGCGCGAACTCGCGCGCCTCGGCCAGCGCCTTGGGCAGGTCCGACCCCAAATCGGCCGGGAGCTTTTTGTGAAACTGGGCGGTCGCCGTGTAGTTCGGCAGATAGACGATCGACGGCAGGTCGTTGCCCGGACCGTCCCGCAGCGTGCTGAAGTCCAGCAAGCCGGACACCAGGATCAGGCCGTTGAGGTACATGCCGTAACGCGAATGCAAATGCTCGGCCAGACCGGCGGCGCGAAACACGCCGTAGCTTTCGCCGCACAGATATTTCGGGCAGAGCCAGCGCTCGTGGCGCGTGGTCCACAGCCGGATGAAATCGCCCACCGACTCCACGTCGGGGGATTGACCGAAGAATTGCTCTGGCTTCTCGTCCTTGGCCGGCCGGCTATAGCCGGTCGCCACCGGGTCGATGAACACGAGGTCCGAAACGCCCAGCAGCGAGTATTCATTGTCCACGAGGTGGAAGGGCGGCGGCGGCATGGTGCCGTCGTCGTTCAATTTCACGCGACGCGGGCCCAGCGCGCCCAGATGCAGCCAGACCGAGGATGAGCCCGGCCCGCCGTTGAAGCAGTACGTGACCGGACGATTGGCCGCGTTCGGGTCGCCGATGCGCGTGTAGGCCACGTAGAACACCGACGCTCGCGAAGCGCCATCGGTCTTCAGCAGCGGCAGCATTCCAGTCTCGGCGGTGTAAGTGACGGGCTCGCCGGCGATGGTCACCGTATTGGTCACCAGAACGGGTTGGGTGGCCGCATCGGGGATCGTCGCGATGGGATGCTTCGCCTCCTCTTTGGGTTTGGCCTCCTCGGCCTTGGCAGCCGGTGGTTTCTCCGGTTTCTCCGAGGCGTCGGCCGAGCGCGAGACGGGCGCCGCGACCAGGCAAAGGGCGGCGAGAAGGGCAGTGGTCTTCCAGTTCTTCATTTTTGTCCAAAGCAATAAACCGAGCCGTCTTCCGATCCGATGACGACCTTCCCATCCGCCACGGCCGGAGAGGCCGACAGGGCCTGGCCGATGTCGTAGCTCCAGAGTTCCTTGCCGTCGGCGAGCGACACGATGTAGAGCCGGCCGTCGTCGGAGCCGACCACGACCCGGTCGCCCACCACCACCGGCGAACTGTCCACCTTGCCGCGAGTCGCGAACGCCCAGAGCGACTTGCCGTCGGCCTTGGCCACGCAATGCAGCCGCTTGTCGCGTCCGCCAAAGACGACCTTGTCCGCCGTCACGGCCGGCGAGGAGAAGTACGGGAAATTGCGGTCCTTGAAGGTCCAGACCTTTTCGCCTTTGGCGATGTCGATGCACAGAAACTCGTTTTCGTAATGGCCGAAGTAGGCGCGGTCGCCGTCGAGCGCGACCGACCCGGCGATGTACGCGCCGGCCTCGACTTCCTTCACCTTTTCGCCGGTGGCCAGCGAGATCACGTGGAGGATCGCATCGCAGCCGCCGAAGACCGTCTTGCCCTGGGCCACGGCCGGCGAACCGTTGATGTAATTGCCGGTCTCGTACACCCAGTTGCTCCGGCCGGTCGCCGCGTCCACGCAGTGCAGTTTGAAATCGTAGCTGCCGACCAGAATCCAGTCCGCGTCGCCCTTCGGCGACTTCACCCAGTTGGGCGCGCCGAGGATTTTGTCGTCGGTTGGGTATTTCCAAAGCTGCTTGCCGTCGGTGCTGGCCACGGCGTAAAGCGCGTTGTCGCTGGAGCCGACGAACACACGTTCCCCCAACACCAGCGGCGACGACTCGACCGGGCCGTCGGTTTTGAAGGCCCAGAGCTTCTTCCCGTCCGCGAGATTCAAGGCGTACAAGAGACCGTCGTCCGACCCGACGAACACCCGCCCACCCGCAATGGCGGCCGAAGACAGCACCGGACCACCAGTCTTGAAACTCCAGAGCAAAGCGGGTTTTTCCGGAAGCGGGCCCGAAGCCACTCCCAGCAACGCCGGCCCGCCGCGAAACATCGGCCAGGCGTCGGCGGGGGGCAGTTCCCCCGCGCGGGAGGAAGCTGCCAGGAGAAGGCTGACGGCCAGCGCCGCGAAACCGCCTTCGCGGCGACGCTGGCATCGTTGGCCCGCACCCGGGCTGGGAAGATTGCGCGTGCGCATGACAACTCTCCGTGGCCCCAATCGGAGCCAACGGGCCAGATTATCCGGCACGCCCGCGCCGTTGGCAAACGGAACGGCGGACACGAACCGCAACTCTAGTGCAGTGTCTCAGAATTGTCTTTAGGAATCTGTGGCTGCCGTGCCAGAACCGCGCGGGCGCGGTGGATCTTCTCGAGGATCGCCTTCCCCTCGGCGCGCCACTGGTAGCGTTGCGGCCTGAGGTTGCGCTCGACCAAGTAGGCCCAGATGGCGTCAACCAACTCGCCGACGCTGGCAAAGCTCCCCGGCAGGATGACGTCCTGGCTCAAATCGCGAAAGAACCGCTCGACCAGGTTGAGCCACGAGGCACTGGTGGGGGTGAAGTGCAGGTGAAAGCGGGGACGGGCGGCCAGCCAGCGCAGGACCTTGGGGTGCTTGTGGGTGGCGTAGTTGTCCAGAATCAGGTGCACGTCAAGCTCCGCGGGCACCGCCGCCGCGATCGATCTGAGGAACTTCAGCCACTCCTGATGGCGGTGCCGGGGAGCGCGCTCGGCCAGCACCTTCCCGTTGAGATAGTTCAACGCCGCAAAGAGCGTTACTGTCCCGTGGCGGTAATAGTCGTGGGTGCGCGTGGCGATGTGCCCCTGGCCCAGCGGCAGGCCCGGTTGGGTACGTTCCAACGCCTGGCATTGGCCCTTTTCGTCGCAGCACAGGATGATCGCCCGGGTCGGCGGATCCAGATACAGACCCACGATGTCCCAAAACTTCGCCTCGAACTGGGGATCGTTGGAGCGCTTGAAGGTGCGGGTCCGGTGCGGTTTGAGGTCGTTGGCGGCCCAGAGCCGCTGGACCGCCGAGCGGGACAGCCCGCTGTGTCGGGCCATGGTCCGGCAACTCCAGCGCGCCCGTCCCTTGGGCGGGCGCACGACCTCGTTGAGCACGGTCTGTACCCGGTCCAGGGGCAGAGTCCGAGGCCTCCCCGCTCGGGGTGCCTCTTGGAGTCCGGCCAAACCCAGATCGAGCGCCCGTTGACGCCACTGGCCCACGGTGACCTGGCTGGTGCCCAACTGGGCCGCAATCTCCTTGTTGTCCTTGCCCTCGGCCGCCAGCAGCGCAATGCGGGCACGGCGGACCAACTTCTGCGGAGTGCCGGGAGCCCAGACCAGACGTCGCAGCTCGGTCCGTTGCTCGGGTGAAAGCTCGAAGGGCAGTTTGGGACGCGCCATGTCCATAGGTTGGCACGGACGGTCTCATTTAGTAAAGACTATTATGGGACGATACACTAGGACGCGCCTTTTCACTTTGCTAACCGCCAGGCGGTCGGAGAGTTGGCAAACACCAGGGCCTCCAGTCGGGCGGCACCTCCGTCGCGGCGCCGGAACTGTTTCTGGAATCGCCGCACACTGAAGCGGGTCTGGCGCTTCTGCACCGTCGCCAGCCACGCGCACGCGAAACTGACCACCACCCGCCGGAACATCCCCAACACCAGCGCCGCGTTGGGATGGCGCACCCGGCTGTCATCCTCCTTGAGCGACACATCCAGCGGGTGGTGCAGGCGACTCTCGATGATCCAGTAGTCGCGCTTGAGTTGGAGCCCGCCCGCGGCCGGCAGTTCCTCCAAGCTCAGGCTGCTGATCAGATACCCGAGTTCCGTGCTCTTCTTGCCTTTGCGGCGCACCCGCCGGCGGAGCCGCGCGACGAGCCTGGCCCCCGGAAAGTCCGCTTGCGCCGGCGTCACCTCCCGGCAGTCGAGCACGCGGATTTCCCGCCGGCTGCAGTTACGTTCCCGCGTGAAGGCGTGGGTCTGTGGCGTCGCTCGAGGGGGAAAAAGACTGTTCGGTCAACAGTCCTTCCAAGGTTTCCACCAGCCCCTTCTGGTTGCCTTTGACGGTCAGCAGAAAATCCCCGCCGCCTTCGTAGAGGATTTGCTGTGCCGTTTCCGTCTGGGTGTGCAGGGCGTCGGCCAGCACCCGCCTGCCCCGGACGTCCAGCTTGGCCACCAGCGTGCGCGCGGCCGGGATTTCGTTGCTCCCCTGGGGGACGACGACCGTGCCCAGCCAGCGCCCCGTTCCGTCCACGGCGCTGACCAGTTCCACCTTCGCGTGCCGGATCTCCTTGCCGTCCACGATCACCAGACGGTCCTGCGCCGGCCCCAACACCTGCTCTTGCCAGAGCCAGAGGGCCCGTTCCACCGCGCGGGCGTCCACCGCCGCGAGCACCCGCTCGAAGGTCGTGCGCTCCGGACACCGCACGCAGGTCGTGCCCGGACGGTGACGAAAGCGCAACGCCCGCAACTGCCCCTGCGAGAGCGTGGTCGCGTAGTCCGCCAGGTCTTGCGGCCCCAAGCACACACCGCTGAACATCGCCTGGGCGATCAGGGCCAACACGCCGGCCACCGGATAGGCTCGCGCTTCGGGCCGCCGGAACTCGGGCACCTCGGCCCAGAGATGCTCCACCAAGCTGCGCAACGCTGGCGCCTTGGCCGTACAGCGGGGGGCCACCCTCGCCTCGACCCGCGCCCACGCCTCGGGCAAGACCGCCGCGCGGAGCTTCCCGCACGCTCGTTTCTCCAGTTCCCGCACCCAGACCTGCTTGGGCCGCCCGTGTTTCTCATAGAAGTCATCGGCGGTACGTTTCCAGCCGGCCGTCTCCCCCAGGCGGCACCAGCCACTGACCTTGTAGGCCGTGCCTTGGAAGGTCTGCGGGTCCACGAAGGTCTCGGCCAGCACCACCGGATGAGCCCAGCGGGCCTGCCAGTCGGTGCTCAACCGCTCAAGCATCTGCCGCATAAAGCGGCTGATGAGGTTGGGATAATGACAGGCGGGCAAGACACAAAGGCGTGTATTGTTGACCACCAGCGCCAGCCGGCGCCGGCGCTGCGCCTCCGTCCAGCCGATGAACTGGTCGCGGGCCTTGAGGTGCAGGGCCGGGGCGCTCCACGTCGCCAGCGCCAGCCACTGACCGCGATAGACGGCCACGTAGCGCAGATGCGCGCCCACGACCTGCGCGTTCTTCAGGTAGTGTTCGGTGGCGATGAGCGTGTCGTAGCGCGCGACTTCCTCCGGACCCACCAGGCGCACCTGCAGATGATCCAGGACGTGTTGTTCGTCGGGCGTGGGCCGACGAAATCGGGCTTTGGGCTTTGCGGCCATGCCCGGGAGCGTAAAAAAGTGCGGGGAGGCTGTCCCGCAAAATCGTCTAAACCCCATCGCCCCAAACCCGTACCTTCAGGAAAACGCGCGTCCTACCGCAACTCGGGCCGCAGTCCGGGTGCCGGTCCGGTGTTTCAGCCACTGGTGGCACCGGCGACGCGCCTGGCTGTCCGACGAGCCGTCGGACGGAACGGGACCTGGCGTGCGAGCCAATGGCAGCGGTCCCTTAAGCAGGTTGTGCTCCCGGCCGATCCGGTCGGCAGGTCGCCCGCGCGCGCCACCCGTGCTCTCGACCACGCTCAGGCGGGAAACCGGCTCACGTCCGCGCACGGCTCGAGTTTCGCAATCCTCGCCATGAGTTCGTCGGCGACCTCCTGATAAATCTGCTTGAGGCGCGGCTTGGAACAGGTCTTCGCTTCCGTGCGCGCGGCGGCGAAGTCCAGCGGATGGCCGACCTTGACGACGACCCGCCGAGGCCGCGGTACCGTGATGTGGCGCCCAGAAGCCTCGTAGGTGCCGAACACGCGCACCGGCACGACCGGACAGGAGGACTTGATCACCGTGAGGCCAATGCCCGAGCGCGCCGGTTGCAGCCGACCGTCGCGGGTGCGCGTGCCTTCCGGGAAGAGCAGGATGGCCCCGCCTTTGAAGAGGCGGTCGAGAATGGCCTTCAACCCCGACGCACCCGCACCGTCGCGGTCCACCGGCACGACCTCCCAGGACCGAAGCACCGCGCCGAGGATCGGGTTTTTGAAGAGCGTGTCGCGCGCGAGGAAATTGACCTGCCGTCGCAGCGCCGCGCCGATGAGCGGCGGGTCGATGAAGCTGGCGTGGTTCGCCGCGAGCACGACCGAACCCTCGGCGGGCACCCGCTCGGCGCCATAGACGCGCCAGCCGAAATAGAACTTGTAGAGCGTGCGGAAGGCGCACCAGGCGACGAAGTAACTGGCATTCATGGCAGATGGCTCGACCTACCTTGGGCAACGGCCCCGGTCTGGTCTGCGTTCATTGGCGTCCATCCGCGGCTTCCAGGTTCAACTGCGCGCCGCGAGCCTGCGCCGGACTTCCGCGAGAATGAACTCGCTGGTCTGCTGCGGGGTCTGGCCGGAGTTGTTTACGATCACCGCCCCCAGCGGGACCATGAGCGGCGCCGTCTTGCGTTCGCTGTCGCGCTTGTCGCGCTTGGCTAAATCCTCCTGCACGCCGTCGGCCTGGCGGCGCCGTGTGCGCTCGGCGAGCGCGGCGTCGAGGTAAAACTTGAAATCGGTTTCCGGAAAGACGTTCGTCCCGATGTCGCGTCCTTCCATGACCAGGTTGCCGAACTGCGCGCAGGCGCGCTGGGTCTTGACCATCCACGCACGCACCTTGGGAATGGCCGCGACGTGCGGCACCGCGGCGCTGGTCTCCGCCGTGCGGATCTCCTTGGCCGGATAGTAGCCGTCCACGAGCAGCCGCACGTGCCCGTCGGCGCAATCCAGCCGGGCTTTCCAGCGGCGGAGCGCGCCGGCCACGGCACGGGCATCGTCCACGTCCACGCCCTGCCTGAGACAATGCCAGGCCAGCGTGCGATACATGGCCCCGGTGTCCACATAGGCAAAGCCCAAGGCCTTGGCGACGAGTTTGGCGTTGGTGCTCTTGCCGCTGGCGCTGGTGCCGTCGATGGCGATGACGATTGGCTTGTTCAATGCTTCCGACCCTTTCTCCCGGTGGCGAATCTTGTTTGTGCTCACGGCCCAATCCCGCCGGGCGATGTCCCGAACCGGCGCCGGAGTTCCGGTCTTCAATCCGCGGCCAGGGCTTCCGCCCGCAACACCCGGCCGCCCGCGCGGTCGCGAATCACCGCGCCCAAACCTTGCGGCGGGGGCGCGGCGAGTTTCTGGAAGAAGTTGGGGAACGTCTTGTTCACGCAGGCGGGATTCTTGATTTCAAGACCCGGCACCTTCAATCCCAGAATCGCGAAACACATGGCGACGCGGTGATCGTGGTACGTCTCGATTTGCGCGCCGTGGAGGCGCGCGGCCGACGGAAACACGGTCAACGTATCCCCCGCTTCCATGACCTTCGCGCCGCAGCGGGTGAGCTCGGTCCGCAGCGCGGCGACGCGTTCGCATTCCTGCACACGCAGGCGGCCGAGGTCGGTGAACCGCGTCGGCCGATCCGCGAACGGTGCCAGCATCACCGCCGTCATGAGGCTGTCGCCCAAATCGCGGCTCCGCGAAATCGCCGGCGGTAACGGGAGGAAATGCGGGAAGGCGGTGTCAACTTGCCAGGTCGAAGCCGGCCAGTGGGTAAGGCGAATGCCGGAAGCCGGATCCGAGCGGTCGGTTGCCGGAGAGCCGCTGCCAGCGGCGCCGTTCAAAAGCCAGTCGGCCGCCCAGAAATAACTCCCGCTCGAGGCGTCGGGTTCGATCTGAAAAGCGCCGCCCGCCGCCGGAAAGACTTTCACCAACTCGCGGGTCATTTCGACGTACGGTAGTTCGTCGGCGTCGTCGCCCGTCACCTTGACTTCCCAGCGGCCGACGCCGGCGCTCAAGAGCAACGCCGAGGCAAACTGGGAACTCTCGGCCACGCTCACCCAACAATGGCCTGGCCGCGGGCCGGCGCCATGGATCACCGCCGGCAACCGGTCGTTCGGCGACTCGACGCGGTACCCAAGGTCGCGCAACGCGGCGAACAATGCCGCTTGCGGGCGCTCGTGCATCCGGGGTACGCCGTGAAGGCGGTACGCGCCTTCGCCCAGGCAAACCATCGCGGCCAGGAATCGCGCCGCCGTGCCGGCGTTGCCCACGAAGAGTTCCAATGGCTGCTCGGCCGGGCCTCCCCGAGGGACCCGCCCGCCCTGGCCATAGACGGTGATGGTGCGATTGCCCAGCTCGGCGGGATCGGCGACCACGCTCACCAGGAAGCCGAGCTCTTGCAGGCACTCGACCATCACCTGCGTGTCCTCGCTCCACAGCGCGCCCCGCAACTCCGTTTCGCCCGCCGTCAGCGCCGCCAGCACCAGCGCGCGGTTGGTGATGCTCTTCGAGCCGGGCACCGTGATCCGGGCCCGCACCGGTCCGGTGAGCGGTTCGACGGCGATGACGGGGGGAAGCGGCATCCGGTGGGTTCACTCGGCGGGACTGCGCACCGCCTTGAAGTTGAGCCAGGCGTCCCGGCGGCTTTTGGCGGCGCCGAGTAGTTCGGCGATCCCTTCCGCGTTGCCGGCGGCGACCGCCGTCTGCAGGTTGCGGAGCCGGGTGATGAAGTCCTCGATGGCTTGGGCGACAGGTTGCCGGTTGGCCAGCAGAATGTCGCGCCACATTTCGGGAGAACCCGAAGCGATCCGCGTGCAATCGCGGAAGCCCCCGGCGCAAAGCTGGGCTTGTGCGGCCACGGCGGCCGGATCCAACACCAGGCTCGCCAGCGAAACCGCCACGGCTTGGGGCAGGTGGCTGGCGCGGGCCGCCAGCTCATCATGCTCGACCGGCGCAAGCTGCAGCACGGCGGCTCCCACCGCACTCCACAGCCCGCCGATTCGTGCCAGCGCCGTCGCGTCGGACCGGGGTGTGGGCGTGACCGCGCAAATCGTGCCTTCGAACAAGTCAGGTCGTGCTGCGCCCACCCCGTTCTTCTCCGAACCCGCCATCGGATGACTGCCAATGAAATGCGCCCCCGCGCTGGCGCAGATCGGTTCCAGTTCGGCGACCACCCCACCTTTGACACTGCCCACGTCCGTAACCAGCGCTCCGCGCTTCAAAGCGGCGGCCGCCAATTCGGCCAGTCCCCGCATCTGACCGATCGGCGTGCAGAACACGAGCAGGTCGGCGTCGCGCGTGGCGGCGGCAAGATCGGTGGTGGCCTCGTCCACCGCGCCGGCCCGGCGGCATTCGGCCATACTCGCGGGGCGGCGCACGTAACCGTGGACGCATCCAGCCAGCCGACGCTGGCGCAGCGCCAGACCAAGCGATCCGCCGAGCAAGCCGACGCCGATGAGGGTGACCTTGCGGAACAACACGCCGCGGAGTGTCCGAATGGCGCCCCGCCACCGCAAGCGGCAATTGGCAGCCGGTCTCGGAAGGCGATCGTGCGGCCCAGGGCGATACTCCGGCGCCGGTCACGTCCGGTGGCCGAGCAACCGCGCGGGCAACAGGAACAAAGCGCGGATCAGGGCCACCATGCCCTCGGCCACCGCCCCCAAGACCCGGAATGGCAACAGCAGCAACCAGACGAGCGGGAAGCACACCACGGCGAGGATCGCGAGCGGCCAGCACAACAGCAGGAGCACGCACCAGAGCAGCAAGACGCACAAGGTTCTCATTGGTCCTCCTCCAATCACGGCAGCGGCGCGATGGGTTGCGGCCGCAATCCCTGCGCGCAGCGCGCCCAGGCCGTCAGCAACTCGGCTTGATGCCGGCGCGCCCATTCGAGCACGAGCGCGCGCACGCGCGGCGGCGCGTCCCCCTGAATGACCGCCAGCGGCGCAATTGAAATCATCAATTCGTGGTCGCCGTGGATGGCGTGGAAGTGCGCGCCCAGCAGCGGCGCGAAGAGCATCCGCACCACCACTCCGTAGAATTTCGCGATCACCGGCATGTTCGTTCCTCAATGATTTGGCGCCCCCGCCCCGACCGTCCGCGACCGTGGCCGGTGGCCCATTGGTCGTTGATACACACCCGCCGGGTCTTTGGTTTCAAGATTTCCCTCCCGGCCTCGGCGGGGCGCCCATCGTCTCCCTGCGACCGGCCTTGCGTCGTATTCGTTCCTGCGTATGCTGGCGGCGCAATGGAATTGCTGGTGGTGTTGCTCGTCGCCGGCTTGGCGCTCATCCTTTTGGAAACCATCCTTCCGGGGATGGTCGCCGGGGTTATTGGCACGGGGTGTCTCGCGGCGGGTGTGGTTCTCGCTTACCTGGACTTTGGCCCGCGCGTCGGCAATTTCGTGCTGTTCGGCGTGCTTGGCGCGCTGCTCGTGGCCGGACTCCTCTGGATCCGCTTCTTCCCCCACAGCCGCTTGGGCCAGACCTTCGTCACGCGCCGGACTGTGGGCCTCCTGGGCGTGGATCGGCCGGAGTTGCTGAACCGGACCGGCACCGCCCTGACCAACCTCCGACCCGCCGGCACCGCGCGCATCGGCGACCAACGCGTGGACGTGGTTACCGAAGGCGACCTGATCCCGCGCGGCACCGCCGTCAAGGTCGTCGCCGTCGAAGGCTTCCGCATCGTCGTCCGCGCAGTTACGGATTAGACCCGTCCTTTCATGTCCCCCCTCAACCCAACCCCGACAATCGCCATGAACTCAAACGCCTTCGCCGCGGTGCCGTTTCAGTGGATTCTGCTTGGAGCCTTGCTGCTGGTCGGCTTGGTCTTCCTGATCCTGCTGTTCAACTTCTTCACGATTTTCATCCGCGCGTGGGTGTCCGGCGCTTACGTAGGTTTGATCGAGCTGGCCGCCCTGCGCCTCCGGGGCGTGCCGGTCGGACTCGTCGTGGACAATTATATCAATGTCCGCAAGTCTGGCTTGGACGTGAACGTGGACCAACTCAACGTCCACTTCCTCGCCGGCGGTGACGTGCAGATGGTTGCGCGCGCCCTGATCGCGTCCCAGAAGGCCGGCATCCACCTCAGCTTCGACCGCGCCTGCGCCATTGACCTCGCCACCAAAGGCACCGGCAAGACCGTGCTCGACGCCGTCAAAACCTCCGTCAACCCGAAGGTCATCGACTGTCCCAACCCCGCCACCGGCAAAACCACCATCGACGGTGTGGCCAAGGACGGCATCGTCGTGAAGGCCAAGGCCCGCGTCACGGTGCGCACCAACCTCGACCGCTTCGTGGGCGGCGCCACCGAGGAAACCATCATCGCCCGTGTCGGCGAGGGCATCGTCACCACCATCGGCTCGTCCGAGAGCTACAAAATCGTCCTCGAGAATCCCGATCGGATTTCCAAGACCGTGCTCGACAAGGCGCTCGACTCAAATACCGCGTTCGAAATCCTCTCGATCGACATCGCCGATGTGGACGTGGGCGAGAACATCGGTGCCAAACTCCAGGCCGAACAAGCCGAGGCCAACAAACTCGTGGCGCAGGCGCAGGCCGAAGTCCGGCGCGCGATGGCCGTCGCCTCCGAACAGGAAATGATGGCGCGCACGCAGGAAATGCGGGCCCGCGTGGTCGAAGCCGAGGCCCAGGTGCCGCTGGCAATGGCCGAAGCTTTCCGCGCCGGCAACCTCGGCATCATGGATTACCTGCGGATGAAGAACATCCAGGCCGACACCGGGATGCGAGACAGCATCGCCGGCGGGGGACCTTCCGCCGCGGCCGGTGACAAGACCAAGACCACTCCTTGATCGCCACGTGGAATTGCCATGACGCCCCTCTTCGCCGCCTCGATCGAAAGCCTGATCGCCTTCGTGGTGATCATGCTCTTGTCGGCGTTGGGGAACTGGATGAAACAGCGCAAGAGCCAGGCGCCCGACACGAGCGAGGACGAACATCCCGCCCGTCCTTTCGCGCAACCCGAGACGGTCGAAGCCGGCCCCGAGCCACCGCCCGCCCGGCGCAAACCGTTCTTCGATCTCGAAGGTGAGTTGCGCCGCCTGCTGGGCGAGGAAGCTCCGCCGACGGCGGTCCCCGCCCCGCCGCCGCCGATCTTGCCGGAAGGCCCGAAGGTGCCACCGCCCATCGTCCCCCGCCCGGTGCTGTCGGCCGAGCCGGATGAAGACTTCGTGCCGGTGCCGCTACCGGCGGGGACTCATTTCCCGAAGACCACCCGCGAACTGGATGCGGAACCCGCGCCGACGTTCGACCTCGCGCCGATGGGGGAGTCGGCCTCGGCCTACCGCCGCGGCGGTGACGTGGACCACGCCGCAGAGACAAAGCTCCAGGCCGCGCGCACGCGCACGGAACAGCACAAGCCCCTGGGACCCCGAATCCCGCAACGCACCGTTTCGCCCGACACCGCCGCCGTGCTGCGCCTGCTCCGCCAACCCCGCACCGCGCGCCAGGCCATCCTGGCCTCGGTCGTTCTGAGTCCGCCAAAGGGGATGGGGGAGGAAAGCAATCCTTTGTTTCGTTGAGCGGCGGCAAGGACCCGATCACCGACTGAACATCATCAAGAACTGACCCTTACACGACTGAGACCCTGGCGCCCGGCAAGCGCCTGAATATCAGGGGCAGCGTTGTCGCCCGTGCGAAGGTCGGGCCAAGACTCGGCGAACACTTCATTGTCGATTGTAAGCACCGACCCCTTGACGGCTCTACAAGACTCGCCGGCACGTCGAGTTGTTCTTCAAGTGGGTCAAGGGCAATCTCCGGATGCGCCACTTCTACGGCACGTCGGAGAACGCCGTGCAGACTCAGATCTGGATCGCCGTCTGCGTGTACGTGCTGATCGCGATTGTGAGGAAGGAGCTGGGAGTGGCGCACAACCTCGCCACAACTCTCCAAATTCTGAGCGTCAGCGTGTTTGAGAAAGCGCCTCTGCATCAACTGCTTGCGCAAAGCGACCTTGCAGATTCACAACCCAGAATGGGTAACCAATTGGTTTTCAATGGATTATAACCGGACAGTACTGGACTGCCACTAATCGCTCGAGGTCCCCGCGCGGTTCCGTTGCGGAACGAGCAGTGCCGCCGTATAGCCACGTTACTTCTACCAACAGGAGCCACAACACCCAACAGTTGCCGTTCATAGACATTGCACTTCTGACATGTCACTGACGATTCCGCTTCAACTGGCGACTCTTGCTCGCGGCATAAAGCGTCACATATATTAAGCAGGGCCATACGAGCAAAGGCTCAATCCATTTCAGTTGCATATTCCCTCGCCATAATGAACTTATCCACGACCTGGCAGTAATCAAGAAGGCCGCCTGTACTGCCAGCCCGCCAACGAGTAAACTAGTCTCTGTATTCTTCTTCATCTGCCACCAAGCACACATACACATCACTACAACAACACTATTCCACAAAACACCTTGCAAGCACAGTGTAGTCATCTGACGGACGGTCGCCTGCAGGTCCGGCCGCGTTGCGTATTCCTCGCTGACACCTACGAGCTTGAGTACCAGATATGTATTCAGACCAGCAACAATACAATAGCAAACGCCGATGGCGACCAACAGTACACGCGCTATCTTCCATTGCATCAACATACACATGAAGGGGTCGGTTCTTGATAATGATACTCAAAATTCGTTGAACACCGGGATCAGCCACGCCAAACGCTTTGCCTTCGCAATTGTCCATGCCGACCTGCCGGCGCGACGCCGAGGGGAGCGACCGCGACGATCACGCTCCGGCATTGCGGAGGTCGGCTCCCACCCCACCGGTCACACCCGGTCCGGGATCACGAACGGCGCCCGGTAATCGCGCTTGAGATAGCGATTGGCCGCCGGGTTGTCCGGGAACCGCTCCGTCTGCGGATCGAACGTGAGCTTCGGCCCCACCCACAGCGTCGCCTTCGCCGGATCCACGCCCATGGCCTTGGTGTTTTCGAGCATCGTCATGATGCTGTCGCCCACGACCTGGTTGCTGCCCAGATCGGCCGGCAGTTCGAACGGCCGCTCCTTCGCCAGGTGATAGGAGATGTTCCCGAGGTGGCAACACGCGCTGGAGCGATGGCCTTCGAGAATCTCCGCGCAGAGGTTCTCGCGCTTCCGGCTGCGAACGCAGTCGATGAAGTTCTGAAAGATGCCGGCCTCCGGCGCGTTGAAGTGGGCGGCCGCGAGCGGTTCGCCTTCGGTTTTTCCTTTCGGGAAGAACTTCCCGTCCCTCACCACGCCGTCCGTGAAGAACAATTCATTCGTGACCTTGCCCGGGTAGCGCGGGTTCCTGCCTACCAGCCCGAGGGTTTCGAACAACAGCAACACGCCGTCGAAATCCATGATCGTGACCAGTTGGTTCGGTGTCTGGCCTTGATCCTTGAAGTCCGGCCCGTCCACGTAACGGCCGCCCAGGCTGACGACGCTGCGGGGCAGCGTGCCGCCGGTGGCCCAGCGCGCCACGTCCATCTCGTGCACGCCCTGGTTGCCGATGTCGCCGCAGCCAAAGTCCCAGAACCAGTGCCAGTTGTAGTGCACGAGATTCTCGTGGTAACCCTGCTTGGGCGCCGGACCGGTCCAGAGGTCGAAATCGAGTTCCGGCGGCGGGGCTTTGATCGGCTTGAAGCCGATGCTCCACCGCGGTTTCCAGCAATAGCCTTTCGAGATCAGCAGCTTTCCGTACTTGCCGCTTTGGGCGAGCGCGGCGAAAGGCGCGCCACCGCCGGCGCGTTTCTGCGTCCCGTGCTGCACAATGCGGTTGTACTTGCGGGCCGCTTCCACGCATTGGCGTCCTTCGAAGATTTCATGGCTGCACGGCTTCTCCACATAAACATCCTTGCCAGCCTGGCAGGCCCACACAGTGGCGAGGGAATGCCAGTGGTTCGGCGTGGCGATGGAGATCGCATCGATTTCCTTGCTCTCAAGCAACCGACGGAGGTCCTGGAACCTGGCCGCGCCGGGCAGCTTGGCGGCCCGCGGTTCGAGCACGCGCAGGTCCACGTCGCAGAGCGCCGCCACGCGCACGCCCGGCAGCTTGTTGAATTCCGAGACATGCGCCTCGCCGCGACCGTTCAGACCGACGACGCCGATGCGGATGTCGCCGTTGGCACCGGCGACCGCGGCCCAGGAGCGGGGCAAGAGGCCGGCCGCCGTCGTGGCCAGGAGAGAAGTCTTCAGGAAGGCGCGGCGATGCATCGCGCCGGAGGGAACGTTCGATGTCTTCATGGTGACGCGGAGGTTGTAGCGCGGAAGCGCGCTCCAATGCCAGCACTCTCTTGTGCCGTGCGATCAGGCAGGTGGCGTCCGCGTCGGCTTCGCGCGCAGCCGGTCCGCGCGTTGGCGAACGGTTCGCCGATGACGCCATGCTCCGGGCCCGCGAGGCAGGCGTTGCCCGGACGTCGAAGCGACGTAGCCCCGTCGAGCGGTCAGCCCGCCCGGAAGCGACGCAGCGCGGCGAAACCTGCCAGACCGAGGGCGCTCGTCAGCGCGATCCACTGCGGTTCGGGCACGGGCGAAACGTCGAGGCTCAAGCTCCAGGAGTCCAAACGCGCCTGCCCGCCAACGTCCAAATCGGCCACGAAGAGCACCCACGCTCCGCTCGCCTCCAGGCCGAAGAAGTCGGTCAGGGAGGTCGTGCGGGTGGCTGGGTCGTCCGTAACCACGCCCGGATCAGCGGTCCGGCCATCGCTGGACCACGTGCCGGAAAGCGCCCCGGCGGGCGCTCCACCCAGCGTGGTCTGGTAAGTGTGGATGTCCGGCGCGGCGTCGGCGAAGGTCACGGTCAGCCCGTTGTCGCCGTAGCCGAAGGGGTCGAGCGCGGTCCTGCCCGGCCGGTTGAGCAGGACGGTGAAGCCGCTCCCATGCTGGAGGGTGGCGTAGAGGTCGCCGTTGTAGGCGCCGGCCCGGCCCACGCCACTGATCGACAGGCTGAGGGTGAGGCCGGTGATCTGGCCGGTAATCTGCGCCGGCACCAGAGTCTGGGTGTCCGCGAGTCCCGACCCCTTGCCATCCGGAATCGAGGCGTTGAGGCCGTCGAAGGCGAAGACCGCGCCGTGCACGGCCAACACGGGGCCCAGAGACGAGAGCAGGAGAACGACAGGTTTCTTCATAATCATGCCAAGCGGGTTTCCCCGGTTAAGGGCTGGTCAGATCCACGGCCCGGTAGAACGCGGCCGCGGCCGGTGGATGCGGATCGGTGAATTCGAACCGCCCAAAGGCATCCGCCGTCACCGCCGAATCGAGCGTTTCCCAGTCCGGAGGATTCAGGCTGGATGCGCGCTGGATGGCATAGATCCGGTTCGGAATACCGAGATAGCGCAGGGTGACCTGGCCGTCCTGCACGACGGGCGGTTCGAGAATGTTCAGACTCTGGCCGCCGGTGTCCGCCACCACTTGAACGGTGACCGTGCCGGTGGCCGTCTTCGTCTTGGGGTTGGCCGGATCCCCGTCGGCGAGCGTATAGGTGAACGCGTCATTCTCGTTCATGTCCGCGGCAGGCACGTAGAACACCCACCCGTCCTTCAGGCTGACGGCCGCACCTTTCGTCGAGGTCGGAGACACGCCCGTGATGTGGATGGGGTCGAATTCCGGATCCGAATCGTTGGCGATCAAGTCGAGCAACGACACCTTGACCCCGCGCCCCGTGGGCCGGTTCACCGTATCGAGCCCCGCCACGGGCGGATGATTGACCGGGTTCACCGTGAGGTGGAACGTGCGGCTGGCGCTGTTCGCGCCGTCGCTCACCGTTAACGTCACATCGGAGGCGCCCGAACGCAGCGGTTGCGGCGTGATCAGCAACGTGCGGTTCGCCCCGCTGCCCTGGACGACCACTTGTGCGGCCAATAGCAGGGTGAGGTTGGAGGAATCGGTCTTGAACGTGAGTGCGTTCACGTCCGTGTCCGAGTCCGCCACGGTGAACGGCACGGAGATCGGCACGTCTTCATCCGTGGTCTGCGCCACGATCTCGGAAAGCGTGGGCGCCGAACTGACCACCGCGACGGTCGTGAGCGCGTCCGGCACGCTGTGCGGCGGCTCCTGGTTTCCGGCCTGGTCGGTGGCCCGGCTGTAGAAGCCGTACGTCTTGTTGAGCTGGCCGGAGTACAGGCTCCCCAGCAACGTGGTGTGCGTCAACCACGGCTGGAACGGCCCGCCGTCGGTGGACACAAACACGTCAAAGAAGGACACCCCGGAACCGCCGCCGTTGTCCGCGCCTTCCCAACTCACCGGGAACGTCGCCGGACTGCTGGCCAGCAGCGGCTTCACCGTACTGGCCGGCGCTTCGGTATCCGACGCCGGGAGCGCCACGTAGTGCAAGGTGTAGCTGCCGGTGCTTTGGAAGTCCACCAGGTGCAGCAGGTTCTCGCGCTTGGGCCGCTTGCCCAGCCCCACGAACGTGCGGTCCGTGGTCCACACGTTCACGCCCACCGGGATGGACGTGCCGTCCGAACGCTCGACGGCCGTCAGGATGTACTGCCCATCGGCCGGATCGGGAACCCGCAGGTAACCCCATGTCGCCGGCATATTGGCAGTCAGCGTCACCGTGAGGTTCGCCGGCGACAACGTGCCGTTCACGACCGCCGCATCCACGCGGTCCACGTGGTTGGTTTCGCCGTTGCTTTGATACAGCGTGTCCCCGAGGTCGAGCGGATCGGGTATCTGGTTGACGAAGAAGTCGGGTTGGCCGTCCTCGAACGGACCGCCGGCCTGCACCATGTGAATGAGCTCGTGGATGCTCAGGTCCTCGATCAGCGATAGGCGCGGATTGCCCAGGCCGTCCACGTGCTCGAAGGTCGCCTTGTAATCGGTGAACAAGCCTTGCAGGGTGGAGGTCATCAGCCAGCGTCCGATCACACTCTGGTCCGGCAGAATGTCGCCGAAGTTCACCGTCAACGAAGGTGTGATGTTGTGACCGGCCACCTCGGTGCCGATGATCTTGAAGTCGATCAGGAGCCCCTTTTCGTTCTCCACGATCTGCGGCTGCGCCGACGTGATGTGGAAGTCCTTCGCAATGCCCTTGCCCCGGTTCTGAACCATGACCGCCAGGCTGAACGGAATGCTGGGCTCGATCTGGTCCGTGAAGGGATCGTCGCTGAAGACGTCGCGTTGGTGGAAATACTTGATCCATAACCGGGGCGTCGGCAGCACCGTGATGCTCACCGGCGCGAGCGGGATCCGAACCTGCGTTCCGCCCAGGTCGTAGCTGAATTCGCCGGCGATGAAGTATTCAACCGGCGCGTCGGGGGCGGCGTCCACGGTCGGGACGATCAGGTACTGGGCCGATCCGGTGCTGCCGGAGGGCACGGTGCCGGTGCCATCCACCGCGCTGAGCCCGCTCAAGGTCGGCGGGTGGATGCCGAACATGGCGGACGCATCGCGCCCTTCGCTGTCCACCGCAAAGACCTTCACCTGGATGTTGATCAGGTCCGCAGCGTCCTGATTGTCGATTTCGAGCGTGGCGCGGAACGCGTCGCGCGTGATGACGGCCTCCTGTTCGAGCCGCAACTTGACCCGCGCGCAAACGCCGCCGCCACCGCCCTCATCGTTCTGCGTGCGGACGGTTTCGACGATCGCGGAAATCGGATCGCTGAACCCGTCGGCCTGGGCCTTCTGGGTCTCCTGCGCCGCGGTGATCAACTGCGAGCGGAGGGCTTCGGAGTCGATGAAATCCGTGCTCTCGCCCGCGGGCACATCGGCCAGCGTATTGATGCCGCGCGCGTAATAGTCGAGGCTGCGATTCCATCGGGCGATCATGCGCAACACCTCGGCCGGCGGCACGCCGGGAGGCTGGATGCCGCTCACCAGGTCCGCCTGCTCTGCGGCGGTGATGGTGCGTTCGCCGTCCGAGGTCGGGGAAACGGCCAGTTGGAAGCGCTTGAACCACTCGCCCGTGTCCGGCCCGGCCGAGTTGTTCAGCCAGACCGTGTTCGGCGCGCCGGTGATTTCGCTGAGGGCCGCGAGCATGGCCTCGATGCCGGGCCGGTACGCTTCCAGCGGATCGGCGGAGTCGGCCAGGCCGATGCCGCGCCGGTGGAGCTTCTTGTACAGGAGATACTCGTCGCTCGCCAACGCCAGCGGTCCCGGCTGAATGAAGCAGCGGGCAATGGCGTAGATGCAAGCCGGCAGGCCCGCCCCCGGGACGAGGCAACCGACCGCCCCGACGCCGCAATCGGCGACGGCCAGGGCCGTCACGCCTTGGGCCAAACCCATGCCGCAGCCCACGCCGCTGAAGAAGCAGCCGACCGGACCGGGAATGCAGCCCAGGCCGGAAATGACCAGGCACTTCGGGTCGCAGACGATCTTCACGGAGACCGACGGCCCGGAGACCCCGCCGCCGCCGCCGCCGCCACCGCCGCCACCGCCGCCACCGCCGCCACCGCCGCCATAGCTCCAGCCCTGAACCAGGGCAATGGGCGGCGGGCCGCCGCAACCGCTGTTCGCGTTCGGCATCGAAATGGTGGTGGAAAACGACAGACTGAATTCACCGCATTGCAGACCCCAGTCCGCGGTGGCCGAAGTCTGGCAGGGACCGTCGTCCGCGAGTCGGACGCCATTGCGGCCCATGAGCGCCAGGCCGCGATTGATCTTCTTGATCGTCAGCGGAATGGTCATCGAACTCATCGCCGGCACCACGCCGACATCCGAGATCAGCGGCGTGAATTCCCACAACGGATGGTTCGGGAAGTGCAGTTTGAAATCCTGCGCCGCGATCAAGCCGTGGTTCACGATCTTGAGGTCCACCTGCGTTTCCATCGCCGTGATGGCGCCCAGGTCGATCACCGCCGGTTCCACCGTGATGACCGGTTTCGGCACCGCGGTTTCGAACTCGGTTTCAACCGTGATCTTGTAGTGGTCCTCGATTTCGACCGGCTCGACCTTCCACGTGTAGGTCACGGACTGGCGCGAGATGAAGGACGTTAACTCGTTCACCTTGTCCGGCTCGACGAAAAAGGCGTTCTGGTACGTCGTGTGTTTGGGCGCCGTGACCTCGATGTTGTAATAGCCCTCGGTCAGCCCGGTGGCCAGGAAGGTGCCGTCGGTCCCGGTGGTTCCCTGCGCGATCAGGGCGTAAGTGAACGGGTCGCGCACGTTGATGTTGGCATCGGCCACCTTGGGCGAGCCCTCGGCGTAGTAGGTGTACTCATCCACCACCACGACGCGCAGATCGCCTTTCGCATCCGACGTGGCGCGGAGCTGGAACGGCACGTTGATCCCAACGGTGTCGTTACCGACGTACAGGTGACCATTGTAAGGCCCGAGGACGAGGTTCGCCGCCGGCGTCAACACCAGGCCGATGGTGGTGGAAGCCCCGGGATCGAGCGAGGGTATGGGGTTCTCCGAGGTGACCCCCATCCAATCCACCTGGGGCAGGACCACGTTCAACGGCCCGGTCGGACGTCCGCCCACGTTCGCCAACGTGAATTGCAGCGTGTGCGACCGACCGACCAACATGCTGGCGACGATCTGGCCGGGCGTGGCCGACAACCGGGGTCGGAGCGCCTCGACGGCCACCCCCATATACGCCTCGGTGACGGCGCCCTCCGCGCTGGTGATCCGGTAGTGGATCGTGCCTTGCGGCACCGAGGCGTCATTCGCGGTGATGGAGTAGTTCAACGGGATCGTGCCCGATCCGGGCAGCGTGGTGTCGGCCAATTGCGCTTGCAGGGTGATGTTCGCCGGTTTCTCCAGCACGGTGAGCGTCACGCCGGTCAACGGGAGGGTGCTGAGATTCACCAGGTCGAGGTGGCCGTTGATCGTGCCTTCCTCGAGGACATTCACGATCGACTGGGGCGGTTGGACCTTCATGCCCAACAACACGAAACTGTCCTGCGTCGGCGCGTCGGCTTCGCCGGGATGCGCGGCCCCGATGTCGTAGGCGCCGGCCTCGGTCGGCAGCGGGTTCCACGTGGTCTTGAAGTAACCCAGGCTGTCCACCAGGGCCGCGATGACCCGCTTCGTACCGCTGACGTGAATGTGAATGTTCACCAGCGATCCCTCCGGCGCGGGCAGGCCATCGAGCCGCAACGCGCGGCCCGTCATGGGAATGGGGGTGCCCGCCAACGCCACTTCGACGTCCGTGCTCACCTGTGCGCTGTAGGCCGGGCGCACCTGGATCGGCTGCGCGGAAACCAGCAGGTTGTTGTCCTCGATCGTCTCCGCGATCTCGTCGGCAACGTCCGTCTGCGTGATTACCCAATAGTTGCCCGGCGCCGTGGGCATGCGCACCGAGAGGCTCTGCTCGAAGTACTGCCCCGGCGGCATCGTGCCGTTGAACGTGTAGTTGCCCACCAGAGTGTCGTTGCCCGGCAGCGAATCGGTCGAGAGGAACACGCGGGTGGTCCATTTCGGTCCGGCGGGTTGAGAACCTTGGTTCCCGATCCGGTAAGTGAGCGGCACGTAGGCCTCGGTCTCGGCCAGCGCCGGTCCCTCGGACTTCGCCACCACCAGATCCGGCAGATCCACATCGCTGACGGTCAGGTTGGCGACTCCCTGATTGAAGCCCGCCGAGTCGGCGGTGACCGTCACGGGCTGGCTCCCGTCGGTGACGCCGTCGTTCACCGAGATCACGTTGAACGTCGCCGACGCGGCACTCGCGGGGATGATCACGGTGGCCGGCACCAGCAACTCGCTCGTGTCGCTCGAAGCCACGTTCACGGTCAGCGGTTGGGTGGTGGCCGTGTTGCGCGTCACGGTGGCCGTGGTGGCCGGGTCGAGGCCTTCGGCAACCAGCTTCCTGGCCAGCGCCAGCGTGAGCGTCGGACCGTCATCGTCGGTGATCGTGACGCTCAGTGGCGCCACGAGCCCCACCTGGTAGATGCCGGAGGAATCCAGCACCGTGCCCGAAATCTTCACCTGGCGGTTGCCGTCCACGAGGCTGTTGTCCGTCACGCCGAGGGCGAAGTCGGCACTGGCCTGGTTCGCCGGAATTATGACCTGCGTCGGTACGACCAGGCCCGCCAGGTCGGTTTGGAGCAACACCTGTTGGGCGCGGTCGGAAACCAGCGAGCGGGTCAGCGTGCCGATCCTGGCCTGCGCTCCGGCGTTCTCGCTGACCGTCGGGTCAGGTACGCTCAAGACCACGACGGGAACATCGTTGTCCTTGACGGTCACATCCGCCGATCCGGGCTGGTGGCCCGGCGCGGCGGCGGTGAGGGTGTAGCTCTTGTCCCCTTCCACCAGGGTGTCTTCCACGGCCGCGATCAGGAAGCCGACCGACTTCTGGCCGGCCGGGATCGTGACGGTTGCGGGCGGCGCCAACTGCGCCGTGCGCGAACTGCTCAGGGTCACCGTCAAATCCGATCCGAGCGCCAGGGGGATCTGCACGGTGGTGTTCAGGGTCTCCCCTTCGTTGACGAACGGCGCCGAGGGCGCCACGACCAACTGGGGCACCTGCGCGTCCTTCACCGTGAATTGGGTGGTCGCGTCGCTGAAGCCGCCGGCCTTCGCGGTGACCACCGCGCTTTGGGTGCCGTCCACGACGCCGTCCGCGACGGCTTGCGCGCTGAATTGGGTCGAGCCTTGCCCGGCCGGGATGATCACCTGGCTGGGCACGGTGATCTCGGTGGTATCGCTGCTGGTCAGACTCACGGCCAACGCGCTGGTCCGATCACCGCTGCGCGAAACCGTCACCGTCTGCACCTGCCCTTCGAGGAGTTCGGACGAAGCCGGCTGCAGCGTCAGCAGCGCCGGCACATGGATTGCGGCGGAGCTCACGCCCACGTTGTTCCCTTCATCCGCTTCCAGGATGTCGCTGGCCGAGTCGGTAACCACGATGATCCGCAAGTCGCCTGCCGCCGAGGTGGTCGGGATCGTGACGGGTTGGGAGCGCGCCTCCGAAGCACCCGGTGCCAGGGCGGAAGTGAAGTTGAAGGTCCCCAGCGCCACGTCATTGCCGAGGGCGCCGTCCGTGGACAGATAAACGGAGTCGCGCCAGGTTCCCGCAACCGGGGCGGCACCCGCGTTCCGGACGCTCCAATTCACGGTCACGGTTCCGCCGGGCTGGGCGTTCGGCGGCATGGTCACGCTTTCGGCCACCAAGTCCGGCAACGGCGGGAAGCCAAGCGAGACCGGGATGGGGTCGCTGTAATTGTTGCCCTCGTCAGCTTCGCCCACCACACCGTTGGCGTCGGTCCGGACGAACAGATAGTACGTGCCGGCGGCGTAACCCGCCCCGGCGGGCAGCGGCACCGCCACGCTGAGGTCCACCGTGCTGCCCGGACCCAGCGGCGCGGCGCTGCCGGCCGGCCGCGTGGCCAGCAGCACATCGCCGCTGCCGGCGACCGCATCGGTCGAGAGATATACCGCGTCGGTCCATTCGCCCACGACCGTCGCGTTGCCGGCGTTCCGCACCGAGAACGGCACCGTGATGGTATTGCCGAAGATCGCGCTGGCCGGCGCCGAGGCGGAAGCCACGCGCAGGTCCACCACCTGCAGGTTCAGCACGGACGTGCCGACGCTCCGGTTGTCATTGTTGTTCGACTCGGGGACCTGATTCTGGGCATCCGTGCCAATCACGATGTACAAATCCCCGGGCGGTCCGGACGGCAAAGTGACTTGCGCGGACCGCTGGACGGACGCGCCCGCGGTGATTGTGTCGGTGAGATGCACCAATCCCAACGGCAACGCTCCGCTCCCGTCCGACGCGGTACTGAACGCAATGGAGTCCGACCAATCCGTGACGAACGTCGCGCCATCGCCGTGGTTCTCGACCGTCCACTCGAACGTGACGTTGTGGTTCGCCTCGCCGGCGGCGGGCACGGTGATGCCGGTGACCACCAGGTTGGCCACCCGCACATGGACCTTGGTACTGACGCCGGCGTTGTTGGCCTCGTTCGATTCGGGGAGCGTACCCGCGTCGTCGGCCACAATCCGGAGGTATCGATCCCCGAATTCCGTGGCGGGCACGTTGAAAGTCGCGCTCCGCGCCAGGTCACCGTTGCCATCGATCGTGCCACTGGCATGGTCCACCGTGGCCACGAGCACTCCGCCGCTGCCGTCGGCGGCGGCGGTCAGATAGACCCGGTCCACCCAGTTGCCCGTCGTCGCCGTCGGACTGCCGTTGTGGTCCGTCCATTGAACGGTCAGTGGTTGGCCGGCGTCACCGAAGCCTGGCACGACAATCCCGGTCACGACCAGATCGGCGTAAGGCGCCGAAGCCACGTCGCGCGTGACGTTGGCACCGTTGTTCGACTCGGCGTCGCCCGCCGGGTTGTACTCAACCACCTGCGCGTTCGCGTCACAGGTCACGCTGAATTGCAGCGTGCCGGTGCCGGGAACCCCGTCCGGCAGGGTGAATGCCCGCGAGCGCGCGGCCGATGCGTCGGGGGCGAGATTCCCCAGACTGCCGGCGTCATAGGCCACCGTCGTGTCGAGCAAGGTCTGGCCGGTGGTTTGATTCACGACCCGCACGCGGTCCGCCCAGGAACCGGCGGTCGGCCAGTTGCCGACGTTGCGGTCGTCCCAGCGAAGGGTGACCGCGTTGCCTGAGTACAGCGGGTCCGTCGGTTCGACGCGTAGGTTGGCCACCTGGAGGTCGGTGACCACGTCCACGGCGACCGCCGACTGATTGTTGGCCTCGCCGCTCGGGTGACTGACGGCATCGAACTCATACACGTCGTCGTCGCTGTCGGTGATCACGCGGACCTCGTACCGCCCGGGGCCCGGTACGGACGCGGTGGCACTGCCGGCCACGACCGCGTTCGGCGCCAAGGCGCTGCCCACCGTGCGCTCGGTGCGCGACGCGACCAAGCCGGTCGCCAAGGACTTCACCGCCACGGCATCCTTGAATCCGGCCGGCGCCGCCGCCAACCCGCGGTTCGCCGTGTTCCAAACCGTCGCGAAGTGACCGGATTGCAGCCCTGCGGCCAGGTCCTCGACCACGAGGTCCGGATAATCGGCGTGGGTGACATCGATCGTCGTGTCGGAAACCGTGACGTTGTCCGCCTCGAGCACGAATTCCGGGATGGCGTTGCCGGAATCGGTCTGGGCGATCAAGTGGAACGTGCCCTCCAGGCCGTTCGGCAGGTTCACCGTCTGCGTCACCGTGTAGGCTCCGTTGACATTCAGGATCCCGGAATGGGCGAAGACCCCGAGCTGAACATCGTCCAGGTCGCCGTAGATGGTGTTGGCTGACAACACCACGCGGTCCGTCCAATTCCCGGTCGGCGTGGCCAGGCCGCCGACGTTTTTGACCGTGAAGGAGAACGTGACGGGGTCACCGCTCTTCAATCCGCTCCCGGACGGTGGCGTGAGGCTGACCACCTGCAGATTTGGGAAGGCCACACTGGCGGTCGGCAGAACCGACACCTCCGCCACATACCAGTCCATCAAACCGCCTTCGTTCGCGGCGCCCCGCACGACCGCATAGTAACGTCCGGGGGAGGTGATCCGGACCTCTGCCACGCTGTCGAACGGCCGCCCGCCCGGCGCCTCCACCATGTATCCGTTCGCCGCATTATAAAGACTGACCACGGACGTCAACGGACTGTTGTCCAGCAAGCGCGCGTTCAGGAACACCGTCTCGCCGCTCTCGAACAAGCCCAGGTCAAAATAGTCCAGATCCCCGTTGGTCCGGATGTAACCGACGCCCGTGCCCGCCCGCCCGTCTCCGCTGGCGGTCAGCACCAAAGGCTTGGCGCTCGCCACGCCGTCGTTGGCTTCGCCTTCGAACGACACGTCCGGCGGGGCCAACACCAAGCGGAACTGATATTCGCCGAAATAGTTGTAGTTGCGGCTGACGCGCACCAAATACGTTCCGTCGCGGGGAATGATCAGGCCTGCGGTCTGCCCCCAACCGGTGTAATCAGGATAGAAATCGGTCAACGCCTGGCCGTCCACCGCCTGGACGAGATACTCCAACTGGCTCGCCGCCGGTCTTCCCGGCACGTCCACTCCCAGAACCATCCTGTCTCCGGACCGGGCACTGAAGCTCCAGTAATCCACGTCGCTTTGGCCAGAGAGATTCCCCTGCGCCGCGGCCACCCGAATCCCGTGCCCCACGGTGTCAAGCTGCAGTTCCTGGGAGCCGTTTCCGAGCCACACGGTCACATTGTTGCCTCCGTAATTCGCCGATGCGAAATCCGGCCGCCCGTCCAGATTGAAATCCGCGCTGGCGGTGTGGATGGGATTGCCGGCAGCGGTGTAAGCAATCGTGCCCCCGAAAGTGCCGTCGCCCGCGTTATACAGGACGCCGACACGATTGCCGTTGTAGTTGGCCACGATCAGGTCGGGGTGCGTGTCCGCGTTCAAGTCCACGGCCGAAACGTCGTAAGGCCCGGACGCGCCGCTCGGATAATCCACCTTGGGTTGGAACGTGCCATCGCCCAGCCCGGAGAACACGCTGACCGTCTGGCTGGACAGGTTGGCGACCACGAGATCCAACGTTCCGTTGCCGTCAAAATCCGCCGCCTGCACCGAGTAAGGATTGGCGCCCGTCGTGGATTTCGTCGGGCTGCCGAAGGCTCCGGTGCCATCGCCCAGCAACACGCTCACCGTGTTCTCGTTGTAGTTCACGACCGCGAGGTCCAGGTCGTCGTCGGCATTGAACTTGCCCACGGCCAACCGCGCCGGGCCGCTGCCCGAAGGGTATGCGGTTGCGGCTGCGAACGTGCCGTCACCCTGGCCCGGCACAATGCTGACCGTGCCGCTGCCGCGGTTGGCCGCGGCGAGATCGAGGTGGGTGTCATGGTTGAAATCCGCCACGACCAGGCCGTTGGGATTCGCGCCCACCGGCAGGTTCACGGCGTCGCCGAAGGTTCCGTCGCCGACTCCGAGGCGAACCGTCACATTCGCGCTGCTGTAGTTCGCCACCGCCAGGTCGAGATGACCGTCCCCGTTGAAGTCGCCAACCACGACGTCAACCGGGTTGCTGCCCGCACCGTAATTCACCGCGGCCTGGAAAGAGCCGTCGCCATTGCCGAGCAGCACGCTGGCATTGGCGGTGCCCCAGTTGGCCGTGACCACGTCAGGTTTGCCATCCTCATTGAAGTCTCCGGTCGCGATACCGTACGGATTCGACCCGACCCCCGCCGTCGGACCGGCGAGGAAGGATCCATCGAAGACCGCCGTCGGATTCTGACTCAGCGAGGTGGCGGTGCCGGGCGCGTCGTTGTCGGTGTTCTCCCCAATGAAACCCGCCGGAAACTCGACGCTGAAGTTGCGGACATAGGCCGCGGCCAAGGAGTTACCGAACCGGTCCTGAAGGCCGGTGGTTACGGTGAACCGATAGAGTCCGGCCTGCAGCGGGCCATCGGTAATGAAATAGTCCGCGCTCAGCCCGCTGCTGTAACTCTGCGGCGCCACGCTGTAGAGCACGTCATCGGCGGTGCCGAACGTGCCGTCAACCCCCGCCGCCCGCAGTTCGTAGTTCGCCGCGGCGTTCACCGTCGAAGCCTGCATGTCCTTGCTGAAGCCCACGCTGAAACGGTCGATCACCCCACTGCTGCTCGCACCTTCATCCGGCAGGCTCACCGACGTGATCGTCGGCGGCTGGGTGTCCGCCAAATCCAGGCTCAACACATACTGCGCCAGCAAGCCGGCATTGGCCGCCGATCGCACCCGGGCGTAATACGCCCCACTGCCTCCCGCCCCCACGGTCTGGACCACAGGCGTCGCATCCGCCGCCCCCTCCGCCACTTTCGTCCCGTCCGCCTGGTACACCTCCAGCACCGCCGACAACGGGCTGCTGGCCGGCTTGACCAGACCAAGCGTGATCGCCGTCCCCTCCGTCAGATTCCCCAGCGCAAAATAATCCCCATTGGGATCGCCCACCCCGATGTACCCGGCCACCCTCGCGCTCTGATGCCCGCCCACCAGACTGAAGCTGGACACGTCCGCCTGGCTGATCTGGTCGTTACCCTCGCTCTCTATCTGGATCCCGCCCCGCGCCAGCGTCACCCGCAGCCGGTATTCCCCCCAGTATTGGTAGTTGTAGCTCACCGCCACGTAGTAGGTCCCATCCCCCGGCAGAGCCACCGGCGTGCTCTGGCCCCAACCATTGTAGCTGTTCGCGTAGAAATACGTCAGCCGCGTCCCGTCCGGCTTGCGAATGTCATAGAACAACTGGCTGGCCGCGGGGTTGCCCGGAATCTCCACCGCCACGCTCAGCAGGTCGCCCGTCTGGCCGCTGAAGCTCCAGTAGTCCACGTCTCCCGTGCCCGCCAGATTGCCCCGCCCCTGCCCGCTCAACAGCCCCGTCGGATCCTCGGTCAGTGCCAGAGGCGTCGCCCCCGCCGTCGTCCCATTATCCCGATTCTCGAACACAAACCCGCTCACTCCGATCACGCTGAAATTGCGGACGTAATCCGCCACGAGTGAGTTATTGGACCGGTCTTGGATCCCAGTCGAAATGGTGAACCGATAGAGTCCGGCCTGCAGCGGGCCGTCGGTAATGAAATAGTCCGCACTCAGCCCGCTGCTGTAACTCTGCGGCGCCACGCTGTAGAGCACGTCATCGGCGGTGCCGAACGTGCCGTCAACCCCCGCCGCCCGCAGTTCGTAGTTCGCCGCGGCGTTCACCGTCGAAGCCTGCATGTCCTTGCTGAAGCCCACGCTGAAACGGTCGATCACCCCACTGCTGCTCGCACCTTCATCCGGCAGGCTCACCGACGTGATCGTCGGCGGCTGGGTGTCCGCCAAATCCAGGCTCAACACATACTGCGCCAGCAAGCCGGCATTGGCCGCCGATCGCACCCGGGCGTAATACGCCCCACTGCCTCCCGCCCCCACGGTGTGAACCACCGGCGTCGCATCCGCCGCCCCCTCCGCCACCTTTGTCCCGTCCGCCTGGTACACCTCCAGCACCGCCGACAACGGGCTGCTGGCCGGCTTGACCAGACCAAGCGTGATCGCCGTCCCCTCCGTCAGATTCCCCAGCGCAAAGTAATCCCCATTGGGATCGCCCACCCCGAGGTACCCGGCCACCCTCGCGCTCTGATGACCGCCCACCAGACTGAAGCTGGACACGTCCGCCTGGCTGATCTGGTCGTTACCCTCGCTTTCCATCTGAATCCCGCCCCGCGCCAGCGTCACCCGCAGCCGGTATTCCCCCCAGTATTGGTAGTTGTAGCTCACCGCCACGTAGTAGGTCCCATCCCCCGGCAGGGCTACCGGCGTGCTCTGCCCCCAGCCGTTGTAACTGTTCGCGTAGAAATACGTCAGCCGCGTCCCGTCCGGCTTGCGAATGTCATAGAACAACTGGCTCGCCCCTGGGTTGCCCGGAATCTCCACCGCCACACTCAGCAGGTCGCCCGTCTGGCCGCTGAAGCTCCAGTAGTCCACGTCTCCCGTGCCCGCCAGATTGCCCCGCCCCTGCCCCGTGAACACGCCCGTCGGATCCTCGGTCAAGGGCAGAGACGTCGCCCCCGCCGTCGTCCCATTGTCCCGGTTCTCGAACACAAACCCGCTCACTCCGGTCACGCTGAAATTGCGGACATAGGCCGCGGCCAGGGAGTTTCCGAACCGGTCCTGGATTCCAGTCGAAATGGTGAACCGATAGAGTCCGGCCTGCAGCGGGCCATCGGTAATGAAATAGTCCGCACTCAGCCCGCTGCTGTAACTCTGCGGCGCCACGCTGTAGAGCACGTCATCGGCGGTGCCGAACGTGCCGTCAACTCCCGCCGCCCGCAGTTCGTAGTTCGCCGCGGCGTTCACCGTCGAAGCCTGCATGTCCTTGCTGAAGCCCACGCTGAAACGGTCGATCACCCCACTGCTGCTCGCACCTTCATCCGGCAGGCTCACCGACGTGATCGTCGGCGGCTGGGTGTCCGCCAAATCCAGGCTCAACACATACTGCGCCAGCAAGCCGGCATTGGCCGCCGATCGCACCCGCGCGAAATACGCCGCGTTGGCCCCAGCTGCCACCGTGTGCGTCACGGGCGTCGCATCTGCCGCCCCCTCCGCCACCTTCGTCCCGTCCGCCTGGTACACCTCCAGCACCGCCGACAACGGACTGCTGGCCGGCTTGACCAGCCCCAGCGTGATCGCCGTCCCCTCTGTCAGATTCCCCAGCGCAAAGTAATCCCCATTGGGATCGCCCACCCCGAGGTACCCGGCCACCCTCGCGGTTTGGTGCCCGCCCACCAAACTGAAGCTGGACACGTCCGCTTGGCCGATACTGTCATTGCCCTCGCTCTCCACCTGGAGGCCGTCCCGCGCCAGCGTCACCCGCAGGCGATACTCCCCCCAGTATTGGTAATTGTAGCTCACCGCCACGTAATAGGTCCCATCTGCCGGCAGGACTACCGGCGTGCTCTGCCCCCAGCCGTTGTAACTGTTCGCGTAGAAATAGGTCAGCCGGTTGCCGTCCGGCTTGCGAATGTCATACAACAACTGGCTGGCCGCGGGGTTGCCCGGTATCTCGACCGCCACAGTCAGGATATCCCCCGCATGACCGCTGAATCCCCAGTAGTCCACATCCCCCGTTCCGGCCAGATTGCCCCGCCCCTGCCCGCTTAACAGCCCCGTCGGATCCTCGGTCAGTGCCAGGGGCGTCGCCCCGGGCGCCGTGCCGTTATCCCGATTCTCGAAAACAAAGTCGCCGAGCGTTTCGATGGTGAAGGTGCGGGTGTACGGGGTTCCGAGACTGTTGCCGGCGCGGTCGCTCAATCCGATCCCCGCCGTGAACCGGTACTGCCCGACTTGCAGCGGCCCATCGGTAATGAGATAGTCCGCACTCAGCCCGCTGCTGTAACTCTGCGGCGCCACGCTGTAGAGCGCGTCGTCGGCGGTATCGAACGTGCCGTCGGCTCCCGCCGCCCGCAGCTCGTAATTGGCTGCGTCATTGACGCCTGCGGGGGCCATCTCCTCGCTGAAGCTCAGGTCGAAGCGGTCGATCACCCCGCTGGCGGTTGTGCCTTGCCCGGGCAAACTGACGGTCGCAATCGTCGGCGGCACGTTGTCCGTCACGGTGGCGGTCAGGACATACTGCGCCCGCAAGTCGAGTTTGGTGCTCGTCAAATGAACCAGATAGACCCCGTCGGCAGCCGCGCCGTAGGAGACGCTGCCGGTGGTGGAGGAGGCAACGGGAGTGGGGTTGCCAAGCAACTCGATGGCGATGGTGACGTCGCCGGCGGCCAGCGAACTGCCGTCGGGCAGGGCGAGGCTGGCATCGATGGTATTCCCGGTGCTGAGTTGGCCGAGCCCGAAATAGTCTCCGGTCGTATCGGTTCCCACCAAGGCCCCGGCCACCTTGCCTTGATAGACGACGCCGGTGACTCCCAGGACCAGTGAGTTGGCGTTGGCTTGCGAATCATTCCCTTCCGCCTCCATCTGGATGCCTCGCGATTGATCCAGCCGCAGGCGATACGGGGAGGCTCCGTTATCGCTCCAGACGCGAAGGTAGTAGGTGCCGGGAGACGGGATCGTGGCGTTCTGGATTTGCCCCACGGAGGAGTCGCCGTAAACGTAGGACAGATTTGCATCCGAAGCGTTGCGGAGAAACACCCGCGGGTAAATGCCGCTGTTGGCCGTCTCCAGCCGGATGCTGAGCACGTCCCCCGCCTCGGCCTCGATGCGCCAATAATCGACATCGCCAGCCGCCTGGAATGTTCCCAGCGCAAAGGCGGTATGAAACTTGGATCCGGCGGGTGTTTCCGTCGTGGTCAACGCGGTTGCCTTTTCGAGCACACCGTTGTCGAGGTTCTCAATCTTCCCCAGCACTGGATCTGCAAGTGTGAATTCGCGCGTGAACGGCGTCACCGGATCGCCATTGCCATCCAGCAGCGCCGCCTGAGTCTTGAAGCGGTACTTGCCCGGCTGCAGCGGGTTCAAGGTGGCGGTGAACGTGACGGTCTTCTTGGTCGCCGTGTAGGCCGGAGTCAGGCCATACACGGTATCGTCGCTGTTGCCATAGACGCTATCCGTGCCCGCATTCCGCAGCTCATAACTACCGGCGCTGGCAGCCGAGGCGGCGTCCAGTGACCGCGAGGTCGTGAGGCTGAAACGGTCGATGGCGACTGCGGCTGTCGCGCCTCCGCCCGGCAGGCTCGTGGCCACCACTGCCGTCGCCGCCAAATCCCCCGTCGCCCACACGCCGACGTTGTCGATTCCCCAAGACTCGTCGTCCACCGCCTGCAAGCCGGCCCCCTGAAACGTGATCGTGGCCGTCGTGCCGGCCGGGGTGAAGGCCACCTGCACGCTGCGATAAATCGAGTCGTTCCACCCGCCGAACCCGTATTGACCTTGCGCGTCCGGAGTCGAGGGGTAAGTCTGATTGCCGAAATCGAATTGGGAGAAGGTGTTGTGAAACACCTGCGTCCCGTCCACTACCACGTTGAAGTAGTCCGGGCCGACGCCGCCACCGCTGTTCCCATCCCACGAATCGAGGATGTAGAGGTCAAAAACCACCGTGTAACTCTGTCCGGCGGTCAATCCCGCGAGGGTGAGGGACTCACCGGCATTGCCGAAGCGACCGGCGAACCGGGTAAAGACGGTCGGGATCGAATTGTCGGTCGTGCTGTCCGACCACCCGGCGCCGGCGCCGGACTCGAAATCGGTGAAGTACCCCGGAGTGTGTCCGGCCTCGAACGTGGCGTCCGCGGCATATGCGCCCCCACACCCGACGGCCAGAGCCAGCGCCGCCAGCGCCCGGTTCGCGTTTCGCAACCAGCTCCGGCTAACCGCAGTCGCGACCGGTTCACTTTCGTTCGCGAAGCCGGCACGGCCTTGGCCGGGATCGCCTGGCGGATGGCGGTCGGCAGTCGGGGGGCAGAAGTCAAGGGAAACTCCACAAGCGCCGTGGTTTGCGGTCACGGCTTGATGAGTCTTCATGAAAGTGGTCGGTTGTGTTGTTGGGTTCGCACCGGTCCTTCCGACACGTAGCCCCAGTCGATTCCCACTCTTATACACGCAATCAGTTTCAGTCTCAAGCGAAAATTCCAATTTGTTCGCTGCGTCCGGCACACAGTCGGGTTTCCGGCGGGGATTCAGGCGAGCGATTTCGATGGGGCTTCACCGCGCTGCGATGTCCCGCGGAGGAGCCCCGCACGGTCGGTCCCGACGCCGGAGACAAGTCCCGGGCCGCTTGCGCTGCGAAGAGTCGCGGGCAACTATCGGCCGCATGCAGCGGGTCCTTTCACCGTGGTTGCTCGCCGGCCTCTGGGGGGTCGCACCCGTCTCCGCCCAGTTGTTATTCGACGGTTCCCTCGGCACGTTGCCGGCGGCCCAAGGCTGGACTTACGCCGCCTGGCCGGGGCTCGCGCAGCAGCAGCCGACCGGCGCGGC
Organism: uncultured bacterium; assembly: GCA_963735925.1. Taxonomy (GTDB): domain Bacteria; phylum Verrucomicrobiota; class Verrucomicrobiia; order Limisphaerales; family J093; genus DSVZ01. The sequence goes on from CAVTMT010000010.1 coordinate 218,531, forward strand.
CGTGCGTTTGAACACGACGGCCTCGAACGCCGAGAACGCCGGCTACGCCCGCCTGCTCACCACGTCGTTGAACCTCGACGCCGGCTTCGGCCTGGCGGTCCGCTGCCAGCTCGCAATTGAAACCCACTCGCGGACCGATCGCGCCGGTTTTTCGCTGATCGTTCTGGGCAGCGACCATCGCGGCGTCGAGCTGGGCTTCTGGACCAATCACGTGTTTGCGCAGGCCGACCAGCCCCTGTTTACCCACGGCGAGGATGCGAACTTCGACTTTGCCTCCGGCCCGGTGGATCTGACCCTCACCTTCCGCGGCCCGAATTACACCTTGTTCGCGAATGGCGCGCCGCTGCTGTTCGGCCCGGTACGCGACTACACCGCGTTCACGGGGTTTCCAGATGTCTATGAGACGCCGAATTTCCTCTTCCTCGGCGACGACACCACCTCCGCCGCGGCCGAGGTGACGATCGAATCCGTCGCCCTGATGCTGCCGCCGACCCTCCGTATCTCCGCGGCGGGCCTCTTGGAGTGGACCGGCGTGCCGGGGCGGACTTACACACTCGAAGCCAGCGAAGATCTCGCCGACTGGTCTGCGCTGGCGTCGGTCGTTTCCGCGACCGGCCACTTCCGCTACACGAACGCCCCGGCGCCTTCCGCACGCTTCTTCCGTGTGGCGTTTCCGTGACCTCGGTAGGGGCGTGGGGAACGACATCCCGTTTTCCGCATTGCAGTCCGGGGCGGGGTTCCTAGATTGCGCCGGTGGCTCGGAAGGACACAACCAACGGCGCGCGCGGCGGCAGCGACATCCTCGGCATCATCCTGCTGACGATGGCCGTGTTGTTTTTCGCAGCCCTGTTTTCCTTCGACAAGTACGACCTGGCCGATGTCCGAAACCCGCCCAATCACCTGCTGCATAACTGGATCGGTCAGATCGGCGCGCGCACCGGCTACGCAATGTTCTTCGCCTTCGGGGCGTCGGCGTTCTTGCTGCCGATGCTTTTCCTGGCGTTCGGGCTGGCGCAGTTCCTCGGGTTTCTCGGCTATTTGCGCCGGAAGTGGCTGTGGGCGGCCTTGTTGTTTCTGACCTGTGCCGGCGGGTTGGACCTGGGGACGGACAGCTTGGCGCTGGCGCAGCTTGCGCGAAATCCGCACGCGATGGGGGCCGGGTATCTGGAGCATCTCGCTTTGACCCTGAACGCACCCGGTGCGGGCGGCGTTTTGGGGCAGGGCCTGAACCACTACTTGTTCGGCTATTTTGGGAAGCTGGGGGCTGCGATTCTCTACGCTTGCCTTTACGTGATTGCCCTTTACGGCCTGACCAACTTCCAGCTTGGCGATTGGCTGCGCGAGGTTTGGCAGCGCTGGCGCGCGCCCACCGAGGTGGTACCGGGCGACGACCGATCGATGGAGCGCCGCACCCGCGAGCTCGAGAAGGAGGCGCGGCGCCTGCAGGCGGAACTGGACCAGGTCACGCGCGCCAATGGCAAGACCCCCATTCCGGCCAAGGACACCGGCACGAAAGGCACGCCGGGGCTGGGACAGGATCTGCAACCGGTCCCGGAGCCGACCGTGCGCGACCTCAGCGTGCCGCAACTGCGGGCCACGCCGGAGAAAGGCAAACCCGGCAAGTCGATCACCGCACCGGACGAGCGTGAGCTCGAGATCGAGGAGGTCATTCCGGCCCGCGAAGTCGCCGCCGCCACCACCGCGGACATCCTGGGCAAACCCGCGGCTCCCGTCGCACCGGCGGAAAGCCCGGCCAAAGCCGCCGATGTCGCAGCGCCGCCCGCGGCCCCCGTACCACCCCGCCCGTCGCTGCCGCCCGCCAAGCCCAAACCCAAGCCGCTGTCCGTCGCCAAGCCGCCGCAGATCGGCAATTACAAACTGCCTCAGCTCAGTCTGCTCAGCCTGCCGGACCTGACCGCCAAGCCGACCGAGTCGAAGGAGGAATTGATGGCCAACGCCCGGCTGATGCAGCAAACGCTGCTACAGTTCGGTATCTCCGTCTCGCTGGGCGACATCACCAAAGGCCCGACGATCACACGGTACGAGCTGCACCCGGCACCCGGCGTGAAGCTCGAGAAGATCAGCGGCCTCACGAACAACATCGCCGCCGCACTCAAGGCCGAGCGCATCCACATCCTCGCGCCCGTGCCCGGCAAGAGCTCGGTGGGGGTCGAAGTGCCGAACCTGGTGAAGTCCAAGGTGATTTTGCGCGAGTTGCTCGAGTCGGAAGAATGGCGCACGTCGAAGGCCCGCATCCCGTTGGCGCTCGGCAAGGACGTGTATGGCCACCCGCTCATCGGCGATCTGGCGGACATGCCGCACCTGCTCATCGCCGGCAGCACCGGCTCGGGCAAATCGGTGTGCATCAACTCGATCGTCGCGTCGTTGCTGTACCGCTTTGCCCCCGACCAACTCCGGTTCGTCATGATCGATCCGAAGGTGGTGGAGCTCCAGCAGTACAATGCCCTGCCCCATCTGGTGGTGCCGGTCGTGACGGATCCGAAGAAGGTGATCCTCGCCTTGCGCTGGGTGGTGAGCGAAATGGAGAAACGCTACCAGATCTTCGCCCGGGTCGGTGTCCGCAACATCAAGGCTTTCAACGAACGACAGAAGGACAAACCGCTGCCGACGCGGGAGCCGGAACTGCCGTTGACGGCGCGGAAGGAAAAGATCGAAGCCGGCTCGGACGGCTTTGCCGTGCAGGTGGACGAAGACATCGTGGTGCCCGAAGACGAGGACATCGTCATCCCGGACAAACTCAGCTACATCGTGGTCATCATCGACGAACTGGCGGACCTGATGCTCGTGGCGCCGGCGGACGTCGAGATGGCGATCGCACGCATCACCCAGATGGCGCGGGCGGCGGGCATCCATTGCATCGTGGCCACGCAGCGCCCGTCCGTGGACGTGATCACCGGCGTCATCAAGGCGAACATCCCGGCGCGCATCGCCTTCCAGGTCGCCTCGCGCGTGGACTCCCGCACGATCCTCGACGCGATGGGCGCGGACAAACTGCTCGGGAAAGGCGACATGCTGTACCTGCCGCCCGGCTCGGCAAAACTGACCCGCGCGCAAGGCGCCCTCGTCACCGACCAGGAAATTCAGAGTGCCGTGGACTTCATCGCCCGCCAGGGCAAGCCGAATTACGATCTCGAAATTCACAAACAACTCTCCGCGCCGAGCAGCAGTTTCAGCGACGAAAGTGGCTGTGACGAAGACGAAGACTTGATCCAGCAATGCATCGAGGTGATCCGCAGCGAACAGAAGGCCAGCGTGTCGCTGATGCAGCGCCGCCTCCGCCTGGGCTACACGCGGGCAGCGCGCATCATGGATGAGTTGGAGAACCGCGGCATCGTCGGCCCCAGCAAGGGCGCCGAGCCCCGCGACATACTCATCGACCTGGACGGCGGGGGTGCCGACGGCGGCGGGCAACAGGCGGTCTAGGGTCGCCTGGCGCCGGCCCGCCGCACCCGGCGTAGCGGTCTGACCTGGCGCGCGGAACGACGCGACCGGACGACGAGGGAACGTCGGCGAAATTTGCTCGTGCGCGTGGTGGTTCCCGCGAGATCATCCCGCCGTCGCCCGGCGAGAACCAGAACCGCTGACCAAACCTATGTTCACGCGCATTGCGCTCCACACCGTCGCTCCGCTACTGGGAATCGGGTGCCTTGGGTTGACGTTCGGGCTGGGCCCCGTGGTCAGCGTGGCGGCGGAGACCAACCTCGTCTTCAACGGCTCGTTCGAATCCAGCCCGCCCGGCTCGGACGCACCGGATGGCTGGTCGGCGGCCGGCAACCCCGCCGTGAAGCAGCGGTTGGTCTTCGACACCGGTCGCGACGGCCGGCATTGCGCCAAGCTGGAATGCACCAAGTTCAGCGGTGACGGGCCCGACTTCCACGCCATGCTCTGCCAGGTCGGCCACGTCAGCGTGCACCGCGGCCAGTGGTATCGGCTGACGTTTTGGGCGAAGGGACAAGGCATCAAGGGCGGCGCGGTCGAAGTGGCGCTCAGCAACACCCGTCCTTGGGAGAACGCCGGCCTCGCCGATGCGTTCCAGGCCGGCCCGCGCTGGGAGCGGTTTGAGTTCCACTTTCGCGCCGAACGCGACCTGCCCGCCGCCACGAGCCGGCTCCAGCTCTGGTTCAAGGACACCGGCACACTCTGGCTGGACGACGTGGAACTCACCGAATCCGCGGAAGGCCAGGAGTGGTTTCCCCAGATCGCGACCGAGGGGGTGACGAACTTCGTACCGAACAGCAGCTTCGAGTGCGGTCCGGCGGGCTGGGGCAGCTACACCTGGGGCCTGGGGGGTTGGGCCGGAAACCTGTACCGGCTAGAAGGCGAACTCGACGGGCTGGTCGCCCAGCATGGCCGGCATTCGCTCAAAATCTCGCTCCGCCCGGCAACGCTGCCGGTCTTCTGGTTCGATTACTATGACCCGGTGCGCCAACCGGTCCGCCGCGTGCTCGCGGCCAACCGGGGCTGGTTTCGCGTGCAACCCGGCGAGCGGCTCACCCTGTCCGCCTTCCTGCGCGCCGATGGCGACGCAATCATCGCACAACTCGCCGCCGTGGAGCCGGGCGAGCATATCGGGCGAAAGTCGGTGTCCGTTGGCCGCGGGTGGACGCGGCAGGAATTCAGCTTCGTGCCGTCTCAACCCTTTGTCTTCATCGCTGCCGGTCTGGACCTGGAGGCTTCCCAAATCGACTCGGCGACCCTCTGGGTGGATGGGGTCCAGTTGGAGCGCGGCGCGCAGGCCACCGCCTACCAACCGCGCCAGCCCGTCGAATCGTTCCTCTCAACCGGGCAGGCAGGCAACATTTTCACCAACGCGGCCCAAGGTGCCGCCTTCACGGTCCGCGCCTTCAACGACACGGAAGCGCCGACGGGGGTGCGCGGCCAGTTCGCGCTGACGGACTTCTTCGACCAGCGCGTGTTCACCAGTGCCCCGGAGCTGAATCTCCCGCCGCACTCCGGCGGCGACCTCGACTTGAAGAACATCCACCCGAATCGCCTCGGGTTCTTCCAGGCAAACTGGACGGCGGGCGCGAGCTCCAATGCCCTCCGTTGCGCGGTGATCGAGCCCGCCGATCCGCGGCTGGCTGATTCCCCCTTGGGCTTCAATCACGCTTACCCGTGGGACTTCCTCGTCCGCCTGGCGCGCGAGGCCGGCGTGGTCTGGTGGCGCGACTGGTCGGCGAAATGGCAGACCGTCGAGCCGGAAAGGGGCCGGTTTGACTGGGCGGTGGCGGACGCTCAAATCCAGCGCGTACTCGGCTTAAACGGCGCGGTCGAAGTGCTGTTGCCGTTCCCGTCCGCCACCTGGTCCACTTCCGCGCGATCCGAAGAGGTCGCCAAGGCGGCGGGGACCGACAATTACCTCCGTGCGCGGCTGCCGCTGGCCTATGCGCCGCGCAACTTGGAGGACTTTGGCCGCTACGCTGCGGAGACGGTCCGCCACTATCGCCGCGAGTCGCCGCGGAACGTCACGCATCTCCAGGTCCTCAACGAGCCGGTCTATACCGATTACGCGTTGCCGCAGAAGTTCGGTTACACGCTGGACGATTACCTGCGGTTGCTGGCGGTCGCGTATCGCGCCAGCAAGGCGGTCGATCCGCACGTGGTGGTGGTCGGGGGGCTCAGCGCGAACCTTGATTCCGGCTGGACCCGCGACTTCGTGCAGCGGGGCGGGCTTCGGTTAGTGGATGTGTTTGACCTTCACGACTACGACCCCGCCCGGCCGGCGGAAAGTTTTGAAGACTCCTTCCGCTCGCTCGCAGAACTCATGCGCGCCCATGGCGGCCCCAAGCCGGTTTGGATCACCGAATGGGGATGCTACGCCGACGACGATCCGCCCTGCGTCCCGGTGGCCGTCGGCGACGCGACGATGAACCGCTGCCGCTGGCCCAGCGAGCGCGCGGCTACGGAGCACATCGTGAAATTCACCGCGGTGGCGTTTGCCTACGGCGTGCGGAAGATCTTCTTCCATGCCGGCACCTGCGGGCCGATCAACGGAGCGGACGCGGGCGGGGTGCTGTTCGAATACGGTGGGGCGCCACGGCGGATGTTCGCCGGCGTCGCCGCGCTGACGAAGTTGCTGGGCGTGCCTGAAGCCTGCGAGCGCATTGTGAGTCGCGATGACACCTGCGCCTACTGCTTCCGGACCGGCGGCCAAACGCTGGCGATCGTTTGGCGAACGGGTGATGGGACCAAGCCGTTGCAGTCCGTTGCCGGGGTTACGGTGCGGGACATCATGGGCAACCCGGTCGAGGCAGGTGCCGCGGTGGTGAGCGAAACGCCGCTCTACCTGCTCGGCGCGAGTGCCGAGGCGGTTCAGCGCGCGCTCCCTTGAAGACCTCCGGCAAGACACTCACCGCCACCCGCCCGTTCGAATGGGCACGACTGGCTACTCGGTCAACTCAGCCAGCGTTCGTACCTGGGTTTCCATGCGCTTGATCAGCGGCAGGACCTGCGCAACGGCGTTCTGATCCGACATGCCGAGGCGGGTCTGCAGTTCAAACCGCACCGCCGCGATCGGGTCCCCGTTTACGTCGTGCAGCGGCAGGGTGACCAGGTAGCGTTTGGTCGCCTTGCCGGCATACGGCAGATTCTTGGCCATCACCTCCCGCTCCACGTCGCCGCCCGGCTTGCCGACTTCCGCCTCGTCCTTGCTCGCGACCACGTGGAGCTCCGGGCGTTGGCGGGTGGTGGAAAAGATGCTCATCCCCAACAGCCGCGGGTAGCGTTGCAGTGTCTCGCGCACCAGTTGCCGCGCCTGAATTTCCCGGGGCGTGAAGTCGAGTCGCAGGTCGGTGAACGACGACACCGAGTCCGACTTGGTCCACAGCGCGATCCGGCCCTCGCGGAAGGTGTTGTCAGTCAGTTCCGGGATGGGTTCGGCGCCGTCCAGTTTGAACCGGAACTTGTTCCCTTTGGCCGCGATCTCCAGGTCGTGCCAGGTCCCTCCGGAAATCTCGATCGAGGGACCGATCGGAGTGTCGCGCAGCCCTTTGAACACGCGGTAGAACCGAAACGAACTCCCCAGCGAACTGGCCCGCACCACGTAGAAATTCTCCTCGTCCTGGAGGCGAAAGGCGACGCCCGCCATTTGTTCGGCCGTGCCCGCGACGAGCTTGAACCGCAACCGTAACGTGAAGTCGCCGTAACGGTCGCCGTCGTAGATCAGCAGGGGAAAGCGCTCGTCCGTGGGATCGCTGGAAAGCTGGGCGATGACGAACTTCCGAGCCACGTTCGGCGCCCCGGTGAGGCTCGGTGTTCGGTCGAGGATCACCTGCCAGTCCGCGGGCTGGCCACTGCCAATCAGCGTGCTTCGCCAGCCGGCGGGCGCCGATCCGACCTTATCCCCGGTCAGGTCGAAGATTTTCTCAGCCGCGAGCAGGCTGGCGCTGGTCGCCGCCACCCACAGCCATTGCCAATGACGCATCATCCGTCGGCACCTTAACAAAGGCGCCCGCTGACTCAAGCGCCACCCGCAGTCGAAACGGACCGGAGGGCGGGCAAAGGGTACTCGGACTCAATGGCTCCCCCGGCTCCTCGGCGCGAGACGTGCATGCCTGGGGCAGGACATTGCGACATCGGCCGGAATCTGCCTCCCGTCGGAACGGCCACGGTTCCCGCTGGGTCGGCCCTCCCTCGTTCCTCGCATCCCGAAATGGCCACCCGGCGAAAGCGAACTGCGACCGGACGGAATTGGTCGAGGTGCGCCAAAACGTCCGCTGTCGAGTGCCACCAAGCGACTATATGGCACAGTTGACACCACACATCCGCCGCGTTCAGACGACCATATTCGATTATATTCTATTGTTTGTTAACGTGTTACGATATAATCGGCATTTCCGGCACCCTTACTGCTGAAGCTCTATCGACTTTATTGGTATGGCAAAAGTACTTGGCATTGATTTGGGAACCACGAACTCCTGCATGGCCGTCATGGAAGGCGGGGAGCCGTTGGTTTTAGAAAACTCCGAAGGCAAGCGCACGACACCTTCCGTAGTCGCCTTCACCAAAAGCGGCGAACGTCTCGTCGGCGAAGCGGCCAAACGCCAGGCGGTGACCAACGCCCGCAACACGGTCTATTCCATCAAGCGCTTCATGGGGCGCAAGTTTTCGGAGGTGCAGGAGGAGACCAAGCGCGTGCCCTACAAGGTGGTCGAGGCCGCGAACGGCGATGTTCAAGTGGAGGTGGAGGAAGGCGGCCAGGTGAAGCGCTACAACCCTCCGGAGATTTCGGCGATGATCCTGGGCAAGCTCAAAGCCGACGCGGAGGTGCGTCTGGGCGAGAAGATCACGCAGGCGGTGATCACGGTGCCGGCCTATTTCAATGACTCTCAACGCCAGGCCACCAAAGATGCAGGACGCATCGCGGGACTCGAAGTGTTGCGCATCATCAACGAGCCCACCGCTGCCTCGCTGGCCTACGGCCTCGACAAGAAGAAAGACGAGAAGATCGCGGTCTATGACCTGGGCGGCGGCACGTTCGATATTTCGGTGCTCGAAATCGGGGACGGGGTGTTCGAGGTGAAGGCCACCAACGGCGACACTCACCTGGGAGGCGACGACTGGGACAACCGGATCATGGATATGATCCTGGATGAGTTTAAGCGCGATCAAGGCATCGATCTCCGCAAACAACCGGACGCCCTCCAGCGCATCAAGGAGGAAGCCGAAAAGGCCAAGATCGCCCTGTCCAGCTCGCAGGTGTACGAGATCAACCTTCCGTTCGTGACGGCCGACGCCTCGGGTCCCAAACACATCAGCACCAAACTCACGCGGGCCCGGATGGAACAGCTTTGCGACGACCTCTTCGAGCGGACCATCGGCCCGGTGCGGAACTGCCTGCGGGACGCCGGCGTCGCTGCGGACAAGATCGACGAGCTGGTGCTGGTCGGCGGCATGACGCGTATGCCGCGCGTGGTGGAAACCGCGCACACCCTGGTCAACAAACCACCGCACCAGGGGGTGAACCCGGACGAAGTGGTCGCCGTGGGGGCCGGGATTCAAGGCGGTGTGCTCAAAGGCGAGGTCAAGGACGTGCTGCTGCTCGACGTCACGCCGCTTTCGCTGGGCATTGAAACGCTCGGCGGCGTGTTCACCCGCCTCATCGAGCGCAACACCACCATTCCGACGCGCAAATCCGAGATCTTCTCGACCGCCGCAGACAACCAGCCCGGAGTTGAAATCCACGTCCTGCAAGGCGAACGCCAATTTGCGCGCGACAACAAAACCATCGGCAAGTTTCACCTGACCGAAATCCCGCCGGCCCCCCGTGGTGTGCCGCAGGTCGAAGTCACCTTCGACATCGACGCCAACGGCATCCTGCACGTCAGCGCCAAGGACCTCGGCACCGGCAAGGAACAAAAGATCACCATCACGGCGAGCAGCGGGCTCTCCAAGGACGAGATCGAGCGGATGCGCAAGGATGCCGAGGCCCACGCCGAGGACGACAAACGTCAGCGCGAGGAAATCGAGACCCGCAACGAGGCCGACAGCGCGGTCTATCGCTCGGAGAAGATGCTGAAGGATAACGCGGATAAGATCGGCGCCGGCGACAAGGCCAAGATCGAGCAGGCCGTTGCCGCCGTGAAGGAAGCCCTCAAGGGCACCGATGCCGGCGCGATCAAGTCCGCCAGCGAGAAGCTCAACGAAGCCTGGCAGACCGTTTCCGCGGAGCTTTACAAGGCGGCAGCCGAGAAGGCGCGGGCAGGGGGGAAGGCCCCCGAAGACGCCGCTGGCAGCACGCCGAAGGACACTGCGGACGCCGGCAAACCCGGCGAGGGCCCGATCATCGACGCCGAGGTCGTGGACGAGAAGAAGCCTTGAACAATTTGCCGTTCAGGCGCGAAGGCCACCCGTCGGTGTCCTCCGCGCCTGAACGGCAGGTGATCGAGTTTGCCCGCCGCGGGTGCTGCGGGATTTGATTCGAACATCAAACGAAGCAACAACCACAGAAAACAGAGACTATGGCATTGAACGTAAAACCGCTCGGCGACCGCGTTCTCGTGGAACCGGTCGAAGAGAAGGAAGTCAAGAAAGGCGGGATCATCATCCCCGATTCCGCCAAGGAGAAGCCCACCGAAGGCGTCGTCCGTGCGCTCGGCACCGGCAAGACCGACGACGACGGCAAGAAGGTGCCGTTCGAGGTCAAGGTGGGGGACCGCGTGCTCATCAGCAAATACGGCGGCACCGAAATCAAGATTGAAGGCAAGGAGTACAAGCTGTTGAACTCGGATGACCTTCTGGCCGTGATCGACTAAGGCGTAACCCTCAACCGAAACTCCACACAGAATTTTATGGCAGCAAAACAACTCCTATTCGATGAGGCCGCCCGGCAGGCCATCCTCCGCGGCGTGACCAAACTGTCGAAGGCCGTCACGGCCACGCTCGGTCCCAAAGGCCGCAACGTCGTGCTCGACAAGAAATTCGGCTCGCCCACCGTCACCAAGGACGGCGTGACCGTGGCGAAGGAAATCGAGCTGGAAGACCCGTACGAAAACATGGGCGCCCAAATGGTCCGCGAAGTCGCCAGCAAGACCAGCGACGCGGCGGGCGACGGCACCACGACCGCCACCGTGCTGGCCGAGGCCATCTACAGCGGCGGCCTGAAGTTCGTCACCTCCGGCGCGAACCCCATCGGCATCCAGCGCGGCATCACCAAGGCCGTCGAGGCCGCCGTCGCGCAGCTCGACAAGATCTCCAAGAAGGTCAAGGACAAGGAGGAGATCAAGCAGGTCGCGACGGTTTCCGCCAACTGGGATACCACCATCGGCGAGATCATCGCCGATGCCATGGACAAGGTCGGCAAGGACGGCACCATCACGGTCGAGGAAGCCAAGTCCATCGAAACCACCCTCGAAGTCGTGGAGGGCATGCAGTTCGACAAGGGCTACCAGTCGCCGTACTTCGTCACCAACGCGGAGACGATGGAGTGCAAGCTCGAGGACGTGTATGTGCTCATCTTCGAGAAGAAGATCAGCAGCCTGAAGGACCTCCTCCCGTTGCTCGAGAAAGTGGCCCGCGTGGGCAAGCCGTTGCTCATCATCGCCGAGGAAGTGGAGGGCGAAGCCCTGGCCACCTTGGTGGTGAACAACCTCCGCAAGACCATCACCTGCTGCGCCGTGAAGGCTCCGGGCTTCGGCGACCGCCGCAAGGCCATGTGCGAAGACATCGCCATCCTCACCGGTGCCAAGTTCATCAGCGAGGATCTCGGCATCAAGCTGGAGACCATCGACGTGTCCGACCTCGGCAAAGCCAAGAGCGTGGTGGTGGACAAGGAAAACTGCACCCTCGTTGAAGGGGGCGGCAAAGCCTCCGAGATTCAGGGCCGCATCAACCAGATCCGCCGTCAGATCGAGGAGACCACCAGCGACTACGACCGCGAGAAGCTCCAGGAGCGCCTCGCCAAACTGGCCGGTGGCGTGGCCGTCATCAACGTCGGCGCCGCGACCGAAACCGAGATGAAGGAGAAGAAGGCCCGCGTCGAAGACGCGCTGCACGCGACCCGCGCGGCCGTCGAAGAAGGCATCGTGCCCGGCGGCGGCGTGGCCCTCCTCCGCTGCCTCAACGCCATCTCCGCGGTCGTGCCGGGCAACGACGACGAGAAGATCGGCGTCGATATCGTCAAGCGCGCCATCGAACAACCCATCCGGGCGCTGGCGAACAATGCCGGCATCGAAGGCTCGGTCATCGTCGAGGAAGTGAAGAAGCGCAAGGGTAACGACGGTTACAACGTCGCCACGGGCATCTTCGAAGACCTCGTGAAAGCCGGCGTGGTGGATCCGAAGAAGGTCACCCGCACCGCGCTCCAGAACGCCGCGTCCATCGCGGGCTTGCTGCTGACCACGGAATGCCTCATCACCGAGATTCCGAAGAAGGAAACCCCGGCCCCGGCCGGCGGCCCCGGCGGCGGCATGGGCGGCATGGATTACTAAGCCTTTCCGGTTACGACCGGGATTGACCCCAACGAGGCTGGCGCAAGCCAGCCTCGTTTGCTTTGGGGCGGCCGGCCCGCAGCGGGCCGGTGCGGTTGGCAGGGACGCCCACCGGCTACAGCTTCACGTCTTCCGGCCGGACTTCCAGACACTCGTCGTGGTCCTCCCAGACCACGGCCGGATGGCTCTCCAGCAACTTCGGCACGATTTGGTGTCCGGCGAACGCGAGGAGCGTTTCCGCCTTTGCCGCGGCGTCCTCGAAAGCCTGGTCGTAATCCCCGCAGCGCTTCTGCTGTTTCTCGTCCCAGTGCGCCACCGCGTGCACGGGTGCGTATTCCTCGGCCCACCCCCGGATCAGCGGGTGCAGATCCTCGGGGATGTCCTCGAACGCGATGGCCGTGGCATTGCAGTGGAGGCAGACGAGGCCGCTTTCGAGCACGTCCCGCGTGAGCAGCGGCACCAACGGGGCCCGGCAGCACGCCGCCTCGGCATAGGCCGCCGGGCTGTTGGCCAGGCGTTGCAGCCAGACCTGCCGGTCGTGCGCCACCTGCCCGCCCAGACGGTAGGCGGCCACCAGCGGATGCGACATCCGCCAGCCGCGGCCCTGCAACTGGCCCAGCGTCTGGGAGAGCCAGCGCGCCAGTGTCAGGTCGTCGAAGTTGCGGAACACCGCGCTGTACTCCTGCCAGAGTGCCTCCAGCGGGTTTTCGGGGTCATGCGCCACAGCCGTGCAGGGTAGGCCGCGGCGCTCGCGTGGAAAGCGCAATCTGCCGTCCGGCCGATAGGGGCGATAAGAGACTTGCACCATCGCGGCCAGTCGCTAGTTTCGCCGGGCGCCGCGATCCAGAATTGGGAACGTTCGCGCCGGCTGAAAACCTCGGGCAGGCCAGCGGGGAGGCTGGCCAGCGAGCCGCCCCGATAAACGTGAGAATTGACGCACATGAGCAACCTCGGAAGCTGTAACACCACGAACCAGGCCCTCATCCAATGGGTCAAGGAAACGGCGGATCTCTGCCAGCCGGATCGCGTTTATTGGTGCGACGGGACGGAAGCCGAGCGCCGGGCCCTCACCGAACAGGCCGTGGCCGATGGGGTGCTCCTGAAGCTGAACCAGAAGAAACTCCCCGGCTGCTATTACCACCGGTCGAACCCGAACGACGTCGCCCGCGTGGAACAGTGCACGTACATCTGCACCGATACGCGAGGACGAGGCCGGTCCGACCAACAACTGGGCGCCGCCCAAAGAGATGTAGCGAGCGCCTCCACGGCATGGCCCGCGGCGGCATGCAAGGCCGCACGATGTACGTCATCCCGTACCTGATGGGACCGGCGGGCTCGCCGCTGGCCAAGGTCGGCGTCGAGTTGACCGACTCGATTTACGTGGTGCTGAACATGCGGATGATGACGCGCATGGGGCGAGATCGCCTACGAGCAACTGGGCGCCAGCGATGATTTCAACCGCGGCCTGCACTGCATGTTGGACGTCAACCCGGAGCGGCGGTACATCTGCCATTTCCCGCAGCGACAACACGATCATCTCCGTCGGTTCGACTTACGGCGGCAACGTGCTGCTCGGCAAGAAGTGCCTGGCCTTGCGGATCGGCTCCTATCTGGGCCGGCAGGAAGGGCTGGATGGCCGAGCACATGCTGGTCCTCGGCGTGGAGTCGCCCACGCGGCGAGAAGACCTACGTGGCGGCCGCGTTCCCCAGCGCCTGCGGCAAGACCAATTTCGCCATGCTGATCCCGCCGGCCGCATCTCAAGGGCTGGAAAATCTGGACCGTCGGCGACGACATCGCCTGGATGAAGCCCGGCCCCGACGGCCGCCTCTACGCGATCAACCCCGAGGCCGGCTACTTCGGCGTGGTGCCCGGCACCAACTTCGAAGTCGAACCCCAACGCGGTGGAAACGATCTCCCGCGACACGATCTACACCAATGTCGCGCTGACGCCGGACCTGGATGTCTGGTGGGAAGGCAAGGACGGCCGACCGCCCGAGCGCAGTGCCTCGACTGGCAGGGCGACCAGTGGACGCCCGACGTCGAAGGAAAAGGCGGCGCACCCCAACAGCCGGTTCACGGCGCCGATGACCAACAACCCGCTGCTGGCGCCCGAGGTCAACGACCCGAACGGCGTGCCGATCAGCGCGATCATCTTCGGCGGCCGCCGGGCGACCACGATGCCGCTCGATCTCCAGGCCTTCAACTGGATCCACGGCGTGTTACATCGGCGCCACGATGGGCTCGGAAATGACGGCGGCCGCGGTGGGCGGCGCGGGCCAGGTGCGGCGCGACCCGATGGCCATGCTGCCGTTCTGCGGTTACAACATGGGCGATTACTTCCGGCACTGGCTCAACATGCGCAAGCACCATCAAGCACCCGCCGCGTATCTTCCACGTGAACTGGTTCCGCAAGGACGCCGAAGGCAACTTCCTCTGGCCCGGCTTCGGCGAGAACATGCGCGTGCTCAAATGGATCGTGGACCGCTGCCACGGCCGGGCGGACGCGCAACGAAACCCCGCTCGGCTGGGTGCCCGGCCGCAAAAGACATCGACCTCGAGGGCCTGGACGACTTCACCGCCGAGCACCTCGAACAGGCGCTCAAGCATCGACCTCGAAGAGAGTGGCGACGGGAACTACTCATGCAGGACGAGCTGTTCATGAAGCTTCATTCGCTACCTGCCCAAGGAACTGATCTTCCAGCGCGAATTGCTGGTGTCGCGGCTCTGAAGGCGGTCCCGTTTCAATTCCGTTCCCCGCGGCGTTGACCTGCGTCCATCGGCGGTTCGGCGGCGGAGTCAGGATTATTCTGGAATCGTGGCCGGGAAGCTCAGGGTCTTGACGAGAAAGCCCAGCTTGTCTGCCGCTTCGTCGATGAGTTTCGTGGTGGGCTTGCCGGCGCCGTGGCCCGCCTTCGTCTCGATCCGGATCAACACGGGATTGGTGCCGCGCTGGCACGCCTGCAATCGCGCCGCGAATTTGAAGCTGTGCGCCGGCACCACGCGGTCGTCGTGATCGGCCGTGGTGATCAGCGTCGCCGGGTAGCGCGTGCCGGGCTTGAGGTTTTGCAGCGGGGAGTAAGCCAGGAGCGCCTTGAAATCCTCGGCGTCGTCCGGGGAGCCGTAGTCGCTGGTCCAGGCCCAGCCGATGGTGAACTTGTGGAAGCGCAGCATGTCCATGACGCCCACCGCCGGCAGGCACGCCCCGAACAGGTCGGGCCGCTGGGTCATGCAGGCGCCGACCAGCAGGCCGCCGTTGCTGCCCCCGGAAATGGCCAGTTTGTCGCGCGAGGTGTAGTCGTTCGCGATCAGCCATTCGGCCGCGGCGATGAAGTCGTCGAAGACGTTTTGCTTCCGCAGCCTTCGTGCCGGCCTGGTGCCAGTCTTCGCCGTACTCGCCGCCGCCGCGCAGGTTGGGCATCGCATAAACGCCGCCCATCTCCATCCAGACCAGATTCGCCACGGAGAAGCTCGGCGTGAGACTGATGTTGAAGCCGCCGTAGCCGTACAGGAGCGTCGGCGTGTGGCCGTTCGGCTTCAGCCCTTTCTTGTGCGCGATGAACATCGGCACGCGCGTGCCGTCCTTGCTCGGGTAGAACACCTGCTCGGGTTTCGTAATCGTCCGGGTTGAACTCGACCTTCGGCTCGCGGAAGACGGTGCTGGTCGCGGTCGTGGCGTCGTAGCGGAAGATCGCCGCCGGCGTGCGTGAAGCTCGTGAACGAGTAGAACGTCTCCGTGTCGGTGCGTTTCCCGCGAAAGCCGCCAGCCGAGCCCAGACCGGGCAACTGCACCTCGCGCACCAACCGGCCGGCCAGATCGAACACCTTCACCTGCGTGTGCGCGTCCTGGAGGTAGTCCACGAAGAACTGCTGGTTGACGGCGCTGACACCCTGGATCGTTTCCGCCGCCTGCGGGATCAGTTCCTTCCAGCGCCCCCGCTCGGGCGCCCGCGTGTCGATGGCGATCACCCGGCCGCGCGGCGCGTCGAGGTCGGTGTGAAACCAGAACACCGGCCCGTCGTTGTCGATGAAGTTGTACGCGGCGTCGAAGTCGTTCAGCAGCTCCACCACCTTCGCGTCCGGCGCCTGCAGGTCCTTGTAAAAAACGCGATTCTTCGGGTCCGTGCCGTGGCTGATCGAGACAATCAAATAACGGCCGTCGTCGGTCACGTCGCCGCTGAAGCCCCATTCCTTCTGGTCGGGACGTTCATAAACCAGCACGTCCTCCGCCTGCGGCGGTGCCGAGCTTGTGAAAATAGAGCTTCTGGAAATAGTTCACCTTCGTGAGGCGCTGCTCCTCCTTCGGCTCGTCGTAACGGCTGTAGAAAAAACCCCGCCCGTCCTTGGTCCAGGAGGCGCCGGAGAACTTGACCCATTTGATGGTGTCGGGCAGGTCCCGGCCGGTGCCGACATCGCGCACGCGCCATTCCTGCCAGTCCGATCCCGCGACCGCCACCCCGTAGGCCAGCAGTTTGCCGTCGTCGCTGATCGCGGTGCCGCTCAGGGCCACGGTGCCATCCGCGGAGAGCGTGTTTGGATCGAGCAAAAGCCGGGGCGTCGCCTCGAGCGACTCGGCGACGTACAGCACCGACTGGTTCTGCAACCCGTCGTTCTTGGAGAAGAAGTACCGCCCGCCCTGCTTGACCGGCACGCCGTAGCGCTCGTAATTCCAGAGCTGGGTGAGCCGGCGCTTGATCGCCTCGCGCTCCGGAATCCCGGCCAGGTAGGCAAAGGTCACCTTGTTCTCCGCCTCGACCCACGCCTTCGTGGCCGGCGCATTCTCGTCCTCGAGCCAGCGGTACGGATCGGCCACGCGCACGCCGTGCAACGTTTCGACGAGGTTGGTCTGCGGCGTGATCGGATAGGCGGACTTCGGCAACCCGCGGGCGGTCCGGCCCGGGCCGTGGGTGGCGCAACTCGAGAGCGCCAGCAGGCAGGCCACACAGCCCGCGGCCACACCGGGCGACCACGGATGGTTTTCGGAATGAAGGAACCGGGTTTCGGAATTCATGCTCATGCGCGACGCGTCAGGATGCGTTGCCCGGCGCCGGGTCGCAAATCCAAATGCCCCCGCCCCTGCGGCCGCCCCGCCCGCCGCCCCGTGGACTGGGCGACCGCGGGTTGGGTTTGTAAGTCCGGCCGGACTTGTCACACTGCGCGCGGTGAAAACGCTCGGTCTGATCCCCGCCCGCTTTGCCTCGACCCGCTTCCCGGGCAAGCCGCTGCACCTCATCGCCGGCAAACCGCTGATCCAGCACGTCGTCGAGCGCTGCCGGCGGGCGCGGTCGCTGGCGGAAGTCATCGTCGCCACCGACGACGAACGCATCGCCACGGTTGCGCGGGCGTTTTGCCGCGTGGAGCTGACGCGGCCCGGCCATCCCAGCGGTACGGATCGCATCGCCGAGGTGGCGGCCCGGTGCGCGTGCGATGCGGTGGTGAACGTCCAGGGGGACGAACCGCTGATGGACCCGGCGGTGATCGACGCCGTGGCCGGCGCGCTGGCGGGCTGCGCAATGGCCACGGCCACGGCGCCGCTGCGCGATCCGGCCGAGTATGACAACCCGAACGTGGTGAAAGTCGTTGTCAGCGCCTCCGGCCGCGCCCTATATTTTTCCCGGCGCACGATCCCGTATCTGCGCGAGGCCGCCAGTCGTTCGACCAGCGAACAGTTGGCGGCGTTTCCTTTTGGGAAGCACCTCGGCATTTACGGGTACCGCCGCGCGACCTTGCTGCAGTTGGTGCGGTTTCCCGTTTCGCCGCTCGAAGCCGCGGAGAAGCTGGAGCAGTTGCGGGCACTGGAAAACGACATTCCCATCGCGGTCGTGCGGGTGGACTACGAAAGCGTGGGCGTGGACGTGCCGGCGGACGTGGCGCGGGTCGAGGCGATCCTGCGGACGTCGTGAGTTAGCTCGTTCAAGCGCGTCATGAAATACATCTTCGTCACGGGCGGGGTGGTGAGTTCGCTGGGCAAGGGTTTGACCGCGGCCTCGCTGGGCACCCTGCTGGAAAACCGGGGCCTCAAGGTCTGTCTCCAGAAATTCGACCCGTACTTGAACGTCGATCCGGGCACGATGAACCCGTTCCAGCACGGCGAGGTGTACGTGCTCGACGACGGCACCGAGACCGATCTCGACCTGGGCCATTACGAGCGGTTCACCAACGTCAAGCTCACCAAACTCAACAACCTCACCAGCGGCCGCGTGTACCTGAACGTGCTCGAACGCGAACGGCAGGGCGGCTACCTTGGCAAGACCGTCCAGGTCATCCCGCACATCACCGACGAAATCCAGGACCGCATCCGGCTGTTGGCGGAGACGTCCAAGGCCGACGTGTTGATCACCGAGATCGGCGGCACCACCGGCGACATCGAAGGCCTGCCCTTCCTGGAGGCCATCCGCGAGTTCACGCTCGAACTGGGCTACAACAACGCCATCTTCATCCACGTCACGTATGTGCCGTTCATCAAGGCGGCGGGCGAGCTGAAGACCAAGCCCACCCAGCAATCGGTCGCCAAGCTCCGCGAAATCGGCATCACGCCGCACCTCCTCGTCTGCCGCTGCGACCGACCGCTCGGCAAGGATGTGCGGCAGAAGATCTCGCTCTTCTGCAACGTGCCGTACGACGCGGTGATCGAGGAAAAGGACGTGGACCACAGCATCTACGAGGTGCCGTTGATGCTCCAGCGCGAGCGCATGGACGACCTGGTCTGCCGGCTCCTCCGGATCGAGCAGCCCCCCGCCAGCATGGCGCACTGGCAGGACATCATCCGCAAACTCATCGCGCCGCAGCACCGCGTCCGCATCGGCGTCGTCGGCAAATACATCGGCCTGCCGGACGCCTACAAGTCGGTCTATGAAGCGATCACGCACGGCGGCGTGGCCAACGATTGCGGCGTGGAAGTCGAGCGCATCGAAGCGGAACACATCGAGCGCGACGGCGCGGAGCAGCACTTGAAAGGACTCGGGGGGATCCTGGTGCCGGGCGGGTTCGGCGAGCGCGGCATCGAGGGCAAGATCGCGGCCGTCCGCTATGCGCGCGAAAACAAGGTTCCGTATCTCGGGCTCTGCCTGGGAATGCAGATGGCGTCGATCGAGTTCGCCCGGCACGTGCTCGGTCTCGAGGGGGCGCATTCGACCGAGTTCGACAAGAACTCGCCCCACCCGGTGATCGCCTTGCTGGAGGAGCAGAAGGGGATCGAGGCCAAAGGCGGGACCATGCGGCTGGGTTCGCAGGAGATCCAGCTTCAGGTCGGGTCACGCGTGGCCCGCCTTTACGGCGCGTTCGTCGTGCGCGAGCGTCACCGCCACCGGTACGAGTTCAACAACACCTACCGGGAGCGCTTCGAGCAGGCCGGCTTTGCCTTCAGCGGCACCTCTCACGATGGGGAACTGGTGGAATTGATCGAATTGAAGGATCACCCGTACTTCGTGGCCTGCCAGTTCCACCCGGAATTTCAGAGCAAGCCCAACGCCTCCCACCCGCTGTTCCGCGGCTTCATCGCGGCCGTGCGCGAGCGACTGCTGCACAAAAGCGCCTGAGGCGCGGTCCCCGAACGCCGGTCAACGCGGCTCCCGATCGCCTCGCGCGGCGCGCCGCGGTGGTTAGGTGAGGAACAGGACCAGCAGCAGCACCCCCGCCGCGATCCGGTACCAGCCGAAGCCGACGAACGTGTGCGTTTGCACGAAGCGCAGCAGCCACTTCACCGCGATGAACGAAACGACTGCGGACACGAAAGTGCACAACGCGAGGTGACCCCAGTTCTCGGGGGGCGCTCCGGCCACCGGGTGCTGCAAGGCCTTGAATATCTTCAGCCCGCCCGCCGCCAGCATCGTCG
Source organism: uncultured bacterium (assembly GCA_963735925.1). Taxonomy (GTDB): domain Bacteria; phylum Verrucomicrobiota; class Verrucomicrobiia; order Limisphaerales; family J093; genus DSVZ01. Next base: position 238,311 of record CAVTMT010000010.1, read on the forward strand.
GGATGCCGACGAGGAAGGAGAACTCCGTGGCCGCGGGCCGGGTCAGGCCCAGCGCGAGCGTCACCAGGATCGTGGCGCCGGACCGTGAAGTGCCGGGAAAGACCGCCGCCGCCAGTTGGCCCACGCCCACGGCCACCGCGATGGTCCACGTGATTTCGCTGGTGGTCCGCCGCCCCTTCAGCCACCCCTCCACGGCGAGGAAGAGCACGCCGCCCACCACCAGGGCCGCCGCGATCGGAACCACGGTTTCCGGCAGCTTGAAGCCGCCCCTGTCCAGGGCCAGACCGCCCACGCCGGTGATCACGAAGGCGCCGAGCACCTTGAGCGCGAAGTCGCGGGCCGCGGCGTCGTGGGTCGCGCGGAGGAGCTGTTTGATGCGTTCCGGGAACAGCGGGATCACCGCCACCACCGCGCCGCATTGGATGACGATGTTGAAGAGGTCGCTCTGCCGCGGCAGCCAGTGCTCTGCGATCAGGAGATGACCGGTGGAGGAGACCGGCAGGAATTCGGTGATTCCTTCAATAATGCCCAAAATGACGAAGACAAGCCAGTCTTGCACCGCGCGTTTAGACGCGAAAGCGCCCCCGGTGGCAAGTGGCAAATGGCCGCCGGCGCGTCGCCGCGCCGGGGTCAGCGTTTCTGGCGGGGGAACGTCATCAGCCGGGCATACATCGTCTCCGCGCTCCAGGACCCGGCCCGGAACCGCAGCGTCACCGTGCCTTCGTCGCTCTGAAAGACGACCGGCACGCCACGCCGCGCCAATCGTTCGCGCAACCGCGCGCCGGCCCGCGCGCTGGCCGGTCGTTCATCATCGGCCACGACGATGAGTTGGGGCCGGATGGCGTCCAGCAGCGCTTCCGAAAGCGGCTCGCCTCGTGCCGGCGGCCCCGCGATCACCAAGTCTGCCTCCAACCCGGCCTGGCGTGCCAGCAGTGCCGACTGTCCGTCCCGCCCCAGGTCGGAGAGCAACAAGACCCGACAGCCGGCGATTTCGCGGCGTAACACGATCGCGTGGTCATCCGCCACGCTGAACGGGTCGCCCGCAGCCGGGTGGAGCACCGCCCAACCGGCCAGGTCGCCGCCTCGCTGGACGCGGTGCCAGCGCCCCGGTACCCGTTCGAGTCCCTTCACCAACGCGCGGTAACTCGGCGAGCGGAACGGCACCCCGCTGGTCCAGATGCGTGCCGGGGCCAGGTTCGACGTCAGCAAAGCCGCGCCGCCGGCGTGTCGCACGTCGCCGTGGCTGAGTGCCAGGTTGGACAGGCGGTTGACGCCTTGGGCGTGCAGATACGGCAGCACCAACCGCTCGACCGCGAAGACGTTGCCGCAATCGAACAGCAAATCGTCGCCGTGGCCTGGCGCGTCCACCCAGATGGCGCTGCCGCCGTTCAGGGGCAATGCCGTCAGCGTGGTGGTGCCACGGTCCGCCAATGACAATCCGCCGGCGATTGCGGCCAACGCGAGCGGAACCCCCGCCGCCCAAGCCCGGCGCCCCGGTTGCTGCAGCCAGCCCGAACCCACGGCCAGCAGCGCGGTGTACCAGGCCGCCGTCCAGGCCGCCCCCCAAGCCGGCACCCACCAGAACGCGCCGGGCAGCGCCGCCGCCCACTCGCTGATCCGCACCATGCAGACCATCCAGAACCAGCCCGCGTGGTTGAAGAGTCCGGCCAGCTTCGGCAACCAGTCGCCGGCGGCCAGCGCGCCGAGATCGCACATCAAACACAGGCTGGACAGCGGTACGATCGCCATGTTGGCCAACAGGCTGATCGGCGTGAACAAGTGGAAATACGAGGCGATCAGCGGCAATGAACCCATCCAGGCAGCGAACGAGATCACGAAACTCGAGGTGAGAAACCGGATCGCCGGATCGAACCAGCGCCGCCAGCGCGGCAGCAATTCGGCGGGCAGAAAGGGATCGCTGCGGAGCAGCCGATCGCGCACCCGGATCAACGGCGGGGCCAACAACCCCATGCTGAGCACGACCGCAAACGAGAGTTGGAAACTCGCCTGGAAGAGTTGCCGCGGCTCCCAGAACAGGATCACGAGCGCGGCGCCGGCCAGCGAGTTCAACAGATCGCCGGGCCGCTTGAGCGCCCAGCCGCCAATCACGATGGACATCATGATCGTCGAGCGCACGGCCGACGCCTGCCAACCGGTGGCCCCGGTGTAGAACCACAGCAGCGGCACGGCGATCAGGCCCGTGGCCGCCCGCGGCACCTGCAAAACCCGCAGCACCGCCACCAGGGTCCCGGCCATCAAGGCGATGTGCAGTCCGCTGATGGCGAAGATGTGCATCGTGCCCGTTTGCATGAACGGTTCGGACACTTCGTCGGTGAGCGCGGTCCGCCAGCCCAGCGTCATCGCCCAGCGCAGGCGCAAAGCCTCGTCCTCCTCCGGCAGGCCTTGCGCCAGCGTGCGCCGGGCCCAGGCAATGAAGCGGTCCGCCAACGGCGCGCGCAACGGCTGGGCGACGCCAACGGCGAGTCGCCAATCATTCGTGCCGAGCGTCTCGAGCTGAAAGTGGATGCCTTGCCGGCTGAAGTACGGCCGCGCGTCGAAGAGTCCGGGTGCCCCCGGCGCACCGGGCGGGCGGATCACGCCGAACACCTCGACCCGGCTCCCGCCGAAGAACCCGGCCCCCAAGACCCCCGGCGTGCTGACCGCCACGCGACCGACCGCCGGTTGCCAGTCCCCGTCTCGACCCAGTTGAGTGAGTTCGATCACCGCCCGGGTCCGCCAGGATTCCTTGTCCCCCGCGGTGGAAACCCGGAGCTCCGGCGACGTGACCAGGCGACCGCGCACGGCGACCAACTGCGGCCCGGCGTCGAGGACGCGCCGCAGGTCGTGAGGCGACAGCGCGACGGATTTGATCGTGCAGTTGAGCGCCCCGGCGATGAACAACAGGCCCGCAAGCGGCCACGATCGGTGCCGCTCCAGTGTCAAGGCCCCCGCTGCCAGTGCAGCCGCCACGAGGAAGCCGGGGATCAGCGGCACCGGCACGAACGACGCCACGACCACGCCGGCGGCGTAGCCCGCGAGGACCGGCAAGAGCGGATGTTTGAGCATGGCCGCTGCGCTGGTGGGATTCGAGGCCTCCGCGCCGATGAAACCACGTCCGCACCCCGGCGGGCAAGCGTCGGGCTTCGGGCCCCGACTGCGCGTGCGACTACCACCGCCGCTGCCAGCGGCCCCAACCCCACACCAAGGCCACCCCGACCGCGGCCCCGCACGTGTCGATCATCACATCGGCCGGACTCGAATAGCGGCTGGGCACAAAAGACTGATGAAACTCATCGGCCGCCGCGTAGCCGGCACAAATCAGCAACGCCAGGCCGACGGCTTTCCAGGACCACGTGAGTGGGATCGGCCGGAAAGTCCGGCCGAGCGCGGCCAGGACCAGGATCGCCAGCAGACCATACTCGCTCACGTGGCCGCACTTGCGGATGAAATAGACGGCCTGGTTCACCGCCTCGTCGGAGATGCCCTCGAAGAGCCAGCGCAGCAACGGATCGATGAACCGCGAAGTCCGGCGTTCGGCCAGCAGGTCGGTCGAGCCGACGAAGATCATCGACATCCAAGCCATCGCCGGGAGCCAGGGAAGCAAGCGCCTCAGTTTCTGCACCGGCCCAGAAAAGCGGAATCGCGCCGCCCTCGCAAGCCGCCAGGGCCGGTCATCGACCCCCTGCGCAGTCATTCTTCAGGCTGCGCGCGTTGCATTGGGGAAAGGCGCGTGTTATCCCCAAGCCATGAAGTTCATCGTGCGATGGCTGTTCCGCCTGCTGATCCTCGGGATCGTGCTGGCCATCGCCGCCGTCTTGCTCAAGGACACGATTCTCAAGGAACTCGCGGAAGTGCGGTTCCATCACGAGACCGGTTTGGAGGTCGATATCGGCCGGCTGGAGGTGGGATTACTGTCGCCCACGGTCACGGTCGAGGACTTGAAGCTCTACAACCCTCCCGAGTTCGGCGGCGCGCCGTTCGTGGTCCTGCCCGAGCTCCATTTCGAGTACGACCGCGGCGCCTTCGCCGTCGGGGCGTTGCACCTGCGCCTGCTGCGGCTGAACCTCGCCGAAATCAGTTTCGTGCAGAACGCCGCCGGCCGATGGAACATCCAGGTGATCAAGGACAGGTTTGTCGAACAGGCCCGCGCCTCCGGCCGGACGCCGCTGCGCTTCGCCGGCATCGACACGCTGAACCTGACCTTGGGACGGGTGCGCCGCCAGAACCTGGGTGCGCCCGCCAACGACGCGGCCATCAACCTGGGCGTGCGCGGCGAAATCGTCACGAACCTGCAGACGGAAAAGGACGTGTATCTCACACTCGCCAAGCTGGCATTGCGCGGAGGGTTGCTGCGTCTGCTGCCCCCCAGTGCCAGCACGAACTTCCTGCCGGCCCCCCTGGTGCCCGCGCCCGCGCCGTCCGCGCATCCGCGCTGAACCGCGGCCGTGGCGGGTTGCGGCGGGCGGCGGGCGAATCCACGTTGCCCTCATGCGTGTCCTGATCGTCGGCTGCGGTTATGTGGGTCTGCCGCTCGGCGCGGCACTGGTGGCGCGGCAGCACACCGTCGTGGGCGTGCGCCGCTCCGCCGCTGCAGCGCAGGAGATGCGTGCCGAGGGGATCGAACCCGCGGTGGCGGACCTCGCCGATCGCTCGAGCCTGGACCGTCTGCCGCTGCCGTTCGACTGGGTGGTCAACTGCGCGGCCGCGGGCGGAGGCGGTCGCGACGAGTACCGCCGCACCTATCTGGAGGGCAACCGCCATCTGCTCGACTGGCTCGGGGCGTCGCCGCCGGCCCGGTTCGTTTACACCGGCAGCACCAGCGTCTATGGCCAGACCGACGGCGGCGACGTGGACGAAACCAGTCCCACCGAGCCGACCGCGGCGACCGCAGCCGTGTTGGTCAATGCCGAGCAACTCCTGCTTTCGGCTCAACGCGAGCGGGAGTTTCCGACAATTGTCCTCCGGCTGGCGGGCATCTACGGTCCCGGCCGCGGTTACTGGCTTCGGCAATTCCTCGCGGGCGAGGCGCGGATCGAAGGCGAAGGGCACCGCATCCTCAACCTGGTTCATCGCGACGACGTGGTGGGCGCGATCCTGGCGGTGCTCGAACGCGGCCAAGCCGGTGAGGTGTACAACGTCGTGGACGATGCGCCGGTCACGCAGCGCGGGATGTACACCTGGCTGGCCGCGCGTTTGAACCGGCCGCTGCCGCCGACCGTCCCGGAGGATCGTTCCGCCCCGCGCAAACGAGGTCGGACGGACAAGCGGGTCAGCAATCGCAAACTCAAGACGGAGGTTGGCTACCGGTTCCGGTATCCAACGTTCCGCGAAGGCCTGGAGCCGGAGTTGGAAGCCATCGCGGGACCGTAGAAACAACCTTTCGAGTGTCGCGGCGATTTCGGCAGGCCGGCCGTGACGGGCCGTCCGAGGCGTTTAGCCTTGGCTTCAGGTATAGGGTCGTCCCGACTTACGAAGTGCTGGACACGATGCTGCCGCCACGGTTCAACCAGGTATTGCTTGTGGCGCAACGCGGCCGTGCCTTCCGACTAGCAATTCCGAACTGTCTCAGGATAAATGTTCTGGGGCGAGACGCTGCCTTGCGCGGACGCCCTGACGAATCAAGTTCGGCAACGCAGCTCGGCACTGCACCGCTTTATGGCACTACGGTGGTGCGATAGACGCGTTCGGGGGCATCTAGGCTCTCCGGGTCGAAGAACAGATACGGACTCTCCGGCATGGTCAGGTTGGTCAGCACCTGCCAGTTGGTCCAACCCGCCACCGCCGTGACCATCTCGACGCGGACGCGGGTGCCTACCGGCTCCGTCAGCCACCAGCCATTCAGCAGCCCCGCGGCGCTGAACCGCAGCGGCTCCACACCGTTCAGCCGGTAGAAACGAGCGGTATCGGCAGGTTCGAATTCCACGTAGAGTTGTGCCGTGGTGCTGGATGGGTAACTGCTCAGCGAGTGCCACGCCGCCGCCGGGCCAATTTGCGCGGTGGCCTCCAGGCTCACCGGCCTGCCACTGCCGCCTTCCCACTTCAGCCCGACAAACGACAGCGGATCGACGTTGCTCACCACGGCCGGGATGGGTTCGCTCGTCACCTGGCCCACGGAATTGCTGGCGACCAGCGTGTAGAGACCTTCCGCGGCGCGGGTGACGGACGGGATGGTCAGCGTGGCCTGAGTGGCGCCGGGAATCGGCTGGCCATTCAAGTACCAGGTCAAGCCAGGCTGCGGTACACCGGCCACGTTCATGGTGATCTGACCCGGCGCGCCCTCCGGCAGAACCACCCGCGAAGGCTGCTGAAGGAACGTGGGTGCAAACCGCCGCTGCCCCGTATTCTGCGCGTTGCACAGAAACTTGGGCCAGGAACTCCGGGCCAGACCGCCTACGCTGCTGCTGGAGAGCGCATAGACTTTTCCGTCCCATGACCCAACATAAACCGTCCCGTCCTTCCCAATCGCCGGGGAGGGAGACACCGGACGCGCGGTCTGAAACTCCCAGAGCTTCTGGCCGGTTGCCCCGTCTAGTGCATACACCTTGTTGTCATTCGACCCCACATACACCGTCCCGTCCGCCCCGATCGCCGGGGAAGAATAGACAAAACCACCGGTCTGGAACTCCCAGCGCTTCTGGCCGGTCGCCGCATTCAGCGCATAGACCTTGCCGTCATTCGACCCCTCATACACCGTCCCATCCGCCCCGATCGCCGGAGAGGAATACACGATGTCCCTGGTCTGAAACTCCCACCGTTTCCATCCTGCCGCCCCGTTCACCGCATAGATCTTGCGGTCGCCTCCCCCGACATACACCGTTCCATCCGACCCAATCGCCGGGCAGGACGGCACCGCGGCAAGAGTCTGAAACTCCCAGCGTTTCTGCCCGGTCGCCCCGTTCAGTGCATAGAGCCTGCTGTCGTATGACCCCGCATACACGGTCCCGTCGGCCCCAATCACCGAGGAGACCACCCAGTCGCCGGTCTGAAACTCCCAAAGCTTCTGGCCGGTCGTGCCGTTCAGCGCGTAGACCTTGTTGTCAAACGACCCCACATACACCGTGCCGTCCGCCCCAATCGCCGGGGAGGACCAGACGAAACCACCGGCCTGAAACGCCCAGAGCTTCTGGCCGGTCGCCCCGTCCAGCGCATAGACGTTGTTGTCGTTCGACCCCACATACACCATCCCGTCCGCCCCAATTGCCGGGGAGGAATGGACCTCACCCCCGGTCTGGAACTCCCAGAGCTTCTGGCCAGGCCCGTTGCTGGGGATAGTGAGCACCGCGTTGCGACTGGTCACGGAGCCGAACCGGTTGGCTACGACGACCTGATACCGCCCGGCGTCTGAGGCCAGCACCTCGGTAATGCTCAGACGGGCGGTGTTGACACCGGTGATTCGGCCGCCTTCGACGAGAACTACATCGTCCTTGCGCCACGAGTACGCCAGTGAACCCGTGCCGTTCGCCGTCACTGCGAAGGAGACGCTTGTGCCCGCGACCACCGTCGCATCCTCCGGCTCCGCGACCAAGGTGGGTGGCTGCCCCGGTTCGCCGGCTCCCACCCGGCCCGTGTTCTGCGCATTGCCCCGGAACTTGGGCCAGGGGCTGCTGGCCAGGCCGCCCACGCTGCTGCTAGAGAGCGCATAGAGCGTGCCGTACAGCGACCCCACATACACCGTCCCGTCCACCCCAATCGCCGGGGAGGATCCCCAACAGCCGATCGCAAACTCCCATTGTTTCTGCCCGGTCTCCCCGTTCAGCGCATAGATCACCCCGCGTAGAGCTGGTAAATCGTGTGAGCATCCCACGTACACCGTCCCGTCCACCCCAATTGCCGGGGAGGCGAATACACTAGTGTATCGTCCCATAATAGTCTTTACTAAATGAGACCGTCCGTGCCAACCTATGGACATGGCGCGTCCCAAACTGCCCTTCGAGCTTTCACCCGAGCAACGGACCGAGCTGCGACGTCTGGTCTGGGCTCCCGGCACTCCGCAGAAGTTGGTCCGCCGTGCCCGCATTGCGCTGCTGGCGGCCGAGGGCCTGGACAACAAGGAGATTGCGGCCCAGTTGGGCACCAGCCAGGTCACCGTGGGCCAGTGGCGTCAACGGGTGCTCGATCTGGGTTTGGCCGGACTCCAAGAGGCACCCCGAGCGGGGAGGCCTCGGACTCTGCCCCTGGACCGGGTACAGACCGTGCTCAACGAGGTCGTGCGCCCGCCCAAGGGACGGGCGCGCTGGAGTTGCCGGACCATGGCCCGACACAGCGGGCTGTCCCGCTCGGCGGTCCAGCGGCTCTGGGCCGCCAACGACCTCAAACCGCACCGGACCCGCACCTTCAAGCGCTCCAACGATCCCCAGTTCGAGGCGAAGTTTTGGGACATCGTGGGTCTGTATCTGGATCCGCCGACCCGGGCGATCATCCTGTGCTGCGACGAAAAGGGCCAATGCCAGGCGTTGGAACGTACCCAACCGGGCCTGCCGCTGGGCCAGGGGCACATCGCCACGCGCACCCACGACTATTACCGCCACGGGACAGTAACGCTCTTTGCGGCGTTGAACTATCTCAACGGGAAGGTGCTGGCCGAGCGCGCTCCCCGGCACCGCCATCAGGAGTGGCTGAAGTTCCTCAGATCGATCGCGGCGGCGGTGCCCGCGGAGCTTGACGTGCACCTGATTCTGGACAACTACGCCACCCACAAGCACCCCAAGGTCCTGCGCTGGCTGGCCGCCCGTCCCCGCTTTCACCTGCACTTCACCCCCACCAGTGCCTCGTGGCTCAACCTGGTCGAGCGGTTCTTTCGCGATTTGAGCCAGGACGTCATCCTGCCGGGGAGCTTTGCCAGCGTCGGCGAGTTGGTCGACGCCATCTGGGCCTACTTGGTCGAGCGCAACCTCAGGCCGCAACGCTACCAGTGGCGCGCCGAGGGGAAGGCGATCCTCGAGAAGATCCACCGCGCCCGCGCGGTTCTGGCACGGCAGCCACAGATTCCTAAAGACAATTCTGAGACACTGCACTAGCAACGGTCAGAAACTCCCATTGTTTCTGCCCGCTTGCCCCGTTCAGCGCATAGACCTTGTAGTCCTTAGACCCCACATACACCGTCCCATCCACCCCGATCACTGGGGACGAAGACACCTCTCCACCGGTCTTGAACTCCCAAAGCTCCTGGCCCGTCGCCCCGTTCAGCGCATAAACCTTGCTGTCGTACGACCCCACATACACCGTCCCGTCCGCCCCAATCGCCGGAGACGAAAACACCTCTCCACCGGTCTGGAACTCCCAGCGCTGCTGGCCCGTCGCCCCGTTCAGCGCATGAACCTTGCTGTCGTACGACCCCACATACACCGTCCCGTCCGCCCCAATCGCCGGAGACGAAGACACCTCTCCACCGGTCTGGAACTCCCAGCGCTGCTGGCCCGTCGCCCCGTTCAGCGCATAGAGCTTGTAGTCGTGCGACCCCACATACACCGTCCCGTCCGCCCCAATCGCCGGGGACGAAGACACCCCACCACCGGTCTGGAACTCCCAACGCTTCTGGCCCGTCGCCCCGTTCAGCGCATAGACCTTGCTGCCTCCCGAGTATAGCGTCCCGTCGGTCCCAACCGCCGGGGACCACGCCGGTTCACCCATCTGACTGACCCGAAACTCCCAGAGTTTCGTCCCTGGCTGCACCCCGCCAAAGGTGGCCGTCAATCGCCACGAGCGGTCCACCGCCAGACGCAGGGGGTTCGCCTGGCTCGACACATCCCCGCTCCAACCGACGAACCAGCACCGCCCGTACGCTAGGGCCGTCAACTCGAGCACGCTCCCTGGGGCGTAAACCCCCGACGCGTTCGTCCCACTCACGCGGCCGGGACCGGCCACCTCGACAGTGACCGGGTAACCGAAAGTCACCACCATCTCGGCGCTCTCGGCCACCCCTTCGGCGTTGTTCACCCGTGCGCGATAGACGCCGGCGTGGCTGGCACTGAAGGCCGCCAGTTCGTAGCTCGGTCCCGTCGCGCCCGCCAACAACTGCCCGTTGAAGAACCATTCGTAACTCAGGGGCGGGGTTCCGTACGCTACCACCGCGAGCGCCAATGGCGCTCCCGCCGAAGCCATCCCGCCGCCGCTCTGACTGACAATCTGCGGGCTCACCCCTGGCGCCCGTCCTTGATTGGCCGCGTTCTGGCGGAACTTGGGCCACGGACCTTTCGCCAGGCCGGCCGACCCTTGCAGGGCATAGATCTTGCCGTCCTCCGACCCGACATACACCGTGCCGTCGGCGCCCAGCGTCGGGGAGGATTGAACCGAACCCCCGGTGGCAAAAGCCCACTTCTGGGCGCCGGTCTGGCCGTTCAGCGCATAGACCTTGTTGTTCCCTGACCCCACATACAGCGTGCCGTCCGCGCCCAGCGCCGGGGAGGATCGGCTGAGACCGCCGGCCCCGGTGGTAAAGGCCCACTTCTGGGCGCCCGTCACCCCGTCCAAGGCATAGACCTTCGAGACAAGCATCTCCCACGACACGAAATACACCGAGCCGTCCGTCCCAACGGCCGGCGATGAAGTGACGACGCCACCGACGCCACCGCCGGCAAAGAACCACTTCCGGTCGCCGGTCGCCCCGTCCAAGGCATACAGCCCTCCGCTCGACGTGCCTAACCCGATATACACCGTCCCGTCCGCGCCGAGCGCCGGGGAGGACTCGACATCGCCGCCGGTGACAAAAGCCCACTTCTGGGTGCCGGTCGCCCCGTCCAAGGCATAGACCGTGCCGTCCATCGACCCGACCACCACCGTGCCGTCCGCAGCGATGGCCGGGGAGGAAATCACCTGGCCGCCCGTGGCAAAGGCCCACCGGCGGACGCCGGTCGTCCCCGCCAGCGCATAGACCTGCTTGTCCCCCGACCCGACCACTACCGTGCCGTCCGCCCCCAGCGCCGGGGAGGAAGACACCGCGCCCCCCGAGGCAAAGGCCCACTTCTGGTTGCCGGTCGCTCCGTCCAGCGCATAGACCTTTCCGTCCGCAGCCCCGACATACACCGTGCCGTCTGAGCCCACCGCCGGCGACGACTCGACAAAGCCGCCGGCAGCAAAGACCCACCGCTGGGCGCCCGTTGCCCCGTCCATGGCATAGACCTTACCGCTCCCCGATCCGACCACCACCGTTCCGTCGGCCCTTAGCGCCGGGGATGAAAGGACGTAGCCGCCGGTGGCAGAGGTCCACTTGAGCTGGCCAACTTCGGCTGCGAGGGCCACCACGGCGAAGGTCACGGCCAGCGCGACGGCCCGCAGCGTGTTCTTGGTGAGGTTGTGCGAGGTGTTCATGAGACAATCCGAGTTGAGGTGTGGGAGGGTTAACGCGGTTCCGGAACCGACAGGGGAGTTGGTGGGCTGCGGGCTCTGACGCGGGCCGGCGGCGGGCGAACGACCGGACCCACTGGCTGGACCCAGGCGCCCGGCAGCAAAGCCGAATGGACCCGTTCCGCGTATCGAGGTTTCACAATGGCAGCCTTTGAAGGTTGCGGGTCGGCCCAGTCCCAACCAGGCCAGTGCGCGCGGGTCGTTGGCTGATCAGAAGTAAGTCAGCGGCTCGTGGAGGTAATGATCAGAATAGGCCATCACTGGTAACAACGCAACGACGGAGTAGAAACCAGCGGTTGGTTCGGGATCTGCGGTCGGAACGCCGGCTGACGGCGGGCAGGGCGGCTTCCAAGAGCCGGAATCCGGTTTCGGACCGGCGCCCCGGTTGTCCGTCATCTATGCGGCTCGGGCAAGAGGCGGATGAAAGGGCGTGCCGAACGCCCAAACCGGGGTTGGGGACCGGAGGAAGCCGAGTCGCAGCGAGGAAGTCAGAACTTGAGCGTGGCGGCGGCGACTTGGGCGAGGTTTAGAACGTTCGCCGGGAACAGGCCCAGCCAGAGCATCCCGAACAGGCACAAGCCCAAGGCTGCGCCGGCGGGCCAGGACACCGCGAGGGGGGAAAGGTCGCTGGGATTCTCGCCCCAATACACGGCGCGAATCACACCAAAATAGTAGTAGAGCGAGATCACCACGGCCACGATGGTCAATCCCGCCAACCAGTACAGGCCCGGTTGGGTCGCGCCGCCCAGGATCGCCGCTTTCAACAACAGGAACTTGCCGAAGAAGCCGGCCAGCGGAGGCACGCCGGCCAGCGACACCATCGCCAGCGTGAGGCTGCCGGCCAGGAACGGCGACCTTTGCCAAAGCCCGGCCAGACCCGGTATCTCGTCCACGTCCGTGCCGCGCCAGGCCAGCGTCGCCACCAGGAACACGGCGAGCACGGCGAACAGGTAGCCGCCCAGATAAAACAGCATGGCCGCCACGCCCTCCGCGTTCCCGACACCGACGCCGATCAGCAGATAGCCGGCGTTGGCGATGCTCGAATAGGCCATCAGACGCTTCAGGCTGCGTTGCGGGATTGCGCACAAAACCCCGTACAGAATCGTCAGCGCGGAGACAACCAGCAGGGCGCGGTTCCAGCGGGCGGTAACGGTTGGCGCGGCGACGAAGAGCACGCGCAACAACAGCACGATGCCGGTGGCCTTCGAGCCGACGGCCAGAAACGCCGTGGTGGGCAACGGCGCGCCCTGGTACACGTCCGGCGCCCAAATCTGAAACGGCACCGCCGCGACCTTGAAGCCGAGGCCCACCAGGACCAGCAGGAGCCCGACGGCCAGCAGCGGACGGGCCAGTATCTCCGGCGAACTCGCCGCCAGCCGCGGGAAATTCATCGTCCCGGACACGCCGAATACCAGCGCAATGCCATAAACGAGGAACGCCGACGACAGCGCGCCAAGGATGAGGTATTTCACCCCGGCTTCGAGCGACGCCGTCCGGCGGCGCTGGAAACTCACGAGGACGTAAAGCGTGACCGTGACCAATTCGAGCGCCACAAAGAGCAGGGCGAAGTCGTTCGCCGAGGCGGCCAACATCATGCCGACCAGGGCAAAGAGCGTCAGGGCGTGGTATTCCGAACTGCCGGCGTCGAGCCGCTCGGCAAACTCGATTTCGGTCACGAGGACGATCAGCGCGGCGAGGAGGAAAAAGCGTTTGAAGTACAGCGCCAGTTCGTCCAGCACGTACATGCCCCCGAACGCCAGGCGCGGTTCCGGAGCGCTGACCGCGAAGCTCGCGACGAAGATCGCGCCCAGGGCAAAGACCGCGCCGTACGCGAGGTGGCGGCGCTGAGCCGGCTTCGCCCACAGGTCGAGCAGGAGCAACGCGAGGCCCGTGGCGAGGACCGCGATCTCCAGGCCGATGGCGTTGAAATGGCTCATGGTTGGGCGGGAGCGGGCACGGGTTGGCGCGGGGCGGCCGGGGTGCGGCCGGCCGGCCGGGCTCGGGCCGTGAGGATCGCGCGGGGCGCACCGGCCTGTTGGGCGATCGTTTCCACCACCGGCGCGATCTTGTCGATGAGCAGCCGCGGGTAGCAGCCGAAGATCAGCAGCGCGGTCAGCAACAGCGCGAAGGGCAGCTTCACCCAAAGACTCGGCGCGTCGGTCAGCGCCTGCCAGCGATCCGCCACCGGTCCATGCCAGATGACGCGTACGGCCCGGAGCATGTACACCGCGGCGACCACCAGGGCGCCCCAGGCCGCCAGCACGGTCGCCGCGCGGTGCGTGGACCAGGAGCCGAAGAGCACCAGCGCTTCGCCGGGGAAGTTGGCAAAACCGGGCAGGCCGCAGCCGGCGAACATCGCCATGACCATGACCGCGCCGATGAAGGGCATCCGTTTGAGGAGGCCGCCCATCTGGTCCATCTGGAGCGTGCCCAACCGGCCGTACAGGTAGCCGCTCACGGCGAAGCTCAGGGCGGCCAACAGACCGTGCGCGATCATCACCAGGACGGTGCCGGTGAGACCGATCACGCTCAAGCTGGCGATGCCCAGAAAGGCGAAGCCCATGTGCGCGACGCTCGAGTTGCCGAGGAGCAGGTTGAGATCGCGTTGCCGCATCGCGACCAGTCCGCAATACAGGATGTTCCCGAGGCAGAGCAGCGCAAGGGTGTTCATCCAGTGCTGGGCGCCGGTCGGCAGCAGTGGCACCGCGATGCGGATCAGTCCGTACAGCCCGAACTTCTTGAGCACGCCGGCGTGGAGCATCGCCGCCGCCGTCGGTGCCGCGCCGTAGCCCAGCGGCGCCCAGGTGTGAAACGGCCAGAGCGACACCAGGATGCCGAAGCCGAAGAGCAGCAGCGGAAAGATGACCTTCTGCGCCCCGGCCGAAATCGGTTCCGCGGCCAGGTGGCGCGTCAGCTCGACGAGGCTGAACGAATGCGTGCCCGCGGCCACGTACAGCGCGATCAGCCCGATCAGCGTGATCAGCGCGCCGAGGCTCAGGTACAAGGTGATTTGGAAGGTGGCGTACTGGCGTTGCTCGCCCCGACCCCAGACGCCGATCAGGATGAACGTCGGCACCAGCGCCAGCTCGTGGAAGAAGTAGAACAGGAAGATGTCGAACGACGCGAACGCACCCAGGATGCCACCCGCCATGAGGAGCAGCAGGATGTAGTACAGCTTCTGCCGCTGCACGATTTCGCGGGAGACGCATACGGCCGCAAACGCCACGATGGCGCCCATCAGTATCAACCCGACGTTCAGGCCGTCCACGCCCACGTGGTACGCAATGCCCAGCGCGTCCACCCAGCGCGCCTGTTGCTCGAACTGAAGGCCGGTCGCCGTCGCATCGAAGTCGAGAAAAACCCGCAGCGCGCCGATGAGCGAGGCGAGCGTGCCGACCAGCGCCAGCAAGCGGAACAGCACGTTGAACGTCCGCGGCAGCAGCGCGATGATCCCGGCGGCAGCCAGGGGGGCGAAGACGATGAACGTGAGGTTCTCCATGGCTACCGGGCGACGACGAAATACAGCAGCACGACCACGCCTGCCGCGAACAGGAAGGCGTAGGTCTGAAGGTTGCCGGTCTGCACCAGCCGCAACAGCCGGCCCACCAGTTCCACCGTGCCGTGCGTGCCCCGAACGAACACCCCCGCGATGATCCAGCGGTCCACGCCCCCGGCCAGCCGCGCCACCGCGTCCTGCGTCCACGCGATCAGTCCCTCGTAAATCTCGTCGAAATAGAAACGGTCGCGCATGGCGCGGGCCAGCGCGCCCAGCTTCGCCGGCAGGGGATCGCTCACGGCCCCGCGATACAGCGCCCAGGCCGCCACGAAGCCGACCCCCACCGCCAGCAAGCCGCCGAAGGCCGCGACCGGGGCGTGCACGAAAGGCTCGACGAGGTGTTGCAGCCAGGAAGTTGACGGTTCGACCGCGGCGCCGTACTGGCGGCCGAACCAGGCGTCGATTCCCCAGAACCCCGCCAGTGCGCTCGGCACCGCCAGCACGACCAACGGCCCGGTCATCACGGCGGGCGATTCGTGCGTGTGGTCGGGCGCCTGCGATTTCGCCGGCCCCGTGAACGCCACGAACACCAGCCGGAACATGTAAAATGTGGTGAGCATCGCCACCAGCACCCCGAGCGCATACAACGCGGGATGGTGGCTTTCCCAGGCCAGCGCGAGGATCGCGTCCTTGCTGTAAAAGCCGCTCAGCGGCGGCACCCCGCACAACGCGAGCGTTGCGACCAGAAACGTCCAAAACGTGAACGGCATTCTCCGCGCCAGCCCGCCCATCCGCCAGATGTCCTGCTCCTGATGCAGCGCGTGAATCACCGAGCCGGCGCCGAGGAAAAGCAGCGCTTTGAAGCAGGCGTGCGTGGTGAGGTGGTACATCGCGGGCGCCGGATTCTGTCCTTCGCCCCCGCCCGCCACGCCCACCGCCAGCACCATGTACCCGAGCTGCGAGAGCGTCGAGTAGGCGAGGATGCGTTTGATGTCGTTTTGCTGGATCGCGATGAGCGCGGCCAGCAGCGCGGTCACCCCGCCCGTCCAGGCGATGACTTCCAGCGCGGCGGAACCGGGCACCGCCAGGAGGAAGAACACCCGGCACAACATATAGACACCGGCCGCCACCATCGTGGCCGCGTGGATCAACGCGCTGACCGGCGTCGGGCCCTCCATGGCGTCGGGCAGCCAGACGTGCAGCGGGAATTGCGCCGATTTGCCAACCGCACCGCAAAACAGCAGCAGGCCGACGAGGGTGGCCACCGTCCCGAGCGCCTGCGGATCGCCCGCGAGGATGTTCTTCAGCCCGCCCAGGTTCAGCGTGCCCAGCGTCGCCCAGACCAGGATGAGGCCAAGCAGGAAGCCGAAGTCGCCGACGCGGTTGGTCAGGAAGGCCTTCTTGCACGCCTCCGCGGCCGCGGGCCGTTCGTACCAGAAACCGATCAGGAAATAGCTCGAGACACCGACGAGTTCCCAGAACAGGAACATCTGCAACAGATTCGTCGCCAGGACGATTCCCAGCATGGAAAACATGAACAGGCTCAGGCCCGCGAAATAGCGCGGCAGGCCGGGGTCGCCGTGCAGGTAGCCCCACGAGTAAATGTGGATGGCGCTCCCGACGCCGGTGACGACGAGCAGCATCAACAGGCTCAGCGGATCGAGCTGCAGGCCGAAATCGACCTGCAGACCGCCGAGATCGAGCCAGTTGAAACTCGTTTCGCTGCTGGTGCCGCGGCTGAACAGCCACAGGCTGCCGGCGAAGGCCAGCAGGACCGCGCCGATCGAAAGCTGGGCCGCCAGCGCCGGACGTCGCAACGCGCCCAGCGTGATCGCCGCCGCGGCGGCCAGTGGCAGGAACAAGATGAGCCAGGGCAGGGCGGCAGTCATGGATTGGAATCACCGCCGAGACGCGGAGGCGCAGAGTTTCCTGGAAAGCGGTTCACCATCCGCTTGAGGCCATGCTTGAGAACCGGGACGTGGAAATTGCAGAAGGCAATGACCTTCTCAGTCAAATCATCCGGCCTCAGCGTCTCGGCGTCTCGGCGGTTGGAGTTCGTGGGGGGCATCATCGTCACAGGCGCAGGGAGGTCAAATCTTCGACGTGCGCGGTTTGCCGCCGACGATACAGCGCCACGATCAGCGCCAGGCCCACGGCGACTTCGGCCGCCGCCACGGTGATGATGAAGAACACCATGACCTGGCCGTCGAGGTTGTTGTTGAATCGGGAGAAGGCCACCAGCGCCAGGTTCGCCGCGTTGAGCATCATCTCCAGCGAGAGGTAGATCAGCAGCAGATTGCGCCGCAGCAGCACGCCCAGCAGTCCCAGGCTGAAGAGCAGGGCGCTGACGACGAGATAGTGTTCGAGGCCGACCGTCACTTCAGGTCCTTCTTGCTCAGCAGAATCACGCCAACCATCGCCACCAGCAGCAGCACGGAGAGGATTTCGAACGGCAGGAGGTACCGCCGGAACAGGAGCTCGCCCAGCACGCCCGTCGATCCCTCCAAAGTGGGCGGTTGCCCGGGGCCCGTCGGCGAACGCACGATGGCGGTCATCACCAGGCCGGCGAACGCCACCGCCACCGCACTGCCGCCGACCAGGGGCAACCGCTTCACCCGCCGGCGCTCCTCCTCCGGGAGCGCGAGCAGCATGATGACGAACAGGAAGACGACCATCACGGCGCCGGCATAGACCAGGATCTGCACCGCGGCCAGGAAGAAGGCGTGGAGCAACACGAACAGGGCGGCCAGCGAGACGATGGTCAGCACCAGAAACATGGCGCCGGTCACCGGATTGCGACTGAAGGGATTGGCCACCACGAGGAAGCCGAATCCCAACGTCAGCGCGGCAAAAATGTAAAAAAGGACGTCCTGCACGGCACACTCACGAACACCCCGCGCGGGGATTGAACCGACCCGCCCGCCCCGGCGCAAGCCCGGCGTTGGCGCCGGCCTACTGCGTCTCCCCCCGCGTGACCCGGAGGAAGACTTCCTCGAGGCCGAGTTCATCTTCGCGGAGCTCCAGCAGCCGGGCGCCGCCTTTCACCAACACCTCCGCGATGAGGCTGTGGTCGGTGTCGTGGTCCGCCAAGGTGACTTTGAGCGAGCCGTCCACGGGCGAGACTTCCACCACCTCGGGACGGGACTTGAGGAGTTGCGTGGCCTGATCGGCGTCGCCCGCCACCTTGACCCACACGACGCGGCCCTTGGCCATTTGATCGCGCACGCCCTGGACCGGGCCGCTGTAGATCAGCTTCCCCTTCTCGATGATGGCGACGCGGTTGCAGAGGGTTTGGAGTTCGCTCAGGATGTGGGAGGAGATGATGATGGTCTTCCCGAGCCGCTGCAGTTCCTGGAGGATCGCCATCATTTCGATGCGGGCTCTCGGGTCCAGCCCGCTGGCCGGCTCGTCGAGCAACAGCACTGCGGGGTCGTGAATCAGCACGCGCGCCAGGCCGAGCCTTTGCTGCATGCCGCGACTCAAGGCCCCGATCACCGCCCCGCGCTTCTCGGTAAGACCGACGAGCTCGAGCACATCGGCGACCGTCTTTTCCCGCTGCTTGGCCGGGATCTTGTAGCACGCGCCGAAGAAATCCAGGTACTCGGTCACCTCCATGTCCTTGTACACGCCGAAGAAGTCCGGCATGTAACCGATGACGTGGCGGACCGCGTCGGCGTCCTTCACGACATCGTGGCCCATCACGCTGGCGGTGCCGGCGGACGGCGCCAGGAAGGTGGCGAGGATGCGCAGGGTCGTCGTCTTGCCGGCACCGTTCGAGCCGATGAACCCGAACAGGTCCGCCTTGTTGACCGTGAGGTTGAGCTGGTTCACCGCCACCATGTCGCCGTAAAGGCGGGTGAGGTCGAAGGTCTGAACAGCGGGGGTGGGTTCCATGATGAAGGCGGCTTCAGGTTTCGTCAGTGCCGGCCCGGCGGCAGGTGGTTTCGGTGCGGCCAGGACGTGACGGGGGCGGTTCGGCGGAGCATGGCGTCACCCTTCCTTGCCCACCGGCACGACCAGTCGCAAGGCCGTGCTCTGCGCGCTGCGCGGGGCCTGGAATCTCGCCAGCGGGGCCTGGATCAGCGAACGGCCGGCATCCCAGGCGAACACCACCGCCTGGCCGCGCCTCACCCATTCGCCCAGGTCCGTGCCCGCCGGATACACGAACGTCCGCTGCGGGCCCTGGTAATTGCCGGTCGTGCTGATCAACGACGCGGCCAGCACGCTTTCCGGCGAAAGGGTGAGCAGGCCCGCCTGGTCGCGGCCAAACGCCTGATGACGCTGCTGCGCGGCACTCAAGAATTGCTGGCTGTAGAGGCGGACGAACTCGTCGAGCGGCCGCGCGGAGGCCCCCGCCAGGGGCACCGTCCGCGTCTGGCCGGCCGCCAGGTCGCCCAAGGAATAAACCTTCTGCCCCACGCAGACATGCACGGCGGTCAGGCCGGTGGACTGCGGGTTGTGCACCGTCGCCGTGAACTGGCCGTCCTTCTCGGTGACCGACGCGCTCAAGGGGGACGGGTGGCTCTCCTCCCAATCGCTGATGTACAGCAGGCTGGTCCAGACCGGCACGGAAACCTCGGCCGCGAACCCGTTGGGTTTCAAGTCGGCCTCGACGCTGCTGCTTTCCTGCCGGCCGCCGGAAGGCCCGAGGAATTCGCTGCGCAGCGCGGCGAACGCCTGCTCGCTGCCCAGGCGATACCGCGCGTTCGCCGAGGAATACAGCGTCGCGTACGTGCGCCCGCGCAGCATCACCTGCTCCCCCCGGGGGAGGACATCGACCAAGTGCAACTGGTTCCACTCCGTCTCGCCGGCGCGCAGCCGGTAACCGAGGTAGTAGATCAGCAGCGAGAAAAACACCACGTAGGCCGGGAAGGTCAACCACGTCAGCATCTGCCGGTTGATGCGTTTCAGAAACCAGCGGTCGAACGGACCGATCACCACCAGGTACACCACCAGCAAGGCCAGCAGCCACTCCACCGGCAGTTTGTGCACCTGGCGCGTCTCGATCATCGCCCCAAAGACCGAGTCCAGGCTCCAGCCGCCATAGACATTGCGCGCCGTCTCGTCGAACCAGTCCGCCGGCAGCCCGACGAGCCGCGCCCAAAACCAGGCCTTGTTCTTCCACGAGCGAAAGGGCTCCCGCTCCGGAGTAAACGCCAGCGCGGTCACCAACCCGCGACCGCGCGACGCCGTCACCACCAAGGGCAGGCCGTTGAGGGCCAGGTCCACGTCGCCATCGCGGCGCTGCGTGGCAAACACCGGCAGCTCGGCATTCTCGAACTCCGGTTCCGCCGCCAGGCGCGCGTATCCGTTCGCCTGCGGGCTGGTCGTACCGGGTCGCGGACGCCCCGGTTGCGGTTGCGTGGGGTAGAGGATGCCCGGCGGCTGACCGCTCCGCTCCGGCCGCAATGCCGCGCCCGTTTGGAGCCAGGACTGCAGCGCGCCGTTGCTGCGGTTCGTGCTCAGGCCCGTGTAGGCGACCGGCATCAAGGCATCGAGCCACGGCGTGCTCGTGATGTCCTGGATTTGCTCCGGCGCCACGATCAGGTGCCCGCCGCCCAGCACCCAGTCCACCAACGCCTGCGCCTGGCCGACCTTCAACTCCAGCGCCTTCTCGCTGTCGAGATAGAGGGCGTCCAAACCTTCGAGCGCGATCGGGTTGTCCGGGAACTGCTCCGGCGTGAACCGCGCCACCGCCGGTTGTTGATCCGGACGATTGTTCCTGGCCTGCGGAAAGGCCGGCAGCCCGCCGAACGACCGCGCCAGGCCGCCCATCAGGTACGTCTCCCAGCCCAGGTCCTTCGTCCGCAAATCGGTGTGCTCGGCGCGCAGTTTGCCTTTGGAGTCGAACAGCCGCGCGTCCCAGCTCGCGTAACGACCGGCGCCGGCAAAGATGGGAAAGGAGAAACGCTTGCGCGTGTTGTTGGGCAGCTCGATCGCGAGGCGGCGGACCTGACCGCCGCCAAGCTGCCGGGAGGACAACTCGAACACCGCGTCGAAGCTGGGACCGTCGTTGAAGACCTCGCACGCCACCGGAAACCAGCCGGCCTCGCGCACGATCCCGTCGCTGCCCCCGCCGCTGCCGTAGCCCACGAACACGTCGAACTGGAGCTCCGCGCGGGCGGCCACGGCCAGCAGGACCAGGAACAGGCACCACACCGGCGGGCCGTGGAGGACGCGACCCGCCCCAAGCCGGCACCGCCCCGGCCAGGAACCGGGCTTCGCCGCCGCTCTGTCGATCGGGGTGTTCACAACGCGCAGTCAGGCGAAGCTAAGCGGCCCGCCCGCAGATAGACAATGCCGAATTGCACGCCTCACGCGGCGTCGGCGCCCGCTCGATCAACATGGCCTTCCGGGCGTCGCGTCGCCGGGCGCGGCATTCTGCGGTCCGTCGGCCGATGGTTCAAATGGCGGCCCGCAAGGGTAATGTCCCGGTTGGGTGACAGCGCGATGCGGTGGCAACGCCTGGGGCCGGCGGCGCGGCGCAGCCACGCATTTGAAATCAGCACACCGCCCCCGCGAGAAAACGATGGGATTTGCGCCGCACGGCCGGCTTCCCGACAATGACGGCGCGTATGAAACCGCTTTCCGATTGCCGCCTGTACACATTCGTCGATACCGGCTATTTGCACGGCCGGCCACCGGCGGAGATCGCCCGCCAACTCTGCGCCGGCGGCGCAGACCTGGTCCAATTGCGCGCCAAAAGCCGGTCGGCTGCGGAGGTCGAACGCCTGGCGGAAGCCATCCTGCCCGTGACGGATCGCGCGGGTGTCTGGCTGGTAATCAATGACCACCTCGAAGTCGCACGGGCGGTCGGGGCGCCGATCTGCCATCTGGGCCAGGAGGATTTCTTCGACGCCGGCTTTACCCATGTCTCGCAGTTGGCCGGCGCAACGGAGTCTCGCCCCACCGCGGGCGGGCCAGGGTGGTCGCCAGTTGCACCGCGGGACGCAATGGCCAAGGGGCGCTCGTCTCCCCGGATCGGCCTCAGCACCCACGCGCCGGCACAGGCGGAGCGGGCGGTCGCGGCCGGAGCCGCGTACGTCGCGATCGGCCCGGTCTTCGCCACGCCGACCAAGCCCGGCCGGCCGCCGGTCACCTTGGACTACGTGCGTTGGGCCGCGGCCAATCTCACGCTGCCCTGGTTCGCCATCGGCGGTCTTCATCTGGAAAACCTCGACGCCGTGCTGGCCGCCGGCGCGCGACGGATCTGCGTCGTGTCTGCGATCCTCAACGCGTCGGACATCGCCGAGGCTTGCCGCCAATTCCGCGACCGCCTAGCCTCCGCGGTGTCCTGAAGCCACCCGCACGGCAGTTGGCCGGCATCCGGCATCTGGCATCTGAAATCCATTACCATCATGAGCGTACTCATTGTCGGTTCCACGGCCCTCGATTCGATCAAAACGCCCAAGGCGGAGAATCCGCGCTTACTGGGCGGCTCGGCCAGCCACGCGGCAGTGGCCGCCAGCTTCTTTGCCCCGGTCCGCCTGGTCGGGATCGTCGGGAACGATTTCCCGAAGCGTTACCTCCAGCTCTATCGCCGGCACGGCATCGACCTCGAAGGACTCCAGATTGCCGACGGCAAGACCTTTCATTGGGCCGGCGAATACGAGGTGAACATGAACAACCGCCGCACGCTCAAGACCGAGTTGGGCGTCTTCGAGACCTTCCAGCCCGAGCTGCCGGCATCCTACCGGCAGACGCCGTTCGTGCTGCTGGCGAACATCGCCCCGGCGCTGCAACACCACGTGCTGGATCAGATGCGCCGGCCGAAATTCGTCATCGCCGACACGATGGACCTCTGGCTCAACATCGCCCTCACCGACCTCCTGCGACTCCTGAAGCGCGTCGATGCGCTGGTGCTGAACGACAGCGAAGCCCGCCAACTGACCAAGGAGGACAACGTCGTCGTCGCAGCCCGGAAAATCCACAAGCTGGGCCCGCGGTTCGTGATCGTAAAGAAGGGCGAGCACGGTTCGATTCTGTCCGGCCCCGCCGGCTTGTTTTTGTGTCCGGCCTATCCGCTGGGCAAGGTGGTGGACCCGACGGGCGCCGGCGATTCCTTCGTGGGCGGGCTGATCGGCTACCTCGCCAGCGCCAAGGGCGGGGTGGAGAAGAACCTGCGGCCGGCGATGGTGCACGGCAGTGTGGTGGCTTCGTTCTGCTGCGAAGGTTTTGGCCTGGCAAAGACCACCCGGACGACCCGCGCCCAGGTGGAGCAACGCGTCGCGGAGTTGTCGCGCCTGACCGCGTGCTGAAAACGGGTCGGCCCAATCGGCACAACGCCACCAACCTTCGGCAACCCGGAGACGCGGCGCATTCGCGGCCGGGCCAACCCGCACTGACCCGACGGCGGCGGTCGCGGGCCGGCTTGACTTGCGCGGTCGCGGCCGCTCATAGTGTCGAGGAGTCAGCCTTGTGGTTCCCCCGGGCCGGTGCATGGTCGGGCGCCGGCGGCGACCACGGACACAACCAATGACGGTTCAACCTATGGAAAACATCGCCACCGTGGACGTGATCCTGAAGTCCAAAGGGCACACCATTTGGTCCGTGACCCCGCAGACCCTCGTGTACGATGCGTTGCAGCTCATGGCCGAAAAGAACGTCGGGGCGCTGCTGGTGCTGGAACAAGGGAAGCTGGCCGGCATCGTGTCCGAACGCGATTACGCCCGCAAAGTGGTGCTGCTGGGCCGGAGTTCCCGGGCGCTCGCCGTGCGGGAAATCCTTACCGAGGCGGTGCACACGGTGACGCCGGAGAGCACCATCCGCGAGTGCATGCAGAAGATGACCGACAAACGGGTCCGCCACCTGCCGGTGCTCAAAGACGACCAGGTCGTCGGGATCATTTCCATCGGCGACGTGATGAACTGGCTGACCAGCGCCCAGCGGGCCACGATCGACCAATTGCAGGCCTACATCGCGGGGGGCTATCCGGTCTGAACGCGGGGGTGGAAGCCGTCACCGGTCGCGAGGGACGGTTGCGCATCGCGCTTGTCACAGTCCGGCCCCGGACTATGCTCCCCCAAACATGAGAGCGAAGCACGCACTGCCGTTCGTGCTGATGGTGGTTTTCGCGCTGACCCGCGTGCCCGGCGTGCTGCCGGTCAACTTCAGCGCGGTGTACGGGCTGCTGTTCTGCGCCGGCGTCTATTTTTCGGGACGCATGGCGTGGTGGCTGCCCCTCGCCACGATGGCGGCCACCGATGTCGGCCTCGGCGTTTATTACCATTTCACGGCGGGCGTCGGCTTCTTTCAGCCGTACCTGCTCGTCAACTACGTGGTTTATGCGGTCCTGATCGGCCTCGGCCGGTGCTTCAAGCCGCAATCGTCGTGGCTGACGCTGTTGGGGGGCGGGGTGCTGGGCGCGATCCTGTTCTACCTGCTGACCAACACCGCCGCGTGGTTCTTCAACCCGTTCGGCAACCCCGAGTACACGAAGAACCTGGCCGGCTGGATCGCGGCGTTGACCCAGGGCACGGCCGGCTATCCGCACACGTGGGAGTTCTTCCGCAACACGCTGCTCAGCGGCGGCCTCTTCACGGGGCTCTTTGCCGGGGCCATGAAACTCGGCGAAGCGCTCGACCGCCGGGAGCAAGAGGCGCCGGAACCGCCCGAAGAGGCGGAGCCGGCCGAGGCCGAACAACCCGAGAATGCCAAGGCCTGACCCCGTGAGCCCGACCGCGCGGCCGCCCGCCGCGCGTCGCCGCTGCTGACCGCCTCCAGCCCCGCTTCATGCCTCGCATCGGCCTCATCTCGGACACGCACGGCTTCCTGGATCGCCAGGTCGCCGGGCATTTCGCGGGCGTGGACCACATCCTGCATGCCGGCGACATCGGCTGGGCCAGTCTGGTGCTGGAGCTGGGACACGTCGCCCCGGTGACGGCCGTGACCGGGAACACGGACGACGGCCTGCCGTTCCGCGAAACCGAGGTGGTGGCGGTGGCCGGCCGGAAGTTCCTGGTCCAGCACATCGTCAATCCCCGCGATCTGCCGGAGCGGTTGGCGCGGCGCATCGCCCGCGAACGTCCCGCCGCGGTCGTTTTCGGCCACACCCACGAGCCGTTCTGCGAGGTCATCGACGGCGTGCTGTTCGTGAATCCGGGCTCGGCGGGCCGGCCGCGGCTGGGCAAGCCGCGCACGCTCGGCTTGCTCCACTGGCAAGCCGACGAGCCGGACTTCCAGGTGGACGTCATCGAACTCGGCCCCTGATCGTGCCGGAGCCGGAACGTCGATCCCGGTCGGAGCGGATGGGCTCTCGCGGGTCGCGACCGCCCGGTCTCCCGGTCCAACGGGCCGGCGCCGGCGATCAACCCGGCCACCGGTCGCTCCGCCATCACGATTGGCGGTAATGGAGGATCGTGAAGTCCGGCGTGTCGCGCAGTTCAGCAACCAACTGGAAACGGTCTTCGAACGACGGAAAGAACGCGTCGCCTTCGACCGCGCGCTTCAGCCGCGTCAGGTAGAGGTCGGAGCAGAGCGGCAGCGCTTGCGCATAGACCTCCGCCCCGCCGCAGATGAAGACCGTGCGCGAATCTCCGCTCGGCAGCGGCAAGGCACCCAATCCGGCGGCGGTGGTCACCCCGGGGTGCTGCCAGCCCGAGCGCGTCAGCACGATGGTCTGGCGACCCGGCAACGGCCGACCGATGGACTCGAAGGTCCGACGCCCCATCACCAGGACGTGGCCCATCGTGAGGTGTTTGAACCATTTGAAGTCCTCCGGCAGATGCCAGGGAATCTGGCCGGCGCGACCGATCACCCGGTTCAGCGACATCGCCGCGATGGCTTGAAACGACCTCATCGGTTGACCCTGGCTCGGGGCGAGCGGAGCGGCCTGACCTGCGTGTGCGCGATCAGCGCGCGCGCCTCGCCGATCACGCGATCCCACTGGAACGCGGGGCCGGGATCCACTTTGTTCGTCTGAATGTGGCAATGGCCAAGCAGACCTTCGTACCGCTGCAGTTCTTCGTCCGGGAGGCGGTGGCTCACGATCTGGCCGGCGGCGTCGCGCGGGTAATCGCATTTCAGCTTGGGGAATACGCGGCACAGGGCGGCGGTCAGGTGCGCCAGCGCCTCGTATTGCTCCGGCGTGAAATCGTACTGCTCCAGCTCGCGGCCTTGCACGTGGCCGCGGATCCGCTCCGATCGCGCCGGCCGGCCAACGAAGCCGGGCGTGCGCAGGCCGCCGTCGCCGAACCGTTCCGGGATCGTGATGCGGACCCGCCCCTCCGCGTCGCGCGCGTACCATTCGTCGAGCGGTCCGGCCTGGTCGGGCGGGTAGGCGCCGATCTGGGCGATCTCGATGCCGACCGAGCGGGAGTTGGCCGTCGTGGCGTGCCAGGCGCGT
Organism: uncultured bacterium; assembly: GCA_963735925.1. Lineage (GTDB taxonomy): Bacteria > Verrucomicrobiota > Verrucomicrobiia > Limisphaerales > J093 > DSVZ01. The sequence continues at coordinate 264,494 of CAVTMT010000010.1, forward strand.
TCCTTGAGATCGAGCGTCTGGTAAATCGTGCCGTCGAGATCGAGGAGGAAATGGACGCTCAAGCCGCGCAGATCCTGGAGCACCTTGAAACACTGGCGGCTGGTGCCGCAGGCGTCGAAATGGATGACGAACTGGTCCACCACGTTGGTGAGCGTGGCCAGGTCCCAACCGCCGCCGCGCACCCGCTCGAGTTCCGCGGGCGACAGCCCTGCGCGGCGCAGGCCGTAACGGTTCGGGGTGGTGAGCGCCCTGCCCTCGGCCTGCGACGAGGCCCAGTCCGCGTTGGTCAACGCGCTGAACCGCCGCTCGACGCGGTAGGCGTCGTAACCGCCCGGATCGAGCCAGGTCACGACCGGCGTGCCGGTGTGCACGAACTGGCCGGCCACCACGATCTCGTCGCCGGTCCGCCGCTCGACCGTGCCCGGCGGGGGCAGCGTGCGGCAAGCCGTCAGCACCGTGGCGAACAGGAGCGCGAGGCCCAGGCCGGACGGGGCTCCGCGGGGACGGAGTCCGGGCTGGGCCTGGCTCAGGAGCGGGGCTTGGTGGCGAATGGGCGACATTCGAGGCCGGTGATTCACAGCCCGGTCGGGTGATCGAGAAAGACCCACGGCAGTCCGAATTTTCGCTCCAAGTGCGCGGCCAGCGCCTTCACGCCGAAGGTCTCGGTGGCGTAGTGCCCGCCGTAAAAAACGTTCACGCCCAGCTCTTCGGCCAGCGCGTAGGTCCAGTGCGGTCCCTCGCCGGTGATAAACGTGTCGATGCCTTCCGCTGCGGCCTGTTTAAGTTCGGCGCCGGCGCCGCCCGTCACCACACCAATGCGGGCGCAGATTTCGGGTCCGCCGGGCAAAAGGTGCGCGGGGCCGCCCAGCGCTTGCACCAGCCGCCGCGCCAGTTCGCTTCGCGCCAGGCGGGTCCGCGTCCGCAAACCAATGCGCTGGCCTTTACATTCGAAGAACGGGACGGGCCATTTCAAACCCAGCGCGGCGCAGAGCTGCGCGTTGTTGCCCAGCCGCGGGTGCGCATCCAGCGGCAGGTGGGCGCTGTAAACCGCGAGGTCGTGATCCAGCAGCAGGCGCAACAACGCGTAGCGGGGGCCGGTCCACGGATGGGTCGCGCCCCAGAACAGACCGTGGTGGACGAGCAACAGGTCGGCGCCCGCGTCGCGGGCCAGACCCACGGTGGCGAGGCTGGCGTCCACGGCGGCGGCCAGGCGCGTGACGTGGCCGCGGTTCTGCACCTGGAGGCCGTTGGCCGCGCCGTCCCAGTCGGTGAAGGCGGCGAGGCGCAGTTCGCGGTCGCAGTGACGAACCACGGTGGCCAGGGCGACTTTCGGCATGGGCCGACGAAACCAAAAGGCGGCGGCGGAGGAAAGCGCGTTCTTCGCCGCGCGGCCGCGCTACAAAGATTTTGCCGGCAGCGTATTGAATTTCCTGGGGACAGCTTTCTATATTGCCGCCCGATTGTTCCGAAGATGAACGACCATGCCGATGCCTCGCGCCCGTGGGACCTCGCCGCCGCGCGGAGCCTGTACAACATCGACCGTTGGGGCGCGGGCTATTTCGATATCAACGAGGCCGGGCACGTGGTCGCCAAACCCCTGCAGGAGGGCGGCGCCGCGGTGGATCTCACCGACGTGGTCGAGGAAGCGCGCGGGCGCGGACTGCGCTTTCCGCTGCTGATCCGGTTCCAGGACATCCTGCGGCACCGCGTGGAGGCGATCACCACGGCGTTTCGCAATTCCATTGCCGAGTACAATTACCAGGGCCGGTACCGGGGCGTGTTTCCGATCAAGGTGAACCAGCTTCGCGAGGTGGTGGAGGAGATCCTCGACGCCGGGCGGCCCTACGCTTTCGGCCTCGAGGTCGGCAGCAAACCGGAGCTCTTCGCCGGGCTCGCGTTGCAGGGCCAGCCGGGGAACCTGATCATCTGCAACGGCTACAAGGACGCCGCGTTCATCCGCATGGCGCTCATGGGCCGCAAGCTCGAGAAGGAGATCATCCTCGTGATCGAGAAGCTCGAGGAACTGAAGCAGGTCCTGGCGATTTCGAAGCAGATGGGCGTCGAGCCGTTGATCGGCATTCGGGCACGCCTCGCCAGCAAGGGCGGGGGCAAGTGGGCCGACAGCGCGGGCGAGAATGCCAAGTTCGGCTTGAACACCGCCGAGTTGCTGGCGGCCGCCGAAATCCTGCGCGCGGAGAACCTCACGCACTGTTTCCGCCTGCTCCATTTCCACATCGGCTCGCAGGTGCCGGACATCCTCACCATCAAGAAGGCGGTGCAGGAGGCGGGCCGGTTTTACGCCAAGCTGGTGAAGATGGGCTTTCCGCTCCAGTACCTCGACGTGGGCGGCGGGCTGGGCGTCGATTACGACGGCAGCCGCACGGCATTCGACAGCTCCACGAATTACACGCTCCAGGAATACACGAACGACATCGTCTATTACGTCGCCGACGTGTGCAACGCGGAGCGTGTGCCGCATCCCGAGCTGGTGAGCGAGAGCGGCCGGGCGATCGTGGCGCACCACAGCGTGTTGATCGTCGAGGTGCTCGGCGCGATGGCGAAGACCAAGCAACCGGCCGCGCTCGTCTATGGCGAGAGCGAGCACCCGCTCGTGCGGGAACTCCTCGACATGCGCAAGAGCCTGCCGAAGCTCAACAAGCTCGAGGCCTACCACGACGCGCTCGAACGCAAAGACGATGCGCACAACATGTTTGCCCTTGGCCTGCTCGATCTGCCGGACAAGGCCAAGATCGAGACGCTGTACTGGGAGATCTGCGAGGCGGTCGTGCGCAGCTTCAAAGGCCAGGCCTATGTGCCGGAGGAAATCCGCAAGCTCGAGGACAGCCTCAGCGACCAGTATCTCTGCAATTTCTCCGTCTTCCAATCGCTCCTCGATCACTGGGCGCTGGATCAGCTCTTTCCCATCATGCCCATCAGCCGCCTGGGCGAATGCCCGACCCGCGAAGCCACGCTGGTGGACATCACCTGCGATTCCGACGGCCAGGTGAACCGGTTCATCGACCTGCGCGACGTGCGAGACACCCTGCCGCTCCACCCGCTCGTCATGAACGGCAACGGGGCACTCGAACCGTATCACCTGGGCATCTTCCTGATGGGGGCCTACCAGGACATCATGGGCGACCTGCACAACCTGTTCGGCCGCGTGAACGAGGTGCACGTGTTTCTCGACCCCGACGAACCGGCCGGCTATTACGTGGAGGAGATCATCGAAGGCACCACCATCGTCCAGGCGCTGCAATCGGTGCAGTACGACGAAAACGAGCTCAAGCGCCAGATGAAGGCCCAGATGGACGCCGCGATCAAATCCGACAAACTCAAGCCGTCCGAGGCGATGCGGTGGCTGGACGAATACGAAAAGGGCCTCAAGGAATACACGTATCTGGCGATCTAATGAGCCCGGAGACGAATCCAGCAGGCAGGGCGCTCCGGCCGGGCCGGCTCCCGGCCGCGAATGGCCCCGGCAGTTCCGGGCCCGGCCGGAGCCGCCCCGTGCCGGGAACGGCTTTCGCTATCGACTCGCCGCGGCGCGCCCGGCGCCCGGCCTGCATCTCCCCGCCGCGTTCGCTGCCTCCCCGCGTCGCGGGCCACCGGCCGGGTCGGTTGTGAACCGCCCCGACGCCCCGACGCCGATGTCTGATCCCGATCCAACCGAGGCCGACTTGATGAAGTCGCTGGGGCGGTTGATCCGCGGGTTGTCCACGCTGTTCTGGGGCCTGCCGATCGCGCTGGTGGTCTGCGTCCAAACCGCGCGCACCAGCCTCCTGGGCGGGTTCGGCCTGTTTCCGCCCGTGCTGGCGAACGCCGCCTTGCTGTATGGCCTGGTCCTCGTCGGTCATTTCCGACCGCAGGAGCGCGTCTGGATTCATGCCCTCGAACGGGCGAAACTCCTGGCGGTGGTGAACGTCGGTCTCGCGCCGTTCCTGTATTGGTGGAAGCTCCTGCCGGCGGTGCTTCACTATCAATTGGCGGTGGCGGTGATGGCGCTCACCGGGCTGCTGTTCCTGTTCATGCTCAACCTCGCGCTCCAGCGCCTCGCCGCCATGCTGCCTGACGAAACCCTCCGTCTCGAAGCGCGCCTGTTCACCAACCTGAACCTCGGTCTCCTGGGCGCCACGCTGCTCTGCACGGCGGTGGGTCTCGGAATCCTGCAGATTCAAACCCCGCCGCCCTGGCTGGTTTTGGGGGTGAACCTGGCGCTCCATTTCGGCCTCGGCTTCGTGCTGATCCTGGTGTTGCTGCCGCTGGCCCTCACGATGTCGCTGATCTGGAAGGTCAAGGAAGTCATCTTCGCGAGCGTCTTCAGTCCGCACCGCTGACGCGGGCAAAACACCCGCACCCAAAGCGCGCCGGCCATTCCCGGGCCGGTTCAATGTATCAGGACTCGGATTCGGTGCCGGCGGCTCGCTATGGGTGAGGACCGGACGCCTCCGATCCGGACCGAAACCCTCCTCCCCTGGCGTCGTCTGCAAGGCTCCTGCGGGAGGTGGCCTCCGTTGGCGTCCCGCAACTCAGGCGCGGCCGGCCACGGGAACGATGCCGCGTTCCGCCAGCCGGGCCAGGGTCCACTCGTACTCGGCGACCACCTGGTCCACGACGCTCCAGGCTTGGAGAGCGGCCGGCAGCACCTCCCAGGTGTAGGTTTCCATCTCAAAGTGACAGCAACTCGCCGGCCGCGCCGCCAGCCAATCCAGCACAACCAGTACATGGTCGGCAGTCGTTGCGAACGGCGGGGCCGGCTGACAATGCAGCGGCACGTGGTAGTGAACCCGCCACTCCGCCGCCCCGATCGCATGGTCGGCCGACGCGAGGGCAGGATCCAAATCCCGGAACCTCCGGAGACGGCCGGTGGCATCCCGGGCGACGACCTGGTGGAAATACACGTCGTCGCGGAAGGCCGACAAGGCCTGGCGGCTCGCGTCATTCGCCGGCACCCGGAGCGCGCTGCTCAGGTGGACCTTGCTCAGTCGGATGCCGTGCGCCTGCAGTTTCGCCAGCGCGGCGGCGGCCTCCTCGAACTCGATCGCGAAATGGCAGGCGTCATAGTTCACGCCCAGGTGACGGTCCAGACGGGCGTCGCCCGGCCGGTCCGCCCGCAGCGCCTCGAAGAACCGGATTGTCTCCTCGCTGGTTTCCAGGAAACACAGCGGCTCCGGTTCGAGGCCGAGGTGGAGGTGGCGTCCGCTGCGCTCGCTCAAGCCGGCAACATATTCCACGCACCGCCACAAATTGCTCCGCATCGCGCCGACCTGCCCCTCGGTGTGGATGAATTCCTTGAACGAACCGGGCACGGTGCTCACGCTGCCTTCGACGCCTGCCGGGACCAGCTTCGACAACAGATCGAACAAGAGCTGCGTGTATTCCAGGCGCTCGGGCGTGGTCCAGTCGGGCGCATAAACCTGCTCCTTCACCCGCGTGCCGTGGAAGCGGCCGTAAGGGAAGCCATTGATCGTAAAAACGTAGCTGTTCCGCTGTTCCAGCCAGCGTTGGAAGGCGGTCAAGACCGCCGGCGCGCTCAACTCCCGCGCGGCCGCGGCGCCCAACCGCAGGCCGATGGCGTAAGGTCGGCCGGGACCGACGCGGTCACGGACCGCGAGGGTGTGCCGCTCCAGGTTGGCGAGGGTTTCCGCCCAGGTTTCGCCGCGATGGATGTTGGTGCAGTACGCGAGCTGCCAGTCGTGGCTGAGACGCATGGGCGCGATTCAAGCGCGACCGAAGGCGAAGGCGAGCGGATTCCGCGCGGGGCAGCCGGACGCGGCACCGCAACCCAAAACCGGGCGCCGGCGAAAAGTCGCGTGACTTTGCCCGGCGGTTTCACGATCATGGCTCCTTAACACTTAAATCAGAGAGATGCCATTGGTGCCAATCCCCAGGTCGGGCGGCCGCGTGCCGCCCGCGTCCGCGCGCGAAGTCCGGTCCGCGATTCCGGGTCGGGCGCTGCGGTGCCGGGTCCGCAAACCGGCCGCGCGAACCCCGAGATTCCACCGCGCCGCGCCCGGGATCGCGGGGTTCCTGGTGCTGCTGGGTCTGGCCGGGTTCGCCCCGCGCGCCGGCGCGGCTCCGCTCGAGCTCAAGGCCGGCGACCACCTCTGCCTGATCGGGAATTCGCTGGCGGACCGCCTGCAGCATTCCGGTTGGCTGGAGACGCTGACCTACACGCGCTTTCCGAAACTGCATCTGGTGTTTCGCGATCTGGGTTTTTCCGGCGACGAACTCACGGTGCGCGCGCGCTCGCAGGATTTCGGCACGCCGGACGAGTGGTTGAAACGCGAGCAGGCGGATGTGGTCCTGGCCTGCTTCGGCTACAACGAGTCGTTTCAAGGCGCGGCGGGGTTGGTGAAGTTCCGCAGCGATCTCGAGTCGTTCATCGACCACACGTTGGCACAGAACTACAGCGGTCGGGGCGCCGCCCGCCTGGTTCTGTTTTCGCCGGTCGCGCAGGAGGACCTCCCGGACCCGAACCTTCCCAATCCGGAAATCAACAACGCGAACCTGCGCCTCTACACCGCGGCGATGGCCGAAGTGGCGAAGGCCAAGGGCGTCCCGTTCGTGGACCTGTTCACCGCCTCCACGGAGGCCTACGCCCGGACGCAGCAGCCGCTGACGATCAACGGCGTCCACCTCACCGACGCCGGTTACCGGGCACTGGCGCCGGCGATGTACGCCGGGTTGTTCGGCGAGACCGCCCCCGCGATGGACGGGCCGGCGTTCGAGAAGCTGCGCAGCGTCATTGACGACAAGAACCGGCAGTTTTTCCGGCGCTACCGGACCGTCGATGGCTTCAACATCTACGGCGGCCGCTCCCACCTGGAATACAACGGCGTCAAGAACCGCGACACGATGCTGCGGGAAATGGACATGCGCGACGTCATGACCGCCAATCGCGACCGGCGTATTTGGGCGGTGGCGCAAGGCGGCGATCTGGTGGTGAAGGACGACAACCTGCCCCCGCCGGTCGAGGTGAAGAGCAACGATCCCGGTCCCAATCCGGACGGCACGTTTCCGTTCCTGAGCGGCGAGGAGGCGATCAAACATATGAAAGTCCCGCCCGGCTGCCAGGTGAACCTGTTCGCCTCCGAGGAACAATTCCCTGAGCTGGCGAACCCCGTGCAGATGGCGTTCGACACGCACGGACGGTTGTGGGTCGCCGCCTGGCCGAATTACCCGGAACGCACGCCGCAAAGCCAGCATGGGGACAGCCTGCTGGTGTTCGAAGACACGGACGGCGACGGCAAAGCCGACCAGTGCTCGGCCTTCATCGACGACCTCAACGCGCCCACCGGCTTCCAGTTCTACAAGGATGGCGTGATCGTGGTCCAGGCGCCGGATGTGTGGTTCGTGCGCGACACGGACGGCGACGGCAAGGCGGACTGGCGGGAGCGTCTGCTCGACGGCCTGGACTCGGCGGACGCGCACCACACCGCCAACTCGCTGGTGCTCGATCCGGGCGGCGCGATTTACCTGAGCGACGGCGTGTTTCATCGGACTCAGGTCGAGACGCCGTGGGGTCCACCGGTTCGCAACGAGGACGCGTGCATCTACCGCTTCGAACCGCGGGCGAGCAAGTTCGAGCGGTACATCCCGTACGGTTTTGCCAACCCGCACGGGCGCGTCTTCGATTACTGGGGTAACGACCTGGTCACCGACGCCACCGGCAACAACACCTACTTCGGCCCGGCGTTCAGCGGGCACCTGGATTACCCCGACAAACACGCCGGCCTGCGCGAATTCTGGAACCGCCCTTCGCGCCCGTGTCCGGGCACGGGCATCCTCTCCAGCCGCCATTTCCCGGAGTCGTTCCAGGGCGAATTCCTCAACTGCAACGTCATCGGCTACCAGGGCATTTTCCGCGTGAAGGTGCGGGAGGAAGGCTCCGGGCTGTGGGGCGACACCGTCGAACCGGGGCTCGTGCAGTCGGACGATCCGAACTTCCGCCCGACGGCGGTCGATGTGGCGCCGGACGGCTCGGTCTATTTCCTCGACTGGCAGAATCCGATCATCGGCCACATGCAGCATCACTTGCGCGACCCGAACCGTGACCACGCGCACGGCCGCATTTACCGGATCACCTATCCAAGCCGGCCGCTCCTCCGGCCCGCGAAGATCGCCGGCGAACCGATTCCCAAGCTGCTCGAACTGCTCAAAGAGCCGGAAAACAACGTCCGCACCCGCGCGAAGATCGAGTTGGGCGCGCGCGATCCGCAGGAGGTAATCGCGGCGGTGCAGCAATGGACGCGTCAGTTCGACGCGGCGAAGATCGAAGACCAGCATCCGCTGACGGAGGCGCTGTGGGTCCACCAATGGCTGAACGTCGTGGACGAGCCGCTGTTGCGCCAGATGCTGCGTTCTCCCGAGCCGCGTGCCCGCGCCGCCGCGGTGCGGGTCCTGGGTTACTGGCGCGACCGCGTCCGCGAACCGCTGGCCTTGCTGCGCGACGCCGCCAACGATTCGGCGCCGCGGGTGCGCCTCGAAGCTGTGCGGGTGCTGAGTTTCTTCCGCGGCCACGAGGCGCTGGCGATCGCCCACGAGGTGCTGAAGTACGACACGGATTACTACCTCGATTACACGTTCAACGAGACCTTGCGGCAGTTGCGCAAGACCACGCCGGAACGGTTCCTGCCGGACAACCCGAAGGCGTTGGCGCGCGTGCTGGGAAGGCTGTCGAACGATGAATTGCTGCAGGCGCCGGCCTCGGAGCCGGTATTGTTGGCCCGCGTCGAGCGCAAAGGCATCGAGATTAACGCGCGCAACCAGGCGCTAACCGACCTGGCCAGACTCCACGGCAGTAACCGCATCGCCGAGACCATCACCGCCTTGGACCGGTTCGATCGCGACGGAGCCGACTGGTCGGTGGTGAAAGATCTGGCTACGCTTCTTACTGCCATCCCGACGGAACTCAGCCACGCACGGACGCCGCTGGCCGACCTGGCCCGGCACGCGCACCGCGACGATGTCCGCCGCGCCGCCTACGCCGGCTTGGTGGCCACCGACGGCAAGCCCGACGGGGTCTGGGCGGAGACGGCCAGCGACGCGGCTGCTCGCGCGGCGTTGATCGACGCAATCATCCTCGTGGCCGATCCGGACACCCGCGCGCTGTTCGAGCCTTTGCTGACTGAGGCCATTGCGAAATCAACCACACCGGCCGGCGTGCGCCAGGCCGCCCTGCGGGCTTTGCCCTTGATGGGGGCCGAGGTCGCCACTCAGAACTTCGACCTGCTCGCCGCGCACCTGCGTGAGGGCCGCGAGTTGCCCACCGTTTCGCGTGCCATCATGCAGATGCCGCGCGAGGCCTGGGACAAGACCGTGGCCGCGCCGGCTTCCGACGCGATCCTGCAGTGGGCACGCGGGGTGCCGGCGGCCGACCGCACGGCGCAAGACTACGTGGAGACCGTCCAACTGGGCATGGAGATGGCGACGCTGTTGCCTCCCGCGGACAATACGCGCGTACGCAAGGCGCTGCTGGGCTTGGGCGTGCGGGTGTTCGCCATCAAGAGTGTGCGCGAGCAGATGCGTTACGACACGACTCGGATCGTGGTGGAGGCGGGCAAGCCGTTCGAGATCCGCTTCGAGAACGTCGATATGATGCCGCACAACCTGACCATCGTGCAGCCGGGGGCCCGCGAGGAGGTCGGGAAGCAGGCCGAGAAGATGCAGCCAAACCCGGACGGCCAGGGGCGGCTTTACGTCCCGGACAATCCGAAGATCCTGGCGGCCACGCGCCTGTTGGAGCCCGGCGAGCAGGCGACGCTGAAACTCGCGGCGCCCGCCGCGCCCGGCGACTACGAGTATCTGTGCACCTATCCGGAGCACTGGAAGGTCATGTTCGGCCAGCTTGTGGTGGTCAAAGACCTGGACGCCTACCTGGCGGCGAGCGCCAATGCATCATTGCCGCCAACCCCGCCGCCGCTGGTCGCCCACGAACATCACCACTGACTAGTGAAGATTCGCGCCGGGTTGTGCAACTGCCGAGGTTTCCGCAGGGATCAGCCTTTCAGCTTTCGCTCCAGGATTTCACCGACGAGCGCTGGGTTCGCCTTGCCTTTGCTGAGTTTCATGACCTGGCCTTTGAGGAAGTTGAGCGCCGCCGCTTGGCCGGCGCGGAAGTCGCGCGGCAGAACTGGAGGCTCGTCACGAGGTCGAGGAAAGCCAGTTCTCGCTTCGGAGTTGCACAGGGAAGAGACCTGCCTGGTAAGCCTTTTCAGCGGCTTCTTTCACGCGTGGCATGCCTGCACGCCCGTCATTGGTCACAAGCACAAGATTCTGCGCCATCGCAACACTCGCAATAATGAGGTCAGGCTCATCGATGCCGAGTTCGTCCCCCGTGACCTTGTCGCAAAGTTGCTCAGGGTGGTATTCGACCCACTCGGGTTCCAGCCGTTTGCCTTTGGGGCGAGTCTTTCCATGCATCTTCCAAAGTTCCGCACGAACGATGGAATACGGACGCACGGCGTTCTCATCAAACGGCAATTGCTCAAACCGGCGGATGAATTGCCGCAACTCTTCGCGTTTCTCCGGCTTGACGTTCGCCGCCCGCGCCATGCCGAACTCGATCTCGGCCACCGCCATCGTTGGCAGCAGCACGATCTGCGGGTCCACCTGCTGAAAGTGCTGTCGCACGGGTATGTGATTTGCGTGATTGGCATCAGCCAGCGCGCAAATCACATTTGTGTCCAGCAGGTAGGCGTCCCTCATGGGATTCACGAGAAGTCCGCCAGGGCTGAGGTCAGTTCCTCGTCACGCAACTCCGGCAAGTGTGCAACGATCTGCTGCGGACGGCTTGCTTGGAAGGAAGGCGAAATGAAACGCCAGAGCGAAATGTTGGGCGCAAAGTCCGCAGGGAAGTAGTCGCCGAATTCAAATGGCACGGGACGGCGTTCGCCACGGAAGAAGTCCAGGAGCTTCCGCTCAAGCCACGGTGGCAAGCCGTAACCCTTGAGGATCAGAGCGTCCATTTGGAGGAGGATTCGCTTCGCTCGTACTTCCCACGAACCGCCGCCCCAAAGTTCGTAGCGCGCTTCTGGTTGCGCAGTCATGGCAGCGATATAGTCGTCCACAAGCCCTTCGAGCATCACCATGTCGTTTGGAGACAGGTGTGGTATTGGGCAGTTTATCAGCGTTACTTTGCGGATGTGCCGCTTGCCTTCCCGACTTGCCGCAAAGGCTGAAAATACCGGTGAGTTCAATACTGCGGCCATCCCCTTAATCGCCCAGCTGTTGCGGGGCCATAAACAAGTGAAGCTCTGGGTACAAACAAGGCCGCCATTGTCTGGAGCTGCCGCCAATCGCCAGCATGTCCTGGACTTAGTAGCAGCATTCGCAATTACTTTGGGCTTGTCCCAAGGCAGGTCCCAAGCGTTGCCTCGGCGGGACTCTGGATCAGGATTCAGCCAGCAAGCCTCGGGCGGCGAGAAAGCTTGGAACCCTTCTTCCACATTTCTCAAGCCGCGCAGCCAGCCCGGCTTCTGAGTTGCCGACAGATACTTCTCTTGAGAAAACGGCGACTGCCATTCCACTCCTCGGTGGATTTCCGCCACCGAGCCAAGCTTAGGCAGATGCGCGAGGCATTCCCACACTTCTTGGAGCACCGGGACGTGGAAGCCTTTCAACTCCGCTTCTGCTGGCAGGAACACCCCCCTGTCCAGACGCGTCGGGGTTCCATTATCGAGGAAGTGTGGCAATTGAGGCTTGAGCACTTCGGAGAACTGCACGCGGGTTGTTTCGTGGGTGATGGGCGAATGGGCCAGCACAAGCGCCGTCTCCACTTCTGCGTGGCGAAATACCTTGTCCGGCAGCGCCACCAAATCCACGGTGGCAAAACGCTCTGCCAGTTCCCGCCGCACCGCGCGGTAGCTTTGGCCATCCACGAACGGACGCGGAAGGACGAAGCCAATCACTGCATCGGGGTGGCTGTGCTGAAGCACCCGCTTAAGGACTTCCAGAGGCTTCGAGAGGCCAACGGCTTTGCCATATTCCTCTCGTTCCGCCCTCTTGAACTCCTCGAAAGGTGGATTGCAGAGCACGATGCGGGCACGGCCGAGGTTTTCGACGAACTTTCGCGAGGTGAACACGTCGGCTCGTTCCAGGTTCCAGCCATTTGGGTTTGGGAAGTCCGCAAGCGTGAGGCAGAGCTTGCTAACCTCGCGGGCAAAAGAGTCACGCTCAAAGCCGAAGAGCCGCTTGACAAAGTAGTCGTGCCGTTCGCGCTCCTCCCAGTTCGGGCCAAGCAGTTCGCGCAATCGTTTCAGTGCCGCCACCAGAAAGACTCCGTGGCCCGAACACGGCTCGACGACAATTCTGTCGGCTTCGGGAATCTCCCCAAGCGGAAGATGCTCCACCATGTAGCGAGCGATCCGATGCGGAGTGCTGTGGATCCCGTTGTCCTTGCGCAGTTGATCATCCACGAGCGTGTTCTCGTAGATGAAGGCGAGCGCATCAACGGAGAGATTCTGAAATCCCAGCTTCGTCCAAAGCGCGTCAGCCACGGCCTGCTGCGTGTCGCGGTCGCCGAGGTAATTGTGCGGCTCATTGTAGAAATCGCAGACCTTCTGAAGCACTTCGCGGGCATTTGCGGTGGCGTCGATCTGCCGGAAGCCAGCCACTTTGCGATCGTGAAAGACCTTCCCAGCCACCAACCGGAACACCAGACGGTAGAGAGCTTCCGCGTCAGGTTTCTGGCCGGTTTGTTTGCGGTAGGTTTGTTGTCCTGCCAAGAGGGCTTCGCGCAGCATGCGGTCGAGCTTCGCGCTGATTTCGGCCTCCAAGGCCGGGATCAGACCAGTGTCCACCCAGTCCAACTCGGCTGGACCAACCGGTTTGCCGATGTTCTTTGCGCGGAGCGCTTCGGGCGGACTCCATTTATTCTCGATGGAGCGAAGGAAGCGATCCATGGCAGCGGCAGGAATTCGTCCGCTTGAAGGGCGGGTTGTTTTCTCATCCCGGCCAATGTTCCAAGGGACGATGCCATCCTCCTGAACCTCGATGCCAAACGGCGCGCCAAGCGCACGGAGACGCAGCGGAGCCCCGGCGGTGCCCTGCAAGAAGACTGCGATGCAGGCGGAATCGTAGTCGGTCGGAGTGCGCCCGAAGGCCGCGGCTGGAACCGTCGATCTTTCGGCTGTGCTGGAAAACCAGTCCGTGAACTCGTAATCCCGTTGCAGCAAGCCGCCGCGATACCCCATCCGCTCGAAGCCGCTTAGGACGGCGTCGAAAACGCGCTGCTGGCGGTGACTGCAAATGGTGTCGAACATCAAGTTGCGTGAACTTTCGCGCGAGTTCATGCCAAAGGCAACGCCAGTAATCGCCGCAGCAAGCGATTAGATGGCGTTAGGTCATAAGTTTCCGCTCCAGGATTTCACCGACGAGCGCGGGGTTTGCCTTGCCTTTGCTGAGTTTCATCACCTGGCCTTTGAGGAAGTTGAGGGCGGCGGCTTTGCCGGCGCGGAAGTCGGCGGCGGGGCCGGGGCTCGCGGCGATGGCCTGGTTGCAGAAGTCTTCGATGGCGCCGGCATCGCTGACCTGAGCCAGGCCCTTCTCCTGTACGATCAGGGAAGGCGCTTTGCCCGTGTCGAACATGTCCGCGAACACTTGCTGGGCGGCCGAACTGCTGATGGTCTTGGCTTCAACCAAGGCCACGAGTTCGAGGAGGGACTCAGGCTTGAATTTGAGGGAGGACAGTGAAGTTTCCGTAGCAGCGGACGTGAGTCCGCTCTCATCAACTTCAGATGCCGGATGCCAGATGCCGGATGCCGGAATCTGAGCCTCCTCACGTCGGCTGCCACTCTCTGCCAGCTTCGCCCGCAGGTTGTTGATGACCCAGTTCGCCACCGCCTTTGGATTCTTCGCTTGTTTGGCCAGCGGCTCGAAAAAGTCGCCCAGCGGCACGTCGTTCTTGAAAACTTCGGCATCGCCGGCCGGCAGTCCGTAATCGCGCATGAAACGTCGCTTTCGGGCCAGCGGAAGTTCCACCACCCGGGCGCGGACGCTGGCGAGCCATTCCTCGGTCGGCTGGAGCGGCATGAGGTCCGGGTCAGGGAAATAGCGGTAGTCGTGGGCATGTTCCTTGGTGCGCATTTCCTCGGTGATGCCGGCCACGTCGTCCCACCGGCGCGTGGACTGAACGAGCTTGCCGCCCTGCCTTAGCACTTCGATCTGGCGCGGGATTTCGTACTCGAGCGCCTTCCGCACGCCGGAGAAGGAGTTCATGTTCTTGATCTCGATCTTGGCGCCGAGTTCCTGCGTGCCGACGGGGCGCACGGACACGTTCACGTCGCAGCGGACCATGCCCTTCTCCATGTCGCAATCGCTGATGCCGCCGTAGATGAGAATCTCCTTGAGCGCGTTCAGGTATTCGTAAGCCATGTCGGCACTGGTGAGGTCGGGCTCGGAGACGATTTCCAGCAGGGGCACGCCGGCGCGGTTGAAATCGACGCCGCTGTTCCGCTCGAAGTGCGTGCTCTTGCCCACGTCCTCCTCGAGGTGGGCGCGGGTGACGCGGACGCGCGCCAGGCCACCCTGGAACTCGAATTCGACGAAGCCGTTGGCGGTGGAAGGCTGGTCGTACTGGGTAATCTGGTAGTTCTTGGGCATGTCCGGGTAGAAATAGCTCTTCCGGTCGAATTTGGCGCGAGGCGGCAGCGAGCAGTTGAGGAGCAGGCCGGTGAGCGCGGTCAGGCGCAGGGCCTCGGCGTTGGGCACGGGCAGCACGCCAGGCAAGCCGAGACACACGGGGCAGACGTTGGTGTTGGGGGGGGAACCGAAGGTGTTGGCGCATCCGCACCACATCTTCGATCGGGTCTTGAGCTGGACGTGCGTTTCCAGGCCGATGACTGCTTCGTAGTCCATAAATCGTCGTGCGAGTTAAGCATGGGCGGGCGCGATTGGACACGTATTCCTCGTTCGGCGGAGAGGTCTGGCGGCAGCCCGTCGCCGCCTTCCGGCGTAAGGGTGGAAGCCCGGAGCCAAGGGCAACCGCTGCTCCCGGATGATCGAAAAATCCAGCTTGCGTGTCGCCAGGGGCCTCCCTAGGCTGTGCGCTCTTTTTCGAGAGGACAACTTGTTATGCGACGCCCTAAAGGCACCAGAACCCGAAAATCGGTGGCCAAGCGGTTCAAGATCACCGCCACCGGCAAAGTCATGCGCGCCCACGCCGGTCGCCGCCACCTGCTGTCCACCAAAAACGCGAAACGCCGGCGCCGCCTCCGCGCCTCGGTGGAAATCGACAAAACCGACGCGTACCGGGTCACGCAAAGCCTGCCCTTCAGCCACCGGGGCTGATCCCGCGTCCGCCGTGCCTTAACCTCGAACCGTCGCTGAACCATGCGTGTTACCAACGCCGTCGCCTCCCGCAAACGCCGCAAACGAATGCTCCTTCGCGCGAAGGGCTTCCGCGGACGCCGATCCAAACTCTACCGGTATGCCTCCGACGCCGTGGACCACGGCATGGTGTACGCCTACCGCGACCGCAAGGTCAAGAAGCGGACTTTCCGCGCCTTGTGGCAGGTGCGCATCAACGCGGCCGTCCGGGCGGTGGGCCTGACCTACAGCCGTTTCATCGAGGGGCTGGCGGCCGCGAAGGTAAGCCTGGACCGGAAGATCCTGGCGGATCTGGCAGCCACCGACGCCACCGCCTTTGGCGAGGTCGTCCGGGTCGTGCAGGAAGCGCTGAAGGCCAAAACGGCCAAGGCCTGACCGCGGGAAGCGGGCCGTTCCCCCATTCTCCATTCCCACGGGCGGTCTCCCGACCGCCCGTTTTTCTTTTTCTTTACCCGGCGTTCCGGTAGCGTCGGCCGCCAATCGTTATGCCGATCCTGGACGACATCGAACCGTTGAAACAAAGCGCGCTCGCGGCCTTTCAAAGCGCCGCCGACCTCGCCGGCCTGGAGGAGGTGCGGACCGGCTTTCTGGGCGTGAACGGCCGGTTCACGGCGCTGATGAAACAACTGGGCGCCCTACCGAAAACGGAGCGACCCGCCGCCGGCAAGGCCATCAACACCGCCAAGACCGAACTCGAGGCCGCGCTGACCACGCGGCGCGCCGAGTTGGAACTGGACGCAGCCCTGCCCAAGGAACCCACGGACTTCACCTCGCCGGGGCGGCGTCGGGTCCTGGGCAAGCTGCACCCGCTGACGCAAGTCACCGAGGAAATCGTGCGTAGCTTCCGCAAGATCGGCTTCGCGGTGGCCGACGGCCCGGAGATCGAGGACGACTACCACTGTTTCGACGCCCTGAACACGCCGGCCGACCACCCGGCGCGCGACAGCCAGGACACGTTCTACCTGGACACGCCCGACCGGCGGCTGCTCCGCACGCACACGTCGTCGGTGCAGATTCGCGTCATGGCCCGGCAGCCGCCGCCGGTGCGCATCATCGTGCCGGGCCGGGTCTATCGCCGGGACAATGCGGACGCCACCCACAATCCAACCTTCCACCAGGTGGAAGGCCTGTACGTGGACCGCGGGGTCACGGTCAGCGACCTCAAAGGCACGGTCGAGTTTGTGTTCCGCGACCTGATGGGGCCGGAGACGAAGATCCGGTTCCGCCCGCACTACTTCAGCTACACCGAGCCGAGTTTCGAAATCGATTTCAGCAGCGCCCTCACTCGCAAACTGGGCAAGGACTGGCTCGAGATCGCGGGGTGCGGCATGGTGCACCCGCAAGTGTTCGAGAATATTGGCTACGATCCGGAGGTGTGGACGGGATGGGCATTTGGGTTCGGCATCGAGCGCATCGCGATGATCCGGTACGGGATCAGCGACATCCGGCTCTTCTACCAGAACGACCTCCGTTTCCTGCGGCAGTTCTGAGGCCAGCGGATGCGCCGCAGCCGCGCGCCGGGCGGCAGGTCAGCGCGTCATCATTTTCGCGCGGGCCCGTTCGAGGATCTTGCGTTCGCGTTCCGTGAGGCTTTGGATGCCGTGCGCGGAAATCTTTTCGAGTATGGGATCCACTTCGCGGCTGATGAACTCGCCGGGCGGCAGCTCCTCTTCGACCTGTTTCTCCCGCCGTTTGCGGGGAGCCGGGGAGCGTGCGGGCGTGACCACCAATTCGCGGTCCCGCGACCGGGCACGGTAATCCCGCCAGTCGAACAAGCGCCGTTCCCGCCGCACAATCCAGTGCATGTAGGCCATGCCGCCCAGCAATCCGCCGAGGTGCGCGGCATGCGCAATCCCCGGCTCGGCCGGGACCAGCACGAAGAAGACCGCCATGGCCAGCGCGATGTTCAGCAGGGTCCGCGCCCGGACCGGCAGGAAAAACATGAGCAGTATGGTGCGGTCGCCCAGCAGCAGGGCGAAGGCCGCCAGCAGACCGCAGACCCCGGCCGAAGCGCCGAGCACGGGGCCGCCAAAATAAGCCGGGATCGCCACCCCCAGGAGTGCCTGGAGCAATCCCCCCAGGAAACTGCTGCCGAAATAGACCTCCAACAACCGCGCCTTCCCCAGCATGTCCTCCACCGGCCGGCCCAGGAAGTACAGGCCGAGCGAGTTCGCCAGCAGGTGGCCGCTGTTGGCGTGGAGGAACTGGAACGTGAACAACTGCCAAACGTATCCGCTCTGCAGACCCCGGCGGCTCAACGCCAGATACTCCTCGAACGGCCAGCCGAAATAGACCGCGTTGATGCTTTGGAGGACGAAGACCGCCACGTTCACGACCAACAGCCCAACCGTCACCGAAGGCAGGCGAAACTGCTGCCGCGGCTGCTCGCGCATGTAAGGCCGATCATAGATCACTGCACACGGAGGGTAAACGTGCCCGCCACGGTTTTCAACCCGAACTCCGGAGTCAAACCAAGTTTCGCCTGGGTACCGTCTTGATTCCAAATGGGGGGCGGCGCCGCTGCCGCGGCGCACGGTGGTGCGGCCGCACCGCCCCTACCCATCGGGACCCGACAGGGACCCGAGCTTGGCTTGTCAGGCTGCCGGGCGCGAGGCTAGCGTGGCGATGTGTTCCGCCCGTGCATCGACCTCCACGCCGGCCAGGTGAAGCAGATTGTTGGCGGCTCGCTCGGCGCTGATCCCGGCGAGTTGCTGACCAACTTCGTTTCGTCCCAACCGCCTGCCTGGTACGCGACGCTCTATGGCCGCGACGGACTGCGCGGGGGACACGTCATCCAGCTCGGTCCGGGCAACGAGGCCGCCGCCCGCGAAGCGCTGGCGGCTTACCCCGGCGGGCTCCAGTTGGGCGGCGGCGTGAACGCGGACAACGCCGGCGCCTGGCTGGACGCGGGAGCGTCGCACGTGATCGTCACGTCCTGGGTCTTTCGGGAAGGCCGACTGGACGCAGAACGACTGGCCGGACTCGTGCGGGCCATCGGACGCGAACGGTTGGTGCTGGACCTGAGCTGTCGCCGGCGCGGCGAGGAGTACTTCGTCGTGACCGACCGCTGGCAGAAGTTCACCGAGCTCAGGCTCAACCGCGACACGCTCGAAGGACTGGCCGCCGCCTGCGCCGAGTTTCTGATTCACGCCGTGGACGTGGAAGGCCTGTGCCGCGGCATCGACGAGGAACTGGTCGCCCGCCTGGGGCGGGATGCGCCGTTGCCCACCACTTACGCCGGCGGCGCCAACTCGCTGGCCGATCTGGAACGCGTCACCTGGTTGGGACGCGGCTGCGTGGATCTGACGATCGGCTCGGCGCTCGACATCTTCGGCGGCTGCGGCGTGCGTTACGCGGATTGCGTGGCGTTCAACCGCCGGTACGCGACCCCCCGACCGCGAGGCCCGGTTAGTTGAGCCCGGGACCGGCGGACGGCGGGCGGCGCGTCGCGAGGAGGCGCAGCGCTTCCTTGGCCTCCGGCACGTGGAGCCACAAGGCGAGTCCCCAATAGACCAGCCCGGCCGCGAGCGCGGGCCCGAACACCTCGCCCAGCCGGCGCGGAACGGTGGCGTGGCCGAGGTGGAGCGCCCAAAACCGGTACAGGCCCCACGCGACGCCGCCCGCGACCACGGTCGCGCCCAGCAACGCAACCAGCTTGGTCCGGAATTCACCGAGGTCGAGCGTCTTGAGTTTTCGGCGCAGTCCGCGACTGAGCAACCAGACGTTGAGCAGGGAAGTCAGCGTATTCGCCGCGCCCAAGCCGGCCTGCCGGAACGGTCCGACCACCCAGAGCGAAATAACCAGGTTCAAGGCCAGGCAGAAGAGGCTGATCCGCATCGGCGTCCTGGTGTCGCCCAAGGCGTAGAACGCGCGGGCGAGCAGGTTCACGCCCGAGAATGCCACGAGCCCGGGCGCCAGACAGGCCAGCGCGGTCGCGGTGCGCTGCGTGGAAGACACGTCGAATTTTCCGCTTTGAAACAACAGGCGCACGATCGGTTCCGCGAGTACGACCAGCAGCACCGACGCCAGCAGGTTGATGAACGCCATGTAGCCGAGACCCTGCCGCAGTGTGGCGCGGAACTCGGGGTATTTCTTGTCCGAAGCCAGGCCGGAAAGCGTCGGCAGGAGATACGTCGCGAGCGAGATACCGACGATGCCCTGTGGAAACTCCATCAGCCGCACCGCGTAGTCGAAGGAGGCGACGATGTGTTTGTCCACCCAGTTCGAGACCAGCATGATGAGCAGCACATTGAGCTGGAAGGCCGCCACGCCGATGATGCCGGGGATCATCTTGCGGACGACCTCGCGGACGGTTTCGTTGGGCCACGGTGCGATCCAGCGGTAGCGGTAGCCTTCCTTCCACAGCGCCGGCACCTGGAAGGCGAACTGGGCGAAGCCAGCGATGAGCACGCCCACCCCGAGCGCAAAGACCTGCGTGTCCAGGGTGGATCCGAACTGCGGCGCGAGGAACCACACGCTGGCGATCATGACCACGTTGAGCATCGTGGCGCCCAAGGCCGGGATGATGAAATACCCGCGCGCATTGAGCATGCCCATGGAGAGCGCGGCCAGGCACACCAGCACCAGGTACGGGAACATCAGCCGCAACAGCCGCAACATCAGCACGGTGTTGTCCGAAAACAGCGGAAACGGCAGGGGCGGAAACACCGCCTGGCCACCGCGGGTCCAATGCATCCGCGTCGCGGCGAGCGCGAGGCTGATGACGATGACGCCGAGGCCCACCAGCGAGGCGGTGACGATCACGAGTCCGGACAGGGTGGCATTTGCGGCCTGCCACATCGCGGTTTCGCCTTCGGTTTTCTCCTTGTGCTTGAAGATGGGGATGAAAGCGGCGGTGAGCGCGCCTTCCCCCAGCAGGCGCCGAAACAGGTTGGGAATCTGAAAGGCGAGCTTGAAGGCGCTTGCCACCGGACCGTCGCCCATGAAGTGCGCGTACACCTGTTCGCGCACCAGGCCCAGAATCCGACTCGACAGCGTGGCCAGGCCCAGGCTGCCGGATTTCTTCAGCATTTGCGACATCGCGCGGGCAGTCTAGGCAGCGGCGGCGGCACGCCAAGGCGCAAACCCGTCGCCGGAGCAAATCCAGCGCGGCCTCGCCCCCGGATCAAAAAGCGATCCGCTCACCGTCGCCGGGAATGCGCACCCGGATCGGGCACAGGGCGCGCGCGGCCCGGGCTTCGATCCGGGCGCGGCGGCGCCACTGCGTGCCGGAGAGGTGAACAAAGGCCACTTGCCGGATCGGCTTGCCTGCCAGGTGCGCGAACACCTCCGCGAGATCAAGATGCGCCAATTCGCAGACCAGCAGGTCGAGCGGTTCCCGCGTCAGCCCCTCCAGGTCGGCCAACCCGCCCAGATCCGCCGAGTGCGCCACCCGCCGGTCCTTCGTCTCGAGGAGGAAGCTGAAGGCCTCGCTGAGTCGCGGGTTGCGCGGGCCGTGAGCTGGTCGGAGCGCCCGCAGATGGCTGGACGCTTTCGGAGTCACAACGGCGCCGTGGACGGCGATCCGGCTCCCGAGCCGCAGCGGACAAAACGTGAGCGGGAACGGCGTCCAATCGTCGAACAGGCACGCCGTGCGCATCAGTTCGCGCACCGGTCGGATGCCCACGTCCGGGAGGTGAATGCTCAACGGATGCCGCCGCGGCGCCAGCCACAGCCCCTGCAACAATGTGAACAGCCCGCCGAGATGGTCGAAATGCAGATGGGAGATGAAGACGTGGTCGAGGTCATCGGCGCGGGCGCCGTCTTGAAGCAGTGCGCGGGTGGCCGGTTCGCCGCAATCCACCAGCACGCGGGCAGCGCCCAAGCGGTAGAGGAACGCCGCCTGTCCGCGGTCCAGATTCGGACGGCCGTCGCCCACGCCCAAGCAGGTCACCGAATGCGACGGGGCGCGGCTCATGTAAACACGGGTCGGGCGCGACCAGAACGACGCTTCATCCCGTCAAGGTTCGGTCGGAACCAACTCGCGGATGCGGATGTCTTTGAAGCGAATTCGCAACTGATCGCCGATGTGAATCTGGAGCGCGATGTGACCGCGCCCGCCCACGTGCCGCTCGCGGTGGACGATGTCGTCGAGCGTGCCCGCGCCGTCGTAATCCGTGACTTGGAGGCCGTTGAGCGAGACTTGAACGCGGTTGCCGCGGGCCGTGATTTCCAAGTCGTTCCAATCGGGCTGGTCCCCTGCGAAGTGGAGCGCCAGCCCAGGTTTGGCCTGCGATTCATTCACCCACTGGCCGCGCGGAACCGCCGGAAAGAGCCAGCGCTGGTTGCCGCGGGTTTCGTCCCACATCATGCCGGTGCGCCAGGGCGCGGGCGGATTGATATCGACCTGCGGACCGTCGAGCCAACCGGCGGTGTCGTCGTAGCGGCTGCGGATTTGCACGCCGGAATTGCCGGGACTGTCGCGGAAGGCCTGGAACCGGAGGCGTAGATTGAAGTCGCCGAACTCCCGCTCGGTCAACAGCCAGATGTAGTCGTGCTTCGGGCGGCCCACCGAATCGGCCACGATGGCCCCGTCCTCAACCCGCCACCAGGCCTGCGCGGCGTCGGCCGGCTTGCATTTGACGACCCAGCCGGCGAGGTCACGGCCGTTGAACAGCGGCTGCTCGCCACTGGCTGGTCCGGCGGCGAGGGTCGGCCAGGCAATGGCCAGTGCGGCCGTCAGGGGAGCTATTACGCGCATGGGCTCGGTGGGGGGAAGACGCGGCTGCGGGACGGGCTAGATGAACGTGCCGCTGGGGATGACGGCGTTCTTGGGGATGATCACGATGCCATCCCGCACGTAGTACAGCGGATGGTCCACGGATTCCGGCTTGCCGTGGGGCGTGATGACGCAGTTGTCCCCGATGCGCGCATTCTTGTCCACAATGGCCGTGTCGATGCGCGTGTTCTTGCCGATGCCGATGCGCGGCGAACCCGATTCCGCGGATCGCTGGATGGACTCGATCGATTCGTAGTAGTCGGCGCCCATGATCACGGTGCGGGTGATGTGGCTGCCGGCATCCACCAGGAACCGCTGTCCGACGAGGCTTTGGGAAATCTTGCAGTGATTGAGGATGCAGCCGTCGGAAACAATGGTGTGATCGAGTGAAGCGCCGTTGATCTTCGAGGCGGGCAGGAAGCGCGGCCGGGTGTAAATGGGCGCGGCCATGTCGAAGAAATTGAACCGGGGCAGTTCCGAAGCCAGGTCCAGGTTGGCTTCGAAGAAGGACCGGATGGTTCCGATGTCCTCCCAGTAGCCCTGGAACACGTAGGAATACACGCGGTGCGTCTCGATGGCGGAGGGGATGATGTGTTTGCCGAAGTCGGTGTAGTCGTTGTCCAACAGCTTGGTCAGCAACGTACGGTTGAAGACGTAAATCCCCATGGAAGCGAGGAAATACTCCTGTGCCCCCTGGAGGCCGAGCGCATCGTAGGTGTTGCGATCGACGTGCAACTGGTCGAGCACGGCAGGCTCCTTGGGCTTCTCGACGAAGCGGACGATGCGCCGGTCCGCGTTGATGTGCAGGATGCCCAGGGACTGGGCGGCCTCCCGGCTCACCGGCGTGGTGGCGAGGGTCAACTCGGCATCGGTATCGACGTGCTGCTGCAGGATGCCGCGGTAATCCATGCGGTAGAGCTGGTCGCCGCTCAGGATCAGGGCATAGTCAAAATCCACGCTGCGCAGATGGGCCAGGTTTTTGCGGACCGCGTCCGCCGTGCCTTGATACCACGAGGCGTCGGTGGCGGTCTGCTCCGCGGCGAGGATTTCGACGAAGCCGCGGGAGAAATGGTCGAACTTGAACGACCCGTACACGTGGCGGTGCAGCGACGCCGAGAGGAATTGGGTCAGCAGGAAGATCCGGCGCACGCCGGAGTTGATGCAGTTCGAGATGGGGATGTCCACCAGGCGGTACTTGCCGGCGAGCGGCACCGCCGGTTTGGCTCGTTCCCGGGTCAAGGGGAACAGACGGCTGCCCTGGCCGCCCCCCATGATCATGCCCAGCACCCGGCCGGGATCGACTACCGCCTGTTTCGCTGTGCCCATTTCCGAGAAGTCCTTTCTTGCGCCTGGTTTTCCACGCTTATAGCGTGCGCCCGCGTCGGAGCGCAAGCAGCATGTCCGCAAACCAGGTCACACGCAATTCTCAACCATGTGTGGAATAGTCGGCTATGTCGGGCGGCAACCGGCGGCCGCCGTCATCCTCGAGGGGCTGCGGCGACTGGAGTACCGCGGCTATGACAGCGCGGGCATCAGCGTCCTTGCGGACGGCCGGTTGGAGACCCGCAAGCGCAAAGGCAAGATTGACGAGGGCCTGGGCCCGCTCCTCGGCGAACGGCCCCTCCCGGGCCAGGCGGGGATCGGTCACACGCGTTGGGCCACCCACGGCCCGCCTTCCGACGTCAACTCGCACCCGCACCTCGACCGGAGCGGCCGCATCGCGCTGGTCCACAATGGGGTGGTTGAGAACTACGACCGCCTCAAACAGCGGCTGGTTCAGGCCGGCCATGTCTTCGCCTCGGCCACCGACACCGAGGTGCTGGCGCATCTGGTGGGCCAGGAATACGAGCGGCTGAAAGCTGCCGGCGTCACCGCCCGCCCGTTGCTGCCGAAGGCGGTCGAACTGGCCTTGCGGGAAGTCATCGGCACCTACGGCATCGCCGTCCTCTGCGCGGACGAACCGGGAGTCGTCGTCGGCGCTCGCCGCGGTTCGCCGCTCATCGTGGGGCTGGGGACAGGAGAGAACTTCCTCGCCAGCGACGCCACCGCGATGGTCGCGCACACCCGGCAAGTCGTCTATCTGAACGATTACGACGTGGTGACGCTCACCGAGGACAATTTCCACGTCACGAATCTGGGATCGCAGACCGCCAAGGTCCAGATCAGCGAACTTGAGTTTGGTGCGGAAGCCGCCGAGCGGGGGGACTTCGCCCACTTCATGCTCAAGGAGATCTTCGAGCAGCCGGTAACGATCGAGAATGCCTTGCGCGGGCGGTTGGACCACGATGAGGCGACGGCGAAATTCGGCGGGTTGAACATGTCCGCTGCGGAACTGCGGGCCGTGGACCGGATCGTCATCGCCGCCTGTGGCACGAGTTGGCACGCCGGGCTGGTGGCCGAACACATCCTCGAGGACTTTGCGCACATCCCCGTGGAGGTCGAATACGCGAGCGAGTTTCGCTACCGGAATCCGCCGCTGGACAAGCACACCCTCGTGCTCGTCATCACCCAGTCCGGCGAAACCGCCGATACCTTGGCTGCTTTGCGGGAGGCCCGGCGCCGCGGTCACAAAGTCCTGGCCGTCTGCAATGTCGTGGGCAGCACCATCGCCCGCGAGGCGGACGGCGGGATCTATCTGCACGCCGGTCCGGAGATCGGCGTGGCGTCCACCAAGGCGTTCACCTCCCAAGTGGCCGTGCTGGCGTTGTTCGCTTTGTTCATGGGACGCCTCCGCGTGATGGCCTCCAGCCGCGGGGCAACCGTGGTCCGCACCCTGGAGAAGATTCCGGACCAAGTCCGGGCGGCGTTGCGGCTCAACGAGGAGGTCCGTCGCCTCGCGGCGAAATACGTGTCCCGCCGCGACTTCTACTTTCTCGGCCGCCAGATCGGTTTCCCGATCGCCTTGGAAGGCGCGCTCAAATTGAAGGAGATTTCGTACATTCACGCCGAAGGTTACCCCGCCGCCGAGATGAAGCATGGTCCCATCGCGCTGATGGACCCGGAGAGCCCGTGCGTGATCCTCGTGCCCCAGGGCTTCCTATACGAGAAATGCCTGAGCAATCTGGAGGAGGTGCGCGCCCGCGGTACGCCGGTCATCGCCATCGCGACGGAAGGCGATGACCAGATTGCCACCAAAGCCGAGGAAGTGCTCTATGTCCCGGCGACGCCGGAATTCGCGTTTCCTCTGGTCGGCATCATCCCTCTGCAGTTGCTGGCCTATCATATCGCAGTGCTCCGCGGTTGTGACGTGGACAAGCCGCGGAACCTGGCCAAAAGCGTCACGGTGGAATGACCTCATGAAACAACCTCTTCGCGTGGGCATCATCGGCGGGAGCGGGCTGTACGAGATCGAAAGTCTGGAACGCCGCAAGTGGGTCAAAGCGACCACCCCCTTCGGCGCGCCTTCGGACCAGTTGCTGACAGGGGAATTGGAAGGGCGGAGCGTCGTCTTTCTGCCCCGCCACGGCCGGCAGCATCGCCTCCTGCCCAGCGAGCTGAACCATCGCGCCAACATTTACGCGCTCAAGCAGCTCGGCGTTGCCTGGATCATCAGCGTCAGCGCCGTGGGTTCCCTTCAGGAGCATCACCGGCCTTGCGACATCGTGCTTCCGGACCAGTTCGTGGACCGGACCAAACGCTCCCAGGAGCACAGCTTCTTTGGCGGCGGCATCGTGGCTCACATCGCCTTCGCCGAGCCGGTGTGCCCCGAGCTCCGAGGGTGGCTGCGGCAGGCTTGTGAACAACTCGCCCTCCCGGTCCACGACGGCGGCGTCTATGTGAACATGGAAGGGCCGGCCTTCAGCACCCGCGCCGAGTCGATCGCCAACCATGCCCAAGGCTACGACGTGATCGGCATGACGAACCTGGGCGAGGCCAAGTGCGCCCGCGAAGCCCAAATTGCCTACGCCACCATGGCGATGGTGACCGACTATGACGCGTGGAAGGAGGACGCGGCCCATGTCACGGTCGAGTTGGTGGTGGAGAACCTGCGGCGGAACGCGGAACAGGCCAAGGCGACCATCCTCCGCGTGCTGCCGCTGATTCCGGCGGAACGCAATTGCTCCTGCCATTCCTCGCTTCGCCACGCAATCCTCACGCCCCGCGCCGCCTGGTCGCCCGGCGCCATCCGCCGCCTGGGCCCCCTGTTGGCAGATTACCTCTGAGGTTGCGCCCGCAAGGACGCCTCTCAAGAGACCAGCTTCTTGTCCTCCTCGGCAGCAACCGGCACATCCTCTTCGGTTGCGGGGATTTCGGACTTCGAGTGGTAGTAACCCTTGTAGTACCGGTTCTGGTAGTAGTAGTACGAGTAGTAGTAGGCGTCGCGGCCTTCGAAATCAATATCGTTGATCACGACTCCGCAAATCTGCAGGCCGGCGTCCAGGATCCGCTGAATGGATTTGCGGGCCAGATCGCGGCGGACTTTGTTGAACTTCGTCACCATGACCACCCCATCGGCCAACGAGGACACGATCAACGGGTCGCTGACTGCCGAGACCGGCGGACAGTCGATGATCACCCGATCGTAACGATGGCTGACTTCCTGCACGAATTCGGCCATGCGTTTGGAACTGAGGAGCTCGGAAGGATGCGACGGCGTGCTGCCGGAACAGACCAAATCCAGATTGGGCACCTCGGTGGTTTGCACCGTTTCCTCGATCGTCGTCACCTTCCCGGCCAGATACGCCACCAGGCCCGTCACGCCGCGCAGCCCGAATCCCTGGTGCAGACTCGGTCTCCTGAAGTCGGCGTCCACCAGCAGCGTGCGCAGGCCGGTTTGGGCGATCACAATCGCCATGTTGGCGGCGACCGTGGACTTCCCTTCGGCCGGGACACTGCTCGTCACCGTAAAGACCCGGAACTTGCCTCCGCGACTTCCCAGAGTGATGGCGGCCCGCACGGTCCGGAAACTCTCCGCGGCATTGGACTGGGGATGCATGTGCGCATGTTGGTAGCGCTCGGGGAGGCTGGCGGACTTGATGTTGGGCAGATAACCCAGAAAGGGAAGCCGAAGGTAGGTTTCCACATCGTCCTGGCTCTTGATGGAGTCATCGAGGAAGTTGACGAAGAGGGCGAGCCCCAAGGCCACCGCCAGACCGCCGACGGCGGCCAAGGCGATGGTGATCGGCACGTTGGGCTTGACCGGCGAAACCGGGGTCGTTGCCGGATCCACGATGTGAATGTTGTTCTGCTTGTCCTTTTGCACAACGTCGATCTCGCTCACCTTCGCCAGGAGGGCGTTGTAGAGCGCTTTCTTGGTCTCGGCTTTCCGCGAGAGCACGTCGTACTCCATTTTGGCCCGGTTCCACTCCATTTGCCGATTCTCCCAATCCGAAACGTTGGCGAGCAGATTCTCGGCAATGCCTTTCGAGAGTTGTGCTTCGGAGCGCAAGACGCCGGCGAGTTGCTGGGCCTGGCGCTCGGCGGCGGCCTTGTTCTCCGCGATTTGCGAGCGAAGCTGAATCACCGCCGGATGCTTGTCCTTGTATTTCTTGAGGAGCCCGGCCAACTCGGTCTCGAGCGTGGCGCGCTGTCCTTCCAGCGCCTTGATGGAAGCGTCCGAGGCAATGGGGGGAAAGTTGCTCAACGGCTGGCCGGCCTGCACGTGCTTGTCCAGCTCGTCCACGGTGGTTTGGGCCGTCTGCGCCCGCCCCTTGGCCTCGGCATAGCGGGCCTGGGACTGGCTCAAAGCCTCCGCAATGATGTTGTCGCCCTTGTCGAGGGAGACATACTTCTTGCGCATCCGGTAGTTGTCGAGGTCCTCTTCCGCTTTGCTGACCTCGCCCTCCAAACCGGAGGCCTGATTCCGCAGGAAGTACAACATTGCGGAGGTCCGTTCCTGTTTCTGCGCCGCGGTCGAGTCGATGAACTCGTTCACCAGGGCGTTGGCAATGTCCCTCGCCTTCTCCGGATTGGTATGATCGACACTGACGTCCACGAGGCGCGTGAGCCGCAGCGGCGCAATCGTGACGTCATCGGCAACGGCCTTCGGCACATCCATGTTCTTGGAATAGCGCGGGTCATCGGCGAGGCGCAGGTTCTTGACGACCGCCGCCATGAGACTCCGGCTGAGCAGATTCTTGTACTGGGTCTGCAGGTAATCCGGATCGATTTGGCCCATCCGAACCACGACGTCCTTCAAGTTGAGGGACGAATCCGATTCCGGGTCGATTTGCAACCGCGTTGTGGCTCGATAGACCCGGGGGGCCGTGTACAGGTATATCCCCGCCAGCGTCAGCACCGCCAAGTAGCTGCACACCACCAACCACCTTCGCTCAAGGAGTACATACCAATAATGCCGCAGGTTGATGTTCGCTCCCGCGGCGGCTTCACCCGACGAACCGTCTGTCTCGGAAAAGCCCGAATTGTCACCATTGTAGCTCATAATCGTTAAAGAATGCTTTCCCGGACGGTGATGGTGTCTCCCGGTTGCAGAATCACCTTCTTCTGCGGGTCCGTTTCGCGTTTCAACGCGTCGATCTTGAAGATTTGAGTCTTGCCGTTGCGGTTGAATTCCACCTTGTCCGAGGCCAGCCGGGTAACGCCGTTGGCGATCGCAATCGCATCCAGGATATCCATCTTCTGCTCGGCGCTGAGCGGAACGGGACCCGGCCGGTTGACGGCCCCCATCACCCGCACGAACTCCTGGCGGTACTCCTTCACGGCCACCAAAACCTGGGGTTTTACGAAGTAGTCCTTGGACAGGTCCACCTCCAGTTTCTGTCCCAGTTCACGCGGGGTGAGCCCTTTGACCTCCACCATGTTGAGATAGGGGAATTGGATCGTGCCGCTCGCGGAAACGCGAAACTCGGTGGGCAGCCCCGTTTCGCCCACGATCACGATGCTGAGAACGTCCTGAGCCGCGATCGGGCGATCGGTCGTGTCCGGCACCAGCTCCGTCGAAACGGCTTGAGCGCGCGCCCCAAAGGCCAACAGCAGAATCGCTGTCCAGGAGAGGAGAGAGTACTTCATAATGTTCAAAGGCCTAGGCTGAAGCCAACACTGACGCGGTTGACATTGTAATCATATCCGTACTGGTTCCCCCATTCGTGCGCATAATTCACGAAGGCGACCGCCCAGGAACGAAGCTGGTAATTTGCCCCCAGTTCGACCTGGAGGTGGTCGTAAGACTGGCTCGTCGTCACGTACGCGTTTTGCGCGTAAGTCACTCCGAGGTTTAGAAACCAAGGACGACGAGTTCCAAGAATCTGCTGGACGTTGAACGTCACGCTGTCGGTCACGATCGGATAGACCCTCGCACTCGTCCCCGGGCCGATTCCTGGATACGCCGACACGGATCCCCCGCGGTTGTAGTTCAAGGACGCGCTGGTCTTCTCGGAAAACTGCTGCTTCAGACCGATCCCGGCCACAGGATAGCCATCGGATTCGACATCACCAGCATACCAGCGGTACTCGTACCCGACCCGAACGTTTCCCGAAAGTTTGCTCGTGAAGTGCCCGCTGGCGTCCACGGTGCCACCGGTGTAGTCGGCATGCGGCGGCTTCACGGAAGTCGTTCCAAACTGCCCGTTGGGATTCTGGGCCAATTGGCCGTAGTAGAACCGCCCGGCCAACCGGGTCTTGTCGCTTAGGGCATGGCTGTAGCCGGCGGTACCGCGCCATTCGTTCGAGTCGTAGTAGGGCAGATAAATCAACTGCTTGCCGGCGGGGTATTCGCGCCAGTGAAATGCCCCTTCGAGGAGCAGGCGGCCCTTGGCGGATAAATCGTAACCCAGTGAGTGATCGAGATCGAAGTAGTTGCGTTCCACGTTCCCGGCCGGGATCGGAATGCCTTCGATCGTCGCCGTGTAGCCGTTCATGATACTGTCCATGAACTGGAACGAATTCCGGGTATCGTAGCTCAGCCGCGCCCCCTTGGCTCCACCCGTCAGCGTGACGCTATGGTCGGAAGCATCCGCCTGGTCGTTCTGGGCATACAACATCTGATCGAAGCGGTAGGTCAGATCAGCATGATTGTCCCCGTCCGGCCTGCCCAACCGAATATTCAAACCGGGACTCAGGACGTACACGAAATCATCCTGCGCAAGCTGTGATGGCAGGTAGTAAATGTTGTCGTTGTATCCCGCGGACGCCGAAAACTGGGGGTGCAGCACGACCGGGCCGGCGCTCACCGCAAAGACATCCTTTACGTCGAAGCACCATCCGCGGTCGCTGCCCGCACAGAGGCTGAACAAAACCAAGGCGTGCGGTGCGTACTTGGGAATCGCCCTCGTAGCGCCGCCAACCACGGTCAGCGGGGGGCATGACAGGGTGTGCAATGCGTGCTTTTTCATTCCAGTGCAATAGGTTGCGAACAGCCAAATCCTCCACGCCATCCGAACCGCCGTCGTTCCGGCTTCACGCGCACCGACGCACGCGGCGGAGGCGGGTTCGCCCCGGCTTCGTCGCCCATCTCATCCATTCACCGCGAGAGGGTCTTGGAGCCACGGGGTCAACGCAAGCAGAAAGCAACCCGGAAAAGCGCTGCCCGGCAAAACCTACGCCACGCGATCGAACCGCTCCACCCCGCGGCGGGGTGCCGTGCGGACGGATCGCCCGCGACGGCGGTCGGTGGCGCTTCGCGATGGCGGATCAAAGGCCGGTGACGTCAAAAACGGGGGTCACGAAGGCCGGACCGCGGTCTTGACCGCTTCGGCCTTCATGTAACGGTGGACGAAGAAGTAGTATATCAGGAACAGCGCGACCACGATGCCGCCCAGCCACAGCCCAAGGCGCTTGGCGTTGCCTTCCAGCAACTGTTCGTCCTGCCCCATCGTTACCCCCAGCCAGCACAACACGCCGCACCACAACGCCGAGCCGATCAGGGTGTAGAGCGAATAGACCTTGAAGTCCATCCGCACGATCCCGGCCGGGATGCCGATCAAATGCCGCACCACGGGCAACATTCGCGCGACGAAGATGCCCCAAGCGCCAAACTGCGCCGCCCAGCGTTCCGCCCCGACGATCTTCTCCGGCGTGATCAGGGCGTACTTTCCGAAGCGCATTACAAAGGGTCGCCCTGCCAGTCGTGAAACCCAGTACATCGCGCTCGCACCCAGCCAGGAACCAAGCGCGCCCGCCAACGCGACGCCCACCAGGCTGAAGCGCCCGGTGGCGTGGGCCAGATGCGCGGCCGGTGGGATCACCAACTCGCTGGGCAGCGGTACCACCGAGCTCTCGATCGCCATCAACAGGGCAATGAGCGGGTAACCGCCCGCGTCGAGCGAGGCGAGATACCACTGGATCAGGTCCTTCAACATGCAGCGAGAGCGTTACCCGGCGGCGCGGGCTCAGGCAAGCAGTTCGGGTGGCGCCACCTTGATTCTTTCCGCCAGTTCGTGAGGGATGCGGGTCGAGGTGAAGCTTCCATCCCCACTCTTCTGGACGCAGACCACGGTCAGGTTCCCCCTCGCCGCTACCCGCGCCGGCTCGACACTCAGGTTCATGAACCGGATCAGGTAGCTCAGCGTTTTGGGCTTCTTCTCCCGCACCAGCAAGTGGATTTCCACCAAGTCCTCGAACCGGAGCGGCGACTGGTAATCGCACTCGGCGTGAACCCGCGGGAAGCCGAGCGGCGGCTCGTGATCCTGGAGCATGACCGAATAACCGAGCGACCGGAAGAAGGCGTGTTCCACGCTCTCCATGTACCGGAAGAAATTCGAGAAATGCACGATGCCAGCGGCGTCGGTCTCCGAGAATTCCACCCGGCGCTGCAACCTGAACTCGTAAGCCATGCGGCGCACTCTGCCGCAGAATGCCCGGAAAGCAAACCGCCCGCCGGACGCGCTCGGCCCGCCGGCGGGCGGACGCAAAATCGGCGGTTGCCGGCCGGGCCGGGTCAGGCGGCGCTTGCGGTTTGGGGCGCCGCCTGGGCCACCTTTTCGAGCCGGGAACGCAACGCGCCCGCGCCGGCAAAGCCCACCATCGTATCGACTGCTTTGCCACCTTGGAACACCATGAGCGTCGGCACCCCGGTGATGCGGTAGCGCTGCGCCAATTCCGGGGTGTCGTCCACGTTGACTTTGACGAATCGAACGCGTCCGGCGAACTCGCCCGCCAGTTGTTCGAGGACCGGCGCCAGCATTCGACACGGCCCGCACCAGGGGGCGTAGAAATCCACCAGCACCGGCACGTCCGAGTTCAACGCCTCGGCCACAAAATTGTCAGCTTTCAGTTCAGTCATAATCGTTTCCAATTCCGTTTACTCGGGAATCTGAGCCGGAGGCCGCGCTTTGGTTACAAACAACCGCTGCCGATCCGAGTACGACGGCTGAAAGTCCGGGTCGGCCAGACCGCAGCGGTTGTTCGGGAAGCGTCCGCTGGCCGTTGGCAGCGGGCACCGAGGGGACCAAGAGCAAGGGGACGGCGCGAACGCCGTCCCCTGGTTGCAGGAGGTTCGGGTTGAGAGGATTCAGACCTTCGCCGGCATCGGCGTCCAGGCGCCCTGCTTGGCGTTGGACTCGAGGCAGGTCTTGAGAAATGCCATGCCCATCCAGCCGTCCTCGACGTTGGCGTATTTCGAGCCATCGCAGGCAAAGGGCTGTCCCGCCTGGTATTTCCGCACGTCCGCCTCGAAACACCGGTGCAGACGCGCGAACGCGTCGTGGAACGCCTCGGGATGTCCGGGCGGGATCGTCGGCTCGGCCATGAGATCGGCCGGGGCATCCTTCGGGATGAACCCGTCGCCCGGGCTGACCGCGCCACGGAAATACACGCGGTCGGGCTGGCCCATCAGCTTGATCGTGATGGTTTCGGGCTCTTCCGCGCGCCACAGCAACGTGCCCTTGGTGCCGCAGACCTGGATGCCCAGGTCGTTGAGGTGGCCGATACTGATCTGCGAGGCGCGCACCAGCGCCCGGGCCCCGTTCGTGAGGTGGCAGTAGGCGGTGAAGTGATCGTCGATCGGCCGGCCCTTGACGAAGATCTCCAGATTGGCGGAAACCGCTTCCACTTCGAGGCCGGTGACAAACCGGAGTTGCATCAGCGCGTGCGTGCCGATGTCGCCGCCACAGCCGGAGCCGCCGGCCTTTTTCGGATCGACGCGCCAGGAGGCCTGTTGCTGGCCGGTGTCTTCGAGCTTGGTCGCGAGCCAGCCCTGCAGATAAAAGCTGTCCACCCAGCGGAGGTCGCCCAGCAGCCCGGCGCGGACGATGTAACGGCTGAACCGGCTGGTCCAGTGGCCCAGGTAAGTGTGCGCGACACCAAACGGGATCTTCTTTTCGCGGACCGTCTTCACGAGCGTGGCCGCTTCTTCCAGCGTCACCGTGAGCGGCTTCTCGCAGAACACCGGAATGCCGGCGTTGAGCGCCTTCATCGCCGGGTCGAAGTGCACGAAGTTCGGCGTGACGATGAGGAGGTAATCCAGCTTCTGGTCCGCGGGCAGCGTGGCGTTCGCGGCGATCATTTCGTCGTAGGAACCGTACCCCTTGATCGGATACGGCCAGTTCGCGGCTTCTTCCAGCGCGATCTTGGGATCGGGAAACAGCGCCCCGGCGACCACGCGCCGGGTCCCGTCAAAGTGAATGGCTTTCTGGTGCGGGTGGACGATGAAGGCGCCCTTGCCGCCGCCTACCAGGCCGACATTGAGAGGTCTCGGAGACATAGGTTCTATAAACTCACTGCTTTGGATTGATGCACCCCTTCCCGAGAAGCCACCGGCGGCTTCGAGGCCAGAGACGCGGATTCATGGGCGCGAGAGTAAGCCGGGGTCGTTGGCCGGCAAGGTTTTTGTCAATGCCCGGCCCGGGCATCCACGCCGAGCCGGCCGCTTGGGGAGCGCCTGACCGGCGGCTCGAAGCAAACCCTGTCCGCGCGCGCGCGGCCTGGATGGCACGCGGCCGCCGGCTCAATCCACCGCGCCCGTCGGCGTGAAGGTCCGGGTGAGCAGGTGGCCGTGCCAGATCGCCGCTGCATCCGGCAGGGTGGCGCAGGCTTCCAGCGGTGGCGGGCGGTACTCAAAACGAAAACGGACATTCCACCCCTCGGTGATTTCACCCAACGCCCTCGGGCTGGAGTTGCTGGTTCCGGAGCGGGTAACGAACCAGGCCGGGTCTTCGAGATCCAGCCGCGCCTTGAACACCTGGCCCGGTTGGAGCATCACCACATTCGTGGCCCGCGGAGCCGGGAGCGAATCGCTCGCGGAGCACCACCGCCATTCGGTGGCCCCCCAGCGCAGATCCGGCATCAAGGCGAACGAGCGGTTCTCCGCAAGGATCACCAGGGCGAGGTTCGTTTCGCTGCCGTTGCGCAGCCGGATCGTAGCCGCGATGACACGCTCCTGCCGATCCCCGGTTCGCTTCCGTTCCAGATCGAGGCCGACTTCGAGCGGCCCCCGACGATAGCCCTTGAGGACGCCGATGCCGCCCGGACCCAGCGCGACCGCCATCTCGAGCGGCGCCTGGTCCCCGGTGCGCCATTGGCTTTGCTCAAGGTCCAGCGCGCGGCCTTGTTCCATGAAGAAAGCCTCCAATCCGTAACGGACTCCCGCCTGCGATTCGTCCAGGGATTCGAGGCGACCGCGGAGGTACAACACGTCCGCGGGTCTGCGGTCGGTGAGGTAATCCAACTCGGCCGCGCCGTCCGATCCCGGCTTCAGAACCGCATACACCCGGGTGTCGGGAGGCAGAAGGCTTTGCTCCGCCGTTCCGAAAGCGCTCCGCGTCCTCCACCGCGGTTGCGCGCCGGCATCCTTGCCGTTCATGACATCGGCCAGCCCGTCCCGGCACTGGCGGCGAGCCACGCGCGAGATGGTGTAGCCGAGCCGCACGTAATCCCCGCGCATCACGTCGCGCGGGTCCATCGGCGCCGTGCGGAGGTAGATCGTGCGCCCGAAATGCAGCGCCCATTCCCGCGGCGCGGCCATGTAGATCAGGACGAAGAACTGGCCAATCACCGCCGCGATGGCCCAACGCCGTCTCATGGCGCACCTCCGGATTCAGTGTCCCGGCGATTCCGGCTCCGGGCATAGAGCCAGCCGGTGGCAAACAGGCCGGCCCCGACGGCCAGAAACACAATGCCGCGCACCTCCAGACTCTCGAACAAGTCGAAGTAGCGCGCCGTGGACAAGGCGACCAACATCACCGCTCCGGTCACGGCGGGGCGCAAGAGTCCAGCCTGGCAACCCCGCGCCAGCCACGCCACCGTGAGGAGCAGGAACAAGAGGTTGAACAAACCCGCGGCCAGCCATTCGGAGCGTTCGAGCGGCACGAAAACCAACACCGCACCCAAAGTCGCCGCCAGCGGCGCCACCATCTCATCGTAGTTGAGCTTGCGCGCGCGGTTGACGCCGGTCCGGACGCGCAAATCCGTCACCACCGCCACCCAGGCCAGCAGTGCTGCCACCCAAGGAGTCCAGAGCACCCCCCACCAGATCCAGGTGCGCCCGGCCGGAGGGGATCCCGGCTGGTCGAGGAGTTCGTAGGCCAGGTCGCGGAACGTCAACAGATACATCGGAAACCCGACGAGCGCCCACCCCAGACCCCGCCACACCCAGGCACCTTCCGCAAACCACCCGGTTCGTTGCACCCACGCCCCGACCGCGAGCAGAACCGCGCCCAAACTCAGCGCGCTGCGCACTACCAAGTCGCCTCCGATCACGCCGGCATCGATCAAGGCCGCGACCACCGCCGATCCGAGCGTGACGAACAGCAGCAACGCCGAGCGCCTTTGCCAGGCCAGCAGCCCGGTGCCCGCGAGAATGAAGAGCGGCACCCAGAACCGCGGGGCGTGGAAGCTCACGGCTTCGCTGCCGCTCCAGATGGCGAGCGTGATCGCGGCCAGCAGTCCTTGCAGCGTGGACGACAAGGCCCAGGCCATCGCCAAAGCCCCCAGACCCCAAACCAGAAACCCGGTCGGGAAATGTTCCTCGATATGGTACGCCTGCGCGACCAGCCAGATGGCCGCGCCGAAGAACATGGTTCCCAGCAGACACAAGGCCTCCCCGAGTTGACGGAAGCGATCCGCGCGTCGGAGACATTGCAGGCCGCCGACGTGACAACTGGCGAGCGCGAGGAAGACCACGGCCAGCTTCGCCGCGCGGGGCAGGGCTTCCCAGTTGTAGGCAAAAACGAGGATGACCCCGAGGCCGATGATCACGGCACCCAGCCCGGAAAAGATGAGGGTCGTCCACGGCCAGCCGGCGGCAGGCTCGGGATACAGGGCGCGAATTCGCGCCGCCTGTTCGGGGAGAACCAACCCCTGGTCTTCCCACGCTGCGATCTGATCTCGCAACCAGCGAATCGGCTTGCTCATCGCTCCTCGTTGGACTCCAACCGCACCGCCCCGCGCACTCACGGCGTGGAGTTCGGCGGGCTTGGTGACCCCCTTGTATCACGTCGCCGCGAAAAGCCAAGCCAGATCGCGTGCCGGTCCCGTGCCGGATCGCGCCAATCCCGAGCACCCACCGGCGGCCAATGGACCCTGGGGTGTCACGCTGGCGAATGGTCACCTTCCTGGCCATAAGCCGACTTGACACCCGAACCTTGCTGGCTAGCTTCCGACGCGTCGGCCGGGCAGGCGGTGGCCTGGCGGTCGTGGCGAATTTCCAGCATGGCGCTCATTGTCCAGAAGTACGGCGGGACCTCGGTGGCCAACCCGGAACGGATCAAGCATGTCGCCGCCCGCGTGGCCCGGTATCGCGAGCACGGCGACCGGCTGGTGGTCGTCGTGTCGGCCATGAGTGGCGTGACCGACAACCTCATCCGGCTCGCCAAGGAAATCATGCCCCTGCCGGCCGAGCGCGAGATGGACATGCTGCTCGCGACCGGGGAGCAGACCACCATCGCGCTCACCGCGATGGCGTTGCAGGCCATCGGTGTTCCGGCCGTGTCGCTCACCGGCGCGCAGGCGGGCATCGTGACCGATCGCGTCCACACCAAGGCCAAGATTCAGAACATCACCCCGCGCCAGGTGCATGCGCTGCTGGACGCCGGCCAGGTGGTGATCGTGGCCGGCTTCCAGGGCCAGACCCAGGAGGGCCAGATCACGACGCTGGGCCGGGGTGGTTCGGACCTCACGGCCATCGCCCTGGCGGCCGCGCTCAAGGCGGATCTCTGCCAGATTTTCACCGACGTGGACGGCGTTTACACGGCCGATCCGCGCGTGGTCCCCAACGCTCATAAACTGGACGAGGTGGCCTACGACGAGTTGCTCGAACTGGCCGGGGCCGGCGCCAAGGTGATGCAGCTCCGGTCCGTCGAATTCGCCAAGAAATTCGGCGTGGTCTTCGAGGTCCGCTCCAGCTTGAACGACAACCCAGGAACGATCGTGAAAGAGGAAACCAAGAGCATGGAAGGCGTCGTCGTCCGCGGCGTCTCGCTCGACAAGAACCAGGCGAAAATCACCGTCGTGGCCGCGCCCGACCGGCCCGGCATCTCCGCCCGCATCTTTCAGGCCCTGTCCGACGGCGCCATCAACGTGGACATGATCGTGCAAAACGTCAGCCACGGCAGCGCCAAGCCCACGACCGACCTATCCTTCACCATCGACAAGCCGGATTTGCTCAAGGCCCAGAAGGTGATGGAAGGCCTCAAGGACGAAATCGGCTTCAAGACCCTCATCGCCAACGAGGCCATCGCCAAGCTGTCCATCGTGGGCGTTGGCATGCGCAGTCACTCCGGTGTGGCCGCAAAGATGTTCGAGACGCTGGCCGCGCAGGGCATCAACATCGACATGATCTCCACCAGCGAGATCAAGATTTCGGTGGTGATCGACCTCGCGAAAGGCGAGCCGGCCGCCCGCGCGGTTCACGACGTGTTTGTCACTTGAGCGCCGCTGGTCCAGCCGGCGCGGTTGGAATCACCCAGTAACGAAGGTGCCGCTGTGCCGGGGAGCGCCCATCCAGCGGAGGAGTCGCTCACGAACCGCCGGCGCCGGGCGCTTCGGAGCCGGTTTCGGAAGAGGTGAACAGCCGCTGCGGCGTGGCGTCCAGCGCACCCGGGTCGGCGAGCCCGCGGGGGCCGACCGACCAGAACTGCCAGCCCTCGCCGACGCGACGGTACGGGAAAGGACGGCCACTGAACGGATCCATCGGCAGCGTCGGCAGCACGCCCGGCACCAAGACGTCGAGCCGATCCGGCCAGAACCCGTGGCGGTCCTTGAACACGCGCAACGCGAGGGTCAGCCGGCAGGATTCGAGCTGGACGCGCCACCAATGCCCGCTCTCGAGGGTGAATTGCGGCGCTGGCAGCGCCTCGGCCGCACGCCAGACCGCAGGCCGGTCGAAGACCCGCCGCCACCAGCTCCGTTGCCGGTGATAACCCGGCATCCACGGCGCCGAACCGGGGCTCGGGAGGGCTCCGGAGCGCAACGCGGCGACGGCCTGGCCAAGGTTCGCCTGCTGGATTTGCTCGAAATCGTCCGGCCGGGCCGCGACCGCCTGGGCGCTGAACACGACCTCCTGGACCGGCCGGATGAGGTACAGCGCCGCGTGATAATTCGGTGAATCGACCCCGCGCCGGCCCGCCACCCTCGCCAGCAGGTCCATCACCAGGTGGAAGAAATCCTGCCGCATCAGCAGCCCCGCCGTCCGAAAGGCGCGGGTGGCCCGCCGCCAGTCCGCCGCGCGCGCGGCCAACATCGCCGGGCGTTCCCGGGTCGCCAGCCGGGCGTACGATTCTGCGGGCCGCCCGGCCCCCAGCATGGTTTGCTCCAGGTCGCGCAAGCTGGCGGCGGCCGCGACGGGCGACAGTGCCGGGCCGTCCAGGACCGTGCGCCGGAACGGCCGGGCCAGTTCTGCGTTCACCTCCTCGCCGCCCCGTTCGTCGAAGAGTTCCGGGAATTCGTTGGGAGGCACCACGACCGCGAGGAGTCGCCACGCCTGCACGTACGCCCGCACCGCACCGGCCATGTCCGCCGCCTGCTCGGCTCCGGCGGCCTGCCAGAGCGAGGCGTGCAGCAGGAGTTTGTAGGCCACCACGTCGTCGCGGGTGAGGGATCGGGGCGGCCGGCGGTCCGGGGCGCTCAACGCGCCGTTGAGACACTCCGCGATCTCCGGGCGCGAGGACACCCAACCCGCCAGATCGGTCGGGACGGACGCTGCCGACAATGCCAGAGCCATGCGGTTTTCGGCCGGGGTCGGGGCGCCTGCTCGGGTGCGCGGCCGGCCTGCGGGGCGCGGCGTGGCCATGGAGCTGCGCGGCGGGGGCGCGTCGGCTCGTAGTGCGTTGGTGCGGGCCAGTTCGCGAATCCAATACCAAAAATTCGATGCCGGCCGGTCGGCGGCAACGAACAACTCCGCTTCCGACGGAATCGAACCCGGCGCGGTTTCCGGCAGCCGGCTGAATCCGAAGCGCCAGCCGTACCAGGTGAAGGCGGCCGCGAGGGCGGTGACCGTCGCCAGCCGGCGCAGCCATCGCCACCATTTTCGCCTACGGGAGGACACCGCCCGTAAAGTGCCCAAATTCACACGGGAAATCGAGCGTTCGTGCCGGATTCCCCGCGCTCTTCGCGAACCGCGCGGACCGCGAGGCGACCGCCGGCTGCCGCCGCATCGCCGGCCCGGAGAAATCGCCCCGCCGGCTTGCGACCTGGAATCGATGCGGCACTCTAGGCGGATTATGAAATCTGGAATCCAGCAGGACTGGGACGTGCTCATCATCGGCGGCGGCCCGGCGGGCGCGAGTGCGGCCGCCATGCTCGCCGACCGCGGCCACCGCGTGCTCGTGCTCGAACGCGAGCGCTTTCCGCGTTACCACATCGGGGAGTCGTTGATTCCGTTCACGTATCAACCGCTGGAGCGGCTGGGTCTGATCCCCAAGATGCGCGCGTCTGCGTTTCAGAAGAAGTACAGCGTCCGGTTCATCCAGCCCAACGGGAAGGCCTCGCAACCCTTTTACTTCTACTCGCGGTACGACCAGGAAACCATCGCGCAGACCTGGCAGGTATTGCGCTCCGAGTTCGACCAGATGCTGCTCGACCATGCGCGCGAGAAGGGCGCCTCCGTGTGCGAGCAGACCACGGTGACCGAGCTGCTGCGCGAGGACGGACGCGTGGTCGGCGTGCGCGCCCGGCACCCGGAAGGAACGCTCGCCGAGTACCGCGCGCCGATCACTTTGGACTGTTCGGGCAAGGAGAGCTTTGCCGCGGTGCGCAACGGGTGGCGTGTGAAAGACCCGTTCCTGAACAAGGTCGCCGTCTGGACCTACTACCAAGGCTCGCAGCGCGAGCCCGGCATCGACGAAGGCCAGACCGCCGTGGCGTTCGTGCCCGAGCGCGGCTGGTTCTGGCATATCCCGCAACACAACGACATGGTGAGCGTCGGCGTCGTGGCCGAAGGCAAATACCTGACCCGCGGCGGCGTGAAAGACCCGAAGGCCATCTTCGACCGCGAAGTACAGGAAAACCGGTGGATCGCCGACCACCTCTCGACCGGCCGGCAGGTCGGCCCGCATTACCTCACCAGCGAATACACGCTCCATGCGCGTCATTGCGGCGAGGAGGGCCTGCTCCTGGCCGGCGACGCGTTCTGCTTCCTCGACCCGGTGTTCAGCAGCGGGGTGATGCTCGCCTTGAAGAGCGGCGTGATGGCTTCGGATTACCTCCACGAAGCGTTGGTGGCGCGGGACTTCTCGCCGGCCCGCTTCGCCGGTTACGGCGAGACCTTGCGGCAAGGCATCGAGAACATGCGCAAGCTCGTCTGCGCCTTCTACGATCGGGACTTCAGCTTCAAGCGCGTCATGGACAAACACCCCGAAGCCGCGGGCCTGATCACCGACTGCCTGAGCGGCGACGTGAACAAGGATCTCTCGCAGCTCTGGACCTGGATTCGCGAGTTCACCCCCTTGCCGGCGGAGTTGCCGGTGGGTAAACCTCTGGTTCCGGACGCCGCCCCGGCCTTGGCCGCCTAGGCGGCGAATTCCGTTCGTCCCCGCAAGACGCACTCTATCCGGACCGCCGGCCGGGTGGCGCCGGTAAATGGAACCCCTCTCCGCCAAGCCGTCGCGGCTCAGGCCAGTCCGAATTCCTTCTTGTTCTGCTCGCAGGAAACCAGGACGGGTCGGTCGGAAAGCTTGGCCCGGAGGAGCGCTTGTTCATCCACCCCGGCGGTCAGCGGCAGGGCGACCTGGCCGCCTTCGGCCGCGGATCGTTGCAGCGCCAGCATGACTTCGGCGCCCAGACAGGCGTGGTCGAGATTGCAGGGGTGGACCTTCGTCTCGTCATCGAGCCAGTCCGCCATGCCCTGGATGTAGGGCGGCATGTCGGTGTCGTAGGCCATCAGCCCTTCACCCCTTTGGTAACCGCCCGACTTCGTCACGGCGCGCCAACCGCCGGTGGTCAGGACTTCGGCAAAGCCTTCGGTACCCTGCGCCCCCATGCGATTCCGGCCCCACCAGCGCCCCGCGTCCGGTTGGTCGGGCGCACCCGCGCCGCATTCATAGATGCCGCGCACGCCGTTGGCGAACTGCACAAAACCGCCGATGTAATCCGGCGACGGGTGGTTGTCCGTCAGCTTGACCCGGCCCGCCGCCTGCCCCATCGCCCAAACGCCGGGCGAGTAGTCGTTGAACCAGCAGGTGTAGTCGATGAGATGCGAGAGCATGTGCGTCATCCAGCCCAGGGCGGTGCCATACACGGTATGCACGCGGCCGAGCGCGCCGCTGGCGACGATCTCCTTGACCTTCCGGTAATGCGGACCGTAGCGGTGCTGATGGCTGACCACGGCCTTCGCACCCGCCTGGCGGATCAGGTCGCGAACGCGAAGCATTTCGGCGCTGGTCAGGGCGACCGGCTTCTCGAAGGCGATCAGTTTCGCGCCCCCGGCAATGGCCGCCTGGACCAGCGGCGTCCGCAGATGCGGCAGGGTGCAGAAGCAGAAGACGTCCGGTTTCAACTCCCGCGCCAGCGCCGCGGCATCCGTGCCCGTCCTGGGGCCGCCGAGTTTCGCCGCGGCGGCGTCGAGCCGGGCGGGGTCGATATCGCAGATGCCGGTGACTTTGAATTGGGGGTTGGCATTGAAGGCGGTGGCGTGGTGCATGCCGCGCTTGCCCATGCCGACGACGAGGACGGTGTATTGGCTCATGATTATCGCTATCTGTCAGTTTTGGTTTACCGAGAAAGTCTGCAGAAGGCGCTCCGCGAACAATTCAGAAAGGGATCGGCCCGGATCGATGCAAGCCACAGAACACGCGGCAAACCAGCCGTTCCTGCCCCAGATGCCGCGAGCGCCACGGACATTGTACGCCCTTGCGGAAACACATCCTGACGCTCGATCTCGTACGTCTTCCCGCTGTTGTCGGCCGAGTTAGTCATGCTTTGGATTCTGTCGATCCCGTGAGCTGGTTGATCCGGTCCTTGTATGGCTCTGCCCAAGACGGCAACTGAAGCCGGGGCGCCAAATCCCACACAAGCCAGCGGATCCACAGGGTCATCACCTCCGACAAGGCGCTGGAGTGTTTGGCTTCCGCAAGCGTGAGCAGGATCTCGAAACCGGCAGATTCGTCTCTCGCAAGTCCGTCGCCACTCATCAGCAACTTGCCCAGTTCGCAGCGCGCGTCCTCAGAGACAGACGCCAAATCCCGCAGCAGTCGATCTCCCTCCCCGATTTCGGTTGCCAGCGACGGTTCTTCGATCAACAAGAGCGCGAGTTCCAAGCTGCCACCTGCCACATTCTCGTCATGCGCTTTGCGAAGCCATTTGAGAGCCTTTTGCGGTTCGAACTCGACGCCCGGGTAATCCCGATTAAGGGCAAGCCTCAAGCAGCGACCGTAAACGGGCCATGCGACCGAGACACCAGCCTCACATGCCTTCTCCAGCCACTGAACCACATTACGGTTCTTGTTTGCCACGAACTCCCTGTCACCGGAGCTCTGCGTAAACAGAATTGAATCAGCACCGAGTTCAGCCAAAGCCTCCACGATGGCCCCCGGCACCAACGATGAAGCGTCGAACGTCTTCCCGGTCCAATAGGCGAGAATCGTTATCAAGGTGTGTGCAGCCTCGATTTGCTTGAGGGCTTGAATAGCCGCACGGCTCGCTTCGCAGAATCTTCCCTCCTGCCCAATGTGCTGCTCGATAGTCCCCACCCGCATGACAGAGAGCAGTCCGTGCCCAAGGGGGACCATCGCTTCCTGAATTCGCCTTTCTTCCTCCTCTCGCGGGGTCCCAGTTAGTTTCCACAGACCGATAGGTTCGAGAATCTGTCGCTGCTTTATGATTGCCTGTGCCAGCAGATCGGGACGATCTAAGACCGCTAATATCGGCATGCACTCTTTCGCAAGAGCGACCTTGGTCGAGTTGCGGAGGTCGCACGTCAGCGCGCAGTATGCTGCGTCCGCGATCTTCTCCCGCAGGTCCGAACCGTCAAGGCGGGCATCTCGCAGCAAACGGAATGCGAGGTAAG
This sequence comes from uncultured bacterium, assembly GCA_963735925.1. GTDB lineage: Bacteria > Verrucomicrobiota > Verrucomicrobiia > Limisphaerales > J093 > DSVZ01. The sequence continues at coordinate 307,876 of CAVTMT010000010.1, forward strand.
GATGCTTGTCGGCTCCCCGCTCAATCAGTATGCGACTGCTGCCGGTAAGGCTGGCGAAAAACCGGATACACTCCTGCCAGCGCTGCTCGGCGAAGTGAGCAAGGGCGAGATCGACACCGAGACTCTTCTGCAGTTGCTCGTCCGCCTCCAATTTGCAGGCGGCGAAGTAGTCATGGTAGAGATCGTGGCCAAATGTGAGCGCGTCATTCTTGGCGCGCACCAGCAAGTGGTTGTCACGCGCCTCTTCAAGGAACTTCGAAACATCCAAGCTCGGTGAGACCCTTGCCTTGGCATTCCCGAGAATCGTGCGGGCCCGCATTCGGGAGAATTCGTCTTCGCCGGCACACTTGGTATCAAACGCCAGGCGAGCCAGAATCAGCTCCTTCGTTTCCCAATCCGTTCGGCTCACTCGGGTGGATGCCTGCCCTTCCTCGCGTTTGACGAAGTCGCGAACGCAGCGGCGGACGATTGTTGCAGGACTTGTCAGGTTCGGTATCCCCCCACTTTGCGCAAGGCCGGCGAGTCGCGCCGCGTAGAACGGAATTTGCGCCAAGGAAGACAGGCCCGCGGTCTGGAGGATTGACGCCACGATGGATGCAGCCTTCGTGTCGTCCTGCAAGACCTTTCGGAACAACTCGAAGAGCCGTCGATCGTTCAGCGGCTGCATTTGCATGATAGCCGCCCCCGGAAACTCGCCCCGAAAGGAGTTGAGCCGGCCGGTCACGACAAGCCGCAGTTCCTGGTGGTCACCTAGAAGGCAATTGATTTCGTCCGTGAACGACGACCGAACTTCAGCCGCCACTTCATTTAGACCATCAACCAGCAGTAACACGCGGTCCCACGGCACGATTTCAGGTGGGATGCAGGCCAAGTTCTGCTCGACTGCAGACGCAATCGTTTGGCGGCAGTGGTTGAGATGTCGGAGCCCGACGAGGACTGGCACCCGAGCGTCATGGGAAGTATCATCCAGCAAGCGCCCGGCTTCTCGCCAAGCAAGGAACTGCAGCATCGTTGTCTTCCCGGCGCCCGCTTCCGCCTCGATCACCGTAACACGATTGGTTTCCGGCAGCTTGGATACCTCGATCTCCTCGCCACCAGACGGCGCCTCTGCCAAAGGCATGAGCGGATTTGAAATCCGATACTCCTCCGAGGAACAAGATCGTGCGCTCAGTTCGACGCACGTCTTCGCGATGGGCGCGAAGTCTTCGACGTCGCGGAGCTTGTGAAGATAGTCGGAGAACCTCGCTCTCAAGAGCGCGGATCGAATCTGCGGGCCGGACTTGATGACCGCCCAGACGAGGACTACACAGAAACTACGCAGCGCCAAGAACCTCTCAGACATTCCCAATTTCGGCGCATTATGATCGACCGCCTTGTTTCGGAATTTCAGCGTCCGGATAACGTGCTCCAAGAAAGGCGATACTGCTGGAATGCCGGAGGGCAGTGCTGCCTCCCGCCAGTCCCAGTCCTTAAGTGCCTTGATCTCTGCTTGAGTGATGAGGTTAAGCGATTTGAGAATGTCCGCTCCCTGAATCTTACCTTTGAGGTTTTGGGCGAGCCCTTCAAAGCGATTCGGGTCTATGAATCGCAACAGCAGTTTGCAGAAAGGCTCGAATCGGTCTTCGGCCCTGCCGAGGTCGTCTCCAGCGAAGAGGCGATCTAACTCAGCGACGACCTGTCTGCCCACGTTTCCCTGGGTGTCGTCACAGGCTCCGTGATTCAGCAGTTCAAACAGCAGGCTGACGGCGCTTCGAAGCTCATCATCCTCAACCTTCGGAGCAACCGAATTGCGAAAGACGGGCCGGACTTCCTGCCATACTTTGGATTGCAGGTCTGGAATAGCTGCGTGGTGCGTGTTTGCTAGTGGTTCGCTCGCCATGGCTCTTCCCTCGCGCTACTGCTTTCTTTCCCTGATGACAGCCAGGACGTCCACCCCCGCCCCGATCCCCTGCCTCGTCGGACTTTCCCGGGTATGTGGAGAGCGTCGGCACTGGGTTTCGGGTCCCACTGGTCACGGTCGATTCGCGAGCGGCTCGTCACGGGTGCGCCTCCGGTGGCAACTTCTTCAGCACGAAATCGTAGATGGCTTGGGCGTGCTGGATGGCCTCGTCGAATTCTTCGCGGGAGGGCATTGGTTCGTGCGGGCCTCCGGGGTAGCGAAAAGCCGGGACTCGCGTCATCCATAGAGTTTGCGACCCCGGTTGAGAACCTGGTGGTAGAGGGAGGCGCGCAGGTGCTTGTAACGGTCCACGTCGGCGCGAGTTGGAACCAGCACGTCTTTCGGAAATCCGATACCCTGCAGGCAATGGTGCGCCCGCTGCATTCTTTGGATCGCTCGCTCGCCGCTTCGCGGAACGATGACCATCAGATCCACGTCGCTGTCCTCATGCGGCGTGCCCCAGGCGTGCGAACCGAACAGCCAGATTTCCTCCGGATGGAATTCTTCGGAGAGCCGGCGGGTCGCTTCACCGAGCAATTCCTGACTGACGGCCTTCACAGCGAGCAGGCTAACAGGCCTGGCGATTCCGTGTGAAGTGCGGAATGCTCAATCTTGCTTCCCCGAATGGCTCCCCGGCGATCTTGCTGGCAGTCCAGCAGTCTTGCGCTGCGTTTCGCGCATCGGACTCCGGCCCAAGCAGCGTTCGTTGCGGCGCAGGCCCCCTGGACAGCTCACGACCCCAGAAGGACGAAAGGAGCCGGACCTCCTCGGCCGTGGCTCCTCGCGGTCCTTGGCAACGAGGCAGGTTTATCGGCAGCACCCACACGCCGCCCCGCTCTGCGCCGGGCCTTTGCCGGCGGGGGCTTGCGCCGCGAACTTCGCGTCCCATTCCTTCACTTTGGCAATGACGTAGTCCACTTCCTCGGGGGTGAGTTCCGGGAACATGGGCAGGCTGACGCAACAGGCCGCGTTGGCTTCGGCGTTGGGCACGGCGCCAACGATGCGCGCGCCTTTACCCCACGGGTAGCCGGCTTGCTGGTGGATCGCGATCGAGTAATGCGTCTTGGCATCCACGCCCGCGTCGTTGAGGTGCTTGACCAACGCGTCACGCCACTCGGGCTTCTTGGTCTCGATCACGTAAAGGTGATAGACGTGGCGATAGCCGGGCAGCGCGACCGGCAGATCGAACGTCTGGCAGCCCATGAACCCCGCCGTATAGCGCGCGGCCCACTGCCGGCGTTGGTCGTTCCAGGCGTCGATGTGCTTGAGCTTCGCGCTCAGCACACCGGCGTGCAGATCGTCGAGCCGGCTGTTGAACCCGTAACTGTGCACGTTGCGCGCATTGGAACCGTGATTGCGCAGCTTGCGAACCTTCGCGTCGATGTCGGCATTGTTGGTGACCAGCGCGCCGCTGTCGCCGAACGTGCCGAGGTTCTTCTGGATGATGAAGCTGGTCGTGGCCGCGTCGCTGAGCTGGCCGATCTTGAAGTTCGGGCCCTGGGCGCCGATGGCCTGGGCGTTGTCTTCGATGACCTTCAGGCCGTGCTTGTCGGCGATCTTCTTGATCGCGACCATGTCGGCGCATTGGCCATACAGGTGGACCGGGATGATGGCCTTGGTCCGCGGCGTGATCGCCGCCTCGATCTTCTCGGGGCAGATGCACTTGGTCTTCGGGCAGCAATCGACGAAGACGGCCGTCGCGCCGGCAATCCAGATCGCCTCGGCCGTGGCGAAGAACGTGTTCGGGTGGGTGATGACTTCATCGCCCGGTCCGACGCCCAGCGCCATCAACGCCAGCCAGATGGCGTCGGTACCGTTGGCGACGCCGACGGCGTAGCGCGTGCCGGAGTAGGCGGCGAACTCGGCCTCGAACTGTTTGAGCATCGGTCCCTGAACGTAATTCCCGCTCTCGAGGACCTTTTTGATATTGGCATCAATCTCCGCCTGGATGTTGTGGTACTGGCGGACATGACCGTAGAATTCAACTTTCATCATGAGGAGTTCGTAAGCTGCGGGGTCAAGCTTGACAAGAACCGAATGCAAAAACGGCGGCCCTCCGAGGCACCGAATCCACCACCACCTCGAGCGCGCAGCCGTCCAGCGAAGCCGGCCCGGCTGAGAACTCCGCCTTCGGGCTTCGAATGGCACGGCGGCTGGCGGTGTTTCTCCTTCGATCAACCCGCCCATCGAGGAGCCCTGGACTCCACGCGATCCCGGCGCTCGCGACTTTACTTTCACGGGGCGGGAACGTTAATTGACCCCCATGTCCAACTACGTTGCGAGGCTGGCCGCCGCCCTGTCGGTCGCCGCCCTCGGTACCGGCTTCGCGGCCGAACCGGAAGGGGCGTTTCTGGAATCCGAGTTGATCTTCCCCCTCGAGGTGCTTCACAACCACGCTTCGTGCATCGTCGAGACGCCGAAGGGCGACTTGCTGGTGTGCTGGTTCCGCGGCACGGGCGAACGCACGGCCGACGACGTGCAGATCATGGGCGCCCGACAGCGTCGCGGCGAGAAGTCGTGGTCGAAGATGTTCGTCCTGGCCGACGCGCCGGGCTTTCCGGATGGCAATCCGTGCATGTTCATCGATCCGCAGGACCGGCTCTGGCTCCTGCACACGACGATCCTGGCCAACACCTGGGAAAGCGCGCTGCTCAAGTATCGCATCAGCCGCGACTACGACGGTGACGGTCCGCCCCGCTGGGAAACGAGCGAGGTACTGCACGTGAAACCCGGCCCGGAATTCGAGGCCGAAATCAACCGACGGCTGCCGGAGCTCGAGGCCAAGGTAGCGGCGCTCAAGCTGCCGGAACGGACCCAGCGCGAGGCCGACGATTTCCTCAATGCGATGCGCCGGCACGCCACGGACAAGCTCTATCGCCGGCTCGGCTGGATGACGCGCGCGCACCCGTTCGTGCTGGATGGCCAGCGGCTGATCGTGCCGCTTTACCACGACGGCTTCAGCTTCTCCTTGATGGCGATCACCGACGATTGGGGCCAGACCTGGCACACCAGCGCGCCCTTGATCGGCGCGGGCAACATCCAGCCCAGCGTCGTGAAACGGCACGACGGGTCGCTCTACACGCTGATGCGGGACAACGGACCGCCCCCGCAGCGCCTCCAGCAGGCCGAATCGCGCGACCGCGGCGAGACCTGGAGCGCAGTCACCGACAGCGATTTGCCAAACCCCGGCTCAGGCGCCGAAATCAATCAGCTCCGCAATGGCCACTGGGTGCTCATCAGCAATGACACCGAACGCGGTCGCAACCGCTTGCTGGTGCAGATCTCCGACGACGAAGGCCGGACGTGGAAATGGCAACGGCATCTCGAACAGGATCCACCCGGTCCGGAAGCGGGGGCGTACCACTACCCGTCCATCATCCAGGCCAGGGACGGTTCGCTGCACGCCAGCTACAGCTTCCACCTGAGCCGGCGCAGCCTGCCTAAAGACGTGGATGGCGACCCAGCCGCCAAGTCGATCAAGCACGCCCATTTTAACGAAGCGTGGGTCATGGCCGGCGATCCCAAATAGCCATCGGTCATTCCCCCAGGCAAGCGGGGGCGGTCAAGCCTTCGCCGCCGGGACCGGGGGCGGATCGAGCCGGCGCAAGGCGTCCAGCGCGGCCTCGGCCTCGGCGATCTTCTTGCTCTTGCCGCGGCCGCGGCCGAGTTCGACTCCTTCATGATAGACCCCGCACTCGAAGATCCGGTCGTGATCCGGGCCGGTGGCGTTTTCCACGCGATACTGCGGCGGTTGGGCTGACCTGGCCTGGAGGCGCTCCTGGAGTACACCCTTGGGATTCTCCAGATCGGACAAATCCGGTGCTTCGCCCAGTTCCGCGGCGAACTGCTCGACGACGAAGGCTCGCGCCGGCTCGAAGCCCTGATCGAGGAAGATCGCGCCCACCAACGCCTCGAAGGCATCGGCCAGTGTGGATTCGCGTTCGCGCCCGCCATGCAAGGCCTCCCCACGACTCAAGATCAGGTAGCGGCCCAGATCGAGCCGCCGGGCCCGGTCCGCGAGGAAACGCAGGTTCACCAACCGGGCGCGGGCCTTGGTGAGGGCGCCTTCGCCCAGCGTGGGAAAGCGCCGGTACAGCTCGCTGGTCAGCACCAACTCCAGAACCGAATCGCCCAGGAATTCCAGGCGCTGATTGTGCTGAAGCTTGGCGGCGCGCTCGTGCGCCACCGACGGGTGGGTCAGCGCGAGCCGGAGCAATTGCGGGTCGGTGAACCGCCGACCCAGGGCGGCGTGGAGTGGTTCGAGATCGTTCACACCCAGCTCACCCTGGAGAATCACCGGCCACCCCGGCTTTGCTAGGGACGGGAGCTTCGCCGTCGGCCGCCGCGGTGGCGGAGGGCGGCGCGTCAGCCGGTTCGATCCCGGTCGATGGTCCCGGTGCAGCCTCCACCGGCACGGCGGCAGGCGGCAGGCCGTGTTCGAGCAAGTGCGCGACGTCGCGCTGGACCGTCTCCAACTGGTCGAGCTGCAGGTCCGGATCGGGAATCGTGAGCACATCGCCGCTCCGGACGTGTTCGTAGATGAGCACCCGGTGGCCCGCCTCAACTGCCTGTGCCTTGACCTTCAGGAGCCGCTTGCGTTCGAGCATGACAGCGAGCACGAACACGGCGCCGGCGTGTTGCGGGTCGTGGTCCTCGAGCAGCTTCCGCAGCAGGGTCTCGGCACTTTCCTTCTGAATCGGATCGGGGGGCGTGGCGGGCGGCGGCTCGTACGTGCTCTGCCAATGGGAGACAAAGCCACGGCGGTGGTTCGCTCCCTCGCCGTACTGGGCCAGCCAGCAGGCTTCGCAAACGTCCTGGCGATGATACGCCTGCCGTTCGTCGAACAGCACTGTGTGCAGCGTTTCTCGGTTTTTGAAGTCGCGTCCGCACGCCTGACAACCGTGGGCGCGCGACTGAATGTTCCATTCCAGCATGAACGGGCCGTTCGTTGAGCGGGCGGAACCCCACCCTCGATGCCAGCGCAACCGCTGCCGGCCGGGCCGGCGGCCCGACCGCTTGGACCGAGGGTTGGCCGGCGGGCTGCAATTCGAGAGCCCACGCTGGTCCCGACCGGTCGTGAGCCGCCGAAGTTCAACTCGCCACCCCCCGCGTTTCGTACTGGACGGCCGGCGGGCCGGACGTATTCGTCCGGCTGCCGCAGCGGCAATCCACCGGGTCACAGGGTAGTTCGCCTCCGTTGGACCCGGCAAACCATTTTCCGAACCCGCGTTTTCCGATCTGATTGCCGGCCTGTCCGAGATGTTGTCAAAAGCGCTTCGGTTCGGCTCCCGCCGAAGCGCGGAGGATGTGATCGCGAGGGATTCGCGCCAACGCGAGACGGATCACAGGTCGATGCGGCGGGCGCGAAAGCTGATGGGGCTGCCGCCGAACAGCGCCTCGGGGAGGTCCACGGTGAAGGCGTTGCCGGGAGTCCGGTCTTCCACCACCGCGCTCCAGTCGCAGAAGTCGCGGGTGGCTTCGATGACGATGGCGGCATTGGTCGGCTTCAGGCCGGAAATCTGCCAGGGCCCGCCCGCCGGCCGCGCGAGGCCGCTCAGCGCCACGTAAGGCGGGGCGTCGGGCAGGAAGTAGGTTTCCACGGGGCTGCTGGCCCAGGCATACCGCTGATCCGCGAGGTACAGAAACCACGCCACGGTGGGTCCCTCCGGGATTTCCGCGTCAATCGTCTGGTCGGCGTTGACCGTGACCGGGACATCGTCCCACACCCGGTCCTGCCAGCGGCCGGTATCGAAGGTGTAGGCCAGGTACGCATACCGGAGTTGGGTGGGGCTTTCGTAGTGGGCGTGCACCTGCCGCCCGGTGCGGGCGAGCACTTCAACCGTGGGCAGCGGAGGGCCCCCGCTCAATGTCTCGTTCAGGAAGGTGTTGGCGGAGTTTTCCGCGCCGGTGATCTCCCAGATCGGGCCGTGAACCAGGCCGGGAAGCACCGCGAGTTTCTTGGGGGCCCGGATCAGGTTCCAGGAGTCCTGAAACGCGTTCAGCGGCGTGTCCGGATCGTTGCTGCCGCTCATGAACAGGATGGGACAGGTGACCTCGGGCAGGTAGCGGGCGGGGTCGAAGTTCGCCAGCCAAAGCCGGCGCTCCGCGCAAGGCAACGCTCTGAGTTCAGCGTCCCAGGCGCTGTTCTCCGGAACGAATCCGCTGCCGTAGATGGGTGCGGCCGTTCGCAACCGGTCATCGAGTCCGGCCACAATGCAGGCCAGGTGACCGCCCAGACCGACGCCGTGGACGCCGATCCGCGCAGGGTCCACTTCGGGAAACGACGCGAGCACGGACACCCCCCGCACCGCGGCGGCCACCGCGTGATAGGTCCACATGTCCGTCAGCGGCGCGTTCGTGAGGCTCAGAATCCAGTCGGTTTCCGGATCGGGTTGGGGACTGAAATTGCTGGCCGGTCCGCCGTCCTCGAGGTGGCCGCCGGGCCCGTTGCCGAAGAGGTCGATCGCCAAGGCCGCGTAACCGTGGCCGGCCCAGTACACCGCCCATTCGCTGGAGGCGCCTTCGCCGGCATCGTGCAACAACACCAGCGCTGGCACGGGGGACGCGGCGGAGGCGTTCGTCGGCACGGCGTAGCGGGCGAAGACCCGGGTGGGCTGCCCGCGGAAAGGTTCGTTCGTAAAGTAAAGGTTCAGCGCCCCGTTCTGGATCCCGGCCGCCTCGACCGTCGGGGACGCCTGCAAGGCCGGGAGGTTCCAGGGACCGGTCCAGCGTTCGCCCGCCCAGCCCGTGGAGGCGAACAGGCAACAGACCGTGAGGTGGATCGGAATCTTGTTGAACATGTGCAGGCGTGCGCGCCGAGCGTTTGGTAAACGCAGACCGGGCCGGTGTCAACCGCGCGCCCCTGCTTTCGCCTGATTGCGGCTGAATGCGGCTTGCGACCGAGGGGGATTCTGTGCCATCGTGCCGCCTATGAACCCGGAACCGCCTGCCTGATGAGCTACCTCGAGTTCCCCATATCGGACGCTGGGCGGCGGAATGGGAGAATGCCAAATGAAGGAAATCGTTGTCGTATCGAACCTCTCCTGCGCAGTCATCTGCGCCAAGTGGGCGCTTGACCTTGGATTCAGTCAGGTCCGCCAGATTCTGTTCCTGGTCGGGGGACTCCTCCTCGGTCCGGTCATGCTCCTCATCCTCTACGTCTTCCTGGTCAACCGGGCCAGGAAGGAAGCGGCTTCCGGAGGGAAGTTGTTCTGACCCAAGAAAGGCAAACCGGCGCTGCCACGAGCCGAGCCAACCGATGCGCTCGAGGGCAGACGGAAATCCATCGACGGCTGGCTCCGATCGCTGACCTGCACGTTCGCCATGAAAACGCCTGACCAACCCTCCCGTGCGGAAACGGAGACGCAGGACGCATTGGAGATCTGCATTTCCTGTCTCCAGACGAACCCGCCCGGGACGAATTTCTGCCGGCATTGCGGGACGCCACTGACGGCCTACGCCGCCACCGGACCGCTTGAGCATTGCTTCGCCGCGGGCGATTTCGTGCGCAAGGCCGCCAGCCGCGGACGCTGGAGCGGCGGAATCCGGGCCGGGGTGGTCGCGCTCATTCTCCTGACCCTCGTGGCCATTCTGGCGGGTGTGCTGCTGCCGTAAGCGCATGTTGGCCACGGAGACACAGAGGCACGGAGACTGCAGCCGGACTCCGGCCAAGTCGGACCCACCGGCCCGCGGTTGGCAGATTCCTGAGTTCCCGGGTTCCAATTAGAACCTCTGTCGCTCTGTGCCTCGGCGGCCCTCCGCTGGCCGAGCCTCCGCAAACGCCCGCGGTTTGTGCTTCCCTCGCCCCGCGTCGCCGGGTAGGGAAGCGCCGTGTTTAGCAACCGCCTTTGCCGGGGATTCGGCGCCCTCCTGCTGGCACTGACCTTGCGCGCCGCCGAACCGGCCGAACCCGTGGCCGACGCCAGGGAACTGCCGCGCTTTCCGGCGGTGCCCGTCGCGGACGCCCTGTCCACGTTCAAGGTGCGACCGGGTTTCCGGATCGAGCTGGTCGCCAGTGAACCGCTGGTGCGCGATCCCATCGAGATTTGTTTCGACGCGGAGGGCCGGATGTTCGTCGTCGAAATGATCGACTACTCGGAGTTGCGCGACGCGAAACCGCACCTCGGCCGCGTGCGGATGCTCGAAGACATGGACGGCGACGGGCGTTTCGACAAGGGCACGGTCTTCGCCGACGACCTCCCCTGGCCGACCGGACTGTGTTGCTGGAACGGCGGTCTCTTTGTGGGCGCGACACCGGACGTGTATTTCTTGAAAGACACCGACGGCGACGGCAAGGCCGACTTGCGCCGGCGCGTCTTCACCGGGTTCGCGATCGACTACGCGCCCTACCGGACGAACCAGCTCAACATGCAGGCGATGTTCAACAGCTTTCGCTGGGGCCTGGACAACCGCATTCACGGCTGCACGGCACCCAACGGCGGCGAGATCACGTCGCCGCTCACGCCGGATCGCCCGCCGGTGAACGTCCGCGGCCGCGACTTCGCCTTCGATCCCCGCACGGACATGCTCGCAGCCGAGGCGGGCGGCGGCCAGTACGGTCTGTGCTTCGACGATCGCGGCCGGCGGTTCACCTGCAACAACAGCGATCACATCCGCGTGTTCATGTACGAGTCGCGGTACGCGGATCGCAACCCGTTCTTCACGATGCCGCCGGCACTCGAGAGCATCGCCGTGGACGGTCCCGCGGCGGAGGTGTATCGCACCAGCCCGGAGGAGCCGTGGCGGGTCTTGCGGACCAGGTGGCGCGTCACCGGGGTGGTACCGGGCCTCATCGAGGGCGGCGGGCGCGCAAGCGGTTACTTCACCAGTGCCACCGGCATCACGATCTATCGCGGCGACGCGTGGCCGGAGGAGTTCGTCGGGGACGCGTTCATCGCCGATTGCGGGAGCAATCTGGTTCACCGGAAGAAGGTGCGATCCGACGGCGTGGCGCTGCGGGCCGAGCGACCGGCCGACGAACAACGCACCGAATTCCTCACCTCCACCGATACCTGGTTCCGGCCCGTGCAGGGGGCCAACGCGCCGGACGGGACCCTGTACGTGATCGACATGTACCGCGAGATCATCGAACACCCGTGGTCGCTGCCGCCGGGCATCAAGCAGTTCCTTGATCTTAACAGCGGCAGCGATCGTGGCCGCATCTACCGCCTCGTGCCCGACGGTTTCAAACAACCGAAACGGCCGCGGCTCGGCGAGGCCGGCACCGCCGAGTTGGTCAAAACCCTGGAGTCCCGCAACGCCTGGCATCGCGAAACGGCCGCGCGGTTGCTCTACGAACGCCAGGACAAAACGGCCGTGCCGGCGCTCGAAAAGCTGCTCCGCGAATCGCCCTCCGCGCTCGGCCGCATGCACGCGCTGTACGCGCTGACCGGGCTGGGCGCGCTCGCGCCGGAGCACCTGGTGGCCGCGCTGGCCGATGCCGACGACCGCGTCCGCGAACACGCCGTACGACTCGCGGAGAACTTCCTCGCCCGGCCAGCGTCTGCGCCGCCGCTGACGGACAGGCTGCTGGGGCTGGCCGCCGATCCGAGTCCACAGGTGCGCTATCAACTCGCGTTCACGCTGGGCGAAACCCACGACCCGCGGCGCCTCGACGCCCTGGCGGCCATCGCCCGCCGCGATGCCGCCGACCGGTGGACGCGCGCGGCGGTGCTGAGTTCGCTCGCCGAAGGTCCGGCGGAGATGTTTGACCGTGTGACGGCGTGGTTTGCCGCGGACCGCTCCGATCCCGCTCCCGGCGAAGGCGAGTATGAGTTTCTCCGCCAGCTTGTGGAGGTCCTGGGCGCGCGGAACCGCACCAACGAAGTTGCCGCGGTGCTGGGCTTCGTAGCGAAGGCGGAGCCGGCGGTCGCGTTCACCCTCGTCCACGCACTGGGCGAAGGTTTGCAGCGCTCCCGCGGCCGGCTGGAGGCGGCGCAACTGCAGCCGCTCTTCGCCCGCGCCACGCGCCTGGCCGACGACGCCTCGGCGGCGGAGACGACGCGGGTGCAGGCGGTCGAATTACTGGCGCTCACGAGCTATGCCGAATCCGGCGGGCGCCTGCTCGGCCTGCTGGACGAGTCCCAGCCGCAGGCGGTGCAGTTGGCGGCAATCCGCACGCTGGGCCGGTTCGACGATGCCGCGGTCGGCCGCGAGCTGGCGGCCCGCTGGACGTCGCTGACTCCCCGGCTGCGCGCCGCGGTGCTGCCGGTGCTCGTGGCCCGACCGGAACGGGCGGCGGAATTGTTGACCGCGGTCGAAGCCGGCGCGATCCGCAACACCGACCTGACTTCGACGCAGATCGATTTCCTGATGAACCACCGCGACGAGGGCATCCGCCAGCGGGCGGTGAAGTTGTTGTCCGGCCAGGCGACCACCGAGCGCCAGGAGATCATTGACGCCTTGCGGCCGGCGTTGGCGCTGCCAGGCGACGCGGCGCGCGGCAAAGCCATTTTCGTGGAGCGGTGCTCGTCCTGCCATCGATTGGGTGGCGAAGGTTACCCGCTGGGGCCGGACCTGGTGAGTGTCCGCAACGCCGGCAAGGAGAAGCTGCTCACGAGCATCGTCGATCCAAGCCGCGAGGTGTTGCCGCAATACCTCGCGTTCGAGATCGAAACCAAGGACGCCGAGAGCCTGCTTGGGATCGTGGCCAACGAAACGGCGAGCAGCGTCACGCTCCGCCAGGCCTACGGCAAGGAGACGGTGATTCTGCGGGCGAACATCGCGGCCATGCAAAGCCGCGGCAAATCGCTCATGCCCGACGATCTCCAGGCCGGCCTCACTCCACAGGGCATCACGGATTTGTTGGAGTTCGTGGGCACGGCGCCATGAGCGCGCGGCGACGACGTTCGGCGGAGCGAAAGGAGAGCGCGTGGCGGACGGCTTGGACGCTCGCGCCCGGGGCTCACGGCACTTCGGCCACGCGGAAGTAGCGGCTGGGATTACCTTGGACGCTCACCGGCACCGGCGCCTCCCCCGTGAACGTGTCCGGCACGTCCTGCCAGACCGACGCGCCCAAGTCGTCCTTGAACTTGATCCGGTACCGCCGGCCGGGCTGAGCGTTCCAGAGCAGTTCCACCTGACCGATGGTGACGTTGCGACGGATGACCGCCAGCAGGTTTGGATCGCCCTGCCGGATCTCCACCTTGAACAGGTCCACGGCCTGATTGTAGTCGCCGGCCGCCAGATCCGGGGCATGGCTCAGGAAGAACAGGCTGCGGCCATCGGCGCTAAAAAACGGCTGGAGCGACCAACCCCTGGCTGCGCCGCCGGCCGGCGTGCGGCTGAGCAACAGGGTCTCGCCGGTCTGCGTGTCACGCAGGAACACGTCCTGGGCACCGTTGGTGTCCTCAGACACCAGATTGTCGGCGAGGCTGGCGAAGGCGACGTAACGGCCGTCGGCGCTGATCGCGGCCGATTTCGAGTTGCCGTTGCCTTCGCTCGCGCCGTCGGTGGCGACGCTGACGAGCTCCACCCGGTTGTTGTCCGCGTCCGCGCGCCAGACCTGGGTCGGACTGACCCGGGTCAGACCCGGGGAAACCCAGACCGCGAAGCGCCCGTCGGCACTCAAGCCCAGGCTTGAAGGCACCTGCTGGCTGAACTTCTTCGCGAACCGCAACTGGTTCTGCACCCAGTCCACGACCACCATCGCGTTGGTGCCCGCCAAAGAAATGTGGAAGTACGCCACGCGGCTGCCGTCGGCACTCAACCGCGGTTCCACCGCCTGCAGTGGCGAAGTCCACAGGGCGGGCGGCGGGTTCATGCCCCCCGCGAGCCGGGCCGCCACGTCGTGGATCTCGATGCGGGGATTGGCGCCGCTGGGGGTGCTGCCGCCGAAACTGACGGCGATCTTCTGACCGTTCCGGTTGAAGCTCGGGCTGCCGACCGCCACGCCGGAGAACGGAGCGGCGAACTTGCCGCCGGCCACCTCGGCCAGCCGCGAAACCGGCTGCGTGCCCTCCCCGAAGGTGAGGAAGGCGGTGTTCCCATCGGGACTGATCAGGCAACTGCCCTGCGCCGGCGCCCCGGCCGTGAGCGGCGCTGTTCGCAACAGGCTTCGCTCGCCGCTGGCGATCGTCTGAACGAACACGTCCGCCACGGCGTTGCGGTCCGCCGAAACGAGATTGGTTGCCGCGCTGGTGAACAGCAGCCTCGAGCCATCCGCGCTGATCGACGGCGGCACCGCGTGGCTGTTGGCGAGGTTGCCGTCCACGCCGCGCGACAGGAGCTCGCGCGCGCCGGTCTGGGTGTCATGCAGGTAAATCTGCATGTGGCGGGCGTCGCCGACGGGCCCGGGCGGGAAAGCCGTCAGCGCAACGTAACGGCCATCGGCGCTGACGCCGGCCGCCTGCACGCCGATCCAGCCACGCGCGGTGCCGGACTGCTCGATCACCGGCGCCAAGGAGACGTAGCTCGCCACCGTATCTGCGGTCTCCGGGTAATAGATGGCCGGATGGCCCGCGGCGTCGGCAACGAGCGCGGCGATCCATGCGCCGTTCGGGCTGAGCACGAAACGCCCGGCGGGGTCGTCGGCGCCCAGTTCGGCGGCCACTCGCAGGGCGCCGGTTTCGCGCTCCCAGGAATACAGCCGTGACGATTCCGTGGCGGCGGTCGCCAACAGGTTCGTGGCGCGGCTGACGAAGAGCACACGACTCCCATCCGGCGTAATGCGCGGATCGTCGGCGTCGGCGTTCGCAGGCGTGACGCCATCCGGTGCGACGCTGACGAGGCGCGTGGTTTGGGTCTGCGCGTCGCAGCAGTACACCTGCGAAGGGCCGTTCGTGAGGACCGAAGCCGAGGTGTCGTAAGTCGGCCAGGGCGCCGGATAGACGACGTACCGGCCGTCGGCACTGAGGACGGCGTTGAAGGCGGACGCCGGAAAGTCCTGCTGCCCGGAATCGTTGGTGCGCAGGCTCAGGAGCGTGGTGGTGCCCTGCTCGACGTCGTGGAGACAAAGGGCGTGGCGGGAGACGGCCGCAATTGCCGCCTCGCTGCGAAAGGCCACAATTCGGCCGTTGGCGCAGATGGCCGGCGCGCTGTGGACGATGGCTTCCGAGGCGGCGAGTTCCGGTGGCAGTGCGGCCGCGCAGTTCACGGATTGGCCGGTGGCGAGGTCGCGCCAAGCCACGACGGGCGGCGAGGAGTTGGCCGGGAGCGGGTTCACAGCCACAACCAGGGCCTGGGCGTCGGGCGTTACCGCCCAACCCGCCAGCCGCCATGCGGCCTGCATCCCGACCGGTAGGTTCGTCGTGAGGCATTCGGTGCGAGCCTCGACCAGGTCGCGTCGGTAAAGATTGAAGGTCCACAGGAGCGGATCGGGCGCCAGATCGCGCGCTGCGCTGCGGAAGGTGACGTAGCGGCCGTCTTCGGAAATCAGCGCCTCGGACGCCGGGCCAGCGGAAGTTCCGCCGTTGCCCGCCAGGCTGGCCAAGAGGTTGGTGCCGGACGCCGGGTCACGGACGAAGACGTCCCAAGTGGCGTTGTAGTCGGCGTTGACGAGGTTCGAAGCGCGGCTCAAGAAGGCGACGCGGCTGGCGTCCGCCGACGCGCCGCCCGCCAGCGAAGTGCCGTTCCCGGAGCAGCCGTTCGTGCCCGCGCTCACCAGCGTGGCCTGGCCCGTGGTGCGGTCGAACAGGAACACGTCCGCAGCGGCATTGTGGTCGTTCGTCGTCAACCGGTCGCTGGCCGAGGACAGCAGCAGCCAGCGACCATCATTCGAGAGTGCGTGCAGGAGTGTGATTTCCGGCACCGGGAGGGCTTCCGCGGCGGCGGTGGCCCAGCCAAGCACACGCGGTGCTGGACCCTGCGCCAGGATGGGCAGCGCGACGCCGGCGAACCAGGGCAGCACGAGGGTCAAACGCGTCTTCATGGATTCAAGATTCCGGGCCGGGCCCGGCGTTCACCTCCGCGGCGTGTGATCCAGCAGCCAGCCTGCATCCGGATTGCCGACCGGAACGGGCGTGTTGTTCACGAAGCGGTAACTGACCGGGCGCGTGAGCTGCGGGCTTTGCCAGCGGCGCAACTCGAGGTGGCCGTCGGCGAAGGTGAACCAGCCAGCGCCGGCGTGCAGCGCGCCGGGAACGTCCACGAGGTTCACGGGGGAGTTGGGAACGAAGAACAACGGGTCGTTGACGCTGTCCGGGTGTTCATCCAGGAAGACGAACGCCCGTTCGGGAGGCAGGTTCCCGAAATCGGAATTCCGGATGACGATCCGAATAGCGGAGTTCAACGGTCCCGTCATGGCGTTGCCCTCGCCGAGGGCACAGTTCAACGCGTAGGAGCGCACGCGCTCGCTCCAACCGCGGGCGACCTGGGCGGAGCTGAGGTAATCGTCGGCCGGGCACTTGAAGACGGTCGAGTCGCCGCCCAGGTACGGCACCAGGGCGGCGTAGCGCGGGTTCGTGAGGTAAACCGTGTTGGTGTTGTCGCCGGCGGAGGTCCAATCCAGCCAGCCGCTGGCCCAGGGCCGTTCCCGGGAACCGGGTGTGGGGACGAAGCCGCCGTGGTAATTGCCAACGAACTTGCCGCCGTTGTCGTCCGCATAGAGGAGCCAGGCAGCGGAGAGGCGACGGAGGTTTTCCATGCAGACCAGGCGCCGGCTCGGGCCCGAATTCCCCCAGGCGGGCCGGATCACCACGGCAAGCAAGCACAGCAGCGTGAGCAGGGTGAACAGTTCGAGGCGGGTGAAGCCCGCGGGTGCATGGCGGCGTTTGGGTGGCTCGGCCTGCATGAAGACATGCTAAGCAATGCCGATGCCAGATCAAGGGCGCATGAGGCATGGCCGTCGAGCCCCTCCTGGCTGAAACCCTGCGGCCAGGCGCAGGAACCTGCCCTGCTCAACGCGGTTGCCTCCGCCGGCGGCGGCTCGCATTCTCGGCGGCCGGCAACGGCCCCCTGACCCGCACCTTCACCGAGTACCGCGGAGGTCGTGTCCGTTCGATTCGCCGGGTTCCGCTCGCCCCCCCTCTCCCGGTCCCCGTCGGTTCGCCCTTGAACCCGAGGCCACGGCGCGAGTAGAACCCACGCATGGGCGCCCAATGGAAACAGGCCGGCCGCGAAGCCGCCGCACAGAAGAAAGGCCAGCTCACCAGCAAGCTGGTCCGAGAAATCGTGGTGGCCGCCAAACTGGGCGGCTCCGATCCCGACCTGAACGCGCGCCTGGCCGCCGCCGTGGAAAAGGCGCGGAAGGCCTCGGTAACACGCGACACCATCGAGCGCGCGATCAAAAAGGGTTCGGGCCAGACGGACGAGACGGTGAGTTTCGAAACCGTGGTTTACGAAGGCTTCGCACCGCACAAGGTGCCGGTCATCGTCGAATGCCTCACCGACAACCGCAACCGCACGGCCCCGGAAATCCGCAATCTCTTCAAGGCTGGAACGCTCGGCCAGCCCGGCAGCATGGCCTTCTTCTTCGAGCGCTGGGGCGTGGTCGAGGCCACGCACGGCGACAAGTCGCGCGACCCGGAGACGGATGCCATCGAAGCCGGCGCGCAGAACGTCGAGGCCCTCGAGGCCGAGGAAGTCCCGGAAGGCAGTCTCGGCGCACGGTTTTTGACCGACACCAAGGACCTCGCGGCCGTGAGCGGTTGGCTGGCCAAGGCGGGTTGGAAGATCCTGGCCAGCGAGATGCGCCACCTCGCCAAGAACCCGGTCGAACTCAGCGAGGCGCACCGCAAGGAAGTGGCGGATTTCCTCAACGCCCTCGACGACCATGACGACGTCCATCGCGTCTATGCCGGGCTGAAGTAAGCGGGTCCGCCAAATCGCCGGCCCGGAGACACGATGCGTATGCACTTGAATTGGTTCGCCGAGCTGCCGGGCGCGGCGGCGGCACTGGCCATCGCGGCCCACGCGGTCGAGATCGTCCCCCTGAACGCTCCCACGCAGTGGCAACGGCTGGAGTTCCGTCTGGCCGGGGTGCCGTCGGCGACCAACCCGTTCGACCCGGACCAGATTCGGGTCGATGCCGTGTTTCGCGCGCCTGCCGGATCGGAAGTTCTCGTGCCGGCGTTCTGGTTTCGCGATTACGCCCGCCGGCTCGCCGGCACCAGCGAAGCGTTGAGCGCGGCCAAAACCCCGGAATGGCGGCTGCGCTTCTGCCCGCTCGAGCTCGGCAAATACTCCCTGACGGTAACCGTGACGACGAACGGCCAGCCCGCCGGTGACCCGGTCACAACGGGTTTCGACGTGCTCGCGTCCGCGAATCCGCCGCCGCAGCGCGGTTACGTCCGGATCGCGGCCAACAATCGTTATTTCGAAACGACCGAAGGCCAGGCCTTGCCGTTGGTCGGCCATTGCGTTTGCTGGCCGGGCAGCCGCGGGACGTACGATTACGACGACTGGTTCGGCGGCATGGCGGGCAGCGGCGAAAACTACACGCGGATTTGGATGGCACCCTGGGCCTTTGGCCTCGAGGCCGAGCCGGGCACGCGGCAAAACTACCGCCTCGATCGCGCGTGGCAGCTCGATTACGTCCTCCAACTCGCCGAGGCCCGAGGCATCTACGTCGCTCTTTGCCTGGACTATCACGGCATGTTCGAGACGGCGCCGGATTATTGGGGCGGGAACAATTACTGGCCCAGGAACCCGTACAACACGGCCAACGGCGGACCGTGCGCGAACCAGAACGCATTCTTCACGAGCGCCGAGGCGCAACGCATCTACGAGCAGCGCCTGCGGTACCTGATCGCCCGCTACGGTTACAGCCCGAACCTGCTGGCTTGGGAGTTCTTCAACGAAATCGATAACGTCTATCGCTACCTGCAGCCGGCGGACGTCGCGGCCTGGCACGCCACGGTCGGCGACTGGCTCAAGGCGCACGATCCGTTTCACCATCTCGTCACCACCAGCCTGACGGGGAGCAGCGACCGCCGCGACATCTGGAAGCTGCCGCAAATGGACTTCGCCATGTACCACTCCTACGGGCTGGCCCAGCCGGCGGCGGCACTGCCCGGGATCGTTCAGCGATTCCTGAGCGATTACGGCAAACCGATGATGATCGGCGAATTCGGCACCGACTGGCGCGGCTGGCGGCGCGAACAAGACCCGTTTCTGCGCGGCTGGCGGCAAGGTCTCTGGGCCGGCGCGCTGACCGGGTCGGTCGGCACTTCCATGTCGTGGTGGTGGGAGAACATTCAGAGCGAGAACTTGTACGGGACCTACCGCGCGCTACACGATTTTCTTCCTCTCAACGGCTGGGGCGCGGGCGCATGGCAACCGGTCACGTTTCAGAGCAACGGCGAACCGCCCGTCAACGTTGGTGATCCGATCCCGAACGGCGCGCCGTTCAACGTCACGTTGCCCCTCGACGGCAATTGGGGTTCGAAGCTCAAAGGCCAACTGGCCGTCGCCAACGCCGACGTCGGCGGCCAGTCCGCCGGCGAGCTCAACAGCTTCGTTCATGGCACGGCGCATCCGGACCTCAAGGTACCGTTCCGGCTCGACGCCTGGTTGACCAACAACGCGCGGCTGGTGATGCACCTCAATTCGGTTTCCAGCGGCGCGGTGATGTCCGTCCTCGTGGATGGCAAGGAAGTCTTCCGTCGGAGCCTGCCGAACAAGGACGGCACCTGGCAGGTCAACAACGAGTACAACGAAGACATCCCGGTCGATCTCGCCGCGGGCCGGCACGGGATCGAAGTTCGCAATGTCGGTGGCGACTGGTTCTATCTCGATTGGGTGCGGCTCGAAAACGTCTTGCCCGCGACGTACGCGAACGGCTGGCGGCCCTCGCCGATCGCGGTCGGCTTGCGCGGCGAACACGCCACGTTGCTCTACGTCGTCAATCCCGGCGTGAGCTTTCCGGCGAACGCGACCAACGCCGTGATCGCACCGTACCGGAACGAGCCGGTGCGGATCGAAGGTCTGCCCGCCGGGCGTTACCGCGCGATCTGGAGCGATCCCAAGACCGCCGCCAAACTCGGTGAAACCAGCGGCACCTCGGATGGCACCGTGCTGACGCTGACGCTGCCGGCGTTCACCGAGGACCTCGCTGGACGCGTGGAACGGATCGGCGATTTCTCATTCCAGTCCCCTCGTGTCGAACCCGGCGGCCAGTTCACGGCGACCATCCAAGGCGAGCCGGGGCAAAGTTGCGTCATCGAGGCGACCGAGGATTTCGCGAATTGGCAACCGCTCGTCGCCCTCACCAACGAGTCGGGCACCGTCCCTTTTCAGGAATCGACCGCCGGCCACGACCGGCGGTTCTACCGGTCCCGAATCGGGGTCAGTCCCGGCTATTGACAAGCGCACAGCGTGTTTTTCAACATGTTCACGCTGCCCATTTTCAGGCGCCGCGCAATCCACGCCAGCGTCATCGTCGTCTTCCGCCGCAGCCGCAACGCGACGCGCGCCTTCTGCCGGTGGGTTTTGGGCTTCGCCGCCAGATTTGTCTCGGCCCACTTCGCCCGCGCCAATTCCTCCTGCACCAGCCGTTCGGGCTTCGCCTCCTCGCCCTCCCGCAACTCCGCCCCGTAGTGGTGGGCCCCACGTTGTTCGCTGACCTGGGCCAGCAATTCCTTCCGAAACGCCTCCGCCCCCCAGGCACCAACCGCGCCGCACAGGCGCCCGGGCTTCCGGTTGGTCCTCCGCCTGCCGACGCATCTCCATCGCTGCTCGAAGACTCGCCGCCCCGCCGGGCTGTCCTTGGGAATCCCGTGCTCGCCCAGTAACCGCGCCACCCTCAGCCACGCGGGTCGGCGCGACGCACTCTTCAGGTATTCCGGGAAGCTCCTCCCGCATACAACTTCAACGGCGCCTCCGCCGGGAGCAACCTGGCTCGCACCGGGTTTAGACCCCTTTACGTTTTTCACACAGTTGAATGGGAGGACGCCGTCGGTTACGCTTCACTGGCATCCCATAGGGAGGGCAGAACACCCGTAAAGCCGCCATTGTCACAAGGAAAGCGGAGGCATTGCTGAAAGCGACTTTTAGGATTGTGCGGGTGCGCGACCGTCGGTGGCGACATTCGGCTGTCCCACAGCCTTATGCAAAGCCAGGCAAATAGGCTTGTTGGGGTGTCGCCAGGAATCGTATGTGGCCTCCGGCTGTCCCATAGGCGTCCAGCAGAGCCAAGAGGTCGAGTTTCTGCCACAGGGCCGAGCGTAACAGAGTGAAGAGCCGGGTAAAGCTATGGGTCCACTGAGCCAGAAACGCCGCAAAGCGCAGCAGCAGATAGGTCAACAGCGCCGTCCAGACCTGCCAGCGCACGGCGTTGGCATTGTGACCCAGGAAGTCGGCCAGTTGGAGCGTCTGCTTGATCTCCTTGAAGAAGCACTCGATGTCCCAGCGGCAGCGGTACAGGTCCGCAATCGTCTGCGGGCTCCAGTCCAGGTTGCTGGTGAGGAACTCCATCACCCGCCACTGACCGTCAATCTCCACCCGCGCCACCACGCGCCGCAGTTCGGCCGGATACACCCGGCGCGACGCCGCCGATTTCATGCGGATGATGTCGTCCCGCAGGATGTTCCCGACTTGCCCCCGCTGGAGGCGCCGCACCACCCGGAACGGCATCCCCTCCTTGGCCCGCGTCACCCAGAAGACCCCGCGGAGGAACAGCTCAAAGAGATGTTGCAGGTCCAGGTACGCCCTATCGAAGATCACAATCTCCCCGGCCTGCAAGCCCGCGCACAGTTCCCGCGCCCGTTTGGCATCCGCGTCCCGGGCCGTGTCCACGAGGGCGAAGCGGGGCAGGAAGCTCTGCAGGTTGAGGCGCAGGTGGCACTTGGCCGCAGCCTTGCGCCGGCGGTGCTTGGCCCAGTCCAGGCAGTTGGCCACCAGTTGGATCGTCGTCGAATCCACCAGATGGATCATCCGCTTGAAGCGGAAGGCGAACTTCCGCCGGCGCCCGGCGCCAAACGTCGGACAGAGCGTTTGCAGATGCTCGAGCATCCGCCAGAACAGGCTCTCGGCCATGGTCGAGTCCCGTTCCCGGTTGGCGTGCGAGAGGTTGTTGCGGCTGGGCGGGGTGGCCCCGCGGATCGCGGCCAGCGGACCGGAGTGCAACCGCAGCGCATCACAGACATCATTGAGTCCCAGGCTGTGGGTCAACTGGGCGAAGAGCAGCGCCAGCACGTGGCTCCACGGCAGATAGGTCCGGGCCCGCTCATCGACCCCGGTCTCGCGCGCCACCTTGGATACCAGATGATGCGGAATGAAGTTGCAGAGCTGCCGCAGGATGGACAACTTGGACCGCGTTGGCTTCGGGCTTCGGGTTCTCTGTTTCATACACCCGTGCCGTGTGGCACGGAACCCACCAGAAGCCAACTTTTTTCTCAACTACCCTTCATCCTGTGGGATGGCTGTGAAATCGGCCTCGAATTCGATCCCGACGGTTTTGCCGAATACTTCACCCGCTGTTCCATCCTTCACATCACGAAACTCGAAGACCTCCCGGAGACGGTTTCCCGGTAACGGAGTGGGCGGGCAGAACCGCAGTGGCTCATTCGTCCCTGTCAGCCGGCCTTGGCGCCGGTCTCCGCCAGCGCTTCCATAAAGCACCGCCGGTCCTGGTCACCGCGAAGGATTTCCTCCCGCCGGCCGCTGCGGTTCATGACGTGGCAAACTGCGCCGGCGTATTGAAGCCTCAACTTGCGCGCCAAACGACGGGGGCAAATCAGCGCCACACCGCCATGGCTGTCAACGAATCACTGGCCTTTACCCGGGACGGACCCCGTCACCGATGAGGCGTACGACCACGTAACGATCCAGATGCAAGTCGATGCCCAGCTTGATCGTCTGGGCTTTGGGCCCGGGGGCCGGCGCCTGGGCTTGTGGTGAATCTGGCTTCTTGCTCGCTTTGCTCTAGTTCGAAGTTTTCATGGCAGTTCAGGTGTAGTGGATCGTCCCGCACCTGACCAACCCATGTTATCTATATACGTTCAGGGCACAACCTCAATCGGGTTCAACAATTAGGGGCGGAGAGGCTACTTCGATTCCTTCGGGGGCACTGGGCTTGGCTTGGGCTTCATTGCCTGTTGCTTGGCCGGCGGCGGCTTGACTTTGGCCACCCCCTGATTGTAGCTCGTGATAATCACGGGTTTCGGCTTAGCTGCTCCTTGTTCACACAACACTTTTCTTGATTTCACGCTTTGGATCGTACCGTGTCGCATAGGTGGGTTCTCCTGTTCAGTTAGGTTGGATTCCTGGTTAATGGCGTAAACCATAGTAGAGTTCCAGCCAACTGGCTCCCTCGATGAATGCCATCGCCAACCAAGTCGTTGGTTGTCAAAATGCACATACACCAAGACCAGTCGGACATCTGAAGCGAGCAGAAACTCAGCATGAACCTCATCGGATTCGCCCGGTTCGATATGCATTCCAACACTGTCGTGTTTCAGCTCCCGTTCGCCAATCAACGGCCATTGGACTTCTGATTCTCCGGGACGGACCACATCTCTTCCTTCGTCCATCTGCTCTCGGATGACGTCAGGAGTCGGAAGAACCTGCTGAATCCACACAAAACCGGCAGTGATACGCAACAACACGTTGCTCACGTTCTCGATCCGCACGGTCACCCTCAGAAGCGGACCTCGGTCACCTACCGGCCAGGCGATGGCCGAAACAGCGAGCTTTGCACGCGGGTACTTCTGCCGTTGCCTAATGAATATTCTCCATGTCCAATATGCCCCTACAATGAGAGCAATAATCGTCGCCAGGGATTGGAGGGCATCAAAGCCGTCCTTGTTCGTACCAAGCGAGTTCAATATGTCAGTTCAGCCGGCTGCCATTTGACTCCTTCTTGCAGAAACTCATCGCTGAGTTTCACACCGGAAGTCTTTTCATTCGCCGTAGCTTTCGGCACAAGACACCTCCGCGATCTTCACCTGCCAGTGACCCCCTTTGGCATATAGCGGGAATCATCAACTACCGCCTGTTTGCGGCTCTTGCGTGGCGGCGGCGACTTGGCGGCTGTAACGGCCTTCTGAACCACAGCGTGGAAGACTTGGGGCTCGCCGATGAAGCGCAGCGGAAACTGGGCGGCACCGATGGTCGTGAGCGTTATGGTGCCGTAGCCGAAGAAACGCCCAAGAAACGGCTCCACGAGGTAGATCGCTTCCACGTTCTCAAGGGGCACCTCGCCCGTAACCCGCATGAGGATTCCTGCACGGAACATCAGCCGCTTGCTCGTAAGAACGATCTCCGATTCCAGATAGGCCAACCCCACGACTACGAACGCCATCGCAGCCGGGACGCTGGCGATCAGTAGGGGCACGGCAAATGCGGCACGGGGAACTGGTGGCGCCCCGACCGGTCCGCCAACGGACGAAAGCACGCTGAGCATCTGGGAAGCGAACCAGAGGTAAAGCACAACCGGCAACATCATCAGCAACCACATCAGCGCCGGCACTGCAAAAATGCCCGCGTGAAGGCGTTCCTTTCGCAGAATCGTTTCGTCGGCTTCGAGGTTCATTCCCATTCCTTCCTTCCCGCTTTAGAGCAGTTCGTCTTCACGCTTCGCGCGGGAAACCTTCGGCTTCTTCACATTCGCTGCCGCGGCTTCCTCCGCGGCGCGTTCCAGGTTCAAGGCGAGCAACCGCTCCAAGATTTGTTCGTCGGTAAGGTCGGCGGGCCAGCCGTAGGCGGCGGCAACGGCGGCGTCGAGTTTCTTATGGGCCAGGTCAAGCCAAGCGGGCCGCTCGTTGTAGAGGTTCGTGAGCGTGCGCTTCTTGAGCTTCGCGGCGCACTCCGCGTCGCGAGGTTCCAGCCGCGGATAGCGAACCGTGCCAATTTCTCCCTTCTGACTTCCGCCTTCTGCCTTGGCGATGTAGCCGTCCCACGGGCCGCCCACGGTGCCGGGGAATTCCAGCACGCGGGTTTCCGTCCATTCGGGCGGATTGAGCCAGCGTTCGCGCAAGTCGTTCAACTCTTTCGCGGCGGCGGTAATCGCGGCTTCCTGCGCGGGCGTCGGGTGCGGAAGCGCGAGAGTTTCAAAACAGACGGTTGGGCGATAGCGAAACCCCGACTCACGCTCGCGAACTTGTGTGCCTTGCGCGTAGGCCCAGACTTCGTGAACGCGAGATTGAACGATGCCAAGAAAGAAATCGTCGTCTCTTGCGAAGACTACGGTTTGGTCGTCGGTGACGACTGGCCAACGAAACCAAACGCAAACCCGATGCTTTGCGACGCGCGGGAGCGCGATGAATCGCGAAACTTTGGCCAGCGCAGAACGCATCTCCGGTCGAACTCGCTGCAACTTCCACCAGTTCTCGCGAAGCCATTTGTCGCGATTCTTGTCCCGCTCAATCTTGACGCGCTCGACAACCAGTTTGTGCGGTTGCTCAAATTTGCACGCTTCGTTGAGAGGCCGGTCGGCGTTGTCAATCAGCCAACGCTGTGGCATCCGACTTAACACGTCCTTGCCGTTGAGGATCGGCTTCAGGACATCGCTGTTTGGTTGCCCGTTCGGATTGCCTCCCGAATTCAGTACGGAGAGAGCTTCGTCTTCTGCGATGTCGAAATCGCCACCTTTTGTCGTGCCGATGAAAGCAACGTCTGAATTGCTTGCTAAAGGAACAGCCGTTGTCGTGTCCGCTGTTGCGGTCAGATTGGCGTTAATCTCTTTCTCCGGCTTTCCGTTCAAAGTGCGGTTTTGTTCTGATCCATCGTCGAAACCAACCATGCTGACGTGAACCATTGCGCCGTTAAGAACCCACTCTTGGTCGCTCACGCCGAAAAACATGTCGCCGGTTTCCCGAATCCGCTTCAACACTTCGCGATTGCCGCCGCCACGGATTCCTTGCGTTGCGAGCAAACCGGCCCGGTTGCACAGTTTCTTTTGGATTTGCTCACGCGCTTTCTCAAACCAATAGCAGCAAAGGTCTGACTGGCCGGGAATGCGGTTGGCGAAGATTCGGCGAAGTTCTTCAACGTAGCCGTCGCCAAGCTGGCCGCGCATGAGCTTGTCGCCGAGAAACGGCGGATTGCTCACAATCACGTCGCACTTGGGCCAGTCGCGTTCGGTATAGAACTTCAAGGCATCGTCGCCCGCGTGTTCGCCCGCTTGCGCTTCCTTCAACGTCCTGGCCTTGCTGCGGAAGTGGGGCACGAGCAAGGCGTCTTCGTTCTGGAACCCGTCCAAGTTCTGCAGCACGGGCGAGCGGTCGTTGTCGAAACCGTTGTCCCGCCGCCATTGCAGGAAGCCGATTTGCACGGAGACTTGCGCCAGCTCGAACGCGTAGGGGTTGATTTCGATGGCGCGGAGTTGTTGCACGCTCACTTGCGGCGACAGCTTGAAGCCCAGTTGCGTGGCGTAGGTGACGACTTCCTTTTCCAAGCCCAGCAGCAATTGCAGCGAGACGTAAAGGAAGTTGCCGCTGCCGCACGCGGGGTCCAGCACGCTCACGGCGGCGAGCTTCTTCTGAAACGCGGCGAGTTTGTCGCGCGCGTCTGGCAGGGCGTCGCTGCCGCGACGCCGGACGCGCGGCAACGCGTCCCTACCGAGCAAAGGCGCGAGTTCGCCCTTGAGCGCGGCCCATTCGCGGCGGAGCGGGGCCATGAGCACGGGTTCCACGAGCGTCTGGATGTCCGCCTCGCTGGTGTAGTGCGCGCCCAATTGCGAGCGTTGCTCCGGTTCCAAGGCCCGCTCGAACAGCGTGCCCATGATGCTGGGCTGGATGAATTGCCAGTCCGCCTCGCTGGCGTCGGCCAGCTTCCGCAATTCGTCTTCGGTGAGTTCAAAGACGGTGGATTCCTCAAAGAGGTGGCCGTTGAAGTGGCGGATGCGGTCTTTGCCGAACGTACCGCCCCTGGCCATGACGGCGAACAGGTTTTGCAGCGTCTGCGCCAGGTGCCGCGCGTCGTCAATGCCGGTCTTGAGCACGTCGCTGAAAAGACCTTTCGGCAACAGGCCGGTGTCTTCGGCGAAGAAACAGAACACGATGCGGTTCAGGAAGCGCGCGATGCGGAGATTGGTCCGCTGAGCGAAGTTCATTTCCGCTCGTGTCCGGCCGTCGGCCAGTTCCTTGGCTTCGCGCTTTTGCAGGGACTTGGCCACCTCCGCAATCGTTTCGGCCAAGGCTTCGGTCACTTGCGCAGTGGTGCGCTGAGGTTTGAGGTAATCGGGGTTCTCAAAGAGGGCGCGAAGCAGCGTCAGGTTCTCCGGGCGGTCAATCTGGTCGTTGGTGAACTCCTTGGTTTCTTGAACCGTGCCGTTGAAGTTGGTGCGGATGAGGTAGCGGTCGAAATCGCAAACGACGAGCAAGGGCGGATTGAGCAGGGCTTCGCGGTAGCGGAGCAACTGGCGGTAGGCCTCGTCCAGATTCTTGCGCTTACCTTTGTATTCCCAGCCGAAACAGTCCTTCTTCCAGACGTCCGCGAAGCCGCGTTCCGCGGGGGTGGTTGCTTCGCCGGCATCGTTCGAGACGAACAGTTCGGCGTCCTTGGCGACGCGCTTTTGGAAGCAGAAGAAGTCGCCGCCGCTGGGGTCGGCCTCGGCCGGCGTCGGGTGGCCCAGCAACCGGCACAGGTCGTTGAAGTGCTCCTGATAGGCGCCGGACTCCTTGCCCTGATACCGTGCCCACTTTCGCTTGAATTCCGCGGCGGTCATTGCTGCCCCACGCAGGGTCGGTGCGGCGGGCTGCGGGGCTTATAGAGGACGGAGCCGACGGCGACAAGGGGAAGTTCGACGTCGTGAAGTCTGCCGTCAGCTTCCACGCGGGGCGGACGGGGGTCGGTGTTGGAGCGAATACAGACCGGCCCAAAGCTCGTGGTATGCGGTGAGCTTCTCCCGCTGGTCGGCGTGCCGGGCGACCTCCGACTTAAAATCCGGGTAATCCACGCTGCCTTCCAGGGCGGCGAACAAGGCGTGGAGTTCGCCCGGCGTCACGATGGCGCGCCAACGGTAGTCAGCCGCGGGCCATTCCTGAATTGGGACGGTAAGCGACCCCACGGCGAGCAACCGTTCCAGGTCGGGCCGGATTCGGGCGCGGACATGGAAGCCGTCTGCTTTCTGGACGATGGAAAAGAACCCGAGCTTGCTGGCAATCCACATGGTTCAATCCTGAAGCAGTTCCTCCACTTCGTCGGCAAAGAACTCGCGCCACCGGAGGCCGTTTGTCGGATCGGCCAACCATGCTTGCCAATCGGCCAGGTGGAATTCCTCGGCTTCCGCATGGTCCATCACTTCCAGGGTGCCAAAAAGAGAACCGTCCGGGTTCCACCAGTCAATCATGTCCGGTGAGACCGTCTTGAGGGTGATGCCGTTGGTGCGATGCACTTGATGTTGGTCATGCGCCCCTTGTTCGGCCCAAACCACGACGTTGCCACGAACCACGGCCGCGCCGACCGGATAGCGTGTGCCGAAAGCCGACAGCAGAGCGCCGCGGCGGATGAGTGCTTCAAGTTCCTTCATCGAACGACCTTCACGATATACTGGATTGTGCGGCCAAAGGGAAGCGCCGGGCTTGTCGAGCCGGGCTTCTCGTTCGGCCGCGCGACACGGCTACGCGCCGACGGTCAGGCCGGGCAGCTTGGCCACCGCGGCGCGGAGGGTGCCCATTTCTGCGTGGGAATAGCCGCGGTGGACTGCCGCGGACTTGTGGCCCGTCAGCTTCATCCGTAATTCCTGGGCGACGCCGGCGTTCAGCAGCGCGCTGGTGAGGCTGTGCCGCAAAGCGTGGAAGGTCCGCCGCGCCACCATCCGCTTGCCACCGCCTTGCACACGGGCATGATGTCAACGCCCGCCTTGTGCGCAACGCGTTTGAAGCCTTCCGATAACCCGTGGTGACCGCCCGGTCCCAGCTCGGCCATGTGCGGCATGACGTAGCGTTCGGGGGCGTCGGAACCGGCCAGGGTTTTCAGCCGCGCCAGCAAGTCGGGGTGAAGCGGCACCGCGAGGGCGGCGCCTGTCTTACCCTGCCTGAGCGTCCAGACGCCGCCGGCCAGGTCCACGTCCGCCCAAGCCATCCGGGTACAGTCAGAAAGCCGTTGGCCTGTGAAGTAGGCCAGCCGCAAAGTGGCGATCCCCCTCCTGGGACAAGGCCACCACTTGGTCAGTCGGCTTCGTTCCACCGCCACCGCCTATGAGCCCGCGGCCCCCAGCGACACCAGCCCGGCAGGCGTGCCGGCCCCCTTGGGCTTGTCGCGTCGCCGTCGGCAGCGCGGCCGTTGCCGGCCATAACAGAGGAGGTGTCTTGGAGCGCCGCAATTCCCCGCTTGTCGGCCGAGCGACTGCCAGGCAGCATCTTCCGCAATACTTCATGAACCCGGAGCCGCCAGTCGATGGCCGGTCGCGCGGCCGATTCCCGACCACCCGCTGGAGCGTCATTACTTCCGCGCGCGAAGGGGACGAACGCGGCCTTGCCCGGCTTTGCGAGGGTTATCACCTGGCGGTGCTCGCGTTCTTTCAGGAGGCGGGGTTTTCCAGCCACGACGCGAAGGATCTGACGCAAAGCTTCTTCGCCGACATCCTCCGCCGCAATTATCTCAAGAATGTCTCGCGCGAGGATGGGCGGTTCCGGACCTACCTGATCCGCTCGCTGAAGCATCACCTTTGCGATCAACTCGACAAGACGAACGCCCTTAAGCGCGGTGGCGGCCGGAGGACGGTTTCGATCCACGAGGTGGATGCCCGCGGACAACTTCGAATCCAACCCACGGACCCGGGGCCCAGCCCCGAACAGGTCTTCGTTCGCGAATGGGTGCGGACGCTGATCACCCGGGCCTTTGCCCAGGTGGAACGCGAGTGCGACCGGGCCGCCAAACGCTCCCTGCTCACGGAGTTGGAGCCGGTGCTGTATCGAGACGACGGTGCCCCCAGCTACCTCGAAATCGCCCGCAAGTTGGGATCGACCGAAGGCGCCGTAAAGGCGGCCGCCAAACGGATTCGGGACCGGTTGCAGTGGTTGATTCGGGACCAGGTCAAGCGCACACTGCGCGACGAATCCGAGTGTGAGGTCGAGATTCGCGATTTGATTGGGTTGTTCGACCGGTCCATTTCTACTGCCATGCCGGCCGAGGATTCTCGGCCTCCAACCGCGATGGAAACCGAACCTTCGGGCTGAGTTCGCCGAGGGCTCGACTTCGTGCTGTCTGTTCGGGCAAACGAAGCGGCGCCCCGCGGCGGCTGACCGGCAGTCTGCGGGGCGGGGCGGAGAGGGCAGCAGAGTTTTCTGCAACCAGCGCGTAACGAAATTGCCGTCGTTCCTTTTGTTGAATCGTGGGCGCCATTTCGTCATCGGACCAGGTTTGCGAGCGCTGCGGCCGGGAATTCCCCGCTGAGAGGCCCGGACGATTCTGCTTTGCCTGTGCCCTGGAGCAGTCCCTGAACGAGCCTCCGCCCGAGGCCGCCGTACCTTTGGACTTGGATGACCAACCCCTGAGCCCGCTCCCGCTGCCCGATGTGCCGGGCTATGAGTTGCTGGATCAGATTGGCCGGGGCGGGATGGGGATTGTCTATCGCGCCCGGCAGCTCCGCTTGGGCCGGGTCGTCGCCGTGAAGTTGCTCCCGCCCGGCGCCCTGGCCAATGAGGCGGCGCGCCGACGTTTCCAGATGGAGGCCCAGGCGGTCGCGCGCCTGCAACATCCGGGGATCGTCCAGGTCATCGATGCCGGCACCCAGACGGGGCCACCCTATCTGGTGATGGAATACGTGGCCGGTGGGGACCTGGCTCAGGCGAGCGCCGGCCGACCGCTGGCGCCGGAGCGCGCGGCGCGGTTGGTGCAACGGGCCGCCGAGGCGCTTCACTACGCCCACGAGCGGGGCGTGCTGCACCGGGACCTGAAACCCTCCAACATCCTCCTGGGACCCGACGACCAGCCGCGCCTGACCGACTTCGGCCTCGCCCGATGGCTCGACGCCGATCCGGGAATTACGCTGCCGGGAGACACTCTGGGTTCGCCGGGGTATATCCCGCCCGAACAAGCGTCCGCCAACCGCGGAGAGTCGGGCCGGGCGAGCGACGTGTATGCCTTGGGCGCGGTGCTCTACTATCTGCTGACCGGCCGGCCCCCATTTCTGGCCTCCACGCTGGCGGACACGCTCCATGACGTGCTGCACCAGGGACCCGTGGGAATCCGTGAGCTGAATCCCTCCGTGCCGGCCAGCCTGGAAACGCTCTGTTTCAAGTGCCTGGAGAAACGCCCGTCGGACCGCTACGCCACGGCCGCTGAACTGGCCGCGGACCTCGGCCGCTTCCTCGCCCACGAGCCAATCGTGGCGCGCCGGCCCTGGCCCCTGACGCGCGCCTGGCGAAGCGCACGGGTTCGGCCGGTCGCCAGCGCTCTGGCCGCCGCGGTCTTGCTGCTCGGGCTGGGAGGTGGAGCCGTGGGACTCTGGGTGGGGCAGCAAGCGCGGGAGGAGGCCCGGACGGCGAAGGCAGCCCAGCAAGCATTGGAAGTGCGTCGCCTGGCGAAGGACGAAGAATTGCGTCAGAACCAGGCCGCGCTCTATGCCGGCCGGATCACGGGAGCGTATCTCGCGTGGCAACAGGGCGACGCCCGGCAAGCCTGGGACAACTTGAACGCCTGCCGCGAACGCGATCCAAGTTGGGAGTATTACTATCTTCAAAACCTCTTCACCCGGTCCCAACGAACCTTCCGGGGACATGCGGGGGTCGTGACTTCCGTGGCTTTCAGCCCCGACGGCCAATGGCTGGCCTCGGTCGGCGCAGACGGAACCGTCCAGATCATCGCCGTCGCCACCGGCGCCCCTGTGCGCTCGGCACAAATTGGACAAGGCGGTCTGAGTCGAATCGCTTTCAGTCAGGACGGAAAGCAGCTCATCACAAGCTCGCTTACCGGCTTCATCACCGAGTGCGACCCGACCACGGGAACAGCGGGCGCGCCGATGCACATCGGACGGGTCAGGATCACCGATTTCGCCCTACATCCGGACAAACATCGTGTGGTTCTGGCGACGCCGAGTGAAGGGACGCCGATTTGGAACCTCGTGAAAGGCGTCCGTCTCGTACAATTCGAGGGACCGGAGCGACGGGTGGTGAGCGTGGCGTTCGATCCTTCCGGGCAACGGTTGGCCAGCGGCGGACAGGAGGGGCTGGTCATCGTTCGCGAGGTTGCCGGCGGTGCGCTTCGTTGGCAGGTCAAAGCCCATGAAGGCCCGGCGCTGCGGGTGGCCTTCAATCCCAAGGCGGACCAACTGCTGAGCGCCGGGGCCGATGGACGAGTGCGGGTTTGGAGCGCAGCCGACGGGAAGGAAATCCGTTCGTTCCGGGCCTCCGAGCGGCCCCTTCGTGACGCGGCCTTCAGCCCCGATGGCCAATTCATTGCCACCACCGGCGCGGACATGCGGGTCTGCCTGTGGTCATCAAACCGTGACACCCCATCGCTCGTCCTCCGCGGCCACACCGCGGCGGCGGTGGGCCTGGCCTTCAGCCCGGACGGTCGTTATCTCGCAAGTGCGGGCCGCGACCAGACCGTTCGGGTTTGGGACCTCGCCGACGCCAACCGGTCACCGGTCCTCTCCGTCCATCAAGGCGCGACCCGCCGTCTCGCCGTCAGTGCCGAGGGCGGCCACTACCTGAGCCTGGGCGACGATGGCCGACTGGGCTTCGGTTCCGTTACGAATTGGTCCGTGCGGGAATCACTCCACCGCGCAGACGCCAAGGTGACCGCGATGGCTTTTTGCCCGACCGGGCAAAGAGCCGTCGTCGGCACTGCCCAAGGCACCACGGAGCTTTGGGAGTTGGGGCTGGGTCGGCTCGCGCAAACGTGGACCGATCATGTCGGGGCGATCCGTTGCGTGGCCTGGACGGAAGACGGCGGACGCTTCGCAGCGGCCGGCGACGACGGAAAGCTCTACCTTCGCGACGTTGCCTCGGACGGTCGGTTGACGACGCTGGCGGGTCACGCCGACCGGGTGAAGCACCTGGCCTTCTGCCAAGATGGCCGCCGGTTGGTGAGCGCCGGCGACGACCGCTTGATCCGGTTTTGGGACACGGAGTCAGGGCGCGAGCAAACGGGCCGGCGCAACCGCCAATCCGATCTCCTCGACCTGCGCGACACGCCGCAGGGCTTGTTGATGGCGAGCCAGGGAGTGGACCGTTCGGTATGGATCGAGCGGTTTGACGGTCAGGGCGGAACTCACAGGTTTGCCGCGGATGAACTACCCCCGTTGCGGGCCGCCCGCCTGACCAAGGATGGCCGCCGATTGATGGCGGTGGGCGAACGGACGGTCTTCGTCTGGGACGTTCAGTCGCACCGGCTGCTCCTCTCGTTGAGTGACCATCCGGCGGTGTTGACCACCTTGGCCATCAGCGACGATCAACGCTTCCTGCTGATTGGAGACGCACAGGGGCGCATCGAATTCCTCGATGCCACTCCGCAGCCGGCTGAAAGCGTATCGGTCCGGTACCCTCCGCCGGATGCGACCGTCGAGCGCTCCGGAGCCGGTTCCCAAGCCTCCAGGCCGGAGGACGACGCTTCGGAGGATTGACCGCCGGTCCGCGGAGAGTACGGACCGAAGGACGCCGAAAAAAAGCCCCCGCGTCGGGCGGGGGCTTTCCGAAGTTCGGTTCGCGTTGGCTTAGGGCTCTTTCGGCGCGGTGGTCAGGGGCCAGTCGTCGGTGCGGAACGGCGAGGCCGGCAGGCCGAATTCGCTGAACAGGTTCACCACCGGATAATCTGCCCAGCCGAACCGCACGGCCACCGGTTCGGGCACCTGGGGGCTGGACACCACCACCTTGTCCTTACCGCTGATTTCGGCGTTGGCCCAGACGAACTTCTTGTCCGCGCCGGCGATGGCGAAGCCCGTCAGGGCTCCGTCCTTGGCGACGAGTCCTTTGCCGACGTGATCGAACTCGACCGTGATCTTGCCGCCGCTGACCTTGTAAGCCTTGTACATCGGGCTGAGCCCCGCGAACGGCTCGCCGTAAGCGATGACGCGGGCGGCCAACGCCAGGCGCTCGCCGACGATCGCCTTGCGGGTCGGGTGGATGTCGTCCTTGTCCCCCGCGTCCGTGATGACCGCGATGCCCACGGCGGGCAGCACCTTCGTCGCCCGCACCTGGGCTTCGCGCAATTCGGCCCAATCGCTGTCGCCGGGTTCGGCGGTGATGGCGTCCAGTTCGCGGTGGCGGTTCTTGTCCCAGGGCGCGATCTGAACGGCGATGAACGGGAAGTCGCCTTCAGCCCAGTCGCGGCGCCAGTTGAGGATCATGTCCGGGTAGAGCCGCCGGTACTGCCACGCGCGGCCGGCATTCGATTCGCCCTGGTACCAGATGGCGCCGGCGATGGCGTACGGAATCAGCGGGGCGATCATGCCGTTGTACAACTCCGCGGGACGCCACGGCGGCCAGGGCTGGCCGCGATCGAACTTCTGCCCGGCCTTCTCCGCCGCTTCCTTGTCCGACTTCCACTTGGCCAGGGCTTCCTGGTACTGCTGGGCCTGCGCGGGGTAGGCGTCCCAGATGTCGCGGCGATACTCGGGATCGACGGTCAGGGCGGTCTTGCTCATCCAGACTTCCGCGGGGGAGCCGCCCCAGGACGTGTGGATCAGGCCCACCGGCACGTTGCGTGTGCGTTCGAGCGCGCGGCCGAAGTAGTAGGCCACCGCCGAGAAATCCGGCACCGTCTCCGGACCGCACTCCTGCCATTCCGCCTTCACGTCATCGACCGGGTCGGCGGCGCGGAGTTTCGGCACGGTGAAGAGACGCAGGTGCGGGTTGGCCGAACCGGCGATGTCGCCGCTGGCCCCGAAGGACTGCTTGAGCGGAAACTCCATGTTCGACTGGCCGCTGCAAACCCAGACTTCGCCCACCAGCACGTTGCGGACGAGAATCAGGTTTTTGCCGCGGACAATCAGCACGGTCGGGGCAGGATCGGTCTTGAGCGGCGCCAGGCGCACGGACCACTTGCCGTTCTTGGCCACCGCGGTCAGACGCTGGTCGCGGAATTGAACGGTCACCTCCTCGTTCTCATCCGCCCAGCCCCAGACCGGCACGGGCAGGTCTTGCTGGATCACCATGTTGTTGCTGAACAGGCCCGGCAGGCGGACGTCCGCGCTCGCGAACGGGAGCCAGGTCAGGCCGGCCAGCGCCACGCCCAGGAGGCGGGCGGCCAGGTTGGGAAAAGAAGATCGAGAAACGATGCGCGTTTCCATGCCCGTAATCCAACTGACCGGGGCGGCGGAGTCAACGCTGAATCGCACCGCCGAACCGCCCGCGGAATCCCGCCGCGCGGGCTCCGCCCACGGCGGAGCGGACCTCCCGCGACCACGCAATGCCCGACGGCATCCCCTTCCCAGCCGGCACCGTGCGGCCTTGGACCGGCGCCCCGCGCCCCGGGCGCCTCGTCCGCCCGATCGCTTTCCAGGCGCGGCGGCGAAAGCGCGAATGCCTGTTGCGTTGCCGGGGGCTTGTCGCTATTAATCTGGAAATTTTGGACACGGACGCAGAGTGAACGGAACGCACCGAACGACGATGACGACGCAGATTGAAAGCCCACCCGCGGCGGCCGGCCGCCCGTTGCTTGGCCCCCCCGCGAAGCAGGGTTTGTACGACCCTTGGTTCGAGCATGACGCCTGTGGCGTCGGCTTCGTGGTCAACATCAAGGGCAAAGCGTCGAACGAAATCATCCGGCAGGGCCTGCAGGTGCTCGAAAACCTGACGCATCGCGGCGCCTGCGGCTCGGAGGCCAATACCGGCGACGGCGCGGGGGTGCTCATCCAGATGCCGGACAAGTTTCTCCGCAAGGCCACGGGCCACGCGGGCATCAAGTTGCCGCCGCGGGGTCAGTACGGCGTCGGGATGTTGTTCCTGCCGCCCGACCCGGCGCAGCGTCGGAACTGCGAGCGGCTCTTCGAGGTGATTGTCGCCGAGGAAGGGCAGGAAGTGATCGGCTGGCGCACGGTACCGACGGACAACTCGATGATCGGCAACTCCGCGAAGGCGAGCGAACCGTTCATGCGCCAGGTCTTCATCCGGCGCAGCCCGAATCTGGCCGACGACATGGCGTTCGAGCGCAAGCTCTACGTGATCCGCAAGCGCGCGGTCACCGAGATCCGCAACTCGGGCCTCAAAGGCAGCCATTACTGGTACAGCGCCAGCATGTCCTACAAGACCCTTTGTTACAAAGGCATGCTCACACCCGACCAGTTGGCGCAATACTATCCGGACCTGAACGACGCGGACCTCGAGAGCGCGCTCGCCCTGGTCCACTCCCGCTTCAGCACGAACACGTTTCCGAGCTGGGAGCGGGCGCATCCGTATCGGTACGTAGCCCACAATGGCGAGATCAACACGCTGCGGGGTAACATCAACTGGATGCACGCCCGTCAGGCGATGTTCGAATCCGACCTGTTCGGCGAGGACATCCGGCAGATCCTGCCGATCATCAACACCAACGGCAGCGACTCGGCCATGTTCGACAACTGTCTCGAACTGCTGGTCCTCGCCGGGCGTTCGTTGCCGCACGCGGTGATGATGATGATCCCGGAGCCGTGGCAGAACCACGAGAGCATGAGCGATGCGAAGCGGGCGTTCTACGAGTACCACTCCTGTCTCATGGAACCGTGGGATGGCCCGGCCTCGATCGCATTCACGGACGGCATCCAGATCGGTGCCGTGCTGGACCGCAACGGCCTGCGGCCTTCGCGGTATTACGTCACCAAGGACGACCTGGTGGTGATGGCTTCCGAGGTCGGCGTGCTGGACATCCCGCCGGACCGCGTGCTGAGCAAGGGCCGGCTGCAGCCGGGGCGCATGTTCCTGATCGACACCCAGGAGGGTCGCATCATTGCGGACGAGGAGATCAAGCACGAGATCGCCTCCGGCCAGCCGTACCGGCAATGGCTGAACAAGCACCAGGTCGAGCTCGCGCACCTGCCCGATCCGCCCTCCGTGCCGGAACCGGATCACAAAACCGTCCTTCAACGCCAGCAGGCCTTCGGTTACACGTTCGAGGAGTTGCGCCTGTTGCTCGTGCCGATGGCGCGCGACGGCGTCGAGGCCGTGGGCTCGATGGGCAACGACACGCCCCTCGCCGTGCTCTCGAACCAGCCGCAGTCCTGCTGTACAACTATTTCAAGCAGCTCTTCGCCCAGGTCACCAACCCGCCGATCGATTGCATCCGCGAGGAAATCGTCACGGCCACGGAGACCTGCATCGGTTCCGAGCGGAATCTGCTGCGGCCCGTCCCGGAAAGCTGCCACCTCATCAAGCTCAAGACGCCCATCCTCACGAACGAGGAACTCGCGAAGCTGCGCCATGTCGCCCAGGGCGACTTCCGTCGGTCACGCTGCCCATCCTCTTCAATCCGGCCGATGGCCCGATCGGCCTGGAGAAGGCGATGGCGGCCTTGTATGCCAAGGCCGACCGCGCGATCCAGGAAGGCGTGAACATCCTCATCCTGTCCGACCGCGGCATCGACGCCGAGAACGCGCCGCTGCCCGCGCTGCTGGCGGTGTCCGGATTGCACCACCACCTGATCCGCAACGGCACGCGCACGCGGGTGGGCTTGGTGCTCGAATCGGGCGAACCGCGCGAGGTGCATCACTTCGCCCTGCTCATCGGCTACGGCTGCAGCGCCATCAACCCGTACCTCGCCTTCGAGACCCTCGACGACATGATCCGTCAGGGGCTGCTCAAGGACATCGACCACAAGACCGCGTGCAAGAATTACGTCAAGGCGGTCGTCAAGGGCGTGGTCAAGGTCTGCTCGAAGATGGGCATCTCGACGATCCAGAGCTATCGCGGCGCGCAGATTTTCGAGGCCGTCGGTCTGCATCACTCGGTCATCGACAAGTATTTCACCTGGACGCCGTCGCGCATCGAAGGCGTGGGCCTGGAGGTGATCGCCCAGGAGGCCATCACCGCGGCACGCCCAGGCCTTTCCCGATCGGCAGGTGAACGGGCACGCGCTCGACGCCGGGCGGCCAGTACCAGTGGCGCGAGGACGGCGAGTTCCACCTGTTCAACCCGGACACGATCCACAAGCTGCAGCAGGCGGTGCCGCGCTGGGCAGTTACGCGCTGTACCAGCAATACGCCCGAAGCGTGAACGAGCAGGCGGACCAGCTGGTGCACCTTGCGCGGCCTGCTCGATTTCAAGCCGCGACCGTCCGTGCCGATCGACGAGGTCGAGCCGGTCGAATCGATCATGAAGCGCTTCAAGTCCGGCGCCATGAGCTACGGCTCGATCAGCCAGGAGGCGCACGAAACGCTGGCGATCGCGATGAACCGCATCGGCGGCCAGCAGCAACACCGGCGAAGGCGGGGAAGACCCGCTGCGGTATGCCTGGAGCAACGAACTCGGAGACTCGAAGAACTCGCGCGATCAAACAGGTGGCCTCCGGCCGCTTCGGCGTGACGAGCAATTACCTGGTCAACGCGCGCGAACTCCAGATCAAGATGGCCCAGGGCGCCAAGCCGGGCGAAGGCGGCCAGTTGCCCGGCGCCAAGGTGTATCCGTGGATCGCCAAGGTGCGCCACTCGACGCCCGGCGTGGGACTGATTTCACCGCCGCCCCACCATGACATTTACTCGATCGAAGACCTGGCCGAACTGATCCACGACCTGAAGAACGCCAACGAACACGCCCGCATCAGCGTGAAGCTGGTGGCCGAGGTCGGCGTGGGCACCATCGCCGCGGGCGTGGCCAAGGCGCACGCCGACGTGGTGCTCATCAGCGGCCACGACGGCGGCACCGGCGCGTCGCCCCAGACCAGCATCAAACACGCGGGCCTGCCGTGGGAACTCGGCCTGGCGGAAACCCACCAGACGCTGGTGTTGAACAATCTCCGCAGTCGCATCGCGGTCGAGGCGGACGGCCAGTTGAAGACCGGCCGGGACGTGATCATCGCCACCTTGCTCGGGGCGGAGGAATTCGGCTTCGCCACCGCGCCGCTGGTCGCGATGGGGTGCATCATGATGCGGGTCTGCCACCTGAACACCTGCCCGGTGGGCGTGGCCACGCAGAATCCCCAGCTCCGCAAAAACTTCATGGGCAAACCGGAGCACGTCGTGAACTTCATGCGCTTCATCGCCCAGGAAGTGCGTGAATGGATGGCGCGGCTGGGCTTCCGGACCATCAACGAAATGGTCGGCCACACGGAGGTCCTCGAACCGCGGCGCGCGGTCGCACACTGGAAGGCCCGCGGCCTGGACTTCTCGAACATTCTGTACCAGCCCGAGGCGGACCAGGGCGTCGGCCGGTACTGCCAGCAGGCGCAGGATCACGGGCTGAAGGACTCCCTCGACAAGACCCGGTTGCTCGAGCTTTGCCGGCCGGCCATCGAGCACGGCGAGCGGGTCCGCGCCGAACTGCCGATCCGCAACGTCAACCGCGTCGCCGGCACCATCACCGGCAGCGAAATCACGCGGCGCCATGGGCCGGCGGGTCTGCCCGAGGACACCATCCGCCTCCATTTCAAAGGCTCGGCGGGTCAGAGCTTCGGCGCGTTCATGCCCCCGGGGATGACGTTCATCCTGGAAGGCGACGCCAACGATTACCTGGGCAAAGGCCTGTCGGGCGGGCGGATCATCGTGTACCCGCCGGCGGGCTCCACGTTCGATCCGGGCGACAACATCATCGTCGGCAACGTGGCCTTCTACGGCGCCACCAGCGGCGCGGCGTTCATTCGCGGCATGGCCGGCGAACGGTTCTGCGTTCGCAACAGCGGCCTCGACGCCGTGGTCGAAGCCGTGGGCGATCACGGTTGCGAATACATGACCGGCGGCCGGGTCGTGGTGCTGGGTCCGACGGGCCGCAATTTCGCCGCCGGCATGTCCGGGGGCGTCGCCTACGTGCTCGACGAGGCGGGCGATTTCGCCCGGCGCTGCAACCTCCAGATGGTGGGCCTGGAGAAGCTCGAGGACCGCGACGAAATCGAGTCGATCCGCGCGCTGATCCAGAAGCACGCCGAGTACACGCGCAGCCGCCGCGCGCTCAAGATGCTCGTCTTGTGGGACGATTACGTGCCCAAGTTCGTCAAGGTGCTGCCGAAGGATTACAAGCGCGTGCTCCAGGCGATGAAGCGGGTGACCGATTCAGGCCTGAGCGGCGACGAGGCCTGGATGGCCGCCTTCGAGGCCAACGCCCGCGACCTGGCGCGCGTGGGCGGCGGTTGACGAAACGAGGCGTTGACCGGAACATTCGCCAGCGAGTTTGCGCCGTGGTGGCCCGACTGCGCGCTGCCGGCTGGTCCGGCCCGCAGGCCGGCCGACGGCACCCAACGATGATCAACGGACAACGCTCACTCACGATCCCGAACCCGCACGGCGGCGACTGGTCGCCGATGAAGCGGGTGCTGCGCCCGGCGGGCCTCGCGCCCGCGGCTTGGGAACGACTCGGCAAGCACGACTGACCGCGATTTACTGGCTCTCAATCATGGGAAAACCTACCGGCTTCATC
Organism: uncultured bacterium; assembly: GCA_963735925.1. Taxonomy (GTDB): domain Bacteria; phylum Verrucomicrobiota; class Verrucomicrobiia; order Limisphaerales; family J093; genus DSVZ01. The sequence continues at coordinate 348,115 of CAVTMT010000010.1, forward strand.
GACTACCCCCGCGAGCTGCCGCTCGACCGCGACGCCATCCAACGGATCAAGGACTGGAACGAGTTCCACCCGCATGCCGACGAGACCAAACTCCGCGAACAGGCGGCCCGTTGCATGGATTGCGGCACGCCCTTCTGCCACACCGGCCGTCTGCTCAGCGGCATGGCCTCCGGTTGTCCGATCAACAACCTCATCCCGGAGTGGAACGACCTGGTTTACCGCGGCCTGTGGCGCGAAGCCATCGAGCGGCTGCACAAGACGAACAATTTCCCCGAGTTCACCGGCCGCGTTTGTCCGGCGCCTTGCGAAGGCTCCTGCAACGCCGGCCTGGTCGCCGCGCCCGTCACCATCAAGTCGATCGAGTGCACGATCATTGACAAGGCCTGGGCCGAAGGCTGGGTGAACGCCGAACCGCCGGAGGTCCGCACCGGCAAACGCGTCGCCGTCATCGGTTCCGGCCCGGCCGGACTGTCCGCCGCCGCCCAGCTCAACAAGGCCGGCCACAGCGTCACCGTCTTCGAGCGCGAAGATCGCGTCGGAGGCCTGCTCATGTACGGCATTCCGAACATGAAGCTGGACAAGCAGGTGGTCCAGCGGCGGGTGGATTTGCTGGCCCGGGAAGGCATCGAGTTCGTCACCCGGACCGAAGTGGGCGTGAACTACCCCGCCAAACGACTGCTGGTGGAATTCGACGCGGTGGTCCTCTGCACCGGCGCGACGCGGCCTCGCGATTTGACCGTGCCGGGCCGCGAACTGGGCGGCGTGCATTTCGCGATGGAATACCTGACCGCGAACACCCGCAGCCTGCTCGACGCGAAGCGCAACGGCCGGTTCATCGATGCCGCCGGCCGGGATGTGCTCGTCATCGGCGGCGGCGACACCGGCACCGACTGCTGCGGCACCGCCCTCCGGCAGGGTTGCCGCAGCCTGGCGCAGATCGAAATCCTGCCCCAGCCGCCCGCGGAACGCGCGGCCGACAATCCGTGGCCGGAATGGCCCAAGGTGTACCGCATGGATTACGGCCAGGAAGAAGCCGCGGCGCTGTACGGCGCGGACCCGCGCGTCTATCTCACGACCGTGAAGCAGTTCCTCGGCGACGCCGACGGCCGGCTCAAGGCCGCGGTGACGGTCGAGGTCCGGTGGGAGAAGGACGCCCAGGGCCGTTTCCTGCCCAGGGAAGTGGCGGGCACCGAGAAGGAGCGACCGGCGCAACTTGCGTTGTTGGCGATGGGTTTCCTGGGACCCGAACAGCCGCTCCTGGAACAGCTCCGCGTCGAGCGCGACGCGCGCACCAACGCCAAGGCCGACCACGGCCGCTATACCACCAACGTCAAAGGCGTGTTCGCCGCGGGCGATTGCCGGCGCGGACAGAGCCTGGTGGTCTGGGCGTTCAATGAGGGACGCGGCGCGGCGCGCGAGTGCGACCGCTACTTGATGGGCGCGACCAGCCTGCCGTAAGCGGCGGTGCCTCAGCCGATGGCCAGCTCGGCGGCGCGCACCGTATTGCGCATGAGCATCGCAATCGTCATCGGCCCGACCCCGCCGGGATTCGGCGTGATTTTGCCGGCGCGGGCCTGCACCCCTGCAAAATCCACGTCGCCGACCAGGCGATAACCGTTCCTGGCCGCGGCGTCGGCCACGCGGTTCACCCCCACGTCGATCACCGTGGCGCCGGGCTTCACCATTTCCGCCTTCACGAACTCCGCCACGCCCAACGCGGCGATCAGGATGTCCGCGCGCCGGCAGTGGCCGGCAATGTCCTGACTGCGCGAGTGGCAGACGGTCACGGTGGCGTCGGCGTGGCGCGCTTTTTGAATCAGGATCGCGACCATCGGCTTGCCCACGATGTTGCCGCGCCCCAGCACCACCACCTCGGCCCCGGCGATGGCCGTGCCGGAGCGGATCAGCAGTTCGTGAACGCCCGCCGGGGTGCACGGCACGAAGCCCGTGGTGTCTCCCAACATGAGCTTGCCCACGTTCACCGGGTGGAAACCGTCCACGTCCTTGGCCGGCGCAACGCTCGCATAGACCCGCGCCTGGTCGATGGTTTTCGGCAGCGGCGCTTGCACGAGGATCCCGTGCACGGCCGCGTCCGCGTTCAACGTGGCGAGGAGCGCGAGCAAATCGGTCTCGGTCGTCGCGGCGGGCAGGACGTGGGTTCGCGAGGCGATGCCCAACCGGGCGCTCATGCGCTCCTTCATGCCCACATAGACCTGCGAGGCGGGGTCTTCGCCCACGCGGACGAAGGCGAGGCCGGGTTGAACGCCACGCGCCCGCAAGGCCGCCAGACGGTCGGCGGTTTCGCGATGGATGGTCTCGGCGATGGCGCGACCGTCGATCAAGTTCGCCGGCGTGCTCACGGTGCCAGTTCGATCGTCTCGACCTTGATCACCGGCGTCTTGGGCCAACGACTGTCGATCGCCTCCTGGCCGCTCACGATCACGCGGGCGCCCCAGAATGGCTTGATGGTGATGTTCGTGGATGCCGGCAGCAGGTAATCCATCGTCGCGCCGGTGTCGGGGGCGCGGAGCTCGAACGGGGTCGGCGCCTGGAAACTGAGGGTGGCGCGCACGGTGCCTTCGCGGCGAACGATGCGCTTGGCGGGCGGTTGATCCGACTCCGCGGGCGGGCTCGCTTCGGTCGCCGCCGGCGTCGGCGCGGCCTCGGCGGGCGTGGGAGCGGCCGGAGCGGGGGCTGACTCGGGTGCAACGGTCGGCTTGGTCTCGGTGGGCAAAGGCGCGCTGACCACCTCGGCAGAACCATTCGTGGACTGCTCGGTCGGCGCCAGTGCGACCGGCGGCGGCGCGACGGTAATGTCCGTCGCGTTTGGCGTGGCCGCGGCGGGCGCGGGGGTGATGGGCTTGGGCGTCGCCGACTCCGGCAGCGGCGGAGCTACGCTGGTTGTCGTCTCCCCGGAAGGCTGAGGCGCTGACCCGGTGGCCGCCTGCTCCACGGCGGAAGCGGTCGCGGCTTCGCCCGGCTTCTCGTTGGGCGGCGGCGCGACGGTGGGTACGGGCTGGGCTGCCTTGCCTTCGGCCGGCGCAGCGGTTGCCACGGGGATTACCGCGGGCGTTTCGGTGGAACGTTTGGCCGTGGTCTCGGCGGCGACTGGGGCGGAGGCAGTGGGCTCAGGCTGGGGGGGCGCCGGCTGAACCGAGGCGTTGGTTGATTCCGCTTGGGAAGGCACGCTGTTGGTTGGCCCGGGAATCGGCGTCGCGGCGAGTGGTTCCGGGGCGGGGGCAGGGCTGGCCGGCGGCGCAACCGCTTTCTGGAGGTACTCGCCGGCAACGAAGGCCGACAGGCCGGCCGGAGTCTCGATCTCCCACCACGTTTTGTTCTCCCCTATCTTGCGGACGGCGGTTCCCTCGCTCAACGTGCCGAGCACGCCGTAGGCTTCACCGGGACCGGCCCGCACATTGAGGCGTTTGGCTTTGATGGTGTTCGCCGTGGTATCCACGAACTCGGCCGCGATCCACACGGACACCGTGGGGGGCAGCGCAATGCGCACCCACTCGCCAAAGGCGTTGGTCGAGCCGGCCGGGCGCACGCCTTCATCCAGCACGGCCACAACTTGTCCGCGGGCCAGTTGGGTGACGACCTCGCCGGACAAGGACGGCCGGCTGCGCACGTTGAGGTGATCGCCGTTCACCACGGCGGAGGTCTGCGCCCAGACGTTCGCGACCGCGACAGCGGCGACCAGAACGCCGGCGCCAACGAAACGGAGTAGGCGATTCATGGTTTTGGGGGAGTAGAAGCCCGGCCCGCCGCGCTGTCAACTTCCCCAGCCGGGGCGCGGCGCAGCGCGGCCATTTCCGAATCCGTCAGCACCCGCCAGTGCCCCGAGCGCAACTCGCCCAGCTTGAGCGGCCCGACCTGGGTGCGTTGCAGGCGCTCGACCTCGAAACCCAGGGCCGCAAAGAGCCGCCGCACCTCATGCTGCTTGCCTTCGGTCAACTCGAGGTGGACGACGCTGTGCGAGGCGTTGGCGGACAGGACGCGCGCCCGCTGCGCGCGCAGATCTTCACCCCCGTCGCGAACACCCGCCCGCAAGCGCGTCAGCACCGACGGGTCCACCTTGCCCGCGACGGTGGCGACGTAGTGTTTGACGATGCCGTACCGGGGATGGGTGAGGTGCAGGCAGAAATCGCCGTCGTTGGTGAGCAGCAGCAGGCCTTCGCTGTCGCGATCCAGCCGGCCCACCGGGTACAAGTCCTGCCACTGCGCGGGCAACAGGTCGCCCACGGTTTTCTGCCTGGGGGTCTGTTTGGCGCGCGAGCAGACGTAGCCGCGCGGTTTGTTCAATGCCACCGTCAGGCGCCGTCGCGGGCGGACGGACTGCCCGTCCACGGTCACATGGTCCGCCGCCGGATCCACCTTGGCGCCGAGTTCGCGAACGGGCGCGCCGTTGACCCAGACCCGGCCCGCCAGGATCAACTTCTCGGCGGCCCGGCGCGAAGCGAGGCCCGCCTCGGCGATGAGTTTTTGCAGCCGAACCATCAAACGGATAGGCCCGTGGGAGGCAGGCAAGCGAGAGCCGGCAGCGGGCAACCCGGACGCGGACGACGCGGCCCGGCCCGGCCCGTGCGCTACGCCTTGGTCTTCCGGAGGCCGGTCACGCGGTCGCCGGCCTTCCATTGGGTGCGTTTCTTCAACACCTCGATGCGCTCGAAGCGCTTCAAAACGTTACGCTTGGCGCCCAGCGTGGAGGCGGCGCGCAGACTGCGATGTTGCGACATAAAACGGTTGTCCTGCTCGGAATTGCTTGTTCGCCTGCGACAGGCGGACGGGCTTCTTAGCACACCCCCGCCGCCCTGCCAAAGGTTAATTGCAGCCGCGTCGATCCGGATTTACAGGACAGGCCGCCAGGAGCTGGAAGACTCGCAGCAAGGCATCATCGGCCGGCTTCGCCCCAGCGACGATCGGCGCGCGCGCCGCGGTTTAGAAGCGATACTCGGCGCGGGCCCGGGCTTGCAGCCGGTACAGGTCCTTTTGGTCTTGGGCGTTGGCGACGTTCTGACCGGGATTGAAGAAGATCTTCGGCGCCGCCCACCTCCAATGTTCCACGTGGCCGTCCGCAAAGGAAAGGCTGCAGCCCTGTCGGTGGCGATCGGCCGGCACGTCCCACCAGGCGTAATCCATGTCCCAACCCGCCGGCGGAATGCCGAACAGCGAGTCCACGATGTCGCCTTCGTGCACGTCGATAAACACGAACAACTCCGCGGGCGAAGGGCGGTCGATGGCCGTCTCCTTCGCAAAGCCCGGCGGCCCGACGCCGCCACCGGGCATCTCTTCGATCGGGGCGCCGTTGATCGACTGGCTCATGCTGTAACTGCGGGTGCGGGGCAGGCGGAGCCGGCGGCCTTCCGGGGTCTCGACGGTTGCCCGGTCCGACGGGCAGCGGTAGATCGCCACCGATCGGTTGTAGGGAAACAACAGCCCGTGTTCCACGTTGAACGTGTTGGTGTCCACCTGCGGGTTGCCGGGGCACCAGGTCAGGTTGGTGCTGAAACCACCCGCCGGTCCCAGGGTGTTGAGATCGTAAACGTAGTTGTTGGGCGGCAGGTAATCCCGGTTGTCGAGGGCGTAAAGGTGAAAACAAAGCTGGAGCTGGTGCAGGTTGTTCCGACACGAAATGCTCCGCGCCTCCTCCTTGGCCCGGCTCAAGGCCGGCAACAAGAAACCCGCCAGGATCGCAATGATCGCGATCACCACCAGCAACTCGATCAGGGTGAAACCGTTCCTCCCCGGCCGGTCGGAAGGACCGGGGGTAAGTACCTGACCGGCGGGGCGACGTCGGCAGATCCGGTAACCGTGCACAGCGCGGAATGTACCGCAGCCGGTTGGGAGTGCCAGCAGCATTCCAGCGCACACCAGGCGCGGCAGACGGTCGGCCGCCAACGCCTTGCTGGCGGTACCGCAGCCGCGGGCCGCCGACACGCCCCCGGGCGAAGGGAACCCCCGATATTTTCCAGCGCCATAAGTCGGCAACTCATGGCATCACCCCGGGCGCCGCTTCATACCGACAGATCGTCCATCACTTCGCTCCCCAGTGGGCCGAGCCCGACCGCTCGCTGACGGTCGCCGAACCGGAGCGTGACCCGACGAGGCTCCGGCAACAGATTCCACAGGAGCACGCGTTTCGCCGAGGGATACCACGCGCACACCACCGGCGTGTCTTCCGCCACCGTCGGCACCTGCTTCAGCGAAGCGCGCAGGCGTTGCTTGAAGGCGAACAACGCGTCGAGCGTTTCGGGAACGACTTCGAGCGGTTGCCCGCCCCCGACGGGTCGCTCGCGACCAACCCGTTGACCGGACACCACTGACCCCGACGGCGGCAGTTGCCGCGCATCGAAGTCCGATAGGAAGGTCCAGCCGTCGCGCCCCGGCTCCTCCACGACTTCAAACGGAACCCCCAGCGCCAGCCAGAGACTGAACGGTTGGTCATCCCCCACGTAGCGTTGCGCCTCGCCCCACACGTGTTTGAAGGGGCCGCGGAGCCGGTGGCCCGCGACGAGTTCGTGCCGGCGGGCCTGTTCGCGCATGGCGGGGCCGAGGATGGCCCAGTGCGCTCGCGGGAACGGCGTCAGGCCGCTCATGAACATCGTGTGGCGCACATCCGCGATGGTGGAGACGGTCAGCTTGGCAGCCAGATGGGCGGCGGCGAGGTGGTCCGCCGGGTAGGCCGTGGTCTCACTGAAGGCGCGGTCGGGGGGAACGAAACGGCGATGGAAGAGCACGCTGAACAACTCGTCCGTCTTGCCTTTGACGCGGCCGAACGATGCATCGTCGAACATCAATTCGCCCACCCGCACGGGGACTCGGTGATAGTCGCGGAGCCGGATGCCGGCCTTCTCCGCCCCCAGGTACATGATCATGTTGCCGAGGCGGCCTCCGAAGGCGCGTTGCTGCGCGCGAAAAGAAGCCGTGAGCTGGTCGCAGTTCCAGTCCACCCACGCGCGCAGCAGCTTGGTGAATCGACGTTCGCGCACGTCCTCGAGCAACTCTCCCCAGCGGGTGCCGCCGAAATCGTGCGTGCGCAGAAACTCCGCGCGGTGCTCCGCGCAAAAGCAGCCGCCGATCTCGCCCGGGCCACGGGCCAGACGGAAATCGTCGTCCACAAATGCACTGCGAAAACCGAAGCGCCGGAGGTCGCGCAAGGCGGCCGCGTTTTCCTCCGTGGCGGGCGCGTGCAGCGAGGTGCCGGCGAACTGCTTCCCATCGCGTCGTTCGCCCAACCGCCAGTGCACCGGCGGTGTGAGCGGGAAGTTCCCGTCGCGCGAGCCCAAGGAGTCACCCGGATGCCCGAGGGGCACGGTGATGAGCCCGGTGCGCAGCCCGGCCCGGGCGGCGAGCTGTTGCGCCTGGCGGATTTGCTCCGGTGGGTACGGCCGGAAGCCATAGAAAAAGCCCGCCAGCCACACGGTCTCCACGCCGGCGGCACGCACGAGGTCGAGCAACTCCGGTTCGCGTTCGACGATCGGGGGTGCGAGGCAGACGTGGTAATCCCGGCGTCGGGCGGTGGAGAGATCTCGCGGCGTCCGCCAGCGGCATCGCGAGCGCCGCGCCGGACAGGGCCGCCAGCCAACGACGACGGGAGCAGGAGCTCAGGGATGCCGGTGTCATATCAAAGAGAATCAAACCCTCGCTTCAGCGCCCATAGACCTCGCGCTGTTGGTCCGCGGTGCCAGGCGCGCGCGCGACCAACACCCACGGCACGCCGCCTTCGATGCGCTTCGCTTGAAAACGAGCCGTGGCGGAGGTGCCGGCCGTGAAGGCGAGGCGCTGCTTGCCTTCCGGCAACTCGAGGTTGAAGGCCCGCAGCTCGAGCCGGCACGCCGCAGTGCCGTCGGATTCCACCGTAACCTCCACCTCGTCGGCGGTTGCGGCGTTGGCGGCGAGTTGCCAACCGATCTTTGTGGGCTGCACCGCCGGCTCGGCCAGGTCCGCCAGAATCGCCAGCCACCGGCTCGCGGGATGGACCCAGACCTCGGCGTAGTTGTAGCAATTCGCCGTCGGCCAGTACGGCACGTCCGTCTCGCCGCGCGTCTGGATGCCCACCGGCAGCGACCCAACCATGTCGCCGCTCATCGCCGTGTATTGCGGCGCGTAGTCGTGGCCGACGCCGTACATGAGGCTCTCGCCAAACGGATTTCGGCCCAGCGTCCAATGCAATTGTTCCTCGGCGAGCGAGCGCAGCGTGGGGTCGCCACGCAACTGCGCCGCCACGGACAACGCTTTGGCCTCGGAAAGAAGCACGCCTTCATTACCGCGGAAGTCCGGCCAGCACGGGAAGCGCCGCAGGTAATGCCGGTCGTCGAGCCGGATGCCTTGCCGCGCCTGCGCACGTTCCCAACCGGCGCCCTGGTCTGTGCGCCAGATGCCGGCCGGCAGCAGGTGGTACGGCGCCGTCACTTCGGCGGTGGCACGCAGGTACTCCGCGTAAAGCGCGACGGCGGCGTACCACTCGATCCACTTCGGGTGGTCGGGCAGGAGTTCGCACAAGTCGGCGAGCGCCACCACCGGCGCCTGTTCGTGGCTGCGATGGCTGTAGTGCGATGGCGCGTCCTGGCGCGGCGAGCGATGGAAGAAGCCGGCCAGCGGCAATGACCAATTCGTCTGCCTGTGGCGCTCTTGTGACGAGAGCAATACGTCCGCCAGTTCCACCGCCTTGTCGGCGAAGTCGCGTCGCTGGGTCGCGCGAAACAGTTCGCTGCCGGCTTGCACGCCCGCGCTGGCCACTTCGACGTTCGGTTCACGCAGTTGCGCGAGCGCAAAGCCGAAGTCCGCCTCAGCGGCGTTCAGACAGCGGTCGGAGAAAGGCTTGTCCGAATCCGCGAACGCCCGCGCGGCGGCGGCCGCGGTCGCGGCGGCGAGGAAGTTCTCGAACGGCGAATCATGCGCGTCCACCACCACGTCGTCCTGGTTGCCGGGCACGCCGTCGGTCCAGAAATCCATCGTGGCCCAGGTGACGCGGTAGCCGTCGCCGAAGCGCGTCTTGAGCAGCCACTCGACGCCCCAGCGGGCCTCGGCCCGGAGGCGGTCGGCGAGTTCCGACTCGCGAGGTTGCACTGCCTCCGCCAACCGAAGCATCGACCACGCGGCCTCGCTGGTGTTGACCAGGCCTTGCGAGAGATCGCCGGCGTCGTGCCAGCCGCCGTTGATGGGCAGCCGGCGGTCGCCGTGTTTGACCTGCCAATCCTGGTGGCAGACGCCGTGGATGCCGGGCACTTCGCAGCCGCATCGCTCGCAGAAGAAGAAGTTCAACTCCGCCTCGATGGTTTGCCGCCACGGGTCTCCTCCGATGGCGAACGGCGGCGTGGTCACGTCGCCGGCGCGCAACCGGAAACTGCCGGGTGTCTGCAGATCGCTGAAATCCAGGATCGCGAATTCGCCGAGGGCGGCGGTGACTTTCCGCACCGGGACGCTGCGGATTCGCTCGCCGTTGGTGGCGTTCACCACCTCGGCTTCGTCCGCGTTGAGGCCCGAGGCGAACGCGACTTTCGCGTCCCCGGCAGCGTAGCCGAGGTGGTTGTAGGCGATCCGGCCCGGCGCCACCGCCCAACCTTGGAAATAATCCGGCTCCACGCGCTGGAGTTCGAGTTGATCGAAATCGAAGCCCACGCGATTGGTCGCGCCCGGCTCGTTGCCTTGCAGGCGGTAGATCAGGTCCAGTCCGCTGACGTGGCGGCGATCGAGGTGGGCGATTTCCCATACGACGTGATTCCAGACCCGGTTCGTCACGAGCACGAAATTCAGTCCGCCGTCGGTGTAGCTCCGGCCCTGCGTGCCTTCGCTCTGCAGCTTGGTCAGGAGCGACACCACGTGAAAGCCCGGCAGGTCCGGGTACACCCAAACGGACACGCGGTTGAAACCGCTCCAGTCTTCGTCGGCGAAGTTCCGGCGCACGCCGGTTTCGCCGAACGGCCGGCCCTGGACCGGCGGCGGCTTCTCGGTCGTGGTCGGCGAAGTGAGGCGGAGCGAGTGCGCGCCGTCGCGGGCGCGATTGGTGGTGAAGCTCATCTGGCCCACGCCGAAGACCGTCCAGGGTGCGGGCGACTCCATGTCGTCGAGCAGACGCGCAGCGAGCACCGGCTTGGCGAGTTGCCGGGCGGTGGTGGATCGGGACTGATCGACGGGCATTGGCGCGGCCGTCCGGCCCAGGACTGTGGCCAGGAAGAGGGCGAGCGACGCGAACCGGCAGTCTGCGAATCGGAGCGGGCTTCGCGAGAAGGCGAACGGCGGCTTCATGCCGTGAGTTTAGGGCGGGCGCGATTCCCGGCGAGCGCAATTGCCGCCATCCCGCACAAATCGCTGTTCAGCCGCCGGGTTGGTCGCCACTGTGCCGTCTATGAACCGCCGCACCTTTCTCACGACTCTGGCTGTGGTCGGATTGCCGCCCGTACTGGGCGCGAAGATTCCGACCGCGGCCCACCGGCCGGTCGTGGTTGCGCATCGCGCCGATCACACCCAGGCGCACGAAAACTCGCTGACCGCCATCGAAAACGCGATTCGCTCCGGTGCCGACTTCGTGGAACTGGACCTGCGGCGCACGCAGGACGGCGAGCACCTCCTGATGCACGATTCGAGCGTGGACCGTACCACGAACGGTCGCGGCAAGGTGGCGGAGCTGAACTGGGCCGAGATCGAGAAATTGCGCCTCACCGACAAGCAGCGCCCGAACCTCGCGGCCGAACCGGTGCCGCGGTTCGCCGATGCCCTGAAGGTCATGCGCGGCCGGATCGGGTTGTATCTCGATTTCAAGAATGCCGATCGCGAAGTCGCGGTGCGCCTGTTGCGCGAGTCGGACATGCTGGGCCACACGGTGGTCTATGACGGCATGGCCAACGTGGCGGCGTGGCGGAAGGTGGCGCCGGAGCTGCCGCTGATGGTGAGTCCGCGGGCCGAGGATTTGAAGGGCGAGGCGCTGAAGGAACTGAAGCCGCGGTACCCGATCGAAATCCTCGACGGGTCGGCGAGGGATTACACGGCGGAGAGCGTCCGGGCGGCGCAGGTCGCCGGGTTCCAGGTCTGGCCGGACATTCAAGGGCCTTGGGAGAACGAGGCGTTCTGGCAGCGCATGGTGGCCTTGGGCACCGACGGCCTGCAGAGCGACAAACCGGGCGAGTTGGTGGCGTTTTTGAAGCGCCAGGGGAGGCGCTGAGAATCTGCCCTCAGCGCGACGGAGGATCCGGGATCGCGAGTCGCCGGCAGAGCTTCCGAACCAGAAACGGGTCCAATTCGACTTGCCGTGGCACGGCCTGGATTTCGCCCGTCTTCGCGTTCTTCCAGATCGAATGCGGGCCGGTATCCCGGGCGCAGAAGCAGGCGTTCGCTTCAAGGTGGCGGATCAACTCGCGCCGCTTCATGCCGCCACTTGGACGACCGTTCGCTCCGCCTGGGGGGATGCGTGGGCCAACGACTCCGCCAACCGAAACTCGAGGACACTCCGGATGGAGGCTGCCAAGTCCTGGAGCGCCTCTTCCCGCGTCCGGCCCTGGCCGTTTGCTTCGGGAAACTCAGGACAAAACGCCACAAGGTACTTCTCGCCAGGTTCGATCACGGCGTTGAACTGAAGTGTCACGGTCGAAAACGTAGCCAGCACCAGCTCATAAAGCAACGCCCCACGGAGTTTTGCCTTCGCTGTGCGAGCTAGGTCCGGCAAGATTCCCACCATGTCCGCACCCAAGACGCTCCAGGTTTCCTGCGTCCAACTCCACTGGGCCCGGCCGCTCGCCCGGAACCTCGAACGCACGCTGCATTACATCCGCCTCGCCGCCGAAGAAGGCAGCCGCGTGGTGCTGTTCCCGGAAACGAGCCTCACGGGCTATTACCTGCCCGACGTGCTCAAGCTGGCCCCGCGCGACATCCAGGCCGCGCTGGACCGCACCTGCCAAGCCGCAGCCGACGCAGGCCTCTGGGTCATCGCCGGCTCGCTGCGCCCGACGGCTGACCGCTTCTTGAACCTGGCGCACGTGATTTCGCCGCGCGGCGAGATCGTCCACGAGTACGCGAAGGTCCACCTGGCCGGGCGGGACGAAAAGAAGTACTGCCGCGGAGGCGACAAGCTCTCGCTCTTCGAGATCGATGGCATCCGCTGCACGCTCGCGATCTGTCGCGATGGCCGGCACCCGGAGGTTTATCGCCTGCCCGCGATGCTCGGCGCGCAAATCCTGTTTCACCCGTCGTGCAGTTCGGACGAGGTCGAGGCCGTGATCTGGAAACGCACTTCCGGCCGCGCGCAACAACCGGTCGGTCCGAACAGCCGCATCTTTCACTGCGTCGCCAACACGGTCGGCCAGCCGCCTGACGGCCGGCAGACTTCGAGCGGTCAGTCGTTCATCCGCGAGCCGAACGGCATGCCGCTGGCCGAGGCCGGCTGGTACCAGGAGGAGATGATCACCGCCGTCCTGGACCTCGAGCGCGCCGACCGCAGCTACGCCCTCGACAGCCTGAACGACCCGCCGTTCCTCAAGCCCTACTGGGAGCAGATGCTCAAAGCCGTCAAGGCGCGGGTTGACCAAATACCGGAGTGACAGTGCGGGCACTTGGCCGGACCGCCGAACGCGCTTACCGTTGCGCCATGAAGAAACGTGTCCTGTGTCTGCTGGCCCCCGGCTTCGAGGAAATCGAGATGATCGCGCCGGTTGACTTGCTTCGGCGGGCCGGCGCGGAGGTCGTGCTGGCCGCGGTGACGGGCGAGAAACTCGTCGCCGGCCGCTGCAACGTGAGCGTGCGGGCCGATGCCGCCCTGGCGGACTTGGTGACGGAGGAATTCGACTTGTTGCTGCTGCCCGGCGGACCGGGCGTGAAGGTCCTGCGCGTGGATGGCCGCGCGGCCAAGCTTGCCAGGACCTTCGCAGACGCCGGCAAACCGGTCGCCGCCATTTGCGCCGCGCCGACCGTCCTGGCTGACGCCGGCTTACTGTCCGGCAAACGCTACACCGCGCACTTCTCGGTAAGCGAGGAATTACCGTTGGCGCTCGCCGGCGAACGCGTGATTGAAGACGGCGGCATCATCACCTCGCGCGGTGCCGGCACGGCCGTGGAGTTCGGCCTGGCGCTGGTACGGCGGCTCTTCGGCGCTGCGAAGGCGAAGGAAGTCGCCGACGCGATCATGGCATAAAGCCGCCGTTCGCGCTGTGCTGTGCCGGCTTGGTTGCGCGGCAAAGGAGTCGGCGCCTTCGCCGCGGCCCGGCTTGCTTTGGGCCGCGTTCGAGGTTACAAGGCTCCGGTCATGCCCAAGCCCGAACCTCCATCGCCACGGCTGCCGTGGTTCGCCGACGCGCGAGTCCTTTGGGCGATGGCCTCGGTCCTCGCCGGAACCGGCACGGTCGCGGCCCACGATTTCTTCGCCGGGTACATTCAGCACCGTGTCGAAGTCGTGGTGGGCGCGCGGAACGTGGACGTTACGGTGCAACTCACCTTCTTCGAGGAGGGCTCCGAGCACGAGCGCGAGCACATGGACACGAACGGCGACGGTCGCCTCAGCCTCGCCGAAACCGGGGCTTACCGGAAAGCGCTGGCGCCCGGGCTGACCCCGCTGGTGCGGCTCCGCATCGGTGACACCTCGGTGGCGCTCGCCGAGTTGTACGCGCCTGACCTTGACCTGCTCGACAACGACCGGGTCGGCCCCGGCCATCACCAACTAACGCTGCACCTGTTTGGATCCACACCGGCCAAGCTGGCCACGGGCGCGGAAATCGTCGTCGAGGATCGCCTCTGGCCCGCCGTGCGCGCGTTGGGCGCCATCCAGGTCCGGGGCAAGGACGAGTGCCGCCTCGAAGCTGCGTCGCTGGCCGATCCGGTTTTCCCGCCGGCTCGCGACGGCGAAGCGCGGTCGTTCAAGGCGCGCGTCCTGGCACCGCCGCATGCGTTCACCGACGAACCTGCTGCCGCCCCCGCCCCGAAACCCTGATCCCGCAAGCCCACGACCTGACCTCCCCATGACCACATCAAACCGACGGCTCAAGACCGCGCTCGTCATCGCTTTGCTGGGCTTGGCGCCGCGTCTCGCCGCCGCCGCCCCGCCGTCGTTCCCACCCGGGATCCTCGACTGCGCGGGCCGGCTGGCGCACAACCACTGGTACCTGTTCGGCGAGGCGAACCGCGCGGAACTGGAGTCGCTCAACCGCGAGTTGCGCGAGGCCAACCAGCAAAGCCGCGACGCTCGCGATGACGCCAGCCGGGAAGCCGCGGCGACACGCGGCGCGAGGGCGGCGGACCGGTTGCTCGAGATGGTGAAGCAGTGTCCGCGCTTGCTCCGGCTGGACCTCACCGCGGCGCGGCCGACCTTGACGCCCGCCGGGCCGGTCGAGCTGCCGGGCGACACCGGCGCGTTGTTGATCGAAGTTTTGGCGGGCGACGGCAGCCCGGGTTTCAGCACCACCTTGGCGGACCTTTCGCAGCCACGCGGCGAGTCGAGCCGCGTGACTTTCGATGTCGCCGCCGGCGGCACGACCTACGCGGTCGCCGGCCTCGAACATCTGCCGTTCGGGCGCACCACGCTGCAACTCCAGTTCAACCGTCCCGGTCAACCGGCGTTGCCAGTCTCGCTGGACGTCACCACGCCGCCCCCCGGCCGCCTGAGACTCACGGTGCTTTCGGATGACACCGGCCAGCCCACGCCCGCGATGGTCCGTTTGATGTGGCGCACCGACGGCTTGCAGCGCCGGCCCGCGAACGGCATCGAGTTCGCGCCGCAATTCGACAGCCAGGGCGCGGCGACCGGCGTGCGCGCGGCAAATCTGCCCGGCCCGCTGGGCGTGCATTTCTGGTGTTCGCCCGGTCCGTTCGACATGGCGCTCGCGCCGGGCGCGTGGCAAATCGGCGTGCGCCGCGGCGTCGAACACGAGGCCTTGTTCGAGGACGTGACCATCAGGTCCGGCGAAACCGTCGAGCGCACCTTGCGGCCGAAACGCTGGACCGACCTGCGCAAGCTGGGCTGGTGGTCCGGCGACGACCACGTCCACACCCGCATCCTCAGCGACGACGACGCCCGCAACGTGATGGCCTGGATCCAGGCCGAGGACGTGCATCTCGCGAACATCGTCAAGATGGGCGACATCTACCGCACCTACTTCGAGCAACGCGGCTTTGGCCCGGCATACCGCGTGGTGGACGGCGAGTATGTGCTGTCGCCCGGCCAGGAGTGTCCGCGCACGCACGACCAGATCGGCCACACGCTCGCGATGAACATCACCGCGATGGTCCGCGACCCGGAACGTTATTTCCTGTACGACACCGTGTTCGACGCGGTCCATGCGCAGGGCGGGCTCACCGGCTATGCCCACGTCAACTCCGGCATGTTCCACGTCCACCGGGACATGAGCCTGAACGTGCCGCGGGCGAAGGTGGACTTCGTCGAGATCCTCCAATTCAACCACCTCGGCACCGACCTCTATTACGAATTCCTGAACCTCGGCTGCAAACTGACGGCCAGCGCGGGCTCGGACGTGCCGTGGGGCGGCACCGTCGGCGAGGTTCGCGCCTACGCCTTCCTCGGTGACCAGCCGTTGACCGCGGACAACTGGTTCGCCGCCTTTGGCCGCGGGCGCACGTTCACGACCAGCGGACCAATGCTCGAATTCCGCGTGAACGACGCCCTGCCAGGCGACGAACTGGTGGTGAAATCCAACCGCCAACTCCGCGTGCGTGCCCGCGCCTGGGGTGACCCGCAACGCATGGCGCCGGTGAAGCTGGAAATCGTCCGGCACGGCGAGGTCATCCGCGCGGCAGAGTCGCCGGACCCGAAGAAGCCTGAGGCGGTGCTGGACTTCACCGTGGATGCGGCGGACGGCTTCTGGATCGCCGCTCGCGCGCGGGCCGGGGATGGCACCACCGCCCACACCACGCCGGTCTATGTCATCCGCGAGGGGCTGCGGTTTTGGAAGTATGACGCGCTCGCTGACCTCATCGCCAGGCGGGAGGCGAGCTTGAAGGAAATCGAAGGCATCGTCGCCGAGGCGCGGCGGCTGGACGCGGAGGGCAAGCTGGAATCCGACCGTTACCGCAAGTTGCTCGCCCGGCAAGGCGACGCGTTGCTCGAACGCGTGGGCCAGACGCGCGCGCTATACGCCGACCTGAAACGCACCGCCGAGGCGGAACGCGACCGGCGCAACCCCGACACGCGCTGACCCGCAAGCGAAGGAAAGGCGCGATCAGTCCGCCCCGTCTCCAAAAAAAGTGTCGGTTGCCGCTTGACACGCCGTTGTTCGACTGCTTCTATACGCGCGGATTACGAAACGGCTTTCGGGCAAGTTCGGATCGAAACTGTTCTTTGAGTGCCCAATTACTTTCCGTCGCTGGCTAAGTACCGGTTGGTGGCGGAACATCCCCGTAGTCCTACAGTTGTACTCTGAAAACTCCCCGGGTCCTAGATCCTTCCTCAGGGTCGGGACCCGGTTCTTTTTTCCAATGCGACGGGGCGGCTGACCACCATCTGGTTGCAGCCGCCCCGTTTGCTTTTGCCGCTTTTCCGGCGCTGAGCCCGCTCAGCCGAAACGAAGCATTAGGGGAGCGCGCCCGGCGTGGGTGCGCTCCCCGTTTCGCTCTCGCAATTCAGTTGTGGTCCGAAGGTACCTGTGTGGTCCGAAGGTACCTGGTCAGACGAGCGACCAGCCGTCGCGGTATTTCCGGTGCAGGAACTCCTCCGCATCGGGCAGGTTGGGGAACTTCATGTTGACCGGATCCCACTGGAGCTTTTTCCGGGTCAGCAACTCCCGAACTTGCACGCGCAGCGCCACATTGCCGAGCAGCACGGACTCGGCCAGCGGGCCCGCCCAATCGAAGTTCGAACCGGCCACCCGCTCGCCCTTGCAGGCGACGATCCAGTCTTTGTAGTGGCCGTCCACCCGCGGAATCGAGCGAGCGATCTCGCCCACTTCCTTGCGCAACGAAGCGGGGTAGATCGTGCTGCCGAGAATGAACCCCTTTTCACCCACCAACAGCCGCCCATTGTCGCCCATCATTTCGCCATCCGGCAGGCCGGCCGGCCGGGGCGGTCGCAACCCGCCGTCGTACCAGACGTACTTGACCGCCGGCATCGCGATCTCGCCGGCGCCCGGACCCGAAAGACCCCTGACGTGCGAGTTGATCGCTTGGATCTCCTTGCCTCTGGCACCAAATTCGTAAGTCACCATCGAAGCCAGCGGGTAGGTCTCCTCGTTCACGCGCGAGGAACTGGCCTGAACCGACAACGGGGGGCCCAGCTTCAAGGCGCGGACGACGGGGTCGAAGGCGTGACACCCGATGTCGCCGAGCGCACCGGTGCCGAAGTCCCACCATCCACGCCATTTGAACGGCAGGTAGGCTGGATTGTACGGCCGCTCCGGAGCCGGGCCCAGCCAGAGGTCCCAGTCCAACGAAGCGGGGACGGGCGGGGTGTCTTTCGGGCGGCCGACGCCTTGTGGCCAGTATTCGTTGAACAGGCCTTGCGAGGGGCGATCCGTCCAGATGTGCGCCTCGTGGACCGGACCGATGGCGCCCGACCAGACGATCTCGCACAACCGGCGCGTGTCGTCCGAACCGGCGCCTTGATTTCCCATTTGCGTGGCCACCTTCGCCTTGCGGGCTGCCAGCGCGACCTGACGGGCCTCCCAGACCGAGTGCGTCAACGGCTTTTCGCAGTAGGTGTGCTTGCCCCGTGTGATGGCGGCCATCGAGGCGAAGGCATGGATATGATCCGGCGTGCCGATCACGACCGCATCGATCTCCTTCACCTCATCCAGCATCTTCCGGTAATCCTTGAACGTTTTGGCCTTCGGGTAGCGCTTGAAGGTGTGCGCCGCATGGCTCCAGTCCACGTCCGCCAGGGCCACGATGTTCTCGCCGGGGCTTTCCTTGTCGATGCTGGCCAGATCGGAGCCGCCCTGGCCGCCGATGCCGATGCCGGCGATGTTCAGCTTGTTGTTCGGCGAGGTCTGGCCCTGCAATCCGAGCACATAGCTCGGTACGACCATGAACGTCGCGGCGGCGGCGGCACTGCCGCCCAGAAAACGGCGGCGATTGAATTTCAGTGAGGAGGACGGTGCTTGCTGTTTCATTTTGGGAGCGGAGATGTCCCCGCCGGAGCGGCGAGGTTTTGGTCCGAAAGCCACGCGCCGACGGCCTGCCTCCCGTGCCTGGCAGGCAAGCGAAGTTCGGCCGATGAATCGCTGTACATGGCTAAGTTGACCCCGGTTCGACGCGTCGAATGCGCTCGGCCTTCAAAGCAACTGGGAGTTCCCGTCGCGCCGCCGGTAACCTGGCATGCTTTCGCGGGGGTGCCGTCCACGCGGCGGGACGGGCCACGGCTGAGCCGGGAAAACGCCGTTCACGAGCCTGCCCACCCACCCCGCCACAGAGGGCTGGTGGAGGGAATTCCACGGTCCATCCAGGGGCCATTCCGAACGTCTCCCGTTCCGGCGACCACGCTTGACGCTATGGCGGCCGTTCGCGACGGTAGGTCAACCGAGATGAAGTTCGTGGATGAATACCGCGACGCGAAGCTCGCCGAGGATTGCGCCCAGCGCATCGCCCGGTTGGTCACCCGGCCGTGGACGATCATGGAAATCTGCGGCGGCCAGACCCACGCGATCGTGAAATACGGCATCGACAGTTTGTTGCCGCCGACGGTTACGCTCGTCCACGGCCCCGGTTGCCCGGTCTGTGTGACGCCGCTGGAATTGATCGACAAGGCCATCGCGATCGCGTCCCGGCCGGGCGTGACGTTCTGTTCCTTTGGCGACATGCTCCGCGTGCCCGGCAGCCGGCAGGATCTGCTCGCCGTGAAAGCCGCCGGCGGCGACGTGCGCATCGTGTATTCGCCGCTGGACGCCGTGAAGATCGCGCGCACCCGACCCGATCGACAGGTGGTCTTCTTCGCGATCGGCTTTGAAACCACCGCGCCCGCCAACGCGATGGCGGTTTTCCAGGCCCGCCAGGAGGGACTCAAGAACTTCTCGCTGCTGGTTTCCCAGGTGCTCGTGCCGCCGGCGATGGAAGCCCTGCTGGGTGCGCCGTTGAACCGGGTGCAGGGCTTTCTCGCGGCCGGCCATGTTTGCACGGTGATGGGGTTCGCGGCCTACGAACCCCTGGCCGCGAAGCACCACGTGCCGATCGTGGTGACGGGCTTCGAACCGGTGGACGTGTTGCGTGGCATTCACCAGTGCTTGCGCCTGCTGGAAGCCGGCCGCGCAGACGTCGAGAATGCCTACGGCCGCGCCGTCCGCCGCGAGGGCAACCTGCCGGCGCAGGCGCTGCTGCAAAAGGTGTTTCGCGTCGTGGACCGCAAATGGCGGGGCCTGGGCACGATTCCGCAGAGCGGCTGGGGCTTGCGCGAGGATCTCGCCGACTACGACGCCGAGCGCCGGTTCGGGGTGGCGGAATACACGGCCGAGGAACCGGCCGAGTGCCTCAGCGGCCTGATTCTACAGGGCGTGAAAAAACCGCACGAATGCCCGGCATTCGGCACGCGCTGCACGCCGGAACGCCCGCTGGGCGCGACCATGGTCTCGAACGAAGGCGCCTGCGCGGCGTATTACCGGTATCGCCGGACGGAACTTTGAGCTTCAGGTCTATGGCCGAAAACCCGACCAACTTTGCCCTGAACTGTCCGCTGCCGATCCGCGAGTACCCGCAGGTGCTGATGGCACACGGCGGCGGCGGGCGGCTGATGCAGCAGTTGATCGAGCAGGTGTTCTACCGCGCCTTCGACAACCCGGCCCTTGGCGAACGCCACGACGGCGCGCTGCTCGAAGTGGGCGGCCAGCGGCTGGCCTTCACCACCGATTCGTATGTGGTGCAGCCGTTGTTCTTTCCGGGTGGCGACATCGGTTCGCTCGCGGTGAACGGTACCGTGAACGACCTGGCCATGTGCGGCGCGCACCCGCGCTGGCTCAGCGCCGGGTTCATCATCGAGGAGGGCCTGCCGATCGAAACGCTGCAGCGGGTCGCCGACTCGATGCGGGCGGCGGCAGCCGTGGCGGGCGTACAACTCGTGACCGGCGACACCAAGGTGGTGGACAAGGGCAAAGGCGACGGCCTGTTCATCAACACCGCCGGCATCGGCGTGATCGAGCACGCCCACCGCGTCAGTCCCCGCGCGGTCCGTCCCGGCGACGCGATCCTGGTCAGCGGCGACCTCGGCCGGCACGGCATGGCCATCATGTCGGTCCGGGAAGGCCTCGAGTTCGAGAGTCCGATCGAGAGCGACTGCGCGCCGCTGACCGGCCTGGTGCAGGCGTTGTTCGAGGCGGGGGTGGCGGTGCATTGCCTGCGCGATCTGACCCGCGGCGGATTGGCGGCCGCGTTGAACGAGGTGGCCGACACCGCGCGGGTGCAGATGGAGGTGGTCGAAGCCGACATCCCGGTGACGGAACTGGTGCGTGGCGCGTGCGAGATCCTCGGTTTGGACCCTTTGTACGTGGCGAACGAGGGCCGGTTGGTCGCCTGGGTCCCCGCCGCAGATGCAGACCGGGCGCTGGCGGCCATGCAGTCGCGGCCGGAGGGGGCGGGGGCGGCACGCATCGGCACCGTCCAGGCGGAGCCGGCCGGCCTGGTGACGCTGAGAAGCGTCATTGGCGTCGCGCGCGTGCTGGATTTGTTGAGTGGCGAGCAGTTGCCGCGGATTTGTTGACCCCGGCCCGGTTGCCGGAACACGCCAAATTCGGTAAAGTGGCGGCCAAGGCTTGGAGAGCCGGATTGGGTCTGTCGCGACACCGTAAGGCCGTAATGCCTCGTGACAACGAGACGAGGTCCGATCGACATACCCGGCGGCCCGGCCGCCGCAACGCGATTATGGAAAACTTGACCAAGCTCATCGCCGGGCAGGCGTTCTTCAAAGGCATGGACCCGGCGTACCTGGAACTGATGTCGGCCAACGCCCAGCCGGCGCGGTTCGCGCCCAACGAACTCATCGCCACCGCCAGCGACCCGGCGCAACGCTTCTATCTCATCTTGCGCGGCGAGGTCCGCATCGAAGGCTTGATCCCGGGCCGCGGCCCCGAGGCGTACCAGACCCTGCGCGCGGGCGACGCGCTCGGCTGGTCCTGGATGTTTCCGCCCTTTCGCTGGCATTTCACCGTGCGCGCCTCGCAGGAGACCGATGCCCTGGCCTGGGACACCGCCCAACTGCGAGCCCTCGCCGACCAGAACCCGGCTTTCGGTTACGAGTTGTCGCGGCGCCTGACGCAGGTGCTGGTGCGCCGCCTGCAGACCACGCACGCCGAGTTGATCGAGTATTATGGCGCCGCCGACTGACCCTCAGCCGCACCCGTGGGCCGCCAACCGATGAACCGCGCGCCAGCGGCAGGGCCCACGGTTGAGCCGGGCCGGACCCGGGTGGCCATCCACGGGGCCGTGCAAGGCGTGGGGTTCCGGCCGTTTGTGTTCCGGCTCGCCACCGGCCTGGGGCTGCGCGGCTGGGTGAACAATTCGGCGCAAGGCGTCCTGGTCGAGATCGAAGGCCCGCGCCACGCGCGCGACGCATTCCTGCTCCGCCTCGAACGCGAGCGGCCGCCCCTCAGTTTCATCCAGAGCCTCGAAGCGACGCACCTCGATGCCGCGGGGTACGCGGATTTCCAGATCCGGCCGAGCGACGCGGCGGGCGGGAAAACCGCGCTCGTGTTGCCGGACATCGCCACCTGTCCGGAATGTCTCCGGGAGATCTTCGATCCCGCCAACCGCCGCCACCGGTATCCGTTCACAAACTGCACGCATTGCGGACCGCGGTTCAGCATCCTGGAAGCGCTCCCGTACGACCGGCCCAACACCGCCATGAAGGCGTTCGCCATGTGCCCGGCCTGCCAGGCCGAGTACGACGACCCGCGCGACCGGCGTTTCCACGCCCAGCCCAATGCCTGTCCGGTGTGCGGTCCGCGCGTCGCCCTTTGGGACCGCGCCGGCCGCGGACTGGCCGCGGACGATGGCGCGCTGGTCGAGGCGGTGCAGGCACTGCGAGCGGGCCGGATCGTGGCGGTCAAAGGCCTGGGCGGATTTCACCTGATGGTGCGCGCGGCTGACGATGACGCGGTGCGCCGGCTGCGGACTTTGAAGCACCGGAAGGAAAAGCCGTTTGCCGTCATGGTGCCGTCACTGGCCGCCGCCGAGGCGGTTTGCGCGATCAGCGAACTCGAGGCGCGGGCGCTGCGCTCGCCGGAGGCGCCCATCGTGCTGTTGCGCCGACGGGCGGCGGGCGGCGTTGCGACCGCGGTGGCGCCGGGCAATCCGACGTTGGGCGTCATGTTGCCGTACACGCCGCTCCACCATGTGCTGCTCGCGGATTTGGGGGCGCCGGTGGTGGCGACCAGCGGCAACCTGGCCGACGAACCGATCTGCACGGACGAGCGCGAAGCGGTGGCGCGGCTGGGCGCGATTGCGGACTTGTTTCTCGTTCACGACCGCCCCATCGTTCGGCACGTTGACGACTCCCTCGTGCGCCTGGTACTGGGGCGGGAGATGGTGCTGCGGCGGGCGCGGGGATTCGCGCCGCTGCCGGTGACGGTGGCGACGCCGTTGCCGCCGACGTTGGCGGTGGGGGCGCATTTGAAAAGCACGGTGGCGCTGGCGCGGGGCCGACAGGTGTTCTTGAGCCAGCACATCGGGGATTTGGAGACCGCCGCCGCCCTCGGGGCGTTTGAGCGGGTGATCGGCGACCTGGAACGACTGAACGAGATGACACCGCAGCACATCGCGGCCGATGCGCATCCGGACTATCTCTCGACGAAACACGCGAGAAGGACGGGCCTGCCGGTCGTTTGCGTCCAGCACCATTACGCCCATGTCCTCGCCTGCATGGCCGAGAACGACCTCTCGGCGCCCCTGCTCGGCGTGGCGTGGGATGGCACCGGCTTCGGCACCGACGGCACGATCTGGGGGGGCGAGTTTCTGCGGGTCACGCCGGCGAGTGTGGAGCGCGTGGGCCACCTGCGCCTGTTCCGGCTGCCAGGGGGCGATCAGGCGGTGAAGGAGCCGCGCCGTTCGGCGCTGGGCGCGTTGTACGCACTGTTCGGCGACGCGGTTTTCAAGCGTGACGGGCTGGCGCCGCTCGCGGCCTTCACCCCCGCGGAACGCAACGCGCTGCGGACCATGCTCGCCCGCCCGGTCAACGCACCGTTAACCTCGAGCGCGGGGCGGCTGTTCGATGCCGTGGCTTCCCTGCTCTCGTTGCGCCACACGGCGAGTTTCGAGGGGCAGGCGGCGATGGACCTGGAATTCGCCTTCGATCCCGATGAATCGGACGAGGCGTATCCGGTCCGGTTGACCGAGATCCGATATGACCCCAACCACGACGGCCAGACCCTGCCACCGTGTCCGCTCCATGCCGATTGTCTGGCGTTCACGTGCCCGCCGGTGACGCACATCGTGGATTGGGCGCCGATGATCGAGGGCTTGCTGGCCGACCTGCAACGCGGGCTGCCGGTCTGGGAGTTGTCCGCGAAATTTCACAATACGCTGGCGGAATCCATCGTCGCCGTGGCGCAACGGGTGGCGGTGCCCCGGGTCGCGCTTACGGGCGGCTGTTTCCAGAACAAATACCTGCTCGAACGCACCGTGGGTGCCCTGCGCGGCGCGGGCTTCAGTCCGTACTGGCATCAGCGCGTGCCACCCAATGACGGCGGGGTGGCCCTGGGCCAGGCCGTGGCGGTGGGGCGGGTGGCGGGACACCAGAGAAAGGACTGAGACGACATGTGTTTGGCAGTTCCAGGAAAGGTGTTGAGCATCGCCGGCGAAGACCTGCAGCGGAGCGGCAAGGTCAGCTTCGGCGGCGTGGTGAAAGAAGTGAACCTCGCCTACGTGCCCGAGGCGAAGATCGGCGATTACGTCGTGGTCCACGTCGGCTTCGCCCTCAGCGTCGTGGACGAGGTGGAGGCCAACCAGACCTTCGAGTACCTGCGCCAGATGGAAGAGCTCGAGGAACTCCGCCCGGACTCCGCCGCCGCCCCCCCGTCGGCCAGCCCTGCGCCGGCCGGCCTCCCCTGACCTACTTCGCGGGCAGGATCGTCAGCCAGAACGTGTCCGTGTCCTTGAGCAGCAAGTCGTCGGTGGCCGCGTATTTGCCTGTCAACGGTGCCCGGGCCGGAACCACGCGGGGCGGATTGGCCGTGAGGTCGAGCAACGTGATGTGGAAGGGCTGGTTCGTGGGCTGGGCATCGCGGGCAACGGCGAGGGGAAGCGTCGCTTCCGGGACCCCGGGTAGCACGGTCGCGGGGGCGGCTTCCACGCCGATCGGCAATCCCCCGACGGTCAGGCTGAGCATCCCTTGATAGGTTGCGGGCCGGAGAATCTGCAAATGGATGTTCGCGCTGTCGCCGGGGCGCAATCGGAGGGTGTGGCTGTCGGCGGTGGCCTTCAGGTTCGGCTCCGGCGCGGTGACCTCCATTTCATACTGGTAACCGACGCCGCCCCCGCCGCGCGCGTCGGCCACCTCCAGCGTATAGACCCCGTCGCCCGGCGCCACCCAGTCGAGGGACGGATCCGGGCTGGGAAGCGACTCGGCGAGGACCTGTCGCGAGCTGTCGAGCACGCGCAGGACCGGCACCAGCGGCGAGCCGAGGCTCCCCGCCCGCAGGCGGAAGTGGTAGAGCTCCTCGCCCTGCGCGCTGAAAGAATAATGATCCAGGTTGCCAGCCGGCCGGATGAACCCGGTGATCGTGGCCGGCAGGTCCAAGGTGGGATAAGGTCGCTCCGGACGCTCGATGTCGGGACTTTCGGGCGGCGGCGCATCCAGCACCTGCACGCGGTAAGGCCGGTCGGGCAGCGGCGCGCCCTCCACCAGGATCCGCCGGTCGGCGTTCGCCTCGTCCGTCGGGGAAGCGGCGACCGCGGCTAGCGTGAGGCGATAGACCGCCGCCGGCCCCGGGGCGAAGGCGGAATTCTGCACGGAACTCTCCGCCGCGCCGAGCTGCAACCGGTACGTTCCGGCCTCGCGGACGGAGCAGATCAACGTGGGATCGAGCGGCGGCGCATTGGTGGACTCGCCCAACTCATGGCCGGCGCCGTCGAGCAACTGGAGCCGCGCCACGACCGGGGAATCGAGGGCATGGGCCACGACCGACGCGCGCAATTCGGCACCCGCCGCGAGGGGCAACATATACGTGTCGGTTTCGCCCGGCCGTGCCAGGCGCCCATTCACCGTCGCGGGCAGGGTCTTGACCTCCAGGCCCTCGCCGGCGCGCTCCGGCGAATCCGGCTCGTTCAGCTCGGGCCCTTCGCCCACGACGAACAACCGGGGCGCGCTCGACCCGGCGGCATCGTAGAAGCGCACCAGGTGCGCCCCCAGGCGCGTGCCGGTCCCGATCTCGGCCGCGAACTGCCCGACGGACTCGGCCGGCTTGAACACCAGTCCGGGATCGTCGGTCCACGTCCGAACCGGCCAGCTTGGGAAGGCACTGCCGGCCAGCACGGTGACCGTGGCGCCGCGTTGACCGCCAGCCGGGAAGAGGAAATCCACCACCGGTGCACCCGGCTCGCCGCCGAGCCGAAACGCCAGCCCCGCCGCGAGGGCCACCAGGGCCGGCCAGCGTACTCTCGACGGATGCGCAATCATGGAGCCAGCTTACACCACCACGGGGAGGCTCGCGGCGGCGATGGCCTGGCCGTGGCGCTTTTCCTTTTCGTCCGGCGTGTGCAGCGCGATCCGTCTGGCCAGGTCCGGAAACTCGGCGGCCAGCACCGCCCGGGCACCGGCCAGAATCAGATCGCCGCCGGGGCCGGAAGTGACCCGGCCCAAGATGAGCAGATGCCGGAACTCATAGAAATCGGCAAGGTGCGCGATCATGTATCCCAGATACGTGCCAAGGGTCGCGTAGAGGTTGCGGGCCCGGTAATCGCCTTGCGACATGAGATCCTGGACGTGCTTGAGCACCTCGGGCAAGGGCCGGTCGGCGGGCACGTCGATGCCGGCGACCTCGACCAGACGGCCCACCGCCTGTTGAGAGAAGTATTTCGCCCCGATGCCGTAATCGCCCGACCATTCGTCCACCGCCGCCCGCGGGTTGTAGTCCGCCGGCACAAAGGCGAGTTCGTTCAGCCAGGAGGTGATGTTGCCTTCCGGCGTCACGTAACCGCCGGCGGTACTGGTGCCGAGAGCGATGCCCAGGACCGCGTTGTCATTCAGCGCCATCGAGCCGGCGAGGGCGGTGACCTCGCCGTCGTTCACCACCTCGAGCGGCACGTTGCTCCACGTGCGCCGGAGCTCGAGGAAGAGATCCTTGACGCGCAGGTTGAACAAATCCGGGGGCACGCCACGGAAGAGCGACGCCACCTTGACGCGATTGTTCACGTACACGCCCGCGGCGCTGCCCCCGATCGCGTCCACGCGCGGCAGGTGCGTGGCCGCGCGTTTGAGCGAGTCCATGATGCCTTCGAAGTGGTATTGCGGGTCGGGCTGCTGGATGGGATCCCACACGACCTCCTCGGTGAACACGACGCGGCCGTCCCGCACCGCGGCAACCTTGCGATCGCTGCCGCCGAGGTCGAAGCCGATCCGGCAACCGTTCAGGTGCCGGCCCAGCGGCTGGGTCGTGGCCCGTTCGGGCGGCAGGTCTCCCGGGCGGCAGGGCAGGATCGCGAACGGCCGCTCGTAGATTCGTTGGCCCATGATCTCGGCGTCAAACCGGCCGGCGGCAGTCTCGGTGTAGTGGTGTTGCAGGGCCGCCACCAGGGCCGGCGGGCCCGCAACGTGGATGCGAAAGCCGCCGCGTGACCACAGCAGGAATTTCAACCAGCGCTCGCAAAAGAGGAAGTTCCCATCCGCCTGGGGGTGGCCGGCCGGGAGCACTTCCGTCGCGAAGCGGAAGACCGACCCGTCGGCCTGCTCCAGCGCGACCGCCACCGGCACGGGTTCACCGGTCGTGCGGACCAGGGCCCGGAAGGCGCGATTCGTGAGCACCGGCGGGCGGAAGGCCGGGTCCAGGACCGGCGTGATGCGAGGAGCGACGAGCGAAAGACCGCGGTTGCGCATGGGCGGGATCCTGCCCCGAACGCCACCCGTCGAGAAGCCTAAAGCCGCCGCCGGGCGGGGACACCTACGGGGTCGCCGAAATGGCCACGCATTGGTACAGCGCGCGGCCGCCCGGATACTGGGTCGTGCCGGTGACGAACACCTGCCGGCCGGCGCCGGCGAACGGGGCCCCCGCGATCAAGCGTTGCGCCAGGGCGTCTTCCTTCTCGAGCGCGGCGACCCAATCCGCGTCCGGCGCCAGCACCCAGGCGTTACCGGGCGCGATCACCAGCACGCTGAAGGTCATCACCCGGCCCACGGCGCGGGCGGGTGCGGCGGCAACCTCCGGGCCGACGCCGGTCGCCTGGGCCTGCTTGACCTCCAGTTTGATCATCCGCGCCACGGATTCGGGGCCCGCCTCCCCCAACCCCTCGCTCACCCAATCGAGGAGGAGGTTGCGCACGACGTTCAAATCGTCCGCGTGCGCGATGGGCTCCATGCCCCCGCTGCGTTTGATGGCCTTGACCAGGCTGGAGACTTCTT
Source organism: uncultured bacterium (assembly GCA_963735925.1). Classification (GTDB taxonomy): domain Bacteria; phylum Verrucomicrobiota; class Verrucomicrobiia; order Limisphaerales; family J093; genus DSVZ01. Next base: position 375,578 of record CAVTMT010000010.1, read on the forward strand.
TGAGATAAACGTTCTTCTGCGCGCCGGGGATGTAATACATCACCACGAGGTGGACCCGCTGGCCGTCTGCCGCACCGTAGTCGATGCCCGGTTGCGACCAGCCGATGGCGCAGAAGAGTCCGCCCTCCTCACGGCGGGCGCGGACGTGCGGGACGGCCACCCCCAGTCCGATGCCGGTGTTGTACTCCTGCTCGCGGCTCTTGACCTCCTCGATCGCGTCGGTGCCGACCTCGATGTCCGGATTGGCGTCCAAGATGCGGGCCAGGAATTCGAGGGCCCGGTCCTTGCCTGCGGCGGGCAGTTCGAACAACCGGCCTTCCTGGAGAGCGGTCAGAATGCTGCGCATGATCAATCGGTGCCGAAGCGCCGGGCGAACCACATCTTCACCCCGTGCGTCAGCATGCTGTAGGCGACGAGGAAACCGGCCAGCCACAGGAAATACGACGCCGGCAGCGGCGTAAAGCCGAGGAATCGCCCCAACGACGAAAACGGCAGCCACACGCCGAAACCCATGACCGCGAGCGTCGTGAACAGCATCGGCTTGCTGGCGCGGCTTTGCAGGAACGGAATCCGTTGCGTGCGGATGATGTGCACGATCAGCGTCTGGGTGAGGAGCGACTCCACGAACCAGCCGGTGTGGAAGAGTTGCTCCCAATGCGTCTTCTCGGCCGCCGTCGTGCCCGGCGCGCCGAACGCGGCGCACCCGAAGAAGTACAGCATCAGGAAAAACGTCGCGTAGTCGAAGAGCGAACTCATCGGCCCGATGAACACCATGAAGTTCCGGATGCTCTTGATGTTCCAACGCCGCGGCTTGGTCAGGTACTCCTCGTCCACGTGATCGAGCGGGATGCCTACTTGCGAGATGTCGTACAGGAGGTTGTTCACGAGCACCTGGATCGGCGCCATCGGCAGAAACGGCAGGAAGGAGGCGCCCCCCACGACGCTGAACATGTTCCCGAAGTTCGAACTGGCCCCCATCTTGATGTACTTCACGATGTTGCCGAAAACCTTGCGCCCTTCGAGAATGCCGTCTTCGAGGACCAGCAGGTTCTTCTCGAGCAGGATGATGTCCGCCGATTCCTTGGCCACATCGACGGCGGTGTCCACGGAAATCCCCACGTCCGCGGCCTTCATCGCCAGCACGTCATTGATACCATCCCCCAGGAAGCCGACGACATGGCCCGCGGCGCGCAGGGTCTGGATGACTTTCTCCTTTTGGTCGGGCGTGAGGCGGGCCAGGACGTTGGCTTCATCGACCGCCCTCGCGAAGGCCGCGTCGTCCAGCGCGGCCAGTTGCGGCCCGGTGAGCACCTTGGCGATGGGCATGGCGACGTCGTGGCAGACTTTCCTGGTCACGAGTTCGTTGTCGCCGGTGAGGATCTTGACGGCCACGCCGGAGCGCGCGAGGGCCTCGATGGCCTTGGCCGCGGTGTCTTTGGCGGGGTCGAAGAACGCGATGTAGCCAAGCAGGATCAACTCCGACTCGTCGGCCACGGAAAACGTCTGCTTCGACCGGTCGAATTCGCGATAGGCGATGGCCAGCACGCGGTAACCTTCGGCGCTGAGGCTGCGGTACTCGTCCATCAAATCGTCGCGGATGAGTTTGATGAGCGGATTGATGTCGTCATCGACCTGGTAGTTCTCGCACGCGGCGGAAACCTCCTCGACCGCCCCTTTGCAGATGAGCACGTGGCGGTCCTCGTGGTCGATGACCACCGACATGCGGCGGCGCTTAAAGTCGAACGGGATTTCATCGACTTTCCGGCAGTCGCGCTCCACGTCGAGCTCCGTGTGGGCGAGAATGGCGCGGTCGAGCAGGTTGCGCAGGCCCGTCTGGTAAAAGCTGTTCATGTACGCGTAGCGCAACACGTCCTCGCTGGAGCGGTTGGTCACGTCCACGTAACGCTCCAGCACCACGTGGTCCTGGGTGAGCGTGCCGGTCTTGTCGGTGCACAACACGTCCATCGCGCCGAAGTTCTGGATGGCGTGGAGGTGTTTCACGATGACCTTCTTCCGCGCCATCATCAGCGCGCCCTTGGAGAGGCAGACGGTGATGATCATCGGCAGCATTTCCGGCGTGAGGCCCACCGCGACCGACAAGGCGAACAGCAACGCCACCGCCCAGTTGCCTTTGGTCAGGCCGACGATGAGGAAGGTGAGCGAAACCATCACGACCATGAACCGGATCATGAGCCAGGTGAAGTCGCGCACGCCCTTGTCGAAACTCGTGGGCTCGCGGCGGGCCAGCAGCTTCTGCGCGAGCGCCCCGAAATGAGTCTGCGCGCCGGTCGCCAGCACCACCCCGCGGGCCGAACCGCTGAGCACGTTGCTGCCCATGAAGCACGCGTTGGCGAACTCGAATGGCGCGCGGCCGGCCGGCGGGTTCGAGTCGGCGCCTTTCTCCACCGGCATGGACTCGCCCGTCAGCGCCGATTGGCTGACGAAGAAATCCTTGGCCGAAAGCACCCGGAGGTCCGCCGGAATCAGGCTGCCGGCGGCGAGCATGACGAGGTCGCCCGGCACGATTTCCTCGAGCGGCACCTCCACCTCCTTCCGGTCGCGGGACACCGTGACGGTCGTCTTGACGAGCTTCTGAAGCTTTTCGACCGCGCGCGACGAACGCGCCTCCTGGAAGAAGGAAAGGAACACGCTCAGGAACACCATGCCGCCCACCACCACGGTCGAGCGCAAGTCGCCCATCAGGTAGGAAACGACGGCGATGAGCAGGAGCTGAATGACCAGCGGATTGCGGCACCGGTGCAGCAGATCTTGCAGGATGGTCTGGCGACCGCCGGTCGCGACGGCGTTTGGCCCCGCCCGGAGCAGGATCTTCGCCGCCGTTTCCGAGGAAAGACCCGTGCTCGAACTGCCCAACTCCCGGAACAGATCGGCCTCGCTGACCGTGTACTTCTCTGAACTGGCCGGCATCGCAATGCGGGCGAGAGTGGTGGCTGCCCGGTGCCGATTCAAGGTGAATAGGCCTTCACGCGGCCTAGGCGCGGAATGCGGACGGCACCGGGACGCGCCCCACTCGCCGGTGGCGGCGGGAGGCGCGGGTCAGGAGAGCACTTCACCCAACGCGGCGAGACATTTCGCATTCTCGGCCGGCGTCCCCACCGAGATGCGCACCCACTCCGGCAATTGGTACCCTCCCGTCGGCCGCACGATCACGCCGCGTTTCTGGAGTTCCACGAACACCCGCTGGCCGTCGCCGACGCGGACCAGGATGAAGTTCGCCGCCGACGGCAGGAACGGCAGCCCGCGTTGGCGGAAGGCGTCCTCGAAAAACCGCAGCCCCGCCGTGTTGTTGGCGCGGGTCCGGCGCAGGTGCTCCGGATCGTCGAGCGCGGCCAGCGCGGCGGCTTGCGCGAGCAGGCTGGTGTTGAACGGCTCGCGGATCTTCTCCAGGGCGGCGATGAATTCGGGATGGCCGATGCCGTAACCGATCCGCAGCCCCGCCAGCCCGTGAATCTTCGAGAAAGTCCGGGTCAGCAGCAGATTGGGCGTCGAGCCGGAGCGGACCAATGGCAGCAAATCCAGCGGCTCTTCGAGGAACTCGAGGTAGGCCTCGTCCATGACCACAAGCACGTGGGGCGGGACGCTGTTCAGCAGTTCCAGCACGGCGCCGGCCGGGGCCAGCGTGCCGGTGGGATTGTTTGGGTTGGCGACGAACACGACGCGGGTCTGGGCCGTGATCGCGCGGCGCATGGCGGCGAGATCGTGGGCGTGGTCCTGGGCGGGGACCGTCACGAGCCGGCCGTCGAAGAGGTGCGCCACGATGGGATACACGGCGAAACAATACTGGGAGACAACGACCTCGGTGCCGGGCGCGATGAGTGCGTGGCCGACGAATTCCAGGATTTCGTTCGACCCATTGCCCAGGATCAGGTTGGCCGGGTGCACCCCCAGCTTGTCCGCGAGCCGTTGCTTCAGGTAGAACGCGTTTCCGTCCGGGTACAAATGCACTTGGGCGAGCGCGCCGCGCAGGGCGTCCAGCGCCCTGGGGGAGGGGCCCAGCGGGTTTTCGTTCGACGCGAGCTTGATGATGTCGGCGGCGGGCAGGCCCAGTTCGCGCGCGACCTCCTCGATGGGCCGGCCGGGCTGATAAACCGGCAGACTACGCAAGGCAGGGTTCAACGGCGCGGCCAGCCCGGTCTGGCTCGTTGGCGGCTTGAGGGCAGATGCGTTCACGATTTGCCGGCCAGCATGATCCGTCCCGGCCGTCTGTCGAGTCTGTCGAATAGGGGTCAGTTCTTGTTATTGGCAACTGCGACTTAACCCGTTTTTCGCAACTGGAGTGCATTCGCCTCCGCAAGTCCCTGGAAATCAGCCTCGGCCTCCCCAAGGTCGGTAGCCATTTTCCAGCTCTCCTTGCGCCGTGATCCGCGGTGGCGGCTGCGCGGGCAGTTCCCACTTCATCCGCGCCAACAACAGTTTTTGGTCCGGCTCTGGTTGTGTATAGCGGCGGAAGATCAGCTCCCAGTCGTTGGTCGTCGGAAAGGGCACCTCCATCATCTGCATCCGGCTCGTCTGCTCCAGCACCTGTCGCATCGTCAGTCCCGGCGCCTTGGTCCGCAGGTAATGGCGCAGGCTCACCGGCACGCAGTAGGCCAGGAAGCAAACGAGGATGTGGGCCTCGATTCGTCCCTCGCGTTGATGGAAAATCGGCCGGATTGCCGGGTCCCCTTTCAGCTTCTTGAAGGCCTCCTCCACCTCCACCAACTGCGGGTAGAACGCCCACACCGTGGCCGGATCCCTCTCCGCCAGATTCGTGCGCAACGAATACCGGCCCTCGCGCCGGAGCACCTCTCGCAGCTTGTCTCGGCGCAACGTCGAGCCCCGCTCCCCCGACCCGTTGCTACCGTCCCTTCTTGGTCCGTGGCGCCTGCGGCAGCGTGAGGTCCACCAGCGACCAGACCCGCCCCGCCGCCTCCTTGGCCGTTCCCAGTTTCATCAGTAGCATCTCATAGCTGGGCCGCTGCGCCTGCAGTCCCTGGAGCCGGGCCCGGAGCGCTTTCAATTTGCGCCGGCGGATCGCCCGTTCCTTGCTCACGCGCGCCCGGCGGTTCAACACCACGTAGAGTTCCTGCTCTTGCGACAAGAGCTTCACCGGCACGTCGGGGCGGGCCTCCTGCCAGGGCAACTTCAGCAACTGTAGATTCATGTCTTGGGGAGTGTCGCTGCGGGCACAAGCGCCGTTCCCCCGCCAGCGAAGCGCAAGCACGCAGCGGAACCTGAGCCGCCTTGCGCCGGCCGGCCCAGCGCTCGTAGCAGCCTCGGTTACGAGGCTCTGATATGGCTTTCCGCTTTCCGCGCTCTTCGTTCCGGATTTGAAATGAGCCTCCTCACGTCGGCTGCTACGGCGAGAATGACATTCGCGCCTTTGTGGACAGCCGGCGCAGGTTCGCACGGCGAGCCGCAAATCCCAACAGCGGCTACGGCGGTGAAGTCATAAGGCCACTTGTGTTCGTTGTCGCCCGGCGGCGCGGGCAGCCGACCGATCAGCCTACTTCGGTGCCTTCGGTCATCGTCCCGCAGGCTGAACCACCGCCGGTTTCGGCGCGGGCAGGAGTTTGTCCACCACGCCGGACTTGATCTTGATGGCCGAACCCACGACCGCCAGCGCCACCGCTGCCACCAGCACCGCATTGAACGCCACACGCCGCCAGCCTCGACCCACCGCGTCGCCCAGGTAACGGCGTTTGTTGTTCAGGATGAAAAACGCGATGTAAGCGATGGGCAGCATCGTGAACGCGATGGCCGAAGCGACGATCGGCAGCCAGATCGGGCTCTTGATCATGACGCCCAGCACGCCGATGGCCGGCACCAGCGTGAACAGGCGGTAGCGCCGCGGCGTGTACTCGAGCCCGAACATTTCGCAGACGGTGAAGCCGCAGCAAACCATGTGGGCGCTGATCGCCCCGCAGGCCATCCCCATAAAACCCAGGTCGAACACGACCCGCCCCAACGGCCCGCCCAGGATCGGAGCCAGACTTTGCGCGGCGTCAACGGGCTTGAAGTTCTCGGTGGTGACGGACGGCCCAAGCGTCGTGCCGAACGGCGGGTGGTGCACCGTGGCCGCCAGGCCGAGGATGATGAGCGAGGTCAGGATCACGTAAGGCACGAACAGCGACATGCCCAGGTCGAAGCGGGCGAGGCCCTTGTGCTGGGGCCCCCAGCCTTTGGCGAGGATCGAGTAGGGATAGAGGAAGGTCATGTTGATGCCCACCGCCGCGCCGATCGCGCCGAGGATCGTGGTGGCGGCACCGGGCTGATCCGGCACGGTGAAGGTGAAGAAACCTTTCAGCATGCCACCGACATCGAGCCGTCCTTTGGCGGCTTGGACGACCACGACGGTCAGGAAGGCCAGCATGACCAGCCGGATCATCCAACGCAGGAACGTCTCGTAAAACCGGATCCCGGCGGGCTTCGAGCCGTAGTTCCAGGTCAGGACGATGTTGATGCCGAGGATCAGGAAGCCGCCCGCGAACCGCACCAGCGTTTCGAGGGTGCGCGACGCGGCTTCGCCAGTGGCGGGATCGAGCGGGTTCTGCATGCCGGCCACGTTCGCCAGGTCCCAGGCCGCGCCGCCCAGCAAGGCGTACTGGCCGACGTGCCAGATGATGGTCGAAACCACCGTGGCCACCGCCCACAAGAGCGCCACCGACGGATGCAGTTCGCGCGCCACGATCGCGTAAGCCCGCTCGCCTTTGGTCAGGGTGATGTTGGCCAGCGCCGCCATCATAAAGACGCCGAGCAACATCGCGACCGGCTGGACCCAGAGCAGTTGGTAGCCGTAAAACGCGCCCGCCACCACGGACGCCGCGGCACTGCCCGCACCGAGGGTCATCGCGCTCTGCATCCAGGCCGGACCGGTGAGCTTGAAGTAGCCGCGCAGGCGCGCCGTCAGCGGCTGTTTCTCCAGGGCGAGCAGCGTCTCGGTGTCCCGCTTCAATTGGTCGGGATCCCAGCGGCTCGTCATGGGCAGGCCGGTGCTGGCCGGCGGTTGGGCATCGGGCATGGACCGAGGATGCGAACGAAACCCGCCTCCAGCAACGCGATTCCGCCTCATCCTTGCCGTGTCCCGAGCGAGCCGGGGCCTGACCGCTCCCGTCCGAAATGCGCCCGGACGAACCCAATGAAACGCTTGGCCGCGCCCGGCAAGACGGCCATCCTGCGCGGGTGAACACGGCCCGGACTTTGCGGCATCGCCGTCTTCGAGCGTCGCGTCTCGCTGCGCCGCGGGCGGTCGGACTGGCGCTGCTCGGGCTGGCGCTGGCCGTCCGCGGGATGGACGTGTTGGGCGGCGCCATGGCCGCCCCGGCGGAGGCGACGATCACGGTCCGCGCGGGCGAGGTCGTCGGCCCGATCTCGCGCCTGCTCACCGGCGCGTGCCTGGAGGACGTGAACCACGAGGTCTATGGCGGCCTGTACAGCCAGATGATCTTCGGCGAGAGCTTCCAGGAACCCGCACCCACGGTACCGCCGGACGGATTCCGCGCCTTCGGCGGCACCTGGCACGTCCGGGACGGCGAACTCATCGCCGCCGGCGGCGACGGTCCCAAGCTGGTCAGCGACCAGCCGGCCTTCGAGCGCGGGGAAGTCGGGGTGGAGATCCAGTTTGCCGATCGGGCCGCGGGCAACGCGGGCTTGATCGTGAAGGTGGACCAAGCCGGCGTCGGCGCGGACAACTTCGACGGCTACGAGATTTCACTCGACGCGGCGGCCGGCGTGCTTCGACTGGGCCGGCACCGGCACAACTGGGAACCGATTCGCGACACGCCTTGCGACGTGCCGGTCGGCACCTGGATTTCGCTCACAGTCAAGCTGACCGCGCGGACGCTGGAGGTCGTGGTCAATGGCAAATCCGTGATCACGTTTGACGACGGCGGGAGTGCCTTGCGGACGGGCGGGATTGGTCTGCGGACCTGGCAACGCGCGGCGCAGTACCGGAACCTCTGGATTCGAACCGGCGACGCGACCACGCGGCTTCCGTTCCACCAGGAGGCCCCGGCCGCATTCGCGATCAGCGGCATGTGGCGTGCAGTCCAACGCGGTTCGGCCGTCGGCGGCGGCTCCCTGGAGACGAACCGCCCCTTTGCCGGCCGCCAGAGCCAGCGCCTCACCTTCGCCGCCGGCGAGGGCCAGATCGGGGTCGAGAACCAGGGACTGAACCGGTGGGGCCTGCCCTTCGTCGCGGACCGGCCTTACGAGGGGTACGTGTGGGCGCGAGCCGACGCGCGGGCGAACCTGATCGTGGCCCTGGAGAGCCGCGACGGCGCGAGGACGTATGCGGAAATCCGCGGGTCGGTGGCCGACGCGGATTGGCAACGGCTGGACTTCACCTTGACGCCGAACGCGACGGACCCGGCGGGGCGCTTCACCGTCGCGTTAACCGGGCGGGGCTCCGTGGTGTTGGGCCACGCGTTTCTCCAGCCGGGAGAGTGGGCGCGGTTCCACGGCCTGCCGGTGCGCAAGGACGTGGCGGAGGCGCTCATTGCCCAAGGCCTCACGGTGCTGCGGTACGGGGGTTCGATGGTGAACGCGCCGGGCTACCGCTGGAAGAAGATGATCGGCCCCCGGGACCATCGCCCGCCCTATCGCGGCACGTGGTACCCGTACGCGTCGAACGGGTGGGGGATCTTCGAGTTCATCGCCTTCTGCCGCGTCGCCGGTTTTCGCGCCATCCCCGCGCTCAATATCGACGAGACACCCGAGGACGTGGCGGACTTTGTCGAGTACGCGAACGGACCGACGACGAGCACCTGGGGCCGTCGGCGCGCCGAGGACGGCCACCCTGCGCCGTACCTGTTGAAGTACATTGAACTCGGCAACGAGGAGCGGGTGGACGAGACCTACTGGCGCAAGTTCCAGCCGTTGGCGGAGGCGATCTGGGCGAAGGATCCCGGGATCGTGCCGGTGGTGGGCGATTTCGCCTACAGCACGCCCATCCGGAATCCCTTTGCCCTGAAAGGCGCCGCGTCCGGCATCACCACGCTGGCGGCGCATCAGAAGATTCTGGAACTGGCCCGGCGTTTGAACCACGAAGTCTGGTTCGATGTGCACGTGGGCACCGAAGGCCCCGGCAAGTCCGCCGATCTGCTGGCCCTGGGCTCCTACGTCGAGGCGATCTGGCGACTCGCGGAGGGCTCGCCGCAGCAGGTCGTGGTATTCGAGCTCAACGCCAACAATCATCAGCAGCGCCGGGCGTTGGCCAACGCCCAGGCCCTCATGGCGACGGAGTGGTTGGGACTGCAGATCGTCACCTCCGCGAACTGTCTTCAACCCGACGGTCAGAATGACAACGGTTGGAACCAGGGCCTGCTGTTCCTGAATCCCACGCAGGTCTGGCTGCAACCGCCGGGCTATGTCACGCAGATGATGGCCCGCAACTACGAACCGGTTTTGGTGCAGACCGAAGTGGCGGCGGCGGCGAGTACCCTGGATGTCCAGGCGGCCCGGGCCGAAGACAGCCGTGTCTTGGTGCTGCAAATGGTCAATCGAAGCGGCCAACCGCAGGCCATCCGCCTCCGCTTCGAAGACTTCACTCCCCAACAGCCGGTGGCGGCGGTCGAGGAACTCGCCGCCCCGCTGGACGCGGTCAACACGGCGTCGGATCCGACCCGGGTCACGCCGCAGCGCCGCGAATGGCGGCACAATCTTAAAGCCGGCGCCGGCCAGTTCACCTTGGCGCCGCATTCCTTCACCCTCATTCGTTTCGATTGAACGGCCCGGTCACTGCAGCCCACCCTCACCCGGTTACGCCTGACTTGCTTTATGAACGCACCTCTCCTCACCGCCTTCCACCGCCGGGCTGCCGGGGCATTCTCCGCCCTGGTCGGTCTGGTCGCGCTGCTGGCGCACGCCTCCGCCGCGGAAGTGGCCGCGCCGCCCGCCGCCCAACGATCCGTCTGGCAGGGCTTCGAGCGACTGGACTTCCCCGTGGATGGCCGCGCGGCCTTGCTGGTGTTGCCCAAAACGCCCGCACCCGGCCGGCCGTGGATCTGGCGCACCGAGTTTTTCGGGCACGAACCGCAGGCCGACCTCGCCCTGTTGGGCCGCGGCTACCACGTCGCGTACCTGGACGTGCAGAACTTGTACGGCGCACCGGTCGCGCTCGACGCGATGGACCGGTTCTACGAACGGCTCGAACGCGAGTTCGGGCTGGCGCCCAAGGTGGTCCTCGAAGGCTTGAGTCGCGGTGGCCTGTTCGCCTTCAACTGGGCCGCCCGGCACCCGGACCGCGTGGCGTGCCTCTACGTGGACGCGCCGGTGTGCGACTTCAAGAGCTGGCCGGCCGGCTGGGGCAAGGACCCCGGCTCGGCGACGGATTGGGAACGTTGCAAGCAAGTCTATGGCCTCACCGACGAACAGGCGCGGGCCTACGCGTTGAATCCGGTGGACAACCTGGCCCCGCTCGCGACGGCGCACATCCCCATCCTGAGCGTGTGCGGCGACGCCGACGAGGTGGTGCCGATCGGCGAGAACACGCTGCTGGTTCAGGAGCGGTACGCGAAGCTGGGCGGACCGATGACCGTGATCATCAAGCCCGGCGTGAACCACCACCCGCACAGCCTGAAGGACCCGACGCGCATCGTGGACTTCATCGCGCGCGCAATGGCGGGCACCCCGCTGGCGCCGGGCGAACTGACCGGCACCGTGCGGTTGCCCGATTGTGTCGAGTCGCGGGAAGCGCGGCTGGCGTGGTGGCGCGAGGCGCGGTTCGGCCTGTTCATCCACTGGGGGCCGGCGAGCGTGAACGGCACGGAGATCAGTTGGTCGCGCATCGGTCATCCGTTCGACCATCCGGGCCACGAGTCCGTGCCGCCGGCGGTTTATGACCACCTTTACCAGCGCTTCGATCCGGTGAAGTTCGACGCCGAGGCCTGGATGCAGATGGCCCGGGACGCGGGCATGAAGTACGTCGTGTTCGTCACCAAACACCACGACGGATTCTCGATGTGGCCGACGAAGCTGCGACCGGATTACAGCATCGCGGCCACGCCGTTCAAGCGCGACCTGTGCCGGGAAATCGCCGACGCCGCCCACCGGCACGGCTTGAAGCTGGGCTGGTATTACTCGACGCGCGACTGGACGCATCCCGATTACCTCGTTGGCGACAACCGGAAATACGACGCGTTCTACCGCGGCCAGGTGCGTGAACTGCTCACCAATTACGCGCCGGTCGATGTCCTGTGGTTCGACCACGTCGCCGGCAACTGGCGCGACTACCAGTTCACCGAGTTGTTCGACGAAATCTACCAACTCCAGCCCAGGATCCTCGTGAACGACCGGGCGGCCCGGTTCATCCGCGGCACCGAAGACCGGCCCACGCCGGAGCTGGCGTCGCGGGTGAGCGGCGATTTCGACACGCCCGAGCAGCGGATCGGCAAGTTCCAGAACGATCGCCCCTGGGAATCCTGCGTGACCCTCACCCAATGCGCCGATGGCGGCGGGTGGTCCTACCGGCCCGACGGCCGCACCCGCACGTTCGCGGAATGCCTGCGGATGCTGGTGAGTTGCGCGAGCGGCGACGGCAACCTGCTCCTGAACGTCGGTCCGCTGCCGACCGGCGAGATCGACGCCCGGCAGGTGGCGGTACTGCGCCAGATGGGAACCTGGCTGGCACGCAACGGCGAAAGCATCTACGGCACGCGGGGCGGGCCGTTCCGCAACGGCGAATGGGGCGGCGCGACGTACAAGGACCGAACCGTCTATGTCCACGTCCTCCGCTGGCCGGGCGACACGCTGCGGCTGCCACCCCTCAAGGCCAAGGTGCTTCGCGCCACCACGCTGACCGGCGGCGAACCGACGATTCGACAGACGGGTGAACACCTGGAACTCACTCTGCCCGCCGACCGGCAGGACGCGATCGACACGGTCCTCAAGTTGGAATTGGACGCCCCGGCCGCGAACGAGTTCACCGCAGGACAGCCGCTGGAAGGGGCCGCGGGTCGGCCGTGACCTCCGACCTCGGTCACGTGGACTCCAGCGTGTGACGTTCGGCGACTGGCGCGGCTCGGGGCTCGGCCGCAACCCGCGCGACAGGCGATTCGCAGCAATTCGGTGTCTCAAACCACGGCGAAGCGGCGGCGGATCGGGCGGCAATGCCAGGGTAACAATTGGGTGGGTGACTGAAATCCGACCTGATCGGGAGATGATTGGTGCTTGTGCTGGTGTATGTCTGTCGCACTCCCGCAGGTGTGTCCACAGGTTGCCGAATGACACCCGTTCGCCAGCTTCCGAGCCCCCCACCCAGACGCGGAGTGCAGGGCCTGCCCCCGGCGCCGTCAGCCTTGGAGGTGGGTCCCGGCCAGCAGTGTCAAGCGCGGCGGGCCGTCCAGCAGCGGGTTGTGCTGGCGGGTATCCAGATCCGCCAGCCAGGAGGCGACTTGGGCCCGCGTGCCCGCCACGTCCAGGCCCCGGTGGCCGGGCGGGTAGGCGGCGAGGTTCGCGGCGGCCAGCCGGAACAGCGCGGCCGCGGGCCCGAGGCGGCCTTTCTGGCAATGCACGAAGGCACCGGCGAGCTGGATCAAAGCCTGGAAGAAATCCCCGTCCGGTTGTCCCCGCGCGGGCAGCCAGAGGACTTCCAACACTTCGTGCGCCTCGAAAAACATCCCGGCGCGGAAACAATCAAAGAACGCCACGAAGTGCGGCGCCTGCGGTCCGCCGCGGTGGCGCGCCACGAACCTGGCGATCCGCTGTTGCCGCTCGATCATGCCCGAGCGAAGCGCGCATCCCGGCGGAGTCAAACCGCAAACTTGAACAGCAGCACATCGCCGTCGCGGACGACGTAGTCCCGGCCTTCGTGCGAATAAAGCCCCTGTTCGCGCGCACGCCCCACGGAGCCGCACTTGACCAGGCTTTCCCAAGACACCCGCTCGGCCTTGATGAAACCGCGCTCGATGTCGGTGTGGATGCGGCCGGCGGCCCGGGCAGCCGTCGTGCCTTCCGGCACCGTCCAGGCGCGAACCTCGGTTTCGTTGAAGGTGAAGAACGTGCGCAGCCCCAGCAACCGGTAGGTGGCGCGGATCAAGCCGGCGCTGCCCGTTTCGACCACTCCCAGTTCCGCGAGGTATTGCGCCGCCTCGGCGGGGGTGAGATCGGCCAGGTCGCTTTCGAGCTGGGCGCAGACGACCACCGTGTCGCAGGCCTGGTGGACCCGCGCGTATTTGCGCACCCAGACCACGTGCGGGTTGGCGTCCGGTTGGGCGAAGTCCGCTTCTTTCACGTTCGCGGCATAGATCGTGGGGTTCGCGGTCACCAAGCCGAAGCTGCGCGCCAAAGCCGCATCCTCCCCGGTGAAGCTGAGCAGGTTCGCCGGTTTCCCGGTGTCCAGGTGCGCGGCCAGGGTTTCGAGCAAATGCGTCTCGAGGAGCGCGTGTTTGTCGCCGCGCTTGGCGTCCTTGGCCACGCGTTCGTGGCGTTTGCGGACCGTCTCCAAATCGGCCAGCACCAGCTCGGTGGTCACGATCTCGATGTCGCGCACCGGATCGGGTCCGCCGGTGACGTGATGGATGTCCGGATCTTCAAAGCAGCGGACGACGTGCACCACGGCGTCCACCTCGCGGATGTGGCTGAGGAACTTGTTGCCCAGGCCCTCGCCGCGCGACGCGCCTTTCACCAGGCCGGCGATGTCCACGAACTCGACGGTGGTGGCGATGCGGTTCGGCACGTTCACCACGTTGCCCAGGGCCTCCAGCCGCGGGTCGGGCACGGTGACGACGCCGAGGTTCGGCTCGACGGTGCAAAACGGGTAGTTTTCGGCCGCCGCCTTGTGCGAGCGCGTGAGGGCGTTGAACAGGGTGGACTTGCCGACGTTGGGCAATCCGACGATCCCGGCTTTCAGCATAGGTATGCGGCGAGCATGGTCGGCCGGCCGGCCGACGGCGAGGCAAAAGCGGAACGGGTGGCGGGACCAAGTGCAGGCACCGGTGCCGCTGAGGAAGAAGTAGCCGTCAGGGGAGGCTGGCGGCCACTGGCACCCCCGGCCGGAGAACTCTCAAATCCAATGCTCTTCTTGGAGTTGGTCCCAAGCGATGCGGATGTGCCGCAGCTCGAATATTTCCCGCTTTCGGGCATTCCACGCATGGACCCTGCCGGCGGCTTCGTCGAGCGTGGCCGCCGGGCTTGGCTCCTTCGCCGCCACCCAGTGCACGCTGGAAAGCAATTCCAACCCGAACGGGGTCTCAAATCCTTCAATCAGTCGCGCAACCCGCTCCAACCGATCTTGGGCCTCCGGGTCGCCGTCGAGGATCGTCGTCGCCTCGGCACGGCCTTGTGCCAGCAGACTGACTTGAGCATCCCGACTGCGATCGCCATAGCCCCGGATGAAATGTCCCTCAATGCGTTGGAGTACGAAATGGAGGTTCTCCGCGTAAGGTCCGTACTTCTGTTTCGTGAAGTTCAGTTTCAGGATTTCACCGGATTCCTGCAGGAAATACGCGAGTTTCTGGATCTCCAGCAGGGTGAGCCGGTAGCCGGGTTCACAATACTGCTCAATCAACTTCACAAACAGCGCCCGTGCCCTCGTCATCTTGGGTTTGGCAGTTGCCACCTTCATGTCGTCCACGGCGGGCGCGCCCTTCGGCTCAAACAAATGAACCTCGACATCCGCGACTGCGGCCAGTGCCGCCTCGATACGCGGTCGCACAACGTCCCAATCCAGCCCGCCGCTACCACAGCCAAGCGGTGGCACCGCGACGGATCGCACACCCAGACGGCGCAACTCCGCCGCAAGCGCCGGCAAACCAGCGTCAATGTCCTCCAGTCTGGACTTCCCTTTCCAGTGGCGTTTGGTCGGAAAGTTGATGACGAAGCGCGGGTTCACGATCTGGCCGGTCTCCACTGTGAACATGCGGCCCGGCTGCACCTCCCGCCGCCAGCACGCCCGCTGGTAGGCGCCGAAAACCTGCGGAAATGCCTGCTTGAACTGGAGCGCGATGCCTTTCCCCATCACACCGACACAGTTCACCGTGTTCACCAGCGCCTCTGCGCCGGAATCCAAGAGATTGCCATTGGCCAGTCTGATCATGCGGTACCGCCCTCAATAATACCACTCCGGTTTGGTGACCACCAGTTTCTGCACGCTTTCGGGATGGCGCGCCAGAATCGTCTCGACCTTCTGCTTCATCGGCGGAGAGCGAACGCCGATCTCGCTCACCAGCGCCCAGGGCAGAAACCCGTGGACGAGAAACTCCGCCTGCTTGCGACGCTGGCGGTCCGGTTGGTCAATCGTATCCGACCAATAACGTTGCATGACGACCGCCCAGTCCACGCGATCCAAGCACGCAACATCGTTGAAGAATTCCGTCCATGCCGCGAGCCCGTGGCCGTCCGTGAACACGAACGGGAGTCCAGCTTCCGCCACAGCCTGCGCAGTTGAAACCAAGTATATCAGCGGTTCCTGTCCCTCCGTGTAGCCTGGTACCTGACCGGTCTTGAGTTGCAGCAGCATGGGCGAGAGCACGCCGAAATAGAACGCGACGTAGTCGTGCACCGTGCCGCCGGGGAGGCTCGGGACGGTCTTCACCCGACGGGAAGTCTGCACGTCCACGCGATGGATCGTCCGGTAAACTTGCCCGTCGTTCGGGTAGTAGTTCGGGGCATGCAAACCGCCACGCCGCAGGCAAACCTCCAGGTTTTCCAGATGCAGCATCCGGTAGATGGGGGTTGGCTGCGGTGCGTGCATCGCGACATGGTTTCATTTCCCCGCCGGCACGCGACCGGTCGGCACGCCGTGCGCACGGTCGTTGAGTCTTATGGCATCATTTCAAACCAGCGTGAAAGGGAGATGACGGCTGCTCAACCGGGCGACGCGAGGTGGTGGTGACCGCTACACCGGCGCCACCTCCCAGCCGGCGCGGTATTGGCGACGCAGGAAGACCTCGGCAGTCGGCTCGTTCAGGATCGACAGGGTCTTGGGTTCCCAATCGAGCTGGGTGTCGGGCACCCGCACCGCGACGGTGCCCAGCAAGATCGCCTCGGTCATCGGGCCGGTCTGGGCGAAATGCGATTCGCACATCGGCCCGCCCAGGCAGGCGTCGGCGAAGGCATGATAGTGGTTGCGATTGTCGAATTTCGGCCGCACGACCTGCTTGAACTTTTCTTCCGGCAGGAGCAGCGGCGTGCCGCCCAACGGATTCAGCAGCGCGCCTTCGGTACCGATGACCATCGCGGACTCGGTCGGGTAATCCTCGACCGAGTACAGCGCGCGGATTTCCTTGGGCGCCCAGAATTCGCCGTCGAACCACTCCACAATCAGTTCGTCGCCGGCCGTCCGCGCGTTGCCGGGGAACGTCCAGGTGATGTGATTCGCTTGCGGCCACGTGTCCGCGCGGCGCCCGGGCGACGCCTTCCACGAATCCTGCACGTGCGCAACCACCGACTTTGGCGTCGTGAGCCCCAGGCCTTTCCAGACCGCGTCGAAGATGTGGCAACCGATGTCGCCCGACCAACCGGTGCCGAAGTCCAGCCAGGCGCGCCATTTCGTGGGGTGGTAGATGTCCGGCACAAACGGCCGGACCGGCGCGGTGCCGAGCCACAAATCCCAGTCCAGGCTCGGCGGCGGCGGCTGGCCCTGGGCCGGGCGCGGGCCCGGGAGGCGGTAGTTCTCGACCGCGCCGGGCCGGTTCGCGCTCAAGTACAGGTGCTTCACCTTGCCGATGACGCCCTCGCGCAACCACTGGACGGTGGTGCGGTCGCCGGCGCCCGCGGCGAGTTGCGTGCCGAGTTGGGTGACCACCTTCTTTTTGGCCGCCGCCTCGGTCAGCGCGCGGACTTCAGCCACGTCGTGGCACATGGGCTTCTGGCAATAAACGTGTTTGCCCCGCCGGATGGCCGAGCAGGCAATCGCGAAGTGCGAATGGTCCGGCACGGCGAGGTTCAGCGAGTCGATTCGGTCCGCCTCCTTCGCGAGCAACTCCCGCCAGTCGCGGTACAGACGGGCGCCGGGCGCTTTGGCGGCGGCGGCTTGGAGGCTGGCTTCGTCCACGTCGCACAAGGCGACCACCTGCGTGCGCGGGTGCTGGAGGAAGTTCTGGAGATCGTTCGCGCCCATGCCGCCGACGCCGACGCAGGCATGCTGCAGCTTCGCGTTCGGCGACGCGGCCCGCAGCACGGCGGGCCAGGCGAGCGACGCACCGCTTGCGGTGGCGGCGAGCGTGCGGAGGAAGAGGCGACGCGAGAGCGAAGTCGGGGGGGTGTTCATGACGATTCGAGGTTCGGGCAAAACGAGTTGCCGTTTCGTGGGCATGCCGGGTGTCCTACCAAACCGACCGGCGGACACAAGCGCAAACGCCGTTGCCACCGGGGCGCGCGGTCATCGCGAGGGGGCGCGGGCGGGTTCGTTGGTGGCGGTTGCGACGGGCGGCAGCGTGGCGGTGGGGTTGCGCTTCAGCGTAGCCAGGAACAACAAGAGGTTGACGAGGAGAATGCCGAACACCAGTCCCCAAAGCAGTCGTTGGGCGTTGCGGGCGGCGGCAGGTTGACTCATGGGCATCGAGAATGCCGCGGTTCGCAGGGGACGTCACTCACGGTTTCGCGTGTCGATCCAGATCGTGACCGGGCCATCGTTGACCAGCGCGACCTTCATGTCGGCGCCGAATTCACCGGTGCGGACCGGTTTGCCCAGGTCGGCGGCGAGTCGGCAGACGAAGGCTTCATAGAGCGGAACCGCCACTTCGGGTCGTGCGGCCTGGCTGTACGAAGGCCGGTTGCCCTTCCGGGTGCTGGCGAACAGGGTGAACTGGCTCACCACGAGCGCGTCGCCCTCCGTGTCGAGCAGCGAGCGGTTCATCAGGCCGGCCGCGTCGTTGAAGATCCGCAGGCGCACGAGCTTGCCGCTGAGCCATTCGATGTCCTCCGGTGTGTCGGCCGGCTCCACGCCCAGCAACACGAGCAGGCCCGGGCCGATCGCGGCGGTCACCTTCCCGCCGATGGTGACGGCGGCCTGCGAAACTCGCTGAACCACGGCGCGCATGGTGTGAAACAGTCGGCCGCGATTCGGTGCCGGCCGGCCGCCACACGGCAAGCCAAAAAGCGCCCGCGGTTTCGTCGGATTCCGCCCGTGCCTGGGAAGGGCCTCGTGGTTCGGAGCCGAGCAGTCCGGCGCCCGGACTGCATCACCCGGTCCCCTCGCGCCTACAAGCTGCTGATCCGCACGCGGAAGAACAGGTTCGGGGGCAGTTGATCCGCCGGCAACAGGCAGGTCACCCATTCCGAATCGTAACCGGCCGGAGTGCGCACCTCCTCCTTGGGCAACGCCGCGGCGTCGCTCCAAACGTCCAAATCGGACGAGTACTCGAGGTCGAAACGGAGGGTCGCGTCGTTGGTCCGCCGCCGGTAGGACACGGCGACTCGGCCATCCGCGGCGACGGCGATCGCGAGACCTGGCCCGTCGTCGGGCGACGCGGCGAACAGCCGGGTGCCAAACGCATATTCCTCGAAGTTGGTGTAGGCGTCGCCGTCCGGATTCGCGAGGCGTCCCCAGACCGAGGCTTCGAGGGCGGGGTTGTTCAAGATTCGGGCCGGGAGCAGCCGTCCGATCCACTGCTCGTAGGTCAGCGGCGCGCCGGGTGCGGGCAGCGTGGGAGGCCGGGTCCCGAGGACCTCGATGACCAGGGTCGCGGCAGCCGAATCACCGCAGCGATCGGTCGCGGTCACCACCAGGCTGAGGGTGCCCAGATCGGCCATTGCCGGCGTGCCGGAGAGCGTCCCGGTGGTCGGACTGAACGACAGCCAGCCGGGAAGCACGCCGCCGCCGGCGCCCGTGACGGTCAGGGTGAGGGCGTCGTGGACATCGGCGTCCCCGAACGTCGCGGCGGGGATCACCAGCGTGAACAGCTCGCCGACCACTGCGATCTGGTCCTCGAGCGGCGTGGCCACGCGTGGGGCCTTCGAGAAGGCAAGGTCATAGATGTAAGCGGCGCCGGCGTTGAGGGCGATGGTGTCGTCCATGCGGGATCCAACCGCGAGCGTCCCGCAACTGATGGCCAGGGAGCGGCCGAACTCGTCGTTGTTCATGTTGTCGGGCGGATCGAGCTTCTCGAACAGGCCCCAGGCATCGGCCCCGCCTTCGGCGCGACCATAGGCCCAGGCCGAACCCCAACGACTCTGGTTGCTCTCGCCGTCGAAGGGCATGCCAACGACCGCGGTGTCGTGATCCAGCGCGACCGAGAAGCCGAACTGGTCGTTGTTGAGGGTCTGCGTCGGGGCCAGCTTGACCACCTGGCCCCAGTTCTCCGCCCCGCCCTGGGATCGGCTGAAGATGAACGCCGAACCCCGGTCATTGCCCACGTCGTCGTCCTTGGGCGAGCCGACCAGCACGGTGTCGGCGCTGACGGCCACGGCGAAGCCAAACAGATCGCCGGCGGCGCCATCGGTCGCCCCGCCCGGCAGCCTCGGCAACAGCTTCTTGACCTGCGTCCAGGCGGTCCCGCCCGCATTGGCCCGCCGGAACAGATACGCGGAACCCGCATCCTTGCCATTGTCGGCGTCGGACGGTGCGCCGATGGCGAGCCATTCGCCGGCGAGGGACACCGAATAGCCGAAGCGGTCGGCGGCGGCGCCGTCGGCCGGCACCACCTTCGCGACCTGGCTCCAGGTGCGGGCGGCGGTCCGGCGGAAAAGGTAAACCGCGCCGGAGGAGGAGCCCCGGTCGTCGTCCGCCGGTGCTCCGATGGCCAGGAAATCCCCGCTCAGGGAAACGGCCTGGCCAAATTCGTCGGCAGCGGCGCCGTCGCCCGCCAGGATTTTGACCGCTCGCGCCTGCCAGTCCGTCGCGCCGGGCGTGCCCGGCTCGAAGACATAGACGGCGCCGGTCTGCTTCGAACCGTTCTTGGCGAAGGGGGCACCGACGGCGATGATCTCGCCGCTCACCGAGACGGCGTGGCCGAACCGGGCGTCCAGGGAACGATCGATGGCCGTGAGGCGCGCCACCTGCCCCCAATTCCAAGGACCGCCGGCGTCGCGCGACCGGACATAGGCCGCGCCCGAATCGCGCCCGCCGTCGCTTTCCTGCGGAGCCCCCACGGCAACCAGCGTGCGGCTGGCGCCCACGGCGTATCCGTACTGGTCGGGTTTCGAGCCGTCGGCCGCGTAGGTCTTGGTGATGAGGCTGTGATAGGCGATGACGGAGGCGTTGGCGTCCACGACCGGCGCGGCATACCCGTCGTTCACGGTGATCGTGAACACGGTCTCCTCGGAGTCCGGCGGCGGGGTGAGGTCGCCGACGAGACGGTCGCCGGTGTCCGGGGCGAAGACGATCTGCCGGATGGCCGCGGTGGCCTCGGCGGCCGTGCCCTGGAAGGCGTACTCGCCCGGCGCCACCAAGGTGAAGCCGGCGACTTCGGTCAACGTGCCATGGGTGGCGTCGAAACTGATGGTGACGGCAAGCGGCTGGAGCGTTCGATCATCCACCTCGGAGATGAGGACACTGGCAAAGGGCTGGATGGAGCCCCGGTAATACACCGGTTGATCGGCCACGGTGCCGGCAATCGTCGGCGCATCGTTGACCGCCTGAACCTGCACGACGACGGCATCCGCCACGGGCCGGGTGACATGCGGATCGGTCACCGCGATATCGAACGTGAAGGACCAGGTCTCCGGCACCGGCACGTAGTTCTCGGTGGGCACGAAGACCAAGCCCTGGATGGCGGTCGTCGCCTGCGCCCCCGTGCCGTTGAAGACCCAGGCGCCGCTGCCGTAAGAGGTTTCCAGGAAGCCACCCAGGCTCGTCAACCGACCCGCCGCGGGATCGTTCAGGACCACGCGGACTTCCAGGAGTTCGTTGCCCTGGTCGTCCACGTCGCCGATGACCACGCCGGCAAAGGGAGTCACGGACTGTTTGTCGGTGATGGACCATTCGCCGGGAGCGGGCACGACCAGCGTGGGGGCGTCGTTCACGCCGATGACGGTCACCAGGACGCCGCTCTTGTCGCGGTCAGTCCCGAGTTCATGCACCTCCACCTGGGCGCGACCGACCATCTCGCCCCCGGAGTCGTCCTCGACCACGTACTCGAAGGACTCGACATAGGGGAAGGTCCCGACGCCGGGGGTCGGGGCGGGAGTCACCGGACGGTAGAGCACGAGGCCGCCACGGACTTCCACCACCCCGCCGCGGCTGCCCGGAGAGACGACGCGGGCGAGATGATACTCGACGGGCATCGTGGGTCGGATCGCATCGTTGGCCAGCACATCGAGGAGGTTGTCCGCGCTGCCGGACAGCGCGGCGAAGTTGTCGGGCGAGAGCTGGACATCGCCGACCTTGACGGTGACCAGGGCGCTGGCCGTTCCGCCGATGCCATCGGACACGTCGTAGGTGAAGGTCGAGGTGCCGACGAAGCCGGGTCTCGGGCTGAAGAGGATGGCACCGCCGCTCGCCAGGGCGAGGCCGCCATCCGTGGGCACGGACACGTGGGTGATGGTCCAGCCCGAGGCGCCGGCCGGCTTGACGCCGTCGTTGAGGAGGACGGCGAGAAGATTCGCCGCCGAGTCCTCGCCGACCGTGTAGTGGTCGTCGTTCGTCTCCAATTCGCGGGCCGCGGTGCGGTCTTCCACCCGCACGAGCACCTCAGCCTGGGCCCGGCGGGCGGTGCCGTCGGAAATCTCGTAAGTGAAGCGCTCCGTGAAGGCGGGGACGGCCCCGGGATGGGCGATGTAAACCAGCGTGGAACGATCCGGACTGATCCGCACCTCGCCGTGTTCGCTGGGCGCATTCTGGCCGTTGGCATCGTTGATGCCCACCCCGGTGATGACCAAGGTCTGACCGTCGTTCGGCAGCACCCGGTCGTTGGCGAGGACCGGCAGGGTGAATTCCCGGCCGCCGGCGGCATCGAAGAAGACCATGAAGGCATCGGCACTGGCGACGAGCCGGCCCGACCCGACGCTGACCACGACCTTGGCGGTGTCGGTCCCCCGCGAATCGGTCATGGTGTAGGTGAACGTTTCCTCGCCGACGAACCCGCGGGCCGGCGTGTACACCAGGCCGTTGCGGGCCTCATTGATGGTCACGAGACCGCCACGGTCGGGGGCATCCAGTCCGGTGCCCACCGACACGATGGAGAGGGCGCGGCCGCGATCGGGGATGGCCACGTCATTGGCGAGCACGGACAGGGGATTGAGCGAACTGTCGGCGGCGACGCCGAAGAAGTCCGAGCTCGCCCGCACGCTGGGCCGGGCCACGATGACGATCACGCGGCCCGTCGCCAGGCGGGGCGGCACGCTCTGATCGGCGACCGAGTAGATGAACTCGCGCTCGCCTTCCTCGTCCTCGGCGGGTGTGAACACCAAATGGAGTCCGCCGGCTTCCACCGACATCGTGCCGATCGGGGTGGCCCCCGGATCGGCCGACACGACGCCGGTCAGTCGCAGGTTCACCGGGGCAGATCCCAGGATGGGATCGTTGGCCAGCACGTCCAGCGTGACGGGGGCATCGTCATCCGTACGTGTCGAGTCGTTGAACGGCACGGCGACGAAATCGCTGCTGGTGGTCACGCCGCCCACGGCGACGGAAACCGTCGCGACGCCCGTGCCGCCCAGATTATCCGTGGCGCGGTAAGTGAAGGTGACTTCGCCGACAAAACCCGGCGCCGGGATGTACAAGATCGCGGTTCCCTGGTCGTTTGGCCGCGCGGTTCCGGAGGACGGCGGCGACACGATCCCGGCCACGCTCAACGTCTCGGCCGACCCGGGCAGGACCCGGTCGTTCTCCAGGACGGTGAGCGTGTTGTCCACGCTGCCGGCCAGCACCGCGAAGGCGTCGCCGCGCGTCGGCAGCGTGCCACCGCGATCCACGACCTGGACAATCGCCTCGGCGACAGCCCGCGCCGTGCCCCCGCCGGAGATTTCGTAGGCGAAACGGACTTCATAAGGGAAGCCCGCCGGCGCCCCGTCGGAGGACTGCAAGAAACGGATCTGGTTGCCCGCCAGTTCCACCAGATCCCGGGCTTCGGTCCCTCCGGGCAACAACACCGGTTGGGAGACGATGCGCGTCAGGGCCAGCGCCTGGCCGGGAGCGGGGACGATGTTGTCGTTGGCGAGCACGTCGAGCAGCGGCGACTGGCCGCGGGCGACGCTGAACCGGTCGGCATTGGCCTGCAGGTTGCCGTTGAGCTGATTCACCACCGAGCGAACGGAGACCACCCCGCCGTCGCGGTTGCCCAGGTCATCCTCCAGCGAATAGGCGAACACCTCGTCGCCGACGAAGTTGATCGCCGGCGAGTAGGTGACCGTGCCCCCGCCCGCGGCGATTTCGACCGAACCGCCGCGGCTGGGAGAGGTGACCTCGACGATCCGCAACCTGGACCAGTTACCTTTGGTGGCGGCGTCGTCCTCGAATTTGGCCGGGATGGTGAAGGTGTCGGCGTCCAGCACCTCGACGAGATGCGTCCGGTTGTAGAGCCCGGTGCCGCCGTAGCCGGCGATGTGAACCGCCATGCCGGTGGCGAGCCCGTGGCCGGGCGCGACGACGGTGACGGGGGCCTGGCCGGGCGTGCCTCGGTAATCCGCGACGGGTTTCCCGACGCCGGTCAGGTTGCGGTCGTTGGTGATCAGATCCAGCACGAAGCCGGAGCCGTCGGCGGTCACCTGGTAGTGATCGTCGTTCGCGAACAAGAAACTCCCGTCCATCGTCGTGGTGACCACCGTTTCCTGGGCGGTCTGACCCAGGGCGAGGCCGTCGAGATCGAAGCCGAGCAGGTTCCGGGACGTGGTGGGGTCGTAGGTGAAGGAGTCGGCGGTGATGGTAACCCGCGCGCCCAGCGGCGTGGTCAGGACCGCCGGCACGAGCCGGAGCACGTTGTCGGGGGCCACGCCGTTCTGGTCCAGGTCGCGGTCATTGAGCAGCGGGGCGATGGTGACCGGCGCATCCTCGTTGGTCGTGGCGAGATCATCGACCGCCTCGGGCGTGTCGTTGACGCCGATCACCAGCACGGCCACCCAAGAGGGCACCAGCCCGCCTTCCTGGTCGGTCACCATGATGCTGAAAACGTCAAGGAGCGGCTCCTCGCGGGCCAGGGCTTCGAGCCGGGGCACCCCGCGGGGATCGTACCGGACACTGCCGTCGCCCAGGAGCGTGAGCGCGGCCCCGGCCTGGCTGGTGGCGTCAACCGACGCGAGGCCCAGCGTGTCCGTGGCATCCACGTCCTGGTCGTTGCCCGTGAGGTCCGTGCCGGCGATGTCGAGGGCCGTCGCCTCGTCGGTGCGGAAGATATCGGCCAGCAGGACGCGGGTGGGCGGTTCGTCGGCGGTGAGCACCTCCAGATCGGCGCGCCCGTTCAGGCCCGAGCCCGCCGGAACGTAGTAGGCGATGTCAAGCGAAGCGATCCGGTTGGAAATGGCCACCGGGTCGTTGCCCCACTCGCCCAATCCCGCGAGCGACACCGGATCGGGGACGGGCACGGGTGCGTCGTTCACGCCCGCCACCTCGACCGTAACCTGCCCCAGGCTGACGGCGCCGTGGCTGTCCGCGACGGCATAATGGAAACTGTCGCGGCGGGTTTCCCCGACGGCGAGCGTGTTCAATTCCGCGGAGACGCTGGGATCATAAACCACGCTGGTTTCGAGGGGATCCACGCGGATTTCGAGCCGCACCGCCGCACCGAGGGAGGTGGTGGCTTCGAGGCGGTTGGCATCCGTGAGGATCGCCCACACCCCCTTCGCGGCCACGTTGTCCACGAAGGGCACGGCGATCCGGAAGTGGTCGGTGTCCACCACGCTGATCGCGTGAAAGCCGTTGTAGCCGGCGAAGCCGCCGTAGCCGGAGATCAACACCACCAAACCGTCCGTAAGCCCATGACCGGCCGCCTCCACCGTCACTCCACCGTCGTCGGATGCGGCGGCAAAATTGCCGATCGGGTGAACCTCGGCCACCACCCCCACCACCCGGAGGAACGGCGTCTCGCCCGTGTCCGGATCGGTGTCCGGACCGGGGAAGGGATTGCCGCCCAGCAGGGTGACGGTGCTGATCCGCGGACGCACGGCGAAATCGTTGTCGGTGTCAAAGTCGGCGGCGATGCCCGCCAGGCCGGGACCGGCCATCAACCGCAGCGGGGTGTCTTCGTCCGCCTCGGTGGACGAAACGAAGTCGGGCTGGGGCACCGGGAAATCGTTGGCGCCGAGCACGGTCACGGACACCTCGGTCTGGGAGCGCGCACTGGGGCTCCGGGGATTGACCGTCTCCCAGAAGCCCGGCTCCGCCGGACTGCCGGCGAAGGGCACGGCGATCTTGAAGTGATCGCCATCCACGACGGTCGCGACGAAGGTGCCATTGTAGGCCGCTGTGCCGGAACCCGTGATGATGACCGACTCGCCGTTGCTCAGACGATGGCCCGTGGCCTGGATCGTCGAGCTGCTGCCGCCATCCGCGAGGGCAATGGATTCGATTTCGCCAGCGCCGATGTCGATCACCGTGTAGTGGAAGGTGTCAACGGCTTCGTAACCCACGGGCAGGGCTTTGAGCGTGGCGCTGCCCTGCGGGTCGTAGCGCACCGCGACGCCGCGCAACGGGCTGCCCGCGGGAAGGATGCTCACGAGACCTCCGAGCGCGGTGGAGGACGTCCCATCGTTCTCGGTCAGGGGCGAGGCCCCCGCGCTCACGTCCACGAGGATCAACCGGTCCTGGCCGTCCTCTTCGAGATCGTTTTGCGCCACGCGCAACTCCACCGCCACGTCCTCATCCACGATGAAGGCGTCGGCTACCGCGAACGGAAAGCCATTGGGGCTGCCGAAGGGCGTGGTGATCGTGCCCCCCGGGGAAGCGGGCGGGCTCGCCGGGCTGGCGAAGTCCGCTCCATCCAACGGGCCCGGGCCAACGATGCCGTGCGGCAGGTAGGCATCGCCCCGGAGCTGGGGCGAGAGCGTGATCGACGTCCCGTCAAACTGGGCGGTGTCCGCCGGGTCCGCCGGGTCCACGAACTGTCCGACATAATCCACCCTCAGAACCACCTCGCCGGCGGCGTTGACCAGTTCGACGACTCCGCGCTTCTCCAGTCCAAGCGTCTCCCCCGCAGGCAGGGTCAACACCGGTGTCGGCGCGGGGCAGTCCGCGGCGGGCGGATCGCAGGTGACCGGGGTGAGGGTGGTGTCGGCGACAAGGAGTCCGTGGCCGGTGGCCACACTCGTGTTGGGCGGGAAGGCGAACACCTCGGCCCCGTTGACGCGGATCGTCATCCCGTCGAACACCACGTCCTGGGCGTCGCGCGGCACGAAGAATTCGAGGAAATCCGGCAGGGCGGAGGGCGGGCCAAAGCCGATTTCGTTCAGCACGAGCCGCGGGCCGGCCCCGCGCTCGACCGCCCCGGCATCCGGGTCGCTGTCGCGCCAGAACCCGCGCTGGTCGGTGGGCAGCGCGGGGGCCACGGCCTGTCCCAAGGCCGGGCTGGTGCGGGGCAGTTCGTAGCCGGGCAGCGGGTGACGCGCCTCGTCGAGGGGCAACGTCACCAGGCCGGACACGTTGGTCAGGTCACTCGCGTGGTCGAGGAGGAAGACTTCCTTCGGCTGGCCGTCCTGGGTGAGGACCGTGCGCGTGCGGTCGTCGGAGGCGTTGCCGCCCAGCGAAATGATGCTGGCCGCGCCGGCGACCTCGAGATTGCGGGTCCGCCCGTCGGCGAAGATCGAGTTGCGGACGCGGACGCCGCTGCCGAAGACGTTGGCGTAAAGCCCGGTCGCACCCACCGGTGCCGCGTCGTCATTCTCCGCGAAGGTGCAGTGGTTGACGAGGATGTCGAGGACGGAGGCCGGGGTGGCGTTCTCCACGTAGAGGGCGCCGCCGCCAATCCCGGTGGGCGCGCCCTGGTCGTTGCCGGAGAAGGTGGTGTTCTCGAACGAGCACGGCAGGTCGGTGAAGAGGGAAACGCCCCCGCCCCCCAAGCCCAGGGCGGCGTCGGTGCGATTGCCACGGACCAGGCAGTTCATCATCGTCAGGCGGCCGCCATCCACGTCAATGCCCCCGCCCCATTGGAGGGCGACGGAATCGCGAACCTCACAAGATTGAAGGCTCAACGCCCCGGACGGCCCCACGTAAGCGGCCCCGCCCGTGAGGATCAGGCCCTCGACCGCCGCCCCGTGGGTCAGCGTCAGACCTTCCAGCCGGACCGCGGCGTGGACCTGGAGCAACTGGACATCCGGCAGGCCGTCACCGCCCACGTCGCCACTGATGGCGAGCAGATCGGCGCCGGGTCCTTTGAGGGTGACATTGCGTTCGAGCTTCAACGGGCCCTGGACCAGGCGGATCACCGCCGGGTATTCGGGGAGGGCGAAGGTGACGTGGGCGCTGGCGGACTTGCTGGCCGCCACCTGGTCGAGCACCCATCGGAGGGTGCCGACGTCGCCGTTGTCCTCGTCCGAAGTCACCAGCCAGTTGACCGGTTCCTCCGCGATCACGATGGTGAGTTCCGCGGTGGCCTGGTTGAGGACGGTGTCCTTCACCTCCAGCGTGAAGCGCGTCCGGCCGGGATCGGCGGGGGCAAAGAGGTAGTCCGGATTGACCACGAAACGGAGTTCGCGCAGGGCGGCCGTCACCTCCGCGGGCAGGCCGCTGAAGGCATAGACGCCGGGCCGGTTGGCCTCCGCCACCACGCCGCGATCCCAGGTACCGGCTGGGGCCGCGTTATCCACGAAGATCAGGGGGATCTCGAAGTGGTCGGCGTCCACGACCGTGGCCTCGTGCGACCCGTTGTAGCCGGGGGAACCGCCCTGACCCGAGATCCGCACGATGGTGCCGGTGCTGAGGCCATGGGCGGTCGATTCGACGACCACGCGGCCGAGCGACGACGCGGCATAGCCCACGATGGGATGGGACTCGTTCTCGAAATGGCCCTTGGCCGGGTCATCGAGGCGCAGCGTCACCGCCAGCGGCGCGTTGTCGTCGTCCGTGACCGTGACTTCCGACCCGGCGGCCGGGGTGGCAAACGGCCGCAGCGGGTTGCCCGGGGTGGCCGGGTCCAGGCGCAACGGCTGATCCTCGAGGGCGGGCAGGCCGGCGATGACGGGTGCGGCGTTGACCGCCGTCACGACCACCGTCGTCGAGCGGTCGGTGCGCGTCTCACCACCGTGGTCATTGACGCTGATGGCGAGTCGGATGGTGTCCTGTTCCCCGACGACCCGGTCCGGACGGGGGGCGGCCTGGAAGGTGACCGCCTTGATCACGCGCGAGACCGTCTCGGACGTCCCGCTGAATTCGAGGGTGGCACCGGCGAGATCCACCCCGTCCACGGTCGCGCGGAAGGTCCCGGGCGTCCGGCCTTCGATCGTCAGCCGGACCGTGAGCAAGGGGCTGTCGGGATCGCTGATGCCGACGGCCGGGAAGGGGCGGATGGCGACGGAGGTGTCATCGGTGGTGCGGTACACCGGATTGGCGGGGACGGCGATCTCGGGCGGGTCGTTCTTGCCGAGGATCGTCAGGGCAAGCTGCGGCGTTTGCACGGGCGTGCCTTCGGCCGGGTCCGCCGGCGCGGGGTGGAGGTCGGTCAGTTCCACCCGGAAGGTGATGTTGGAGTTGCCGGCGAGGTTGCGAATGGGCCGATAGACCACGCCTTCCATGAACTCCTGAACGCCCGCCGCGGTGCCGGTCTGCGCGGCGAACCCCGCGGGTTCGAACACGCCGTTCACCCCGAGCGGGTCGTTCAGCGGCACGATCCGCACGCGGAAGGTCTCGCCGACATCGGGGTCCGAGATCGTGACGGCGAAGGGCTGGATCGAGCCGTTGTCGGGGACGGTGGCCGGATTGAGGCTCGCCTGCAGCGTGGGGGCATCGTTGATGGAGAGGACGGAGAAGGACAGGTTGCTGTCCAGGGCCGCACCCAGGCTGTCCTGGGCGCGCAACCGAAAGGCCACGGGGCTGGTCTGACCCACGGGCACACGGTTGGCCACCGGATCGTAGCGGAGGGCCCGGAGGAGCGCGGTTACCTCGTTGTCGCCCGGCAGCGGGGCCGCGGTTCCGGTCGTCGTGAAACTCGTGTTCCCGCCCACCAGGCTGCCGGCGCCGGAGGAACCGGCGCTCTCGTCGAAGTCCACCGTCAGTTGCACGGGCTGAGGTTCGAGGCTGCCGCCAACCTTCACCACGTCGGGATCCTCGACGCTGAACGTCGAGAAAACGGCGGCGCCGGCCGAGTTGTCCGGCACCGAGCCGGGGAGGGTGCCGGCGATTTGCGGCGTGTCATTGAACGATTCGACCGGCTGGGAGCGGTTGCCGAAGTCGATGGCGTTGGCGAGATCCCGCACCAGGACGGAGAACAGCGTGGACTCGATGGTGTCGCCCGGAGGGAAGACGGGCAGGCGGTTGTCCGTGGGATTGAACTCCAGTTTCTGCAGAAAACTGGCGAGACTGGCCACCGGGCCGGAAACGGAGTAACTGCCGGGGCTGCCGGCCAGGGTCAGGGCCGGACTGCCCGCGCCGGGAACCAGCACGCCATGGGCCGAGGGATACGTGATGGTGGCGGTGAGCACGTCGCCTGCATCCGGATCGGTCAGGACGGCGGAAGCGAAAGGTTTGCTGGTCTGGTTGTCGAAGATCTTCGAGAGCGCGCCGCTGAAACCGAGGTTGGGGCTGTCGTTCACGGGCGTGACCGTGAGACTGACCGTCGCCACGGCGGAAACCGCCGCCGTCACGGAATCGGTGGCCTGGACCTGGAAGGTGGTGACTTCGGACGAGGTGATCGGGATGCGGTCGGCGACGGGCGTATAGACCAAGTCGCGCAAGCCGCTTTGCGCGGCACCCACGGCCTGGGCGGCGAGCGTGTACACGATGTCGGCGCCGGCGATCGCGGAACTGAGGCCGGGAACGGGGTTGATCGTTCCATGGTCTTTGGAGAACCGCACGCTGATGGCGAGCGCATTGTCCCCGGTCAGCACGGCCGTGGCGAAGGGCTTGGAGCTCCCTTCGTCGGTGATCGGCACCGGGGTCGGTGCGGGGAGGCTCACGGTGGGGGCGGCGGCATACGCGCCCGACGCACACAGGGCCAGCGCGACCACGCCGCACCACATTGGCCACCGCCGATGGCGGGCCGGTGGGGCGGTCTCTCGGGAGGGGTGATGGGGGTACATGACGGCGTGGGATTGAGGAATGGAACGGACGAAAGGCGGCGCTGGCGTCGTCAGGCGGCGATCAGTTGCCATGGGTGGATTCGTTGGTGCCCGGCAGCGCGGGCGGTTGGAGGTCTCGGTTCCGGGCCGCCAGCGTCGTGGCGGCTTGGGGCAGCGTGACCGCGGCGAGCGCCTGGGTGTGAACGCGGGCGGGGATGAGGCGGGCCGTCTCCGCGCGGAACTGCTCCTCCAGCTCCGCCCGCCGGCGCACCAGCAGGGTCTGCCGGATGGTGGCTTGAACGGACTCGAACGGCGTCATGGCCGGCCCCCGGGCATCGCTCTTGAGCACCAGGTAGAAACCATCCGGGGCTTCGAGGACCTCACTGACCTGCCCTGGGGAAAGGGCCCAACCGGCCTCGGCAACCGGGGCCGGCACCCGCGTGGGGCGCTTTCCCGCTTCCAGCCAGCCCAGGTCGCCGCCCCGGTACCGGGTCACCTGGTCATCCGAGTAATCCACCGCCAGCGGACCAAAGCCGTGGGTGTTGATCGACTGAGCGGTGGCGCTTAGCGCGAGAAACTTCCGTCGCCCTTCCTCGAGCCGGGCGCGCAACTCGTTCCTGCGGGCCGGGCTGGTCTTCGGGTCCGCCTCCAGAAACAGCATCGCCAGCCGGGCCTGGGCCGGCCGGGAGAAGCGCCCCGCCTGGGTCTCGTACTCGGCCCGGACGGCGGCATCGGAAACGGTCACGGCCTCCCGGCGGGAATCGAGCTCGGCGGCTTGCAGCCGGCGGATGAGCAGGCTCTCGATCTCGCGTTGATAAACCGGGTCGCGGTCCAAGCCGGCCTGACGGGCGCGCTGCAGGTTGGATTCGCGCTCGATCATCTCGCGCAGCAGTTCCTCCCGTGGGGGCACCGGACGCCGGGCCGCGACGCGCTGGCCGGCTTCGGCGACGAGATCGCTCGCCAGGATCACGCGCGACCCGACTTCCGCAACGACCGGGCTGCCGGCGGCCTCACCGGAGGGCGCCGAGGGACGGCAACCCGTAAACAGGAGGCAGACTCCCGCCGCCAACGTGGTGGCGAAGGCTCCCGTCGCGGACCGCCGCGAACCGTCGGCCGGGGAGACCCGGACGACCGAAATGGAGGTGGACGAGGGCATCAAGGGCGAAGGACGACGCGGAGGTTCATGAACAACGGACCCGCCTCCCGGGCGGTCACGGCTCGAAACGTGATTATCTCGGGATTGCCGCCGTGCTCGGGCAGCACCACGCGCTCAACCTGGTCAGGCGAGCCGCTCCAGGACACCAGGTCGGTGGAGACCTCGGCCACGAATTCGAGATCCTCGGCCCCAGGTCGTCGCCACACGTCCAGCGTGAGGTGGCCATCGCGCATCACCGCCTTGGGCAGCCGGGCACGATCCGGTTGGAGCGGATCCATGCCAAACGCGTAGCGACGGGCGTTCGAGATTCCCGTGCCGCCGGTGTCGGCCGCCCCAAACGCGGCCGCGGTGCCGGGCGTGGACGCAAAGTAGCGCCCCCGCCAGGTGGCGAAGTTCATCCGTTCCGGCACCAGCAGCACCTCCGCCTGCCCGCCGGCCGCCACCAGGTACGCGGCGTCCGCAACGAGCGCCACCCGGACTGACTTCGCGGTCTCGGCGCTGGCCGCCGCGGCGGTCGGCTGGATCGAAATCAGGGCGGTCGTCTGGCCCGGGGCGAGATTGAGGAACCGGGAAACGCTCTGGTAGTCGGCCCCGTTCACCCCGTTGCCGCGGAAGTCCAGGCGAACCAGCAGGGAACGATCAACCACCGTGTCGCGGGTTACGAGGAAGGCACCGGCCGTCACCGGCCGGAAGGTGGCCAGCGCTTCGACCGCCTCGATCCGCACCACGGGCAGCAGGTCGGCAATGGTCACCACGGCGCGCGCGGCCGGGGCCATCTCATAGCCGTCGCCGGGCTCGACCGACAATTCGACGGTTTCCGCCGGCTCGGCCTGATTGTCCGCGTAGGGTTCAATGGCGATCCGCGCCTCGCGTTGCCCGGCGGCCAGGCTGGTCGAGCCCGCCACCGTGGCGAAATCCACACCGTTCACCGCCGCCCCGCGGATGCTGAAATGGACGGTCAAAGCCGATCCGGCCTCGCCCGACCGCGTCAGCAGGAATTCACCCTTCCGCGGGCCGTTCTCGGCCGCGTCCGGAATGCTGGCCGCCACCGCAATCCGCGGCGGGAGCACGAGCGTTCCCACGCTCAGACTGCCCTGCCCGACCAACGCGTACAGGTCGGCGTCCGCCGCCTCCAGTCCGGTCAGTTTGATCGTGCGATCGGTGAAGCCGCTGCCGTCCCCGTTCTGGTCCAGATCCAGGCGCACCCCGCCGGTTTCCACCGTCAACCGGACATAGTCCCGCAAGTTCGGGGAACTGCCGTGCAGGCAGTCCGTCAGGTCCAGCACGTCCCCTTCCGCCGGCCGGAAATCGGTGATTGTGTCGGTTCCGGACTCCGTGCCCAAGACGGCAAACCGGTCCCGCCCGCCTCCGCCCGTGAGCCGGTTTTCACCGGCACCGCCGGACAGTACATCGTCGGCCATGCCGCCGCTGAGCGTGTCGTTGCCTTTGCCCCCGCGGAACACCTGCGGCCGGTCCGCACCGTATTTCGCCAGATAATCCCGCGCGTAGTCTTCCGCGGCAAAACCGGCGCTGGGCGCCGACAGCACCAGTCCGCCGGTTTCGGCGGCGCCATCCCGGAGCACCGCCCCGAGGTCCCGTCCCCGGAGATAGTCCCGCACCCGGGACATCTCCGCCGAGGTCAGTTCGAGTCCGCCGGACAGCGGAGTCGTGACGTCTGCCCCCGAGGCGTTGGAAAGCGCCGCGACGAGTTCGGCCGAGGGCCGGTAGAATTCCGCGGAAACCGCCGCCGGAGCGCCGAGGTGTTCAGGCGCGCCGTCCCCGACGGTGACTTCGAATGAACACGGCTCAACAGTCGGGGAGGAATGCACCAGCACGAGCCGGCCGGCCAGAACGTCGCTTTGCCGGAAGGAGGCGCCCGCCTGCAGCACGAGGTCGGGATGCTGCGGATCAGGACGGGCGTTCCGCAGTCGCAGTTCGGCCCCCACCGGCGCGCGGGTCAACGTGAAGACCAACGCTTCCGGCGGCGTGTCCGAGTCCAGGACGCGCAGGAACACCCCGCTGGTGGCATCGGCGTAGGCTTGGAGCGCGGTGGTGGCCAGGACGGGTCGCCGGGAATCCCGCAGCGGATCGGTGCCGGCACGGTATTCCTCCAGGTTGGTGAGCCCGTCGCCATCGGCGTCCCCCCCCGGCGTCAGGTCGCCACCCTGCTTCGCTTCCCACCAGTCGGGAAGTCCGTCGCCATCCCCGTCGGGGGCCACCAGCGGCACTTCCAGGTCCAGGCGGTGGGTGGCGGCGCGACGGAGTTGGTCCGCGTCGAACGTGGCGCCGTCGGGACCGGCGATCCGCGCCCGCACGCCGTCCACCAGGATTTCCACGATGGCGTGGGTTTCCTCGAACGTTTTAAGCGGCAGGGCTTCCGCGGAGACGGTCAGGCCCTGGACGAGGGCCTCCTGCGGCACGTCCAGACGGTAGGAGAACTCGCCGTCCTTCTGCGGCCAGAGGCGCGACTTCAGCACCAGGCTGGTGCCGTCGGCACGGCGAACGCTCCACTGCATCTGTCCGTCGGTCACTACGAAGGGCTGATCCGACCCGGTGCCGGTCACCTTGCCGTAGAACACGGCGGCTGGCTCTTGTATCACGGAGGCCTGGGCGGTGAACGCCCCGATCCCACCCAGGACCAGTGCCAGGAGCGCCAACCGGTGGCGCGGGAGATCCAATTGCCCGATTTTGCTCGTCATCATAGGTCGCCAATCGTGGTGAGCGTTCTTAGCCTCCCGACACTCCATAGGTGCGGAACACAAGTTTGAGGTCGCTGACGTTTTCGATCAGCCGGCGAAGGCCCTCGGCGGGGTCCGCATTCAGCATCCGGCCCGGAATGATCAACAGCCACTGTGTGTTCCAGATGGAGCGCGCCACCAGGCGCGTGTCGGCGACGAGTTCGAGGTCGTTGATCGCCTCGTCTGCCGAGGCGCCGCCATCATGGAAGGCCCGGAACATGGAATACTTGCGCGCCTCGCCCAGCCGCCCATTGAGACTGTCGAGCAGCGGGATCCAGGCGGAACTGTCCAACTGGGCGGTGGTCGCGGGCAAGGGCACGGGGATGCGCTGATCCAGGACCTTCCACACCCGCACCACGCCCGGGTCGGCGCTCGTCGCCACGCTCATGATGTCCGCGCCAACGGGCAGCAGGTACACGCGGGGCGTGGCCGGCAGATCGGTGCTCACTTCGGCTCCGGGATAGTCGGAGAGCCACACCCCGACGGACTGGATCTTGGTGGCGTAACTGCTCGGATCGTAGATGTGGTCGCCGCCGCTGAGGGGATGGCCGAAGAAATTCTTTCCCGGCTGGATGGTGGTGCTGAACCGGAGCACGATCCCGGGCTCGGGGATGTGCTGTCCGGAGGCATCGGTTTCGGCATTGAAGGGACGGCAGTAGTAGCGGAACTCGGGCACCGTCCAGAGGTCCTCCACCAGCCCCTTCTCGAGGACCTCGCGCCACAGCGCATCCGCTGCCTCGGCGGCGGCGAGATCGGCCGCGGTCGGCGTGGCGCCCGCACCGGGGGCTTCGGGCTCAGGCCGTGGCGCGATGCGGTAGTTCTCGGTGCGCAGCGAGATTTTCCCGATTTCGATCTGCGGCACCTTGATGCCGAGCTGACCTTTGAGGACCTCGTAGTTCTGCCGCAACTTGGCGAGGGCCTCGGCCAGGCCGCCGCTCCCGACCCGCGGCTCGCCATCGAGTTTGCCAAGGGTGCGGGCCCGGACGATCTCCTGCAGGATGTCGCGTGGGGATCCGGGATCGTCGGGATCGAAGTTGGTCTCGTAGTCGTATGCCTTCGCGGCCAGGTAAGCATAGCGGGCGGTCAGATCGAACATCGCCCGGTAGCTTTGCAGCGCCTGGTTGCGAGAGACCCGGAAGGTCATGTCCTGGTAGCGGTTCCGCTGAGTGGCGGCCGACACGCGCTTGTTGAACGCGGCGCGTTCGTCGATCAGGCGCGTGCCCTGGTCCGCCAGCGTGCGATACTGGTCGGACAACTCGCGCAGCGCCTGGATTTCCTTGAAAATCTCGATGCGGCGGATGGGTTCGTCCCCGACCAGGTTCTCCAGCTCCTTGAGCATCTCCTTGACGTCCAGCGCGTCGCTTTCCCGGGCCTCGAACAGGTTGAGTTCGTTTTCGGCGACGTCCAGGCCGATCTCCGCAATGAGCTCCGCGAAGGCAGCGATCTTCTGGCCCACCGTGATGCCGGAGGTGACACCGAACCCGGCGAGGTTGAGCGCGCCCTTGACCGGCGCCAGGATATCTCCGGGCGACACCGCGAGCCCCACGGTCGGCGCGACGCTCGGCAGGCTCATGCGGGAGGTGTCCCAGAAGGCGGTGCTGACATCCTTCGCCGCCTCCAAGGTGTCAATCGTGGTCTTGATCCCCTTGACGATGTCGGTGGTGATGTACTTGAGCCGGGTGAAGATCTCGTTCTTCAGCCGGACGTTGGCGGTCATGTCCAGCTTCGCATTGATGAAGCGGATTTCGCGGACGATGCCGCCCTGGAGGCTGTCCCAGGCGCCGATGGCGCTGGCGATCTGGGCCTCCTGCTGGAGCATCTGATTGATCAACAACTGGAGTTCGCCTACCGCGCCGCGGGCGCCCCATTCGCGGGGCGCCTGGAAAGTGTAGCCGGCCGCGGTCACGGGCATGAGCTGGGTCAGCTTGTCCAATCCCACCTTCGGACTGGTGAGATCGGTGTAGTTCACCGCGTACAACCCGTCGCGGGCCCGCGCGCTGACCTTGCCGGTCGAATCCGGATAGAAACTCGGGGCAAACAGGGCGAGCACGTCCGGGTTGAGATACAGTTCGAGGCCGGCCACGCCGGGTTTGGCGATGTCGGAGAGCGAAGCCCGGGGCGCCCCGCCTTTGCCCTGGCCGTTGACGACCGCCTCGTAGATCTGGGAGGGGGCGATGAGCGCGTTGCCGTCGAACTTGGCGAAGTCCGCCGTCGGTCCCGGCACGGTGTCGTTGTTGATCTCGCGGACGTCCACGTACATGTAGAGCAGCAGGTCGGGCCCGTCGTAGCCGGCGGGATAGACCTTGCCCGGACCGATGGTGCCTTCGTAGGGCTTGCCGAAGATGCGGATGAGCTCGTTGCGGTAGGTGAGGTCTTCCTGGAACACGGCGTTGCGCTGCTCGGCTTCGCTGTTGCCGACCTGGCGGAGCATGTTGCGCGAGTCGTTCGCGTTGTTCCAGACGCTGACCGCGTTCTCCATCATCTTGAGAGCCCGCTCGAAGATCTGGTCAAAGTGCATCAGGCCCTGCACGGCGCGGGTGCCGATCTGGGCGGTGGAGCCCACCTCGAGGAACGTCGGGTCGATGTCGAACACGAGGGCATCCCGTGCGATGCCGAGCGGGTTGTACCCCTTGTTGGCCTGGTCGAACGTGCTTTGAATGGCGTTCAGGTTTGCCGAGATGACCGGGATGTCGGGATTGGTGGTCCGGTCCACCTTCTGGATGCCTTCGAGGGTGGTGTTGGGATGGTGCGCCGGCAGGAGGGCGTTGGCCACGACCCAGTCGAAATAGGCGCCCTGGCCGGCCCGGCGCGCCCACCCTTGCACCCCCCACGCCCGGTCGGCATCCGAGTCCGTGTACCCCTGCCACTGGGCGTTGGGATCCTCCACGTAGCGGGAGCGGTAGGTCAGGTTCACAATCTCGGCGCCGGTCTTGGCCCGGGCCGCCGCAGTCTGGGCAAACTTGCGCTCGTCCAGGAAGTCCACCTTCAGGACGATGTCCTGCAGGTTGTAGAACTCGGAGCGCGACACCCAGTTGAAGTTCGGGTCGCGCAGCAGGTCGTACTGGTTGCGCAACGCCGTCAGGTAATGCCCCCACGCATCGCCATGGCCCTGGGGGTACATCAGCATCGCATCGTCCTCGTTGATGAATCCGTCCGCGTTGACGTCGGAGAGGTTGTAGTTCATCGCATACGCCGCCTCGCCCTCCCCCTTCGTGAAGTTCCAGAACAACCGGTTGTAAACCGGCCGGGCGAAGAAGTCGTCCACGCCGCGCAGCAGCGCCAACTCCTCCTCGATCAATGAGGACACCTGGTTCTGAAAGCAGAACACCGCCGGGGCGAGGCTGCCGTAGCCCGGATTGGCTCCCGAGAGATCGTTCCCTGCCTCGCTGCCGAAGCCGATGGTGGGGTCCAGGGCGTCCACATAGGCCTCATTTCCGAGGATCGTGTAGAAGTCGGAGATGCGGGTGGACGCGAGCTGCAGCGCGTTGGCAATCGCCGGCGTGGACACCGGGCGCGTCAGGTCGATGCTCAGGTCCCGGCCCCGCTTGAGAATCGTCTCGTAGAGCTCGATGAGCCCGACGTTCTCGATGACGTTCTGCGACGGGTTGAGCGCCACCGGGCCGACGTACGGCTGCCCGAACTGGGCGATCATGCTGGCGACCGTGGAGGGGTGGTCGCCCTCGAAGTCGCGGATGCGCGCCTCGTAGGGATTCACGGCGTCGAGGACCCGCTTGATCCAGCCCTGGGCCAATTGAGCCCGGTAGTCGCCGTTGAGGGGATCGGAGTTGCCGGCCCCGGCCCAGTCGTACTTCACCTGGGGAGAGCCGTCCGCCTGGCGCTTCTTCCAGTTGGTCCCTTCCACGACGTCGTTCACATGCCGGTACCGGACAAACCAGAAGCTGTCCGCCAGCAGCGCCTCGGGCACGTTGGGATTCCCCGCCAGCGTGATCTGGTAACGGCCCAGGCCGCCGTTCCCCGTCGGATCGGGGAAGAGTTTCCACGGATTGGGCGCGCCCGGCGCCAGGCGGTCGGGCGGGGGCACGTTGAGGCTGCCGTCATCGAAACGGTACCACCACTCGAACTTGAGCTCGTCGGCGTGGGCCCCGAAGTCGCCCGTGTGCCGCAGGACCACGTTCTCGTCGAAGACATTGTCCGACTCGACCGTCTTGATGGCGCCACGGTAGCGCTCGTTGGGATCCACCTGCACGATGTGCACCGTGATGGGCGAGCCCCCGAGGGACGGGTCGTTGTTCTCCACTACCGCGACGTATTCCGGGAACCGCGGCCCGGTCGTGGGCGCCAGGAAATTGTCGTTTGGCACGACGGCCAAGCCCGGACCGAACGCCCGCAGCGGCACCGCCTGCCGGGGATCGAGCACCGCCCGCGGGAACTCCTGGGGCGGTTGCTCGGGATCGCCGGGCGGCTCGACTTCCGTCACTTGGACGGCATCGCCGTCGAGGTCGAAGACCCGCCGCGGCTCCAACCCGACCAAGTAGCCCGGGTCCGCGTCATCGATCGGCACCGGTGTCGGGACCGGATCGGTCGCCCGCAAGCCACTGACGGTCGGCAACTCCGCCAGCGTGTCCGCCACCGCGGCATCCGCCGGGAGGACGCCGAAGTAATAATGACGCCAGAACTGTTCGAGCCGCGTCTGCCAAGCTCCGCGCGTCGCCTCGCTGGTGGGCGGCGCCAGGAAGAATTCGCTGTCCGTGTCCACGAGCGACGGATTGCGCGACAGCTTGTAGAGATCCTCCACCGCCTTGTCCCACAAGGATCCCGGGTCCTCGCCATCAAGCTTCTTCAGGGCGTCCCGCTCGCCGGCGGTGAGGATGTTGGGCTCGAGGATATAGACGGCGGGCGGGGACGCGGTCAGCGTGCTGTCACCGATGTTCTTGTCGTTGAGCAGGCCGATGAGCTCGAGGCGGCCGCCCAGCGGATCGTAGCGGAACCGGCGTTGCAAGGACGAGGGCAGCTCGTCGAAGACGTATTTGCCCCCCTTCACCCGGGAGCGCTTGGTGGCGGGTTGCAGCACCGGGGGAAAGTCCGCCAGGGAAAGCGGGGTTGAACGGACGTCGAGGACCTGCGCGACGCGGGCTGTCCACTGGTCACGCCAGCCCTCGAGGGAGCCCGACGGATTGCGCGAATCGAAGACCACCTCGGCCGAGGCAAAGGCGACCACGCCCGGCAAACCTTCGGTTTCCACCAATTCGCCGTCCACGGTGCGGAACGGCCGGTCGGCCCGGTATTCGCCCCCGGCGAAAGTTAGTGTTTCCCCCGCCTTGAGCACGGGAGTGTTCTGCGGCCAGTCGCTCTTGTACAACACCCGGACGGGCTCGGCCGCGCGGGCCACGTCGCTGGTCGAGTCCACCACGTCGTCCGGCTGCTTCGCCAGCAACGGGAACAGGTCGGCGGGCACGAACGGAACACAGTCGCCGGTCGCGGGCACCGTGGCGCGCCGCACCACGGCGTTGCCTTCGATCGACTGGCGGAGATACCCCGGCCGGCCCTCGGGCCACCAGAAATCCGGAGCCAGCGGGTAGTGGAAGGCCACCGTGAACCAGGCATTGGAACCGCCGGACACGGACCAACTCGACCCGCGGTGATCCTCCCAGTAGGTCAACTGCCCCTTGATGTTGGCGCCCGTGGTCCGCGCGCATGGGGAGGCCCCGATGACCACGCCCAACGGATAGAACGGAATGACCGGTTCCCCGGCCTCCATGGCCACGCTGGGCTCGTCGTTCAACCGGCTCGCCGAAGTGTTGACCGTGCCCCCGGGGGTGGCGGGAATCACCAGTCCCTGTTCCGCAAACCGGTACTGCGCATTCTCGGCCGCCACTTCATAAACCCGCATCGCGAACTCTCCCGTGGCGGTGTCCAGAAACTGCACCAGCACCCGCGGATGCGAGGTGTAAGTGGCCGGGTCCTGGTCCCCCTCGAGCAGGGAGGGCTGGTAATCGTTCAGGTCGTTGTTCCGCAGCGCATAGATGGCCGGCGGCCGCGGCGAGACGTCGGCAAACCGCAGGGACGGGGCGGTGAGACCGTGTTCCTCGTTCGGATTGTAGCCGGGCAGGGCGCGATCCGGCTGGCTGTAAACCTGGACCTGCTGGAGGCGGGAGGGATTGTACGTGGTCTCCGCCGGCAGGTCGCCCTGCGGGCCCACGACCACCTGTTCGGCGCCCGAGGCATCGAGACCCTCGCTGCCGAACTGGCTGGCAATGACGATCTGCCCCAAGCCCTCCTCCGCGGTTTCGGGCCACCGCGGATCATAGACCACCGCGTGATAGGGCCAGAGCAACTGGTCGTTCTCCGCCGGGTCATCGTACCAAATCACGATCAGTTTCTCGTCCTTCGCGGCCCCGGGGTGGAGGTTCACGGGGATGATCGGACCGGGAAGTTTCTCCCGGTGCAGGATGATCTTGTCGGCGGCGTCGGACTGGAGCGCCGCCAGGTCGTACACGTCGCGGGCCGCCAACCCGTCGAGCTTGGTGACGTCGTAGATGAACGGGTTGTAGCGCGCCCGGCCGTGGGGATCATAGATGAAACCCGTGCCCAGGCCCGCCCGATCATAACCCAGGTCGGGCACCTTGCGCCCGATGATCGCGGTGCCCTGGCTCAGCACCGACTCCCAGGTCTTGGTCTCCACGACCCGCACCCGCAGGAACTGCCGGGGCACTCCCCGCCCGTCCTTCTGCAACTCGGAGAACAATAGAACCGTGTACCCGGGCTGCGTGGCCGTGAACCGCTTCTGACTGTCCACCGCGGCGTCGGTCTCCGTGTACCGGATCTCTTGAAAGGCAAAGGCGTCGGCCGGGTCCGGGTCGAGCGCCACCGCCGGCGTTCCCGCGACGTGGGAGTAATGGGGCCGGTCCGGGTACCGGACGTCCACCGTCACGTCCATCGTATCCGGCAGGGCCGGGTCGCGGCGCCACTTGGCGGCAAAGCGGCCGGGCACCAGCGGGTAGAGCCGCGAGGCCACCGGATCCCACACCGCCATCTGGGCGCTGCCCACATCCCGGTTCGCGCCGGTCACATTCCGCTGCTCGATCGAGACGGGCGGCGTGGAAAACTGCGCCTCCAGCCCCGGGTACCGCTGAAACACGAACTCGCCGATCACCGCCTGGATGGTCATCGCCTGCCGGTCATACCGCCAAAACACCCGCGCCGACCGCAGCAACTGGGGGATGTCCAGCCCGCGAAAGGCCTGGCTCGTGGTCGGATCGAGGTATTCCGGGGTCCAGACGCCCACCGGTCCCCCGCCGCTGCCCGTCGCCGGCCCCCCGGAAATCAACGCGCCGCTCTCGCTGTCGATCTCACCCTGCACGCTGAAGTAATGCCCGTCGCCGTTGTACCAGCCGCGCAGCGCGGAGCCGCCGGTGGGCTGGTCGTTGGCGGCGGTCACCACCCGGACCGCCGTCCCGGGGTCAAACCAGAACGTGCCTTCGCCGCTGCCCACCTGCACCCACTGCCCCTTGTCGCCCCGGTAAACGCGGGGCAACGCGGCCCGCTGGGGGTCATCCACGTTCACCCGCACGCCGTACTGGATCTGCCAGACGTAGCGAATGACCCCGGGACCGTACATGGTGAACTGCGGCACCTGCTGCCGCTGCGGCTGGGACTGGCGCACCCCGAACGGAAAGAGCTGCTCCGCCAGGCGGGTACGCTGCAACGCCGACGGGAACGTGTCCTCGAGCAGCAACCGGTTGGCCCGGGGCAGCGTCACCGCCGTCAACGGCTGGTCCAGCAGGGCCTGGGTTTCGGGACGTCGCACCACGTCCGCGAAGCTGCCCGAATCCCAGAGGCTCGATCCTTGCACCAGGCCGTTCAGTTCCCCGGCGAGGGTGTCGGCCCACAGGTCGCTCGCGGCCGCATCGTTCAATGTGGTGCGACCCGCCGGCGTGAAGCGGTTCCAGACCTCGGTGACCGCGGCCGGCTTCACCGGCGCGACCAATTGTGCGCGCAGCGCGGCGACCTCCAGTACTTGCGCGGCGAGGAAAAGGGAATTGCGGGTCAGCCCGTCATCCGACGGGGTGGTCGCCCCGTTCGGGGGACCGCCGGCCACGTACCCGATCGGCACGTAACGCACGTCGAGCCCGGCCCGGTTAAAGTCGAGCACCTGCCCGTCGATCTGCGCCACCACCGTGTCGCCCCGCTTGATCCAGTTCTTCTTGGCCTGCGGTGCCGGATTCCCCTCGGCGTCCGAGGTCAGTGGCCCCGCCCACGGGTTGCCCGCCTCGTCCCGCTCCGTGCTCTCGGTGCGGCTGAAATCGTGCTCCACCTCCAGCGCGAACTCGTGCTGCCATTTCACCACCACCAGGGAGTCTTCCTTCACGTCGAAGTTCAGGAAGGTCGGATCCCCGCTCTGGGCCACGTTGTTCAGCGACATGCCAATCGCCGTGAACCGCTCGACCGCCTGCTGTTGGATCTTGTCCGGATCATTCAGCACGCTGTCGGTGATGTCATCCCCGTGGATGTCCTTGTACACCTCCCGCGGCGCCGACACCTGGACGCGCTCACCGTCATAGACGTAAATCCGGACGCGACGTCCAATGTTCTCCGCCGGGACGCCGGTCCCGACGACCGTCGCGGGCGTCCCGTCGATCAGGACGGCGGCCCGGTTCACGAAGTCGTCGCCCCCGGCGAGTTCGGCCACCGACTCCACCCACAGGTCCCGGCGTCGCGCCTCGGACTGGTAGGTATAACTGTACAGGTCGGCCGCCCCGTCCGGCAGGGTGATCATCGCGGACTGCCCGTTGACGAGGGTGACCTTGGCGGTGGCGTTGGGCTTGTCCTGGCCGTTGTTGAAGAGCACGGTGCGGAAGTTGAGCCCCCCGTTGCCGCTGCTGTTGTCGTCCACGTCCCCCTCGAAATAGACGTAGCCGCCCGGCGGCATGCCATTGTTAAACCGCAGGTCGATCGTGTCGGCCCAGGCGCCGTCGTTGACCGCGTCCGGCGAGGAGACGGAAACGCTGCCGCCGTAATTGCCCCAGAACCCGGCCGCGTAGTCCCAACTGTAGTCGTAGTTGCCGATCGTCAGTTCGAACCGCGAGATGGCGATCCGGGACTCGTTGACGAGCCTGATCGTGGGGGTGTTGCCGTTGCCGTAAATCTCCAGGGTGAACGCCACCGGGGTGGTGGCGGCGCGCCCGGGCAGCGCGGACAACAGGAGGCCACCGCAAAACAGCAGGGGCAGAACGGGGCGACGCAGGCGGTGCATAAAGCGGGGGGCGGAAGCTCTCATGGGCGGCGTTCAGCGGGCGTTGAGGGCATCAATCAGGCTGATCCGGTTCAGTTCAAACCGGCCCTCGACCCGCAGGCCCACGTCCTTGTTGGGGCCGAGAGGCTTGTGGAGGCCGGTCAGTTCCTCGCGGTAAACCCCGGTCAGGCGCTCGACGCCGAAACCGGCCGGCTCGAGGGCTCCCGTGGGCCCGGCGTCAAAATCCAGCCGGATCTTGCGAGTGATGTCGTACCCGTACCGGTGATCCGGGTGGCGGCGATGTCGGAACGGATTTGTGGGATGGCCCGCGGGCAGAAAGGCCGTGCCTTCGAGGGCCGCCGGCCCCAGCGGTGCCAGCGACTCCTGCTTGATCACGTACGAATAACGTGGATCCCCTTCACCCGGTCCGAACCGCCCGGTGAGCGGCAGTTCCCGCCGCCCCGCCGCGGCCGCCGCCTTGAAGGCGTTCGCCTCACCCACGCGCAGCGCGTCCGTGGCGGCGTCCGCCGCCGCGCCGGTCAACTCC
The DNA here is from genome assembly GCA_963735925.1 of uncultured bacterium. Lineage (GTDB taxonomy): Bacteria > Verrucomicrobiota > Verrucomicrobiia > Limisphaerales > J093 > DSVZ01. Next base: position 419,233 of record CAVTMT010000010.1, read on the forward strand.
GCGAGCGTGAGAAACGGATCCGCCGCCAACGCGGTCACGGCCGCTCCGGCCGCCGCCGCGGCCGCCACCGCCGGACTCCCGAGGAACTCGGTGGACTTCACAAACGTGTTGTAATCGGGCGTCGGTGCCCCGGTGGGAACCGGGTAACGTGCCACCGCCTCGGCCAGCGCGGTCCGGGCGGCCGCTTCCGCCGCATCCTGAACCGCCTTCCCGGAGCCCGGCTCCGCCGGCAACAGCGCGGCCGCCCCGGAAACCAGGGCCGCGATCACCGTGTTGACCGCGTCCGGCGCGCGCGTGTCGTCGTAGGCACTCAGGGCCGCCAGGCTGTTGGCGGTCGTTTGCGCCGTCCGCACGGCCAACTCAGCCTTCACGGCCAGAGCGATGCTGGCCGCGGTGGCCCCCGGCACCACCGCGGCGGTGGCGGCCGCGGCCGCCCCGCGCACGATCAGATCGCCGAACTGCTGGCCCGCCAGGAACCGCTGGTAGTCATCGGCGAGGTCGGCGTAGGCGGCGGCCGTGTTCTGCGCCACCTGCCGACGGGCGGCGTCCGTCAAACCCGGCGCCTGCGCCGCCAGCCAAACAGCCTCCACCATGTTGCTGCCGCGCAGGTCGGGAAAGAACGGAGACCACGCCGCCAGAGTCGTCGCGGCCGTGCGCGCAGCGGCGAGGGCCGCCGCGTCGTCGTTCGCCACGTCGTTCACGATGCTCCGGTTGAAACTCTGGGTCAGGAACCGCGCAAACTCGGTGGCGACGTCCGCGTGCTGCACCACGTTGGACGCCGCCGCCAGCGCCGCCGCCTCGCTCTGAGCCGTCGTCTGGCCTGCGAGCACCGCCGTGGCCGCGGCCGCGGCCGCCGCCTCCAGCACCGTCTGGACCGCCGTCGTCGCGTGGCCGTCCCCGAAATCGAAGACCGCACTGGCGAGGCGGAGGGCGGGCTGGGGCGGGAATTCCCCGTACAGCCGCTCGTCGGTGACCAGCACCATGTCGCTTTCGCGCGCCATCAGGCTGTCCTGGAACCGCAGCAACGAGGGATTCGCCTTCAGGTCCGCCACCTGGCTGGGATCCAGGCCCGTGCCCGATCGGGCGAGAATGGCGACATCCCGGAGCAGGCTCACCTGCCCGGCACCGTTGACGTGCAGGAGGAGACGGAGCTGGGCCTGGTCCGCAGTGGGGGTGGCCACCTTGGGATCAGGCGCCACGGGCTGGTTGTTCGCATCGAGGACCACGGGCACCTCGTTCACGAAATTCAACGTCACCTGCCCGACCCAGAGACCCCGGTGCGCATCGGCCCCGGCCTGGACCGGACCGGACGCCAGCAGCAGCGCTCCAACCCCGACCGCCCCCCAGCGTCGCCACCCCGCGAGACCGGCGCCCGGACCATTGGTAATTCGTGACATCATTGTTCCTCCAAGTCTTCGCGGACGGCGACGACCGACAGCCAGGTCTCCGTGCCGAGGTCGGTTGTAATCTTGATCAGGGACATCTGCCGCGCGTGGTTCATGTCCTCGCGACGGGCCTCCAAGGGCAGCCGGAAGGCTTCGCCCGCCTCCAGGACGGGCAGGGGCTGGATCCAGGGACCTGCCGGTTTCGCCGCCGCCACCCGGCGCAGCACCGACGCGCGGTTGTCCACCGTCTGGATAATCACCGAAAGCGGCACGGGATCCCCCACCGACACCACGTGTTCGATCGCCGGGGTCAGCGGATGCCCGCTCTCATTTCGCAGGGTCAGGTCGAGCCTCCCCGCCGTGAGCAACACCTGCTGCCCGACCGGTGTCTGGATCCGCAGCGGCCCCTGGTAGGTGGACGCCCCGCTGCAGAAGATCCAAAAGGCCTCGCCCGAACGCATGGCCTCGGCGGCCGGATCGGCCACCCGCCGCCACGTCCCGTTCTCCAGCCGGTACAGGCGATCCAGGCGGTGCGCCTGCGACCCGGCGAAAAACTCGGCGAAGGTCGGCGCCCCGGGCGACGCCACCTGGAAACCGGTCAGATTGAAGGCGTTCGGGCGCCACTGCACCTCCTGGAATTCCACCCCGCCGGTCACCTTCCAGACGAACGCCTCACGGCTCTGGATCAGGTAGCCCTGGCCGCCGTGGATCGCGTGCAACGTCTTCAGGAACGCATCCGGCCGGTGGGCTCCGTACCAGACGGCCCAGCCGGCCCGACGAAAGAGATTGGCGTTCGGATCGCTCACGAACTGCGCCGAAGCCGTCCGGGCCTCGAACCCGGCCACCACCTCAACCGGCGTCCCGGCGAACACCGCCGTCGGATCCGGATCGACCGGGTTCACTTCCAGGAACACGGCGTTCCAGCCGCGATTGAGCGCGAGGGTCTGCGTTCTGAGGGCCTGGGAATCCTCCGCCCGGAGGTCGCCCGCCAGGAGCAGGCCGGCCGCCAGCAAGGCGGGAATGAAGCGTCTGGGTCCGGGTTTCATGTCTGGTTGTCGTACACGTGACCGCTTCCAAGGTGTGACGGGCTAGAGCGCATCTCTTACCACCGATAGAAAGTCGCACACCTTATGAACTAAATCATCGCTACTCGAATGACACCCTAGATGCGATTATGACGTCAATAACTTTTTTTGAACATTTTTCGGCGTCTCCTGTCGGTGGGACGGCGAGATTCCTCCCGCCGCGCCCGACCCACCCCGAAGGCGGGGAGATCGGCGCGGGTCAAATGCGCTGTGGCCGCCGCCCGGATCTCTCCTCGATGCGGGCCCGCCGCGTGGGGCGCAAGCGGGCCTTGCGCGGCCCGGAATCCGTTGCGGGGACGGATGGAGCGTTTCCGGTGGCAGCACCGACAGGGTCCTCAGACGCCAGGCTCGCTACCTTTAGGCCGGCGCCAGAGGAGCACGCCGTCCCGGTAAACCTCGCGAATCCGGTGAAACGGAACGCGGCGAGCCTGCCCCGTCGCATCCCAAAATTGGAAGGTGCGTCGCCCGGCCGCGGGGAAGACGACGTCGCGCAAGGCCACGCGCTGTATTCCACCTTCCCGCCGGTCGAAGAAGCCGAGGTCAAAGCGAGCCCGTCCGAATTCTCTGTCCCAACGGATGCGATCCAGCAATTCGTGAATCGGGATCATGCAAATGCCGCCCTCGCGGGCATGGCTGCCCGCCCGGACCAAGTGCCCGCGCGTTCAGGCGCTGCTCCCGTCCACGCGTTCCGGCTCCGGATGCGGACTGGCCGGTGGCTTCGGCTTCAGCCGTTCACGGCTTTCATGCTCCATTCCGGATAGCGCATCCCGGCGGCGGCACCCGGCGGGGCGGCGTGGTCCAGTTCCGCCAAATCCGCCGGCGACAGCTCGACGGCCAGCGCGCCGAGGTTCTCTTCCAGATACGAACGCCGCTTCGTCCCCGGGATGGGCACGACGTCGTCGCCTTGGGCCAGGACCCACGCCAAGGCGAGCTGCGCCGGCGTGCAGGGTCGGCGTCGGGCCAGCGCCTCGATGCGCCGGACCAGTTCGAGGTTCCGCTCGAAGTTCTCAGCCTGGAAGCGCGGCCCGTGTCGCCGCCAGTCGTCGGCCGCCAAGTCTTCGAGCCGCTGGATTCGGGCGGTGAGGAAACCCCGGCCCAACGGGCTGTAAGGCACAAAGCCGATCCCCAATTCCCGGCACGTCGGCAGGATCTCCGTCTCCACGTCCCGGGTCCACAGGGAGTACTCGGTTTGCAGGGCGGCGATCGGATGTACGGCCGCCGCCCGCCGGATCGTGGCCGGTGCGGCTTCCGACAGCCCGAGGAACCGGACCTTGCCGGCCCGGACCAGTTCGCTCATGGCGCCCACGGTTTCTTCGATCGGCACCTGAGGATCGACCCGGTGCTGGTAATACAAGTCGATGACCTCCACGCCCAGGCGCCGCAAGCTGGCGTCGCAGCCGGCGCGGACATATTCGGGCCGGCCGTTCACGCCGAGGAACCGACCTTCGGCATCGCGGACGTTCCCGAACTTGGTGGCCAGGATCACCTCGTGGCGGCGGCCCTTGAGCGCCCGGCCAACCAAACGCTCATTCTCGCCGCACCCGTACATGTCGGCCGTGTCGAGAAAGCTCAGGCCCAGGTCGAGGGCGCGATGGATGGTGGCGATGGATTCCCGGTCATCGCGCGGTCCGTAGAATTCCGACATGCCCATGCACCCAAGGCCGAGGGCGGAGACTGTAGGACCATGTTTTCCGAGGGTTCGCTGTTTCATCGGTTCTGCGTTTCCGAGTCGGCGTCAACCGCCCACGAGGCGGCCTGTCGCACGACTCCCGGAAGATGGCGCGATCACCCCGCTCCCGCCACTACATTTGCCGCGGAAACCCTGCCTCTTGGAACCTCCCAGACGGTGAGCGACTGCGAACAACGGGGCCAAGGCTGAAGCCGCCGGGAAAGACGGTTGTCCCAGTACGGAGCACAACGGCGGAGCAATGGCAGCAAAGCCTCGCGTCCGGCCAGCCCAATGCCGCAGCGGGTACAGCGGAATTGGATTCTCGTTTGGTTCGAGGTCGCGCCTTGCCGGCAGGACGCTGCCGGTCGAGTCTGCGGCCGGCATGAAGACACGGCTCCACGCGTCGATCTGCTTGCTTCCCGTTCTGGCCCTGCTGGCTGCTTGCGCCCGCGAAAGTGCCGGGGGAAGGGCGCGCGTCACCGCGCCCGCCACCGCTAGCACCGCGCGCACGACCGCTCCCAGTCAGGGCGCGAGGCCGGATCCTGTGGTCCTGACCTGGGGCGGCGACCCGCGAACCACCCAGACGATCCAGTGGCGCACCGGTCCGGCCCAGTCCAGCGGGTCCGTACAGTACGCCATCGAGAGCCAGACCAACGGCCTCGCAGCGGGCGACTGGCAGCTACTGACCGCCACTTCCCAGCGGCTCGAAGATCGCCGGCTCGCGGACGATCCGGTGGTTCAATGGCACCGTGCGACCTTGCGCGACCTGCGCCCCGGCACGACTTACGCCTATCGCGTGGGCAGCGACGCAAACTGGTCCGAGCCGGCCCAATTCACGACGGCGCCGGCAGACAAGACCGGTTTCAAATTCATCTACCTTGGCGACGCTCAGAAAGGCTTTCCTCAATGGGGCGCACTGCTCCGGTTCGCCCTCGCTCGCGAGCCGGATACCGCGTTTGTGCTGATGGCGGGCGACCTGGTCAATCGAGGCAACCAACGCGAGGAATGGGACGCCTTGTTTCGCGCGGCGACCGGCGTGTTCGACCGCTGCCCGCTCGTGCCGGCGGTCGGCAATCATGAGTGCCAGGGCGGCCAACCGCGGCTGTTCTGCGACCTGTTTGCGCTGCCGGACAACGGTCCGGCGGGGCTCCCGCCCGGGCGCATTTATGCGTTCGAGTACGGCGCTGCGCTGATAGTAGTGCTGGATTCGAACCTTAATCCCGCAGGGCAGTCGCGGTGGCTGGAGGACCAGTTGCGACGCAGCCGGGCGACCTGGAAGTTCGTCGTCTTCCACCATCCGCTCTATTCCTCCGCGCCGCGCCGCGACCACGCCCGGTTGCGTCGGCTTTGGACGCCGATCTTTGACCGCTACCAGGTCGATCTGGTTTTGCAGGGCCACGACCACGCCTACCTGCGCACGGTTCCGCTGCGAGCCGGACGCCGCGTCGCGAACGCCGCGGAAGGCACCACCTACGTCGTCTCGAACTCCGGCTCGAAGATGTATGCGCAGACCCGGAGCGATTACGTCGCAGTGGGCTTTACGAACGTGCCGACCTACCAGGTCATCGAAACCCAATCTGCTCCGGCGCGGCTCATTTACACCGCCTTTGACCGCCAGGGCCGCGAGCGCGACCGGTTGGTCATCGAAAAAGGGGCTGACCAGCCGGGCGCAGAGCGTCGCTGATGAGCCAGGCCAGCGGCGAACGAGCAACGGGTCCAGGTGTCTGGCGAACCTCAGCCAGCACTGGCTCGCTTGGAATGGTCTGAACTCGGCCGGAACGGACCTCGTCGCGCCACGGTGCGGCTTCGGGCGACCGCGCCTGCCGGCAGTCGTCAGCCTCGGAGAAGTCCAGATTCTCGACGAGCCTCTCGGCAGGCTCAGCCCGGCATGAAACCGGGAACTGCATCGGCGCGGTGGTGATTGGGTCAAGGGTCAGAGGCATGGACAGAGCGTGATGGGTTCGATCAATACTCCAGCGGCTTCAGCGTGTGCACCGGAGTGCCGAGTGCGGAGGTCAGCGACGGGAGCCAGCGGCCGATGACGCTCGATTCGTCTCTGAGCGAAACGGCTGGCTCCCGTTCGTGGCACCGCCTGGTTCGGTCTTGTGCGTGCTCCACAGTGCCCAAATCTCGTCCGCGAGTGCTGTGTATCGCGTCATCGGTCCGGCTATGTCCGAACCAAACCAGTTCGAGAACTCCTCATGTAGCACCTTCGCCACGTCTCCGGCTGATGAGCAGTCTCTGAGGCGAGGGATCACAGTCCCAGCCTCTGGATCATACTCATCGGCATTCGTGTCGAAATTGATGCCGATTGGGTCGCGGCGAAACAGCGCTGCTGATATGCTAGTGAACAACCGCGGATCTTGTTGGCGCACCGTTTCGCGGGCTGCACGATTTTTCTCTATCTTCGCAACAACCTTTGGAGGCCATTCGTTCGTCTTCCGGCTACTCTTCAGTGAAATTCTCTTCGTCACCAAGAACGCAATTGCCGCCAATGCCACCGTTGCGAGTGTGAGAGCGAGAGTGATCTTCATCTGGTGACCGAACAGTATTATTCGGACAAAGTCAGCGGCGATTGCCAAAGTTGCATCCGACTTGTTCTTTGGCCGTATCTTGCGCAGGAAGAACCCGCGTGGGAAGGCTGTTCTCAACGACCCGCAACGCCAGCCGCGGCCAATAGCGCGATGTGGCAGTTCTTTGGCGTAAGTCCGCTCACTCCGTTGGCCTCACGCATAGACCAGCCGACCGCGCGGAGCCGGAATCTCGAGGCCGTCCTCCCTGGCGGTCTTGAGCCAGAGCCGGATGGCGTCCTCGGCGTTGCGTATTGCTTCTTGCCGGGTCGGACCGTGAGCCATGCAGCCGGGAAGCTCGGGCACTTCCACGACGTAAGCTTCGTCCTCGGCGCTCCACCAGATGATCATTTCGTAGTTCTCACCATTCATAACAGCTTGCAAACTGCCAGAATCCGACGGACCTGGCGAACCTGATACGATTTGGCCTGCGAGCCTTCACGTTGAAGATTCTCCAGCCCTCTGATCGGGCCGCGCTGCGGCGTCAAGGACGAATGTTCATGGTTTTCCAGGACTGGCGAGGAACCGGGCGGTGGCGCGGGCCGCGGCGGCGCGGCTGCCTTTGATCGCTTCGCGGAATCATCGCCCCGGTTCATACATGGGCCTACTCCGCGCTGGCGGCAGTCAACGCCAGCAGCGCCGGTACGCCGCGCGGGTCTTTGCCGTAGGCGAAGTCCAGCGACTTGATCTCCACGCCGGGCCGCGGGTTGGTCCACTGCTTGAGATAGGCGACCGCCGCTTCGTCGGTGCCGGCGTAAGGCCGCGTCCACGCGATCTGCGCGCCGGGCAACGGGCGAGGTTCCTTCTGCCGGTAATTGTCCACGTCCTCTTCGGAGTAAATTGGTATCTCCGCCGTCTGGCCGTCCGCGTAGGTGACGGTGAATCGCGCCGTTTCGAATCGCCGGTGCTTGCGACGGTCGTCATCGCTTAGCCGTTGGTCAATCCGTGCGGCGAGGAGGAAGAAGAGCGCGTCGGCCTGGCGTCCGACCGGAATACCTTGCACCGCTTTCGGCGGATGGTTCGGCACGCCGTCGCCGCCGAGCAGGATCGCGTCCGGCACGGGTGAGGTCGCGAACTCGAAGATGTCGAACGGCACGCCGGCAAAGGTCTGGCGTCCGCTGGGCAGCGCCGCGAAGGTGAATTGGGGGTCGCCGAACCAGCCCTTTTCGTTGCGGAACTGGTTGCAGGCTTTGGCGATGTCCACCGGCGTGTAGCGCAGGTTCGCGCCGGCGATGATCGTCCGGCCACCGCTGAACGGCGCCTTCAAGTTGCGCAGCACGGTGGCCAGGATGTGGCGTTTCTTCACCGCGTTCTCGGGCACGGCTTCGGTGGGCTTGAACTTGAGGTTTACGAGCACGATGCCGCCGGTGCCGCGCTGGTAGAACATCATGCTGCCGATGTTGAGCAGCGGTTTGACCGTCGCCAAGAATTCCGGCGGGCGTCGGGCGTAGAGAGAGAGGTTGTCGAGACCGCTGATGGCGCGGGTGTCCGGCTTCTCGTCCCATTTCGTGATTTTGAAAACGATCTCCTTCGCGGTGCGCGGCGGCTGGATCGCGAAGTCCTGCGGGTCGTCGTTCGGGGCGAAGTCGAAAACCGCCTCTTGCCCGCCGTCGAACCGGAACTCCGCCTGCCGGGCGAGATAGTAGTTCTTGTTCCCGACCCAGGTCAGCGACTCGAAGGTCTGCGGTTTGGGCCAGTCGAGCTTGAACACGCACTGCTCGACCGGGAGGTTCACGATGTATTTCCACGCGTCGGCGTTGACCATGCCGTTGACCATGAGTTTCTTGAAATCGTCCTCGAAGCGCGCGAACGGCGCCACGTCGCGGTAGTCCACGAGGTAGCTGAAGACGTCGTCGGCCACGAACTCGTCGCTGGTCCAGCCGAAGATGCGCTCGCCGCTGCGGAAAACGACGTCGCCGGTGGTGAGTCCGGCGGTGAGCGGGTGGCGCGGGTTGCCGAGTGCGACGCGTTCGCGTCCGAACGGCCGGATCAGGTGGTCGAAGCCGACAAGCCGGTTGTAGTCCGCGAGCCCGTCGGGCGTCAGGCCGTTGAGGACGATGAAGCCGCCGGCAGCGAGGAAGGCCTGCGTCTGGGCGGAGTTGTCCGCGAGTTGCTTCAAGTTGGCGGGCGACGCGTGAACGACGGCAATCCTCGCGCCGGGTGTGGCGAGGGCGGCCAGGGCATCCGCGGCCTGGGTGTGGTCGAGACCAATCGCGTCGAGGGTCTTGGCCAGCAGCGGGTCCGAGGCGACGGCCGCGACGACCGGGCGGAACTCGAGTTGGTAGCCGGCTGCGTAGTCGAGGAGGTTCAGCAGCAGCGTCTGCGCGACGGCGTTGGTGGCGAGCTTGGCGCCGATTTCGAGCTGGCTCAGCAGCAGCAAGCCGTCGCCGACCGGCACTTCGACCAGCGCGGAGTTCTTGAGCCGGCGATGGCATTGGACGAGCGATTTCGCGCCGCGCGTGGGTTTTTCGTAAGCGTTCCGGTAAACGACCTCGTCGCCGCCCCAAGTGAAGAAGTCCTGGTCCTGCAATCCGCGCAAGGCCGGATGCCCGGCGTCTTCGATGAACGCGGTGCGGCCCTCGTTTTGCTCCGCGTTCATTTCACACGGGAGGCCCTGGTATTTGAGCGGATTCGATTGCTCCAGAACGATCACGCGCCGGCCGGCGCTGGCCCAGGCCGCGAGCCGGCTGCTGGTGGCTTCGCTGGCGCTCAAGGCATCGGGACTGACGAGCAGGATTCGCGCACTGGCGGGAAGGCTGTCCAGGTTGGTTATGGGGGCGAAGGCGAAGTTCAGCGCCGTCAGTGAGGCGGCGAGTTTTCGCTGAGGATCGAAGACGGCGAGACTCAGGTCGCGCACCGCTGGGATGTTTGCCGGTGTGGCCGCCGGCGAGCCGCCGGCCGCGGCACGCGGGCCGCGTGCGGTCCCCAGCACGCTGAGCGGCTTCTTGTCGTGGAACACTTCCTGGCCGTTGACGCTCAGCGCGAGGCGCAGTTCGCCTTCGGTGCGCGAATTCACCGCCGGCATGGGGAGCACGATGGGCAACTTTTCGTTTCCGCCGGCGGGAATGCGGTACTCATTCGTCTGGGCGGCCAATTCCTTGCCCTCGAAAACCAGCGCCCAGGTGAATGTGATCGGGTCGTCGAACCGGGAGTCGTTGAACAAGCCGATCGTGCGCGACACTTGCTGGCCGCTGCCGAAGGTCCAGTCCCACTCGCGCACCAGGGCCGCGCGCGGCGCGTTGTAGGCGTACTGGTCGGCGGCTTCGTTCTGGCTCATCCAGAAATGCCACGCGGTGTAGCCGGCCCAGCGATAGCCTTGCGTCAGCATCCGGTAGATCACGCCCGCCGCTGGGTGCGCCTGGGCCTTGCCCTGGAACGTGGCTTCGCCGCCGAAATAGGCGTAATCGAACGGATTGATGCCATTCGCGAAGTAGTCCTCGCCCAGGAAACGCGGGTGCTTTTGGTCCCACACCCAGCGCCCGCGGCCGCCGCCGGTCACGTTGGGTTCGTAAGCCAATGCCGGGTACCGCTCCGGCGCATCGCTGGTGAAGACGTAGTGATTGCCGTGGACGGGCATCGACTGATTCCGGTTGGCGCCGCCGCCGTCGGTCATGGTGGGCCGCGTGGGGTCGGCTGCCTGAACCGCGTCGGCGACCTTCTTCACCTCGGCCTCGAATTGATCCATCAGGCCGCCATAGAGGTTGATGCAGTTGATGTACAGCCACTCGTTCTCGATCGACCAGACGTTCACCGACGGGTGGTTGCGCTCGCCTTTCACCTGCGCGACCACCTGGTCCAGCCAGTTGGTCATGAGGTCGAGCTTGATTTCGGAGCCGCGCAGTCTCTTGAGTTCGGGATCGTTTTCGATGGCGAAATAGCCGATGGCCTCGCCGTCGAGGATGCCGCTCCGGCGGACGACCACGCCGTGACGGTCAAAGAAGTCCAGCGCCTGCTCCGGCGGCAAGCCCATCCAGCGCGTGCCCCAGAACCGCATCATCCGCTGCTGCGATTGCTGGTAGAACTTGAACCATGCGTCCGGCGACGAGGCGGTGAAGCAATCGGCCCAACCGTGCCACGTGAGGCCGTTCAAGCGGAAGTCCGGTCCATCGAGAGTCCATTCGCGGAAACCGAATGGAGTCTCTGCGACGTCGTCAGCAGAAGCGGTCGGCGCGCCGCCGACCGCGACACGCGGGCCGCGTGTGCTCCCCGGGACATAGACCGTCGTGCGCAGCGTGTAGAGGCCGGGTTCGTCGGGCCACCAGAGCTTCGCGTCCGGCCACTCCGCGGTGAGCGTCTGGAGCCTGGACTTGCCAGCCGCCAACGAAAACCGCGCGGGCGGAAACGTCTTCGCCACGCGGCCGTCCGCCGCCAGCGCTTCCCAGCGCAACTCGCCATCCGTGGCGGCGCCAGTGCGGTTCGCCAGCGTGACTTCGACCGCGAGTTCCTTACGCGCGACGCTGGGCTTCACAAATACGTCGCTTGCATACACACCGCCCGCGGCAATCAACTCGGGCGTCAGCAGAATGCCCGACTGCGGGTGGTTCCAGATCGGGTAGGCGAGGTCCTGGAAGCCGTCGCTGAAGAACTTCACCGGCAGGTTGAAGGTCCGGCGCAGTTTGAGCGGGTTGGCGGGATTCGTGGTGCGACCGTACCAGGCGTCCTTGATGCCGACCCAGATTTCGTTCACGCCGGGCTGGAGGCCGCGCGTCACATCGATCTGCACGCGGGCGAACGGGTTTTTGTCGAAGCCGCAGAACCGGCCGTTCACATAGACGGTCGTGTTGAGGTTGTTTTGCGGGAACACCAGAAAGAACGCCCGGCCCGCCTGCGACGCCGGCACATCCACGCGCGTCCGGTACCAGAGCCGATGCGCGAACACGAGGTCGGCGCGGGCGTTCTTGTCGCCGGGCACCTGGATCGCCGTCCAGCGCGGGTTGGCGGGGAAATCGACAATGGGCGCCGCGACTTCGCCCGGCAGTTGCTCGTCGTGACGGCAGACCTCCCAAACCCCGGCCAGTTGGAGCGTGGTGCGCGAACCATCCGCCGCGGCTTCCGGCATCGCGAACACCTGTTTTGCGGCCGCGCGATCCGGCTCCGTCTGGTGGTCTTCGCCCGGTTTGAAACGCGAGAAGGGCTGAAACTCGCCCGCGCTCACGCAGACGCAATCCAGCGCAAACAGGATCCGCTGGAACCTGCCTTTGGCGTCCTTGGTCTTCGGCAGGCGGAACTCCAGCGTGTGCTCGCCGGCGGCCAACGCGGCGTGGCCGAGCTTGAGCCACGCGACCTCGGTCCAGAAACTCAGTTCCATGAGGTCGGTGGTCAGTTCGTCCGGCGACACGGTCACCCACCCGCCGTCGTCCACGCGCCATTGGAAGGGCGAGCGCGCGAACTCGTAGCCGATCCGCGCCCACACCGCGTAATCGCCGGCCACGTCCGCCGAGAAGGCGTAGGTCACCTGTGCGCCCTCGGCCGGCACTTCCTGCTCGACCCGGTCGGCTTCGACGCTGACCTTCAGCCACTTGTCCGCGGACAGAAACCGGGGATTGCCGACCCCGTCCGTCGCCGGCTGGACGTTCAGGCTCCGCGGCGCTTCGCCTTCGATCCAGGCGAACGGTACGGGGGGCGCTGCCGCGGCCAGCGAGAACCAGGTCAAAGCGAGGCCGCCGCCACGGATCACCAGGAACAGCCGCCGGCGAAGCGATTGCAGGGCGTGACGGAGAAACGATGTCATAAGGGCTGAGTCGAAACCGGAAACGACTCTGCGTCGGCGGCGTCGGTTCGTCACGGGACTTTTGTGGCGAAGTGACTCGCGCAGAGCGGAGCAGGTGCCGGATCGGGCATTGATTCACAAACTCCTGAATCCTGGCCGACGCGGGTGCGTCCTTCTCTTGGGCATGTTCAGGATTCCGGACACCAACACCGCGGGCGCAAGATTGACTTGAGCGCCTGAGATTGCGATTTTGATCACGAGGCGAGGCTACACTGTCGCCGGTTATGCAAGTTCACTTGTTGAAATCGAAGATACACCGCGCGCGTGTTACCGCCGCGAACGTCAATTACGAAGGCAGTCTCACCATCGACGAAGACCTGATGGACCGGGTGGGATTGCACCCTTACGAGCGGATTCTCTGCGGCAACACCGCCAACGGTGCCCGCTTCGAAACCTACGCGATCGCCGGCCGGCGGGGCGGGGCGGAGATCATCCTGAACGGGGCGGTGGCCCACCTGGGCAAGCCGGGCGACCAGATCGTCATCATGAGCTTCACCCTGGTGGAAGATCGTCAGGCCGCCGACTGGCACCCACAGGTCATCGTCCTGGGACCAGGCAACGTGATTCAGTCCGAACGCGGGATTTGACGCGATTCACCCGCCCAGCCCGTCGTTCCTGCCATGCCGCAATTCACTGCCACCGAACTCGCCGAGCGCCTGCAGGGCCGGGTCGTCGGCGACGCGAACGTGGTGTTGACCGGTTTCGCGCCCGCGGACACGGCCCGCCCGGGCGATCTTACGTTTGCGGAAAACGAGAAGTTCCTGGCCCGCGCCGAAACCAGTGCGGCGACGGCCGTGCTCGTGGCCACGGATTTGCCTTCCGCCAAGACGCTGATCCGGGTGGCCAATGCGCGCATCGCCTTCGCCCGCGTACTGCCCCTGTTCTTCCCCGAGCCGGTGTTTCCGCCGGGCGTGCATCCGACGGCGGTCGTGGCGGCGAGCGCCAGCATTCCCGCCACCGCCCACATCGGGCCTTACGTGGTGGTGGGTGAGCGGGTTCGTTTCGGCGAGCGGGTGGTCGTGGAGGCCGGGGTCTGTCTCGGCGCGGACTGTCAGATCGGCGACGACACGCGCCTGTTTCCGCGGGTGACCCTCTACCCCGGCTGCCAGGTGGGCCGGCGGGTGCGCCTCCATGCCGGGGCGGTGATCGGCTCGGACGGTTACGGCTACGTCTTCGACAATGGCCTCCACCGCAAGGTGCCGCAGGTGGGCAATGTGATCTTGCAGGACGACGTCGAGATCGGGGCCAACGTGGCGATCGACCGCGGGGCGCTCGGCTCGACCGTGGTGGGTCGCGGCACCAAGATCGATAATCTGGTGCAGATCGGCCACAACGTGGTGCTGGGCGAGCATTGCCTCCTGGTGGCGCAGGTGGGCATCGCCGGGAGCACCCGGGTCGGGAATCTGGTCACGATGGCGGGCCAGGCAGGCGTGGCTGGACATCTCAAGATTGGCGATCGGGCGGTGGTTGCGGCGCAGTCCGGCGTGATGAACGACATTCCGGCCGGCGAGACCTGGTTCGGTGCGCCCGCCCGCCGGGCGACGCAGATGAAGCGGTTGTTGCTGGCGACCGAGAAGCTCCCCGACCTGTTGAAACGCGTGGCCGAGCTGGAGCGCCAGTCGGCCGCGGATCCGGCCGGTGGCGGCGAGACCCCGGCGCTCGCGCCCTGAGGCGCTCCGCCCGACCCGGAGCGGAAGCGGGAGGTTCCCGTTCTTCTCCTCCCGGCATCGCCGGCGCAGGTGCGGGTACGTACGAACCGTGGATTGACACGGCCCGGCCCGGTCCATAGGCTCAAACGCATTCATAGCGAACACTTGGCGCTCCGCCGGTCGGGCAGATTAGGTCGCTGATCCTCTGGCCGGTGGATAAGACATGATGGTGGTTCTGCGTTCCCGTGGAGGCTGTCAGTGGGGTTGGATGGGATTATCGGGAATGAATACGAGTACCAGAGTGGCAAAAATCTTGCGGCACCCGGCGGCGGGATTGCCGACGGAGAGCCGGATCTTTCGCTCCGTCGAAAACGCGGATCCCGAAGCTCTGCGAACCTTCTTCGAAACGGCGCCCCAGTGGGTGCTGGGCCTCCGCCTCGGAGGCGGGTTCCTTTTTGCCAACGCGGTCGTCCGGGAGACGCTGGGCATCAGCGCGAGCGACGTGAGCCGGATCAGTCTGCAGGATTTCGTACCGGCCGGCGAGCCGGCCCTGGCCAGCCGTTGGTTCACGGAGCCCCACTCGAACGGAGAATGGCTCCCGGTGCGGCCCACGCTCCGGGCGGGGGCCGACAAGACGATCCCGCTGGGGGGAGGCGTGCGGTTGTGCCAGCCGCCGATGGATGAGCCCTGGTTGTTGGCCGTGCTCGCCGATGTTACCGAGCTCTCGGCCACCCAGCACAGCCTGCGTGAATGCGAAGATCTGCTCACCTTGCTCACCGCCCACTCGCCGATCGGCGTGTTCCAAATGGATGCCCAGGGCCGGCTCAACCGCACGAACGACCGATGGCGCCACATCGCCAGCCTGGCGCACGTGGCGGAACCGCGCGGCGTCTGGTGGCAGATCGTGCACCCGGCGGATCGCGACCGGGTCGTCGCCCAATGGGAGAGCGTGCAACGCCACGGATACGAGTTCCTGGGAGAATTCCGGGTGAATGCCCGCGCGGACGAGGATCGCTTTGTCCGGACGCGGATCACGAAAATTCCCAACCCACGGAGTTCGCTGACCTCCTACATCGGAGCTTCCGAGGACATCACCGACCACCATCGCCTCGAGGCCCAGCTCCGGAAGGCCCAGGACGAACTGGAGTTCCGGGTGCGGGAACGAACGGCGCTTCTGGAGGCGGCGAATGCGGAACTGCTCCAGTTCGCCTACGTCGTGGCCCATGACCTGAAGGCGCCGTTGCGGGCGGTGAGCCATCTCTCCGGGTGGCTCGCCAAGGATCACTCGAACCAGTTGGGGGTGAAGGGATCGGAGATGATGGTATTGCTCCAGCAGCGGGTGCGGCACATGCACGACCTGATCGACGGCGTCCTGACGTACACCCAGTTGGGTCAGGTCAGGAAACCGGATACGCAGGTGGACGCGCAGGAGTTGGTGGACCAGGTCATCGCCATGCTGGCTCCCCCGCCGCACGTCCGGATCCTGGTGCCGGAGCGGTTGCCCAAGGTGTCGGGGGTCCCCGAGCAGTTGTATCAGGTCTTCCAAAACCTGTTGGACAACGCGATCAAGTTCTCCGACAAGCCCAAATGCGTGGTCACGATCACGGCCCAACGGGTCGAGGCGGCCTGGGAATTCTCGGTGGCCGACAACGGCCCGGGCATCCCGCCGCGCTATCGCAAGGTCGTGTTCGGGCTGTTCCAGAAGCTCCAGCACAAGGAGAACTCCGAGGGAACCGGGATCGGCCTGGCGCTGGTTAAGCGCATTGCGACGGCGCGCGGCGGCGATGTGACGCTGAACTGCCCCAAGGGTCAGGGAGCCACCTTCAGCTTCACCTGGCCGGATCATCCCGGCCCGCCGCGGCGGCCGACTTGAGCCTCCCGCAGTCGGGTGGCGGTCCGCCCCGCCCGCGGCGCGCCTGATCGGCGAGAGGCCCGTGTCTTTGGAACCGGGGCCGGAAAGCACCCGCGCATACGTACCCGCGGCCAGCGCGGCTACTCGGCGAGCATCTTCATCGCGCGCGCTTTCTCGGAGCGCTTGCGCCGGTTTTCGTCGAGGATCTTTTTCCGCAGACGCAGGTTCTTCGGCGTGGCCTCCACGTACTCGTCCGAGCCGATGTATTCGAGCGCGCGCTCGAGGCTCAGCTTCAGGGCGGGTCGAGCTGGATGCCCTTGCCGTCGCCCTGCGAGCGCATGTTGGTGAGCTTTTTCGCCTTGCAGGGATTGACGGGGATGTCGTTCTCGCGGGCGTTCTCGCCCACGATCATGCCGGCGTAGATCGCGTCGCCTGGCTCCACCATCAGCCGGCCGCGCTCCTGAATCATGTTCAGCGCGTAGGACTTCGCCTCGCCGGCCTCCATGCTGACGAGCGAACCGTTCTTGCGCGCCGCGATTTCCCCGCGGTCCGGCCCGTATTCGTGGAACAGGTGGCTCATCACGCCCAGGCCGCGGGTCTGGTTCACCAGGTCGGTCTCGAAGCCGATCAGCCCGCGCATGGGGATCAGCGCCTCGATGGTGACCTGGTCGCCGTGGTGGTTCATGTTCACGATCTCGCGCCTTGCGGAGGCGAGGTTCTCCAACACGGCGCCCATGTTTTCCTGCGGGATTTCGAGGAAGAGCTTCTCGATCGGCTCGAGCAGGTTGCCGGCCGCGTCCTTGCGCCAAAGCACCTCCGGGCGCGAAACGAGCACCTCGTGGCCTTCGCGGCGCATCTGCTCGACCAGGATGGCGATCTGCATTTCGCCGCGGCCGCTGACGTGCGAAGACCTTCGGATCGTCGGTGTCGGCGATGCGCAGGGCGACGTTCGTGCGGATTTCCTTCACCAGCCGCTCCCAGATGTGGCGGGCGGTGACGAGCTTGCCGTCGTTGCCGGCGAGCGGGCCGTCGTTGACCGCGAACTCCATCTGGATCGTCGGCGGATCGATCGGCTTGCTAGGGCAGGCCGGGGCGGTTCGGGATTGTCCACGATCGTCTCGCCGATGAACACCTCCTCGAAGCCGGTAATGCCGACGATGTCGCCGGCGTGCGCCTCCTGCGATCTCGATGCGCTTCAGGCCCTCGAAGTGGTAGATCATGGTGATCTTGCCGCTGGCCATTCGTGCCGTTGGCCGTGCAGGCAGAACGGCCGGGTCGCCGACCTTGACCTTGCCCTCGTAAATCTTGCCGAACGCGATCCGGCCGAGGTAATCGCTGTAATCGAGGTTGGCCACGAGCACCTGGAAGCCCTCGCTGGCGTGGGCGCGCGGCGGCGGGATGTGCTTGATGATGGCGTCGAAGAGCGGCTCCATCGTGCCGGTGACGTGCTCCAGTTCCACCTTGGCGTAACCGTCCTTGGCGCTGAGCGTAGATGAACGGGAAATCCAGCTGCTCGTCGGTGGCGTTGAGCGACATGAACAGATTCGAACACCTGGTCGAGCACCTTCTTCGGGTTCGCGTTCTCGCGGTCGATCTTGTTGATGACGACGATGGGCTTGGCGCCGGCTTCGAGCGCCTTGCGCAGCACGAAGCGGGTCTGCGCCTGCGGACCGTCGGCGGCGTCCACCACCAGCAGCACGCCGTCGATCATGTTCATGATGCGCTCGACCTCGCCGCCGAAATCGGCGTGGCCGGGCGTGTCCACGATGTTGATGTGGTAGTTCTTGTATTTGAACGCGGCGTTCTTGGCGCGGATGGTGATGCCCTTCTCCTTCTCGAGGTCCATCGAGTCCATGAGGCGTTCCTCCTGGGATTCGTGCTGGTTGGCGCGGAAGGTGCCGGATTGTTTGAGCAGGCAATCCACGAGCGTGGTCTTGCCGTGGTCCACGTGCGCGATGATCGCGATATTGCGAATGTGCTGCATCGAAAGTGTCGTTTGTTCGCTGTCGAAGGCGCCGCTTTGCCCGGTTCCGGCTGCGGCCCAAGCGGCGCATTGTGCCACGAAGCGACGCGACTGCAAGCGCGCCGTTTCGGGGGGTGTCGCGCGATCCACAGGGCGGCTGGGCCGCGCAGTGGCGGCACGGGGCAGCGCGGCAGCCTTCTCGCCACCAGTTCAGGACACGGCCAGCTCGCGAGGCATCGCCGGGGTGGGGTCCAGGACTCCTTGAATGGGGCTCGGCGGGCCACCCGGTCGGAGCACCGCGCAACCCGCCGAAAAGTCAACCGGCGGGCCGGTTGCCAAAGCCCAGTTGGCCTTCGGCCTCCGACCCGCCGGAATCGCGAGGAGGAACGGCGTTACTATTCCGCCAAAGCGAGGCTCGCCGCAAGGTCTTTCTCCGCCGTCGTGATCGGCAGCAGGTTGAACTTTTCTTGCAGCACCTGGAGCACGTTCGGCGAGACAAAGGCGGGCAGCGTCGGGCCCAACCGGATGTTGCGGATGCCCAGGTGAAGCAGCGTGAGCAGGATGGCCACCGCCTTCTGCTCGAACCACGACAGGATCATCGACAGCGGCAGGTCGTTCACGCCGCACTTGAAAGCCGCCGCCAGCGCGCCGGCGATCTTGATCGCGGAGTAGGCGTCGTTGCACTGGCCGATGTCGAGCAGGCGCGGGAGACCGCCGATGGTGCCGAAATCGAGTTTGTTGAACCGGTACTTGCCGCACGCCAGCGTGAGGATGATGCAATCCTGGGGCACGGATTCGGCGAACTCGGTGTAGTAATCGCGCCCGGTGCGCGCGCCGTCGCAGCCGCCAATCAGGAAGAAGCGCTTGATCGCCCCCGACTTCACCGCCGCGATCACCTGGTCCGCGACGCCCAGCACGGCGTGGTGGCCAAAACCCACCAGGATAGTCTGATCCGGGCCGTCTTCGGTGAATCCCGGCGCCGCCAGTGCCGCCTCGATGACCGGCGTGAAATCGCGATCCGCAATGTGCCGCACCCCGGGCCAGGCCACGAGGCCGCAGGTGAAGAGGCGTTTCGTGTAAGCCCGTTGCGGTTCCTGGATGCAATTGGTCGTCATGAGAATCGCGCCGGGAAACCGCGCGAACTCGTCCTTCTGATCCTGCCACGCGCCGCCATAGTTGCCGACGAGGTGCGGGTACTTTTTCAATTCCGGATAGCCATGCGCCGGGAGCATCTCGCCGTGGGTATAGATGTTGATGCCTTTGCCTTCGGTCTGTTTGAGCAATTCTTCGAGGTCCTTCAGATCGTGACCCGAAACGACGATGCCCTTGCCCTTCACCGGTTCCACCCGCACCGGCGTCGGCACCGGATGTCCGTACGTGCTGGTGTGGGCGGCGTCCAGGAGTTCCATGACCTGCAGATTGATTTCGCCGCATTTCATGCACAGGGCGAACAATCGCTCGACCGTCGGCGTTTCCTCGGCCAACGCCGCCAGCGCCTCGCTGAAGAAGCCGTAGGTCCGGTCCGACTCGCGGCCGAGAATCATCGCGTGATCGGCATAGGCCGCGGCGCCCTTGATGCCGTACACGAGCAACTCCTGCAGGCCGGCGAGGTCGGGGCCGAACTTGTCCCGCCGGGACAGCACCGAGATGAGTTCGCCCTGCTTGATCAGGCCTTCACGGGTCGGCGCCGGCGTCCAGGTGGACGGACCGTTGAAGGAGTCCGCCGCCCGGCCGGACCGGGCCAGGGCGCCGGTGTAAAGCGCCTTCGCCTGGTCGCGCACCGTGGCGGCGCGACGCACCGTCTGCTCCAGCCGCGCGGGATCGAAGTTGACGTTCGTGACCGTGGCAAAGATCGCCTCGAGCAGAAAGCGGTCGATCGTCGGGTCGCTGGCGCCCAGCAAGCGCGCGCGGTGGTTGAATTGCGCGATGCCCTTCGCGGCATGGATCAAGAGGTCTTGCAGGATCGCGCTCTCCTCGTCCTTGCCACAAGTGGCGAAGTCCGTGCAGCCGGTCCCTTTCGAGGTTTGTTCACATTGATAGCAGAACATGGTCGTTTCCTTCGTCGGTTTCCTGGCGCCGGCTCATCCGGCGCGTCGTTCAATAAACTGATGATGCACCGCCGGACCACAAGGGCGCATTGATTTGCATCAACCAGGAACGGGATCGCCAAGTCGCGGAATGCCCGGCCGCGTTCGCCATCCCCGGCTTTGCGCTCGCCTCCCGCCCGGCCTTCGGGCAACCTGCCGCCGTGTCGGGAATCGTCGCCATCGTCGGCCGGCCTAATGTCGGCAAGTCCGCCCTGTTTAATCGCGTCGTGGGGCGGCGCATCGCCATCGTGCATGACCTGCCCGGCGTGACGCGCGACCGCATCAGCGCCGAGGCGGAATGGCATGGCCGGCGGTTCACGCTGCTGGACACCGGCGGCATCGGCCTGCTCCGCGGCGAGAAGGCGGACGACGTCATCCTCCGCGCGGCGCTCGACCAGGTGCAGGTGGCCCTCGAGTCGGCGGACGTGGTGGTGCAGGTGGTGAACGTGCAGGAAGGGGTCGTGCCGTTGGACCGCGAAGTGGCCCAGCGCCTGCGTCAGGCGGGCAAGCCGGTGCTCGTCGCCGTGAACAAGGCGGACAACCCGCGCGCCGAGGCCGGTTTGCCGGAGTTCGCCGAACTGGGCTTCGACCAACTCTTCCCCGTTTCGGCCATCCATGAACGTGGCATGGGCGCGTTGCTCGACGCGGCGGTGGCGCTACTGCCGGCGGCGGAAGCGCAGGCTCCTGAACCGGCTGGCGAAGCGGGAGCGGCGCCGGAACCAGCCGAGTCGCCGGCACCCGGGCCGTCCGCCGCCGGACCGCTCAAGCTGGCTATCGTCGGCCGGCCCAACGTCGGCAAATCCTCGATCATCAACGCCCTCACCCGGTCCGAGCGCGTCATCGTCAGCCCGGTTCCCGGCACGACCCGCGATTCGGTGGATGTGCCCTTCGAGGTCGAGACCGAAGGCACGCGCGAGCGCTTCGTGCTCATCGACACAGCCGGCATGAGAAAGGCGCGGCGCGTCAACGAGTCGATCGAGTTCTTCAGCGTGAAGCGGGCCGAGGACTCGATCGCGCGGTGCGACATCGTGGTGTTCGTGCTCGACGCGGCGAGCGGCATACTCGAACAGGACAAGAAGATTGCGGACAAGATCGTCGAGGCGCGTAAGGGCTGCATCGTGGTCATGAACAAGTGGGACCTCTACGCCGAGCAAGTGCGTCTGGCCCGCGAAGAAGCGGTGAGCAAACTGCGCCGCCGACCGCGACGAGAGGGCGGCGAACCCCGGATGACCACGCTGGCGGAATTCGGGCAATGGGTGCAGGAGAAACTGTTCTTTCTGGACTACGCGCCGGTGATTTTCACCTCCGCCCACGACGGCACGAACCTGGACCGCCTGCTCGAGGCGGTGCGATACGTGGCGGCGCAGTTGCAGCAGAAAGTGCCCACCGCGGTGTTGAACCGCACGCTGCGCGATGCCATCGAGCGCCGGCAACCGGTCAGCGTCAGCGGCAAGCGGCTCAAGTTTTTCTACGCCACGCAGACGCGCCAGGCGCCGCCGAGCTTCCTGCTCTTCGTGAGCGACAAGCGGCTGTACTCCGAGGCGTACGCGAAATACCTGCGCGATCAGTTGCGGCAGGCCTTCGGTTTTGAAGGCTGCGCCCTGGTCCTGAACGCGCGCAGTCGTGAGCGAAGTGAGGATCCTCGGCCCGCGCCCCGGGCTGAGCACCATCGTGACCGCAGCGGCCCGCGCGCCAAACGCCAGCCGCCCGGCGCCGGCAAACCGGCTCGCCGCGGCCGGCGGCGCCCCTGAACGAAAGGATCGCCCATGCCCTGGCCTGCCGATTATCACATGCACACGCCGCTCTGCCGGCACGCTGTCGGCGAACCGGGCGAATACGCCGCCCACGCCGTGGCTCGCGGCCTGACCGAGATCGGCTTCTCGGATCACAGCCCGATGCGGCAGGATGACTTCGACGACTGGCGGATGCGGCTGGACCAGCTCGGCGAGTACGTTCAAAAGGTGGAGCAAGCCCGGCGCGACCACCCGGCGCTCGCGATCAAGCTGGCGCTGGAGGTCGATTACCTGCCCGGCCACGAACCGTGGATCCACGAACTCGCGGCGCGACACCCGTGGGATTACTTCATCGGCTCGGTCCACTACGTCTCCGATTCGTGGGACATCGACAACCCGAAGAAGCTTTCGCAGTGGCGCGCGCGCGACCCGTTCGAGGTGTGGTCACTCTATTTCGAGCGCCTGACGCTGGCCGCCGAATCCGGCCTGTTCGAGATCATCGGTCACGCCGACCTGGCGAAGAAATTCTGCTTTTTCCCAGAGCAGGATTGCACGCCGCTCTTCCGGCGGTTTCTCGAGGCGGCGAAGCGGAGCGGGAGCGCGATCGAACTCAACACGGCCGGTCTGCGGAAGGACTGCCGGGAAATCTATCCCAGCCGCGCGATCCTCGCGCTGGCGCGGGAGCTTGGCGTGCCCATCACCTTTGGTTCGGACGCGCACGCGCCGGGCGAGGTGGGCGCCGATTTCGACCAGGCCGTGACCCTGGCGCGCGAGGTGGGCTACACCCACTGCCTGCGGTTCGCCCAACGCCGCGCGCACCCCACGCCCATCTGACTCAGGCCGCGCCCGCGCCCGTAACGCCGACGCTCTCCGTTCGAGCTGGTTGGGACAATCATTGTCGCAATTGCGACCTGTTTTGTGCACCGGCAGCGTGTCCGCCGCGCGGGACCCCGCCGGCGAGCGGGTGATCCCTGGGCTTGAAGCGTGCGCGCCGTAACCGCGCGTCGCTTCACTCGAGATTGCCACGACCCGGAACGGGCGCGGCGTCGAACGCCCGCGTCCCAATCAGCACCTCCTGGTGGTGGTTCACGAGCCGCCGGACGGCAAAACCCGCACTTCGCAGCCACGCCTGCCAGTGTGCGAAGCGGCTAGGCGGGTGCGGATGGCGGCGGCCTTCCGCGGCGTGAATCTCGTCCATGAGGCGGAAGCCGCTCGGCGAGAAATCGGCCAGCACCAGCTTCCCGCCGGGTTTCAACACGCGGAGCATCTCGCCAAACACCCGCTCCGGATCGTCGAGGTGATGAAAGACGTTCCAGGAAGTCACCGCGTCAAAGCTCCCCACCGGCCAGGGCAGCCACCGCGCGTCCTGGACGACGAACCGGATCCGGTCGGAAACACCGGCGTAAGCGGCCTCGAGCCGGGCCTGCTGCTGTTCCTCACCGCTCACGTCCACGGTGGTCACGTTGGCCACGTGCCGGGCCAGCGGCACCACGAACCGGCCTTTGCCCGTGCCGATGTCCAGCACGCGGCCCCGCAGCGGCAGCGCTTGTTCAATCACAATCCGCACGCTCGCGTCCGGATCGAAGCCGAAGCGCCGGTGCGTGGCATTCCGTTCTTCAAGCAGCCGGTGGTTGGCCGCCGCTTCCTTCTCTGTTTGGCTCATACGGATGGCGCCGGGTGGAGATTGAGTCGGTTCAGAAGTGCTAAGTGACCGTGACGGAGCCACATTTCGAGATTCGATCCTGGCCGTCAAATTCTTTTCCCCGGATCACGGAGGAAAAAGCCGCCTCGATCAGCCGCGCCCGGTGCGAGACGCCAAATTCGCCCGCCGGAAGGAACGGTTGCTCGGGCACGCTCGCACCGTCCCGGAGCAAGTTTCGCAAGCCGGTCTGCGCCGGCCGGACTGACGTTTCGTTCCCGTCGGCGCGCGAGACTGGCTCGCATCGCGTCCCAGTCACGGTTTCAGCGCGGAGGCGCGATTGGACGTCCGGTGTTGGTCGCCGGGTGGCCCGGGTCCGGATTGTGTTCGTGGTCGTGAGGATGCTCGTGGTGTTCGCAACCCTCCGGCGGCAGCGTCAACCGACCTTCCAGGTAGGCGGCCACCAGCGCCGGCACCGTCGCATTGGCAAGGCCCGCCCGCACCACGATTCCGTGGTGCGCGAACTGGGCCAGCGCCCGGCGACCAATGCCGCCCGCGATGACGACCTGCACGCCCAGCTCCCGCAGCCAACGCGGAAACAGGCCGGGTTGGTGTTCGGGCGCGGACACGATTTCGGTGTGGAGCGTCAGCTTCCGTTCGGCGTCCACTTCGACCAACGCGAACTCGCGGCAGCCGCCGAAGTGGCCGGACAGGCAGCCGTTTTCATAGGGGATGGCGATCTTCATAGTCGAGAGGGTGATGTGCTTGCGGAATCGCTGCTGCGGGCCCCGGTCTTCGGGGTGAAGAGCAGCGGAAAGACGATGTCGCTGGTGCAGCAGGGCAGCCAGACGGCCAGGAAGAGAAACACGGCAATCAGCGCTCCGTCCGCCAGACTTACGACCGGTCCCAGCGCCATGGTGATGTGGAACAAGGACGCCCATGTGCTGACGAGCACATGACCCGCGTGCGGGAATTTCGTGTGCGGCCACACCAAACCGACGAAGATGCCGACGCCGGCGAGCGGATGGACCAGCCACCACTTCTCGATGAAACCCAGGTGCAGCCCCCGATTCGGTAGTGCCAGGAGCCATTCACCGGCGAACGGCAACAGACAGTCGCTCAGGGTGGCGATACCAATCGAGCCGAAGTAGCCGATGGCGAGTGTTGCCCAAAAGTCGCGTCCGCGGTGCCGCCGAAACATGGCGGTGGTGACCAACGCACTCAGCAGCACGTGGAGCGGGTGCATCGTCCAGAACAGCGTTGTCGAGAGCGACCGGGGGGCCTGGGTCCAAATCAGTACAACCAGCAGGAACACGCCGCTCAAGGTGCCAAGCGCCGTGAACGGCACGTGCGCGCGGAGTTCCCGCCAGACGACGCTCAGGCGCCGATCCGCATTTGTCTTCGGGGCGGTCACGCCCGGCGTCGTTTCCCGGCGAATTTTGGCGCAGTGGGCCTGACCGAAAGCCGGCATGCCGAGTTGGGCCCGTTTCCAGCCGGGCAGGCTGGTGATGCGAAACCAATGTCGTGGCTTGCCCCGCCTTCCCAATCGTGAGGAGAACTCCCGGGCCGGATCGTGCGCCAGCCCGGATTGGCCGGAGCCTGCCTCGCCGGCGGCGACCTTTGTGGGCTCGGGCTTCCGGTTGCGGTCCGGCGGGAGGATGGGCTCACTCATGGCGCCGTGGCCTCCGCCGATCGGACGGGTGACCCGGATGGGATCCGAAGGCAGGCTGGTTTCGTTTTTCGGCGTGGCGGTTGGCCGGCGCGCGGAAACATCCGGGGAGGCGCAACTCCGGCGCATCGAGCGTCCGGCTGACAAAGGCCGGAATCACGGCCTCGAGCTCGCCGCAGACCTGGGAGACCACGCGCACGCCGTCGCGGTTCAAGAGCCGCTCCAACGTTGACGAAATGCCGCCGCAGATCAGCACGTTCACCCCCAGTTCAGCCAGGCAACGCGCGATGCCATCGGGCCGGGTTTGGAAGAGGGTGACCTCGCGTCGCCCCACCTCCGCCCGGCCCTGGACACGCACCAGGGTCAGCCGGGACGCCACATCGAACACCGGCGAGACGCGGCCCTGAAAATGGGGGATCGCGACCAGCACAACGCCGGACACCGCGATTCCAGTGCCAACCGCGCCTTGGGCCGCAGAGCAGTGGCAAACCAAGCCGGCTTTTCAACTCCTTCACTCCGCGGCAGGGGAAAACGCTTGCAGATTGCACGGCGGAGGGTTCGGGCCGCCGCTGCTATGTGCGAGTCCGGTTTGGCCGGACGCACCGAAACCCGGGCGTCCCGATCGCACACGGCGACTCACGGCGTCTTCCAGTCGGCGGGATGGCTCCGTTCGGGGGAGCCTGCCCCGATCCCCGAACAGGTGCCGGCGTTCGCCGAATCGGGGGGGCAGGAGGGCAGGGATCAAGAGGCGGCTGGTTTTGCACGACGGGAGATGATGGCCGCTGCGCCGCACCGGTGCCGCGTTGCCGGTTGCCACGTGCGGGGGTTTCGCCCGATAGTCCTCCCATGCCATTCCCCGTGAGTCGGCGAGAGTTCCTGGGGCAGCTTGCGCTGACCGGCGCGGCCCTTTCAAACGTCGATCAAAACGCCGAGGCGGCGGCCGGTGCCGGGTCCGGCTCCCCCCAGATCGAAAACGACTTCCTGCGCGCCGCCTTCGACACCGCCACCGGCCGGTTGCATGTCTCACGGCGTGGGGGCGCCCGCCTCCTTGCGGGGGCGGTGGTCCGGGCACATACCAGCCGCGGACTTCGGAGCACGGCAGAACCGCGGTACCAACACGCCGTCGAGGCGACGCGCCGGCGGGACGCGTTGGGCGAAGGGTCCCGGTTGATCGTCCGCTGTACCGACTCGGAGCGGGAGCTGGACCTCGAACTGCGCGTCACCCTCCTCGACCGGCGGCCCGCCGTGGTGCTCGAAGCCACGGGCCGCAATGTCGCTTCGCGGCCGGTCGTGGTCGAGAGCCTGGAACCGCTTTGCGCGGTTCCGGAGGCGGGTGGCGCCCTTCACTGGCCGCAGGTGACGAAGCTCCTGACCAACGGTGCGATGTATTACGATCCGGGAACCGTGGCGGATTTCGCCGCGCCGGCGGCCGAAGCCAGGCGGAGCTGGTGGAACGTCGGTTTCTTCCAGGGGTACGACCGGGAAGGCCTGGTGTGCGGGTATCTCCGCAACCAGCAGGCTCTGGGTCAGGTGGTCGTGCGTCGTGCCGGGGACGCCGCGATCAGCCTGACGGCCGAATCCGTGCTGGCAAAGGGGTGCGTGCTCCCGCCCGGGCAGGCCGTCAACTCGGAACCCTTCATGGTCAATCTCGCCCCCGATCCCTACACGGCGCTCGAGGAGTATGCCGGGACGATGGGGGCGCTCCAATCCGCACGGGTCGGTTCGGTGTTGAACGGCTGGTGCGACTGGTTCTTCGCGTATGAGCACATCACCGAAGAGGAGATGATTCGCAATGCCGAATCCGCCGCCCGGACCCTGAAGGCCTACGGCCTCGAATACATCCAGGTGGATGAAGGGTTCCAGCGCTGGCACGGGGACTGGGAAGGCAATGACCGTTTTCCCCACGGCATGAAATGGCTGGCCGACCGCATCCGTGCGCTGGGCTTGAAGCCGGGCATCTGGCTGGCGCCGTACGTCATCTCCGAACCGACCGAGGTGTTCCAGCAGCACCCGGAATGGCTGCTCCGGCATCCCGATGGCCGGCTCCAGCGCGTCGGTCCCTGGCCCAGCGAGGATTCCGACTGGGCGCGCGGTGAGAACCCCAAGCGCTATGCGCTGGACATCACCCATCCGGGAGCGGCGGCGTGGCTGGCGGACCTGTTCGACACCGTGGCCAACCGGTGGGGTTACCAGATGATCAAGATCGATTTCGTGGACTGGTCCCTGCTCTCCGCCCATCAGTACCACGATCCCACCGTGAGCCGGGCGGCGGCCTACCGGAAGGGCTTCGAGATCATGCGACGCGCCCTCGGGCCGGATTGCCATTTGCAGGACTGCGGACCCGGTCCGGTCACGGTGGGCCTCCTGGACAGCATGCGAATCGAGTTGGACCAGAACTACGGGTTCCCGCCGCAGGCCTGGAGGCAGTACTTCCTCAATCCCACCAGCAGCGCCCCCGCGGCGGCCAAACGGTACTACTTCCACCGCCGCACCTGGATCAACGACGCCGACCATGTCTGCCTGCAGGCTCTCACGGTGCCCCAGGCCCAGGCCGCCGCCACGCTCATCGCCCTCACCGGGGGCAACGTGATCTCCGGCGATCGCCTGCCCGATCTCGATCCCACTCGGTTGGAGATTCTGAAGAAGATCCTGCCCGCGGCAGGCGAGGGAGCGCGGCCGGTCGATCTGTTCGACACCGACTGCCACACCGTGTTCGCGGTCAAGGTCCGGCGGTCCTTCGGCGAATGGACGGTCGTCGGCGTGTTCAATCCCGAGGAAGGGGAGGTGGCGGAACGCGTCCTGCCGCTGGAGCGCCTCTGGCTGGACCCAGGCCGGACGTACCTCGCCTATGATTTCTGGAGGGAGCGCTTGCAGGGGGAGGTGCAGGGGACCCTCCGGGTGCGCGTCCCGCCCGCGAGCGTCACGCTGCTGGCCCTGCACCCGAAACGAGGCGAACCCCAGGTGGTCTCGACGGACCGCCACGTTCTGCAAGGCGCCCTGGAACTGGAGGACGTCGGTTGGAATCGCGACACCCAGACGCTCCACGGCACTTCCCTCGGCCCCGAAGGCACGGCCCACAACGTGGCGGTCTGCCTCCCCGAATCCCGGCCCTGGAAACAGGGGGGCGCGTTTCTCTTCCACGATTTCGATGGCTACACCCTCAAGATGGTGGATGCGAACCTGCTGCGCCTGCGCGTGCGCTTCGACCACGGCCCGCGGGTGACGTGGCAGATCCCGTTGAAGGATTTCCTGGGCTGAGCTTGATCGCCGGGCCGAGCCTCACGGCGGACCAGCCCGGCAGCGATCTGGAGTCCCGTCGCCGCCCGATGGTGGTTCGGATCCCGGCCCCGCCCGTTCCACCGGTGCCCGGCGCGGGGTTACGCGATCGGGGGAAGCGCGCCCGGGCTTCCGCGCAACACCCCGTCCTCCATCTCGTACGTGCGGTCGAAGACATCCAGCGACCGGTGGTCATGCGTGACGACGATCACCGCGGCGCCGCGCTCGTGGGCCACTTTGTGGAACAACTCCATGACCTGACGCCCGCGATGGCTGTCGAGCGCCGCCGTCGGTTCGTCGGCCAGAAGGAGGCTGGGCTGATTGGCCAACGCGCGGGCCACGGCCACCCGCTGTTGCTGGCCGCCGGAGAGGGCGTCCGGGAGGTTCCGTGCCCGGTCCGAGACGCCGAGGTACTCGAGCAGTTCCAGGGCGCGCTGGCGCGCCGCCCGCGGCGCGACGTCGTTGATCTCCAGCGCCACCTGCACGTTCTCCACGGCATTGAGGAAGGGGATGAGGTTCGCCTTCTGGAACACAAAGCCCAGGTGCTGACGACGGAACGCGCGCAGATCCACCAGCGCCCGGTCGGCATCCAGAACCGCCGTGCCGCCGATGGCGATGCGACCCGACGTGGGCGGATTGATGAGACCCAAGGCGGTGAGGAGCGTGGATTTGCCGGCCCCGCTCGGCCCCAGGAGGGCCACCACCTCGCCACGCGCGACCCGCAGCGTGACGTCCTTCATCGCCACCACCTCGGTGTTGCCGCTGCCATAGACCTTCGTCAGGTTCAAGGCCTCGAGGGCGGGAATCGCGGTGGTCGCGGGCGTGGTCATGACAGGACCTTGTTGGGCTCGACGCGCAGGGCTTTCCCGATCCCCAGCAGGCTCGCCAGGACGGAGATGCCGAGCACGATGGCGGCGAGCTGGAGCAAGTCGGGGGTTTCAATCACGACCAGCCGGGGAAAGCGCGGGAAGGCAAAGGTCCCCAGCCAGTACGCAAGCCCATAGCCCAGGACCCCGATGAGCAAGGCCTGCTGCAGGATCAGCCCCACGATGACGCGGTTGCGCGCGCCGATGAGCTTGAGCATGGCGATGTCGTGGATCTTGTCGAGCGTGAGGGTGTAGATGATGAGGGCCATGATGATGGTGGAGATGAGGATGAGCAGCACCCGGAACAGCCCGAGCTGCCGCCGCGCCTTGTCCACCATGCCGGCCAGCAGCAACTCCTTCTGTTGGCTCGTGGTGTAAACCGTCACATCCGGCCAACTGGCAATCGTCGCCGCGACCGAGGCGGGATCCGCGCCGGCCGCCAGCGTCACCATCACCGCACTGACCATCGGCGGCGCGAGCGCTGGAATGCCGCTGGCCTGACCGGCGCTGCGCTCGAGCAGGAGCGGTTGCACGCGGCCCAGATCCTGGGCCTCGGCGCGGGCGCGGCGGGCCTGCCGTTCGAGGCGAACCGCGTCACCCGGTTGATCGAACTGGATCGCCTGCGCGTCGCTGGCGGTGAAGAAGCCCAGGCCGTCGCCGCCGGAACCCACCATGCCGCGGGTCAGCCCCACCACCTCGTAAATATCCTTGCCCAGTTCCACCTTTTCGCCCAGCGGCAGTCCGAGGGACCGGTCGGCGATCATTTCATAATGCGCCTGACCCAACGGACGTCCGGCCACCAACGGAATCCATTCACCCCGGTCCTCCGGCCACGCCAGTCCCTGCAACACGATGCGCAGGGGACGCCCGCGGAATTCCCGCTGGACGGTGTGCGACACGAAGCGCCGGGCCGTGGCGACTCCGGGCACGCCGCGCACGCGGTCCTCCAGCGTGGCGGGGACGCGGGAGATTTCCGCGAACGGTCCGCGGGTGCTGCCCTGCACCACCCAGAGGTCCGCGCCGATCGTGTCGATCAGCAACGTCGCCTCGCGGATCAGCCCCCGGTAGATGCCGCCCATCCCCATGACAATCATCAGCAGCAGGCCGATGCCCACCGTGGTGAGCACGAACCGTCCGAAGTGGTGGCGAATGTCCCGGGTGGCGAGGTTCACAGGGCTGGGGGAGGCAGGGGCTGGAACGGACGGCTAACGCGGCAGGCCCGTCGCCGGTTCCTCCAAGGTGGCCACCGTGACGCGGCGGCCCGGGGCGAGCGGTTGCCGGGGGTCGCGATTCCGGAGGACTTGTTCCCCGGCCGAGAGCCCGTGGGTGACTTCGATCAAGCCGCGACCACGATCCCCGAGCGTCACCGCGCGCCACTCGGCCTTGCCCCGGCGGTTGACGAGGACCCCGGGGCGGCCCTCGCGCCATTCGATGAAGGCGGGCGGCAGCAC
This sequence comes from uncultured bacterium, assembly GCA_963735925.1. Taxonomy (GTDB): domain Bacteria; phylum Verrucomicrobiota; class Verrucomicrobiia; order Limisphaerales; family J093; genus DSVZ01. Next base: position 449,897 of record CAVTMT010000010.1, read on the forward strand.
CAGCGTGCCGGATTTGCGACCGGTCTGGATGAACACTTCGGCCCGCTGGCCCACGGCCCAGTTGGCCGGCAACTCGGTCACGCGCACGTCCACCAGGAACTCGCGGGTCTCGCGGTCCGCCTCGCGCCCGAGCCGGGCGACGGTGCCCGGGTACTCGCGGGCCGGTTCGGAGCGGAAGAGGACGCGGGCGACCTGGCCGGTGGCGAGACGCGCCATGGCGGTTTCATCCACCCAGGCGGAAATCCAGAGTTCGTTGGTGGAGATCAACTGCAGCAGCGAACTGCCCGGCACCACCACGCCACCGGGGTCCCGGTCGCGGCGCACCACCAGCCCGTCGTAGGGGCTGACGATCCGCGTGTAAGCGAGGCGTTCCTGCTGGTAGGCCAGCGTTTTCTCGGCCGTCACCACCAGGCTTTCCGCCTCGCGGTTCGCGGCGTGGGCCCGGCGCAGGTCCGCCTCCGCCACGCTCAACAGCTCGCCCGCCTTGTCGAGGTCGGCCTGGGAACTGACCTTGGTGGCCAGGAGCTCGGCGATCCGCTGATGATCCCGGCGCGCCTGTTGTTCCACGGCCTCCGCCCGGGCCTCGTCCACCCGCACCCGTTCGACCGTGGCCCGGGCGGCCGCCAACCCGGCCTCGGCCATCGCCACCTGCTGGCGAAGCTCCCCGTCATCGAGGCGTGCGACCAACTGGCCGGCTTTGACCGTGTCGTTCTGGTCCACCAGCACTTCGGCCAGCCGTTCCTGGAGGCGCGGACTGAGGGTGGTCTGGACGCGGGCCTCGAGGGTTCCCGTGCCCATGACCTCGGACACCAGCGGGGCCGCGACCGCCTCGTGCCCGATCACGGGCAGGGGCCTGAACTTGAGCTGGTAGATCGCCACTCCCACCACGGCGGCGGCCAGGACCCATTTCAACGCCGGCCACCAGCGCCGCGTGCTCGGACGAGGATTTTCACTTGGCATGTCTTGGCAATGTCAGCGGTTCCGAGCCATGAACGCGCGGGAGGTTACACCCGGGATCGCGTTTCGCCCGAGGAAGCGCAGAAATGTCAGCGGCCCCGGAGGCTCGCCGCAGGCCCGGCCGCGGCGTCCCGAACGAAGCCCTCGACGCCGCCCAGCGGTTCGTACACGCGCTCCTGCAGCACCCGCAACAGCCGCGACTGCATGGCCGGCGAAATGTCGCCGATTTCATCCAGGAAAAGGGTGCCGCCCTCCGCCTGCGCGAAGCGCCCGGGCTTGTCGCGGCGCGCGTCCGTGAAGGCGCCGGCCTTGTAACCGAACAATTCGGACTCGAGCAGGTTGTCCGGCAAAGCGCCGCAGTTGATCGCCACAAAGCGCCGGGTGTGGCGTCCCGAGAGATTGTGAATGGCACGGGCAAACAACTCCTTGCCGGTGCCGCTCGCGCCTTCGATCAGCACCGAACTGTCGCTCACCGCGATCTGCGGCAGGATCTCGAAAACCTGCCGCATGAGGACACTGCGTCCGATGATGTCGGAGAACGAGTCCTGCTCCTGAAGCTGGCGCTGGAGCTCCTCCACCACCCGCAAGTCCCGGAAACTCTCCACCCCGCCCACGACCTTGCCGTGGGCATCCTTGAGGGCGGCCGGGGAGATGCTGATCGGGATCTTCCGTCCGCGCGGATCGATGATGTACACCACCTTGTTGACCACCGGCCGGCCCGTCGCAAGCGTTTGCTTCAGCGCGCAGGCATGCTCGCAAATGCTGGCCCGGAACACATCGCAGCAACGACGCCCCAACGCCTCGGCGCGCTTGATCCCCGTGATGCGCTCGGCGGCCTGGTTGAACGACGTCACCCGCCATTCGGCATCCACGACGAACACGCCGTCGGGAACGTGATCCAGCAAATCGCTCGCCACAACCGGGAGCATGGACCCCGGCGCGTCGCGCGACCAGCCCCATTGCCGGCCCGGTTGCCGTGCCGATTTGCGCCCGAAGGTCGCTACCGTTCCCTTGGGAATGAGCTGGCGATGACCGTCGGTGCCCGGCCCTGTCCCGCAGGCAAAGGGAACAGGTCCGTGCCGCGGGGGGATCAGCCACCAAACGACGAGCCGCTGCCAAGGTTGGAGGCCCCTCTCCCGCTCCTGTGGGCCGGAGTGAGGGAGGACGTTGCTCCTCGACCGCGTTCACCAGCGATTTGCGAAGTGCCGTCAGCAACCGCGTGAGGAGCCGCGGCCTTCCGCTCGCCGGCCACTGTTCCCGGTTCATGCGCACGTAACACTGGCGCGTCCCAAACGGCACTGGTCAGGGTGACTTTCAGATGCTTCGCTCGGCGATAATCCTTGATCGCAATTCGCAGGTCTGGTTTCATTAACGGCTGCCAACAGAAGCACTTCGGAAGGCAAGCCGTTCACGGCTCGGCGTACGCCGCCGCGCACATCCTTTGGCTCAATAATACTGTTAGGCCCTGACCGAATCTATTCACACCCGTAAGGAGATTTTCCACAGTGGACATCCCACGAATATTCAACATCACTGAAAGTGCTCACCGCATCCACAACCCGATCACATCCGAAAAGCTGGCCACTCTCGGCGCGGCGCTGCGTCTGGAATCGGGGGCCCGAGTGCTCGACCTCGGCAGCGGTTCGGGGGAGATGCTGTGCACCTGGGCACGCGATCACGGCGTCATCGGCACCGGCATCGACATGAGCCAGTTGTTCACCCAGCAAGCGAAACTCCGAGCTGAAGAACTCGGCGTCGCCGATCAAGTCAAGTTCATCCATGACGATGCTGCCGGGTATGTCTCTGACGAGAAGGCCAGTGTGGCAGCCTGTGTCGGTGCCACTTGGATCGCCGGGGGAGTCGTCGGCACGATCGAGCTTCTGGCGCGGAGCTTGCGCACCGGAGGGATCATCCTCATCGGCGAGCCCTACTGGCGGCAGTTACCGCCAACGGAAGATGTTGCCAAAGGGTGTCTTGCTAACTCGATCTCCGACTTTCTCATGCTTCCAGACCTGCTCGCGTCTTTCGGCCACCTTGGCTACGACGTCGTTGAAATGGTTCTGGCTGACCAAGACGGCTGGGACAGATACGAGGCGGCCAAATGGCTCACTATGCGCCGATGGCTTGAAGCCAATCCCGACGACGAGTTCGCGAAAGATGTTCGAGCCAAACTGACCTCGGAACCGGAGCGCTACGCCGCTTACACGCGTGAATACCTGGGCTGGGGTGTGTTCGCGCTGATGGCGCGGTGATGCGTTGGCAGATGAAAGACAAACTGAAGAAGCCTACCTTCTGCCATTTGGTGTCGAGGCCGCGGCAGGATACGTGCATGTGCCCACCAACGCGCCGTGGCGTTTACGGTGGGAAATGGTCGAAACCCGCTCCGGCATAGACGGTCTGAGGGAGCGCCTGCGGTACCCCGTGAGATACCGTCGCCGGGGTGGTTGGCTCAACGTGCTGACGGGACAACGGCATGCGCGGCACACCGGACGCGCCTGGTTCCTAGAGTCCGAGGAACTGCCTTTCTGACGCGGACCCGTCAGGCCAACGTCCTCTCCCTCCCGGCATTCCGCGGGCACCGGCCACCCTGGGCGACGCGTTCCAACTGGACGGCGTCGGATGCATGGGCGCAGCGTCGGAGCGTCACTATGCGGATCGAGCTTGAGCAGGAAGCTGACGGTCGCTGGCTGGGCGAGATCCCCGAACTTCCGGGGGTGATGGCCTGCGGCCGGAGGACCTGTGGGTCCCATGCCGAACCACTCGGTCGGGGGGACGTGCCTCCAACGTCAGCAGCGGCTCTCCCTTTGCGGAGGGGGCCGGGGTGATGGGGACGTTGCTGCTCGACCGCCTTGGTCCGACCGAACCCGGAATGACGAGTCCGGCCAACCCGCCCCCGAATTCGACCGCTCCGTCCCTTCCGCTGCGTCCTGGCACCACTACTGCTGGATTGATCTCCGGCCGGTCCGGCGGAAGCTGACCGGTAAGCATGAACCACCGACCCACCGCGTTCGACGACCTGCGGACGCAGATGCATCCGCGTTGCGTCATCTGCAGCCCCGATCATCCCAGCGGACTGCGGCTCCGCTTCGCGCTCGCGCAAGACGGCAGCGTGGAAGCCGTCTTCGCCGGCGGCGCCGCGTTCGAGGGGTATCCCGGCTGGTTGCACGGCGGGGTGATCGCGAGCCTGCTGGACGGCGCCATGACCAACTGTCTTTTCGCCCACGGCCACGCTGCCCTCACCGGAGAACTCAAGGTCCGCTTTCGGCATCCGGTGGCGACGGATCGGGCGGCGACCGTTCGTGCCTGGATCCACCAATCCTTCCGGCCACTCCACCTGACGCGGGCGGAGTTGCGACAGGACGAACGGGTGGTCGTGGTGGCTTCCGCCAAGTTCATGGAACTGCCGTCACCCGGCCAACCCCCTGCGTAAACCGAGTTTCCCGGCCGGTGCGGCGCCTGCGCGGTCGGCACGAGCCGGCGTTTCCTCCGGTAGGCGGACCGCAAATTGCAGTTTGAAAACCGGCCGGCGGCCTCGCATCTTCGGGCGTCCGGCACCGATGCCGGGCAATGGCCCGAGTGCGATATGATCCAATTCCTGTTCCGGAGACCGGCGGTGGGCTGGCTGGGCGCCCTCGTGAGCGCTGCCGTCCTGACCCACGCTGACGAAGGCATGTGGCTTTTCAACCAACCCCCGCGCGAGGAACTCAAGCGGAAGTACGACTTCAACATCACGGACGCGTGGCTGCGCCACCTCCAGCTCGCCTCCGTGCGCTTCAACAGCGGCGGCTCCGGCTCGTTCGTGTCCGAGGACGGCTTGGTCATGTCCAACCACCACGTCGGGGCGGACGCGCTCCAGAAACTCGGCACGAAGGACAAGAACTATCTGCGCGACGGGTTCTTCGCCCACACCTTCGCCGAGGAAGTGCCCTGTGTGGATCTCGAACTCAACGTCCTCCAGAGTTTTGAGGACGTGACCGCACGGGTGAACGCTGCCGTGCCGGCCGGCGCCGCGCCGGAAGCGGCCTTCGCCGCGCGCCGCAAGGTCATGGCGGAAATCGAGAAGCAATCGCTCGACCAAACCGGCCTGCGCAGCGATGTCGTCACCCTCTTCCAGGGCGGCGCCTACCACCTGTACCGCTTCAAGCGGTACACGGACGTGCGGCTGGTCTTCGCGCCGGAGCAACAAGCCGCCTTTTTCGGCGGCGATCCGGACAACTTCGAGTACCCGCGCTTCGACCTGGACATCTGCTTCTTCCGCGCCTACGAGAACGGCAAGCCGGTCCACGTCGAGCATTACTTGAAGTGGAGCCGGGCCGGGGCGGCGGAGAACGAACTGGTCTTTGTCTCCGGCCATCCGGGTAGGACCGAGCGCCTGCTCACGGTCGCGGAATTGGAATACCTGCGCGACGTGGCGTTCCCCTACACGCTGGACTGGCTGTACCGCAACGAAGTCCTGCTCACCGCCTACAGCGGACGCAGCCTGGAGAATGCACGCCGCGCCCGGGACGACCTCTTCGGCTTCCAGAACAGCCGCAAGGCGCGCGAAGGCGGATTGGCCGGCCTGCTCGATCCGCGGTTTTTCGCCGAGAAGCGAGCCGCGGAGCAGAAGCTCCGTGAAGCCGCGGCGAAGTCGGAGCAACTCCGGGCGTTCGCCGGCGCGTGGGACCGCATCGCCGCCGCCCAGAAGATCACGGGCGAACACGCCCTCGAATACCGCCTGCTCGAAGCCGGGCACGGCTTCGCCGGCAGCCTCTTCGACATCGCGCGCACGCTGCTCCGGGCCGGGGAGGAGCGCCCGAAGCCGGACGGGGACCGCCTGCGCGAGTTTCGCGATTCCGGCCGCGCGTCGCTCGAACTGGAGCTGTTTTCCACCAAGCCGATTTACGCCGACTACGAAACGCTCCGGCTCGCCGATTCGCTCACCTGGCTGACCGGCCGGCTCGGTTACGAGAACGAACTCGTGCAACGGGTGCTGGCCGGCAAGTCGCCCCGCGAACGCGCCTCGGAACTGGTGCGCGGCACGCACGTCCAGGACGTGGCGGTGCGGAAACAACTCTACGCCGGCGGCTCGGCGGCGGTGGATGCCGCGCAGGATCCGATGATCGAACTGGCCCGCCTCATCGATCCCGCGGCCCGGGCCGTGCGGAAGATCGTGGAGACCCAGGAAGAGGTGAAGCAGCAGGCCCACGCGCAGATCGCCCAGGTGCGCCTCGCCGTCGAGGGGACCGGCGGTTATCCGGACGCCACCTTCACGCTCCGGCTGGCCTACGGCACCGTGAAGGGTTACGAGGAAAACGGCCGGCCGGTGCCGTTCGAAACCACCTTCCGCGGCCTCTACGAGCGCTCGGCCGAACAAGGCGACCGGCCGCCCTTCGACCTGCCGCCGCGGTGGGTCAAGCGCAAGGCCCGGCTCAACCTGGATGTCCCGCTCAACTTCGTGAACACGGCCGACATCATCGGCGGCAACTCGGGCAGCCCGGTGGTGAACCGCGCCGGCGAACTCGTGGGCATCATCTTCGACGGCAACATCCAGTCGCTGGTGCTCGACTTCTATTACACCGATGCCGTGGCGCGCGCCGTGGCCGTGCATTCGCAGGGCATCCTCGAGGCGCTGCGCCATGTCTATCAGAACTCCCGGCTCGCCGACGAACTCCAGGGCAAACGGCCGACGAAATAGGCCTCCACCCCGGCGGGGGAAACGCGCCCCGCCCTTCCCGCAAAGCCACCGACCCGCCGGGCCGGCGCGGTCACTCTCCGCCTCGCCCGCACCCGTCCCACCGCGCCACGCGGCGGCGCCCGCCGGCGGCTTATCGGCCCAGGCGCGGCCGGGCCGGTCAGCCGGCGCGGCTCGAAACGGCGGCCCTTGCCATCGACCTTGCCGCTGCTAAGGTCTAATGCACATGGCCAGTCCGTCTAAACCATCGGGAAGCGGCGCGCCGACCCGGAAGGCGGCGATCCGCCGGGGCTGCCTGGCCTTTGCGCTGGCCGGGCAGGCCGTCCTCTTCGCCGCGTCCGTGGCCCCGGTCGATTTCAACTTCCAAATCCGGCCGCTGCTGGCGGACCGGTGTTTTCCCTGCCACGGGCCGGATGCGAGCAGCCGGAAGGCGAAGTTGCGTCTCGACCTGCGCGCCGGCGCCCTGGGCACCGACCCGGCCGGCAAGTCGATCATCAAGGCCGGTGACCCGGCGGCCAGCGAAGTCGTGCGGCGCATCTTCGCGACCGATCCCGACGACCTCATGCCGCCGCCGGAGTCCAAGCGGACGCTCTCGACCGACGAGAAGGAGCTGCTCCGGACCTGGATCGCGCAGGGCGCCGAGTACAAGCAACACTGGGCGTTTCTCCCCGTCGAACCCGTGGCCGTGCCGGCGACCGCCAACCGCACCTGGGCGCGCAACGAGATCGACGCCTTCGTGCTGGGCCGGCTCGCGCGCGAAGGCCTCCAGCCGTCGCCGGCAGCGTCCCGCGAAACGTTGATCCGCCGGCTCAGCTTCGACCTGACCGGTCTGCCGCCCACCTTGACCGAGATCGACGCCTTCCTCGCGGACACGTCGCCAAACGCTTACGAGAAGGTCGTGGACCGCTTGCTGGCGTCGCCGCGTTACGGCGAATGGATGGCGGTCGAGTGGATGGACCTGGCGCGGTTCGCGGACACCTTCGGTTACCAGGCGGACGTGGACTGCGACCTGTCGCCGTGGCGGGACTGGGTGATCCGGGCCTTCAACGAGAACCTGCCTTACGACCGGTTCCTGACCTGGCAGCTCGCCGGCGACCTGTTGCCGAACGCGACGCGGGACCAGATCCTTGCGACCGCCTTCAATCGCCTGCACCGCCAGACGAACGAGGGCGGCAGCATCGAGGAGGAGTTCCGCACCGAGTACGTCGTGGACCGCGTGAACACGTTCGGGACGGCGATGTTGGGCCTGACCGTGCAATGCGCGCGCTGCCACGACCACAAGTTCGATCCGATCAGCCAGCGCGATTACTACGGCCTCGGGGCCTTCTTCAACTCGATCGACGAGTCCGGGCTGTACTCTCACTTCACGCGGGCGATGCCGACGCCGGTGATGCTGCTCTGGGAAGGCGACGCCGAACAGCGGCACGCCGAGCTGCTGGACAAGATCGCGGCTGCCGAGGCCAGACTGAAACGGATCGCTTCCGAGGCCCAACCGCGCCTGGCCGCGTGGTTGCAGACCAACGGCGACGCCCCGCCGGTGTTGCCGCGGCCTGTCGCCAAGCTGGCCTTCGAATCCATCGTCCGCGGCAAAACACCCAACGACGTCAGCACGAACGCCGTTGAACTCGCCGACGGGCCGGTGCTCGTGGCCGGGCGCGTGGGCCAGGCCATGAAGTTCAGCGGCGACAACTCGGCGGTCGTGAAGGATGCCGGCGGGTTTCGCCGCACCGATCCGTTCTCCTTCGATCTCTGGCTCGAGCCAACCGAGAAGCAGGCGCGGGCGGTCGTCTTCCATTGCTCGCGCGCGTGGACCGACTCGGGCAGTCGCGGCTACGAACTCCTGCTCGACGAAGGCCGGCCGTTCTTTGCGTTGATCCATTTCTGGCCTGGCAACGCGCTCGCAGTCCGGGCGAAGGACGCGTTGCCGCTGGGCGCGTGGTCGCATCTGGCGGTGACTTACGATGGCTCAAGTCGCGCCGCCGGCCTGCGTCTGTACCTGAACGGTGCGCCGCTGGCCACCGAGGTGGTGCGCGACAATCTCTACAAGGACATCCGGCACGAGGCCGGCTGGGGCGACGCCGAGGTGGGCAACATTCACCTCACGCTGGCCGGCCGCTTCCGCGACAGCGGGTTCAAGGACGGCCTGATCGACGAATTCCAGGTGTTCGACACCGAACTCACCGCCAGCGAAGTGGCGGCGCTCGCCGGCGGCCCGGCACGTTCGCAGACCGGACCGCCGTCCCTGCTTGACCACTACCTGGCGCGGTGCGATGCCGATTACCGGGCGGCCGAGGCGGCGTTGCGCAGACTGCGCGAGGCGGAGGACGATCTCATCACGCCCGTCCAGGAGATCATGGTGATGAAGGAGCTGCCACAGCCGCGGCCGACGTATCTTTTGAAGCGCGGCGCTTACGACGCGCCAGGCGAACGGGTGGAGCGGGATGTGCCGGAGCGAATCTTCGCGTTCCCGGCCGCGTATCCGCGCAACCGCCTCGGCCTTGCGCAATGGGTGACCGATCCGCGCAATCCGCTGACCGCCCGCGTGGCGGTGAACCGGATGTGGAAGCTGCATTTCGGCCAGGGGATCGTGGCGACGACCTGGGACTTCGGTTCCCAGGGCGAACTGCCCACGCACCCGCAGTTGCTCGATTGGCTGGCGAAGCGCTTCGTGGATTCCGGTTGGGACGCCAAGGCGTTGCACAAGCTGATCGTGATGTCCGCGACCTACCGCCAGACATCGCAGGCCGGTCAGAAGCTCCTCGCCCGGGATCCGGAAAACCGGCTGCTTGCGCGCGGGCCGCAGCATCGCCTGGCCGCGGAGCAAATCCGGGACGCGGCGCTGGCCGCCAGCGGCCTGCTCAACCCGGCCATCGGCGGGCCGAGCGTGAAGCCGTACCAGCCGCCGGGCGTGTGGGAGGAATCCGGCACCGGCAAGACCTACACGCAAGACCACGGCGATAAATTGTATCGGCGCGGCCTGTACACCTTCTGGCGTCGCACCGCGCCCCCGCCGGCGATGCTCACCTTCGACGCCACCTCGCGCGAAGTGTGCACCGCCAAGCGCGAGGTCACGACCACGCCACTGCAAGCGTTGGTGCTGCTCAACGACACCCAGTTTGTCGAAGCCGCGCGGGTGCTGGCGGAGCGCCTGGCCAGGCGGCATCCGGGCGATCCCGACGCACGGGCGGTGGACGCCTTTCGGACCTTGATGGGCCGTTCGCCCGACGAACGCGAGCGCGCCATCCTGCGCCGCCTGTTCGCCGAGCAAAGCGCCGTGTTCGCAAGGGATACGGCTGCGGCCGCGCGCCTGCTCGCAACCGGGGAGATGCCCCGGGACGCCAGTCTGCCGGCGGCCGACGTGGCCGCGACCGCGGTGCTCGTGAGCACCTTGATGAACACCGACGCGTTTGTGATGGAACGATGAGCCATTGAACTTCGCGCGGGCGAGTGGCATGAATCGGACATGAACTTGGCACAGATACGAAGCCGGCTCCGGAACGGATTCCAGCCCTTTGCACTCGTCACCACTGACGGACGCCGTTTTGAAGTACCGCACCCGGAATTCATCGCGGTCGGCAAAAGCGTCGTGGTCGTGCTGGGAAACGACGATCTCACCACCAAAATCGACGCCCTCCACATCGTCTCGTTGGAAGACCTGCCCACCCGGAAGAAGAAATGAACCGCGTCTGCGTTGGACCCCTCCCCGCCGCCGGCCTCAGCCGCCGCGCCTTCCTCAATCGCTTCGGCCTGGGCCTGGGCGGCATCGCCTTGGCCGATCTCCTGGCCGCCGCCGCGCCCGCCACCGGCGCCGGGCAATCGGCCCCGGACCTGGGCGTGCTGGGCGGCCACCTGCATTTCCCGGCGAAGGCGAAGCGGGTCATTTACCTGTTCATGGCCGGCGGGCCGTCGCAGCTTGAAACCTTCGATTACAAGCCGCTGCTCAACGAGCGCAACGGCCAGGAATTGCCGGACTCCGTGCGCATGGGCCAGCGCCTCACCGGCATGTCGGGAAACCAGGCGACGCTGCCGATGGCGGGCTCGATCTTCAAGTTCGCCCGGCACGGCCAGTCCGGCGCCTGGGTCAGCGAACTGTTGCCGCACACGGCGAAGGTCGTGGACGACCTGTGCATCGTCCGGTCGCTGTACACCGAGGCGATCAACCACGATCCCGCCATCACGTTCCTGCAAACCGGCTCGCAAATGAGCGGCCGGCCCAGCATCGGGTCGTGGGTGCATTACGGGCTCGGCAGCGACAACGAAAACCTGCCCGCCTTCGTCGTGCTCATCACGCCCGGCAAGGTGGACCAACCGTTGTACTCGCGCCTTTGGGGCAACGGCTTTCTGCCCTCGCGCCATCAGGGCGTGCAGTTCCGCGCGGGCAAGGACCCCGTGCTTTACCTCACCAATCCGGACGGCGTGTCGCCCGAGTCGCGCCGGCTCATGCTGGACCGGCTCAAGGAGCTGAACGAACACGCCGCCGAAAAGCTGGGCGACGCCGAGATCGACACGCGCATCGCCCAATACGAGATGGCTTATCGGATGCAAGCGAGCGTGCCGGAGGTCATGGACCTGGCCAAGGAACCGGCCGGCGTCTTCGAGCTTTACGGGCCGGAGGCGAAGAAGCCCGGCACGTTCGCCGCGAATTGTCTGCTGGCCCGACGCCTGGCCGAACGCGGCGTCAAGTTCATCCAACTCTACCACCAGGGCTGGGACCAACACGGCAACCTCCCGGCCGGCATCCAGGTGCAATGCCGCGAAACCGACCGGGCCGGCGCGGCGCTCGTGACCGACCTGAAACAGCGCGGGCTGCTCGACGATACGCTAGTCATTTGGGGCGGCGAGTTCGGGCGGACGAACTACTCACAGGGCAAACTGACCGCGACCGATTACGGCCGCGACCACCATCCGCGTTGCTTCACCGTCTGGATGGCGGGCGGGGGCGTGAAGCCCGGACTGGTCTATGGCACCACCGACGAGTTCGGCTACAACGTCGTCGAGAACGGCGTCCACGTGCACGACTTCCACGCCACGTTGCTGCGGCTGCTGGGCGTGGACCACGAACGCCTGACCTACTTCTACCAAGGCCGACGCTTCCGGCTTACGGATGTGGCCGGGCGCGTCGTGCAGGACCTGCTGGCCTGAGCGCGGGCGGGCGCTCGGTGCTCAAGGGTGCGCGGCCTTGCCCGCCGCCTCGTACACGGTCTTCAGCGGCACGCCGGCCTGGGCGGCCACGTTCCGGCAGGATTCGAACTCCGGCGCGGCGTGGACGACGCGGCCGTCGAGCAAACCCAGCTTCACCGTCACCTGGCCATAGGGCGTGGTGACCTGCCGGAATTGCCGCCGAATCTTCCGCCGCTGCACGAAGTTGATCCGCACGCCGAACGAACTGGTCTCGGTCAGAATCCGGTTGCAGAACTTGTCCACGTCCTCCGCCGGGCAGAGCACGCTGAGCAAGGTCGCCGGCCGCCCCTTCTTCATCTGGATCGGCGTGTGATACACATCCAGCGCGCCGCCGGCGAGGGCCCGCTCCGCGAAATGCCCCAGGATTTCCGGGTTGAGATCGTCGATGTTCGTTTCGAGCACGGCCACCGTGTCGGTTTCCCAGTCGTGCGTGCCGTTCTCGCCGGCGGTGCTGGAGTTCTCGCCGAGCAGGACCCGCAGCACGTTCGGCCGGGTCCGGTGCTCGCGCGTGCCCAGACCGTAGCCGACCCGCTGGAGCGGGAATTCGCGCAGCGGCTCGAAGCGCTCGACCAGCTCCGCCAGCAGGGCGGCGCCGGTGGGGGTCACGAGTTCGTGCGGCTCGCCGCATTGGCTGAGCGTCACGCCGCGGGCCGCGAGGATTTCGATCGTGGCCGGCGTTGGCACCGGAAAGCGCCCGTGCGCACAAGTCACCCAGCCTGTGCCGTCGGTCACCGCCGACGCCAGCACGCGCGGGCGGCCCAGCAACTCCAATCCCAGACACGCCCCCACGATGTCCACGATCGAATCGACGGCGCCCACTTCGTGGAAATGGACCCGCTCCGGCGGCTGGCCGTGAATCTTGCCTTCCGCCTCGGCGACGCGACGGAACACGGCCACGGACTTCTCCTTTACCCACGCGGAAAGGCCGGCAGCGGCAATGAGGCGCTGGATCCCGGCAAAATCCCGGCTGCCCTTGTGCTCGTGGTCGCCACCGTTCGCGTGGGCGTGCTCCGGTGCGTCTTCCGCCGCGGGCGCATGGCCGTGCGCCGGCCCATGGTCGTGGCCGTGGTCGTGGCCGTGGTGGTGTCCCGACCCGTGCGCGTGACCGTGCGCGGGCCCCGTGTCGATGTCCTCATCTGTGGGAGTCTCCGTCGCGAGATGGACATCGAACTTGGTGCCGGTGATGCCGGACTTTTGGCCCCGCGCGGCGTGCAGGTGGTAGCCGCCCACGCCCAATTTGGCCAGGCCGGCTTCGAGCTCCTCGAAGCGCACGCCCAAATCCAGCAGGGCACCCACGAACATGTCACCGCTGACGCCGCTGATGAGGTCGAGATACAGGGTCTTCATCGGATTCTTGCTGCGTTCAATCCCGAGGCGCTGCCCGGTCCGGAGGCCGTTTAGGCGGAGCGCCGCCTGGAAACCGGTTGCCGCGGGCCGGCGGACGGCCTCGCCGTCGCTTCCGCGGCCAGGGCGTTGATCTGGCTGGCGGCGTAACCGGCGCCGAAGCCGTTGTCGATGTTCACGACCGTGACCCCGCTGCCGCAACTGTTCAACATCCCCAGCAGCGCCGCCACGCCCCCGAAGCTCGCGCCGTAACCGATGCTCGTGGGCACGGCGATCACCGGCCGCGCCACCAGCCCCGCCACCACGCTCGGCAGCGCGCCTTCCATGCCGGCCACGGCGATGACGACGTTCGCGCCCTGGACCAGATCCAGTTTGCCCAGCAGGCGATGCAGCCCAGCGACCCCCACGTCGAACACACGCTCGACGCGGTTGCCCATGAAGTCGGCGGTGACGGCGGCCTCCTCGGCCACGGGCAGATCGCTGGTGCCGGCGCACAACACGGCGATCGTGCCCGGCCGCTTGGCCAGCGGCGCGCGTTCGAGCGTGAGGCAACGGGCCGTCGCATGATGTTGCGCCGGCCTGAACTTGCGCGCGAAGGCCCGGGCTTGCTCCGGTCCGACCCGGGTCACGAGCACCCGGCCGTCATGGCGATAGATGCGCGCGGCGATTTCCACCACCTGCGCGGGTGTCTTGCCGGCGCCGAAAATGACCTCCGGGAAACCCTGGCGGAGGGCGCGGTGCGTGTCCACCTGGGCGAAACCCAGCTCGACCGACGGCGCGGCCTGAAATGCCTGCAGCGTCTCGGACAAGGAGGCGCGCCCGTTCCGGAACCGCTCCAACAATGCTCTGGCTTCGACCGTGGTCACGCCACCAAGCTGCCAAGCCCCGCGCGCCGGGTCACGCCGTAAATCCGATCGAAGGCCGGGCCAGATCCCGATTTCAAATCGGTGGCCGCGCCGCCGCCGCTGGGACGCCGGACGGTCCGGCCGTATGGCCGTCACCCAATCGCGTCACCGGCCACGGGCGCGTCGCCGCCGATTGGGTTGCGACAAGCCACGGCTCCGCGCTACTTTCCGCCGCCGTGATCAAGCGGGTCTGGTTCCCCACGGTTGCCCTGTTCTGGGTGATCATGAACGTCCTTCTCTGGCGCTCGGAAATGCGCGCCGGCAAGGACGCCGGCAGTCCCGTGCCGGTCGCCGCGGTCTGGGAGCGCGTCCTCACGGCGCCGGACGACTCGTCCCTGAACGTCTTCCAAGCGGGCAAAAAGGTGGGTAACTGCCACTGGGTGCCGCGCGTGACGGAGGATCTGCCCGGCACCGACACCCCCCCGGCGGACGATCCCGACGCCCCGGAAGGCCGCGTCAAACGCGTCACCGGCTACGCGATCACGCTCGATGGCGCGCTGGCGATCGACGACTCGCGCCAGCACCTGCGTTTCACCGCCGAGCTCGGCCTCGACGCCCGGCAACAATGGCGGACCTTCCGGCTGCGGTTCATCCGCCGGCCCGACACGTGGGAAATCTTTGCCGATGCCGCCGCCGAAACCGTCACGTTCCAGATGGGCGATCCGCCGAACGGGTGGGAGCGGCGGCTGACGTTCGCGCAGCTCGCCCAACCGGAATCCGTGCTCGCCGCGTTCGGTCTGCCATTGCCGACGGGCTGGCTCCAGACGCTGCTGCCGGCCGGTGTTCCCGGCGCCACGAACCGCTTCGCCCTCGACCTCCACTGGGAGGCCCGCACCGATTGGATGAACCTCGGCAGCGCCCGCGCCCGCGCCTACCAGGTCAAGGCGCGGTTGTTCGACAAATATGAAGTGGCGGTCACGATCAGCCGGGTGGGCGAAATCCTCCGACTCGAACTGCCCAACCAGGTGCGGCTCGTGAGCGAAGCCCTGACCGGTCTGGGAGCCGTCCCCCGATGATCGAACTCGTTCACCTGGTCAAGCGCTTCGGCGACCTCGTCGCCGTGAACGACGTGCAACTCACCGTCGCGCGCGGCGAGTTCTTCGCCCTGCTCGGCCCCAACGCGGCCGGCAAGACCACCACCGTCAAGATCGTGGCCGGCCTCATGAAACCCACCTCCGGCTCGGCGCGCGTGGCCGGATTCGACGTCCAGACGCAGCCGCTCGAAGCCCGCCGCCGCCTGGCGTACGTGCCGGACTTCCCGTTCTTGTACGACAAGCTCACGCCGCTGGAATTCCTGCGGTTCACGGCCGAGTTGTTCCGCATGGACCCCGCCACCTTAGAACGCGACGCCGCCGAACTCATCGCCCGCTTCAACCTCGATCCCTACCTGGCCAAGCCCATCGAAAGCCTGTCGCACGGCACCCGTCAGCGCGTGGCCATCGTGTCCGCCTTGCTGCACGCGCCGGAGGTCTGCGTGCTGGACGAGCCCATGGTGGGTCTCGATCCGCATCACGCCCGCGTCTTGAAGGACACGTTGAAAGAACGCTCGCTACGGGGCCTCACGGTTTTCGTTTCCACCCACCAGCTCAGCGTGGCCGAGGAAATGGCCGACCGGATCGGCATCATGCACGAGGGCCGGCTCATCGCGGTGGGCACGCGCGAGGAACTGCGCCGCCAGAGCGGCACGTCCGGGGCCCTGGAAGAAACCTTCCTGGCGCTCACCGCCCAGGAGGCGAACCTGGGCGAGGAAGCCGCCGCCCGCGCCCCATGAAACCGGCCCTGGACATTCCGACGGCGCGGGCCGCAGCGGGTCCCGACCTGTTCGCGCTGCTGGTCCGCACGAACCTGCGCCAGATGGGACGGCGCCTGCTCTCGCTGCGCGAGCAATCGCGGCTGCTGACCAGTCTGATCGTGATCTTCCTGGTCGGCTACGCGGCGATCGCGTTCAAGTTGTTTCAAATCGGCCTCCGCTTTGCCGGGAGTTTCCCCGGCCTGGGCCCGGTGCTCATCGAGCGAATGCTCTTCCTGCTGTTCGCCTTTCTGTTCGTGCTCCTGCTCCTGAGCAACCTGGTGATCAACTACTCGAACCTGTTCCGCAACCGCGAGACCAGCTTCCTGCTGCCGCTGCCGATTCCGCCCGCCGTGATCTTCCGGTGGAAATTCATCGAGTCGCTCCTGCTCGCGTCCTGGGCGTTTCTGTTCCTGGTGGCACCGCTGCTGGCGGCTTACGGATTGAACTCCGGCGTGGCCTGGCACTTTTACCCGATCACGCTCGTCTTCCTCGGCCTGTTCATCGCGCTGCCGGCGGCGGGCGGGGCGTGGCTGGCGGTGACGGTGGCGCGCTTCCTCGACCGCCGCTCCTTTCAGCTCATGGCGCTGGCGATCGCGGCGACGTTGATCACGTTCGCGGTGCTGAGTTTCCGCCCGGTACAGGTCACCGACGAACAACTCGAAACCCGCGTGCTGGTGGTGCTGGACAATCTGCTGTCCCGGACGCGTTTTGCGCTCTTCCCGCTGCTGCCCAGTTACTGGCTCTCGGCGGGCGTACAGCAATGGGCCGAAGGCGCGCTGGCAGGGGCGATCTTCTTCGGCCTGGTGCTGCTCAGCCACGTCCTGTTCTTCGGCACGCTCATGTTCACCCGCATGGGCGACTGGTTTTACGGGGCGGCCTCCACGGTGCAAAGCCGCGCCGGCGCACTCGGCCAGTGGGCGTGGTTCCGTGCCTGGCAGGAGCGGCGGGCGCGGGTGCGTCGGCGACCGGGACCGCTCGAAGCGATCGCGGCGGCGCTGCCGTGGATTCCGCGGGACGTGCGCGCGCTCCTCGTGAAGGACATCCGCATCTTCTGGCGCGACACCACCCAATGGGCGCAGACGCTCGTGCTCTTCGCCTTGCTCGCGGTGTACATCCTGAACCTGCGGCACTTCAGCCGGCAGCTTAACAACCCGTTCTGGATCACCGTGGTCGCCCACCTCAACCTCGGCGCGTGCGCGCTGAACCTGGCCACGCTCACGACGCGTTTCATCTACCCGCAATTCTCGCTCGAAGGCAAACGCCTCTGGATCGTGGGCCTGGCGCCGCTGGGCCTGCCGCGGGTGCTGCTCGCCAAGTTCGCGCTGGGCACCGGCCTCTCGTTGAGCCTGAGCCTGGGTTTGATCCTCCTCTCCTGTCACCTGCTCGAACTGCCGTGGCACCACACCCTGCTCTTCGCGGGCGCGATCGCCGTCATGGCGTTTACGCTCAACGGCCTGGCAATCGGGCTCGGATCGCTCTACCCGAACCTCAAGGAGGACAACCCGAGCAAGATTGTCAGCGGATTTGGCGGGACGTTCTGCCTGGTGCTGAGCTTTGTCTATATCGTCGCCTCCGTACTGCTGTTGGCCTTCTCTGC
Organism: uncultured bacterium; assembly: GCA_963735925.1. Taxonomy (GTDB): domain Bacteria; phylum Verrucomicrobiota; class Verrucomicrobiia; order Limisphaerales; family J093; genus DSVZ01. Next base: position 467,347 of record CAVTMT010000010.1, read on the forward strand.
GCCCTGGACGCTGGCGGCCGGGTTTCGCGTGGAAACGATCGGCGCGTGGTCGGCTTTCCTGCTCCTGTCCGCCCTGCTCGGCTGGCTGCCGATGAGACTCGGCCGGCGACGTGCGCTGTCGTTCGAATATTAGGTCGTGGCCGGGGACGTCAGTCCGTGCTGACCTGATGCGGCTTACGCCAACTGACGTCGGCGTCCCCTCTGTTCCCCAAATTGAGCGTGCGAACCGGCTGCCTTCGGTGCTTCACGGCGCCCTCGTGGTCCAGTCGTGGCCAGCCTGATGGCGGGCACGCAACCAGAGCCCGTCAGGTCAACCAACTCACCGACCGCCAGCCTCCCAAACCGTCAGAATCGCCCGTGGCCAAGCGAGACGGCGGTTCGCTTGCGCGGTCAGTCGGCATTCGTCATAGCCAATGACGAATCTCGTGATGACACCCGGACGACGACCGAGGAATAGAAACTGCCGAAACTCCGTGAGAACAAATCCCCGTTCGGGATGCACATCTGAACGGTTCTCATCGGTCGTGGACCATCCAGGCGATTGAACCGGCGACAAGAAGCACCAAGAACAACCCAATCCACTCGGCCAGCATGGACTCAGCCGCAGCGCCCCACTCCAAATCCACCTTGCCAAATGTAATGAGCTTCACGACGACGTGGCCGATCCAGCCACAGACCGTGAAGAACAGGCACTCTAAGATGAACTCAACGATGAACATGCGCTATGCAAGCGAACGGAGCTGAGCAATCGCCGACTCATGACGCGAACCGCGATAGCGGAATGAACAGGGCCCATGGCCGTTGGCTCCGACGACTTGTTGAACTGGATCGTAATCCCCGTCGGACTCTCCGCTCATACCCGGTTGTCGCTCACGGCAGCAGCCAGTCCGCGCGCTGGCCGAAATCCGCCTGAACATCGACGCGCCACTTCGACACGGTCTTCCCGCCGGCAGGATCATCAAACCAATGATTCTTGGTTGGGTCGTTGCGAACGAACTGGCCTCCCCAGCCCGGCTGGTCCGGCTTTTCGGGGTCATTCAGCCCGCGCACGGCGCTGACCAGATGCAGGAACGACGGCGTGTCGCCTTCCCAAATCCCCGGCACACTCGGGTCCCACCCGCTCTTCGGATAGGCGGCACCCAACGGGCCGTGCCCCTCGCGAATGTGAGCATTCACCCAAGCTAGGTCCGCGACGTTCCTGTCCGCGCCGGAGCTGACCCAGAACATCCCCATGTAATTCTTCTCGGAGAGGATGATGAACAGCTTCGGGAAGCTCGCCAGCAACCAGTCCGTCGTCGCGTCCTGCTTCGCGATCAAGTAGAGGCGCAGCTTGCCGAGAAAGCGTCCCAGTTCCGCCGGGCTCCGCGTGGCCCGCACCTTCCAGATGGCTTGCGCCACCTCGCACGAACCGCCCCACACGCAAACCCACACCGGGCGCGGGTCCGGCCGGTCCACAATCCGGATGATCGCGTCCGAAGCCTCGCTGTCCCTGCCCTCGCCGAGGATCTGATTGATCGGTTTGGTCTTCGTGCCTACCGCGGGCGCGCCCCACGTGCCATCGCGGCCCTGCCACGTAATGGAACGTAGCTTCTCCGCCGTGGGATACCGCGCATCCTGCCGCCGCAGATTCTCGTCCACCTGATCGTAGCGCTCGAGCATGTCCAGAATGTTCTGCTTCCGTGCCACGTTCGCGAACGTGCCCGCCGAGGCGATCAGCCCCTCGACATCGAATTCATTCGCATACAGGAGAAAGCGGACCATCGACTGCACGTCATCCGGATCGCTGCACTTTTCGGGCGGGTCGCCCTGCTTGACGCCTTTGACCGGGATAACATCCAGCGGTGGAAAATCCGTCGAGATGATGACGCGTATCGCAGGGGATTTCGCCGGGGCTGACGCCGCCTTCGGAGTCGGATCCTCCGCCCATGCGGCGGTGGCAAGCAGGCACAAGGTAATTGTCACCGAGTGGGCTTTCATCTTTACGCTTTCTTCAGTCGATTGTCCGATTCCCTGAAACCGCCCAACGCAAATATAGGTCCTCCGTGGTTATTCAGCCGGCGGCGAGGCGAGCGCAGCGAAGACTCGGCCGCGGCCGACGGTGAATAACCGCGCCGGCCGGCGTGCGACCTTGTCGGTCCGCTCGTTCTTGGAGCGCATTCGTGTATCCTTTCCCAGGCTTACCCGCCCCGGCGGGTCAGGTCTGCTAACGATCCGTCGCCCCAACGACGGTGACCTTCATCGACCGGCCCGCCGGGCGGGCTTGACCTTCGAACGACTCCTCAAGAGGCCGTCCGATCATCCGATCCGACTCTTCTATATTGCCGTCGCCCCCGGTCAAGCCTGCAGCCGGGCGTGACGTCGCCGACGGCGCCGGCTTCTGCCCGCCGCTTCGTTGCGAAGCGGGCCGCGCGCTCACGAGCGCCGCCACGGAGTCCGGATGGGGGAGCGCGACTGTCCCGGTCGCTCCCGTCGGCGTCTCGCCGACGCGTCCTCCGCCGTGCGTGCGTGCGTGCGCGAGCCTGACCGATGAAACCGCGCTGCTCGACACCTATGCCCTGCGGGTCCAACTCATCGCCCGGCAACTCCAACGGGTGACCCGCACCGTCGCCCAGTACGACCGCCAGATCGCCGAACGCTTCCCCCGCCATCCCGACCACGCGATCTTCGCCAGCCTGCCGGGGGCCGGTCCCGTGCTCGCTCCGCGTCTGCTCGCCGCCCTGGGCGCCCAACGGGAACGCTACGCCAACGCCGCGGCCCTCCAGTCCTTCACCGGAATCGCGCCCGTCACCAAACAGAGCGGGGGCAAACGGGTGGTTCACCGGCGCTATCGCTGTCCGCTCTTCCAACGCCAGAGTTTTCACGAGTACGCCCAGGAGAGTGTGCTCTGGTGCCGTTGGGCCGCCGCCTACTATCTCCAGCAACGGGACCGCGGCGTCGGGCACCACACCGCGGTACGGGCGCTGGGGTACACTTGAGCGGCCCGGGAGGCCGCGAAAGGAATTCGGCAAAGCCGAAGGCCCGCCGGGCCGAGCGAGCGGGGGCGAGCGAGTCCAATGGCAGCGGATCATCTTCCGCTGCTGGCAGACGCACACCCCCTACAATGACGCCCGCTATGAAGCTGTGCTGCGCCAGCGGAAGAGCCCGCTCGACACGCTCTTCCGCGGGGTCGAAGTCGGCCAGAACCCCGCGAAAGCCAGCGCTCAGAAAACTCAAAAGAAAACTCTCAAAACCCGTTGACGGATTACCTCAGAGGGGAGCTCAGCGACCGCCGCTGGAACCGGACACTGGCTGCGGATCCAGTGTCCAAGCAACTCCGTGACTATCGACACTGCAGCGTGCGGCGGCGGTTCGGTGCATCCGCTTGTCGGCATTGGTTACGTGTCAACGAATCCTAGACACCCAATTGCTTCTTGAAGTGATCGATCACAGCGCAGTGCTCGGCTTGGGGGCTAAACAAGATGATCTCAGCATCTTGTTGGACCCGTACCGAGTGCCCTGGTGGCCAGTAGAACAGGTCGCCTTCTGAAACGGTCTCTTCCTTGCCCTGTCCGTAAGAAACAACCACCTGCCCTTGGAGCATGTAGCCCCAATGCGGCGCCTGACAAAGGTCATGCTTGAGGCCCTTGAGCAAAGGAGCGATGTCGGTGTCCTTCTTCAAGGAGAAATACTCTCCGGCGATGGCTCCGTATCCTGTCGCGTCGCCAAAGTTCAACTCTTGGCGCGCGATTGCGCCAGGGACGTTGAGACGCTCTGGGATGTCATTCTTTGCAATCTTCATATTTCAATCTGCGATGCGCGTTTGCTTGGCGAACGAGCTCAGCGACCGCCGGAAACTCCCGGTCGGCTGCGACAGCCGCTGGCAGCCCACTCGCGACTGCAACAACAGTAGTCTGTCTCAAGTGACCGTCCAAACTGCAGCGCGGACTGGCTGTTCGGTGCATCTGCTTGTTGAACTGAGCCGCTACGCGGCAGGGGCTGGCGCGGATGACGGCGTTCCGATGCATGGTCGTCGGGCTTGGATTTTCGGAGGGGCCAGGAACCCGGACTCGCGGGCATCCTCGCCCCGTCATGAAAACACCGAACTATCCCTCTATCGTTCAGTTCCAACAACTCGTCGAGCTCAAAGATTATCGCGGCCCCACCAAGAAGGAGTACGTCCGCTACGTCCGCAAGTTCGCCGAGCATCTCCAGGCCGATCCGGCCACCGCCACCGAGGACCGCCTCCGCGAGTACTTCCTCTTCCTGCGGCAAAAGAAGGGCTATGCGCGCAGCCCGATGAACGTCGCCAAGTGCGCCCTGCGCTGCTTCTATCGCGAGTGCGTCCAGGTCACCGGCTGGACCGTGTTCGAGGAGTTGCGCATCGCCCATCCGCACGTGCATTGCGTGGTGCCGGCGGGCGGACTCGCGGCCAACGGCCGGCGTTGGGTCCGGCCCCGGCAGCCGGACTATTTCCTGCCGCAAGCCGTGCTGGCGCGCCGCTTCCGCACCCGCTTCCAGGCCGCCCTGCGCCAGGCGTTGCCGCCCGCCACCTTCGCCGCGATTGCGCCCGCGGTGTGGCGCACCGACTGGGTGGCCGACGTGCAACCGGTCGGCTCGGGCGAACCGGCATTGAAGTATCTGGCCGCCTATGTCTATCGCACCGCGTTCAGCGCCGAGCGCATTGTGGCCGACGACGGCCAGCACGTCACCTTCACCTATCGCGAAGGCCAGACGGGTAGGCTCCAGCGCCTGCGCCTCACGGCCGGGCAGTTCCTGCACCGCTTCCTCCAACACGTCCTGCCGCGGGGCTTCCAGCGCGTGCGCTATTTCGGGTGGCTGGCACCCGCGGCCCTGGCCCGCTGGGAACGCCTCCAGGCACTGCTGGACTGGAAAGTGCCCGACCTGCGGCTCCCGGACCCGCTGCCCCCGCCGCGCTGTCCCTGCTGCCAGCAGCCCATGCGCCGGGTGGGTGCCTTGCCGCGCGCGCCCCCCTGAACCCATGACGACTCCCAAGACAGCCCCTCGCTCCGCCCCGCGCTTGTCCTGCGCCCGGGGTGAGGGAGCGGTGTTGCCGGGCCGGGAGCATCGCGCCGCGCGTCCCTCATTCCAGGCCCTCCCATCGGCCCCAACGCGCTCGCGGACAGAGGCAGCGCAGCCGAATTCGGGTGCGTGGCGGTGCAAACGCCCGCTCCGGCGTGGGTGAGGGGCGTCTCGGGTCGGTCCGGAGCCGCAAAGCAAAAGGCAAGGACAGGCGTTTCGGGAACTGCGGGGCTCGTTCAACCAGAGTTAGCCTTGGCGCTCCGCTGCGCTCCGGCCAAAGCTAACTGTCTCCGTTAGGCCGCTGGTCTATCATTGAACTCCTCCCGAACGTCCCGCAGCAGACTCGTTAGTCGAAATGCGACGCAAAGCTGAATACGAATTCGTAAGCGTATGCTCATAGTCTCTCTGGACAAGTCGCTGAAGACTCGATCCCGCAACCCTGCCGCTGTTCAATCGATAGTAAACCTCGAGAAACTGAATCTGAAGCGCAATCCCCTGAGGATCGGAATGGGTGATGGCAAAACGCTCCGTCTCGGCACACACGCTGGAAATTCTGCTCGCCGCATCTGCCCGGAGGAAAAGCACCAGTGCTCGCCAACCGATCACCAGTAACGCACAAGCGAGAATGGTGGCTATCCATTTCAATGATCGAGTGCTCATGACGCGTGAAGCGGCCTAACGACCAAGCTCAGCGACCGCCGCCGGAAACGCCCGGTCGGCTGCAACAATCGCTGACAAATTACCTGAACCGTCCGACTGCCCAGCGGGGCGGCGGTTCGCTGCAGCGCTCTGGTTGAACTGAGCCGCTGCGCGGCAGGGGCTGGCGCGGATGACGGCGTTCCGATGCATGGTCGTCGGGCTTGGATTTTCGGAGGGGCCAGGAACCCGGACTCGCGGGCATCCTCGCCTCGTCATGAAAACACCGAACTATCCCTCTATCGTTCAGTTCCAACAACTCGTCGAGCTCAAAGATTATCGCGGCCCCACCAAGAAGGAGTACGTCCGCTACGTCCGCAAGTTCGCCGAGCATCTCCAGGCCGATCCGGCCACCGCCACCGAGGACCGCCTCCGCGAGTACTTCCTCTTCCTGCGGCAAAAGAAGGGCTATGCGCGCAGCCCGATGAACGTCGCCAAGTGCGCCCTGCGCTGCTTCTATCGCGAGTGCGTCCAGGTCACCGGCTGGACCGTGTTCGAGGAACTGCGCATCGCCCAACCCCTGGTGCTGCCCGATGGTGCTGGCGCGCGAGGAAGTCCGCCGCCTGCTCGACGCGGTGCGCGAACCCCGCTTTCGCACCTGTCTGCGCCTGATGTATCACGGCGGCCTGCGGGTCGGCGAAGCGGTGCGCCTGGAAGTGCGCGACCTGCAGAACACCCGCACCGACCAGCCCCGCCTCCACGTGCGCAACGGCAAGGGCGGCAAGGATCGCTACGTGCCCCTGGCGCCGGTAGTGGTGGCCGAACTGCGCGCCTGGTGGCAGGTCCACCGCCACCCCACCTGGCTCTTCCCCTCGCCGGGTCGCGGCTGGGCCGAACGGGCGCGCTCCCTCTCCGCGGCCATGCAGGGCGCCCCCGGGCCGATGAGTACCAGCGCGGTGCAGATGGCCTTCAAGCTGGCCCGCGCCCAGAGCGGCACCAACCCCGCCGCCACCTGTCACACCCTGCGCCACAGTTACGCCACCCACCTGCTGGAGGAAGGCGTCTCGCTCCTGCAGATCAGCCGCTATCTCGGGCACGAGTCGCTGGACACGACGGTCGTGTACACCCACCTGACCGCCATCAGCGAAGCCCGCACCCAGGCCGCCCTGGCCACGCTCTATCGGCCGGCGGCCTGAGGCGTGATCCCCCTGGCCGAAGTGCTCCGCCGCCACTGGCCGGCGTACCAACGGCGTTTCGGGGCGAAGCTCCTGCCTTCGCACCGCGACGCCGTCCGCTCGATCCTGCGCTGCCGCACGGCGGCGCTGGGCGGCCAGCTCTTTGCCTGCGCGTGCGGCCGCGTCGAGTTCGTCTATCACTCCTGCAACCACCGCGCCTGTCCCCGCTGCGGTCACGCCGACGCCACCGAGTGGCTGGCCCGGCAACGCCGCAAGCTCCTGCCCGTCCCCTACTACCTGGTCACCTTCACCGTACCGGCCTCCCTGCGCCGCGTGATCCGCGCCCACCAGAAGCTCCTCTACGGGGCCTTGATCCACGAAGCCGCCCACGCCCTGATGGACGTGGCGCGCGCCCACAAGAACCTCGGCGCCCAGATCGGCCTCCTGGCCGTGCTCCAGACCTGGGCGCGCGACCTGCACTTCCATCCGCACGTGCATTGCGTGGTGCCGGCGGGCGGACTCGCGGCCAACGGCCGGCGTTGGGTCCGGCCCCGGTGCCCGGACTATTTCCTGCCGCAAGCCGTGCTGGCGCGCCGCTTCCGCACCCGCTTCCAGGCCGCCCTGCGCCAGGCGTTGCCGCCCGCCACCTTCGCCACGATCCCCGCCGCGGTGTGGCGCACCGACTGGGTGGCCGACGTGCAACCGGTCGGCTCGGGCGAACCGGCCTTGAAGTATCTGGCCGCCTATGTCTATCGCACCGCGTTCAGCGCCGAGCGCATCGTGGCCGACGACGGCCAGCACGTCACCTTCACCGATCGCGAAGGCCAGACGGGTAGGCTCCAGCGCTTGCGCCTGACGGCCGGGCAGTTCCTGCACCGCTTCCTCCAACACGTCCTGCCGCGGGGCTTCCAGCGCGTGCGCTATTTCGGGTGGCTGGCACCCGCGGCCCAGGCCCGCTGGGAACGCCTCCAGGCACTGCTGGACTGGAAAGTGCCCGACCTGCGGCTCCCGGACCCGCTGCCCCCGCCGCGCTGTCCCTGCTGCCAGCAGCCCATGCGCCGGGTGGGTGCCTTGCCGCGCGCGCCCCCCTGAACCCATGACGACTCCCAAGACAGCCCCTCGGTCCGCCCCGCGCTTGTCCTGCGCCCGGGGTGAGGGGGCGGTGTTGCCGGGCCGGGAGCATCGCGCCGCGCGTCCCTCATTCCAGGCCTTCCCCTCGGCCCCAACGCGCTCGCGGACAGAGGCAGCGCAGCCGAATTCGTGGGCGTGGCGGTGGAAACGCCCACTCCGGCGTGGGTGAGGGGCGTCTCCGGCGAGCCCGGAGCGGAAAAGCAAAAGGCAGGGAGAGACGTTCCGGGAACTGCGGGGCTCGTTCAACCAGAGTTAGCTTTGGCGCTCCGCTGCGCTCCGGCCAAAGCTAACTGCCTCCGTTCGGTGACCACTTTGTCAAATTTCTCATGAAGCTCACCACCCATGATTGTCTGAGTCGTGACCCAGTATCCCTTGTCGTCATCCACAAACCGGATGCGAATCTCCTTCCCGTCTTGGATGCCCCCATGCACCCGAATCACAACGTAATCCTCACCTTGGTCGGGGACCGTGTATCGCAACGTGCCCTCTTCCCCTTGGAATCGCGTCGTCACAACGCCATTGGAGTAGGTCAAGGTCATGTGCCCAAACATGTCTCGAAATCGCTCGACCTTTTCAGGCGCGGCGTTGGTCCATCGAGGATCTCGCCGGAAAGCGTCCGCGACGCTCTCCTCTCGATTCGATTTCCAGGTGCCATTGAGCCTCGCATCAAACTTGTCGCCGCTCGCGCAGCCGAGCAGCGCCACAAGCGTCAGCATTCCTACGAGATGTTGTATCGCTTTCACCGAACGCAGAGGTGAGGCACGCCGGGCCGAGGGCGATCGGTTGCAGCCGAGACCGCTCCCCGGCGTTGCCCCAACCGACTTGTTGGGTCGGGGTTCCTTTCTCATGGCTTCGGTTTCGTTGCTCCCTCGCGCCTCCATTGAGACATGTGGCCGCCACTGTAGAAGTGACGGGGCCGCTCACCGCCCGGATCCGCCACCTCCAGAATGAGCTTATCGTTTCCAAGTGAGTAAATGCCGAGCCTTCTCCTGATCGCACCCGATCCATCGCTCATCTCGAAATCGATTGCCTTCGCGGGTTTCGTTGGGTCAACGGCTATGTGCTCGATCAAATCCGGGCGGCCTGTGCTCACCGTGGTCACCTCAGTACCATTGTAGATTTGCCGCACCGGCGTCGCAGGCCGCCCCCCGAGCGATCCGGATACCAGGACCCACTCTCCCTGCAACTCGGCGAGTGCCTCTCTGGCGGCCTCCTCCTTGTCAACCACTCTATCATAGCGAGATCCTTCGAGCCTGTTCGTGGCGTTCTTGAGGACAAGCACGGTATTAGTATCCATCCACATGAGCGCGAGGTGCCCATCTTCAGAAACCCGGAGTGTCCCATCACCCAGCTCGTGAAACATGTCCTTAACGGTATCGACGAGCAGCGAATGACGCCCCGCGGAGGGGAGCCACCGAGAGAGCCTCGTCGCTCGGGCAGTGAGCACGTTCGTCAGGTTTCGAATCGACGGAACCACGCCGGCCGCCTTCATGCAGTCCGAAAGAGCGTCCGCAAGTTGATCCGCAGTGCGATTGTCCTTGTAGATCCACTTGCTGTCCCGCTCGACAAGGAATGCCTCACTCCTCTGGTCGAGAGTAGTAACCACAGTCTGCGGCAGCGAAGTGCCGGGTATTGGAACTCTAGCCATACGATCGTGAATGGTGCTGCTACACCAAATCACGGCGAGAATGGCGGCAAGCAGCAACGGAACTGAGAGGTGACGTGGCCTCATACCGCGACCCAACAGTATCTATTGGCCGGGACCGGCCAGCCAAGAGTGAACTACGGTCTTGGGTTTCATTGCGGTGTATGGTGGCTTGGTGGCCAAGGCATTGCAAGGCTTGTCCGGGGTGATTCCTGCCTTGCTTTCGTACCGGCCAAAGACAAACTGGGTTTGTTGTTGGCGGTAACCGGATGCCCGACTCGAGAAACCAGACGGCCGAGGGCCTCGCCTTCCCGGAGTGGGCGGCGGCGTTGCGGCACGATGGGTCGTTGACCGGCGGCTTGCGGGAGAGCTATCGCCAGACGGTCGGACGGTTTCTGCAGTTCTGCGGCCAGCGCCGGGCGGGCGCGACGGTGGCGTTGGCCCGCGAATACGTGGAACTGGCCCGGCTGGAGCGGGCGCCCAGCCCGGCGCGCGTGCAGGAATGGAAGGACGCCCTGAACTGGTGCTTCCGCCGGGGCCGGGAAGCCACCGCCAGCGCGCTCCAGGGGGTGCCGCCGCTGGCGCGCTCGGACCTGGGCGGCCGGGGAGTGGGAACAGGCGCTGATTGCGCGGTTGCGGCTCAAGCACTGCTCGTGGCGCACGGAGCAGACCTATCGGGGCTGGCTATGGCGGTTCGTGAAATTCCTGGACGGGCGGGCGGTGAGCGCGGCCGGCGGGGCTGAGGTGCGCGCCTTCCTGTCCAAACTGGCGGTCGAAGAACGCGTGGGGGTGGCGACCCAGAGACAGGCGCTCAACGCGCTGGTGTTCTACTTGCGCGAAGTGGCCGGCCAGGAGCCGGGGGATTTGAGCGATTTCACGAAGGCGCGGAAGCGGGTGCGGATTCCCGTGGTCCTCAACCGGGGGGAATGCGAGCGGCTCTTCGCGGCGTTGGAGGGGACGCCGCGGCTGATGGCGGAGTTGATGTTCGGCAGCGGCCTGCGGCTGACCGAGCTGCTGCGCTTGCGCGTCAAGGACGTGGACCTGGAGCGGGGCCTCGTGATCGTGCGGGCAGGCAAAGGAGACGAGGACCGGGTGACGGTGCGGCCCGAGTTGGGCTGTTTGCTGTAAGCTGTAAGCCGTAGGCGCCAATCTGTGGGTCATGCAAGATTTCCGGCAATTGGAGGTGTGGCGGAAGAGCCATGCATTGACATTGAAGGTTTACGAACTGACGCGCCGGTTCCCGGCCGAGGAGAAGTTCGGGCTTACGAGTCAATTGCGACGGGCCGCCGTTTCCGTGGAATTGAACCTGGCGGAGGGCAGTAGTCGAGGGAGCGACCCGGATTTCCGACGCTTTGTCCAGATGGCGGTCGGCTCGGCGAGTGAGGTCGAATGTCAGTTATTGCTTTCCCGCGATCCGGGCTTTCTGACGCCTGGCAGCCACGCGGAGCTGGAACCCGAAGTGCAACAGATCAAGCGCATGCTCATTCGTCTCAGCCAGAAGCTCACCTCCAATGGCTAATAGCCAACAGCCTATAGCCCATAGCCGCCGACCGCTTGACCCACGTGCTGCGGAAGCCCGGCCTGGGCGTGCGCAGTCCGCTGGGCGGGTAACCGGGAAAGGTTCCCCGAGGACGTGTCCTCAGGACGTGCGCGCGGTTCTCGAACCGGATGCCCGTAGCCGCGGCCGGATGCCGCCCCGTCACTCGTAAAGCAGAAAACCCGCCCGCCGTTTCTGGAACGCGGCCAGGTCCGCCGCCCAGGCTTGTTCGATTTCAGTCCGCGGCTTGCCGGCCTTGATCGCGTCCAGCGTGCCGGTGTCCGCCAACAGGGGTCCGATCTTTTCGAGCGCGAATTGGCCGGGGTAGAGCCGTTGCAGAGTCAGCGCGAGTGTGAGGCCCAACTCCACCGGCCGCAGCGCGTCGCGCTCGGTCACCAGCAGGTACACGCCGCCGCAGGGCTGGTTCCCGAAGACGCTGTACGCCGGCGTGAAGCGGATCGGCACGCAACGCACGCCCGCCAAGCCGGCCCGGTTCAACTCCGCCGCCAGCGCCCCGTCGTCCACGTAGGGGGCGCCGACGACCTCGAAGGGCGTGTCGGTGCCGCGGCCCACCGAGACGGCCGCCTCGAGCAGGCCGATGCCGGGATAGAGGATCGCCTCGGTGAGGTTGCGCATGTTCGGCGATGGATTCGTCCAGGGCTGGCCGGTCTCGTCGAACCATGCCGCACGCGACCAACCTTGCAGCGGGATGACCGTGAGCTCGGCGTTCCAGCCGCGCTCCGCGTCGAACAGGCGCGCCAGCTCACCCACGGTCATGCCGTGCCGGATGGGCAGGCTGTGGAACGCGGTGAAGCTGGATTCGCCGTGGCAAACCGGACCTTCGACCCCGAGGCCGCCGATCGGGTTCACGCGGTCGAGCACGAAGAACTTCTTGCCGGCCTTGGCCGCGGCTTCGAGGCAGAGGCCCATCGTCGAAATGTAAGTGTAGAACCGGCAGCCAATGTCCTGGATGTCGAACACCAGTGCGTCCAGGTTCTGCAACTGCGCCGCCGTGGGCGCGCGCGTCGCCCCGTAAAGGCTGTGGACCGGCAGACCCGTCCGCTCGTCCACGCTGTCGCTGACTTTCGCGTCGAAGGTGCCACGAATGCCGTGCTCCGGACTGAACAGCGCCAAGAGGGTCACGCCCGGCGCGTTCTGGAGCAGGTCGATCGTGGCCCGGCGGGCGCGATCCTGCCCGGTGTGGTTGGTGATGAGGCCGATGCGCAGGCCGCGCAGCGGGGCGAAGTGCTGTTTCTCCAGCACATCGATGCCGTTGAGCACCGGCGCGGAGGCGGCCGGCGATTCGTTGCCGGAGGGGCTTGTCCCGCGCCCCGGACCGCGGGCCGCGGGCCGGGCCGCCAGCGCGCCCGGCACGTAATGGAAGTTGAAGTCCGCCACCGCCTCCGCCGCGAGCGTGCCGAGCCGGCGGCGCAAGGCGATCACGTTCCCGCTCTCGTCGGGGTGGTTCCGGTTCGACAGGAAGATCACGAACGTCCGCGAAAACGGATCGATCCAGACCGACGTGCCGGTCCAGCCGCTGTGACCGTAGGAGCCGAGCGGGAACAGGTCGCCGCGCGGCCCGGCGTACGGCGAATCGATATCCCAGCCCAGACCGCGACGGGGCAGGCCGGGCGGCGTCTGCGGGCGGGTCATCAACGCCACGGTCTCCGGCTGGAAGAGGCGCACGCCGTCGAGCGCGCCTTCGCCGAGCATCATACGGGCGAATCGCGCCAGGTCGCCCGCAGTGCCGAAGAGGCCGGCATGGCCCGCCACCCCGCCCATGCGCCGCGCGCGCGGATCATGCACCACGCCGCGCACCGGCACGCCGGCCTCGACCTCGGTGGGCGCGATGCGGCCCAGCTTGGCCTGCGGCGGATTGAAACCCGTGTCGGTCATGCCGAGCGGGCCATAGACCTCGCGTTCCAGAAACGCATCCAAGGGCTGGCCGGACACCCGGCGCACGATCTCCCCGAGCAGGATCATGTTGGTGTCGCTGTAAATAAACCGTTCGCCGGGCCGGGCCACGAGCGTCTCGGCACAGGCGAGCCGGACGGCCGCATCGTTGCCGGTCCAGTCCGGCCGCAGGCCGATGTCGGGCCGCAAGCCCGAGGTGTGCGTGAGCAGTTGGCGGATCGTGACCGCTTCCTTGCCGCCGCCGGTGAAGCCGGGCAGGGAGCGGCAGACCGGCGCGTCGAGATCGAGTTGGCCGCGTTCGACGAGGAGCATCACGGCGGGGGTGCAGGCCAGGACTTTCGTGAGGGAGGCCAGGTCGAAAATGGTGTCCTCGGTCATCGCTTCCGGCGCGGGCACGAGCGCCCGCCGGCCATAGGCGCGGTGGTAGCGCTCCCCTTCGTGTTCCACCCACAGCACACCGCCGGGGCATTTCTGGTTGGCAATGGCTTCCTCGATGGCGGCGTCCATCTCCGCGAATTTCTCGGGGTGAAAAACGGCGCGCGCGAACGGACGGTGCGCCGGCGCCTTGCTGGAGCGGCAGCCGGGCAACACGCCAACGAGCGCGGCCAGACTGGCGGCCAGCACAACCGGGCGAAGCTTCATGGCGCGCAGGCTACCGACCGGGTCCCGTTCAGGCAAACCCTCGAGGCGCGGAGTTTTGCCCAGGTTCTTCGCCGGGCCGAGGCGGAGGCGGGGCGGACCCCGTGGCAAGCCAGGATGGGGACCGCGGGCGTCGCGTCCGCCGTGCGCGGCGTCCTCGCCGAACATCCCGCCGACGCGCGCTCCCGCAGAGCGGCGGTTGTCTCCGCCCAAGAACCGCCCGGGGCGGCGCCGACCGGGGCGATCACGACGGTCGCGCTCTCCCGGATTCAAGCCCGTCGCGCCTTCGGAGGCCTGGAAAACGCCGGTTTTGTGTTATCCTGCGCTCCGATGCGATTCGAATTCGCCACCGCCAGCCGGATCATTTTCGGGCCCGGCACGCTAAAAGAAGTCGGCGCCAGCGCGCGGTCATTCGGCGCCCGGCCGCTCGTCGTCACCGGTCGCAACCCCGCTCGCGCCGCGAAGCTGCTGGACCTGCTGGCCGGCGACGGCTTGCCGGCCGCGACGTTCGCCGTGGCCGGCGAGCCCAGCACCGACTGTGTGCTGGCCGGCGTCAAGCAGGCGCGGGAGGCGGGTTGCGATCTGGTCATCGGCTTCGGCGGAGGCAGCGCGCTTGATGCCGCGAAGGCCATTGCCGCGCTCCTGGGCAACGACGGCGACCTGCTCGATTACCTGGAGGTCATCGGCCGCGCCCGACCGTTGCCCCGTCCCGGCGTGCCGTGTCTCGCGCTCCCCACCACCGCCGGCACCGGGGCCGAGGTCACGCGGAACAGCGTCCTGGCGTCGCCGGAGCAGCGCGTCAAGGTGAGCCTGCGCAGCCCGTTCCTGTTGCCCCGCGTGGCGATTATCGATCCCGAACTCACGCATGGCCTGCCGCCCGACGTGACCGCCACGACCGGTCTCGACGCGCTGACGCAACTCATCGAGCCCTACGTCTGCAACCGCGCCAACCCGCTGGTGGACGCGCTGTGCGTCGAAGGGCTTCGCCGCGCCGCGTACTCGTTGCGCCGGGCCTGCGAGCACGGCGACGAACCGGGGCCGCGCGAAGACATGGCACTGGCGAGCCTGTTCGGCGGTCTGGCGCTGGCCAATGCCGGGCTGGGCGCGGTGCATGGTTTCGCGGCGCCGATCGGCGGCATGTTCCCGGCACCGCACGGCGCGGTATGCGCGGCGTTGCTGCCGCCCGTCATGGCGGCGAACGTGCGCGCGTTGCGCGAACGCCAGCCGGCATCGCCGATCCGAGCGCGCTTCGCCGAAATCGCCCGACTGCTCACCGGCCGGCCGCAAGCCACGGCCGAGGAGGGCATCGCCTGGGTGCGCGAGTTGGGGCGGGACCTGGGGATACGGCCGTTGCGAACTTACGGCCTGGGCGCAGCCGACATTCCGGTGGTGGTCGAGAAGGCGGCGCTGGCGAGCAGCATGAAGGCGAACCCGATCGCGCTGACCCGCGAGGAACTCGCGGCCGCCCTCGCGGCGGCGCTGTGAACGGGAGCGCTTGCCCGAGGATCGGGCGCGCGGCGCGGCGTCAATCGAGCGTCTGGCGGTAGCGCTTGATGCCGAGCGTGAGCACGACGAGGACGAACAAGGCCAGCGGCCACAACTCCGGCGCGATGTCGGACACGCCATTTCCTTTCAGCAAGATGCCGCGCACGATGCGGAGAAAGTGGGTCAGGGGGAGCACTTCGCCGATCACCTGCGCCCAGCCGGGCATGCCGCGGAACGGGAACATGAAGCCGGAGAGCAGGATTGACGGCAGAAAGAAGAAGAAGGCCATCTGCACGGCTTGAAGCTGGTTGCGCGCGACGGTGGAGAAGGTGATCCCCACCGAGAGGTTCGCCGCGATGAACAGCAGCATCACCGCCAGCAGCAGGGGCAGACTCCCGACCATCGGCACGCGGAAGAGGAACCGCGCCGCCAGCAAAATCAGGAACACCTGGATGTAGCCGACCAGGATGTACGGGATGATCTTGCCGATCATGACCTCGAACGGGCGCGCCGGCGTGGAGAGCAGGTTCTCCATGGTGCCGCGTTCGCGTTCGCGGGTGATCGCCAGGGCGGTGATGATGATCATCGTCATCGTCAACACCACGCCCATCAGGCCGGGGACGATGTTGTACTGCGTGTTGTTCTCGGGGTTGTAATGGCGGTGGGTCCGCAATTCGACGGGGCCGGGCCGGGCCTTCAGTAAAGCCAGCGGGCCTTTCAGATCGCGATCGAACACGTGGTCGATCAGGGAACTCAACGCGGAGAGGGCGTAACCGGTGGCCATGGGATCGGTGGCGTCGGCTTCCAACAGAATGCCGGGCCGTTCGCCGCGGAGCAGCCGCTGCTCGAAGTCCACCGGCACGTTCACCACGAATTGAACGTCGCCTTGCTGGAGGAGGTCGTGGATTTCGGCTTCCGACTCCGCCACCCGGACGATGTCGAAATAGTCGCTGTGGCGCAGCGCCCAGACCAGCGTGCGCGAGAACGGGCTGTTGTCCGCGGCCAGAACCGCGGTCGGCAGATGCTTGGGATCGGCGTTGATGGCGTATCCGAAGATCATCAACTGCATCAGCGGGATGCCCACCATCATGCCGAACGTCAGCCGGTCGCGTCGCATCTGGATGAACTCCTTGACGACGACCGCCCAAAACCGGCGGAGGCTGAAGTCGCGCTGGGTCATGCGGACATGGGAGCAGGCAGACAGGAGGGTGAAGTCCGGAAGAGCCCGCTCGGGCCCGGCGCGGAAAGCCGCCTGGCGGCTTGACCGAGGTTGTCCCGGCTTCCTTTCTCGTTCATTGAGCCCAGTTGTCTTTCGCCGTCTCCATGAGGCTGATAAACACGTCCTCGAGCCGCGACTCGACCCGCTCGGCGCGCTGTTCCGGTCCCAGGCCCGCCCGCACGCTCGCCTCCAGGAGCGCCTGGTTGCGGCCGCTCACGTGCAGGAGGTTGCCGAAAGCGACCACCTGCTCCACGCCTTCCCGGCCACGCAGGCGGTCGGCGACGGCGGGCAACTCCGGTCCGGACAACTCCCACGTCGTCAGCCCGGCCGCCCGGATCACTTCGTCCACCGTGCCGCGGGTCAGGAGGTTGCCGTAGGCAATGTAGGCGAGACGGTGGCAGCGCTCGGCCTCGTCCATGTAATGCGTGGTGATGAGCACCGTGAGGCCCTGCGCCGCCAATCGGTGGATCTCGTCCCAGAAATCGCGACGCGCCTTCGGGTCCACGCCGGCGGTGGGTTCGTCGAGCAGCAACACCTGCGGTTGGTGGATCATGCAGGCCGCGAGCGCGAGCCGTTGCTTCCAGCCGCCCGAGAGCGCCCCGGCCAGTTGGTCCCGCCGCTCGATGAGCCCGAGTGCCTCGAGGCTCCGATCCACCGCCTGCCGGCGCCCCGGCAACCCATAGAGGCGCGCCACGAAATCGAGGTTCTCCGCGATGGTCAGGTCCTCGTAGAAACTGAACCGCTGGGTCATGTAACCCACGTGTTTCTTGATCTCCGCGGACTCGGTGCGGATGTCGTAGCCCAGGCAGCGACCGCTCCCGGCGTCGGGCGTGAGCAGCCCGCACAACATCCGCAGGAAGGTAGTCTTGCCGCTGCCGTTCGGGCCGAGGAAACCGTAAATCTCGCCCTGCCGGACCTGCATGGGAATGTCGTTGACCACCGTGCGGTGGCCGAACCGCTTGGTGATCCCGGTCACATCGATGGCCAGGTCGCCGTTCATGCGAATTCGGTGCGCGGGGCGGGCGAGGCCGGGGCCGGGACCGACGGTTTCCCGGTGAGTCGGATCCGCGAATCCCACGCGCCCCGCCGGCCCTGGGACATCGGACTGCTCATTCCGATTTCCTCCCCGCCAGGGTTACGTCCACCGGTTGCCCGGGATGCAGCTTCGCCGCCTGGTCGGGCGCGAAGCGCGCTTCGATCAGGTACACGAACTTCGCGCGGTTTTCCTGGCTGTAGATGACCGGCGGCGTGAATTCGGCCTGGGTCGCAATGTAGCTGACCGTGGCCGGAATCGGCGCCGGGGTCCCCTCGAAACTCACCTCCACGCGTTGGCCGACGGCGATCGCCGCCAGCGCGGACGGCGACACGAAGAATCGGACCTTGAGGTTCGCCGACGGCAGCAGCGACACCACCGGCAGGCCGGCGCCGACGAACTCGCCGGGGCGATACAGCGTGTCCTCCACAACGGCATTGGTGGGTGCGGCCTGCTGCTTCTGCGCCAGCGCCCAATCCGCCTTGGCCAGCGTGGCGCCGAGCGCCTGCACCTCCGCCTCCGCCGCGCGGATCTCGTCGTCGCGCGCCCCGAGGCGGGCGGTCTCGAGATCGGACGCGAGGGCGGCGGCTTGCGCCGCGTCGGCGTCGCGGCGCGCGCGCGCGGTGTCGAGTTCGGCGGCGGAAATGACGTCCTTTTCGCGGAGCTGGTCGCGGCGTTTCCATTCGGCCTCGGACAACTGGAGGTTGGCCCGCGCGCGGTTCAACTGCGCCTCCAGCGACGCGAGCTCGGACGGGCGCCGGCCTTTGCGGAGGTTGTCCAGTCGGGCCTGCGCCTGGGCCAGGCGTTCCTGGGCTTCGCGCACCGCCGCCTGCTCCGAGCGGCTGTCCAGTTGATACAACAACTGGCCCGCCTGGACCGGGTCACCGCGCGCCACCGCCAGGTGGGTGAGCTGCCCGCCGAACGGCGCCGCCACGTACACGTACTCCCCTTCGATGTACCCCTGCCAGGCGCCCGGCCGGCGCGGGGCGCACCCGGTGGCGAGCGCGACGCCCGCCAGCGCCAGCAGCCACCACGGGGGCCGGGCGCGGCGCGGCGGTCTGGGCGAGGCGGAGGCGGTCGAGGTCATGGCATGGAACGCGCGGCCGGGCCGCGACGGCGCTCAGGAAACAAAAAATCGGTTGACATGTCAAACAATCGTTTGAAACAGTCACTTCAAACATGAGTTCGCAGACCGCACCCGCCGCTCCGACGGCTGCCAGTCCCGCGGCCACCCGCAAGGTGCTGCTGCGCGCCGCCGGCCAGGTCTTCGCCGACGTCGGCTTCCGGGCGGCCACCGTGCGGGAGATCTGCCAGCGGGCCGGCACCAACGTGGCGGCGGTGAACTACCATTTTCGAGACAAAGAAACGCTGTACCTGGAGGTGTTGCGCTCCGCGTTGTCCACCGCGAACGTGCGCTATCCGTTCGCCCGCGAGCCGGAGGCGGAGGCCCCCCCGGAGCGGCGGTTGCGGGGATTCGTCGGCAATCTGCTCGCGTTGATTTTCGACACCGGCGAGCACGCCTGGCTGGGCCGGCTGGTGGCCCGGGAGATGATCGAGCCCAGCCACGGGCTGGACGTCCTGATCACCGAGCGCATCCAGCCGATGGTGGGCCAGCTCCGCCGCCTGATCCGCGCGGTCATCGGCGCAGCGTGCGCCGACGAGACCGTGCGGCTCTGCGCGGTCAGCGTCGTCAGCCAGTGCCTCTTCTACAACCACTGCCGGTCGGTCGTGAGCCGGCTGTTTCCGGAACAACGGTTTACGCCCGCCGCGGTGGCGTGCCTGGCCGACCACATCACGGCATTCTCCCTGGCCGGTCTGCGGCATTACGCCGGCACCGGCAGGCGCGCCCGGCCGGCGCCGGCCGCGCGCGATCGCGTGCCCCCGCACCCCTTCAAACCGGCGCGCCGCGGTCGGTCCGGGCGTCCCGCACCTTTCCCCGTATGAACACGAGCCCCGCCAATTGCCGACCGTTTGCGCGTCTGCGTGCCCGCCTCCGCCAACTCACCGGCCGCCGCGGTGCGTCCGCCTCGGCAGCCATCCTGCTGGGCGCGGCCTTGGTTTGCGGCGGGGCGTCGGCCGCCGAGGCGCCCCCTGTCGCCGCCACCAACGCCGCTCCGTGGATGGTGCAACCGCTCTCGATGGCGGACTGCCTCAACATCGCCTTCCAGCAAAACGCGAACGTGCTCAAAAGCCGGAAGGACATCGAGGCCGCGCACGGCGTGAGCCTCCAAACGCGCGCGATCCTGATCCCGAAGGTCCAAGCCGTCGGCGCGTACGGCATCGTCGAATCCGGCGCGGTGGACAAGCTCGAGATCCCGCCCAATCCGCTCTTCCCGAGCGGGATTCCGGTCGTCGATCCGGGCGACCAGAGTTGGTCCGCCGAAATCCGGCTGGTGCAGTCCCTCTTCGAAGGCGGGCGGATGCGGTCGTCCTGGCGGACCAGCCGACTGATCCGCGAGCAGGCGCTGGCGGAATACCAGACGGTGGTCGCCGACACCGCCACGGACGTGCGCGTCGCCTACTACAATGTGCTGCTGGCCGAGCAGGAAATCGTCGTGAGCCAGGCGTCAGTCGAATTGCTCGAACGCGAATTGCTCGACAGCCAGCGCCGGTTCAATGCCGGCACGGTGCCGCGGTTCAACGTGCTGCGGGCCGAGGTGGAAGTGGCCAATGCCCGGCCGAAGGTCGCGCGCGCCCGCAACGCCTATCGCCTGGCGAAGAACCGGCTGGTGAACCTGCTCGGCTATGACGTGCCGAAGGACGTTTGGGAGGACATCCCGCTGCATCTGACCGGGACGCTGGAGGCGCCCCGCTTCGAGCTGGGAGTGCCGCAGGCGCTGGCCCTGGCGATCGCGCGCCGGCCGGAACTGGTGGCGTTGCGCACGGCCGAGGCCCTGCAACGGGAAGGCGTGGTGAGTGCGAAAGCCGGTTACCTGCCGCGGCTCCAGGGCTATGTCGGTTACGGCGCGCGGAAGTCCAACTTCAGCAGCGCCCTCGAGGACGAGGTGCACGGCTGGGAAGCCGGGGTGCAGGCCACGTGGAACCTCTTCGACGGCGCCCTGACCCGCGGCAAGGTCGCCGAGGCCCGGGCCTTGCTCGACAAGTCGGAAATCCAGTCCGCCGATGCCACGCGCCAGATCGAACTCGAAGTGCGCAGTGCCTACTCGACCTTGGTCGAGGCGTGGGACGTCATGCAATCGCAGGCCAAGGTGGTGGAGCAAGGCGAGGAGGCGCTGCGTCTGGCGCGCGCGCGCGCCGACGCCGGCACCGGCACGCAGCTCGATGTGCTCAGCGCCCAGACCGCCCTCACCGAGGCGCGCACCACCGACATCCGCGCCAAGCGGGAGTACGCCGTGGCGCTGGCCCGGCTCGAACGCGCGATCGGCGCCTATGTGCCGCCGGTCGAAGGCGCCCAGGCCAGGCCCGCCTCGCCGTAACCCACTGCTCGGACGGGTACCTGCCATTTCCCGACGGGACGGCGCCGACTCCCCGCCCTTGAAAACGGGGAGCGCGGCCGTGGCGAACGCCCACGCTGCTCTAACCTTTGGCCGCGTTCCAGCGCGGTGGGTCACTCACGAAAGCGGACGCCGGTCGGCGGCGTTCGTCGCGGCTTCATCCACGATGCAGGCGGTGACCACGTCCGCCGCCACGTTCAAGGTCGTGCGCGCCATGTCGAGAATGCGGTCCGCGCCGTAAATCAGCGCGATCCCTTCGGGCGGAATTTTGAACGAGGCGAGCAGTCCCGCGATGAGCGGCAGTGACGCGCCCGGGATGCCCGCCACCGCCACGGCACTCAGCACGGCGAGCACCAGCAGGACAAGCTGACTGCCGAGGTCCAGCGGGACGCCATAGACCTGGGCGATGAACAGCACCACGCAACCTTCGTACAGCGCCGTCCCGCTCATGTTCATCGTCGCGCCCAACGGCAGCACGAAACCCGCCGTGCTGGCCGAGACGCCCAGTTCCTCCCGGCTCACCTGAATCGTCGTGGGCAGGGTGGCGTTGCTCGAACTGGTCGAGAAGGCGGTGACCAGCACCGTGCGGATGGCTTTGAAGAACGCCGCCGGCGAGCGCCGCGTAAACAACTTCAGGAGCAGCGACATCGTGCCGAACAGATGCACCGCCATCACCGTGAGCAGGCAGACCACGAACAAGGAAAGCGCCTTCATGATGTCGAACCCCGCCTTGATCACGATGCTCGCCAGCAGGGCCGCAACGGCGTACGGCGCCAGCGTCATCGCGAAATGGACGATGCGCGTCATCAACTCCGCCGTGGTCTCCAGAAAATCCGCCAGCGCCAGGCGCCGCGCCTCCGGCAACTGGGTGCCTGCCGCCCCGACCAGCAGGGCAAAAACGATCAGCGGCAGCACCTGGAAATCCACGACCGCCCGCAGCAGGTTGCCCGGCATGAACATCTCGACCAACGCGCGCGGATTCAATCGCGTCCGTTGCTCCGCGCGCTCCTTGGTCTGCGCGGCCTCGGGCGCGTATTTCTCGAGCAGGACCGTCCGCGTCTGCTCGTCCATCCGCTGGCCGGGACGAACTCCGTTCATGACCAGCAAACCCAGCGCGACCCCCACGGCCATGTTCAGCCCGAAGAGGAGGAAGGTCTTTCCGGCCAGCGGACCCAGTGCTTCGAGCCGGCCCAGTTGCACCACGCCCAGCGCCAGCGAGGCGAACACCAGCGGCACGACCACGAAGAACAGCAGGCGCAGGAAAACCAGGCCCAGCGGATCCAAAACCTGCACCGCCAGCCAGTCGGTGATCGGGGCCATCGAAGGAACGACGTTGCCGGTCACCCGCAGCGCGGCGCCGCAGACCAGACCGATGATCATCCCCCACATCACGCGGGAGGCGAGACGTTCAGCCGGGTTGGCACGCGCAGTCACGCGCGGAGCGTAGGCAAACGGCCCCGCAGGCGTCCACGCCGAACTCGCCGCCACCGACGGACACTCAAGCCGCGACCCGGAAATCGCGTCCTTCGACGAAACGCCGCGTCCGCAGTTGGGTCCGGATCACGCCGCGAGCCCCGTGCACTATCCTTTTGACCGGCGCCGCCTCGCTCACCAGAGTTCTGCTCCGCCATGAAGCACCGGTCCCTTTCCTGTTTGCTCGCGTTGGCCGCAGCGTGGACCACGAGCCCGGCTCTGCGAGCGGCGGAGGCGCCGCGCGACGACGCGTTTCTTTTCACCTCGTTTCGCGGCAACGGCGAGGACGGTTTGCACCTCGCGCTTAGCCACGACGGTTTTCGGTGGACGCCGCTGCAGGGCGACCGGTCGTGGTTGCGCTCGGAGATCGGCATGAAACTGATGCGCGACCCGTGCCTGGCCGCGGGCCCGGACGGCACCTTCCACCTCGTCTGGACGACCGGCTGGACGGCGGAGAGCGGCCGGGTCATCGGCTACGCGCGGTCGCGCGACCTGGTCCATTGGTCGGCGCCCCGCGGCATCGAAGTCATGCAGACCGAGCCGAAGACGCGGAACGTCTGGGCGCCGGAATTGTTCTTCGACGCGACCAATGCCCACTGGTTGATCTTCTGGTCGTCCACCATTCCGGGTCGCTTCGCGGAAACGGAGGCCACGGGCGATGACGGGTATAACCACCGCATTTACTTCACCGTCACCAAGGATTTCGAGGTCTTCACCGATTCGAAGCTGCTTTACGATCCGGGCTTCAACTGCATCGACGCCACGCTGCTCAAGGCGGACGACACCCTTTACCTGGTTTTCAAGGACGAGCGGAAGAATCCGTTGAAGAAGGACCTACGTTTCGCCACGGCGCGCGTGGCTGCAGGTCCGTTCAGTGCGCCCTCCGAGCCGTTCACCGGCAACTGGGTCGAAGGCCCGTCGGCGATCCGCATAGACGGATGGGTTTACGTCTATTTCGACCACTACGCGTCACCGCACTACTACGGCGCGGTGCGCACGCAGGATTTCAAGTTCTGGGAGGACGTCTCCCCGCGGATGACTTTTCCGCGCGATCATCGGCACGGCACCGTCCTGCGGATTCCCGGCCGTCTGGCCGCCGGGCTGGCGGCGGGGCCGAATTAGCCGGCGCGGAACGCAACCGCGCTTGGCTCACGGCTTCAACCGCACGCCTTCGAGCGTCAGGTAAAGCGGTTGCGGCCCCACTTCCAACGTGAGCCGATCGGAATCGAGGGTGATGGTTTGACCCGGTCCGGAATTCGAAGCGGCGGTAAGCGACGAGGCGACCGCGCGGTTTCCGCCTTGGGACTCGAACACCACGCCGTCCGCGCCCGGCGTCCGCACGGCGGCGCGCGGTCGCAGCTTCACCGGCACGCTCACCGGGTGCGGGCCGTCGAGGGTCCAGACGGCCAGCTTGGACGCGGCGCGGGGTTTGGCGAACAGCAGGAGGAAATCGCGATCGTTGCCGGTGCCGACCCGCTGCTTGAGGCGGTAGCCTCCCAGCTCGCGGGTGAGGGATTTGATCGCCTGGTACGCCGGCTTCGGCGCCAACTGATCGGTCACCACGCCGAAATTGTGCTCGCGTTCGGCGGGGTCGGTGCCGTCGTTCTTCCAGTCATACCAGATCGACAGCGGCACGCCGGCCAGCAGGTTCGCCAACTGTTGCCGCGCGGCGAAGGCGGCCTGCGTTTCCAGGGACACGCCCCCGGTGTGCGAGGCGTAACCCCACTCGCCGCTGATGATGGGCAGGTGCTTCTTCTTCGGCGGCGCGTACCGGGCGATCAACGCGCGGAGTCCGGCATAGTCCTCGGCGGCGGTTTCGGGCGGCTCCGCGTAGTTCCGGTAAGGATGAACGCTGACGGCGTCGAGGTACTCGAGCACGCCGCTGGCGCAAAACCTCTCCAGGAAGGGCAGCGGCACCTCCGAGGTGGCTGGGCCGATGATCGTGGCCTTCGGGTCCGCCGCCCGGATGGCCCGGCACGTCGCCAGGGCGAGCGCGGTGTATTGGGCGACGTCCGGCTTGGGTTTCCAGAAAGAGATGTTGGGCTCGTTCCAGATCTCCCAGACCACGCGGCGGCCCTCGAAATGCGTGGCCGCCGCGGCCGCCCAGCGGGCGAAGGCGGCGACGCTCTCCGCGTGTTGCGGCGACGCGGTGTCACGTTGCTCGCCCCCGAAGACGGGATTGCGGGCGGTGACCGCTTCCTCGTAAAGCGGATTCGAGTAGTCGAGGATCAGAATCGCGCGCAGGCCACGCCGTTCGAGGTTGCCGATCAACTCCTCGCAAGCCGACCAATCGTACTCGCCGCGCCGGCGTTCGATGCCGGCCCAGCCGAGGTCCATGCGCACGAACTTGAAACCGGCGGCGGCGATCAGATCGAGATCGGCGGCGTGGCCCCGGTTGAAGTGAATGTTCACGCCCACCCCTTCGGGGAGGCGGAGCGGGGGCAGGTCGGCGGCGAACGCGGTCAAAGCCAGGGTTGCACCGACCATCAGGGAACGTTTCATGGTTTCACCTTTGCGAAGGAACGGGGAGGCCGTCGCCGGCTCCGGAACAGCTCCGGAAAACGACGGCGGATGGCGGCTTCAAGTCGTCTTTGGCTCAGCCCGGTCAGGACCTGCTGGCCGAGCGTCACGATCGGCAGAACGGGCCGGCATCCCAGCGCCACGCGGTTCAGTGCCTTCGGGTGGAGGAGCACATTGATTTGAACGTAGGGAACGCGGTGGCGCTCAAGAAAAGTCTGGAGGCACCGGCACCGCGTACAGCCCGGCAGTGCGTAGATCTCAACCCCAAAAAAGGAGCCATCCATGCGCCTGCAACCCGCTCCATGCCCGCCTTGAGGGAAGGGTTGGTGGAGCCGAGGGGAGTCGAACCCCTGACCTTCTCATTGCGAACGAGACGCTCTACCAACTGAGCTACGACCCCAACCCAATCCAAACGAGGGATTTAGAGAACACGCCCCAAGTGGCCAAATCTGCTTGACACCCCCGTTTGTCACCCCCGTTTGCCACCCCCGATGATCCGCACATGCCGAGCACCCGCCCCAGCACAAGGCAGCTTCTCGACAAGATTCCGAATTATGCGTGTCTCTACCGTCATCGCATTAGCGGCGAGTACTATGGGATCAAAAAGTCCGCAGGCAAGCGCAAAGAGCACAGCCTGGGAACCGCTGATCGGAAGATTGCCGAGCGCCGCCTGAAGGTCTGGCTCGCCAGCCTGGAATCGGTCGATCGCGAATCCGAGAAGACCACGCTGCAACAGCTTCTCGACAAGTTCATCGCGTCAAACCAGGGCAAGTCTGCCAAGACCCGGGCCACCAATCAGTCCATCATTAACCAGCTCGCCCGGACGTGGTGGCCGGGACTCGACATCCGGGTCTCCGACATCCGCCCTTCCCATCTCAACGAATGGCTGGCCCGGCACGAGCAGCCTGTCGGACTTAGCTCAAGGCGATGGGGGATGTTGTTGTGATAGCCGTCGGGACGGCTGTGGAAATGCCTTTCGGACCATCGGCCGCGAGATCCAGCAGGTGGTTTTCAGGCACTGACCGATGGCTCTCACCGGGCAAAGCCTCTTTTTCCCGGCTCCGCCCCCGCTGTTTCAGTTCAGTCCCGCCAGTTTGAGGCCCGCGCCCAGCCGATGCAGCCGTTTCAGGTTGTAGGCCAGGCAGACCAGCGTCCATTCCAACGACACTTTCGCCCGCCCGCGGAGCCGAAACTGCCGGAACCCCAGCACCGACTTGATGATCCCGAAGACCGGTTCCACCGTCTGTTGTCTCAGCTTGTAAAGCGACTTGCCTGCGGCAGTCTTCAAGCGGTGACGCATCACTTCGATCACGCTCGCGTCCGCTGCGGGCGCGTCCGGTTCGGGCTGCTTTTCCAATTCGGCCACGCTGCGGTGGTGGCCGGTCTTTTCCACCGCCGCGTAAATGATCGTGCCGGTGGCGGTGCCCGCTTCCGTTTGTTCCATCTGTTGCACCGCTTTCTCGCTGAAGAAGCCGTTGTCCACCAGGGCGGCGGCCACCGGGCCGGCTTCGGCGGGAATGGCCGCCAGGGTCGGCACCAGTTCCTGTTTGTCGTTGGGTGACTGGCTCACGCGCTCGCCCACGATCAAGCGGCTCTCGACTTCCACGGCGGCCTGCGCGTTGTCGCTTTGCTCGAAGTGATTCCCGTTGCCCGCCTTCATGATCCGGCTCTCCGAATCGGTGAAGTTGTATTGGTCTTTACCGTTCGGTTCCGGACTCGGGGCTTGGGGCGGCTGGCCGCCCACTTTTTCTCCCCGTTCCTGTTTGGCAGCGCGTTGGGCCAGTTTCTTTTCGTGCTCGGCCAGTTGGGCGGCGTAGCGGGCTTGGGCGCGCGCTTCGATTTCGGCCCGCGCCTGGCCCTACTTTCGCTACTCGGACGACAAGACCGCGATTTTCGGGGTCTCCTCGGCCGTAACCGCTTGGTTCCCAAGCTGCGCTCTTCTGGAATGGCGTTGGCTACAGACCTACCCTCTTCTGCGTGCCCTGCACGGGGCATAGAGTCTGACCGACGCTATGTATTTGAAGTGCCACCAGCGGGTCAAAGACGGCAAGGACCACCGCTACTACAGCATCGCCGAGAAGGTGACGTGTGCTGGCGGGCGCCGGGTGGAACGGCACGTGTTCTACCTGGGCGAGATCAACGATTCGCAAAGGGAAGCCTGGCTGCGGTGCATCGAGGCCTTCGACCTCGCCGCGCAACGACAGACCAAGCTGGCCCTGTTTGCCAGCGGGCAACCGGTACCACCGCACGCTGTGGCGTGCGCGGTGCAAGTATGCCTGACGTTGCGGCATCAACTGCGGGCCAAGGCGCCGGGACTGACGGTGCGACAGGTGCTGGAGAAGATGAGCCGGATCCAGATGATGGATGTGCACTTTCCGACCACCGACGGTCGGGAGCTGGTGTTCAGGCGCTACACTCAACCGGAGGCGGATGAGCGACTGGTATTGGCCCAGATGAAGTGGGAGTTGCCGGCGCAGTCGCCGCCGCGGATCACGGCGAAAGGAGAGCTGGAAACTGGCTACAGACCTTTGGGATGCCAGAGCTGATTTTGGAGGACTTGCGGAGGCGAACGCCCTCCAGTTGCGAAGGTCGGGCTGGGCCAGCGCAGCTTGGCGTTCCTGTCGCCGGGTGATTTCGGCGGGAATCGTCAGTCCGTCCTGGAGCGGGGAGGCATCGGCCTGCTCGGCCTTGGCCAGGAGTTGCCGCACTTCCAGTTCGAGTTGCGCGATCATCTCCCCGGCACGTTCGTAGCTCACCGCGCTGTGTTTGCTCGCGCTGGCCAGCACCTTCGTGCCGTCGGCGGCCACGGTGAGTTGCCTGAACTGGAGCACTTTGAGTTGCTGGGCCAGTTGCAGAACCTTGACGAAGCTCTCGGTGAGGAGGGCCTGGTTCTCGCGGCGGAACGTGCAGAGCGTGTCGTGATCGGGATGGGTGTCGGCGGTGAGCAGGCGCACGGGCACACTGTCGTAGGTGCTCTGCTCAATGCGACGGCTGCTCAAAATGCCGGTGGCGTAGCTGTAGAGGAGCAGGCCCAGCAGCATGTGGGGCGGGTATTGTTCGCTGCCGGTGCCACGGGTGTTCACCTTGATCTGGCGCAGATCGAGGGCGTCCACGGCGTCGAGGATGAAGTGGACCAGATGATCGGCGGGCACCAAGTCGCGCAGATTAGGCGGGAGCAACAGCGGGGTGTCGCGGTCTATCGGAACGAAGCGGGCGGCCATGCGTTTCAGACGCCTCCGCCGCGCGGCGGTTCAATCTGCCCGTAAATAAATGGGCGTTTCCTAAGCCCGACAGGCTGCTAGTACCATAACACATTAGTTACGTTACGTAATGTCGGCCCAGTTTGCGATCGGCGTCTTGCCGGGTGAATCCCCAGCGAATCCCCTGGTGTTCGTCGTTGCGGCGCCGCCGCCAAGCTGCCACCTCGGCGACCAAAAGTTCGGCCTTGGCGAACCGCCGCCCGAGGCATTGACGGTTGAGGATCCCGATTTCCACTTCGGCCATGTTCAGCCAACTGGCATGCTTGGGGGTGTAATGAAACTCGATCCGGTTCAGCAACACCGCCGCGGGGGCGACCCCCAAGACCTCCTCGAACGAAGCGCGGAAGTGGGTGTTCCAGTTGTCCAGGACCAGATGCACCTTCCGGATCCCGGCGTAGGCCGTCTGCAACAGGCCCACCACGAACCCGACAAAATCGGCCTTGGTCCGACGGGCGGTGACCGCGACTTCTCGATGCCCACCCCGGGGCTCCACCGCCACAAACAGGTTGCGCGTTCCCCGGCGCACGTACTCATAGTCCTGCTTGGCCTCTCGGCCCGGCCGCGGATCCAAATCCGGCCGACTGCAGGCCAGCAATTGGCTGCTCTTCTCGTCCAAGCAAACCACCGGTTCCTGTGGATCATAGGGCCGTGCATACAGATCGCACAACGCGTACATCCGCTCCCGATACTCGGCGGTGATCTTCCCAATGCACCACATCGCTTTGCGCCAGGGCTTCAGGACGTTTTTTTAGCCACCGCCGAACCGTCTCTCGACTTACCTGGCGCAACCCGGGCCGTTGCCGCGCCGCGGCGGTCAGCAGCTTGACCGTCCAGCGCTTGGCTCCTTCGGGAGGGCGCTGGCAGGCTAACGCGACGACCTCGGCTTCCCCGCCAGTCAGATACCGGCGCGGAGCTCCCGAGCGGGTGACGTCATGCAAGGCGTAGTCCACCCCCTTCTCCTGAAACGCGGAGCGGGTACGCCAGATAACCATCCGACTGACCCCCAACACCTGGCTGATCTGTTCGTCGCTGACGCTCCGATCCAATGCCGCCAGGACATGAGCTCGATTGACCTCGCGCGCTGGATGATTACCGCGGAAGCGCAGGGCGTCGATCGCCTGGCGGTCCGCCGCACTGAGTTGCACAGAAATACGTCGCATAATCCACGTGACTATACGTCACGTAACTTAAGTGTCAATGTACTAGTGGAGGTCAAGACCAACTTGCCAGTCTAAAGCGTGCCGCTCCATATCGTCCAGAATCAAACAACTTACCGTCCACATTGGACCATAACCTTTTACGAGCGCTGCTTACACGATTACCACAGTTCGAATCCCGGTCAATGGCCTGCTCGGGGAATGGCATCGTGGGATTGCCCTCAGAGCGAAAGTACTGAATGATAAGGACTTTATGTTTCACTATAGTGTGGGGGCCAGGACCACTCCGAGATAACCGGGTAGCCGGCCCGATTTGCATTGAACAGTACGTTCCGTTTGGTAACTCTCGAACCATCACACGACAAAAGGACATGCCTTGCCCATCAGCACCTCTGCCGCCATGTCTCGGTTCGGCGATGTTCACTGACGAGATGTGGTCCCGGATAGCGCAATCGCTGAGGCTTTCGGGGCGGGAGCTGCAGCTCATCCGCGGTGTGTTTGACAATCTTACCGAAGAGGCCATTGCTGTCTCCATCGAGATTTCGCCACACACAGTTCACACGCACTTTGAACGTCTTCACCACAAGCTGTCCGTCATCAGCCGAGCTCAGCTGCTTTTACGGGTCTTCGAGACGTTTCTGTGCGTCTCCGACGGCGCTCAGCAGAATGGAGCCGACGACTGAACAGCGGGCTTCCATCACACTACACCGCCCGATGGATGTTGATAAGGCGCTGTTGTGTGTCATGACTTTTGCGAGGACACCAACGGGCTTCTTCACCACATTCAGTTCACACGCGCTTCGAACGCGTTCTCCTCAGCTTGTCCGTTACCAATCGCGTGCAATCCGTTTTGCGGGTCCTTGAGGCGATTCTCCGGCTCGCAATGGGTATCGGCTACAAAGCCGACGGACGAATAGCTGACTTTGCGTCGACCGAACCCCATGGTAGCATAACGCGTAATCGGCCGTTCACGCATCCGCACGGCCCTCTTCATGATTCTGGCCGGTTCCCATGAGGGCTGAAGTGTCGGGTCAAACAACTACTGCTGCAAAAAACACATTCCTATGAGTAAGCAACCACAAGTGGGCGGGGCGCCAGCCGGCGCACCGGACAACACAAAGGGATACACAATGCAAATCAAGGACGAAAAAGGCACGGTCGTGAGCGTGTCCCAAGACCAGAAAGAGAGCCTGCTGACCGCCGCCGGACGTGAGGTGGCCGCCGGCCTCAAGTACATCATGTGCATGAGCACCGACCCCGAGATCGGCAAGGAGCGGGCCGGTCTCAAATACATCATGTGCATGGCTTCGGACACCTTCGAGGCGGCCGAGCGGGCCGGTCTCAAATACATCATGTGCATGGCTGCCGACGTCCTTGCCGGCCAGGAAAGGGCCGGTCTGAAGTACATCATGTGCATGGTGACCGAAGACACGCTTGCCGGCCAGGAAAGAGCCGGTCTGAAGTACATCATGTGCATGGCGCAGGATCAGCCGATGGACTTCACGGCGGCCCAGCGGGCCGGTCTGAAGTACATCATGTGCAAAGTCGCCGACCAACCGACCGAGCTCGAAGCCGCAGGCCGCGCCGCGATGAAGTACATCATGTGCAAAGCCACCGAGGAGCCTGTGCTGGAAGCGGCGCAGCAGGCAGGCCTGAAGTACATCATGTGCAAAGCCACCGAGGAGCCCGTGCTGGAAGCGGCGCAGCAGGCGGGCCTGAAGTACATCATGTGCAAAGCCACCGAGGAGCCCGTGCTGGAAACGGCGCAGCAGGCGGGCCTGAAGTACATCATGTGCAAAGCCACCGAGGAACCCGTGCTGGAGACGGCGCAGCGGGCGGGCCTGAAGTACATCATGTGCAAAGCCACCGAGCAGCCCGTGCTGGAAGCGGCGCAGATGGCGGGTCTGAAGTACATCATGTGCATGCGCCAATAGCTCAGCCCAATCAGTGGTCACGGGCGGCTGGCGGAGGGCAGCCGCCTGGGCCATGCGTTGGCGGCGGCTCTTAATTGTCGCGAACGGTGGGGGCCGGCCTGACAAACAATGATTCGCGAGGGGTTCCAATGAAGCTGTCCCGTTATCTGTTCTCTCATCAAGTCGACGAAGATTGGTTCGGCCTGTACACCCCCTTCGAACACGCTGTCTGTTTCGTCCGGGCCGACACTTGGCGCAGCCTGCTGGCCGGCGACTACGGAGCCCTCGACCCCAGCGGCCTGCGCGAATTGACACACAAAAAGATGCTCGTGGACGACGATTTCGACGCGTCCTGCTTGCAGCCCTATAAGGATCGTGCCTTAACGCACATCAACGCCATGTACCTGGTCGTGGTACAACAGTGCAACATGGCGTGCAAATACTGCGTGGTGGAAAACAACGTCGTCGACCCGACCCGCATGGACGACCGAATGTCCATCGAGACGGCGAGCGCCGCGGTCGAGCTTTTCGCCAAGGTTCTCGACGGCGGTCGGGCGCGCGAGGCCCGCGTGACCTACTACGGGGGCGAGCCGACCATGAACCCCGCGGTGATCAAGCATACCCTACCCATGATCCGCAACATCCGGGCCCGCGGGCTGACCCGCCCGGTCGAAGCCGTTATGATCACGAACGGCCTGGTCTTTCGGGAGGATCTGGCAGACCTGTTCGCTGCATACGGTGCCGCTGTGTGCGTGTCGATCGACGGCCCGGCCGCCCAGCACGACGCCGCACGCGTCACCCACCAGGGGTGCGGCACCCATCACAAGGTTCTGGAGTCCATACGGCGCTACCGGGCCAAAGGCCTGCGCATGGGCTTGAGCTGCACCATAGGCCGTCACAATGTCGAGCACCTGGCCGGGGTGGCGCGCTACTTCGTCGAGCAGACCGGCATCCGAGACATCGAGTTTCAGATGCCCTACCAAGTACCGGACGAGGGCAACGACTTCTACGTGCCCATGGAGGAGGCCACCGACCGCCTGCTTGAAGCCTGCGACCTGATGATCGACGAGCTGGGGGTTGACGAGTACACGACCCTCCGCCGTCTGGAGAGCTTCATCAAAGGCCATTGGCGCCACCGGGACTGCGGCGCGGCCGGTGGTCAGATCGTGGTTTCCCCGAAAGGACAGTTGGGACCTTGCCACAGCCTGGTTGGCTCAGGACGCTTCTTCAGCGGCGACGTGCGTGACCCGAAATACGACCTGTTCGCGGACCCGTTGTTCGATGAATGGAGCTCGCGCATCCCGGTCAACATGCCCGAGTGCGAAGGTTGCCCCTTCATAGCGCTGTGCGGCGGCGGCTGCCCCTACAACGCCCTGACCCGGCACGGCACCATCTGGGCCAAAGACCCGCAGGTCTGCCCCTACCTGAAAAAGCTGGTTCCGTGGATTCTGGAACGGCTGTGGTTCGGACGTGACATTCGGTCCAGGCGCAGAGTGCACCCCGCGACGGCCGACACGGTGCTGAGCTGAGGCGGAGGCGCGACGTGAGACTGGCTCTCGTTTCCTACATGCGTCGTCGGGAAGGGCAGGTGCCGCTCGGCCTGTTGACCCTGGCGCGTTTGGCCGAAATGGCTGGAGTGTGCGACATCAAGCTCCTTGACCTGCCCGAGCGGGGTCAGGAAGCCGCCTTTGTGGAATCGCTGGCTGACCGCGACCTGGTAGGCTTTTCGAGCATCTGCAGCACCTACGACCATACGCTGCGACTATGCCGCCGACTCAAGGAGCGCAGCCCCACGACCGTGATCCTGTGCGGCGGTCCGCAGGCTTCTTTGACGGGGCCCGAATCCCTGGAGGCGTTTCCTTTTGTCGATTACGTCCTGCGGGGGGAGGTAGAGGGCTCGTGGCCCCAGCTCTTGCAGGCCTTCGGCGATACGGAAGGGATTAAGAAGACGGCAGGCCTGATCTACCGCGAGGGTGGGACCGTCCGGGTCAATGAGGACGCCCCGGTCGTGCTTGAGCTCGATCGAGTACCCATGCCGCCTTTCGAGCTCTACCCCATGCCGCGCGGCGCACCGGTCGTTCCAATCGAGATCGGGCGCGGTTGCCCCTTTGCTTGCTCCTTCTGCTCGGCGAGCCCTTATTTTCGGCGGCATTTTCGTCTCAAATCGGTGGCCCGGATTCTGGCGGAGCTGGACCGGCTGCGCGAGCTCTACGAGCCAGCCGCGTTCTATTTCGTGCAGGACTCGTTCACGGTCAAGCGCTCCTTTGTCCGTGAGCTGTGCGCCGCGCTCACCGAGCGCAGCTATGCGTGGTACTGTAGCGCGCGCACCGACCAAGTGGATGAGGAGTTGCTGCGAGCCATGCGTGACGCCGGGTGCCTGGGGGTCTATTTCGGCCTGGAGACCGGCTCACAACGCATGCAAGAGCTGATCAACAAGCGTCTGGATCTGCCCAGGGCGCGGGCTGCTATCCGTGCGGCCACGGAGGCCGGCATGCAGGTGACCACCTCGATGATCATCGGTTTTCCCAACGAGGAGCCCGAGGATCTGCGGGCCACGGTCGAGACCTATTTGGAGCTAAAGGCTGAAGGCCATGAGCTGGTCCAGCTGCATGTCTTGGCCCCGTTGCGCGGGTCCAAGCTATTCGACGATGGCTACGAGCTGCGCTACGACGCTATGCCTTCGGATTTTACTCAAGGCGATAGCGACGCCGATGACGATCTCCCGGTCCGGGAACGACCGGACATTTTCAGCAACTTCCATTACTTCTACAACCCGCGTATCGAACGCGAGCGACTGCTATTCCTGGCGCATGTGCTGGGCGCGGCTTCTTTGCATTTGCCAAACACTATACGCGTGGTTAGCCGTGCCGACTCTCGGGCACTGGCGCACTATCTGCTGACCACCGGGCTGCCCGCGGGCCTGTACTCGGATCCTGCCGCGGTGTGTGACCCGACGCGGGCTCTGGGGGTGGCCGCAGCTACTTTGAGCGAATTCGTGCGCGCGCAGAATCTGTCGCCTTTCGCGGAGTCGGTGTTGCGCTACGATCTCGCTTTCCGAGGAGTGCAAACGTCGAGTGCGGGGCTACCGCAGCTGGTACGGCTGGCCGCCGACCTGGGGCCTTGCGTTGGGCGACTGCTACCGCTGTCGGCCGATGCTTCGCCGGTCGAGACCCCCTACCTGGTGCAAAGACCCGAGCGACGTACCGAAGCCATCCGCCTGACCGATGAGCAGGCTTGTGTTTTGGCGGAGTGTCTGCATCCGGTGGGGACGGGCGGGTCGCCGGCGACCGACCGGGAGGAGGCTGTGGATCTTGAGGCCGTGATCGACGAAGCATGCGGACCTTGTGGTTTGTGCTGCATGGATATGGGCGGTCTGTTGTGCGGTCGTGACGAATGGCCGCTCATCATGCATCAACTCTACTCCTCGCAGGCTATGCCGCCTGTCGAAGCCATGGACGGGGTCGGCCTGTTGCGGGTGAACGATTATCGATACATGGTCGAGAGGGACGGTGAAGAGCAGGTCTTCGATGAGATCGAAGCAGCTCGACGGGCGGCCCGTGAAGGGGAACCGGTGCGGCGTCTATGTCCGGCTTTGCGGCGGGCGGGCCAATGGTGGCGTTGCTCATTGGGCGAGGCCAAGCCGGCCGGCTGTTGGTGCTTTCCCATGATATTGGTATTGCGGCCGGGCGCTGACGGTACCCCGGTGATGTCCATGGAACTCGATCACCGCCCACCCGCCCAGCGTTGTGCCTTGGAGCAGGCCTTGCGCGGCTCAGCGCGGCTGCGAAAGGCCTATATCGAAGCGCAGCGCGCGCGGCTCCAGGACCGTCCCGGAGCCTACGAGTTGGCGGTCTACAATCGTGCTCGAGCTCAGGCCGCGGGGGATTAAATGCAGGGCACCTGGCTCGTTTGGCCTCCGGTCTGGAACAGCGCAGACATGCACGTGGCCGTGCCAGCGTTGTGCGGTTACCTGAAAGCGCGTGGCCTGCCGGTGCAGCAGCGCGATCTGAACATCGAGTTCTATCGCTGGGTTATCAGCAAAGCGAACCTGAGGGCTTTGGACGACCAGGCAGCGGGCACCCTGCCGCCGCCGGTGGTGCGCGCCCGGGATTTCGTGCAGCAATACCGGAGCATCGCCGCTGCTCCTCTGCCGCCAGGGTATTGCTCGCGCTTCTCGGACGACGCCGAGGGCATGCTGTTGTCGCAAGCGCTGCTGCTCCTCAACCACCGCTACCCGGAGACCACCTTCACGTCGATGGCGGTGTATCACTGCGGCGACGCCGACAGCTCCCACTACATAGCGGACTTTGCCGCCCGCGAGAGCGGCAACGCCTTTGCCGATTTCTATCGAGACAGTGTGCTGCCGGAACTGGCGGCCCGTCCGCCCAAGTTGCTGGGCATCTCCGTGTCGGGCCCTTTCCAACTGGCGGCTGCCTTTACGTTGGCTCGGGTGGCCAAGCAAGTGGAGCCGAAGCTATTTGTGGTCATTGGCGGCGCCTTTTTCTCGACGCTGCCGCGGGTGCTGCTTGAGGAGGCCACCGCCGCGCGGCTTTTCGCTCATGTCGATGCATTTGTTTTCAATGAGGGAGAGCTACCGCTGGCTCAACTCATCGACGACTTGAGCAGGGGGGGCCCGGTGCGTGCCAGTCCCAATGTTTTGTTGCACGGTGAGCGCCTTCTTCGCTACGAGCCGGCTCATTGTGTGGATTCCGGCGACATCGCAATTCCAGACTTTGTCGATGCGGCGGTCGAGTCCTACTTCCGCCCGCGCAAGCGGATTCCCATCGAGGTGTCGCGCGGTTGCTACTGGGGTCGGTGCAGCTTCTGCAATCTGGCGACCGGCGCCAACGAGCGCTACCGGGCGTTGCCGCTAGCCACAATTCTGGCCGCGGTCGATGAGTTGACACAAAAGCATCGAGCGCACGAGATCTTGTTTTCCACCCTGGCTATGTCTCCAAAGCTGTTGCGGTGTGTTGCCCAGGGCCTTGTCGACAGCGGCAGGAAGGTCGAATGGAGGGCTTGGGTGCGGGCCGAAAGGACCTTGTCGGAAGCCGATGTGGAGCTCTTCCTGCGGGCCGGTTGTCGCTCTTTGGACATTACGCCCGAATCCTTCAACGCCCGAACTCTGCAGCGCATGAACAAGGGTTTCGACCCCGCCGACCTGGTACGCGTCGTGAAGCTGCTCAGGCAAGCCGGCTTGTGCGACGGCATCAACATCATACCTGGTTTCCCGGGGGAGAAGCTCGAAGATTTCATGGGGACGATGCAGGTCTGCCGGGAGCTGGGCCTGCACGGTGAGCTCTTCCCGTTTCATCTGCTCCGCAACTCGCCGGTTTACGAGCAGCCCGAACGCTTCGGCATCGCCTTCGACGAAGAGGCGGACAAGGATCTAGCCTTTGCCCTGCCCTACCGCTTCCTCGGGCGAGAGGCGGGGGCGCGCGGAGTGGAGCTCATCCAGGCCGCCGCAGCCCGCTACCCCGGCTTCATACGGGCGGATGACCCACTGGCGGGCTATACCTTTGACTTTTCTTCGGCGGCACCCCCTGCGGGAAAGGGCCGTTGCTAACCGGCAGCTCCGGGGTCTGCTCCGCTGCTTTGTTGTACGACCGGTGATCTCCCTGCAGGCCGCGTGCTCGCCTCAGGACTGCTGAAGCCGGCTGCGCAGATGGTCGATGAAATCCTGGGCGGCCGCGTTGCGGACCAGTTCGTCGAGGGGTACACGTTGAGCCAGCCAGCGGAAAGCCGCCGCGAATTGGGCGTAGGCGCCCCGCTCGGCAGCCTTGGTCAAAGCCAGCGCTTCGCCGAGGTTCTTGATTTCGATGTCGGCGCCGAGAATCTGGCCGGAGCCGTAGATGGCGAAACCTTCAAAGAACCATCCGGGCCCCATGGCCTCCTCGTTGCCGTCGAGCAAGCGAATGTGCAGGCGATGCACGATTTCGTGGGCTAGGGCGCGGTCGTAGTCCGTCTGGTTGATGAAGTATTCGGGGCGGGCCAGCTGTGCTTCCTCTTTCACCACGGCCACCAGCACGCCGCCCTCCAGAGCCGCGGTCAGGCCGTCGGTGGGCAGAGAGATGTCGTCCACGATGGCGTTGAGCTCCAGAATGCGGTGCCAGAGCTGCTCGCGGGTGGAGAAGATTTCGATCCCGTGGAAGTAGGGCTCTTGCATATGTCGGGACCAGTCGTGGTCCTGGGCGAAAGCGCGCACGATGTCCAGCGCTCGAAGGACTGAGGCGGCGTATTCAGCTCGTTCTTCCTCGTGGTCGGCGGGCAGCTTAAGCATGGCTGTTATGTCGTTCACGGTCGGCCTCCAGGCTTCGTTGACGGGCGGGAGATTTGGCGCAGTCGCAGCCTGTTGGAGAATTGCCTCTTCCGGAATCTGCGGGGGATTTTTCATTGGGTGGGATAGAGGTCCAGGCCTCCGAGATGAAAGCGGATGTTCGTCTTGAACCGCTCCCGGTTGCGATAGCCGAAGGCCTTCTTGACCAAGCCGGCGATGCGGTTGTTCAACCCCTCCAGCGCCGAGTTGGTAATCCGGTGATCGAAGTAAGTGAGGACGTTGGTCAAGTGGTCTTTGAAGCTCCGGGCCACCCTTCTGATGGGCTCCCGCCGGCTCCGGATCGCCCAGCTATACCAGCGCGCGAAGAAGGCCCGGCCTTCCTCCACCGTCGGACTGGTCCAGAAATCCCGGAGCATTTCCTCGATCGCCCACGCGCGGCTGGTCTTGAGACGCTGACCCCGAAGTTCATCGAACCGCTCCTGGTGAACCGGAGGCAGGTTCTCCCACCCGTAAATGCGTATTACGACCAATTCGGACAGGGTTCCGAGCAATTCGGACAGTTGTCGGAGCGCAGCGACGCTCGGGATGAAGGGTTAAGGAAGTGTCCGAATTGAGTCAAGGTTTTGGGGGTGTAATTCGGAGTGACTGGAACGATGGGGTGGGCGGGTAGGGAGGTGAGGAGCGTCCGAGGGGGGATCAGTCCGAAGGCTCCGGCGGGAGGGATGGGCGTCCGCCCTTTGCGCAGCGACTCGCCTTTGAGTTGGATCCTATACGAGAACACACCAGACCGCCAGAGTCTCGACGCGTGCAGGCAGACAGTCGGTGCGGGCTTTCCACCTCGCGGCCCAGCGCAAGCCGACCTTGGCGTCCACGTCAGCCCCTTTTGAGCCGCTTTGCTGGCAATCGTCGTTCCTGGCGGGAACGGTGCGCTGTGGCGAAGGTCCTGACTGGGCAAGAACTGAACGCGCAGGCGTCGGTTTCGCCCTCTCTACGCGGTGGCCAAGCGCGGCGCGGGCCTTACTGCTTACTGGGTTGGTGGCGGGACGCTTTTGCTCGAAGGGGTGGTGTGCGACGCGGTGGCTGGAGGCAAAGCGTCCGTCGCCGAGTCCGAGACTTTCCCCCCAGTCTTGACCTCGAACGGCCTGGCAGTGGCTTCCGGCTGTTCGTCCAGTTCCTTCAGTTTCCGTTGCGCCCAGACGTTGTCCTGCTTGGCGGAGGCTTCAAGCCACTTTCTGCCTTCGAGGAGATTCTTCTCCACGCCTTTGCCTGTCAGGTAGCGCAGGCCAAGTTCGTACTGTGCGGTCGGGGAGCCGGCCCCGGCGCGTTTGATTTGAAAATCGAGGAGTCGCTCGTCGGCGGCTGCCTTCTCGGCGGCGGCATTGGCGAGGTCGGCTTCGGTAGGGGCGGGGGTCGGCGAAGGCGCGATCACGGTCGGTCCGGGCGGCAAGGCTACGGCTGAAGGGGGCGGCTGGGCCACGAATGATTGCCGCACGGGTGATTGCTGCACGGGCGCACGTCGTGCCGGGGCAATCCGCCGCACCATGTAACGACGAGGAGGGAGATGCTTGGCCCACGCACAAGGCAACCCAAGCGTGAGCAGGCCCAAGGCCAGGAACATCAAAGACGTCGGTCTCATACCGATGATAAGTGTGCCACGGCTCCTCACCTCCTGCAAATTCGCAGCCGATTCCAGTATGTGGATGTCGAGACAGGTGGCGGACCTGTGCCGGGCGGTCCTGACGGCCGCCGGCGTATGGGGAGAACGTAGGGCAGCTCGCCCCGCCCACCCGGCCCAAACTGTCAAACCTCTGGAATGGTCCCTTCTTCGCCAGCGGCTGCGCGGAGGCGAACGCGTCGTACTACAGCCCCGGCTCCTGCGATCGAGTGTGCACAGTGCTCTATTGCCTCGATTGGCGTAAGGGAACGTGCTTGCGAGCGTCGAAGCGATGTTCGAGACGCAATGAACCGCCGAGCGAGCGATGGGGATCGGCGCTGTCGGCGCCCGGCGCGAAAGGGCCGCCCGCAGTACAGAGCCGGTAATTGACTGTGGCTCCGGCGTCTTCCCATTACCGGAGCAGGGAGCAATCAAACACCTCCGGCCGCCCTTCGCCTTTACCCCCTGAAGTTGCGGACGCCCTGATTATACCGGACCGCAGCACGAGCGGCCCAAATCTGACATAGGGCCGTCGCCCAATGCACGCACTCCGCTTCGCGCCCAGCCGGCGACACCCGCC
Source organism: uncultured bacterium (assembly GCA_963735925.1). GTDB lineage: Bacteria > Verrucomicrobiota > Verrucomicrobiia > Limisphaerales > J093 > DSVZ01. The sequence goes on from CAVTMT010000010.1 coordinate 507,069, forward strand.
AACCCCACTCAACCCTTGACGGACGCCACCAAAACCTATGGGTGTCGCCGGCCCTGACGCTACGGTGGGATGGTGAGTCGTTGAGACGACAAGTAACAGCCTCAATTAACTTTAGTCGTATAAGTGCCACTACCTATATCCCAGCCGTGCGGGTGGGCCAACACCTACTGCCAGGCTTTGCAGGCCGCGTTACTGCCTAGTACATTGACACTGAAGTTACGTTACGTATAGTCACGTGGATTATGCGACGTATTTCTGTGCAACTCAGTGCGGCGGACCGCCAGGCGGTCGACGCCCTGCGCTTCCGCGGTAATCATCCAGCGCGCGAGGTCAATCGAGCTCATGTCCTGGCGGCATTGGATCGGAGCGTCAGCGACGAACAGATCAGCCAGGTGTTGGGGGTCAGTCGGATGGTTATCTGGCGTACCCGCTCCGCGTTTCAGGAGAAGGGGGTGGACTACGCCTTGCATGACGTCACCCGCTCGGGAGCTCCGCGCCGGTATCTGACTGGCGGGGAAGCCGAGGTCGTCGCGTTAGCCTGCCAGCGCCCCCCCGAAGGAGCCAAGCGCTGGACGGTCAAGCTGCTGACCGCCGCGGCGCGGCAACGGCCCGGGTTGCGCCAGGTAAGTCGAGAGACGGTTCGGCGGTGGCTAAAAAAAACGTCCTGAAGCCCTGGCGCAAAGCGATGTGGTGCATTGGGAAGATCACCGCCGAGTATCGGGAGCGGATGTACGCGTTGTGCGATCTGTATGCACGGCCCTATGATCCACAGGAACCGGTGGTTTGCTTGGACGAGAAGAGCAGCCAATTGCTGGCCTGCAGTCGGCCGGATTTGGATCCGCGGCCGGGCCGAGAGGCCAAGCAGGACTATGAGTACGTGCGCCGGGGAACGCGCAACCTGTTTGTGGCGGTGGAGCCCCGGGGTGGGCATCGAGAAGTCGCGGTCACCGCCCGTCGGACCAAGGCCGATTTTGTCGGGTTCGTGGTGGGCCTGTTGCAGACGGCCTACGCCGGGATCCGGAAGGTGCATCTGGTCCTGGACAACTGGAACACCCACTTCCGCGCTTCGTTCGAGGAGGTCTTGGGGGTCGCCCCCGCGGCGGTGTTGCTGAACCGGATCGAGTTTCATTACACCCCCAAGCATGCCAGTTGGCTGAACATGGCCGAAGTGGAAATCGGGATCCTCAACCGTCAATGCCTCGGGCGGCGGTTCGCCAAGGCCGAACTTTTGGTCGCCGAGGTGGCAGCTTGGCGGCGGCGCCGCAACGACGAACACCAGGGGATTCGCTGGGGATTCACCCGGCAAGACGCCGATCGCAAACTGGGCCGACATTACGTAACGTCACTTATGTGTTATGGTACTAGTCGCCGGCATAGGCTACACTCTCTGCTTCGAAGAAGGAGCGGACCAACCGCCGGTCGCGTTTGAGGGAGTCTAAGTCGCGCTGCACGCGTTCTTTGAGGGATTCGTTCTTCCGGAGCGGCTTCTTGCTCAGCCCGTTGGTCTTCATGTAGCCCCACACACACTCGTCCGGGTTGAGGTCGGGAGCGTAGGGCGGGAGGAAATGGAGTTCGAGCTTTCCCTTCAACTCTTGGATGAGGTCCTTCACGACCTGAGCCTTGTGGGCGGGGTGCCCATCGACAATCAGATAGACCCGGCCGGAACGCCCTCGCAGGAACTCGCGCAGGAACTGGACGAACAGCTTCCCAGTGAGCCGCTCGCTATAGAGTTGGCACCAGAACGCTCCGCTGGCGGTCAATGCGCTAATCGCATTGATCTTCTGGCGCTGCCCCGTGGTCCTCACGACGGGCGGCTGTCCCTTCAACCCGTAGGTCCGCCCCAGGCGGGGCTCCGAATCAAATCCCGCCTCATCCAGAAAGAAGATGCTCGCCTTGTGTTTACGGGCCTTCGTGCGCAGAGCGGGGTACTTCGCTTCCACCCACGCCTTCACCGCGGCCGGGTCCCGTTCGTACGCCCGGCGCAGCGGCTTCTGGGGGGTGATCGCCAACTGGGCCAGCAACTTGCCCACCGCCGTCAGCCCCAAGGTCACGCCCATCCGCCGCTCGTCTCACCGGCCCAGGCCACCTCTCCCACCCTCGCCGTTTCACATCCAATCGCCCGAATCGCTCTCCGCCCTTCCCCCCACTCTCTGAATCACATGTCGGTCGAAGCGCAACGTGATGCACCGGAAAGTCGACGGCACAATCTACGGCATCTCAGGCTCGTTTCCGACCGACAAGAACGACTCCCCAGGCAACCAAGCCGAGCAGAGTTCCGATCGCCAGCGCTCCAGGCTCGGGGACGATCTGGAGAGAGAACGATTCAAGGTCGGCCATGAGCGCAGGCAGCGGAGGCGGTACCTGGCCCGGGACGGTCAACGGAAACTGGTTCGATTCGCCGCGAAGCGTCGCCGCCGCAAAGGTGCTAGCCGCGTCGCCCGCCCACGCCCTGACCCAAACCGTGACCTGGTCGCCAACCTCGAAGCCGAAGATCGTCCGCGTTTTGTCTAAGAAGTAACCCCCGATCTTGAACGTCGCCGACGGGCCCGCGACACTCTGCGGGTCGCCGAGAATGGGCGATGCGTCGTAGCACAGTTCCACATGGTACCCGACGCCGGCCAGGGGGACGCCATCGAAGTTGAAGATCGGCGCGTCGACGGTGCTCCCCGCGAGGTTGCTGAACTGGACCTCCAAAGGCGCCGGGTCCCCCGGCCCCATGAGGACAGGCGTGTTGGGAGCTTGGTCGATCGTTATCACTTGACCCCAGGTGGGCACCGTGAGGAACAAGGCCAGTGCGATCACAGACGTGCGTTGCATGGTTTTGTCTCGTGCGTTGAAAACGCGTTTGGGCACCGCCTCAGGGGGCCGGACACGGTATTGGGAAGATGGCAGTGCCGTAGATGATCCAACCGACCCCACTTGTCTTGTTCACCCAGAACGCCTCCCCAATATCCACGACCGGCGTGGCGGAATACCACGAACCCCAGAAGTAGGTGTTCAACGTGTATTGCCCCGGCAGATTCACATATTGATAGACCGTGTCACCATCAACAGCCGGAAAACCGACGTCGGGATCATCCAAGAGGATCGTCGTGGGCAGGGGGTACGACACGATCGAGAACCCAGCCGGCAGCGGCAGGGTCATCGGGAGCGCCGTAGTGTATCCCCAGAAGACCATGTCCAGGTCCTTGGGCAGCAGAACGAACGCGCCCTCGCCCACGTCCAGGGTCTCGTCCGGGTCGTCCCATTCGCCAAAGGCGAACTGGTTGATCGCCCACCCGACGGCCACATACTTGTAGAAGATCGTGCCGTCATACCCTGGGCCGAGGGGAAACAGGACCTTGAGCGTGTTGCCGAGCGGGTTCGCGAATGGATACCCCACCATCTCAAAACCTTTGTGTAATGTCCTATGGGCGTAGCCCACGATCCGGGGTGAATTGGCCGTGCCGCAGTTGGCACAACATAACGCGAAGAACTTTTGCGGCAGCACGTCCGGCGCGGTGACGCTGCACACGCCCCCCGAACAGCTCGGCGTGTAGGGCGCAACCGACCAGGCCCCATAAAGCGTGTCAGCGACCATCAGCGTCGCCGGACAGAGCCCGACATAGTCGGGCCAAGATATCTCCCAACCGCCGGTAACGGGCATAATGCTGAGGGGCGGACAAGATGGATTGACCCGCACCAGTGCTGAGATACTGGGAACGGCATTGGCAAAGACCGTGATCATTGACCAGCCGGGCGGATGACTTCCGAGCCCCGCCGAGGTGAACGCGTTGGCCGACCACGACGGCCAACCGGTCTCCGCGTTCAGAAACGTCATCTGCCCGTTCTCGAGGCTGCGTAACTGCACCACGGGATAGTCTGTGGGAGAATCCTCGGTGTTCCCCGACGACGCCTCGGAAAGGCCACGGAAACCTGAGCCTGTCAGCGTGAGCGGTCCTCCCACGGTGGCCGGTGAGGTGAAGAAGGTTATCTGGGGTTGCCAAGCGCCATCGAACCCTAGGCCGACATCGTACAGCAGGGCGCTCGAGAAAAGCGTCGTCCAATTCATTCCCCCTGCGATAAGGACCTTCCCTTGTGGGAGCAACGTCATCGAGTGCGACCATCGAGCCGCGCCCAACCCACCCATCAGCGTCCAGTTCTCGGTGGCTGGATCATAGACGGCCGCCCCCCAACTTACTCCGCCGGCAACGAGCACCTGCCCATTGAGAAGCAGTGCTGCCTTGTGGCCATTAAGCGAGAAGGGCGGCGGGCCGGTGGTTGTCCAGGCTCCGGTAGCGGGGTCGAAGAGTTCCGCGCTGGTTTCACCGCCGCCGTAGCCGCCCGCAACAAGCACCTTCCCATTTGGCAGTAAGGTTGCGGTCGGACTGCCCCGACCCGTGCTCAGGGTGCCGGCTGGAGTCCACGTCATCGTCGAGGGTGAGTACAGCTCAGCGTCCAGAATAAGCCCGCTAGGGCCGTAGCCGCCGGCCACGAGCACCGTGCCGTCGGGAAGCAACGTCGCCGTGTGCGCTGCCCGGCCCGTGCTGAGAGAGCCGGTGAACGTCCACGTTCCGCTAGCCGGATCATAGAGTTCGGAGCTGGCGAGGGCGGTGCCCGCTGCATAGTCATACCCCCCGGCGACCAGGACCTTGCCGTTGGGCAGCAAGGTCGCCGTCGGCCCAAAACGCGAGGCATTCATGGGCGCCGTGAGTGTCCACGTGCCAGAGGAAGAGTCGTACAGCTCCGCACTGGCAATGGAGGCCCCCCATAGTTGGCCCCCGGCGATGAGCACCTTGCCATCGGGCAACAAGGTCGCAGCAGGTCCCTGCCGCGGCTCGTTAAGCGGGCCAGTCACGGTCCACGATGCCGCGATGGGATCATAGAGCTCGGCGGTGAACGTGCCCGCCACGAGTAAGGATCCGTTCGGCAGCACGGTGGCCGTGTGGTCAAAGTGGTCGGTGTTCATCGCACCGGTCGCGGTCCACGTCCCGAGTGTCCACTTAAAGACTTCGGAACTGGAACACCAGTTAGGGTTGAGGCCGCCCGTCACGAGCACTTCTCCACTAGGCAACATGGTGGATGTGAAGTAGAAGCGGCCCGTCGCCAGGGAGCCGGTGGATGTCCACTTCCCGGTGGTGGGTGAATACAGCTCGGCGCTCGCGAGGCCGTTGTATTGATCCTGTGTTCCTGCGACAACGAGCACGCTGCCGTTCGGGAGCAGGGTGGCTTCATGAAAAAACCGGGCGGACCCCAAGGCACTAATGCCGGTCCAGGCTCCCGTCGCAGGGTCATACAATTCCGCGCTGGAAAGCGCTCCGCCCCCGTAATTGCTGAACCCGGCCGCCGCGAGGACTTTCCCGTTTGGGAGCAAGGTCGCGGTATGCCAAGCACGGTCTGTCGTCAGCGCACCGGTGAGTGTCCAGTTCCCCGTGGCCGGGTCGTACAGCTCCGCGCTCGCCGTAGAGCCGCTAGCGTCGTATCCACCAACGACGAGCACCCCCCCGTTGGGCAGGAGGGTAGCGGTATGGGAGTTTCGTGCCGTTTGCATCGGGCCAGTTGCCGACCAGGTATCCGTGCTGACGTCGTACACCTCCACGCTGGAAAGGCTGCTGTAAAGAGACAGGCCCCCTTGTCCCCCCGCGGCCAATACCTTCCCGTCTTGCAGCAGGCTTGCAGTATGGGCGCAACGCGCTGTGCCCAACGAAGCGGCGAAGGTCCAGGTGCCGCTCGAGGGGTCGTAGATCTCCGCGCTTGAGAGAGGAGCGAACGCGGCATCCTTGCCTCCCGCGATGAGCACCTTGCCATTAGGCAAGAGTGTCGCCGTGTGCCCCATCCGCACCACGTGCGGCTGCCCGGTCGCCGTCCATTTCCCGGTCGCCGGGTCATACAACTCCGCGCTGGGTGCGGCATAGAGCTCGTGTCCTGCCACCACCAAGACTTTGCCATTCTGCAGCAGCGTTGCCGTGTGCCCGTCGCGCGCCGCGTTCAGATCGCCGACCGCCGTCCAAGTCCCAGGCGCCGGGTCAAACACCTCGGCGCTCGCAAGTGAAGCCATGGACCCTGCCGGATCCCAGCCTCCAGCGACCAACACCTTGCCGCAGGGCAGAGCCGTCGCCGTGTGGTCGGTGCGCCCGACGCCCATCGGTCCTGTGGAGGCCCACGTGCCGCTGGCCGGATCGTACAATTCCGCGCTCTCAAGGTAGCCGCTGGTGCCGTACCCCCCCGCGATCAGGACTATTCCCGTAGGCAGCAGGGTTGCCGTATGGAGTTCGCGCGCCGTGTTCAGTGGGCTCGCGGGCTTCCACGAATCGCTCGTCGGATCATACAACTCCGCGGTTGCCGTGAAGGTGGTCCCGTCGTGGCCGCCCGCAACGAGCACCTCCCCAGTCGGGAGCAAGGTGGCGCCAGGATGGAAACGGCCGGTAGTCATAGGGGCGGTTGGTGTCCAGTTGCCCGTCGCAGGGTCATAACTTTCGGCGCTCGAGAGATAGGTGCCGTCGTATCCACCCACCACGAGCACGTGTCCGTTCGGGAGCAATGTTGCCCTGTGCGCGTAGCGCGGCGTGTTCAAGGGGCCACTCGGCGTCCACGCTCCGGTGGCGGGGTCGTACAGCTCGGAAGTAGGGGGGAGAAAGCCGCTACCGGAATAGCCCCCTGCGACAAGCACCTTTCCGTTGGGCAGCAGCGTTGCCGTGTGGCCAAGGCGCGTCGTGCTCAGTCCCCCAGTGTATGTCCACGTCCCGCTGGCCGGATCGTACAGTTCCGAGGTGGCGAGTTGGCCGTAGAGGCCGAACCCTCCGGCGACCAGTACTTGCCCATTCGACAATAGGGTCGCCGTGTGGGTATCCCGCCCCGTGTTAAGGGCGCCAGTCGGGGTCCATGTCTCGTGGACGGGATCGTAGAGCTCGGCGCTCGACAGTGCCCCCGTGTTGTCCTGACCGCCCGCGACCAAGATCTTCCCGTTGGCCAACAGGGTGGCGGTGTGATCCCGACGGTTCGCATGCATCGCAGCCGTCGGCGCCCATTCACCGGCGGCAAGTGCAGACGCGCCTTCCGTCAACACCCAAAACCAGATGGCCAGCAACTCCAACAGCACCGAACCTCGGAAACGGAAAGACTCAGCGCGCGAGGCAGAACAGACCGTGATGCGTGATGCCCTAACGCCATCGGTTCTCGAATCGACCGGACTGATCAACAGGCGCTCACACGAATGCTTCGGAGGGAACTGGGAGTCGAAGGAACTCGTTTTCATCGTCGTCTTTGCGCGCCTTCAGAATTAGTGGGGGCGGCTGTACGCCGTGTCTTGCCGCCCAACACGGCATTCGGGGTATACTTGGTCCCCTACCCTATGATGGACCGCTAGTCAAGTCGAATCTTCCGCGTCCGTTCAGACCCAGTTCAGACGGCCGAGGACCCGCGCGATAACACGTCGTGAGGAACCGCACGAATCACTGAATGCCCTAGCGACAGTACCATTCATGCAGGCGGCATTCGGCCCAGCGGTGAACCAGTTCCAACCGCATGCGTTGAAGCAACTGCAGACACAGGGGCTCAAGCCACTGCGACCACATTGAAGGGACTCTCTCTACCCACTTTGCCATTGCCGTGCTCGGCGGCTAGTGCCCGTGAAGACGCCTCGCGGGCGGGACGCCATCCCGCCAGCGCCGGACGAGGTCGCTTCCCAGCTCCCGTACGGATTAATCAACCGTCGTTCTTGTGTCGGCGCAGGCCGGGTTTCAATCAAGTGAAGTCACGACGCGCCAGCTTTCAACACTTGGCGCGCACGAATTCCCGTTCACTCCCTCGTACTCCCATGGAGCGCGTGGATGCGGGGACACAGACAGCCGACATTGTTGTCACCCCCGTTTGTCACCCCCGGTGAGGAAATGTGTGGACAGGTCGGTCCATTTCGGACCTTCTCACGGAGATCAGCAAGCGTTTCAGAGTCAAGGGGTTGGTTACTACAGGCCATTCTGGACCAAGTGAGGGCAAATGAGGAAAAACCGACCTGAACTCCTTGCGAACGAGACGCTCTACCAACTGAGCTACGACCCCAACCAATTCATCCCCAGGCAACCAAGAAGAGCATTTCGGTTGTCGGTCTTCCGCTGTCACGGCCCGCTCCCACACCCTTAAGCAGTGCGCTTCAACCGAGCGCACTCTCGCGTGAGCGAATCCTGCCGCGTTGCCGAAAACCCATGCCGATACTCATCAAGCGGGATTTATTATTGCCGCTTCCGGGCGAACGGCAAGGAGATTTCCCGCAGTTTGCGAACAACCGGCAGCGACCTGGCCAGACGCCGTCTGGCTGAGGAAATGGAGAACGCTTCACGGTTGGAAGCCAAGGTCGGCAGAATGACGCTGGAAGAACTGTTGCGCCCGTATGAGGAACGACTCAGTCACCTGCGCGGCGTCCGCCGCAGTGGCCCGGTGGACTCAGGCTTGTTCAGCGGGAGCGAGGTCCACGATCCGCGCCTGGGGAATGCTCCGGGTAACAACCCAGCGGCTCAGATTGGTCCACCGTTGGCAGCGATCCAGGATCACGCTGTCGGAAGTCGCGATGATTTCCTCGGTCTCGGCCAGGACCTTGTCCGGGTTAAACACCAGCTCGACCGACCAGTCCCAGCCGTTGGCGGCGGCCAGGTCGAGAATCCGCCGCTGGAGCCGGCCACTGTTGGAAACCGGGCGGTCCAGCCACCATTGGCAGCGCCGCACGCCCCACGCGCCGAGCGTGTCGCCGAGCAGGCGGAGCGCCGGGACGGTTTCCTGAACCTCGTGATGCCGGGCATAGACGCTGGCAAGATCACGGAGGCACCCATCACAACCGAGCAGAATGACGCCGCCGGCGAGGGCGGCCTCGATGCCGGTGAGCACGTTGAAGCCGTCGAGCCATAGCTCCCGGTCGCGGACCTGCTCGGGGGGGAGTTCGTGTTGCCGACGGCGCTGGCGGGCCGTGCCGGCGCAAACGCAGCGGGTGACGGCGAGCCGTTGGCGCGTGGTGAGGGTATGGCGATTGCCGACCAACTGGGCGGCCGAATGGAGGGCGTAACCCCGGTCCAGCAGCCAGCACAAATCCTCGGTCGCCTGGCGGAGACCGGGCCAGCGGCGGGGCGCAAAGAGGTCTTCATCTTCCGGGGCCGGACCGCGATGGGTACGCTTGTCGGACATGAGCGGAGGGCTGGGAGTCCGGTTCGGAGACAATCTGTGCCGGAGGGCGGGCTTGGGCGAGCTGGGTGATCATCGCGGCATCCGATCCCACCAATCGCCCCCGCCGGCTACTCCTTTTTCGGCACCTTCAATTCGAGGTACAGATCCCGCAGTTGCTTCGGCTCGACCGCGCCCGGCGAATCGGTCATCAGGCAGGTACCCTTGGCCGTCTTCGGAAACGCGATGACATCACGGATGCTGGGCGTGCCGCACAGGATCGCGATGAGCCGGTCAAAACCCAGCGCGATGCCGCCGTGCGGCGGCGCGCCGTACCGGAACGCTTCGAGCAGGTAACCGAACCGCGCCTTCGCCACCTCGGGCGGAATCTGGAGCACGTCCTCGAAGATCGCCTTCTGCACGTCCGGCTGGTGGATGCGGATCGAGCCGCCGCCCAGTTCGACGCCATTCACCACGACGTCATAATGCTGGCCGCGCACGCGCTTGGGATCCGTCTTCAGCAACGGAATGTCCTCGATCACGGGCGCGGTGAAAGGATGGTGGCTCGAGTACCAGCGGTTCTGCTCGCGATCGAAGCTCAACAACGGGAAATCCACCACCCACATGAACTCGAAACGGTCGGCCGGAAGGCTCAGCCGGCCCTGCTGCTTGAGGACGTCGGCGGCGAACAGACGGATTTTGCCGAGGATTTCGCACGAGGTCAGCCAGTCGCCGGCGGCAAACAGGATCAAGTCGCCTTCCTCGAGGCCAAGTTTCTGCGTGAGCGCGGCCTTCTCGGACGCACCGAAGAACTTCACGATCGGTGATTTCCATTCGCCGTTCTCGACCTTGATGAACGCCAGCCCTTTCGCGCCGAAGCCGGTCGCAATATCGGTCATCGCCTGGATTTGTCCCTGCGTGGCGCAGGCCAGGCCTTTCGCGTTGAGCGCCTTCACGACCCCGCCACTGGCCACGGCGCCGCTGAACACCTTGAACGCGCTGCTCCGAAATTCATCCGTCAGGTCGGCCAGTTCCATGCCGAAGCGGGCGTCCGGCTTGTCGATGCCGAAGCGGTTGAGCGCTTCGACGAAGGGCAGGCGCTGGAACGGCGTCGGGATCTCCACGCCCAGCGCGGCCTTCCAGACCCGCTGCAACAAACCCTCGATCGTGGCGTAGATGTCCTCCCGGTCGATGAACGACATCTCGACGTCGATCTGCGTGAACTCGGGCTGGCGGTCGGCGCGGAGGTCTTCGTCGCGGAAACACTTCGCCAGTTGAAAATAACGTTCCACCCCGGCCACCATGAGGATCTGCTTGAACTGCTGCGGTGACTGCGGCAGCGCGTAAAACAGGCCGGGGTTCGTCCGGCACGGCACGACGAATTCCCGCGCGCCTTCCGGCGTGGACTTGAAGAGCATCGGCGTCTCGACCTCCAGGAAGCCCTGCTCGTCGAAGTAATTCCGCGTGGCGGTGGCGACCTTGTGGCGCAGGCGCAGGTTGCGGATCATCTCCGGCCGGCGGAGGTCGAGGTAGCGGTAGGCCAGGCGCAGCTCCTCGTTGACCTTGGCCGCGGCTTCGGGGTCGTCGATCTGGAAGGGCAGCGGGTCGGCGAGGTTCAAGACTTCCAATTCGCGCGCCATCACCTCGACCGTGCCGGTGGCGATCTTCGGATTCTCCGTGCCGTCGGGACGACGGCGAACCTGGCCGCTCACGCGGACGACGCTTTCGCTGCGCAAGGCTTCGGCCTGGTGGAAGGTCTCCGGTGGCAGGTCCGAGGGATCGAACACCACCTGGGTGCGGCCTTCGCGGTCGCGGATGTCCACGAAAATGACGCCGCCCAAGTCGCGTCGGGAATGGACCCAGCCGCAAAGGGTGACGGATCGCCCGACGTGTTCCGGGCGCAGTTCGTTGCAATGGTGTGTGCGTTTCATGCTCGAGTGGCTCCGGTTTCTCCGATCTCACAGGCCAGCGCCGGAGCCCAAAGCGAGCGCGGATGTTGGCCGCGGAGCGCCCCGTTTTCAAAGGCTATTTTGGGGACCCGGCCCGCAGACCTGTCTGGAGCTCCCGGCCGGGGGCATCCGTTGCGCGGCACGCGCAGTCGGGAAGAACCCGGTCGGCACCCGCTGTTTCCGCAGGAACCGCGACCATCGGGCGGCGGATGGCCGCCGATGTGGATTGCCTGAATCCGGTGTAACCGAGGGTCCTGCCGGCTCGTCTGCCTCACCGGGTATCCGGGACAACAACGCGAAGATTGGCTGTGGCATGAACCCGACATTGACCATGAACTGGAGGCGCGCCGCGATGGCCGGCGCCGCGATCCTCGCCGTCACTTTGGCCCTGGCGCAGTCCGAGCCACGCAATCCGCGCGGCCACCCAGCCCGTCCGGAGACGGAGGGTCCCGCGCGACCGGCGCGACCGATGGCCTCCGGATTGGCGCCGGAACAACGCGCGGCAATTCAGCGCGCCGTCCGCAAAGCCTTTGCGGAAAGCCAGGCGCCCCGGGCGCGGTTGCGGGAACTCCGCCAGGAATTGCATGACGCCATCTGGGCCGACCCGCCGGACAAGAAACAGGTGCGCCAGACCCCCAAGGCGATCGCCCGCATCGAGGTGAAACTGGCCATGATCCGGGCCGAAGCGGTCGCGGAATTGTGACCGGTACTCAACCCGCGTCAGATCGAACGGCTCCGCAATGCCGGGCCGGAAATCTGGGAACGGTTGCGGGAGCGGATGCGTGCGGGGACGGGAGGCGCACCGGACCAGCCGGCACGCCCGCGATGGGATGGACCGGGGTCCGGTGGTGCCCGGCCGGACGGCGCGCTCCCTCCTGGTGGCCAGATGCGACGCGGTGCGCTGGGACCGGGTGCCGGGGGGCCTCCGCCTTGGGCGCGACCCGCAGCACCGGGCGGTCGTCCGCCGCCAGCGGCGCCGGCGCCCGCGGAAGGGAAATGATTTGGTTCGGTAGGCATAGGGTAACGACGGGGAAAGCCATCGCCGCAAGGCGGTGGCTTTCCGCTTTTGAACCGGCGGACTCGCTGGCACACTGCGCGCGGTGGAACGTAGCGACGCCGAGCTGGTGGCCGCCGTTTGCGGTGGGGACACGGCGAGCTTCGAAAATCTGGTCCGCAGGTACCAGGCGCGCGTTTTTGCCACTGCGCGCCGTTACGCGCGCCGCGAATCGGAAGTGGAGGACATCGTTCAGGAGGTGTTCCTCAAGGCGTTTCAGAAGCTCGATGGATTTCGCGGGGATGCCCCGTTCGAGCATTGGTTGATGCGCCTGGCGGTCCGTATCTGCTACGACTTCCTGCGCGGCCACCAGCGCAACCGCGAATGCCGCTTCACCGATCTCTCGCCCCCCGAGCAGGACTGGCTGGAAAGCTACGTCGCCGAACCGGATCACGCGTCGGAAGATGCCGCGGCCGCGCGCGCCCTGGTCAACCGGCTGCTCACGATGCTCTCGCCCAAAGCGCGGCTGATCATCACGCTGCTGGAGATCGAGGAACGCAGCGTGAAGGAGATTGCGGCCCTGACCGGCTGGTCGGTGTCGCTGGTCAAAGTCCGCGCTTTCCGCGCCCGCGCGGAAATGCGAAGATGCCTGCGGCAGTTGCACCGCGAACAGTACCTGTAACCCGATGGCGAGCCGGCCCGTCTGCGAATGCAGGCGCTATGAACCTGACCGAACTTCAGCAAAAACTCATCGCCGTGGCGCGGGCGAACCCTCCCGACGACCGCGTGCCTTACGCCTTTGAACGGCGCGTCATGGCGCGCCTGACCCGCCCACCCGCCCCCGACGAGTGGACCCTGTGGGCGCGGATGCTCTGGCGCGCCGCCGCGCCGTGTCTCGGCGTCATGATCCTGGTCAGCGCCTTCGCCCTCGCCACCGGCAGTTGGCGGGGCTCGGAGGCGCCGCTGGGCGAATCGCTCGAAACCACCGTCTGCGCCGCCCTGGTGGACCCGGGAGAATGACCGTGCTGCCTTGGAAAGCCATCACCGCGGCGCTCGTCATTTTCGCCGCCGGCGCCGTCTCCGGCGCGATGGCCGCCCGCTATTACCGGGTCCACTCCCGGCGCGCGGTCCAGCCGGGCCTTCCGGGTGGGCCGCCGATGCCCTGGGTGAGCCAGCGACTGGATTTCATCCACCGCCTGGCGGATCGGTTGGACCTCACGGCCGAGCAGCGCGAACGCATCGACCGGCACGTGCGGGAAAGCCAGCAGCGAATGCGGGAACTCTGGGAGCCCCTCGCCCCCAAGTTCAAGGAGGAGATGCACCGCCTGCGCAAGCAAATCGACGACGAATTCACGCCGGAACAACGGGTGGAGTTCCAGCGTCTGCAGCGGCAGCGGCCGGCCGGCACCGCCGGCGAACATCCGCCCAACCGCCGCAACGGGGAATCGCCCGGCCATCGCCCGGCCGGGGCGAACGCCGCGCCGCCGCCGCCGTCCCAGGCAGCCGGCACCGGTGCGCCGGCCGCCACGGCCGAGCGTCCTCGGTAAGCCGCCGCCGGTTGGCGTGTCCGACAAGGTCCCGCGTCGTCGCGCGCCGCAAATCGGCTTGCGACCCCCGGTGGCGCGCCCTAGTTTGGCCACAGCGCAGCGGCAGCGTCGCTGCCCCGGATGAGCAACAGCACCGTCATTGGCTACGATTCCCGGATTGAAGGTGACTTGGTCGTGACCCGTCTCGACAGCGCCATCAACTGGTTTCGCAAGAACTCCATCTGGCCCATGCCGATGGGGCTGGCGTGTTGTGCGATCGAGTTGATGGGCACCGGCGCCAGCCGTTACGACATCTCGCGGTTCGGCGCCGAAGTCATGCGGTTCTCCCCGCGCCAGTCGGACGTGATGATCGTGGCCGGCACGGTCACCTACAAGATGGCGCTGGTGGTCAAACGGATTTACGACCAGATGGCCGAGCCGAAATGGGTCATCGCCATGGGCGCCTGCGCCTCCACCGGCGGCATGTATCGGAGTTACGCCGTGCTGCAAGGGGTGGACCGCATCCTGCCGGTGGACCTCTACGTGGCGGGTTGCCCGCCGCGCCCCGAAGCCTTGCTCGATGCCTTCCTCAAACTCCAGGCCCAGGTGTGCCGCGAACCGGTGCTGGCGAATCTGAAGCGGCTCGGTCCCGCGCCGGCGCCCGCCCTGGCATGAACCCCGGCGACCTCGCGAACCGGCTGCGCACCCGCTTCGGCGAACTCCTCTCCGAGCCGACGGAGTTCCGTGGGGAATGGACGGTCCGGCTCCAGGATGCGGAGCGCATCGCGGAGGTGTGCGCGTACGCCAAGGCGGAGCTGGGTTTCGATTTCCTGCTCGACATCACCTGCCTCGACAACTACGGCGACGACCCGCGCTGGACGGTGGTCTATGAGCTGTACGGGCTGGAACATCGTTGCCATTTGCGGCTCAAACTGGACGTCAGCGAGGAACGCTCCGAGCTCCCCACGGTCAGCGGGGTCTGGCGCACGGCCGACTGGCACGAACGCGAAAGCTACGACTTGATGGGCATTCGCTTCCGCGGCCATCCGGACCTGCGCCGGATCATCATGTGGGAAGGCTACCCGTATTTTCCGTTGCGGAAGGATTTTCCGCTCGCGGGCAAGCCGACCGAGTTGCCGGACCTGGCGTTCACCGAGACCGCGCCGCTCGCGGGCGGACCGTTCGTGACCACGCCGGGGGGCAAGGATGCGATCGAGCGGGAGCCGCGGATGCGAACGCCGGAGGATTGATCATGCCAGCCGTCAAGGAGCTTCGGATACCGGATGTCGTCGCCCGTGCCGCGACCGTTGGACGGGACGTGGCCGCCGCCGTTGGAGCGGACAGCGGCGAAGAACTGCACGGCGACAAGATGGTCCTCAACATGGGACCGTCGCACCCGTCCACGCACGGGGTGTTGCGCGTGGTGCTCGAACTCGACGGCGAGGTCATCACCAAGGCGACGCCCGAGGTGGGTTACCTGCATCGCGGCGACGAGAAGATCGCCGAGAACATGACCTACACCCAGTTCATCCCGTACACGGATCGACTGGATTATCTCGCACCGCTGGCCAACAACGTCGCCTACGTGCTCGCGGTCGAGAAATTGCTCGGCATCCAGGAGAGACTGACTCCTCGCTGCCAGTACATCCGCGTGATTTGCTGCGAACTGGCGCGCCTCTCGTCGCACTTGTTGGGGGTCGGCTGTTTCGCGATGGACGTGGGGGCGATGACGGTCTTCCTCCACACCTTCACGGAGCGGGAGAAGATTCACAATCTGTGCGAGTCGCTGACCGGCGCGCGGTTCACGACGAACTACACTCGCATCGGAGGCTTGTCGCGCGACCTGCCGCCGGGCTGGACCGACCAATGCCGGCAGTTCTGCCGCGAAGTCGTGATGGAGATCGACGAGGTCGAAACGCTCCTGACCCGCAACCGCATCTGGGTGGACCGCACCCGCAACGTCGGCGTGATCTCCCGCGCCGACGCGATCGACTACGCCCTGACCGGCCCGAACCTGCGCGGCAGCGGTGTCGAGTACGACGTGCGCAAGGCGCACCCGTACCTGGTCTATGACCGGCTGGAATTCGAGGTGCCGGTCGGGTCGGTGGGCGACTGTTACGACCGCTACCTGGTCCGCATGGAGGAAATGCGCCAGAGCGTGCGACTGGTGCTCCAATGCCTGGACCAGTTGCCCGGCGGGCCGATCAATGTGGACGACGGCAAGATCGTGCTACCGCCAAAGGAGAAGGTCCTGACGCGCATGGAGGAATTGATCCACCAGTTCATGCTGGTCACGCAGGGCGTGAACGCGCCGCCGGGCGAGGTCTATTTCTCGGCCGAGAATCCCAAGGGCGAACTGGGCTTCTACATTCACAGCCGCGGGGGGGGCACCCCTTACCGGCTCAAGATCCGCGGGCCGTCGTTCGTCAACCTCAGCATCTTGTCGCACCTCTTGCCCGGCCACATGGTCAGCGACGTGGTTTCGATCCTCGGCTCGTTCGACTTCGTGATGGGCGAATGTGACCGGTGAACCCACGGAGGAACACCCTGATGAACCGCTTCGCCGTCCCCCCCGCACTCGCCGCCGAGATCGACGAACTGGTCTCGCACTACCCGCAGCCGCGCAGCGCCTCGCTCATGGTGCTGCACGCGCTGCAGGACCACTTCGGCTGCATCACGCCCGAAGCGATGGAATGGACCGCCGCCCGGCTCGGGGTCCAGCCGATCAACATTTACGAGCTGGTGACGTTCTACCCGATGTTCCGCCAGCAGCCGGTGGGCAAATTCCATCTCAAGGTGTGTCGCACGCTGAGTTGTGCCTTGGGCGGTTCGCACGAACTGCACCGCCACCTCTGCGAGAAACTCGGCCTGAATCCGCACGCCCACGGACTACAGACCACTCCCGACGGACGGTTCACGGTCGAGTTTGTGGAGTGCCTGGCCAGTTGCGGCACCGCGCCGGTGATCCTGATCAACGACGCCTTTCACGAGGCCGTCTCCACCGAGAAGGCGGACGCGCTGCTGGCCGATTGCCGCTAGTCCCTGCGCGGACCGGCGCGATCCGCCTTCCAATGGGGAGCGCGACCGTCGCGGTCGCCCCCGCCGGCGTCGCACCGGCGGCTCGGCTCACGCTGTCCCCAGAACTGGTGACTGGTGGGAAACCGAGGCTCCGCTATTTTACTCCCGTTGTTGGCGCACTTTGTTCTCAGGTGCGCGTGTGTGAAAGGGCCGGACCTGTTTGTCCGGCCTTTCTCTTTTTGGGCCGAGCCAAGCGCCCCAGCTCCCCACCGGGCGGTCAATCCCTGCCGCCGTTCCCGTCCTTGCGCTTCACGGCCCGACCTGAAACTCCTTCCACACCACGGTGGAGCGTCCGACCAGGTCGGTCGTGGCGGCCCGCAAGCGATAGGTGCCGGGTTGTTCGACCGTGAACCGTGTCGCCACCACCGCGGAACCATCGGGGGCGACGGACGATTCTGTCCGGACGGTTGGCAGCGTCCGGTAATCCTCGGCCTTCGGCCCATAAAGCTCCCAAAGCACGCGGACGTTGGGGTACACTCCCGCGCGGTCGGCGCCGGTCGTGTAATAGACCGGTGCGGAGCCTTCCCTGATTCGAGCCTCCGCCGTCAGCGTGCCGCGGACGCTGCCGGTTGCGTTCGACAGTTCGACGGCGAGCCGCGGGGGCTGGCCCGCGGGCCGATCGGGAATGCGCGCGCCTTCCCGGACCAACCGCGCCCCGTTCGCGACGATTTCCACGTGGCCGTCTTCGAGCACGCGGATCACCTCGCGGTAACCTTCCAGCTTCAGGCCGTCCAAATCCCAAAGCACATCGAAGGCGACGCCCAACCGCAGGCACCGCTCGATCTCGGTGAAGAAGTTCGCCATGACCCGCCGGTAGGTAATGCCCGCGCGGTTCACGCGCTCGAGATTGAGTTCGCCCAAACCCCACAGATTGCCGCGGCCCAGGTGCGTGTGGCCCAGGTTGTAGCCGGGCGGCAGGAGGATGGCGACCTCGGCGGCGCGCCGGAGCCGCACCCGGTCACGCTCGGGATGGCTTTGGACATGCGCCTGGAGATGTCGCGCCAGCGCCAGGCACTCGCCGTAAGGCACGCACGCCAGTTGGTAATTGTCCCAGCAAAAGAAATGGGTCGCTCCCAGGTCGTAAGCGTGCGTGAGCAGCCAGGGTGCGTCCGCGCGATCGAGCTGGCCGTAGATGCTCAAGCCCCAGTCCTTCTCCGCCGCCCGGGCCGCGCCACGCAGGAAGCCGCAGAGCACGCCCGCCAGGTTCGCCGGATCGTCGGGCGGCAACTGGCAGCCGTAAGCAAGGTTCATTTCCGGCAACGTGCGGCGCGTGCCCACCCGGCCCGGCGGCTCGAACACGATCACGCACGGCCCCCCGTCAGGTTCCGCCCTCAACTGCCACGCCGCCGACGCGATCATCGTTTCCCAGGAATAGAGATTGCGCTGGCGAAAATCGATCGCGCCCAGGTCCACGTCTGCGCGGGCCCTCAGGCCCTGGAGAAAGGCGGCCGGCGCGCCGGACTGCACCGTTTCGTGGAAATGCAATTTGAACGCCTCGAGCATCGATTGCGGCGTGAGGGCGCGGCGAAAGGCGGGGTCCTGGGCCAGCCGCGGGCGGATGACGTAGTCGCGCGTGCCCACGGCGGGTTCGTCCAAAAACAGCGCGGGCCCCAGATAGGTGCTGCGAAACAGGCACTCCGGAAAGCGTACGTCGCTGCCGCCGACGCCCCAGGAGAACACGGGCTCGCGCTTGAGCCAGCCGGCTTGCTCGGCGTCCACGCGGAAGCAGTTCATCCCGGCGCGGATCATCTCGGCATAGTCGTCGCGCGTCAGGCGGACCAACTCGTAATCCGACCCGTCGTACCGGCGACGATCGTCCTTCGTGCGCGTGTTGCTCGGCACGCCGACCAGTACGTCCGGCAACAAGTCGAGCCGGCGGATTTCCTGAGGCACAGCGAACGCTGCCAGCCGGTTCGTCGCCTCCAGGACATAGCGATGCCCCAGCCATTGGGCCCGCGCGGCGACGACCCCATCGCGCAACCCGCCTGGTTCCGGCCGCGGCCACAAGTACTCCCACGCGCCGAGCGCTGGGAGCACCGGCGCGCCGGTAAACCGGTGGGCGAATTCCTGCGGTGGTTCATCACCTTCCTGCACCAGGTAACGAATCGTGGCGGCGGTCGCCTGTTCGAGTGTGCGCGGAGGATACGCGCGGCCCAGGATCCAGACGGCGAACCGCTGCCCGTTGACCTTCGTGGCCCGGAGGGCAAGCCACTGGCCGTGCCGGGTGCCGACCTGTTCGACCGGCCCCAGACTGAGCGTGAACCGCCGGACCACGGTACCGCGCAAGCCTTCGACTTCCGCGTGCTGGTAGGTCGCCTGCATCCCCGGCTGGCCCAACGGCCCGGCTCCAGATTCAGCAGCGGTGCAAGTCGAGGCCAACGAGATCGTCGCGACAACCGTCGCTGCGGCCGTGCGGGCCAGTCTCTCGCGCAAGGGCGGCTTGGGTTTCATTCGAAACCGAACTTAATCGGCCGCCGCGTTGCCGGTCAACTTGGGCCGCCCGCGATCCGCCGTCCGCGATCCGCCGTCCGCCTTGCGCGGCCAGCCCGGATTGGGCAATGTCCCGGCGTCACCAACGAACGCCGCTTATGCACCACCGCCTGCTGACCGTTCGCCTGCTGCCGATCCTTGGGTTGCTGCATGCCCTCGCGCCGGACCTCGCGGCCGCTCCCGGAAGCGGGGAACCGCTGTCGCTCACCCGCGGCGCGGTCCACCCCGTCGCGAGCGTCGCGGAACTCAGGCAAGCCATCGAGGCCGCCAATCGCGAGCAAGCGCCTGCGACGTTGCTCCTGGCCAATGGCACCTACTGGCTGGACGGAGCGGCGCTGGACCTGCAATGCCCCGGCCTGGTGATCCGCGGCGCCAGTGGCAACCGCGACGCCGTGGTTGTGCGCGGGCCGGATGAAGGTCCGCAAGCGAGCGTGGCCAACGTGTTCCTCGTCTCCGCCGACAATGTCGCGATCGCGGATTTGACCCTCGGGTATTGCCGACACCATGGCATCCAGGTGCGCGGTGAGAGTCCCTTCGACGTGTCGGGCCTGCTGGTCCACAACTGCCGGCTCGTCAATTGCAATGAACAATTCATCAAGGGCTCTTCGAGCGACGCGGATCCGGTGGGCGCGACCGATGGCTGCATCGAACAATGCCGGTTCGAGTTCACCCGCGGCTGGGCCTATCAGTACTACACCGGCGGCATCGATATCCATAAAGGCGTCAACTGGCTCGTGCGCGACAACCTGTTCCGGAACCTCCGGACCCCCGCCGACCAGGCCGGCATGGCCGAACACGCGATCCATTTCTGGAAGCGCTGCGCCACGCGCCCGCAGAACATCGTCGTCGAGCGCAACGAGGTCGTGAATTGCGATCGCGGCATCGGCTTCGGCCTGGGCGACGCCCCGGGCGGTTTCCAGGGAGGCGCCAGCGTCATCCGGAACAATCTGGTCTTCAACGATGGCATCGGCCCCCGGACCGACGTGGGGATTGGCCTGGAGCATGCCTCCGACGTGCTGGTGGACAACAACACCGTCGTGGTCGCGGGTTATTGGGCGCCGATCGAGTACCGCTTCGCCGGGAGCTCGAATCTGGTGTTCCGCAACAACCTGGTGAATCGCCCGCTGCGACTGCGGGACCAGGCGCCTCCGGCCCGCCTGGACCACAACCTCGAGCGCGTCGAGGCCGCCTGGTTTCGCGACTTCGCCGCGGGCGACCTGCGACTGTCCGCCGCGGCCACCCCGGCCATCGACGCGGGTGTGGCTTTGACGGACTTCACGGAGGACGCCGATCGCCGGCCGCGGCCGCAGGGAGCGGGCTGGGACGTCGGCGCGTACGAATTCGGAGCGGCGACGTCACCGACGAGATTTCGCTTCCTTCCCGGTCCCGTAAACGGCGCGGTCTTCGAACGGTCCGGCAAATCCCTCGCCGTCTATGGCGACCCCAGCGGCCGGCTGCCGACACCTGACATCGTGCTGGTCACCGAGGCGCGACGCGATGGGATCTGGGCGGCGCGGGGGTTGGCGGAACGGGGCGCTCAGGTGGTCGCTCCGGCGCAGGAAGCAGAGTCCCTCACGCGTCCCGAAGAGTACTGGGCGGCGCTGCGTGGGAAGCGGTTTCATGACTACTCTCAACAATCCACAAAGCTCCCCATCGCGCCGATGCCGGTGAGCCACGCGGTAAAAGCCGGCGATGGGATCGCGTGGGCTGATCTCCATTTCCGCGTGCTCGACACGCCGGGTTACACGCGAGGTTCGGTAAGTTACGTGGTCGAGGTCGGAGGCCAGCGGGTCGCGTTCACCGGCGACCTGATCCGCGACGACGGCAAGCTCCAGGATTTGTTCAGCCTCCAGGACGCCATACCCGAGGCCAAGATTGGCGGATACCATGGTTGGGCCGGGCGTTTGGGCGAACTGATGGCGAGCCTCGATCGCGTCGCCGCCGAGCAACCGGATGTTCTGGTGCCGCTCCGAGGCCCCGTGATTCGCGATCCCGCGGCCGCCCTCCGCCGTTTGCGGGAACGCGTCCGTGCGGTGTATGCAAACTACCTCTCGATCGACGCGCTGCGCTGGTATTTCAAGGACGAACACATCCTGGCCAAGGCCCGGCGCGTCCTGGGGCCCGACGCCCGGGTCGATTGGATGGACATGGCGGAGACGCAGCCGCTGCCGCCGGAGATCATTCCCATCTCCAATTCGCGGCTCATCCTGGCAGCCGACGGCTCGGGATTCCTGGTGGATTGCGGCGGCATGGACATCGTCGCCGAGCTGCGCAAGCTCCGTACCGCCGGCAGACTGACCGCGCTTGAGCACGTCTTCGTGACCCACTATCACGATGACCACACCGACGCCCTGCCGGCCTTGGTCGCGGAGTTCGGCGCGCAGGTTCACGCCTGCGGCAGTCTGGTGGACCTCATCGAGCGGCCGGGCGACTATCGTCTGCCCTGCCTGACGGAGAAGCCCACTCCGGTCACCGCCCGACATCAGGATGGCGACCGTTGGCGATGGAAAAATCATCAACTCACCATCCTCGATTTCCCCGGCCAGACCCTCCATCACAATGCGCTCCTGGTCCAACGCGAAGGCGGTTGGTCCATCTGCTTTGTAGGCGACTCGTTCACGCCTTCGGGCATCGACGACTATTGTCTGCAAAACCGGAATCTCCTGCACCAGGGCCAGGGTTACTTCCGCTGCCTCGATCTCCTCGAGCGCTTGCCGGCCGCCACTTCACTCGTCAATCAGCACGTCGAACCCATGTTTCGCTTCTCCCCGGCGCAGATGGTGCGGATGCGCGAAACCCTCCGGCAACGCCTCCCGCTGCTGGCCGCACTCTTCCCGTTCGATGATCCCAACTTCGGACTGGACGAAGGTTGGGCGGAGCCGCATCCGTACTGGATCACCCTCCATCCCGGCCAGTCGGCTCCGCTGGCGCTGCGCATCACCAATCACTCGCCGCACGAACAAATCTTCCAATTGACCGCCCATGTTCCCCGGGGTTTGCAGGTGACCGGCACCGCACCGGTCCGGGTCGCGCCCCGGTCCGGGGGCGCGTGTGCGATGCAGTTGGCGGTTTCCCCCGACTGCCCGGCCGGACTCCATCCCGTCACCTTTGACGTCGGCTGGGAAGGCGAGGCGTTACGCGAGTGGAGCGAGGCGGTTGTCGAGGTGATACGCTGAACGCCCACACCCACGTTCCCCTGGCCGATTTGCGCCCAACTCACAACCTGGTTGACGCCCCTCCCGACAGCTCATTGCCGCCGGGCAATCGCACGGCTTGGACTGTCGGCCTCGTGCAACCGCCGGCCAAATGCCCGGTCGGGGTTCCCAGCATGCGACGAAGACACAGGCGACGGATGACCTTGCCACCCACCTTGGTTCGGGCATAGTAGCTGCCGTTGGGCACTTGCTGGATCTGAACTGGGATACCAAGCCAGAATGGCGGAACTCGATTCATTTCTGTAAGTGTCATGACATGAGTCTTTTGGAAGGGTGGCTGAGTGGTTAAAGGCACCTGACTCGAAATCAGGCGTAGTCGCAAGGCTACCGTGGGTTCGAATCCCACCCCTTCCGCCAGTAAAATCAAGCACTTACGTCAATTTGCTTGACTTGTTGCGACACATTTGCGACAAGTTAGTGCATGACGACGAAAGGTGACGCCCCCGCGAAGAAGGCCGCCCGCTTCCCCATTTCCGTTCGGGAAGGCGACGTGGAGGCTAGAATCTACCGCACCCCGACCACCATCCGCGGGGTCAAGTACGACACCTTCACGCTCTGCTGGCACCTGAGCGGGTCCCGGCAGCGCAGGCGGTTCAGCGACCTGAGCGCCGCCAGGTCCGAGGCCGAGCGGATTGTGCGCGAGAAATCTCAAGGTGCGCTCGGCATTGCGGCGCTTTCGGCCGCAGACCGCGTCGCCCTCGAATCCGCGCTCACCGCCCTCGCCAAGACGGACGGATCCGCGTATGCGACACCCTCCCGACTCGTGCAGGTTGTGCAGAACTACACAACTGCCGTGCGCGTCCTGCCTGCCGGCACCAACCTGGTTCAGGCCGCGGAGTATTTCGCCCGGCGCCATCCGGCGAACATCGCATCGAGAACGGTTACCGAGGCAGTGCAGGAGTTCATCGCCGATCGCGGAAGCGCGGGATGCAGCGGCATCCACCTCCGCGACCTGTCCATCCGGCTCGGGCAGTTCAGCCGCGCGTTCGCCATGCCGCTGGGAGCAGTCACCGCTCCGCTTGTTCAACAATGGGTCTATGGCCTGAAGCACGCGGTCACCGGGCGCCCAGCGAGCAACCGCACCAAGGAGAACATGCTCCGCCAGATTTGCAGCCTGTTCAGTTTTGCGCGCCGAATGAAGTACGTGCCGGCGGAACTCGCCTTCGAGATCGCCGACATCCCTGCACCGAAGAAAGAACACACGGAGATTGGCATCTACACCGCGGAGCAGATCGCGGCCATGCTGGCCAAGGCCGACGCGGAAATCGTGGCCCCGCTCGCGATTGCCGCCTTCACCGGGCTTCGGCTCGCCGAGTTGGCTAAGCTGGACTGGCGCGAGGTCCGGCTGCATGAAGGATTGATCGTGGTGGAGGCTGCGAAGGCGAAGACTGCGGCGCGCCGAATCGTTCCAATCTCTCCCAACTTGACCGCGTGGCTGGTGCCTTATGCAAGACCATTGGGCCCCATCAACCCCAGCCAGGAGGACGATGCTGCGGTTGGTGACCTCTTGGGGAAACGCTTTCAGACAGCGGCGACACGGGCTGGGGTGCGATGGAAGCGGAACGGATTGCGCCACTCTTTCATCAGCTACCGCGTGGCCGCACTGAAGGACGTGCCGGCGGTCGCGTTGGAGAGTGGGAACAGCCCGGCGATGATCTTCCAGAATTACCGTGCCCTGGCCACCGAGGCGGAGGGGCGGGCCTGGTTCGCCGTGTTCCCGCCGCGACCGGCCGAGAATGTGGTTCCCATCAACGTGGCGGGGGCTACGGCCTGAAGCCCCGTGTGGCGTACCAATCTTGAACGACCATGCGCAAAACCCTCACCGAACGCGACCGCCGGTTGCTGAAGCTCGTCGGCTCAGAATCGGCCGAAGCCAGGGAAGCCTCGGTCCTACTTGAGAAACTGCGCAAGCTGATAGCCATCATCGTTCGCGAGTCCGATTTGCAACAGGCCCTCGCGCCCGGTGGTCGCCTCAGCCCGGCCGTTCTCAAAGTTGGCGGGCTCGAACAAACGCTCCAACAACTCCTCAGCCAGCAAGGCCAGCAACGACGTTACCAGTCCATTCCGGAGGATCGACTCCGCAGGTGGCTCATTCTCCTCGAAATCCAAAACGCGGAACTGCGCCGCCGTAACCAACATCTCCAGAAGCAGTGCGATGCCGCTTGGTTGGAAAGTCGTGAAGGCGTGCCTATGTACCGATTATTCGAGTACTACGCTGCCACAACGCCTGACGAACGCACCGAAGTTGAGCAGCGCATGGAACAGGACCGGGTGAATTACCGGGCGCAGAAGGCCCTCGAAGCGGGCGCACAGGAGCGCCGGTTTGCAACACTCGCCCGCGCCCGGAGACGCAACAAGGCGGAACAGCCGGCGCCCGTGGATTGGTTCGCCGAGATGCCGGTTGCAGATCCAGACGGGATGGACAGCTACGTCCTAGCCACCGGGGTCGATCGGACGACGATTAATAAGTTTCTCGCCCCGTTCAAAGCCCGGCCTGTTCGCAAGAGTCGCTTCGGCAAACGCGGCCAGCTACGGCCGCTGTACGGCTTCGACACGAGCATGAGAGTACTCGACCGGTGGCTTGGCCACTGGTTGCCCCAGGAACCGGACCGGATCGCCAACGCGATTGTTAGCACTCTCCGTTGGTCTCTCACGCGGCCCCACACGACCACTCAAGCCCGCAGCTTACGAAATCTTCTGGCCACCCACTTCGAGCGAGTCCGCGACGGGATCACCGAACCGGCCCTCCGGAAGCAAGTCCGCCGTTGGTCACCGGCGTTGCTCAGTGACGAAGACTGGCAACGCCTGGCCCGCGTCGCCACCAAGGACTTCCGCGAGGCCCAGCGGCAAATTGAATCCGAAAATCGGCAACGCGACGCACTGCTTACCAAACCGCTCGCGGCGCTCCTTTCCGGCTACCCCGCCTGAGTTCCCCTTCCTCTCTGCCGTTTCCGATTTTGGGGCGCGCAGACTTTCTTCAAGCGCCTGCCCTCGAATTTGGGCCGTTTCCAACATCTCCCCCGGCCGTGATTTTGGGGACGAGCCCCTTCGCTCGATTACCGTACGTGCATCCTGCAATAAGAATGCACGCGGGAGTGAAACACGCTTCCGCCGAGCGAAAGGCAACACATGACGACACCGATGAACGACGAAAGCAAACAACCTGAACTTTGGAACAAACGCGGCGTGGCACAGGCACTTCACGTCTCTCCTCGAACCATTGACAACCTGCGTGACATCCCGCGTGTGCGGTTGTCGCGTCGGTGCATCCGCTATCCGCGGGAGGCAGTCATGGAATGGCTCAAACGCCGGACGGTTGGGGTCTGACTGGTTTTGGCAACACAATCGACCCATTCCATGAATGGCAATACTCCCATGATTTCGACTGCGCCTGCACATATCGGCAGTCCTGGAGAACCCAAGGCCGCCCCCCCGGCACCTTCGGGCACTACCCCGGATTCGCAGCGGCGTTCTCCGCGCATTATCAACCCATACAGGCTCTTCGTCGGCGCGTTCGTCCCCAATTGGCTGGCTGCACGACGTGAGCTCAGTCAGGGGTCAAAACTGACGTACGGCTTCCTCTGCCAGCACGCCGGGAAGCGCGGCGATTGCCATCCCCGCCAGCGGACTCTCGCCATGAAACTCGGCGTTGGCGACCGGCAGATTCGTGCTTACCTGGAGGAACTCGCCAAAGCGGACTTGATTGGTGTGCGTCAACTTGGCCTGCGCCGGGCGAACCGATACGTCTTCCACGCTCACCCTTGGATGGACCTGGCTCCGCGGCGTCGCACTCTGGGTGCTGCTGCCCGGCAATCCGCCTCCGCCCAAGACCGGAACATTACTTCTGCCCAAGACCGGAACTCTGCTGCCAGTCCTATGGAAGTAGATCAAGAGGAAAGAGAACACAAGGAAGTAGAAATCCCCCATTATCCCCCTTCGGGGGAGACCGTTGAAGGGTCACCAGAGCTCTTGGTCCATCAACAAGTGGAGAAGATTTACCAGGCGTATCCGCGCAGGGTCGGCAAACCTGCCGCCGTGCGGGCCATCCGCCGCGCGCTCCTAGCCTATCAGTTCGACTTCATCCTGGAGCGCACCCAGTTGTTCGCGAACACCTATAGCGGCGATCCTCAGTTCATTCCGAACCCGACCACCTTCTTCAACCAGCAGCGTTTCGCGGACGAACCGGCAACGTGGCACCGGGGCTCGGCGTCCGGCAACAGAACACTGCCTGCCCCCGCCATCATTACCCGCAACGCCTTCGGCACCGGCAGCACCAAAATCTGAAACCGACAATCCATGAAAGTTGCTATCGAAATCACCTGTCTGAACGGTGAAGACTTGACCCCTCGCCAGCGGTTGGAAGCCGCGGTGGCGGCGCAGCCCGTTCTTACTTGTCCTCATCATCCCCACATCGAGCTTCCGGTGGACACGGCGGGCACGGTTGCCGCCAATGCACGAGCCTTCGTGGTAAAGTCGTTCCACTGCTATCGTCGCTGTTCGAGTTGTCCGCACGACGCCGACGCAGGCACCCAGCCTCCCTATTCCTGCGCCGCAGAATTGAGTGGGCACGGCTTGAAGGACGAGGACGGCAAGCCACTCCCCGTGGACGTTGAAAATCGTGTCCTCTCGATCAACGAGACGCCTTCAGCCGCCTTGGCAGCCTGGCTTGCCGATTCGGTACAAAGCCGCAAGGTCTGTTGTCACTCGAAGGAGACCTTGCCGACACTGAAGCAGGGTTGGTTGCCGAGCCAGACGCCCGTGCGGGTGGAGATCATCTACGCCCCCTGCGTCGAATGCGCGTTGCACGGAATTGGGGTCGCGCCGGACGACGCACGCGCCAGCTTCGCGAACTTCGTCGTCGAACCGCCGGAGTTGAGTGAGCACCTCCACGTCTGCCGCGAGTTCGCGGCCGCACCCCGGGGTGTGCTCCTGCTGCTGGGCAACACGGGCACGGGCAAGACGCACTTGGCAGTGTCTATCGCCCGCGCTCGCTGGGAGGCGGGCGAGCGGAACTTGCTGTTTCTGGCTGCCCGCCGCTTGTTCGCCGAGCACTTTCATTTTGTGCGGGCCGGTGGTCTGCATCGCGACGGTGGCCAGGGGCCACTGGCGATCTGCCAGGCCGTCCAGTTGCTGGTGTTGGATGATCTGACCCCGCCCGCCAACGGAATGAACGTGGAGGAGTTGTTGCTCGATTTGCTCGACTACCGGATGGGCTGCTATGCGCCGACCGTGATCACCTCCAACCTGAACGGACAGCAACTTGAAGCCGCCTTCGGTTCGCGGTTGATCGACCGCCTTCGCCGTGGGGCATACCGCATCCTGGAGTTCGGCTTTGACAGCAAACGTGCTCCCTTAAACGGCGACTACTTGAAGCGGGTGGCGCATGTTCCCCCACCGCCGCCACCGCTTTCCCCCAGCATCCAGCCGCGGAATATCACCGAAACCAAAGTCCGTTTGGCGGCAGTTGAGGAATGGCTCGATGACCACCGATTTGGAACTGACAACGACGATCAGGCGCGCAAGCGGCACGAGTATATGGCCGCGCAGCGGTCCACGCTGCGAGCGGTGATTCTCGGGTTGGCCTGACAGCACTCAGGTCTCGCGTCTCAAGGGTGTTCATCGTCGCCAACCAGAGCGACTCCTGGCGACTAGGTGCGTCGCCTTGGCGCTTACGCCCATCAGACCCCTCGCTAACCCCTCTGCACGCCTCCGTGGCAGCCGATCCCGCCGGGCGGCGAAGTGGGTGGCCCATGACTGGTGCAGCCGCTCCCAGGCGGCCTGGCGTGCGTTCTCGGCCCATTCACAACCCGGCGCAACCGGCGCGGCCTCTTTGGCCGCCCCATCCCGCCGGGGATTGGATTCCCGCCCCCCAGCGGAGTCCCCGCGCTCCTGCGATCCGCGTGCCATTGCCCCGTTCGTGGATTCCTTGACTGGGCGGCCGGGACCATCGCGCCATAATGCCCGTTCCCTGATCTCCCTCTTTAAGTGGCTCCAGAAATGCCAAGCAGCCAGTTGGTTTCCGGCGCGGCTCGCGCATGGCCGGGCGCCTTACCGCCAACGCGGTGCGGCTTCGCCAACACGTTCGGCCTCGCCCATCAGACGACCCGACAGACTCGCCCCGCAATGGACCCCCAATGCCGCCGGCGCACCCGGCTCACGATTTCGCGCTTTCCGTCGCTGGCACGACTGTAAAAAAGTCCCGGCGCCGCCGGACATGACTTCTTGCTATACCTTTGAACGACCAGCGTTTAGCGTCGCGCCACTTACGCCGATGAAGCTGGACCTTGCTCTACGACCGCTCGCCGCGCCGCCGCATTGTCCCTTCACCTTGCGCGGCCTCGCGCTGGGCCAGGGGGCCTCGCCGCTGGAAATCGTGGTCGCCAGCAGCCCCACCGAGCCGCGGCTCCCCGATCTCCGCTCCGTGTGGCAAGCCCGCCAGGGCGGACGCGCCGCCCCGTTGCTTCTTGCCGTCTTTCACGGGGACAAAGCCACCCTTTGCGGCCCCGCCGGTGACGAACCTCCCATTCACCCGAATCTCGACCCCGGCCAGGCCGAGCGCCTCTGCCGCGAAGCCCTTGCCCAGCCCGACCGCCACGCCGCGTTGCGCTGGTTGCGCGATGCGCTGCCGTCGCTCGAAACCAAACTCCCCGGCCTGCGCAACGAAGGCTTCCTCGCCACGCACGAACTCGAAGTCATCCGCAAGTTTCGCAAATTCGATTGGGACAAGTCCGCCCAGCACGCCCGGCCCGCGCTGGCGCAGCAGGGCGACGCGCTGCTGAAAGCCCTCGGCTTCACCACCGAGCGCGTGGATCAGGTCACGCAACTCCTCCGCACCGGCGCCAAGGGCCATCGCGTAGCCGTGGCCGTGCTGCTGCGGCAGGATGAATCCCCCGAACTCGCCGCCCCGCGCTTCACCGGCCTGTCGCCGGTCAGCTACGCGCTCGACGTCGCCGGGCGCGAGAACCTCCGCTGGGTCGTCATCAGCCAGGGCGCGCGGCTGCGCCTCTATCCGGCGCAAATCGGCGTGGGCGTGGGCCGCCGCAGCCGCACCGACACCTTCGTCGAACTCCACACCAACCTCCTGCGCGATGACGACGCGGCCTTCCTCTGGCTGCTCTTCTCCGCCGAGGCGCTTGTCGAAGGCGGCACGCTCGCCAAGCTCCTCGAAGAATCCACCCGCTACGCCGGCAACCTCGCCGAGCGCCTCCGCGAACGCATCTACGGCGAAGTCATCCCGCGCCTCGCCCAGGGCCTCGCCGCCGCGCGCGATCTCCAGCAACCCACCGCCCGCGACCTCGCCGAAACCTACGGCATGGCCATGACCGTGCTCTTCCGGCTCCTGTTCATCGCCTACGCCGAAGACCGCGACCTGTTGCCCTACCGCCACAACGCCCTCTACCGCTCCCGTTCGCTCAAGACCAAGGCCCAGGAACTCCTCGAACTTCACCTCGCCGGCACGCCCTTCGATCATTCCAACTCCCTCTGGACCGAAGTCAGCACGCTCTTCCGCGCCGTGGACGACGGCAAGCCCGAATGGAGCATCCCGCCCTACGACGGCGGCCTCTTCTCGCACGATCCCGCCGTCTCTCGTGTCGGCGCACTGCTTGCCCAAGTCACGCTCTCGAACCACGTCTTCGGCCCAGCCCTGCGCGACCTGCTTATCATCCAGACCGACGACGGTTGGGGCGCGGTGGACTTCCGCAGCCTCAACGTCGGCGAATTCGGCACCATCTATCAGGGCTTGCTCGAAAGCGAACTCGCCATCGCCGAAACCGACCTCGCGGTGGACAAGGAAGGCTATTACCGGCCCTGCAAGAAAGGCGAAGAGCCGCTCGTCCGCGAACGCAGCATCTACCTCCACAACCGCTCTGGCGCCCGCAAAGCCACCGGCAGCTTCTTCACCAAGGACTTCGCCGTCGCCCACTTGCTCGATCAAGCCCTCGAACCCGCGCTCGCCGATCATCTCCGCCGCCTCGACGCGCAGGATGACGATGCCGCCGCCGAAGCCTTCTTCGACTTCCGCGTGGCCGACATCTCGATGGGGTCCGCCCATTTCCTTGTCGCCGCCGTGGACCGCATCGAACGCGGCTTCACGGCCTACCTCGCCAAACGCCCGCTCCCCGGCGTCCGGCACGAACTCGCCCGGCTCCGCGCCGCCGCCGAGCAAGCCCTCGGCCCCCTGGCCGCGCAGGTAGAACTGGAAGACACCCAACTCCTCCGCCGCCTCATCGCCCGGCGCTGCATCTACGGCGTGGACCTGAACCCCGTGGCCGTGGACCTCGCCCGGCTCTCGCTTTGGATTCACACCTTCGTCCCCGGCCTGCCGCTCTCGCTCCTCGACCGCAACCTGACCGTCGGCAACGCCCTCGTCGGCATCGGCCAGCTCAGCGAGATCGAGGACGAAGCCCGCAAAGGCGACCTGCCGCTCTTCACGCTCGACGCGGTGAAACTCATCGGCGAAGCGATGGAACCGCTCAAACGCCTCGCCCGCCTTGCCGACGCCTCCACCGCCGAAATCAAGACCGCCCGCAAATCCGTGGAAGAAGCTCACCGGGCCGCCGAAGCCGCCGAGGCGCTTTGCAACATCGTTGCCGCGAACCGCATGACCGGCGCGCCGCTGGAAGTGGACCTGCCGGATTGGGAGAACGTGAAGAAGATGCTGGTGAAATCACGTCAGCACGCCGAAGCGAAGAAGACACTGGCGGACCTGAAGCCATTTCATTTCCCCGCCGCCTTCCCGGAGGTATTCCTCCGCCCGCGCCAAGGCTTCGATGTCATCCTCGGCAATCCGCCGTGGGAAAAGTCTCACGTTGAGGAACACGAATTCTGGTGCCGCCATGTTCCCAGCTTTCGCTCCATGAGCCAAGCGGAACGCGAGAAGATTTACCCGCGCCTCCACCGGCAACGCCGTGATCTCGTCGAAGCCTTCGAGATTGAGCGGCAGGAGAGCGACCGGGTTCGCCAGTGCCTGATGACGGGGCCGTATCCCGGAATGGGTTCGGGCCACCCCGATCTCTACAAGGCATTCCTCTGGCGCTTCTGGCATCTGGCTGCGAAGGACGGCGGTTGGATTGGCGTTGTGCTGCCACGCTCCGCGTTGGCCGCCAAAGGCGGCATGGAATTCCGCGAAGTGGCATTCGCCGCGACTTCGCCCGCTGACATCACCATGCTGGTGAACAACCGAAAGTGGGTGTTCGCTGAAGTGCATCCGCAATACACGATTGGTTTGGTTTCGCTGCGGCGGGTAGGCGGAGCGCCAGCCAGCGCCACGTCGCAATCCGAAGTCTTCACCTTGCAGGACGCGCCACAAGCCGCTGCCCAAGCCAAGACCGTCCGCTTGCACGGCCCGTTCGCTTCCCTTGAGCGGTTCCACGCTGGTGTTAAGTCGCCGCCGGCAGAGTTCACCGCTGCCGAGGTTCTTGGCTGGACCGACAACGCATCACTGCCGCTTTTGCCGACTGAGGAATCGCTGGGAATCTTCGCTCAGCTTCGCAAAGCCCCACGCCTCGACCTCAACGACGGCCAGTCTTGGCGAGCGCGCCCCCTCCAAGGCGACCTCAACTCGACGATTGGCAAAGACCTGATGGACTTCAAATCCACCGAGAAGCCACGCGGCTTCTGGCCTGTGTTCAAAGGCGAATCGTTCGACATCTGGGAGCCGGACACCAGAATCTATTACGCTTGGGCAGACCCTGGCAAAGTGCAGCCAGTGCTGGAGCAGAGGCGACTCCGTGGCCACAAGACGGGGAATTCTCCCTTCTCTGAGTTTCCAATCCGCTCACTCCGCAACAAGCAGACGCTCGCCTGCTTGGGACCGCGGATCGCCTTTCGGCGAATTTCTCGTGCGACTGATTCGCGGACAGTCAGGGCGGCGCTCGTGCCGCCGGAGGTCGTCTTGGTGGACACCGCGCCGTACCTACTTTGGCCACGCGGCGACGAGCGCGAACAAGCCTACCTGCTCGGCGTGCTTTGCTCGTTGCCGCTCGACTGGTATGCGCGCCGGTTCGTCGAAACGCACGTTGATTTCCATGTCTTCGATCCGCTGCCCGTGCCACGCCCCGCCCGCGACGACGCGCGCTGGCAGCGCGTGGTCCAGTTGGCCGGCCGGCTGGCGGCGGTGGACGACCGCTTTGCCGCCTGGGCGCAAGCCGTGGGCGTGCCGTGCGGCCCGCTAGACGCGCTGGAGAAGCAAGCCCACCTCCACGAACTCGACGCCGTGGTCGCCCATCTCTACGGTCTGACCGAGCGCCAGTTAATCCACCTCTTCGAGACCTTCCACGAAGGCTGGGACTACCAAGACCGCCTGGCGGCGACGCTGAAACATTTTCACGGCTGGACCAAAAGACTCACACCGCGTAGCACTTAAACTGACATCACTATGGCCATCACCTCTAAACAACGGCTCACTCCTAAGTCCCGTTTGTCGGGAGTGGCGCTATACCCCGGAATCGTCTTGCTGCTCGTCTTTGCCTCGGGTTGTATCATCAGCGGCAATGAGACAGTGCCTGACCGAGCATCTAATCCGCGCGTCTTCAGTATCGGTCGCCAAGCAATTCTTTCATTCGACCGAAAGACGCCACTCACCATTCCTGTGGAAGGGAGAAATCTTTACGACTCCCTCCGCCATCACGTTGAAGTGTCGTTTGTGGGCACGCGAAGCATTACGCCGGATGACTACGAGGTTCAAAAGTACCCCTCTCACTCTGGAGGCGACATTCTCAGAATTATTCTCAAGACGAATTACCTCGCCCGGATCGAGACGGGTAACACGCTGGACATTGCCGTTCACATGCGTGAATACACAGGGTTCGACGGAGCGCTGGCAGAGATCAACCGCATCATGACACCGCAGACGAACTCGGGCAATGCGACAATCTCGGAACAAGATGCAGATTCCGTTGTGACCGCAGTCGAATACCTTCGACTACGACTTGAAACGGAAAGAAATGTCAATGGCAAGAAATGGCTACAGCTTTCCAACTCCATCCAGGCTCTATTTGAACCGGCGAAACGATATAGAGACCAACTTTCTGAGACACCGCCCACATCCACCAACGCAACTCCGCCCAAAGCCGATGCTGGGGCATCAAAACTGTCCACTAACATGGCTCCGGCGACGCTCTATCGGGCTATCCGAGCACACCTTCCGGAAATACGAGCAGCGCTGTTGCTTTGCTCGGAGGATTCTACAATTAGGGACCTCGACGTCAAGGAGCGCGCTATCTACACCGCGTCGCGCACATTTACATTCTATGAGTATCAGTCTTACCAAGACGACTACGAGTCGAAGAGGGTGTCGCCAGCGAACATAATGGCATTTCCATTGCCGAATGAGGAAGCCAAGAAGCTTTTCAGTAAGCGCATTGCAGACAATTACTTCGTCGTACGCCTTTCCGTAAGGAACACGGAAGCTGAGGACAGACTAATTAGCAGCGGAATGATCCGGGCGCGAGGAAGAGCTATCGTGCAGAAGAATCCGCCATTCATCAATACGGTGTTCACGGTGCCGGTTGAGGTGTCTCCGCACAGTCTTCAGCAAGTTTATGCAGTGTTGACCGACACGGCTTCTGATACCACACGTGCGATTCTCTTCCGTTCCCTGGAGTTCGCTGGCGCGATTGCCTCGGCATACACCCTTGGTTTCAATGCGTCGGAAACGACGAAGGACGCGGTTCAACTGGCGACAGGGGTGGGTATCCCTGGCCTGAAGGAACTCTACACGGACAAGGAGCCGGGTTACCGCCGCAACCTGGTCAATTTCGGAATGGAAGATCTCGTCAAGGTGTCCAAAGGGAGCGTGACGAGCCACAAATTCCTGTTCTTCCCGAAGAAGGCGATTGAGGGCCTTGTCATAGATCAACTATCATACTCCTACGCAGGCTTCACCGGTGGAACGTTCAAACCTCCGGTCGCGCAGATCGCCTATTTGATCGTGGACAATATGGAAATCCCCTTCGAGAACGTCTTTCAAGCTGAGCCGGCGGACATCCGAACCCGAGTGCTCGAGTTGAAGACTGATATTGAGGACCAGATGAAGCGGCTGGACGGCATTCGCAAGTCATGGAGGGCAGACGACACCAACAGCGTCTTTGAGGGGAATCTGCGCCTTGCCTCTTTCCTCACGGACTCCAACGCAGTCACTGCAGCTCTGGTCAAGAAGCAAAAGGAGTTGATGACGCTGGCTGCGACAAACGAACTCGTCTTGGCTGTCGCCACTTTTGTGGAACTGGCCGCGGCGTTCCAGCCAGAGGCAATTGTTCAAGGAATACTCTTTGAGAACTATCAAGACTTGGATTCGCTCAAGTTTGAGCTGGAGGAAATCCAGCACGCCCTCAGCGGCGGTATGCCTGCCTCCCGGTATGAGAAGACCATCAAGGAGGCCAAGTCTCTTGCCGACAAGAACAGACTCATTTTGGGTTTCTACTCCGAAGCTGCCAAGTTGCTTTCGGATCAACAGACCATTAAGACTTTGCTCGACGCCACGGAGAATCTTCCCAAGGACGTAAAGAACAAGCTGACCAAATTGGGCGAGTTGCGTGGCTCCGGTTTGCGGGACAAGCTATTCCCCAATCTCGAATTCTTTGATGCGCCCCCGCCTACGGTGAAAGCGGCACCAACCCCGTAGGCATCGGTGGCCGAGCCGAGCATGAGCAATCAGCCCGATACTCGTCCCCATTTCGTTGACAACCGCGACGGCAACACGCTGGACGCGGCGTTGCGGGCGTATCTGAGGGCGTTGCGCGAGGGGCAGCAGCAGTTCGTCTTCGCGGACATCGCCACGGCCTATTTCAACCTGCCCGGCTTCGACCTGTTGGCGGAGGAGTTCAGCAAGGTCGCCCAACTGCGCCTGCTCCTGGGCGCGGAGCCTCGTCCTGAACCGCAGTGGCCGGAGCCGCAGCCCGGTGAAGCGCGCGACGAAGCCTTCACCCGCCGGCTCGTGGACGAAAGCCTCCGCGAACTCGATGCCGCGCTGCTCCGGGGCCGCGACCTGCTCCCGTTCGACCTCGAAACCGACGCCTCCATTCGCCGCCTCCTGGCCCTGCTTCGCACTGGCAAGATTGAAGTCCGCCGCTACACCCGGCAGTTCCTTCACGCCAAGGCGTTCTTGTTCCGCACGCCCGGCGGCGGGCTGGTCACGGGTTCCTCGAATCTCACCTACGCCGGCCTGCGCAAGAACGTGGAGTTGAACCTCGGCCACTTCGACACGCCCGCCGTCCCGCGCGTGGAGGCGTGGTTCGACGAGTTGTGGGCCGAGGCCGAGCCGTTCGACCTCGCGGCGATCTACGACCGCCTGATGGCGGAGTTCCCGCCTTACTTGATTTACCTGCGGGTGCTATACGCCCTGTACGGGGAGGAACTGGCGCAGGAGCAGCAGGAGAAAGGCGAGATTCCGCTGACGACGTTTCAGGAACACGGCGTGTGGCGCGCACTGCGGATTCTTCAGAAGTGCGGCGGTGTACTCGTGGCCGATGGCGTGGGCTTGGGCAAGACGTTCCTGGCCGGGGCCATCATCGGTCAGTATCGCGCCCGGCGGCAGCGGGTGTTGCTGATCTGCCCGGCGGCGTTGCGGGACAGCACCTGGAAGGAATTCCTGCATCGCTTCCAAATGTTCGTGGATTGCGTGTCGTACGAGGAACTGGCCAACGACCAGCAACTCGGCGGCGATCACCGGCACCTGCACGGCAGCATGGAAGAATTCGCGCTGGTGGTCATTGACGAGGCGCACAACTACCGCAACCCCGACTCGCCCGCCCGCGCCCAGGTGCTGCGCCGCTTGCTCATGGGGCCGCGCCGCGACCTGCTGCTGCTCACCGCCACGCCGGTCAACAATTCGCTCTGGGACTTGTACCACCTGCTGCGCTACTTCGTGAAGCAGGACGCCCTCTTCGCCGACCGGGGCGTGCTCTCGCTGCGCGAGCGGTTCGTGGCTGCCATGCGCGAAGATCCCTTCAACCTGAACCCGGACATGCTCTATCCGGTGATTGACGCCACCACGGTCAAGCGCACCCGGCAGTTCATCAAGAAGCACTACACGAACGACCTCATTACGCTGGCCAGTGGCCAGCGTGTGCCAATCCAGTTTCCCAAGCCGGTCGCCTCCACGATCAATTACGACCTGGACCGGGTCTTGCCCGGCTTCTTCGAGGAACTGGCCGAGAAGCTGATCCCGGACGACGGCAACGTGGTACTCACGCTGGCCCGGTACCAGCCGGAGAACTACCCGGCGGGCGCGGAGGAAATCACCACAGATACGGCCATTGTAGGCCTGTTGCGCTCCGGGCTGCTCAAGCGGTTCGAGTCGTCGGTCCATGCCTTCGCGCGAACGACCGCCAAGATGGTCCGGGAGCACGACCTGTTCTTGCAGGGTCTCGACCGCGGCGTGGTCATCCGCAAGGAACTGATTCAGGAGTTGTCCGTCGCCGAGGATGACGACGAAATGTTCGAGGAACTGCTGGCATCCAGCGAGCACGCCGAGCCAGCCGGCCTATTCAACGTAGAGGCGTTGCGCAAAGACGTGGAGTCAGACCGTGCGTTGCTGGATCAATGGCACCGCCGCGCCGCCAAGGTGAAGCCGGACCAAGACCCGAAGCTGGCCGCGCTGGTGGAGGAACTCGCGCTCCTGGCCCAGCAAGCGAAGGACGAAGCGACGACCGACGAAGACGAAAGCCAAAAGCGCAAGGTGCTGGTCTTCTCGTTCTACGCTGACACGATTGACTGGATTGAGACGTTCCTCGACCGGGCCTTGGAACACGACAAGCGGTTGGCGGTCTTCCGTGGGCGGTTGGCTTCGGTGGCTGGTAACGAGTCGCGTCGAGGCGTCACGCGGCGGGATGCGGTCTGGGGCTTCGCCCCGAAATCAGCGGATGCGCCCAAGGGACACGCCGACAGGTTTGATCTGCTCCTGAGCACGGACGTTCTGGCCGAGGGCTTCAACCTCCAGCAGTGCCGGAACATCGTGAACTACGATCTTCCGTGGAATCCCATGCGCCTTGTCCAGCGCCACGGTCGCGTGGACCGTATCGGCAGCCCGCACACGCAAGTCTTTCTCCGCACCTTCTTCCCGGACGACGAACTGGACGAGTTGCTGAACCTCGAAGCGCGCGTCCGCCGCAAGCTCGCCCAGGCTGCTGCCTCCGTGGGCGTGGAAGTCTCGCCCATTGCCGGCGGTTCGGAAGGCCAGCAGTCGTTCAGCGAGACGCGCGAAGAGATCGAGAAGCTGGCCAGGAACGATGCCGGCATCTACGAGCGCGGCGGCACCGAATCCGCGGCCCAGACCGGCGAGGAATACCGCCAGGAACTTCGCAAAGCCCTGCTCAAGCGTGGGGACGAAATCCGCCAGCTTCCGTGGAAAGCCGGCAGCGGCATGGCCAAGGGCCGCCAGCGTGGCCACTTCTATTGCGCCCAAGTCGGCAAGCGTGTTTATCTGCGTTTCGTGCCGTTCGAGCACGGCCCGCTTATCAGCGAAGTCGGCACTTGCCTTCGCCTGATCGAATGCGACGAAGACACCGCTCGCGTCATGCCCGACGATCTCCGCCAGACCGCCTTCGCCGCATGGCAGCGCGCCCGGCAGGACATCTTCGACTCGTGGACCTACGAAACGGACCCCGCCAACCTGCAACCCAAGGTGCCCAAGCTGAACCGTGAAATTGCCGAGCACCTGCGCCAGCATCCGCCAACCGACTTCGAGCAAGCCCGCCTCACCCGTGCCTTGGAAGCCGTTGAAGCCCCATGCTCTGTGCGCGAACAGAGACTCCTGCGCGTCGTCTTCGAGAAAGACTTCCCCAGCCACGGCGCCAAGTCCCGCGCACTGGTGGAAGAAATCCAACGCATCGGCCTGGAACCGTTCCACGCCCCAGAACCCCTGCCGCCCATCACGCCGGACGAGGTGCATTTAGTCTGTTGGATGGGAGTGGAGGCAGACTAAACACAACGCCCCCACAGATATGGCGAACCCAGCACATTCGAAGAACCTACAGCAGGGGATTTCTGCGTGGAACGATTGGAGGAGGAGACTGGCTGGCCCGCCGACATCCGCCGAGCCCGCCACATCGGCGACTTCACAGACTGGAAGAACCATGATTCCTACCAGAATGCCTTCGACCGCCTGCTACACGACTTGAAAGCCGTCAGAAGATCGGCTGATCCCTAATTGCGAAGAGCCCCTATGACTGACGGTAAAGACGAAGCCCTATCCTCCCACGTAACCGAAGCCTGCAACAAGCCTCAGAGGATAGACACCCGCTGGAGGCACGGCCAGGCTTGCTTCGAGCATCCGGCTTTGGACGATTTCTTCGGCCCGCGGGAAGGTTTGCTGCCGTTGGGTGTCATCCTTGACCCCGCGATCGGCGCGGAAGTGGTGCTCATTTTACGGGACCAGACGCCCTTCATGGAGGGCTTGCGCCAAGTCCGCCCCTTCCGGCTCGAACTCAGAACCGGCCTCGGGCGCAACGAGTTCGGTCCGCTCGCGTTCTTAGTCTTCTG
Organism: uncultured bacterium; assembly: GCA_963735925.1. GTDB lineage: Bacteria > Verrucomicrobiota > Verrucomicrobiia > Limisphaerales > J093 > DSVZ01. Next base: position 545,929 of record CAVTMT010000010.1, read on the forward strand.
GGTGCCCAACCCCGCTGATCCCGGCGTGCCGTTCGCTGCCTACGACGCTTACATCAACCCGCACAGCGAGAAGATGCTCGCGCTCTGGCGTCCACTCACCCACCAATCTCACTGGCACCTCTTCCTGGTAGGCGCTGGCAATCAACAGCGCGAGTTTTTCGAGTTCGAGAACACCTTCCGGCTTGGCGAGGCGCTCGATTTCTTCCAGGAAGCCTGCGCGTCCATCCCGATGGTGGATTTCAACCGGGCCACGCTGAAATTCATGCAAGAACACACGGTTGAGGAGCTGCTACGTCTAGGCTGAGACTCGCCGGATTTGCGAGCGAACTACGGTGCTCTCGAACCTGCGGTCGAAATCCTTCCTGTGCCCAACTGATTGCCGTGGCATGCCCCTTGGTCTTGTCCCTCCACCGGTGGTACGGTTTCGAGCATCAATCAGCGCCACCCGTACCCACATTCTGCCGACGGTGGTAAGTTCTTCGCAGGTTTCGGCCAAGCCCGGTTGGTCAGGTTCCTCGATGGTCGGATCGAACTGCATGGCGACAGTGAAGCCGACCGCCAGGAAGCGTTGGCCTGGCTGGCGAGGTTCCTGCCCAGGGTCTGCCTCGGCCAGCGCACCTACAGCCGCCGGGAGAAACGGTCCTGAGCGCCGGGGCTGATCAGCGGGGCGACATGATCGGGTCGGGCGCTGTGGCCTTGCTGATTACCTGCGGATGCATCCCGGTGGGCCGGCGCCGGTCGCGCGCCTTTGCCTTAAGAATTCCCCCTCGAAAACCCATCGCCACGGACCGCCCCGGCGATTCGCGTCGTACCCCCCCCCGCCCACTTCGGCCGGCGATGGTGCCCGGCGTGACCGTTAGCGGAACACCCTCCGACCAGCTAATTCTTGGCCGCTCGCTCCATTGGCGATTCTGGCGAAGGCGTCGCGGATACCGCCGCGGCTACGGAGCTGGATCGTCGGCTGGCTTTTCCGCCCGACGGGTACGGGTTGACCGAGCGCCGCGAGCTTCCATCGGCGCAGGCTGGCATGGCCAACGGGATCCGGCACCGTGCATCCAGGACCATTGACTCAGCACCCTCTGGCGGAAAGCGCTGTCGAACGCCAGCCGCCGCAGGGTGTGGCATCTGCGTGGTACCAGCGGGCCTCTTGGAGGACCGGCCCGCCTTGGATTCTGGTCACCGGCATCGACACGGTGAAGACCATCTGAAGACACGACCAACCGGAAGTCGAGCGCTGGGAATGGGGGGGCCGCATGGTCCAGTCCTCGGCTCATCCGCCACGCCCGGTCGGCACCCAACGAGGTCCGCGTTCGATTCCCGTTCGCGTGCCGAACCGCGCCGACTCGATCAAGGACTACTCGGCCCTACCACCTGCGGTCACTCCCGAGTTGTTGCGACGATGTTGCGACAGAAATTGTGCGTTTCCGTGCCCTTTGGTGCGTTGCGACACATTTGCGACAACTTGGCGTAAAGTGAATTCCAGCCAATGTTCATGCGGTTAGAACGCATGTTCGCGCAAGTTCGCGAAACGGCTTGCGTGGCTTCGAATCCCACCCCTTCCGCCAGCCGCTGGACCGGGTTTTCGCAAGCGGTAGGACCCCCGGCACTGCTGCGACGGCGCTCACACGTGGAATCCCATTCCGGCAAATGAGACGAAGCGTTCGGGAGCCAGTCACCCTGCAAATCCAATCGCGGAGACAGTTCTAACACCGGCGGCAACCGCGACTTCAAATCTTGCCGAACGCCCTTTTGCCCGGATGAGAGCCTCGCCTTCGGGCGGTTGTGCGGCCCGAATCGGAGCGGCGGCCAGGCGCGCGGCCGGTACGGACTACTTCCCTTTGTCGTTGAGCCGGCGGATGATCCGGCCGTGCTCGTCCACGAGATAGTACTCCGGTACGCGGATGGTCCGTCCGTCGGCCGTCTTCTCCTCACGCCAATGGCGGACGATGTGCTGAGCAGAGTCGGATTCGGACGGCGCGCTGGCCGCGGGGGCCGGCGCCGGCTCCTTGGTCCCCCGACCTTGAGAACTGCACCCGGCCACAAGCAGCCCGGCCAGCAACAGAGTGGCAAAGGTGTGGCGCATGAACGAGGCTCGACGGGGATCGTCAGGTGTCAGAAGCCCACCGCCGGACGGCTGCCCTGCTTGACGATGGTCTTCTCGTCTTCCCAGACGCCGATGCCGTCGCGGGAACTGAGCGAGAGTTGGAAAACAAAGGCGGACTGCCGCACGTTGCCGGCCTGCGTGCGGTCCTCGATGATCTTGCCCGAAAGCGTGTAATCCGGACGCCGCTTCGGTTTGTCGTTGAAGAACTCGTTGTTCTTCTGTTCCTCGGCCATCAGGGGATCCTCGACGCCGCCGTAGGCGATGGTGGTGCTGGTCTGAACCTTACCGGTCCGGAGCAGCGCCACTCTCATTTTCTTTACGAGCAAATCGGTGTCGAGTTGGGTGCCGGTGTTGTTCTGGATGCGGCTGATGGCCAGCAACGCCGGCTCGTTCGGCACGCCGCTCTTGAGCTGGCCGGGGTTGATCAGGTTGTCGATGAGTGAATTCACCATCGTGTCGGCGGCCTGGGCGAAGTCCTGGATGTTGATCTGGTCCACGTTCGTCACCAGTCGCGAGCTGGCGGGATCGACGTACGTGGTCTTGGGACTGGAACAGCCAACCGCCAGCGCGGCCACGGCCAGCGCGGCGGAGGTCAGGGTGGATTTCATAGTCTTAAACAGAGCGGAACCGGTTCAACTCACCGGTCCGAGGAATTGAACTCGGAAATCCTTTGCCTTGGGAGTCGGCGCGGTCGCGGTCAGGTCAGCCACCTCCCGGCCTTCCAACGAGCGGGGCGTGGCCACGGTCGTGGGCAGGCTGATCAAGATCCCATGCTCGTCGAACCACTCGACGCGGTACGTGAACAGCTTGCGACTGCGGGTGGTGTTCTGTACCTCGATCTGGATCTTGAGAAAGCCTCCTTGGTCGGTGAAGGTGTTCACGCCCAACACCCGCACGGCCTTCGCCAGCGCACTGTCGTTGAAGACGCATTTGTCGGAGAGCATCGCGCGTTGCGCCGACGATTGCGCGGGCGCGACCGAATTCATCGAGAAGGAGCTGCTCGTGCAGCCAGACAACACCAAGACCGCGCCCAAGGCGACGGCGGCAAGCGAACCGTGAATTTTCATCTCAATCTAAACTGGCTGACCCACAGCGGGCTGCCCGCCGAAGTCGATCTTACATAGACCACGTTGATCCGCCCGTCAACGAGCGTCACGGCAGTCGGCGGTCCGCCAGGTGTGTTCACCGTGACGTGCCGATCCGGTGGAGTATTCACGCGCGCCACCTGGAACTCCTTGGGCAGGGTCGTCCATGATCGCGTGTCCGCGATGTTGACGGCGGCCTGCACGGCGGCGGTCACGATCCGCGCGAGCAGGCCCAGGCCTTCGTCCTGTTGGCGCGCGGCGTCGTTGACCGCCCAACCGGCCGCGGCTTTCGCCACCGTCGAGATGAGCGTCTTGGTGACGATGGCCGGCAGCTCGTTCTTGAAGTCGAGCGCCACCACCGCGTCCATGTTCGCCACGAGCGCCGTGGCCACCTGCTGGTTCCCCGCCGTCACGGTGAGCGAACGGGCGTAATCGTCATGGAAGGCAAGCTGCGGAAACGCCGCGCCCACGTAAGACACGTCGGCGATGATGATCGGAATGTCGATCCGCACCTGCTCGCGGCTGGCCACGCGGCCGGTCTCGAAAATCACGTAAGTGAACGGGGCGTTGGCGAGCGGCAGGCCGTTGACCGCCGCCTCGGCGGTGCGCAGGTCGGCGAAAACGGCCGGATTGTCGCCCGCGACCTCGGCCACCCGGCGCAGCGATTTGGTGGCGCGTTCCAGGTCCGATGGCCCCGCGCCGGCGTACAAAAAGTACAGCCCGTCCAGATACACCGAGAACGGATTCACGTAGTCGGCGTAGAACTTGAAGCCTTCGAGATTGCGGGTCAGGCCGTTGATCGCGGCGGAGAATCCCGGATCGGCGCGGGTGCGGGCGATGGCGTCGGTTTGGCCGGAGTCGCGCTCGGCGTCGCGGGCCTCCTCGATCCGGCGCTGGTTTTCGGCCACGGCGTCCTGCTGGCGCTGATAAGCGCGGATCAACTCGGGCCGTGCCGGGTCCACTTCCCCCAACGCCAGGTAATTCAGGGCCTCGTAGGTGTGCAGCATGATCTTGTCGTAGCTGCGTCCCTCGTAAGGCAGGTTCTGCGGGTTCGAGAAAATGGCGGCCGCCTCGCGGCCCAGCTTCACCTTTGCCTGGCGCTCGTATGCCTCCATGCGCGCGGCCGCGGCGGTGAACTGGCGGTTGCTTTCCGGGTATCGGCAGGCGGCGCGCAAGGCGGTGCCGGCCTCGAGCTGCCAGATCACGCCGTCCTTGGAATCCGCCCGCTTGTCCGCCCGCCGGGCGAACGCCTCGGCGGCGGCGGCGGCGTTGCCGGCGGCCCAGGTGCTCGTCATGGCCTCCGCCTGCCGTGAGTAGGTCTGGCAGCCGGTGACCAGCAAGAGCAGGCTGGCGAGGAACCACGGCCAGGGGGAATGCGGCGCGCCCGCGGCGGGACTGCCCGCGGTCGCTGCGCCTTCGTCTTGCCCACCCGGTAACATCCGCATCACTCGCACCCCGGTCCGCCGCCGATCGCGATTCCAGCGCCGGTCCGGAAGGGCGAATTGTTCCCCGGAAACCGGGAAGCGCAAGGAGAACACGGCGGGCCGGCATCAACCGGCTGCCTGGCCGCGGCAGCGGGGCAGCGACCGCCCGCGGCGGGGCGCACGGTGTCCTGCAAAGTCCTCGACCGGACCATCCCGTGCGCCAAAGCCGGAAGACCCGGGCGCGGCGGTCCTTTTTGCTCGCCAAAGCCCGGCTGCTTCCTACCCTTCCCGCCAACGTCCTATGGCAAAGAAAAACGCTTACAAATTCTGCTTCGGTCCGTGGAACCTCAGCGAGGGCCAGGATCCGTACGGCCCGCCCACGCGCCCCGTCCAGTCGTTCGATTGGAAACTCGGGAAGCTCAAGGAACTCGGCTTCGACGCCATGATGTTCCACGACGACGACGCCGTGCCCGACGTGGACAGCAAGTCCGACGCCCAGCTCAAGGCCGAGGCCAAGGAATTGAAGAAGAAGCTCGCCGATGCCGGCGTCGTCGCCGAGATCGTGGCGCCGCGCCTCTGGTTCGACCCGCGCACGATCGACGGCGGCTACACCAGCAACGATCCCAAGTGCCGCAAGTACGCCATCGAGCGCTCGCTGCGCTGCATCGACATCGCGAACCATCTGGACTGCGACCTGATCGTGCTCTGGCTGGCGCGCGAAGGCAGCTACATCCGCGAGAGCAAGAACGCGCGTCGCTGCTTCGACTACCTGGTCGCCGCCATCGACAAGATGCTCGCGCACGACAAGCGGGTGCGGATCGCCATCGAGCCGAAGCCGAACGAGCCGATGGACCACGCGTACATTCCCACCATCGGCCACGCCCTGGCGCTGTCGAACCTCACCGCCGACCCGAAACGCGTGGGTTGCCTGATCGAGTCCGCGCACGCGTTGCTGGCGGGGCTCGACCCCTCGGACGAAATCGATTTCGCCTGCGCGTTCGGCAAGTTGTGGTCGCTCCACCTCAACGACCAGAACGGGCTCAAGTTCGACCAGGACAAGCCGTTCGGGTCGGCGAACCTGCGGGTGGCCTTCAACCAGGTCCGCGCGCTGGAGCGGAACCAGTATGGCAGCAGGGGCGAGTACGTGGCGTTCGATGTGCATCCCTTCCGCACCACGAAGGTCGAGCACTGGACGGCGCACCTCGAGAACAGCCGCCGCACGTTCCTGCGCCTGGTCGAGAAGGCGCGCACATTCCCGGAGGCGGAAGCGCAAGCGCTGATCGCCGATCGCAATTACGCGGCGCTCGACCAACTCGTGCTCGAGCATTTGATGGGCAAGTAGGACTGCGTTGCCCATACCGCGGGCTTCGGGCCCGACGTGCGCGGCGAGATGGGCGGGACGGCGACTCGGTCGAGGGAGTCCGGACTCGGTGCCGCGCGGTACCCGAGGCGCGACGTCTTCCGGCGAAGAGACGCAGTCCCGACGGAGACAGCCGCCGCCAAAAAATCATCGCCTTCCGAGCCGCGGGGTGGTAGAGACATCGCTGCCGCCCATGCCAACCAGATCGCCAGAGTTGCTCTCGCTTCGGCGTCGCCGCCCGTGCCGTGGTCTTGCCAACGCGGGTGTGGCCGAGAAGTGGCGGGCAAATCAGGAGCAGCCGCCAGGCTTCGCGGCCACCGCACGGCGGATGCCGGTGGACCTGCCTCGGCAACGAACTGCCGAACCGTGAAACCCCTCCACCTCCTGGTTGTGGTCGTGCGGTGCTGGCATGGCCGCACGGAGTCAACACGTGCCGCGCACTCTGCTCGGCGGGAAGGAAATCTGTGAACGCGCGCCTGTGGCGTTGGATCGCCGGGCGCGCTCGCCTGGCTTGGTGCGGCTGGGTGCTGGCAGGCCTGTTGGTGGGCTGCACCACGCCGCCGCGACCGGCTCCGGACCCTCGACTGCTGGACTTCTTGCAAGACGGCCAGACGAGTAAGGAGATGGTCGTCCTCCGGTTGGGCCAGCCCTCGGCCGCGCTCGAGTCCGGGCGCATCTTGACTTACCGCCTGGGCCAGGAGGAGCACAGTCACGGCTACTATTTGCGCGAGGCGGGCGCCACCAACTGGCTGGATTTGAAGTTCAGCCTGGTGCTGGTGTTCGACGACCAGTCGCGGCTGCAACGCCACTCGCTGGTGGAGGTCCGTTGACGTGAGCCCGTCTCCCGCGCCGGCATGGACGCCGTTCAACCCGGCCAGCCCGCCAGTCCGCGGCTCTCTCCCCGCTTCCGAGCCGACCGCCTGGCTGATGTCGGCGGCGTTGCTCCTCCTCCTGGTCGGAAGCGGCTGCCTCGTGGTCCCGATCCCGTCGAATCGCGCCGACCCGGCCGCCCGGAGAAATGTGAGTGCCGGGAGCGGCTCCGCGCTGGCCGTGGGCCAGACCACGCGCGAACAAGTGTTGTTGAAGCTGGGCGAGCCCGACGAAGTCTCGGCCGACGAACACCGCTACCGCTACCACACCGAGCGGGTGATGTGGGATGTCATCGTGATCGCGGCGGGAAGCACCACGGCGGCCGGTGGCGATATCGAGGTGCGGAAGCAAGCCGATCTCATCGTGGAATTCGACGACCACGGCATCGTCAGCGAGTGCCGGTGGGTGACGGGCTACAATCCCCAGAAGCTGCAAGAACAGGGACGTTGGGTCGTGACGAATGCGCCGCCCGCCAATCCTTCGCCGGCAGGCGGCTTCAAGCCGTAACGGCGCACGAACCGCCAATCGCAGTTCGCCTACTTCGCCCGCCCCACCAGTTGCGGTTGCTTCGTCGGACCGAAGGCGACGTTGAGTTCGGAGTCGTGGAAGAGCTGATCGCCCGCGAAGCGCAGTTTCACGGTGAGGATGAACGGCGTTTCGTAGAAGCACACCTTGGCCTCGTATGTGTCTTCCGCCACCCAGGCGCCGCTCGCCGCCACCGGACGATCGCCACCGGTCGGCAAGGCGAACCGGCCTTTCACCCACTTGCCGGCACCGCAGATCAGCCGGACTTCCCGGCCGCCGGTCTGCGCCACCACCGTCAGGTCCCCCGCATCGGGACCGGGCTCGAGGCGCAACGAATCCAGTCCCCGCTCGTTGGCCGGGAATTTGAACGTCTTGCCCCCGACCCGGGCCAAAACCGGCGACACCACCGCGGCCGTGGGCGGGCGGAGAGCCAAGCTGGCCAGGCGCCGGGTGAGCTTCTCTTCCGTGGTGGGCTCTTCGGCCAGGGGGTCGGGACGCATCGCCGGCAGGAGCTTGTCCCAAACCAAGTTCAACACCGCCTGCATGTCGCGCACGCCGCTAGTGATCGCGATCACCGCGTCCTGCTCGGGCATGACGAGGCAATACTGCCCGAACGCGCCGTCGCCGCGGTAGGCGTTGTGCCGGCAGCGCCAGAACTGGTAGCCGTAGCCCTGGTCCCAGTCGCTCTTCGGGTTGCTGCCGTTGGCGGTCTGCAAGGCGGTCGCCGTCTCGACCCACGCCGCGGGCAGGAGCTGCTTTCCCTGCCATTGACCCTTCTGGAGGTAGAGCTGGCCGAAGCGGGCGATGTCCTCGGTACGCACGCTCAGCCCGTAACCGCCCAGCGAGATGCCCTGGAAGTTGGTTTCCCACGTCGGGTCGGCAATACCCAGGGGCGCGAACAAACGCGGTTTCAGATAATCGAGCACGGTCTGCCCGGTCGTCTTCTGCACGATCGCCGAGAGCATGAAGGTCGCCGCCGTGTTGTAGAGGAACCGCGTGCCCGGTTTGAACGGCACCGGCTGGGCGAGAAAGGCCTTCGGGCAAACCTGGTCTTTGCCGGTCGGCGGCTCCTGCTCGTGGCCGGTGGACATGCGCAGCAGGTCGCGGATGCGCATTTCCTTGAGGTGCGTGCTCGGATCGGCCGGGGCATCGTCGGGGAAAACGGAGAGAATCGTGTCGTCCAGACTCAGCTTGCCCTCGGCGACCGCGAGGCCGACGGCGGTGGAAGTGAAACTCTTGCTCAGCGAATACAGCTCGTGCGGGCTTTGGGCGGCGTACGGCGCCCACCACCCTTCGGCCACGACCTGCCCGTGACGGACCAGCATGAAGCTGTGGAGCGCATCGATTTCCCGGTCGGCGGCTTCGACAAAGTCGAGGATGGCGGCCGAGGCGATGCCTTGCGCTTCCGGCGTGCTGCGGGGCAAGGCGGCAGGAGTTTCGGCGAGGCCGGCAACGGCGGCAATGCCCAGGCTCCAGACCGCCACGCTGAGTTCGAGAATGCGTTTCATGTGTGAACGGGCACGAGCCTGCATGAGATTCGTCCGAACCACAACCGGCTTGCGCGAGGGGTGCAGGATTTGCGAAGCCGCGCGCCCGACTGCCCGCTCCGTAGCTTGGGGCTGGAGTGTGCGGGTCGCCGGATGGTATGTACTCGCGCATGGCACGTGCAGACTTTTCGGCCCGCGACGCGGTTGTGGGCCGTCGTCATGAGTGAACCATCGGACAGCGGGTGGCGTCGGCGCCGGCCGGCGAAGGCGGCGTGGCGGCGGTGGTGTGGGGCGCTCGCCGCGTTGGTGGGGCTGGCCGTGACGGGCGCGGCGGACCAGTGGCGGTTGTACAAGGCCGCCGATGGCCTGAGCGAATCGTTGAGCACGGCGGTTACCGTCAGCCCACGGGGTACCGTCTGGGTGAAGCACGGCGAGGTGAACGCCATCAGCATGCTGGACGGTTATGTGATCCAGCATATTCCCACGCCGGCGGAGCGCATCTACCGCGTCTATCAAAGTCGCGCGGGCCGGGTCTGGGCGGTGTACGAGAACGGATTGCTCGGGTTTGTGGACAACGAGTGGGTCGCGTATCCGCTGACGAACTGGCTGACCGTGACCGAATGGAACCAACTGCGCGCCGGCCGTTCGCCCGGCATCCTCCCGGCCGAGGAGGACCGCGTGCTGATGTTGTTGCCCGACCGGTTGGTGCAATTCCGCTCGGTCGATCAGAACTTCCGCGTGTTGAAGCGCGCCGACGAGCTGGGGCTGGGGCGCTTCCTGGACCTCGCGCCGGCCGCGAACGGCGGGCTGTGGCTGACCGCGCAGCATGGTTTGGCCCGGTTTGCCGGGCCGGTGCGCCAGCTCGTCCCGGCGTCGGCCTGGACGCGGCACGAAATCCCGACGTCGCTCAGGGTGGTCAACCCCCATCGCCCGTTCGAGGACGAGGCCGGCGGTCTGACCTTGATCGCCGAGCCGGTCAACGCCGGCCGCACGGTGTTTGTGTATTTCGATGGACTGCAGTGGCTGGCGCGGGGTGTGCCGGACGAAAGCCTGCGCTTCGCGTGGCGCGATCCCGAGGCCGCCGCGTTTTGGGGCGTCACGTTGAACCAGCTCCTGCGTTTCGAATCGAACCGGGTCGTCGCGGTGACGCCGCCGTTTCCGCCCGGCCAGGTCCTGGACGTGGCGGTGCAACCGCGCGGCGTTTTCTGGCTGGCCATGCGCGAGGGGTTGCTGCGGCGCGCGCCCTCCGCGTGGCGTTCGCCCGCGCTGCCCATCACCGCCCCCGGCCTGGTGCAAGGCCTCGCGGAGGACGCCGGCGGAGCGCTGTGGGTCGCGGCCGAAGCGGGGCTCTTCGGTTTCCGGGAGAGTCGATGGGAGACACACGCCTGGCCGGCCGGCCTGGAACCGGTCTTCCAGCCCAAGGACGGTCTCTTCGCGCTCGCCGATGGCGCGCTGTACCTGACCGCCGGCGATGGTCTGTGGCGGTTCGATCCGGCGTCGGGACAGTTCGCGGAGCAGGCGCATCCGGCGGGCCGCGCGGTGCTGCGCGTGCTCGGCCGGGACGAGGGCGACGGGTTGCGCGTGCTGACGCGGCGCGAAGCGGCGCCGGGCGATCCGCCGCGCTGCGAGCGGTTCGATGGCCGGCAGTTCTCGGCCTGGACGAACGGTCCCGCGCTGCCGGCGACGGGGGGAGAGATTTTCTTCCTTGAACGCGCCCGGAACGGGGATTGGTGGCTGGGCACCAGCGCCGGCCCGGCCTGGTGGCGCGACGGCCGCTGGCAATTCTTCGGCAGCAGCGACGGGTACGTGGACGACGGCGCGCTGTGCTGGCTGGAGTTGGAGGACGGCCGGATCTGGTGCGCGGGACTCGGCCGGGTGCTGGAATTCGACGGCAAACGGTGGAGCACCGTCCACACGGCGCTGGATCGCGCCAACGCCATGCTGCCCGGCAGCGACGGCAGCGTGTGGGTCGCGGCGAACAATGGTCTGCACCGGTTCTATCGCGGCGCGTGGCTGGGCGTGGGGGAGAGCGAAGGGCTGCCGGATGTCGCCGCGCATGCCCTGCTCGAGGATCGCCAACGCCGGCTCTGGGTCGGCACCGGGCGCGGCTTGAGCCAGTACATGCCGCGGGCGGACTTCGAGCCGCCGCGGACCCTGGCCATCGAGTGGGAACAACAGGGCAGCGCCACCGGGGAAGGCACGGGGGTGCTGAGCTTCATCGCGCGCGACCGCTGGGACTTCACGCCCCCGAACCGGCTGGTGTTCTCCCATCGGCTCGATGAAGGCGAGTGGTCCGGTTACGCGCCGGCGAACACCCTCCGGCTGCGCGGCCTCACCCAGGGCCGGCACCGCGTGGAGGTGCGCGCGATGGACCGGAACTGGAACGTCGAATTGAAACCGCCATCGTTCGGCTTCCGCGTCGCGGTGCCGTGGTACCGCGACCTGCGCGTCGTGTGGTCCGGTCTGTTCGGGCTCGGGCTGGCGGTCGTGGCGGCCGGATTCGCGCTCAACCGCCATCTGCGTCTGCGCCGGAGTTACGCCGACGTGGGCCGCCAGGTCGAGGAGCGGACGCAGGCGTTGCAGCGCGCCACCGCCGCGTTGGCGCACAGCCAGAAGATGACGGCGCTGGGCACGCTCGCGGCGGGCATCGCCCACGATTTCAACAACATCCTCTCCATCGTCAAAGGCTCCGCCCAGATCATCGCCGCCAATCCGGCCGATCGCGACAAGGTGCTCACCCGCGTGTCGCGCATCCTGACGATGGTGGACCAGGCGAGCGACGTGGTGCGGTCCATGCTGGGTTTCGGCACCGCGACCGAACGGCAGGTGAAGCCTTCCGACCTCAATCAGGTGGTCACGAACACGCTCCGGTTGTTGAGCGACCGCTTCCGACGGGAGGTCACGGTGCGCAGCCAGCTCGCGCCCGACCTGCCGCCGGTGCGCGCGGCCGCGGACCTCGTGCAGCAGATGTTGCTGAACCTGATCTTCAACGCGGCGGACGCCATGGACGGACGGGGCCGGATCGAAGTGACCACCGGGCGGCTGGAGGTCCTGCCGCCCGACCTGGTGCTGCCGCCGCAGGCGGCCCCGGCGTACGGCTTCGTCGCCGTGCGCGATGGCGGCAGCGGGATCCCGCCCGACGTGCTCCCGCGCATCTTCGAACCGTTCTTCACCACGAAGGCGCTGTCCTCGCGGCCGGGGCGCGGGCTCGGACTCTTCATGGTGCACGAATTCGCGCAGGAAATGGGACACGGCCTGCGCGTCGAGTCCGTGGTCGGCAAAGGCACCACGTTCACCGTCCTGATGCCGGTCGTGGCGCCGGCGTGAGCCGTACTTTCAGGCCGCCGCCGACAACACGCGCACCGCCCGTTGGGGAAAGGGAATCTCGATGTGCCGTTCGCGGAAGCGGGCCACGATCGCCTGGTAAATCCCGGCGGTGGCGGGCACGTAATCCGGCACGTTCACCCAGGGTTTCACGGCCACGATGATCGAGGAATCGGCCAGCAGGTTGACGCCGATCACCGGCGCCGGATCCTTGAGCGTGAGCGGGCTCTCGCGCAGGACCTCGTTGACGACGGCGAGCACCTGGTTGAGGTCGGAGCTGTAGGCCACGCCCACCTTGAGGTCGAGCTGCCGGATCTTGCCATAATTGTGGAGCACCTCGCCCACGATCTTGCGGTTGGGCACGACCACCTGCGACAGGTCGTAATGGCTGAGCTTCGTGGAGAACAGGTCGATGCTCTCGACGCGGCCTTCGACGCCGAGCATGGCTACGTATTCTCCGACGCGGAACGGCCGGGTGAAGATGATGGTCAACCCGGCCACGAGATTACCCAGCACGCCCTGCATGGCCAGGGCGATGCCGGCCCCGGCCACGCCCAGGCCGGCGATGAGTGGCAGCAGTTCCACGCCGAGATTCTGCAGGGCCAGGATGAGGAACAGCGCCAGCACCACCGCGCGCAGGAGGCGCACCAAAAGCTGGCGCACCGGCGGGTCGAGTTCGATCCGGCGCAGCCACTTCTGAAGCACGCCACCGAACCAGCGGGCGACGAAGACCCCGGCGACCACGATCAGCGCGGCGGTCAGGAATTTGGGGCCAAACTTGATGCACAAGTCGATGACCGAGCTCTTGATCTGATCGATGGCTTTGAGTTGTTGCTCCATAACCGGCGCACGTTGTGTGTTCGCTGTTGCTGACGGAGCCGAAGATAGAAAGCCGGCGGGCATCAACAAGCCTCTTCTGGCTCCGACCCGGCGGCTTTGACCGGCGCCGATCGGAGGTTCACTTGCGGGATTGCTGATGAACGACGGCCCGTCGCCGGTCCGGATTCACGGGCTTGCGTCCGCCGGGCAGTTGGCTCCCGGCTGGCCAAGCGGCGCGTCCTCTTCGGCCTTGCCTTGCTCGTCGTCAGTCCCGCGATCTACCGGTGCTTTCGTCCTTCGGCGCCATACGCACTCGCGCGCGTACACGCTCGGCTACGTTCGCTGCAAGCTCCCTGTGAAGCGTGACGACGGCGTACTATCTGGACGGCGGCAGTCTCGACATCGAAATCGTTGACCGTTCAGTGACTCTGGCCCACGCCTCGACCGTTGGTTCCCTCTCCTGAGGGAGGAGGTGAGGGATGAGGGCGACGCCACGATCGACCTGCATCCTGCCGGCCGAAAGCAGCGCGCTTCTCCCCGGTTGCGGTGCGCGGCTCCGGTCCGTGAAGGCTTTGATTCCTGCTCCTATTTGCTCTTGTCCGGATAGGGCGGCGGGACGGGAACGCGCACCGGTTGCCGGACCATCGCCGCCTGGATTTCGGCGATGGCGCGGTCGAGTTGATCGTCGATGCCCGCAAACTCGTGGGCCGGGTCGTTGTCCACCACGATATCGGGATCGACCCCGTGGCCTTCCATGATCCACTCCTTCGCGTCGAGATCGAAGCGGCTGAACTCCGGCTTGTTCAGATAACCGCCATCGAGCAGCGGCAGCGTGCCGCGAATCCCCACCACGCCGCCCCAGGACCGCTCGCCAATGATCGGCCCCAGGTGATGGACGCGGAACCGGTAGGCGACGATGTCCCCATCGCTGGCGCTGAATTGATCGATCAACAACACCTTCGGCCCGAGCACCTGGCCGGAGGGATCGATGTTCACCGCCCCGTTGCGGGCGATCGTCCACATGGCTGGCTCGCGGCGCAGCCGTTCGATGATCTGCGGCGACACGTTGCCGCCGCCGTTGCCGCGGCAGTCCACGATCAGCGCCTCCTTGTGGAGCTGGGGATAGTAGAACTTGCTGAACTCGTTCAGACCCGGCACGCCCATGTCCGGCACGTGGACATAGCCGACCTTGCCGTCGGTCGCTTTCGCGACCCGCTCGATGTTGCCGAGGACCCAGTTCAGGTAGTACAAGTCGGTTTCGTCCGCCGTCGGAATGACCGTCTCGTTGTGGGCCCCCTCCTCCCTGGGTTCGCCGTTGACACGCAGCACAACCTGTTTGTCGGCCGTCCCCACGAGCGCCGCGTAGAAGTCGGGCATGTCCTTCGTGGGCCTGCCATTCACCGCCAGGATGAAGTCGCCTTCCCGAACATTCACGCCGATCTCGGTCAGCGGCGAGCGGTATTTCGGATCCCAGTTTTGCCCTTTCAAGATGTGCGTGACGCGATAGTAGCCGCTGGCGTCGCGGGCGATCTGTGCGCCCAGCAGGCCCTGCGGAATGCGCTCCGGTTTCGGGTAATCGCCGCCGCCCACGTAGGTGTGTCCGGTGCTCAGTTCGCCGATCAGCTCGCCGATGATGTACGTGAGGTCGGCGCGGTGGCGGACGTGGGCCAGCAACGGCTCGTACCGCTTCCGAATCGCAGGCCAATCGACGCCCGAGAGGTTCGGGGCAAAATAGAAATCCCGCATCTGCCGCCAGCACTCGGCGTAGATCTGGTCCCACTCGGCCTGGCGATCCAGGTGCACTTTGAGATCCGCCAGGCTCAGTTTCTTGTCCCCCACGTCGAGCTTGGCTGTCGGCAGGTCCACGATGGCGAAATCGCCGCCGACCTTCACCAGCATCTTCTTGCCATCGTTCGAGACCACATAGCCGGCGAAGTCTCCCAACTCGGTTTCCTTCTCTTTCTCGAAGTCATAGAGCACCAGCTTGCCTTTGCGCTGGTAATAGAGTTTGTCGCCGACCGAGGTCAGATTGCCATAGTTCGAAGCCGGTCCGGGAACGACGGCGATGCGCTGCTGGATCCCGTCGGCGTCCACTTTCACGACCACCTTCTTGTCTTCCTTCTTGTCGCCCTCCTTCTTGGGCTCCTTCTTCTCATCCGGCTTCGCTTCGTCGGGCTTGGATTCCTTCTCGGCGGCCGTCACGTCCGGGGGCGTGTCCTTGGGCTTGTCGGTCTCCTTCTTTTCGTCCTTCAACTTGACCTCGTCGGACTTCGGAGCAAACGGCGACCGGGTGTCCTTGGCGAGGGTCACCAGGTAGATCCGCTGCATGTCCGTGTAGATGTGGTTCCATTCGGTCCGGCCATACTCGGGATTGAACGTACGGTCCGAGACGAAGAACAGGTACTTGCCATCGCTGCTGAAGACCGGCCCGCCGACGTTGAACCATCCGTCCGTGACCTGGACACTCTCCTTCGACGCCAATGAATAGACGTAAATGTTCGGGAACCGTCGCGGCTCCGGCTGGGTGAAGGCGATCCATTGGCTATCGGGCGACCAGGCGAAGTCGCGGATCTCCCAAGCCTGCGATTGCGCCACGAGCGTGACTGCCTTGGAGGCCACCTCGACGAACTGGAGCCGGTTTTTCTTGTCGTTCCAGGCGACGCGCTGCGAGTCGGGGGACCAGAGGAGGTCGTACTTGTAGGTGTCCGCGCCGGTCGTGAGCTGGATCGGGTCGCCCAGGCCATCCTGCGTGCGGATCCAAACCTCTGTTTCGCCCGACTGGTCGCTGACGTAGGCGATCGATTTGCCGTCCGGCGACCACGTGGCGTTGCGCTCATGGACGCCCGGCGTCTGGGTCAGGTTGCGCGTCGGGCCGTGTTTGGCCGGCACCGTGAAGACGTCGCCGCGCGCGCCGAGCACCGCCCGGCTGCCATCCGGAGCGAGGTCAAAACTGGTGGTTTCCTTGCTGACGTCCTTCAGACCACCGCGACCGATGGCCAGGTCCTCGTGGATTTCGACCGGCACGCGCGTGGCCGCTTCCGTGGCGAAATCGAAGCGATAGATGAACCCGCCGTTCTCGAAGACGATCGCATCGTCGCCGAGTGACGGGAACTTCACGGCGAACTCGGTGAAGTGCGTGAGCTGGCGGATCTGTTTCGTGGGAAAATCATAGACGAACAAGTTCGCCTGGCGGTTCTCGTCGCGCTCGGACACGAAGTAAATCCGGTCGCCGCGCCACATGGGAAACATGTCCTGCGCCGGATTGTCGGTGATCCGCGTAGTTTCTTTGGTGGCAAAGTCGTAAATCCAGATGTCGTCCGCCTGGCCACCGACATAGCGCTTCCAGGTGCGGAACTCGCGGAAGACCCGGTTGTAAGCGAGTTGCTTGCCGTCCGGAGAGAAGCTGCACCAGCCGCCGCGCGGCAACGGCAACGTCTCTGGAATGCCGCCGCCGAGCTTCGCCAGCGTCAGCTCGCCCTTGAACGGGTTCCATTGCGTCCGGCGCGAGCGATAGATGATGGTTTCGTTGTCGCGCCAGGTCATCACGATGTTGTTCGGCCCCATCCGGTCCGAGACATCGTCGCGTTCGAGCGTCGCGGTGTAAGTCAGCCGCCGTGGCTCGCCGCCGTCCGCCGGCATGACATAGACCTCGGTGTTGCCGTCGTACTGACCGGTGAAGGCGATCCACTTCCCGTCGGGCGAAAAGCGCGGGAACATCTCGTACCCGTTCGGGTCGGTGGTGAGCTGACGGGCCACGCCGCCGTGGGCGTTCACCGTGTACAAATCGCCGGCGTAACCGAACACGAGCTGATCGCCGTGAATGGCGGGGAAGCGGAGCAGGCGGGCTTCGTCGGCGGTGATTCCTGGCAACACGAGGGCGGCGAGCAGCGCCGCAGCGACGGCAGAAGTAAACTTGCGCATGGCGGGGGATTCTCGGTTTCGAGGCGAACCGAACAAGCAGAAAGCGAGGGTGACCGCACGCTCAGCGCGTTCCCGGAACGGCTTTGGACCGCTGCCCCTGGCTGGGCATGCCGCCCAAGGACTCGATCAGGGCAATCGTCTCACGGCGCTCTTGCGCACGTTCGACTGTCGGCCGGACGTGCAGGTGGGTATCGAGCAACACCAAAGGGCCGACCTGCGCAAGGCGGGCGGGGCCGATGCCACCGGAACGATACCCGATCCGTTGGGCCAAATCCCACGCCGTCCGTCCCTCGCCATCGGGATCGTTGAGGTCCGCGCCGGCTTGAACGAGCAACTCGACCATGCGCGGAACACCCGCTGAGGCGGCTTCGTGCAAGGGTGTGAACTCGTCGCGCTCGCGGCCGGATTGCCGGATCACGATGTTGCGGGTTCGGCGGGACGGCGAAGCACCGGCGGCCAGCAGCACCCGGGCGACCTCGATGGAGCATTCGCGGGCGGCCCAGTGCAGCGGCGTCAAACCCGCGTGGTCGAAGGCCTCAACCTCGGCGCCATGCTGCAGCAACCGCTGGGCGCAGCCGGCCCGGTTCCAAATCGCGGCTACATCGAGCAGTGTCAGACCTCCGGCGGCAGTGAATTCGGGGGGCAGACCGTTTCGAAGCATGGCTTCGAGGGTGTCATCAGACCCCTGAGCCACGGCAGCGTGCGCTGCCGACACGCCGAGGCGGTTGATCTGCGTGGCCAGTGTGGGGGCGTCGCGGAGCATTCGAAGCGTCCGGTCGGCATCGCCCAATGCAATGGCGTCGAAGAGGCTCGGTTGGATCCCTCGATCCCGGAGCAGACTCGTCACAGCGGTGTTCGTGACCCGGCTGGCTACGCCCCACGCGGTGGCACCATCGTTCGCCCAGGCATTGATGTCTGCGCCCGCACTGAGTACAGCCATCACCGCGCCGGTGCTTCCGGAGCGCGCGACGAGTTGTAGCAACGGTGAGCCGTAGAGTTGGTTCGTGACCTGGCCCGGTTCGCGTGCGAGCAGCTCGCGGAGGATCCCCTCGCGTTTCAGAAGGGCGGCCGAAAGCACATCCCATCCGGCACCGTGCTGCAGGAGGACGGCGATCACGTTGGTCTTGCCAGCCAACGCGGCTTCAAGCACCGGGGAATTGAGTCGCCGGTTTGGGAGTTTGACCAGTCGCGGTTCGAGGGTGAGCAGACGGTCGATTCTCGCGGTGTCGTCCTTCCAAGTGAGCGACATCAAGTCATCATCCGCTGGCGGTGAGATTGACGCATGCTGCGCGAGCAACAATAAAGGTGTTTCCCCCGCATGATTGGTGAGGTCGGCGCAAGCCCCGGCGGCGCGCAGGGCAGCGTAACAATCTCCGTTCCCCGCTCGGGCGGCCACATGCAGCGCAGTGTCGCCCGCTCGATCCTGCTGATCGAGCCGAACGCCGGCATCCAGAGAGCCCGTCGGCACCGAACCCAAGGCACCGGCGTAATGCAGAGGGGTGCGGCCGTCGGCATCCACAGCATTGCGATCGGCACCCGCTGCCAGGAGTTGATTCAACACCGCCTCGCGATCGCCGTTCATCCAGCCCCGGCCCAGGAGCAGATGCAGCGGCGTCCGACCCTGGCGATCCCGCCGATCGGGATCCGCGCCCGCCCGGAGCAAGGCTGCGCACGCTTCGCTGGTGCCATCCTGGGGCGAGAGGATCAAGGCGTGCAACGGCGTCAGCCCCTCGTTGTCCTGCGCGTTGGGATCGGCCCCGGCTGCCAGGAGCGCCTTCACCGGAATGACGTAACCGCTCGCCGGATCGTCGATCCAGTCGAAGACGTTTTCCACGGCGATATGCAGCGGAGTGCGTCTGCGCGCGTCCCGGGCATTTGGGCTGGCGCCGGCACGAAGCAGCGCCGGCAGCTTGCTATCCTGGAGTTGCCGTGCCGCGCGATGGATTGCGGCCTCGCCCTGTTCATCCAGCGCATCCAGGTTGCCGCCGGCCTTCCGCAGCGCCACCGCGAGTGCGATCGACTCCTCACTTCCCTCCTGCTCCACGTTTCGGGCCGCGAGTTGGGCGGAACTCACGCCCGTGCGGTTGGTCCGATTGGGGTCGGCGTCGTAGGCCAGCAGCACGCGGACGACCTGGAGGCGTGGCGAGGGAGGCGGCCGGTTGGCCCAGCCAGGAAGGAGACTCTGTACCATCGGCAGACCCTTGGCGCGATCGAGCCACCCCGGGGGCAGCGGATGGAACTCGTTGGGCCGGCGGAAAAGGAACGTGTGCAACGGCGTGTTGCCGTCCGTGTCGATTGCATTGACATCCGCCCCGGCCCGCAACAACGCGAGCATGAACGGCAAATGACCTTTCCGGACTGCCAGATGCAGCGGGGTGAGCCCGAGTTCATCCGGCGCGTTCAGATCTGCGGTCATCGCCAGTGCGGTCGCGAACCGATTCGAGTTGTTGGCGGTGATGGCGCGGTGCAAGGGCAGTGTGGGGCCGCGCCCATTGGACAGGCTGACGCCGGCGGCCTTCAAAAGCCGGCCCGCGATTTCGGCGTGGTTTTGGGCCGTGGCGAGGTCAAGCGCCGTGAGGTTGTTGGTGTCGCGGAGGCCGGGGTTGGCGCCGGCCAACAACAGGTGATCCACGAGCGAGGCCTGGCCCGCCTCGACCGCGAGATGCAGAGCCGTGCGGCCCGCGGTGTTCGTGGCGTCGGGCGCCGCGCCGTGCGCCAACCAGAAATCGAGCCAGGCCGCCGAGTCGCACAACACCGCCCAGTGCAAGGGCGTGCGGCCCGCGGCGTCGCGGTTCTGCGCACACGCGGGGTTGGTAGAGATCAGCGCTTGGGCGGCGTTGGTGTCGTTGAAGGCCGTGGCGGCGAAGGCATCGGTTCGCGCGCCGGCCCCAACGAGGGCCTGGCGCAGCCTTGCCCGCTTATCGGCTGAAAGGGACACCCCATAGCCGCCGGGCATGGCACCCAAGGCGAGGAGTTGCAGCGGGGCAACGCCGGTAGCATTCAGCGCGTTCGGATTCACTCCCCGATTCAGGAGCTTCTCGGCGACACCGGCCAGACCCGCGGCCACCGCCTGGTTCAGGAGCGCCGGGCCGTTCGTGGCGAGGTAAGGCGCGGCGTTCGTGCTGGCGAGCATCAACAAGGCGAGATTCTCGAGGCGGTAGTTCAAGGCCTGGCGAAACGCCGAGTTGCCGTGCCGGTCGGAAACGAAGGGGTCGGCCCCGCGCTCGATCAGCAACTGCGCCGTGTCGGACGTCCGCCCTGGCCCGGGAAGCGCAGCCATCAGCGCTGGAATACGCGGGGGCACGGTGGGTGCGTTTGGGTCAGCGCCGGCGTCCAGCAGCCGACGGCAAACCGCCACATGGCCACCCCGCGCTGCCAATTCCAAGGCGGTCTGGGGGATCCCGCCGGAGAAGTCGCTCAAGGCGTCGGGGGCGGCGCCTGCTTCGAGCAGCAGGTTTACAATCTCCAGTCGTCCCGCCTCGGCCGCCGCCGGCAACAACCATCCGGCCTGCTCGGCTCGCGCGGCGCGGCTACCCCGCCGGTCCAGATCTTCCCTCACGGCCGCCACATCGTTGACCCGGACGGAATCGAGTACATGGCGGGCCGGTGGACGTGGCGTCGTCCCGGCCAGGGCCGCTGCCGCCGCCGTTGGTGCAGGAATGGCGGCAATCGCCGGTCCCGACAGCAGTGCCGCCAAAACAACCGGGCCAAGCCACCCCTTGGTGAAGGCTTCCATGGGTCAACGTCTCGTTTGGGCCGCACGAACGTGCATGTTGGACTTCCCAGTTTAGCAGGTTGCGCGCCACGTATTGCTTTGGCCGGACGACTCCGATTCGACGTCCGGGGGAATCCCAAACCGCGTCCACGCGGGGCCGGGCGCCGCTGGTCAACCGGCATCGTGTTTCGATCCGCAACCCCAGACTGCCACTTCCGGTTTGTGGACCGGGCGAGGCGGGGCGTAGTCTGAGCTCGTGGCCAGCGAAACGCCCATCCGCCCGGAGCCCGACAGCGAGCAGGTCCACGCCTTCCTGACCCACCTGGCGACGGATCGCGGCGCCTCGCCGTACACGCAGCGCAATTACCGGCAGGCGCTGGTGGAGTTCACCCGCTGGCACGTCCAGGAGCGCGGCCAACCGCCGTCCTGGCGCGGCCTCGCCCGCGACGATTTCCGCGCCTACCTCCGGTTTCTGGGCCGCGGGAAGCTCAGCCGCTCCGCCGTGCAACTCCGCTTCAGTGCCTTGCGGACCTTCTTCCGGTTTCTCGTGCGCCGGGGCGAGGTCGCGCAGACGCCGATCCGCGAGCTCGCGCTGCCCCGCCAACCGCGGCGGTTGCCCAAATTCCTGACCGCCGAGCAGGCGGTGGCGTTGCTGACCGCGCCGCTCCGGGAATTGGAACGGAGGCGCCAGGGCGGGGCGCCGGTCGAGCCCGCGACGGTGAGCGAACACTGGCGCGACGCGGCGCTCCTCGAGACGATCTACTCCTGCGGGTTGCGGATCAGCGAGGTGTGCGGGTTGCGCGTGGACGACCTGGACTGGCCGGAGCAAATGCTGCGCATCCGCGGCAAAGGCCGCAAGGAACGACTCGCTCCGATTGGGGCGCCGGCGCTGGAGGCGATTCGCGCGTACTGGAAAACGCTCGATCCACCGCCGACCGGCAGCGAGCCGGTTTTCCGGGCGCACGCCGGGGGAAGCGATCCCGTGCAACCGCGCACGGTGCAATGGCGCTTGAAGCGTTACCTCGCCGCCGCGGGACTCGATCCGGGCCTGACGCCGCACAAGCTGCGGCACAGTTTCGCCACGCACCTGCTCGATGCGGGCGCGGACCTTCGCAGTGTGCAGGAACTGCTCGGGCACGCGCACCTGGCCACCACCCAGGTTTACACGCACGTGACCACCGAGCGGCTCAAACGGGTGTATGACCAGGCGCATCCCCGCGCCTGAAGCCAGGCCGGTTCTGCGAAACCGAATCCGCCGCGAGGCAGTCTCCCAAGGTGAGGTTCCCTCCGAGTCCTGCCATCCCAGCCACAGATTCCCAGAGTGGGAATGAGGAACCCAGGGAAGTCGGAAATCTCAGAGGGCGATTCCTGAGTTTTTCATGGGACCTCGGCGTCGGCGTTTCCGTGACTCCGCGGCCGTTCCCAAGTGGGGCCTCGGCCGAACCCACTCCCGGCCGTGAATTGCCCTGGAAAACCAGGGCCTGGCACGAGCCGCGCCCTACCCCGGCTGGCTCTTGAGATCGACTCCCGTGGCGCTGCCTCAGCTTTCGTTCCCCGAAGCTTCGATACGGTACAGGTGGGTCTTGGTCCGCAGGTAGAACGCCTTGCCGGAGGCCGCCGGCGACGCCATGAAGCCGTCGTCGAGCGTGTTCGTCGCCAGGACCTTCAGACTGCGGCCCGGCTCGAGCACGGTCGTCGTGCCTTGCTGGCTGAAGAAGTACAGCCGGCCATCGGCGTAGATCGGCGAGGCCGCGTACTTGCCGCCGATGCGTTCGGTCCAGACCACGTCGCCCGTCGCGGCTTCGACGCAGGTGACGAAACTCTCTTCGGCCGCCGTGTAGATCAGGCCATCGACGAGCAGCGGCGAGGCGTACTTGCCCACGTGCGTCCGGAGTTTCCAGGCGACGCCGGTGTCGGTCACGTCGCCCTGGCCGTCCGTCTTCACGGCCCACATTTCCTTTTTCACCAGCCCGGTGACGATGAAGGCCAGGCCGTGGTCGAAGAGCGGCCGGGGGGCGACCGACCAGTCCGGATACTGCACGCGCCAGAGCTCGCGCCCGGTCCGCGGGTCGTAGCCGTACGCCGCTTTCGCGCCGGCGCTGATCATCTGCGGCTTGCCGGCGGCAGTGACGATCAACGGCGTGCTGTGCGCCTTGCGCAAATCGCCGTCGCGCGCCATCTGGCCGGGCACGTTCTCGTCGTTCCACGCGACCGAGCGATTCGTTTTCCAGACGGTCTCGCCGGTCTGCTTGTCGAGGGCGACGTGATACTGCAAATCCACGCCGTCCATCGTCAGGATCAGCAGGTTCTCGAACAGGACCGGCGACGAGGATGGACCCCGGTAGTGGCGGCAGCGCAGGTCGTCCCGTTTCCAGAGCACCTTGCCTGTGGCCGTGTCCAGGCAGGCCGTCCCGAAGCTGCCGAAGTGGACATAGACCCGACCCGGCTCGATCACCGGCGACGGCGTGGCGTAACAGTTCATCGAGGCGCCGTTGCCGAGCGGCTCCGGATTCTCGCTGTGAAACACCTTCTCGTTGAACCGAATCTTCCCGGTCGCGGCGTCGAGTCCGATGGCGTAGAAGTCGTGGCCCTCCTCGGTGGCCGTGGTTACCCAGACCTGGTCACCCAGAACCACCGGCGTGGACCAGCCACGAAAGGGGATTTCGGTCTTCCACTTTACGTTGTTCGTTTCGCTCCAGTGAAGCGGGAAGCCGACGAGCTTCGAATCGCCCGGCGCCGACACGTGGCCGTCTCCCCACGGCCCGCGAAACTCCGGCCAGTCAGCGCGCGCGGCCGGGTTGACCAAAGCCAGCCAGGTGAATCCCAGGAGGAGCGACAACCGGCTCTGCCGGAAGCGACGAATCATCCTGTCGGTCGTGAACCGCGGTGCTGGGTGAAGATGCATGGGCGCAGAGTGCTGACGCCGCCAAGGCAAGTCAACGATCCGGAGCTTCGGGCGGTGTCCTGATTACGTTGGTGGGGCGCGGCGGCGGCGGCGCCGCGCCCCGCCACCACCAGACTGGCACCCGACCCAGTCCGGGAGTGCCTTTGCACCCCAACCCCGGACCGGTTCCGAAAGCGGCGCAGTAGCCGGGCGGTCGGTTTGGCTCATGGCTTTTCCGCGCCGTTGATGCCCATCGCCCCGCCCAGCAGATCGTACGTGACCACGGCGGCGAGTCCCTGCCGACGCATCAAGTCCGCCACGCCTTGCTGGCCAGGATAATGCCGGAGCGATTCCAGGATGTAGGCGTAGGCCTCGGCGCTGCCGGCGAAAAGCCGGCCAAACACCGGGACCGCCAACCGCAGATAGGCGAAGTAACAGCCGCGCCAAACCCGGTTCGCCGGCCGCCCAAAGTCGAGCACTAGCAAGCGCCCGCCCGGCTTGGCGACCCGCTGCATTTCGGCGAGGCCGGCCGCGAAGTCGGCCAGATTCCGCAAGCCATAACTGATCGTGACGGCGTCGAACGCGTTGTCGGGAAACGGCAGGTGCAGCGCGTCGCCTGGGAGAAAGGTCACCCGGCCGGGCTGACGCGCGGCCCGGGCGCACGCCACCTCCAGCATCGCCGGGCTGAAATCGAGGCCCGTGACCTCGGCGCCGGTTTGGGCGAGGGCGAAGGCGACGTCGCCGGTGCCACAGCACAAGTCCAGCGCCCGGTCACCGGGGCGGAGGCGGGCGAGACGGACGAGGCGGCGTTTCCAGCGCCGATGCAGGCCGAGGCTTTGCAGGTCATTGATCAGGTCGTACCGCCGCGCGATCGTGCCGAACAATTGCTGCACCCGGCCGGCCCGTTGCTCGCCGGTCTGATAAAACGGATTGGCCACGCCACGGCGAGGCTAGGCGACGGGTCTGCCGGTGGCGAGCGCGGTTCAACGGCCGACCTTGCTCGTCCCGTGGGCCCAGAGCCAGACGAGGTCGCGGTTGTCCTTCATGCTGGTGAACTCGCGCTTCTTGCCTTTTTGGAAAGGCGGCACCGTCCGCGGGTCCACCCATTTGTGAATCTCGGCGTGGCCGTCGGCGAAGGTGAGGCCGCCGGCGCCGTTGTGGAACGAGCCGGGAAAGTTGACCAGTTCCCACGCCGTCGGGTCCATGTTGATGGCGTAATAGCTGTCGTCGATGCTGTCCTCGCGTTCGTCGAGGAAGACGAGCGCATCGGACGGCGAAGGGTTCACGATTTGCACCGTCTTGGCGAAGGTGGTGTAGCCGGGGTTCCAGGCGGGGGCGTTGGGTCCCATCCAGCCGCTCATCGAGATGCTGCGCACGCGGGGCCGGGACACACCGCCGTTGCGGACCATGATGCGGTCGGCGGGGCATTTGTATGCCGCGGCGGTGGCGGTGTATTTGCCGAGCTGCGCGTACTGGGGATCCAGGAGCAACAGGACATTGGTGTTGTCCGCATTGTTGTCGGTGAAATCCAGCCAGCCGGACACCCAGTTGAACGGTCCCTTCTGCGACCAGAGATTGCCGGGGACCCAGTCGTTGTTGTCGTCGGCGTACATGTGCCAAGCAAGCTGCATGGTTTTGAGATTGTTCAGGCAGTAGATGCCTTGCGCCTTGACCTTCGCCCGCGACAACGCCGGCAGCAGCAGGCCGGCCAGAATCGCGATGATGGCGATCACCACGAGCAGTTCGATCAGGGTGAAACCGCGAGGGAAGGCCTTGCCTCGCCAAGGCGCATTGCGAGCCGGTGTCGGGGAGGAAGTCATGCCGCGAAACTCGCGCGCCGCCCCCGGCTGTCAAGGAGAGTGTTCGTGACCGGAGAATGGTCGTGGACGGGCCGCACCCGCCCGGGGTGGGTAAGCAGGTAGGACGCCGGCAGCGGAACCGCCCGATCCGGTGCGCCGCCGCTGCCCCGGCTCCGGGCGGCCAACCCGCCGGTCGGCTCGACCGCGGCGCACCGGTCGCCGAGTCCGGCTCAGGCCCGCCGGTGGCGCCAGCGGTCCAGGGCCACGGCGGCTACAATGATCGCTCCGGTGATGATCTCCTGCACCCAGTTCGGCATCTGCATCTGCGCGCAACCGGAGCGGATCACGGACATGATCAAGGCGCCGACCAGCGAGCCGAGGATGGAACCTTCGCCGCCGGACAGGCTGCCGCCGCCGATGACGACCGCGGCAATGACGTCCAGTTCCAGCCCCGTCGCCACCGTCGGATCGCCGATCGTGAGCCGCGAAAACTGCATCACGCCGGCCAGCCCGGTGAAGGCCCCGCCCAGCGAGTACAGGTAGATCTTCACGCGCTCGACCGGCACCCCGCAGAGCCGCGCGGTCAGTTCGTTCGATCCGATGGCGAAGGTGTGTCGGCCCAGCCGCGTGTACCGGAGCGCGAGCGCGGCGAAGACCGCCGCGGCGACCAGCAGCCAGACTCCCGGCGGCACGAGCAGCCACCGCCGCTCATCGGGCAGCGAGGCGAGCAGTTCGTTGAGCCAGGTTTCGGGGGCATCGACCTTTTGCTCGTGCGAAAGCCCTTTGGCGGCGCCCCGGACCAGCAACATCATCCCGAGCGTGACGATGAACGGCACGACGCGGAGTTGCGTGGTCAACAAGCCGGTGACCAGACCGCAACCCGCGCAAACCACGACGGCCGCGAGCGCCGCGCCCACCGGCGACACCACCTTGCCCAGCACCACCGCAATCACCACGGTCGCCAGGGCCACGGCCGAGCCCACGGCGAGGTCGATGCCGCCGGAGATGATCACCAGGGTCATGCCCAACGCGGCCAGGCCCACGATGGTCGTCTGGCGGGCGATGGTTTCGAGATTGCGGCCGGAGCGGAAACTCTCCGGGCCGATCAGGACGAACAGCAAGTACACCCCCACCAACGCCAGCAGCGGGCCGAACCGGTTCAGCCAGCGCTTCCCGATCGCGGTTCGGGCGGGCCCGGGGGACGTACTTGAAGTGGCAGTCAATGGGGTTATCCGGCGTTTCCGGCCAATGCGGGCAAGCGCGGCAGGAGGTTAACTCGCGGCCCGGCGACGGCGCGGAGCAACGCTCAGGCTGCTGATGTGGTCCAAGTCAAGAATGGCCAAGCTGTCGTCTGTTCCAGCTACAACGGCCGTGCTTTTGTTCGTCGTGATCAGAACCTGCTCGGGGTGCTGGACGCGGATCACCCGCCCGTCAGGGTGAATGGCGAACGGTCGGAACGGCGTGTTCTGCAAGGCCACTTCCAGCGTCTTGACTGGCATGGGAGAAAACTAGCCAAGCGACCCGGCTTGGCAAGGCCGAGGCGAAGACGGGCGAAGGCCCACGCCGGGATGATGACCCGAGGCGAGGCCGTTCTACGCGGTTGGACGGACGCCGCATTACGCAGTCTCCTGACCCGTGGCTTCGCGCATGAGCGAGTGCTCGTCCACGTCCGCGACCGGTCGCGCGGGCCCGAGCCGTCCGCGGCACATCACGGCGATCCGGTCGCAAACGCCCAGGAGCTCGGGCAGGTAGCTGCTGACCATTAACACCGCCTTGGGCGCGTGCCCGTTGGCGCCCGCCGCCAGGTCATCGATGAGCCGGTAAATCGTCGCCTTCGCGCCGACGTCGATGCCCCGGGTCGGTTCGTCGAGGAGCAACACGTCCACGTCGTGTTGAAGCAGCCGGGCCAACGCGACCTTCTGCTGGTTGCCGCCCGAAAGATCGGACGTGCGCTGTGCCGGGCCAAGACAGCGAATGCCCAGCCGCTCGATCCAGCCGCGCGTCGCCTCCGACTGGCGCCCCGGCAGCACCAACCGCCACGGCCCGAAACCGTCCAGGCGCGACAGGGTGACGTTGTCGGCGACACTCAGCGGCAGCGCCAGGCCTTCCTGCTTGCGATCTTCGCTGAGCAATCCCACACCCTGTCGCCAGCGGACCGCCGGCGAGGCCGGGCCGACGAACGCGCCGACCTTCACCCGCCCGCGGCGCACCGCCTCCAGGCCGAACACGCAGCGGAGCAATTCAGTCCGCCCGGCGCCCATCAAGCCCGCCAGGCCCAGCACTTCGCCGCG
Organism: uncultured bacterium; assembly: GCA_963735925.1. Taxonomy (GTDB): domain Bacteria; phylum Verrucomicrobiota; class Verrucomicrobiia; order Limisphaerales; family J093; genus DSVZ01. The sequence goes on from CAVTMT010000010.1 coordinate 573,537, forward strand.
CTGCAGCGTCAACGATGCGGACTCGGGGCGCTCGCGGCCGGCGAGGTTCTCGATTTCGAGCACCGGCCCGCCGGGCCGGCGGGGCGTCCGCGGGTAAAGGTCGTTCACTTCGCGTCCCACCATGAGCGCAATGATGCGCGCGGCGTCGAGTTCGGCCGCTGGCCCGGTGCCGACGGCCTGGCCATCGCGCATGACCACAATCCGGTCGGCGATCGCTTTCACCTCCTCGAGGAAGTGCGAGATGTAGATCACGGCCAGGCCTTGGGCCTTGAGCTGGCGGATCAACGCGAACAGGCGGTCCACGTCGCGCGCGGTAAGACTGCTCGTGGGTTCGTCCAGGACGAGCAGGCGGCAGCCGCTGGCCAGGGCGCGGGCGATCTCGACGAGTTGCTGCGCGGCGACGGGCAGGTCACCCACGCAGCGGTCGGGTCGGAGTTCGGGGTGGTCGAAGTGCCGGAGCGCCGCCAGTGCCGTCGCCCGGACCCGCTTGCCATCCACCCAGCCGAAGCGATGCGGTTCCAGGCCGAGGACGATGTTGTCCTCGACCGTAAGATGTGGGGCGAGCGAAAGCTCCTGGTAGATCATCGCGACGCCCGCACGGCGCGCGGCGAGCGGATGGCGAGGTGTGAAGCGCTGGCCGTCGAGCGTCATCTCGCCGGCGTCGGGCGGGTGGGCGCCGGAGAGGACCTTCATGAGCGTGCTTTTGCCGGCGCCGTTTTCCCCGACCAAGGCCAGCACTTCGCCCGCGGCCACCTCGAGGTCCACCCCGGCGAGCGCCGTCGTGGCACCGAAGCGCTTCACGATACCGCGCATTTGGAGGCGCGATGCTTTGCGGCTAGGGGCACTTGGCGGCATTGGGCTGGGGTACGGTGAGGGGAATCGCAAACAGTGCTGCGACTTCTCGATAGAGCCTTTCGAAGGATGCCGTCGAGCGAGCTTGCTCAATGTCGAAGCACTCAGCGAAGGTCGGTTGGTGTTTCGGCTCGATGTACTTCCGGTGTGGGAGGCGTGCGGCCAACCACTCTTTCGCGCCACGCCGTTCTTCCGGGTGCGGTGGCGGTTGAAGCGGCTGAGGTAGGCCCGCTTTACCTGCCAGCGACTCCGCGGCTGCCAAGAACCAAGTCTCGAACTCGCGCTGAGCCAGAACCACGGCGAGGCGCACGTCGGATCGCACGGACCGGGCACGCTTCAGCAATTCGGGGCCCAGTATTGCGGGGCAATCGTCCTCGGCATCCAGGAGGATCAAGACGCCGCCTGCCGGCTGCGCTTTGCGAGCAGCCAACTCCACGTAGCGCGCGAATTCGGTCGAATCTCTGATGAACCGGTCGCGCCTCACCCGCGGTGGCGGGTTGACCTTAAGTGGGAGGTGTGGAGCCAGAATACTCCTTAACCGGCGTAGCAGGACAGGAACGGCCTGAACTTCGCCGTGGCCTTCCACAATGGACGACACCAAAAACATCCCACACCTCAGGAAACCAACTCAAACAAGCGTAATTGGCGTTCGTCCGCGACATCGGTTGGGCTGGCAGGGTCCGGGGTGAGCTGATTGTTGCGAAGGAGTTCGCCCGGCGTGAACAGATGGTCTCGCAGAGACGAGCGTCCAGCAGGGTCAGGGCAGCCGATCCGAGTGATTCCGTCTTGGTTCTCGACCGCCAGGAGCGATTCCGCTTCGATCGCGGGATCGTCCAGCAGGTCCGGGCTGTGGCTGGTGACGACAATCTGGGTCCATGCGCTCGCTTCCCGAAGACAACCGAGCAGGACTCCTGCTGCGGCAGGGTGGAGGGCGATTTCCGGTTCCTCGAGTCCCACCAACAAAGGCGCGTGGCCGTTTCGATCCGCCGCCTGAAACAACGACAACAAAATGCCAAAGGCTCGCAAGGTGCCGTCCGACATGCTCGCGGCCAAGAAGCGCCAAGGGTGTTTCGAGCCTCTCACGGTTTGGCGGAATTCCAGGGTTTCTTGCGATCCCAGCAAACGGGCCTCGACGCCCGAAATGCCGTCCACGATCCGCGAAAGATACTGGCTGATCTGAGCCCGTGTCTTCTCGTTCAACTTTGAGAATACGCTGGCACAATTGCGGCCGTCCCGGAGCAGCAGTTCGCCGGCGTCTGGCTTCTGCATCGCAGCGATTTCCTTCGGGTTGAGATTATAGAAGGCCAGCTTGGACAGGCCGTCATAAATGGGACGGAACTCCGGCAGACCCGCCGCGGCGACCAAGTAGAGCCGATCGGCGACGGCCGGTGGGGCTACGTCCGCGGTGCACGAGACCACCCTCCCGTTTTGCACGTGGTAGCCAGCTTCCCCGAGGCTGGCGTCCGGATTCGTAAGGACACACTCTTCGTGCTGAACCTCGAACCCCCCCGAGGGTCTGGCGCCGATTCGAAACGAGTAGTGGCCCATCTCACCGCGCGGCAAACGAAAGCCCAGTCGAATCGCGAAGTGGTTCGGATGTCCGCCCGAGCGGCGACGCACCTCCTTGATGGAACCCCGCTCGCGGAGCGCATGATCCAACGACGTGCCGAGCGAGTCTGAGACGAAGCGCAGGCCGTCCAGGAAGTTGCTCTTGCCCGAACCGTTCGGGCCGACCAAAAAGGTCAGGCTCCGCAAATCCACTTGGGCAAGCGCGATGCTCCGGTAGTTCCGAAGTGTCACGTTCGTGATGAATGGCGGTTCGTGCATCACCGCCGACATTACGGCCGAGTGGCTCACGCGTGGCAAGCCATGTTCGATCCTATTCCTTCAACCACGTCTTCACGTCCGGCTCGAGCAGGGCCTGGGTGGCGGGCTCGTTCATGTTGTCGGGCGTGGCCACGGCGGAGCCGGTGTCGATGCGTTTGGGCACCTTCTCCCCTCGGCGGTGTGCCATGAGGGTCTTCACGCCCAGGTAACCCATCTGGAACGGATTCTGGAGCACCAGGCCGTTGAGCTCGCGGTTTTGAAGCGCCTTCACGAGGAAATCGGAACTGTCAAAGCCGACGAAGGTCACCTTGCCCGCCCAACCCGCGTCCTGCAGCGCGCGCAACATGCCGAAGGTGGTGGATTCGTTGACGGTGAAGATGCCGTCCAGATCGAGGCGGCCGTCCGGCTTGCGGTAAGGCGCGAGCAGGTTCTCGCTCGCCCGGTAGGCCGTCTCCGCAACCGAACCGCCGTACTGGTTCGAGCTGACCACTGCGATGCCCGGAAACTGTTTGATCGTGTCGAGCCAGCCTTGCTCGCGGGCGGTGGTGCTGGCCGAACCCTCCATGCATCGCAACATGACCACACGGCCTTTGCCATTGAGCAGTCCGGCCAGGTGCTGCGCCGCCTTGACCCCGCCCTGGTAATTGTCCGTGGCCACAAAGCTCACGTACTTGTCGGTCTTCAGGTCGGAGTCGATGATCACGACCGGAATCTTCGCCCGCACCGCCTCGAGGACCGGCGGGCGCAACGCCGCATCGTCCAGCGGCGCCAGCACGAGGCCGTCCACGCCACGCGTGACCATGTCCTCGACCACCTTGATTTGGGACTCGCGGTCGTCCTCTTTGAGGCCGCTCTTCCAGAGAATCTCGACGTTGAGTTCGGCGGCGGCCTTGAGCGCGCCGGCGTGGATGGATTTCCAGAAGGCGTGCGTGGCGCCTTTGGGCACGACCCCGATGACCGGCTTGTCCGCGGCTTGGGCGGCGGCGAACAGGCTGAAGCACAGACACAGACAAAACCACACCGGGCGGGCGGGCGCGCCGGGCACGGCAGGGAACGGGCGGTTCAACGGTTTCATCGGGCAATGTTTCGTCGGAGTTTAAGCGACACCCGGCCGGGCGGTCGAGCAGGTTGTGTCGTCGCCGGCGTTCGGGCGTTCGGGATTCGCCTGCCTGGTGTTCTTGGCCGAGTCGGCGAACACGCTCAAGGCGCGGCTGGAGTGCTTGCGGCTCAGAGGCGGCAGCGCGGAATTCAACCGCTGAAACGCACCGCACAATCGGGACAGCTTCGCCGTCCGTGGGATGGGACCGGCGTACACGCGAGGATGGGCTCAAGCAGTCGCCAATTACTTTGGGTACCGCGAGCCAGGCAAATGCCGCTCGATGGGTCGTTACGACTGCCATCGCCGCGGCCGATCCGCGACCGACTCGATTCCAGACTTCGCGATTCCGGTGCGCACCCGTGCTCCAACCGACGGCTGAGCCGCCACGATCCCGGACGGCTCCCCCGGCCGGTCAACCGAATACCTGCCGGAGGTATTCGCGGCTGCGGGTGGCGATGACCTCCGGACCTTCGGCAAAATCGAACACCTCCACCGACACCGTCCCGTCGTAGCCAACTTCTTTCAGGGCCGCGGCGATCGGGCGAAAGTCCACGTCGCCAAAGCCGGGACCTTTAAGATTGCGGTCGTTCGCGTGGAAGTAGGCGAAATGCGGCCAGGTCTCCCGGATGATCTGCGGGATCGGTGTCGCCTCGGAGCACATCGCCTTCACGTCCAGAATGAGCTTCAGGGCTGGCCAACCGGCCTCCTGGACAAACCGGACCGCTTCGGCGGCGGTGTTGATGAAGTCGGTCTCGGCCGGCGCCAGCGGCTCGAAACAGAGCGTGACGCCCCGCGTTTCAGCACGCTGTGCCGCGTCGCGGAAGACCGTCGCTGCCCAGGTCCACGCTTGGGCGAAGGTCACGCCCGGCTGGAGGCTGCGCTGTTTGGGCGATCCCACGACGATCGAGCGTCCGCCGAGGTCGGCGCAAAAATCCACCAGGTCCACGAAATACCGCGCCGTGCGTTCGCGAACGGCCGCCTCCGGGTGCGTGAGGTGCAGGCCCTCCGCTTTGACCAGGACCCAGTGGATGCCCGAAATGGCGAGCCCGGCCCGGGCCGCCGTGGCGCGGATCCGCGCCCGGTCAGCGGCCCCGAGCTCGGTGACGTAATTGGCGAACGTGAACGGCGCCACCTCGATCGCGTCGTAGCCCGCGCGCGCCGCGCAGGCACAAGCATCCTCGAATTTCCAATCCTGGAAGATCTCGTTGCAGATGGCGAATTTCATGGCTGGGCGGAAGCGGTGGCAGACTGCAAGATCCAAACGCGGCCCGCAAGCTCGCTCCCCGGTGTCGCTCCCCGAGGCGCCGGGCGGATGGAAGGACGTTGGATCGGGCCCCCCGGCCCCGCAATGGCGGGAGGCAAACGCGCAGACAGCCACCTGTCCCGCGCGCCGCGAGCAAACCCGCGGCTTGGCCGACCTACTTCGCGCCGTGTTCGATCCAGGCGCGAATCAGGCTGACCTGTTCTTTCGTGAGCGGGTCGCCTTTGCCCTCGGGCGGCATGGCCGCATCCGGATCGAGGCGCGCCACGCTCCAGAGCAGCGGGCTCTTGTCGAACTTGCCGGGTTCGATCATCTTGCCGTCCTCCCCGCCTTTGAGCGCGGCTTCGAGGCTGTCCAGGCGCATGCCACCCTTCTGCTTCTCCGGCCCGTGGCACTTGAAGCAGGTTTTTTCGAAGATGGGCCGGATGTCCTTGGCGTAAGTGGCGTCGTTCCTGGCCGCCGCGGGTGGCAGCTTGGTCAGGTCGGGCTTCTTCATCGGTTCGCCCGCGTTCAGGGCCAGTGCCGCGGTCAAGCCCGCAATCACCCCCAGCATCGTAAAGCGAGTATTCATGCCTTGATTCATCGGGCGCCAAGCTGTCCCAACCCGACGGGGCCGTCAAAAATATTCCACCCGGCGTCGCCGACGGGCGGTGCCTGGGCCGGTATGACCGCGGGCGGAAGGGGAATTGAGGCGACGCGGGTGGGCTGCGCGGAACCGGCCACAACCCCACCGACCTCCGGCCTCGCAAAACGGAACGTCTCCGCGCGCCCCGAGCCGTTCAGCTCACCGCCAGCAAGGAAACCCGCTCGTTCTGAGAGTTCCGGGTCACGCCATTCGCACGCGGATCGAGCATTGGTTGGCCGTCCACCAGAAACCGGTATTGGTGGTGGCCGTGATGGAGCGGGACCTGCAGGCTCCAGGAACCGTCGGGCTGGCGGCGCATGGCGTGCGTCCCCGGCTGCCATTCGTTGAAGTCGCCAACGAGGCTGACTTGCCTGGCCTCGGGGGCAAAACAGAAGAAATTGATGGGCTTGGCCATCCGTTTGGCCGAGTAGCGGGCGTGCGGCCCGTTCGCGGCCGGACTGGTTCGGTGCATGACGAATTCGGAAATCATGTTGTGGTGGGCCCGGCGACCCTGCGGCCGACCCCACTCGGCAAAAAACAGCAAAAGCCGTGCCTGAATCCGTCCTTCCGAGAAGGAAATGGACCCGACTGGCGGCCTTGTGGTTTTCGCTCCGGCCCGGCAGGAGGCCACGGCGATTCCTGACGGCGTCCACGGCGTCCCCCGGTTTGACACCTTGGGTCCGCGGGCTAAGTGTTGGGCTTGCGTTCCTTGGTCTGACGACCGAACCGTAACCATCAACCTGAATCCATATGCCCATTGCTGTCGGCTCGAAAGCCCCCGATTTCACCCTCAAGTCCAAATCCGCTGCCGGCGTCGCCGACGTCAAACTCAGCGCGAACTTCGGCCGGAAAAACACCGTCCTGTTGTTCTTCCCGCTGGCGTTCACCAGCGTCTGCACGCAGGAAATGTGCGACATCTCGAATGGCCTCAACGCCTACGCCCAGCTTAACGCCGACGTCATCGGTCTGAGCGTGGACAGCCCCTTCGCCCAGGAGGTCTGGGCCCAGAAAGAGAAGATCACGGTCAGACTCGCGAGCGATCTCAACAAGCAGACCGCCGCCGCCTACGGCGTGCTCCTCCCGGATTTGCTGGGTTTCGGTGCCACCGCCGCGCGGGCAGCGTTCGTGATCGACAAGCAGGGCGTCGTCCAATACAGCGAGCAAACCGCCACCCCGAAGGATTTGCCGGACTTCCAGGCCATCAAGGCCACCCTGGCCCGGCTCCAGTAGCACCGGTCCCGCCGCGAGCCCCGCTTCGGCGGGGCCTCCTGCCATCGGCCGATCTCCAGCCGCCGCCGGGGACAATTTCGGTCACCAATGCGACGAGAATTGTCCTCCGCCCGACGGCCGGGAGCGCGTCGGTATCCATCTGAAAACTGGCGTTCCGAGCGGACGTTCGATTAAGCTGCCGCGCATGATCAAACGTTCGCTTCTACTGGCGGCGACGGCCACCGGGCTGGTCTTGGGCTTGTGCGGGTGCCTCTCATTGAACGGCGCCGAGTCGGCCGCGGCTCCGCAGCCTTACGGCCCGGTGCCCTCCGAACGGCAACTGCGCTGGCACGCGATGGAGTTCTACGGCTTCCTCCACTTCACCGTGAACACCTTCACGGACAAGGAATGGGGCTACGGCGACGAAAGCGAGAGCGTGTTCAATCCCACGGATTTCGACGCCGACCAGATCGTCGGCACGGCCAAGGCGGCCGGCATGGCGGGCGTGATCCTCACCGCCAAACACCACGACGGCTTCTGTCTTTGGCCCAGCCAGTACACCGAGCACTCCGTGAAGAACTCGCCCTGGCGAGGCGGCAAAGGCGACGTGGTCAAGGAAATCGCCGAAGCCTGCCAACGGCAGGGCCTGCGGTTTGGCGTGTACCTCTCGCCGTGGGACCGCAACCACAAGGATTACGCGCGTCCGGAGTACCTCACCTATTACCGCCATCAACTGCGCGAGTTGCTCACGAACTACGGCGAACTGTTCACGGTCTGGTTCGACGGCGCCAACGGCGGCGACGGCTATTACGGCGGCGCAAGGGAGATGCGCCGGATCGACAACCGCACGTTCTACGACTGGCCCAACACCTGGAAAATCGTGCGCGAACTCCAGCCCCTGGCTTGCATGTTCAGCGACGCGGGACCCGACTTCCGCTGGGTCGGCAACGAGTCCGGCATCGCCGGCGACCCCTGCTGGGCCACGCTCGACCTGACCAAGCCCGGCCGCTATCCCGGCGGCAGCAGCCAGGGGCTCAATTCGGGCGAGCGCCCCGGCACCGCCTGGCTCCCCGCCGAGTGCGATGTGTCGATCCGGCCCGGCTGGTTCTACCACGCGAGCGAAGACGCGAAGGTAAAGACAGCATCGCAACTGCTGGACATTTACTACAAATCGGTCGGCCGCGGCGCGTGTCTGAACTTGAATCTGCCGCCGGACCGGCGCGGCCAAATCCACGACACCGACATCGCGTCGCTGAGGGAGTTTCGCCGCATCCTCGACGCCACGTTCGCGAAGAACCTGGCGCACGGCGCGCGGCTCGCAGTCAGCAATCAGCGCGGCCAGCAATGGAATCCCGAGACTGTCCTCGACGGCAACCGGGCGACGTACTGGCTGACGGAGGACGAGGTGAAGCAGGCCGATTTGGTGGCGGAACTGGCCCAGCCGGCGACCTTCAACGTGGTGGACCTCCGTGAGTACTTGCCGCTCGGCCAGCGCATCGAGGCGGTCGCGCTCGACCAATGGAAGGACGGCCACTGGATCGAGTTCGCGCAGGCCACCAGCATCGGCAATCGCCGGCTCATCCGGTTGCCGGCCAAGATCACGACCGACAAGGTGCGACTGCGGGTCACCCAGGCGGCTGCCGCGCCGGCCATTTCCGAGTTCGGGCTTTACCTCGAGCCGTGAACGCGCCGCGCGAGGCCGCCGTCCTTTCGCTCGTCGGCAACCCACCGATGATCCCGCTGCGCTTTCGGCCCGAAGGCGTCACGATTTGGGCAAAATGCGCGTGCTTCAACCGCAGCGGCAGGGTCAAAGACCGCTGTGCCACGCACGTCGTCGCCGATGGTTTCCTGCCGCCCTGGCTGCAGGACGCCCCGCTCGAGGGTGAGGTGGCCGTGTGATGTTCTTCCTCGAGCAGTTCGGCGTCGCGGTCAGCGCGGTGGCCGGGGCGCTGGCGGCTCGCGGCCGGCGCGTGGATCTCTTTGGCGTGATCGTGCTCGCGCTGGTCACGGCTTTGGGGGGAGGAACCATTCGCGATCTCTGCCTCGGCGCGACGCCGGTGTTCTGGATTCAGGATCCGCGCTACGTCATCACGGCCACCCTGACGGGTCTCGGCACGTTCCTGTTCGCCCGCCGGACCGAGCCGCCCTTGAACCTGCTGGAAATCGCCGACGCGTTCGGCCTGGCTTTCTTCACCATGGCGGGGGCCCGGAAGAGCCTCAATTTCGAGGCCGGCCCGACGATTGCCATCGCCTTGGGCACGATCACCGGCGTGGCCGGCGGCGTGGTGCGCGATGTACTGCTGAACGAATTGCCGCTGGTGTTCCGCAAAGAGATCCGGCTCTACGCGACGGCGGCCTTGGTAGGCGCGTCGGTCTATGTCGGCTGCAAGATGTTGCTGCCCGCCAACCCGTGGCCAATTTGGATCGGCATGGCGACGACCCTGCTCCTGCGACTCGCCGCGATCCGCTGGGACTGGTCGCTGCCGGTGTTCGAGTCCACGCCGCCCTCCGCGAAGAACAACTGAGCTCCCCTCCCGACCTGGTGACCGGGAGGCGGCGACGGAGGTGGCGAAGGGCGAAAACCCGCTCGACCGGGAGCGGTTGGAATCGCATCTTCGCCTCATGACACTACGTCGCACGGTGGCTTGGATTCTGGCCGGCGCCAGCTTGGGCGCGTTGATTCCTTCAGTGCAACCGGTCGCCTGCGCCGCCGAAGCGGCTGCGCCCGCTCCGCGAGCGGCGCGTTCGGTCCATCTGGGTTATCCCGCGCCGGACAGCACGGCGTTCTACCTGGAGATGGCCGTGGACCGGTCCACCCCCGGCAGCTACTTCATGGCCTGCGGTTGGAGCACCGGTTACTACGGTATCCAGGAACTCGGGAACGGCCGGAAAGTCGCCATCTTCTCGGTCTGGGACCCGTCCAAAGGTGACGACGCGAAGACGGTCAAACTCGAGGACCGCGTCGAACTGCTTCACCAAGGCGAAGGCGTCCGCATCCGGCGCTTTGGTGGCGAAGGCACCGGCGGCCAGTGCATGACCGACTTCGATTGGAAGCTGGGCGAGACCAACCGCTTCCTCGTCACCGCCACGGTCCAGAGCAACCGGACGGCCTACGCCGGCTACCTGTGGCTGTCCGACAAGAGGGAGTGGCAGCACCTCGTCACCTTCCGCACCCGTACGGGCGGGCAGCCGCTGCGCGGACTTTACTCGTTCGTGGAGGATTTCCGCCGCGACGGAAAGAGCGTCTCCGACGTCCGCCGGGCGCGGTACTTCAACGGCTGGGTGAAAGCGGTCACGGGCGCGTGGTCGCCGCTGGCCAAAGCCCGGTTCACTGCTTCCGGCGCGGAATGGGAGTCGAAGGAGAATATCGATGCGGGCGTGGCAGGCGGACAGTTCTATCTCGCCACCGGTGGCGACACCAGGATGAGCCGGGAACTTCGCAGCCTGATCGAAACAGCTCCAGCACCCACACAGCCGCCGGCGGACCTGCCGACGCCCGAGACCCCGGTCGGGCGTTGACCTGCCGTATTGGGCCGCTTCGATTTCGTTGGTTTTGTCGCCATTTTCGAACCCAGCCTTCCAGTCAAGTCCTGATGAAGACGATGCATCGCGATCCAAGCTCGGTTTCACGTCGTGTCTCGATTTGGTGGGAGCGGGGCGGCAGCCCCGCCCGGCGCCGCCGCGGCGGCGCAGCCACCCATTTGAAATCGGGACACGACCCGATTTCGCAACCCGCGGAGCCGCCGAAGCTCAGCCAGACTTCGTTCGACCGCCGCCAGTTCCTGCGCACTTCGGCCGCCGCCTTGGCCGCCGTAAGTGTCGTTCCGGCCAGCGTTTTCGGCGCGAACAACCGGCCGGCGCTGGCCGGCGTAGGCGTGGGCGGGGTCGGGTTCGGCCAGCTTCAGGACTGCGAGAAAGCCGGGTTCCAAGTGACGGTGCTTTGCGACGTGGACGACGTGTTCGCGAAGAAGGCGTACGATAAATGGCCCCAGGCCCGGCGGTATCGCGACTTCCGCGAGCTGTTCGCGGCGGAGGCGGACAGAATCGACGCCGTGCATGTGGCGACACCCGACCACACGCACGCGCTGATCACCCTTGCCGCGTTGCGTCGCAAGAAACACGTTTGCTGCGTCAAGCCGCTGACCCGCACCGCGCACGAGGGCCGAGTGTTGCTCGCCCCCGCCCGCCAGGCGGGCGTGGCCACGCAGATGACCGCCGCGCCGTACACAACCGAGGAACCGCGCCGCCTCCACGAGTGGATCGAGGCCGGTTTGCTCGGCGCCGTGCGCGAAGTCCACATCTGGACCAACCGACCGGTGTGGCCGCAAGGCATGACGCGACCGCCCGGCGAAGACCCCGTGCCGTCAACGCTGGATTGGAAACTCTGGCTCGGCCCGGCGCCAGTGCGCCCCTTCAAGGGCAATTGGCCCGACAACGCCTACCCGTTGCGCCAGCTCAAGTCGTCGCCCGACTGGGTCCAGCAATATCGCGGCGTCTATCACCCGTTCAATTTCCGCGGCTGGTGGGATTTCGGCACCGGCGCGCTCGGCGACATGGGTTGCCACCATTTCAACCCGGTGGTGCGCGCGCTGAAGCTCGGCCCGCCGATCCACGTCGAGGCCACCTGCACGAAGGCCGGCGAGGAAACCGCGCCGCTCGCGTCGATCGTCACCTACGATTTCGCGGCCCGCGAAGGCCTGCCGCCGATGCGGATCGTTTGGTACGACGGCGGCCTGCAACCACCGCGGCCCGCCGAGCTCGACGCGGCGCTGCCCGAGGAAGGCGCGCTCTACTTCGGTGACGCGGGCAAACTGCTTTACTCCTGGGAGGGCGAGAAGTTCCTGTCGCCTGGACTGGCAGCCAAGGCCCGGGACGTGCCCAAGACTCTGCCGCGCCGGTCGGGCACGTGGGGCGAATGGTTCGAGGCCTGCCACGGCGGCGAACCGGCGGGCTGCGAATTCAACTGGGCGGTGCCGCTCACCGAATTGGTCCTGCTGGGCAACATCGCCATCCGCACCGGCAAGCGGCTGGACTGGGACGCGGCACAAATGAAGTTCACCAACCACGAACCGGCGAATGCCTTCCTGAATCCGCCTTACCACAACGGATGGTCGCTCGACACGATATGAACCGGAGATTCTCCACCATGTCGCCGAGCCTCCGCGCCCTGTGCCTGCTCGCCGCGGCGCTCGCCCAGGCCGCCTCCGCTCCGCCGCGCGGCTATTCGATCCCGCTCCTTGACCTGGCTGGCGAAACCAACCGCCAGGTGATCGTGGACCGCGAGCCCGGCCAGTATCTCGGTCATCCGTCCACGGTCCTGCTCGAAGACGGCCGGACGATCCTGTGCGTGTACCCGAAAGGCCACGGCAAGGGCGCCATCGTGCTCAAGCGCAGCCCCGACGGCGGGCTGACCTGGAGCGAACGCCTGCCCGTGCCGGACAACTGGGCCACCAGTCTGGAGACGCCCACGATCCACCGCGTCGTGGACGCCGCCGGCAAGAAGCGCTTGATCGTCTGGTCGGGCATGTATCCAGCGCGGCTCGCCGTGTCGGAGGACGACGGCGTCCACTGGACGCCGCTCAAACCGGCCGGCGACTGGGGCGGGATCGTGGTGATGGGCTCGGTCGTGCCACTGCGCACCGGCGCGGGCGATTACCTGGCGATGTTCCATGACGACGGTCGGTATTTCGCGCCGGACGGCAAGCTCGGCAACCCGGTCGAGTTTCGCCTCTACCAAACGCTGTCCACCAACGGCGGTCTCACCTGGTCCTTGCCACGGGAGATCTGGCACGGCAGCGACGTGCATCTCTGCGAGCCGGGCATCGTCCGCTCGCCGGACGGCCGCCAACTCGCCGCTCTGCTGCGCGAAAACCGCCGTGTGCGCAACTCGCACGTCATGTTCTCGAACGACGAAGGCCGGACCTGGTCGGCTCCGCGCGAGTTGCCCGGCGCCCTCACCGGCGACCGCCACGTGGGCAAATACACCCCGGACGGCCGGCTGTTCATTTCTTTCCGCGACACCACGTTGGAGTCACCGACCAAAGGCGACTGGGTGGCCTGGGTGGGACGCTACGAGGACATCGTCGCCGGCCGCGAAGGCCAGTATCGCGTGCGGCTCATGGACAACCAGGACGCCTGGGATTGCGCGTATCCCGGCGTGGAAGTCCTGCCCGACGGCACGATCGTCGCCACGACGTACGGTCACTGGATCAAGAGCGAATCGCCGTTCATCGTGAGCGTGCGGCTCAAGCTTCCGGAATTGGATGCGCGATCAAATTAGGACCGGGTCCCCCGGCTTGGCCGACTTTCCAACGCCGTGACGGATCGTCGCGCGGGGGCAGCGGGATCACTCCGGGGCGAGGAGGATTGAGTCCGCCCGAGCGGGGAGGGCGTTGAATCTGACCGCGCCCAGCCTGGTTGGGGGATCGCTCCGGCTTCAACCCGGAGATGAGTTTTGCCGCTACCTGTAAGCGGAGCCGGCGTCCGGGTAGGCTGTAATTCGCTGGTGGCGGTGATGCGGCACCGCGCTGCGCTGCTGCCGCGGCGGCGGCGCCCCTTCGGAATCATGACACCACCGCCTTCCGAAGAGGCTTGGCAGGGCCGCACGCTTCGGGCAAAAGACGGCGCGTGGCCCAGGCTCTGCCGAACTCCATTTCCGCCCGCACGCGCATTTGCGCGGTGTTCGGCCATCCGGTTCGGCATTCCGCTTCGCCGCCGATGCAGAATGCGGGCATCGCCCGGCTCGGCCTCGACTGGCGCTATCTCGCGTTCGATGTGCGACCGGCAGACCTCGGTCCCGCAATCGCCGGCGCCAAGGCCATGCGCTTCCTGGGCCTGAATCTCACGGTGCCGCACAAACTGCTGGCGTTTTCGCTCGTCGATTGCCGGGACGCGAGCGCGGAATCGTGGGGCGCGGTGAACACCATCCGGTTCGAAGCCCGCGAACCGGACGGTCGGTGGCGGCCCCTGGCCGAGGCCGGGCCAGTGCCCGACGACGCCCCGGTCCGGGCCCACGGATTTAACACCGACGCCGACGCCATCGTGCAATCGCTGCGCGAGGATCTCGGCGTCACGCTGGCCGGCGCGAAGGTGCTGCTGCTCGGCGCGGGCGGGGCGGGGCGCACCGCGGCGTTGAAGCTGGCCAGCGAAGGTGCGGCCGAACTCTTCCTGGTGAACCGCACGGCCACCAAGGCGGAAGCCGTCGCGCGCGAAATCAATGCGCGTTTCCCGGCGGTGAAGCTCGCGGTCGGGTATCCGCGCGGCGAGCTCGATCTGGTGCTGAACGCCACGTCGCTGGGATTGAAACCGACCGACGCATCGCCTTTCGACGCCGCGGTGTTCCATCTGCGTCAGGCGCGCGCCGTGTACGACATGATCTATCGCCCCGCCGAAACGCCGTTGCTCGCCGCCGCGAAGGCGGCCGGCTGCCGCACCGCGAACGGCCTGGGCATGTTGTTGTACCAAGGCGCGAAGGCGCTGGAAATCTGGAGCGGTCGCCCGGCGCCGGTGCCGGTGATGCGCGCGGCGCTGCAGACGGCGGTGTCCGACTCTCGCTGATAAACATCATGTTCGCCGCCGACCTTTTCGACGCCCAAAGCTGGGCCGTGTTGCCGTTCCATTTCTGGTCGGTCGTGATGTTCTGTCTCGGCGCCATCGTCGGGAGCTTCCTCAATGTCTGCATCCACCGGATGCCGCGCGACGAGAGCCTGCTGCGCCCCGGCTCGCATTGTCCGCACTGCGGACAGGCCATCCCGTGGCGGCTGAATCTGCCGGTCGTGAGCTGGCTCTGGTTGCGTGGCCGTTGTGCGTTCTGCGGCGGGGCGATTGCCGCGCGGTACTTCGTCGTGGAGCTGCTCACCGCGCTGCTGTTTCTCGTGGCCTGGCTGGCCTTCGGGCACGAATCCGCCGCGCTCGCGCTGGTAAACTGTGGGGTGCTGTCGGGATTGCTCGTGGCCACGCTGATCGACTGGGAACACTTCATCATCCCCGATCCGATCACGATCGGCGGCGTCGCGGTCGGCGTGCTGGCTTCCTTCCTCGTGCCCGCCCTCCAGCGAACCGACGCGCCGGTGGCGGCGCTGCAACGCTCGTTCCTGGGCGCGGCGGTGGGCGCGGGTCTGATCTACGGCGTGGTGCGCCTCGGCAAGCTTCTGTTCGGCCGACACGCCTTGTCCCTGGCACCGGGGTCAACGGTCTATTTCGCCGAGGCCAGCCTGGTCCTGCCCGACCTCGAACTCCCGTACGAAGAGGTGCTGTACCGCCGTCACGACACGATCCGGCTGGCCGCGCAGACGGTGGAGATGGTGGACCGCTGTTACCGGGACGTGGCGGTGGCGGTGACCCGGGAGCGGGTGAACGTCGGCCCGGACGAGTTCAACTTCGCCGACCTGGCGGGCTTCGAGGTCGTGACCGACCGGATTGTCCTGCCCCGCGAGGTCATGGGTCAGGGGGACGTCAAGTTCATGGCGGCCATCGGCGCTTTCTTCGGCTGGCAGGCGGTGTTGTTTATTCTGATGGCCAGTGCTCTGGTGGGTTCGGTGGTCGGCCTGACCCTGATCGCGCTGCGACGGCACGCGCGCTCGGCGCCGATGCCTTACGGGCCGTTCATTGCCGGCGCAGCGGCGCTGTGGGTGTTCGCCGGCCCGCAGATCCTGCACTGGTGGCTGGGCCGCTGAGGGCGTCAGGCGATGAAATCCCAGTCGTAAGGTTTGCGCATCGGCCGGCTGAGCCACTGCGCGGCTTCGGCGTCGCCGACGATTTCTTCTTTCGCCGGGTCCCACTTGATCGGCCGGCCGAGCCGGACCGAGATCACTCCGAGGTGCGCCACGCTGATCGAGCGGTGGCCGATTTCGACTTTGCAGATCGGGTCTTTCCGCGAGCGGATGCAGTCGAAGAAATTGCCCATGTGATTGTCACTCTTGTAGAGGCGGATCGCATTGCTGGGCAGCGGCTCGTCGATGAGTTCCGGTTTGCTCGCGCGGATTTCGCCGCGGCTCACGAAGACCCACCCGTCCGTGCCGATGAACTGGATGCCGTTCGGCGTCTTGTTGGCATCGCCCACGACGTTCCGTTCCGTGCCGGTGTTTTCGTCCAGGATCGTCATGGTCACGCCGTTGGCGTACTTGCAGTCGATGCGGTAACGGGAGGCCGCCGTGTAACCGCCGGGGATCATGTCGATGAGCGATTTGCCGTCGAACTCGACCGGCCCGGAATCCTCGTCCGTGCCGTTGCCCCACTGGGCGATGTCGTCGTGGTGCGCGCCCCAGTCGGTCATCTGGCCGCCGCTGTAGCAATACCACCAGCGGAAGTTCCAGTGCGTGTTGTGGCCGTTGTAATCCCAGACCGGCGCCTGGCCGGTGTAGAAATCCCAGTTCAGCTCCGCCGGCACGGGTTGCTTCGGGAACGGACCTTCGCGCGGACCGGTGGGCAGCCCCACGTTGATGTGTTGCAGCTTGCCAATGCGCTGGTTGCGGACCAGTTCGCAGGCCAGGCGGAAACGGCCGTCGCTGCGTTGCTGGCTGCCGACCTGCAGGACGCGCCCGGCCTGGCGCACCTCCTTCACGAGGCGCTTGCCCTCGGCGATGGTGAGGGTGAGCGGCTTCTCGGAGTAGATGTCTTTGCCAGCGCGCGCCGCGGCCACATTCACGAGCGTGTGCCAGTGGTCGGGTGTGCCGGTGATTATGGCGTGGATGTCGTCGCGCTCGAGCAGCTTGCGGAAATCCTTGAAGGCGTGCTCGGCTCCGAATTGCTTCTTGGCTTCCGCGGCATGGTTGTCGTCCACATCGGCGACGGCGATGACATTGCCGAAGTTCTTGGCCCAATTGCAGTCACCGCGGCCCTGGCCGCCGCAGCCAATGAGACCGATGCCGGGCTTGTCGTTGGCCGAAAGCGGTTTGGGCTCAGCCGCCCGGGCGGAAAGGGTTTCGTCCACGAACCACTCGGGCAGGCCGGCCAGCGTGCCCATGACGGCGGCGGACTTAAAAAAACGACGGCGGGAGACGTAGATGTTAAAGGACTTCATGGGCCGGATTTCAGACCCGGCAACCCGGCGCGTCAACGGCTAACTGAGTCCGTGCCCGGAATGCACAACCCACGCTCGCCCCGCGCCCATTCTTCAGGGACTGGCTGAAGTCCGCCGCGGAGCTTTCCAACTCCCGCCAGTCTTGCCGGGCGGTTTCCGCCATCTGTGTCGCGCGTTCCTGCGTCCCTTCGTTCGGGGGTTGGCCGCAACGCACTGGCTTTCTATGCCTCTCGCAACCCCCTCTCTCCGCCGACTTGGATCGCCGCCAGAACGCGCCTGAGGTCGATCGGAAACCAAATCGGCGGATCGTGATTGTCGATTGTAAGGACCGACCCCTCACCTTTCTCACTTCACGAGCTGGTCGGCGTGGGGTTGGTTGTCGTTGTTCCAGCGGCGCAGACTGGCGTCCGACTTCTCGAAAAGTTTCTCGGCGCGTGGCGGTTCGACATGGCCGTCGCAAAAGACGATTTCGAGCCGCCCCCGATGCCTGGCCAGGCTGGCTTGGAGAATTCCCGGACTCCCGCCGAACCCCGCCGCGGTGGAGCGCAACCACGAGTTGATGTCGAGCCGGGCATACCCGCTGTAGCTCGTCGGACCGCTGATCCCATAATAGGCCTTGAGCACCGGTGCCAGCAACCACATCAGGTTCGCGTCGCCCAACGCGATCATGTCCACCGGCGAGGTCACGGCGGACTCGCGGATCGCCACGGCCGAATCCCAATTGTCCGGTTCGCTCAAGTACCCGCCGAGTCCGAGCGGGCTGAACGCGAACTGGGTGCCGTTGGCGTTGTAGCCATAACTGCCCAGCGGATCGGCGATGTCGTTGCCCGGCAGCGTCAGCCCCTTGTAGGACGGACAACGGTAAAGGGCGTTCGTCCAGTCGCTCTGCGTGTAGGGCCGCAACCCGTCGTGCCAGAAGCCCAAAGGGACGAGAAACCCGTCCTGGTCAAACGTGTAGATCGGGTAGGCGTGGGCGTCATCCACGTACATCGTCAAACCCAGCCCGATCTGGTGCAGGTTGCTCTGACAACGGGCGGTGCGCCCGGCCTCCTTGGCGGCGGAGAGCGCGGGCAACAATAGCGCCGCCAGAATCGCGATGATCGCGATGACCACCAGCAGCTCGATCAGGGTGAAGCCCGCCCGCCCCGCTTCCACCGCCTGCCCACCTGGCCCCGCACAGTGGAACGTCACCGGGTCCGGTTGGGCGGCGAAGGTCTTCACGCGGACAACGCGACACGGCGGACCTCGCTAATTGCCGACGACGCGGTAGAAGCGCATGGGCGATTCGGGTTTGCCCGCCGCGGCGTCGATCAGGTAAGTCGTCGTCGTCGTACTCCCGAGCGGCTGCCAGCCGACCCCCGGGCTGGTGCTGTATTGGACCTGGTACGAGGCGACCGAAGGCAAAGCGGTCCATTGTAGCAACGCGCCGTTCTTTCCGAGCGTGATCTTCAATCCCTGGATGCCGCCGCCTGGGTTGGGGTCGCCGCCGTCCGGGTGATTGGTCTCGAACATCCGCACGACCGCCGCCGCCGTGAGGAAGTTGTTGTCCGGCGGGGCGCTGTTGGATTGCTGGGAAGTCACCTGGGCCACGATGCCGTGACCGGGCCGCAGCCAGTAATAATTGCGCACGTAGTCGGTTTCCAGGTGCTGAAAACCGCTGCCGTCGTCATAGCTGATGTCGTAGGTCACCAATTCGTTGACGCGGAGGCAGTCGCCAAATCCGATGCCCGGCGAATTCACCACGCCGTAAGCGTCCGCGACGTCGGTCGCGGAATAGGCAATCAGGAGATCCATCGAGAAAAAACCGCCCAGCGGATCCTCCGGGTCGCCAAAGGTGATCGTGTTGGTAAACGTGGTCGAGGAACTCCAACTGGACCCGTAATGGATCGTGGCGGGAAAATCGTTGAGAGCCGAACTGAACACCTCCTCCGCCTGACTCCCGCCGATGCCCGCAGCGAAACTGGGGTCGTAGAAACCGTAGGTGAGTCGCCCCTGCGCCGGGTCCTGAGCGAAGTATAGCCAGGCCTGAGCCACCCCCGCGGACTCATCCGTTTTCTGCTCGGCGATCCGCGCCCCCGCCGCAACGAAGTTCGCCGCGTTCGGCGTGTTCGTCGCCGCCAGGTAATCGAACCGGTAGATTACGTCGCTCGGCCCGCTGGTGAAATCCCAGGGCTGCGGGCCGCCCGCCGCCCCCAGCAGTCCGCCGACGCTCACGCTGGTGTTGTTCGTGGCGTTGGCGTAGGCCCGGTAATACTGGCCCACCTGGTTGAACAGGTCGGCCGCAGTGATGGTGGTCTGCGCCAATGACGTGGCCGGCCAGCTCAGCCCCAAGGCCGCGTACAACCCGAACCTCCCGGCAGTGCGATGGTTTTTCATGCGAACTTGTTCGATGGGTTCAACCGTAATCAACGCTGTCCCTCATTTCAAACCCGAACCCGCCACCGGCGGGCGCGCGCAGGACAGACATCCGCCCGATTTGAAAGCCATTACTGTGCCAGATTCGTAGGGAAACTGATGCCCGGTTCGCCTCCGCCGAATGGCCCGCAGCCCCCCGCCGGTGGCGGCGCGGCATTGACTTGGGCGGTCCAGCCGCTTTACTTGCGTCAAACGCAAGCAGGAGAATCACCTATGCCACCCAAAGCCGCCGATAAACCCGCCCCGGAAAAAACCGCCGCCGCGACCGACAAGGCGCCCACCGAAGCCGCCGCCAAGCTCGCCGCCACCCGCCAGCGCGACCTCGACGCCGCCATCTCCAGCATCACCAAAGCCTACGGCGAAGGCAGCATCATGCGCCTCGGCGACGAGCGGGCCAGGGTGAAAATCGACGTCATCCCCACCGGTTCGCTCGGCCTGGACCTCGCCTTGGGCGTGGGCGGCATCCCGCGCGGCCGGGTCGTGGAAATCTACGGCCCCGAGTCCTCGGGCAAAACCACGTTGATGCTCCACGTCATCGCCAACGCCCAGAAAGGCGGCGGCCTGGCGGCATTCATCGACGCCGAGCACGCGCTCGATCCCGGCTACGCCAAGAAACTCGGCGTGAACCTGGACGATCTGCTGGTGTCCCAGCCGGACTCCGGCGAGGAAGCCCTGACCATCTGCGAAACCCTCGCCCGCTCGAACGCGCTGGACGTGATCGTGATCGACTCGGTCGCCGCGCTCGTGCCCAAGGCCGAGCTCGAAGGCGAGATGGGCATGGCCACCATGGGCATGCAGGCACGGCTCATGAGCCAGGCGCTCCGCAAACTCACCGCCCTGCTCGCCAAGTCCAAGACCACCTGCATCTTCACCAACCAACTCCGCGAGAAGGTGGGCATCATGTTCGGCAACCCGGAGACCACCCCGGGCGGCAAAGCACTCAAGTTCTACGCCAGTGTCCGCATCGACATCCGGCGCAAGGACGCGATCAAGGACGCCGCGGGCAACGCGATCGGGAGCCACGTGAAGACCAAGATCGTGAAGAACAAGGTGGCCCCGCCGTTTGCCGAGGCCGAGTTCGACATCATCTTCAATCACGGCATTAACAAAGAAGGCAGCATCCTCGACGTCGGCCTCGACCAGGGAGTGGTCGATAAAAAGGGCGCCTGGCTCCAGTTCGCCGGCGAACTCATCGGCCAAGGCAAGGACGCCGCTCAAAAGGCGCTGGCCGAGAAACCGGAACTGGCCCAGAAGATCGTCGAAGCCATCCTGGCCAAGCGAGCGGTGGTGCCGGCGGGCACAGCCTGAATGCGATCAGCCGGGCAGGCATTGAGTTGCTATGAGCGCCCTACCGCGAAGCGAACGAATCCAGCGTAATCTCAAAGCGCTGTTCGAGCTTGGACTGGGGCTGACCGTGCTCTCCATTCTAGGCGGCGGCGTAATCCTTGTCCTCGCCTATCCTCGACCGAACATCACGAAGCCGCTCTGGGAGTTCGGTCCGGTATCGCTTTTGTTGGGAGCGACGAACGGCTTTGTCTATGTTTGCCTGCTGATCCAACTGTTGAAATTGCGGCGCTCGCTGAAGGCCGTTTCGAATGTGCCCGGCGGGGTACCACCGATGCCATCGAGGCTTGGGGGCAGCGCTGCTTCGACAGTTCGATCCCCGTAAGCAAGAGATCTCATCATGACCCACCGCCAATTCTATGACTGGCAGACCGCGGGCGGCGGCGGCGACGTGACTTTGTTGGCGGAAGTGCTGGAGGCACGCTGCATTCCCTGGTGCATGATCGGAGGCTTGGCGGTCAACCACTGGGCCGAGGAACCAATGGCCACGGCGGATGTCGATGTCGTCGTGGCGACCGGGCGCGTGGACGAAGCGGTCCGGGCGTTGGAAGCAGCCGGCTTCAAGGCGACCCGATTCGAGTGGTTCATCAACCTGAAAGGGCACTCGGCCGTGAGCGTGCAGATCAGCACCGAGCCGTTTTACCGCGAGTTGCCCGCGCGGGCCGTGCCCGCGCAGGTGCATGGCATTGCGATGCGGGTCGCCAGCCTGACCGACACACTGGCGGGCAAAATCCGAGCTTGGCGCGATCCGCAACGCCGACCGAGCAAGCGCCAGAAAGACCTCGCTGATATTCTGCGACTGACGGAGGCACATCCGGAGTTGCGCGAGGCCATCCCCGCAGACGTATGCGAAAAGCTCGGCCTTTGAAGCCACCTACACCTCGACCGTCTCGCCCGGTGCCGGCTGAAAGACCTTGATCCGCGGGTGCCGCTCGCGGATGGCGTCGTGGAACCAGGCGCGCGAATCGGGTTCGCCGTGTCCCAGGATCACCACGCGCGGTCCGACTTGACCCACGAACTCCAGCAGTTCCTCGCGATTGGCGTGCGCGGTGAAGTCGAAATCGGCGAGTTCGGAATGGCGGGTGGCTTCGCCGGCGAGGTTGCTGAAGTGAAACGGCTTGCCCGGCTGCGAAACTTTGAGCCGCCCGCCGGGCGTTTGCGGGTCGGCATAGCCCACGAAGAAGATGGCGTGCCGCTCGTCGTGCATGAGCCGCACCGCGAGATCATGGGCGGCGGTGTGTTCGCTCATCATGCCGGCCGTCAACACGAACAACTTGCTGGGGGTGAGCCGCATCGACTCCGCCTGGCCTTTGTCCAGGACCTTCAAGTCCAGGACCTCGTTAAGCTGGAGGTTGCTGTGCTGCCGCCGGGTGCGGTGCGCCTGCAAATCGTAGATTTCCGTAAACACCCGGCCGAGGCCGCCAATGTAGATCGGCTGACGGCGCAACTGGCCGGACAGCGTGAGCAACGCCAGCAACCCGAGGATTTCCTGGGTGCGGCCCAATGCGAACGCCGGAATCAGGACGCTGCCCTTGCGCTTTTGGACCCGGTGGATCGCCGCCGCGAGTCGCTCCGCCTCCTTTTCGCGGGTCTGGTCCGGGGTCGCGGCGCGGTTGCCGCGCGTGGTTTCCAGGATCAGCACTTCCGCCTCCACGTCCTCGAAGGTCGCGCCCTTGAGCAGGGTCTGGTCGCGGAACGACACGTCGCCGGTGTAAAACAACGTTTCTTTGCGACCGCGAATCATCATGCCCGCCGAGCCCAGCGTGTGGCCGGCATCGCAGAATTCCAGGGTCGGCGAAGGCGCGCCCGAGCGGGCCTTATGATGCGCCGCCCATTCGATTTCGCGGTTGTAGCGGAAGCCTTGGAAGCGCGCGGCCTGCCCGTCCACTTCGTCGTGCGTGTAGAGCGGGTATTCCGCCAGGCCCAGTTCCTCGCGCTGGCGTTGCATCACGTTCACGGAATTGTGCAGGACGCGTTCGGCCAGGAAGTAGCTGAGCTCGGTCATCAGCACGTGCGCCCGCGGGAAACGCCGCATCGCCACCGGCAACGAACCCACATGATCGTGGTGGCAATGGGACAAGGCGATGGCGTCCAGATCGACGCCCGACGTGGCGCCGTACAGCGGCAGACTGGAATTACCGTCGCGCTTGGGATGGGTGCCGGCATCCAGCAGCAGGCGGTGGCCTTCAGTGGTCACCAGCCAGGCACTCGCGCCAATGTCCGGCGCCGGATTCAGATTCTGGATTTTCACTTTGGCGAAAAGCCTCAGCCGAACAGGGCCTTGCAGCGAAACTTCGCCGCCGGCCGTTTTTTGTTTGAACACATTGGCAGCCGGCCCCGTCTCAATTCCGTACTTCGCGGTCCGAAGTCGGAACCCGCTATGCCGGCTGGCTCGCGGAGGAATCCGTGGGGTGAGAGCCCTGCGGAGAGGAGGTTCGTTTGGTTGTTTGGGTTGGGCGGGCACCGGGAGGTGCCCGCCGATTTTTTTGACAACGAAGGGATGGTTGACCGAAGGGCATCCCAAGTCAAGCCACCAACCCCGCGTCGCGAGCCCCGTTTTGACCTTGCCGCAGAATCAGTTCGCTGCATTTCCAGCAGTCCTTGGCCAACGTTAGCGCCGGGGGTCGTAGCCGAGATAGGGTCCCAGCCAGCGCTCCACCTCCACCGGAGGACAGCTCTTGCGACGCGCGTAGTCCGCGACCTGGTCCGGCCCCAGTTTGCCGACCGCGAAGTACCTGGACTCCGGGTGGCCAAAGTAGAGCCCGCTCACGCTGCTGCCAGGCCACATCGCGAAGTTCTCCGTGAGGTGGATCCCGGCGTTCTTCTCGGCTTCAAGCAGCGCCCAGAGCGTTTGCTTTTCGGTGTGGTCAGGGCACGCCGGATATCCCGCCGCCGGGCGAATGCCGCGATAATCCTCGTTCAGGAGCTGGTCCGGGGTGAGGTTCTCCGCGCGGCCAAAACCCCAATGGTCGCGTACGCGCTTGTGCAGACATTCGGCGAACGCCTCGGCCAGCCGGTCGGCCAGTGCCTCCGCCATGATGGCGTTGTAATCGTCGTGGTCGGCCTTGAACATCTCCACCAACTCCCGCAGCCCATGGCCGGTCGTGACGGCGAAGGCACCGACGTAATCGGGCAACCCCGCGGCCCGCTTCGGCGCCACGAAATCCGCCAGGCACCAATGGGGCGTGGCGTCCCCCTTCTCGGCCTGCTGGCGCAGGAAATGGAGGCGGGCCAGTTCGCGGGAGCGCGAATCGTCGGTGTAGAGTTCGAGGTCGTCGCCGACCGAGTTGGCCGCAAAGAAACCATAGACGCCGCGCGGTCGCAGCAGCCGTTGGCCGACGATTTCATCGAGCAGCCGCCGCGCGTCGTCGTAGAGTTTGCGCGCCTGCTCGCCGTACTTCTCGTGTTCGAGGATGCGCGGGAAGCGACCGCGCAGTTCCCAGGTGTGAAAGAACGGCGACCAGTCGATGTAAGGCACGAGCTCGGCCAGGCTGATTTCGGAAACCGGCAGGCGGAGATCGGGGGTCGGCTCGGAACTCAGGGCCCGCACGCCCAGAAACTCTGGCCGCGCCGGCGCCTCGCCTGACCAGTCGAACTGCGGCGCGCGGGCACGGGCCTCGGCCAGGCCCAGGAGACGGATCTGCTGGCCCGCGTGTTGCGCGCGGATGCGCTCGTACTCGGCCCTCACCTGTTCGACGTAGGCCGGCTTCTGTTCGGCGCTCAGCAGGCCGCTGACCACCGGCACGGCGCGGCTGGCATCGAGGACGTGGATGACCGGCTGGCCGTAGGCGGGCGCGATCTTCACCGCGGTGTGCGCGCGGCTCGTGGTGGCGCCACCGATCAACAACGGCAGCGTGAACCCGGCGCGGTCCAGTTCGCGGGCCACGTGCGCCATTTCGTCCAGCGAGGGCGTGATCAGCCCGCTCAACCCGATGACGTCCACCCCCTGCTCGCGTGCGGTCTGCAGGATCTTGTCGCACGGCACCATCACTCCGAGATCGAGGATCTCGTATCCGTTGCAGGCCAGCACCACGCCCACGATGTTTTTGCCGATGTCATGCACGTCGCCTTTGACCGTCGCCAGCAGGATCTTCCCGGCGCTGCGGCCGCTCGCCTGCTTTTCGGCCGCCATGAACGGCTCGAGATAGGCCACCGCCTTCTTCATCACGCGCGCGGACTTCACGACCTGCGGCAGGAACATCTTCCCGGCGCCAAAGAGGTCACCGACGATGTTCATGCCGGCCATCAACGGGCCTTCGATGACCGCCAGCGGACGGCCATACTGCTGGCGCGCTTCCTCGGCGTCTTTCTCGACGAAATCGGCGATGCCTTGGACCAGCGCATGTTCAAGCCGTTGCTCCACGGCCAGCCGCCGCCACGCCAGCTCCTCCGTGGCGACGGTGGTTTTGTCCTTTTGCTTGTGCTGCGAGCCGAACGCCACCAGCCGCTCCGTCGCGTCCGGCCGGCGGTTGAGCAGGACGTCCTCGACCAATTCCAGCAGGTCTTTCGGCACCTCGTCATAGACCGCCAACATGCCGGCGTTGACGATGCCCATGTCGAGCCCCGCCCGGATGGCGTGAAACAGGAACGCGCTGTGCATCGCCTCGCGGACCGGATTATTGCCGCGGTAGCTGAAGCTGACGTTGCTGATGCCGCCGCTGACCTTCGCCCGCGGGAGGTGTTCCTTGATCCACGCCGTGGCGCGCAGGAAATCGACGGCGTAGTTCGCGTGCTCCTCGATCCCGGTGCCGACGGTAAGCACGTTCGGGTCGAAGATGATGTCCTCCGGCGGCAACCCGGCCTGTTCGGTCAGGAGTCGGTAAGCGCGCGCGCACACCTCGGTGCGGCGGTCGAAGCTGTCGGCCTGCCCGCGCTCGTCGAAAGCCATGACGACCACGGCCGCGCCGTAACGGCGGACCAGCCGCGCCTGTTCGAGGAACTTCGCCTCGCCTTCCTTGAGCGAAATCGAGTTCACGACGCCTTTGCCTTGGAGGCACTGCAGGCCCGCCTCAAGCACCGACCACTTGGACGAATCGACCATCACCGGGACGCGTGCGATGTCCGGCTCCGCGGCGATCAGGTGCATGAAGCGCGTCATGGCCGCGACGCCGTCGAGCATGCCCTCGTCCATGTTCACATCGATCAGGTTGGCGCCGTTGACGACCTGCTGCCGCGCGACCGCCACCGCCTCCTCGAACTGGCCGGCCAGGATGAGTTTGGCGAACTTGGGCGAGCCGGTGACGTTGGTCCGCTCGCCGACCATGACGAAATTCTGCGCGGCGAGAACCCCGCCGTCCGACGCATGGCGAGCGGATTCGCTGCTCCGGATGGTGAACGCTTCCAACCCGCTGAGGCGCAGGTGCGGTTCGACCGCCGGCACCGCCCGGGGCGCACAGTCGCGCACGGCTTCGGCGATCGCGCGGATGTGTGCCGGGGTGGTGCCGCAACAGCCGCCTACGATGTTCAGCCAGCCGCGCTCCGCCCACTCGCGCAACTGCGGGGCCAACGATTCGGGCGTCTCGGGAAAGCCGGTGACCGAGAGCGGGTCCGGCAATCCCGCATTCGGATAAAAGCAGGTAAAGGTCGGCGCCAGGCTGACCAGTTCCTCCACGAACGGCCGCATTTCCCGGGGCCCCAACGCGCAGTTCAAACCGATCGTCAACGGCCGGACATGGCTGACCGAGTTCAGGAAGGCCTCGATGGTCTGGCCGGTAAGCGTGCGGCCGGAGCGATCGGTGATCGTTCCGGAAACCATCACCGGGACGGCCCCCGCCCCCCGGCTGCGCGTTCGGCGAAGACTTCCTGAATCGCGACCAGCGCGGCCTTGGCGTTGAGTGTGTCGAAGATGGTCTCGACCAGGAGCAAGTCCACGCCGCCGTCGAGCAGGACGGCCACCTGCTCACGGTAGGCGCGTCGGAGCTGATCGAAGTTGACGGCCCGAAACCCGGCGTCGTTCACGTCCGGCGAGATCGAAGCGGTGACCGGCGTGGGGCCGATCGCGCCGGCTACGAAGCGTGGCCGGCCGGTGTCGTTGGCGACGGCGTCGGCCGCCTGCCGGGCCAGCCGCGCCGCCGCGCGATTCATATCCGCCACGGTTTCGCGCAGCGCCGCGTCACCGAGCACGGCCTCGAAGAAGGCCTGGTCTTTGCGTCCGGCGGGGTGGCGGGCAAACAGGAAGTCGTGCTGGCCGATGGTCGTGGCGGAGAACGTGTTGGTCTCGATGATGTCCGATCCGGCCAGGAGGTACTGGCGATGGATCTCCTCGATGACTGCGGGCCGCGTGAGTTGCAGCAGTTCGTGGTTTCCTTGGAGCGGTTTGCCGGCCCAATCGGCGAAACGGCGGCCGCGATACGCGTCTTCGCCCAGGCCGCATTGTTGGATCATCGTCCCCATCGCGCCGTCCAGCAGGACGATGCGCTGGCGCAGCAGACGGTCCAGATTGGCGAGGTTTTCAGTCATGTGACAGATGCTTTCACGCCGCGCTCCGGCGGGCCGGGGACACGGCTGAGAGCGGACCCTATCGGCTCGCAACCAGCGCCGCAAACAAAAAATCAACGCATCCTGATATGACGATATGACATTCTGAAAATCGCATCCCACTCTACTGGGGCGGGGAGGATCGGCACGGGACCTTCACCCGGCCGTAACCCGGCCGTAACGCCGCCGTGCCAACCTGGGAAGGTCGTGAACAGCAACCTCATCGATCGTCGGTGGCGGGACGTTCCGCCCGGAGCGCCGGCCGGGGCCTTGCCGGAGGATCTCCGCATCTGCGTGGGCGAGGATCGCCTCGTTCGACTGGTGCTCGAGACGGTGGCGGAATCCGTCGCCCAACCGAGGCCGCGACGCGATTTTGTCCACGCGGGGCGCAGTTACCCGGTCGCGGTCATGCTGACGCTGGTGACTTTTTGTTATGCCAGCGCGCGGTTTGGCTCGCAGGAGATCGAGGAATCGCTCCGCAGCGATCCGACGCTGCGATACCTTTGCGCCGGGGACGAACCATCCTCGACGGCGGTCCGCCGTTTCCGGCGCGTTTATCGTGGCCCGCTGAGCGTCACCCTGTTGCGCGTATTTCTGGCGGCGCTGCGGCGGCGCGAGATGGAAGACCGGCCGGATCGGGGCGAGCGCGATGATTCCGAAGCCCTCACAACCGACCTTGCCGTTTCCGCCGGACAAGCTGCGGAAGCCGCCATCGGCAAGGCGGTGCTGACCGATGCCGCGGCATTGGACTACTGAACGCAGGGGCAACGCGGTCCGACGTCGCACCCCACCCTCACCGATCAGCTTCGGCGGCGGCTCGCCCGTGGC
Organism: uncultured bacterium; assembly: GCA_963735925.1. Lineage (GTDB taxonomy): Bacteria > Verrucomicrobiota > Verrucomicrobiia > Limisphaerales > J093 > DSVZ01. The sequence continues at coordinate 601,495 of CAVTMT010000010.1, forward strand.
CTTGGAAGGGCTGGTTCGCCTTCCGCTTGTCCTCGCGCGACGTCACGGCTCACTCGCAGCTCTATTGAGTTGCCGGCTCGCGCCCGGTTTCTAGCATCGCCGGTACCGAGCATGAAGCTGCTCTTCGTTCACGCGCATTACGACGATTACGAGTTCACGGCCGCCGGCACCTTCGAACGCTGGCGGCGTCAAGCAGGGGAGTCGCTGCAACGCAAGGTAATCGTCTGCACCGACGGCCGGGCCGGCCACCACTTCCGCACCCGTGAAGAAACCGGCCGGATCCGGCGAGCGGAACAGGCGGAGTCCGCGCGCATCGGCGGCTACGACTTCGAGTTGCTGCGTCTTCCAAACGGGCAGGTGCCGCGCGAAGCCTGTCTGCAGGTGGATGCGCCCCTGCTCGCGGCGCTCTGGAAGGCGATCCGCGACTTCGAGCCGGATTACCTGTTTTGCCCGCCGCTGCCCGCCGATCCGCTCGCCGGCGTCCATGTGGACCACCTGGCGATCGCCCAGGCCGTCCGCGAAGTGGCGTACATGATCAACGTGCCCCACGCCTTCACGCCGGAGTATCCCGCCGATGAGACCCGGTCCATGCCCTGCAAAGTGCCGGTGATCGTCGCGGTCTATGACGGCTACATGTTCGGCGGCAACCGCCACGATCTCGCCGTGAACGTGGAACCGGCCTTCGAGCAAATCTGCCAAATGAGCTGGTGCCACCGCTCGCAAATCCTGGAATGGCTTCCGTGGGTGGGCCGGCACCACATGAGCCCACCGGCCGATCTCGCCGAGTGGCGGCGGACTTTGCGCGCGCGGTTCGACCGCAAAAACCGCGAGCTCGGCCTGGCGCTCGCGCAGGCTGTGGAAGTGTTCACCGTCACCGGTTGGGGCGAAATCCCGTCCGCCGACCAACTCCTTGGCGATTTCCCCGGCCTGCTGCCGGAGGCCAGCCACCTCGACGCCCTGCGCGAGCGCCTGAACCGCTGGCGTGGCAGCGCGTCGTAGCGGCTTCGTTAGATTGCCTCGGCGGCGAAGCGCGCGACGCAGGCGCTACCTGGCCTGCATTCCCAGTTGCTGAAACAGGAAGGCGTCCACGTCCACGGCCTGGGCGATGCGCTCGGCCAACGGCGTGCCGATGCCGTGGCCGGTGTCGGCGGTGCGCAGCAGGACGGGCTGCTTCGTGCCGGTGGCGAGCAGGCGTGCCACCATCTTGCGCGAGTGGAACGGATCGACGCGCGGATCGTTCTTGCCGGTGAGGAAGAGCACGGCCGGGTACTGCGTCCCGTCTTTCACGTGCTGGTAAGGCGAGTAAGCGGCCAACGCCCTGAAGTCGGCCTCGTTTTTCACACTGCCGTACTCGGTGGTGTTGAAGACCCCGTTGGGCGCCACCTCGAAACGCAGCATGTCGAAATAGCCCACGTGCGCCACCACCGCCTTGAACAATTCAGGCGCCTGGGTCAGCGCCGCGCCCATCAACAAACCCCCGTTGCTGCCGCCTTCGATGGCCAGCTTGTCCGGCGCCGTGTACCGGTGCGCGACGAGCCAACGCGCGGAAGCGAGGAAGTCGTCGAACACGTTTTGTTTGTCGTGCAGCATGCCCCGCTGATGCCACGCCTCGCCAAACTCGCCGCCGCCCCGCAGGTTCGCCTGCACGAACACCCCGCCCGCCTCCAGCCACACCGGCAGCGCGGGACTGAAGCGCGGCGTGATCGAGATGCCGAAACCGCCGTAGCCGGTCAGCAATGTCGGATTTCGTCCGTCCAATTTCAGGCCTTTCCGGCACACGATGTTCAAGGGCACCTTCGTGCCGTCCCGGGACACGCATTCCTGGCGCACGACCTCGTAGGCGCTCAAGTCCACGGGCGATTTCGCCGCATAGGGCGTGGCGTGGAGCTGGCTGTCGCCGGCAGTGAAGCGGAACAGACCCGGTGGCGAGAGGTAACCGGTGATCGACAGCACCACATCATCTTCGCGCCCGACGCCGGCCAAGTCTCCTTGCGCCGTGACGGGCGGCGTCGGAATCGTGCCCAGGGTCGCACCGGTGAGCGACACCATGCGCACCCGGCTGGGCCCGCCGAGTTGCTCGGCCAGATAGAGCCGTGTCCGGGTGGGCAGGACTGCTTCGATGGCGGCGTCGCCTTCCGGCACCACCACCTTCGCCTGCGCCAACACCGGTTGGCCGGGCACCAGCGGCAGGCGCAGCACCTGGCCGTTCGGCGCTCCCTTCCGTGATAGCAGGTACAACGCGGCGTCCCGACCGAAACGGACCTGGACGATCCGATCCTCATACGCGGCCAGTTTCGTCCAGCGCCCCTCCGGCAAGCGCAGGTAAAGTTCGTACTCACCCCCGTCGCCTTTCTGGACCAGATCCGCCGCCCACTGCCCATCGGGGGAAGTGGCGAGGAAGTTTTCCGCGATACGAAGGAAGTCCTTGCCCAACTCGTAGCGGTCAGCCTTCGTGGACGTGCCCAGCTTGTGGAAATAGACCTGCTGATAGAAACCGAGATCCGCCTCCGGCCGCTCGCCGGCGAGCGGGTGGCGGGTGTAGAAAAAACCGTCGGTCGTCCAGGCCAGCGAACCGCCGGCCGTGCCGGTGTTCACCGCGGGGACCGTGTCGCCGGCAAGTTCCTGACCGGTGGCCGTCTCGAACACGTGCGCGTCGCCGCGCTCCGTGCCTTTCCGCGACAGCGACACGGCGACGTGCCGGCCGTCGAGCGACGGCACGTAGAAATCCATCGCGGTCGCTCCCGACGGATCCAGCGCCAACGGATCGAGCAACACGCGTTCGCCCTCGAGGCGGTCGAGCGACTTGAGCACCACCAGCAGCGGCTGCGCCTTCGGCGGTTGTTGCTTCATGGCGAACAACACGCCGTGGCGGTCGATGACGTTGAACCACGTAGGGGCCCGGTCGCTGAGGAGTTCGGTGAGGCGCTTTTCCAGCTCCGGCCGGCCCGGCAGCGCGTCCAGGTACTTCCGCGTCCGCTCGTTCTGGTCGTCGCTCCACTGCTGGACCGCGGGGTCGTTGCCGTTCTCCAGCCAGCGGTAATCATCGACGATCCGCGTGCCGAAGTACTCGTCCACGACCGGGCGTTGCGGAGTCGCTGCCGGCGCCGGGCGGACGGCGGCGAATAGCAGCAGGACGCAGCCCAGCCAGCGCCGGGTGGAAGTCAGCAGGTGCGGCCGGGATTCGATTTGAGCGACCACGCAGGAGGCGAAGCAGGAGCGATTCATAGGCGACAGTTCTTCGAGACTGGCCGCAAGGTATCGTCCTGTCCGGACCTCGCCAAGTTCAACGCACCGGCTCCGAACTCGGCGAGTGAAACTCGGCCAGCACCACGGCCGACCTCCAATCGTGACAAGCCCCAGGCAGGCGGATCACTCGCACTGCGGCCGGGGAAAGGTTAGGGTTTGCCGGTGAACGTTCCGGAGTTCATTGCCAACCTGGTCGCGGACCCGCGGTTGCCGTTTCTGATTATCGGCGGGTATGCCGTCGCCGCGCACGGCTATCCACGGCTTACCTACGACCTTGACCTGATGATCCCGCGGTCGGCCGCAACCGAATGGAAGGCACACCTGGCTCGTGAAGGTTACGCGCTCCACGCGGAACACACGACCTGCCTGCAGTTCGTCCGGGGTGGCGACGATCTTGGCCTCGACTTGATGCTGGTCAGCGACGAGACCTTCCGCGGTTTGGTCGCCGGAGCGCAGTCGATTCGTTTCGGTGCGGCGGAAGCTCACATGCCATCGTTGGAGCACCTGTTGGCTCTCAAGTTGCACGTGCTCAAACAGGATCTTCGGCATCGGGTCGCCAAGGTTCTCAATGACGTGGTCATGCTCGTGTTGAAGAACGGCTTGGACATCCGCGCCGAAAAGTACGAGAAGTTGTTCCTGAAATACGGCAATGCCGATCTCTACGCCAAAACGCTCCGCGCCACCGCCCCCGATTGACGCGGTGGAAGACAAGACGCTGGAATTCCCGATCTGGAACACGCCGCCAAGCCTCCTCCCGGCCCTGCCGATGGAGGCGTATTGCCAATTCAACGCGCAGATGGCGGAACAGTTCGGTCACCAATACCCCTCCGCCGACGAGCGAGCCGCCAACCGCGGTTTGATCGAGTTTCGGCTCTGAGCGAAGGGCTGACGGCTCGAAAGCAGGCGCGTTCCGTCCTGGCCGAATCCGCTTGGCAGGCCGGCGCGAACGGACGACAAGAGGCGCGCCGTCCATGACCTCGCTGAGCATCGTCGAACGGGAACTGCGCGTCCGCGCGCGGCAGCGACTCACGTTCTGGCTGCGCGTGGGTGTGGCGGGCACGGCGATGCTCATGTCGTTGCTGTGGCTTCAGTACGCGTCACGAGCCAGCCCGGCCGAAACGAGCCGGATGGTTTTCGGCCTGCTCACCTGGCTGTGTTTCGCGTTGTGCCTCTTCGAAGGCGCCCGGCAAACCGCCGACACCATCAGCGGCGAAAAGCGCGAAGGCACGCTCGGCCTGCTTTTCCTCACCGACCTCGACGGCCTGGACATCGCGTTGGGCAAATTCGCCGCCGCGTCGGTGCAGTCCTTTTACGGTCTGCTGGCGGTGTTCCCCGTCCTGGGGATCACGCTTGCGGTGGGCGGCGTCACCGCGGGCGAATTCTGGCGCACGCAACTCGCGTTGCTGACCACGCTGTTTCTCGCGGCCGCCGGCGGACTCTGGGTGAGCGCGCGCAGCCACGACGAATTGCGCGCGGTGCTGGCGGTCGTGGGGCTGATGCTCGGCCTGGTGCTTGTGCCGCTGGCGTACGATGCGGTAGCCGGCTTGCCGGCGTTGCCCTCGCTCAGTCCGGCGGCGGGCGTCTGGCTGGCTGGCGACATGGCCTACCGCGCAACGCCCAATCGCTTCTGGCTCACGCAGGTCGCGCTGGCTGGACTCGGCGCGGTGTTCCTTCTCTCCGCCGGACGCGAGACTGCGCGGTCCTGGCGGGAACCGGCGGTTCCGCAAAGGCCGCGTACAAAGTCCAAGCCCCACTCTGGCTGGAATTACCGGGTCACGCCGCGGTTGCATGCCCGACCGAGCCTGCCGGCCACCAGCCCTATCGATTGGCCGGCCGCTTCGCAACGTGGACGGACACCCTTGATTTGGCTGGCCCTGATGCTGCCGGCGCTCAACTTGGTGGGCGTGCAATTCCTTTTTCGCATCTTCGGTTCCAGTATGCAGACCGCGGGAGTGCTGTCGTTTCTGAACATCGGACTCAACGTTTTGAGCGTGGCGCTGCTGGCGCTCGTCGCCGCGCGCCCGCTGTTGGAGAGCCGCCGGTCCGGCGCCCTCGAGTTGCTGCTGTGCACGCCGGTCACGGGGGAGCAGATCGCCCGGGGACACTGGGCGTATCTGTGGTCCAAGGTCAGGCTGCCGCTGGCGCTTTATGTCGTGGTGCCAGTGGGGTTGTGTCTGTGGTTCTGGCTGAACCAGGTCAGCCGCGGAGGCACAGGAGCGTGGAATTACTACCTCCCGATGCAGTTGCTGGCACTCTCCGCGCAGGTGGTGAAGGTCCTGGCGACGTGCTGGTTGGGCCTCTGGCTTGGCGTCGCGGCGAGGACCACGGGCCAAGCCGTGGGCCGCGCGCTCTTGCTGGTAATGCTCGTGCCCTGGGTGGCCGGCACTGCGCTCTCGCTGCTATTGGGCTTCTGGGTATCACGGATCCCCACTGGGCAACCGCAGTGGTGGCAGTGGCTGGCCTGGACCTCCGGATCGATCGTCAGCCTGGCCTGGCTGGCAGGGCTGACCGTCTGGGCGCGACGCCGGCTTTTTCACCGTTTCCGGGAAACCGTGGCCGGCGAAACGCAAAGCCGGCCGGGTTTCCTCGCCTGGCCGCGGAAGACCTCGCTTGCGCCGCCGGTCTCGGCTTAACTTCGTGCCGTGGCCGACACGCTGGTCGTCAACGAAATCTATCTGAGCCTCCAGGGCGAAAGCACTTTCGCCGGGCTGCCGTGTGTCTTCGTCCGCCTTACTGCCTGTAACCTGCGCTGTTCGTACTGCGACACCGCCTACGCCTTCACCGCAGGCCGGCGCCAGCCGCTCAGCGAAGTGCTGACCGAGGTGCGGCGGTTGGCGAACCGGTGGGGCGAGACTCCGTCCAGCCGAGCCCCGAGCCGCGAGCCACATGACTCCCGCCGCCTCCCGCTGGTTGAACTCACCGGTGGCGAGCCGCTCCTCCAGTCGGCGGCGCTGACCTTGATGGAAGCGCTGTGCGACGACGGATTCACCGTGCTGCTCGAAACCAGCGGCGCGCTGGACATCGCGCCGGTGGACCCGCGCGTTCGCCGAATCATGGACCTGAAGTGCCCCAGCAGCGGCGAGGTCGCGCGCAACCGCTGGGAGAATCTCCGGCAGCTCAAAGCGACCGACGAGGTGAAGTTCGTGATCGGCACAGTCGAGGACTACGATTGGGCGAAGCGCGTGATCGCGGAACACGGTTTAGCCGCGGTCTGTCCGTTGCTGTTTTCCTGGGTCGCACCGCTGGCGCCGCAGCAACAGGACAAGTCGCTCAAGGCCGTGCCGCCAAGCCAGACGCCGCTTAGCCGCCGCGAACTGGCCGAGTGGATCATTGCCGACGCGTTGCCGGTGCGGTTCCAAATCCAGATGCACAAGGTGATCTGGCCGCCGGATCAGCGGGGAGTTTGAAAGTCCGAAACCCGAATGGCGAAGCCCGAAGATAATCCGAACCGGCGCCGGACGGCGGACATTCTGGCTCTCCTGGCCCGCCACGAGTCACCCAACGTGACCTTCATCGAGGCGGACGGCTCCTGGCCAGTCGTGTGGGCGCGCGCCCGCGGCTGCCACGTTTGGGACGCCGAGGGCCGGCGTTACCTCGACTTGACGGCCGCGTTCGGCGTGGCGGCCACGGGACATGCCAACCCGCGCGTCGTCCGGGCCGGCCAACGCCAGATGGCCACGCTGTTGCACGCGATGGGCGATGTGCATCCGCACGCCCTGAAAGCCGAGCTGGCGCGCGAACTGAGCCGGATCACTTTCGAGCGGTGGACCCGGCGGAGTCCGGGAACCGAATCCCGAAATCCGAAATCCGGCAAAGTCATCTTCGGCAATTCCGGTTTCGAAGCCGTCGAAGCCGCGCTCAAAACGGCGCTCCTCGCCACCGGCAAGCCCGGCGTGGTGGCCTTTGAAGGCGCCTATCACGGCCTCGGCTACGGCGCATTGAATGCGACTCACCGCGACCACTTTCGCTCGCCGTTTCGCCGGCAGCTCCGCGAGTTCGCCCGCTTCGTGCCGTTCCCGGCCAGTATTCCCGAATTGCCGCGGGTCGAAGCCGCGCTGCGTCGCTTCCTGCGTCGGGGGAACATCGGGGCCGTGCTGGTCGAGCCGATCCAGGCGCGCGGCGGCATCAACGTTCCGCCGCCGGAGTTTCTGCCGCTACTGCGCCGCCTCTGCGACGCGCACGGCGCGCTGCTCATCCTCGACGAGATCTACACCGGCTTCGGCCGCACCGGACGCTGGTTCGCCTGCGAGCACAGCGGCGTGGTGCCCGACCTGATCTGCCTGGGCAAGGCCCTTACCGGAGGTTTCCCGATGTCGGCCTGCGTCGGACGTGCGGAATTGATGGACGCCGCCTGGCCGAAGTCCACCGGCGAGGCGATTCACACCAGCACGTTCCTCGGCCATCCGGTGGGCTGCGCGATGGCGTTGGCGCAGATCGCGGAGTTGCGGCGTGGCAAACTGCCCGAGCGAAGCGCCCGGTTGGGCGAGCCGCTTCGCCGATTGCTGGAGTCCGTGGCCGCCGATGTTAATCGGCGCACACTTTCCGCCCGGAAGTCAGCGCGGACTCACGTCCGCGGCTACGAGGCGTTGGTGCGCGGCGCGGGCTTGATGGCCGGGATTGAACTTCACCACGCCGACGGTTCACCTGCGACCGAGGAGGCGATGCGCGTCATCAAGGCGATGTTGGGCCGCGGTTTCATTTTGTTGCCCGAAGGCGAACACGCGAACGTGATCAGCTTCACACCGCCACTGACGATCACGGAGCGCGACTTGCGGCGGACCGTCGCCGTGCTCGGCGAGGTCCTGGAGAAGGTGGGCGCCGCATGAAACTCTCCGAGATGCGGGAGACGCTGGCCGCGCGCGGCATCCTGCTCACGAAGTCGCTGGGGCAAAACTTCCTCCACGACGCGAACCAGCTTCGCCGGATTGTGGACCTGGCCGAGGTCAAACCCGGCGACCGCGTGCTTGAAATCGGCCCCGGCCTTGGACCTCTCACCGACGAACTGCTCGCCCGCGGCGCGGAAGTGCTCGCGATCGAAAAGGACGCACGCCTGGTCGAAATCCTCCGGGAGCGCTTCCAAGTCCAGGCGCTTACCAGTCTCGTCACCGCAACCTCCGATCCGCTGGTCGCGAACCTGCCAAACGGTGCCGGCCACGCGAGGTCGCGGCTGCGGTTGCTGCACGCCGACGCGCTCGAGGTCTTCCGCCGCGAACCGTACGACTGGTCGGGCTGGAAGTTGGTGGCGAACATGCCGTACTCGGTCGCTTCGCCGATCCTGGTCGAGCTGGCTTTGGCCGAGCGCGCGCCGGAGCGCGTCGTGGTCACACTCCAACTCGAAGTGCTCCGGCGATTGCTGGCCGGGCCGGGTAGCGACGATTACGGCGTGCTCACACTGCTGGTGCGCCTGGGTTACGCGCCGTGCGGTTGGTTCAAGATCCCGCCCAGTTGTTTCTTTCCCGCGCCGGACGTGGACTCCACCTGCGTGGGCCTGGCGCGCCACCGAACGGCTTTGCTGTCGGCCGGGCAACGCAACGCGTTCGTGCGTCTGGTGAAGCTCGCGTTCAGCCAGCGTCGCAAGATGATGTTCAAGCTGCTCAAGACCGCCTGGCCCGCAGCTCAACTCGAAGCCGCTTTCGCCGCGACCGGCCTCGATCTCCAGATTCGCGCCGAGAAACTGAGCCTCGCGCAATGGGTGCGGCTGACGACCGAACTGGCCGGCCCGACTCCCGCGTCGGTGCCCATTTGAATTGAATGATGCCTGAAGAACTCTTCGACGTGGTGAACGAGCGCGACGAGGTTGTCGGCCGGCGCCCCCGGAGCGAGGTGCACCGACTGGGCCTGAAACACCGCGCCGTGCACGTGCTGCTCTTCAATCGGCGCGGCGAACTGTTCCTCCAAAAGCGTTCGCTCGCGAAGGACTGCTTCCCCGGCACGTGGGATTCCTCCGCGTCCGGCCACTTGGCGCCCGGCGAGAGTTACGACGCCTGCGCAATCCGCGAGGTTGGGGAAGAATTGGGCTGGAAACTGGCGGGCCCGCCGACGCGGCTGTTCAAAATCGACGCCTGCCCGGAGACCGGTCAAGAATTCGTCTGGGTTTACCGCGCCGGGGCCGAGGGTCCGTTTACGCTCCAGGCCGAGGAGATTTCCGAAGGTGGCTGGTTCGCACCGGAGCACATCAGCCGCTGGCTCGCCGAACGGCCGCAGGACTTCGCCGGTTCGATGCCGTTGATCTGGAGGATTCTGAAGGCTACGGGTGGCCAGGGGAAGGCAGACACGGGCGGGACATGAACCGCCCGGCTGGTCATCTCCAGCTTGCGACAGTCAACGGGCCGGTCGGCCCCACCGATGCCCGCCTACCAAGCCTCCGATAGTTTCTCGACGACGTCTTTTCTGGCCAACACGCGCGAGCAGAGCTCCCAGCGGTTCTTGTCCGGGTCGATCGTTTCCTTGTAGCGCAGCTCGAAAACGTCCCTCGCCTGCTGCCGGAGATGGACGTATTGGTCCATCATCGAATCCAGCCGTTCCTCCGACTCAATCCAGTCGTCCTCGATGGTGTCGGGAAGACCACCGAAAATATCGAACCTGTCCTTCAGGCGTCGGGAGATGACCTGGTAAACCTTCTCGTCCTGGGTGTCGTGGTAAACCAGGTTGAGCATGTCCACGGTTCGTCGTGCCTGCCCGAAGCGTTTGATGCGCCCGAGACGCTGCTCCAGGCGTGACGGATTCCACGGCAGGTCCACGTTGATGAGGGTGCCCAGGGTTTGCAGGTTCAGCCCCTCGCAGGCCGCATCGGTGGCGACCACCAGACGGATGCTCCGCTTCTTCACGGCGGACTTGATGTCGTCGCGCTCGACGGACGCGAACGCGTCGCCGCGGAAGAGGCCGCTCTTGCCGCTGCCGGCATAAACGGCCACAGGTTCGCCCACCAGCGTTTTCGCCAGTTCCGAAGCGATCCAGTAAGCCGTGTCGTAATACTGGCTGAAGACGATGCAGCCGTGTTCCAGCCAGGTCTTTTGTTCCGTGCGGTGCTCGGTCAGGAAGTAATTGACCGCCGCGAGTTTCGGGTCGCGCGCCTCCGGTCGGGACAGTTCCTCGATGATGGTGCGCAGATGGCCGGCCTCGGTCGGCGTCAGGGCGCTGAGCGGTTCAGCAAGTAGCGGAGTTCCTTCGTCATCCTCCAAGACTCCCTTGCTCAGCAATTTTTCTGCGGTCGCTTTGCCGGACGCGAAGCTCGAACAAATCCGCTGCAGGAGCAGCGTCTTCATGAACCCCGCCGCCTTGGTCCGCTGGTGCAGGGCGACGGTGAAATCCTCCGCCGCCTGATAGGCCAGGTCGAACGGGTGGTTCGTCAGCAAGCCCAATCCTGCGAAGCCGATGCCCAGATCGGCGGCGTTCGCACCCTGGGGGTCCGGGTGGATTTCCACCGCGACCCTTTCCAAAAGGCCGGCCTCTTCGAGGGTCTGGCGGCGGCGAAGAACCGTGTGGCGGACGATGGGATTGTGCTGCTTGTAGAATCCCGGCCCCAGCGTCTGCATGACGGCCTGCTGCTCAAAAAAGCCGAGGGATCCGAAACCCCTGTCGGTGAAAAAGGCGTTTTCCGGAATGCCGAGCGCCAACCGCAAGGCGGTGAACATTGGCTCCTCATCGCCCGGGGGCAACGGATTGCGCAGCCATTCCCAGGCGTCGCGTTCATCCACGGGCGTCTGGTCGCCCTTCACCACCGGCAACGCCTTTTGCCAGTCCACCCATTGACTGAGCGCCTCGCGGCCGAGCACGAAGTCCGCCCCGGCATTCAGGATCCGCATCAGGTCCCAGAGTTCCGACACCGCCGTCTGAATGGGTGTGGCGGTGCCGAGCAGCAGGTTCTTCGTGCGCGGCCCAATGCGCAGCATGAAATCGAGCAGGTTGTTCGGCTCATTCTCTTGCTCACCCAGACCGCCGCGGCGCCGGGCCTTGTGCGCTTCGTCCAGCACCACGGTCCCGAAGCGCCGCTCCAGGAGAAAACGGCGCTCGTCGGAGTCGTGGACAATGAGACCCGTCGAGACGATGGCGATGCGAAACGGACAGCGCGTGATGTCTTCCGGCCCGCGCGTTTTGATGGGGTGCCCGTTGTGATCCAGCCATTCCTTCTTGGCCGAGAGCCACACCGCGCTGGGTATGCCGAGCTTGTCACTGAGTTCCACCTGCCACTGCAACGTCAGCGTGGACGGACACAGGATCAGCACTGGGCCGTCATCAAGCAGCGCGGACATCATGGCGCTCGCCGCGAGCGACAGCGTCTTGCCAACGCCCACTTCATCCGCCAGCAGCAGCCGGGCCTTGCCGTAGGTTTCGCGATGCTTGAGGAACATCGTGACGAAGGCCCGCTGCCACGGCTGGAGCTGCTCGCCGCCCCGGTAGATGGGGCTTTCGGCCAGCGCCGCAGCCGCCAGGTCGTCCGGGGCGACCTCGGAAAAGCGGACCTCAACGCGATCCGCGACGCGCTTGATTTCCTCGATGATGGCGTCGGGCAGCGGAAACGAATCCCTCCACAAGCGCTTCGAACTCCTCCTCGACCCAGGCCACGCCTTCCGCCGAGGTGTCCTCCCACAGGATTTCGTAGTTTTGCGCGAAGGCGCTTTTGGTTTCGTTGATCGAACCGAGGAAGCAGGTCTTGGAACCGTCGGCCGCCTCGATGACCCCGGCCTTGCCGTGGAGGAAGACGCGATCCTTGGGCACCACGCGGATCTCGACCCGGCCGCTGGTCAGCAGGTCGTGGAGTTTCCGGTAGCGATCCTGATGCAGCAGGGCCTCGACCTCGGCCGGCGCCTCGTTCCAGCGCTCCTTCAACGCAGTTTCGCGGACGTGCTTCGACACCGCCACGTCGGCCGCATCGAGTTCGCTGTTGCAGACGATCTGGACTTGGGGGATGGCCGCGATCTCCTCGCCAACGAGCTCGAAGATGGAACTGCGGAAGTAGCCGGCGATGCGGCGGTAGGATTTCGCGCCGGCGAGCTTCTGGGACAGGAAGGCGTGGTCGAGGCGCTGGCGGCGGGAGGAGAAGCGATGGATGGCGCCTGGGTTCACAGCACTTCGGTCGCTTGGGCATCCATTGCATCAACCTCATCGGTCATTGCACCAGCCTCAGGCGCTGATGATGCAATGGGAGGCTGGTGCAATGGCCCTCTTCCGTCTTCCGTTGCCGGGTTTATGCTCGGTTTATGCGCCCCGCGCATAGAAACGCGCCTATGCGCGATCTTTTGCGCGGCGCGATCGGCGCGAGGCCCCAGAAACCGGGTGTCTGCTATGGCGCTCATGGCCAACGGGCTACTTCCCCTCGTTCCTGGTTTCGCCCGGCATTGCACCAGTCTCGCCGGGCATTGCACCAGCCTGCGGCGCTGATGGTGCAATGGGAGACTGGTGCAATAGCTTCGGGCCGGCGGTGTAGATCGCCCCGCGTCCTCGCTTGCCCTTGGGCACAACCAGCCAGCCGGCCTCGGTCCATTCCTGGAGCAGACGGAAGGCGGTGTTACGAGCGACTCGAAGTTCCTTCCGCAGATCGCCATTCCGCAGATTCCCACGGCGATTCAGCACGGGCAGCATCCTTGCGAGTTCCTCGGGCGTGTCGGCACGCACCTTCAGCGGCTCTTGGACGTGGTAGATCCGGCTGCCTTTGCCGGCCGATCTTGCGGCACCTTTGCGGAGCAGGTCTTTGATCCGGGCGGAAGCCCCATAGATGTCCGTTTCCAGGAGACTCTGTACGTCACGACTGGTGAACCGGTCTTCGTGCGCGTGGGCCGCAGCGAGGATGCGCTTCTGGTCCATGTTCAACGCCAGCGCGCCGAACTGCTTCAGCCAACTGAGCGTGGCCTGATCGTACACCGGCTCGTGGCGTAGGGTGACCTGGAAACTCATTCCGCCAACGAGCGCGAGCGCTGGCGGGCGGCAGCCCGCCCGCACCATCTCGTCGAACATCCGGGGAATGCCCTCACCGAGTTCCCGCATGAAACCAAGCTCGACCAGAACTCGGACCAGCAGCGGATTGCGCGACACATGCAGATGCTCGCGCCGGCTCAACGCCTCGACTGTCACTGGTGCGGGCGGTAGGCCGGGACTCCGCACTTCCAGGCGGTCGTCAAACATCCCGATTTCAATGCCTCCCCCCTGTATGCCGTAGTCACGATGGGCAAGGGTTGGAATCAGTTCTCCGCCACGGTCCACCACCAAGCCCCGATCTTGAAGGATCTCGATTGGTTTCCGTGCGCCCCATGCCGGCGGCGCAATGGATGCCAGCAGGGCTTCGTCGAGGTCTGTCATCGTCGCTCCCGGCGGAAAGGAACGCTCCCAAAGTCCCTGAGTCTTCGCGGCCTTCAGTGCGGCGATTTGCTCGGCAGGGAATGGCGCGTTCTGGTCCTTGACGCGCAGCAGATACCGGCTGTCGGCAAGCTGGTGGACGTTGGGGCTCCAGTCCACGGTGAAGTGCAGGAGCCGGTGCCCGTCGGCCGTGCGCAGTTCCCGCGCCCGAACCGGCAGCGGCGGATTCACGTAGTTGCGGTTTTGGCCCGCCGTAAGGATCACCGGCAACCGGTCCTCAGCCACGAGTACACCGGTCAGCGCGCCGCCATTCTCCAGTCCGACCGCCAAGTCTCCACCGTCCGCATTCGCCATCGCCGCCAGCGTTTCGACCACATCCCAGGCGATGTCGCGCACGTTGCGGGAGCGCTTTCTGCCGTGCGCCCCCTCAACAGCGGATTTCCGTTCAAAGAACTGCCCTTCCGGCGTGGTTGTCCAGCGATGGAGATCGTCGGCCGATGGTGCTGGCAAGTTCTTGCTCATGTCAGTCGCAGTCGTTCACCCCAGCCGCTGGTTCTTCACCAGCTCGCGCAGGACGCGGGCGGCGCTGGCTTCGTCGGGGCGGAGGGTTTCGAGTTTCCGGGCAAGGTAGTCGGCCAGTTCGATGACCAGCTCGCGCTGGGTCATGTCGCCGTAGTAGTTGGGCACGTTGAGCGTCAGGTGGGCCAGCACCTCGTTGCCGTCCACGTTCTTTGCCAGTTCCATCACGGCGTAGAGGACGGCGCGCAGAACGGACTGGTGCAGCTCCGATCCTTCGCTCATCTCGGCTCGGCCGAACTCGACGGCACTGCTGCAGCCGCGCTTCGTTGGCCTTCTGGTTCCCCATCAGCGCTCGAAAATCGCGGACCTTGAACGCCTTGGCGAAGTTCTGGTAGTTGTCCAGCGTCTTGAGCGCCCTTGGCTTCCAGGTCGAGCAGTCTTGAGGTAGAAGCGCTCCGCACCGGTGAGCTTGTCCCAGTGCGCGCTCCGGGATGCCCTGCGGGACGAGGCACTGGTTGGCGGTGTCCACGGCGAAGGCGATGAGGCCGTCCACGAAGGTGGTCTCGCCCTTCACACGCGGGCGGATCGCCTCGGCGGTCATGTCGCGGCCGTCGATGACGGCGTAGCGGGTGAGCACGCGCAGCGCGGCGGCGTAGCCGGCCATCTGGATGTCGGCGTCCTCGAAGACGTTCTCGTCGCGGTAGAGGCCCTTGGCTTCCTGGTTCAGGCCGGTCAGGTCGTGCACCTGCTTCTCGACCTCTTCCTGAATTTCCCACGCGAGGTCGTCGCGGGTGGTCTTGTGCGTGCCCTGACGCTTGCGCAGGACGAGCAGCACCGTGCCCTTGACGTTGCTGCCCTCGCGCAGCGCGCTGTCGGTCTCGGTGACCACATACCACGCGGCGGTGACTTGCAGGCCGGAGGCCCAGACGATGTTCGCCATGTCCGCCCAGATGCTCCCAGACTGGTGGGTGAACATGATGACCTGGATGCCGTTGTCCGGCATGCACTCGGTCATGCGCTTGTAGGCGGCCACCATGCCGCGGCGGAAGTCTTCATCCTCGCCCTTGATGGCCAGCGAGCGGCGGCTGTCCCAGACCCAGTCGGCGAACTCCGGCGGCGGATTCTTGCGCAGCCAGGCGATGAAGAACTCGAGAATCTCCTCGTACTTCACCGCGTCGCCGTACGGCGGGTCGGTGATGAACAGGTCATGTAAACCTTCGACCTCCGACGCTGCAGTCGCCTTCACACAGGATCGAGCAACAAGCGAACAACTCCTCACCTTCTTCCCGAGGACTTCAAGGAGTTCACGTGCTGATCTACATCCGTAAGCGAACAACGTATTTAGCGCCTGGTTATAGAAGACGTGCGTGGTGATGTTCTGCGCCCCACCAATCTGCCTATTTGAACCATCTTTCGATCGTCTCGCGCTGGATGTCGTCCACCCACCGAGCTTGCTGGAGTGGTCCAGAACACCGGCAAACGCCACCGTTGCCGCGGCACTAAACAGGCACCTGCGAATAATGCCCAGCGACGCCAACTGCCGTGGACTCCAGAGATGATGCCAATGGGTCCACCCTCGTGTCCTAATCGGTTCGTCTGTCTTTGCCCCAGGCTCAATCCGCATGTCTGGAACCCACCCCTTTTCCTGCCACTCCACCAGGTTGCTTGCGACGTGCTTCTCAAGGACGCGCTCTCGTTGCAAGTCCTCCGCTGATACGGTGCGGAATTCGTAATCGAACTTCTTGCCCTTGCCTTTTGGCCGCATCCACTGAATGCAGTAAAGCCGTTCTTGGAAGACATCGTCTGGGCGCGGCATGAAGTCGGATTTGTCCCACATCCGTAGCTTGTTGCCAGTGGCGCCATCGGCATTCCGAAAATCCCCGCGAAGGGTCGTGATTTTGGTGCGGTATTCGCGACTTCCAATCGTGTGAACGAGGTAGGGATCCTGACCCTTCCCGTCAGTTCGAACCGTGCCTTTTTCGGCCTCTGCGAGCTCTTCACATGACACGCCCGACCGGATGTTGACGTCGTAACGACGGTGCTTCTCATCGGGCATAAGGTCCGCAATGACGCGATAGCCTTTGCTCACGACACGAGAGGGCAATAGCGGAACCATCCACCCAGTTTCGGGACATCGCGCTTCGAGGCAATAAAGAAAGACCTTTGCACGCCACTCGTGACCGTCGGTTTCGACACCGAGTGTGTCTATCTCGGCCTGCACCCTCTCGGCCAGTTGCCGCTGCTTGCATTCCAGCTCTGCTCGACTGTCGGACGTGCCACCCACGACGTTGAATGCACCCCAAGTCAACATGCATGCGATGGGATTCAAATCGGAGGCATACACGTCGCAGCCAAGACGAGCGGCCTCGAACGGAATCTGGCCGGAGCCACAAAAAGTATCCGCGACTCGTGGCCGATGGCCGAAACGCATGGTGCCAAGCTGTTCGACCAACTCCGGAAACGAATGCGCGTTCGTGCCGAGGTGGGCGTTGACTGCCTCCCAGATATGAACGTGAACAGTCTCCATGACCTCCTCGGGTCGTTTCGCTGCTTCCACGCGCTCCCGATAGGGCGCCTTGGGCAGCATCTGGGCTTCGAGTTGCCGCCGTTCCAACTCCGAAATGTCCTCTCGCCAATCGACTTTTACGTCCTCCAGTTCCGGCTTCGACCAATCTACGGGAGCCGACGGGGGGAGAAGCATCGGCGGGTCGGACACGAAATAGTCCGCCACGCGGGCAATGCTCAACGTCGCGAGGACCTCGCGAGGTTTCGGGCGACGCGGCCAGCGAGCGACGAACGATTCATCATCCATCGCCATCAGCTTCTCGAAGATCTCCAGATCCCGCTTGGGGCTGTCCGTCGCTGGAAGCAGGCAACCAAGGATGCACGCCTTGTTCAGGATGAGGGGCTTGCGGCCTTTCCAATACGTCCCAAGCGCCGTCAGTGTCTTTGCGCTTCCCGCCATCTGCTCCTTGTATGCCTCGGCGGAGAGTTTCTGGACAGGCAGGAGCCGTTCGATGAGCGCAGGGGCATCCTTGAGGGCGAAAGCTTTGACGGAATGACTCATGATTTCTTGGGCTTCCGCGGCCGGCTTGATTCGGCAGCGGGGGCCAGACCGCTCTCGATTTCCTTCACGCTGGGAACCGAGGCCTGCAGTTCCTTCGGCAAGGTCTCGACCAGCCGGGTGACGTAGCCCGAGACTCCGATGGGCTTTTGGAGATCACGCAACGCGTATTCCGCGACGATCCGGTTCTTCGAGCGGCAGAGAATCAGGCCGATGGACGGCTGATCCCCCCGCTGGCGAAAGCGATCATCCACCGCCGAGAGGTAAAAGTTCATCTTGCCGGCCGCCTCCGGCGTGAAGTCGCGGGCCTTGAGGTCCACCACCACGAAGCAGTGCAAACGGAAATGGTAGAAGAGCAGATCGAGGTAGAAATCCTGATCGCCCACTTCCATGTGAACCTGCCGTCCCACCAGGGCAAAGCCGGTCCCCAGTTCGAGCAGGAATTTCTCCACGTCCGCGAGCAGGGCCTCTTCGACGGCCAGCTCATTGGCCTCGTCCCGGAGGTTGAGGAAGTCGAAGACGTAGGGATCCTTGGTGATCTGCTGCGCGAGATCCGATTGCGGCGGCGGCAGGGTCGCCTGAAAATTGGTCACTCCCCTGCCCTGCCGGTGGTGCAGGACGGATTCGATCTGCAGCGCCAGGACGTTGCGCGACCAGCCGTGCTCGATCGCTTTGGCGGCATACCAGAGGCGATCTTCCGCCTTCCCCAGCTTGTCCAGGAGCATGCAGTGGTGCGTCCAGGGAATTTGTGCAGCCGGCTGCTGCACAAATGCCGCCTCTGGCCAGGCCGCGGCGAAGGCCCGCATGTATTTCAGGTTGCGCGGCGAGAACCCTTGCTGGCCGGGGAACTCGCGTTGGAGATCAACCGCCAGGCGGTCGATGACTTTGGCGCCCCAACCCTCCACCTTCTGCCGGCCGAGAATCATCCGGCCGAGATCCCAATACAGGACCAGCAATTCCTGATTGGCCGCCAGCCCGGCCCGGACTTGCGCCGTGCGTACGCGGGCCTTGATGTCGGCCAGAAACCGGCCGTAGTCCGAAGGCAGAACGAGCGCGGTTTTTCGTTTCACGTTTTGGGTCCTCCGGGCGCATTCCCGAACAGCGGCAGGCTGAACAGATCGCTCTCGACCGGGCGGCGACGGCGGCGGCCGGCCGGGGGCTTCTCGCCATCGGAAAGCGCGAGAAACAAGGCCCGGCGCCACCCGCGCTGGGTGTCTTCCGGCAGCCCAGCCTCCGCCACGGTCATGGAGAAGAGCCACCAGCGTTCCTCGGGGCGCAGGGCGGCCCACTTGCTGCAAATCACCGGGAGTTGGTCGTCGTTGGCCGTCTCGGCGGCCCAGGCGAGCACACAGAGCTCCTTGCCGAGCAGACGGTCCACGAGGTTGGTGCCGGGGCGCCAGCGGCCTGTGGCGACTTTGGCCGCCTTGAGCCGGTCGTTGAACTCGCGGCGGGCAATGTCCGCGATGCCGGACCAAACAGCGCGGTTCAGAATGACCCGCTCCTCATCGCGAGGGATGCCGCCTTCGAGGCCGCGATAGCCGTAGTCCTCGATGATGCGCACCGCTTCCTGCCGGGGGGCGGGGATCTCCACGCGGAAGAGGTGGGCGCCGAATTTCTCCGGGGCACCAAAGTCCACGAATTTGACCGCTTCACTCATGGCTGTTCCACGTCGCCGGGCTGGAGATCAAAGCCGAGCTTGTCGGCGAAATCCTTCAGATCATGGCCCGAGGCGAAGTGGGCTTTGCGGAAGGTCATGGTGACCGCGGCATCGGGCGCGAACTTTTCCAGCACGGTCTTGAGGATGGCTTCGATGAAGGCGGCGTTCACCCTGATTTCACCGACCATGACCTGAACGGCCTGTGCTCCCTGGCCGACAGTGAGGGAGACGTTCTCGAAATCCACGGATTTGTCGGCCGCGTGTTTGAGACCTTCAAACGTGCTCGCCCGGGAGTCGAGTTTCCGGCCGGTGCGCGAGACCAGACGGCCGGGCTTCACCGCGTCCACCTGCACGCCCTTCTTGCCTTTGGCCGGATAGCGGAACTCCGTCTTCGCTTCGAGGCCGCTGGCCTCGCCGAAAACGCGGACCAGGACTTCCCCGTTGCCGATCTCAAAGGGTTTATCGTGCAGGATGCCTTCGCGCGGCTCGGAGCCGTCGAGCGTGTAGCGAATCGTGCCCTTGGGTGCCACGAGGAGTTCGACGGTTCGCTTGGGGCCGGTGTCCTGGAGCTTGTTGCGGAGGACGAGCTTGTTCGACCAGGTGACAACGTCGCCCGTGGGGAACTGGCCGGACGGGTCCACGACGAGGAAGTTCACCCGCAGCGCCTTGGTGGTGAGGAACTGATCCTTGAGCTGGGGACTCTGCTCGGTGACCGGGGCGTCTTCGGCGTAATGGATGCGCGGGGCCGGGCCGGCATTCTGCGGGTTCACACGCAGGCGAACCTCGCCCGCGTCGTTGGGATCTGACTCAGCGATGACTTGAACGGCCGTGGTTTTCTTCTTCGGCTTCTTGGTGACGTAGCCAGTGCCGAGATCCTCCCAGAGGCCGCGATTGCACGCGATGGACTTGAGGACATCGAGGCCCTTGGGCGGCAGCCACGGCATGCCGGCCTGCTCGGCGTAGCGGTCCTGGGCATCGGACCAGCGGACTTCGTCCTGCTTCTCCGGCCAGAGAAGATCCTGGGCCTTGTCGCGGATCGGGTCGAAGTCCTTATCGACGTCGAGGTAGAGCTTGAGCGGATGCGCCGTCAGCGTTTTCTCGACCTGCTCCTCGCCGTTGAAAGGCTTCATCGCATCGCGCGTCACGTCCAACGGCTTGGAGGCGAGCTGACACGGCTTGCCGGCTCGTTGGATCGGGAAAAGGACTTTGTCGAACAGGCTCAGGATGGTGGCGTTGAAGTCCTGTTCGTAGCTCTGCTGTTTCTTCTCCAGGTCCTCGCGCTGGGGGTGGCCCTTCGGGATCCGGCCGTCGGCTTTCTGCGCTGCGTAGAGCTGGCGGGCGGCCTTTTCGACGCTGCCCATCGCGGTCTTGTCGCCCGTGAGCACGCACAAGTTGTTTTTCTGGCTCAGACCGTCGAAGAATTTTTGCACTTCCTCGGGCGGGATCTTCGAGTCCGGGCTGACGATGAGCAGCACCCGGCCCTTGCGCACCTTGTCGGCCACGTCCTCAAGCTTCGGCAGGGGCAGCACTTCGTCGTAGGCAGATTTGCGCGAGGCCTTGAACATGTCGCGCAGCCGATGGCGGATGAGATCATCCACCTGATTCTCAGGGGCGTCATGCGCGAGACTCTGGAGGAGCTTGGTGAGGTTCTCCTGCCGGTCGAAATAGTAGCGGCCCTCCGGCGTGTGGTGGATATACCAGGCCGAATCCTCAAGCTGCTCGAAGGATTCGAGGAACTCGGAAGGCTCGCGCAGCGGCGACACCAGGCATTCGACCATCTCCCCCGTCGTCAGACCCTTCACCGCATTGACGGCCGTCGAGAGGCTGGCGGTGAGCAGAAGCGAACCCACCTGGCTGGCGGCTTCCTTGCCGGTGCTGAGATCGATGATCTGCGCGTGAGCGGACTGGCCAACATCCCAGAGATCCTTGGCGATCACGTCGCGCATGCCGGAGATCTCGGTCAGCTTGTCGCGGACCTCCGTAATCGAGAGGTCGAAATGCTGCGGACCGATCAGGAAGACATCGTTGGCCTTGCGATCCCAGACGGATCGGAGAAGCCGTGACACCAGCTCGATGAGGCCGCGCGTCTGCTTGAACTGCTCGTTCTCCTTGAAGAGCGCGATCACGTTCTTGAGCCGCGGATGGAACGGATACGTGGCGGCAATCTCGTCGGCGATGGCCTCGGCACCGCGATTGACCACTTTCGCCTTGGACGCTTCCTCCAGCTTTTTCCCGTAGGCGTCGGCGATGTCGTCGATTTCGGCGGTGTCGGGCAGGGATTTGAAGAGGCGCTTGCGCAGGATGTCGTAAATCTCGTTCGCGGCGAGATCCACCGGGGTGATGTTGCGCTCCTGCCGACCCAGTTCCTTCCGCGCGTTGTCGAGTGCCCGGTTGATGAGCGCTCCACCCGACTGATAGGCCGCGAACAGGTCGGAAATGACCACGCACACATTCGCCTTCTTGCCCGCGGCCGTGAGGAGGTTCGCGAAAGCGCGCGTGGCGATGTCGGCCACCGTGCCGGTGCCGACCGGCCGCGTGGCCAGGTCCTCGAAATAGGGCGGCATTTCATCCAGCAGGATCAGGATGGGCTCGGAGCCATCGAAGAGCTTGAGCCAGGCCTTTTCGTCCGGGGCCTTCGGACCGGACGCCCAGAATTCCTGGAAGACTGCGGCTTTGCCGAGTTGCTCCGCGATCTCGCCCCAGAAGTAATGGGCCGGACTGTTGCGGCCGTTGAACGCAGCCACGCGGGCGGTTTTGAACATCTTCGCATTCGCGTCGCCCCCGCAGTATTTGCTCCGGAGGCTGGCGTGCTTGGCCAGCAGACCGAAACCGACGAGCAGATGGGTTTTGCCGCCGCCCATCGCCTGCTTTAGATGGAAAATGGCCTGCGTCGAAACCCCGGCCAGTCGGGCAATGCCCTCGCTGACGAGATCCTGCATGCCCTGGGTGATGAACGTCTTTTCGAAGAAGGCGCTGCCGTCGCCCTCCGCGTGAATCAGTTCGTCGAGTTGCTCGATCTGATCGCTGAGCTTGATGGCGAGCGCGTTGGGCTGAAGCTCGCAGGCGTCACGGACGGTTTTCATGCGGACAGACTTGACGGTCTTGCTCGGCCATCGCGTCCCTCGATGGATCGCGCGGCTTTAGGTTGCGGCCGACCTTACCTGCCTCCCCCGTCCATTTCGAACATCAATTCGTACAGAATAACGGCTTGCCGTCCTGAACAGGGTCATCCCCAGCCTCGCCTGGGCCGCGGTGACGATCAATCGGATGGGAGGGCATCGACAAATCAAGAACTGCGCCCATCAAGTCGGAGTCTTTTTGGCCCAACGCTTTACCATCCGGGGATCCTAGTCCGTCGGAAGCCGACAACCGGCGGTCCACCGCCTGGTCCGATTATTCCTCGCGCACATCATGGAATCGAATCACCCCGCATGAGTCCTTTCGAGCCGCCGCACCGCGCCGTCGGCTTGGAGTTCGCCGACGAGATCGAACACGTCCCGCTGCGCGCAGAAGGCGACGTCTTCCCGCAACTCCGGGCGCGCCAGCAAACGCCGTCCGTTTCGTCCCAACGCCAGCGCGGCGGGCAGGTCGTTGGCGAACCGGCGGTAGAGATGCCGCGCAATCGGCGCCGAGTCCGCGACCTGTCCATCGGCGTACATTGGCCAGATGGCGTCCACGAGCGCACCCGCGGCCAGCGTGTCCTCGAAGGCGGGCTGCTCCAGCGTACCGCTGCCCACCAGGATCAGTTGCGCCGGACGTTGCCGTTCGATCACCCGTACCACCGCGCCGAGGTTTACGAAGCCACCGACCAGGACGCGCAACGCGCCGGCACAGGCGCGGAGCGCCCGCGTACCGTTGGTGGTGGTCATGACCAGGCTGCGGCCGCCCACGCGCTCCGGCGTGAATTCACGTGGCGAGTTGCCCAGATCGAAATCGACGCTGCCGGTCAGGTCGGCGCGGATGCGCAAGCCGTTGCGCTCCCCCGCCAGCAGCACGTCCGGCTGCCCGCGCTTCCAGGCGACGGCCGAAGGAATGTCGGCCAGCGGAATGATCTCGCGCGCGCCGTGGACCAGCGCCGCCGTCATGGAACTGGTGGCACGGAGGACATCGAAGACCACACACACGGCGCCGCTCAAATCGCGCCGGGCCAGGGCGTCGAACTCCGCGGGGGCGAAGGTTACTTCCAGAGACACACTCATGCGGGCAAAGACAGTGCCGGGGGCGGGCGGGGCCGCAAATCCGAAATCGCGGTGAAGCGCTACAGCGCGAAGTCCACGCCGGCGAAGCCGTGCCCGGCCACGAATTCGTGCCAGGGTGCGGCGATGCGCACGCGTCGCTGCGTGAACGGGTCGGTATAGGCCAGGGCCACCGAACGCAGGGCCATCGTCAGCGGGCGCGCGGCGGCAGTCGGCGACCGCACTTTGGGCGCAGGATTGCGGCCGGGTTGCGGGCGGGGGCGGGGCGGCGCTTCGGGGGGCGCGGTCCGGTTGGAAACGGGGGCGTAGGCGGCGTCGCCCAGCACCGGATTGCCGCCGGTGGCGAGGTGGACACGGATTTGATGGGTGCGCCCGGTCAGCGGTCGCGCTTCGAGCAAGGTGAGTTCGCCCCATCTCGCGTCGAGGCGGCTCGCGATGACCCGGAACTCGGTTTCCGCCGGCTTGCCGTCGCGCACATCCACGCGGGCGGAGTCCGGTCGTTCGGGATCGCTCGCGAGGGGCAGGCGACATGTCCAGGCCGGCTGGGCGGGTCGGCCGCGAACGACGGCGAGGTAGCGCTTCTCGACGGCGCGCGCCTCGAACATCTGGCTCAGAACACTCAGGGCGCCGTGGCTTTTCGCCATCAACAGCACCCCGCTGGTCTCGGCGTCGAGGCGGTGCACATAGCGGAGGAACTGCAGGTTGCGCGAGCGGGCCCAAAACGCGCGGGTGAAAAGGTCGGACTCGATCGCCGCCTGGAGATTGCGGCTGGTCTGCCGCCAGTGCGCGGGCACGAGCAGCCAGCCCGCCGGCTTGTCGATCGCGAGCGCCGCACGGTCCTCGTACAGGATCGGAATCCGCGTGCCGTCACCGAGTTCGATGTAGTTTGGCTTGGCCACAAAAACGAGGTCCGGTCCGGGCTCACCGCACCGCGAGCGGAGCGCATCTTGCGGGCGAACGGATCGGCCAGGCAAGCCGCGAACCGGGCCCTGGACCCGGCCGGCGACACGGAGGCGCGCAGCAAAGCCCCGAAGCTTGCGCGGTCCGCTCCCGCCTCCTAGCCTGCGGGGATTCTATGAACGCTGAAGTTTCCCTGGGTCGCCGTGAGCGGTGGGGCGGGACGATCCGCCGGTTCGCCGTGACGCTCTTGTCGCTGGGTTCCCTGGTCGGTGGCCCCGGACGAGCCGGCGAGGCGCCCGCGCCGCAAATGATCAAGTACGAAGGCTGGCCGCGCGCCTACGTCTTGAGCAACGGCAAGGTCGAGGCGGTCGTCGTCTCGATCATCGGCCGAGTCATGGCCTTCCGGTTTGTGGGCGAAGAAACGCCGTTTTGGCAGGACCCTGGCCTGTACGGCAAACCGCCTGACCCGGACTCGAAGGAGTGGCTCAACTTCGGCGGCGACAAGACCTGGCCGGCGCCGCAGAGCGATTGGGCCAAGGTCGCAAAGCGCGCGTGGCCGCCGCCGACAGCGTTCGATTCGCTGCCGGTCATGGTCAAGGTTGAAGGGCGCGGCGTGGTGCTCCGCTCGATTGTCGATCCCCATTACGGCATCCGCACCGAGCGGCACATCGAGCTCGACCCCGACCGGCCGGTGATGCGCATCCGCACGGTTTACCACAAGGTCGCCGGCGAGCCGGTCAAAGTGGGGGTGTGGGTCATCACCCAGTTGAAGGATCCCGTCGCGGTGTTTCTGCCCGTGCCGAAGGACTCCCGGTTCCCGAAAGGCTACGCCAGCCAATCCTCGGGCACGCCGTTGGACTTGCAGGTCGAAGACGGGTTGGTGTCGCTCCGGCGAAAGACCGACACCGGCGAGAAGATCGGCAACGACGCCGGGGCCTTGCTCTGGGTGGGCGAACGACAAATGGTGCTCATCGAGTCGCCGCGCGCGGCGGGCGGTGAGTTCCCGGACGGCGGCGCAAGCGCCGAAATCTGGACCAACGGCAACCCCCAGCAGTACGTCGAACTGGAGACGCTGGGACCCCTGCAAACGCTGCGGGTGGGCGACCAGATCGAACGCACGAACACGTACACGTTGTTGAAGCGGACCGGCGCCAGTCCGGCCGCGGAGGCGCGGCGAATCCTGCTCGGCGGGCAGTGAGCTTCAGGCCCGCGGCGCCACGTAGGTTTCGTCCGCCGGCAGCTCCCGGACAATCATCTCCACCGTGCGTTCGAGGGCACCGCGGCTGGCTTTGACCACGCGCTGGGCGTTTCGGCCGAGCGCCTCGCGCCGGGCGGGGTCGGCCAGCAATTCCCCCACCGCCCGTTCGAGTTCGGCGGCGTCGCGCACCTGCACCGCTCCGCCTTCGCGCACGAACTGCGGGGCGATGGCGGGGAAATTCTGCATGTTCGGACCGAACACCATCGCCTTGCCCAAGGCGCCCGGCTCGATGGGATTCTGACCGCCCTCGGCGGTCAGGCTCTTGCCCACGAAGATCACCGTGGCTTCCTCGTAGAAGTACTTCAGCTCCCCGGTGGTGTTGACGACCAGTGCCTGATACGAGCGCGGGGCGAACTGCTTGGCCGCCGTCAGCTCGCGGCGGTAGATGAACTTGACGCCGCGCTGGGTCAGCTCCGCGCCGACCTCCTTGCCGCGTTCGAAATGCCGCGGCACCAGCACCAGGAACAAGTCCGGGAACCGGGCGCGCAGCCGCAGGAAGACCTCGGCCAGGATCGCCTCCTCGCCTGCGTGCGTGCTGCCGCCCAACAGAATCGGGGCTCCTTCCGGCACGCCGAGCTGGCGCAGCAACGCGCCCACGTCCAGCAGCCGGCGTTCATCCACCTTCGCCGTGTCGAACTTGAGGCTGCCCAACACCTGTACCGCCTCGGGCCGGCAGCCGAGTTCGATCAGCCGCGCGGCATCGGCCTCGCTCTGCGCCCCCACGCCGGCGAGGCTGGCGAAGAGCGGCCGGAAGAGAAAGCCGAAGCGCTTGTACCCGCGATACGACCGTTCGGAGAGGCGGGCATTGACCAGGAAGACCGGGGTGCCGCGTGCGCGGAGACTCCACAGGAAGTTCGGCCAGATCTCCGCCTCGACCAGCACCACCGCCTCCGGATGGAGCGTCTTCAAAGC
Organism: uncultured bacterium; assembly: GCA_963735925.1. Taxonomy (GTDB): domain Bacteria; phylum Verrucomicrobiota; class Verrucomicrobiia; order Limisphaerales; family J093; genus DSVZ01. The sequence goes on from CAVTMT010000010.1 coordinate 627,540, forward strand.
CCGCGACACGCACCGCCGGAGGTCCACCGGGTAGTAGATCTTCGCGACGTGAGCCGGGAGCTTCTTCTGGAGTTCGCCCATGCCGGTGGAAGTGGTGGTGGAGACGACGATCTTCAGGTTGGGAACCCGGGGTTCGAGGGCACGAATGAGCTGCAGGCAGAGGTTCACCTCGCCGACGCTCACGGCGTGGAGCCAGAGCATGTGGCGGTTGGTGATCGCCACCTTGATCCGGGAGCCGAAGCGGCCAAAGCGCTCGCCGAAACCCTCCCGCCAGCCCCCGCGCCGCCACATCTTCAGGAAGTAATACGGGGACGCGAGGATGAACCCGGCCAGGAACAGAATGTTGTAGAGCGTGCGCATCGCGACCGCGGAGGAGCATTTTGCGGTCCGGCTGCGCGGCACGCAATGCCCATTCCCGTCGCCGCCCCCAAATCCGCAAAAATCGGAAAAGAGGTTGTCAAACCGTGGCCCTTCCCGTACGAGAATAAGGGTCATGCGGAATGTGGCGACGTCGTCACCGACCGTGCCGCCGGCCGCGCGCTTTCCGATTGACCGGGGGCGCCGCCTCGTGCGGACATAATGGATGATAACTGTTTTCGACCCTTAGCTCGATGCCCAGAACTCGCCATGCCAGCGCGCCGCGTGCGGCGCAGGTGAACAAGTACGACGCGAACCACACCGCGCTCAAGACGGCCTACGGCGCCTTCGCGGATCTGCGCCGCGAACTCGCGGATTCGCGCGCGGCGGTCGAGGAGCGCAAGCAGTTGCTGGAGCTCTTTGCCACGTGCCAGGACTCGCAGCGCGCCTGGCTCTTGCTCGAGGATTACTTCAGCAAACTGCTGCTGGCGCGGAAGGATTTTGCCGGCAACGACTGGTGGCCGCGGCTCCTGGCGGCGGCCGGACGCGCGCGCCTGGAAGAGACCGCGCTGCTCTTCCTGCGAAACAACCGCCCCCTGCCCAACGAGCTGACCGGCTACGCCAATTTCGACCGCCTCGCCGAAATCGAGCAGGCCGAACAGGAACAGAAGCGCATCCGCGCGCTCGAACAGTGGCTGCTGCCCCCCCAGGTGGTGCACCTCGATTCGCCCCGCGCCCACCTGCGCGTGATTGCCCGGGCCGTGCCGCGCGAGAACGAGCCCGGCCTCCACGATCTCGGCATCGAGTTCACGCTGTTCCGACCGCGTTCCGGCGAGAAGCCGCGGACCGTCCCGGAGCTGATCGAACTCACCACGCGCGCCGTCCACGAGCAGGAACTGTTCGCCCCGCGCGACTGGGATTTCCTGCTCTGGCTGGGGGAAACCTACGGCGCGCACCACTTCAACGGGGAGCCGCTCCGGCTCCATGGCCTGGCCTTGCTCCAATGGCTCGCCCGCTGGGGCAATCCGCCCTGGATGGAATGGGCCGGCCGGCCGGAGAACCTCTTTTTCGCGGGTCAGTTGGCCGAGTTCACGCCGCACCTGGAGAACGGCGACCGCGAACTCTCCTTCGTCCAACGGCTGAAACTGCCGGGAGACCAGGAATTCAAGCTCGCCGACGTGCGGTTTTTCGCCGGCGTGCCGCCGTTGGTGGCGGTGCATCAAACCTTCTACCTGCTCCGCAACGCGCCCGCCCCCGCGCTCCTGGCGACGCTGGTGCAGGAACCCGGCGTGCCCGTGCGCAAACTCAGCCACCGCCTGCTCACGCACCTGCGCAAGATCGGGTCGCGCAACGGCTCGGATTGGGAAAGCCTGTGCCTCGCCCACACCGCGCGGCCGCAGTTCATCTTCGAACTCGAGGACGAAACCGTGCGGCTCCGGCTCGTGGCCGTGAGCGACCGCGACCAGCGCCGCTGGCAGTGGAGCGGGCACGAGTGGCAACCGTCCGAGCCGCCGCCGGAATCCGTGGACAAACCGGAAATCCTCGATGACCCGCGCCTCGAACTGGCGACGCAGTGGCTGCGCCGGCTCGACTGGTTCACCCCCGAACCGGGACTCTGGGTGGGCGACGCCAACGATGCCTTCCTGAGTTCGCTGTCGCTGGTCTGGCCGGATCGACCGGAGGACGCGGACTACCTGGCCAATCCCGCCTTCCAACGTCTCTTCCTGCAGCCCCGCCAGCTCAAGCCCAAGATCATCGTCCAGGGCAGCGGCATCGACTGGTTCGCCGTGTCCGCCGCGTGGGAACAGGAAGGGTTGAAGCTCACGAAGGCCGACCTCGAACGCCTCGCGGCCGCCACCTCTCGCTTCGTGAAACTCCCGGACAGCGGCTGGGTGCAGCTTGACCTCGGCGCGGTGCAGCAGGCCCACGAAACGATGGCCGATCTCGGGCTGGAAACGCTCTCCGCCCTGCCCCAGAAGGTGGACATGGTGCAGGCGGTCCACCTGGGCGAGGAAGGCATCAAGCGCTTCGCCGACCTTCCCGAGGCGCAGGCGTTGCGCGAGCGGCTGGCCAATTTCCATGGTGTCAACGCGGTCCCCCTGCCGGCGGGCATCCAGGCGGAGCTGCGCCCCTATCAGAAGGACGGCTTCGATTTCCTCTGCCACCTGGCACGGGTCAAACTCGGCGGCGTGCTCGCCGACGACATGGGCCTGGGGAAGACCCTGCAAACGCTCGCCTGGCTGGCCTGGCTCAAGGAACAACACGCCCGCAAGCACAAGCCCGTGCTGGTCATCTGCCCCGCCTCCGTGCTCCACAACTGGCGGCGCGAGGCCGAGAAGTTCACGCCTTCCCTCAAGGTGCTGGTGCTCGAAAGCGGTCCGGCGCGGCACAATCTTCGCAAGCAGATCCCGCAATACGACATCATCGTCACCAACTACGCCCTGCTCCGGCGCGATCTTGAGGCGCTCAAGAAATTCTCCTTCCGCGCCGTCATCCTGGACGAGGCGCAGTTCATCAAAAACCCCTCGGCCCAGGTCAGCCAGTCGGTCAAGCAACTCGTGGCCGACCACCGGCTCGCCCTGACCGGCACACCGCTGGAAAACCGGCTGCTCGATCTCTGGAGCATCGTGGACTTCGTCCAGCCCACCTACCTGGGCACGCAGCAGCAATTCCACGACGTCTATGAGCCGGCGGGCGAAAACGCCGAGTGGAATCAGCGCATGGCCCGGCGGAAGCTCTCGGCCAAGCTCCGCCCCATCATGCTGCGCCGCCTCAAGAAGCAGGTGGCCAAGGACCTGCCCGACCGCATCGAGGAGCGCCGCGACTGCGAACTGGTGGACGAGCAACGCAAACTCTATCTCGCCGAGTTGCGCCGCAGCCGGGAGCAGGTGCTCCAGACAGTCCAGGAAAAGGGTCTCTCCCGGAGCAAACTCCAGGTGCTGGCGGCCCTGACCCGCTTGCGGCAGATCTGCTGCCACCCCACGCTGGTCGGCAGCGACTGCGGGTCCGGCAAGACCGAGACGCTCTTCGAGCTCATCGAACCGCTGCTCGAAGAAGGGCAGAAGGTGCTCGTCTTCAGCCAATTCGTGCGCATGCTCCTGTTGCTCGAAGCCGAGTGCAAGAAGCGCAGCCTGCCCACCCACTTGCTCACCGGCGAAACCAAGAACCGCCAGGATGTCGTCCAGGCGTTTTCCGACGACCCGAATCCCAGCCTCTTCCTCCTGAGCCTGCGCGCGGCCGGCACCGGCCTGAATCTCACCACCGCCAGCTATGTCGTGCTCTACGATCCGTGGTGGAATCCGGCCGTGGAAGCCCAGGCGATCGACCGCACCCACCGCATCGGCCAGACGCGCACGGTGAACGCGTACCGCCTGATCGCGCCCGGCACGGTCGAGGAGAAGATCTGGGAACTCCAGCAGAGCAAGGCCCAGACCATCGCCGATGTGCTGGGTGAAGAAGGCTTTGCCCGCAGCCTCACCCAGGCCGACCTCGAATACCTGTTCTCGGAAGACTGAGCGTGAACGGCGGGCCAACGAGGTCGTGCACGACGCTGCCGGCGGCTTGGTTCTCAAGACGCTTTGCCGTTGTGACCTGCCGGAAGAAGATCGACTCGACCGTCCCAACAGTCGCTAATCCGCCCAATCCAGCTATTGTGGCCTGCCCGGCGGCAATCCACACTATATGGTGGTTTTCAACTTTACACGCGCGGAATACGGGCGTAAGCATCCTACCTCGATGCATCTGAAGAACCTGACCACTTTGGGGTTTAAGTCTTTCGCGGACAAGACCTCCCTGGATTTCCAGCCGGGCATCACGGCGATTGTCGGCCCGAACGGCTGCGGCAAATCCAATATCGCCGACGCCATCCGTTGGGTGCTGGGTGAGCAGTCCGCCAAAGCCCTGCGTGGCGGTGAAATGGCGGACGTTATCTTTAACGGAACGGATAAACGCCGATCTTTGGGCTTGGCCGAAGTTTCTTTGACGATCGGCGGCGTGGACGAGGAACACCTCAAGGCTGCCGGCGTCGAGCTGGGTTACGACGAATTGACGGTCACACGCCGGGTCTTTCGCGACGGTGGCAGCGAGTATTTCATCAACAAGACCGCCTGCCGGCTGAAAGACATCCAGCAGTTGTTCGCCGGCACGGGCATGGGCCGGGCCAGTTACAGCATCATGGCCCAGGGCAACATCACCCAATTGCTCTCCAGCAAACCGGAGGATCGCCGCCTGGTGTTCGAGGAAGCGGCCGGCATCACCCGGTTCAAAAGCCAGAAACGCGAGGCGTTGCGCAAGCTCGAACTGACCGAGCAAAACCTGCTGCGCATCTCCGACCTCATCCGCGAAGTCAAACGCCAGATCATTTCCCTGCAGCGACAGGCCGGAAAAGCCCGCCGCTACAAGCAGCTCATGAGCGAGTTGCTGCACTTGGAAACGCAACTCGCCCGCCATCAGTACGACGTGCTCCAGGGGGAGATCGCCGAGCGCCAGGCGCGCCTGGATCAGTTGCGGCTGGAAATCGAAGCCGGCAGCGACCGGATCCTGCGGACCGAAAGCGACCTGGCCCAACTCCGCGCGCAACTGGCGGAACTGGAGCACGAAATCGCCGGCACGCAGCAACGCGGGTTGGAATTGAAGGGCGAGGTCGATCGCCACGAAAGCCGCGTTCAGTTCAACGAGGAACGGCTCCGCGAGTTTACCAGCCAGAACCGCGCGGCGTTCGACGAAATCGCGCAGGCCGACGAGCGCCGCCTGGCCTCCGAGCAGGAACTGGCCTCCGTGACCGAGCAGGTGACGGCCGCCGCCACGCAGTTGAGCGAATTGCGGGCGGCCCTCGAGGCCCGCCGGCAGGCCATGCAGGTGGTGGAAGGCGAACTCCGCGGCCGACAGGAAGCATTGCAGCGGCTGCAGAGCGAACTCTTCGGCGAAGCCCAGCGCCTCGCCCGCGCCCGCAACGAGATCGCCGCCCTCGATTTGCAGAAGCAGGGCAACGTCGTGCGCCTCGACAAACTGTCCGCGGAAAAGCTCCAGCTCGAGGAGGAACGCACCCGCCTGCAGGAGCGGTTGGTCGAATTCGAGCAGACCAGCCAGAGCCAACAACTGGACATCCAGGCGCAGCGGCTCACGGTCGAGGAGCGGCAGCAGCGGCTGCGCGAAATCCAGGCGGAACTGGTCCGGGTCGGCCAGGAGCTGGATCTCGCCCAACGCGAGCAAGCGCAGCAGCAGTCCCGGCGCAGCGTGCTGGCGCAACTCGAGGCCAGCCACGAGGGATTTGGCGCTGGCGCATTGGCGGCGCTGAAAGGTGCCCAGGGCGCGCTGGGCACGCTCGCGGACCATATCCGCGTGCCGGGCGAACACATCACCGCCATCGAAGCCGCCCTCGGCCATCATCTGCAACTGGTCCTCACCGAACAGCCGGAGAACGCGCGCCAGATTCTGGCCGACCTCGCCACGAACAAGCAGGGCCGCGCGAGCGTCGCCCCGCTGGCGTTGCGCAACGGTTTTCTGGCCCAATCCGAATTGGAACAGCAATGGGCCGAGCGCCTCGGCGGGCTGCAATGTCGCGCCGCGCTCAGCGTGATCGAAGCCGACGGGACCGTCCTGCCGCTCCTCCACGGATTGCTGGGCCGGACGCAGATTGTCCCGGACCTGACGGCCGCAACCGCGGCGTGGGGCGAGACGCACGGCGAATTCGATTTTGTCACGCCCGGCGGCGAAGTGCTCAGCCGTCACGGCGTCTTCACCGGCGGCCGCGGCAACGGCAACGGTGGCGCGGCGGGCTCGATCCTCGCGCGCAAGAACGAAATCGCCGCCCTCGACACGCAGCTCGCTGCTTTGGGCGAACGCATCGGCGAAGCCAGCCGGCGCAAGGGCGCGTTCCAGAGCGAACAGACCGGCATTCAGGCGGGGTTGCAGGCGGCCCAGACCGAACTGCGCGCCCAGGAGGTCGCCATCGCCACGCGCCAGGGCGAATTCAAGGCCCTGACCCATGCGCTGCAGGTGCTCCACCAGAAGATCGACACCGTCGTTTTCGAGATTCAAAACCTGGCCGAACGGCAGCGTGAAGGCGAGGAACGCCGCGTGGGCCTGGCCCGGCAGTTGACCGAACTCGAGAGTCGCGAGGCGTCCCTGCAAGGGCACATTGCCGAAGCGAACGCCGGCATCGAGCAGGACCGCCAGCGGCGCGAGCAGGCCAGCGCGGGTCTGACCGAAGCCAAGGTCGCACTTGCCACCGAAGAGCAGCGGCACGCCGCCTTGCGCAACCAGCAGCGGCCGCTCGAACAGCGCATCCGCGAGCTGGTGCAGACCGCCGAGCAACGCCGGCGCGAAATCGACGGCCTGCTGCAGCGCAAAGGCCAGGCCGAGGCGGAAATCAACGAGTCGCGGCTGCGCATCGAAGGACTGCAACACGAACGCGACGACGTCAACCGCCGCCTGGCCGATTTGACCGCGCAACGCACCGCGCAGGCGGGGGAGATCGCCATTCGCGAGGAGGATTTGCGCGGTCGGCGACGCGAGCTGGAGCAGCTTCAGACGAGCCGCGGGACCATCGACATCGAGCTGGCCGAGCGCCGGGTCTCGGTCCAGAACCTCCGCGAGCGCATCCAGCAGAAGTACCAACTCGACCTCGACGCGATTCGCAGCGAGTGCATCAACATTACCTTTGCCGCCGAAGGCCCGGCCAAGGTCGTGGTGGTGACGCCCGAGGAAATGGAAACCGCGGGCGTGGCCACGGATTGGAACGCCGTGGCCGACCAGGTGGCGGGGCTCCAGAAACGCATCGATGAAATGGGGCCGGTGAACCTGGTGGCGATCGAAGAGTTCGAGGAAGCCGAGCAACGCCACACCCACCTGTCCGCGCAACACGACGATCTGGTCGAGGCGAAGCGCCAGTTGGTGGACGTCATCAACCGCGTGAACGCGCAGACCCAGGAGATGTTCCTGGCCACCTTCACCGCGGTGCGGGAGAACTTCCGCTCGCTGTTCAGCGAGATTTTCGGTGGGGGCAGTGCGGACCTCAAACTGGTGGATGAAGGCGACGTGCTCGAAAGCGGCATCGAGATCATGGCCCGCCCGCCCGGCAAACAACTCCGCAGCATTTCGCTGCTGTCCGGCGGCGAGCAGACCATGACCGCCGTGGCGCTGCTCTTTGCCATCTACATGGTCCGGCCCAGCCCGTTTTGCGTGCTCGATGAACTGGACGCGCCGCTCGACGAGTCGAACATCAACCGGTTCGTGCGGATTCTGCAGCGGTTCCTGGCACACTCCCAGTTCGTCATCATCACCCACAACAAGCGCACCATTGCCATGGCTGACGTGCTCTACGGCATCACGATGCAGGAGCACGGGGTGAGCAAGATCGTCAGCGTCAAGTTCCACAAGGCCGAGGAACCCGCCGCCGCGCAGCCGGCCCAGTCGCTGGAAACGCCCACGGCCCTGCCGCCCCTCGATACCGAGGAGGACCGGTTGATCGAGAAGGAGGAAGCGCTGGAAGTGGCGGCCGGTAATTGAACCGGGGCACGGCTACGGCCCGAACCCGTCTGCGTGTGCCCTCCCCCGGCCGAAGCGTTGACCTGGCCGGGCGGCCGGTGCTCCCCGGGACGGCGCGGGCACGGCGTGGTCGTCAGCGCTTGGTGCACGGGGGGACGGGGCGATCTCTCCCGGTTCCCTGGCGGCGTCGGGCGGAAGCAACATTTGCTTGAAGCCGGGCGGCCCAAATTCCACTCTACGCCAGCCTATGACGGGCCAGAGCAAAGCAGGTCGCGCCGATTCCTCAACCCGACGCACCCAGCGCGCCCACCGCGGGCGCCGGCCGGGAGGCCGTCCGGTCATCAAAAACGCGCGCCGGAAAGCCGCCCCACAACCGTCCCCGGCAGCGTCCGCTTCCCCCTCGGTTCCGCCGTCCCCCGCGCCCGTGACCGTCCCGCGGGACGAGGTGGGGATCGAGCCGACGGGGCGTGAACGGGGGAGCTACGACGCCGATTCCGCAATCAAACTCTACCTGCGGGAGATCGGACTCGTGAAGTTACTCACCGTCCCGGAGGAGATCGAGCTGGCGGCGCGGATCAAGCGGGGCGATCGCAAGGCCCGCGAGCACATGATCAAGGCCAACCTGCGGCTGGTCGTCAAGATCGCCCACGACTACGACGGGCTCGGCCTGCCGCTGCTCGACCTGATCAACGAAGGCAACCTCGGCCTGATGAAAGCCGTCGAGCGCTTCGACCCCGCCAAGGGCGGCAAGCTTTCGACTTACGCCGCCTGGTGGATCAAGCAATCCATCAAGCGCGCGCTCGCCAACCAGGCCAAGACCATCCGGCTGCCGGTCCACCTCGTGGACAAGATTTCGCGGATGCGCCGGATCGCGATGAAGCTCCAGGAAATCTTCGGCCGCGAGCCGACCGACGAGGAGCTGGCCGAGGAATTGGGGATTTCGCCGGGGAAGGTCAACCAGTTGCGCATCGCGTCGTTCCGCCCCACGTCGCTGGACGCCCCGATCGGCGACGACGACTCGAACACCTACGCCGAGGTGGTCGAGGACGAACGGGCCGAGGATCCCTACGAGATGCTCGAAGGCAAGACCGTCACGCACATGCTCGGCGAGATGATCGAGCGGCTGGACGAGCGGGAGAAACGGATCCTCCGGTACCGGTTCGGGCTGGATGGCGGCAACGAGAAGACCCTCGAGGAAGTGGGCGCGTTTTTTGGCGTGACCCGCGAACGTATCCGGCAGATTCAGAACCTCGCGCTGAGCAAGCTGCGGCGCATGATCACCAAGCTCGAAAAGCAAAGCGAGTGAGCGCTGCGCGCACCGCCCCCCTCTGACGATGAGCCAACCGCCCCCCACCCTCGCGGAGATCGCCCGGGCGATCCGCAACGTGCCGGACTTTCCCCAGCCGGGCATTCAGTTCAAAGACATCACGCCCGTGCTCGGCGACGCCCGGCTGTTCGCCGCCACCGTGGACGCGCTGATCGGGCGGTTCGTGCCCGGTCAGGTGGACGCGGTGGCCGGGATCGATGCCCGCGGATTCATTTTCGCCGCGGCGGCGGCGGTGAAGCTCCAGGCGGGCCTCGTGCCGGTGCGCAAGCAGGGCAAGCTGCCCTACCGGACGATCGAAGAGAGTTATGAACTCGAGTACGGCTCGAATACGCTGGCGATTCACGCGGACGCGGTGCCACCGGGCAGCCGCGTGCTGTTGCTGGACGACCTCCTGGCCACCGGCGGCACCGCGCGGGCGGCGGCCACGCTGCTCCGCCGGTTGGGCGCCGAGATTCTGGAAGTGGGGTTCGTGATCGAACTGAGCTTCCTCCAGGGCCGCGCGAAGTTGCGCGAATTCCCGGTCCGTTCCCTGATCGCGTTCTAAGCGAGTAAGCGCGTGCGCCCCGGGATCACCCCATTGAAGCTTCGCCTGCTGGCGTTCGTTACGTTCGCGTTGTGGACTTACGTCGTCGCGAAGTGCATCGCTTTGCGGATCCCGCCCACGACGGGTGACCAGTTTGCGTTTTTCGCGACGCTCATTTGTGGCCTGCTACATACTCTGTTGCCGGGGGCAGACCGGAAACGGAACCAAACTGGACCGTACGAACCGGACCTCACGTTGGACGCATCCACGACGGGTAACGGTCCCGAAAGGCAGTTCGGCGATTTGGATGGTCGGAGGGACCATCAGTGAGTTGATCGCCTGTCACGCCACGCGGCCCGCATGAACTGGCTGGAATCCATCGACACGGCGGTTTTTCGCTTCGTCAACCACACGCTGGCGAATCCGGGGTTCGACGTGCTGATGCCGTGGCTGAGCGGCAATCCGTTCTTCCTGCCCGCGCTGCTGATCGGCGCCGGGCTGCTGCTTTGGAAGGGCGGCGCGCGCGGCCGCATGTGCGTGGCGATGCTCGCCGTCCTGTTCGCCGTGGGCAACGGCGCGTTCGAGGAGTTGAAACACGCGTGCGCGCGACCGCGGCCCTTTGTGGACCTGGCGGACGCGCGGCTCTTGGTGGGTCGAGGCGGGAGTTTCAGTATGCCGTCGTCACACGCCGGGAACTGGTTTCTGAGCGCGGCGGTCCTGTTCGTTTATTATCGCCGGAGCGTTTGGGCGATGCTGCCGCTGGCGCTGGCGGTCAGTTTTTCGCGCGTCTATAACGGCGTGCATTACCCGACCGACGTGCTGGCCGGCGCGGCGCTCGGGGCCGGCATCGGCTTCGGCGGCGTGTGGTTCCTGGATGCGCTCTGGCGCACCCTGGGCCGGCGGTGGTTTCCGCTGTGGTGGCGCCAACTGCCGTCGTGGCGCGCCCCGGTGCTGCATCGCGACCCGCTGGCGTGGCAGCCCGACGCCCCGCCGATCCGCGACCCCGCCGCGGTGGCGGACCGGCAGTGGGTCCGGCTCGGCTACGTGTTCCTGGCGGTCATGCTGGTCGTGCGCCTGGCCTACATCGCTTCGGGCACCATCCAGTTGAGCAAGGACGAGGCGTATCAATGGCTGTGGTCCAAACACCTGGCGCTCTCGTATTACAGCAAACCGCCGCTGATCGCGTGGCTGCAATGGGCGGGCACGCATCTGTGGGGCGACAACGAACTGGGCGTGCGGTTTTTCTCGCCGGTGTGTGGCACCGTCATCGCCTGGCTCCTCCTGCGATTCATGGCGGCTCAGGTCAACGGCCGGGCGGCCTTCGTGCTGGTGCTCATGCTGAGTGCCACGCCGTTGATGGCGCTCGGTTCGGTCCTGATGACCATCGACCCGCCCTTGGTGCTGTTCTGGACGGCGGCCATGATCGTCGGCTGGCGCGCGGTGCAGCCGCATGGCCGGACCCGCGATTGGGCCTGGGCCGGGCTCTGGATGGGGCTGGGTTTTCTCAGCAAGTACCTCGCGCTCGCGCAATGGCTGTCCTTCGTCCTTTTCCTGGCGCTGTGGCCGCCGGCACGTCGTCACCTGAAGCGGCCGGGACCTTATGTCGCCCTGTTGATCAACCTGGTCTGCACGCTGCCCGTGCTCATCTGGAATGCCCAACATCACTGGGTGACGGTGTCGCACCTCGAAGACCGCGCCCACATGACCGGTTCGTGGCATCTGACCACCCGCTATTTTGGCGATTTTACCGGCTCGATGTTGGGCTTGATGAACCCGGTCTTCTTCGTCGGCATGATCTGGGCCTGCGTCCAGGTCTGGCGCAAACGGCACGCGCATCCGCTTTGGTTTTACCTGTTCCTGATGGGCGTGCCGGTCTTGCTCGGTCACTGGCTGTTCAGCTTCAAGGAGCGCGTGCTGCCGAACTGGGTGGCCACGTCGGCCGCGCCGCTCTTCGCCTTGCTCGTGGCTTACGGCGACGCGCGCTGGCGGGCGGGTGTCCGCGCCGTGAAACGCTGGCTCATCGCCGGTCTCGCATTAGGCCTGCCGGTGGTGGTGCTCATGCACGAGAGCAACTGGATTGCGAAAATCATCGGCCGCCCGCTGCCGCCGCGGGCGGACCCGCTGCGCCGGGTGCGCAACTGGGACGCCTTCGCCCGCATCGTCGGCGAGGAGCGTGACCGACTGGAGCGGGAGGGCAAGCCGGCCTTCATCATCGGCGACCATTACGGCATCACCTCGCTGGTGACGTTCTATCTGCCGGCGGCGAAGCAGGCGGCGGTGGCCGGCCACCCGTTCGTGTTCTATCAACACACCGACCGCCCGGACTCGCAGTTCTTTTTCTGGCCAGGCTATCTCGACCGCAAAGGGCAGAACGCCATTTTCATGACCGAAGTGGACGGGCCGGTGCAGCCGCCGACGAACATCGTGCAGGAATTCGAGTCCGTGACCGACCTGGGCGTGCGCGAGACGCTGGATCGGGGCCGGGTCATGCGCCGGGTGCAAGTCTTCGCCTGTCGTGGCCTGCGCTGAAACAGCGGGCACCGGACCGATGGCCGGCGCCGCCGCCGCCTGGCCGGTGCGCGATTACGACCTCGCCGGCACGCTGAGCAGTGGCCAGGCGTTTCGCTGGCAGCCCGTCGGCGAGGGCTGGGAAGGGGTGGTCGCCGGCCGCTGGGTGCGCTTGACCGCCAGGCCGGACCGGATCGAGGCGCGAACGGCGGTGCCGCAGGCGGACTGGGACTGGCTTGCCGGTTACCTCCAGGTCCGGGTCGAACTCGCTTCCATACTGGCCGACTTCCCGGACGACGCCCCGCTGCGGAGTGCCGTCGCGGCGTGCCGTGGGCTGCGTTTGTTGCGCCAGGAACCTTGGGAATGCCTGGCGTCGTTCATCCTCTCCTCGACGAAGCAGATCGTGCACATCCGCCAGATCGTCGAGACGCTTTGCCGGCGTTACGGCGAACCGGTGGCGGTGCCGGTCCGCCACCCGCCTGCCTTCGCGTTTCCCGCCGCTGCCCGGCTGGCGGCGTGCACCGAAACGGAATTGCGCGCGTGCCGGATGGGTTTCCGCGCGCCGTACCTGCTGGCCGCGGCGCGCCGTGTGGCCGGCGGGGACCTCGATTTGAACCGGCTTTGCCGTCTTTCGTTGTCGGAGGCCCGGACCGAACTCAGGCAGTTGGACGGGGTGGGGAGCAAGATTGCCGACTGCGTGCTGTTGTTCGCCGGGGGCTTCGCCGAAGCGTTTCCGGTGGATGTCTGGGTGCACCGGGCGCTGCGCGAGCTGTATTTCCCCGGGCGCCGGGTGACGTCCCGGCAGGTGTTGGCCTTCAGCGAACGCCATTTCGGGCCGCAGGCCGGGTATGCCCAGCAGTACCTGTTCCATTACATGCGCACCCGGAGCGCCGCCTGACCGAGGTCGGTATGACCCATCCCGGCCGGAGTTTCCCCGGGGCGCCAGGACGGCGCCGAGTTCCAGCCGAGTTCGAGGGTTGTAGGGTTCGATTCTGGTCTGTAACCTGCTTTTCACACACACATGCGAATCCCCAGGTTTTGCTGGTTCCTTGGCCTTCTGGCTCTGCTGGCGGTGGCGTCGGCGCTCGGCCAGCCACAGCTCACCATCACGGAGTTCATGGCCGCCAATGGCCGGACGCTGGCGGATGAGGATCAGGAATACCCGGACTGGATCGAGATCTTCAACTCGGGTCCGGACATCGACTTGCAAGGGTGGGCGCTGACCGATTCGCGGGCGAATCCCGCCAAGTGGGTCTTCCCCTCCACGAACCTCACGGCCGGCAGCTATCTGGTCGTCTTCGCCTCGGGCAAGGACCGCGCGGTGCCGGGGCGCTTGCTCCACACCAGTTTCAGCCTGAACGCGGACGGCGAGTACCTGGGGTTGGTGAGCCCGGAAGGGGAGATCGCCTCCGAGTACGCGCCGACTTTCCCCCCCCAGCATTCCGACGTCTCGTACGGGGAGTATCTGGGGCGGGAAAACTACTTTCCCAAACCGACGCCGCGCGCGGCCAACACGGCGGGCGTGAACGATTTCGTCGCCGACACCCGGTTCAGCTCCGATCGCGGGTTCTACGAGCAACCGTTCGATCTGACCATCTCCACGGCCACGGAAGGCGCCTCGATCTACTATTCGACCAACGGCGTGGCGCCGGAATCCGCAGCGTTGACCTCGACGAATGTGTTCCGCTACACGGGGCCGATCCACATCGCCGGCACCACCGTGGTGCGCGCCGCGGCCTTCAAAGACGGCCTGCAACCCTCAAACGTGGATACCGAAACCTACGTCTTCACCGCGGACGTGATCCGCCAGGCGGCGGACGGACGACCGCCGGCGGGTTGGCCGACTTCGTGGGGCGCGAATGTCCGCGACTACGGCATGGACCCGGAAGTGGTGAACGACCCGCGCTGGAAGAACGAGATCGAGGACGACCTCAAAGACCTGCCGTCCTTCTCGATCGTGATGAACGCGAAGGATCTCTTCGATTCCTCCAGCGGCATTTACGCGAACGCCGGCCAGGATGGGCGGGCGTGGGAGCGGAAGGCGTCCGTCGAGTTGATCAACCCGGACGGCAGCCGCGGGTTCCAGATCGATTGCGGCATCCGCATCCGCGGCGGGTTCAGTCGCGATTCGGGCAATCCAAAACATGCCTTCCGCCTGTTCTTCCGCGAAATCTACGGCGCCCCCAAGCTGAAGTTCCCGTTGTTCGGCGACGACGGTGCGGATGGCTTCGATGGCATCGATTTGCGCACCTTTCAGAATTACTCGTGGAGTTTCCAGGGCGACAGTCGGGGGATCTTCGTGCGCGACCAGATCAACCGCGATCTCCAGCTCGCGATGGGCCACCAGGGCGAGCGGGGTCGCTTTTATCACCTTTACATCAATGGGCTGTACTGGGGCCTGTACAACACTTGCGAGCGGCCCGAGGCGTCGTTCGGCGAGACGTATTACGGCGGTGCCAAGGCCGATTACGACGTCATCAAGGTCTCGCCCGACAACAACTACACGATCGGCGCCACCGACGGGAACATGCAGGCCTGGACCCGCCTCTACAACGCCTGCAAGGCCGGGCTCAGCAGCGACGCGGCGTACGAGAAGATCCTGGGCAACAATCCGGACGGCACCCGCAATCCGGATTACGAGGTGCTGGTGGACGTGGACAACCTGATCGACTACATGCTGGTCATCCTGTACGGCGGCAACCTCGACGCCCCGATCTCGAACTTCCTGGGCAACACCAACCCGAACAACTGGTACGGCATCCGCAACCGCACCGGCGCCTTCGGCGGCTTCCGCTTCTTCGTGCACGACGCGGAACACACCCTGCTGGACGTGAACGAGAATCGCATCGGACCGTGGCCGGCCGGGAATTCCTCGGTGAGTTCCAGCAGCCCGCAGTGGGTCTGGCAGAAGATGTGGGACAATGCCGAATTCCGCCTGCACTGCGCCGACGTCGTCCATAAACGCTTCTTTAATGGCGGCATCCTCACTCCCGCCGCGGTCACCGCGCAGCTCCAGGAACGCGCCGATCAGATCAGCGGCGCCGTCGTTTGCGAATCGGCCCGATGGGGTGACGCCAAAGTCAGCCGGCCGTTCACCAGGGTGGACTGGCAGAACGAGCTGAACCGCGTGCTCCAGAACTACATTCCGCAGCGCGGCGACATCGTGCTCAACCAGCTTCGCTCGAAGAAGCTTTACCCGACGGTCGTCGCCCCCAGCTTCAATCAGCCGGCCGGGCCGTTCGACGCCGGTTTCGGCCTGTCGATGACCGCACCCGCCGGGACCATCTATTACTCCCTGGACGGGTCGGATCCACGCCTGCGCGGGGGCGCCATCTCGCCCGCCGCCAAAGGTTACTCGGGGGCGATCGCCTTGCCGGAATCCACCTGGGTCAAGGCCCGCGTCCTGGCCGGCACGAACTGGAGCGCCTTGAACGAGGCCAACTTCATCCTCCACCAGTCCTTCACGAATGTCCTCATCACCGAAGTCATGTACCACCCGCCGGACGCGGAGGACGTGGACGGCGACCAGTTCGAGTTCATCGAACTGAAGAACGTGAATGCCTTCCCGGTGGACCTGAGCGGGGTCTATTTCACCAACGGCCTTCACTACGTCTTTCCGCTGGGCACGCGGCTCGACGCCGGCCAGTTCAGCGTGCTGGTGCGCAACGCGACGAACTTCTCCGCACGGCATCCGGGCGTGCGCTTCGACGGCGTGTTCACCGGCAATCTGGCCAACTCCGGCGAGACCATCACCCTGGTGCACGCGACCGGCGGGCCGTTGTTCTCGATGCAGTACGGTGACGTGCCGCCGTGGCCGGTCGCGGCGGACGGCGCCGGTTTCTCCCTGGTCGCGCGCGATCCCAATCGCAACCCGGACCCGGCCGACGCCGCCAACTGGCGCGCCAGTGCCTTCACCGGCGGTTCGCCGGGGACCGACGATCCGCCGATCGATCTGCCGGCCGTCCTGGTCAACGAGGTGCTCACCCATACGGATCCGCCGCAGTTGGACGCCCTCGAACTCTTCAATCCCACCGCCGGGCCGGCCGACGTGTCGGGCTGGTTTCTGACCGACGACCGCGCGGTGCCGCAGAAGTTCAGAATCCCGGCCGGCGCCACCCTGCCCGCGGGAGGGTACCTCGTGTTTGACTCGACCGCCTTCGACCCGAATCCCGGGGTCGATCCCAGTTTCAACCTCAGCTCGCACGGCGAGGAGACGTACCTGTTTTCGGCCGACGCGACGGGCAAACTCACCGGGTACAGCGACGGCTTCAGTTTCGGCGCGGCGGCGAACGGCGTCACCTTCGGTCGCTACACCAACCGCGTGGGCGAAATCCAATACCCACCGCAAATCGCCGCCACCTTGGGCGGCCCCAACTCCGGGCCGCGCGTGGGCCCCGTGGTAGTCAACGAAGTCCTCTTCGCGCCGGCGCCCGGCGACGCCGAATTCGTCGAACTCAAAAACCTCACCGCCGAGGCGGTGGCGCTTTTCGATCCGGCGCATCCGACCAACACCTGGCGGTTGAACGGCGTGGGCTTCTCGTTCCCCCCCGACAGCGTCATTCCCGCCCACGGCCTGATGGTGGTGTCGGCGACCGACCCGGCGGTCTTCCGTCAGCGCAATTCCGTGCCCGCGAGCGTACCTGTGTTGGGACCGTTCGCCGGCGCGCTCCAGAACAACGGCGAATTGCTGGAACTCCAGCGCCCCGACAATCCCGATTTCGTGACCAACCAGACCGGCGAGGTCCGCGTGGTGGTGCCCTTCGTCACGGTGGACGCCGTGCGTTACAACGACAAGGCCCCCTGGCCCACCAACGCCGCCGGCTTGGGGCCGTCCCTGGAACGCATCACGCCTGGCGCTTACGGCAACGACCCGGCCAACTGGCGGGCCAGTTTCGGCATCGCTTCCCCGGGGCTCGAAAACGATGGCAACCGCCGTCCGGTCGTCGTGGCCGGGGCCGATCAACAGACCGAGGAGGCGGTGTTCCCCGTGGCGATTCCGCTCGCGGGCTCGGCCACAGACGATGGCCTGCCGGCGTCCTTCGCCGGCCTGACCTACGCGTGGTCGCAACTCAGCGGTCCCGGCACGGCCGTTTTTGCCGATCCGCTGCAAGCGGCCACCACGGTGTACCTGCCCGGCGTCGGCGACTACATCCTGCGGTTGACGGCCAGCGACGGCGAACTGCAGTCCGCGGACGATGTGGCGATCACGGTCACCCGTCCGACCGCGGTGCAGACACTCGTCGCCGCCGGCTCGGATTGGCGCTACCTCGACGATGGTTCCGACCAAGGCACGGCCTGGCGCGCGCCCGGCTTCGATGACTCCGGCTGGAAGCACGGCGCGGCACAACTCGGCTACGGCGACGGCGACGAGGTGACTTCGATCGGCTACGGGCCCAACCCGAACGACAAGTACGTGACCACCTATTTTCGCCGGCATTTCAAGTTGGTGGGCGCCGCCTTCACCACCGCGGCCACGCTGCGCTTTGTGCGCGACGATGGAATCGTGATCTACCTGAACGGGGTCGAAGTGGCGCGCGACAACTTCACGCTGGGCGACTACGACTACCGCACCTACGCCACCACCGCGGTGGGCGGCACGGACGAATCAAGCTTCGTCGAGCGGCCGCTGGAACCGTCCAACTTGCGCGAAGGCGACAATGTGCTCGCGGTGGAAATGCACCAGGGAAACGCGGGCAGTTCGGACCTCAGCTTCGATTTCGAACTGATCGCCGACCAGTTCCCGAACGATCAACCGCCGGTGGTGGATGCGGGCCAGGATCTGACGATCACCCTTCCGGCCTCGGCCACACTCATCGGCTCGGTCAGCGACGATGCCCTGCCGAATCCACCGGGGTTCGTCTCCGTGAACTGGTCGAAGGTCAGCGGGCCAGGCACGGTCGCCTTCGGCGATTCAACCGCTTGGGACACGCCCGCCGCGTTCGACGCCCCCGGCGACTACGTCCTGCAACTCACCGCCGACGATGGCGCCACCGTGAACCGCGATACGGTGCGGGTCACGGTCACGGGCCACGGCCCGCCTCAAATCGAGGGCGTCGCTTTGACGGGCGGCGACGATCCGATGGTGAAGCTCCGGTTCCGGGCGGAGGCGGGCGCGAACTACGAAGTGCAGGCACGCCATTCCCTGTCGGCCGGCTTGTGGGTTGCGATCCGGACCGTAGCCGGCGGCGGCGGGGGCGAGGTCGAAGTCACTGAGCCTCTCCCGCCGGGCCAGCCGACCCGCTTCTACCGGATCGTCATCCCTTGACCCGCACGATGCGGGTTCGTGCCCGGAGAAACGCGCCGGGCCAGACGCCTCCCGGCGCACGTCATCGCCCCAAACGCAGTCGCGCCCCGATGAAGTGCTGACCGGTTCGCACCCGTCGAGGTGGAAGCGTCAACGCTTTGCAGAGGCGGGGGCGCCGGGGTGCACAGTCCGTAGGACGGGCACGCGTGAACGGAACAGCCCCGTACACGGCTGGCTTGCCCGGCGGCGTCCTTCGCGGTAAGGAACGCCATGCTTTGCCATCCACGCCGCGTCGTCGCTCGGGTCCGCCTGGTCTGGTGGGTGCCGGTTTGCCTGTCGGCGGTGTTGGGCGCGGCGGAGATCCAGGTGGACTTCTCGCGCGTCCACGGCGTGATTCGCCCGTTGCACGGCGTGAACGGCGGACCGCTTTGCTATCGCGGCACCGTGGATCTCTCCGCCTACCATCGCGAGCTTGGCGTGCCATTTACGCGCCTGCACGACACGGTCTGGCTCAATGCCGAGGCGGTCGATGTTCACACGATTTTCCACGATTTCCGCGACGACCCGGCGCGGCCGGACAATTACGACTTCCGCCAGACCGACGACTATCTCCAGGCCGTCGCCGCGGTCGGTTCGCGGATCGTCTATCGTCTCGGCGAAAGCATCGAGCACACGCCCCGCCATTACTATGTGAACCCGCCGGCCGACCCGGAGAAGTGGGCCGCGATCTGCGTCGGCATCGCGCGCCATTACACGGACGGTTGGGCCGGCGGCGCCCGGCAACCCATTGCCTACTGGGAAATCTGGAACGAACCCGATGTGCGCCCGGCCATGTGGACCGGCACGGACGAGCAGTTCTTCCGCCTGTTCGAGCTCACCGCCAAGGCCCTCAAGGCGCGCTTCCCGGACGCGAAGGTCGGTGGCCCGGCGGTGGGCGGCACTGGCGATTTCGCGGGCGAGACGTTCACGCCCACGCCGTTCGTCGCGGCGTTTCTCGGTTGGTGCCGCGACCACGAGGTGCCGCTCGATTTCTTCTCCTGGCATCGTTACACCAGCGATCCGTGGGATCTGCCGCGCCGCGCCCGGGCCATGCGGCGGGTGCTGGACCACTTCGGATTCACGAAGACCGAGAGCCATTTGAACGAATGGAACTATCTGCCCCGCGACGACTGGCGGCCGATGCTCAAGGACGGGCAGGGCCTCGCGCGCAAACAATGGTATGCCGAGATGGGCGGTCCCGCCGGTGCCGCCTTTGCCGCCGCCGGCCTGGTGCTGCTTCAGGATGCGCCGGTGGACGTGGCGAATTATTACACCGGCGAGATTCAAGGCTTCGGCCTGTTCGACCTCGAGGGCGTGCCGAAGAAAACCTACCACGCCTTCCGCGCGTTCCGGCGGATGCTCGACACGCCCCGGCGCGCCGCCGCAACCGTGGCCGACTCGGGTCGAGTGGCAGCCTTGGCCGGCTTGGATGCCGCCTCGCGCCAGGCTTCCGTGCTGATCAGCAACCTGGATCCTTCGGTCGAGGTGCTGGGGTTGGCGGTGAGCGCAATGCCATGGGCGGGGCCGACCGAGTACGCAGTGCTGGCCGTGGATGCCGGGCGCGACCTGGCCCCCGTCGCGAGTGGTCCGCTCCCAACCGACCGGCGCCTCGAACTCCCGAGCCTCCGCCCGCCTTGCGTGCTGCTGGTGAACCTCCGTGAGTCTGCAGGGCGCTGAGCCGGCCATGATCGGCGCCGAGGCGCCGGTTTCAGCGGCGGAGAGGAGAGCACCGGTGCCGCCCCGCTGCCTCAACCGGTGGCGAGGGCGCCCGGCCGCTCCGCTCTCCAGGCGCCGCGCGTGAAGTCCGGCACCGCCACCGGGGCGCTCCCTTGGGCAACGGAGGCAATGCTGAGCGGCACGACACTGCTCCACGCGGCGGCGTCATAGACGGTCAGGTCGAGGGGCAGCCCCTCGCGCAGGCATTGGATCAAACGCCAGTTCATCACGTAATCCATGCCGCCGTGGCCGCCGGACTCCCGTGCCTGGGCGTTGAGCCGCTTCCAAAGCGGGTGGCCGTACTGGTCATGGTAGGGCTGCAGATCGGTGATCCAGCCTTCGGCTTGGCCGTCGAGGTGCAGCCGGGGCGGGTAATCGCAGAACGTGCCCGTGGTGCCGGCGATCAGGTTGATGCGGCTGTAGGGTCGCGATTGGACGAGCGAGAACTGCACCACCAGGGTGCGGCCGAGGGCCGTCTTGAGGAGCGAGGTGTTGATGTCGCCGCAGGCGAACGACTGGCGGCGGCGCGGATCGTCGCCGGGCAGCGCGTCGCGTCGCCGGCTCAACGCGGCTTCCGGTGAACTCATCGAGACCAGATGGTCGAGGCGGTCGCCCGTGTTGATTCCGAGGTATTGCGCCACGGGGCCGAGACCGTGGGTTGGATAGAGATTGCCGTTCAGGGTGGCCACAAAGCGCCGCCGCCAGTTCGCGTCGCTCACATCCCGGAGCAGATAATCGCGGGACTCGTGAAGGTAGCCGGCCTCGCCGTGGGTCAGGTCGCCGAACACCCCCTGTCGCGCCATGCGCAGCACCAGGAGTTCGAGCTCGCCATAGCAACAGTTCTCCAGCATCAGGCAGTGGCGGCGGGTTTGTTCGGCGGTATCCACCAACCGCCAGCACTCGTCGAGCGTCATCGCCGCCGGCACCTCGATGGCCGCGTGCTTGCCGTGCTTCATGGCGCTGACCGCCATGGGAACATGCCAGTCCCACGGCGTGGCGATGTAAACCAGGTCGAGATCGTCCCGCTGGCAGAGGGCCTCGAAGTGCGTCTCGTGCTGCGCGTAGCCCGCCGGTTTAGGCTGGCCGCGGGCGACGACGCGTTGCTGGGCGCCCTGCACCCGGCCGGGCACCAAGTCACAGATGGCTTTGATCTCCACGCCGTCGAGGTCCAGCAGGTTGCCCAGCAGGCTGGAGCCGCGGCCGCCCACGCCGATGAAGCCGATCCGGACCTTGTCCAGTGGCGGGCATTTCAAGCCGAAGACGCGTTCCTGTCCGGGTCGCGGTTCGGGGGTGCCCGGTGCCTCACCGGACGCCGGACTGCCCGCGACCAGGCCCATGCCGGCGCCGGCCGCCCCGGCAACGGCGAGGAATCCGCGGCGCGACCAATGGCGGTTTGAGGGTTTCTTCATGACCGATCGGGAAACACCGCGCCTGAGCTCCGTTTCCGGGGTGCCCTTCGCTCGCCGCCGCGGCCTCGGGTCGAAGGGGGCAGCATTGTCATGGCGGCAATCTAGGGCGCGAGGGGCAAAATGGAAAGCGGCCCGTGCCTCGAGCTTCAGCGATCCGACCAGTAGGCCCCAAAGCGCGCGAGGTTGTCTTCCCCCAGCGAGTCTGGAACGGCAGCCTCCGGCTGGCCCAGCGCGGCCAGCGCGCGTTGCCAGAGTCTGGTGCGCACATAGCGCTGGTGCTCGCGCGGCCAATCCGTGCCCGTGAGCAGACGAATCGTCTCCTCCGGCCGGCCCAGGGCCAGGCTCAGATCGGCACGCCGCTCCACGGTCAGCCGATGGTTCGGGGCCGAGGCGAGCAACGCCGCCCGACGGTCGAGCTGGCCCAGCTCGTCATACAACGCATCCAACTCGGCCACGGCGACCGGGTCGCGCATCGGCCCGGCCGCGAGCGGCGCCACCGCGCGCGCCGGCTGGCCCAGGCCTTTCCAGAGGATCAGGCCGGCCAGCCGCTGCGCCGCCGGGCTCGGAGCCGCTTCCACCAGGGTGAGCGCTTCGGCCGCGCGACCCTGGAAGGCCAGCCACAACGCCAGCGCTTCGCCGGCGTTGCCATTGCCGCTCTCGAATTCACGGCGCAGCGGCGACTCGAGTTCGATGCCGGTCACGACCGTGGAGGCAGGCAGGGCCCCATCGCCGACCCGGAACTTCTCCCATTCCCGCTGCCAGGCGGAATGCCCCCACCCCAGCCACGGTTCCACCAGCGGCGGGAGATTCAGTTCGGGCAGTCCGACCCGCCCGCAGATCTCGCGCGAGTGGACCGGCAACCAGTATTCCTCGAAGCGCCGCTCGCTGCCCGACCGGAACCGCGGTTTCTCGCTCTGGTCCAGCAGCGGCCCGCTTTCGATTTCGCAGTAAGCCCGACCGCCTTCGGTCGTGGCTTCTCCCCAGCAACGATGCCGGCCGTGGCCATAGGTCCAGACCTTCTTGCCCGGCAGTTGCGCCGGGTCGGCCAGGTGCAGGAGGCCGAAACCAAGATCGTGATGGAACGCGCCAAAGCAGGTCGCGCTGCCGGGCTTCCAAAACAGCGCGGTCATCTGGCGATGCTGACGGTCCCAGTGCAAGCCGTCGCCGGGCCAGGGCGCCTCACGTAGCTGATCGTCATGGACGAGGACGCGGTGTGGCGGATGAATGAACTCCGTGTCGGCGGTCGAGCGCACGGCGGCGATGGTCCAGGACATCCACGGAGGGTCCCCGCCCGTACGGTTGCGAAAGGCCGTGCGTTGGATGAGCACCGGGGCGTCTTCGGTCAGGCCCAACTCCACCACCCATTCCATGCCGGTACGGGCCTCGCGCTCGCCGACGCGAACGAAGCCATACGGGCCGCTCTGCCCGGTGGCGCAACCGACCTCGGCGATGGACGTGGGCGAGTGGGCGATGGGAAAGTTGAACTCGATCCCGCCGGAGATGAACGCCCAGATCGGCAGGATGCGCACCGGCTTCACGACCGGATTGCTGAACAGTATCTCCTTCCCGATCCGTTTGTCGAAGAGACTATAGACTCGACCGCCCAGCTCCGGTGCGATTTCCACGCGGAGGAAGTCGTTCTCGAGTATCACCATTCGGAACGAGCGCGGCACGGGCGACGGATCGGTGTCGCCGTAACTCGTATAAGGAAAAAGATGCTCCCGGTGATAGATCAGCGGGAGAGTAGTCAATGGAACCGGCCGGAAGTACGGCAATTCCCGGGTGGTCTGTCGAATGCGGATCATGGCTGGCGGTCCGCTACGGGCAGCGCTTCCAGCACCAGGATTTGAAAGGGTTGAAGGCTAAGCGGCAGAGCCGATCCCGCCTGGGCTCGCCGGACCGTTGTCGCGGCCTCTCCGGTCCAGGCACTCTGGAGCCGATAGGCGGTCGGCGCTCCAACGGGCAGTTCGAAGGCGGTCCCGACGTCCACGGAGATTGCCCGGGGTTGGTCGTCCGGATTGCGCAGCATCAGGATGCCCTTGCGCGGTGACCACGAGGCGTAACCATACACCTCCCCTTGCGACGGGTCGCCGCCGAACCAGTGCGTATCCACGAGCACGTCCGCGTTGGCGCGCGACCAGTTCGCCGCTTCGGCGAGCACGCGCCAGTCCGCCGGAGTGAGTTTGCCCGGCTGGATGTAGAGTTCCTGCAAGCTCGTGCCGCTGCCGAAGAACGCCCGCACATCATCCCGGAAACCGGCAGCGTTGAACGTGGGATCGCCGGCCGGGCCGTGGCGCGAGTAGGCCACGCCTTGGGTCATCAGCGAATTGAGCGGGAACAACGGACCCTTGCGAACGATGTTGCGATAAACCTCCTGGTCGCGATAGGTGAGCCATTGCTGCTGCTTCGGACCCTTGCCCGCGAAGCCCATGTCGCCGCCTTGCCGCCATACCGAGTCCGCGTAGCGCAGCCAGAAGGGCGAAGGCCACGAACCGGTCGTGAGGTTGATATAGAGGTTCGGGTCTTCCTGCCGCAACTCGATCATCAGCCGGCGCATGGCTTCCGTGTCGAGCACGTACTCGGCCCCACCGCTCGCATACATGCCGGCGGCGATGCCGTCGAACTTGAAATGGTTCACTCCATAGTTGCGGATCATGGCGACGCAGGCCGCTTTGAAGGCCGCGTAGTACTTCGGCCCGGCCAGCGAGAAACCGGTGGCATTGGTTTCGTAACCCTGCGCGCGTCCGAACTTCAGCCGTTCCGCCTTCGGTTCGCCATAGCCGCCGAAGGGCGACAGCCAGACGCCCAAATGAGTGTGATAGCGACGACAGAGGGCGGCCAGCGGAGTGAACCCGTTGGGGAAGCCGGCATGAAACTGCCAGAGCGTGTGCGGGTCATCCCAGCCGTCGTCAAAGACCATCCCGTCCATGGTCACGCCGTACGGCAGGACGAACCGTTCGCCGCAGAGGCGGATGGCTTCGAGGCAGTTGGTTTCGTTCAGGGCGAACGGACTCCACGCCGTGTCGTACCACGAGTTGTAGTGGAGGTAGGGGCGATACGGATGAGCCCGCTCGCGCTCCAGATAGTAGAGGAAGGCGCGACGCATCTGGCCCGCCGGCGCCACGCCCAGGACAAAACCTTGCGTCAGCGTGTCCCCCCGTTTCAGCACCGCCTGGCGCAGGACCCGACAAACGACCGGGCCCGCCCGGCCTTCCACGAGCCCGGCCCCAGAGGGTTCCGGCGGCGGCGCCTTCACTTCGTTCCGCGCGTGCGGATCTTCGGAACCGAGGAAGAAGCTGCCGGCCAGGACCGGCGAGCCGTCCACCTGCCCCGCCGTGTGGGCTTCCGGGAGAACCTGGTGGAACCAGGCGATTTCCCCGATCGCGCAGTCGTCGGCTGCCGCGGTCACCTCCAACTCCTGACGAATGGCATTGTCCCCGTCGTGCAACCGGACCCGCCACAGCACCCGCCAGCGGCCGTCCGCGGAGCGCAGCGGGACTGCGACCTGCCGGCCCGGAATCCGATCCGCTCCGCGCGCCGCCTCGGGCTTGGGCACGAGGAGGCTGAGTCGCAGCGGGCCGTCGCGTTCGAGGGCCGAGGCGGCGTAGCGCACGCCGTTGGAGCCGACGATCTCAAACACCTCGCCGGTGAGAGTAATTTGCCGGGAACCCGCCAGATCACGCACAAATCGAGGCCGCAGTCCGTGCTCGCCGGTCACCCAGCCGGCGGCGAGGACGGCATTGCTGAGGATGATCGTATTGCCCTCGATCCGAGCCGTGCCGGGGCCGGGATCGGCACCCGGATACGCGAGCTGAGCCGGGGCCGGCGCGGACAGGAAGGTCAGCGCGAGGGCGATACAGGCCGGGGCGATCCGTTTGGCTGCAAGTGTGCACGTCGGCATAGGTTCCCATTCGTTGGTGGCGCCGGACGCTATCACTTCGTGCCGGCCCCGGCTACCCAGGACTCCGCTCCTGCCTCGGCCCGTGGGAGGGGGGCTGAGTGGCAGCGTGCCGGTCGTTGGCCCGGCCGTTGCGGGCGGCGAAGGCAACCGGGCGCCGTCGCCGGCACGACCGGCGGCGGCGGAAGTGAACTCTGGAAGGGCTGTAAGCCGAATTCTGTCTGCCCCACCCGAAGGTGGAGGAGAGGTTCATTTATCTGAGCGGCCTTACCCGGGATCTGTCCCGCTTTCACGGAACGCGGCGCGGGCCACGCTCTCGACCCCCTATTTGGCCTTGCACCCGATGGGGTTTTCCGTGCCTCGCACGCTTACGCGGCGAGCGGTGGGCTCTTACCCCACCTTTTCACCCTTACCGATGGTAGCGCGACCGGTTTCCGGTTACCCGGCCACCTGGCGCACCGCACCGGCGGTTTGTTTTCTGTGGCACTGTCCGTCGGCCGGCCTCGCGGCCCAGCCGCCCGCGTGTGTCCCGGACCTTGACGGGCCGGGTTACACGGCATCGCGCCCTGCGGTGTTCGGACTTTCCTCCCCCGGCGAGCCGGGAGCGAACCTCCGCCCTTCCAGAGTTCGCACGCAGGGTAAACGGCCGGCGCGGCCGGGGCAAGGAAAGCTCGAGCGGAACCGCGCTTGCGGCGCGTCGTCGCGCGGCAGAGCAGGCGGTGGGGGCGGGCCGGATCCGGGGGAAATCTGGGGGGGGAATCACCTTGCGCCGGCCGGCGCGCGGCGGACGCTATTCCGCGCGCATCATGTCCATGTCTCGCGTGTAGAACAGAATGCGGCCGCAGTTGGGGCACTGCGTGAGTTCCTGATTCGCGCGGCACGCGATCACCACCTGGGCCGGCAAACCGACGTGGCAACCACCGCAGGCCCCGTGTTCGACGCTGACGACCACGCGTTCACCTTTCGTGCGGCGCAATCGCTCATACCGTGCCAGCGCCGAGGCGTCCACGGCCTTGGCCAGGGCCGAGCGCCCCGCGCTGAGTTCGTCGTGCCGACGCTGCAGGTTCTCCTCGCGGGCGGTCAGGTCGGCGATCATCCGGTCGGACTCCTGCTGAACTGCCTCGACCTGCTGGCGGGCGGTGGTGACGGTGCGATGCAAGTTCTCCGCCTCCTCCATTAGTTCGAGCTGCTGGTCTTCGAACTTCACGATCTGGGCTTTGCAGTTGTCGATTTCGTGGCTGAGCGCCTTGTACTCCTCGTTCCGTTTGGTTTGGAACTGCTGCAGCGAGTACTTCTCGATGAGCTGTTTGCGGGAATCCACCTCGATTTCCAGCCGCTTGCGCTCGGCCTCGACTTGCTGGGTGCGATGCTTGGCCGAGTCGAGCGCGGTGTGGGCGCGCGTGGCCCGGGCTTGGGCGCGGGCCCGTTGTGGAGCGACGCTGCCCAGTTCAGCTTCCAACTGGGCGATTTCACGATCCCGATCCTGGAGAATGAGCAGTTTTTCGATGGCGGCGAGCATCGCTTGCAATCCGTTCGTTGGCCGCCACGTTATCGACCAGGCGCCGGGGCGTCAATGGATGCGGCGTGGGGAAGTGCATTCCCCGCCCTGCCGCCGGGGCGATTCATGATTGAACGTTCCGAGGCGGCGCCAATCAAAGAACGCAGCGGATGTGGTGAATTCATGAACATGATCAAGACGAAAGCGCTGTTGGGCGCGTGGTTGTTGGCTTGGGCGATTGCCCCGAAGGTCGGCGCCGCCGAGGGCCGGGAACCCATCGATCTGGCCCGGCAGCTCAATCAAGCCTTCATCGGCGTCGCCGACAAGGTGTCCCCCTCGGTGGTGGTCATCTCGGTTGCCCACAAGATCAATCTCGACCAGGGCTCCGACAACCCGTTGTGGGACTGGCTGCCGCCGGAGTTTCGCAAGCAAATGGAGGACCGGTACCGCCAACGCAGCCAGCCGAAGAACCACCCGCCGGTGTTCGACGCCGAGGGCTCGGGCATTGTCCTGCGCGAAGATGGTTACATCCTGACCAACGGCCACGTCGTCGATGGCGCCGACAAGATCAAGGTCCGCATGAAGGACGGCAAGGAATACGACGGTGAAGTGCGCGGCACGGACCCGCAGTCGGACATTGCCGTGGTGAAAATCAACGGCCAGGGATTGCCCGCGGCGAAATTCGCCGATTCCGACAAGGTCCGCGTCGGCGAGTTCGCCATCGCCATCGGCGCACCGTTTGACCTGGACTACAGCGTGACGTTCGGCCACGTCAGTGCCAAGGGCCGCTCGCGCATCATCCCTGACGCCGCGATGGACCAGGACTTCATCCAGACCGACGCGAACATCAACCCGGGCAACAGCGGCGGCCCGTTGGTGAACATCGACGGCGAAGTCATCGGGATGAACACGCTCATTCGCGGCCTCCATACCGGCATCGGTTTCGCCATCCCGAGCAACCTGGCAATCGAAGTGGCCGACAAACTCGTCAGCGAAGGCAAGTTCACCCGCGCCTGGCTGGGGGTCGAAATCCGCGCCTTGAGCGAGGACACCGAGTACCGCGAGATGGTCCAAGGCGTCCGGGAGGGCGTGGTGGTTCGCGGCATGGTCAAGGACGGTCCCGCAGCCAAATCCGACCTCAAGCTGGGCGACGTGATCACCGCCGTGGATGGCCGGTCCGTCGCCACCGCCCAGCAGCTCAAGAACGAAGTACGCACCAAGCGCCTCGGCAGCGAGGTGGCCTTGAGCGTCGTCCGGGACGGCAAGCCGATCGACGTGCGGGTGAAGTTGGAGGAATGGCCGGAAGACGCGACCGTCGCGGGCGTGCGCCGCACTCCCGCCGCGCCCGCCCAGTCCACCGACCTCGGGCTGACCGTCAAGCAATTGACCCGGGATCTGGCCAAGGAACTCGGCATGGAATTCACTGAAGGCGTGGTGGTGACGGACGTGGATGCAGACAGTGCCGCCGCCCGGAAGGGCCTGGCCAAAGGCGACATCATCACCGAGATCAACCAGTCCCCGGTGGTCACGCTGAAGCAGTTCAACAGCGTGGCGCGCGACGCGGACTTGAAGAAAGGCGTGGTGCTGAACCTCGTTCACGATGGCGTCAGCCGCTTCGTTATCCTTAAGGATTCCGGCGAATAGCCTCCTCGCCGGGCCTCGAGGTGCGCCAGTCGCAAGGCTGGCGCTTTTTCTTTGTCCGGAAGCGGCGGCCGGCCGATCGGTGGAACGCGGCTCGGTGGAACGCGGCTCGGTGGAAGCGCGAGTGGGTGCCGGTGACTGAGCGCCGCTCGGGTCGGCGCTTGATCGGGACCACTCCCAGCAGGGCGATCCGGCCCTGCTCCTGGCCGCTGGCTGCGATTCGAATCTGGGGTCGATATCAGCGCGTTTGGGACGGGCACGCGCGCTTCACTTTGCCACCGGCAGCAGCGACACGAGGCGCTCCGCCACGAGTGACCATTATCAAGAACAAGAACTGACCCCTACCCCGACCCCGGTCACTTCTTGCGCTCGTAGTCGATGGTCATCATTTCGGTTTCATTGCCGTCCGGGCCGACGATGAACATCCTGAAAGTCTCATGGTCGGCATCTACTTTCCGGGTCACCGATTTGTACTTCACCGGTTTGCCCTCCGGCCCCGGACCTTCCCCGCGCATGGTCAACTCCTTCCTGGCGGCGTCCCAGTCGCCTTCAAACATAAGCGGCCGCGGACTCATCGAATCCACCCACACGCTGACGTACTTCTTCTTCTGCGGATCGTAGCCATCCAGACCGCGCCCCTGGAACTTCTGTCCCCCGAAATCCGAGTGGAAGTCGCTCACCAACCACAGCCCGCCGCATTCCATCCGATAGGTCATCGTGCCCTTGGACTCCCCACCGGCGGACTTGAGCGTGGCAATCCATTCGCCTTCGAGTTGTTTGAGTCGTTCGTGCTCGGGACCGGGCGTCGGCAATTCCTGAGCGAAGGCCACCCCGCGCGCCAGCGCGACGGCGATGAAGACCCCAAGCGTGCATCGGGTCCAACGCGTTTGTGAAGATAGGCTCATATCTTGGTCTGTTTTTGGGTTTTCGTTAACGGGCTTTCCATTCGTGAAGTTGCGAAGACGATTCGGAAAGTCAAGCGACCGAAGGAAGGCGGCGTGCTGGACGGCATCCGCGCGTCGCACATCCGGCTCGGCCTCGCGCCGAGGCACAGACGTGGCCGCCCGACCGCCACGCCCGGCGCAACGCCTTGGAGCCGTCAGTCGCCCGGCCTCGCGAAACCAAGCCGCAACTTCCGGAAGCCTCGTCATACCGCGAACTCCGGCAGCGCATGCTCCAGATCGCCCGACGGACCAGCGGTTGACGGATCATCTGGCCACCGTGCTCGCCGCCCGCTACGCCGCGGCTTTGGCGGGCCGGAACGGCGAGTTGACGGATGCATTCCGCCGGGAAGTCAGCGTCCGACGGATCTTCCCGCCAACCCGCTGCCAACGGACTGCCCCGGCGCTGATGAGATTCCGTCCCAGCGCGAGCACCCCGGAATCGACGACGAGGAGGAATCCGCTGCGCAATTCGGAAACGCGGAACCAAGCCGAGGGCGGGCTCGGCTGGCCCGCCTGCCAGCTTTCCAGGTTCAGAATGCGAATCTCATGGACGCAGCAACCGGAGGTCGCCATGCCCGGGACCGACGCGGTCTCTCAGCCGCGCTGGCAGACCGGACAGTAAAACGTGCTCCGGGCCGCCTGTACCAACCGCCGCACCGTCGCCCCGCAACGCCGACACGGCCGGCCCGCGCGGTCATAAACCTCCAGCCGCTCCTGGTAATAATCTGCCGCTCCCTCCGCCTGCCCATAGTAGAACAACCCGTCACCGCGCTTCCTGCCCGCCCAGTTCAGCGGCACCGTGCTGCCAAAGGCGATCGCCTCCGCAAGCACCTCGCGGATGGCGTCGCGGAGCCGCCCGATCTGCGCCGTCTTCACTCGCCGGGCGGCGAGGCGCGGCGAGATGCCGGCGCGAAACAGCGCTTCGCTCGCGTAGATGTTGCCGATGCCGGCCACCACGCGTTGATCGAGCAACTTCACTTTGACTGGTTGCCTCGACCGGCCCAGTGCCTGCCCGAATCCGGTCGCCGAGAATTCACCGGCCAGCGGCTCCGGTCCGAGATTGGCCAGCGGAGTCAGGTCCAGCGTGAGTCGCCCGAAATAGCGGGTATCCTCGAAGACGAAGCGACTCCGCCCCAGGTCCAGCACCACCGCCGCGTGTTTCGGCAACGACTCCCGCGCGGGCTGGAGATACATCCGGCCGGTCATCCCGAGGTGGCCCAGCAGGTCGAATTCCTGGCGGGAGCCACGCCGACTTAAAGTGAAAAGCAGATACTTGCCGCGCCGCCGCAAGCCGGTGAACCGCGCTCCCCGCAACGCCGATGCGAGCGCCGCCGCGCTGGAGGGCTGAACGACCTTCGTCCGCCGCACCTCGACGTCGCGCACGCGCTGGCCGAGCAGCAGCGGTTCGAGGTGGCGGACCAGGACTTCGACTTCGGGCAGTTCCGGCATGCGCTCAACCGTATCGGTACGGCGCGGCGAGGGCAAAGGTGTTGGGCAGATGCCGCACTTCGCGCACGGCCCCGTCGGCGAGCAACACCTCCACGATATCGAAACGCACCCGCGCCGGTGGGTTGCCGAGCCGCTTGAGATAATCGAGCGCCGCCAGCGAAAGCCGGCGCCGCTTCCCGGCGTTGACCGCGGCCGCGGGCCGGGTCCAATCCTCCGACGAGCGCGTCTTCACCTCCACGAACACGAGACAATCGCCGTCGCGGAAGACCAGGTCGATCTCGCCGCGGGGCGAGCGGAAGTTGGCGGTGAGGAATTTGAGGCCCATCCGCCGCAGATGCCGCTTCGCCACGCGCTCGCCCAGCCGTCCGCGCCGCAAATGCTCCGGCTCCGCCGGGGAACCCAGCCGGTTTCGAAGCCGCTGCCAGAAGTTCATGGCGGCGCAAAGAGCTCGCCTTGCTCCGCGCGGACCGGCGCGAAACTCCGCCGGTGGATCGGGCAAGGCCCGTGCCGGCGCAAGGCTTCGAGGTGTTCCGGCGTCGGATACCCTTTGTGCCGCGCGAATCCGTACGCCGGATAATGCCGATCGTATTCGAGCATCCGGCGATCGCGCGTGACCTTGGCCAGCACGCTGGCGGCGGCGATGGAGTAGCTGCGGCAGTCGCCTTTCACCAGGGCCGTTTCCGGCCAGCGCAGGACCGCCACCGGCAGGCCGTCCACGAGCACGTGCTCCGGCGGCGAGGCGAGGTTCGCGAGCGCCGCGACCATCGCCTGGTGCGTGGCGCGCAGGATGTTGATCCGGTCGATCTCCGCCGGCTCGACGTCGGCAATGCCGTAGAGGATTTCCGGGCCGGTGGTGAGCCGGGCAAAGAACGCGTCGCGCTGGGTGGCGGTGAGTTGCTTCGAGTCGTTCAAGCCGCGCAGGTCCGCGGGCACACCGCCTTCGAGCCAGGCGACGGGCAACACGACGGCGGCGGCCACGACCGGTCCGGCGAGCGGCCCGCGGCCCGCTTCGTCCACGCCCGCCAGCACACGCAGGCCCTGCCGCCAGAACTGGCGCTCGAACGCGAGGCGGTCGGCAGGCACGGCTTGGGCCATGACGGGGACGGGATTACCGGGAGGCGTCCTTCGCCAGGTTTCTCAAGATCAGGACCGAAGGCCCCCGCTCCTGCCAGGTTTGCAGCAGAAAGGCCGGCACCGCGCCCGGTCCGCGAGCGTACGCGCCCAACACCAGGTCGAGGTCGCCATCGCCGTCCAGGTCGCCCACGTCCATGACCAGCCAGCGACCGGCGATGCACTCGCGGAACGTGGCCGGGGCGAACTTCAGGTCGCCGAGATTCTTGAGCAGCACAAAGCTTTCGCGCGGCGAATTGCGCCAATCCGGAAAGTAGGAAATGGCGGCGATGTCCAGGCGGCCGCTGCCGCTGAAATCCCGGGCAAAGGCGCGGTAAGCGCCGTTGAGCGGGTAAAAGAACTTCTCCTCGTACTCGCCGTCGCCCTGGGCGAGATAGAGCCGGATGCCGTGGTAGCGCTTGGTCGGACTCTCGTATTCGCCGTTGTCGCCGTTGGTGACCAGGAAATCGAGCTTGCCGTCGCCGTTGAAATCCACCGCCTCCATGAACGAGTGGCCATAGACCGGCGGCTTCTGAAAGACGCTGCTGCCGCCGAAATTCCCGTGGCCGTCGTTGGGCATGACGATGAGCGACTCGAGATGCTGCGCCATCAACACGGCGAGATCCACCCGGCCGTCGCCGTTGAAGTCGCGCGCCGCGCAGTACATCGCCCCGGTTTCCCTCGAAAGCACGTGCTCCCGGTAGGCGTCGTGGCCGAGGTTCTCGAACCAGGAAAACCGGCCCGTGAGGTTCCCGAACATGCACAGCGCGAAATCCGTTTTGCCATCGCCATTGAAGTCGGCGAACTCTGCCTGGGTCGAGCGCGGCAGGTCTTTCAAAAGCACCTTCCGGGGGCCGAAGCGGTCGCCTTCCCGGGGCAGGAAGAGCAATTCCGCGCGCGGCACTTCGGAGGGCAGGAAGCTGCCCACGCAGGTGACGTAAATGCCTTGCCCGGTTTCCACCAAATCGACCGGCACGTTCCCCAGTTCGAGCTGCGCGACCAAATCCCCGTTGCGATCGAGGACGAAGAGGGATTTGAGCTTGTCGTCCCCGACGAACACCTGGCGCCGGCCCGGACTGATCTTCACCAGGGTCGTGGCCGGATCGGGCGTGCGGAAGCGGGCGGGTTCAGCGCGGAAGCCCGGCAACCCCAACTCGATCGGCGCGTGCGGTTCCTGCGGCAACGGTTCTTCGGGCGCGTGCTCGAGGTAGTACTGCTGAATCGACGGCCACCAGTCCACCGGGACCAGCGGCTTGTCCGTGTAAATCTTCTTCGAGCGGATCAATTCCCCTTCCGGGGAACTGGAAAAATCCGGCTTGGCCACGCCCAGCCGGACGGACATGCGCGGCAGAATCTGCTCCGCCCAGTTCTTCTTCGTGAGCATGTCCGGCTCGACGAATACGTGACACATCGAGCAGGCCCGCCGGGCGATCTTTTCGTTCTGCGGCATCTTCGCCTCCTCCGGCGTCTCCTCCTCCTCGTCGTAAGGATCGAGCGGGCGCAACGGCTGGGCACAGGCCAACCAACCGGTCCAGGCGCCGGCGATGAGCAGGGCTCGCATCGCCGCTCGCCGCCAACGCCGCCGACAAGCGAGTGGCCGGGGCAGTGCGGACGGCGGGCGGCGAGACGAAATCATGCCGGCATTTAGGCACCGGCGGCCGGTCCGGCAAGCGTGAACTCTGGGAGGCCGTCCGGGCAGGGCGCAGCCGGGCGCGGCTACAACCGCCGTACTTCGATCCACGTCTTCGCCACCCTGCCGCTGGCCGGGTCGCGCACCTCCAGTTCATGCCGGCCTTCGGTGAGCCGCGCGAAGGCGTGGTGGCCCACCGGCTCGATGCGGAGCGTCGCGCTCTGCCAGATCATCCCCGAATCCGGTTCGGCCTGCAGGCGGATCCGGTCGCCGGACTCGGGCAGGTCGGCGTCGAGATAGAACACCGTTCCGGGCAGTGGCGAACGCACGCGCGGCGCGGCGGCGGCAGCCAGGTCGGCGCCGTTGCGGTCGCCCGTGCCGGCGGCGCGGATCGGACGCTCGCGCTCCCCGTCCGCCGGCGCGGCCAGCACGGCGCGGCCGGCGAGCCAGTTTTCGCTGCTGGCAAGCCACGCCGCGTACTCCGCCGGCAGGCGGACCCGGCCCGCCGCATCGTAGTCGTCGGCGCTTGCCAACGGCGGCAGGCGGTTCGCCAGGCACTTTTCGCGGACGGCGCCGGACCGCGCGCCCGCCAACCGCTTGCCGGTGAGCGGGTCCACGAGGCATTCGACCACGTTGGTCGGCGGGGCGAACCAGCTTGTGCCGAAGCGTTGATGCAGGTGCGTGAACACTTCGTGGAGCACCGGCGCGGCACCGGTCACGCCCGAAACGTCTTGCATGGGCGTGCCGTCGAAGTTGCCCACCCAGACTCCGACAGTGAATTCGGGCGTGTAGCCGAACGCCCAGTTGTCGCGGAAATTCGTGCTGGTCCCGGTTTTGCAGGCCACCGGAAAATCGAATCGCAACGGCGAATCCAGACCGAACTCCAGCGCGCGCGCCGCGTTGTCGCTGAGCATGTCCGCGATCAGCCACGCCGCGTCCGCATCGGCCACCCGGCGGCCGGTGCTCGCGCCCGCACCCGGGGGCGGCGCGTCGGCGAGCAGGCGAAACGGCCGGTACTCGCCCAGGCGCGCCAGCCCGGCGTAGGCGTTGGCCAGCTCCAGCAAACGCACCTCCGCGTTGCCGATGGTAAGCCCCAGCCCATAGTAGTCGGGCGGTTGGGTGAGCGTCGTCAGCCCGAACGCTTCGAGGCCCGTTTGCAGAGCGGCCGGCCCGCCCATGTCGTTCAGCACCCGCACCGCCGGGAGGTTCAACGAATTCGCCAGCCCCAGACGATAACTCGTCGGCCCGCGGCAGCGGCGGCTGTAGTTGAGCGGCGCGAAGACCCCCGTGGGGGTCGCGAACTCGGTGGGCACGTCGGCCACGATGCGGGCCGGGCTGGCGCCGCGTTCGAGCGCGAGCAGGTAGGTGAACGGCTTCAACGCCGATCCGGCCGAGCGCGGCACCCAGGCGCCGTTCACCTGGCCGGCGTCCGCCGCGAAATAATCCGCGGATCCCACCAGCGCCAGCACGTCGCCGGTGCCGTTTTCGATCACCACCATCGCGCCCTGGCGCACGTTGCGGTCGCGCAACCGGCTCAGGTGTTCGCGCAGCACCCGCCCGGCCTCGCGGTTGAGGTCCACGTCCAGCGTGGTGCGCAACCGGCCGCCCCCCGCGGTCGCGATCCGGTCCGCCGCGAGTTGCTGCACGAGGTCGGCGAAGTGCGGCGCGACGAAATCGCGCTGTGGCGGACGCAGGCGGATCGCTTCGCGCACGGCCCGGCGATACTCGGCCTCGCCCAGGTAATCCGCAGCCCGCATCGCGGCCAGGATCCATTCCTGCCGACGTTTGGCACGTTCGAAATGGCGATACGGATTCAACCGCGACGGGCCTTGCGGCAGGCCCGCGAGCAGGGCCGCCTCCGCGGCGCTGAGGTCCGCCACCGGCCGGCCGAAGTAGAAGGCCGCGGCGGACGCACAACCGCGCCGAAGATTGCCGTAGTCCAGGCGGTTCAGGTATTCGGCTAGAATCCGTTGCCGGCTCCAGACTTGTTCGAGTCGCCAGGCCTGCAAGGCCTCGAGGATTTTGGTGCGCCATGTGCGCGGCATTGGCTGAGCCAGTTTGATGACCTGCTGCGCGATGGTGGAACCGCCCGAAATCACCCGTCCCTGCCGCATGAGCTGGAGGGCCGCGCGCGCCGAAGCCAACACGTCCACGCCCGCGTGTCTCCAGAATCGCCGATCCTCGGCCGCCAGCGTCGCGGCGACGAGGTTGGGCGGGACGTCCGCCAGCGCGGCGCGCCGGGTGACCAGGTCGGTGGCGCTGATTTCGCGCAGGGGCCGACCTTCGCGATCCACCAACTGCACGGCGAGCGGCGGCGGCGTGAACAGGCCGGGGGGCAGCGGCACCCATCGCAACGCCCACCACCCACCGGTGAGCAGCAGAGCAGCCAGGCCAACGCCCCCAAGGCCGACCCGCAATGTCCGCCGCCAACCGCGCTTCCGGGCGGGTCGCGATTCGGCGTTCGGCCTGCGGGATGGCTTCGGCATTCGGCTTTCGCGTTTTGGCTTTCGGCGTTCGGGTCGGGCCGTGGTCACTCGGCGGGCGCCGTTTGGACCCGCGTGGTTTCGCTCAATCCGAACCGCTCCGGATGGTACATCTCCTCGACTTTCGCCGCGGGCGCGAGACTGGTGCCCGCCGCGCGCACCCGCGCGAGGTAGCGAATCGTGTAGCTGCCCGGCGGCAGAAAATCGCGAAAGAACAGGGCGCGGTCGGCGCGGAGCTCGCGGTAGTCGCCGACCCAATCCTCGCTCAGGGCGGCGCCGACACGGGTTTGCTGCGATTTGAACTCCGGATTCAAAGGCTCGAACGCTGCCGGCAGCGGATCGTCCACGGCGAGGAAATGCGATCCCTGGCGACATTCCAGGCGCAGCGTTACCAACACGCGGTCGCCGACGCGGGCGTTCTGGAAGTCGCGCACCGCGCCGTCGTCGCCTACGATTTCGTAGTGGCGCTGGAGGGAGAAGCCGCGGTCCTGGCGCGGCTGCTCCACCACGCGTGACCGGCCTTCCAGCCGGGTCTGGGCGAACAGCCTCCGGGATTGCAGGTTTTCCAGCACCAACGGCACCGCGGCCAGATTCGAGGCGCCGACGAAGCGCGTTGCGAAGGTCTGCGCCACCGGCGGCAATTGGAAGTCGTGCCGTTCCGCGCCCCAGGCGACTGCGCCCGTTGCCGGCTCCAGTCGGCCTTCCACCCGCCGCGCGTAATCGGCAAACGCCAGCATCGCCCAGGCGTCGCCCTGGGTGGTCGCCCAATGCCCGTCTTTCTGCGAGGCGAGCAACTCTGCGACCAGCGTATCCACGGCCGGACTCGCGGGCCGGAACCGGCACCAGGCCAGCAGGCGCGCCGCCAGTTCGCGGGCGGCACAGCCGAACCACAGTTCGTCCTGCGCCGGCAGGCCCGCTTTGGGCTGGAGCAGTTCACCGACCAGGTTTGTGTCCCCGCCGGAATCGAGCACCGCGAGCGCGAACACGGCCCGCGTTTCCGCCGACATGCGGTCGCGGCGGGCGAAATAGAGTTCGTGGTATCCCGGTTCGCGGCGGTCCGCGAGCGCCAGCGCCCACAAGGCCAGGCAGCGGTCGGACAGGTCTTCGTTGTCGCTGAAGCGGCCGGCATCACCCAGCGATTCCGCCAGGTACTTGAACAAGCGATCGCTGCTCTCGACCGACACCGGCACGCCTTGCTGCTGCGCCAGGGCAAAGGCCAGGCCGCCGTACGCGCTGGCCCACAAGACGGACTCGTGTCCGCCGGGCCAGTAGGCAAGACCGCCGTCGGCGACCTGCATTCCCAGCAGGCGGTTCAGACCGCGGTCGATGGCGGCGCGGGTCTCGGCCGGGGGGCGGGCGAGGGCGGGGAGGCTGTTGGTGAAATCGCGCAGCACGAGCCAGGGCAGCAGACTGGACACGGTCTGCTCGGCGCAGCCGTATGGGTAATGAAGCAGGTGCGCGACCGCTTCGCCCAGCTCGCCCACCCGGGTATTGGACACCCGCACCTGGACTTCGCTGTCGGCTTCGAGCAGTTGTGGGTTTGCGTGGGCGAGGAGGTTGGTTGCAGGCGTGGAGCTCCGCGCGACGTGCACTTCGCGCAGCAACGGCGCCGGGTCATGGACCGCGAACCCGGACTCGACCGCATCGGTCACCGCCGCGCGATCCGGGTCGGTGAAGCGGGCCCGCCAGACCCACCGCGCGGCGCCGGCGCGCGTGAACGCGACCGGGAAGTCCACGGTGGCCGCGGATTGCCTGGCGAGGTGGAGGCGTTTCCGGCTGCCGCCGGCGTCGGCGATTCGGGCGGAGTCACCGAGGTCAAGCTGCACTTCGACTTCACCGTCCTGGTCGCTTCGGTTGTGGACGACGGCGCGGGCCAGAAGGCGGTCGCCCAGGTTCGCAAAGGCGAAAGCTGCGGGTTCGAGCATTAGCGGCTTGTTGACGCGGAACGAGGCTTCGCCGCGGCCGAACTGGTTTTGCGGCGTCTGCGCGACCGCGATCACCCGGTACCGCGTCAGGCTGTCGGGCGCGGCAAACCCGGCCTTGAGCCGGCCCGCTGCATCGGTCCGCAACGCGGCGCTCCAGAACGCGCAGGCGGGAAAGTTCTTCCGCAGTGCCGCGCCTGCAGCGCCGCCGTCGCCGATCAGATAGCCCTTGTTCTGGAACATGAGGGCCTCGGGATCGTCGGGCAGCAGCGCCGGCAAGGTGCAGTTGGCCCAAACCGCCAGCGGACGCACGGCATAGAAGCAGCCGTACGGGTCGGGCACTTCATAGCCGGTGAGGCTGAGCACGCCTTCATCGACGGCATAGAGCGTCACCTCGGCGTCGGGGGCCGGCCGGCCGGTGCCGTCGGTGAGCACGGCTTCGACGGTCACGGTTTCGCCGGGGCGGAAATCGGTCGCGGGGAGGGTCAAGGCGACGTTCAACCGTGTTGCCGGTCGTTCCACCGTGAGCGGGCAATAGCCGAGCGAATACTCGGGTTCGGGGATCCGGCGCGGACTGTCCGCCTGGCCGCGCAGCAACAACACCGACAGGTACGTGGCGGGCGCGTCGGCGTCGGTCAAGGGCACCTGGATGGACGGGGCATTGCCGACCAGGTTCGTCACGAACGAGCGGGTGACGCGGTCGCGTTCGAGGCTGACGACGGCCGTGCCGCTGAACGGGGCCTTGAGCAGCACCGTGGCCGTCTCGCCCGCCAGGTAGTTTGTGCGGTCGGGGACCAAATCGAGGATGGCGGGCGCGCGATAGTTCCAGGCCAGTTTGGCGTCGCCGGCAACGTACTCGGTCACGGCGGTCACGACCTCGCGACCGCCGGCGTCCTTGGCGGTCACGATGATCAAGTACTGGCCCGCGGCTGGCGGCGTGACGATGCCAGCCGGCGGGGTTGCTGCGGGAATCTCCCATCGGCTGCCGTTCCAGGACGGGGTTTCCGTGCGGGCCATTCGCTCGGAAATCAGCGTTCGCTCGGGTTCGCTGCGGTAACGAAGGCTGCCGCCTGCGCCTTGCATCCGCACGGTCCGCCAGTCGATCCGCTCGAACCGGATTTGCACCTCGACCGGCGCCGGAAGGGATTGACCGGCCGTGTCCACGGCGATGACGTGGATCGGCCAAGTTTGGCCGGCGGTTGCCGCCACGTTGCCGCCATGCCACAGACCCAGGTAGAAGTCCGAGCTGTGCCGCGTGAACCAGGCGGATTGGGAGATCGTCTGCTGGTTCAGATCGGTCAACTCGGCGAGCACGCTGACTGTTCGAGGCTGAGGCGCCGGGAGGTTCAGCGGGATTTCCGGCGTCAGCACCGGCGCGTGACCGCGCGTGTAGTAGGTCTCCCCCTGCAGCGTGACGGAGCCGACCGGGAAGCCCAGCTCCGGTGGATAGATCTGCGCGCAAAAAGTGAAGTAGTCGAAGCCCTCGGGCCGGAATCCGGCGTCCCACGCCTCTAGCGTCCACCGCAGCGTTCCGCGGGACACTTCATCCCCGAAGTAGTACCGCGCCGACACCGGCAATTCCACGCGTTCGCCTGCGCGGAAGGCCGGCGGCGTCTTCAAGGTGACATCGAACGCGTTGGGTCGGAAGTCCTGGACCTGGAAGTAATGGCGGAAAACCTGGTTGGTGCCGAAGCGGAGTTCCGCCCGGTAGCCGCCACGCACGTCCGCCGGCAGCGTCACGTCCGTGTTCCACGAACCCAGCTCCGAGAAGGCGGCCTCCGCCTGGTGGAACTTGCGATTGCGCGCGTCGAACACCGTGAGTCGCCCGCGCAACTCCGCCGGCAGGCGCAATCCCGCTTCGTCCACGTCCCGCGCCAGCGCCTTCAGATGCAGCGTCTCGCCGGGGCGATAGACCGGCCGATCGCTGAACAACAGCACCTGGCGGTGGTCGTCGCCGGCTGGCCCTTCGTAGCGGAAGCTCACCCGCGAAGAGTCGGCGTACAGCCGGTGACGGTTGCCCGTGATTTCGGCGGCGCGGAGGTCGTCGCCCAGCTCAGCCACCAGCCACGCGGCCCGGTCGTTCAACGCGAAGGCGGCGCTGCCATTCGCGTCGGTCACCTGCTCGTCGAGTGTTTCGTTGTCGTCGGTCACGAGACTCAATTTCGCGTTTGGGACCGGCCGACCGGTGCGGTATGAAAAGACCATCCCCCAGAGATTCGAGCGCGAATTCTGCCAGAACAGGCCGAGGTCGGTCAGTTGGACCAGCGTTTGCGAGCCCAGCGTCGCGCGCGCGCTGTTCCACGGCGGCGTCTGTTCGGCAGCCACGAACAGCGCGGCGTGCCGGCGATCGCCCAGCAGGTCGTCCCAGTTGAATTGGCTGCGCACCGTCTCATCCACGGCCGCGTCGAGCGTCAGGTTCGTTTCGAGGATCGTCCGGCCCGGCAGGACATTGAAATCCACCTCGCGATACGGCTCGAAGGCGTGACCGCCCCGGTCCTCCGAGCGGTAGTAGCTCCGGTACCCGCGCAAAGCATGGACCAACGTGGAGCGGTCAAGCAGTTTGGCGCGCAGCCGCGCTTCCGGGACGTTGACGCTCAGCAACGCAAATGTCCGCGCGCCTTCGCTCGTTTGCTCGGCGGAAAAGCCCGGCAGGTAGAGCCGCGGCGGCAACGGGGCGAACGTCACGGCCCGAGTGACCGCGGCCGCCAGCGTCACCGGCTCCCGCGCCGGCAGGCCGGCCTTCACGGTGACCCGGTAATGCTCGTCGAGCTGAAAACCGGCGGCCAGGGTCAGGGACGAAACACCCACCGCGGCCACGAGATTCGACGGGCGCGGCGTGACCGTCAGCCAGTCGAGGACATTGGAGGCATTGAGCTCGGGGGACACCGGCTTCGAGAATTCGATCGCCAGGCGCCGGCCGGATTGGAGGCCGCTCCGGGCGACGAAGTTCGTCGCGGTGAAAGCAATGACGTCGCCGAGGGGGATGTTCGTGTCGCGCGCGAGTTGCAGGAAGGGATCCGTCGCGCCCAGCCCGGCGCGCAACCGCAATTGCCAACCGGTGCCCACCGGCAGCGGTCGGGCGGGAACGACCAGCAAACCGTTGGCGATCGTTGACGCGGCATTCGCGGTCGGGCCGCGCGCGGAACGCGCCGCCGGCAATCCGGCCGGCTTTGTGCGCGCGCTGGTCGCCGCGAAGCGCTGATTCCACGTGAGCGGCGCCTGGGGGCCGGTTTCGCTCCACTCTTCCTGGTCGGCGGGCGTCACGTGGCGCACCTGGGCTGGGGCGCGCCGGCCGGAGGCATCGATGAATTCCACGAAATCCGCCGCGTCGGCCGCGTTGAGATCGGCGTTGAAATAGACCCGTAGCGACGGCGTGCAGGACACGCGCTCTCGATTGAAGTCGTCGGGCACGACGCGGATGACTTCGAAGGGCGGGGTGCGCAGGCGGCGCTCAAGGCGCACGTCCTGCCCCCACACCAACGACAGCCGGTACTCGCGGCCCAGGAGCGGAGAGGAATCCGGACGGAACACGCCGCTGCGCCGGCTCAGCCAGGTCCATTCCCCGGGCAGGTCCGGCGCAATCGCCAGAGGGGATGGCATCGCGACCGTGCCGACGCGATCGGCCCCCACGGCGGCTTGCTCGAAACGAAACTCGAACGTCGTCGTCGGTTCGAGCTGGTCGCTCTCGGACATGAAGTGAACGCCCCGTTCGAGGGCGGGCGCACCGCCGCAGCCCGCGAGCAACGCCAGGGCCGCCGCGGCGAGCCAACTCACGCCGACCGGTCGCGGAGTGGGAAGATGGATCATCGTGATGTTCCAGACAGCCTGCGACGTTGTCACGGTCTGTCAACGGGTCAGCGGCGCGAGTTGTTCACCGGCCCGCCGGCGGAAGGCGGCGCGGCAGTCGTCGCGCCCGGACGGTTGCGGCGCCGGTCGGGTTCGCCGGCAACTTTTTCGCGTATTCGAGCAAGAGCGCTGTTGCAGTCTGGCAGGGGATCGCTCAGAATGCCGTCGTTAAGCCCAATGAAAATTACGGTTTGTAAACCCGAATTTAACCAAACTGTAGAGGGGAGGTGACATCCAAGTGCCTGCCAAGAAAAAAGCTCCCGCCAAGAAAGCAGCCAAACCCGCAGCCAAGAAACCGGCCAAGAAAACAGCGAAGAAGTAACCCTCGCTGAACCGCAGTCATGGCCGGGAGGCAAACTCCGCCCAGGCGAGGTTCGCTTCCCGGTCGAGTCTTCCTCTCATGGCCACCCTGGTTTTCGACATCGAGACTTCGAGTCTGCCTCGCGAGCATTTCGACGAAGCCCAATGGGAGTATCTGTTCCGCGACGCGGAACGGCTCGCCGACCCGGCCGCACGGGAGCAGCGCCAGGCCGAGATCCAGCAACAGCTCAATCTCTATCCGTTCACCGCGCAGGTGGTCTGCATCGCCATGCTCAATGCCGACACCGCGCGGGGGCAAGTGCAGTTCATCGCCACGGACTTCGAGGACGGAGCGACGGGCGATCCGGCGGTCGAGTTCGTTCCGTGCCCGGACGAAAGCGAACTGTTGAGCGCGTTTTGGGACGTCTCCCGCCACTACGACCAGGTGGTCACCTTCAACGGGCGTGGTTTCGATGTGCCGTTCCTGTACCTGCGCTCGGCGTTGCGGAATGTCCCCATCACGCGCAAAGACTGGCTGGGCTACCGTTTTGCAACCGAACCGCACTGCGATCTCGCCGAGCAACTCACGTTCTATGGCGTGAGCGGTCGCGACGGAGCCGCCCGGCGGTTCAACCTGGACTTCTACTGCAAGGCGTTCGGCATCCAATCGCCCAAGAGCCAGGGCGTGACCGGCCTGGATGTGAACCGCCTCCTCGCCGAAGGGCGCCACCGCGAAATCGCCGAGTATTGTTTGCGCGACGTGCGGGCCACCGTCGAACTCCACCGGCTCTGGCGCGAGCGGTTGGCCGGCATCAAATAGGCCGCCCGCCACGACCGCACCCTCCACCGCGGTTGGAATCCGATCCGGCACCCCAGGGCCCCCTCGCCCCGCGCGCACCGCAACGTTTCTCAAATCAATCGCCGGTTCCTCTCGTGGCCCCCTCGCGCAGGGTAACGCCTGCCAACTGCGACAGCCTGTCAACTGCGGCGTGTCAACTGCGGCGTTGACATCCCCTGACACTTACGTGATGCTACGTACCAATAGGATTTGGGTGCACTGGAGGGATATCATGACGCTCAGCGATTCGAAATTGGCCGCCCTTGGGCATCACTCTCGGGCGATGCCAAACCAGGCGGGAGGGGAAGAGAAGACGCTCCGCTGCGAGAAGCTGCAGATCGAGCGAAAGCTCTTCACCTTTTCCTTGCGCGAAAACCCCCGGGGACGGTTCCTGCGAATCACCGAGGACGTGGGCGGCCGGCACGACAACGTGATCGTTCCGGCCTCCGGTCTGGGCGAGTTCGCGGATGCCCTCGCCCTGATGGCCAAGGCGGCGGCGGCGGAACCCGCGCCTCTCCCCGGGAAGACCGTCCCGCCGGGAGAAGCCCCGGCCGAGACGACCGGTTAATCGGCGGCCGGACTCTTTCGCCGCGTGGGGCGACGGGCGCGGAGCCGGGGCGCATCGCCCCAAAGGCTTTCCAGACCGTACAGCTCGCGGGTTTCGGGCCGCATGATGTGAACCATCACGTCGAAGTAATCCAACACCACCCAATTCGTCTTCCAAGTACCCTCCTGCGCACGCGCGCGTAGTCCGAATTCCGTCGCCAGTTTCTCGCTGATCTCCTCCACGATGGCGCGCACGTGAGGTTCATTCAGCCCCGTCGCCAGCACGAAAAAATCGGTCACCGAAGACAGCTTGCGCAGGTCCAGCACCACGACCTGCTCCGCTTTCTTGCTCTCCGCGAGTTCCCGGCACCACAGAGCCAGTTGTTTCGAGTCCATTGCCGGCACGTTGCCCAAAGACCGGTCAGAGATAAAGACCGGAGTTGCGGATTGCCTCCGCGACACTGGCCGGCACCCAGGGCTCCAAAGGCAGGCCGGCGCGCACCCGGGCGCGTACGTCCGACGCCGAAAGGGCGGCAGGAAAGCCGGTCAGGTGCCGGACGCGGAAACCCGCCGGCGGTTCGAACGCTTCTCCGGGGCGCGACGCCACGACAAAAGTCGCCAGCCGGGCCAGTTCGCCGGCTTCGCGCCAGCGCGGCA
This sequence comes from uncultured bacterium, assembly GCA_963735925.1. Classification (GTDB taxonomy): domain Bacteria; phylum Verrucomicrobiota; class Verrucomicrobiia; order Limisphaerales; family J093; genus DSVZ01. The sequence goes on from CAVTMT010000010.1 coordinate 671,913, forward strand.
GCAACGCCAGGTGGTCGGCGCCCAACAACCAGAAGAGCTCCGCACCGGGGTGGCGGTCGGCGTAGGCGCGCACGGTGTCGATCGTGTACGAGACCCCGCCGCGCTCGATTTCCGAAGTGGCGACTTCGCAGCGTGTCCAACCCGCCAGGGCGAGGCGCAGGAGGCGGACGCGCTGGGCTCCCGACGCCACCGGTTGATCGGGTTTGAACGGGGAACGCGCGGCCGGGATGAAGATCAGGCGGTCCAACGCCAGTTCCTCCATCGCGACCCGCGCAATGAGCAAGTGGGCCAGATGCACCGGATTGAACGAGCCGCCAAAGAGACCGATCCGCTTCACCCCGTCAGGGTAGCGGCACCGCCGCGGCGCACCAGCCCGGACTCACCATTCACGATGCCACATCCGGACCGCGCGGCGGTCGGAAACCCTGACGCGAACGACGCTTCGGAACGCCCCGACCCTTCGCGTTCCGCTCCGCCCCCGTCGGGAAACCTCGCCGGCGATGGCTCGCTCCGCTGCGTTCTGCTTGCCTGGCCGGGAGGAAGCCGGCATTAACGGCGGCTTTGCTATGCGCAAGCTCTGTCGGTTCCGGTGGCTGTCGGTTGCCCTGGCGGTGGCGGGCGGGTGGCTGAGCCAAGCGGCGGACACGCTCCAGTGGCGACCCGGGGTGTCGATCCGGTTTTTCCACAACCCGCGGTGGGAGGGCTGGCTTCAGGAGGTGAATTGGATCAACGACCGCGGCCCCAACCCGGCGTACGTGCAGGTTTCGCCGCGGATCCGCTATCATGCCAACCCGTATCTCGACCTCGGACTGGGCTACAGTTTTGTGGATGTCCACTCGGCGGCGCCCCACGGCGACGATGTGTGGGAGTACCAGAACCGACTGGAGGTGGAGATAAACCCGCGGCTCGAACTGAAGAGCGGCTGGACGTTCACCACCCGGAACCGGTTGGAGTTCCGCTGGACCGAGGACCTGCCCGACATCAACTATCGCAGCCGCCACCTGCTCGAGGTGCTGTACCCGGTGAAACTGCCAAGGCCGTTCAAGGACCTCTTCACCAACGCCGAGTATTTCTACGACTGGAGCCGGATGCAGAGCGCGGAACACCGGTTCTCGCCCCTGGGCGTGGACCTGGCCTTGAGCGCGCGGGTGGGATTCCGGGTCTATTACACCTGGCGGCAGATCCTGATTCTGGACCATTGGGCGACCTCCCACGTGTTCTGGACAACCTTGAACCTCAAACTGGACTGAGCCGCCCCGGGGCGGTGCGCAGCCGCGGCCAGGCGGAGGCTCAGCGGGGCGGAGCGAGGTAATCGTCGGTGATCTTCCAGAACACGTCTTGCTCGCGTTTGAGCGGGCGGCAGTCGTCCGCGCCGGCATCGCAGTCCTCCCGCAACAACTGGAGGAGATCGGAGCTGACGGCCGGGTTCTCGTGGAAATAGCCGTGCCCGAGGAAATCCACCTTCACGCGCGCGTCGATGAATTGCACCGAACCGGCGGCGCGCATGTAGCGTTTCTGCTCGTCGGTCAGATCGTGCACCCGCACCTGGCCGAGCCGGCGAATCCCCTCGAAGAACCAGTTGGCGAGGTTCACGGCGCGGTCCTTCTCGCAGACATAGACGGTGAATCGGCCCACGGCCAGCGGCACATAGTCGGCGACGAAGCGCTGAGAGGTGACCTGCAGGTCCAGGTCCGGAGCGATCAAGATCAGATTCGCGATCTTGGGCACCCGGCCCACCATTCCGCCGGAGCGGCGCTCCTCGAGCAGGATTTCGCGCACGGCGGCCGTCGCCACGTCGGTCCCCCGGCTGTGGGCGATGAGGTGGATCTTCTCCAGTTCCGGACAATCGATCAGCGCCCGCAAGAGCTGGCGCAGATGGTACACCGTGAACTCACTGGATTCCCGGTCGTAGGTGTAGCCCCGCAAGCCGCCCCGGCCGGCGGGCCAACTGTAGAGAATCGGCACGCCCTGCCGCGGCAGGAAGTGCCAGAGCTGCGCCGCCACACAGGCGGCCCAGGGGAAACCGTTGTTGAACCCGTGCACGAAGACGTAGGCCTCCTTGCGCGGCGTCAACGCCAGCCGGCGCTGCAATTCGCGCTGGAAGGCGGCCGACGTCAGTTCGAGGCGCACTGCCGCCTGCCCTTCCAACTCGAAACCGCCCGCAGCCCGGGTCAGCGGCATCGGCGTGGCCGGGAAGCGACCGGCTTCCTTGACCCAGCGCAGCCGCAATGGCAACGGATGGGGGCGGCGCGCGGCGCGGCTCTCGTTCACGAGCGTGTCCCAGGGGATATCTCCGCCAATGCCGACCACGCAGGAGCCGAAGGCCAGCGAAGGCGAGCGGCCCGCCGTGTAGGCCGGCCGATGTTCGTCGTCCCGGCCCAACTCCCGGTCCGTCACGTAGAGCAAATCGACCGTGTTGGTCCGGAAGCCCGCGGGCACCTCCGCGAACGGATCGGTGTCGGTCTGACGATAGACGTTGGGCGTGGGCATCAGTCGCGGCCCGGCACAGCCGCACAACATCAAGGCCGCAGCCAGCATCCCCGCACACCGCCGGCGGGCGCCGGCCCACGGCGGGCACACGGTCAGCGGCGATGGCTTGATGTTCATGAGCGGCGCCGGGAGCATCCCTGTGCCCGTCCCGGCTGACAAACAAAACCGCGCGCAACAAAACCGCGCGGGTTCACGGCTCCCCGCGGCCTGCGACCGGGACCCGCGCAGGCTTGCCAGCCGCCGATCCGAAGGCATCTTGGGCCAGGGAACGCGCAAACCTCCGGCGGCCGGGGTGGCTGGTGGGCAAGAGGGCGATACGATCGAGACGTGACGGATGGCATTGCGCCCCGGATTCCCGGGCAACGGCTGGTCCGCGGCTGGACCGGGCCCATCGCGGGGTCGGCAAAACTTGGGTCGATTTTATGAGCTGGTCATTTCGCATCGGTCGTTTCTTCGGCATCGACGTTTTCCTCCACTTCACTTTCCTGTTGGTGCTGGGCTTCCTCGCCCTCGCCCAGTGGATGAGTGGCGGCGCGCTCGCCACCGTCGTCGAAGGCGTCCTGTTCTTCCTCGCGCTCTTCCTGTGCGTCCTGCTGCATGAGTTCGGCCACGCGCTGGTCGCCCGCCGTTATGGGGTGAAGACGCGCGACATCACGCTGCTGCCGATCGGCGGTGTGGCGCGCTTGGAACGCATCCCCACCGAGCCGTTGCAGGAGTTCTGGATCGCCCTCGCCGGTCCGGCGGTGAACGTGGCGATCGCCGGCCTGCTGGCGCTGGGCTTGAGCCTGGCGGCGGCCTGGCAGCCGGTCGGCAGCCTCTCGACCACCGCCGGCAACTTCGCCGAGCGCCTGCTCTTTGTGAACGTGGGTCTGGTCGTCTTCAACCTGCTGCCCGCCTTTCCCATGGACGGCGGCCGGGTGGTGCGCTCGCTGCTGGCGATGCGACTAGGCTTCGCGCGCGCGACGCGCGTCGCCGCGACGCTCGGTCAGGGGATGGCGTTCCTGTTCGCGCTGGCGGGACTCTTCAACTACCCGATGCTGCTGCTGGTGGCGCTGTTTGTGTGGATCGGCGCGGCCCAGGAGGCGGGCGCGGCCGAGTTCAAGTCCTCGCTCGGCGGGGTGACGGTCGAGCGCGCGATGATGACCGAGTTTCACCTGCTGGCCCCGCAGGACAGCCTGGCGCACGCGGTGGACCTGATCCTGGCCGGCTCGCAACAGGACTTTCCCGTGGTCGAAAGCGGGGCCGTGCAGGGCATCCTCACCCGCCGGGGATTGCTGGCGGCGTTGACCAAGACCGGTCCCACGACGCCGGTGCACGCGGCGATGACGCGGGAGTTCGCGGCGGCGGTGCCGGAGGAACTCGTGGAAACCGCCATCGCGCGCGGCCGGGCCACGGAGGTGCCGCTCATGCCCGTGATCGCGAACGCGCGACTGGTCGGGCTATTGACCCTCGAAAACGTGAGCGAATACGTCCTGATTCAGACGGCGCTGCGCGAGCGCCAGAATCGGCCTTGACCGGGCGGTGTCCGGCACCGGCCACCCGCTTGGTCGGTGGCGAGCCGAACACGGGGAACGAGCGCGCGGTTGACGACACGCACCAAGCCGCTGCCGGTCCGGAGTTCAACCCGGCCGTGTCTCCGCGACGAACGAGCACGGCAGGACCACCGCGGCGGCGAGCCGGTCCAGGTACGTGGTGCGTGAAATGGCGACCGCCCCCAGTTGCCGCGTGATCGGTGTGAGCATCTGGATGTCGAACAGCGCGAAGCCCCGCGCGCGCAGCCGCCCGACCAGGTGCGCCAGCGCCACCTTCGAGGCGTCGCTCGCCCGGTGAAACATCGATTCGCCGGCGAACAGGCCGCCCACCGCCACGCCATAAATGCCCCCGGCCAGTTCGCCGCCCAGCCAGCACTCCACGCTGTGCGCGTGGCCGGCCATGTGCAGTCGCGTGTACGCCTCCACAAACTCCGGGCTGATCCACGTGCCTTCCCGGCCCGGCCCCGGCGCCGCGCAACCTTCCATGACCTGGCGAAAGGCGCGGTTCACCGTGAGCCGGAAACGTCCCGAGCGCAGCACCCGCGCCAGGCTGCGCGAGACGTGGAAGCGATCCAGCTCGAAGATGCCGCGCGGATCGGGCGACCACCAGGTGATCGGGTCGGCCGTCCACGGGAAGATGCCGCTCCGGTAAGCGAGCAAAAGCCGCGGCACCGAGAGGTCGCCTCCCAGCGCGACCAAGCCCGCGAAGCGCCCGGGCCGCGCCGCCGTGCGCGGGTCCGGGAACCACAACTCCGAACTCAAGAATGTCGGGACCTGACTCATGCCATTGCCCGACGGCCAACATGAACGCCACGGGCCGTCGGGTCCAGTGACAGCGGCGCGCCGGTTTCCAACCGACTTCAGGCATTGGTTGTTAACGCACGGTCGGCTTGGGCCTCAAGCCGGCCGGAAGCCAGCGCTCGGACAACTCACCCGTCCGCAGTTCTGACGATTTAGGACCGCCTGCTCATGTGCACCCGCCGAGGTTTGCGTCAGGCGGAGCGGGCCGAGCGGTTGGTGGAGGCGGAACTGCGGCGCCTGGGGTGGACGGCGGAAACGCTGGCCCAGCGCCTCAGGGTCGATCTGGCCAAAGTACGGTTCGCGCAACGGTCGTGGGACCGAACGCCGGTGACGCTGGCGTGGATTGTCCGGTGGCTGCAGATGAGCAGCGTGGCCTACGTGAACAACCGGCTCTGCCTGCTGCGCCAGGGCAAGCTCAAGTAGTCGATAATAGGGCCTGACCCGTAGATGCCGGCCTACCGCAACCACGGGACAAGGTGTTCGCCTTCCATCGCTGGACACAGGGCGGGCCAGGCGGCGACACGGTGGTTCTGTGCTCAACTTCGGTAGCCGTGGCTGCTCGGATTACTGGTTCGGCCTGGGGCGCGCCGGCTTCCAACCGTCTTAAGGCGCTCTTCATTCCGCCGCCGCCGGCTCAGCTCCAAACCCGGCTCCAAGCCGGCGCGCCGATACCCGGGATGACCGACCTGAGCCCGCAACCGGATCACGAGCTTCCCGCTCCAAAGCGCCCCACGAGGATCGTTTTGGCGGCCTCGGTGTTCGGGAACGGCGGCAGCGGGATCGGCCCCACACGGAAGGTCGCCAAGGCGGGTTGTTCCGACCAAGTGTTGTTCTCCCCGCGCTGGTGCAAGCCCCAGGTGAAGTCGATCTGCCGGCCGTAGTATCCGGCCTTGGCCCCGGTTTGCCGGACTTTCTCCGGCCAGCCGGTGCGGGCGGAGTCGGGATGATAGGCCACCTCGGCCCGCAACCACACCACGCCGCGGTTCGTGGTGCTGCCCGGCGCTCCGATCAATCGCTCGATCGGTTCCTCGAGCCCAAAGCGCATGGTGTTGTTTTGGAGCTTCATGCCGGGCACCAGGTTGCTGTCGTCGCCGGGCCCCTGGAAGTCGTCCGGGATGACGTGCATGTTCACCCACTCGCCCGCACTGCGGGTCAGCCCGGTCTCGGAAATCGCGAGCCAGCGGGGGTGACTGCTGCTGGGCCTGCCGCCGAGTCGGCGGTTGGCCGAAAGCTTCTTCGCGCTGGCCGATAGCGGGAATCCGTCCGCCTTGACCGGATTGGCCGGAATCTCCGGCGTGGGCAGGGCGCCGTCGCCAAACAGGTGCCGTTCGAAGAGGGTGCCGAGCTCGCGCATCGCCTCGCGCAAGTCGCGGTTCCGGGTGCGCACTTCCGGATTCTGATCGGTCCGGACGTTCGTGCCGCCGGCCCGGAGGGCGCGCTCGCCCGGAGCGACGTTACGGGCTGGATCTTTGAGCCAGTTGATCGCGGTCGTCGCCTGGTTGCCCCATTGCCGGACTGCTCGCTTGTCTGCGGCCGGTACGCCTTCCTTGCTTTCCACGGTGGTCACGGCCTCTTCCAGCGTCTTGCGTTCGCTTTGGACCACAAGCTGGGCCGCGCCCTGCCCGCCTTCCACGAAGATGTTGTGCGGCTCGCCGGCCGAGCCGCGAAACGGCTGGCGCGCGCTGAGCCAGTCGAGCAGCGCTGCGCCCGCCTCGCGCACCGCCGCCACGCCGCTGCGGGCCGCGCCCACCACGGCCTGCACGCCGCGCACGATCCGGTCGATGAGCCAGCCCAGCGCGCGGTCCACCACTTCGCGGATGCGCTCGATGATGCGCCGGATGTGGTCGGCCAGACCGCCCAGCCCGAGCTGGTTCGCCAGGAAGCCGATCGCGATGGGGAGGATGCGCGCGAGGTTCCGCTCGACCAGCGCCGCGCCGCGCGCGATCACGCCGCGCGCGATTTCGCCGATGCCTTCGAGGACCGAGTTCACGATCTCGAGCAACTGCCGCAGGTAGCGGAAGAACGATTCGATGGCGCGATAGATCGCGATGAGGCTGTTGACCACCGGCATGATGCCCGTGATGTCCAGCAGGCTCATGATCCAGCGCGTGGCGGTGGCGACCAGCCGTTCCATGAGGAAACTCATCACGCCTTCGACGATCCGGTCCCACAGCCCGCTGAGCTGGCTGCGCAGTTCGTCCCAGAGCGCTGCGGGTCCGCCGGTCACGAGGATTTGGACGTACCGGAACGCTTCCTGGGCGATGCCCAAGCCGCGGCGGATTTGCTGGGCGCGCTCGCGGCCGACGCGGCGTTCGATCAGTTCGAAGACATGGTCCACCGTGATGCCTAGGATTTGCAGCACCACGTCGAACACCGCCCGCAGGCTGAACTCGCGCGGCACCTGGATGCCCGCCTCGCCGAGCGTGCCGAACAGCCAGTCGGCCAGGCCGTTCAAGAGGTGCCGGCCGAAGTTGCCCAGGAAGCTCAGGAAGCCTTCCTTCACCGCGCGCAGCAGGTTGAGGAAGAAGTCCACCGGGTGGCGGACGATGTCGCCGATGGCGCGCGCCGCGTTGCGGATGAGGTTCACCACGAGCTGCGGCGGCAGGCCGAAGAATTCGAGCACGGCGCGGAAGAACGTCCACGCCGCGCCCAGCAGGTCGCCGTCGAGGAAGATCTGGAGCAAGACGCGTCGGGCCACGACGATGGCACGGTCCACGATGTTCGGCACCTCCAGCAACTGGCTGAAGATGGGGATGCGCCGCAGCACCTGGTTGATCAGGAAGTTCTTCACCGGGTCGCGAATCCAGACCGGGATCAGCCGCCAGATCGGGCCGAGGATGAGATCGGGCAGGCGCGAGAGCAGGTTGAACAGCGCGGAAATGAGCTGCCGCACCAGGTTAAGGATCGGCTCGACCCAGCGCGCCAAAGTCGCCAGCGCGCCATCCACGAGATTGAACAGGCCGCCGATGCCTTCGGTCGCCCAAGCGCCGAGCTGTAGCGCGCCGTCGCGCAACCATTCGAGGGCCCCGCTGGCGAACGCCAGGTACTCGTTGCCGGCGAGCGCGTCGAAAAAGCCGGCCACACTTTCGGCCAGTCCGCCCACCGCGCCGCGCACCCAGTTGCCCGCCGCGCTGATGCCGGTTCGCAAGCCCTGGATGGCGCCCTGGATCGCCGGCAGCACGACGTCGCGGAGCACTTCGCGGTTGTCGGCCACGCCTTCCGGCTGCTCCATGCGGTCGGCCATCTGCGTGGCGCTGTCCACCCAGCCCAGGACGCGCGTGCGCAAGGCGCGGATCGCCTCGAGCGGCGCGAGATTGCCCAGCCAGCGCAAGGCGCGTTGCACGCCGCCCACGACCGGAGCGGCCAGACCTTTGATCCACTCCCAGACCTCGCCCGCCTTTTCCTGAATCCAACCGAGAATGCCGCCACCGCCGCCGCTTCCACCTCCACCGCCACTGATGCCGAGCAGTTCGAGGACGCGGTCCCAGGCCCAGCTCAACGCCTCGCGGACTGGTGATAGGGCGTCCCAGAGGTTGCCCGCCCAACGCGTGATGGTGCGCCAGACCTCGCCGCCGAGTTCTTCGAGGAAGCTGAGGACTGGACCGGTGAAGAAATTCGCGACCCGCGAGAAGAAGCCGCCGATGGGTTCGAAGAAACGGGTGAGGCTGTCCCAAACATCGCCGCCCACCTCGCCCAGAAAAGTGCGCAGAGTCCGCAACGCGCCGAACAAGGCCTCCTTGCCCCGACCGGCCAACCCGCCGACGATTTCGCGGATGGTGCCAAACAGGCCGGCCACCCAGTCGCCCAGGCTGCCAAAGAAATTGCCGATTTGCCGCAGACCGCCGAACAGGGTGTCCACGACACTGCCAATCTTCTCCTTGAGGAATTCCCAAAGCCCCTTGTCGGCGATCTCCTCCAAAATGTCCGCGACCGACGGTGCGAGCCGCCGGACCGCGCCCCAAAAGTCGCCGGTAATGAGATCGCCTGCCACGCCCACTGCGGTGGAGCCGACGTCCCAAGCCGCCTCGCCCACGTCCACGACCGCTTCGCCGATGTCGCTGAGGATCGGAATGCGTTGCACCGTCCCCGGCGGCGCGCGCGTCAGTTGTCCGGCTGGCGGGCCGTGCGGATAGGCGGCATTCAATGCCGCACTGTGCTGGACAGTGTGCGCGGCTTCGTGCGCCACCACGTGGGCGTCATCGGCGCGTTCGCCGCGGCCGAGGAAGATGTGCGCGCCGTGGGCAAAGGCGCGGGCCTGCACGCGCGCGGTGGCGCGTTCCGCGACCGGCCCGCTGTGAACGCGCACCCCGCGCAAATCCGCGCCGGTCACGGATTCGATCCGCCGGCGCAACGGCAAGGTGATCGGCCGGCTGGTTCCGGTTTCCGCCCAATCCGGCGCGAAACCGGTTACCGGCGGCGGCCGGGGGGTGGGTGACCGAGGCGCCGCGTGGGGCAGCATCGGAGCGGGTGAGGCCACGGTGCGCGCGGTGCGTTCGGCCTCGCGTTCCCAATGATCCCCGGGTTGGTTGACCACCAAGGTCGGTGGTGGAGCCGGCCGCGGATCGCGGGTGCGGGCCGGAGTTGGCGCGGCCGCGGAAGCTGGCCGGACAGGCGACGCGGTGCGCCGCGCTGCGTGTGCCGCGGCCGGGCGTCGGGAAAAGCGCGGCACACCAGCCGGCGCGCCCAGCTCGCGTCGCGACGCGCCCCGCCGCGACGGCCGGGTACCGGCCCGGGCGGGCGCGATCCGGTGCATGACGCTGGCGGAAAAGCGGCTCACGGCGGCGGTAACTTGGCCTCGGCGTGCGGCAGGGGCAAACCGGCCGGGAGCGAACGACCGGCTTTGCGGCATTCGCCGGCGACCGCTTGCAGCACCGGGTTCAGCGTGATGACGCCGCCGCTCTGCCGCGCATGGACGGCGGCCGCGAGGACGACGTTGCGGATCTGCCCGCCGGTGAAGTCGCAGAGCGCGGCGAGCCGGTTCAACTCGGCCGGTGCCAGGGCGTGATGTTCGCCCAGATGCGCCTCCCACAGGGCGCGGCGCTCGGCCGGCTCCGGCGCCGGGAACTCGACCACCGCATCCAACCGGCGCGCGAAGGCGGAGTCGAGCCGCGCCCGGCTGTTGGTGGTGAGGACGACGATGCCATCGAACGTTTCGAGGCGCTGCAGGAGGTAGTTTGTTTGGGCGTTCGCGAACCGGTCGTTGGCGTCGCGGACGTCGGTGCGTTTGCCGAACAGCGCGTCGGCTTCGTCGAAGAGCAGGATGGCCTCGCTCGTCTCGGCGCGCGCCAGCAGCCGGGCGAGGTTCTTCTCGGTTTCGCCGATGTACTTGCTGCTCACCGCGGCGAGGTCCACGCGGTACAGCGGCAGGCCCAGGCGCGTGGCCAGCCAGCCGGCGGCGAGCGTCTTGCCGGTGCCGCTGGGGCCGTGGAAAAGCGCCCGAACGCCCGGCGAATACCGCGTCCGCGCCGCGAGGCCGAGGCCGTCGCTCAAGCCGTCGCGTTGCCGGCAGCGCGCGAGCAGCGCCTCGAGCGCCGCGCGCAAATCCTCGCTCAGCACCAGCGCCTGGTCCGGCACCGGTTCGGACAGGAGCTGTGCCAAGGCGTCCAGCCCGGTGCCTTCGCCGGTGCGGGCCACGGCGTGGACGTCGGCGGTCGCGACGCCGGACCGGCCTTCCGCCCGCGCCCAAAGGCGGGCCGACTCGCCGAGGCGGACAATGCGCTCCACGCCCTGGCGATGCGTCGCGGAGAGGTCGGCGGCCAGGGCTTCGTTACCCAGTGTGCGTTGCCAAAGTTGGCGGCGTTCGGCGGCGTCGGGCAGCGGCACACGCCAGGTCAGCAATTCTTGCGCGCCGGATTCCAAGGCGCCGTCCAGACCGGTCAGCAGCAGCCGCGGCCCGGCGTGGAACGGGATCGTCGGCACCGGCTTCAGGTCGCCCGGACCGAGATCAACCAGGCTGACCGGCAACAACCCGAGCAATCCGAGCCAGACGCCGAGACCAGGCGTGGGCGGGCCTTCCACGAAGCAGCCGCGCCGCTTCAGGGCCCGCGCCACGGCGCAGGCCGCGGCGCGACCTTCGCCCACCGCGGCCGCGCGAATGACCAGCACGGCCTCGGCGCCGGCGATGGCGCGGGCAAAGCGGGCGGCGGTGTCGCGAAAGGACGCCGGCAGTTCGACTGCGTCCGCGTCGCTCGCGACGTGAGCGCCCGGCCAGGCGGCGGCCACGCCTTTGAGCGCGAGGCTCAGCGGCAGCGGCACCGCCACCGCGCGTTCCGGGCTGGGCGCGCCTTCGTTGAGCAGTGCGAGCAGGCCGCAGGCAACCGCCGGACCTTGCGCCAGCATGGCCGCCGTCACCGAAGTCGCGGGGTGGAACGTGGCGCTCAACTCGGCGAGCAAGCCCAGCGTGGGGCGCGATCCGCCGACCGGCGTTTGGGCGAAGGCGAGCGCGCGACCGGTCATCAGATCGTCTTCGACCGCCCCCGCCAACGCCACCGCCAGCGTTTCCGCGGGGCTGAAGCCGCGTTGGCGGGCCAATTGGACCAAGGCCGCGTCCTCGGCGCGCGGGTGCTCCCACACGGCCGTGAGCAGTTGGTCGAGCGCGCGGCCGGTTGCGCGCACCGGCGCGGCCTGTTCCGCCAGCCACGCCGCCTCGGGGCCGTCTTCGGGCTTCGCGCCGACGTGCGCCGCCAGCGCGGCCAAGCCAAGCTTCCGTAGCGTGAAAGTGTGGCCGGGGTGACTCATGTCGGCGGCGTTTCTCCGTAATGGAAGGTGATCACCCGGCCGAGCCAGGGGACCCAGCCGGGGTTGAAATCCAGCCCCGCCCGGCGAATGCGCACGTCGGCCTGGTCCAACCTGAAGTGCACGTCCACGTGCGTTTCGGTCCACGACAGGCGGGCGGGCCGCAATGCGAGCGTGCGCAGGCCGAGCCCGGTCGCACGCCGGCAGAGCCGATGCGCGCCGAGCGCCAGAGCGGCGATCAGAGGATCGACGGGCGCCGGCCAGGCGGGTTCGCGGCGGCGGACCCCGGTGAGAGGCCGGTTGAACGAACGTTGACCGCGCGCCCAGGCCGCCAGCGGGAGCCGGCCCGAGCCATCGACCAACAACCGCCAGCCCGGCCGGCCGGCGACGCGAACCATCCCCGGCCGAACTACCAAGCGGCGGCCCGCGAGTTCGGCAAGCCGGGGTGCGCGGAACGAAAAGGAAAAGGGGTCAGTCCTAATTATTGATACTTGAGCTGATTGGGCCGTGGACGCTGTGTCCGGCGGCGGCCGGGGTTCACGGAGCCAGGAGCGCAGCGCGTCATCGGCCGGCAGTGCGAAGCGGTCGGCCAGCGTCTGCCAGAGCCGCAACGTCACCGCCCCTGCAAACGCACGGTCCGGTTCGCCGAGCCACGTGGGCCAGCCCAGTCGCCCGAGCAAGTTCAGCGTGAAGAGCAGGCCGCCCGCCATGGTGGGCGACAAAGGTCCGCGCGTGGCGGAAGCGGTTTCGGGGATGGCTTCGCGGATGATCGCCGGTTCGGCAACCGATGAAGAAGGCTCGGGACCGCGCACTGCTTCCGCGGGCATATCCGCCATCGATTGCGGGGAGGGATGCCTTGCGGGAAGCCCCGCCAGGCTGGTGGCGATGCGGCTCGCGAGTTCGCGCAACTCCGCCGCTTCTGGCGGCGCGACGCCGCGAGTGCTGAGCAGGCCCGCGATCACCCAGATCGTGCGGGCCGATTGGCTGCCCGCGGTGGCCGCCAAAGCCGAGAGACGCTCGCGCCAGACACGCGGAACAAGTGCCAGGCTTGCGCCGGCAACCCGCGCCCGGTGTTCCTCGGACTGGCTGGTGGTCGGCCGCTTCGGGGTGGCCCACGCAACGAGGTCCGCCTCCGACAACCACCCGGCGAACGTGAACAGCCCGCCTTCACGGTGCAGGCGTTGCGCCAGAGCCAAGGTGGCGGGCGCGCCGCCGCGAGTGGCAAGCTGCCTGAAGACGAGGCTGGCCGCCGCGGATTCGGGCAGGCCGGGCCGCCAGCCCGGCACGGCCGCCGACCAGAACCAGCCGGTGGCGTCCGCCCCGCGCACCAGCCGGATCGCGAGTTCGATGGCGGGTTGCCAGTCGTCCGGAAACCAGACCGTCGGGGCGCGATCCGCGGCGGGTTCGGTGAAAGCGACCGCCCGGTCCGCGAGCGTCTGGAGTTCCTTCTCCAACCGTCGGCTCCAGGCGGTGGCGCTGCTCCGCGCCGAGAGCCGGCCCAGATTCACGCGCCGGAACACGATCAGCCGGCCGGAGTCAGGCAGGCTGGCGGTGCGTAAGGCGTCCGCGAGGAGCACGCCGCCATGCCGGGCATCTTCGGGCCATGCACAACGCAGGCGGGCCCGGAGCACACGGCGTTGTTGAACAGCCACCATGCGTCAATAAGAGCGCGACAGGTCCACGAACCGGACCGTGTGGCTGGTGGTGATGGGCGGCGCGCCGCCGGCGGGCAAGGCCGTGACGCGGGCCGTGGCTTCGCTGGCGGCGAGGTTGTCCACCACGGCGCGGACGAGGCGGTTATCCCCCAGGTCCACCACCACTCCCATCCCGAGGCGGAGCCGGGAAGCGTCCACGCGGACGCGGAGCAGTCCGCCGAGCGTCGGGGTGGTCGGCTCGGCCACGGCGCCGGTGACCAGTTGATCCACCGGCGCATGGCTGGCGAGCAGCAGACAGACGCGGACGAGGTCGTCCATGAGGGCGACCGCCTCGGCCATGCCGGTGTTCACGCGCGCATACAGCCAGTCCGTCAGGAGCTGCAACTCGCGTCGCAGCGTGAATTCAACTTCGTTCCAGCGGAGGAGGGCGGAGAGGTCGCGGAACGAGGTTGCCCGGTCGAACTGGCTGTAGCGCTCGGCCCAGCCGAGGCGGAGCAAAGCGGGCGTGCGCGAAAAATCGCGATGCAGGGCCGCCGCGATTTTGAAGACGTTCTGCAGTTCCGCGGCCGCGGAGCGCGCGAGCGGCGCCGGGCCGTGGTCGATGAAATGGCCGAGCGAAAAGCGGTCCTGCGCCTCGCGCCGGAGGTCCTGCCAGCTTGCCGCGACCACGGCGGCCACCGGCAACGCCTGCACGAGCTGGCGCTGTCTGCCGGCCAGGGTGGCCCGGCTGGTGAGCACCGTCTGCAGTGCCTGGCGGTACCGGCCCACGCTGACGGCGGGAGGTGTGCGCGTCCCTTCCGCGGCCCGCTCGAGCACGCGGTTGACGAACCCGCGCAGTGGTTCCAGCCGGTCAAACGCGCCCAGCCACGTCGGCGCGAAGCGGAACCAGCGCACGGGCGAATCGCGGAACACTTCCTGCAACGCCAGCAGGTCCGGCGGGACATCGAGGTCCTCACGCAAAGCCGCGGGCACCGGCGACTCCGTCAACGCGGGATAAAGCGTGCGCACGGGCCGGTCGATCCGCGGGTCCAGCGCCCGCGGGCGATGAAAGACGAAGAAGCTCACGTGGTCGGTGAGCACCTTCAGCCGATGCTCGTCCAGCGCCTGCACCCGTGCCATTTCCTCTGCGAGGAGCGCCTGGCCCACGGCGGCGTCCTGGCGCGCCTCGGCCAGCCGGCCATCGACCTCGTGGAGCTTCGCCGCCACGGCCGCGGATTGGGCGTCGAGAGCGGCGAGGGTCTGGCGGGCCAGAGCGATGATTTCGCGGTACTCGCGGATGCGGTCCTCGATGGCCCGGAGCGCGGCGATGGAGAGGTCGGCGTGTTTCACGCCGCGGGAGAAGTGGGCGGCCTCGGTGTTCTTCTGGTCGGCGGTGGCATTGGCCGGCGGCGCGCCGAGATCGTCGTCGCTCGCGCGCTGGAGAAAGACCTCCGCCAGCCGCAAGGCCCGATAAGCCCCGCCGGGCGCCGGCAGGTCCACGAATTGGGTCGTCAAGCCTAGCAGGCACAGGTCCAGCGCCTGGAGTTTCTGGAAGAGCTCGAGTTTGCCATCGTTGATTTCCTTCCGGATCTGGACCGCCGCGGGCGGTTGCAGGCGCTCCAGCGGCAGTTTCTTCAGGAGGTCGATCGGCAGGAGGCCGAAGCTGGGTTCGATGGCTTTGAGCTGGAACAACGACTTGTTCGCGAGCAGGTCCTGCTTGACCACGTTGACGATTTGCTGCGAATCCAGCGAGGCGGCGGTGATCTTGCCGTTGTCGTCGGTGGCGAATTGAATGTCGAGCGGCTGGTACACCATGAATTCCGCTCCCCCGGCGCCGGTGGCTGGGGCCTTCCCCGTCGCGGACTTCACGGTGGCGTCCCCGGACGGCGCGGTCTTGGGGGTGGCCGCGGCGCTCGCGTCCGGCAGGTTGCCGATGAGCTGGCTGGCGAAGGCCGTCAGCCCTTTCGCGTCCACGGTCGCCGTCTGGCGATCCACGACGTTCGCCAGGGCGTCGGAGGTCGCGAATCGCGTGGTGAGCGTGGCGCCGGAAACGAGCTGGCCCAGCCGGTACACATCGGTGCGGACGCGCAGGTAGTGCGTGCCGATCATTTCCTCGGCGCGGTTGACCTTCGACTCCAGGGACCGGACGAAGGGGCGTAAGCCCTGGGCGAAGGCCGAATCCGGGGCGAGGAACTCGCGGTCCTTGATCGCCTTCTGATCCGGGTAGTACGTGCCCAAGCCGGCCGCTTCCGGCGTGTCGGTCCAGGCGGCGTAACGTTTCTGGAGCTCGGCCTTCAACCGGTCGAACGCCGGCGCGGCGAGGCTGGCGCCGACCCCGGTCGTCCCGAAGATTTCGCCGGCGGGCGGGGTGTAACCCGCGGCGGTTTCCGCCGGATCCAGTTGGTCCGGATCGGGGTCGGGGTAGGCCGGCACCCCGGCGGAGCCGTCGGTCTTTTCCGCGAGCTTTGCGGCGCGGGCGCGATGGTCGTCGCGTTCGCCGCGCGTCCGGTTCCGGTCGGCGGTGAAGGTCGCCACCGCGTCGCGTAGCTCCTGGGCCACTTCCGGCACTTCGAGCAACTGCGGGTCGAACACGGATTGCGGCACCGGCGCGAGCAGCAGGACGCGGTCCGGTTGGTCGAGGTTGAACGGGGGGAGGGCGCGGGTCGCGTCGGCCACGGCGTCGAGCTGTTCGAGGGGCGCCACGGCGAGTTGCACGGCGTAATTCGCCGGGAAGAAGGTGTTCTTCACGGTCCGGAAGGTGGTCGCCTTCGTGGTGGCCGGGTCGGTGACGGTCACGGTGCTCCACTCGGAGGCGTAGGCTTTCGGCAGCACGCCAAAGGGGGGCAGAAACCGGAACCGCGTCGCGCCGGTCGCCACGCTGCCGTACTCGGCGAGCTCGGCGGCGAACTGATCGATGCGCGCCTGCCACAGCCGGGGTTCACCGGTGCCGGCGAGCCGCTGCGCAAAGGCCCGGGTCGCCAGCACGCGTTGGCGGGGCAGACCGCCGTTGCGCGCGACGGCGTGGCGATCCAGGAACAGCGGCAGCCAGTGCGCGTCCAGGCCGAGCAACGCGACGGCCACGCCGGAGGATTCCCACGGCGGAAAGGCGCGGGCTTCGTCCGGTGGGAGCAGGGCGCTTTCGAGGATCGCCTGCTCGGCCGCGAACACCCGCCAGGCAACCTGGTTGCGCCAGAGACCGGGCGCGGTCACGGCGGGCAGCCGCCAGGTGGCCGGCCAGTCGTCGGACCAAAGCAGGATTGCGAGCCGGGCGGCATCGACCGTCGATTGGCGATAATACGCTTCGTCGGCGGGCTGGCGGACAAACGGCTGGAAGTTCTCGGCTTCGAGGCCGGTTGCCTTGGCGGCCAACGGCACTTCCATTTCTTCCACCTGACCGGGCACGAGCAAGAGCACGCCGGCCGTGGGGCCGGTTTCGCCGACCGGCAGCGAACCGAGTTTCGGCGCCAGCGACGAATCCTGGCCGGGCGTGAACACGGGCAGGTCGGCCACGTACACGCGCAGCGGGCGATCCACCACCACGTCCTCGCCCGCGGCGGTCAGGCCGTAGCCGGTGCCCACCTGGACGAAACTGCCTTGTTCGTCCGCGCCCAGGCCCGCCTCGAGGCCGGCGGCCACGCCGGGCGCCACGCCGGCGGCCCGCAGGCGCAAGCGCGCGACGCGCACGGCCTGTTCGAGCTGAAGCGCGACGTCCGTGAGGTGGCGACCGGGAAAGAAGTTGAGCCGGCGCAGCGGGGCGTTCTCGACGAACGACGCCGGCGGCGGCAGCACCTCGACGAGTTTCTCGCCGGGCAACGGTTGGATACGGGTGCGCAGGCGCATGGCGTTACCTTCCGATGAATTTGTCCACCGCATCGCGGATGGCCTGGCGCCGGCCGGTGCTCGCGGTTTTCACGATGCGATCCATGAGCTTTTGGAACTTGGTGTCGGCGGGCAGCTTCAACCCCAGGCCGCCAATTTCCGGCAACCGGCCGGTCAACCCCAGGGCGGTGCGCACCCGCAGATCCGCCAGCGGCCGCGCAAAGCGGGCAAACGCCGCGGCCAGGCCCCGGACGAGTTCCTCGCGCATCACCGTCTTGACCGCCGCCTCCACGGCCTCGGCGCCGAGCACCTTCACGCGCGGACCGCCCTGGATCATCTCGAAATTCTCCTCGGGACTTTCGGACGTGAGTTTGGCGCCGGTCTCCAAGGCGGTCATCAGGGCGTGGCGGAGCAGGGCGTTTTGCAGGATCAGGTCCGCGCTGAACAACCGCGCGATGAAGGCGTGGACCGACGGCGACGAGATCGCCTTCAGCAAGGCGTAACGCCCCCAGAGTTTCTCCTGGGCCAGCGTGGCCAGCATGCTTTCGTCCTCGTTGGCCAGCGGCGGGATCGTCACCTCGCCGCTGCCGGTGTCTGCGCCCGGACCGTCGCCGGCCCCCGGCGCCTCGGGCGCGGTCGAACTGACGGTCACGGTGGCGCTGGCCAGTGCGGTGCCGTCGGGAAGGTTGCGCCGGCGCACGTACCAGAGCTGGCTCGTGCGGTTCACCACGCCCACCCAGCCGGCGTCCGGCAGGGCGTCGGAGTCGATCGGGGCCGTCGCGACCGTGCCCAGCAACTGCGGTTTCCAGGCGCGCAGATAGTCGAGCGGCTTTTGCCGGCTCAGCGGTTGAGCCAGCGTCGGCCGCAGCGGCAGCCGGCGGGGCGTGAGCGTGGCGAGCGTTTCGGCGTACTGGCTGCGCGGCACCGGCACCAGCACCAGGAGCGCGAACGCGTCGTTGTCCTCGGGCTTGAGACTCAGATCGATCGGCGGCAGGTCGATGCTTTCCTCCATGAGCGCCGGCAATTCGTCTTCGGGCACGAGGGCGAGTTCGAGTCGCGCCTCGGCCGGGAAGAACGCCTGCGTGAAATCGGTGGTGTTCACCAGATTTCTGGGCAGCGGGCCGCCGGGGGGGAGGATCTCGAAGAAGTCGCTCGCGGCGAAACGCCCCGGCTGACGCGCCTCCAGTTCGGCGAGTAGGTCCTGGTAATGAAAGAAGTGCGCCTCCGCGAGTGCCCGCGGCGCAAACGCGAAGCCGAAGCGGTCGTCGTCGCCCGCCTCGCGGCGCACCAGGAATTCGTCCACCCATTCGAGCTGGCCGGAGCGCAGATACACCAGTGCCAGCGGCAGCACGCCGGCGGGCAGGCGGGGCGGTTTCTGGTCGAGGAAGATTTCGCGGGCGACGCGCGCCCGGGTGCGCAGGGGTTCGTCCAGGGTAACGCCCGAGGGGTAAGGCACCAGCGTCACCGCGCTGGCCTCGATGATTTCGCCGTCCTGGGATTGCGTTTCGCCGGAGGCACTGGGCGGATAGACCGGTACGGGGTTGCTCGTGAACTCCACGGCGCGCAAACCCACGATGAACAAGCCGCTCAGGTTGCGGAACGGGTCCTGCGGCACACGCGCCAGACCGAACGCGGCGTTCAATAGTTCGAGCCGCGGCACGTCGGCGAGATCGACGATCTTGGCCGCGCCGACGACCACGACTTCGCCGGCGGGCGTGATGCCGGAGCCGGCGGTGAGGCGGATCGCCGCCGCAGCGTTGGCGGCGCCGCCGGCAGTGACCGCGGACTGGTCCACGCGCAATCCATCGATGACGCCGAAGCCGAGCGACTTGGCGAGGTCGGCCTGGCGCAGGAGCAGGTAGGCCTGCTCGCGGTTCAGGTCGGCGGCGGTCAGGAATTTGCCGTCGAAGAAGAGCGGCCGGCGGCGGCGACTGTCGGCCACGATCTCGGGGCGCTGGGCCAGCGCGGTGAAATTGTCGCGAAAGACGGAAGGCACAATGGGGGGCATGGCGGGGCTCCTTTAGTCGAGGTTAGTCAGGGCGAAAAGCAAGACGGCCGACGGCGCAATGCGGCGGGGCGCGTTGTCCACCGCCACGTCTCCCGAGGCGTGGCGGGTCAGCGCCGTGGCGGGGTGGTCCAGCAGGCGGATGCGGACGCGGGCCAGAAACACCGACGTCGGATCGAATCCCGGCGGGTGCTCGGGCAACGGCGTCATGGCGCTGGGATCGGCGGCCGGCGGCTCGTACCGTTTGAAGAGTTCCTTCAGAAAATCGTCGCGGCTGGCGGGCGGCGGATCGAACGGCTTGTCCGGCAGGTTCGGATCCGTGTTGGCCTCGACCATCCGCGCGGCGAGCGTCAGCTCAAAGGCGTCCTCCAATCGCGAAGCCACGATGGCGTCGGTCGCGTCCACGGCCGCTTCCGGGAAGCCGGGTCGCAAAGCTTGCGGGGCCTCGAGAAAGCGCAGGAACACGTCGGCGATCAAGTGGCGGCTGTCGTCCGCCTCGCGCTTGGGGGCGAGGTCGGGCTGGGCGGCGACGGCGTGGTCGAACCAGCGTTGCAGGCGCAGGCACCACGGCTTGGGCACTTCGAGGATGCGCCCCACGCGGTCGATCGCCACGCCGGGGCGGACTTCGAGCGTTTCCTCCGCGTGGCTGTCTTCGCCGGCCGCGAAGCGTTTCACCTCGAGCCCGCACACGGTTCCGAGGCCGTGGAGCCAGCGGGCGAGCCGCGCCAACTGGCCGCGGTGATAGCCCTGCTCGTCGCGGAAATCTTCCGCGTCGAGCAACATGCCGGTGTGATAGCTGGGCCGCAGCGGCGGCGCCGGAAACGGTTGGGGCAACAGGCTCATGAGGAGGTTCCTTCCATTCGCGGATCGAGCGCGGCCGGACGCAACAGGAGCGAGCCGTCGCCGACGCTGCTTCGTTGGACTTCCACCGCGACAGGCGGTGGTTCGGGGCGCAAATACGTGTCCACGCCCAGCAGGCTCGCCAGACCGACCATGAAATCGCGGCTGGCGCGGCGGACGCGGACCAAGATGTGCGCCGGCGCCACGCGCTCGGCCACGCGGCCGATCAAGGTGAGTTCGTCCGCCGTCGCCGTCTCGTGCACCAGCACGGTGGCGCGGTGGGCGAGCGAGTCGAAGAAATCCTGCACCACCTGCTGATCCGCCGCGGAGAGCTCGATGTCGGCGTCGAACAAGGCGAGGAATTCACGGCGCCTGGTTTCGTTGATGATCAGCGTGCGGCCCACCTTGGAATTGCCGGTGATGACCGGCCCGCCGAACAGCGGGTCATACGGCTTGTCCAGGTCGAGGCCGAGGATCGTTCCGAACGTGCGCCGGAACCAGAAATCCTCGATCACGATGATCCGGCCCATGCTGACGCCCTCGCCGGTCGCCACGTCCAGCGCGAGTTCCAGCCCGCGCCGCGTGCCGCGCCAGGCGAACACTTCGGCCGCGCGCCGCACCATTTCGCGTCGCCGCGCCGCGGGGTACCACGGCTCGAACGCGACGCCGATCCACGACCCAATCCAATCCACGGCCCCGGCCGGAGCGGTCGCGGGATCGGTCACCATCCAGCTTGCGGCGATGCGGTCCTCGAGCGGCGTGAGCACGCTTTCGAAGTTCGCCAGGAAGCGGCCCAGAAAATCGGCGGGCGTCGAGCCGTGATCGGCCGCCGCGGCATCCGCCGCCGGGCCGAAGACGTTCTCGCGGTACAGCTCCGGCAGGTACCGGTCCTGGTAGGAAAAGCGCGGCGCGTAGGCCCGCAACGCGTGCAGACACGGTGAGGCGCGGCCCGTGCCGAACAGCGTTATCCGCAGGTGGAGGAAGCGCCCGCGCAACGTCCGCACGCGCCGACCGGCGCGTTGCAGCAAGACGGTGAACAGGCCGGCCGTGCCGGGCGCCGGCGGTTCGTCCAGGAAGCCGTCGTGCCACGGCAGCTCGGACTTTGGGCGCAGCCAAGCGGCGTGCGGTTTCCGGCGCTGATCGTCGTCATTGAACCGCCCGCCGAAGTAGTGCGGGAACCACTCGCCCGCCGCGATTGCGGACGGTTCATCGGCGGTGTCGGACGCGGCGGCTTCGAGCAAAAAACCCGTGCCCACCGGGATCAGCCCTTCGGCATAAACGCGGTGCCAGGCGGCGCCGTCCACGCCGCTGTCAAATAGTGTCCGCACTTCGGTGTCCGCCGCGTCGCCGGTCACTTCGCTGTCCGGCCGGCCCAGCACCGCCACGCCGCTCGGCGCGTAGGATGGCAGCGACACCGACACCAGCGGACGCGAGCCACCGTCGGTCACGGGGTATTCGACCGGCAACGTGACCCCGTGAAGGAACGGTCCGTCGGCCGGATCTCGCAGCGGAAAGACTTCGCCCGACTCGTGGATTTCGCCGCTGCCGAGCGCATAGACCAACGCTTCGCTCACCGCCTGGCCGCCGCCCACGTCGCGCGCGGCCAGCACGGCAAAGCGGTCCGTTTCGAGCCAAGCCAGGCTGAACGGCCGGCTGGCTTCGTGCAGCGTTGCGACCGGCCCGCGCTTGCCAGACTTGTCCACCACGAAGACGCGACCCCGACCGTCGGCGCTCCAGACCAGAACCGCGGCGCCAGCGCCGGGTTTCACGGCGATCGCCACGGGGTCATCGCCGGCGTCGAGCCACCCCCCGGGCAGCACCTCGAGGCGGAAAGGCCGCGGGTTCTCCGGTTGGGGGCGGAACATGTCGGGCGGGAAATCGCCGGGCGGCGGTGGTGGAAACAGTTGCCCGGTCAGGCGCGCGAGCTGGCGGTTGGTGCGGTCAAGCACCCAGGCTCCACCGGCTGGGTCGGTGGCCAGTCGCCAGGCTTGGAAGCCCGCCGGGCCGACGGTTTCGCCTGGCCAGCGCCCGAGCAGATCGCGCACCCGGACCTGGCCGTCCACGGCCAGGTACAGGTACTCGTCGAAACCCAGCGCGAGGTCGGTTACCGTGCCGGCCACATCGAACAGTTTCGTGGGCAGCAGATCGCCGCTGGTGGCCATGACCGCCGCCGCGCCGGCGTCGTACCAGGCGCGTCCGCCGAAAGCGTCGCGCGTCTGCGGCACAAGCTGAAGCCGGGCCGTGGCTGCCGCTATGTCTTCCGGCACCTCGCGCGAAGGTCGGGCGCTGGCCAGGCGCAGGAAGCCTTCGCGGACTTCGAGGGTGCCGGGCTGCTGCGGCACCCAAGGCTTTCCGCCGAGCGCGAGCCAGAAACGTTGTCCGTTGGCGTCCATCAGCAGACCTCGGGCACGACCGGGATGGCCAGGCCGTCTTTCGCTTTTTTCGGCACGGGCGGTTTCACTTCGTCCGGCGCGGCGCCGCCGGCCACGACCACGGCCAGCAGTTCGGGCAGTTGCCAGGCGAGGAGCGGGATTTCCGCGGATTCGTTGCCGTCGGCGGCGACGACCTTCTGCCAGCCGCCACTGGTGGTTTGAGTGAAGAGATTGGGGCCATACACGCCATCGACGCCGTCCACGCGCGAGACGACAATCTCAAGTTCGCGCCGCTTCACGGTGCGGCCCAGCGGCCAGCCCTGGCTGTCCGGCCCTCCCGGCGGCAGCGCGAAGAGGAATTTGCGCAGCGCGTCCTGAACGGCGCTGAAGACCGATTGTTCGCCGGACGGATTGTCGATGCCGACGCTCAGGGCCAGGGGCACGTACTCGCAGCCGATGACGTACAGCTCGGCGCCGAGCGGCTTGCGCGGTTCGAGCTGGCCGTACACCGCCTCGATGAACAGCCGGTCCACGCGCGGATACGGCGGCTCGAACGAGTCGCGCGCGGGCAGGGCCATGACCGACACCACGCCGGGCACGTCGAAGCGGCGTTGCTGCGGTTTGAAGCGGGGCAGCACTTCCACACGGCCGACGCGCACGCCGGGGGTGGCACGGGCAATCTCCACGTAATCGTCTGGCGCAATCGCGCGGTTGCGGTGCCGGAACAACGCCGGGATGCGCTTCTCGGCGTCGGCCAGCGTCTCCGCGTCTTGTCCGCACAGCGCGGGCATCGGCTGCCACACCTTGAGCGGCGGGGCGGAGGGAGCGTCCACGGCCGTCAATGCGCCCGCAGCCAGATTGCCGGCCTGGCCTCCGCCGGCGCGGAGCAAGGCGACCTTGATCCGCGCCCCGCGCGCCGGAATGCGACCGCGCACGCCGTCGCCGAACTTCACGGTGCCCGCCTCGGGATCGAGCTCGAACACCGCGCTGGACTGGTTGGCGAGGGCCAGATCGTCGATGGGCTTCCAGCGGAGGAAGCCGCGACCGGTTTCCTCGACTTCGAGGGCGAAGCTGTCCGGGTCGATGCCGGCCAGCGGGAGTTTCACCTCGAGATCGGCGCTGCCGGTGCCGGCGCCGACGATCAGGTTCGCGCGGGTCTGGCGTTGTTCGATGGCGACGGCGTTAAGCGCGGCCCAGGACAGCGCGAGCGAATCGAGGTCCGTCGTGGGACGCAGCCGCAGCCAGCCCAGCAGGCGCGCGGTCTTTTCGGGATCATCCAGGCGCGGTGGGCGCTCGCCGGTGCCGGCGTCGAGGTCGGTCGCGACGTCGTTCGGCGGCGCGAACAGGTCGGCGGCGTTGGGCAGGAAGAGTCGCACAATGCCGTCGCGCACCAGGCCCTGAGTGCCATTGGACGCGACCTTGAGCTCGCGGTAGCTCACCGCGCCGGTCGCGGTCTGAACGCAGACCTCCCACACGTGCGGCACGGGCGGACGCGGCGCGGCGCCGTCGCCGAACGCCGGCAGGCTCAGCGCCGGCGACCAGCCGACATTCAGAATCTGCGGGCCGGACGCCTCGGACGGGCTGAGGGCGGCGCGCAGCGCCACGAAGTCCGGATTCTTCACCGGCGGCGCCAGCAGGGCGAACCACAAGGCCTGGTCCACCGCGCCGGTGATCAAGTCCACCCCGTTCGTTTCGGGCCGTCCGTCCGCGCACACCGGGGTGGTCACGTACGGCACCGCGTCCCCGTCGGTGGGATAAAGGCGCTTGAGCGCGGCCACCTTGGCGGACATGGATTTTTGCTCGTCGCCGGTCAGCGGTCGTTTGCGGTAAGGTTCGCCCACGATGGGCAGCACGATCAATTCGTCCAGCGTCTCGAACGGCACCGGGCCCTTGATCGTGGTGCGTGGCGCGAGGCGTTGGGACTGCGTGGTGTCCAGCTTGGCAAAGGCGATCGACACCAGCGTGCGCGCTGCGCCGGCGGGCTGCATCTTGACGCCCAGCAACCGCAGGAAGGCCAGCCGCTGACGCTCCGGGATGAGGTTGACGCGGTAGAGCAGGGCGTCGGTCAGCCACGCGAACAACTCGACGAGCGTGACGCCCGGGTCGCCGGGATTGTAGTTCGTCCACTCCGGCGTATGGGCCGGGATGAGCGCGACCAGTTCGTCCCGCAGTTGCTGGTACGAGCGGTCGTCGAGGTTGGGAATCGAGAGGGGCATGGCGGGGTCAAGCTTCGAGGTCGAGCGTCAGGCCGGTGCGGCGGACGCTGCCGGTGCGGCGGACGCGGTAAGTGATTTCCACGCGCAGGCGCTGGGGTTGGTCCGGCACTTCGGTCACCGCCACGTCCTCGACCTGGAGCCGGCGTTCCCAGCGGCCCAGCGCTTCGACGATGCGGTCGCGGATCCGGCGTTGCGTGGTCAGCGTGTTCGGTTCGTGCAGGAAGTCTTCGAGGCCGGCGCCAAAATCCGGCCGCATGAGCTGTTCGCCGGGCCGGGTGCGCAGAATCACCTGGATCTGCTGCGCGAGGCTCTGCTCGAGCGTGGGAAAGCGCAGCCCGCCGTCCGCGTCGGGGAGCGGCAGCAACGGCCAGCCGATGGGTTCGCGGGTGCTCATGCCTTTTTGCGCGGGAACGGAATGCAGATCTTCACGAACGGCAGCCACCAAAAGATGAGGTTCAGGATCGCCAGGATGATGTTGAGCAGGATGAAGGCGCAGATCGTGATGATCGGGATGTTGAACCCGCAGAGCCAGTCGAGCTGCAGCCCCCCGGTGGAGCCGTTCCCCTCCAGCAGGTCCTTGGGTTTGCCGCGGAGCAGGTTGAACAGCTCCTTCGGCACCGAGAACAGCACGCCCGGCGTGGCCTTCTTCAGCGCGTCCCGGGTCAAGTCCGGCAACAAGATCGGCGCCGGCGCGACGGGTCCCGGCTCGTGCCACGGCGCGATTTGGAACGGCGCGCTCGGATCGCTCCAGACGATCTTCGCGGGGCAGTTGTTCGGCTGCCGCACCCGGATGAAGCCTTGCACGACGTACAGCCGGCCCGGCTCGTCGAACCGCCCCGGCGCGGCCAGCAGCCCCTTGCGCGCGGCCTCGACCGACGCCTTCAACGCGCGGTCCAACGCGGCGGCCGCCGGGGCGCCTAGGGCCGGCCAGGTCTTCGGCGCGGGTGGCGCCGGACTCGCCGCCTCGCCTTCGATCACGATCTTGGCCGCGGCCTTCAAGTACTGGCCCGCGGCGCGGGACGTGTCATCCACCAGCTTGATCGACAGCTTGTCCAGCTCGCGCAGGATCGCAGCGGCCGAGGCGGAACCTTCCTTGAACGCGCCGAATTCCTGCGCGAGCTGCTGGAGCGCCACGTGGAACTCGGTGGCTTGCAGCGTCGCGAGATTGTCGCGGGTCGGCGGCGCGAGCGTGGGGTAAGGCCAGCTCAGCGCGCGGGGGGTCGTGGCTTTGAGCAGCGGCGACAGGTGCTCCTGCCAGCCGGTCTCCCAGGCGGCGGCGTTGGCGGGCGGCGGAGCCGCGGCGTCCGGCTGGCCGGCGCGCGCGGAGCTGGTGACCGGCACGACGCCGAACAGGACCGTGCGGCCGCACTTGGCGGCGACATCCGGCGGCGCGGGGAACAGCGGCGAAAAGGCCTCCGCGTAATCGGTCACCGCCGGGCGCAGACGGCGGTCCACCTCGGCATTGCCGGTGAACCGCGGACCGCAGCGCCGCTCCGGCACCGGATCGCAGGTGGCCGCCACCCCGCCTTGCGCAAACGGCACCCAGCCGGCCACGACCTTGCCCAGCGTTCGCCAGCCTTCCAGGACGTACTGGCCTTGGGCATCGCGCTGCGGCTGGCCGTCCTTTTCCGCCACGCGCCGGACCACCAGGCCGGCGGACTCGATCTTGCGCGGGTCAAGCCGCGGGAAGCCGAACGTTTCGCATCGCGCCTCGAGCAGCGCCAGCGTGAAGGTGCGGTGCACCGGCTGGAACAGCCGGAGGTGGTTCTGCCCGGCCTCGGGCTGCAAGCGCTGGGCGTTCACGACGGGCTCGGCGTCCGCCGAGTTCAGCTCGCCAAGCAGGGCGTTGACGAAATCCTCGTCCGTGCGCTGGATCAACAGCGGTCCTGGCGCGCCGTCCGGCGACCACGCGCCGCGGAGCGTCGTCTCGTGCTGGGCTTGATGTACGGCTACCATACGTTCCCCGCTCCGGGGGTGTAGGTGGCGGCAATGACGGTGGTGGCCTGGAGCACATCGCAGCGCACGACGCCGGAGAAACTGGACATTGCCGCATCGACCTGGACCGTGCCGGCAGAAACGCTCACCTGCGTCGCGTTCACCGTGACCTTCGCCGCGGCCGTGACGGTGATGCCGGCGGTTTCCAGCTTCACCGAATTGCCGTTGCTGTCCTCGATCGTGATCGCGCCGGGTCCATCCTTCAGCGTGATCTTCTGGCCACCGGGCGTTTCGACGATGAACTGCTCCTGCCCGTCGGTGTCGTCCAGCGTGAGTTTCACGCCGTTCTTCGAGCGGATGACCTTGCGCAGGTTGCGCCCGCCGCTGTCGATCGTGTCCGGCGGCGGCGTGCTGCCGTTCCACAGGCCACCGAGGACGATGGGAAAACGCGGGTCGCCGGCCACGAAACTCACCAGCACCTCGTCGCCGACCTCCGGGATGAAGAACGTCCCGCGGTTGTCGCCGGCGAACGGCAGGGCCACCCGCGCCCAGATGTCGGCCCCGCCTTCGCCGTCGAGCGCGAGCAGGCGCACCTGGACCCGCGCCAGGCTCTGCGGGTCATCCAGCGAGATGACCTGCGCGAGCTGGCAGCCGGGGACGAGGCCACCCGCGAGCGAAGTTGGAAGCGGCGGGCTCATGCGGTACCCAGAAACGCGCACTCGGCGCGGAACTCGGTGCGGTAGCCCGACTCGAGGTCGAACCGGTGCCGCGTCTCGGTGACGTAATACGTGTTCGCGAACCAGCGCCCCAGGCCGGTCACGCGGACGTGGGTGCCAACGCGCAGATTCGGGTTGCCGCCGGCGATGGCGTACAGCGTCACAAACTGCCGCGCGCGCTCGTTGCGGGTCGCATCGGCGAGCGCCTGGGCTTCGGCGTCATTGAAGACCGCCAACCGCCCGGTGTGCTCGGTGCGCGAGCCGAGCGCCTGTTCCAGCAGACTGCCGCCGCGGTCGCCTTCGCCCGGACCCGCGGCGTTGTCCTGGCCGTCGGCGGAAATGGCCTGGCCGTTGCGCACGTCCCAGCCCTTCACGGTGGTGCCGCCGACCTGGTGGGCGAAATCGGCCAGCGCCCGCGCGAAGTGGAAATCGCGACCGGCGTCGAGGTCGATCTGGCCGCGTTGCACGCCCGACCGCGACGACACCTGCAGCTCCGTACCGACCACTTGCAGGTCCGCGTCCACGCGCGCCAGCAAGCGGCGCAGAAAGCCGAGGTCGGTTTCGTTCATCTGGACCTGCGGGCCGAAGTTCTGGTCCAGACCCGACACCTGCGGCGTGAGCCCGTGTTCGCCGGCGATCTGCCGGACGATGTCCGCGAGCGTCCGGTCTTCGAACACGCGCGAGCGGCGCTTGAGCCGGGCTTTCTGCAAGGCGTCCTCGGCCAGGAGGGCCAATTCGGGCGGCTTGCCGCGCTGGTGGATCGCCTCCAAGCCGGTGATCGTGCCGCGGAAGATCTCGGCCGGGCTGGTGGCGTCGCCGCCACCCACCGTGACCGCCGCGCCGAGCCGGAGATCGCCGCCCGCGTCGAAGGCGATTTCCGCCCCGCCGTCCGTGAGGCTCGCCACGTTGGTGAAGCGCAGTTCCAGCGACGACAACCCGCCTTGCTGCTCGTGCATGGTCATACCCACCAGCAACTGCGTCACGCGCTCCACCTCCTGGCCGTCGATCTGGACGGTTGGGCGGGCGACGAACGGCTGGGCGTTGGCGGTGGTGGGAGGCATGCGACGTTCAATCGGCTGCCAGCCGGGCGGCCCGCTGGGCTTGCCGCTCCAGTTCGCGCCGGAGCGCCTCGGGATCGAACTCGCGCGCCGGCCGCACGTTCACCTCCGAGCCGGCGCTGGGCGGAGGCACCGGGGTCACATCGGCGGTCACTTCATCGATTTGGATGGGCATGATTACGGTTCGTCGAATTGGATGCTGGCGCCCACGTTGGACCGGAAGCTGGACGGTCCCGGCGTGAGCGCCTTGCCGCTCAAATCGAACTGCGTTCCGCCGCGCGGGGCGGCGGGCGGCGCAGCGCCCCCGACCAGACGCCGCGGATCCAGGTTGGCAGTGGAAACCGCGGCGGTTGGCTGGCCCAAAGCCGCGAACGCACCCGCCGTCGCCGATATGCCCGCCGACATCTGGCCGCTGACCGGTCCCGCGGCCGCCGATACGCCGACGCCGAGGCTGAGGCCGAAGCCCGCGCCCCCGCCGCCCGCAGCGAAGACGGCCGGTGGCTTGATGGAAACGCCGCCGCCGATCGCGAGGCTCGCGCCCGCACCGAAGCGCAGGCTTTCAAGGCCGTTCGCGCTGGCGATGGCCCGCGCGGCTTCCGGCGCCCCGCCCGCCGCGGCCAGGCTCGACGGGTCGCCGCCCGGCACTTCGAGACCGTCCGCCACGCTGGCGGTGCGGTTCGGATCGCCGAGCGCCTCGAATACATGGTCGTCGGCGCTGAGCGTGAGCGCGACCGTGGCGCGGAGCGGCACGCCGTCGGCGGAGAAGTAATCGATCGTTTCCTTGAACGACTCGACCAGGCCCAGGAAGCGGAACGCGCCCCAGTCGAACGTGACCCGCGGCGGGGCAAGGCGCGCGGCATCGTCGCCGCCCTGGCCGCCGCCGGGCTTCATCAGGTTCGCCACGGGATTCGTCTTCGTGCGCACATCGGCGCCGGTGTCGGTGGTGTCGAAGACCAGTTCGAGGCTGAGCTTGGCGCTGCTCGAGGCGACGTGTTGCGCCGCCTGGCCGCCTTCGCCCTGAAGTTGATTGGCGATGGTGTGCTCGAGCGAGACCGGGTTGAACTGCACCTCGATGGGCGCGCCCGAGCCGCCTTGCACGGTGAACGTCGCCTTCGCGATCTGGGTGTCGGTGGGCATGGTCAGGTGCGCAGGCTGAGTCCCTCGTGCGCCAGGTGCAACTCCTCGACGGCCACTTCGCCGCTGCGGGCGTTGAGGTCGCCGGACTTGAACTTCACCGGCAGGGCGCGGAGCAGTTGCCAGGAGCGGATGCGGGTGCCGTCCACGTCCAGGTGTTCGATGTCCACGTCCATCCGGTAGGCGTAACCGCCATGCTGCGTGGTCAGTTCGAACCAGCGCCAGAGATCGGCGTTGGCGGTGATGCCGCGACGCAGAATCACCGTGGCAAAGGTCGTGGTGCCGGCGCGCTGGTGCGTGCCGTAGTTGAACCCGCCCTCGCGAATGACCTTCGGCTCGTGCGTGGCCTCCAGTCCGGTGCATTCGGCAAAGGCGCCGCCCGCCAGCGAATGCTCCGCGCCGCCACCGCTGGGCAGGCGGTTCTCGCGGAAGCTCAGGAGGAACCTGAACCCGCCGGCCGGAAAATCGGTGTCGTTGGCCATGCGTCGGTCCTTCTCAAGCGGTGCCCGCCACCGCCACCTGCCCGCCTTCGCGCAGGCTCAGCACGACGGTGATCCAGGCCACCGGTTGGGCGGGGGCGAAACTCACGCGCGTGATCACGCGGCCGGCATCGAGATCGTTTTGCGTGGTGGTGGTGCCGTCGCAAACCACGCTGAAGGCGGCGGCCTCCGAGTCGCCGCGCAGCGCGCCCAGCGCGAAAAACCCGCTCATCATCGCTTCCAGCGCGCGGGTCACGCGTTGCCAGAGCAACGGGCCGTTGTTGTCGAAAACGAGCTCCTCGCCCAGCCGCCGGGCGGCGCGCAGAATCGCCAGGGTCAGGCGCTCGACGCCCGCCGGGCGCTCGTCGGCAACGACGCTCGACATCACGTCCGACAACACGCGCGAGCCCGCCGGCGAAGGCCCGAGCAACGACACGCGATCGATCAACGCGTCTTCGTTGGTGGCCGGGCCGGACCAGGCGATTTCCTCGGGTTCGAGCGCCGGCTGGAAGCCGGTGATTTCGCGCACGTCCTGGCGACCCAGGCTGCGATGGGCGCCCCGCGCCGCCACCGACCGCGCCAGCACGCCGGCCAGCACGCCGTCGGGCGGCTCGATCTGGCCCGGCAGCCGCGCGGCGCTGGCGGTGACGAGCCAGGGATAGGCCAGTTGCACGGTCCGCGCCGCCGCCCCCCCCGCATCGAAGCGCGCGGACAGGCGGGTCTTGAGGTTGGCCGGCGCGAGGAAGTCCAGCAGCCGGCCGGGTCGCACCGTGCCCGCCGCCGGTAGTGGGAGCGCCAGCAAGGCGTCGGCGTTGAGGCGACCGCGATTCGCTTCGAGAAAAGTGGCGAGGTCGCGCATCACCTGGAACCACACGGTGAAGCCCGCGGCCGTGCAGGCCGGGGCAGGGTCCGGCCAAAGGCGCGGTGGTTCAGGCGGCACCACCGGTTCGGCGCACTCGACGAAAACTTCCGGTCCCGCGGGTGGATTCGGATAGCCTTCCGGTTCGAGCGTGGTGTCGGCGACCAATTCCGGCAGGTCCGGCAGGCAGACCACCGCCGCCTCGGCAATGGCGTGCAGGACGCCCACGCCCTGCCATTGCGGGCGGCGCAAGGCATCGGCATACACCCAACCGGCGATGTCGTCCGCGCGCGGCAGGGCGCCCCCGCCGTAGTGCGGAACCAACCGCTTGAGCCGGTCGTCGCGCGTCGCCTCGGCGGTCGTGATCTCCGCCGCGGACCGGCCGGGACGAGGCGCCGCATAGGCCCAAGGTTCGCCGGCACGAACGACGAGACACCGCGAGCCGCCTTGAACGAAGAACGACCGCACCGCCGCGCCGAGCCAGGTGACCAAGGTCGATGGACCGGCAGCCGGATCGCGGGTTTCCCAGGCAAACAACCGGGTGAACTCCTCGAAGCTCTCGACCGGCACCGGCGTTTGCAGCAGGTCGTCGTCGTCGGGAATGAGGGTGGCGTCGGCACGCCAGCCCTGGTCGGCCAGCCAGCCTTTCTGCTCTGGCGTGAGCGGGGTGAACGGGCCGTGGCCGGCGCGTCGCCGGCGGGCGACGAAGCCGATGAAACAGACCACGTCGGCCCGGTTCGGGGCCGCGTCGGTCGTGCCACTGGACACCTGGAATTCCAGGCCGTACACGCGCGAGGACGGTTGGAGCGGGCGGGGCAACCGCCGGCTCAGGCCAGCATTTCGGCGTCGATGCCCTCGGCGGAGAGCACCAGTTCTTCCATGGCCACGTCGCCGCCGCCCTTGGCCGCGAGCGTGGGACCGGTGTACTTGAGCGGCAGGACGGCCTGGAGTTTCCACACTCGGACGGGTTTGCCCGTTTCGTCGCGGAGCGTGATGACCACGTCGCGCTTGGCCTTGAAGCCGCCGTCGCGGGTTTCCTTGACCCAGCCGAAGAAGGCGAGCGAGTCCACCACGCCGCGTTTGAGCGTGACGTCGCCGACCTTGTGCATGCCGGGGATTTTGCGGACGTGGTTGACCTTCGAGTTGCCGGAGCGGTACTCGGCCATGACGAATTCGGTCACCAGGCCGGAGACGTCGGAGAAACCGCCCAGCTCGGACTCGGGGTCTTCGCCCGAGTTGAGGTTCACCGTGAAGTTGAAGGCGCCGTAAGGGGTGCTGCGTGCCATAGGTGCAGGTCAGGTTGAGGTTCAGCCGCGGGCGTCGGCCGTTTTCTGGCCGATGCGGAAGATGACGAACTCGGCGGGTTTGAGGACCGCGACGCCGATCAGGCAGATGAGCCGGCCGTTGTCGAGGTCGTTCTGGGTCATGGTGCTGCGGTCGCAACGCACGAAGAAGGCCTGCTCCGGCTTGTCCCCGAGCAGGGCGCCGTTCACCCATTCGTTGAGCAGGAAGCTCGAAACCGTGTCGCGGACGTTGGCCCAGAGCTTGTCGCCGTTCGGTTCGAACACGGCCCACTGCGTCCCGTTGTCGATCGAGTGTTCGAGGTAATTGAAGTAACGGCGCACGTTGACGTACTTCCACTCCGGGTCGGAGGAGATCGTGCGGGCGCCCCAGACGCGGTAGCCGCGGCCGGGGAAGAAACGGAGGCAGTTCACGCCCAGCGGATTCAACAACTCCTGCTCCCCCGTGCTCACCAGGCGCTCGAACCGGAGGGCGCCGCGGACGACCTCGTTCGCCGGCGCCTTGAACACGCCGCGCTCGATGTCGCTGCGCGCGTAGATGCCGCACAGGAAGCCGGACGGCGGGAGCTTGACCTCCTTCGGCACATCCGGCCGGTCGGGGCGGGCCAGCGGGTTGGCCGCCACCACCCACGGGTAATACAGCGCGGCGTACTTGGAATCGAGCTGGGCCTTGACCGTCTTCGCGCCGGTCGGGGTGAGGTTCTGGTCGGTGTCCAGCACCGCAATGCGGTACGCCCGGCGTTTCTCGGCGTGGCTGATCAACGCGAGCGCCACGGCGTCGCGGTCGGGATACGCCGAAGCGCCCGGCGCGGCGACGATGGAAACGTCATCGACCGCCTCGATCAGCGTGAGGGCGCTGGTCCAGTCGCCGGCGCCCGGCAAGGCATCCGTGCCGACGGTGGCTCCGTTGCCGCTGCCGACGGGTACCGCCTTGGTCTTGGCGGGCGCGGTGGGCGCGAACGCCGCCTGGAGATCGAAGGCGGTCGGGGCGCCGCTGAGCCGGAGGGCGAACGCCTGCGAAACTTGATCGTCGCGATTGGTGGGGTTCTCGGTAAGGACGGCGCCGATGTACCGCTTGTGCTGTGAATCGTAGCCCAGGTCCTCGTACACGGTCGCCTGGCCGTCGGCATCCACGGCGGTCACGGTGACAGTCAGGAGTTCCATGCCGCGCGTTTCCTCGGCCGCGGTGAAGGTGTGCGCCGTGCCGTCGCTGGCCTGCCAGGCGCCGTTGTGTTTGACGTAGTAAGCCTCGGCGATCACCGGGTTGGCGGCCGCATCGCCTTTCACGCGGACGAGGCTTCCGTCGATCGCCTTGGCCGCCGCGGCGACCGACGATTGTTTGGCGGTTTCTTCGAGGACCACCGTGCCGTTGCCGGCGGCGCCCTTGAAGCGCGCGACGAATTTCAACGACTTGGCGTCCGGGTTGTCGATGATCAGGTCGGCCGAGGTGGCCGCGACGCTGGCGGCGGCCACGACGCGCGAGACGTACAACCGGGCGCCGCCTTCGTCGAAGAAGTGAAAGACGGCATGGGCGAGGTAGTTGGTCTTCGGATCGTTGGCGCCGGCGTATCCCAGGTCGTCCAGACCGCCGTACACGCGTTCGAAGTCGCCGAAACGGGTAAGCAGGTCGGAGACTTCGCCCGCCGGCCCGCGCCGGGTGGGGCCGATGAATGCGGCGGTGCTGGTGCTGACGCCTTCGATGGATTTGCTGCGGAAGCTCGTCTCTTCGACGAAGACTCCGGGGGCGAGGTACTCGGGCATGGCTGGGCTCCTGGTTCGGGGTTGTGGATACGTTGGTTTACACAGTCACCTTGAATTCAAAGGCAAGCCGGCGCGCGGCGCCGAGCGTCTGGGCGGTCAGCCGGTTCGCCGCTTGCGCGGCCGTCGGGAGGAGTTGGGTCCAATCGACCACCGCCTGGCCGGCGGGCGGCGGGACGAACTCGAAGGTCAAATCGACCTGGGTCGGTCCCATTTTGCCGGAAATCGGATCGGGCTGGAGCAACGGGATGTCGGGCATGAACACCACCGCTTCGCCGCGGCTGTCCGACATGCCGACGCCGAGCAGGCGCACGCCCTGGCCGTCCGCCAGGTCGCCACGAGCGCGAACGAGGACGTTGGCGAAGGCGGAATTGTCCGCCAGCCGCTTCACGCTCACGCGTGCCTCGGCCCAGCCGGGCGTGGTCCGGCCCGTCGCGCCGGGCAGCAGTTCGACGTCCACCGGACGAAAGACCGAGTTGGCCGGCAAGGGCGGGGCCGTGACGACGCTGCGCGGCAAGGCGACCGAAAAGGCCCGCGGCAGGTAATCGCCCAACGGATCTTCCACCGTCGCGGTGAGCGTGAGCGGTCCGGCCGCGGGCAGCGGGTCGGCGAACGCGGCGGTATAATCGTCGAAGCCGTTGGCGCTGACGATCAGAGCCAGGTGGCTGGCGTTGGGGCGGAACCGGGCCTGGGCCGAGCGCACGGTGAGCGTGCGGGGCACGGCCCGGCCGGTGAGGTGATCCACCCAGCGCACCGCGCCCAGGACGCGTCGTTCGAGGCGTTCTTTCACGGCTGTCGTTCGTGGAGGTCATCCGTCAAGGAGAGACGCGTGGCCACCACCGGCTGGTACTCGGCCGCCTCCTTGCCCAATCGCACCACCCGCGCGATGAACCCGTAACTCAAGCGATACGGCCGGTTCGCCGCGTCCCAGATGCGGGTCAGATCCTCGGTGGTCAGGTCGGTCGGCAGCAAGGCCACCGTGTCGTCCGCCGCCCAGCCGCCCGCGGCGTTCAACACGCTGGGGTCCAGGTACGGGTGATAATGCAGCTCGCGCACGAGCCAGCCGAGGATGGTCTGTTCGGTTTCGGCGGTGTCGCCTTCCGCCCCCCAGACGGTCAGCAGGTAATGCAAATCCAGCCCCAGCGGCCCGGCGGGCGGTCCGGCGCGCAGGTTGCGCAGGTGGTGATTGGTGGCGATGCGGAAGAGGTAGAGCGTGGCCGTGGTGGTCGCAAAAGTGGGGTCGGTGGCGAACTTGGCGGAGGACATCACCTCGAACGTGCACGGCGGCAGCGTTTCGGTGGCCGCGTCGTAACTGTGGCTCAGAAAATCCTTCAGTGAACTGCTCAGGGCATGAATTGCGAGGTGATTCGCCATGCGGGTCAGGGCTTGGGCTCTTGAGTCGGGCAAGGTGTACCCTGAGTCAGCCAGCGAGTCAACCCCGACTTATTCGCATCGGAGTCACCGCTTACACTCGAACCGCCCCCCTGCCGGGCCGAGGCGCCCCCGCGTTCAGAGCGCCTTCAGGAGCTTGGGCAGGTCCACGTGTTTGGCGATGAGATCGCGAATCACGCCGATCTTCTCCGTGTCGGACGGGCGCGTCTTCACCGTCAGGTCATGCACCTTGGAGGCGACGCGGTAGCTCTCCGCGTTCACGGCCAGCACCGGGAAGGGCAGCGCCTCCACCACCCGCGCCACGCTGGGCGACGGCCGTTGTCCGCCGGTGAGGATGATGCCGGCCAGCCCTTCGGTGCCCTGATCGAACAGGGTCGTCGCCGCCGCCAGGATGAGATCTTCGCGGTCGCCGGGCGTGATCACCAGCACGCCCTTCTTGAAGTACGCGAGCGCGTTCTGGACGCTCATGGCGCCGACCACGACCTCCTCGACCAGGTTCTGGTATTGCGCGCTGTGGTTCAGGGGTTCGGCCCGCAATTCCTCGCGGATGACCTCCATGGTGGGGCTCGACAGGATGGGCAGGAGCGGCAGCACGCCGAGCAGATCCAGGCCTTTCCGTTTCAGTCCCTTGTGTGCGAACTCGCTGATGAACTCCAGTTTCTCGGGCAAGACCTTGTTGAGGATGACGCCGACCACTTCGACGCCCTCCTTCTCGAACAAGGCCTGGTTGACGCAGACTTCGTCGATCGGCTTGCCGATGCCGCCCTGGGAAACAATGATGACTTTCGCGCCCAGGATTTTGGCGACGCGAGCGTTGGAGAGGTCGAAGACCGAACCGACCCCGGCATGACCCGACCCTTCGCAGAGCACGAAGTCCTTTTCCCACGACACCCGATCGAAGGCCTTCTGAATCCGCGTGACCAGGGTTTCGTAATTGGATTTCTGGAGGTATTTCCGGGTGAAATCCGGCTCGATGGCGATGGGGCTCATGTCCACCAGCGGGCACTTCAGGTCATAGACCCGGTCCATGAGGATGATGTCCTCGTCGATCTTCTGGGCATCCACGTTCACGAAGCGCTGGCCCACCGGCTTGATGTAGCCGATGCGCGGGTACTGGCGCTCCTGCAGGACGGACGCCAGTCCGAGCGAGGTGGTCGTCTTGCCTTCGTTCTGCCGCGTGGCGGCGATGAAGACGCGCGGGGTATCGTTGTTCATTGAGGGTCTTCGCCGGGCAACTTGTGGCCGGCACCGGGGTAAAGCAGTTCGTAATCGACGGCCTGCACGCCGACGATGGCCGCCACGCCGAGGATGTCGTGCGCGTTCGAGCCGCGGGAAACGTCCGCCGCCGGCCGGTCGAGACCGAGGAGGATCTGGCCGTAGGCGTTCGCGCGCGCCACCACCCGCACCATCTTGCTGCCGATGTTGCCGGAGTTGAGGTCGGGAAACACCAACACGTTCGCCTGGCCGGCGACCTTGCTTTCCGGCACCTTCAGCCGGGCGATCTCGCGCACCAACGCGGCGTCGAGCTGGAGCTCGCCGTCGAAGTCCGCCTCCACCCCGCGCTGGTCCGCCTTCTGTTGCGCCAGCGCCGTGGCGGCCTGGACCTTGCCGATGGAGGGGTGCGTGGCGCTGCCTTTGGTCGAAAAGGAAAGCATGGCCACGCGGGGCCGGACATTGTGCAGGTGCCGGGCGAGCTTCGCCGTGCCGACCGCGATCTCGGCGAGCTGCTCGACGCTCGGGTCCGGAATGACGCCGCAATCGGCCATGAACAGGACCCCGTCCTCGCCGAACTTCGAGTCCTCCACCTCCATGATCATGCAGCTCGAGGCGACGGTGGTTTGCGGGGCGAGCTGAATGATCTGAAAGAGCGGCCGCAACACGCTGCCGGTCACCTCGTTGGTGCCCGAAACCAGGCCGTCCGCCTGGTGCATGGCCACCATCATCGCCCCGTAGTAATTCGGTTTGGCCATGAACTCGCGCGCCTCGAAATCCTGGATGCCGCGCGAACGCCGCAACAGGCGGAACCGTTGCACAAACGCGCCGAAATCGTCGCTCTCGGCCGGGTTGATCACGCGGATGCCTTCGAGGGAAATGCCCAGCCCGGCGGCCACTTCCTTGACCTTCGACCGCTCGCCCAGCAGGATGGGCACGCCCAGATGCAGGGAGTGAAACTGCCGCGCCGCCTGCAGCACGCGCGGCTCCGTGCCTTCGGGAAACACGATTCGCTTCGGGTGCCGCTGCAGCTTTTCCACGATGCCGGCGATAAAACGCATGGCGCGAAGGGTAGTCGCGAACCGCCAGACTGCAACGGCGTTCCCCGTGACTGCTTACGTCAGTCCGCGGCACGAACCCGCAGCCAGAGCGGTCGCCGCGTTGTGACCGCCGCCGTGGTGCCGCCCATCGCTGTGCCGTGCTAATCGCCGTCCTTCCGGCGCCCATCAGGCTGGACGACTTGTTGACCGCCCCTCGCTTGACGCGCCGCGCGCGAGCCGGGAAGCTGCGGTTGGCTCGTCCCTGGTCCATGATCGCCCGCGTCACGCTCGATTTCGCCGTCCGCAAGGAATTCGATTACACGATCCCCGCGGAATACGTCGGGCAGGTGACGGTCGGCACGCGCGTCAAGGTGCCCTTTGGCGCACGGGAGGTGCTCGGCTGCGTGACCGCGCTGGTCGCAGATTCGCCGCACACGAACCTGAAACCGATCAGCAAGGTCCTCGGCGCGCAGAGCCTGGTCACTCCCAAGGTCCTGGCGCTGGCGCGGTGGATCGCCGGGTATTACGTCTGCCCGGTGGAGGTCGCCCTGAAAAGCGTCCTGCCCGACGCGGTCCGCCAGGAGGAGCCGGGCTGGCGCGAAAGACTGTTCGTGCGGGTCCTGCCGCCGGCGGGCGAGTTTCCCCACCTGACCCGGCGGCAACTCGAAGTCTGGAACCTCGTCGAGGAACGCCGCGGCCTTCCGCTGCAGGAATTGCTCCGTCTCACCGGCACGACCAGCGAGACCGTGCGCCGGCTGGAGGACAAAGGCTTGGTCGAGGTCGCCCCGCAGGTTTCGGAGCGGGATCCCTATGCCCGCGAGCACATCCTGCCCAGCGATCGGCTGACGCTCAATCCGGAGCAGGCCCGCGCCTGCGCCTCGATCATCGACGCGATGGACGCGCCGGGCGCCGGGCCGGCCGGGAGCGCGAAGCCCGCCACGTTCCTCCTCCACGGCGTGACCGGCAGCGGGAAGACGGAGGTCTATTTGCAGGCGCTCGCCGCCGCGCTCGAACGCGGGCGGGGCGGCATCGTGCTGGTGCCGGAGATTGCCCTCACTCCGCAAACCATCGAGCGGTTCAAGGCGCGGTTCTCGCATGGCCCGCTGCGCACGCTCGTGGCGGTGCTGCACAGCCATCTCTCGGCCGGTGAACGGCACGACGAGTGGCACAAGATCCGCCAGGGCCGGGCGCGCATCGTGATCGGCGCGCGCTCGGCGATCTTCGCACCGGTGGAACCGCTGGGGCTGATCGTCGTCGATGAGGAGCACGAGCATTCCTACAAACAGGCGGAAGCGCCGCGGTATCAGGCCCGCGACGTCGCCGTGCTGCGCGGCCAGCGCGAAGGTGCGGTGGTGGTGCTCGGCTCCGCCACGCCGTCGCTGGAGAGCTATTTCAATGCGCGCCGCGGCAAATACACCCTGCTCGAACTGCCGCAGCGCGTGGACGACCAAAAACTCCCGATCGTGCGCGTCGTGGACATGCGCCAGGAGGTGCGCCGCGAGCGCGGCATCCCGATCTTCTCGCAGACGCTCCGGGACGCGATCGCCCGCCGCCTGGAACGCGGCGAGCAGGTCATCTTGTTTCTGAACCGCCGCGGTTACTCGACGTCGCTGCAATGTCCGAAATGCGGCTTCGTCGCCGGGTGCCCGAACTGCAGCGTGGCGCTGACCTTCCACCGCCAGAAACAGCGCCTGTGCTGCCACATCTGCGGCCACGAGGAGGCGGTGCCGGGGAGCTGTCCGAATCCGGACTGCCGGAACCCGGCCATCCGTTACGCGGGCGTGGGCACGCAACGCGTCGAGGACACGCTCCGGCGCCTGTTCCCGGTGGCGCGCATCCAGCGCATGGACTCGGACACGCTCCAGCGCAAGGACGATTACCGCCGCCTCCTGGGCGACTTTCGCTCCGGCCAGATCGACATCCTGGTGGGCACGCAGATGATCGCCAAGGGCCTGCACTTCCCGAACGTCACGCTGGTCGGCATCATTTACGCCGACCTGGCGCTGCATGTGCCGGATTTCCGCGCGGCGGAACGGACCTTTCAACTGCTCACCCAGGTCTCGGGTCGCGCCGGCCGGGGCGATGTGGAGGGCGAGGTGGTGGTGCAGGCCTTCACCCCCTTTCACCCGGCGATCCAGTACGCGCGGCGGCACGATTTTCAGGGCTTTTACGAACAGGAAATGGAGTTTCGCGGGCAACTGCGCTATCCGCCCTTCACGCGCGTGGCCCTGCTCACGTTGCGCGGACGCAACGAGGACAAGGTGAAGTTCACCGCCGACCACCTGCGCCGGGAGCTCGACCGGCGCCTGGCCGGACAACGGGGGCTGGTGGTGGCCGGGCCGGGACCGGCACCGCTGGCACGCGCCGAGACGTTCTACCGGTACCAGGTGATGGTGCGGACACCCCAGATGTCGCGTCTGAGCCCGGCCCTGGCCGCGCTGCGCGACGAATTTCCACTCCCGGACGAGCTGAGCCTGACCGTGGACGTGGACCCGGCGGACCTGCTGTGACCCGACTTCGCGGATTCGCGACCCCGTGCTGACGGGCGGCTCTCCGGGGCCGGCGTCCCGCGACGCCGGCCGAGTTCCCGCTTGTGGAAACTCCCCACCCGCCTATGCTCGCGACATGGCTCAGGGCCTTCAACTCTCGCAACGGATGGCGTTGCAGCAGGTGCTGGCGCCGCAGCTCCAGCAGTCGCTGGCCTTGCTGCAGGCGCCCGTGCTGGAGTTGCAGGCGCTGGTGGAACAGGAGCTCGCGCAGAACCCCGTGCTCGAAGAAGTCCCCGCGGCCGAGCAGGCCCAACGCGAGCAACAGGAACGCGAGGGCTCGCCGGTCGCGGACCCGGCCGATCCGCAGGAGCCGCCGGCGGATGTGAAGTTCGATCCCGCGACGGAAAAGGAACCGAAGGCGCCGGTGGACGATTTCCAGGCCGAGTTCGAACGCCTGGCGCAGATGGACCAGGAATGGCGCGATCACTTCAACCAGTCCAACACCCCGCTGCGCGACCGGGAGGAGGACGCCGAGCGGCGCCAGTTCATGTTCGATTCGCTGGTCGCCGGCACGTCGCTGCAGGAACACCTGCTCGAACAGGTGCGGCTGTCCGAGATTCGCGACGATCAGCGGGCGGTGGCGGAGTTGATCGTGGGCAACATCGACGAGCGCGGCTATCTCCAATCCAGCCTCGAGGAACTGGCGGTTTCGACCAACGTCCCGCCGGAGACGATCGCCGAGGTGCTCCGGATCGTGCAGAGTTTCCATCCACCCGGGGTCGGCGCGCGGGATTTGCGGGAGTGCCTGCTGCTGCAACTCGATCGCGCCGGGCGGCGGGGATTGCTCGAATACCGCATCGTGGATGAACACATGGAGGCGCTGGGCAAGCGGCGGCTGCCGGAACTGGCCCGCACACTCGGCGTCGCCCTCGAGGAGATCAAGGCGGCCGTCGAGCGCATCAGCCACCTGGAACCGCGACCGGGCCGCGACTTCATGCCCGACGACCAGCAGTACGTGGTGGCCGAGGTGTTCGTGCAGCGTTCCGGGGACGATTACGCGGTTTCGGTCGCCAACGATGCCATCCCCCATCTCCGCATCAGCAATACCTACAAGGACCTGATGGCGCAGCCGGACAGCTCGACCGAAGTCCGCGAGTACATCCGCGAGAAGATCCGGGCCGGCAAGTTTCTCATCAAAAGCCTGCACCAGCGCCAGCAGACGCTCCTCAACATCGCGAAGGAAATCGTCCAGCGGCAGCGGGAATTCATGGAGCACGGCGTTTCCCACCTACACCCGATGACCATGGCCCAGGTGGCCGACGTGGTCGGGGTGCATGAGACCACCGTGAGCCGCGCCGTCTCGGGCAAGTACATGGAAACCCCGCAGGGCGTGCTCGAGATGAAGTACTTCTTCACCTCGGGCCTGCCCAGCTCGGCCGGCAACGGCGCCGTGTCGAACGAGAGCGTCAAGCAGACCATC
This sequence comes from uncultured bacterium, assembly GCA_963735925.1. GTDB lineage: Bacteria > Verrucomicrobiota > Verrucomicrobiia > Limisphaerales > J093 > DSVZ01. The sequence continues at coordinate 713,210 of CAVTMT010000010.1, forward strand.
GCCGAATTCGTGGCCGGTGAGTCCAAGAACAAGCCGCTCTCCGATGAAGACATCGTCAAGCGCCTGAGCGAAAAGGGCGTCTTGATCGCGCGCCGCACCGTCGCCAAGTACCGGTCCGAGCTGAACATCCTGCCTTCGCACCTGCGCCGCGTGTACTGAACGGCGCGACCCCCGCCGTGCCGCGCCGCCTCCTGGTCATCACCAACCCCGCCGCCGCTGCCGGCCAGGCTCAACGGCGGGTGGACGCGCTCCAGCCCCGCCTGCGCCGGCTCAACCCCGATCTCCACAGCGTCGCCACGACCGCCTCCGGACACGCGACGGAACTGGCGCGGCTCGCCGCCACGGAGTTCGACGTGGTGATTGCCGCCGGGGGCGACGGCACCGTCCGCGAGGCGGCCAGCGGCCTGGTTTCGCACACCGCGCCGCGCGCCGCGCTGGGCATCCTGCCGATCGGCACGGGCAACGACGTCGCACGGCAACTGGGCTTGACGGGGGTGGACGTCGCGCTCGCCGCTTTGGCGACCGGGAAGGCGCGTCCGCTCGATGTGATCGAAGCCCGCTGGGCCGCGAGCTCCCGCCCCACCACGCAGCACGCACTTCTGTTTGCCGCCGTCGGTTTCGCCGCCGACTTGCTGCGGCTGACTGGGCCGACCGTGAAGCGCTGGTTCGGCAAGCGGTTCAGCTACTCGGTGGGTTTCTTCCGCGCGCTCCGCCGTTACCGCCCGCCGGCAATGCGGGTGCGCGCGGACGACCGCGAATTCAGCGGGCCGATGTTCCACGTCTGCGCCGGCAACAGCGAATGGGCGGGTGGTGGCGCGATGCGGCTCTCGCCCGGCGCGCGCCCGGACGATGGTCGGCTGGAGCTGTGCCTGATCGAGGCGCTGGGCCGGGCGGAGGTGCTGCGGCGCTTCCCGCAATTGGTGCGCGGCACGTTTCCCGGCCACCCGAAAGTCCGGTATTTTCCTGGGCGCGAACTGGAAATAGACTCGCATCCGCCCGTGCCGCTGGCGCTGGATGGCGACGTGGTTGGCCAGACGCCCGCGACCTTCCGTCTCCTGCCAGGTGCCTTGCGGATCGTCGCCGCCGACCTTCCCGCGGCCTGCTCAAGCGGCCGGCGTCCAGCCAGTGCTTGACGCTTTAGGTCGCAATCGCGGCATAGAGTGTCAGGCGATGGGATGCGGGTCGTTCGCTCTCATTCGGCCGGCAGGCGCACGCGACTGACCGAAAAGGGCGGAAGGTCCAGCGTCAGCCGGCCTTCGCGGAAGTCCGTTACAGAATCCACGGGTTTGACGAGTCCGGGCTGCGCGAGGCTGTTGCCCGACCAAGGCGTTGCGGCCGCCAGTGTCTGCACCGCAGCCGATCCGCGCGCGGTGAAGTCGCGCAACTCCACCGCCAGTTTCTGCGGCCCGGGGGTGCCGTTCACCAGTGACAACAGGAGATCGCCATTGGTGGCCAACGCGGCCACCGCATCGACGGCCGGGGTGTCGCGCTCGCGAACCACGTTACGCAGCTCGGGCAGGACCAGCGGTGCGGGTTCGGCGGGCGTGGTCACCTCGATCTTCACCGGTGTGGCTTCGGCGAAGTCGGCGAACGCCGCCTGCGCGTAATAGCACGGGTTCGCATAGACACGCTCGCGTTCCTTTCGCAAGCCGCCGCCGTGGTTCACGATCGCCGAGTGGGTGATCAGTTCGACGAAGGGCTGCAGCCGCACCGCCGCGTGGTAGATCAGCACGTCGTAGAGCGCCTCGGTGATCGTCCCTTGGCTCGGCAGATTCTCCCGCGTGAGGCGGGCAGGCTGATCCGGGTCGCCACGGGGGCCGAGATGGGCGAACAACTGCAGTTCGGTGACGGCCAGGCGCGGCTCGCGCACGCCGCCGCGCGCCAGGTCGTCGCGCAGGGACGCCCACTTCTGCTCCAGCACGCCGGGCACAGCCATGAAATCGCGGAAGACGTCGAGCGGATCGGTCGTCAAGGGCACGTTGCCGCCGATGAGCGGATGGTCGGTGATCGATCGCAATGCCGGGCCGAGGCCGGCGATGAGGGTGTCGTTCCAGCTCTTGCCCCAGAAGACCGGCGCACCGCACGCGTAAAGCTGGACGGTCGGATCGACGGCCAGCATCGCCCTGGCAAAGCGCTGGTAGCGGTCCACGTTGCCGGCGGCGGTGGTCCAATGAAACTGCCAACGGCCCCACAGCTCGTTACCCACTTCCCAGTGCCGGACACGGAACGGTTCCGGATGACCATTGGCGGCACGGAGCCGGCCCAAGGGTGAATCGGCCGGACCGTTGCAGTACTCGATCCAGCGGGCGGCTTCCTCGGGCGTGCCGTCACCGGCATTCACGCAGATCATCGGCTCGCAGCCGACCGCGCGGCAGAAGGCGACGAATTCATCGGTGCCGAAGAGATTGGGCTCCACGCCACCCCAGGCGTAATTCGGCTTGGTGGGACGGCGCTCGACCGGGCCGACGCCGTCCTCCCAGTGATAGCCGCTTACGAAGTTCCCGCCGGGCCAGCGCAGCAGCGGCAGCTTCGATTCCTTCAGGAAACGAATGATGTCGGGGTCGCAGCCGTTGACGTGATCCGCGGGCCAAAGACGGAGGCGGCCGATCACGAACTGGCCCGGCGCGTCCGCGGTCAGCGCCAGGCGATAGGCGGTGTCGGCCGGAGCGTCGGCAGGCAAGGCGAGTCTGCCCTTGAACACGTGCCACTCGGAACTGACGCCATCCACCCTCGCCTGGGCCAGCGGCGCCGGAGCATCGCTGGTTGAGACGGTCAGACTGAACGGGGCGATGTCCGGCGAGCGCAGCAGCAACTCGAATTCGTATTCGCGGACGCGGTGCAACGGCAGCCAGGTCCATTGCACCACACCCTGCCCGGCGGTCGTCACCTGAACGCGCTGGGCCCGGCCGCCGTGCGGTCCGACATCCGGGCTGACCTGGACTTCACCCCGCGGACCGACCCGGCCCCAGAACGCGGCCAAGCCGTCGAAATACGCCGCTGCGAGGGCCTCGCGCTCCCCGGCCGGCCAGCCCGTCCGGCCGGCCTGCTCCCGCAGTGCCTGGCTGATCCGCTCGCGCTCGTACTGAAACGTGGCGATGCCGTCGGGGGATTGCTGTCCGGTTGCGAACGGCCACGCGGCGAAGGTGGGGTTCCGCAGGATCTGCGCGTCCATGCCGTTGTAGATGTTGTTCCCGAGATGCTCGGCGAATTTGCCGGTGAGGAACCGCGGGATGCGCATCGACGCGCGGTCCGCTGCGTGGACGACGAGCGTGGTTTCGGCTGCGTGGTTGCCGGCGGGCAGGAGCGCCAGCACCGCCAGGCTGGCAAGCGATCGGAGAAGCAGGAGGGAAGTCTTCATGAAACGCGCAGAACTCTGCGGGGCCGTCGGCGACGGTTCAATGGAAAATCGCGCCCCGCCCCGCAGCTCACGCCCCGGCCCATCCGCTGGTCGGGTGGATGCGGGCGCTGTCCAGCCCCGGATTTGGTGCCACGTCAGTCCATGGCCACCGTCACTTCAGATCGCCGCTGTCCCACAGCTTCCAGAACTCATCCGGGGCCAGTTTGCCGTCGAGGGTGGTGCCGATCTCGCGGAGGGTGCCCATCCGACGGGCGATTTCGAGGCCGTTCGTGATGCGCGCCGGATCGAAGATCAAGCGGGTCAACGACAGGCCCGCCAGCGGGGCCAGGTTCTGCACCGCGGTGTCGCCGACGTGGAGTCGCTGCAGCGTTTTCATACCGGCCAGCGGACGCAGGTCGGTCACGTGGGTCCCTTCGAGCGTCAACGTGACGAGCGGACTCTGCGCCAGCGCGGCCAGGTTCGTCACCGGGGTCTGATTGAGCCACAGGCCTTCGAGCGGCGCGCCGCGGAGCGGTTCCAAGTCCTCCACCTTCGTCCCGACGAGCATCAACTCGGTCAGCGGCATGCCCGCCAGCGGTGTCAGGTCCCGCACCGAGGTCTGGCTCAGATAGAGCTTAGCCAGCTTGATGCCTTTCAAGGGGGTGAGATCGCTCACGCGCGTGTGTTCCAAGCCCAGCAGTTGCAACGGCATCCCGGCCAGCGGCGTGAGGTCGGAGACCGGCGTGGCGCGCAGGTCGAGGGCGCCAAACGCGATGCCCTTCAACGGCGAGAGATCAAGGACCGCCGACTCGGCGATCTCGCCAACGAGTCCCAGCTCCGGGTTGTTCTCGAATCGCGCCTCCCCTTGGTAATACGGGTTGCGGGCGTGAAGCCGGTCGTGCAGGCGCTCCGGATGAGCGACAAGCTCGTCCGCGCTAAGGACCGATGCCGGACCTGCGTTTGCGGCCGTTGCGGTGTTCGTGGCGGGAGCGGTGGACGAGGTTGCCGCGGGCGGCGGGGCGGAGCGTTCGCACCCGGTCCCGAGAAGCACGAGGCCGGCAAACGCCATTCCGGCGATGGTTGGAGCATTCATGTGTCGGGCGACAGGACAACTCGTCGGTGATCTCCCCGTATAGGAGCGGTTGGTACCCCCGGCGTCCAGCCCAGGCTCACGCGCAGCCGTTGGTCCTTTGGCGGGAGACGCCTCCGTTCACGGCGACGTCCGGGGTGGCAAGAAGGCCGCGGCGAGCGAATCGGCGGCCGAGCGGGCATCGGCCAGCATGGCGGTCCATTCGCGCTGCAACGGCTCATCGAGCTTCGTGCTGTTGGCCAACAAGGTGGCGCTGTCCGGGATGGGCAGCGGCTGCGCTTCGAGCCGGGCCAGCACCGGCGGCAACGCCGCCACACCCGATCCGGAAGCCGCAGGCTGATGCAGCCAATGCCAGCCCAGCACGCCGCTCACCATGACGGCGGCGAGCGCGGCGAAGGCGAGTGTGAACCGGCTCCGGCGCGGGCGTGCGCGGTCTTCGGCAAAACCGCCGGCCAGCCGCGCAGCCGCGACAATCTTCGCCGCCAGGAACGGCGGCGGGGGACGGCGGGTGGCCGGGGCGTCGGCGCGGAGGCGAAGTTCGAGCACGCCCGCGTCTTGAACGGCGGCGCGGCAGACGGGGCATTGGGCCAGATGACGCCGGCAGCAGCGGGGCAAGGCGTCGCCGGATTCGCGGCGCAGCGACAAGAGGAGTTGGACCAGGCGACAGGGGAGCATGGTATCGGCGGGTTAAGGCGGGGCAGACCGGCGGTCATAGCCCGCGGCGGCCAGTTTGTGCAGGAGCGCCCGGCGGGCGCGGTGCAGCAGGACCTTCGCGTAAATCGAGTTGGTGCGCAGGACGGCGGCGATTTCCGCGACGTTGAAACCTTCGCCGTAGCAAAGCCACAGGGCCTCGTACTGGCGGGGCTTGAGCTGGCGTGCCAGGCGCCAGAGCGTTGCCCGATCGTCGCTGTCGGCGAGCGTCGCGCCCGGGTCATCGGCCGTTTCCGTCTCGGCAAACTCCTCGGGCAGCGGATCCGTGGGCCGGCGGGCGCGCAGGTGATTCAAGGCGGTGCGGCGGGCGATCGTGAAAAGCCAGGGCAGGAAGGCCCGCGACAAGTCGAAGCGCGCGAGGCTGCGGTGGACTTTCAGGAACGTCTCCTGGGCGAGGTCTTCGGCATCGTGGGTGTTGCCGGTGAACTTGAGCAGGAAGTTGAAGAGCCGTTCCGCGCACTGCTCGACCAGGAGCGCGAAGGCGTCGTCGTCGCCACTCCGACACCGCGCCAGGAGGGCTGCGAGCGGGGGGTCGGCGGCGGAAGCGTCCGCGCCGGCCGGGGCAAAACGGGTCGGCCCGGCGGGATCGGCCGCTTGGGAGCGGGCCGTTTCCGCCGGGCTCAACCACGCATTCGCTGGTGCCGTCGAACCCATGGTTTCGGTCAGTGGCCGGCGTGTTTGCGACGCTCTTCCTCGACGATCTTCTGATTGATGCGCGCGACCGGCAAGGAGATGTCCACCATAACCGTCTGGTTGTCCAGGCCCACGCGAGTGCCCGCGACCAGAGTTTTCAGATCCGGGTTTTCGACCTGGCTCAGGGCGGCCAGCGCGATCATGCCCTGCAGGACTTGATGCATCTGCCGGGCGGCCTCGGCGGTCTTGGCGCTCAGCGCCAGGCTGGCGGTGACCTGGTCGCCCTTTTCGCCCAACACCACGCGGAGGCCGTCGGCCATCTGGAGCACGCGGGCCTGGGGCGGGACCGGGGCGGCATCGCTAAAACCGCGGGCGGCGGCGACGAAGAAGAAGCCGTTGCCGGCCTGGCAGAGCTTGCCGAAGGGGGCGCTGTCCAGGTTCGGCGCGCTGCCGTTGAGAACTTCGCGGGCCTTGAGCACGGCCGCCCGCCCCTTGCTCACGATGACGGGCCCGCCCTTTTGAGTGGCGATGTAGAGTTCCTTTTTGATGGAGTACAGCTCCGCCGACCCCTCCTCGAGGCGCTCCAGACCACCGTCTTTGAGCCCGCCCACTTCGGCCAGTTTCTTCTGGGCCGCCGCGAATGCCTGGGCGACATCCATGTCGGTGTCCACGAGCATGACGCCCCGCAGATGCTCGGAGGCGGAAAAATCGGAGCCGTAGAGGGTCACGGAGCGGATGCGGCGCCAGTCGAAGTCAACGCCGAGGTGCTGTTTCAGTTCCGCGGTGGGCCGGACCAGGTTGGGATCCAAGGCTTCCCGGGCGAGGGTCTCGCCCACGGTGGTGTGGAGCAAGGCTTGGACATCCAGATGGATGACCCATTTCGCGTCGGCGGCGACCTGTTCCTTCTGGAGCGGTCCGGCGAGGACGGTCAGGGCCGTGCCGGCGGCGAGCAGCAGACAAGGGAGCGTTTTCATGACGGCTTCATCCGTGATTTGGTTGGCGAGGGCCAGGTTCTCTGCCTGACGCCCGCAGCTACCCCTGAGTTCACCGCCAGCGCTCCGACGGTTACAGCCAGTTGGGGAGGGTCTGGACCGCGGTGCGGCGTCCGGCAGCCTGCACCGGGCTCGAAAAAAGCAAAAGGGCGGATCCTTGCGGACCCGCCCGATCCCTGAGGAGGACCGAAATCGATGAACGGTCAGGCCGCCGTGAGGCTGGCCACGATGGCCTCGAGCACCTCGCCTTCGAGGAAGCCCTGGAGCTGCCGCAGACGGGTCGGATGCCGCATCTTGCGCAGCGCCTTGGCCTCGATCTGGCGGATGCGCTCGCGGGTTACTTTAAACTGCTTCCCGACTTCTTCAAGTGTTCTGCTGTACCCGTCGGCGAGCCCGAAACGGAGCTCGAGCACCTTGCGCTCGCGCTCGGTCAGGCTGTCGAGGACGTCATTCAGTTTGTCCTTGAGCAGGCTGTAGCTGGTCATGTCGGACGGGTTCTCCGCCGACTTGTCTTCGATGAAGTCGCCAAAGTTGGTATCGTCGCTGTCGCCGACCGGGCTTTGGAGCGAGATGGGTTGTTGGGCCATCTTCAGGACGGCGCGCACGCGGTCCACCGGCATCTGCATCTCGTCGGCGATCTCCTCCGGGGTGGGCTCGCGGCCGTAGTCCTGGAGCAACTGCTTCTGCACGCGCATCAGTTTGTTGATCGTCTCGATCATGTGCACCGGGATGCGGATCGTGCGCGCCTGATCGGCGATCGAGCGGGTGATGGCCTGGCGAATCCACCACGTGGCGTAAGTCGAGAATTTATAGCCGCGGCGGTACTCGAATTTCTCGACCGCCTTCATCAGCCCCATGTTGCCTTCCTGGATGAGGTCCAGGAAGGAGAGGCCGCGGTTCGTGTACTTCTTGGCGATGGAGATGACCAGGCGGAGGTTGGCCTCGACCATTTCCGTCTTGGCCTGGTGGGCCTTGGCGGTGAAGTGCTGGAGCTGTTTGTAGGCGGCGAGGTACTCGGTGTGCGGCATGCGCACGAATTCCTCCAGCGCACGGATCTTCTGCCACTCAGAATCGACGATTTGCTGGGCCTGCTGGCTCTTGCGCTGGTGCTCGAGCTCGTGGATCGCCCGCAGCCCGAGCTGAATCTTGTCGTGGATGTTGTCGGCCACCAGCGCCATCTCCTCGATCACCTTCTGCTTGTAGAAGAATCTCGGGAACGTGCCTTGCAGCTTGGTGTCCACCTTGCAGAAATCCGCGTGGAGTCGGTCCTTCCGCGGTTTGCCGGCTTCGCGCAGCCAGGCCGCGTACTTCGCGTCCACGTCCTGGTCCACCACGCGCACGTCCTTCACCAGCTTGCGGAGCGCCTTGAGGTGGTTGTCGCGGCTCTCGATCTTCTTGTCGAGAATGACGCGGTCGAACCTTTCCTTGGGCGGCTCGGAAATCAACTTCTCGGCCAGGGCAATGTGCTCCTTGCCGGAGAACCCGAAGCTGTAAATGATCCGCTTGACCTCGTTTTCATTGTCCTCGATCCGCTTGGAGATTTCGACCTCCTGCTCGCGCGTGAGCAGCGGCACCTGTCCCATCTGCTTGAGGTACATCCGGACCGGGTCGTCCAGGATGTCCAGCCGGGACTTGTCATCCTCCTCCTCGGGCTCGGGCTGCTTGACGCGATCCACCTCCGCCTGATCGACGATCTCGATCTCGAGGCTGCGGAGCTTGGAGTAAACCTCGTCCAAGTCATCGGGCGAAATGACGCTGTCCGGGATGATGTCATTGATGTCGCTGTAAGTGAGGTAGCCCTGCTCCTGCGCCAGCCGGACCAGTTCCTTGATCTTCTCGGTCAAATCCACCCCGGACTGGGTGTGCATCTCCGGGCTGGCGGCGGGCGCGGGAACGCCTTCCGCACCGGGCGTCACGGCTGGCGGTGGCGCCGACCCGTTCGGTCCGGGCGCGACCGCGGGCTTGGCCCGAGGACCCGCAACCTTGGTGGCCGATTCGGACGACGCTGGCTTGGCAGCCTTGAGGGATCGGTCAGACACCGGTTTCGCGTTTTTGCGAGCGGAGTGGTGAACAGCTTTCTTGACCTTCAATTTGGACATACATCACGTTTCCGGCCTGACTCGCCCCCGGGGCGGGTAGAACGAAGCCCGTCAATATCTCTGTGCCCGTCCGCAACGTCAAGCAGCGAGTCCCGGATTCCGAACCGCGACCATCTCGAACCGTCGATCCCGGCGGCGGCTATGTGGATTGGGGGGAGGCGTCGGCCTGACGATTTCCGGCCAGGGGGCCGGGTTGGAACGTGCGGCAGGCGGGCGGGAGCCGGAGGCGCCGCGCGAACCGGGGTCCTTGCTCGGCTTCCGGAACAACCCTGGCGGCCCGGTCGTGTCCCCGACGGCCCGTCGTTCGCCCCGGCTTGTCGCAGTCCGTTCAACCTGTCGGCGCGGGGATGTGGTCGAAGAGCGGGTGCCGCGGCCGCTGGCAGTTGTTGCCCCCGGTGCGGCAGTGGACGCCGGGCGCGGCGATCCCGGCGTTCACGTCAGCGGCCTACCCCGGGACGCGGCGCGAAAGCCTTGGGCCTCCGCGCCGCGCTCGAATTCCCGCCCGGCTCAGCGAGCGACCTCCAGACGCAGGAAGCCCTGCGAGGCGGTGCTCAGCGGCTGCGTGGCCCGCACGGTTACCTCGAGGTAGCTGCCCTTGTCCGCCGGCGATCCGAGCGGCACCACCGTGGCGGACGCGGCCCACGGCGCGAGGGCACCGGAGGCCGTCACCCGGAATTGTACGTCCGCCAGGTCGGCCTTCGACCGGCGATAGGTCAAGGTCAGGTATTTCTGGCCGATGAGGGACACGGTTCCCGCCCGGGGCGCCGCGAGCTGCCGGTCCGGCACCCGCGGATTGGTGCCGAAGGCGTATTCGGCGAAGTTGCTGAGCGTGTCGTTGTCCGCGTCGTCGCCGGGACCGCTGGCCGTGGGCGGCAGATTCTGCGTCGCCGCCCACGTCGCAAAGGTCGTGCCCCCGGCGATGGTCGTGACGGCGTCCGGCGTGGGCGGCGCCAGTTCCGTGTTGCCCGCCGCATCGCGCGCCACGCTGTAAAACCGATAGGTGGAGCCGGGTTGCCCGGTGAAGGTGGCCGCCGTGTTCATCGTGGCCACCTGCCACAACGAGAAGGGTTCGCTGCCGCGCGCGACGAAGACGTCGTAGCTCGCGATGCCGGAACCGCCGGTGGCGTCGGTGCCGCTCCAGCCCACGGCGAACGAACCGCTGACTTCGGCCGGCAGCGCCTGGACGGCGCTGGTGGGTGCCACGGCGTCCACCGCGTTCGTCACGGTCGGGGTCAGGATGGGCGGATTCGCTCCGTAGGTCGGATCGAAGACGATCGTGGCCAGGTTCCGGACCCGGGTGCCGTCGGCCAGCTCGAGCTTCGGCCGGACGGTGTAGGTGAGCGAGCCTTCGCCGCTGTGGGCGGCGTCGTTCGGCGGCAGGAAGCCGGCGAAGGGATCTTCCGGCAGTTCGCCGGTGTTCGCATCGCGCGAGCGCAGGAGCCAGGTGATGCGGCCGGTGTACGAATTGAAACTCACGTCCACGGTCACCTCGTTCGTGTCGGTTCCCACCGTGGTCGTGGTCGTGTACTGCTGCCGGCCCGGCGGCACGATGAGGCGCGCGTCGTTGAACTCGATGCTCTTCAACTCGAAGGTGGACCAGTCGAGGTTCGCGTCGAGATCGTCAGTCACCAGCACCTCCTGGGCGGGTGCCGCGGCGGTGGGTTTGTTCTCGAACACCACTTCGTACGGCAAGACCTGGTCCGCGTTGATCCAGTGCTGCGGTCCCGCCCCGGCGAAGGTGTACTTGTCGTTCGGGTCCACGCTGCCGACGATGGTGAAGGTGCCGCCGGCGACGATGCCGGGGAATGGCGGGCTCCGGAACGTGTTGCCGAGCCGCTGCTCGAATCCGGAGGGGTCGTTCCACGGTTTGCCTTCCAGGCTGGCCCCGGAGGGATTTGTGAGGACCGGCTGCTGTCGCTTCTTCTCCTCGACGGCGTTTTCGTACTTCTTCGTCACCATCGCGGTGGTGAGTTCCATTGAGAGGCCCAGGCTGCGGCACTTCCGGAGCTGGCCTTTCAGGTTCTTGATCAACTCCCCACCGCTCGCGGTGTCGTGGGAGATCTTGTTGGACTGCGTGCCCGCAAACCCGACGAAGGTCGTGTTCGCGGGGTTCACCTTCTCGTTGAACGCCTCCGAATGGCAGGAGTCGTTGACGAAGTAAGTCGTGCCGGCGCCCACTTCGTCCAGCGCCTGGGTAAACGCCACCGGCGAGAGGAAGTCGCCGTTGAAGGCCAGGTAGGGTGCGCCGCTGGGCTTGAGACCCCCGTGACCGCTATAGACGACGACGACATTGTCATCGGCGTCCACCTTGCCCTTTAATGCCCGGATCCCGTCGAGCATCGTCTGGCGACGCACGTCCTTGTGGTCACCTGGCACATCGTGGGCCCACAGATACTGGTCATCCGGCGTCCGCAGATCCTTCTTGGCATAGTCCATGAGATCCCTCGCATCCTTGCGGGTGCCGGGGAGGTTGTTCCACTTCCAGACCGGATCGCTGGCATCCAGCGTGGTGTAGTCTTCGACCGAAATGACCAGCCACCAGGTCTTGCGGATGCCATCGCCGGGCGGGGCCGCGGACGGTCCGTGCAACCCCGGGCCGACGCCCGGTTCCTCGTAATCGGCCGGCACCGGGTTCAGCGGACGATCGGTGGAAACGCCTTCGGGTTCATCGCCGAACAACCAACGGCCATTGATGTTGGCCAGGTAACTGAAGCGGAGTTCACTCGCCGCGAGCTCGGCCAGATCGCGCTCAAGCAAGACCGCGTAATCGCCCAGCGTGGCGCCGAGGCGGTCCGTCAGGCCATTTACCATGGCCGCCCATTTCGTCGCGTCCGCCCCCGCCGCCGGCGGGATTGTCGCCCAGTTGAACGAGGTGGTGTTCACGGCCAACGCCTCGCCCGGCATCATTTCCACCTGGACCGTGGAGGAGTTCATCGCTTTCACGCGGACTTCGAAGGTGACTTCCTGCCCCGGTCCGAGCGTGGGCAGCAGGACTTCCGGGTTGAGCGCCCAGAACGTGAAGGAGTCGGCCCAGTTGAGCGTGCTGTCGTAGAGCTGGATCTCGGTTGCGCCGGGCGCGCGGAAGCGCAGCAGCGGCAGCCTGAGGTCCACCAGGCCGCGGTTCCCGTAAGTGACAAACCAGCTCATGAACCGCCCGGCGCGGGTCGTCCCCGGCCCGCTCAGGGTGACATAGAAGTCCGGTGTCCCGCCGGCCACCACCGTCACCGCCGCCGGCAAGACAAACTGCAGGCCGTCCGCCTCGACGAGCACGTCCGCCGGGCCTTCCGGGAAGCCGGACAGGTCGAACGTGGCGAAGGCGCGGCCGCTCTCGCGCACGGTCGCACGCACCGCGACGCGCTGCTCGCCGCCGGCGCGCACCAGGAAGATCGAATTGGTGCTGAAGGCGGAACCGTGCAGATCCAGGGTCGCCAGACCGCCGTTGCCGATCGTTTCCGGCGAGACAGTCTCCAGGCTGAAGGCCGCCGAAACGGCCGAAATTTGGAAACTCTGCGGCGTGGAAGGCAGCACCTGACCAACCGCCAGGACGTAGAAGACATTCGTGTTGCCCGGCCCGGTGGGATCGCCGGCACCCGAGACGACGGCGCTGGTGTCGGCCGCGCTCCATTCGCGCTGGCGCGCGCTGTGGTTCTCCGGCGTCGGCATGAAACCCCGGCCGATGTAGAGTTCGGTGACGCCCTGATCTGCCAGCAGATCGAGGTTCAACCGCACGTCCTTGCCGGCCGGTGCGAGGCATTGGAACCACTGCGGCTGCTCCTGGGCGGCAAACGCGGCGGTCAGCGCCGCGCCATCCAGGGGCAGGGTCGGGAGCGTCAACGTGGACGCGAGCGCCGCGGTCGTTTCGTTGTTCGCCGCGTTGGCACCCTCGAAGACGTCGCCCCGGCTGTTGGCGACGACGAGCCACGTGTAGTCGGCCGCCACCCCGCCCGGCACGCGCACGTCGGCGCTGGCCAGATAGCTCTGCCCGGGGCCCAGCGTCTGACCACGCCCGACGAGGATTTCTCCCACCTCCAACCGCGAGCCGTCGGTGTGGTTCCGGAGATACACCGCGTCGTGCCACGGCCCCGTGAAGGCATCCGTGCCGCGGTTGGCCACCGTCCATTCCACATGCACCAATCCGCCGGCAGTGACGGCGGTCGGTCCGGCGACGTCGGTAACGACGATATCGATGTTCGACGGCGCACTCTCGACGAACTCGAACGCGCCGATGTCCGGCACGGCGCCATTCGCCGCCGCGGTGCCGGTGTTGCCGGTGCGCGGATCGTCGTATCGCGCCACGCCGGCGAAATCCGTCCCCGGAGCCGCCGCGCCATCCGCGGCATCGATGCCGGGCGAGGCGTAATTCAGCCGGAAGTTGTCGGCCGCCGCGTCTTTGTATCGCGGGGCGGCGGAGAGGTTCCCGTCCTGGCCGGTGCGGTCGCTCGTGCCGCTGTAATTCCCGCGCGTGGCGGCCGGGTTCCAGACGTTGCCGTACGTCACGGTGGGGGTGGAACCGCCCAGGTCGTGCTCGATCCCCACGTCGATGCTGCCCGAAACGATGCAGTTGCGCACGATCAGGTGCCCGACGTGTTCGAGCAAACCGATCCGGTTGCCGTCGAGGGTGCAGTTGACGGCGGTCAGTTCGCCCACGGCGGTGAGGCCCCGGTCGCACCGGAGCACGAGACAATTCTCGAACCGCGTCGTGCCGTAGCAAAACGCGCCGTCCTTCAGCGCATCAGAGATGATGCTATGGCGCACGGTCAACGGTCCGCCGAGGGCCTCGATCACGCCGCCTGCCCCCCAGGGGTTGCCGACCGAGTTGCCGCCATAGCGGATTTCGGCGTGAACCAGCTCGCCGGTGGCGCCGTCCTCGAAGCGCAGGCTGCGCCAGTCGCCCGCCGTGGGCTGGCTGCGCGTGCCGTCCTCGTTGGTGTCGCCGCCCCGGGCATCGTCGCCGATCGAGGTGAACACGACCGGTTGGGCGAAGGTGCCGGCGGCGATCAGCCTGCCCCCCGCCTGGATGGTGATGCCCTGGCCGGCGCGGAACTTGAGGATGGCCCCGGCCTCGATGGTGAGGGTCGCCCCGGCGGGCACCGTCACGATGTCGGTGATCTCGCGCAGACTGTCGGACGTCCAGGTTTCGCTGCCGGCCAGCGTGCCGCCATACGTCTGGCTGTGGTAGCGGAAGCGGGCCTGATCATTCACGTCCAGGGTGGCGCTGCTGTTGACCCCCAGCCGCCAGGAACCCGGAGTGGGCTTGGTCGAATCGCCATCCAGGTTGCTGTCGCCGCCAGCCGAATCATCCAGGAAAGACGTGAGGGTGACTGGCAGGGCGACGGTCCCCAAGGCCGTCAGCTTGCCACCGCCCAGCAGGCTCAGCCGCGCACCGGGAAGGAACTTCACCACGGCGCCCGGTTCGAGCGTCAGCGTCAGACCCGGGCCGATGAGCAGTTCCCGCGTCACGACATGCACCCGGCCAGGAGCCCACGTTTCCGAAACGACGGTCGGGCCGTTGTGCCAGGTCACGGCGTTGTTCACGTTCACCGCCAGGCGATTTTCGCCCACGACGGCGCCGCCGCCATCGCGGACGACCGCGCGGAGTTCGTAACTGCCGTCGGCGACGGCCGATGTGTTCCAGGTTGTGGCCGCGGTCAACCCGGCCGGAACGGTTGCGATCGGCGTGGCGGTGCCTTCGCGCCAGGCGCTGAACTCGGTGGTGAACGGGCCGGTGCCGGGCACGAACACCGCAATTTCAAGATTCACGGAGCCGTACAACCAGGTCGCGCCCGGCGCCAACCAGAGCAGCATGGGCGTCGTGTCTTCGTGGATCGTGCCGCGACCGCCCGGTCGCGCGCCGCCGGCGCCTTCGGCCGAAACAAGGCCGTTGAACGTGCGGGTGCCGCGATAGATGGCGATGCGTCCGCCCGCACCGCTCCCGCCGTCCACCCATTCGCCCGGACCGCCTTCGGCCCGGATTTCGCCGCCGCCGGCAAACGTGCGGGCGTTCAGGAAGATGCTGCCGCCGGAACCGCCGCCGGCGTTGTTGACCGGGCTACCGAGCGCGCTCGCCGTGATGCTGCCGTCCACCGTGAGCGTGCCGCCCACAATCATCCGCACGACGCCGCCGCCGTCGGTGCCGGGGCCACTGTCGCCCCGACCGCCCTGGCTGCCGGGCGTCGCAGGTTCGAGTTCCGAGCCATAGGCCGCGCCGCCGGGCGCTCCCGACGCACTGATGCAACCGTCGCCGCCGTGGCCGGCGCCGCCACCGGCCCAGGAGCCCGAACCGCCCACGCCCGGACCCGGATCGCCACCCACCGGGTAGCCCAGTCCGTTGGCCAAAACGCGACCGCCGATGCTGGCGTCGCCGAGGACCACCACGCGCGCGCCGCCGTCGCCCTTCAGGTGGGTGAGCACGGCGTTGGTGGCCACTTCGAGGCTCTGGAGCACGAGTTGTTCCTCGCCATAGGCCCAGGCCTGGGCCGCGATGCGGAGCGCGTAGGCTTCGGGGGAAAGCAGGGGGGTCAAGGCGCCGGCGCGATCGCCGTTTTCGACCAGGACCTGGCCCACGGGTTCGCCCGTCAACCGCGTGTAGATCGTGCCGGCACCGCCGGCTTGGCGTCCGCCGCCGGCACCGCGTGCGGTGACCGTGCCCGCGAACTGGTCGTCGCCGAGATGAAGGGCGATGCGCCCGCCGCCCCCGCTGCCACCGTCCACCCATTCGCCGCCGCCCCCGTTCGCAGCGATGGTTCCCTGACCGATCAACCGACCGGCCGTCACCCAGATGCTGCCGCCCGCGGCGCCGCCCTGGTTGTCGTACCAGGCGGTCACGCCGTTGGCCGAGACCGTGCCGTCCACACTCACCGTGCCGCCGACGATCAGCCGGATGACCCCGCCACCCGGACTGCGTTGGCGCGTGCCCGAACCGCTGCCGCCCCCGCCGCTGGAGCCAGGGTCGCTGGGCTCGAGGATGGACCCGTAACCTTGTCCGCCGGCCGAGCCGGACCCGCTTACGCCGCCATTACCCCCGTAAGCTCCGCCCCCGCCGCAGCATCCGGCCGAATCCCCGGCACCGGGCCCCGGGTCGTCGCCGACGGGATAGCCTTGACCGTCCACATTGATGGCGGCCCCCGCGGCGACCGTCAGATCCTGCTCGACGGTCACGGACAGACCGGTCTGTCCGTTGATGTGCGTCAGCGTGGCGCCCGGTTTCATTTGCAGACTGACCAGGCTCAGGGGGCCGGTGGGATAAAAGGTGGAGCCGCCGGACAACACCAATTGCGTTTTCGGGGGCACATCGAACGGCGTCAGAGCCCCGGTATTTCCGCCGTTGTCGAGGACCAGCACACCGCCGGTCTCGCCAGTGATTTGCCGGTACACGGTACCGGCGCCGGCGCGTTGATGCCCGCCGCCGCCCCGGGCATAGGTTTCGCCCGCAAAGGAAATGGTATTGGCGTGGAGCGCGATCCGTCCGCCGCCGCCGCCGCCGCCGTCCACCCACTCGCCGCTGCCGCCGTCGGCCAAGAGGCTGCCCTGGCCGGCGATGGTTCGCGCCGTGAGATAAATGCTGCCCCCGGAGCCGCCGCCGGAGTTGTCCGCGGTGCCGTTCAGGCCGTTGACGCTCACCCGGCCATCAATGGTAAGGGTGTTGACGACGGTGAGTCGGATCACGCCGCCGCCGGCCGGCCCGGCGCCGCCGCTGCCGGCGCCGCCCGCGCTGCCAAGTTCCAACGGTTCGGTGATCGAGCCGTAAGGCGCGCCGCCGACTGCCCCGCCGGCCGTCGTGCCGCCCATGCCCCCATGCCCGCCCCCGCTGCCGCAGCAATCCAGTTTGACGCCCCCGCCCGGACCCGGGTCGGTGCCGGAGGCATACCCCCGGCCATCGGTGTCGATGCTGCCGCCGGCGGCGATGAGGGCGTCGTTGAGCACATTGATTTCGCAACGCGGCTGACCGGTCAGGTGAGTCAGCGTGCTGTTGGTGCGCACTTCCAGATCGCGCACGGTGAGCGGTTCGAGCGGATAGACGTACGCCATCCCGGCGAGCACAAGCTGGAAGGCCTCGGGGGAAGCGAGGGGGGTGTAGTTGCCCCACGCAACGCCGTTGTGGACGAGGAGTTGTCCGTAAGCGGTGCCGTGCTTCCGCGTGTAGAGCGTACCGGCCCCACCCCGCTGATGGCCACCGCTGCCATAGGCGGTGATCGCGCCGGCGAAGGCGTTTTCGCCGTAGTAAACGGCGATCCGGCCGCCACCGCCGCCGCCGCCGTCCACCCATTCGCCCGGCCCGCCGTTGGCGCTGATCGCACCGGTGCCGGCGAGTCTCGCGACCGTCAACCACACGCTCCCGCCCGAACCGCCGCCGGCGTTGTTCGGTGGCGCGCCGGCGCCGTCGGCATTGAGTTGGCCGTTTATGGTGAGCGTGCCATCCACCGTGAGACGCACCGCGCCCCCGCCGGCCGTGCCCACGCCGCCGTCCGCGTTGCCCCCCTGACTGCCCAGCAGCGTGGGTTGCAGGATCGAGCCGTAAGGCGTGGTCGGACGCGCGCCGCTACCACTCGAGCCGCCCAACCCGCCGTGACTGGCCCCCGACCCGCCCCAGTCCACGCGCAACCCGGCACCCGGCCCGCGCTCTTCGCCGATGGGATAGCCGCGGCCCTGGACGCTGAGGGTGGAATTCGTGTCGATGAGGAGGTCGCCCAACACGTGGAGATTCACGTTGGACTGGCCGGTGAGTTGCGTCAGCACGGCTTCACCGGGCAGGTCGAGGCGCGCCAGGGTCAGGGCCGCTTCCGGATAAACGACGGCCCGGCCGGCCAACGTTGTGCTGAGGACTTCCGGCGCCTGGAGCGGGGTGTAATTGCCCCAGCTTCCGCCATTGTCCACGAGCAAGTGGCCTTGGGCTCCGGCCGCGGCTTTGGTGTAGATGGTGCCCGCCCCGCCCGGCTGATTCCCAGCGCCACCAAAAGCGGTGAGGGAACCGGTGTAATCCTTGGCCGAGTAGTAAATCGCAATGCGCCCGCCGCTCCCGCCGCCGCCGTCCACCCATTCGCCCGGACCTCCGTTCGCGGAAATGGTGCCGGCTCCGGACAGCGAGCCGACCGTCAACCACAGGCTGCCGCCGGACCCGCCGCCGGCATTGTTAGGCGGGGCACCCGCGCCGTCGGCCGAAAGCCGGCCGTCCAGCGTCAGCTTGCCCTCCACCACCAGGCGGATGGCGCCGCCCCCGGCGGTGCCGACTCCCCCGTCCGCGTTTCCCCCCTGACTGCCCAGGGTGGTCGGCTGGAGCAGCGAGCCGTAATACCCGCCCCCAACCGCGCCGCTTCTGCTGTGGCCACCCAGACCGCCATGTCCGCCGCCCGAGCCGCCCCAGTCGTAACGCGCGCCCGTGCCCGGACCGCGATCGTCACCGATCGGATAACCGCGGCCATCGACGGCGAACCGGGCGCCGGCCGCCAGGGTGGCGTCGCCGGTCACGTGGAGGTTCACGTTGGACTGGCCGGTGAGATGGGTTAGCAGCGCCTCGCCGGGCATGGTGAAGCGGGCCACGGTGAGCGCCGCCTCCGGATAGGAAGCCGCCCGTCCGGAAAGCGTGAGGCGGAAGGCCTGCGGGGAAGTGATCGGGGTGTAGTTGCCCCAGACGTTTCCGTTGTCCACGAGGAGGTCGCCCACCGCGTCGGCTGCCCGCTTCGAATAAATCGTCCCGGCACCGGCCTTTTCCGCTCCGCCGCCGCCGTAAACCGTGACGGGGCCGGTGAACTGGTTGTTCGTGAAGTACAGCGCGATGCGCCCGCCGCTCCCGCCGCCGCCTTCCACCCATTCCCCGGGCCCGCCGTTCGCCACGATGTTCCCGGCGCCGGTCAGCGTGCCGGCGGTTAACCAGATGCTGCCGCCGGAGCCGCCGCCGGCATTGTCGGGAGGAGCGCCCGCGCCGCTCGCCGAGAGCCAGCCCTGCACCTCCAGCGTGCCGGTGACGTGGAGGCGGATGGCCCCGCCCCCGGCGGTGCCCGGTCCACCGTTGCTATCCCCGCCCTGGCTGCCGAGCGCGGTTGGCTGGAGGAGGGAGTCATAATTCGCCCCCCCATCGACTCCCGTCGTGCTGTGCCCACCGATGCCGCCGTGGCCGGCACCGGTACCGGCCCAGTCCGCGCGCACGCCTGTTCCGGGTCCGCGATTGCCTCCAAACGGATAGCCCCGTCCATCCACATTGATGGCGGCATCCTTGCCGATGGTCAGGTTGCCCGAGGCATTCACGACCAGCCCCGTGCTGCCGGTGGCGTGGGTCAACCAGGCCGAACCGGCGAGATTCACCGTGCCCACGGTGAGCGGCTCGGTGGGATAGGCGACCGCGGAGCCATCCAGCAGCAAGTTGAAGGCGACGGGCGAAGTCAGCGGCGTCCATTCGCCCCGGGCGCCATTCACCACCCGCAGTTCGCCTGTTGAAGTGCCTGCTTTGAGATAGACGGTCCCGGCGCCGCCCACCCCGGCGCCGCCCGCACCCACGGCCGAAAGCGAGCCCGTGAACTGGTTGCTCGTGAAAAACAGGGCCACGCGACCGCCGGCGCCGCCGCCGCCGTCCACCCATTCGCCTCCGCCTCCGTTGGCGGAGATGGTCCCGGCGCCCCGCAGTGTGGCGGCTTTGAGATAGACCGTGCCGCCCGCGCCCCCACCCTGGTTGTTGATGGCCGCGGCGGCGCCGTCTGCCCGCACCGCGCCCTCCACCGTCAAGGTCCCGCCGACTTCGAGATGCACCAGGCCACCGCCCGGAACCAGCGTGGACGTGCTGTCGCTGTTGGCCCCTGGCCCGCCCCATTCGTTGGGGGCGATGATCGAACCGAAGGCCGGTCCGCCCGGGCCGGGAATACCGGCGCTGGGATGGCCGCGCCCCCCGTGACCGCCGCCGCCGCCGGCGTAGTTCCCCATCGTGCCCGCACCGGGCGAACCGGCCACGGCATACCCCTTGCCGCTGGCATCGATCCGCGAGCTGCTGTCGATGGTGACACTCCCGGCAATCATCAGGCGCAGGGCGCGTTCGGCCTGGCCATCGGTCGCCGGATCGTGGGTCACCAAGCCACCGTTGATCACCTGGAGGCTGGCGAGGCTGTGCGCGCCCGCCACCGTGAACGTGGCGTGGTCCACAATCACATCTTGGCCGTCCAACGACGCGTCACCGGCACCCAGGGAGAAGTCGGTGTCGATGGTGACGGCCGCCTGGCCGGTAAAGAGCGCGGCGCTGCCAGCCGCGAGGAGCAACCGTGCGAGGAAACGACGAGTGGTCTTCATAGGGGCCTCCGCCAAACTGGGAAACAGGATTCGCTTGGGATTGGATTGTGCACCCGCAACCGGCTCGGGAACGCGAAATGTCGGGTTTCGTATTTCATGACGGCTGCAGTTGTTCCCGGCCTCCCGGTGCGAGCATTCCGGTTCTGGTTGCCACCGGCGCACCCGCGAACCCGGACCGTCGGCCGAATCCTGCTGCGATCGGAAACGCCTGGGACCTTAACCGACGCGGTTACGCGCCGGGTATAGGGAAAAAGGTCAGGCTTTCAGTTATGGAATTCATCACGTTGATCCATTACCGGGAGCCCGTGCGCGAGCGGCCCACCGGCAGGCAGCCACTGGGAATGGGGTGTCTGCTCGCGGCCGCCCCCGGCGGGCCGGAACCAGCCGCGGTTTGGCAACCCGCCGGCGCGCGGGTCAGCCGGTACTAAGCGGGGTCTCGTAGCGAAGACGGCACCCAGAGCAGGCTGGACGAATTGCCCGGGTCCGCTCAGGATCGTCAATATGTGGTTCAACCAATCCGCCCAACTTTGCACCCCGACCTGGACCTCGGCCCGGTGGCTGGCAGGCCTCGGTTTCGCCGTGATGGCCCTGCTGACGATGACGGCCTGCCGGTCCCCGGGCGGGGGGCACGCATCCGTGGTCATCAGCGGGGCGTCCTTTGACAACATCCGCGCGGCCACGGCGGCGGTGTTCAACGCGGCGGGGTATTCGCTGACCACCAGCTCCGCCAGCGAGATGACGTTCCAGAAGCTCGGCGGTCGCGGCCAGGAAATCCTCTATGGAAGCTGGGAATCCAAGGGGGTCATGGACCGAGTCCGCGTCCGGTTCGAACCGGGCGCCAACAACGACTATCAGCTCATCGCCACCGCCTACTCGGTTCGCGATGCGGGCGATCGGGTGTTCGAGGATGAGAATCGGAAGGTCCTGCTCAGTGCCGGCAGCTATCGCAAGCTGCTCAATGACGTCAAAAAACGGGTGGCGGAGGTCCCGGCCGCGGTCCCCGCGCCCAAGCCGTGAACGAGGGGTCGCTGCGAGTGCCGCGACCCGTCGCTTCCCCCCGCCCGTGCCCCGAACGTGGCGGCAAAGGCCGGCCTGCGCTCGGGACTTGCAAGCCGCGCCAGACCTCGCTCACTGCCGGAGCGGCGCTCCAATTCGATCCCGCCCTCAACGACCTGGATGTCGCCGGGTTGATCCGCTGGCCCTGGCCGACCTGGACGCCTTGACGGTCGGCGGTTGACACCGCCGCCGAGCCCATCAGTCCCCCACCGGCTGGAGCTGGCTTTCGCCTTCGGCGCGGTTCCCGTGGGGTGTGGGCGCTCGAAGCCGGTTCGGAATCCGGCGCGCCGACTACAGCCGCGGCGGCTCGGGCTTGAACGGCGGCTGGAAGCTCAGCACGCCTTTGACGCGGGTCTTGCGTTTGTACACCTCGCC
This sequence comes from uncultured bacterium, assembly GCA_963735925.1. Lineage (GTDB taxonomy): Bacteria > Verrucomicrobiota > Verrucomicrobiia > Limisphaerales > J093 > DSVZ01. Next base: position 734,774 of record CAVTMT010000010.1, read on the forward strand.
GCCGCACGTCACGTACAGCTCGTCGAGATCCGGCCCGCCGAAGCAGACGTTCGCGAGCCAGGCCTTCCGCGGTTTGGCGATGATGCCATTCACGCGCCCGGCCTGGTCGCAATACTGCACACCCATCTCCGTCGCCACGTAAAGCCGGCCGGCGGTGTCCACGCACAAGCCATCCGCTCCGCTGCCATTCGCGCCGTCGGGTACGTGGAGATAAAAGTACCGCTGCTTGTGCGCGAGCGAGCCGTCCGGCTGGATCTGGTAACTGAAGACGAAACGCCCGCGCGTGTCGGCCACCAGCAGCAGGCTTTGGTCGGGGGTGAGGCAAACGCCGTTCGCAAAGCCAATGCCGCCTTTGTCCACCACGCGTTTCTCGCCGCCCGGCAGAACCAGCCAGATCTGCTGGTGATCCGGGTCGGTGACGTAGAACCGGCCCGCGCGGGTCACGGTGAAATCGTTCGAATCGAGCCCATCGGCGATGACGCTGGCCTTCGCGTTTTCGTCGTAAGCGACCAGTTGTTTGCGCCGGCCGGCACAGGCGTAAAGGCGTCCGTCCGGACCGAATTTGAGACCGCTGGCGCCGCCGGTGTCTTCGGCAAACACGCTCACCGTGCCGTCGAGGGCGACCTTGTGAATGCGGTTTTTGGGGATGTCCACGAAGAAGACTTCGCCGCGCGCGTTGGCGGTCGGGCCTTCGGTAAACTCGTGGCCGGTGCTGACGAGTTGCCACTCCGAGCCGGACGCCAGCACGTCCGTAACCACCGGCGCCTTCGATTTCCGCTCCGGGTTGGCGACGATGGGCGCCGGCCAGTCGCGCCAGAGCCAGCGCACAGCCTCGGGGAAGATCGCGGTGGCGTGCTTGCCGTTGTGGCCGCCGTCGCCCCAGACATGCGCCACGTCGTAGCCGGCGAAGACGAGCGCGCGCTCCATCTCCTGGTTCGCCATCCACCAATCACCGCCGTAGATGTTCAAATCGTTGGCGCCGTCCTGGAGGAAGATGCGGATCGGCTTCGGCTCCGTCTTGCGAATCAACGTAGGATAATCGTTGCCACCGCGCAGGCCCGCGTAAGTGCCGATGCTGCTGAACACGCGCCGGAAGGCGTCGGGCCGTTCCCACGCCGCGGTGAAGGCGCAGATGGCGCCGCTGCTGGCGCCGGCGATCGCGCGGTCATTGCCGTTCGTGGAGAGGTTGAGGTGGTGCTGGGCAGCGACGAACGGCAGCAACTCGTCCAGAACAAACCGCGCGTAACTGTCGCCCAGGCCGTCGTACTCGTAACTGCGGTTGAACCGGTCCAGCGCGTCCGGCGCGATTGCCTTCACCCGGCCGTGCATCACGAACACGCCGACCAGCGGCGGGAGTTCCTTCCGCGCGATCAGGTTGTTGAACACGTTGGTGGCGCTGTACTGGAGACCGTCCTGGAAAATCATGACGGGCGCGGGCTTCGCGGCGTCGAGCTGCTTTGGCACATAGACCCAGTAATCACGGGTCGTGCCGGGGAAGACCTGGCTGTGGTCGAACACGCCGTGGAACACGTGGCCTTGCGGCCCGCCGGGCTGGGGCTGCGAATCCGGCCCCGGCACGTAATCGTCGGCTGCGAACAGCGCCATCGGCGCGAGCAGCGAAAGCGCGACCAGGCCTGCGGACAGCGGGCTGCGGAGGAATCGGTGCACGGCGCAGAGTGCCGCGGTGCGCGTGGGCCGTCAAACCAGCTCCGGCCTGCCGCCCCGAGGTCCGGCTTGCCCGCAGCCGGGCAGGCAAGCAAAGTTCTACCCATGCCGATTTCGCCTCGGGCCGCCCGCCGCGCCGCGCTTGGAATGTTGCTGCTCTTCGGCGGCGTCAACCGTCTGATCGCCGCCGACACGACCGACCATTTTCTGCGTGACCTGGCCGAGACCCGCGGCTGGTCGTTGGGCCTGCCGGTCAAGGCCCAGCCCACGCCTGACGGCCAGGCCGTGCTGTTTCTGCGCGCGCAGCCCCGCACGCCGCGGCTCGGCCTCTTCGAGTTCGATGTCGCCACCGGCCAGACCCGCGAACTGGTCACGCCGGACCAACTCCTGGGCGGCGGCGCGGAGACGCTGTCCGCCGCCGAGCAGGCCCGGCGCGAGCGGATGCGCGTGACCGTGAGTGGCTTCACCGACTTCCAGGTTTCCCAGGACGGCTCGCGTCTGCTGCTGAGCCTCGGCGGAAAGCTCTACGAGTACGATCGGCGTGGCGGAACCGCCACCGAACTCAACACCGGCGAGGGGACGCTGGTGGATCCCAAGCTTTCCTCGGACGGCCGGTCCGTCGGGTACGTGCTGGATCAGGACGTCCGCGTCTATGACCTGGCGAAACGCCGCGAGCGGGCGGTGACGACGGGCGGGACCGAGGCGGTCACGCACGGTCTGGCGGAATTCGTGGCGCAGGAGGAAATGGACCGGTTCAGCGGTTGGTGGTGGTCGCCGGATGCAAAATTCATCGCCTACGAAGAAGCGGATGCCCGCGGCGTGGAGGAATGGTTCGTCGCCGATCCGGCCAAGCCCGGTCAGCCGGCGCATGGCCAGTACTATCCGCGCCCCGGCAAGGCGAACGTGAAGGCGCGGCTGGGCGTGGTGTCCGCCCGCGGCGGCAAGACGCGCTGGGTCAACTGGGACGCCACCCGCTATCCGTACCTGGCGCGGGTGGATTGGTCCATGGGCGGCGGATTGACGGTCACGGTGCAAACCCGCGACCAGCGGGAACTCGCGGCCCTGCGCGCCGACCCAAAGACGGGGGCCACCCAGGTCCTGCTCATCGAACGCGACCCGGCCTGGGTGAACCTGGACCCCCAAATGCCGCGGTGGCTCGCGAACGGCAGCGGGTTTCTGTGGACCAGCGAGCGCGCCGGGGCCTGGCAACTCGAACTCCGCTCCGCGAGCGGGGAGCTGGACCGGATCTTGGTTCCGCCGGGCGAGGGCTATCAGGGCCTGGTCTCGGTGGACGAAACCGCGGGGCGGGTCTATTACCGCGCCAGCCGGGATCCGCGACAATCCCACCTGTACCGTGTGCCGCTGGCCGGCGGCGACCTGATTTCGCTGACGGCGGGCCGCCTGAGCCAGCACAACGCCACGTTCGCGAAGAATCACACCCTTTATGTCCACACGATCGCTTCGCTCGACGGTCCCACGAAGACCTGGGTTTGCCGCGCGGACGGTTCGCCGGTGGCGGAACTGCCGTCGGTGGCCGAGGAACCGCCGTTCATCCCCCACGTCGAAATGCCAACCGTCGGCGAGGGAGCCGGCTTTCACACGAAGCTGATCCGGCCGCGCGCGTTCGCGGCGGGCGGGAAGTACCCGGTGCTCGTCCACGTCTACGGCGGTCCGCAGGCGCTGATGGTGACGGCGGCATTGAGCGGCCAGTTGCTCGACCAATGGCTTGCCGACCAGGGGTTCATCGTGGTGTCGGTGGACGGCCGCGGCACCCCGGGACGGGGTCGCGATTGGGAGCGCGCGATTTATCAGAAATTCGGCGAGGTACCGCTCGCGGACCAGGTGGCGGGCGTGCAGGCCCTGGGGCGGCGGTTCCCGGAGATGGACCTCGAGCGCGTGGGCATGTTCGGCTGGTCGTTCGGCGGGTACCTGGCGGCGCAATCGGTCTTGCGCCGGCCGGACGTGTTCAAGGCGGCGGTGGCGGTCGCGTCGGTGACGGACTGGTACGATTACGACACGCACTACACCGAGCGCTATCTGGGCGTGCCGGCGGATGCGCACGATGCGGTGTACCGGCGCAACTCGCTGATCGAAGACGCGCCGCACCTGCGCGTGCCGTTGCTGCTCATCCACGGCACGGCGGACGACAACGTCTTCTTCCGCCACACGCTCAAGCTGACGGACGCGCTGTTCCGCGCCGGCAAGCCCTTCGAGGTCCTGCCGCTGGTCGGCTTCACGCACATGGTGCCGGACGCCGAGGCGACCGAGCGGCTGTGGCAACGCGCGGTCAGCTTCTTCAAAACCAATCTGCGTTGACTCGCGTCCCGGCGTCGCTTCAATCGCGTATATGGACTGGCTGTTTTCGCCTGAGATCTGGATCGCCCTGATCACGCTGACCGTGCTCGAGATCGTCCTGGGCATCGACAACGTGGTGTTCATCGCGATCCTGGCCGGCAAACTGCCCGAGACGCAGCGCGAGAAGGCCCGCCGATTGGGCCTGAGCCTGGCGTTGATCACGCGGATTCTGCTGCTGCTCAGCATCACCTGGATCATGAGCCTGCAGGCGGGGCTGTTCAGCCTGTTCGGGCACGCGTTCACCGGGCGCGACCTGGTCCTGCTGGCTGGCGGTTTGTTCCTGATCGCCAAAGCCACGAAGGAGATTCACGAGAAGCTCGAAGGCGAGGACGGCCATGTCAGCCGCCGGATTCCGCCCACCTTTGCCAGCGTGATCGTGCAAATCCTCCTGCTCGACGTGGTCTTCTCGCTCGATTCGGTCATCACCGCGGTGGGCATGGCGCGGCAGGTGGGGGTGATGATTGCGGCGGTGGTGATCGCCGTGGGGTTCATGCTGTTCTTCTCCGGCCACATCAGCCGGTTCATCGACCGGCACCCGACGCTCAAGGTGCTGGCGTTGAGTTTTCTGCTCTTGATCGGCGTGGTGCTGGTCGCCGACGGTCTCGGCCAGCACATCAACAAGGGCTACATCTACTTCGCCATGGCCTTCTCCGTCTTCGTGGAAGTCCTCAACCTCCGCGTCCGCACCAAGCCGCAAGCCCAGGTGATCCTGCACCAACCGATCCGCTGAGCCCGGGCGGCGGCGGAGAGCGCCCGGTTCAGAGGCCCGCCGGACCGGCCGGCCGGCGCGCTTCCTCTTCGAGGTATTCCACCACGTCCTGGAATTTCGCGGCGTTCGCCGGGTTGGCCTCGATGAGGTCGCGGTGCGCGTTGAGACACACCCAGGTGGTGGCCGCCTTGCTGGCCGCGGCCACGTCCAGCTCCTGGAAATGCACGCCCGACGGATCCACGGTCGCGAGGTCGAAGCGTTCCAGCACCCCCAGCGAATCCAACTGATGGCGCACAAGGTCGCCGGCATGGAGGAGACAGACGCCGCCGGACGGCACGGCCTTGCGGGCACCTTTCCAGATGAACAACAACACGCCGATGAAGGTGCTGTCCACCGACGGGCACGCCGCCAGATCGAGCACGAAGTGGCGATGACCGGTCGCGAGCAGACGCTCGGCGGACAGGCGGAGGGAGTTCGACAAATCCAACGAGGGCTTGCCGGCCACGCGATAACACGCGGCGTCGCCGGAGGTCGCAAACGAAAGTCGTGCCGGGAGTAACGCCATATCTGGTTTGCTCTTGGGGCCGGTTCAACATGGCGACCGGGGTCGGCGCCGTCAAGAAATCAGCCGCCGGAGGTCGTGGCCTGGTCGGGCGGAGGTGGGTGCGCCCCGGCGACCGGCGCCGACGCAGCGGCGCCGCCACCGATTTGAACGCGGCGGCGCTGTCACCAGTCTGAACCCGGCGGCGCGGCCACCCGGTTGAATCCCGGACGCCACCGTGGAATCAGGGCCCCACCGCCGCCGCGGGCCGCCAGTCGAGCAGCCGGAGTTGGACCCGCCGGTTGCCGCGGTACTCGTTCATCTGCGGCACGACGGCGAGGTCGAACCGGCCCTCGGGCCAGGGTTTGTCGCCGCCGCTCCACCAAACCGTCTCCACCGCGGGTCCGTCCTGACCGACCCAGAACTTCGCGTGCTGTTGCTCGCGGCCGACGCGCTGCGGCGGCCGCCGATGGCGCAGACCCGGGATCACGACCTGAATCACCGGGTTGCCCTGGCCGAACGGCTCGAGCCGGCTCAATTCCTCCAGGCAGGGCTCGATGAGTTGTGCGAGCGGCACGAGGGCATCGAGGCGCAAGGCCGGGCGCAACTGTTCGGGTCGCAGCGAGCGGCGCGCGAGTTCGTTCAGTCGGACCCGCAAGGCGGGCACCTTCTCCGGACGCACCGTCAGGCCGGCGGCCATTGCGTGACCGCCGTGCCGCACCAGCAGGTCGTCGCATCCGCGCAACGCCGCCGCCAGGTCGAACCCTTCGATGCTGCGACCCGAGCCGCGCCATTCGTGGCCGTCGCCGCCCAGGATCACCGTCGGCCGGTAGAACTCCTGCAACACCCGGGAGGCCACGATGCCCACGACGCCGACATGCCATAGAAGCTGGCCCTCGACGATGACGAAGTCCTGGGCGGGATCGAACCGCGCCCGCAGCGCGCCGATGAGTTCATCGGCGATGCCCCGTTCGAGGTTCTGGCGTTCCGCGTTGCGGGCGTCGAGCGCCTGGGCGAGGCCCGCGGCACGGGTGGCGTCCTCGGCCATCAAGAGCTCCAGCGCCTCGGTGGCGTCTTCGAGCCGGCCGGCGGCGTTGAGGCGCGGCGCGAGCTGAAAGCCGACCTCCCACGGGCGGATGTCACCCTTGACCGCGGCAACCTCCGCCAACGCGCGCACCCCGGGCCGCGCGCGGCCGTTCAGGCGCTCCAGGCCGGCGGTCACCAGCATCCGATTCTCGCCCGTCAGCGGCACGAGGTCGGCGATCGTGCCCAGCGCCACCAGATCCAGCAGCGGCTTCAAATCGAAACGTTCGGCCGCCTCCCGATTCTGCGCCCGGCCGCGGCGCACGAGGCCGTGGGCCAGCTTGAAGGCGAGGCCGGCCGAACACAGTTCCCGGGTTCCCTCCGAACCGTCCGGGCCAAGCTGCGGGTTCACCAGCGCCAGCGCCGGCGGCGGCGGATCCGTGACCTGGTGATGGTCGAGCACGATCACGTCCACGCCCTGCCCGTTCAGCCACGTGATGGTTTCCACGGCCGTGGAGCCGCAGTCCACCGCCAGCAGCAGCCGGACCGGGAAGCGCTGGAGACAGTTCGCCACCGCGTCGCGGGTCAGGCCGTAGCCTTCGTCGAGCCGGTGGGGCAGGTACGCCTCCACCTGCCAGCCGAGCGGACGCAGGACTTGCAGCAACAACGCCGTGGCGGTGACGCCGTCGGCGTCGTAATCGCCGAAAATCACCAGCGGTTCGCCGGCGTCGCGGGCCTGCCACAAGCGTTCGACCGCGCGGTTCAGGTTGGGGATGCGGTCCGGATCGGCGAGGTGTTTCAGCCGCGGTCGCAGGAAACCGGCGGCGGCGGCGGGCGCTTCGAGCCCGCGGTTGACCAGGCACTGTGCCAGCAGGGGGGAAACACCCAGCTCCCGCTCCAGGCGGTTTGCCAGGAGCGGTTGAGCGGGGGCGAGCTCCCACCGGTACTTCATGCGTCAAACCGTGGCGCGGTGACAGCCCTGCCGCGCCAAGGATCGCCCGGAGGCTAGCGGGCGCACGCAGGCCACGCGAGCACTAACTCGGATTCGATCCGCGCGCGACGACGTTCGCCGGCTTACCGCTGACCGCGTTCGGCCAGTGCCCGCCGCGCGAGCCGGGTGACGAACAGCGTTACGGCCACGGTGGCCAACAGCCCGACGGAGTACAGCGCCCACCCGCCGGCACTGCGCGTACGGTCGCCCGCCACGGCCTGGGCCAGCGTGCCGCCATACACATACATCACGGTCCCGGGCAACATGCCGATCCACGAAGCGAGCACGTAGTGGCCCAGCTTCACCGGCGTCAGACCGAAGGCGTAGTTCAAGAGCGTGTAAGGAAAGACGGGCGAAAGCCGCGTCAGCAGCACGATCTTCCAGCCTTCGGCCGCCACCGCCCGCTCGATGGCGACGAATCTCGGATAGGCGGCAATCTTCCGCGCCACCGCCTCGCGCGCCAGATAACGTCCCACCAGAAACGCACAGGTCGCCCCCAACGTGGAGGCGAGGGAGACGATCACGGTGCCGCGGACCAGGCCGAACACCGCGCCCGCGCCCAGCGCGAGCACCGAGCCCGGCACCAACAAGACCGCGGACAACACATAGATCGCGGCGAAGATGACCGGTCCCCAGACGCCAAGGCCGCCGATCCAATCCAGCGCCTGCCGAAGTCGGTCTGGCGCGTGGAAGTACCGGGACGCAGCCAGGAGCGCGGCGAGCAGCCCCACGTAGGCGAGCCAGCGCCAGCGCGAACGGCGACGGGTGGGAAGGGTTTCGGAGGCAGTCATGTTGGGTCTCGCAGTCTGGCGGTTGACCGGCGCCGCGTCGCCCGGAAATTTGCCGGTCAATCCGTGAACAGTCCCTGGATGTCCGCCCAACTCAGCGCGGCCACCAGGCCTTCTTCGCTGCCGAGCGTAGCCTGGATGATCTCCCGCTTGCGGCTTTGCAACTGGAGAATCTTCTCCTCGACCGTGCCGCGCGCGATGAGTTTGTAGCTGGTCACCACGCGGGTCTGGCCGATGCGATGCGCGCGGTCGGTGGCCTGGTCTTCCACGGCGGGATTCCACCACGGGTCGAAATGAATCACCGTGTCGGCCCCGCTCAGGTTCAGCCCCACGCCGCCCGCCTTGAGGCTGATGAGAAAGACCGGAACCTGCGTCTGCTGGAACCGCGTGACCACCGCGGCCCGATCGGTGGTCGAGCCGTCGAGGTAGCCGAACTCCACGCCTTCGGCTTCGAGCGCCGCGCGCAGCAAGGTCAACATGCTGACGAACTGGCTGAACACCAGCACGCGATGGCCGCCGTCGAGGATTTCCTCGAGCAGTTCGCCGAACAAATCCAGCTTGCCGGAGGCGGTGGTGGGGTCGGCGTTTTCGAGCTTGAGCAGGCGCAAATCGCAACACACCTGGCGCAGGCGCAGCAGCGCGTTCAACACGACCATGCGGGATTTGCCGGAGCCGGGCTCGGCGGCCAGGACTTCCTGCCGGCTGGCCTCGATCACTTGCCGATAGACCGCCCGCTGGTCGTCCGTGAGTTCGCAGAACGAGACCTGCTCGAGCTTCGCGGGCAGGTCCTTCGCCACGTCGCGCTTCAGCCGCCGCAGCAAGAAGGGCCGCAGCCGCCGGGCGAGCCGCGCTTGCGCATCCGCGTTCTTTTCGCGCGTGATCGGCAGTTCGTAACGCTCGCGGAAGTCCTTGGCCGCGCCGAGATAGCCCGGCATGAGAAAGTCGAAGATGGACCACAGATCGAGCACCGAGTTCTCCAGCGGCGTGCCGGTCAGCACGAGCCGGTGCGGCGCGCGAATGGCCTTCACCGCCTGCGCGTTTTGGGTCTGGCGATTCTTGATGTGCTGGGCTTCGTCGAGCACCACGGTGTCGAACTCCAGCCACGATACCGCTCGACGTCGCGCCGGATCAGCGCGTAGCTCGTGACTACCAGGTCGCTTTGCCCGACGCGGTCGAAGAGCGCGTGCCGGTCCGGACCGTGCAGGGCCAGCACCTTGAGTTCCGGCGTGAACTTCTGCGCCTCCGCCACCCAGTTGAACACCAGGCTGGTGGGGCAGACGACCAGCGCGGGTGCCGTCGCCAGCGCGCGCGTGCTCCGCAGAAACGCCAGCGTCTGGAGCGTTTTGCCCAGGCCCATTTCGTCCGCGAGGATGCCGCCAAAGCCGTTCTCGCGCAGAAACTGCAGCCAGGCGACGCCTTGCTTTTGGTACGGACGCAGCACCGGTTCGAGATCGCCGAGCGGCGGGCATTCGCGGGCCACCTCGCCGGCCTGCTGCCGGGCCCGGTCGCGCCAGGCCCCGGGCGCCTTCGCCTGCCAACCGAGTTGCGTCAGGGTCGCTTCGAGGAATCCGGCCTGCGTCTGCGCCAGCCGATAGCGCCCGGCCTGCTGTTCCGGCGCACAATCGAGCAACACCTGCTGCAACTCCTCGACCGCCCCCGTGTCGATCAACGCGGTCCTCCCATTGCGGAGGCGGACGTGGCTCTGACCCGCAAGCAGCAGCCGTTGGATCTCGGCCGGCGCGAATTTCTGGCCGTCGCGGGTCTCGAAGGCCACGCCGAAGTCGAACCACTGCACGCCCGACGACGTGATTTCAAACCGCGGTTCGATCCGTTCGAGTTTGGGCATCGTGGTGCGTTCGAGGCGTTCTTCGAGCGTCACCGCCCATTCCTTTTGGAGCCGCGGAAAGTCACGGGCCAGGAAGTTGAGCACCGCGTTCTCGCCGAGCAACCGGTGGCGGCCCTGGTCGTCCGGCCCGGTGAATCCGGCCCGCAACAGCCGGCCGAGTGCCGCGCGCTCGGCCGCCAGATCGCGCGTGGAGTACCGCACCGGCGAGTCGGGATCGGGCAGCCAGAATCCCGCCTCGGCCGCGGTCACGCCCACGGTCACGATGCTGCCGCGATAAGCGCCCTGGAGCTGCGCGTGCAATTGCGCCAGACCGCCGGTCAGGTGCAGCAAGAAACGCGGCGCCTGCGGTTCGAGCGTGAAATCCTCGAGCCGAAAATTCGCTTCGACGCCGCCCGCGGCCTGCAGTCGCGGCCAGTCGGCGCTGAGAAACGGGGGCACCTGGCACCGCTTGAATCGCACCGGTCCGCGCAGCGCTGCTTGGCACGACTCTGGCAGCGACAACGGTTGGAACGTGCGGTTCTGCCAAACCCAGCCTGGCTCGATCACCAACGGCGGCCGGCCCTCGGCCTTCAGCGCCAGCACGATTTCGCCGTTCGGCTCCAGCGTGGCTCTCAGCGGCAACGGCCAGGGCGCCGCGCTGACGGTGACCGCTTCGGACCTGCCCAGCGTCACGCGCGGATGATCTGCCAGGAGCGGCAGCAACGCCGCGAAATCCCGCGTGCCGATCAGGAGCATCGCCGGCGTGTCGCCGCCGGCCAGGAGTTCGATGGCGTCCAGCAGCGCCGTGTCCTGCGCCGAAAACCGAAACGGCTGGCTCGCGGGAAGGGCGTTGAGCGGCGCGCGCCCACCAGGCCATTCGCCTTCGAAGCACAGCATCGCTTTGCCCCGCTCGAGCGCGGCGGCCAGGTTCGGCGGCAGGATGACGAAGATCGTCGCGGGCACGCCGGCGGTCTCGGCCTCGGCGCGGACCAGTCGCCGGCCGGGCGACCGGGGTTTGGTCGGGCGGGCGGGGGCGGGGAGGCGGTTGGGCGGCGCCGCGGCCGCCGTTTCGGCGGTCACGCGTTTGAGGTGGTGCAGGCCCACCGCGATCGAGTGCGCGCAAAACATGCCCCACTCCCGGGACGCCCGGCAGGTGCAGAGATTCTCCAGGTCGCGCTCGCTCCGGATCACCAGCCCCGCCCGGTAAGCGACGGTGCCTTCCTGCACGACGCCTTTGAGCACGGGCGGCGTCCAGTTGGAACTGAGCACCTTGCCCGTCGCCAGCAGGCCGCGCGCCTGTTTCATCGCCTCCCAGCCGGCGGTGTCGGCGAGGAAACGCTCGGTCAACTCGAATGCCATGAAGGGTGTACCCGCATTGGCCAGGAACTTCCCGCCCGGCAGGCGAGGAAACGAAAGACCGCTCAAATCCGCCGTTCGTCCGCGTCAATGAGGTCCACGAAGGTGCGCACATCGTCGCGGTGCGCGAATCCGGCCTGTTCCTTGCGCAGGCGCAGGCGCTCGCGCCCGGCGGCATCGTCCGCCCCGGGGTACTCCAGCACCGACGCCGCGAAGGCGCGTTTGTCCGCGTCGCTCTTCTTCACGTGCTGCCGGACCCAGTCCGACACCTCGCCGTCGGTCAGGGTGTGTTTCACCAGCTCGACGAACTCCGCGGCTTCCACCCCCGCCGCGGCGAGCCAGCGACCGTCGAATCCTTTGGTAAAATTCGCCTCGTAGTCCGGATGGAGTTTGCCGGCGAGGTGCAGGCGGATCTTGTCGATAAAACGGGGCAGGTGCACCCACCCGTTCATCGTTTCGCGGGGGCTGCGCGGGTAAATGATGTGGCTCATGATAGCTGGCTGACAATGACACGATCTCCGAACGGGCCGGGTGCCGGCACCTCAACCCGCGGCGGCCAAAATGAGGCCCGCGCCGGGTGGGCGTCAAGTGGTTGTCCGTCCCCGTCCGGACAGAAGTCTGCGCCGGGACCGTGAATCGAGAAACGATCGCGCCGCACGCCCCCGCACCGTTTGCGAGCGGTTTAGCACGCGAGTGGCCATGACGGCACCGCGCCCGTTGGCACTTCAGGGTCCGTCTTGAACGGTACCAGGGCGGCCGGTGGCTAACCCTGGACCAGCAGTCGCGCCGCGAGTTGGCGCGCCTGTTCGATCAGGGCGAAGTCTTGCGCCAGATCGCCGAAGCGAAACTGCGGCAGGCCGCTCTGCGCCTGGCCCAGCAATTCCCCCGGCCCGCGCAGAGCCAGGTCCGCCTCCGCGATGCGGAAGCCGTCGTTCGTCTCGGCGAGCACCTGGAGGCGCTGCCGCGCTTCGGCGGTCTTCGCGGCGGCGACGAGGATGCAGTACGCCGGATGCGGGCTGCGCGCCACGCGGCCCCGGAGCTGATGCAGTTGCGCGAGACCGAAGCTCTCGGCGCTTTCGATCACCATCACGTTCGCATTCGGCACATCCACGCCCACCTCGACGACCGACGTCGCGACGAGCGCCGATAACCGGTTCGCGCGAAAGTCAGCCATCACCCGGTCCTTTTCCTCGGCGGGCATCCGGCCGTGCAACAGTCCGAGCTGATGCGGTGCCAATGCGGTTTTCAGCCGCTCGAACTCGGCCAGCACGGCTTTGGTGCCGGCGGCCAGATCGGCGTCCTCAACGCGCGGATAAACGACGAACGCCTGTCGCCCCTGACGCAGTTGGTCGCGGACGAACTCCCAGACCTTGGGCAGCCGATCCGCCCCGCGAACGAACGTCCGCAGACTGCCGCGTCCGGCCGGTAACGCGTCGATGACCGACACGTCGAGGTCGCCGTAAAGCGTCAGACCCAGCGTGCGCGGGATGGGCGTGGCGGTCATGACCAGCAGGTGCGGGTAGCGACCTTTGCGAACGAGTTGCTCGCGCTGCGCCACGCCGAACTTGTGCTGCTCGTCGATGATCACCAATCCCAGCTTGTCCGGCGCGAACGTGGGTTCGAGCAAGGCGTGCGTGCCCACCCAGAGCGTGACCGGCCGCGTATCGCGCGGCGCTGAAGCGGGCGCGAACAAGGTCGGGCCGCCGGCGTCATCCGTTTTGCGGCTGCCGGTGCGTAATTCGACCGCCACGCCCAACGGCTCGAACCAGGCGCGGAACCGTTCGAACTGCTGGCCGGCGAGCACCTCGGTGGGCGCCATGAACGCCACGTCGAAACCGCTCTCGAGCGCCATCAACGCGGCGCAGGCGGCAACCACGGTTTTGCCCGAGCCGACGTCGCCCTGGAGCAGCCGTCGCATCGGGTGCGGGCCGGCGAGGTCGGCGCGGATTTCGCGGAGCACGCGCGTCTGCGCCTCGGTGAGCTTGAAGCCAAGGCGGGCGAGGAACGGTTTGATCAGGCGGTTATCGCCGCCGCACGGCAGCGCCTTCGCTTTGGTTTGGAGCGCGCGGCGCCGGCGCTGGATGGCCAGTTGCAGTTCGATGAATTCGTCCAATGCGAGCCGCCGGCGGGCGGTTTCGGCCTCGCCGTCGTTTTCCGGAAAGTGGAGGAGCCGCAATGCGCGGGCGCGAGGCAGGCGCCCTATGGATTCGAGTTCCGGCCACGGCTCGACAATCTGCGGCTCCGCCGCCGCCAACGCCCGCCAGATCAGCCCGCGCAGCCAGCGCTGAGTCAAACCTTCCGTGAGCGGATAGAGCGGCACGATCCGGCCGATGTGGATCGAGCGCTCTTCGCCGCCCTCGACGACTTCGGTTTCCGGATGGTCGATGGTCCGCGGCTTGAGCGAGCGCACCTTGCCGAAGACGACCAGTTCGTCGCCAATCCGGAACTGATCTTCCATGAACGGCAGGTTCCACCACCGGCAATGCAGCCGGCCGGTGCCGTCCTCGAGGATGAGTTCGAAGAGCGAGCGGCTGCGTTGTTTCCAGCGTTTGGTGCCGGCGGCGACGACGCGTCCGCCGGTCAACACGGCTTCACCCATGGCGAGTTGGCCGATCGGGCGAAAGTGACGGCGATCCTCGTATCGACGGGGGCGGTGGTACAACAGGTCCTCGACCGTGCGAATTTCCAGCCTGGCCAGCAGGCCCGCGCGCTCGGAGCCAACGCCCCGGAGGACGGTGACGGGTTGCGTCAGGATGGAAACCGGCGGCGCGGACACGCCCGCCTTATAGCCGCGGGATCCTTGTCCGCCAAGCGCGCGGAGGCGCAAGCGGCGACCCGAAGCCGCTCAGGCGCACCAGGGCCGACGGCGATCCGGCAACTGGGCGATGACGTCGTTCGCGTGCGCCACGTCCTCCGCCACCTGGAAATCGAACATGCCCACGCAGGCGAAGTCGGCGCCGTTGCGGTAGGCAAAATCGAGGCCGACCTTGGGTGCGATGGCGCCGGCCGCGAGCACCTTGTAGGCGATCCACGGCTTCTGGATCTTCTGCATCACGGCGATCGTCCGCTCGGGGTCCAGGTCGAAATAGTTGTCGGTGGCGTAGTTTTCGATCACCGGCTTGGTCTGGTCCGGACGGCGGGCGGACCAGTACTTGTTGTGGTGCAGCGTCTTCATATAGAAGTCCACCGGGATGCGCGCGCCTTCGACCGCTTCCACCATTTCGATCGAGTGCCCGGCCACGCCGGTGATGACGCCGTGCCGGTGGACCCGATCGATGAACTGGCCGATCAAATCCAGGCGCTTGTCGAACGACCAGCGGTCGCCCACGTTGCCGACAATGAACACACCCGAGGCCGCGTCGTCCACCGCCTGCTGGATCACCTCGTCCATCTTTTCCTCGTCCGGCACGGCCTGGGCGAGCCACTGCATCCGGCCCCCACGTTCCTGGCGGTAGCGCTGGAACAATTTCACCGCGCGCACGTTGTCCGGGTTGACGATCATCGTGTTGATGCCGTGCTCCTCGCAGATCTGCCAGGTGTCCATCACCTTCTCGTCGGTGAAATAGTGGTTGAGGAGTGAGGAAACATAGATCAGGTCGCGCGCGTGGGCGTAACCGCCGATGAGGTTGCCGCCGCAGATCAACCGGCTGATCTCCACCTTGCCAATCCTGCCGGTCTCGATCTTGGCCACAGGCTTGATCGCTGGCCGCGGCTCCGAACCGGCCGCCGCCAGGGCGCGTTCTTCCAGGCTCAAGGCCGTGGCGGCGGCGGCCACGGTGCCCAGAAAGCCGCGACGAGACACGTCGGTCGTGCAGGGGGTGGGGCAAGTGCGAAGTGCTTTCATGGCGCATTGTTAACGCGTTCGACGGACGTGAGCAAACCTTAAATCCGCATTCGCATCCCGGATGTTTGCTGGTGTCGGACCGACTTCCCGCGTGAGACGCTCCGCCGCTGGCTCGATGTCGGTTTGCGCGTGCTCCCAAGGGTTTTTCCCGAGAGCGGCCGGATTGCCGGCAAGCCGCGGCACCGCCTCAAGGATTCCGGCGAATGTGGCGATTAGAACGATTGATCTGCATCAATGAACCGTGGCTGCGCTCCCCCTAGAGTGGAGGGCGTGACAATGAAGCGTCTTCTCTGGGCGGGTCCGAGCCTGTTGCTGTTGTCCTCCGGATGTGGCCGGCAACCGACCCCCACGGAATCAGTCGCCGCCCCCAAGCCTCCGCCGTCACCCGCCGTTGCCGCCATCGCGTCGGTGACCTTCTCGGACTACCCGGTGCCGGCGAAGCCCGGTGTCACGGCCGAATTTCTCGCCCGCGGCCGGCAGGCGTTCGACCAGAACTGTGCCGCCTGCCACGGCGCCAAAGGCGACGGCCACGGCGTGTGCAGCAACTTCCTGGTCCCGCGCCCGCGCGATTTCACCCAGGCCCACTACCGTCTCCGCAGCACGCCCACGGGCAATCTGCCCACGGACGCCGATCTGTTCCGCGCCGTCTCGCTCGGGCTTGCCGGCACGCCGATGCCGCCGTGGCGCTACCTGCTCAACGAGACGGACCGCTGGGCGGTGGTGGAGTACGTGAAGACCCTCTCACCGCGCTTTGCCGATCCGAAGGAAGACCGCACAACCCTGGTGCAGTTGGGCGATCCACCGCCGCGCAATGAAGCGGCCATCGCCGACGGCAGAGCCCTTTACACCAAGATGGGCTGCTACAATTGCCACGGAGCCTCAGGGCAGGGCGATGGTCCTTCCGCGTTGAGCCTGACGGACGACACCGGCCAGCACATTCCCGCGCGGGATTTCTCCAAGCCGAGCGGCTTCAAGGCCGGTTACGCCACCCGAGAGGTCGTCCGCGGTTTCCTGACCGGCTTCGACGGCACGCCGATGCCAAGCTTCGAGAGTGCGATGTCCAGGGCGGATGCGTGGAGGCTGGCCTACTACGTGGAAACGCTGGTCAAGCCCCCCGTGGTGCCGGTGGCGCGGGCCTCGCAAGGCTTCAGGAATCGCGAAGTACTCGGCGCGCCGGACATCAAGATCAAGCTCACCGAGCGCGCCTGGCATTACCTGCCGGATGAAATCCACGTGCAGAAGGGCCAGATCGTGGAAGTCGCCTTCGAACCGACTGACAACGGCCTGGGCGCCGGCCACGGTTTCGCCATCAGCAGCTACGACGAGGTGGCTTTCATCAACGGCGCGATGGTGGGCGCGCCCAAGACCGCGATATTCCGCGCCGACCGCGCCGGCAAGTTCACGTTCTACTGCGCCACGCAATGCTCCACTGACAAACTGCACCCGCTCATGAACGGCACGTTGTTCGTGGAAGACGCGAAGCCCGCTCCGAACTGACGCCACCCTTGCAGTCCCATTGAGTTTGCTCTCATGAATGACATCCTCACTCCCACTTTCGCGGCGGTCCTGGCGCTGACCTTCACCGCCTGCGACTCCGGCTCCCGTCCTCAACCGCAAAAGGGCGGTACACGCCAGGTTTCCGATGCCGAGCGCGTCTATGTCGCGCCGGGCAAGCTGGACGACTACTACGCGTTCCTCAGCGGCGGCCAGAGCGGCAGCGTCTTTGTCTATGGCATTCCGTCGTGTCGCTTCCTCAAGGAAATCCCGATCTTCGAACCGCGTGCCGGGCTGGGTTACGCCAACAATCCCGGCTCGGAAAGCTACCGGCGCCTGCACGAGACCGGTCCGTTGTGGGGCGACACCCACCATCCGGTGCTCAGCCAGACGGAGGGCCGCTACGACGGGCGCTGGCTATGGATCAACGACAAGGCCAACGGCCGGGTGGCGCGCATCGATCTCCGCACCTTCGAAACCGCGGTGATCAAGCGGGTGTCGAACATTCAAGGCGCGCACGGTCTCGCCGCCTACCTGCCGTCCTGCAAATACGTCTTCGTGAACGGTGAGTTGGAGCACGATCTGGCAGACTCGACGGACGCGACGAAGTACCATTCGCTCATCGCGTTCCTCGACGGCGAATCCTTGGAGACCCGGTTCGAGGTCATGTTCGTCGGCAACGCGGACATTGCCAGTTCGGGCAAGGACGGCCGCTACGTTTTCTCCACCATGTATAACTCCGAGAACGCCGTCACCAGCGAAGGCATGATCGAGCGCGACCGCGATGCGGTTGTCGCCATCGACGTACCGCTGGCGGAGAAGGCACTGGCGGACGGCAATTTTACGCGCGTCAAAGGCGTTCCCGTAATCAAACCGGAGGACGCGCCGGGGCTGCTCACGCTCATCCCGGTGCCGAAGAATCCCCACGGCTGCAACGTCACGCCCGATGGCAAATACGTTCTGGCCAGCGGCAAGCTCTCGCCTACCGTCACGATCATCGACGCGCACACGCTCAAGGTGGTCGCCGAGCCGGAAGTCGGTCTCGGCCCGCTGCACACCACGTTCGACGGCCGGGGCAATGCTTACACCTCTCTCTTCATCGACTCCCAGATCGTGAAGTGGAACATCGAGAAAGCCATCAAAGGCGACCCCACTTACATCGTGGACCGTGTCGATGTCCACTACAACGTCGGCCACACCAAGGCGGCCGGCGCGGACTCCAGTTATCCCAGCGGCGACTGGCTGATCTCGCTGAACAAGCTCAGCAAGGGCATGTATCTGCCGGTGGGGCCGGCCATGCCGGAGTCGCAGGAGTTGATCGACATCTCCGGCGAGAAGATGCACCTGGTCGCGGCTTTCGCCTCACTGCCGGAACCCCACGACGCCGTGTTCGTGCCCCGCCAGACGCTGGCCGACAAGGTGGTGCAAACCTACGAGCCGGCGCCGACCGCCGTGAAGCTGGGCGAGGAGAAGATCGTGCGCAACGGCAACAAGGTGGATGTCTATATGACCTGCATCCGCTCGAAGTTTGTGCCGGAACAATTCGAAGTGCATCCCAACGATGAAGTGACGATTCATCTCACCAACGTCGAAACCATCCGCGACATGACCCACGGGTTCGCGTTGAGCGATCACGGCATCAACATCGCCGTCGATCCCGGCCAGACCCAGGTGGTGAGTTTCAACGCCGGTCCGCAAGGCACCTATTGGTACTACTGCACCTGGTTCTGCTCGGCCCTGCACCTCGAGATGCGGGGGCGCATGTTGGTCAAGGCTCCCAACGAACCGCTGAGCGACAGCATCGCCCCGCCGCCGACCCAGGCAAAGGCGCAAGACACCGACCAGAAAGCGAGTGTCTCCTATGAGTAAACCCACCCGATTCTCCCGACTGGCGATCTTGCCGGCGCTCGCCGCCAGCGCGCTGCTCGTGGCCAGTCTGAATTTCCCGCTTTGGCACATCCGCATGGAAGCGCCGCAATACCAGGGCCGGGAGGCGTTGCGCGTCGAGGTGCTGCCCGGCTCGATGCGGGGCAACCTCGACGAAATCCGGGTGCTCAACCAGTACATCGGCGTCCAGGTACCCGACCACCTGCCGCAGACGCGCTGGCTGCCGGTCGCTCTTCTCGCCGGTGCAGCCCTGGGTTTGGGAGCAGCGTTTCTGCCACACAAGGTCCGACGTTTCGCCGCCCTGGGCGTGGCCACTTATTTGACGATCGCGATGCTCGCCGCCGCCGGCCAGGCGCAATGGCAGATGCATCAGATTGGACACAACCGCAACCCCCACGCCGCACTCGTCGGCGTAAAGGATTTTACGCCCCCTTTGCTCGGTTCGACCAAGCTGGCCAACTTCGAGTTGCGGTCGGGTCTCGGACTCGGTTCGTTCTTCATCGCGGGTGCGGTCGCCGCTTATGCCGGAATCGGACTGGCCAAGCGGCATTCGCGCCGGCTTGTTCCCACCTGTGAGGCCACCGCGGAGCCCGCACCTGCCGAGGCCGTCGCATGAAAGCCACGCGCATTGTATTCTTCTCCGGGCTCGGCCTCCTCTTCGCGGTCTTCTTCATCGGCATTTACGTGGTGCCGCGCGCGCAGTCCGGCACTCCGAAGACGGCACGGCAGAGCGACGCCTCGCGCGTGCCGATCTCGGATGTCTATCTTGATATTACCTATGCCACGCCGGATTTCGTGAAGCGGGTCAAGCTGGAGCCGTATCTGCAGCGCTATCAAGGGCGCGCCCAACCGTTTCTGGTCGGACTGAACACACACGTCGGCTCCATCGAACACCTTGACCTGCGCGGCAAGGTGCTGCTCGAAGACGACCACGGCGACACCTATCCCTCCCTTGGTGCGCCCGTGGTGGTGAGCGAACACCACAATCTCTATCTCATTGTCTTCCCTCTGCTCGATAACCACGGCAAACCGATCTTTGGGGCCAACCGCGATCATTTCCGTCTGCTCGTCAACGGCGTGGGCAAAACATCGCGCCGCGTCTTTGAATGGAAGCTGCCGGTGATCGAGCCGGCCCCGGCGCGCACGCTGGCAACGACGCTGGTGTTCATGCTCGGCGTGATCGGCGCGCTCATGGTCATTCTCAGCCCGTGCGCCATTGAACTCACCACCTACTATACCGGCATCATCGCGGGCGTGGTCAGTTCCGCCGCGCTCGCCGAACGCGACGGTCCGCTGCCCGCACCGGTGCGACGGCGGATTCTCGTCAACCTGGCGGGTTTTGTGGCCGGCTTCACACTGCTCTACATGATCAGCGGCGCCACCGTGTCGCTGATCGGACGCAGTTTGATCAGCGGCGAAGGTGCCGTGGCCAAACAAATCCAGCCCGTCATCGAAGCGATTTGCGGCCCGAATCCGGGTGCGCTCTGGCAAGGCCGGTCCGGCGCGACCAAAGTCTCGACGGCTCCCGCCCATTCAGGGCACGAAGGTCACACCCGGGTCTTCGGACCATGGACCGGCTTCGCAAACTGGCTCGGCGCGGCGTTCCTCGTTTTCTTTGCCCTGAAGGCCCTCGGCCTGTTCAAGCGCAGTGCGTCGTGCTTTGTCTGGCTCGGCAAACTGGGCCGCAAATTCCGGCTCGGTCTGGCCGCAGCGGTTGAGCTGGTTTCGCCGAAGCGCGCCGCCATCATCCGCCAACCCTGCCTCGGCCTGCGCCAGCCGGGCAACATCACGCCGCTCAACTCATTCTGTGCCGGGCTGGGTCTGTCCGTGAGTTGCCTGACCTGCATGGGCGGGGCGATTCTGTATCCGCTGCTGATCTTCATCGGCACCTCGACTTGGTATCTGGGCGCGCTGGTGCTGGGCACTTACTCGCTGGCGCTGGCGGTACCGATGGCGGCCATCGCGGTGTCCGTTGGGGACTTCACCTGGAAATATGCGAACCGTCCCTGGGTCATGCGCGGTCTCCAATGGACAAGCGCGGTGGTGATGATCAGCGTCGCGGTGTTGATCGCCTTCGAGCGCACGCGCTTCATCAACACCGCCGTCTTCACTCTGCTGGGCTTCATCGGTGGAAATCCTGATCCCGCCCTCGCGAAGATGTGAGTTCGCTGCAGTCAATTCGGTTCGCTGAAGAGTGCCGGAGTACCCGTGCACCCCGGACCTTGCGAAGGCGCGCCAGCGTCTTGGATTGCGTCGGTTCTCTGATGTTTTCGCTCGTCCTGCTCTCCTTTCCCGTGAGCGCGCCAGCGGAGACCATTGCCGCCACGGACTCTCTCTCCCACGCCATCGCCACCGCAAAAGCCGGCGACACCATCCTGGTCTCCGGCCCGACGGTCTTCCGCGAGCACATCGTCCTCGACAGACTCTTGCACCTGCTCGGCACGAACTCGCCGGTCATCGACGCCGGTGGCGCTGGCACTCCCATCACGATCCAAGCCGCAGGCGCCAGCGTGCGCGGTTTCACGGTACGCAATGGCGGCCGCGACCTGGGCGCCTTCGATGCCGGCATCATGATTGCCGCGGGCGGCGTGACGGTGGCCGACTGCCGCGTCGAGGGCGGCGGCTTCGGCATCTACCTTCGCGGCGTCAACGATTGTCGCGTCGAGAACAACACGGTCCTGGGTGACACGAGCGTTCCGCCCGCCCAGCGTGGCAATGGTGTGCACCTGTGGAAGACGCGGCACAACGTCATCGCGGGCAACTCCATCACCGGCACGCGGGACGGCGCCTACTTCTCCTATGCCGACGACAACCTGATTGTGAGCAATCGGATCGAGGAAACGCGCTTCGGCATTCATTACATGTACTCCCACCGGAACCGACTGGTGGGAAACACGCTCGACCGCAACGCGGTGGGCGCCGCCCTGATGTTCGCGCGGGACTGCGTGGTCGAGGGCAACCGCGCCTTCGCCAACCGGCGGCACGGCATCCTGCTGATGCAAGTCGAGCACTCGCGTCTCGCACGCAATACCGTGTGGGGTCAGAACCGCGGGCTCTTCGTGCAACTGGCGGTGCAGAATCGCTTCGAGGAGAACGTCATTGCCAACAACGACATCGGCCTCTATCTGAGTAACGGTTCGGAGGAAAACGTCTTCATTGGCAATGCCTTTCTCCGGAACACCGACCAAGTCTGGCAGCCGCCCAATGAAGTCGTGAAAGGTCGGCAGGCCGCCAACCAGTTCTCCGATCGGGGGCGCGGCAATTATTGGAGTGACTACACCGGCGCCGATGCGGACCAAGACGGCGTGGGCGACACGCCTTATCACGAGACCGATCTTTTCGGCTACATCGTGGATCGGCATCCGGAAGCCCGCGTCTTCGCGCTCAGCCCCGCCCTGGCCCTGCTCCGTAAAGGCGAGGAACTGCTGCCGCTGCTGGAGACACCCGGCGTGACGGACGCTGCGCCGTTGATGACTCCACCGCGTCTCAAATCCGAAACTCGAATCTCGAAATCCGCAGGCAGACCGCAATCCGAAGTCCGAATTGCCACCGCGGCGCGAGCTGCCGGCCAAGGCTTTGGATTTCCAAGTTCGGATTTGTTTCGGATTTCGAATTTCGTGCTTCGGATTTTGGACGGTGAGCCGCGGGCGATCTTTTTCAGATGAACGCCGGCCTCGAATTCGACCAAGTCGCCAAGCGCTACGGGAGCGTTCACGCCCTCGCAGGCGTGGGGCTGGCCGTAGCCGCGGGCAGCATCCTGGCGTTGTTGGGTCCCAACGGCGCCGGCAAGTCCACGCTGTTCGGCTGCCTGCTGGGTCTGATCCGTCCAAGCGCCGGCCGGATTCGCTGGCGAGGCCGGCCAATCGCCGACGCCGACCGCCGCGCCGTGTTTGGCTATCTGCCCGAACGCATCGCGCTCTACCCGCATCGGACCGTCCGGGACAACGGACTCTTCTTCACGCGCTTGAAGGGCCACCCGCCGGCGGAACTCGAGCGCCAGCTCAAGCGGGTGGGACTTTACACCGCGCAGGACCGCCCGGTGCGCCAGCTCTCGAAAGGGATGCTGCAGCGGCTCGGACTCGCCCTCGCCCTTTGCGGCCAGCCGCAAGTCCTGGTGCTGGACGAACCTTTCAACGGCCTCGATCCGGCGTTGCTGGACGGCTTGCAGGGAATCCTCCAGGAAGAGCACGCGCGCGGCGCCACGCTGCTGATTTCCACACACACCATGTCCGCCATCGAACCGCTCGCCACGCACGCCGCCATCCTGCTCGAAGGCCGCTTGGCCGCCCGCGGCTCGCTGGGCGAATTGCGCGCTCAGCACGGCGAAGCTTCGCTGGAGGCCGTTTACCATCGCATCGCTCGCCGGCAACGCAGCCGCGAACGGGAGGAGGTGTTCGCATGAAACCGCTTTGGCTCATCGCCACAAAGGAATTCAGCGATCGCTTCCGCAGCGGCTGGGTGATCGCCTGCACGGCGGTCTGGTTGGGGGCGATCGCGTTGACGAGCCTCTTCGGTCTGGCGCAAATCGGCCGCATCGGCGTGCAAGGCTACGAGCGCACCGTTGTGAGCCTGCTGAACCTCGTGCAATACCTCGTGCCATTGCTGGCGCTGCTGCTCGGGCACGATCTCATGGTGAGCGAACGCGAGGAGCGCACGCTGGCCCTGATCGTGGCTGGCGGAACGAGCCGGGCGCGTGTCCTCCTGGGCAAGTTTTGGGGCGGCGTGTTGACGCTGGCGTTTCCGCTTACGCTTGGGTTTGCCATCGCGGGCACCGCCATTGGATTGGCGGCGAAGGACCGCGCCGTGGGTTCGTTCCTCACGCTGGCACTATCGGGGCTGGTCCTGGGGGTCGTGTTTCTCGCCATCGGCCTGCTCATTTCCACCTGCTGCCGCACGCGGGTGCAGGCGCTGGTGCTGGCGCTGCTCGCCTGGTGCGGGGCCGTGTTCGTCTTCGACCTGGTGGCGATGGGCGTGGTGCTCAGCTCCAACTCCGCCCAAGCGGCGCACGAAATCGAAACCGCCACCGACGCCATGCACGTCAACTCCGCGGCGGACCTGCACAAAGCCTTTGCCGGCGAGGAGGAGCCCCGCCCCGCGCACGCCGCGCTCGCGCAGCGATCGCAGACGCTGGCGAGCTGGTTGCTCATCAACCCGGTGGACGTGTTCCGCGCCGTCAATTTACCCAAGCCCACCGCCGTCACGGTGCCCATCCCGCTGGCCGCCGCCTCCGTCCTGCTTTGGCTGGGCATGACCTTGGGCGGCGGCATCTGGAAACTGCAACGAATCGACTTATGAAAACGAAAACCACTCTGGCTTTGCTGAGCCTTGTCACCCTGGCCGCGATCACCGGCGCCGTGTGGGTTGCCCATCAGACACACGCCCCGGCCCAGGTCGCCCCCAGCGCCGCGGACCGGCAGACATTTGAAGTCAAGGGCCTGGTCCGCAGCCTGGAAGCCGACGGCACGACGGTCCACATCGAGCACGAGGAAATCCCCGGCTACATGCCGTCCATGACCATGCCGTTCACGGTCAAAGACCCGACGGAGCTGCGCGGCTTGAAGGCTGGCGACGCCGTGAAGTTCCGGCTCGTGGTCACCAAGGACGATTCGTGGATCGCGGACCTGGCGAAGCTCGACCAGGCGCCCGCCGACTTGGCGAAACCAGCCTCCGCGGCGCCCGCCGAAGCTTCGGCCGCGGACCCCGTGGCCATTGGTTCGCCGGTGCCGGACTTCACCTTGACCGATCAGAATGGCGCACCTGTTCACCTGCGCGACTTCCGCGGGCAGGCGGTGCTGGTAACCTTCATCTACACGCGCTGTCCGCTGCCCAATTACTGCCCGCTCATGTCCATGAACTTCGCCTCCTTGCAGGCGCGGCTGAGCCAGGAGTTCCCCGGCAAGTTCCACCTGCTGTCGGTGAGTTTCGATCCGGCGTTCGACACGCCGCAGGTGCTCAAGGACTATGCCGCGCGCTACAACCGCGACGAGAAGACCTGGACCTTCGCCTGCGGTACGCCGGCGCAAGTTGACCGCGTGGCCGGACTCTTCGGCCTGCTCTACAAACCTGAAGGCGGCGTGATCACGCATGATTTGCGGACGGCCCTGATCTCCCCCGAAGGCCGGCTCGTCCACATCTGGCGGAGCAACGTGTGGACGCCTTTCGAGGTCCAGCGCAGGGTGCGAGAAACCATGCTGCCCGCCCAACAGGCCCGTCTCTGATCGAACTCGCGAAGCACTGGCATTGCCCCGCACCACCCCCGGCCTGCGGGCGGCGCCTCAACGCATCCGATCGGCCCGGAGCTACGGCACCAGCACCACCCGGTAAAACCGCCGCGCGACGCCGGCCAGGGAGGAATCCCGCCAGGACGTCGTGCTCTCCACCGCGATGATATCCGCCGAGATGGTGGTCCAAGGCTCCAGCAGCGACGCACAATAGCTCACGCGATACCGACGGCCGGGCAGGCTGGAGAAGCTGAGCGTCACCGCACCGCTCGGGTCTGATTGCAGGTCCACGAGGCGCACTCCTGCCTGCACCTCCGCCGGCAGGGCGTTTGCCGCGCTGGGCGTGGGTTGCGGCAGCGCGAAGAACGGCTCCGGCGCGCCGTCCGGCCAGCGGCCCTGGCTGACGTCGTCGGCTTGTGGACCGAACTCCACCGCGTCCACGAGCTGGCCGAGAGCGTCGAAGAGCGCGATGGCTTCGCCTTCCTGGCTCAGGCGGAAGTTGACGTGCAAATCACCGCCGGGCTGCGTCTGCTCCGGCTGGCCGTCCGCCCAGACCAGCAGAAAACCGCGCGCCGGCACGCTGACGCCGGTCGGCACGATGAACTGGGCCGGGTCTGCCAGCGAATCGGTGAGCCGCCAGCCGGCCAGCGAAACGGCGGTGTCACCCGGATTGTAAAGCTCGAACCAATCGTCGAACGCGCCGTCGGCCGGATCGACCAGCGTGGACCGGTTCGCGGCCATCCATTCGTTGATGCGGAGCGCGGGCGGGGTCGCCGGCGTGCCCGTGAAATTCACGGTCACCTTGGCTGAAGCACCGGCGATCGCCTGGCCGAGACGATCGACACCGGCGACGGTCAGTTCGTTTAGGCCGGACTGCAATGGCACGCGAAGTTCCCAGCCGGTAACCGTGTTCCAGACGACCGGGTACACGCTTCCGTTGACCTGCAGGGTGCGCACGCCGACGGGCGCGGTGCCGCGAATCACGAGCGGGCTCTGGCTGGTCGTGACCGTTCCGACCGGGCTGGTGACGGCGAAGTTGGCGCGCACGGTGTTGAGCTGGGTTTGCAGGTACGCCCGGCGCTGGTTGATCCAGGACTTGATCTCCGACGGATCGGCGAGGGCGAGCTTGTCCGCGCGGAAGGCGGCGTACTTGGCATCGAGCAGGGCGTTGATCGGCGTGCCGGTGCCGGTTTTGAAGAAACCATCGAGCGCTTCCTGCAGGGCCGCCCAGTAGCGGCGCACCCAGGCCGGAGTCCGGTACATCCGCGTGATCGTGGGGTCGTCCACGTCGAAGAGACTGGCGTTGACCGGGTCGTTGAAGACGCCCAGCCCGACGTCGAAATCCCAGCACATCAATTTCCAGGTGTCGCCCGGCGGCTTGTACAGAAACGTGTTCTTCGCGTTGGGATTGCCGAACGCATCCCAGAACGAGGCCAGGTCGTTCATCGCGAACGTGCGCATCCAATGGTCCACGTCCACCAGGCTCTCCACGCCGGCTTGGTAGTCCGTGGTGGCGTTCACCGCATCGACGAGTGCAAACAGGTCGGTGAAGTCGTTCGCCGAACCGCGCACCGCGCGCGGCCGCCAGTTCCAACGGTAGCGGGCGACTTTCTTCGCACCGCCGGTGGTGGTGAATTCCTCGAGCGTGTTCAGAATGCAAGGGTCAAGGCGGTTGCCGGCGTCGTCGAATTCGTTCCAGCAATCGGTCTTGAGCAGGCTGCCGTCAGCGTCGGTGCGGAACCACTCATCGACCGTGTCCGCGCCGGGCTGCTGGACGTCGTCGTAGATCGTGCCACGGTGCAGGCCGTTGACGAACAGGTTCACGTAGCGCCGGTACATGTTCGGCAGGCCATACTGTTCGAGAAACCAAAACATGAGTTGTTCGCGCTGCTCCGTGGCGTCGCGAATCGGCCAGTCCAGCGTGAGGTGGGTCTCGCCGAGGAAGCGGTCCGGTGCGGGGAAGCTGAGGTTGTAGCCGCACAGGTTGCCGGTGGGCGAATCGTAGCCCGGTGCCGTGTAGGAACTGCCGCTGTAATGAGCGCCGGCGTGGTAGATGACGCGGTTGGTGCCGTACACAAACGTCGCCTCCACGTCCTCGTTGCTCATCTTCTCACGGCCGGCCCAGAACGCGCGGTTGGCGTCGGTGATCCAAAACCGATACGTGCCGAACCCGCTCGCCGGCACCGATTCGCCAAAACGCATCAGACATTCGCGGGCGGGTGCGTCCGTGGGGCAGCGAGCGGTCGCCACCGGCCCCGCGCCGTCCGCAGCCTCGACGTAAAACGCCACCAGCGCACCGCCCGGTTGGCCGGGAATCAAGCCGGTGAAGACGCCGTCGCCCGCCAGCTCATCCGGGCCGCTGCCGTCATCGACCATCGGGACCTCGGCCGGGCTGAGCGCGGGATCGATTCGAAAGCGCAGCTTCACCGCGGAAACGCCATCCGGATCCGTCACGCGGGCGAACACGCGGACGGGCTGGCCGGCGGCGGGCAGGACGGGGCGGTGGCTGACGTCAGTGATCGTTGGGCCGGCATTCTCTTCGGCGCGGCTCGGCGGTCCGCCGGGCGTGCCCGGCGTGGGTGACAGGTGCAAACGGCCAACCGCCTCGAGGCCGCCGCCGCGCAGGCGAAAGAGAATCTCCGGGTGGCCCGCCAGCCACTTCACCCGCGCACGAATCGTGGCGGTCTGGCCCGCCGGGATGGGCGAAGACAGCCGGGTGCGGGCGCGGTTGGCGACGTGATCGCCACGCTCGGAGGCGACCAGGTCCAGGCAGTGCGCGCTGTTGAAACCGGCCACGGACGCGAGGCGGCTCATGCGCTGCGTGCCTTGGAAGAACCAGCCGCCGACACCGCTTTCGAAACCGCCGTTCGCAATCCGGTTCGCGCCGTTGCCGACCCGAACCTCGACGTTGTCCACGAGCGCCTCGCCGGCCCCGAGCAGGATCACCTGCAACTGGTCCGCGCTTGGCACGGCCGGATGCACCAGGTCGAGCACCCCGGTCGCCTCGACCAGCGTCCAGTCCGCCTTGCCGGATTCGTCGCTGTCGATCCAGTTGTCCGGCACCAGCGGATCGGCGCGCGGGTCCACCAATTCGAGGCTGCTCCCGCCGCCGTCGGCCCAGTGGCTGCGGTCCGTGGCCTCGGCATAAAGGGCTTCCGCCATTACGGCCCAAGCCGGCGTGGCCCTGCCGGGATAAATCACCGGCCGCGCCAGCGCGAGGTGCTCGCCGCGACCCGAGAGTCCGCCCTGGAAGTCGCCCGTGACCGCATTCGCCGGCAGGGCCGGATGACTTGCGCGGAACCGGGCGGCGTCGCGCGCGACCACGAGGTACCCTCCCGGCGCCAGGACGCTCTCAACCGGGAATTCGAAATCGATGCCGTCCACGAAGCGCCAGCCGGTGAGGTCCACGGAGTGGGTCCCGCGATTATGCACTTCCACGAATTCATCGGCCGGATCCTCCGAAATCGGATGAAACAGGATTTCGCTCAGGCCGACCTCGCGAATCAGCGTCGGCGCGTTCGCCGCCCCGGGCGTGGGCGCACTCAACTCGCGGAAGGCCCCGGCACCCGGCGGCCAGCGACCGTGACTGAAGCCGGTGAGCTCGGCGGGGCAGGCGACGGCATCCAGCACGCGGTCCTGGTCCGGCGAACTCAGGAACCAGCGTCCGCCCGCGGCGCCGGGCACGAAACCGAGCTGCACTTCGTCGAAGACCACGAATTCGCCGGGACCGAGCACCGTCCCGGCCGGCACCTGGAACTTCGCCGCCGCGGGCGTGTCGCCGAGCCAACAGCCGCCGGCGTCCAGCGGGCGGGCGCCGGCGTTGGCCAACTCGATCCAGGCGCGCTGACCGGGTGCCGGGGCGGCCAGGATTTCGTTGATGACCAGGTTTTCGAGCGGTCCGGAAGGCAACGGATCGGCGGCTCCCGGCGAACCGCCTTTTGCGGCGCTGGCGGCCCAGGCGCGCGGATCGGCTTCACCGTAACTGGGACGCACCAGCACGAGCGAATGCCCGGCCCCGTCGGCGGCGAGCGGCCAGGGCGGTTGGTCGGCGTATTGAACCTCCAACACCACCGCGCCGGAACGCTTCCGCAAGCGCACCATGCCGCCGCCGTGCGAGAGTTGCCCCGTCCAACCGCCGAGGACATTGGTGAGGCCGTAGGCGGCGCGGAGTTCGTCCGGTTGGGCGGCCAGGACGAGATAGCTGCCCCCCGGCAGCACGGTCTTGGCGGGAAACGTGAAGTCGGCATCGCCGGTGAGGCGCCAGCCGCTGAGGTCTTCGAAGAACGGATTCGCGTTGTACAACTCGATGAAGGCCAGCTCGCGGCCGTCGGTTCGTGGCGCGGGATGATACATGATCTCGGTGATCGCCACGCCGGTGCGCCGGCTCGAAGGTCCGGGCGGTTCGGAGTTGAGCTGCGCCGGACTCGGGAAGATCAGGGCCAAGGTGGCCTCCGCACTGGTGGCCGCGCCAAAGGCGTTGCTGACCACCACGTCATAGCTGCCGCCGTCGAGCGCGCTGGCAAAGGGGATCAACAGCGTCGCGTTCGTTTCGCCGGCGAGGGGACCCCCGCCCCGGCGCCACTGGTAGGCGAGCGGTCGGCCGCCGGACGCCCCGACGGAAAAGCTGGCCGGGGCTTTGAAGGGCACGGTGAGCGATTGCGGCGGACGGGTGATCTGCGGCGGGGCATCGGCGGGGGCGTTGGGCTCCGCCGCGCCTTGGATTTCGGCGCGAAAGCCGGTGGGGTTGACGCCGTCGCCGGCATTGTTGACGACGAACTCGATCGTGTTCGTGCCGTCCAGGAAACCGGAGCTGAGGGCGAACTCCGGCGAGAAGTCGCTAAACGTGCCGTCGAAAGTGATGCCGGTTTCCTGCCCATTCAGGCGGACTGCGACGCCTGCGTTGTCGGAAGACCAGCGACCGGTGAGGGTGGCCGTCGCGGCGTCGAAGCCGGTGAGATCGAACGTCAGCCGGTAGGTGTAGTTGCCGGGCAGATTGCCGCCGGACTGGTCCGCTTGCGGCGCGATCCAATTCGAGGCGGGGCCGTTGGCAATCCACGGCGGGATGGGAAACCCCGCGCGAACGACGAACGCGTCGGGGCCGGGCGCCGCCACATCGGCGCTTTCGACGAGGCGCCAATGCGGGTCCACGGCGTCGGCCCCGAGCGGGGCGCCCGCATCGTCCACGCCAGTGTTGAACAGGCCAGGGATTGCCGCCGCGCGGCCGTGCGGTGACAGCCAGGCGGCCGTCATCGCGGCCAGGAGTAACCAAGTCCGGGAGCACATACCGGCAGTGTTCAGGCAGGCAGGCTAAGCCGGGCGCTGGGCCGAGGCGAAACAAAACGGTCGGCGGAGGTGGCTCCCCAGGCCAAGGTTGCCGCCGGACACGGCTGTTCCTGCGGCCGGTTTGGGAGCCGTCACCTGGTTTGGCTTGGCCGTGGTCCGTGGGGGCCACGTCGGCGCGACGCCGACGGGAGCGACCGCGATGGTCGCGCTTCCCATATCGCGTCTCCCTCGGGGCCCGGCGGTCGTCAAGCGACCCGGATGGATCGCAATTCCGCGAGCAGCGCAGCCAGCGCCGGCTCGCTTACCGGGGAGGTCACGCAGCGGGTGGCCCGGCTGCGCTGCGGCGCCACATAACGCCCGTGCATCGGCTCCACGTGTTGCTCGAACTGGCGGCGGACGGATTCCGCGCTGCGGCCGCGCTCCCCCACGTCGCGCTCGAGGCGGCGGCGCAGGCGCTCGGCGGCGGGACACTCTACGAACACGCTGAACGCGAACCGCGCGCGCAACCAATCGGGGTGCAGCAACCAGAGCCCGTCCCAAATCACCGCGGGCGGCGCCTCCAGCCATCGCGGCGCCGCCCCGCGCGTGTGGGTGGCAAAATCGTACTGGGGCAGCCGCACTGGTTCGCCGCGCGCCAAGCCTTCGACCACCGCCCGTACCGCGGACCAGTCGATCGCCGCCGGATCGTCGAAATTCACCGCGGCCCGCGCGGGCAGCGGCAACTGCGCCAGGTCGCGGTAGAAATCGTCCAGGCTCACGCGCGCGACGGATGGTCCCCAGGCAGAGGCCAGTTGGTCGGCGAGCCAGGTCTTGCCCGCACCGCTCCCGCCCGTGACGGCGAGCATGGGGATGGTGCGGGTCATGGGGGCGTGGCACCTCGAGCCCTGCGCGGCCCTCTGCTGTCGCGGCCGTTCCCGGTTCGGGCCGGCGATTTCACGACCATTCCCGGCGCTGCACCGCTTTTTCCCCGTCCGGCGCGAGCGAGAACATGTCGGCGCGCGTGAGGCCCAGCGCCTTCGCCATCGCCACCGAATAGTCCAACCGACCCATGTCCGGGTAGCGGCCGTTCGAGCCGAAGCTGAACTTGACGCCGGCGGATTTCGCCGCCTGGAGGAACGACCGGCGGGGCAGCTTGAAGCTGGCGCTGATCTCGATGGCCACGCGGTATTTCAGGGCGGCGGCGAACACCCGCTCCATTCGCGCGGGGGTCCAGAATTGCTCGTATGCTCCGGCCAGCGGCGCCGGCAGCCAGGAGGCGTTCGCCAGAATATCGATGGGCTGTCGCGAGAGGATCTCGACATGCCAATCCACGTAGCGGTCCATGAAGGCTTCCCGGTCGGCCATCTCCACGCGCGCTTCCACGCCCGGCTCCCAGAGCTTGACCCGGTGGCCGTCCTTGCCGGGAAACGTCATGGTATCGGTCAAGACATAGTCGAGTTCCGCCAGGGCCGCGCGGGAAAAGCATTTCATCCAGTCGCTCCACTCCGTCTGGATGCCTTTATAGACCGGTTTGCCGGCGAGGGTCGCGTTGCGGGCCCGGAGTTCGGCGTCGTTGCTGAGCACCGTCGGATACTGGTTTTCCTTCGTGCCGGCGTGCTCGACGATGCCGAACTTCACGGCGCGGGCGGCCGGGAGCTCGAGCACCTTCCCGATCGTGCTGTTGTCCAGGTGGACGTGGAGATCCTGGAGCGGAAAGCCCAGTCCGGCCGCGGGGTCTTCGCCCGCCGCCGCGAGGATGCCGGCCGGGAGGAGGGAGAAGACACCAACGCCGGCCGACCGACGGAGGAAACGGCGACGGGAAATCGAGGTGTTCATGCGGGGGTTGACGCTAACGGGCCCGGCGAGGTTCAGCACGTAAATTGTGCGCTCAGGAACAAACGAGCAGACTTCGGACGCGTGGCCGAACCCGCCATCCTGGCGGCCCGCGTGGCGGACTACGGAATCACCGCAAAGTGGCCGTCCGGGAGCGCGACCGCGGCCGCTCCGTTGCCCGGGCTTGCGGCGGAGCCGGCGGCGCCTTCGGGCCGTCCCGCAGGGTCGTAGAGTTGCCAGCCCAGGGTCTCCTGGTTCTTCCACGCCACGAACGTGGTGCCGTCAGTTCCACCGAGCGCCACCAATCCCATGCGCATGCCGGTGGTTCCCGGCGTCGCGATTTCGCCGGGGGGCAGAACCCGGCCGTCGTGATCGAGCCGCGTGAAATAGACCCGTCCCTGGGTGGGCCAGGCCGCCACGTAGCCGGTGTCGGTCGGGCTGATGGTGAAGTAGGTCATCGGACAGGCGGGAATCTTCCAGCCCGTGCCGCTGACGCGCGTGCGCCAGGGCCGGCGCTCCGTGTGCTGATCCCACACGATGACATACAGGTCGCGTTCGTTGTTCGTCTCCTCGCGATAGAGCAGCGCCAGCCGGCCATCGGAACCGTAGGCAAGACTGGTGGTGCAGCAATCGCACGGGTTCCAGGCCGGATCCGGTTCCGCAGCGGCGGTGAACGATTCGCCATCGTCGCGGGACGTCATGGCGAAGAGTTTCCCTGAGAGGAAACCGGCGGTCACCCGGCCCCGCCCGTCGGCGGCCAGAGAGAAACCTTCACTGGGTTGGCGATTGAGATTCCGCACCGGAGCGAAGGCCCGCGCCGTCGGAGCGAGGCTCGTGTAATAGAAGCTCCATTCCGTCTGTGGCAGCTTCAGTTGCCACGCGTTGTTGGCCAGCGCCACATGCACGCGACCGTCCCCGCCGACCGCAAGGTCGGCGCCGGTGAACTTCAGTCCCGGCTTCTGCGCCGCCGCATCCACGACCGCGAGCGGCGGGCTGAACGTCCCGCCGCCGTCCCGGGAATTCGCATAGCGGGGGCCGTCTTCCGCATCGAACAACAAATGGAGGGTACCGTCCGCGCTACTCACCGCCTTGACCACTTTCGCCCCCCCGGGCGGGCGGAGGATGCGGACACGCTCGTTCAGGTTCTGGGCGTGAATGCACCCCAGCAGCAGGCCACCCAGGGCGAGCCCCGACAAGCAATGAGAGCGGACCGTTCGCGCCGGATTCACCCACCACTTGTGGTGCCGCAGCGTCGAGGCGTCAAGCGCACCATTCCGCCTGGCGGGCGTTTTGGGGCGGCGGGATTCCGGCCGTCAGCGTGAATCCGCTCTCCCGGCGGAACCTCCGGACGGTCCCGCTATCCGCGTTCCTGCGCGCCCTCCGGCGGGGGTTCAGGATCCAGGCGGGAGCGGGCCGAGCCAGCGCTTGATGAGGCCCGCCTGGGGATGGTCCGGCTGGAGGGCAAGGACCCGTTCGTAATGTGCCTGCGCCTTCGCGCGGTCGCCCAGTTTGGTGGCGTAAAGGTTGGCCAGTGCGAGATGGGCGGGGACATTGGCCGGTTCGCGGGCGAGGACCTGATCGAGCTGGTCGGCTGCGTCCAGGGGGTAGCCGGCGCGCTCCAGCGCCAGGGCGAAGCCGTACCGGGCACGCGTGTCGGCGGGAGCGATGGCGAGCGCCTCCTCGTAAGCGGCGAGCGAGCGCGGCCAGTCCTGCAGGTCGAAGGCCGCCACGGCCAGGTTGTACTGCGCGTTGAAACTCGCCGGGTCAGCCTTCGTGGCCTGGGAGTAATCCGCCAGCGCCTCACCCACGCGGCCAGCCTTGTGGGCGGCAACACCTCGGGCCACCAAACCGGCGGCGGCGGCGGCGTTCCCGGCGACGGGCACCGCGGGCGACCGATAGGCGTATCGGGAAAATGACGGCCGAGCGGGCGGCGGTGGTGCGGGCTCGGGAGCCGGCGTGGTGGAACCGGGCGCCACTTTTGGCGGAATGGGCGTGGGCCGCTTGGCTTCAGCCTTCTCCCTGGCCGCGCCTTCCGCTTCGCCCGCGGTCTTCTTCTCCTTCGATCCAAACCAGCTCAGGGGATTGAGCTTGGCGACGAAGGAACGTTTCTTGGGCTCGGCGCCGGCGTACTCGGGCTCGGGTTCGGCGGGAGCTCCCGCCGCCGTTGCCGGCGGGGCCGGGACTTCCAATTCCCCGCCGGGAACCAGGCTGGGGCCGGCCGTGATGGTCACCGTCTCGAGCGGCGGTTCCGTGGCGGGAAGCTTCTCGGGAACCGTGGTGGCCGCCACTTCGCGGGCGGGTGCGTTGGTGGCCGGCGACGGCTTGACGAGGGCAACCCCATCGACGGCGTTGGTCTGGGGCGGCGGGACGGCCGCGACGGTGGTCGCAACTTCCGGTTGCTTCACGACCGCGGGCGGCGGTGAAGTGCGGACCACGACGGGCGGCGCGGAAGTCCTCACGACCGCCGGCGGCGCGGAGGTCTTGACCGTCATGGGAATCGCGGGTTGGTGAACCGTGACCGGCGGGACCGACGTCTGCGCCACCGCCACCGCGTTGCTGCGGTCGGGCGCGGGACTGGCCGCCACCGGCGGCGGGTTGGTCGGGGTCACGGCCGGCTTCAAGGCCAGCGTGAGCTGGTTGGTGAGGGCGCGCAGCGCGGCGGTTTCCGGTCCCTCGCCCGCCACGGCCAGGTACGCGCTGTACTTCTGCAGCGCGAAGGACCGGTCATTGAGCTGCTGGGAAAGGATCGCTTCATTGAGCAACGCCGGCGGGTAATTGGTCACGCGATTCAGGGCGGCTTCGAAGTATTGAAAGGCCTCGCGCGCCTGGCGACGTTGGGCATGGCTCAGGCCCAGCGCATTGAGGGCGTCGGCTTGCAGCCCGACCGGGGACTTGAGGCGCAGGACCTGCTGGAGATTGCGTTCGGCGGCGTCGTAGAGCCGGGCGCGGAGCTGGGCCTTGCCGAGCACGAGCCAACCGGCCGCATCCTCCGGGACATGCGCGGTGTAGGTGGTCAGTTCGTTGACGGCGGCCGGCAGGTTCGTCTGGTCCAGGAACAACACGCCGCGGTTGTAGCGGGCGGCGAAGAGATTGAAATCCTTGTCCAGCGCGGTCTGGTACGCCTGGGCCGCCTCGTTGAACCGGCCGGACCGGTGGTAGGCGAGGCCCAGATAATTCCAGGCCTGCGCGCACGCGGGGGCATTGGTGGCAAACGCCTGCACCGCCGCGCGCAGGGGTTCGATGGCCTCGGCCGGCCGGCCGGCGTTGATGAGCCGTTCGCCGGTGAGCAGTTCGTTGCGCCCCGGCGGGCTGCAAGCGGTCAGGAGCCAGGCCACCACGCAGAGCCCCGCCGCGGACCGACGGCGGGCAGGGCGTTTCAACACCGGGGCGCGGTCAGGCTTGCCAACCGGATGGTCGAGGCCTGATAACACCCTCCGTTCTGGGGCGGCCAACATGTCGCCCGGTGGTAACACCCCATGTTAGGCGCGTCAAGAAACCCACAGGTGGCGTCGGCGGCAGCCCTGCTGGCGCTGGCGGTCGCAGTGTGCCTCGGTCCCGGCCCGGGCGCGCGCGCCGACGCCCCGCCAACGAGCGCACGGACGCTCGTGCCGATTCCCGGTTCGGCCAAAGCGCGGGTGCTCATCGTCGAGGACGATCAGGCCACCAGCGCCTACACCCCGCGGCTGGCCGTCATCCGCCGCATGGTGGACCGTGGTCTGACCAACTTCACCGGCAAACCCACCGTGACCGATGCCTGGCGCAGCCTCGTCACCACGCAGGACGTCGTGGGGATCAAGGTCTTTTCCACCCCGGGCGCCCTGAGCGGCACCCGGCCGGCGGTGGTGGAGGCGGTGGTCTCGAGCCTGCTGGCGAGCGGACAACCGCCCGCCGGCGTCATTATCTGGGACAAACAGATGACCCACCTGCGCCAGGCCGGATTCGTGGAACTGGGCCAGCGGCTGGGCGTCCGCGTCGCGGCCAGCACCGAGGGCGGTTATGACACCAATCAGTTTTACGACAACGCCATCCTGGGCCAGTTGGTGCATGGCGACAACGACTTCGACATCCGCGGGGACACCCTGGGCCGCAAATCCTACGTGGCCAAACTGGTCACGCAGCAGATGACCAAAATCATCAGCCTGGCCCCGCTGCTGAACCACAATCTGACCGGCGTGTCCGGCCACCTGCTGAGTCTCTCGCTGGGGAGCGTGGATAACACGATCCGGTTCGTGAGCGACCCGACCCGGTTGGCGGTGGCGGTGCCGGAGATCTATGCGCTGCCCGTGCTGGGCGATCGGGTGGTGCTCGATATCACCGACGCCTTGCTGGCCCAGTATTACGGCGAGGAGCGGACCCTCTTGCACTACTCGGCCGTGCTCAACCAGCTCTGGTTCAGCACCGACCCGGTGGCGCTCGACGTGCTGGCCGCGCGGGAACTGGCCCGACAACGCCAGCTCGCCGACATGCCGGCCGAGTCCTCCCATCTGGCCCTCTACCAGAACGCGAGCCTGGTGGAGATCGGCGTGAGCGATCCGAACAGCATCCTCATCGAGACCGTGCATTGACGCAACCGATCGGCCGCGGCAGCGCGGCCGCCGCGGAGAAGGTCGCGCGGCTCCGGTAGCCGGCTCACCAGCCGGGATCGGGTTTTACGGTCGCCTTCAGGCCGGCCGGGGCGGTGATGTAAATCGGGCTTTCGCTCAACGGCACGGTGAGACTGGCGGTGCGGATGGGGTCGAATTCCACGAAGCGGCGCGTGCCCAGCACGTCGTGGAAGGTCAGGCCGCGCTCGGTGTTGTTCACGCGCAGGTAGGCAAAAGGCCGGGTGGTCCAGGCCACCATCACGTCTTCCTGCTTCGCGGAGTCGGTGAACACCACGGCGAAAACGTCCGGGCCAAAGGCGTCGTTGCGCACCCATTGCTTGCCGGCGAGCAGGCGGGTCATCCAACCGTACGCGGCGTAGGCGTATTTCGGTGAGAGGTCCGCCCGCGCCAGACCCACCATGTCCGCCTGGTCGAACTGGCGGTCGCCCTGGTCGGCGAGCGTCCACCAAAATACCTTTTGAATCGCCGGTGACGCCATCGCCAACGTGTAAAACCGCACCGCCAGATCGGCCTGCCGCAGCTCGCTGGTGCCGTAAGGGTGGAGCTGGGAGTTCCAGCAAATCTCGGTGATCCAGACCGGCTTGGGCGGACCGTATTGCCGCAGCACCTTGACCAGTGCGTCGGTTTGTTCGAGGAACGTCAGGTTGACCAGCGCGTAGTTGGTCGGGAGTTCGCCCGCGTGCCAGACCTTCACGTACTGGTCGAGCGTCCACCAATCGAGTTTGTCCTCCGGCGCGCTGGGCGGGCGGTAGGGGTGAAACGCCACGATGTCGAAAGCCCCGTAAGGCACCTGCTTCAGGACGCGTCCCGCCCAAAGCACGTCGCAGAAAGCCATGTTCAATCCCACGACCTTCGCCTCCGGGTTCGCCCCGTGGATCGCCGGACCCGCCGCCGCGAGCAGGCGCGCGTAATCGTCCGGCGTGCCGTTCCAAAAGCCGCCGTTGGGCTCGTTCCAGATCTGCCAGACGTCCACCAGGCCGGCATAGTGTTTGGCCGCGGCCTGGACGAAGCGCACGTAAGCCTCCACGCCTTCGGGCGTGCGCGGGTCGTGGGTGGTGGGCGCGTAGGCGAGGCAGCCCAGGATTTGGAGGCCGTGCTCCCGGAGCTTCGCGACCAACGCGTCCTGCGCCTCCCAATGGTACTCGCCGGGCAGGCGCTCGATCCGGCGCCAGGCGAAGTCCTGCCGCGCCCACTTGACGCCCAGTTCCTGCAGGGCGCGCACCTGGGCGTCGAGGTTCGGCGCGTCCGGGCGCAACGCGGTGTTAAGGCCGAACGGCGAGTCGCCAATCAGGTTGGTGGCCAGCGGCGCGGGCGGAAGGGTGAAATGAAAACTCGAGACCGCCTTCGGCGGTTCGGCGGCGGACAATGCGGCGGACAACGCCACCACCGCCCCGGCGATGGCCAGCCTCTTTCGCGGAAGTTTCATGGCGGCAGGGTCGAAGAAACGGCCGGTTGAGGAAAGCCCGTTCTGACCGTTCGGCGCCATTTTGCGCCGCCTACCGTCGCCGCACGCGCAACGCAATGTCCTCCTCGAACGTCGGGCTCGCCAGCGGGGTGGGGCCGCCGGCCGTCTTCAACTCGGCCCGCTTGTCCACCGCACCGGTCCTCGGGTTCACCCATTCCACGCCATAACTGCCCGCCGGCAGGGCGACGTTCAAGGTCGCGGTCTGCGGACCGCCGGGGGCGTTCTTGTCCCGGGTATCGCGCGCGAGGTAGATCGCCCACGCCTTCCCCGGCTCGGCCAGCGCGTAGGCGCGATGCCCGGCCGGCACGCCGCCGAGGAGGACCGAGCGGTCCGGCCGCAGACGCACGAAGTCGAAGCTGCGGACAAACTCGCCCAGGATCTTCATCTGCCGGCGAAAGCCGGGATTGCCCCCTCCCGGCTGGTTCGCGGGATAGGCAAACGTCCCGTCCTCGTGCCCCGCCACAAAGGAGTAATCCAGGTTGTTGAACAAGCCGCCGCCCGCGAGCAGGAAGCTCCAGGCTTCGACGCGGTACGGCAGATCGTTCGTCCCGCGAAACCCGGTTTCGTTGTCGCCGATCACCTGGTTCAATCCGAAGTTCATGGCCACGGTGTCCGGCGGGTAGGCGTAATGGAAGTTGAAGATCGAGACGCCGGGGTGCGGGTTCTCGACCTTGGCCTTGTCGTTCGCGATGTTCTGCGAAATGAGGTGGCGGCGGCCGAACGGTTGCTCGGTTTCGACGATCACGTCCGCGATCCGATGCTGCCAGGCCAGCGTCACCCCGCCGAAGTAAGGCTCGTTGCAGATCTCGTAGTACAGATTGTCATAATCCTTCAACTCGGTGACGAGCTTCCGCACCAGCGCCTCCTGCGCGGCCAGCAAACCGCCGTTCCGGTCCAGCGTATAGACGTTCGTGCGGGCGATGGCGCCGAGGCCGTTGACGTTGTTCGCGGCGTTCATCGGGCTCAGCCGCCACATCGAGTCCTCGTACATCGGGCAAAAGAGGTTCAGCTCGATCACCACCCCGCGTTGGGCGGCGTAACCGGCGAATTCGTGCAGGCGTTTGAAGTAGGCGTCGTCCCAGCGCCCGAGGTCGAACTTGTTCCCGCCGTTCGCGTAGCCGGGCTGATCGCTGCGCGCCCACGGGCAGAGCAGCCGGCCGGGCCCCGGCGCGAGGGTGTTGCGGGCAATGTTGAACGCCGCCGGCGGCTCGCAATACGCGCCGCTGAAGGTGCGGGTGAGGTTCAGGCCGTCCTGCGCCAGCGTGTCCAGGTAGCGGCGGAAATCGAAGTCCCGGTTCAGCACCGCGCCATAGTGCTCGCCGGAGGTGATGAGCACCGTCGGCTGGCCGCGCCAGAGGAAGTAGTGCGGGTTGTCCGGGTGCAAGGCCAGCGGGGCCGCGGCGAGGGCGCTGCCCACCGCCAGGCCCGCGGAAACCAGAAGGGCAAACGTGGAACGCATGGCCGCAGGTTAGGCCGCTCGGTACCCGACTGGCAAGCGGGGGGAAACCGCCCCTGCGATTCAAGCTGCGTCAGACCCAACGGCAAACGCGGCCGCAGCACCGGCCTCTCGCCAATCCGAGCGTTGCCTGGCCTGGGAACGCCCCGTCATCCGGAGCCACCCCGATGCCGAAGCTGGCCCATAGGCGGGATTACCTGGCGGCGGCGGCTTTGCTTGGGTTCTGCTCACTCGGCTCGCAAGGCCACCACCGGATCCACCCGCAGGGCCCGGCGGGCCGGCAGGTAGCACGCCAGCAGCGCCACGCCCGCCAACGCCACGAGCACGCCGCCGAACACCGGCACGTTCATCGGATTCAGCCCGTACAGCAGCCGCGACAAACCGAGGGCCAGCACCAGGGCCAGCGCCAGCCCGAGGCCCAGCCCGATCAGCGTCAGATGCCAGCCTTCGCGCACGACCAGTCGCAACACGTCCAGGCGTTGCGCGCCCAGCGCGATCCGGATGCCGATCTCGCGGGTGCGCTGGCCGACGGCGTAGGCCACCACGCCGTAGATGCCCATGACTGCGAGGCCCAGCGCCAACAGCCCTTGCACGCCCGCGAGCGTCGCCGCCATGCGGAGCGGCATCAGCGCCAGCGCGCTTTGGCGCAAGTGCTCGTCCATCGTGCGCACGTTGTAAATCGGGAGATTCGGATCCAGATCCGCCAGCACCTTGCGGAGCGCGGGCACGAGCGCGAGTGGATTGCCCTCGGCACGGATGTGAAGCGTGGCAGGCGTCGAGTAATGCTGCGCCAGCGGCGTGTACACGAACGGCCGCGGCCCTTCGCCCAGCAGCAAGTATTTCCCGTCGCGCACCATGCCCACGACTTCGCGCAAGTCGTCCCCGCGTCCAAACCGCAACCGTTTGCCGATGGGGTCCGCCTCGCCCCAAAGCCGTCGCGCCAGGGTCTGGTTGATGATGACGACGCGTGGGGCCGGGGCGTCGTCGCGGGCTTCGAAGTCACGTCCCTGGACGAGCGTGATGCCCAGCGTGCGCAGGTAGTTGGTGCTTACCTGGCAGAAGCCGGCGGAGAAATACCCGTCCGTCGCCGAGGGATCCGCCGCGCCCTGGCCTTCGGCGGCCACATCGCTCAGCCGCATGGAATAGTCGAAAGGCACCTGGCCGCCGATGGCCGCGGACTTCGCACCGGGAATCGATCCGAGGCGCTCGAGCAATTGCCGGTAGAATTGCTGTCCTTGTTCCTCGCTGTATCGCTGGAGACCGAGGTCAAGCGAGGCCATCACCATGTTCTCTGTGCGGAAACCGAGATCCTGTCGGGCCACCCGCCGGAGGCTTTCGAGGAACAACCCCCCGCAGACGAGCACCGTCACGCACAGCGCGGTCTGCCCGATGACCAGGGCGCTGCGGAACGGATGCCGTGCCGACCCCATGAGTTTTCCGCCGCCTTCCTTGAGCACGGAATGGACATCCAGCCGGGTGGCCCGGAGCGCCGGCACAAGCCCGGTCACCACCCCGGCGATCACGGAGAGCAGAATCGTCGCCCCCAAGGCGCGCAGGTTCCAGGAATCGTCCGTCCGCACCGGGATGTCGCCCGCCGGCGCGAAGCTGCCGATCAGGCCGCCGAAGGCGTGCGCGAGCACCGACCCCACCGCGCAAGCCAGCAGGGCCAGGAGGATGCTCTCCACCAGCAACAGCCGGATGAGCTGCCCGCGCGACGCCCCGATGGCAG
Source organism: uncultured bacterium (assembly GCA_963735925.1). Classification (GTDB taxonomy): domain Bacteria; phylum Verrucomicrobiota; class Verrucomicrobiia; order Limisphaerales; family J093; genus DSVZ01. The sequence continues at coordinate 775,822 of CAVTMT010000010.1, forward strand.
TGCGGATGCCCATCTCCTTCTGTCGGGCGATCGCCCGCGAGAACATCAGGTTGGCCACGTTGGCACAGGCGATGAGCAGCACCAACAACCCCAGACCCATGAACACGACCGCGGCGAACGGCATGAATTGGGAGAAACTCGGCTCCGGCCGGCTCCGCATTTCGGGCACGACGATCGTCTGCGTGGGGCGATGGTCCCGGCGGTGTTCCGTGGCGATTTGCTGCACCGCCACCTCGGTCGCGGCCCGCGCCTCGGCCACGGTCGTTCCGGACTTCAGGCGCGCCATGACCTTGAAGGTCGGCGCGCTGCGATCTTCGAGGAGCGCCTTCCCGCCTTCGACCAATTGGGGCATCATGGTGGCCGGCACCCAGGCGCTGGAAGCGATGGACCACTGCGCGCCGCTGAACGTCTCCGGCATCACCCCGATCACCGTGACCGGTTGGCCGTTCAGTGTGAGGCTACGCCCCACGATCGCAGGATCGCCCCCGAATTGCCGCTGCCAGTAGCGGTGGGCCAGCACCACGACGGGGTCCGCCCCGGGTTTCTCCCCTTCGCCGGTTCCCCAGGTGCGGCCCAGCGCGGCTCCCACGCCCAGCATGGTGAAATAGTTGCCGCTGACGTACTCGATCCACGTGCGGTCAGGCGACTGGCCGGGGGCGCCGAGATTCGCCGGCGACACCATCAAACCCAGCGCATCCTCGAACGGCGTCACCCGCTCGCGCAGATCCTGAAAGTCGAGCCAGGCGAATCCGTGCGGGAATTCCACCACGTCGGTCTTCTGCATGACTACGACCAACCGCTCGGCGTCCTTGACCGGCAAGGGTTCGAAGAAGAAGGCGTTGATCATCCCCAGGATCGTGGCGTTGGCGCCAATCCCCAGGGCGAGCGTCAGTACGGCCACGAAGGTAAAGCCGGGCTGCTTGATCAGCATCCTCAGGCCGTATCGGACGTCATTGATCAAAGTGCTCATGGTTTCAAGCGGGTTCGTTTGCGCAGCCAAGGATCGCCTTGGAATCGCAAGGGGCGTGCCAGTACGGCAGCGGCGGCAAGTGGTTGCGAGGCAAGCAGCCTTTCGCGAATCGACGCACGAGCCGGTTCGTGCAATCGCCGACTCCGGGACCTCGCCGTCCCGCAAGTGGGACGCCCCGGGGGGCGGGAACGGAGGCTTCACTCATATCGCAGCGCGACCATGGGATCCACGCGCGCGGCGCGGCGGGCGGGCAACGCGCAGGCGACCAGCGCCACGGCGGCCAAAAGCAGCGCGATGCCGGCGAAGGTCACCGGTTCAAACGGGCTGACGCCGACCAGCACGCCGCGCATCAACGCCGCGACAAACAACGCCCCCACCAGGCCGATGCCGAGGCCCATCGCGGTGAGGCTCAATCCTTCGCGGAGCACCAGCCACAGCAGCCCGCGGGGCGGCGCGCCCAGGGCCAGCCGGACACCCATTTCATGCGTGCGCCGGCCGACCACGTAAGAGAACACGCCATAGACTCCAGCGAGGGCCATGACCAACGCGAGGCCGGAAAAGATGCCGAACAACGAGGCGGTGAGGCGTCGCACCCACATGGATTGCGCGAGCCGTTCCTTCATCGTGTTCACGCCGAAGACCGCCAGGTCTGGATCGCGTTCGCGCACGAGCGTGCGGATGTTGGACACCAGCGCACCCGGAGACGCGGCACTGCGCACCAGCATCGACATGCCGCCCTGCGGATCCTGCGCGTAGGGCAGATAAACCCCCGGAATCATCGGCTGGTCCGCGCCGTAGTGTTGCACGTCTCTCACCACGCCGACGACGGTCATCCAAGGCGCGTTGGAACCGCGATGGCGGATCCGTTTGCCGACCGGGTCTTGATCCGGCCAGAACCGCTTTGCGAAAATGCTGTTCACGATCACCGCCCGCGAGCCCTCCGCCAGCCCGTCCTGCCCGGTGAAGTCACGTCCCGCGGTGAGCGTGATGCCCATCGTTTCGAGGTAACCGGGGAGCGCGATTCGTTGAAGGACCACCGGGTCCGGGTCGTTCGGGCCCTGGGGCGGCGCGTTTTCGATGGTGAAAAAACTCCCCCAATGTGCGCCCAAAGGCGGGGCGGTCACGGCGCTGGCGGAGACCACGCCAGGCAGGCCCCGCACGCGGGCCAGATGTTCCTGGAAGAAGGCCGTCCGCGCCTCCTTGGAACCGTAGGCATTGTCGGGCAGCGCAATTTGATAAACGAGGAGCTGGTCCGGACGATAACCCGGATCGGCGCGTTGCAGGGCGCGGAACGCTTCCAGCAACAAACCCGCCTGGACCATCAGCACCAACGTGAGCGCCATCTCCCCCACGACCAGGGCCCGCAGGCTGCGGCGGCCGGTGGCGGTCGTGGTGGATTGGTGCGCGGAGGATTGGAGCGCGTCGTGCAAATCCGTCGTCAGGGCGGACCGAATGACGGGCAATGCGCCGAGCACCGCGCACACCACCACCATCAGGCCGACAAACACCCCCACCCGCCAGTCCATATCGAAGTGGACCCAGCGCGGCGGCTGTTCCGTGAATCGCAGCAGCGTGTGCAGTCCCCAGCGCCCCAGCGCCAGGCCCGCCAGTCCGCCCAGCAGGGCGACCATCAGACTCTCCACGCCGATCAACCGGCTCAACTGCCAGGGCGTCGCGCCCAGCGAGCGGCGCAAGCTCAGCTCGCGCGTCCGCGCCAGGCCGCGGGCAAGCATCAGCGCCGCCACGTTGCCGCAGGCGATCAACAGCACCACCCCCACTGCGCCCAGCAACAGGCGGACGACCGGTAGCGCCGCGCCGAAGAACCGTTCGCTCAGCGGGGTCAGCCGCGGGGCGGTGTTCTCGTTCGCGCGTTTGGCCTCCACGAGATTGCGATGCACCTGCCGCAATTCGTCCTGGGCCAGGCCCCGGGTCACGCCGTCGCGCAACCGGCCCACGCCGCTCAGGAACCAGCCTGGCTGCGCGCCCGGCTCAAACGCGAGGGGCACCCAAAAATCGCCCTCCACCAGCAGGCTTTCATCCCGCGGCAACACCCCGACGACGCTGAACGGCTGGTCGTTCAAACGCAGCGTCTGGCCAATGACATCCTCCTTGCCGCCGAACTGGCGCTGCCAGAAGCCGTATCCGAGCAGGGCGACCTTGGCACCGCCCGGCCGGTCTTCCTCCGCCGTGAACGTCCGGCCCAGGACCGGTCGAATGCGCAGCACGGCAGTGAGATCATGCGTCACGCGCGCCCCGCGGACCCAGTCCACGGCGTCCACGAGCGACGCGTTGCAGGACCAGTAAGTCCACGCGGCCATGCCCTCGAACGAGTGGTTGTTCTCCCGCCAGCCGTTGAACTCGGAGTAGGACAGGCCGGTGTATTCCAGATTCCAGCGCGGGGCCGTTTCATCGAGGTCCACCAGCCGTGACGGCTCGGCGAACGGAAATGGTCGGAGATACAAGGCATTGAAGATGCTGAAAATGACGATGTTGCCGGCCACGCCCAATGCCAGCGTGAACACCGCCACGGCGGTGAAGCCGGGGTTCTTCAGCAACTGGCGGAGGGAGAATTTGAGGTCGTTCATGGCCCAAGCTTGCCAAGACTTCTACTCGCTGCGCAGGGCGGTCATGGGATCCACGCGCGCGGCCCGCCGGGCCGGCAGCCAGCAGGCGAGCAAGGCTACTCCCGCCAACCCGACCGCGACGCTCAGAAAGGTCACTGGATCGGTCGCTTTCACGGAGTAAAGCTGGCTCGACAAATAGCGTGTCAGGGCCAGGGCCCCGATCAGTCCCATCACCACGCCAACCAGGGTGAGCCGAAGTCCGTCGCCAATCACCAGACCTAGCACGTCGCTCTGCTGCGCCCCCAAAGCCATCCGCACCCCGAGCTCGCGCCGGCGTTGCGTCACCGCATAGGACATCACGCCGTAGATCCCCACGGCGGCGAGCAAGAGCGCCACTCCCGCAAAGCTGCCCAGCAAGACTGTGTTCAGGCGCCGCGAGATCGTGGTGTTCGCCAGCCGTTGCTCCATCGTCATCACGTTGTAAAGCGCCTGGCTCGGTTCCACCTCCGACACCGCCAGCCGGACGGCTGACACCAGACTGGACGGCTTTCCGGTGGTGCGGATCACGAAACTCAGCGCGTCTCCCGTCTCTTCCAGCGCCGGGGTGTACACCTCGGGCATCGCATCTCCCGCCAATCCGCTCTGCCGCACATCGCCGACGACGCCCACGACCGTCTGCCAGCGCGCCTCCGGACCCGCCATCAGTCGGATTCGTTTGCCGACCGCGCTTTGCCCGGGGAAATGGTGTTTCTCAAACGCCTCGTTGACGATCACCGATCCCGCCGGAGGACGCGCATCCTGCGAAGTGAACGCCCGTCCGTGCTTCAACGGAATGCCCATCGCGTTGAAGTAATCGAGCGTGACCGCCGGCCTCGAAACCGGCGTCACCTCGCCCGGCTTCACCTTGCTGAAGTCGATCGGTGGCCGGCCCTCGACCTCCGCCACCGTGATTCGCGCAAAGTCAGTGAGCGGCAGGGAATCCGTGGCGGCGGCCGCCTGCACACCGGGCAGCGTCTTCAACCGCTCGACGACTTGTTCGATGAAGGCGACTCTCTGGGGCGAGGACTTCCCTTCCGGCAGAGTTACCTGAAACGTCAACACGCCATCGGCCCTGAAGCCGGGATTGACGTCGAGCAACCGCGCGAAGCTCTTGATCAACAACCCGGCCCCGATGAGCAGCACCAGCGCGAGGGCCACTTCCGACACGACCAGGAGATGCCGGAGCCGGTTGCGATGCCCGCCGGTGTCGCCGCGGCCTTCCTCTTTGAGCGCGGGGTTGACCTCGGTGTGCCAGGCTTGAACCGCCGGCGCGAGTCCGAACGCCAATCCGGTGAAGACCGACACGCCGAGCGTGAACGCCAGCACCCAGGCATCGAGGCCAATCCCCTCCATCGCCGGCAGGCTCGGGCCGCTCCATTGCCCGAGCGCCCGGACGCCCCAGAACGCCACGAATAAACCCAAACCTCCACCGGCCAGGGAAAGCAGCACGCTTTCCGTGAGCAACTGGCGCGCAACCCGCAGCCGTCCGGCCCCCAGCGCGGCGCGGACCGCCATCTCCCGCTGCCGCACTGCCGCCCTGGCCAGCAGGAGATTGGCGACATTCGCGCAGGCGATGAGCAGGACCAACGTGACCGCGCCCAGCAACACGAGCAACGCTCCCTTCACATCGCCGACAACCTGCTCGTGCAAACCGATCAGCGTCAAAACACCCTCGCCGCCCCCGCCGCCCTCGCCACCCTCACCGCCCTCGCCGCGCCGCCGCGGATTGCCGCCCGGAGTCGCGGTCGGTCCTCCTGGCTGAATGCGCTGCGCAATTGTCTGCAACTCGGCTTGCGCCTGCTGCAGCGTCACCCCGGGTTTCAATCGGGCAATGGCCTTCAGAAGGAACATGCCTTCGCCATACGGCACAAAGGTTCCCCCCGTTTCCCCCAGCGCCAGCGGAGTCCAAAGTTGAAACGGTTCAGGATATTGAAAGCGCGCCGGAAGAATGCCCACGACGGTGTAACTCTGTTCGTTCAACGTGATCGTCCGGCCCAGCACGTGCGCGTCGCCGCCAAATCGGCTCTGCCAGAGGCCGTGTCCTAGAATGGCCGCCTTGGGACCGTTGGGTGTGTCCTCTTCCCGGGTAAAGTTGCGTCCCAACGTCGGCTGGATGCCGAGCAATGGAAAGAAATCCGCCGTCACGGCGCCAGCCACGACTCGTTCCGCCGATCCGGCCCCGGTGAGGGTCATCTCGCCGCCACTGTAGGCGGCGATGCGCGCCAGCGACTGGCTCTGGGCTCTGACTTCGAGGAACGTGGTGCTGCCAATGACGGTTCCGGGTTTGCCCGACCAGTCTGCTCGCAACTGCACCAGTTGTCCGGGTTCCGGGTAGGGAAGCGGCTTGAGCAGGACGGCATTGACCACGCTGAAGATCGCGGTGTTCGCCCCGATACCGAGCGCGAGCGTAAGTACGGCCACGGCGGTGAAGCCGGGGTTTTTCAGCAGTTGGCGGAAGGCGAATTTCAGGTCGTTCATGTGAAAAGGGGGCCGAACCTCGAACCCCGAGCCCCGAACTCCGAACACCCCACGCCGAAGGCGCGCCAGAGTTCGGGCGTTCCCGTTCGAGGTTCGGAGTTCGACGTTGGACGTTCGCTGTTCATCTTCATCTCATGCTGCTCGCAGCGCTTCCATGGGGTCCACCTGGGCTGCGCGGCGGCAGGGCCACGGCGCCGAGCAACGCGATCACCGCGGAGAAAGTGAGCAGGTCCTCGGTACGGCGTGCGCACGGCCTCAGTTCGGGACGATTTCCTCGACAATCCGGCCGTCGAACAGGTGCACCTGGCGGTCGGCGTGGCGGGCGAAGCGCGGATCGTGCGTGACCATGCAAATGGTCGCCCCTTCGCGGTGCAATTCGCGGAGGAGTTCCATGACGGCATCGCCATTCTTGGAGTCCAGGTTGCCGGTGGGCTCGTCGGCGAGGAGGATGGATGGCTTGCCGGCGAGCGCGCGGGCCACGGCCACGCGTTGCTGTTGGCCGCCCGAAAGCTGCGACGGGTAGTGTTTCATGCGATGCGCCATGCCGACCTTCTCGAGCGCCTCGGTCGCGCGTTGCTTGCGCTCGGCCGTGCTCATGCCGCGGTAGGTCAGGGGCAGCTCGACGTTCTCGAACACGGTCAGGTCGCCGATGAGATTGAAGCTTTGAAAAATGAACCCCACCTCGCGGTTGCGGATGCGGGCGCGTTCGGCGTGGGCGAGATTCGCGACCGGTTCGCCGTTGAGGGTGTACTGGCCGTCGCTGGGTGTGTCGAGCAGGCCGAGGATCGACAGCAGCGTGGACTTGCCGCAGCCCGAAGGTCCGGCAATGGAGGCGTACTCGCCTTTCCGGATTTCCAGGTGGATGCCGGACAGCGCGTGCGTCTCGACTTCGTCGGTATAGAAGACCTTGGTGATGCCTTCCAGTTTGATGAGAGAGCCGTTGTTCATAGGATTTGCCACAGAGTCGCGAAGACACAGAGATCAGAGGACCCTTCGTTTGATGCCGTCTTTCAACAGCCGCGTATTGAAGTTGATCAACAGACCGAGGTGCTTGCCGGCGATCCGTAAATAGGTGAGCAATTGAGCCTCGAACAACGGATCGCGCCGCTCGACGCTCTTGAGTTCCACGACCACCGCGGGCTCCACCACGAGGTCGAGTCGATGCTCGCCGATCGGGCGGTCTTTGTAGGTCACTGGAAAGATCGCCTGTCGGCTGAAACGAAGCCCGGCGAGCTCGAGTTCGATGGCCAGCGCTGCTTCGTAAGTTGACTCCAAGAAGCCCGACCCAAGTTGCCGATGCACTTCGATCACGCATCCGATAATTTTCTCCGTCAGCTCGTTCAGCTCCTCCGGGATCGCATCGTGGCCCATAACCAACTCCTTTGTGGCTCTGTGTCTCCGTGGCTAGTTCAACCGCACCCGGTCATGGGCGTCCCACTGCGACATGTCCGAGAGGATCACGGTGTCGCCGACATTCAGGCCCTGGAGAATCTCGATGGTGTTCACCGAACTGCGCCCCAGCTTCACCGGCACTCGGATCGCCTCGCGGCCGCCGGCGGTGAGCTTGAAGAGGCCCACCGTGCTGTCGGATTGGCCGTGTACCGGCCGGCCGACGTAAAGGACGTCCTTGAGCAACGCCAGTTCGATCGTCCCCTCGACGCTCAAGTCCGGCCGCGCGCCTCTGGGCAACGCGCCTTCGAGGGCCACGTCCACCGAGACCGTGCCGTTCTGGACCGCCGGATCGATGCGCGTGACATGACCCGGGATCAGGCCGTTCCGGGTGTCGATGACCGCCTTCTGTCCGATGGCGATGTCCTTGGCCTGGGTTTCGACCACCTTGACCTCGGCCTTGAGCTTCGTCGGGTCGGCCACGCGGGCGAGGTTCGCACCGGCGCCGAGTTGCTGGCCGACCTGGAGCTGGTCGCGGTCCCCCAAGCGCTGCAGCACCCCGTCAATGCCGGCGCGGACCTTCAACTCGGCGAGCTGCTTGCGCTTCAAGTTGAGCACCGCGCGGAGCCGCTCCAACTCGGCGTCCTGGGCCGCGAGTTGGGCCTGGTGATTCTGCTCGAGGATGACCAGCCGCTGCTTCTCGATTTCGCACCGTTCCGAGAGCTGTTCGGCCCGGGTCTTCGACCTTACGGCGGTGAGCCGGTCCACGAGTTGTTCGGCGGCGAGCTTGGCGTCCGCCTCGGCATCGAGCCGCGCGACGCTGCATTCCGAATTGAGCTGCGCCGCGAGCGAGGCTTCGGTCAGGGTCTCGCTTTGGAGCTGGACCTTCAGTTTGTTGTACTGGGCTTCGGCACCTTTGAGTTGCCACTCCGCATCGAAGGCCGCCTGTTCCACTTCGGGATTGGTCAGCTCCACCATGACCGTGTCCGCCTTCACTTCGGCGCCGGGCAGGACCAGGATGCGCTCGACGCGGCCGGGGGTGGTGGCCGGAATCCAGTGAATCTCCTCCGGCACCAATGTGCCATTGCCGCGCACTTGCAGCAGGATGTCGCCGCGCTGGACGGTGTTGGTCCAGATTTGGGCCCGGTCCACACTGGGTGCGGCGGGCTTGAGCCGGGAGAGGCCCAGCGTGACGGCGGCGAGCGCGAGCAGGCCGAGCACGCCGGTGACGATCCGACGGCGGCGGCGTTTGCGGGCGATTTCGGGCCGGGCAATGTCCATGAGATTCGAGGTGGGTTGACAGGTTTTGGCGAGAGCCGGCGCGGCTGCGCTCACGCCCGTCAGGCCGCGATGGGCAACGGCCGTTGGGCCACCCGGCAACGCTGCCACGCGTCGAGCAACTCGCGGCGGTGCAGCCGCGCCCACTCGAAGATGCGCTCTGCCACCGGCTGCGGCACCGCTCCGCCCACAATGCGCAAGGGGAAGACCTCCACCACGACTTCTTCGCCGCCGTAAAACGCGTGGAACCGGGCCGGCAACCCCCGGCTGAACAGCATCCGGATCACGACCCCGTAGAATTTCGCGAGCACTGGCATAGTTCGATCCTCATTCAATCGCCGGGTCCCGGCCCCGGACGTTCCGTTTTCAAGTTCTCCACCACTCCGACACCGTCTCCCGACCGGCGGTTTCACGCAGTTGCGTTCCGCCGGTCGGACCGCTCTAACGCAGCAGCCGTGCCAGCCCGCGCCCGGATGGCACAAACCGTTCTTGGCGGGCTGTTCCAAGCAGGGCGGCAACTCGCTTTCTCTCTTGCCGTCAACGGATTGTGGAAGGCACGCCGGCTTCGAAGGCTCCGGTCGTCGTCGGCCGTTTCAAGCCGGCCGAACCTGACGCCGCCAGGGCAATCCTCACCGCTGGGATGGAGCCGTCCCGAAACCGGGACAGCGCGGGCGCCAAGGTTGAAGGCTGTTCCGGGACAGAGCGGCCACCGTCGGCAGCCGGGGTCACTGGCCTCGTACCTTTCGCGATGGCGACGATCCTTCTCGCAGGCTGCGGGCGGCCGTCCCCACCGCTGTGTGGAGCGCGAGCCAGTCTTCCTCGGCGGTATCCCAACCCGCGCTGAAGCGCAACATGCGGTCGGCCCTGGCGGCTTCACGCCCCATCGCCAACAGAACGTGCGAAGGTTGTTCCTTGCCGCTCGCGCAGGCCGAACCGGTCGAAACCGCGAAGCCGAGCTTGTCCAGTTGCACCACCCAGCGCCGGCGGCAGTCGGCAACGGGAGGCATCAGGACGGCCACCGTGTTCCAGAGCCGGGCAACGTTTTCACCGAGGATCTCGGTTTCGGGCAGGGCCGCCTGCAACTCGGCGACGAATCGGTCCCGCCACGCCTGCCGTCGATCCAAACCACCCGCGGCCATTTGCTGTTCCCGTTCCGCCCAAGCCGCCGTCATGGCCAGGACGCCCGGGACGTTCTCGGTGCCGGCGCGCCGGCCGTCCTCCTGTGGGCCGCCCACGAGCTGGGGTACGAACCCGGCGGGCACCTTCATGAATCCCACACCGACCGGGCCGCCGAATTTGTGGGCGCAACCGATGACGTAATCCGCCTCACCGAGCCCGGCGGCAGGCAATTTGCCCACCCACTGCGCGGCGTCGCAGGCGAAGGGCACCCCGTCGTGGCGGCAGAGGACCAGCGCCTCGCGCCAGGGTTGAACGACACCGGTTTCGTTGTTGGCTGCCATCACGGCGACCAGGGCGGGCCGCTTGCCGCTGAGCCGGTCGGCCAAATGGTTCAAGTCAGCGACGCCGTCTCGCGTCACCGGAATGAAGCCCACACGCGGCCCGAACCAGCGGCGGGCAGCGGCGATCAGGCACGGGTGCTCAATCGCCGAAAGCCAGACTTCGCCATCGCCTGTTTGCGCCACGTGGTGCAGCACCGCGTTCGCGGCCTCGGTGGCTCCGGAGGTCCAGACCAGGTCGAAGGGCGGCGCGCCCAGCCAGGCGGCGGCGGACTGGCGGGCGTCGTTCAACGCGGCCTCCGCCCGCGCGCCCAGCCGATGCGGGCTGGAGGGGTTGGCCGGGAAACGCTCGACGGCGTCCAGCCAGGCCTGGCGCGCCACCGCGCATAGCGGCGAGGTGGCGTTGTGATCGAAATACCGCACGGGTGAAAGTTAGGCGGGAGTCGGGCGGCCGGCGAGTTTCCGGGACAGTTGGCTTGAAGCGGCCAAGGCCTCGCCGCTAGTTTGGCGGCATCGTGACACCGACGGTGTTGTACAGACGCGCCAACTTCGCGACCCGGTTGCCGGCGTCGCACCTTTACACGCCGTCGCACTGCTGGCTGGCGCGGGCGGGCGGGGAGGAGGCAACCGCCGCGCGCTGGCGGGTGGGTTACACCAAATTCGCCCTGCGGATGCTCGGCGAACTGGTGGACGTGCAATTCACGTGCGCGCCGGAGACCGCCGTCCAGACTGGGGACATGATCGGCACGATCGAGGGGTTCAAGGCCATCAGCGACATCTATGCTGCCGGCCGGGGCCGGTTCGTCTCGGGCAACCCGGCTTTGGGCGGAGACCTGGAATGCCTCACGCAAGAGCCGTACACGGGCTGGCTCTACGAATTCGAGGGCGCGCCCGACACCCGCTGTCTCGACGTAAATGCTTATCAGGATTTGCTCAGCGCCACAATCGACCGCATCATGTCGCGACAGAAAACCGGCGAATCCGAAACATGAAGACTTCACCTGACTGGCTGCAGGCAGAACGGGCAGGAACTTCCCTGCCGGAGTGCTTCGGGTGCGACCGCAAGGGCGACGCGGTGCTCACCGACGCCGGGGGCGGTGGCTTCCCGGCGGCGAGCGTCGGCGGCCTGGGGAGTGCCGTCTCGACCTGCTTGACCGGTAGGCTCGGCGACAAACGTGTTTGCCTTCGATCCAACCATTAAAACCCGCACGCCTCAATGAACGCTTCGCCTTCACCCGCCAACCCCCAAGCTGCCCGCTATTTCATGATCGGTGGCTTCCTCGGCGCCGGCAAGACGACCGCGGTGGCCGCGCTGGCCCAGCGGCTCGTCCGCGACGGCATGCGCGTGGGGCTGATCACCAACGACCAGGGCAGCAATCTGGTGGACACCGCCCTGCTCCGCGCCCGCGGTTTCGCCACCGAGGAGATTCCCGGCGGCTGCTTCTGTTGCCGCTTCAACTCGCTGGTGGACGCCGCCCGGAAGCTCGACGCCGCGAGCCGGCCCGAGGCCTTCGTGGCCGAGCCGGTCGGCAGTTGCACCGACCTGGTGGCGACGGTGACTTATCCGCTGCGCCGCATTTACGGCGAGCGTTTCCGCATCGCCCCGTTGAGCGTGCTGGTCGATCCCGTGCGCGCCGAACACGTCTTCGGGCTGGCCCCCGCGCGGAAGTTTTCCGACAAGGTGCTCTACATCTGGCGCAAGCAGGCCGAGGAAGCCGACCTGCTGGTCATCACCAAGACGGACCTGCTTGACCTGGCGCGGCTGGCGCGGCTGCAAAACCGGCTGGGCGAAGAATTCCCCGGCAAACAAATCCGCGCCGTGTCGGTCCGCACCGGCGCAGGGATTGACGCCTGGTTCGACCACCTGCTTGCGACCGACCAGGTGACGCGCCCGGTCATGGCCGTGGATTACGATCTCTATGCCGAAGGCGAAGCGTTGCTCGGCTGGCTCAATGCCACGATCGAGCTCCGGAGCACGGCCGCCTTCGACGCCAACGCGCTCCTCCGCGCGCTCGCCGACGATCTGCGCCGGCGCCTGGGCGGTGCCGAAATCGCCCATCTCAAGATGACCTTCAGCCTGGATGCGGGGTTGGGCGACATTGCCGCCGTGAGTCTCGTGCGCAGCGATTACGTGCCGGAACTCGGTTTCACGCTGGACCAGCCGGCCGAAGTGGGCGAAATCGTGCTTAACCTCCGCGCTGAAGCCGATCCAGCGGACCTGCGGGCCGCAGTCGAGGCCGCCATCGCCGCACTGCCGGAGCGGCATCCTGGCCTGGCGGTCCGCCTCGATCACCTCGAGCATTTCCGTCCGGGCCGCCCCACCCCGACCCACCGTGTCACCAACGCCGAAGTGGCCTCCACATGAGTCCGTCCGCCCCCAACGCGCCAAGCATCCTTTATTGCCACTGCCGCTACGCCCAGGTGGTGCCGCCCGAGGTGAAGACCGCGGTGCTGAACAAGCTCTGCGCGTCGAACCTACCCTTCGAGGCCGTGCCCGACCTCTGCGAGCTTTCCGCGCGACGCGACCCGTCGCTGAAGCACCTGGCCGCCGCTGGTCCGCTGAAGATTGCCGCCTGCTATCCGCGGGCGGTGAAGTGGCTGTTCGCGGCCGCCGATGCCGCGCTGGCGCCGGACGCGACCCAAGTGCTGAACATGCGCACCCTGTCAGCGGACGAGGTGGGCGAGGCCTTGCTGGACGCCGACCTGCACCCGAACTTGCCCGCCGGGAAAGTCAGCGCCGCCGATGCCCCCGAGGCCGCGCCGGCAAACCTCGTTCCCACCGCTTGACATGGCGCTCTCCGATCTTCCCTTGCGGGTCGTGCTGTTTGAAGGTGGTGGCACCGCCACTCTGCCCGCCGACGACCGCTTCGCCGCCGTGAGCACGCTGCTCGAGCGCGGCTTCGGTGTCACCCGCGCCGGTTCCGAACGGCCCGTGGCGCCACCGGATGCCAGCCCGCTGTTCGTCGTTGGCCGCTGGCAGGACGGGCCGCCCGCCGCGGACCCGACCGCTCGCGTGCGTTGGGGCGGGCTGGATCCCGCGACCGTCGCTGACCAGGCCGAGGCCGCCCGCGCGGAATTCGCCGCGCCCGCGCCTGGTGAGTGGAAGCCGTGGTTCCCGGTCATCGACTACGACCGCTGCACCGACTGCATGCAGTGCCTGAGCTTCTGCTTGTTCGGCGTGTATGGCGTCGATGCCGACCGGCACATCGAGGTTCAGCATAACGACAACTGCAAAACCAACTGCCCGGCCTGCTCGCGGGTTTGTCCCGAGGCGGCCATCATGTTCCCCAAATACAAGGCCGGCCCGATCAACGGCGACGAAGTGAGCGACGCCGACCTGAACCGCGAGAAGATGAAGATCGACATCTCCGCGCTGTTGGGCGGGGACGTGTATGACCTGTTGCGAACCCGGAGCGAACGGGCGAAGACCCGCTTCAGCAAGGAACGCGACTCGGACAAGGCGCTGACCGAGCGGCAGAAATGCCTGGCGAAGCTCAGCGCCCTGGCGAGCGACCTCCCGCCCGAGGTGCTGATGAGCCTGCCCTCGCCGGAGGAAATTGCGCGCAAGGCCGAGGCAGCCGCGGCGAAGGCGCAGGCGGCGTTGAAACGGCCGGCGAACGAAAGCCCAATCCAGTCATGAAGCAACCTCAGGAATTCGAGATCAACTACTTCCAGGATGAGGACGGCATGTTCAATGCCGAGGTGCCGGCGATCCGCGGCTGCTATGCCTGGGGCAAGACGCTGAAAGAGTGTTACCGCAACACAGTAGAGGCCATCGAAAGTTGCCTGGAAGCGCGGGAAAAGAAGATCGCCCGCAAAGCGGAGGCAACCGCAGCACAGCGCAGGGCGGCGCTGCTTCCTGGAGATCCGTAAGAAGGGAACGAAACATGATAACCCGGCTGACGATCGAGAACTTCAAGCGCTTCGGAGATCGCGTTGACATCGAACTGGCCAGCCCGGTGGTCTTCGTTGGTCCCAACAATTGTGGAAAGACCACCGCGCTTCAAGCCCTCGCCCTGTGGGAAACAGCGGCCCGCCGATGGTTTGAGAAACGTCATCCCGATGTCACCAAAGCCACGGAAAGAACCGGAGTAGCTATCAATCGCAAGGATATCCTGTTTGCCCCAGCACCTGACGCCAAGTCCTATTGGCATGGGTTGCACGTCCGACGTGGAGTCAAACGAGGGGGAAAGCGGGCCACGCAAAATGTTCGGATGAACATAGTGCTGGAAGGAGTCGCGGACGGGCTTGCTTGGAGATGTGGTTTTGAGTTCGACTATCAAAACGAAGAATCGTTCCTTGTCCGCCCGCTGAGAAAGCCCGGGTTTGAGGACTCGCCGGTTGCCGACGCGGAGTACTCCGAGATCCCCGAGGCGGCGGGTAAGATCCGCGTTGCCTATCTTCCGCCCATGTCGGGCCTGGCGAGCACCGAGGACCGTCTCGACTCTGGCGCCGTGCGACGAAGAATCGGAGAGGGGCGGACGGCGGAAGTGTTGCGCAACCTTTGCTTCGCTCTTCTCCATCCAGACAACGGCGGCCAAGAATCCGGTCGGGGAAAATGGGACGAACTTTGCGCGATCGTGAAGCTGCTTTTTGGTGTCGATTTGCTGGAGCCGCACTACAACAGCGAGCGAGGCGAAATCACGATGACCTATAGGGATGCCCACGGGACTGAACTTGACCTTTCTTCAACCGGACGCGGCATGCAGCAGACCCTGCTCTTGCTTGCTTACCTGTTTGCCAGCCCCGGAACCGTCATTCTGTTGGACGAGCCCGATGCTCATCTCGAAGTGTTGCGTCAGAGACAAACTTACAATCTGCTGGTTGACGTTGCGAAGCGGCAACGGTCTCAAATTATCGCTACCAGCCACTCAGAAGTTGTGTTGAATGAGGCGGCCGGGAGAGACTGTGTCGTCGCCTTCACGGGCCGAACGCCGCACATCCTCTCCGACCGCGGGAATCAGTTGGTCAAAGCCCTGACAACTTATGGGTTTGAAAGCTATCTCCAAGCAGAATTAAAGGGCTGGGTCCTCTACCTCGAGGGCTCTACTGACCTGGCGATTCTCCAAGCCTTTGCTCGCGTACTCGGGCACGAGGAGGCTTTAGGGTGCCTTAGTGCGCCGTTTGTACACTATTTGAATACCAATCTGCCGCAGAGCGCTCGCGAGCACTTTTATGGGATCCGCGACGCCGTTCCCGAACTCGTCGGGTTTGCGCTCTTCGACCGATTGGAGAAGCCTCTCCAGTCTCAACCGTGCTATGTCGAGGCAATGTGGACCCGGCGTGAAATCGAGAACTACCTATGCACTCGCGAAGTGCTGATTCGATTTGCGAGGGGCACTCAAACTGAACCGGACCTTTTCAATGCCGTTGAGGCCGACCGCCGCGAGGAGGCCATGACCAAGGCCATTGCTGAGGTCGAACGATCCCTGATAGTGCTCGACAAACCGGACCCATGGTCCTTTGACAGCAAAGTGAGCGATGACTTCATGCGTCCACTCTTCAAGACCTACTTTGCGGCTTTGGACCTGCCGAACGCGATGTCCAAATCGAACTATCATCAGTTGGCACCTTTACTCAGACCGGAGGAAGTTGCTTCGGAGGTTCTGGAGAAGCTTGATGCCATCGTGGCACTGGCCCGGAACGCCAAGCAAGCAAAGGTATCTTAAGCGATTACCTCCATGCTCCCCACCCTCGTATTCCGCACGCTCCGCACCGCCAACTTCCGCTGTCTCCGGAAGTTCGCCTGGAACTTCGGCGTGAAGGGGCTGTTCGCGGTGGAAAAGTTCAAGCGCCGGATCAAACGCGGCGAGTATTTCCCGCCGTTCCTCTACCTTTCGATCACCAACACCTGCAATCTCCGCTGCCAGGGTTGCTGGGTGGATGTCACCGCCGAGCGCAACGACATCGACCTGGACACCCTCAATCGCACGATTGCCGACGCCAAGGCGCACGGGAACGCTTTCTTTGGCATCCTCGGCGGCGAGCCGTTCATGCACCCGCAGTTACTCGACCTGCTGGCGGCGCATCCCGACTGCTACTTCCAGGTCTTCACCAACGGCCAGTTCATCACGGAAAAGGTGGCCGCCCGGCTGCGCGAACTCGGCAATGCCACGCCGTTGATCTCCATCGAAGGCCGTGAGTTGGTCAGCAACGACCGCCGCGGTGGCAAGGACGTTTTCAACCGCAGCCTGCGCGGCCTCGACCACTCGATCCGCGCCGGCCTGCTCACCGGCGTCGCCACCAGTCTTTGCCAGACGAACATCGACGATCTGCTTACCGAGACCTGGCTGCGCGAACTCATCCGGCGCGGCGTCCATTACGTCTGGTATCACGGGTACCGGCCGGTCGGTCCGAACATGAACCCCGCCCTCGCGCTTCGCCCCGACCAACTCGTGCGGGTGCGCCAGTTCGTGGTCGCCATGCGCTCCCGGGTGCCCATCGCCATCATCGACGCCTACTATGACGACCGTGGCCAGGCGCTCTGCCCGATGGTCACCGGCATCAGCCACCACATCGGTCCCACCGGCGGCATCGAGCCTTGTCCGATCATTCAGTTCGCCGCCGAGGACATTCGCGACCCACGCGGCATTCATGCGACGATCCGTGATTCCGCGTTCCTGCGTGACTTCCGCGAACTCAGCGGACGGCACACCCGCGGCTGCGTCATCCTCGAGCGACCTGACTTGGTTAAGGAACTGGTATTAAAGCACGGCGCACGCGACACCACCCTGCGCGGCACCGCCATGGCGGAATTGGAGGCGATGACGCCGCGCTTTAGCCAGTGGCTGCCCGGCGAGGAAGTGCCTGAGCGCCATTGGATGTACCGCCTCGCGAAGAAGTATTGGTTCAGCGACTTCGGTGCCTACCGCAACGTGGCCCACGACGCCGAAGCCAAGACCCGCCGGCTCCGCCAGCAACTGGATTCCTCTGCGCCCCCTGCCCCGAAGCCTCAACTCACCTCCGTCCATGATTGAGCCGCTCCTTCAATTCACGCCCGGTCTGTCCGCCCGCCTGCCGCGGTTGGTGCCCCAGCAAAAATGGCGCGCGCCGAAGAAGAACATTCCGCCGACGCTCAACCAGCGGCAACGCATCCTGCAGGCCGTGCGGAGCTACGTCGCCGAGTTCAACCCGGTGCCGCCGCTGCCGGCCGACGAGCTCAGGTCCCACGCCGAGCGCCTCGTTGCCCAGCTCGCGTGCGACCCGATCTTCCGGGACTTTGTCGGCGTGCTGCTGAACAACGAGCTGTGGCGCGAGCAACTGGCCGGCGTGCCCTTCGAACGCCGCCTGTTGCTATTGCCCAAATGCCTCCGCGTCGAAGCGAAGTGTCCCGCGCCGTTCGACGAGTTCGGGCTGCTCTGCAAACAGTGTGGTCTGTGCTCCATCCAGGACCTCACGAACGAGGCCGAGAAGCTCGGCTACGCGGTGCTCGTGGCCGAAGGCTCGGCCATCGTCATGAGCCTCATCCAAACCGGCAAAATCGAGGCCATCGTCGGCGTCAGTTGCCTCAGCGTGCTGGAACGGGCGTTCCCCTACATGGAGGCCGCGGCCATTCCGGGCGTCGCCATCCCGCTGCTGCAGGACGACTGCATCGACACCAATGTCGATCTCGACTGGGTCTGGGAGTACATCCACCTCACGGCCGACGACCACACCCGTCGGCTCGACCTCGGCCGCCTGCGCGACGAGGTGGACTTCTGGTTCACCCCCGCCTCGCTCGAAATCATCCTCGGCCCAGCCGAAGGCGACACCGAACGCCTCGCCCGCGAGTGGCTCATGCGGGCCGGGAAACGCTGGCGCCCCTTCCTCACCGTCGCCGCCTGCCAGGCCCTCAGCGGCCGGCCCGACTCCGCCCTGCCCGATGACCTCCGCAAGGTCGCCGTCGCGGTCGAGTGTTTCCACAAGGCCTCGCTCATCCACGACGATATCGAGGACAACGACCCGTCCCGCTACGGCGAGAAAACGCTGCACGAAGAGCACGGCGTGCCGGTGGCGCTCAACGTCGGCGACCTGCTTATCGGCGAAGGCTACCGGCTGCTTGCCACCTGCCAGGCCGGTGCCGAGGTCAGGGCGGAGATGCTGCGCGTCGCTGCGGAAGGTCAGCGGGAACTGTGTCGCGGCCAAGGCGCGGAGCTCGTCTGGGCCCGCCAGCCGGGGGTGCTTACGCCGCTCCAGGTCGTGGACATTTTCCGCCAGAAAACCGCGCCGGCTTTCGAAGTGGCGCTGCGCCTGGGCGCCCTCTACGCCGGCCGCCACGAGGAGTGCCGGGAGGTTCTCGGTGCGTACAGCCGCTCGCTCGGCATCGCCTATCAGATCCGCGACGACCTGAGTGATCTCGGTGCCGCCGGCGAGACGAATGACATCGCCGGGCTCCGGCCCAGCCTGCTGCTCGCCGTCGCCCGCGAACGCGCCAGCGGCGAACCGCGCGCGTTGCTCGACCGGTTGTGGCGGCGCGAGATCACGCCCGACACCGCCGCGGTCGAAGCGCTTTACCGCGAGCTCAAGGCCGACGAGCGGTGCGGCCATCTCCTCGAAAGCTACAAGGAAGAAGCCATCCGCTCGCTGGCCACGCTGGAGAATCCCAGCCTCAAGGGCCTGCTCCGCCGCGTCGTCGGCAAGATTTTCAACGACGTCGAAATCAAGGGCTGGTGCAAGGAACAGGAGCAGAGGAATGCCGAACAGCGGGTCGCGGAACCGGCTTCCGTCGCCGCGTGAGTCTCCGGCTGCAACTCCTCCAGATTGCCCGCCGCGCGCCGCGCCTGCTGGCGGAGGCCACCGACCTGGTCCGTGACTTTTACCGCCGGCAATTCGACGCCGCCGGCGCCGGTTGCGACCGCGCCGGCCGGCCCGATCTCTACTACACCACCTTCGCGCTCGCCGGGGCGCAGGCAATGGAGGTCCCGGTGCCGGCCGCCCGGACCGCGACCTGGCTGGGTTCGTTCGGCGAGGGCGCCGACCTCGACTTCGTTCATCTTGGCGCGCTCGCCCGCTGTTGGGCGGCGGTGGGGCGCGATCAGATGCCCGCGGAGCTGGATCGCGTCCTGCTCGCGCGGCTCGAATCCTTTCGCCAGCCCGACGGCGGCTATGATGGCGACCCGAGGTCGAACCACGGCACGGCCTATGGGGCGTTCGTGGCCCTGGGCGCATATCAAGACCTCGGCCACACGCCGCCGCAACCGCTCGAACTCATCCGCAGCCTCAAGCGACTCGAGACGCCGGACGGCGCGTGGAGCAACGCCCCCAGCCTGCCCACGGGCGCGCTGAACGCCACCGCCGGTGCCGTCACGCTGATCCGGCACCTCGGTTTCCCCGTGAACCCTGCCGTCGGCGACTGGCTGCTCGCGCAAGTGCATCCGCAAGGCGGGTTCCGGGCCGTTCCCGGCGCCCCCATCCCCGACCTGCTCTCGACCGCGACGGCGCTGCACGCGCTGGCGTGTCTGGAGCGGCGGATTCCCAGCGACGTGCACGAGCGCTGTCTGGATTTCATCGACACGCTGTGGTCGGCCGAGGGCGGCTTCCACGGCCACTGGGCCGATGATCTGTTGGACGCCGAATACACCTTCTACGGCCTGCTGGCACTCGGTCACTTGAGTCTGTGAACCCGGATCTGACTTCCTCCGTCCGCGGGGCACTCCGGCGCGTCACCGCCGCCCTGCTGGCGGAACTCGGACCGCATGGCCACTGGACCGGCGAACTCAGCTCGAGCGCGCTCGCCACCGCCACCGCGGTGACCGCGTTGGCCACCGTGGAGCGCACGGCCCACGCCGACCTGATCCTGGCCGGGCTGAACTGGCTGGCCCGCCATGCGAACCCCGACGGCGGTTGGGGCGACACGGTGCGCAGTCGGAGCAACCTGAGCACCACCGCGCTGGTATGGGCCGCGTTTGGCGCCGCGCAGGCGGACGTTGAATTCGCGACGGTCGTCGAAGGCGGGACCGGTTATCTCCACCGCCACGCCGGGCCCCCGGATCGACTCGTTCTCGCCATCGAGAAGCTTTACGGAAAGGACCGCACCTTCAGCGTGCCCATCACCATGACGCTGGCGTTAAGCGGGCGCCTTGGCCCCGATGGCTGGCGGCAGGTGCGCCCGTTGCCGTTCGAACTGGCGGCGCTGCCGCGGGGCTTGTTCGGTGCACTACGACTGCCCGTGGTGAGCTATGCGCTGCCGGCCCTCATCGCCATCGGTCAGGTCATCCACCACCACGCGCCCCGGTTCCATCCGCTCCGCCCCCTCGTCCGAAGTCGCACGTTGGAGGTGCTGTCCCGGTTGCAGCCGCCGAACGGCGGTTTCCTCGAAGCCACGCCGCTGACGAGCTTCGTCACCATGAGTCTCGGAGGCATGGGGCATGGCCATCATCCGGTCGCGCGGCGTGGGGTCGGATTCCTCCGGGCCTCGATCCGTCCCGACGGGAGCTGGCCGATCGACACCAACCTGGCCACCTGGGTCACGACGCTCGCCCTCAAGGCGCTGCGGTATCAGCCGGAGCTGCTGAGCTTGCCGCAACGGGCCGCGTTGCGTTCGTGGCTCCTCGGACAGCAGCATCGCGTCGTGCATCCGTACACGGGCGCGGCACCCGGCGGGTGGGCCTGGACCGACCTGCCTGGGGGCGTGCCGGACGCGGACGACACCGCCGGCGCGTTGCTCGCCCTGCGACAGCTTGGCGACCCGGACGCCGAAACCCGCCGCGCCGCCGCCGCCGGTGTGCATTGGTTGTTGGGCCTGCAGAACCGCGATGGCGGCATCCCCACGTTCTGTCGCGGCTGGGGCACGCTGCCGTTCGACCGCAGCACGCCGGAGCTCACCGCGCACGCGCTGCGTGCCTGGCGGGCTTGGATGCCGCACCTGCCGCCGGTCCTCGCCCGCCGGACGCACGCGGGGATGGGCCGCGCGATGCGCTTTCTCGCGACCAGTCAACGCGCAGACGGCGCGTGGGTTCCGTTGTGGTTCGGCAACGAACACGCGCCGCACGACGAGAACGCCGTTTACGGCACCGCCCAGGTGCTGCTGGGCCTGGGGGAGGATCCCGCGGTGGACGAACTTCGCCGGCTGGGCCGCGGCTTTCTAGCATCTCAGCAGAACGCCGATGCCGGCTGGGGCGGAGCGCGGGGCGCGCCGTCCACGATGGAAGAAACGGCGCTGGCGCTGGAGGCGCTCGCTGATGGTCCGTCGGCCGGCGACCCGGTGGCGCGGGGGGTCCGCTGGCTGGTTCGCGCGGTGGAGGCCGACGGCTGGCGTGAGCCCGCCCCGATCGGTCTTTACTTCGCCCGGCTCTGGTATTTTGAGCAGTTGTACCCGCTCGTGTTCAGCGCCAGCGCGCTCGGACGGCTCGCCTCAAAGGACGGTTGAATTATCTCCCTTCTTGAGGCGGATGAGGTGCTTCTTCACCACCTCGACCTCCTTCGTCAACTCGAAGAGGGCGCGGAGGATTTCGCCCTGCACCGCAGGGTTTCCCAGGTCCCGGACGGCAGAATGCATCGTGGTGACGATCGCGGAAATCTCGTCGCTCCGGCTGCGCAGCGCTTTCGTGGCTTCGGCAGGACTCATGGCGCGACAACCTGGGACCAATCCGGTGATGGTTCAAGTCCGGCAGCTCTCCCCGGTTCCGGGCTCCTGCCCGCCGCGCCGCGAGTTACTGATAGCCGATTCGCCCCTGCGACTTCGGCGTGGGGTGTCCCTTGATCAATCCGCCCCAGTTGCGCCGGATCGGTTTCGCCCCCAACCGCCGCGTCCCGGAGCTGGCCAGCCTGAGCCACGATGGCTTGCCCAGTGGCCCGGCGTGCGCGAGTCCGAGCTGGCCCCGGGGCGCCTGAGCCGTGACCCGCACCGGCTCCGGCCGGCCGGTCTGCTCGAACGAATCCCGCAGGGCGTCATCGCTATCGGCTCATCGTCTCGGGCATGGGTTTTGCCGTTCGCGTTTCTCGCCGCTCAGGGGCGAACCTCGCCTGACCGGGTCGGCGCGCAGGCCGGCCGCGTTTCCCGGTTTTGGGACAGGCGCGTCCCGTTGGCGACCGATGCGGCGGTCAGTCCGGTTCCAGTCCTACTGTATTTCGCTTGATTCCCAACGGTTTGCCTTCCGTGAGCGAACTGGCACGCGCGTTGCGAAGATCAGGCGCTGGTGGTGAGCCACCGACGACTATGATCAAGCTGAAAGGCCTCGAAAAATCGTATCGCAGCCGCGCCGGCCAGACGTGGGTCTTGCGCCAGATCGACCTCGAGATTCCGGAGGGCGAGTTCCTCACCATCATGGGGCCGAGCGGCGCGGGCAAATCCACGCTGCTGGGCATCCTGGGCTTCTACGATCACGCTTGGGAAGGTGAGTACCGATTCCGCGACGCCGCGGTCCACCTTCTGGCCGTCAAGGAACGGGCCGCCCTGAACAAACGCCATGTCGGTTTCGTGTTTCAGCAGTTCCACCTGCTGGACGATCTCACCGTGGCCGAGAATCTCGACGTGCCGCTGTCCTACCGCGACCTCAAGAAGTCCGCGCGCGAGGCGATCGTCGCCGACACCCTCGACCGGTTCGGCATCGTGGCCAAGAAGGACCTTTTCCCCAGCCAGCTTTCCGGTGGCCAGCAGCAATTGGTGGCGGTCGCGCGGGCGATCATCGCGAAGCCCGACCTGCTGCTCGCCGACGAACCCACTGGCAATCTCCACACCGATCAAGGCCGCGAAATCATGGACCTGTTCAAGAAGCTGAATCGGGACGGCACCACGATCGTGCAAGTGACGCACAACGAGCAGTGGGCGGCCTGCGGCAACCGGATCCTCCGGCTCCGGGATGGCTGGATGGAGAAGTGAAGTGCAAGATCTCAAACACGCCTTCCGCCAGTTGCTGCGCCAGCCCGGCTTTGCCCTGGCGGCGATTCTGACCCTCGCCCTGGGACTGGGGGCCAACACGGCCATGTTCAGTTTCGCGGACGGCCTGTTGCTCCGCCCCCTGGCGCTCCCCGACCTGGGCCGCCTGATGACGATCTGGCTGGCGCCGCAAAGCCAGCCGCAGGCGCAGGAAGCCGTTTCGGCCGCCGCTTACCTGGAGTGGAAGGAGGCGTGCCGGTCGTTTGTGGGGCTGGCCGCCTGGCAGGCTTGTTCGGCCGACCTGACCGGCGATGGCGATCCGGAACGGCTCTCCGGCGCCCGCGTGAGCGGTGACTTCTTCGGCACACTCGGCATCCGGGCACGTGCGGGTCGCGCCTTCGGCCCGGAAGCGGCCGTGGCCGGCACCGACCGGGTCGTGGTGCTCAGCGAAGGATTTTGGCGCCGGCGTTTCGCGGCGGAGCGGGGCGTGATCGGGCAACCAATCCGCCTCGATGCGCGGACGTACACCGTCGTGGGGGTGGTGCCCACGGCGCAGGCCTATCCGGCCGGCACCGACTTCTGGGTCCCGCTGGTGTTGGAACCCGGCGAGCGGAACGACCGCCAGCGGCGCGACCTGGAACTCCTCGGCCGGCTGCGACCCGGCGTGTCGCTGGCGGGCGCCGAATCGGAACTGCGGACGCTGGCGGCGCGGCAGGCGCTGCTGGAACCGCCAGGAGAGGTCGGGCGCCAGCCCCGGCTGATCCCGTTGCGGGAGCATCTGCTGGCGAACAGCGAGGTGCCGTCCTATCTCCTCATCGTCTTCCTCGCCGCCACCTTCCTGTTGACGCTGGCCTGCGCCAACGTGGCGAACCTCGAGGTCGCCCAGATGCACAGCCGGCTGCGCGAATTCGTGATCCGTTCGGCGCTGGGCGGCGGTTTGGGCCGGCTCGTCCGCCAGGTGTTGACCGAAAGCCTGGTGCTTTGCGGGCTGGGCGGGGCCACGGGATTGCTCGTGGCGTATTGGACGATCCAGTTCATCCGCGCCAGCCTGCCGCCCGATCTGTTGCCGTTTGTGCCGGGTTGGTCCGCCGTCGGCCTGAATCTCCGAGCGTTTGCCTTTGCCTCGGGGGCCGCATTGCTCTCCGGGCTGCTCGCCGGTGTCGCCCCCGCCTTGATGATTCCGCGCCGCAACCTGGATGCCGTGCTGCGGCAGGGCGCGCGCGGGTCCAGCAGCGGTGGGGGGCGACGTCTGCGCCAGGCGTTGGTCATCATCGAACTCGCACTGGCGCTGGTGCTGCTGGTCGCCTGTGGCCTGGTGGTAAAAACGTTCGCCGGTCTGGTCTTCGCCCGGCACGGCTTCGAGTCGGAACGCATGCTCAGCCTGCGGGTCAGTCTGCCGGCGGCACGTTACCCGGAGGATTACCAGGTAACGCGGTTCTTCCACGACGCGGTGCGCGAGCTCAGCAGCCTGCCGGGTGTGGCTGCCGTGTCGTTGACCAGCACGCTGCCGTTCTACAATCGCGAGGAGGCCCCCTTTGGCCGCGCGCCGACCGTGCCGGATTCGCGTGTCCGGCCACTCCGGTTCAACGTTCAGGCGGTGGCCCCGGATCATTTCCGCACGTTCCGCATGGGCCTGCTGCGCGGTCGGGCGTTCGGTTCCGCCGACGACTCGCAAACGGCATCGGTGGCGGTGGTGAGCGAGCACGTGGCGCGGCAGCTTTGGCCGGGAGAATCGCCGTTGGGACGCGTGTTCTGGCAATACCCGGGGGCGTCCGGGGCCCGCGCGCTGACGGTCGTGGGCGTCGTGACCGAGGTCCGCCACGATTGGCGCGGTGACGAACCGGGCACGGTGTACGTGCCGTTTGCGCAGGCACCGCAGCGCACGATGTTCGTTTCCCTGCGCACGGCCGATGACCCCGCCCGGCATGCCGCTGCGGTCCGGTCGCGCGTGCAGGAACTCGACGCCGCCCAACCACTGCCCCAGCCCAAACCCATGCGCCAGGTGGTGGTGGAATCGATGGCCGGACTCTGCATCACGGCTGGCGTGCTCACATTCATGGGTTTGGTGTCGCTGCTGGTGGCGGCGGCGGGGCTTTACAGCGTGGTGGCCAGCTCCGTCAGCCAGCGGACGCGCGAGCTGGGCATCCGCGTGGCGTTGGGCGCGCGACCGCTCGATTTGTTGCGGCAGGTGCTCGGGGAGGGACTGCGAATGGCGCTGACCGGCGTTCTGGTCGGTTTGCCGGTGGCCCTGGCAGTCAGCGTGCTCTTCCGCCACACCGTGAACGGAATCCCCGCCCTGGAGGCCGGCTGGTTTGTTCTGCTCGCGTTCACCCTGCTCGTCGTCACGGTGTTCGCCTGTTACCTGCCGGCACGGCGCGCCGCGCAGGTCGATCCCCTGGTGGCGCTGAGGCATGAGTGAAGCGCGGCCTGTATGCCGTACCCGCGACCAGTGACCGATGAAGAGTGAGGCACGCATGAATGCGAGCGCATTGAAACCGCGGGGTTGCGGTCGTGACCCGCTCGTCCGGCCGAGGGCGATGATGGTGGCCAAGTTGACCCTCAGCACTATTCACTTCGTATGAATGACCTCAAATTCGCCCTGCGGCTCCTCTGGAAGAGTCCCGCCTTCACCGCCGTGGCGGCGCTTTCGCTCGCGCTGGGCATCGGCGCGAACACCACGGTCTTCTGCTGGGTCCAGGAAGTGTTGCTCCGCCCCCTGCCCGGCGTCGCCCACGGCGAGCAGTTGGCGGTGCTGTGCACGACGCACGGCAGCGACCAGTGGGACACCGTCTCGCTGCCGGACCTGCGCGACTACGCCAGACTCACCAACGTCTTCGCCGGCGTCATCGGCTCCCAGGTCACGCCCGCCTGCCTGACCGTGAACAACAAGCCTGAATGGATGTACGGCCAGATCGTGACCGCGAACTTCTTCGACGTGCTGGGCGTGAAACCTCTGCTCGGCCGGACGTTCGTCGCCGAGGAAGACCTCCGGCCCGGCGGTGCGCCGGTCCTGGCCTTGAGCGAAGGCTATTGGCGGCGGCGCTTCGGCGCCGACCCCAGCCTGATCGGCCAGACGGTGGACGTGAACCGGCACAGCTTCACCGTCGTCGGCATCGTCCCCGCCGAGTTTCGCGGCACCATGAGCGCGCTGCGCTGCGATTACTGGGCGCCGCTCGTGATGCACCACGAGGTGGCCAACTTCGGATCGCTCGACTCGCGCGGCGATCACTGGCTCCACACGCTGGCACGCCTCCGACCGGGCGTTGGCCGGGCCCAGGCGCAGGCCGCGGTGGACATCCTGGCGCGGCAACTGGAACAGGCCTATCCCGACACGAACCGGGAACTGGGCATGCGCGTGCTCCCGGTTTGGAAGGCGCCTTACGGGGGCCAGGCGATGTTGCGGCCGGTGCTCAGCATCCTGTTCGTCGTCAGTCTGGGCGTCCTGCTCATCGTCGCCGCCAACCTGGCCAATCTGCTCCTGGCCCGCGCGACCGTCCGCCAGAAGGAAATCGCAATCCGGCTCGCCTTGGGCGCCGGCCGGGCGCGGTTGATCCGGCAGTTGGTCACCGAGAGCCTGGCGCTCGCCGTCGTGGGCGGCCTCCTGGGAGTGCTGGTCGCGAACTGGGGCGCCACGCTCTTCAAGGCCTTCCTCCCCCCCACGTATCTCCCGATCGGCTACCAGTTCACGCTGAACGGCGGCACGCTGCTGTTCACGCTGGCGCTGACGCTCGTGACCGCCCTCGTCTTTGGGCTGGTCCCGGCGTTCCAGGCCTCGCGGCTCAACTTGAACTCGACGCTGAAGGAAGGCGGCCGCACCTCCGGCGCCGCGCTGCCGCATCATCACCTGCGCAGTGCGCTGGTCGTGGCCGAGGTGTCGTTGGCGCTGGTCCTCCTGGTCGGCGCCGGCTTGTGCATCAAGGGCTCGCGCCAGGCGGAGCAAATCGACATCGGTTTCGACCCGCGGCAGGTGCTGCTCGGCGGGCTCCGCGTGGGCATGCACGGTTACGATGAGGCGCGCGCGAAGGTGTTCTACCGGCAGTTGCGGGAACGGTTGGCGGCGCTGCCCGGCGTCAAGGAAGCGGCGATGGCGAGCTGGTTTCCGCTCGGCTTCGAAGGCGGTTCCGGCACGGGGCTCGAAGTGCCCGGCTATGACCGCAAACCCAACGAGGACATGGGCGCGCAGTACGCGATCGTCTCGCCCCGCTATTTTGCCGCGCTGCGCATTCCGCTCGTGGCCGGACGGGATTTCACCGACCAGGACGATTCGACCAAGCCGCTGGTCGCGATCGTCAACGAAACCTTCGCCCAGCGGTTCTGGCCGGGGCTCGATCCGCTGGGCCGCAAGTTCAGCATCTGGAACGGCGAGCGCGAGTTGACCGTTGTCGGCGTCGCCAAGAATGGCAAATACCGCTTTCTGAACGAACCCGCGAAGCCATTCGTTTACTTCGCCTACCAGCAAGGCGTCTGGGACCTGAACCTGGGGGTGGCGCTGCGCACCGAGGGGAATCCGGTGACTTTTGCCAACGCACTGCGAAAGGAAATCCACGCGCTGGATCCGGGCGTGGAAGTCTGGGCGTTGATCGCCATGACCGACTTCATCCAGGCCGCGTTCCTGGCGCAGCATATCGTCTCGACGCTGCTGACCGCGCTCGGCGTGGTGGCGGTGATCCTTTCGGCGATGGGCATTTACGGCGTGATGGCCTACGTGGTGAGCCAGCGGACGCACGAGCTCGGCATCCGGATGGCGCTGGGTGCTTCGGCTGGACGCGTCACTCAGCTCGTCCTCACGCAGGGCATGAAGCTGGCCCTGGCTGGACTCGGTTTCGGCTTGGTGGGCGCGGTGGGTTTGGGTTATTCGCTCACCAACTTCCTTTATGGCGTCAGCCCGTTCGATCCCGTGACTTTCGGGCTGGTGACCGTGGCGCTGGCCGCGGTGAGCCTGGCGGCCTGCCTGATTCCCGCCTGGCGCGCCGCCCGGGTGCATCCCATGGTGGCGCTGCGGAACGAATAACCCCTCCGCTGGCGCACACGTCCTGCCCGCCCGCGTCGGCTCGCGCCCCGCGCCGCGGGTCCCGGCTCGACTTCTCCCTCGACCTGCTCCGCGGGTGGGCGCAGAGTTTCCGCCGCAACCCATGAACAAAGACGACGCCTTCCGAGCTTTGGGAGTCCTCGAGGCCCAATTGCGCGCCCGCATTCCGACCGACGCACCGACCAAAGGGAAGCGGTATCTCGGCTATGTGGTTGACGAGCAGATGGCCTCGGCCCGGATGCACCTTACGGCGATCTACGGCAGCGGTCTGGAAATCGGTTCCGACTTTGCGGAAGTCCCCACGTTTTCCGCCCATCCCAAGTATGCGTTCTGGTGTGGCGGCATCCGCCGGCACATCCAGATTTGCGAGGCGAGCCTGGGCAACCAGCGATCGCAATCTCCCGTCGCTCAGTAGGCAAATTTGCAGTCTCGCGAACGTCGCCAGCCTGGCAGACTAACCGACCCGATTTCGCCCCAGCCAGCCGCCGATCCGCTCCGCCACGTCGTGGCCGGCCAGGATCGAGTCGCCGAGCGAGATGCCGCTTCGGAAATGGCCGGCCAGGAACAGGCCCGCAGCCTTCGCCTCGGCGTCGTCCATGAGCGCCTTGAACCGTCCGTAGCCGACCTCGTATTGCGGAATCGCCTTCGGGTAGAGCACGCAATGCTGGTAGGTGGGCTCGCCCCGCACGCCCAGAATCGTACCCAGATCTTTCACCGTCAGCGCGACCAGTTCGGATTCCGGGCGCAGGGCGAGCTCGGGGGCGCGGACCCCGCCGACGTAGGTCGTGAGCAGGACCTGGCCGGCCGGCGCGCGATTCGGAAAGAGCGAGGACGAGAACAGCGTGCCGAGGATGTTGAACCGTTCCACGGCCGGGATGAGCATCCCAAACCCGTCGAGCGGATGCGGCACGTCCTCGCGGCGAAAACCGAGCACGACACTGGCGACCGGCGGATAGTGGATGTCGCGCAACGGCCCCAGGTCCAGCCCGGCGGGTGTCTGCAAGGCAATCCCGGCGAGTTGATAAGCCGGGGCCGCCAGCAGCACCGCGGCGTGTTCGGCCACGGTTTCGCCGCCGCCTCCGCGTAGGGTTATGCGCCAACGGCCGGCCGTTTGCGCCACCTGGGTGACCGGGGAATCCAGCTTCAACGCGGGACCGAGGCTGGCGGCGAGCGCGTCGGTCAGCACCTGCAGGCCTTCGTCAAACGACACTTTCTTGGCCTCTTGCTTCGATACCTCGCCCCGGGCCTTGCGATCCTTGGCACCGCGGATCTGGCCCAGGATGAGCGAACCGTAGCGCTGTTCGAGCGCCTGCAGTTTCGGAAAGCCGTGCGTGACCGAAAGCCGCGCCGGGTCGCCGGCGTAGATGCCGGCGATCATCGGGTTGATGGCATAGTCGAGCCATTCCTGACCCAACCGGCGCAGCACGAATTGGGCGACGCTTTCCTCGAGGTCCGCCGGGGCACGCCGGATGAACGGCTCGCGCAACAGGCGCAGTTTGGCGCCCAGCGAGAAGAGTTCCGTACCAAAGAACTTCAGCGGGGAGGCCGGCAGACTCACCGGGCGGCGACCCCGCACCAGGTAACGGTTCTCGGCGCTGGGATCGGAGTACAGCCGGCGCGACTCCAGGCCCGCGTCCCGGATGAGCGAACTGATCTTGCCCGAGGTCTCGAGGATCGAGTTCGGTCCGAACTCGGCCAGGAAACCGTGCTCGCGCACGGACTGGATCACGCCGCCGGCACGGTGACCGGCTTCGTACACCGTGACGGCCACGCCGGCCTGGCGGAGACGAAACGCGGCGGTCAGGCCGGTGATCCCGGCGCCGACGATGGCCACCGAAGGCAGGTTGGACGGCAAAGGCTCGCTATTCACAGTCCGCCGATACTGCCAGCGGCACCGCAGGCGTCAAATCACCGTCAGCCGCGGAAGTGCTCTTTGCGCAGCGGACGGCACCGCTGTGGCGGCCCAGGGCGGCACCGCAGCACCACCCCACCCAAACCAGACACGACCGCCGGGCTGGTCGTCCGCCCTCGCGCTTACTGGGGATCGCTGGCGAACCGTTCCACGAATTTCTCCGGCGTGAGGCCGGATTCGCTGATCAATTTCGCGCGGGTCCAAGGCAATTGCGGATCGCCTTGGGCGAGCTTGAGCCACTCGGCCGCGAAGGCCTTTCGCGACGCGGGCAACGGCCAGGCCCCGCCGGCGTCGGCGCATTCCTGGTGGAGCTTCTCCCAGAGCGACAGCCAGACATAGCCCAGCCACATCCGGCCCCGTTGCACGCGCGGCAGGACTTCGTGGTCGCCGGCGACCGCCGCTTCGGCCTCCCGCCAGAGCTGCTCCGCCGCGGCGAGCGTCCGGAAGTTGTGGAACGCGGTGTCGGTGCGCGAGAAACACGTCAGGTTCCAGCCCGCCGACGCGCCGTGCATCAGTTCGAGGTAACGGCGGATGGCCGGGGCGGCCTTTCCGTAATAGCCGTCGAGGAATTCGTCGATCAGCGCGCGGTCATCCTGTTGCGGATTCCAAAGCAGTTGCGCCAGCACCCACGCGCGGAGTTCGCTGAACTCCGAGGCATAGCTCTGGTAAGCGCCCTGTTCGAACAGCCCCTTCACGTGATGCGCCGCGAAGAAGCGCACATTCGGCCCGAGCACAAACCAGTTCGGATGCGGCTGGACGTAGTGGCCGAAGTCGGTGGTGTAGTCCCAGATGTAAAGCCGGTTGCAGATCTTCGACCAGCCGCGGATGTCGTCGGCGAACCTGGCGTTGGCCGGCGCGTCGAGCGGCTCGCGGAAGTTGCACTCGATCGAACAGAGCCGGACGATGACGTTCGGACGAGGCTTGAGGGTCTTCGGCGGTTGGCGGGTGTATTGATACGCGAGCGTGTCGATGGCGACCTGCGGAAAGTCCGGCTCGATCTGCCCGGCCACGTAGTTCACGAAGTCGAGCATCGTGCCGGCGTGACTGCCTTCGGCCTCGTCCAGGGCCTTGCACTTCTCGCATTCGCACGCGCCGTACCAGTCGTTTTGGGAGACCGAGACGATGCGCGCGTCCGGCGATTCCCGGAGCCATTGCTTCACGCGCCCGACCACGAAATCGCGCAACTCCGGATTCATCAGGCAGAGTTGTGCGTGGTCGTGGGTGCGTTTGCCGTTGATGAGGCTGTACCATTCCGGGTGCTTGGCGAACTGGTCCTCCGGCGGTACCAGCGGGTAAAACGTGTGCACGAATCCGCGATAGCGAATGCACCCGCCCATCGCCTCCGGAATGTTGGCGGACTGGCTGTTCGAGAAATTGTGGACGGCCCAGGGCGTGTCGAAGGCGGGGAACCAGAACGGATCGCGGGATTCGAACACCGGCGCATACCGGATGTCCAGATCGCCTACGTCGAGCGTCGGGCGGCTCGGGATGCGGCTTGCCCACGGGGTCCACCAGCGCATCCCGCACTGCTGCTGGAGAAACTGATTGACCGCGTAAACCGTGCCCCGCGGACGTCCGCCGGCCAGCAGCAGGCGATGCCCCTTGGTCTTAATGACGACCTCTTCCTGCCCGAGTTGGTCGAAGGGCACTTCGGGGAAAAGGGCTTTCGCAGCCGGCCCCTGGCCGACGAGGATCGCAGTCTCCGGCGCTGAGTCGCCCGCTTCTTGCACGGCAAACTCGGCGCCGGTGATGGCCTTCAGGGCCTCGGCCAATTGGTCGGCGGCGAAGGACTCCGGCCCCGCAGCCCCGGCCGGACGGAGAATCACGCAGGGAGCCTGGCCGTCTTTGGCGAGCAGCATCTCCGCCTTCGTCGGCAACGGGAGGAGTGCGAGCAGACCGAGCATCAAGCTGGCAGTTCTCATGGCTGGATGGTCAACATGTAATGGGAATTGAAACGGCGGCAGCCTGGCAGGGTTTGGGGCGGACAGCAATCATCATTCAACGCCGCCGGCCGCCGGGTTGCGTTTCCGGTCGGCTGCAAGTGGCACCCGCCGGGCTGGCTCGTCGCCCGCCCAGGTGGCCTGCCTGCCGTCCCGGAAAGTGCGGATTGTATTCAAATAGTATGAACCGACCCTCTTTGAGCCCTATTGTCAGTCACGGGCCTGCCCGCTAGTTTCAGCCGATGTTCGTTTATCCGAAACGGTATGCGGTGATTGTCGTCGGCGCGGGCCATGCCGGCGTCGAGGCGGCTCTGGCCGCCGCCCGAATGGGTTGCCCGACGCTGCTGTTGACGATGAACTTGGACACCATCGGACAGATGTCGTGCAATCCGGCAATCGGCGGCTTGGCGAAAGGCCACTTGGCACGGGAAATCGATGCGCTGGGTGGGGAAATGGGCCGGAATACGGACCTGACCGGGATCCAGTTCCGCATGCTCAATACGAAGAAGGGTCCGGCCGTGTGGGCGCCGCGAGCGCAATGCGACAAGAAGGCTTATCAGTTTCGCCTCAAGTGGGTGTGCGAAAGACAGGCCAATTTGGATTGCATGCAATCCCACACGGTGAAGCTCCTGGTGGCCGACGACCAGGTCTTCGGCGTCGAGTCCGACCTAGGCGTCCAGTTCCATGGTTCGACCGTCGTGCTGACAACCGGCACTTTTCTGCGCGGATTGATGCACGTGGGAGCCTCGAAATTGCCGGGAGGCCGAGCTGGCGAATCCGCGGCCACCAACCTCAGCGCGTCGCTTCGTGATTTGGGCCTGGAACTTGGAAGACTCAAGACGGGGACTCCACCCCGGCTGCTGCGCCGGTCCATCAGTTTCGACAAGCTGGAAGTTCAGCCCGGCGATGAGCCGGTCCCCTTCTTCACGTTCTGGAAAGAGGATTTGTTCCACGTGGAACAATCGACACCTGAAAGCCGAGGTTCGACCGCCGGCTCTGCGCCATCGATGCCCCATTGCCATCCCCAATCCCAATGCCTGATTCCAGCGTACCCTCCGCGGTCGATACTTTGTCAGGCGGGAGGCCAACTGCCGTGCCACATCACGTACACCACTTCAAAGACTGCGGAGATCATCCGCGCCAACCTGCATCGGTCCCCGCTCTACGCCGGGCACATTCAGGGTGTCGGCCCGCGCTACTGTCCCTCCATCGAGGACAAGATCGTTCGCTTTGCGGATAAGGAGCGTCACCAGATCTTTTTGGAGCCCGAAGGGATCGCCACTGACGAAATCTATGTCAACGGGTTCTCCACCAGTCTGCCGTTTGACGTTCAAGTCGAACTCGTGCGCACCATCCTCGGCTGCGAAAACGCCGAAATCATGCGCCCGGCCTACGCGGTCGAATATGACTTCGTGCTCCCCACTCAACTCGCGCCAACCTTGGAAACCAGGCGCTGTCGGAATCTATTCCTAGCCGGCCAGATCAACGGGACTTCCGGCTACGAAGAAGCCGGTGCCCAAGGGCTGCTGGCGGGGATCAACGCTGCCCTTCGGTCAAAGGACAGGGAGCCGATTACACTGCGTCGCGACCAAGCCTATATCGGTGTCCTGGTCGATGACTTGGTGACGAAGGGCACATCAGAGCCTTACCGGATGTTCACCAGCCGGGCCGAATACCGGCTGCTCCTGCGCCAGGACAATGCAGATGCCCGCCTCACTCCACTCGGCCACGAACTCGGCCTCATTTCTCGCCACGACTTCGTGATTTACCGATCCAAGCAAAGCGCCATCGAAACCGAGATTCGGCGGCTCCAAACAACGCGCAACGGACAGCAAACGCTGCTGCAGATTCTCAAACGGCCCGAAGTCAGCTACGCGACCTTGCCCGGGCATGACCCTAAACTCAGCGATGAGATCGCACAGCAGGTCGAGATCACTGTCAAGTACGCTGGTTATGCCGACCGTCAAGAGCTCGAGGTAGCGCGTTTCAATGAAATGGAGTCTAAAACCATCCCGGAATGGTTCGACTACGACCTGGTAGGAGGCTTGCGAACAGAGTCGAGACAGAAGCTTAAATCATTGAGGCCAAGTACAATAGGTCAAGCGGGTCGGATCTCGGGCGTTTCTCCTGCTGACCTCAGCTTGTTGGCCGTGTGGATTCGACGCGGTCCCGCGTCCAGCCGGATCCCGCGGTGTGATCCCGTTCAAGAGGAGTGAATCTGGCATCGCCCGACGGGCTGTCCCTGGGTCGAAACGCTCGGCCGCCCGGACTTTCAATTACCGCGCCAAATTGGTGGAGGCGAGGGGAGTCGAAACCAATCAGCCATTTTCGCGATCCTGCGCGGTCAGCAGGAAACCCGCATGAATATTGGCCAAAATGAATCTTGGCCAAATTCCAAAAAGCGCAAATTCACGCACGAATGCACAGATTTCTTTCCCGTTCTTTCCCGTTTACCAAGGCGATTGACGGCGACAAGTCGCATCGAGTTGATCCCCCCTGCCCGGTCGTCTGAATTCACGATGGGCTGGTGATTCGAGTTCGGTCTAAAGACCAGCCCAAACGATAAGCGCCTCGGGGGAGCGCGCAACGCCGTCGCCATACTGAACCGGTCACGTATGCTGCGGAATTTCGTAGGCGCCATCCGCTTTGCACAATCCAGGGGAAACTAAAACGCATCGGATCAGTAGGTTAGGCTTCCATGATCACGTGAAGCGATTCCCCAACGCAAGCAGAAGGGCGGGCGGGGGGGGGTACGCGATTTGCCGCCGGGGCACCGGCTTCAATAGGTTTGTCGGGGGGACTTTTTACACAAAGCGGGCCCACCTGATCCTCAATACGCCTCCCCGAGAGACCTCTCTTCACCGGAAAGGTCGGGAACAGCGGGCAATTGGCTACTGCGGGGGCTTCTTGGCAAGTTGGCGACGGATGGACATCGGCTGGCTGGCCATTGAGCGACGTCATCACAACGGAAGCACACCACGAGAAGGAACCCGCGACAGATTGCAACGCTACGCCGCGGGCCGGGCGGTGTGGAACATCAGGACCGTCAGAATGAACTGACCAAGAAAACACTGTCTCTAACGAACGCAGGGTGGTACTCTGTCACTCAATTCCACGCCTGCCTGAACCGAAAGGGCACCGCCATGTCGCACGACCTTGCCACCATCAACGGACAGACTGCCATGATGTCTTACGGCAAAGCACCCTGGCACGGGCTCGGGCAGGCACTCGATCGACCGGCTACCGCAGCCGAGGCCATCGAGGCGGCTCACCTGGATTGGGAAGTCAAGAAGGCGCCGCTCCACATCCAACAAGGAAACAGGTTCCCCGCCGTGCCCGACCACTTCGCCGTCGTTCGCAAGGATCAGTCGGCGGGCACGCCGGCGCCGACCGTTCTGGGTATCGTGGGCGAGGGCTACACGCCACTCCAGAACCGGGAAGCATTCGCGTGGTTCGATCCCATCGTGGGGAAAGGGGCCGCAATTTACCACACGGCGGGCGCATTAGGCCAAGGAGAGCGCGTCTGGATACTGGCGAAACTGCCGGACACGATCCACGTGATCGGCGAGGACATCGCCCACAAGTACCTGCTCCTGAGCAATAGTCACGACGGCCGCAGCAGTGTGCAGGTGAAGTTCACGCCCATTCGCGTGGTTTGCCAGAACACGCTGACGATGGCATTGAACCAAGGCCGCGGCATCCGCATTCAGCATACCCGTACGCTGCCGCAGCGCTTGGAGGCGGCGCGGGATGCGCTGGGGATTATCAGGCGGCGGTTTGAGGAGATCGCCAAGGACTTCCGTCAGTTGGCCAGGGTGTTGGTGATTCAGCCGCGGCTGGACGACTACCTGGGCCGTGTGTTTCCCGCGCCCACCGACCTTGACAACGGACAGGTGGTGGCGCGCGTGCAGCGCGCCCGCACCGAGTCAGGCCGGTTGTTCGAGGAAGGGCGGGGCAACAAGGAACCCGGCGTGCGCGGGACGCTCTGGGCGGCATACAACGGGGTGACGGAATACGTGGATCACGCCATGACCTACCGCGATGACGACCGGCGCCTGGATGCAATCTGGTTTGGCAACGGCTACCTGACCAAGGCGCGGGCATACCGGATCGCCGTCCAGAGCGCCGAGGCGTGGCGGAACTGAGTTGTAGGGCATCTCTCTGTTGCCTCGTACAAAAAGTCGTGCTTACAGTAAGCATGTTATGAAGCGTTTCGCAGACCCGCGGCGCGTCTGTCTGCTGTCGCGCTCACCTTCTTGCACAAGCAACCTGATTAACATGCACGACCGCGGGTAAAGGAAAGCACGCTGGCGCTTCACGAACCCGTCCTCCAAACGTCGATACGGCTATGAACGAAACCGAAGTGAACGGCCAAACGAAGTCCGAGGCAGGAGCAGGTCCGGGAGGATTTGCCTGGGGGCCGGTGCTCGGTTTGGGCCTTGCTGGACTGTGGATCGCGGTAAGCCTGCTGGGCGGCTGGAGTTTCCTTTCGCGAAGCCGGACTGTCACCTCAAACACGAAATGGGTTGCGGGCAGCCGGTTCGTGCCGGTAGGGATGCTGATCTTGGCAGGCGACGTTGAACTCGTCCTCACGCAAGAGAAAGTGTCGCCTCACGGGCCGGACGTGGTTCCGTACGTCGTCCTAAAGGCTCCCCAATCGCTGGAGTCTGGAACCAGTGAAGGTTGCACGGTGTCGCTTGCGC
Organism: uncultured bacterium; assembly: GCA_963735925.1. Taxonomy (GTDB): domain Bacteria; phylum Verrucomicrobiota; class Verrucomicrobiia; order Limisphaerales; family J093; genus DSVZ01. The sequence goes on from CAVTMT010000010.1 coordinate 812,377, forward strand.
TAACCAACGGGACGGCGGCCAGCGACCGCCTTCGCTTCACCACGAATGAACTGTACACCGCCAAGGTGAAACTCGTGGCCGAAAGCACGGTGCTGGGCGTCACGCCGCGAGAGGATGCGGAGCAGGTTCAGACGGTCAGTTGGGGGCGTCCAGCCTCATGGTCGTGGCTTGTTGCACCCAAGGAGAAAAGTCTTCGGAAGCAGACCCTCTTCGTGAACGTATTCATGCGGAAAGCGTTGGATACCAACGAATGGCAGAACATTCACGTTGCCAATGGGCGCATCGAAATCACTGGACCGTTTGGTTTCGGTGGGTTCTTCCACTACGTGGTCGTGCCGATTCTTGGCTTGTTCAGAGGCGGTGTGGTTCAGGCGGCGGTGAAGCGCTTTGTGCCCGAGAAGGCCAAGCCGGCGACAGCCCAGACGCCGCCGGCCGCGGCTCCCGCGCAAAGTCAATCGAGTACGTTGCCGCCCGAAAATCCCTCCTGAAACAGCAAGATTCCGCGCCAGTCGAGCTCGTCTGTAGGGCAATGACCAAAGTCAGTTGTCAATCGCGACGCTCTTGGAACCGATGCCGTGAAGTCTCGCCGTCGCTGGTCAGAAAGACAGTCTGAACGCCCCGACAAAGAGCGTGACATCTTCGACGCAGGCGCAAGACGCCGACGATGTCGAGGCTCAAAGGAAGCAGGAGCCTGCGAGCCAAGGGTAGCGGGCGATTGGCGACGAAGAAACCAAGGTGGGCAAGATCAAGTTTCCCGGCACGAAGGCAGCAATGCGTCTTTCGCAGCGAAGGCGCGGCCTTTGGGAGGTTGCCGCATCAATGGCCCCGTTGTCGGCCGGAAACATTCAGCAACAATTTGCTGACGACCGCAGGGGCGGTGCGGTATGTTCCTCGTGTTCAAAGCGCTTGGCCTACACGATGTAGCAACGACAACAACAATCTGATTTCGCGCAGCTTCGGCTGCTGTCCGCATCGAAACCTAGGAAATTTCGCCGGAAGACAGCGCTCGAAGCGCGCCCCAACCGGGGCGCGCTGAAAGCGTTCTTCCGTGGGCCCTCCTAGGTGCCTGATGCGGGACGCAAGTAAGTGCGTCCCATTTCTATTTCAGGCACCGGAGTTCCCACCGAGGACAGTCACCACTCACAGCAGGCTGATTCGCGCGCGAGCGATTCAGCCCATGCCCCAACTCACCGAGGCAGAAAAACAACAGCTTTGCGCCCTCATCCAGGCGGGCGATCCACTGCCCGCGACGTGGCGGACGCGCCTCTTTCCCCGCAACGGCCACCCGGAAGTCGGCAAGGAGTATCGGCTCGTCTATGACGGGATGATGAAGCGGGAGGAAGTGTTAGCCAAGACGACGCCCGCCCCGTGGCAACTCGTGCGGCGCTTCTGCGAATCGAATCCTCATCCTGATGGCTGGCGCAATCTCCTTGTGTGGGGCGACAACCTGCTCGCGCTCCGGGAACTGTTGGAGGACCAGCGGGGGCCAAACCGCTTCGGCACGCGCGGCAAAATCCGACTGATAGCCGTGGACCCGCCGTTTGCCACGCGGCAGGACTTCATGAAGGACAAGGAGAAGGCGTACCGGGACAAGGTGCTCGGCGCGCAGTTCATCGAGTTTCTGCGTCGCCGCCTCATTCTCCTCCACGGAATCCTCGCCGACGATGGAATGATCTACGTCCACCTTGACTACAAGAAATGCCACTACATCAAGGCTGTCTTGGATGAAGTCTTCGGGGAGGAGAATTTCCAAAATGAAATCGTGTGGGAGCGAACAAACGCACACAACATGCCCACCAAGACTTTTGCGCGAGCACACGACTCCATCTTGCTTTATTCAAAGTCGGACGTCTTCCGATTCAACAAACTCCGGCAGGCGTACAGCGAAGCGCAACTGAAGCGGTTCAAGCGAGACATCGACGGAAGGCTGTACACAGGGCGAGACCTGACTTTCAGCGGCGAGAATCCCAAGAGACGAGAGGACTGGCGCGGTGCAAAGCCGCCGCAGGGTCGGTGCTGGGGTTCATCACTCGAACAGCGGGAGGAATGGTGGTCCGCTGGTTTGATTCTGAAGAAGAAGGACGGCACGCCAAGGCTGGATGGGTTGAAGACCTACTTGGAGGACTTGGAAGGTAAACCGATCAATACAATTTGGGACGACCTGAGCCGCATCGGCAACACTTCGGGCGAGCGCACGGACTATCCCACGCAAAAACCTGAGCAGCTTCTTGAGCGAATCATCCGCGCATCCTCGAATCCCAACGACATCGTGCTCGACTGCTTCGGCGGCAGTGGCACGACCGCAGCCGTTGCGGAGAAACTGGGCCGTCGCTGGATCACAATGGACTGCGGCAAGCTGGCGATTTACACGACGCAGAAGCGGCTGTTCTCTCTGACGACCACCATCGGCTTGCCGAAGAAGGACGACAGGGCCGAACCGGAGCGCGTAGAGGATTGGGGCGACCACCTGAAGAACGCACCCGGCGTGCTGCTCCTCACGGAGAAGGCGCGCAAAGCCAAGTGCGAGGTCACGCTGGAACTGCTTCACGACTTGGCGGCGCTGGTCAAGAAGCACGACCTGCTCAAGAAGGACGCCGCGCTGTCGCTCGTGTGCCCGGAAGACAAACTGCGCGTGCCCGCCGACCGATTGAAGGAGCCCAAGGAAGCCCCCGGCGCGAAGCGACTCAAGGTGGATGGGGTGGAGTTCCGCATCTCGTTCATCGCGCCCAAAGACAAGCCGGAGAAGGAGAAGCGCCTGGATGCCAAGGCGTTCGCCCTTTACCGGGCCGGCGTCTATGACATGGCGGCGATCAAGGAGTTGCCGTGGGCGGAATACCGGCCGTTTGTGCTCAAGTTGTTCAGCGTCCGCGAGCACGCGCACCAGCGTTACGGCTGGACGCTCGACGGCACCATCGGCACCGATGCGGCGATGGTCTGGAACTACCCGGACCAGAAGAAGCTGACCCTGGATCACGGCTACGTGGACGACCTGCACCGGGGCTTGCGCGGCAAGAGTGGCGAGCGGTTCTACGTCATTGCCCCCGTGATCGCGATGGCGTTTGCCGAGGATGAAGTCGAGCGCGACGGCGCGACCTACGTGTTCCTCAAAGTGCCGTTGTCCGTGCTCCGGCGTTTGATCGAGGCCAAGGAACCCGCCGCGTTCAAGCAGCCCACCAAAGAGGAAGACGTGAACGAGGTCATTGATGCCGTGGGTTTCGATTTCATCTCCCAGCCGCAGGTGGAATGGAAGGCGCGGAAGCAGCGAGACGGTCTGCTGCGGGAGTTCGCCCTGGAGATCACCGAGTTCCGCGCACAGACGCTCGCCACGGACCCGGAGGATTTCGCCAACTTCGAGACGTTCTCGATGGCGATGGTGGACTTGGGCTACGACGGCGACGTGTTCCGGCTGGGCAAGGTTTTTTGGGCGGAGGATTTGCTGAAGGAGGCAGGCGGCTTGGAGAAAGCCGAGCGGCTGACGCTACGCATCCCGGAGGAGGAGTTCACCGGCAAGCGAATGATGGTGATTCTGTGCGATCGCTACGGGAACGAAAAGACGCTGGTGGTTGAGAAAGGCGACTTCGCCGAAGGCAACAGACATGGCAGGGAGAACGGGAACGGGAGGAAGAAACGATGAGTCTGCAATTTCGCATAGCGGACCAAGTGCTTCGCGTGGACGACGCTCGCGAGGCGACCAAGGCGGTGGTCCACAAGTATGACGCCTTTCTGAATCTGGTCTGCGCCGACCGCTACACCTTTCAGCGTGAGGCGGTGCGGGCGCCGTGGCGTTTCCTGGTGTCCGACAAATACGCGGACCTCGAACGGCTGGCGCGGGAGAACTGGAACGCGCGCGAGGCCATCCGGCAGCGGCACGACGGAGGGCTGGACGCCTACCTCGACAAGATGCCGCTGCGGCAACTCAAGGCGACGTCGCTCGATCTGGCCACGGGCGCGGGCAAGAGCTACGTCATGTACGCGCTGGCGGCCATCGCGATGGCTGAGCGCTTGGTGGACCGCGTGCTGGTGCTGTGCCCGTCGCTGACGATTGAGGAAGGCTTGCTGGAGAAGTTCAGGGCGCTGGCAGGCAACAACGAACTGGCGGGCATCTTGGGCGAGTTGGGCGCGGCGGTGACGATTCCCGGCATCAAGCGCGGCAAAGAAACCATCCGCGCCGGGGACATCTGCATCGAGAACATCCACGCGGCCTACGAGGCGACTGGCTCATCCATCCGTGACAGTTTTCGCGGGCAGGGAGCGCGAGCGCTGGTGCTGAATGACGAGGCGCATCACCTGTTCAACCAGCCGGCGAAGAAGTCGGAGTGGCTGAAGTTTCTGCTCAACCCGGATTACGGGTTTCGCTACGTGGTCAACGTGACCGGCACGCCCTACGTGGACGACGACTACTTCCCGGACGTGCTGTTCCGCTACGGGTTGAAGCAGGCGACCAAGGACAAGGTGGTGAAGAAGCCGGATTACAAGCTGGAGGAAACCTACAAGGCGAACGACTGGCAGAAGACCTACGCCTTCCACCTAAAGAACCGGGAAGCCTACGCCGGCCGGCTGAAACCGCTGACGGTCATCGTGACAGCCGACATCGCCCGCTGCGTGGAAGTCTGGCGCGAGTTGGTGCAGTTCCTGACAGGGAAACAGAAGATCGAGGTCGAGGAAGCCGAGGAGCAGGCCATCTGGGTTACTTCGGGCGTGCCGAGTTCGGGCGACGCCAAGGCGAGGGTGGAGGCCGTCATGGGCCGCGGGGCGAGAAGGACTCGGCGGAGAAGCGGCGGAAGGAGAATCTGGCGCTCTCAAGGAAGTGGACGACCCGCGAAACCCGGTGGAGTGGATCGTCTAGGTGTTCATGCCCACGGAGGGCTGGGACGTAAAGAACGTCTTTCAGATCGTCCCGCAGAGTCGCGGCGTTCAACGCAAAGCTGCTCATCGCGCGAGTGCTGGGCGTGGCCTGCGCGTGCCGCCGGGCTGGACGGGCAACCGCTGGTGCGCGTGAACAACCACGAGAAGTGGTCGCCTGAAATCGGCGACCTGCTCGAAGAAGTGTCGGAAGTGGAGAACACGCTGACCGTGTGCCACGAGCCAAGTCGGCGCACTGTCTGTTTCCGTTGTTCAACTGCGCTACGGACCGGAGCGAACCACCGTGGAGGCGAAGCGTGAGCGGGCAGGGCGCCGGAGGTTCAATCGTGCCCAGTCACGCACGACGACCAAGTACTCCACATTGTCGGAAACCGGGACACATTCGGTGGAGATCGAACACCGGGACTTCCTCGACATCGAGGCAGTGGTCAAGTTGATGCGGGCCTTTCTCCGCGAGAAGGACGAGTCGATCGCCAGGGCATGGCCTCAGAGGCGGCTGCTGGAGCTATCAGCGAACGGCTGAAGCTGCCGGCCAGGAGACGACGATCTCAGCAAGGCGAACCCCTGCGGCTGCAACAGGGCTGCGGCCCGATGTTCCGCGACTTGGACCAGGAGCATCCGCGCGCGAGCCGACCGCCAAGGACATCGTGGCGGTGGACTGGCGGCGGTGACGATGCAGTCGTTTTCGGAAAGCATGTTGAAGGAACATGGAGCGGTCTTCTACCCGGACAACGGACAGCACCCATTCGCCGGCCACGAAGCGCACCGTGGGGGCAGTATCAGAAGTGGAAACGGGTCGCGGCGATTGACGAAAGCGGTTTGAGCGAAGACGTGCTGCGCATCACGCAGCGGCTCTGCCCTGTGCCAGCGAGCGACTTCAAATCGCCGTGGAATGTCCACTACGCCAGCTATGAGCCGGAGCGGGAATTCTCGAAGCTCTTGTTTGCGAGGCTGGCTTGTTCGACGCCATCGTAAAGATGCCGAACGAAGGCGGTTACTCGTTCCCGTATTCCTACAAGCCCGCCAAGACCGCGCGCACGCACGTCGCCAACGAGAACTTCAACCCGGACTTCTTCATACGTATTGCCAGGGTGCATGACATCCTCGTGGTCGAAGTGAAGATGGAGGGCGATGACACGAACCGGAACAAGGCCAAATGTCGGGACGGTCTGAAGCATTTCGAGGCGCTGAACGAGAAGCTGGCACAACAGGGCGAGCCGTGGCGTTACCACTTCTACTTCCTGTCACCGGAGGACTACACCCAATTTTTCGCCGCCGTGCGCGAGCGCCGATTTATCGGCTGGGAATCGAGCTTGATGGTCGCGTTGGCGGGTGGATGAGAGATCCGGGTGTATGAAGCTGCCTCGCGCATGGCTGATCGGTTGCTGCCTTTGGGCGCTCACGCTTGCGGCCTGTGCTGCGGATGTTGAGAGATACGCCAAGCGCGTTGCTGCGCTGATTGACCCGGCGAAGCTGGCGACGCTGGGGGAGCGGGGCGCGAACCCGCGGGTCCAGAAATACGTGGCGCAACTGGCCGCCGCGCGGCTGGCCGGCTGCGAAGCCAGTAACGTGGTCGTCCGCGCCGTGGCGTTGGCCGGCATGAAGGGCGACGCCGCCAAACTCACGCAGGAGGCCATGCTGCGCAACCTGACGATTGCCGAGCGGTTGGGCTGCCTGGCCGAGGCTGGGTTGCGCGACATGCGGCGCGGCCAATCGCCGACCGTCCAGCGGGGGCCATACAAGGGCGACCAGCTTTCGGTGGACCACATCGTCCCGCGGGCCGTCGCGCCGGAGTTGGACAAGGTCATTGCCAACCTCGAATTGATGCCGCTGCGGATGAACGAAGGGAAGAACGCCAAGGTCGGTGACCGGCAACGGTCGCTGGCCAGGCGATTGCATCGGGCCGGGTTGCTAAGCACGACCGGATTGAAGGCCGTGGTGTCTCGAAAGTAACGCAACCCCAAGAATGGATGCGGCCGGCGAAGCCGACAGGCTCGGTTGCGCATTGGCGAGGTGCCAATTAAGGCATTGCAACGAAGCGCACACCTGGTTTGTCCGGGCCGGCGCCCTGGATTACGAGCACCCGAGAGCAGCAAATGACGCGCTGCTACTGGCGCTGTGGACAACGGAACGCGCGCGGTTAAGAATTACATCCTCGAAGCCGTTCGCGGACCCTTGTTCCGCCAGCTCGTGATGAACAAAGCCATAGCCAAGCGATGGTCGAACAAATCGGCCGCTGAAATTCGGCAAGAGGTTCAGCGGCTGAAGACATTTCTCTACTTCGGGCAGGCGCTTAGAGGTGACCCCAAAGGTGATCCAGCCGTCTTCCAAGAAATCAAAGAGACAGAAGAATGGCTACAGGCTGCGAGTGACGCAGAAGTGATTGCCGAAGGTTGGCGTTGGATTGACCGGTACAATGCAAGAAAGCGGTTTCTCTTGAAACACCTCCAGCCGCGTTATAATTGGCGCGCACTCGTAGATGACTTCCAGAGCCGGTGGGCAAAGGGCGAGTTTAGTCTGAAGTATGGTGTGTCTCTCTCGTGGTTGACGAACAGTTTGGAAGATCCCGGGATGCCGCCTTGGTGCGATTTGGTATCTGCCCGCGCACGCGCGGATAGGATTGGGGATTTATAGAGGCGCTATTGGTGTGCAGGAGCAGTTTCTGCTCAAGGATGCGTTCTTTCTTCTGAAACGGGCTGACGCAACTTACGCATTGCTCGGCATTGAAAACGCGGAGACGCCCGTTCACTCGGACAGGTGTGATTTGCTCGCAAGCAACGTCATTGGGTACTCAAAAGCTGCTGTGATCGGCTTCTGTGCCTTCTTCGAGTGCTTCGTGAACGGGGCCGGCGTGGATTTCGCCCTTAGAACGAGCAGTCTCCCTTACCAAGTGAGTGAAATGCTGAAGTCTGGTAAGGACGATAAGAAGACGTTTATGCCGCTGCCAAAGAAGATTGAGCGATATGCCAAGGCCATCAATCCGCAAGCCCCACCGCTTGTTCTGGCTGATCCCAAACAGCGACCGGAACCATTCCGCACTTACTTCAAGGAGGTTCAAGAACCGCGTGATTCGCTAGTTCATCACGCGCCGCACAAGGCTCCAATCTGGTACTCCCCAGAAGAATGGAAAGCACGCGCCGAACTGGCTGCGCGCCAAAGTGTGTCGTGCGCGGCCGCTGTCTGGAGGGCATTCTACTCGAACCGAGGCTTGCCCCGGTACCTCAGCAGACTGGATTTCGCGGAACTCAGCAATGAAGCTGTCGAGCGCGTCAAAGCTGAATCGACTTCTGCTGCGAAGTGATCGGGCCGCGCGGTTGGTTCCAGCCTGTCTCGACTCAGCCTCAGTAGCGGAGAGTACAGCGGAATGGACCTCCACGCTCCCCGTCGCAAAGGAGCGCGCGCCGGTCGCGTTTCACTACCATTCCCGACCGAGGCCGGAAGCAGGGTGCCGGTTGACACGGGCTGCTAGCCATGTCGGTGAACATGACGTTCGCGATGGACAAAGCTTGCGTTCTGGAGCCGCTTAAAACAGAACACGAACAGAAGACTTGAGACGGGACGATGCCTGCCACTGGCCGCGGGAATGGATTCGCGCAGGGGAAGTGATCCCAACATGGGTGGCAGGGACGGCAACCGCATCCGCCCATGAGCCCGTCGCGCTGAGCGGGCCTATGCCCGCGGGTGTCGCGGCTGTCACGGGTGTCTCAAGGAGGAAGGAAAGGATACTGCTTTCATCCTTCCTCCCCCGAAACGATTCTGTGGGTTCGACCGGTGACACGCGTGACGGATGTGACGATGGAAGCAGACGCCGATGCAGGCGGCTGTCACGCTGTCACGATTGTCACGGCGGTGACGACCGCGGGTCGAAATCAGCGGCTGGCCTGAACCCAGCCGGCCCATTCCCGAGGCGCACCATGCTTAAGCAAGCACACGAAGAGGGTGAAATCCGCCAGGACCGCGGGCGTGAACCAGTTCTTCAGGGTCAGATGGCTGACCCAGCGGGCGAATGCGCTCATGTCATCCAGTTCATGTGCCGCAAGCTGGTACGGGTAGGACCGAGGTTCGTCGCGGATTTCGACGAGTCCTTCGCGGGTGATGCGGCAAAACCGGGTATCTGGGCAAGCCGTCGATGAGTGTGAGTTTCGGAATCATGGTGATGTTCTCCTCTTGTTGGTTGTTCAGCCAGGCACGGGATTCTTGATGCGCCGGAAAGTCCGCGTGGTGGTGCCTCCACCCGGAGGCCTGATGTCCAGGCCGATCAGGAGGTGGTCCGCTTCCATGCGGGCGAGGAGCGCGCGGGCCGCTTCCGCCGTGGGCGCGATGCGGGCACGTTGAACCTCCCGGGCCGTGAGGTGGTCCAGGCCCTTCCGTTCCCGATTGGAATCGAGGAGTTCAAGGACCTGGTCCTCCAGCGCCTGAGCCGCGTCCAGCCGCCCCTTGGCCAGGATGTCAAGTTGCTGTTCGGAGAACCATTCCACCAATCGGATGGCATTGGCCGCGGTCTCCGCGTGGAGCGGATGATCGTGCGCCCCAAGCCCGTGGAGTGCGGCGTGCAAGACCACCGCCAAGCGCCAGGCACTCTCCGCGTACCGAGCAGCAAAGGCACCGACGTCGGCCAAGTCGCCGGCGCGACGGTCCACGACCGCGTTGTAGTAGTCAATCAGCAGCCGCACGGCACCGGGCACCGGCTCAATACGGTGCGGCGTGCCAGCCGCGTGGTACGTTGCCAACAGGTCAGCAATCAGTCCGCTCCACTGATTCCTGACGCCGGAGGAGCTCACCGCCGCCGTCGCTTCGATCCGGCGCGGGACGGCTCGGGTATGGCAGAGGAGAAGCCGCGGAAGAAAACCGGACGCGGAGAGGGACTGAGTTTCCAACAAGGTGGTCAGGAGATCGGGTTGGACGAACCAGCATAGGCTGAGGCAGGGGTGGTGCAGAACGATCGCCTCCCGGCCCTGCCGATCTACCCGCACAAAATCCCCGGAATACGCCGACAAGTAGAGCGACTCGTCGGTGCTCTTGCCTGGGTTGTAGCGTCCCAAGAGGTTATCCACGAGTTTCCGGGCATCGGCAGAAGTTGAAAACAACACTTCGCGATTCTCGTGCAGCAACACTGCCAGCCGCTCGGTCGTCACGTCCTGCGCAATCAGAGAGGGCATCGCGCCTCGGCGACTGATTTCGGCTTTGCGCGCCAGCCGATACTCAAGCTCGCCGCGCAGCCGCTCGCGCTCCATCGGGTCGGCCGCCCTCGCAGCTTTGCGTTCGAGCCCGGCGATCTCCTTGTCCAAAATGCGACTTTCTGATTGGAACTGGGGCATCGTCTTCTCCCGCCAGGTCTCCAAGAGCCTGGTCTGCTGATCGAGAATGGGCGCCGCGATCAAGCGGAACGTCTCCGATTTCCCCGAGCCCGATTCCGCGCTGCCCAACAGGTAGAGGTTTCCACGCGTGACGCGGTTCGGACCGCTCGCGATCTCCAGCCCCGCGCCGATGGCCGCAGAGGCGACGCCCAGGGAGCAGATCGCCGGCAGGGCATGGGGAACACGCTCGGAACAGGAGACGGCCTCCACAAGCGCTGCCATCGTGGGTGGCAATGCGTCCACCGGGAAAGGCGCCAGTTTCGGATCGTCAGATTCAGCCGGTTCGTCCACGAGGACGACGAGGGAGCCGCTCACGTCTGGTGGTCGGACCTTCGGTGCGCGCGGAGGCGTGAACACCTCAGCTCCAGCGATGGCCGAGCGAACATCTGCCGAGCCAGCGCCGGCACGTATCCAATCGTTCAGGTCCTTGTGCGGGGGCGGCGTCGCGACACGCAGGCATTCACAGCCGCAGGCTGAAGCCATAGCGGTAAGCCATTTGTCAGCCGCCTCATCATTCTGAACGAACGCGTACACCTTCGCGTCGGGTCGGCAGAGTCCGGTGATCAGGCGACCATTCGCCGCGCCGCGGGTAACCAGGGCAGCCGTGTCCTCCAATGGTTCGATGTGCCAAGCCATGCAATCCAGCGCCGCGAAGCAGTCCCACTGGGACTCAAAGGCCAACACGGTCTTCGCCGAAGCGAGGTTTCCGATGATTAATGGCCGGGTAGTCGTTCCGCTGGGATAGTACCGCCAGGAGGCATCCGTCTTCCGATAATGACAGCCCGATACGCTGCCGCCCTCATCATGCACCGGGAAGGCGACAGCATCGTGGTCGAGCAGCCCGATGAGCCGCTGCTCGTGAAGCCAGGCTACCAGCCGAGCGGAATAACCTCGCCAGTCTGCCACCTTGCGCTGGTGCTCCGGGGTGAAAGCCGCGACGCATGACGACCAATCGAAAGGCTGAGCGACTTCCGTCGGCTGCTGGTGGTGGCGACTCGTGCAACCGGTCGGTGCAGGGAACACGTTGGCGAGACGGACGTACTCCCGGCAGGCGTCGCCGTTACTCAGACTGCGAACCTGGGCGAGATAGTCCACCTCATCACCTCCACCGCAGCCGGCATGGCATTTCCACGCCCACGATCCACCGCCTCGCTGATAGACGGAGAAGCTCGCGCTGGAATCCTCGTGAAAGGGGCAGCGCGAGGACTTCTTCGCCCGGTCACCGTGGCCGAGCATGTCCATCAACTTCGGCAGAGGCAGGGCCTGCTTGGCTTGCTCCAGAAGGTCGGCGCTCATCGCTCGCCTTTCAGTCCTGCCTTGGCCGGAACGGTCTGCCCGTTCATTCGTTGCAGGAAGGTCACGAAGTCGGATTCGCGCACGAATGTCTTGGCGCCGACCCCAATGGCTGGCAGGCCAGCACGGCGGTACCGCCAGAGAGTGACCCGGCTTAAACCGTACTTCCGTTCGAAGTAGGACAGTGGCAACGGGCAGTCGCGATGATCGAATGCAGTAGTCATGGCTTTGCTCCTTTCAACCGCGGCGGATCGTGAGTTGACGGAGCCAGGCATCAACCTCGGCGCGGGGAAATCGGCGCAGCTTGCCGGTAATCGCCACGTAGGGAAGGCCGCGCCCCATCAGATTGTCGATGGTCCGCGTGCTGACGCCCAGGCGGGCGGCAACCTCTTGCTTCGATTCGTAGTCCGGCTGCTGATTGCCCGAGCCGGCTTCGGGTACGTACATTTCAGGCATTTGTTCCGTCGCGCCCAAGTGACCAGAAAGCGGAGGCGGTGGCGTTCAGTCGCTTGGCCGGTTCCACCGGCCCACCGCCGCGCTCACGTGGTCACTCGTTCGCGATGGCACAACTCTGAAGGAGAGCTTGACGGGTCAACCGAAGCGCTCTTTAAAACTGCGCTAAGGTGCTGGAGATGCGCTGGTTGCCGGCAGGATGAGATCGTTGGCTGGGAAGATGCGCTGGACGAAACCCGCGCCGGTGGTCGGTGCGTACATGTGCCCGAAATCGGCTATCCAAGAATGCCAGCGCGTGGACTCGGCCTCACTCAACATGGGCTTGGCAAGCCGATGTCGGAGGGCGGCTTCCGGCGTCCGCTCCGCAGGCTTGGCGGCCTTGCGCCGCACTTCGGGCAGGCCCACATATAGGGTGTCAAAAGTGTATTGGAGTGCAGCCGTGTGCTCGACTCCCTGTCGCCTGCGATCCTCGTAAACCAAGAGCATGTCCCACTGAAGCGGTGTGCCCAAGATCACTTTCTCGTGCCGGGGCAATTCGGTCCCGTCCGGGAGTCTGGTCAATTGTTCCAACATCCATTTGGCCAGCCGCCGAGCTTCCATGCGGGTCCGAATATTCCGCGGAAGGGCGAATACCCGGTAGTCGGTCGCGAGGTCATGGAACATCAGGCACCGGGCGAAAGACTTGTCGTCCAAAGCGCCCGACTGAGCCGCTTTGACAAACGCTGCCCCAATGTCCCACTGGGCGAAGAAGGTGGTCTCGTGCGCGCTCGCTTCGGAGCCTCGCCTTCCGGTAGCCGGGTTCTCAATGCGGCTGTCGTGTTTGGCCCAAAGACGGCGGAAGGTGCGCTGGAAACCCGGTGGGGCCTTAGGCCAGGAGTGCTCCAAGGTAAAGGGCCAAGGATAATCACGCCAATCAGCCAAAACGTCCACCTGACTGCTGAAGCGCCCATCCTCACATCGATCGAGCTTCAGCTCTGGCCCTCGGCATATCCGACGCCCGAAGAGATTGAACCACGAGCTGGTGCCCCAGCGCCAGTTGCCAGCGTCTGTTGGATCAGGAGTGGTCCCCTCGCCTTCTTCGAAGCACTCCAGCTCATAGGCTCTGCCAAGCTTCAGTTCCAAGTCGCAAGGCACACGCCAGCGGCGCACCGTGAACAAAGGTTCCGGTACGAGCCACTTCAATGCGACGCCGGCGAATTCATGCTGTTGGTCAGTCAGTTGGGTCCGGCGCAAGGCCGCGTGCCAAGCAGCACGCTGCGGTGGCGGGTCATTGGTTCGGGCACGATGATCCAGGCGTTTGAGACAGGCGACCCGTCTTCGGAAGGCCTCGTTGCGCCTGAGCAACTCCCAGACCTTGGCGGGCACCTGCTCCTGCTCCGACAGATGGCAGGGATTATCAGGGTGCTTGGGAGGGTACTTCATCGCTTCACCGGGCCGCGGTCTGAAGTTGGTCGTGATTGCCGGAGTCTGCCAAGGTGGAGTCCCTTGCAGGCAAGGTGATGATGTCAGCACCGGCTGACTTCGGCGGCACTACCGAGAACCATTCCTTGGCCAGCGTTTCGGTCACGAGCTGGCGGTAGTGTCTGAAGACCATCTGTGCCGAATTGCCGGCTTCGAGACTGACCTGGCCGGCGTCCTTGATGAGCGCGAGCCGGTACGAGATGAAACTGTGCCGGAGGGCATTTCGCTTCCAAGGAACCCCGGCCTTCGGGGCGAGGCGCTCGAACAGTTGCTTGTCCACGCGCTCGACTGGGACGAGCGGGCCGCTGGATTGCGCGAAGGGCATCAGCCACACGGCAAGGCTCGGCACGATCGGCACCAGCCGCCGGGAGGCCGTCTTGGATTTGCTGGCCTTGACCTCGATGAACTTCTCATCGCCAGCGAGGTGGACTTCGGACCAGTCCAACCGCTTGATCTCCGCCGCACGCAGGCCGGCAAACGCGGCGACTGCCAGATACGGCACCATGTCGCGGCGCGTGCGCTCGACCCCGCGCTCGACCACCGGTGCCATGCAGGCCGCGAACAGGCGGCGCAGCTCGTCAGGGGTGAAAATCCCGATCTCGCCGGAGTCATCGTCTGGGCGTTCGACGGCGCCCATTTCGTCCCAATCCTTGGGCAGGTAGCCGCGGCGTTTGGCGAACTTGAAAAGTGTGCCGATGACCCGCCGGAAGTTCAGTTGGGTACGGCCTGACAGACCCAGTGAGGCGATCCAATCGTTGATTTGTCCACCGGTCACCGACGTCACAGGTACAGCGAAGGAGTCGGCGAAACGGCGCAAACGGCTGTTGAGTTCGGCAACGTACTCCGCACCGCGGCCGGCGGCTTGCTTTGCCGCGATCAGTTCACCCACGACCTCGGCCACCGTTTTCCGCGGCACACCGGATGGATGGCGTTGCAGGAAGCCGTCCACGACGGCTTGCAGGTTCACGCCTTCAGGGAGGCGCCGCACCGCGGTCACGTAATCGGCCACGGCAAGGTTCAGGTCCGCGTCAGAGCGCCATTCCCGAAGCCGCTGCATCGCCTGCACATAGGCGGCGCGATCGAGGCCCGTAAGCTTGAGGATTTCGCCTTCGGCGTTGGCGAGTTTCGCCAGGACGAATCGGGCTTCACGTTCGGCCTCGGCGTACTTCGAGAACTTCCGGCGGACGAGTCTGGGGACGGCTCGGACGCGCTTTGTACCCGGTTCCGAGATCTGACGGGTGCCGAAGTAGTAGGCGAGCACGTATTCGTCGTGAACGGTGCCGGTCGGCTCCCATACTTTGGTGACGGGATTCCGGCGGCGCGACGGGTTGGCCTGCCAGTAAATCGTGGCTTCGACCGAGCCCTCCTTGAGCTTTTTCGGGAAGCCACTGGGCCTTTCCGGGGTGAAGTTCATGCGCGAACTTTCCCGCTGTTTACCCGTCAAGTCAAGCAATTCTCAAAAAAGCCAACTAAAAATGGTGGAGGCGAGGGGAGTCGAACCCCTGTCCCTGACAGAAACCCCAGCCGCGACTACATGCTTAGTCGGAAATAATTGTCAGCCGCAGGAACGCCTTCCGACGCGCTTCCCTGCAGCTTAGCCGGCATGAAATTTTCTCGGGTCTCCGCGCGCCGTCTCCGCGTCCACCCATGCCTGCTATGGCGTTCCTCCGGCGTAGCAGGTGTCCACCGGTGAACGTCGCGACGCGTTAGGCCGCGAGAGCCAACTCTTCGTTAGCGGTTTTGTTTGATGCGATGATTAACGAGGCAAACGCATCGTCCTCGGCATGCCGCCTCTGGCGCATCTCTCAGGTCGAAACCAGTGCGCCCCCACCCAAGCAGCCGGGCTCACCATCGCGATGTTTTTAGCCCGCGTCAAGCAGCGCCGTGCGCCGCCAGTGTCCGGATTTGCCGGCGGTGCTACTGCACCTTGCGGCGGCGGCGCCGCGCAGGCACCCACTTTAAGTCATGACACCACTTCCGCACCGGGCCGGAGGACGCGGGGCCTGAGACATCCCACCTCGATCCCTAAACCCGCCGGCCGACGGGCCCGACCTCCCTCGCCCCATGCGGTAAAAGGATTTGTCAAGAGCGTCGCGAGTGTTACCTTCGGTTCCCGAGCAGCGAAACCTGCGAAGGCGAGCCCGGCGACATGCGGGCTCTGATTCAAATGGACGATCTGTTGAAATACACGACGCTCTACCAGGAATTTCTCGTAGAGCGAGAGGAGATTATGAAACACAAGTGGATCGAGTCGGAGCGGGCCGGCTACGACATCGGTTTTGAGCGGGCGCTGACGGACTGGATCGTCAACCACCGGGCGGCTTGGCGGAGGTGGCGGCGGGAGCTGCGGGCCCACGAACCCGCACATAGCCAGGCACGAGCCTGAGCGCCCACCGCCGCCACACCCCTTCGAAGCGCGCAAGTCTTTCGCTCGTAGTGTGCTTTGGAGGCCTACCTTTGATGCCCTCGAAAACTTCCAGCCTAGACGTTCTCCTCTCTGCCCGGGCGATCGATTCGGCGGTTGCGCGCATGGCCCGGGCCATTTTCGAGCTTCATCCGCAAGGCGCCGACTTGGTCCTGATCGGCATTCAGACGGGCGGAGTGCATCTGGCGCGGCAACTGGCTGCCCGGCTCGGTGCCGCCTGGAAGCGCGCCTTGCCGGTAGGGCAACTGGATGTGGCGATGCACCGCGACGATCTCGATCAACGCCTCGCCCCGCAGGTCCATCCCACCGCCATCCCGTTCGACGTCACGGGCAAACAGGTCATCTTGGTGGACGACGTGTTGTTCACCGGCCGAACGACGCGCGCCGCGCTGGGAGCGCTCAACGACTTGGGCCGGCCCAAGCGCGTGCAACTTGCCGTCTTGATCGACCGCGGCCATCGCGAACTGCCCATCCAAGCGGATTTCGTCGGGCGCACCGTGGTGACCGCCCCGGCGGATCGCGTGAATGTAGAACTCATCGACAACGACGGTGTCAGCCAGGTCACGATCCAGCGCGCACCGCCAGGTCGCGGAGGCCGGGCATGACGTGGCACCGCAAAGATCTGCTGGACCTTCAGTCGCTCAGCGCGGAGGAAATCATCACGGTGCTGGACACCGCCCGCGAGTTCAAAACCGTGGGCGAACGGCACATCAAGAAAGTCCCGGCGCTGCGGGGCAAGACGGTCGTGAATCTCTTCGTCGAGCCCTCCACGCGCACCCGCATCAGTTTCGAACTGGCCGCCCAACGCCTCAGCGCCGATGTCATCAATTTCAGCGCGGAAGCCTCCTCCTTGCGCAAAGGCGAAACCCTCAAGGACACGGCCAGGAACCTCGAGGCACTGAACGCGGATTTCATCGTCATCCGTCACAGCGCCGCCGGCGCGCCTCACTTGCTCGCGCGGGTGCTTGGCTCGCACGTGGTGAACGCCGGGGACGGCGCCCATGAACATCCCACGCAGGGCCTGCTCGACATTTTCACCATGCGCGAAAAGAAAGGGCGCGTGGCCGGCCTGCAAGTCACAATCCTGGGCGATATCCTTTACAGCCGGGTGGCGCGTTCGAACATCTGGGGCCTTCATAAACTGGGCGCGCAGGTCACGCTTTGCGGACCGCCGACGCTGGTGCCGCGCACGTTCGAGGCCATGGGCTGCCGGGTGGTGCACGATCTGAAGCAGGCCATTCGTGACGCCGACGTCATCAACCTCCTGCGCATCCAGCACGAGCGTCAGCGCAAAAGCATGTTCCCTGGATTGGGCGAATACACGAATCTGTTCGGCATCACCCAGAGCCGGCTGGCGGATACCAAGCCCGACGCGCTGATCATGCATCCCGGGCCGATCAACCGCGGGGTCGAGGTGGATGGCGACGTCGCCGACGGCGAGCGGTCCGTGATTCTGGAACAAGTCACCAACGGCCTCGCGATCCGCATGGCCGCGCTTTACCTCATCAACAGCAGCCGCGGCGCCACGGCAGCCCGAAGCTGACCGACCCGCCGCCCAGCCGCCGAATCCAGGATTCGGTTCCGGCACCGGCCAACTGCGAGCAGACAAAAAGGCGCCGGGCTTCGACTCCCGGCGCCTGTCACAGAAAGGACCGTCGGTTCGCCAATCAGGCTTCCCAGCCCGGTCGATTGTTGCGGCTCACGAACTGCGCTGATTCGGGCAGATTCGGCGACTTCATGTTCGGGCCGTCCCACTCCATCGGCCGGTCTTCACCCACGCGCAACGCCACGCAGCCGAGCAGAATTACCTCGGCCAGATAAGCAGCGATGTCGAACCGCGAGTAGGGCGCGTCGGGCTTGTTGTCCTTGATGGCCGTAACCCACTCCGCGTGCTGGCGGAAGTCGGTGCCGCCCGTGGCCGAGTTGCGGGGGATGGTCTGCGGGATGTTCTTGCAGGCGTCGTGCTTGTCGCCGGCCTTGAACTCGTCCTCGCCCTTCATCGCCAGATAGAATTGGGCGCCGTAATCGTCCGGCGAAAACACTTTGCCCTTCTCGCCAATGATCAACGCACCGCTACCCGGCAGGTTCCCCTGTGTCATGATGATCTCCCGGACTTTGTCGGCTTCGGGGCGAAGCGGTTTCAGCGGACTCTCCGGGTTGCCGTCGTACCACCAGAACTTCAGCCGGGGCAGCCCTTCACGCTCGGGGAATTCGTAGCGGATGCGCGAAGTCTTCGGGAAGGTCTCCGGATAAATGCGCGAACCGAGTTCGTATTCCACGACATCCGGGTAACCCATCCTGCAGGCACGGAACGGCATGTTGACTGTGTGACACGCCATGTCGCCCAAGGCGCCGGTGCCGAAATCGTACCAGCCGCGCCAGGCGAAGGTGTGATACACCCCTTTCTTGTACGGGCGCATCTGGGCCGGGCCGATCCAGGCATCCCAATTGAGCGTATCGGGAATGGGATCCTCGCCGGGCGGCCGGTCAATGCCCTGCGGCCAGATGGGGCGATTCGACCAGACATGGACTTCGAGCGGGTGGCCGATCACCCCCGCCTGGATGACCTCCACGGCGCGACGCAGGCCGTTTTCGGAACTGCCTTGATTGCCCATCTGCGTCACCAGGTTCTTCTCCTTCGCCAACCCGCGGACGATGCGGGCTTCATGCACGGTCTGGACCAGCGGCTTCTGACAATAAATGTGTTTGCCCATCTTCATCGCCCGGATGGCGGCCACGCCGTGGTTGTGGTCCGGCGTCGAAACGGTCACCGCATCAATCTCCTTGCCGGCCTCATCGAGCAGCTTGCGGTAATCGTCGAACTGCTTGGCCTTGGGGAACTCCTTGGCCTTCTTGGCGAGCGTGCTCTTGTCCACGTCGCAAATGGCCACGATGTCCGCGCCCGAGCGGGCGACGTCGCTGCTGTCGCTATCGCCTTTGCCTCCGACTCCGATGCAGCCAACGCTTATGCGATCGTTGGCGCCCAGAACCTGGCCCACAAAAGGAAAGGCGAGGGTGGCGGTACCGACAGCCGCGGTCGTGCGGCTGAGAAACTGGCGTCGAGTCAATGCATTCATGTTGCGCTGTCTGATTCTTGACTGCCGCTTGGGCAGTCGCCCTGCCCGCGTTGCCGGCAGTCGGACAAGGCAAGTTACGATCATTCCGGCATTAGCTTGGGACGCACCGGGTGCGTCCGCTGTTCAAAAACTCATCCGGTGCGACGCGCCATTTGTGCGGCGGAACGGCGGTTCGGACAAGATAATTCTGGGTGCGCTTGGACGGGCCACGGGTTCGGCGCGCGAACAAACCGGCCAATTCCAGAGGACGAGCCTGGCCTGTCGCCACGCAGGTATAGCTCGGTGGCTAGGGGAGCGGGCCCGGGGCAAGCGCGGCGAGGGATTCGTCCCGCTCGGGGGCGGTGCGACCTCGGGAATGGCGCTCACGCAACGTGGTGTGCCGCAAGACACACGTTGAATTCTCGCGCCGATGGTGCCAGTTTTCGCGCGACGGCGGGCGGTTGGTTGGCAACGCCCGGTGCCGATGCGTTTCCGCAAGCGCCATCGGCGGATGCTCATCAACTGGGCAGGAATAGTTGCGGAAGTCATTGGCATGCGACTCTGTTTCCGATGAACACGACACGACGCGGATGGGTGAGGTCGTTTACACCCCGGCCGGAACCTCACCAGGCATTCACCCTCATCGAGCTCCTGGTTGTGATCGCGATCATTGCGATCCTGGCGGGATTGCTGTTGCCCGCACTGGCCAACGCCAAGGACCAGGCGCAACGCACGCAATGCGTGAACAACAGCAAGCAGCTCGGCCTGGCTACCCACATGTACGCGGACGACAACCTGGACAGAATGGCGTTTCCGAACTGGAACCCGCCTTGGGTGCCCGGCTGGCTGTACACCCCGGTCAACGGCGCGGTGCCGAATCTGTTCGCCGCGCCCTACACGACGAACGCCAACCTGGCTTATCAAGGCGGGCAGCTCTGGCCGTTCATGGGCGCAATCAAGAGCTACCGCTGTCCCCTCGATCGGACGAACACGGCGACGTTCAAGGCCCGGCCCAACAAACTGGCCACGTACGTGCAAAACGGGGCGATATGCGGGTTCGGTTCGCTGTCGCCGGCCGGTGCCACGTACAAGCTTTCCGATTTCGCGCCGGATGCCTTCATGATGTGGGAACCGGACGATTCCAACCCGGTGCTGGGCTATGGTTACAACGACGGCTCCAGCTACCCCGACCCGGCTGTGGACGGAGGTCTGGGCAAACGCCACGGCAAAAAGGGCGGTGTCGTCCTGGCCCTGGATGGCCATGTCGAAATCGTCCGTTACGACACGTGGAAGCGGGAGTCCGAACTGCCTACGAAGAACCGGATGTACTGCAATCCAGGGACGGCCAACGGGCGGTGAACGCCTTTGGGCTCAGCCGGGCGTTGGCGTGACAGCCCGGTGGGGTCTGACCGGCCGGGAAACCGGTTGCCCGTGCCCACCCGGTTCACTTCCGCGTCGTCGCCGGGGTACGCAGCCGGCTCCGCCGTACGCCGTATCCGAAGTAGATGACCAAACCCACCACCATCCACACGAAGAAGCGCCACCACGTCACGGCCGGAAGCTTCGACGCGAGGTAGCCGCAGCACAGGATCGCTGCGAGCGGAACCCAAGGCACCAGCGGCGCTCGAAACGGCCGCGCGCGATCCGGCTGCGTGCGGCGCAGGATGAGGATGCCGCCGGCCACCAGGGCGAAAGCCAGGAGCGTGCCGATGTTGGTGAGCTCGACCAGTTCGTTGATGTTCGCCAGCGAGGAGAAGACGGCCACGAAGATCCCGGTGAGGATGGTCGTGATGTGCGGTGTGCGCCAACGTGGGTGGACCTTGGCTGCCCACGGTGGCAGGAGACCGTCGCGACCCATCGCGAAAAAGATGCGGGTCTGCCCGACCTGGAAAGGCACCAGCGCGGAAGTGGTGGCCAACACCGCGCCGAGAGCGATGATGCCGGCCGTCCAATTCATCTTGAGCGACGAAAAGGCATACGCCAGTGGTTCGGCATTTCCGAGCGTGTCCCATTTCACCATGCCGGTGAGCACGATCGCCACCGCCACATAGAGCACAGTGCAGACGATCAGACTGCCGATGATGCCGATGGGCATGTCGCGTTGCGGGTTGCGCGCTTCCTCGGACGCGGTGGACACGGCATCGAAACCGATGTAGGCGAAAAAGATGATCGCCGCCGCGCTGGAGATGCCTTTGAGGCCGTTGGGCGCGAAGGGCGTCCAGTTCTCCGGCTTCACATAACAGGCGCCCAGGACCAGGAAGAAGGCGAGGATCACCAGTTTTCCGATGGCCAGGGCACTGTTCGCAAACGCGGTTTCGCGGATGCCGATCAGCCCGATCCAGGTGATGACTGCGATGATCGAAAACGCCGGCAGATTGAAGATGAGCGGCAGGCCCAGCAGGTGCGGCGCGGTCTTGAGGGCCGCCGCATCGCGCAGGATCCCCGCACCGAGCGTGGCCAGGTCGGTGCCCGTGGCCTGGGCCTGGGCGATCTGCGCCGTGGCCTGGAAGGCGGAGCGATAATCGGTGCCCAGCCAGGCCGGGATCGTGACGTGAAAACCGCGCAGCAATTCCTGGAAGTACCCGGACCAGGAGATGGCGACGGCCGCGTTGCTGACCGCGTATTCCAGCACCAAATCCCAACCGATCATCCAGGCGATCAGTTCCCCCAACGTGGCATAGGCATAGGTGTAGGCGGATCCGGATACCGGCACCATGGCCGCGAACTCGGCGTAACAAAGCGCCGCGAACCCACAGGCAACCGCCACCATCAGAAACGAGATCACCAACGCCGGGCCGGCGCCAATGTGGTGCTCGCCGCCGGCCGCCGCCGTGCCCACCGTGGAGAAGATGCCCGCCCCCACAATGGCCCCGATGCCCAGCAACATCAGTTGCATCGGGCCAAGGGTGCGCCGGAGCTGCTGATCCGGACGCTCGGTATCGCCGATCAGGCGGTCAAGCGGCTTGACGCGAAAAAGCGGTGACATGCGTTCGTACGGTCAGGTCATGCGCGGCCCGGGCCCGCACCGGTCGCCAACGGAGGTACCACGGGCGCCCGGGCCGGCGCATGTTCGGGGTAAGCCGCGCTGCTTGGCAAGCGCGGGCTGAGAGCGGCGCCGACGCGGTTGGCCGGGGCCCGACGGACCTCACAGCCTGCGCCGGTTCCCAAGGGCCGGCCGGCCGAGCGCCAGGGACCAGGTCAGCGCCGAAGCGTCGTGTGTTCCTTGAGCCAGGCCAGGTCGTTGCGGCCCGACGCTTTGACCTGGTTACCGCCGGTGTGGTCATGCCAGTTGCCCGGCGCCGGGCTCGGGTCGTTGAAGTTCGCGTCGCTCCACCGATGGGTTTCCGCATGGCCGTCCACGAAGCTGAAGTTGGAGATCCGGCCGTGGTAATTCCCCGGATAATGATACATGGCGTAGGAGTCCATGTTCACCCCAAACATTGGCCGGCAGATGCTCAGCGGATGAATCTCGCCAAAGATGAAGAACTGCGAGGAGGCGTTGGGTTGGGAGGTTTTCAGGAAGACTTCATAACGGTCCCGCAAGGGGAGGTTGCTGTAAGCCGCTTCCTGCCAGCCAACGTAAGCGTTCATGCCATAGCTCCGGGGCCAGCGCACCATCTTTGTGCCCGCCTTGTGCAGCTTGGTGTCGCCGGGACACCGGAAACTTTCCTTCGTCTTCAAGTACGGCGCCAGCAGGGAAACCTTCTCCGAAACCATGCCCAGCGCGCTGGCTGCGTCGGCCAGATTGGAGCCTTCGCGGCCTTCGACCCAGACCTCGGGGACATAGCCTGCCGGCGGGTTGGCCAGGTTGACCGTGGAATCGCCGGCCCCGTTCAACGGCCAGGCATCGTTGAAGTCCCCGGCGTACACGATCGCCGCCAGCACGAGTTGCTTCTGGTTGTTGAGGCAACTGATCGACTGGGCTTTGGCCTTGGCCCGCGCCAACGCCGGAAGGAGCATCCCCGCCAGGATGGCGATGATCGCGATGACCACCAGGAGTTCGATCAACGTAAAGCCCCGGGGCGAGGCGGTGCGCGGGCGAGTTGTCTGCATAAGCGTCATTTCGGGTGATCGTGATTGAGCCGATGAAGTCGAATCATGGCCGTGCCGAACAGCGAGGGCAAGTGTGCGTTTCCCGGCACAACGGAGCCGCCGGTGCGTCGGCCCCAGGTGTCGGTCGCCTGCCGGCAGGAAGCCCACCGGCACGTTGCAATCCGCCGCCACTCTGCCAATTTGCACGTATGCCGAGTGCGACTCTTTGCAGACGGGGTTTCTGGCTGGGCTGGCTCGCCCTCTCGCTTTCCGCGGCCGCCGCCGACACGCGAACCCGCGCCACCCTGCTGCTGGCGGCGGCCGCCGCCCGACCGGGCGAGTCCGTGCTGGCGGCCGTGCGGCTCCAAATGCCGTCGGGCTGGCACACCTACTGGCGCAACCCCGGCGACTCCGGCCTGGCCACGACCATCCAGTGGACTCTGCCGGCCGGCGTGAGTGCCGGCGACATCCAATGGCCGCCGCCCGAAACCTATCTCAGCGCAGATCTCACGACCTACGTTTATCACGACGACGTGCTGCTGCTCGTTCCACTGAAGCTCGCACCCGACCTCAAACCGGGCCGGCTCAGTCTCCAGGCCCGTGTGGACTGGCTCGAATGCGAAGTCGCCTGCGTCCCCGGAGAGGCCACGTTGTCGGCCTCGCTGGAGGTGGCCAACGCCGCCCGGCCATCGGCGAGCGCAGCGCTGATCGCTGCCTGGAAAAAACGGATTCCCCAACCGAATCCCGTCCTGCAAACCCGTGCCGTTTGGGCGGCCCCGCCGACGGGAGATACGGGCACGCTCATGGTGGAAGGCCAGGCTCCGGCGGATTTCCACCCGACCGATTTCTACGCCTACCCGGGCGACGGTTACGAAATCAGCCCGACCGCGAAGCTGCTGCCTGCGGACGCGGGACACTTCCGCCTCAGCAAGGTGATCAAGCGCTTGGGGAAGTCCTTCCCCGCGCAGGTTGCCGGAATCCTGGTCCAGAAAGGAACCGACGCTTCGCCCATCCAAGCGTTCGAGGCAACGCTCGAACTCCCGAAGACCGCCGCCGCGGCGCCATCAACTCCGGAGCTGGGTTCAGTCGTACGCCCCGCGGCGAAGGTCGGCTTGCTGGGAATGCTGGGTTTGGCGTTCCTCGGCGGGTTGATCTTGAATGTCATGCCCTGCGTCTTGCCCGTGATTGCGCTCAAGATTCTCGGCTTCGTCCACCAGAGCCAGGAAGCGCCGCAACGCGTCCGACAACTGGGATTGGTCTATGCCTTGGGTGTGCTCGCCTCGTTCCTCGTACTGGCGGGCATCGTGATTCAAGTGCAGCACGCCGGCGGAACCGCGAGTTGGGGAATGCAAATGCAAAACCCCTGGTTCCGGCTCGCCCTGCTCGTGGTGGTGACGCTCGTCGCCCTGAATCTGTTTGGCGTTTTTGAAATCACGCTGCCGGGCAGCGCCCTGGGTGCCGCCGCCGGCCTGGCGTCAAAGGAAGGAACCGCCGGCGCGTTCTTCAACGGTGTGCTGGCGACCGCGCTCGCCACCCCCTGCACCGCGCCGTTCCTGGCGGTGGCTCTGGGCTTCGCCTTCACCCAACCGGCGTGGGTCATCGTGCTGATCTTCACGGCGGTCGCCTTGGGGTTGGCCGCACCGTACGTGCTCCTGAGCTGGCAGCCCGGCTGGCTCAAGTTTCTGCCCAAGCCCGGCGCGTGGATGCTCCGATTCAAAGTGGCGATGGGGTTTCCCATGCTGGCGACGGCAATCTGGCTCTTCGATCTGACGGCTCCCGCTTTCGGCGAAGGCGGGGTTCTCTGGCTCGGCTTGGGGCTGGCATTGCTGGCCTCGACGGCCTGGGTTTGGGGCGAATTCGTCCAACGCGGAGCCAGGCGCCGGCCGTTGGCCTTGGGGGTGTGCCTCGCCCTGCTGGCCTTCAATTACGCCTACGTCCTGGAAGACCAACTCCACTGGCGATCGCCGCAGGTGGCCGATACGAGTGGCGAGATCGTGCAGGACAGCCCCGGAGGCATCGAATGGCGCCGCTGGAGCGAATCCGCCGTCCAGGCCGCTCGGGCGGCGGGCCATCCGGTACTGGTCGATTTCACCGCGAAATGGTGCTCACCTGCAAATCGAACAAGCGCTTCGCGGTGGACATCCCCGCGGTCCGCAGCCGCTTGAAGGCACTGGATGCCGTGGCCTTCCGCGCCGACGATACCAATCCCAATCCCTTGATTGCCGCCGAGTTGAAGCGTTTCGCGCGCGCCGGTGTGCCGTTGGTACTCGTGTTCCCGGCGGACCTCGCCAAGCCGCCGGTAGTCCTGCCCGAAATCCTGACGCCGGGCATCGTCCTTGAGGCTCTGGCCCAGATCGGCCCAACGGCGGCATTGACCCGGTCTGAATAATTACCGCTGACGGGGCTTCTGACTACTTTGGCTGGCGGGTTCAAGTTCCGGACCTGCCGCCGACATGACCCGTATGAGACTCAAGATGACTTTAGGGCTGGGGTTGGCCTGTTTGCTCGCCGGCTCGGTTTGGGGACAGATCCGTGCTGGCCAGCCCGCACCGGACTTTGTCGCGAAGGACATGAACGGCCGGGCACTGCGCTTGAGCGACTACCAGGGGAAGATCGTAGTTTTGGAGGCCTACAACCCAGAATGTCCTTTCTGCATCAATCACTACCGTTCAGGAGTGATGCAGGGCTTGCAGGCCGCCGTGACCAGCAAAGGCGGGGTGTGGTTGGTGATTGCCTCGGCTGCGCCCGGCCAGCCCGGCTATCGCGATGCGTCGGCCGCCCAGAAGGAGTTCGCCGCCCAGGGGATGAAAGCGACGGCCTGGGTGGACGATGCTTCCGGCGCCATTGCCAAGCGGTACGGCATCAAGACCACCCCGCAGATGTTCGTCTTGGATTCGCAAGGCTTGCTGGCTTATCAGGGCGCGATCGATGACCGCGCCGCCAGCACAGGCGACCCGCGCACGGCCAAGAACTACGTCAAGCTCGCGGTGGAGTCCCTCTTGGCCAACCGCCCGGTGCCAGTGGCCGAAACCCAGCCTTACGGCTCGCCAGTCAAACAGGCCAAGTAAACGGTTCGGCCGTTGACCTGGGGCTCCATTCCGGCCCACCAAAACCGGGACTGCTCTGTGGAAGGGGCGTTGGCCCTCGCGGAGTCCTTCACCTGATGCCGACAATCTACCTGGATCACAATGCCACCACCCCCCTTGACCTCGATGTCCGGGCGGCGATGCTTCCTTTTCTCGCAGAGATTTTTGGCAATCCGTCCAGCATTCACATAGAGGGCCGAAGAGCCCGCGCGTGCCTCGACCAGGCGCGCGAGGAGTTGGCGGCATCGTGGGGCTGCACCCCGTCCGAGCTGGTCTTCACGTCCGGTGGAACGGAGGCTAACAACCTGGCCATCTTCGGTGCCGCGCGCGCGCGCCGCGAACACGGCCGGCACTTGATCACCTCGGCGATCGAGCACCCCGCCGTCCTCGTACCGATGCAACATCTCGCCGCGTCCGAGGGATATGAACTAACTATAGTTGGTACCGACCCCTTTGGTTTCGTGGATCCGAACGAGGTCGACCGCGCAGTGCGAGCGGACACTATTCTGGTATCCGTCATGGCGGCCAACAATGAGGTTGGTACCATCCAACCAGTGGCGGAGATCGGCCGCTTGTGCCGGGAGCGCGGAATTCTGTTTCATACGGACTCGGTGCAGTGGGTGGGTAAGCAACCGATGGGCAGGATTACGGGCTTTGAGGCTGATCTGGTGACCTGTTGCGCCCATAAACTCTACGGGCCCAAAGGCGCTGGCTGCCTCTATGTGCGCTCGCCACTGCGGCTGCAGAGCCATTCCTTTGGCGGGAGCCAGGAGGATGAACGGCGCCCAGGCACCGAGAACCTCGCCGCCATCGTGGGGCTTGTCGCCGCCGTAACCCGTTTCACCAGCCCGCCGGTGTTCGATCCGTCGCGACTGGGGCGGTTGACGGAGCACATGGAGCACATGACGACCGCTCTGCCTGGAATCCGGCGTTGGGGAGCGCCCGGTCAAGGTCGGCTGGCGAACACGCTGGCTTTAACCGCGACGGGTTGCGATAGTCTGTCGCTCCTGGCCGGGCTTGATTTGGCGGGGGTCTGTGCTTCCAGCGGTTCTGCGTGCTCGGTCGGTTCCCTGAAACCCTCACACGTGTTGACCAGCCTGGGAGCCTCACCCGAACAAGCTGCCGGCTTGGTTCGCTTTTCACTGGGCCGCGACACCATTTTGGAGGACATCGAGGCGGCGGCCGCCGCTTTTGCCGAGGTCGTAACCCGTGTGCGTAACGCACCTGGAGGCGGGCCGCGGCGGTGAACAAGTCGCGATTCCGGGGCGAACCGCTCACTTTACCGCAGCCTCAAGCCCTTGGGCTGATGTTTATTCACAGCGGCCTCGGGCCACAACTGCTTGGGGCAGTCTTGACAACGCGCTTTCCTTGCCTTATCCACAGGCTCTAATAATACGTTCCTTTGACTGAGGAATTGAAATCTCCCTCTTAATGAAACTGTCGATAACCAAAGACCAGGTCACAAGTGGTCTGCAGGCGGTTCAGAACGTGGTGGGCACGCGCACGACTTTGCCCATCTTGGCGAACGTCCTGTTGCAGGCCGAGGATGACCGGTTACGACTCACAGCGACCGACTTGGATGTGACCGTCGCCTGCACCGTGGAGGCAAAGGTCGTGAAGAAAGGCGCTTCGACACTTCCGGCCAAGCGCCTCTTCAGCATTGTGCGCGAGGCACCCCTCGGGGAAATCGAGTTGGAAGTGGACGAACGCAATGTTTGCACCCTGAGGTCAGGATCGTCGCTTTTCAAAATCAACGGCCTGCCGGCCGAAGACTTCCCGCCGTTGCCGCAGTTTGAGGAACAGAAGCCGATCGCGCTGGCGCAGGACAAGTTGAAGGCCATGCTCCGCCGAACCGCCTTCGCGGCTTCCACCGACGAGACCCGCTACGTTTTGAACGGGCTCTTTTTCAGCCTCAAAGACCATAAAGTCACCACGGTGGCCACCGATGGCAGGCGGCTGGCCCTGACCGACGAGGAAGCCGACATCGACCCGACCGCGCACGCGGAGTTCATCGTCCCCACGAAGGCCGTCAATGAGTTGACTCGCTTGCTGCAGGACAAAGGGATCGTGGAGCTGCGCCACACTGACAACCAGGCCGCATTCGCCATGCCGTATGAGCAAGGTGGGGGCGTGTTGGTCACCACCAAGCTGGTCGAAGGGAACTATCCGAATTACCGACAGGTCATCCCCCGTGAGTCCAAGGAACGGGTGACTTTGATGCGCGAGGAATTCCTTCAGGCGCTGCGTCGCGCGGAGATCATGACCAGCGACAAGACCAATTCAGTAAAACTGAGCTTCTCGCGCAACCAGCTCACCATAACCGCCAACACGCCCGAGGTTGGCGAAGCCCTCGAAACAGTGGCTATCAACTACAAAGGCAATGATTTTGCGGTGGCATTCAACCCGGCCTTCCTGGTCGAGGCGTTGCGCGCCCTGGACCAGGATGAAATCTACTTCGAACTGACCGACGAGTTGAGCCCTGGCGTCATCAAAGTCAACGGCTCGTTCCTATACGTGATCATGCCAATGCGCACGAATTGACCGGCGAGTCGGCAACGAACGTGCTTACTCGAACGCCATCGGTCCGGTCGTGGAGCCCCGGGCGTCGGTGGAAAAGACGCTTTACAAGCACTTGGCGGCCGGTAACGTCTGTAGAAAATTCTTCGTTATGCGAAGCTCGTTATTTTCGGCTTTTATTGTGGCGTCAGGCGCCTTGCTGCTGGTGGGCTGCAAGGGACCGGAGCAGAAGCTCGGCCGCGGCATCTCCAATGTGACCGAGTTTGCTCGCATGGGCGAAATCCGGCGCAGTGTGGAGCAAACGGCGCTTTATGACGGTCCGCAGGAGGCCTACACGACCGGTTTTATCAGCGGGGTGAACCGCAGTGTCATCCGCACCTTGGTGGGCGCCTACGAGATCGTCACCTTCCCGATTCCGAGCTACGATCCCTGGTTGCGTCCCGGGAACCGCTTCATGCCGGATGCCACCGTGGGTCCCGCGTATCCGGACAGCTATCGGCCCGGCCTGATGGCCGACGGGGTCTTCGAGACCAACGTGAACCTGGGCTTCTCAGGCGGCGATGTGGCGCCGTTTGTTCCCGGCAGCCGGTTTCGCATCTTCGATTACTGAGCCAGCACGCAAGATTCGGCGCCGACGCCCCGCGTCCGGCGCCTTTTTTGTTTATGCGCCTCGAACTGCCGTCGCCCTGCAAGATCAACCTGCTCCTCAACGTCCTCGGCCGGCGAACGGACGGGTTCCACGAGCTGGAAACCGTGATGCACCCGGTCGCCCTGCGGGACACGCTCCAGGTGGAAACCGCCGCCGCGGGAATCGAGCTGACGTGTAACGACCCCCTGGTACCGACGGATGAGACGAATCTGGTGTGTCGGGCGGCGCAGGCGTTTCTCCGGGCCGCAGATCTGCAATCGGGGCTTCGCTTCCAGCTCGAGAAGCGCATTCCTATGGCGGCCGGCCTGGGTGGGGGCAGCAGCAATGCGGCCGCCACCTTGCTGGGCTTGAACCGAATTTGGGACCGACCCCTTTCGCGCGAGGAGTTGTCGCGCCTCGCCGCCAGCCTGGGATCGGATGTGCCATTCTTCCTGGGCGACGGGCCGGGCTTGGCCACGGGGCGCGGCGAGCAAGTGCAGTGGGTCGGCGAATTGCCCGCGTTGCGTGGCGTGTGGGTGTTCCTGATCCATCCCGGATTCGGTGTCGCCACGCCTTGGGCCTACCGGCAGCTCGCGAGTTTCCCGACGGCGCTCAACGGCCGACCTGGTCGGGCGGAACGTCTGATCGAACGCCTGCGCACCGGAACCCTCGCCGATGCCGGCCCGGACTTCTATAATTCGCTTGAGTCCCCGGTACTGGAGAAGCACCCCATCCTGGCGCTGTATCAGGAATTCTGCCGCGAAGCGGGCGCCCCCGTCGCCAGAATGTCCGGCAGCGGCTCGACCACGTTTGCCTTGTTGGCCACGGAGCAGGCGGCACGGGACCTTCGCGAACGATTCGTGGCGCGGTTCGGCACGACTTGCTGGACGGCAGTCGTCCCACTGCAAACCGCCGCTCCGTGAGCTCGTGGACGGAATACTGGCTGCGCGCGGCCGCTTGGTTCAGGGATCTGACGGCCCGCCGCTGGCAGCAGTTGCTGGGCTGGCGCGGCCGGTGGCGCTCGCGTGAAGACACCGTCAATTTCCTCCTGGCCGGGCTCGTAGGCGTGTTGGGTGGCTTCACCAACAAGGCCTTTCTCCTCCTGACTGACTGGCTGAAGCTGTTCACCCTCAAGCGCTCTGGTGACCCCGCGGAAATCGCCGAGAGGTTGGCACCCTGGCTTCGCTTCGCCGTGCCCGCCGCCGGCTCGCTGCTCGCGGGGCTGACGCTGTACTGGGGCCTGCGCTGGATGAAAAATCGCGGCTCCACAAATCTGCTGGAAGTGGTGGTGGCGGGCGATGGCCGGTTGCCGTTTCGGCCAAACATTGTCAAAACGATCTCGTCGCTGATCAGCGTGGCCTCCGGCGCCTCGATTGGCCGCGAAGGCTCGATCGTGCAACTTTCGGCCACGCTCGCGTCAAAAGCGGGGCAGGTCATCTCGTGGCCACCGTATCGGTTGCGGTTGCTCGTGGCGTGCGGGGCGGCAGCCGGCATGGCCGCGGCCTACCACGCCCCGATCGCCGGCGCGGTGTTCGCCGCGCAAATCGTTCTTGGCAATTTTTCCATGAGCCTGTTCGCGCCGCTGATCTGCGCGGCAGTGGTCGCGGCGGTGGTTTCACGCAACTTCTTCGGCATCGAACCGCTCTACCTGGTGCCGGGCCTGGAGGTCGGGCGCAGCCTGGACCTGCCCTGGTTTGTCGTCCTGGGCGCACTCTCGGGTTTGCTGGCCGCGGTCTTTCTGCGGCTCCTGCAACGCAGCGAAGCCGTGTTCGCTTCGCTTCGCCAGCCCATCTACCTACGCCTCTTGATCGCCGGCGTGGTGACCGGCGCACTCGCCATGGAGGTTCCAGGCATTTGGGGCAACGGTTACGCCGTGACGTCCCGACTCCTGGCGGAGCATCCATATTACCCGGTCGGCGTGGTGGCCATCCTGCTGTTCGCCAAGCTCGCTGCAACCGTGGCAGCCGTTGGCTCGGGCACGGTCGGCGGGGTCTTAACGCCGACGTTATTCCTCGGGGCCGCGCTCGGGTGTTTGTTCGGGCACGGCTTGGAGAGCGCGCATCTCACGCAGGCTCCGGTAGGAGCGTTCGCCCTGGCCGGGATGGGCGGGATGCTGGCGGCCACCACCCACTCGCCGCTGCTGGCGATGATCATGCTCTTCGAGATCTCGCTGAACTACTCGCTCATGCCGCCGTTGATGCTGGCCTGTGCCGTGGGCACCCTCGTCGGTCGCCGCCTGCACGCCAACTCGGTTTATACCGAGCCCCTGCGCCAGAAAGGGCTGCTCGGCGAAACGGAAAGCCAGCAGCTCGGGACTGCCAGCCAGCAAACCGTCGGCGATCTGATGCGGGACCCCGTGCCGGCGGTGGCCGAGAACGCGACTTTCCAGGAATTGGGCCAGCGGTTCCTGAGCAGCCCCTACAACTTCCTGCCGGTGGTCGATGGCCAGGGGCGCCTTACCGGGGTGGTGGCCTTGCAAGACTTGAAGGCCTATCTGGGTGCCGGCCAGGAATTGCAGGCCGTGATCGCTTTCGATGTCATGCGCCCACCCCCGGCCTGCCTGGTCCCCCACCAACGGCTGCACGAGGCCCTGCCGGTCCTGCTCACCAGCGAATTGCGCAACATCCCGGTCGTGAACAGCCTCACCGATCGCCGGCTGCTCGGGTCGCTGTTGCGCGCCGAAGCGCTGAGCGTGCTTTCCGAGGCCATCGCTTCCATGTCCGCGTCCCGGAATTGAGGCTGCCCGCCGCCGGCCGCTCGAAGTTTGGACAACGCCCTTCCACCGCCCGCGCTTTTCGCCTTGTTGCGCCGCGGGTCCGCCGCGATAACACCCAGCGATGAGCGTTCTCGAAGACTTGAAGTGGCGGGGTTTGTTGGCGGATTGCACCGATGAACCGGCATTGACGGCCCGCCTGGCGGCGCGGCCCATCACCCTCTATTGCGGTTTCGATCCCACCGCCGACTCGCTGCACGTCGGCAACCTGGTTCCGCTCCTCGCGCTCCGACGGTTTCAGCTCGTGGGTCATGTGCCGATCGCCCTGGCCGGCGGCGCGACCGGCATGATCGGCGATCCCTCCGGCAAGTCCTCCGAACGCAACCTCCAGACCCGCGACCAGGTCCAGCACAACATCGCCAGCATCAAGGAGCAACTCCGCCGCTTCCTCGACTTCGACGTCGCCACCAACCCGGCCCGGCTGGTGGACAACGCCGACTGGACCGCGCCCGTCAGCTACCTGGAGTTCCTGCGCGACATCGGAAAACATTTCACCGTGAACTGGATGGTGGCGAAGGAATCGGTGCGCGCCCGGATGGAGGATCGCGACGTCGGGATCAGCTACACCGAGTTCAGTTATATGCTGCTGCAGGCTTTCGATTTCTACCATCTGTGCCGGGAACTCGGCTGCGAACTCCAAATCGGCGCCACCGATCAGTGGGGCAACATCACGGCGGGTGTCGAGCTCGCCCGCCGCAAGCTCAGCGCCACGGTCTGGGGTTTGACGTTCCCGCTCCTCACCAAGGCCGACGGCACCAAGTATGGCAAGACGGCTTCCGGCACGGTCTGGTTGGACGCCCGGCGCACCAGTCCGTATCGCCTTTACCAGTTCCTCGTCCAGACCGAAGACGCCGAAGTGATCAAGCTGGTCAAGATGTTGACCTTCCTGTCCGGCGAGGAGGTTTCCGCGCTCGAGCAGGATCTCCAGGCCAATCCCGCGGCGCGGACCGCACAAAAGCGTCTCGCCCAGGTGCTCACCGAACTCGTCCATGGTCGGAGCGCCAGTCAAGAAGCGTTGCGCGCGAGTGAGATTCTTTTCGGTGGCTCGCTCGACGGGATCAGCGAACCGCTCTTTGCGGAGATCGCCGGCGAAGTTCCCACCCGGGAATTCGAGTTGGCCAGGCTGGGCGGCCCCGGCATTCCCCTGACCGAACTGCTTGTCCACGCCGGTCTCTGTCCGAGCAAAGGACAGGCGCGAAAGGATCTCGAAGGCGGCGGCATCTACGTGAACAACGGGCGCGAAACGGCGGTCCACCGTGGAATCACCACCGGCGACTTGTTGTTCGGCAGACACCTCCTCCTGCGCAAGGGCAAGCGGAACTACGTGGTCGTCACGGCGCGGTAGCGATCCCTCGGGAGCACACCGTGCCGGGTGGGTGCTTTGAGCCGGCCGACGGGCCGCTCGGGGCGCGCCACCGCCAGGGGCTCGCTGATAACCGCGAAAAAAGTTGTCACCGGGTTCGGCGACTTCGTAGCCTCGCGCCAGACAGGATGAAGACATTCGCCGAGCTGGGCTTTCCGGGACGCTTGATCGCGGTCGAGGGCATCGACGGCTCGGGCAAGTCCACTCAGATCCGCCTGCTCCAGCGCTGGCTCGAACAACTGGATTTGAAGGTCTTCCTGAGCGAGTGGAATTCCTCGGAACTGGTGAAGAGCGCGACCTCGCGCGGCAAGAAGACGCACCTGCTCACCCCCACGACCTTCAGCCTGATCCACGCCACGGATTTCGCCGACCGCTACGAGCGCCAGCTCCTGCCGCTGCTGCGGGCGGGTTACCTGGTGCTGTGCGACCGGTACATTTTCACCGCGTTTGCCCGGGACGTGGTGCGCGGCTGCCCGCCGGCGTGGGTGCGCGGCCTGTACAGCTTCGCCGCCCTGCCGGATCTGACGTTCTTCTTCAAGGCCCACCTCGAAGTGTCGCTGGGGCGAATCCTCAACGGGCGGGATGAGTTGAAGTATTTCGAGGCCGGCATGGATCTGCACCTCTCGTCCGACCCGGTGGAAAGCTACCGCCTGTTCCAAGGACGGCTGCTCGAACAGTACCTCGCCTTGAGCACCGAGTTCGGTTTTCGGGTGCTCGATGCCAACGGGCCGGTGGAGGCGAAGCAGGCGATGCTGCGTCAGCTCGTCGCCGACCGCATCCGATTCGAAGATTACGTCGCCGCCACGCCCGCCTGAAACCATGCGCCAGAGCCGTCCCCGCCCCATTCGCCAGCCCGGCCCGGCCCGACCGGCTTTGCCGGGCCTCGGGGTGTGCATCCCCAAACCCGCGCCCAAGCGGTTTTACGGCCACGGGATTCCCGGCGTGGATCCCCGGACTCTCTCCGGCCGGTTGATCGTGGTGGAGGGCGCGGATGGTTCGGGGCGTTCCACGCAGATTGCCCGCCTGGTTCACTGGCTCGAAGGCCAGGGCCACCCCACCGTGCAGGTCGGACTCAAGCGCTCCACGCTGGTGAGCGAGGAACTCGAACGCGCCCAACAGGGCAACATCTTGAGCCGGACCACGCTGAGCCTGTTTTACGCCACGGACTTCGCGGATCAGCTCGAAAACGTCATCCTCCCGGCACTTAAATCCGGCTTCATGGTCCTGGCGGACCGGTACATCTACACGCTCATGGCCCGGGATCTCGTGCGTGGTTTCGACGAGAATTGGCTGCGCAACCTGTACGACATCGCGCTCGTGCCGGACTCGGTGTTCTACCTCCAGGTGTCGCCCGAGGAGCTGGTGCAGCGGACCTTCGCGAAGAGCCACTCGCTCGATTATTGGGAGAGCGGCATGGACCTCGGCCTCGCCCGCGATATGTTCGATAGTTTCGTGCGTTATCAACGCCTCATGGCCGAGAAATTCCAGTACCTCCAGAAGATCTACAATTTCACGATCCTCGACGGCAACCGCTCGATCGGCGAAGTGAATCAGGAACTGAGGCAGAAAACCGAGTCGGTGCTCGCCGGCTGAATTCGAGTCCCCCGCGCGCCCCCACTCCAACCCAGCGCAATCGCATGGCCGAAAGCAACAAAGAGTTTATCATGGGCGTGGACCTCGGTGGCACCAAGATCCTGGCCGGGGTCTTCGACGATAAACTGGAATGCCGCGGCCGCGCCAAGAAGAGCACCAAGTCCCAGCGCGGTGCCGACGCGGTCGTCGAGCGGATCGCGGCCTGCGCCCTCGAAGCCATCGACGAATGCGACCTGCAGGCCAAACAGATTCGCGGTCTCGGCATCGGTGCCCCCGGCGCGTGCGACCCGGAGACGGGCGTGGTCCGTTTCGCGCCGAACCTGGTCTGGAAGAACTTCCCGCTCAAAAAGGAGCTCGAGAAGAAACTGAACATCCCGGTGTTCGTCGAGAACGACTGCAACATCCAGACCCTCGGCGTTTATGAGAAGGAGCTGAAGGCCAAGCCCCGGCATGTGGTGGGCATCTTCCTCGGCACGGGCATCGGCGCCGGCATCATCATCGATGGCAAGCTTTACGCCGGCTTCAACCGCACCGCCGGCGAGATTGGGCACATGGTCATCGAAGTCGGCGGCCCCAAATGCGGCTGCGGGAACCAGGGGTGTTTCGAGGCGCTGGCCAGTCGGACCGCGATCTTCAAGCGCATTGAAGCCGCCGTGAAGGACGGTCAGAAGACCGCGCTCACGGAGATGCTCGGGCCGGATCTGGAGGACATGCGCAGCGGCAACCTCCGCAAGGCCCTGAAACGGGGGGACAAACTCACCGAGAAGATCGTGGAAGAGGCTGCGGAGTACACCGGCATCGCTGTCGCCAACGTGATCAACTTCCTCAATCCCGAGGTGATCGTGATCGGCGGCGGTGTCATGGACGCGCTCGAGGACGACATGATGGCGGTGATTGTCGAAACCGCGCGCGACTACGCCATGTCGGGCACCGACACCGGCATCGAGATCATCGCCAGCAAGCTCGGCGATGACGCCGGCATCACCGGTGGCGCCGTTCTCGCCCGCCGCCTGACCAAGTAGCCATCGGCCGCCACCGCGGGTGAGGGGAACCGGCGCTCATTCCCCGCTTCGATTTCGTTGCTCCGCAAAGAAGTCGCGCAGCAGCTTGCGGCAGAACTCGAGCTGCACCCCGGCGGTCACGGCACAACGGTGGTTCAACGTGGGAAACTGCAGCAGGTTCAAGGCCCCGCCGGCTGCGCCCGCCTTGGGATCCCCCGCCCCGAACACCACCCGCCCGACCCGCGCATGGACGATCGCGCCCGCACACATCGGGCACGGCTCCTTGGTCACGTAGAGGGTGCAGTCAGTCAGCCGCCAGTCGCCCACCGCCGCCTGGGCCTGGGTCAACGCCAGCATTTCGGCGTGGGCCGTGGCGTCTTTGAGCAGTTCCACCTGATTGAAAGCGCGGGCGATCACCCGTCCCTCCCGCGCGATCACCGCCCCGACCGGCACCTCGCCGGCGGTGAACGCGCGGCGCGCCTGCCGCAGCGCTTCGGTCATGAAATGATCGTCGCTGTGCGCATCGACGACCGACGTCAACGGATCGGCGGTGAAACTCCCCGCCGGTGGTTGCGGTGGAGGTGGCTCCGGAGAGGGTCGCCGCTTCGACGCGCGGGTTTCTTCCACCAACCAGTCGTTGCGACCGTCCTCGCGCGTGCGGCAATGTGCCGCAAAGAACCCGCCCCGGTGCCGCCAGAACAGCGGCCAGATCATCTCGCGGTCGGTCTGAGGCACGGGTAGATCCGGCAACGCGCTCCGCGGAACGAAGGCGAACCGGCCTTCGCGGATCGGCGGCGGCAATGTCACCAGGCGGCGTTTCACCTCGAACAGGAACATCAGCCAGTGCGCCTGGCCTTGGTAACCATGCTCGCTGACGATGCCCGCCAAGTGAAGGTCGGCGGGGGTCAGCACGACGCCGATCTCCTCCTGCGCCTCGCGACAGGCGCACGCGTACGGCGATTCGCCGGTCCGGGTCTGCAACTTGCCGCCGGGCGGGCTCCATTGACCGCGATTCGGTTCTTGGGCGCGCTCGAGCAGCAGCACTTCGTCCTGCGGGCTGAAGCCGTAAAGCAGGGTCGAGATCTTGAAGGGGAGCGCCATGCGGCGGTTCAAACGTCCGCGCGGGCGGCGGCCCGCGCCCAGGCGTCGGCTTCAAGGATCTGGGGCAGATCGGGGTGCGCCACCGGTTGGTGGCGGTCCATCACCCGCGCCACGGTTTCGCTGATGCCGGGAAAGCGGATCCGCCGCTGGCAGAAGGCCTCGACCGCCACCTCGTTCGCCGCGTTCAGAACCGCCGGCAGGGTGCCACCGGTTTCGCCCGCGCGCCGCGCGAGGTTCAACGCCGGGAAGCGCTCCGGGTCCGGCGCCTCGAAAGTCAGCGTGCCGATTTGGGTGAAGTCGGTTTGGACGCGTTCGCTGCTGACCCGTTCCGGATAGGTCAGGGCGTACTGGATCGGCAGGCACATGTCGGGCGTCGAGAGCTGCGCCAACAGCGAGCCATCCACGAATTCCACCATGGAGTGGATCACGCTTTGCGGGTGCACCACCACGCCGACGCGCGACATCTCGACATCGAAGAGCCACCGCGCCTCGATCATCTCCAGGCCCTTGTTGAACAACGTGGCGGAGTCGATGGTGATCTTGTTGCCCATCACCCACGACGGGTGCTTGAGTGCGCGTTCGACGGTGATCGCGGGAAACTCCTCCTTCGGCGTCCGCCGGAACGGTCCGCCGGAGGCGGTCAACCACAGCCGGCGAACGGACGCCGGCGCCTTCCCTTCGAGGCACTGGAAGATCGCGGCGTGTTCACTATCCACCGGCAGCACGCGCACTCCCTGACGGCGCGCTTCCTGCATCACGATTTCACCCGCCATGACCAGGATTTCTTTGGAAGCGACGGCGATGTCCTTGCCGGCCCGGATCGCCGCCAGGGCCGGTTGCAGACCCGCCGTCCCGACGATGGCGATGAGTACGATGTCGGCGGATGGCAAGGTGGCGAGTTGCAGCAGACCGTCGTCGCCCGTGAAAACCCGGGGGTGCGTGCCGAGTCCGGTTTGCAGCTCGCGCGCCTTCGCCGGGTCGCTGATGGACACCGCCTCGGGTTTGAACTTCTGGGCCTGTTCGAACAGGCGTTGGGCGTTGTTGCCGGCCGCGAGCCCCACCAGGCGAATCCGGTCGGGCAGGTCTTCCGCCACCTTCAGCGTGCTGGTGCCAATCGAACCCGTGCTCCCGAGCAAGACGACGTTTTTCATGATCCAGACGGTCAATCAGTCCCACCGTGTGGCGCCCCCCCGGAGACTGGCAGCCCGGGCACTCACCACGGATGAGTCAATACGTGGCGCAAGTATAAGTACATCAGCGGCGCGTTGAACAGAATGCTGTCGATCAGGTCCAGGATGCCCCCGATGCCCGGGAACAGCCGGCCGGAGTCCTTCGCGCCCGCCTCGCGCTTGAAGAGCGACTCGATCAAGTCGCCGATCACCGCGCCCACCGAGAGCACCAGGCCAAGCGCCACCGCATGGCGGAGGTTCATACCGGCCAGGCGCGTGCCGGCCAGCGCGGAAAACGCAACGCTGGCGCCGGTCGAAAACGCCACGGCTCCGGCAAATCCTTCCCAGGTCTTCCCCGGGCTGATCCGCGGGATCATCTTGTGCCGGCCGCAGAGGGAGCCGACGGCGTAGGCGCCCATGTCACTGAACTTGGTGACCACCAGGAAATAGACCAGGTAGAGCCTGCCTTCCACGTTCGGGAAGAAGTTGATTTTCTGGACGAAGTTCAGGAGCCAAGGCACGTACATCAGACCGAAAAGCGTCGTGGAGATGGCCAGCATCCCGGCCTGATTCGAGCGGGAGAAGAACTGCCGCAGACAAAGCCCCAGCACGAAGATCACCAGGAAGCCGGTCTCGAAATCGTTGGCTTTTGAAGGCAAGCGGAGCGGCGAAATCAAGCCCGAGAAATAAACGAACGTGCTTCCGATCAGCAGCAATCCGCCAAACAAGCCCCAGCCGCGGAAGCAAACCAGCCCGCGCTGGCGCACCAAGCCGTAAAACTCCGACAGGCCGGCGCCCGCCAGCAACATCAACACTCCCACGAAACACCCGCCGGCGACGATCCGGTTCGGCGCGAACAAGGCCGCGACCACCACAGACCAGAGCAGGACGGAGCTGCCCAGCCGCCGGAGAAACACGGCGGACTTTGAGGGGGGGTGGGCGGGCACTATCCGCGGCTCGGTCACGGTGATGAAATACCGGCAGCGGCGTGGCAAGTCGAGCCTGCAATCTTGTCGAGCCTGCGATCTGCAGTGTCCCCTGGCAGACCCACTCGATCGAAGCGCGCGTCTGTGGCCGGCTGGAGGGCAGAGGCAGGTCCGCTAAACCGGTGGGTAAGCCAGGGCTCCGCCCGGAGCCTTTACTACCCTGGGCGTCGCGAGCGGAAACCTTGCCCGGAAAAGCAGAAGGCCGGCTCGGGCAGCGAGCCGGCCTCTGAATTCAACATGAACTGAGCTTAGGCGCGGAAGCGACGGAACGCCGCAAAGCCGGCCAGACCCAGCGCGAACAGCCCGGCGTACGTCGCCGGTTCAGGCACCGGAACGAGCGAATTCAGGTTGGCCGTGGTGCCATCCTGCACGCCCACCTGACCAGGAATGTAGCTCTTGAGATCAGTCTCCAGCATCACCCAAGCGCTGGTTTGGCCAGCAGTCAGGACATTGGCACCGATCCACACGAAGCCCACCGTGCCGCCGCCGATGTCCAGCGACCCGAATGCGGCCTGCTTGCCGGAATTGACCTGGTCCAGGGCGGTTTGGCCATTGCCCACGGCTATACCCAAGGGCACCGATAGACCCTGCAGGGGCCGAGCGGAACCGGGGTTGTTGGACATCCTGTAGAAGAACGTCAGATTCTTGGTAATGACGTTTTCATAGACGAAGGTGTCCAGCGTGGCCGTGAAGTCGGCCGTGCCACCCACTGCGCCCACGACGCTATCGACGTAGGCGAGCGATCCCGGGAAGGCCGCGGAATTGGGCATGACGCCGAAGTCGCCCAAGTTCATGAGCAACGCCGCCCCACTGACTGACGAGGCTGCTCCGATCACGGCTGCCGCCGCCAATCCCCGTGTAACTGATTGTAGTTTCATACTGCGTCTGTGTGTCTGTTGTTCGTTGTACAACGTGCGTCAACCGTGCATCCGCACCATAATGGGTCCAGTCCAGCAGTCAATGACATTTTAGAGTGTGTGACGGGCACCCGGGCACGCGCTCAGGAATGTTCCGTCGGGGTAGCCGGAATGGGCCAATGCCGGGCGGGGCGGCGCGGCCTGCCGGCAGCCGGCGCCGCAAGGCTCTGCGCCGGCGAGGCCAAACCGGCTTCCCGCCGTCCCCCGGCGAACTCACGACGGGGGTCGCGCCATTGGCTGCCGTCACGACGCTGGGCTGGCGCGAGGAGGTGTCTCGGGGACCCCCCCGTTGGTCATCGTATGGAAGACCTCGCCTTGCGCCCGTCCGACCCGCTATTCTCGCGCCGCATGATCGCGTTGCGTCTTTGCACCTCGCTCGCGTTGTGGGCGGCAGCCGGTTCGCGGGCGGCGGCGCAACCTGTCCGCGCGGCAGCCGTGCCGCGGGCAGCCGGATCGCGCCGGTTGATCGTCATCGCGCCGGAAGCCTTCTGTCCGGCGCTCGCGGAATTCGTCGCCGTACTCCGCTCATGACTCGATCCTCAATTCCTCCGCCTAAAATCGCCTGGGGCATCCTAAGCACGGCCAAGATCGCGCGGGAACAGGTGATCCCCGCACTGCAGGCCGCCGGGAACTGCTCCGTGATCGCCATTGCCTCGCGCGAAAAGGAGCAGGCGCAGGCCGTCGCCGACCACCTCGGCATCCCGAAGGCGCATGGCTCGTACGAGGCCTTGCTGGCCGATCCCGAGGTTCAGGTCGTCTATAACCCGCTCCCCAATCATCTGCACGTGCCGTGGTCGATCCGGGCGCTGGCGGCGGGGAAGCACGTCCTCTGCGAGAAGCCCGTCGGCTTGAACGCCCCGGAGGCGGAATCGCTGCTGGCGACCGCGCGGCAACACCCGCAGCTCAAAGTCATGGAGGCGTTCATGTACCGGTTCCACCCGCAATGGCAGCTCGCCCGCCGGCTCGTCGCGGAGGGGCGGATCGGCGGGCTGCGGACCGTGCACACGTTCTTTTCGTACGCCAACCTGGACCCCACGAACTACCGGAATCGGCCGGGCATGGGGGGAGGCGGTTTGCTGGACATCGGCTGTTACGGCATTTCGCTGGCGCGTTTTCTCTTCGGCGCCGAGCCCCGCCGGGTGTTCGGTCAAATGGAGGTGGATCCGGCCTTCGGGGTGGATCGGCTGGCCTCCGCGGTGCTGGAGTTCGAGCGCGGCACGGCGACGTTTACCTGCGCGACCCAGCTCGCGGATTACCAGCGCGTGAATGTGTTCGGCACGGAAGGCCGACTTGAAATCGAGATCCCCTTCAACGCCCCGAACGACCGCCCCTGCCGCGTCTGGCATCAGCACGGGGAGGCGATCGAAGAAATCCAACTGCCGGTTTGCGACCAGTACACGATCCAGGGCGAACGCTTCGCGCACGCGGTGCTCGCCGGTGGCCCGGTGCCGACGCCGCTCGAAGACGCCGTGGCCAACCTGCGCGTCCTCGACGCCGTGGCGTTGAGCGCCCGCCGTGGAACCTGGGTCTGAAGGCGTCGTGCGTTCCGCATTTGACGGCGTCCGGCCGGTCGTCGCACGCTCGCGCCATGTGGCGATGTTTCCTGGCGTCCCTGACGGCGCTCCTCACCGCGAACGCTCTGCCGGTCCTGGACGTGACCCATGACGATACGGTGATCGACCGGTCCTGCGTGGTCCGGATTTCACCGGGCACGGTCATCGCCGACGCGAACACCAACGGCGTGCTTCACCTCGCCGCGGACAACCTCACGGTGCGTTTCGCGGAAGGCTCGGAGTTGCGGGGCGCGCCGGCCGACATGCCGTGGGACCAGCTTGCCGGCATCGGCATCCGCCTCGACGGGCATCGCGGTGTGACGATCGAGAACGCCCGCGTGCACGGTTTCTTCAACGGCCTGGTCGCGACGCGCGCGAACCTGTTCACGGTGGCCGGCGGCGACTTCTCGGACAATTACCGCCAGCACCTGCGCTCGACACCGCAGGCCGAGGACAGCGCCGATTGGTTGTTCCCCCATCACAACGACGAGGTGAAATGGCGCGACGAGTACGGCGGCGCAGTCTGCGTGGAGGAATCCAACGGGGTGACGATTCGCGACGTGCGCGTCCGGCGCGGGCAGAACGGCCTGGTGCTCGACCGCGTGAACCACGCGCGCGTGTACGACAACGATTGCTCCTTCCTGTCCGGCTGGGGGCTGGCGCTGTGGCGCAGCAGCGAAAACACGATTTCCCGGAACGCCTTCGACTTCTGTGTGCGGGGCCACGTCGAGGGCGTGTATAACCGCGGCCAGGATTCGGCGGGCATCCTGTGTTTCGAGCAGTGCAACGACAATGTGTTCGCCGAGAATTCCGCCACCCACGGCGGCGATTGCTTCTTCGCCTTCGCGGGTCGCGAAGCGTTGGGCGAAATCTGGACCGATCGGGAACGCGAGCGTCTGCGCCGCGAGACCGGCCGCCAGGACGTGGACGACCTGATCCGTGTGCCGCCGGATTTGGCGCGGCGGATGAGTGCGCTGGGCTGCAACCGGAACCTCCTGTTCGGAAACGACTTCTCCTACGCCCCCGCACACGGCATCGAGATGACCTTCAGCGAAGGCAACGTGTTCGCCCGCAACCGGCTGGTCGAAAACGCGATCTGCGGCATCTGGGGCGGGTACTCTTCCGAGACGTTGATCGCGGAGAATCTCATCGAAGGCAACGGGGGGATGGCTTACGGCCTCGAACGCGGCGGCATCGACATGGAACACGCCTCGTTGAACCGCATTCTGAACAACACGTTCCGCAACAACAAATGCGCAATCTACCTTTGGTGGCACGACGGCGGCGCGCTGCTCAAAGCGCCCGGCGTGGCGGGGAATTATCGCGGCGTGACGGGCAACGTCATCGCCGGAAACACGTTTACGATCGACGACCGCCAGCCCTTCCGGAATCTGCGGCCCGAGGAGAAAGTCATCGTGTTGCAGCTTCGCGACGAAGGTACGAACCACG
Organism: uncultured bacterium; assembly: GCA_963735925.1. Lineage (GTDB taxonomy): Bacteria > Verrucomicrobiota > Verrucomicrobiia > Limisphaerales > J093 > DSVZ01. The sequence continues at coordinate 855,453 of CAVTMT010000010.1, forward strand.
TGCACGACAACCGGTATGTCGGCAACCGCGTGAGCCTGCAATTCAGCAACGCCGTTGAATTTGCCGTGAAACCGGGCACCGAACCGCTGCGCACCGGTCCGGTGCCCGGCTACCTTATCCCGGCCGTGAACGTCCTGGGTGAATCGCGACCGGTAGGCGCACGCTCGGAACTCCGCGGACGCGAGCAAATCATCATGGACGAATGGGGGCCGTGGGACCATGCCAGCCCCCTGTTGCGACCGGTCGCTGCGACCGGCGGCGAACTGGTCTGGGAAGTCTTCGGCGTGAAATCGCTTCGCGCCGAGGTGCTCAAAGGCCCGGCCCGAGTCCGCACCGAGCCGTCAAAGGCCGGACGCTCACAGATCATCCGCTTGAAAGCCGGGCCCGGGGTGGCGCCGTACACGCTCGCCTTGAGCGGCGACGGTTTTGCCCGCACCCTCACCGGCGCGTTGGTCGCCGCCAATTGGGACGTCGTGTTCTTCGCGTGGACACCGGAACTGGACCCTCGTCAGGACTACGCCGGGTGGCGTCAACTGGCCGACTCCCCGGCGGCGGTGCGGACCACCGTGGGCGCGCTCGATTTCAGCTACGGCTGGCGCGGTCCGAAAGACCTGGCGCTCTCGGACGAGGTCACCCGACGCGGACCGGGAGGCGACCACTTCGGCATGATCGCGCACACGCGGCTCGCGCTGCCGGCCGGCAAATGGCGTTTCACGACGCTTAGCGACGACGGCATCCGCGTCTCCGTGAACGGCCGGAAAGTCATTGAGAACTGGGCCTGGCATGGACCGACCAAGGACACAGGGAACTTCGAGCAGGCCAGCACCGGCGAGGCGGAGATCGAGGTCGAGCACTTCGAGATCGACGGCTACTCCGTGCTGCAGGTGAACGTGGAGGCGGCGAAGTAGCGTCTTCACGAGCAGAGCTGAGGCAAGCCGGGGCAGCAGACGTCAAGCAGGGGTCAGAGCAGGGGTCAGTCCCACAGAAGCGTGAGTGTGTACCTCGCCGTTTCGCGGGGAGAGTTGACCTTCAAGAGACCGAACGGTTGCGCTCAAAGTGAGCGGAGCCTTGTTTGCTTCTGTGGGACTGACCCCTGCCGGAACCCTGCCAGGACACTCCCGCAGAGCCGGATCAAGTCAGCCGCCAATTCGCCTTTCAACCCGATGCCGTTTCGCGCTACCTTCGGCTCCCCGATGGCCCTCGACGCCCAACTCACGCCCATGATGGCGCAGTATCGTCGCATCAAGAGCGAACTGCCGCCGGGCACGCTGCTGCTGTTCCGGCTGGGTGACTTCTACGAGATGTTCTTCGAGGACGCCCAACTCGGCGCGCGCGTGCTGAACCTGACGCTCACCCAACGCCAGACCACGCCGATGTGCGGCCTGCCGTACCACGCCGCGGGCAGCTATATCGGGCGCTTGCTGCGCGCCGGCCACCGGGTCGCCATCTGCGATCAACTCGAGGACGCCCGCCCGGGCAAGCTGGTCAAACGCGAGGTCACCCAGATTCTCAGCCCCGGCGCGCATTTCGACGAACGGATGCTCAGTGCCGAGCGCAACAACTTCCTCGCCGCGCTCTGCCGCGCCGACAAAGGCCTGGGCCTGGCCTGCGTGGACCTGACCACCGGCGATTTCCAGGTGACCGAGGTTGCCGCCGAAGCCGCATTGCTCGCCGAACTGGAACGGCTCCGGCCGGCCGAGATCATCCTGCCGGGCGAAAGCGCGACCCTCGCCGATCTGTTGGGTGGGCGCCGGCGGGAATCGGCGCCGACGCCTCCGGCAGAGAGTCAGCGCGCTCTCCCGAGCGCGGCCACGGGGTTTGGCTGGGTCGTCACCCGCTACGACGACTGGGCTTTCGCGCCGGAGACCGCACAGTTCACGCTCCGGGATCACTTCAAGGTGGCGGGCCTCGACGGCTTCGGCCTGCGCGACCGCCCGGCGGGCATCGGCGCCGCGGGCGCGCTTCTGCATTACGTGACCCACCAGTTGCGGCGCGACGTCGCCCACCTGACGCGGCTGACGTTCTACCTGCCGGCGGACTTTCTCATCCTCGACGCCACGACGCTCCGCAATCTGGAGGTACTCGAACCGCTGCATCGCGACGCTCCGCGCGAGACCTGTCTTTTCGGCGCGTTGAACCGCACCGTAACGCCGATGGGTGCGCGGCGGTTGCGCGCCTGGTTGTCGCAACCGCTCGCGGCGGTGGACGCGATTCGTCGCCGGCAGACAGCGGTTTCAGCCTGGCTCGCCCATCCGGAGCCGCTCGATCGCTTCCGCGCCGGACTCCGCGAAGTGCGCGACCTCGAACGCACGGTCAGCCGGCTCAGCGTCGGCACCGGCAACGCCCGCGACCTCGTCGCCCTGCGGACCGGCCTGGAACAGGTCCCCGCGCTCAAAGCCCTGTTGATCGCCGTGGCCACGGCCGGCGCGGCGCCCCCGGCGGGATTTCGCGAACTGCCCATCGCCGGACTGGCGGAGGCTCCGCGTGCAGACGCGCCGCCCGCACCCGGATTGCTCGCGGAACTGACCGTCCAGCTCGGCGATTGCCCCGACCTCGTGGACCTGATCACGCGCGCCATCGCGGACGAACCGCCACTTGCCGTCAAGGAAGGTGGAATGATCCGCGACGGCTTCGACGCCGCGCTGGACGAGCTCCGCGGAGCGGCCCGCGGCGGCAAGGACTGGATCGCCCAACTGCAGCAACAGGAAATCGCGCGCACCGGCATTGCCTCGCTGAAGGTGCGGTTCAACTCCGTGTTCGGCTATTACCTCGAGGTCACCAAGGCGAATCTGGACAAAGTGCCGCCGGACTACGTTCGCAAGCAGACCATCGCCAACGGCGAGCGCTTTTTCACGCCCGCGCTGAAGGAAATGGAGTCCCGCATTCTCGGCGCGGAGGAGCGGGCGATGAAGCTCGAATACGATCTGTTCCTGCGCGTGCGCGAGGGCGTGCTGGGCCGCCTGCCGGACATCCAGCGAACCGCGCACGCCTTGGGTCAGCTCGATGTGCTGGCGGCCTTCGCCGAAACGGCGCGGCTCCACGGCTACTGCCGGCCCGAGGTGGGCGACGATGGCCGGCTCCAAATCCGCGACGGCCGCCATCCTGTGCTGGAACGAGCGATGACCGACGAGCGCTTCGTGCCCAATGATACCGCGCTCTCGACCCTCACCCCAGCCGTCTCCCATCCCGTGGGGGAGGGTGGCTGCAAGTCGGGTGAGGGGGCGGGCGAAAACCGGAAACCGCAATCCGAAACCCGAAGCGGTGCCGGGCCATCCCCCTCCGACTTCCGGCAGCCGGCAGCCTCTCAGTCGCCACTCGCCACTCGCCACTCGCCACTGCCGCAAATCGCGCTCATCACCGGCCCGAACATGGCCGGCAAAAGCACCTACATCCGCCAGGTGGCGCTGCTGGCCTTGCTAGCCCACACCGGCTCGTTCATTCCCGCCGCGGAAGCCCGCCTCGCCCTCGTGGACCGTATCTTCACCCGCATCGGCGCCAGCGACGACCTCGCCCGCGGCCAATCCACCTTCATGGTCGAGATGTCCGAGACGGCGAACATCCTCAACAACGCCACCGCGCGCAGCCTCATCATCCTCGACGAGATCGGCCGCGGCACGAGCACGTTCGACGGCCTGAGCCTGGCCTGGAGCATCGTCGAGCACCTGCACAACCAGGTCGGCGCCAGGACGCTCTTCGCCACGCACTACCACGAACTGACCGAGCTCGCCGGCAAGCTGCCGCGCGTGAAAAATTACAACGTGGCGGTGCGCGAGTGGAACGACCAGGTGATCTTCCTGCGCAAGATTGTCGAGGGCGGCACGGACAAGAGTTACGGCATCCAGGTCGCCCGGCTGGCCGGCGTGCCCCGGAGCGTGATCGACCGGGCGAAGGTGATCCTGCGCAATCTCGAGGAATCCGAACTCACGCCCGAAGGCACCGTGCGCCGCCCCGCCCGCCATCGCGCCGAGCGCGAGAAGCTCCAGCAACTCGAACCGCCCCCGCAGTTGGATTTGTTTGGCTGACGCCGCGCCGCAATCCCCTGGCCCCTGCCGAGTGGAGTCCCGGCGGGGTCGCTCGGCAGGGCATCGGACACGGACGGCTTCCCCGCCGGGACGCGTGCATTGCTGTGGCACGAGGCCGCGGCCCTCGCCCCGGGACTACGGGGGGAGAATACCCCTGCGAACGCGGCGGGAGAAGCGCGAAAGTCCCCTGCGTTGCCTCGCGCCGACGTCGGCGCTGGGGTGACCCGGCCCCCAAGGCTCCGCGCGGCGCGGCCGCGGAACGCTGCGGTGCCCCGTGACGGGCGGGTTGGCGCACCCGGTAACCACGAGGGCAACGATGCAACCGGCGCCCGCGCACCGCGAGCAAGGGAAGACCGTGTGGCCCGCGCTGGCCCGTGTCGCTTCCCGAGGTGCCGATCACCGGCCCCCGCGCGGCTGCGCAGCCCGGTGGACGGATGAGGTGAGGCGACTTCGGACGAGCTCAATTGGCTTTTGCACCCGGTGGGGATTCTGCCATCCTCCGCGGCAACACACACCTGGAGTCCCTGGACGCACCGAACGATGAAAACGAAAACCGCGACCCTGGTTGCCGGCTGCTTGCTGGCCTCGATCTGTCTGCCTGTGCTGGCGCAGGACGCCGGTCGCAATCCCGACACCGATTGGTTCCACGACGCACAGTACGGGGTGTTCATGCACTTCCTGCCGGGGGATGCTGGAACCCTCGCATTGGTTGACCGGTTCGATGTCGAGACGCTGGCGGGCCAGCTCGAGGCGCTGGGGGCGAAGTATTTTTGTCTGACGCTGGGGCAGAACTCCGGCTATTTCAACGCGCCCAACGCCGCCTATGACCGCCGGACCGGTTATGCCGCGGGCGAACGCTGCGCCACGCGCGACCTGCCGTTGGACCTCTACCGGGCGCTGCAACCGCGGGGCATCAAGCTGATGTTGTACCTGCCGTGCCAGGTGCCCAACCAGGATGCCCGCGCCCAGAAGGCGTTCGGCCTGCCGACCGGGCCCAGCGATCAACCGCTGGACCTGGCGTTCGCCGCGAAGTGGGCCGAGGTCATCCAGGAATGGTCGGATCGCTACGGCGACAAGGTGGCCGGGTGGTGGTTCGATGGCGGCTACGAACATATCCGCTTCAACGAAGCCATCGCCCGCACCTATGCGCAGGCCGTCAAGCACGGCAATCCACACGCGATCGTCACCTTCAACCCCGGCGTGAAGCTGGTGCGTTACACGCAGGCCGAGGATTACACTGCCGGCGAGTTGAACGAGCCGTTCACCGTGCTGCCCGCGGCGCGCTGGGTCGAGGGCTCGCAATGGCACGCCCTGACGTTCGTGGGCGCCATGTGGTCGCGCCGCGACACGCGCCATCCCGCCGAACGCTGGGCGGAGTGGGTGAAAGAGGTTACGGACAAGGGAGGTGTGGTCACGCTCGATCTGGGGCCCAACTGGGATCCGCAGGCCGGTCCGATCGGCTCGCTGGCGCAGGCGCAAATGGCCCAGGTCCAAGCCATCAAAGCCGCCGTCCGGCGGTCGGTTACGGCCGAGGCACCCCGCCGGTTGAAGCGGGCCGAGAGTTTCCTGGGCGTTCACTTCGATTTCCACGCCGGCCCGGACTGCACCGAGATCGGCAAGAACACGACGCGGGAGTCGATCGAGCACGTGATCGATCTCGTCCACCCGGACTACCTCCAGATCGACTGCAAAGGGCACCCCGGCTTGTCGAGTTATCCCACGAAGGTGGGCAATCAGGCGCCGGGCTTTGTCGGCGACCCGCTGCGGCTCTGGCGGCAGGTGACTGCCGAGCGCGGCGTTGCCCTGTACATGCACTATTCGGGCGTGTGGGATTCGGAGGCCATCCGCAAGCATCCCGATTGGGCCGTCATCGACGCCGCGGGCAAGCCGAACGGCAACGCCACGTCGTTCTTCAGCGCCTACGCGGACCAGTTGCTGATCCCGCAACTGCGCGAGCTGGCCGGCGATTACGGCGTGGATGGCGCGTGGGTGGACGGCGAGTGCTGGGCCTCCGTACCGGACTACGGCGCCGCGGCGCTGAAGGCCTTCCGCGAGGCCACGGGAATCGCGGACGTTCCCCGCAAGCCCGGCGAGCCGCACTGGTACGAGTTCCTCCAGTTCAACCGCGAGGCTTTCCGCACTTACCTGCGGCATTACATCGCCGAAGTGAAGCGGACGAATCCGGCGATGCAGTTGTGCAGCAACTGGGCGTTCACCGATCACATGCCCGAGCCGGTCAGCGCGCCGGTCGATTTCCTGTCGGGCGATTACTCGCCGGAGGACAGCGTGAATTCCGCACGGCTCTCCGCGCGCTACCTGGCGCGGCAGGGCAAGCCGTGGGACCTGATGGCCTGGGGCTTCACGACGAAGCCGGGCAAGAATGGCTCGCGGATGAAATCCGCGGTGCAGTTGGAGCGCGAGGCGGCGGTCGTGCTCGCGCTGGGCGGCGGCTTTCAGGCGTACTTCAACCAGCGGCGCGACGGTTCGGTGCCGGAGGAGCGGATGCCGATCATGGCCGAAGTCGCGAAGTTCTGTCGTGCGCGCCAGGCGATCTGTCATCACGCGTTGCCGGTGCCGCAGGTGGCTTTGCTCTACTCCACCGCGGCTCACTACCGGCGGATCAACGGGCTGTTCAACCGCGACCTCACGCCGCTTCGCGGGACGCTGCAGGCACTGCTCGAAAGCCAGCAGTCGGTCGAAGTGCTCGGCGAACATCAATTGACCGGCCGCATGGCCGAGTACCCGCTGATCGTCGTGCCGGAGTGCGATTACCTGGAGCCGGCGTTCCGGCGCGAATTGCTCGATTACGTCGAAACCGGCGGCAACCTGTTGCTCGTCGGTCCGGAGAGCGCCGCTCTGTTCGCTGAAGAACTGGGCGTGACCTGGGAAGGCGAAGCGTCCGCCCAACCGCACTTCCTGACCCACGCCACGACGCTCATTCGCACCCAGGGTCTCAGCCGCGCGGTCCGGCTCGGAGCGAAGGCGCAGCCCTTCGGCCGGCTGCAGGTCGCCCGCGCCGCGGATGCGGCGTCCCAACCGGCGGCGTCGATCGCGAGCCGGGGCCGCGGCCGTATTGCGGCCACGTATTTCGATTTCAGCCAGGGTTACCTCGCGGATCGTTCCGAAGCCGCGCGCGCCTGGCTCGACGCCCTCGCCCGCCAATTGTTCCCGCAGCCGCTTGTCGAAGTGACGGGCTCGCCGGACGTGGACGTGGCGGTCAACCGGCTCGACGGCCGTTTGACGATAAACCTGGTCAACACCGCCGGCCCGCACGCCGATCCGCAGACGCCGATCTTCGACTCGATCCCCGTCGTCGGACCGCTCGCGATCAAGATCCACACGGCGACCGTGCCGGCGCGAATCACGCTTGAACCGGGCAGCCAACCCGTGGCCTTCGAGTATCGCGCCGGCGCCGCCCAACTCACCTTGCCCCGGCTGGAGATTCACTCCGTGCTGGTCGTGGATTGAACCCGTCCGACCGATCGTCCAAACGGGCCTCAGCCGTATCCCTGCAGTCGGCGTTTACCCTGGCCCTGATCCACGGCCCTCTCGTCCGGCGGAGATGGCCCCAAGATTTGCGGGCACAGTGCGCCCCTGAACCCGGTAGGGCGGCGCTGCTGCGCCGCCTGGCCGAGCGGCAGCTCGGCCCCACCGGGCTCATCGAGCGGGCGGGACCAATCGAACGGATCGCGGAAACAGGCCTCAACCGTATCCCTGCAGTTGGCGTTTCCCCTCGCCCCGATCCACGGCCCTCTCGTCCGGCAGAGGACGCTCCAAGTTTCGCAAGCGCACTGCGCCCATGGGTTCGGTAGGGCGGCGCTGCTGCGCCGCCTTGGCCGAGCGGCAGCTCGGCCCCACCGGGCTCATCGAGCCGGCGGGACCAATCGAACGGATCGCGGAAAGAGGGCTCAGCCGTATCCCTGCAGTTGGCGTTTCCCCTCGCCCCGATCCACGGCCCTCTCGTCCGGCGGAGATGGCCCCAAGATTTGCGGGCACAGTGCGCCCCTGAACCCGGTAGGGCGGCGCTGCTGCGCCGCCTGGCCGAGCGGCAACTCGGCCGCACCGGGCTCCTCGAGCGGGCGGGACCAACCGAACGGATCGCGGAAACAGGCCTCAACCGTATCCCTGCAGTTGGCGTTTCCCCTCGCCCTGATCCACGGCCCTTTGCCCCGGGGGAGAGTGCCCCGCTTTGCGGGCGCAGTGCGCCCATGGGTTCGGTAGGGCGGCGCTGCTGCGCCGCCTTGGCCGAGCGGCAGCTCGGCCCCACCGGGCTCAGCGGGAGTTGCGGCGCGGGGCGTTGCGGATCAGCAGCACCAGCATCCAACCGGCGCCGATGAAGAACAAAACGGCGATGACCCATCCCAGGAGTCTCCAGACCCCGGCCTGCCGTTCCAGCCGGTGGATCTGTTCTTGTTGGGCGGCGTGGAGCGCCTCGAACTCCTTTGCGAGCGCACCGGTCAACGCCGCTTCGTCGCGGAGGGCAAACACCTGCCAGGCGTTCTGGGGCGCGCCAAAGGCGGGCGGCAGTTTCCTCAATTGGTTAGGCGTCGCGGCTTTGAATCCGGCCTCCTGCCAGCAAGGTGCGCCACGGCCACGCAGCCACAACCGCACCACATTTTGGCTCCGCGCGAGGGCCAGCACATGCCCCCACAGCGGCGACCAGCCTTCGGCCTGCTGACCGGCCGACGCGAACGCCAGACTGTGGACCAGCGCCTGCTGGCCGTCGGGCGCGAAGCCCACCGCGCCCATCACCACGCCGTCCGGACGCGTGACCACGTGGAACTCCGTCAACCGTTTCTCCAGCTCATACCCGGGCAGGCGTTCGAGCTGCCAGAGCCCACGGAGGACGGCGAGATCGTCCACGTTGGCGCGGCGCACACTGTACTGGCCCGGCGGCATTACCCGGAACCTATCCGCCCGAAGCCGCCGGGTAAAGTCCGCACGCAGTCCGCCCGCAAGTCCGCACGGCGGTAGGGCCGCGTTGTGGTGCGCCACCTTGATCAAGGGCCGGGCGGCAGCTCAGCCCTCCCAGGCTCATGGGGCGTTCGCAAGAGCCTTGGCCAAGCCCCATCCAAGCCGTTTCGCCGCTGCCTCGAGCGAACGCCGGCTCAACCTTGACTTCAAGCGGGCGCGATCGAGACTCGCCGCCCATCTATGGCAACGATCCCGACTCAATTCGCCGGCGTCACCGCCGTTACCAAGGCCAACGTCTATTTCGACGGCGGTGTCATCAGTCATACGCTGCTGTTCCCTGAGGGCTCCAAGAAGACGTTGGGCCTGATCCGGCCCGGCGAGTACCACTTCAACACCGGCGCACCCGAGCGCATGGAGATAGTGGCTGGCGCGTGCGCGGTGGCTTTGGACGGCCAAACGGCCGTGCGCGGATACGCCGGCGGCCAGACGTTCGACGTGCCGGGCAATTCCGGCTTCACCATCGAAGTCAAAGCCGGTCTCTGCGAGTACATCTGCTCATTCCTGGCCTGAAGACAACGCCCGCGATTGCGCGCCCGGCGGAGGCCCGCACAGGCGTTGTTGGCGGCCCGCGCCGGCGTTCGCCAAGCGAGCTTGCCGGCCAGGGTCAGCATCCTGGAGACGGTGGCATCCAGCCCGCTGCCCCCCGTTCGCCACGGGACAACTTTTTGTTGCATTTGCAACAAAAAGTTGTCGTCTGGGCGCGCAGGCCGCGACGCCGGCGGCGTCCTCCGCCCCGGCGAGGAGCCGGAAACGGGGAGGTGCCGCGCCCGGACTCTCATCGACGGCGGGCGGCGACCTTGACGCCCCCCCGCCCCGCCTTAGACTGGCGGCTTGGTTTGGCGACTGAATTCTGACGATTGAACTATGAGCACCATTGTTGACATCAAGGCCCGCGAAGTCCTCGACTCGCGCGGCAATCCCACGGTCGAGGTGGACGTGATCCTGGGCAGCGGCGCGACCGGCACCGCGGCGGTTCCCTCCGGTGCCAGCACCGGCACGGACGAAGCCCTGGAACTGCGCGACGAGGACAAGAAGCGTTACGGCGGCAAGGGCGTTTCGAAGGCGGTCAAGAACGTCACCGACAAGATCCTGCCCGCCCTCGAAGGCATGGACGCGCTGGATCAACTCGCCGTGGATCAGACGATGATTGACCTCGACGGCACCGGCTTCAAGAAGTCCAAGCTCGGCGCCAACGCCATCCTCGCGGTTTCGCTGGCCAATGCCAAGGCGGCCGCCAATTGCCTCGGCCAGCCGTTGTTCAAGTACCTCGGCGGCCCGAACGCCAAGGTGCTCCCGGTGCCGATGGCGAACGTCATCAATGGCGGCGCCCATTCGGACGCGCCGATCGACTTCCAGGAATTCATGATCATGCCGGTGGGCTTCGACACGTTCAGCAACGGCCTGCGCGCCATCGCCGAGACTTTTCACGCGCTCAAGAGCGTGCTGAAGAAGAAGGGTCTGAGCACCGCGGTCGGCGACGAAGGCGGGTTCGCGCCCAAACTCGACAGCACGGAGGACGCGATCGAGGTCATCCTGTCCGCCATCAAGGACGCCGGCTACAAGGCGGGCAAGCAGATCTACCTCGCCCTGGATGTCGCGAGCAGCGAATTCGCGAACAAGGGCAAGGGCACCTACACCTTCAAGAAGAGCACCGGCAAGACCGTCAGCGGCGACGAACTGGTGGACTTCTACGTCGAGTTGTGCGGCAAGTACCCGATCGTCTCCATCGAAGACGGCTGCGCCGAGGGCGATTGGACGAACTGGAAGAAGCTCACCGACAAACTCGGCAAGCAGATCCAGCTCGTGGGTGACGACCTCTTCGTCACCAACGTCGAATTCCTCCAGCGGGGCATCGACAGCGGCACGGCCAACTCGATTCTCGTCAAGGTGAACCAGATCGGGTCGCTCACCGAGACGCTGGACGCCGTCGAGCTCGCCCACCGCCACGCCTACACGGCGGTCATCAGCCATCGCTCGGGCGAAACCGAAGACGCGACCATCGCGGACATCGCGGTTGCGACCAACGCCGGTCAGATCAAGACCGGCTCGCTCAGCCGCAGCGATCGCCTGGCCAAATACAACCAACTGCTCCGCATCGAACAGCAGCTCGGCAAGCATGCCGTCTATGGCGGCAAGCTGAAGGTGGTGTAACGCCACCGCGACACCGGCGATCCGGCCGGAACCCGGATTCCAGCCCGCCCTGGAGGGGACATCGTTCACCTCCAGGGCGGTCACTTTTTCGGGGCGCCAGCCACCTCCAGTTGCAAACGACGTGACTCCGGCCGCCCGCAATGATTGCGGTTCGGCAACCTGGCACGCCGCCGTTTCGGCCCGAGAACCAGAGCTGCGCCCAGGCCCACCTTCGACGGCCGGTTCCCAACCCGGCGCTCCCGCGAGCCTCACGGTTTGGAATCGAGGCCAAGCGCAGGCCACGCTCGGTCGAAGATCGGAACTCAAGGCTCAGCGCTTGCCGGTTCCGTTGTTCAACCACACGTCCACGCGCGGGGTTTCCCACGTGTACGGTTTGTTCAGCAGGTCCAGGTCGCCGTCGCCGTCCAAATCAGCCAGCCGGGCTTCGTGCCAGCCCTCGCCGACGACCAACTCGGTCTTGCGGAAGTCGCACTCGCCGTCGCCGTAAAAAATCCACGCGGTCGCCTTCGGATTGTCGGGCTGGGGCTGTTGCTCGTGCCACTTGGCCATCTCGGCGACGAAGATGTCCAGGTGGCCGTCGCCGTTGATGTCGCCGAGCTGGAGGCTGTGGCCGTGAATCACGTCGCGACCGATCAAGTCGTGGCCGACCCAGGAATTGCCCTGGGTTGGATCGCCTTTGCACTCGTACCACTTGACCGGACCACCGCCGTCGCCCGGCGAGATGACGATCTCCGGCCGGCCGCCGGCCACGAGTTGCCCGGCGAAGATCAGCCCGCCGACGTCTCCCAGCTTGACTGCCTGGAATTGCTTTCCACCGGTGTGCTTGTACCAGGAATTGTACGCGAGCAGATCGACCTTCCCGTCGCCGTCGATGTCGCAGGCCGACATGCCCTCGGTGTAAGGCGTCGAGCCGGCACTCGTGCCGGAGACGATGGCGGTCATCGGCCAGCCGTCCGCCGCGCGCGGGTTCGCGGGAATCTCAGCGAGGAACAGCGTCTTGGCCTGCTGGTTCCAGAACGCGAGCTGCGGTTTGCCCGTGCCGAGGAAGTCGCCGAAGGCCTGGTCATGATGCTGGGTCTGGCCGTTCTGCTTGATGACGTGCCGCGCCCAGGACTTGGCTCGGTCGAAATGCGGCGCGGGGTTCTCCCACCACCAGATCTGGTTGCTCTGCCAGTCGCCGCCGAAGACCACGTCGAGGTCGCCGTCGCCGTCGATGTCGTAAGCCGCTCCGCCCGCCTCGACGGTCAGGTAATCCTGTTCGATGACGTATGTGTCCCAGCCCTTCGCCGTGCGGCGGTACCAGACGAGGGCCGGGGGCTTCTGCCGGAAACTCAGGATGAAATCGTTCAGGCCGTCGCGGTCGAAGTCGCCGATCAACGCGCCGGTCTGTTGCTGCGAGCCGCCGGGCGGCACCGGCAGGTCGCCGTGTTTAGTGGTGAGATGTTGCCACTGCGGATCGGCGGCAACGGCGGCGAGGGTGAGCCCGAACAGGGCACCGAGTGTCGAACGAGTCGTTTTCATCAGGTGTCGCGAGGCGGAGATTCCGCGCAGCGGCGGGCGACCGTCAACGGCGAACGCAGCGGCAGACGCCTCCGCGTCCCGGCCGACGCGAGCTTTCCGCGGCGCGGCCTTGGCACCTCGCGAATCGATGCCATGCTACGCGTGCGCATGAGCAGAATCGTCGGCATCGACCTCGGCACCACCAACTCGCTGGTGGCGGTGGTGGATTCGGGCATCCCCATCGTCCTGGCGGATGCCGAGGGCCATCGCCTGACGCCCTCGGTGGTACACTTCCCGCCGGGCGGGGCGGCGCCGGTGGTGGGGCGCCCGGCGAACCGCGTGCGCGCGCTCCAGCCGGCGGAGACGGTGTACTCGGTCAAGCGTTTCATCGGCCGCCGCGGCACGGACATTCCCCCCGAGGAAATGCGCGTGACCTACGCCGTGGTTGGCGCCGGCGCCGGACCCGCCCAGGTCCGGATCCGCGACCGGCAGTATGCGCCCGAAGCGGTCTCCGCCGAAGTGCTGAAGAAACTGAAGCGCGATGCCGAGGCGGCCTTGGGCGAACCGGTGTCGCGCGCGGTCATCACGGTTCCGGCTTACTTCAACGACGCCCAGCGCAACGCGACCAAGCGGGCCGGCGAGCTGGCCGGGTTCACCGTCGAGCGGATCGTCAACGAACCCACCGCCGCCGCGCTGGCGTATGGTTTGGACAAGCTCGAGGCGCGCGCGAAGGTCGCGGTCTATGACCTCGGCGGCGGCACCTTCGACCTCTCGATCCTCGAGTTGAACGACGGCGTGTTCCAGGTGCTCGCGACCCACGGCAACACCCGCCTCGGCGGCGACGATCTGGACCGGCGCCTCATCGATTTCCTGGTCGCGCAGATCCAGGCGGCCGGCGGGCCGGACCTGACCGCGACCGCCGAAGCTGGCCGCCCGCAGCCGGAAGCGCTCGTCTTGCTCTCGCGGCTGCGGGAAGCTGCCGAACAGGCGAAGATCGCGTTGTCCGACCGCGAGGAAGTTGACCTCAACCTGCCCTTCCTCACGCCGGAGTTCAGTTTCAGCCACCGCCTGACCCGCGGAGAACTCGAGCGCCTGACCCGGGACCTCGTGGAGAGCACGCGCGCGCATTGCCTGCGGTCGCTCGCCGACGCGAAGCTGACGGCCGCGGACCTCGATCAGGTCATCCTCGTCGGCGGGCAGACGCGCATGCCGCTGGTCCGCCAGCTCGTGGCGCAGTGGTTCGCGTGCGTCAATGCGACGGACTTCGGTGCCAGCATGGCCGCAGGTGCGGGCAAAGGATCCCAGCTCAACGTTTCGCAAAACCCGGACGAGGCCGTCGCGCTGGGCGCGGCGATTCAAGCGGAAATCCTCGCGGGCGGGTTCAAGAACATGCTCCTGCTCGACGTCACGCCGCTGTCGCTGGGCATCGAGACCTTCGGCGGGTTGATGAACGTGATCATCCCGCGCAACTCGACCATTCCGCTCAAGGCCGGCGAACTGTTCACGACCGCCGTGGACAACCAGCGCTCGATGCTCATCCACGTTCTCCAAGGCGAGCGCGACCGGGCGAGGGACAACTGGAGCCTGGGCCGCTTCGAACTCGGGTTCGAGCCCGCGCCCAAAGGCGTGGCCCGCGTCGGCGTCCAGTTCGAGATCGACGCGGACGGGATCCTGCACGTGCTGGCGCGCGACACGCAGACCGGCCGCGAGAAGGTGGTCCAGATCAAATCGGTGGTCGCGGTGGACGACACCGAGGTGCAGCGCATGGTCGAGGAATCCGTCGAGCACGCCTTTGAGGACCTGCGCACCCGGCAGTGGATCGAGGCCAGGTTGCGCGCCACCGAGACCGTCACCGCCGCGCGCAAAGGGCTGGCCGACTGTGGCGACGAACTGGAAGCCCCGTACATCGCTCACGTCGAAGCCGCGTTGGCGGCCGTCGAAAGCGTGCTGGCCGTCGAGGATCCGGAAACCAAGACCGGCGACGTGACAAAACTGAAGACCGCCAACGCAGCGCTGGACGAGGCCACGAAACCGCTGGCCGATCTGCTCATGGACAAGGCGATGGAGGCGATGCTGCGAAAGCGCGGGATGATCCGGTAACGAGCCGGGCGGGGGCGAGCCATGCACGAAGCGTCGATCATGCAAAGCGCGTTGGAGGAGGCCGAGCGCCACGCGCGGGACCGTGGTTGCACCGCCATTCACCTCGTGCGACTGCGCGTGGGCGCGCTGAGCGGGGTGGTGCCGGACGCGCTCGAGTTCGCCTTCGAGGCATTGAAGGCGGGCACGATGGCGGCGGGCGCGCGGCTGGAAATCGAGGCGGTGCCGGCGCGCGCATTCTGCCGGACCTGCCAACGCGAGTTCACCTTGGAAGACGCGGTGTTTCCCTGCCCGACCTGCGGCGGCTGGGAAAGCGAGCTCCAGCAAGGCCGCGAACTGGAATTGCTGCGGATCGAAGCTTCGTAAGCACCGGCGAGATTCGCGGCGCAGCCCGGAGTCGCCGATGTGTCTTTCCCGCGCGTTCCGGAGCGCTGGCTTCCAGCCGGCTTGAGACGCAGTTCAAGCCTCGGCGGCGCGCTTAGCCGCAAAGCCGGCTCCAAGCCGGCGCGCCAGCGAAGACCGCGAACTGAACTGCGAGATTCGCCCGAGCCGCATTGAAGCTGGCGCGATCGACGAGGCCGGGTAAACTCACGAACTCAGGCAGCCCCTGAGAATTGATCTTATGTGCTTGGAATGTGGATGTGGAAACACGGAACGGTTCGGCGTGGAGCCTTTGCAGGCGCCGCCGGCCAAGCCGGTGCGGTTGGTGGGCGCGGACGCTCAGGCGGAGGCGATGCATACGCACGAACACACGCACGCCGACGGCACAAGTCACAGCCATCCGCATGAACATGAGCCGGGCCAGGAACACGAGCACGGCCACACGCACGCCGCGGGCGTGGAACACCGCCACGCCCACACCCACGCGGATGGCACGACCCACAGCCATCCGCACGAGCACGGCTCTGGCGAAGGGCACGAGCATCCGCACACCCATGCGCATGAACATCCCGGCGCCGGCCCGCAGACGATCGACTTGCGCCAGCCGATCCTCGCCCGCAACGACCGCCTGGCCGAGCGGAACCGCGGCTATCTCCAGGCCAAAGGCCTCGTCGCGCTCAACGTCCTGGCCTCGCCGGGCGCGGGCAAGACCACGTTGATCGAAAAGACCGTCGCCGCGCTGGAAAAGGATTGTCCCGCCGCAGTGATCGTGGGCGACCTGGCCACGGCGAACGATGCGCAACGCATTCGCGCGGCCGGCGCGCCGGTGGTCCAGATCACCACCGGCACGGTCTGCCATCTGGACGCCGAGATGGTCGCGCGCGGACTGGAGCAACTCGACCTCGCCGGCCGCCGGCTGTTGATCGTCGAGAACGTTGGCAACCTCGTTTGCCCCGCCGATTTCGACCTCGGCGAGCAGGTGCGTGTGGTGCTGGTGTCGGTCACGGAGGGCGAGGACAAGCCGCTCAAATACCCGCCGATGTTCCGGTCGGCACACGTCGTGGTGATCACCAAGACCGACCTCACGGCGGCGACCGGTTGCGACCTGCCGGCGCTGCGGCAGAACGTCCGCGCCGTGGCGCCGCAGGCCCGTGTGTTCGAGCTCTCCGCGCGCACTGGCGAAGGCCTGGACACTTGGCTGGAGTGGCTGCGGGCGCTCGGCCAGCCTTGACCGGCCGACGCTGTGTGGGTTTCGTGGCGGTGGTGCGGCGGACCTCGTTCCACCGCCACGGAGCCGGTTAGACGCCGGCGCTCCGCCCGATCCGGGAAAACATTTGACCGCGCGCGCGGCCGGTTGCTAGCGTGCGCCCCGCAATGAAACCGATGGCCATGGCCCTGACACTGGTCCGCGTAGTCGTAGCCGACTGACGCGGCCTGGGGCTTTGGCTCGAACGCTTGCAGGTCGCCCGCAGTTCCACCCGGATTGCGGGTTTTGTGTTTTCCGGGACGGCGGCCGGGCGACCGGGGCGAATTAACAGAGAACGATACCAGCGTATGCGACACACCATCTCCGTGCTCGTGGAAAACAAGTTCGGCGTCCTGACCCGCGTGGCGGGGTTGTTCAGCGGCCGCGGCTTCAACATCGACTCCTTGAACGTCGCCCCCACCCAGGACGCGACCATGTCCCGCATGACCATTGTCACACGGGGCGACGACAAGACCGTGGACCAGATCGTCAAGCAGCTCGAGAAGCTGGTGGACTCGATCCAGGTCCTGGACTTCCGCGACGGCGAGTACGTGGACCGCGAGCTGGTGATGATCAAGGTGGGCGTGGACTCGCAATCGCGGGCCGAGGTGATGCAGATCACCGACATCTTCCGCGCCAGGATCATCGACGTGCAGCCGAAGAGCCTGACCATCCAAATCACCGGCGACGAGAGCAAGGTCGAGAAGTTCATCGAACTGATGAAGGCCTTCGGGATTCTCGAACTGACCCGCACCGGGAAGGTGGCGCTACCGCGGAAGTAGAATGAGCCGGCAGGCGGGGATGCGGCGCGGCTGTTGGCGCCTTGCTCCCAGCCGGCGGGTGAGTCAGCCTGCCTCCATGATCGCAAGCGTCGAGGCGGTTTACGAAAAGGGCACGCTGAAACTGCGGCGCGCGCTGCCTTTGCCGGACAACACGCTGGTGCGGGTCACCATCCAGACGGAGCCACTCACCGGCCACGAGGCCGAACGCGAGGCGTGGCTCCGGCAGAGCGAAGCGGAGGTGCGCGACACGTGGGACAACGCCGATGACGAGGTGTTCAATGCGTTGCTCGCGAAATGAGGTGGTCCTGGGGACGATGCTCGAGCGTCGCTGGGAAACGTAGCGTCGGCATCCGATGAATTGGGGTGGGAGATCTGCAGGGTGGAGACACCGAGGGCTGTGAGTTCTTCC
Organism: uncultured bacterium; assembly: GCA_963735925.1. Taxonomy (GTDB): domain Bacteria; phylum Verrucomicrobiota; class Verrucomicrobiia; order Limisphaerales; family J093; genus DSVZ01. Next base: position 873,015 of record CAVTMT010000010.1, read on the forward strand.
GAGGCCGAAGGCAATCCGTTTGAGCGACTTGTTGAAGCATAAACCAACGTACATAAGTAATTCGTAATAAATATGGTACGCTTTGCATGGGCGTGATGGAGACGAGGGGTCGCCTTCCGGACTTTCCAGGAGCGCCATCTGCTCAGCCACGAAATGGTTGTGATTGGCGACGGTGGCGCTCAGGGGATCGATCACCCGACGGCAATGGTCGCCAGCAAGCTTCAGATCACGCCGGAATAAGCCAGGTGACTGCTCGCTGTAGTCGGGCAACTTGCCCGGACGCTGGTGGTTCACTTCCACCCTCGATCTACGGTGACATTCTCAAACGCCGATAGACTGGTCGGCACGATGGGTGAAAACGCTCAATAGCAAGAAGATGTCATGGCGCTACCGTGGCGGGCGTTCTGCATACGGCGTGCTTGTAAACCGGTGGCGACAGTCGTAAATTCGTCGCTGATGCGCTTGCTCCAGATTCAGGAGTTTTCACTGAGCACCGCTGTTGAGTATCGACGCCCCGTCGCCGTTGGCGAAGCGAAACTCGATAGCGTGGCCAGATCGCTTGCTTCACCCCCGTGCGGAGATTTTCTCAATCCAGCCGACATTTCATTGGTCAAGCAGAACGAGTTCTATTCCTACACGCTTTCTGTCCCTTTGTTCAGCGGTGCTGCAAGCATCGTTGTCAACGCACAGGGGATAACCGTCTCCTTCAAGCAAGGCCGTACGAAGGACCACCTGAATTTGATGGTTAAGCTGACCTTGGCTGCGTTGGAGACGACCAAAGTCGAGGAAGTGAAACGTAGTCTTCTTTCATTCAACGCACATGCTGTGTTTGATCCTCCTTCGGGCTATGCCGCGCACATGAAGCGCTTCACTGGACTTGCGCAGAATGTGGTTTCGGGAGGCATTGTCTTGGTCACGCAACTTCCCGAAATCGACGGCGAATTGCGTTATGCGTCTGAGAAGTCGCTCGCGTACGAAGATGGGCTATTCTTCGCCACGAATGCCGTTTGCCAGAAGGATGTGACGCCTGATCTGTTCGAGGCTTTGGCGGGGAAGTTCGAGGCCGCCGCCGCGCTTGAGGAAATCAGCTTCTCGAAAACCTGATGGCCCTCGCTTTTGACCAAGAGTTGAAGAACATGCAAACGCTAGTGTATCGTCCCATAATAGTCTTTACTAAATGAGACCGTCCGTGCCAACCTATGGACATGGCGCGTCCCAAACTGCCCTTCGAGCTTTCACCCGAGCAACGGACCGAGCTGCGACGTCTGGTCTGGGCTCCCGGCACTCCGCAGAAGTTGGTCCGCCGTGCCCGCATTGCCCTGCTGGCGGCCGAGGGCCTGGACAACAAGGAAATCGCGGCCCAGTTGGGCACCAGCCAGGTCACCGTGGGCCAGTGGCGTCAACGGGTGCTCGATCTGGGTTTGGCCGGACTCCAAGAGGCACCCCGAGCGGGGAGGCCTCGGACTCTGCCCCTGGACCGGGTACAGACCGTGCTCAACGAGGTCGTGCGCCCGCCCAAGGGACGGGCGCGCTGGAGTTGCCGGACCATGGCCCGACACAGCGGGCTGTCCCGCTCGGCGGTCCAGCGGCTCTGGGCCGCCAACGACCTCAAACCGCACCGGACCCGCACCTTCAAGCGCTCCAACGATCCCCAGTTCGAGGCGAAGTTTTGGGACATCGTGGGTCTGTATCTGGATCCGCCGACCCGGGCGATCATCCTGTGCTGCGACGAAAAGGGCCAATGCCAGGCGTTGGAACGTACCCAACCGGGCCTGCCGCTGGGCCAGGGGCACATCGCCACGCGCACCCACGACTATTACCGCCACGGGACAGTAACGCTCTTTGCGGCGTTGAACTATCTCAACGGGAAGGTGCTGGCCGAGCGCGCTCCCCGGCACCGCCATCAGGAGTGGCTGAAGTTCCTCAGATCGATCGCGGCGGCGGTGCCCGCGGAGCTTGACGTGCACCTGATTCTGGACAACTACGCCACCCACAAGCACCCCAAGGTCCTGCGCTGGCTGGCCGCCCGTCCCCGCTTTCACCTGCACTTCACCCCCACCAGTGCCTCGTGGCTCAACCTGGTCGAGCGGTTCTTTCGCGATTTGAGCCAGGACGTCATCCTGCCGGGGAGCTTTGCCAGCGTCGGCGAGTTGGTCAACGCCATCTGGGCCTACTTGGTCGAGCGCAACCTCAGGCCGCAACGCTACCAGTGGCGCGCCGAGGGGAAGGCGATCCTCGAGAAGATCCACCGCGCCCGCGCGGTTCTGGCACGGCAGCCACAGATTCCTAAAGACAATTCTGAGACACTGCACTAGCTGCCCCAAGTGACCTTAAGCGGCCAGGCGGGTTCTCCTGCGAGCCGGTGCATACCAGTCGTCAATCTCGGCCTTTCTCGGCACACTCAATCACGGCCGGGCACTTGGCCGCAGAATTTGACGTACCCCGCCAGCAGATTTCGGGTTCTCTTCAAGTCATGGGACTGGCAGAGCCGCAGAGCGGACTTCCTTTATCTGACCCGTATCGAACAGCACCAAACCATCAAGTGTCAGTTTTGATCCCTTCTTTAGCATTCGGGCGCGGTGCCCAGCGTGGGCCCGGCGCTGAGGAGCTTGCGAAGGTCGTGGAAAGTTTTTGGACTCCTGCTTTAACCGCAACACCCAAGACGGTGGCTTCGTTCGTTGGTCGAGTGGAGAGTCTCATCGGAGATTCAGCCAACGTGACTCTGATAAACGAACAAACTTGCGAACGCTTGGAATCGCGGTGCGATGCAGAAGTGCTGCGCGAAAACGGTATTGGTGCCGGAGACGAATTCCGATGTGATGTCGTCCGCTGCAAGGGAAGCACTGCTACCCGTCTCTCACGGATGCCGCCGAAATCGCTTTCAAAGGAGCGGGTTGAGCGGATTCGTGCCAGCTTCAAGGATCGCTGGAAGTTTTAGGTGCATTGTTTTTGATGAGCGAGCCAATTGAGGTTCACGTCTTTGGAGCCAAAATAGGCGAAAGCATCGTCGTCAGGTTGCCGGGTGGAGTGTGGGGAGTCGTGGACAATTACACGCCAACGCTGAAACGCCCGGAAAGCAACCCGGTAGTAAGGTTCCTAAAGAACCAGGGCATTAGGAGGTTGGGCTTTCTTTGCCTGACCCATCCCCACCATGACCATTACAGGGGAATGAGTCACTTGCTCGAAACATATCGGCCGGACCGAGTGTGACTCTTTGGCAGTTCGACTCACCGACATTTGTACTCGAAGGTCGCCGAAGTCCTTAGTGCAGCGGCGGAGTCTAAAAACGTTGACGCGGACGATTCAGAAAACGTCGAGGAACTCGTTAGAATCCTTGACCATATCCAAGCGGAGTATGCGGATACGAAACGGACCCCACGCCTTGAAGTCTGCCGCCTGCAGCTCAAAATGCCACTTCTAGAGTTGGATTCCGCACCGCCCGTGCGCGTAACGGCACTGGGAGCCTCCGGTGGGCGAGCGTTAGAGTACGAGAACACTCTGGTAAAATGCTTCACTTCTGACGGGCAGTGCTTGGTGGACGATTTGCCAAGAGTGAACCACAATATGATCTCCGGTGGGTTACACATAGAGTACGGGCAAGCCAGTATCGTTCTCGGAGGTGACATCGACACGGAGGCATGGAAAGAGACGATGCGGACAATTCCACCGGCCCGCCTCAACTCCGAACTTGTTAAGGTGAGCCACCACGGCTCAACAACCGGCTACTGCGCCGGACTCTGGCAACAGTTGAGTCCGGGGAGGACGGCCATCGCGGTGATCGCTCCATACTCACAAAAAGGGCTGCCAAGTGCTGAAGGCTTAGCCCATATCTCAGACAACGCCAGATTAACGCTGTCTGCCAGCATTGGGGCGGTCGCTCTCGCGGCCGAATGGGGCGACAGAGCGCTGGATGCTGACTTTCAGGGTGTATCTGCGGACGCCTTGGTGACCCTGCGGGCGCTATTCCCGAAGGCTTCCCATCCCTCAGATCGGCTCGAGGGCGTGTGTTCGTTCCTCGTAGGAGATGACGGCAACGTTACACACACCGAGAGTGGCCAAGCCGGGAGGTTGTCCGGTCGGTGACCTCGCTTTCGCGAGGAAATCGGCCTGCCTGAAGCGGCAACTTCTTTGTGCAGGTAGCCAGCCCGTTCCCGCTCCCGACGACGCCCGGAACATGGCACAGCGCCCGCACGGGTTCGAGATCGAAAACCGCAAGTGACTTGACTGGCCGGTCATGCAATAAGCCGGGCATGAGCAGCCCGTTGCTGGCGCGAAGCGGTTTGTCGCTGGACCGGATGGCGCGTTTCCTCGCCATCGCCGATGCCGGCGGTCTCAGCGCCGCTTCCCAGGCCGATCCGGTGCGCCAGAGCCAGCTCAGCCGGCAACTCAAGGAACTCGAGGAGTTCTTCGGCGTGGCGCTGATCGAGCGGCGACGCGGCGTGTTCCGGCTCACGGCGGCCGGCCGGGGCCTGGTCGAAATCGCCCGCCCGGCCTTGACGCGGCTGGAGGACTTCGAGCGGCGTTGCGGCGCGCAATTGATCGAGGTCCACGTGGGCGCGGGCGAGAGCGTGCTCGTGTGGCTGCTGATGCCGCGGCTCAAGCCGGTGTTGGAGGGAGAGCCCAAGCTCGCCTTCACGCTGCACAATCTCCAGTCCGAGGACATCACGACGCGGCTGCGGGATGGGCGCCTGGATTTCGGCATACTGCGCCGATCATCGGTGCCCGCCGGATTGCTGAGCCTGCCGCTGGGCGAGGTGAGCTACGCGCTGTTTGTGCCGCGCAGCGGTTCTCCCAAGGGACACGCCGCGCCGCTCCCGCTCCTGCTGGGCAGGCTTCCGTTCGCGCTTTTGGAAGGGAACAACGCTGCGGGCGAGGCGCTTTCCGAATGGGCTGCGGCCAACGGTGTGCGGTTGAACGTGCGGTTGCGTTGCACTTCGCTGGTGCAGGCGGCCGCGGCGGTCGAGCACCTCGGGATGGCGGCGGTGTTGCCGGCATGGGCGGAGTCAGCCTTCCCGCCCGGTCGCGTGACGCGACTGAGTGTGCCCGCGCTGAAGTCGCTCGCGACGCCGTTGCACCTGGTCTGGAGCAAGCGGCAGGCGGCGGTGCGACCGTTTCTCAGCGAGTTGGCCGCCGCGCTGGCGGGTGTGCTGGGCGTCTGAGACTCGACCCGGATCGCTCACGGAGCTGGCCCGTTGTGACTGTTGGACCAGCGTGACACCGGGTTTCCTTCGCATCGCGCGTCGCATCGCGCGGGTTGACATCGGGCTTTAACCAGGCCACATAAAGCCTGTATGCAGACGCTGACGATAACCAATGCCAAGAAGAACCTGAGCCGCTGGCTCCAGGCGGCGGCGCGCGGCGAGGACATCGGTATCGTTTCCGGCGCGGACATTATCGCGTTGCGGAAGGTGACCGTGGAGTCCACCGACTACGCCCACCGCGAGTATGGCTTGGCTGCCAGCCAGATCGACAGCTTCGCCAAGACTGCCGACACCCGCTTTGCCCGGCTGAAGCGCGGCGGGAAACTCGTCCTGACCGATCCCGCCAAGGTGAGGGAGGCTCTTGAAGAAGCCACTCGCGATTGACCCGGATGTCCTGGAGCGACTGCGCAGACTCCCCAAGGGCGAAAGGGCGCTCTGTCTCCAAGCATTGTACGAGCTCTGCGAAACCTTCGGCCGGGCGCACATCCACAGCGGCATTGGCATCCGCAAGCTGGGTCGGAACGTGTTCGAGTTCCGGGGGAACTTGAACCTCCGATTCGTCTTCCTGGATCGTTCGGACAGCCTCTACGTGCGGTTCTTGGGCAACCACGATGAAGTCCAGGTGCTGTTGCGCAAAGGCACGGTCTGAGAGCAGGTGCTGAACTGAAACTCCACTCCGACGGCTCGTTTGGGGCGTTCGGAGGCTGACTGCGCAAACCACCCTTCCCCTTGTCTTGGAAGTCGGGCTTTGCGAAAACGGGACCATGTCGAATCCCAAACCCGCCGTGTCGCGACGTTCGTTTCTCCGAGCCACCCTGGTCGCAGGCGCGGGGCTTTCCACGGCCCCGGGTTTTACGGCCGAGGCACCGCGGCGGTTTCGGGCGGCGGTGATCGGCCACACCGGCGGCGGTGATTACGGCCACGGCTACGACCAGATCTTCAATGGCCTGGACCGGGTGGAGGTCGTGGCCGTGGCGGACCCGAACGAGGCGGGCGCACGGAAAGCGGCGGAGCGCAGTGGCGCGAAACGCACTTACTTCGACTATCGGAGACTGCTGGCGGAGCAAAATCCCGACTTGGTCGCCGTCGCCATGCGATATCCGCGCGAACACCGGGAGGTCGCGCTCGCTGGTATCGAAGCCGGCGCGCACTTGTTCGTCGAGAAACCGTTGACCGAGACGCTAGCCGGGGCGGACGAGATCGTGGCCGCGGCGGCAAAGCGCGGCACCCAGATCGTCGTTGCCCACAACCGTCGATACACGCCGGATTTCCAGCGCGTGAAGGCGTTGCTGGCCGAAGGCTTCATTGGCCGGGTGCGTGAAATGCACATTCATGGAAAGCAGGACGCCCGCGCCGGCGGCGAGGACATGATGGTGCTCGGCACGCACGATTTCGACCTGCTGCGGTTTTACTTCGGCGACCCGCGGTGGTGTTCCGCGGCCGTGCTGATCAATGGCCGCGAGGCCACGCTGCCCGATGCGCGCGACGGCCGCGAACCGATCCGCGTCCTGGGCGACACGATCCGCGCCCAATTCGGTTTTCCGGACAATGTCGCCGCGACCTGGGAATCGGTGACGACCGACAACGGTTGGAACCAGCCCAAAGGCCCGCGCGAGCATTGGGCCTTCGAGATGCTGGGAACCCGACGGATCATCGCGTATCAATCCGGCGCGGGCTTTGGCTTCCTCGACTCACCTGACCTGCTCCAACCGGCCAACGAGGTCAAATGGCAACCGCTGCCGGAGCCGCGCGACTTCGAGGTGCCCGCGCATCACCGCCACATGGGGCGCGACTTGATCCACGCGGTGGAGACCGGCGAACCGCCGCTGTGCAGCGCCGCGGACGGCCGTTGGGCGATCGAGATGCTGACGGCGGTTTACCAGGCGCACCTTGGCCGCCGCCGTGTGGAATTCCCGTTGTCGGACCGCCGCGATCCGTTGCGGGGGGCAATGTGAGGTCCACGGCGCCCGGCCCGGTGGGGCGGGCGGGCGGGCGGGGGGAGGATGGGCTTGCCGTGATGGGCAAGCCCGCGGAGCATCAAGCCATGATCACTTGGCGCCTATCCTGCGTTGCGCTGGCTGCGGGCGCGTGGCTGCTCCAGGCCGCCGGCGCGGAAAAGCCGGACATTCCGGCGCGGCCGAACTTCGTGTTCGTCCTCGCCGACGATCTGGGTTACGGCGACCTGGGCTGCTACGGACAGACGAAGATCGAAACGCCGAACGTGGACCGGCTTGCCCGGGAAGGCATGCGCTTCACGCGGCATTACGCCGGCAACGCCGTGTGCGCGCCGTCGCGCTGCGTCCTGATGACCGGGCGGCATCCGGGACACGCATGGATTCGCGACAATCGCGAGGTGCAACCGGAAGGGCAAAGCCCGCTGCCCGCGGGAACGGTGACACTCGCCCGTGTGTTGCGGGAACACGGCTACGCGACCGGCGCTTTCGGCAAGTGGGGCCTGGGCGCGCCGGAATCGGAGGGCGATCCGTTCAACCAGGGTTTCGACCGGTTTTACGGCTACAACTGTCAGCGTCAGGCCCATAATTACTTCCCGACTTACCTCTGGGACAATGCGCGGCGGGAGACCCTGGACAACCCGGTCTTCTCGCCATACCAGAAACTGCCGCCCACCGCGGACCCCAACTCGCCAGCCAGTTACACCGACTACACTGCCCGGACCTACGCGCCGGACCGCATTGCGGAACAGGCCCTCGCGTTCATTCGTGAACACCGCAGCCAACCTTTCTTCCTCTTCTTCCCAACTACGATCCCCCATCTCGCGTTGCAGGCGCCGGAAGACGCGCTTGCAGCCTATGCCGGACGCTGGCCGGAAACGCCGTACCGCGGCGACCGCGGTTACTTGCCGAACCGTACGCCGCGGGCCGCGTACGCCGCGATGGTCACGCGACTGGACCGCTACGTGGGCCAGATGCTGGCCCTGGTGCGGGAGCTCGGTTTGGACGAACGGACGGTCTTCGTCTTCACGTCGGACAACGGCCCGCTGTATGACGAACTGGGCGGGACGGATGAAGCGTTCTTCCAATCGGCGGGAGGTCTGCGCGGCCGCAAAGGCTCGCTCCACGAAGGTGGCGTGCGGGTGCCATGCGTGGTCCGTTGGCCGGGCAAGGTCAAACCCGGTACGACCTGTGATCGGGTGACCGGTTTCGAGGATTGGCTGCCGACGATGCTGGACCTGGCGGGACTGACCAACGCGGGTCCACCGGGCGTGGACGGCATCAGCTTTGCCCCCACCTTGCGGGGCCGACCGCAGCCGGCGCGCCCGTTCCTGTATCGCGAATTCCCGGGGTACGGCGGCCAGCAGGCCCTCTGGGTCGGCCCGTGGAAGGCGATCCGTACCGGTCTGGGCAAGGCATCCTCCCTCCAGCCGCTGGCGCTTTATGATCTCGCAAACGATCCCGGTGAATCTCGAAATGTCGCGTCCACTCAGGCCCGGCTCGCGGCCAGGCTGAATCGACTGATGGACACACAGCACAGTCCCTCGGAGCTGTTTCCCTTGGGCATCATCGACCAGACCGGGAGGGGCGATGACTGAGTTGCGCCGGGCTGGGTCGTGTCCAGGTCCTCTCCGCGCAATCGCCGGGTTTACCTGGCATGGTCGCACTCCTGCCCCCCGAGAGCGATCTGCCCCGGGGCAACGGAGACACAGGGATTCCATTAGGAACTCAGGAAATCAGGAATGCGGCAAACGGGTCTTGGTGCTTCCGGCCTTCCTGGCTTCCTAACTCTGTCTCCGTGCCTCAGTGTCTCCGTGGCCAAATTGGCGGGTTCGACGGGGTGTCGCCCCACCAAGGCGGATTGCCCCCGGGGCACGGAGACACAGGGATTCCATTAGGAAATCAGGAATACGGCAAACGGGTCTTGGTGCTTCCGGCCTTCCTGGCTTCCTTATTCTATCTCCGTGCCTCCGTGTCTCCGTGGCCAAATTGCCGGGTTCGACGGCGTCTCGCCCCACCAAGGCGGATTGCCCCCGAAGCACGGAGACACAGGGATTCCATTAGGAACTCAGGAAATCAGGAATGCGACAAAGGGGCTTTGGTGCTTCCGGCCTTCCTGGCTTCCTTATTCTATCTCCGTGCCTCTGTGTCTCCGTGGCCAAATTGCCGGGTTCGACGGGGTCTCGCCCCACCGAGGCGGATTGCCACCGGGGCACGGAGACACAGGGAATCCATTTGGAACTCAGGAAATCAGGAATGTGACAAAGGGGCTTTGGTGTTTCCGGCCTTCCTGGCTTCCTTATTCTGTCTCCGCGCCTCTGTGTCTCCGTGGCCAAATTGCCGGGTTCGACGGGGTCTCGCCCCACCGAGGCGGATTGTCCCCGGGGCACGGAGACACAGGGAATCCATTTGGAACTCAGGAAATCAGGAATGTGACAAAGGGGCTTTGGTGTTTCCGGCCTTCCTGGCTTCCTTATTCTGTCTCCGCGCCTCTGTGTCTCCGTGGCCAAATTGCCGGGTTCGACGGGGTCTCGCCCCACCGAGGCGGATTGTCCCCGGGGCACGGAGACACAGGGATTCCATTAGGAACTCAGGAAATCAGGAATGCGACAAAGGGGCTTTGGTGTTTCCGGCCTTCCTGGCTTCCTTATTCTGTCTCCGCGCCTCTGTGTCTCCGTGGCCAAATTGCCGGGCTCGACGGAGTCTCGCGGCCAGAGCGATTTGCCACCGGGGCACGGAGGTTCAATTCGGAAAGCAGAACTTAGGGCTTGAACATCGCGGTCTGTACGTTCCCGCCGGATTCGAGATAGGCGATCAGGTCGAGGATGTCGTCCTTGGTCAGGATGTTCACCAGGCCCTCCGGCATCGGCGACAACTTGGCGGCGGTGCTCGACGCGACCTCCGTCTTCTTGAGCTCCTTCTGCTCGCCGGTCAGCGCGTTCGTGACGAGCACGTACTTGTCCTGGTCTTCGTCGATGACGCGGCCGGTGAGATCCTCGCCGTCTTTGAGCGTGAAGGTCGTGTTCTGGTACTGATCGGAAACGACCTTCGAGGGCAGGATGATGTTCTCGAGCAGGTCCTGCCGGCTGAACCGCCACGCCACCGCCGTCAGGTCCGGTCCGACCGACCCGCCTTCGTCGCCGAAGCGGTGGCACACGATGCATTGCGCGTCGCGGAACGCCTGCTTGCCACGGGCAAAGGAGCGTCCGCTCGCCGCCGTGGCCAGCGCGGGCGCGAGGTCGTTCACGGTCCATTCCTTGACGAAGACGCGGTTGGTCGCGGCCGGGATCGAGACGATGGCGCTGCCGAGGAGGATCGGTTTCAACGCTGCCAGTTCGGCCGGGGTCAACGTGGCCACGGCGTCTTTGCGGAAGTTGTTGACGTACTTGTCGAAGCTGGCGCCGTTGCTGTACGGCCGACCGGCTTCCGCGAACCAGCGCAGCAGCTCCGGCGGATGCGCGCCGCCTGCGCGGATGCGGTTCATCCAATGGAAGTACTCTTCGCGCTCGGCCATCGTCCAACCGTGCTTGAGCGTGCGCAGGTGAAAGACGTAGTGCACCTGCTCTTCGAGCGTCGGCGCCTTTTCCAGCAGACTCAGCGTTTTCGGCACCACGTCGGGCGCTTCGAGGTAAATCATCAACTGGCTCAGCTCACGGTTCAGCCGTACGGAATCGGCCGGGTAAAGCGGCGAAAGCGCGCTGATCACGGCGTCCCGGACTTCCTCGTCGGGCGGCCCCAGGCGAATGAACGCGAGCCCCAGCACGCGCAAGGCCGCAAGCTGTTGCTCCTCGGTGAGCGGTACGTTGGCGAGGCGTTGCAGGCTCATCAGGAGGTCGGTCTGCAGGCTCTTCTCGCCGCACCGCGCCAACGCCAGCAGGGCGGTGATCGACGCGTCGGTTCGTTCTTCGTCCAGTGCGCGCTGTTCCCATAGCTTGACCGGCTGGCTCTCCACGGCGATGCGCGCGGCGTAGCGAATCCAGCGGTCGGGATCGTTCAGGTGCGGCCAGGCGAAGTCGAGCGCGGCCGGATCCGTGTGGCCGGCGAAGGACTCCAGCTTGTGCCGCAAAGCGCGGGCCGGCTCGCCCCGATGGTCGTGCAGGTTCGCCGGCGCGGTCGATTCGTTGCCCACGTAGCTCACCCGATACAGTCCGGATTGCGTCCCGCGCCCGCCGGTGACGAAATACATCGCGCCGTCATGGCCGATTTCCACATCCGTGACGTTCAGCGGCTTGCCCCGCACGAGTTCCTCGAAATTGCCGGTGTACGTGGCGCCTTGCGGTTGGAGATGGACGGCGAGGATGCGGCCGTAGGTCCAGTCGAGCGCATACAGCGCCCGTTGATAGCGCGCCGGGAACTTGGCGCCGGTGCCGAATTTCACACCGGTCGGCGAACCGATTCCCACGTCCACGGCCGATGGCAGGCTGTCCGGGTACCACACCGGCCATTTGCTGGTACCGGAGCGCCAGCCGAACTCGGCGCCGACCACGCAATGGCAGATGCGGATCGGCCGATACCACGGCAGGCCCCAATCCCACTCCATGTCCGAGTCGAAGGTGAACATCTCGCCATCGGCGTTGAAGGCGAAGTCATACGCGTTGCGGAAACCGGCAAGCATCAGCTCCCAGTTCTTGCCATCCGGATCGGTGCGAAAGACCTGGCCGCCGGGCGCCATCACGCCCACTGCGTGGCCGTTGGCGTCCCACTGCCGCGGCAGCAGGAAATCCTCGGCGTAATGCTGGTGCGGCGAGTTCGGGGACAGGCCGGCCGGGAGCTTCGTGTGGTTGCCGTTGATGACGTAAATCATCCCGTCGGGGCCCTGCACGACCGCGTGGTACCCGTGCTCGCCCTCGCCGGGGAAATGCTTGAGGAACGTCACTTCATCCGGGTCGAACTGGTCGTTGTGGTTCGCGTCGATCAAGCGGTAAAGCCCGGTGCCTTGCGGGCCGTGGGCGTTCGCGTACAGGCTGTCGTGCGCGTACAGCAGCCCCATCGCCTGGTGAATCGGGGCCGGAATCGGCTCGATCTTCGCGATCTGCCCGGCGTCGGTGAGGGAGATGCGCAAGAGCGGCTGGGCATCGTCCTGCGGCGACACGATCAGCCGGCCTTGGTTGTCGATTGTCATCGCGATCCAAGAGCCTTCGTTGCCTTCCGCCGAGTGGACCAGCTCAACTTTGAAGTCCTTCAAAACCGTGAGCGACTCCGCCGGCGTCGCCGTCTTGGCCGCGAAGACGTTTCCCCAGGGCTCCACGCCGAGCGCGCCCAGGCTCTTCGCGGCGACCCAACCGGTCGGTTGAAAACCGGCCTGGCTCCAGTTCGGCGCTTCCTGCGCGCCGGCCAGCCAGGTGGCGTCGCTCACGACAACCTGGCGGTGGCCGTCGGCGAACTTGATTTCCAGGCGGGCGATCACGCCGGCGGCGCCGCCTTCGTTCTCGGCGCGAATGGCGAGGACGTTCCGTCCGGCCTGGAGCTGCTTCGCCACCTTGGCGCGCGCGGCGCTCTCCCAACTGGTGCTCGCCGTGACCCAGACGCCGTTCAGATACGCGGCCATCGCGTTGTCCGCCGTGGCGGTCAACACCGCCTCGCTGACCGGGCCGTCCACGGTGAAAGTCTTGCGGAAGTAGCGGACTTCGCTGTCGCCAGGCGGTTTGCCGTCGTTCGGATGCCAAATCCATTCGGGGGTGACGGCGGCGGCGAGTTGCAGCGCGAGCGCGGGAAGGATCGCCAGCCAACGGGCGAGCCGGCCAGGGTGTTGTGGTTCCATGCGGTTACCGGTGATGCAATCTTGGAATGAATGCTATTTCCCCGCCTTAGACCGAGGCAAGGCCGATGTCATTCAAGGCAGCGATCGGAGGATGGCCCGGTGCGTCCGGAGCCCGGTCATATCCGCCCGGATGGTTGGCGACGCCGCCCGCCTCAGCGCACGGCCACTTTGCGCAAAAACTCCCGCGTGCGCGGGTGCTGGGGCGCGCCGAACACTTGCTCCGGCGGACCCGACTCCGCCACCCGGCCGCTGTCGAAGAAGACCACCCGGTCGGCCATGTCACGCGCGAACTGCATCTCGTGCGTGACCACGATCATGGTCATGCCTTCCTCGCCGAGCTGGCGCATCACCTGCAGCACTTCGTCGCGCAGTTCCGGGTCGAGCGCGCTGGTGGGTTCGTCGAACAACATCACCTGCGGCTCCATCGCCAGCGCGCGGGCGATCGCCACCCGCTGTTGCTGGCCGCCGGACAGTTGGCCGGGATGCGCGTCTGCCTTGTCCGCGAGCCCCACCTTGGTCAACAGCCGGCGCGCCTGCGTCGCGGCCTCCACCGCGGGCAGGCGCCTTACCACGGTCGGCGCGACGGTGACGTTCTGGAGCACGGTGAGGTGCGGGAACAGGTTGAAGGACTGGAACACCATGCCGGCGCGCGCCCGCAATTGCCGTTGCCGCTCGCGCTCCTCGCGTGGTTCGCGAGGTCCGGCCTGCCCTCGATGCGTGAGGTCGCCGATGGTGATGCGTCCCGAGTCCGCGATTTCGAGCTGGTTCAGGCAGCGCAGGAAGGTGCTCTTGCCGCAGCCGCTCGGGCCGATCAGCACCACCGTTTCGCCGCGGGCCTGCCGGTGGTCGATGCCGTGCAGGACCCGCGTGGCGCCGTAGGACTTGACCAGGTTTTCAACGACGATCATGGCCCAACCTCCTTTCCAGCCAGCCGGCGTAGAGCGACGCCGGGTAGCTCAGGGCGAAGTAAATCCCGGCCGTCATCAGGCCCAGCCCGATGTAATCGTAGGTGGACATCGCCAGCATTCCATAGACCTTGGTGAGCTCGACCATCGTGATCACCGAGACGATCGAGGAATCCTTGAACATGGCGATGAAATCGTTGGTGACCGGCGGGATGACGAAGCGCAATGCCTGCGGCAGCACCACGTGCCGCAGCGCCTGGGCGCGGCTCATGCCCAGCGCCAGCGCGGCCTCCATCTGGCCATGCGGGATCGACTGGATGCCGGCGCGGTAATTCTCCGCCTCGCTGGCGGCGTAGTTCAAACCCAGGCCCAGGATCGCGGCGAAAAAGGCGTTCAGCCGGATGCCGATTTCCGGCAGGCCGTAGTAGATCAGGAACAACTGGATCAACAGCGGCGTGCCGCGAACGACCTCCACGTACGCCCGGGCCAGCCAGCGCAGCGGGGCCACGGCGTACAGCCGGAGCAGCACCACCGCCAACCCCGCCGCCACCGCCACGGCCATGCCCAGGACGGAGATTTCCACCGTCGTCACCGCGCCGCGCAACAGCAACGGCAAGTACTTCGGCCATTCGCGGAGCGTGGAAATAGCCTGGCTCTGCTCGAGCTTCTCCGGCCGGTAATCGCGCAAGAGCTCCTGGTTCGCGTCCCAGAGGCCGTATTGGCGGAATATTCGCTCCAGCGTGTGGTCGCGCGCGAGTTCGTCGATGGCCTGGTTCAGCGCGGCCAGCAACGTGGTGTCGCTCCGCCGCACGCCAATTGCGTAATAGCCGGGCGCGAACGACGGTCCCGAAAACTTCAGTTCCGCGTCCGGCTTCGCGTAGTGCAGCGCGATCGGCAGGTCGAGCACGACGGCGTCGATCCGCCGGGCTTTCAGGTCGCGGAAAGACTCCACGTTGCCGGGGTAAATCCGGAGGTCGGCGCCGCCCAGCTTCTCGACCAACCGCTGCGCCACCGTGCCCGAAAGGACGCCCACCGCCTGGCCGCGCAAGTCTTCCAGACGCGTCAGCCCCGCCGTGTCCTGCCGCGTGATGATTTGCTGGGTATAAACGAAGTACGGCCGCGTCATCGCGATCCGCTGCTGGTGCTCCGGCGTCAGTTCGAGGCCGTTGAGGATGATGTCGAAGTTGCCGCGTTCGAGCGCGGGGACGAGCTGGTCCCACTGGTTCTGGACCATCTCCGCGCGCACGCCCAGCTTGGCCGCCAGCGCCGCCGCGAGATCGTACTCGAAGCCGACAAGCCGCTCCGGCCGGTCCGGATCGGGATAAACGTAGGGCGCGCCGCCCTCGGCATCGGCGCCCCAGCGCAGCACCCCGCTTTGCCGGATCGCAGCCAGCGCGTCCGCGGCCCCGAGCGGAGCCGGGCTCCCAGCCGCGGCGAACAGCACAGCGAGAACGCCGAGCCTCGCCCGCGCCACACGCAGCACGTCTAACATGGCCGTCAGCTTAGCAACGACGCGGCAAAGTGCGAACGCGACTGCGCGCACGGCGAACGGCAGGCGCCGGGCACTGAACCGCACGGCGGGATCGCTTCCCGGTCGGGTTTGAATCCGGTGCAGGCCGATGGGGGCGTCGGGTCGGCAGGGAGGCGAGAACGCTGGCATTTCGCGCGCCGCCAGTGAATAGTCTCCCCCATGAACGCTCCCTTCCGCCTTATCGTCGCCGGGCTGCTCGGCCTGGCCTGCCACCTGCCTGCGACCTGCGCCCATTCGGCCATCGAGCCCGCCCCGCGCGGCGACAAAGGCTGGCAGGACCGCCAGAAGCTGCTCAATGAACGCGTCGCTGAAGCCGGCGACCAGGCCCAGGTCATCTTCATCGGCGACTCGATCACGCAAGGTTGGGAGGGCGCCGGCAAGGAGGTTTGGGCGAAGTACTACGCCCCTCGCCACGCCGTCAACCTCGGCATCGGCGGCGACCGAACCCAGCACGTCCTCTGGCGGCTCGACCACGGCAATCTCGACGGCCTCAAGCCCAAGGCCGCGGTGGTCATGATCGGCACGAACAACTCCAATGGCGAGGACAACACCGTCGAGCAAATCGCCGAAGGCGTCACCGCCATCGTCAAAAAGCTGCGCGACAAGCTGCCGGAAACGAAGGTGATCCTGATCGCGATCTTCCCGCGCGGCGAGAACCCGCAGCCGCAGCGCGGCAAGCTGCTGGAGGCAAATCAAATTCTGCAGCGCCTCGGCGACAACCGCGACGTGTTCTTCGTGGATTTTGGCTACAAATTCGTCGATGACCACGGCGTGATTTCGGCGTCGTTGATGCCGGATTACCTCCACCTGACCCCGCCGGCGTACGAAATCTGGGCCAGTTCCATCGAAGGCCTGCTCAGCCACCTTCTGGGCGACACACCGGTTGCTGCGGCCGCAACCGGCGCGAATCTGACCGGCGAGTGGACCTGGACCATGAAGGGCCCCGATGGCAACCCGGTCGAAGCGGCCATGATGCTCAAGCAAGACGGCGCCCGCGTCACCGGTAAGATCGCGCGCGGGCCGGATCGCTGGCTGGAAATCCAGGACGGCATGATCGCCGGCAACGAGTGCTCGTGGACCGTGATCCGCGACCGCCCGGATGGCGGCAACATGACTTATCGCATGTCCGGCAAGCTCGTGGACGGCCAGATCGTCGGTGTGGCCAGGACGGAAATGAACGGCAGCGAGGTCACTTCGGAGTGGAGCGCGAAGCGGAAGTGAACTTCACCGCGACCATGACCCCAACCGGAGGTGCGAGATGAGCAAGCTCTTCAACACTCCTTGGGACGGCCTCGAACCCGACGTCCCGGCCGATCCGATGGCACCCATCGAGTCCAAGGCTGAGCGGACGGTCTTCTGGGTGGGTGTGTGGATCGTGGCGGGCTTGGTGGTCACGTCGCTGGCCAGCGCCAAGAACTGGGCGATCGCGTTGCTCATCGCGCTGGCGGCGGCGGCAGTGAGCGGCGCCGTGGGGTTCCTGTTTGGCATCCCGTTCACCGCCGAAGGCTCGCCCGGCGTGGCCCCGCCAAAACCGGAGGACAAGTCGGCCACCTCCCCGGCCCCTGCCCCGTCGCCGCGCATCGGCGCGAGCGGCCTCGAACAGGTGGCGGATTGGCTGACCAAGATCATCATCGGCGTTGGGCTTACCCAACTCGGTCCGCTGCGGGACCATCTGGTGACGCTCTCGGAATGGGTCGGCAAAGCCGTTGGCCCCGCCGCCACCGATCCAGCCAACAAGGCCTTCGGAATGGCGCTGCTCTGCTACTTCGGCGCGAGCGGATTCGTGTTTGGCACGCTGGCCACGCGGCTGATCCTCGTGCGCCTGATGTTGTGGTCCAAGTGGCAGATCGAGTTCATGATGCCGCAGAAGATCCAGGCCGTGGAGGACAAGCTGCCCAACGCCATGCGTGCGGCCGAGCGGGCGTTCACGACCAACATCGTGACCCTCGGACGCGTCGAGGCCGAGTCGCGCGAACTGACGGACCCGTCCGTCGCCGAGGCGGCGAGCTGGGAGCCAGCGCTACCGTCCCGCTTCAGCGACGACCCGCAGAAGGGCCGCTTCGGCGGCCAGCGGGAGAACGGGGGGCGCCGCCTCGAAGCCACGGTGACGACGCAACCGGACAGCGGCGGTGAGATCTTCGACTTGCGCGTCGCCGTGATCGCCACCGACCCGAACACCAAGCCCCTGACCGAGCCCGTGCGCTTCTTCCTCCACAACACCTTCAATCCGGACAAGGTGGTCGTCGTGCCCAAGCAGGGCCGGGCCGAACTGTCGTTGTGTGTCTGGGGCGCGTTCACCGTCGGCGCCATCACCGATGGCGGGCAGACGAAACTCGAAATCGACCTCGCCGAGTTGCCGGACGCCCCGACCAAATTCCGCGAACGCTGAGGGCGAGGTCCGGGCGGGCTGCCCAAAGCGGCACGCGGACCGCGCGCGCTCCTCGTTCCCTTTCCGAGTCCGGGCGGAGACCAACCGTCGGCGCCCGCGACTCGACCGGCAAAGAGTTTTCGCTTCGCGCCTGCTTTTCGGGCATCTTGGCGGTGTGAACGAACGGGTCAGGAACTGGAAACCGTTCCTCCAGCGATGGGTGATCACCACGCTGGGGGTGCTGGTGGCGGCCAACATCGTGCGCGGCATTCGCTACGACACGTTGATGGGCCTGTTCGCCGCGTCGCTGCTGCTGGGCATCCTCAACGCCTTCTTGAAGCCGGTGATGCTGCTCCTTTCGCTGCCGCTGTTGATCGCCAGCCTGGGAGTCTTCGCCCTGTTCATCAACGCCTTCCTGCTTTTCGTCGTAGGGCAGGTGGTGAAGTCGTTCCACGTGGACACGTTCGGCGCCGCCTTCTGGGGCGGCCTGCTGATCAGCGTGGTGTCGATCGCCACCAGCGCCCTCCTGGGCTCACCGGACAGCCGGATCGCGATCCGCCGTTCTCGCCGCGACCTCCCGCCGCAACCGCCGCGGGACGCCGGCAGCGGGCCCGTGATTGACGTCTGAGCGGTCGGGAGCCGCGCGCGCCGCCGACCCGCCCTTGCTGCACCCGCGGTTTGCCGAAAGCGACTGAACCGCGGCGCGGAGGCGCGCTTGGCGGGTCCGATTTGACGCTTGTTTGGGGGCGCGAGTTTGGGTTAAGCAGCGGCCTGTGAAAACCCTCGATCTCCCGCTTTGGAGGCGCCGCCTTCACGCCCGGCTGCATCAGCCTCGACTCCGATCCCAAACCTTTGCGGCGGCGCTTGTATTGAGCGCCGCTTCGTTGCTCTCCGGGTCTGCCGGGGCCGATGACCTGGACGATGCCATTGCGAAGAACCGCATGGGCACGCTCATTGTCCAGACTGTGCCCGGCGCGGAGGTGCGCGTGGAACAGCTCCGCCACGAATTCTGGTTCGGTGCCGCCCTGGCCAGCCAGATGTTCGGGGGCCGGGCCAACTCCGACGACGCAGCCAGGTACAAGCAGACCTTCCTCGCCAACTTCAATGCCGCCGTCACCGAAAACGCCCTCAAGTGGCACTCGATGGAGCGCGAGCGCGGCCAGGTGGATTACTCGGTGGTCGATGCCATTCTGGCCTGGACGGACGCGAACCAAATCCCGCTGCGGGGGCATAATCTCTTCTGGGGCGTGCCCAGTTTCGTGCAGCCCTGGTTGAAGGCGCTCTCTGACGACGACCTGCGCACCGCTCTCCAGGAGCGCGCGCTCGACATCGGGAAGCGGTACCGCGGCCGCTTCGCCGAGTACGACCTCAACAACGAGATGATGCACGCGGACTACTACGCGCAGCGCCTCGGACCCGGCATCACCAGACAGATGGCCGACTGGGTCCGCGAAGGCGACCCGAACGCCGTCCTTTACGTGAACGATTACGACGTGCTCACCGGCCGGCGCCTGGAGGATTACGTGGCTCACATCCGCAAACTCCTCGCGGCGGACGTGCCGATCGGCGGCATCGGCGTTCAGGGGCATCTCCACGGCGACACTTTCGATGCGGGGGCGTTGCAGCACGCCCTGGATCGGCTGGCCGAGTTCAAATTGCCGATCCGCGTGACCGAGTTCAACTTCCCCGGCCAGCGATCCAAGTACTATGGGAACCGGGGCGCGCAGCTCACCGAAGCGGAGGAGCAGGCCAAGGCCAAGGCGATCGTCGAGTACTATCGGATTTGTTTCGCTCATCCGGGCGTCGAGGGCATCCTGATGTGGGGCTTCTGGGAAGGGGCCAACTGGATTCCCGTCTCCTCGCTTTACCGGCGCGACTGGACGCCCACGCCCGCAGCCAAGGCCTACCGCGACCTGGTCTTCGGTCAGTGGTGGACCCGATGGCAAGGCCACGCCGACGCGAACGGCCGGTGCGAAATCCGGGCGTTTTACGGCCAGCACAAGGTCCGCGCGGGCAGGCGCGAATGGGTGGTCGAGTTGAAGCGGTCGGACGGGACCAAGACCATTGCAGCGCCGTGATCCGCAATGGGAACGGACCCGTCTCGACCTGCGCTGCGCCCGTGAACGACCGCGACTGGCGTCCGCCCGGCTGGCGCAGATGCTGCGGTTGAATCCCACCGTCCGGTTGGAGCCGGTCATCGCGGAACGGGCGCTGCTCACGCTGGTGGAGCCGGGCGTCACCCTCGATTCGCACGTCGCCCGCGCACTCGTCAGCCGGCCCGAACTGATGCAGTCGCACGCCAGGCTCACGGCCGCGCGCAAGACCCGGGCGGGCGCGCTTGACCGCCCCGGCGGGCTCTGTGTGCGCGACCAACTTCTCCGCGGTGGCGTCTCAGGCGGTCAGAATCGTTCTGGCGAGGTCGTCCTGCCACTCGGTCATGAACGGGATGCCCGTTTCGCGGGCGGTTTCGCGGTTGGCGGAGAGGAGGTCGCTGCGGCTGAGTTCGGCCAGGCGGAACTTGCGCGCGCCGGCCAGGAACTGTTGCAGACCGGCCTTCAGTTTGTCCGCGTAGCAATACAGCGCCACCGCCCCCATCGGCACGTGCTTCATCTCGTCCTTGCCCACCTTCTTGGTGACTTCCTCCCAGCACACAAAGATTTCCTCGGCCTTTTCGCCGTAACATTTCACCCCGCCGGGAAGGGTGTCCCAGTGGCCGTTCACCGCCGCCTTGCGGTCGGGCCGCAGCACGCCTTCGATGTTGCTGCCCAGGAAGCCCGGAATCATCGGCGCCCGGCCCATGCAGACCAGCTTCACGAAAGGCGCACCCAGGGCCAGCGCCTTGAAGACATGATCCTCGCGGGCCAGGCCGCCGGCAAACGACAGGTCAGGCACCCGCCGCCCGCGCGCCTGGAGCAAAGCGGCATATTCGTACGCCTTGGCGTGGAGCGGCAGGGAGGGCACACCCCAATGCTCCATCATGTTCCAGGGGCTCATGCCGGTGCCGCCGCCCGAACCGTCGATCGTGAGCAGGTCCAGGTTCGCATCCGAGGCGTAGCGCAAGGCCATGGCCAGCGCTTCCATGCCGTAGCTGCCGGTCTTGAGCGAAATGCGCTTGAACCCCAGCTTGCGCAGGCCGGCAATGGCGCTCATGAAGCCTTCGCGCACGCGGCCTTCGGTGTGGAGATTCGTCGCGCCCAGCCGGCTGTGCCGGGCGAAGCTGCGGATCGCACCGTCGGCGAAGGCCGCCTCGGCCGCGGGATCGTACGGATCCGGGTCGAGGATGTAGCCGCGGTCGCGCAGAAACCGGGCGTACTCGAGCGAGTTGACCTGGATTTCGCCGCCGATGTTCTTCGCGCCCTGGCCCCACTTGAGTTCGAGGATCACCCGGTCGCCGTACTTGTCGATCAGGTACTCGGCCACGCCGTTGCGCGTGTCCTCGACGTTCATCTGGACGATGATCGCGCCGTAGCCGTCGTGGTAACGCAGGAAGATGTCGATGCGCCGGTCCAGTTCGGGGGAGGCCGTGATGTGCCCGTTCGCGAACGTGGATTGCCGGTCCACGCCCACGACGTTTTCGCCGATCACGATGGGAAAGCCGCACAAGGCCGCGCCCACGGCGAACGCGTCCCAGTATTTGGCGGCCACGAAAGTGGAGCCCAGTGCGCCGGTCATGATCGGCACGCGGCATTTAGTCGGGACCTCGGTGCCGAAAGTCGTTTCGACATCGACCTTCGGAAACACGCAATCCTCCGCGGAATCGGTGCCGCCGTTGGTCATGCCCCGCGCGCCGTAGGCGTAGCCGTTGATCCGCAGGCTGTGGTAGCCCACCCCCACCGCGGTCACGGCCACGGCGCCCGCGGTCACTTCGCCGAAATCGCGCGGATAGAGCACCTCGCGTCCGCGCAAGGAGGAGAGCCAGGTCTCGCATTTGCCTTTGCAGTCGGACTGGCAAAGCGTGCAGAGGCCGGATTCGCAGGGATTGCCACGGTTGGCGGAGCCAAGGGCATCGTTCGTTCTGGGCCAGGCGATCATAGCGTTGTTCTTTGGTTTCCCACCCACGCGACGGCGCGGGGGGCGCCCGCGCAAGGGCTGTGTGGCGGGCACGAATAGGGGAAAGCGCCGCTCCCCGACATGACTCAAATCAAAAAGCCCCGGCCTGGGCCGGGGCTTGCGTATTGCCGAAAGGGAGCCGGTCAAGGCTTACGGCTGCATTTGCGGGGGCACCGGCGTGAGCGCCTTCAGGTTGTAGCCGGTGTTGGACGCCCTGCCGGCATAGACCGTGAAGCTGAAATATTTGGCCACCTGCGGGAAGGGCGGGAGCAGCGAGAAGTCCGCCCACTCCGCCAGTTGCTTCTCGAACTCCTCCCGCTTGTCGCCCAGCATGCCGTTGACCGCCGGGTTCTGCGCGGTGATCAGGTCGAAGAACAAACCCTTGTTCGTGCGCAGCGCCTCCCAGAACGGCCGCAACTGCTCGGCGTCGTTTTGGAATCCGAACAGGCCGGTGCTCATGCCCCCGACCTTCTCGGCCGCCGCCTTCAGCCCGGGGAACTCCGCGAGCGGTTTGGGCTTGGTCTCGCTACTGCGCAGGTATTCCTCCAGGATCCCCGTGTCGGCGGCAAAGGCCGCGTAACCCCCGCTCGCGGCGAGGTGGATTTGGTTCGGTTTGCCCGAGCCGGTCATGTCCGGCAGCGTGAGGGTGTAGATGTGACGGCCCAGAAACTCGCGATCCTTGAACTGCAGCGGACCGTCCGGTCCCGGAATCATGCCCACCAGAGAACGGAGCGTGCCCAGCATCTGCTCGGCGTTCGGCGAGCCCAGCAGGAAGAGCGAGGGCTGGGACATCAGGTCGGCGGGCGCGCTGCTCTTCGCCGGTTTCTGGTATCCGACCAGGTCATCGCCCAGGTTCATGATCAGGCCGCGCTTGAAGTCGAAGCTGGCGTCCTTCTCTTTCACGGCGGATTCGAACTGGCTGATGAGAAAATCGAGGGTGCCCGGCTGGATTTCGTTCACCGTGGCTTCGATCGCGCTCCAGAACTTCTGACCGTCCAGGCGCCACCGCCAGAATCCGGCAGCTTCCACCGGCACGAAGTCCGGGATTCCCGAATCCTTGCTCTCGGTGGCCAGCAGCTTCAGCAGTCCCTTGCGCTCCTGCCGGGGCGCGCTCAGGTTCGCCGTCACGGTGTTCCCTTCCGGGGAGGAGCGCACGCCAAAGGCCAGCGTTTTGAGCCCCTTCATGCCCACCGCCGCGAGGATCGCGTCCGGCTTCGGCCCCGCGGAGTTCGGCCCCGTCTCCGCGGAGGCGACCTTGGTGATTACCTCGGCGAGCGGCGAGAAGTGAATCCAGCCAAACAGGCCCGCGTCGCGGAAGGTCGCCTGGAAGTCGGCGTCGAACACCGCCTCTTCCGAGAGGTTGGGCATGCCCGCGCCGCTCAGACCCGCCACCACCCGCTCCAAGTCGCGCGTGGCCGTCCCCGCCACGAGGACCGAGCCCACCTGTCCGAACGAGAAGTTCAGCTTGGGGGCGCCGGCATCACCGGCATCCTTCGCCAGGTCCTCCAGGGCCAGCGTCGTGAATTCGGTGTCGCGGATCTTGTCGGTCTTCAGCGTCTTGCCCGCGTCGGTGATCTTCTTGCGCACTTCGGCGAGCTTGGTCTTGAGTTGGTCGCCCTTGTCCCGCGCGTCGAGAATCAGGACGAAGCCGGGCAGCGGATCGGCCGTCCCGCTCCAGCCATTGCGCGTGAGCGCCAGGCTCAACTGGCCCTGGAGCAGGTCCGCGTATTCCGCCAGCTTGATGCCGGTCTCCTTCTCGATCTTGTCGAGGACTTCGGATTGAAACTTGGCCATCAACCGGTCGCGGAACGGCCGGAGCGCCGGGTCGTCCCAGAGCCGGCAGACGGGGTCGTGCTTCCGGTTGGCGAGGGCTTGGGTGGCATCCGGCACGCTGAGCAGGGCGAGCGTGTCCGGCGGGAGCAGTTTCTGGGCGGGTGGCGTGGCCGCGACGACACTCGCCAGGGCGCTCACCACGAACGCGGCGAGGGAGGAACGTAACTTCATAACTTTTGTTGTTTGGGTCTGACACTACCAACTACGGGACCGACATCGGACTCGGACTGCGGGGCAAACACGGCGGCTTCACACGCCGCGGAGACGCACCCCCGGCGGACGTTCAGCGGGGGCGATCCTCTCCGGTCCCATGCAGCCGGCTCGGCGGCTCCAGGTACCGGTAGCCGTTGCTGGGATTGTTGTTGTCGAAGGCGAAGGCGTCGCGGCGCCGCAAGAAACTTTCCACGGCCTCGACCGGAATGGCGAAACCGAGGCCTTCACCGAAGTTGATCTTCATGTTCGTCACCCCGATCACTTCGCCGCGCAGGTTGAAGAGCGGCCCGCCGCTGTTGCCGGGATTGATCTGGGCGGTGGTCTGCAAATACAGGTCCCCCTGCATCTCCCGCGTCTTCGTGCTGATGATGCCTTCGGTGACCGTGCGTTCGAGTCCCAACGGGCTGCCCACCGCGAAGACGTGTTCGCCGACCGCGAGCGAGTCGGTCTGGCCCAGCAACACCCGCGCGAAACGCGGGGCGCCCGGTTCCTCGACTTTCAACAGCGTCAGGTCCTGAAACTTGTTCATCGCGACGATGCGAACCTGCTTGTAGGTCTTGCGCTCAAGCTGTCCGTCTTGCTGGTGATAAACCTCCACCGAGATCTGGGTTTCACCTTCGATCACGTGGAAATTGGTGATGAGGTAGCCGGCTTCATCGATGAAGAATCCCGAGCCCAGGCCGCTGGGCGTGCGCACCTGCACCACCGCTTCGCCCACCTCCGACACCAGCTCGCGGACCGTCTTCTCGGGCAGCGGCGCGGTGGCCGTCGCATACAGGCCGTTCGTCCCGACCGCGGCGGGGGCGGCCCCGGTCCCGGTCCGGGTCGGCGCCGACGGAGTGTCGCCCGGCGCATCGGAGGTCACCTTCACCACTTCCTGGCGAGGCACGAGGAGCACCGTGTAGCCGAGGTCCACGACCAACTGGTCCTTCTTTTCCGCCAGGATGTGACCCGTAATCGCGCCCTGATCCTTGAGCAGGATGGTGTCCAGCGCCCAGGCACTCCCGGCGCCCACGCCCAGCACCACCGCAATCCAAGGCAGTCGATGAATCATGCGGGGAGCTTACCTGCCGGGTGCGGCGAGGGCAAGGCAAGAGCTCGACGGCAAACGCCCCGCGGCTGCTTCCACGGGGGCGAGACTCGGTCGATCAAAGCTCCGGAGCGATCAGCTCCATCGGCGCGTCCGGTCCGGACGGCATCGGCGATCTTACCAGCGACACCCGGCCCGGTTCGCCGCGAATCTGGCGGGCGCGCTCGTAAGCCACATCGTTGCCTCTCACGCGGTGCCGGCGGGTCCGGCGCCTCGATCTTTTGGGCTGCGTGCGGCTTCGCTCAAATGCGCGGGGCCAACGGTCGCAGGGGTTCGGCCTTGGCCCGACGGAGCTCCACCTGTCGCTCGATGGCGGCCACCCGGACGGCCGTATCCGTGGCTGGGTCGGCGATGCGGCGGGTCAGTTCCGCGAGTTCGCGCTCGAAGCGGCGGTCGCGCACGCGCCGCACGGCGTCCATGACGATCCGCACGCGCTCTTCCAGTTTGGGTTCTTCGGAGACCGCCTCGGTCACCAATCGGGTGACGGCCTCGTCGTTGAGCGCACCCAGCATCGCGGCGACTCCGACCCAGTCGTTGTTGCGGAACCCAACGAACCGGACCTCCAGCACGCGCCGCACCGCCGGGTGTTCCACCCACGCCAGGTCGAGGTGGCCGATGACCCACTCGACCAGCTCGTCGTCCTGCAACACCAGGCGCAACAGCCAGAATTCGTGCGCGGACGGCGGCACGGCGAGTTCGGCGGGCGCCGGTCCCGCCTCCGCGTCCGACCGGGGCGCGACTTCGCGCGCGGCCTTTTTGAACTCCGCCTTGACCGCCTCCACGCCCACGCCGAGCAAACCCGCCGCCTTGCGCGCGCAGGTGTCCAGCAGCACGGCGTCGCCGGTCTTCATCACGGCCTCGCCCAGACCGCGCACCATCGCCGCGCGACCGCGGTCGGAGCGGAGGTCGTGGGTGCGGCAAAGCCGTTCGAGGAAGTAGTCGAAGAAGCCAGGCGCATGTTCGATCAACTGGCGGAAGGCGTCGCCGCCGCGCTCCTTGATGAAGCTGTCCGGGTCGTGCGGGGCGGGCACGGTGGCGACCCGGATGGCGAGGCCCGAAGCGAGCAGGTCGTCCAGGGCGCGGGTGGTCGCATTCTGGCCGGCGGCGTCGGAGTCGAAGCACAGCACCACCTCGGGCACGTAGCGTTTGAGGATGCGGCAATGATCGCCGGTGAGCGCGGTGCCTTGCGGCGCCACGATGTTTTGCACGCCGGCCATGAAACACGCAATCAGGTCGAGCTGGCCTTCGCAGACAATCGCAAATCCGGCGTCGAGGAGCGCACGCCGGGACTTGTCCAGGCCGAAGATGACCTTGCCTTTGTGGAAGAGCGGCGTTTCGGGCGAGTTCACGTACTTGGCGGTCTTCTCGTCCCCGCTCAGGACGCGCCCGCTGAAGCCGATCACCCGACCTTGCTCGTCGCCGATCGGGAACATCAGCCGGCCGCGGAAGCGATCGTAGAAGTGCGCGGGCGCGCCGCCTTCGCCGTCCTTGCGGATGATCAAGCCCGCCTGTTCGACGGTCGGGAGGTCGTGGCCCTTGCTCTTCGCCCAGTTGACCGTGTCGTCCCACAAATCGGGCGCGTAACCGAGGCGAAAGAGCTGCACGGCTTCGTCCGAAACGCCGCGTTTCGCGAGGTAATCGCGGGCGATCTGACCCGCGGCGTCGTTGGCCAGCGCCGCCTGCCAGCGCTGACAAATCTGCTCGTGGATTTGGAGCAGCGTTTCCTTGAGGTAGCGGACCTTCTCCTGGCCGGGGGTCTGCTCGAATTCGAGCGGGATGCGCGCCCGTTCCGCCAGCCGCCGCACCGCCTCCATGAACGAGATGTTCTCGTAGTCCTTCACGAACGTGAACACGTCGCCCCCCTTGTGGCAGCCGAAGCAATGGAAGATCTGGCGCTGGGGATTGACGTTGAAGCTGGGCGTCTTCTCCTTGTGAAAGGGGCAGAGCGCCACGAAGTTCGCGCCTGCGTGCTTCAGCGGCACGTACGCACCGATCACCTCGACGATGTCACTCGCCGCGCGAATCTGTTCGAGCGTGTGTTGGGGAACCAGGCCGGCCATGAACGTGGGCCGAAGTTAGCGCCGCGCGCAGCCAAGGAAAGGGTTCTTCGCGCGGCAACCGGGCGGCTCGCCGCCAGTCACCGCGCGAAGGCTGTCTTCTCGATCCAAACGTGCGAGGGCCTACGGGCTGCGCAGGCGGTAGAAGAGCGTGCCGGCGGACACGTCCACCGTGACCTGGTTGTTGACGACGCCCGAGACCGGGCTCCAGGCAGCCGCAGGCAATGCGGTGGCCGATTCGAGCGTGAAGCCGACCACGCCGGCCGGCCAGGACAGCGTCAGTTGCTTGCCCGTGAGCGAGAACTGGATTGCCGGCAGTTCGGTCGGGCCGCCGAGCAAGGCTTGGTAGTGGCTGAGGACCGTCGCCGCGGGGAGCGGATCGCTGTAAAACGCGACCTCGTCCAGGGCCCCGATCCACTCTTCCTGGCCGTCGGGTGAGGAGGAACCGAGTTCCGTGGGCGATTCCGGTGCGGAACCGAGGCCCTGCAGCGTGGTGCTGACCGGGCTGCCGTCCCAATACAACGTGAACGTGCTGTTCCCGCCGGTCCGGTCGAAGACCGCCGCGAGGTGATGCCAGCGCGTCCCCGTCCCGGCCAGGGGTAGCGGTTGGTAGGTGGAACCGTTCCACAAGCCGCCGGCGCTTTTGCCCGCTTCCAGATGCACGCTCCAGTTCACGGGGTTGCCGTTGCGGTCGGCGAAGATCGCCGGGTTGTAGCCGGGCGACGCCGTCCAGTCCGCGCGGATCCACGCCTCCACCGTGCCGCTGCCGTCCAGGAAGTCGAAGGCCTCGACTTGATCGAGATTCACCCAACCGGCACCGCCCAGCAGGAGCGCCTGGTCCGCGCCGCGACCCACGCCCGGGGTGAACCCGGCATCGCCTTGCAGCGAGCCGTTGTGCGAGGACTTCGAATCGTCGGCGTTGGCGCCATCGAAGGTGTAGTACGACACCAGGCTCGGTTCCGCCTGCACGGCCGTCTTGTAACCCGCCAGGTCGGGCACGATGACGCGCACCACCGCGTTGTCGCTGTCCACGGAGCCCGAGACGTTCGTCGCGCGGACCCGGTATGTGCCGGCGTCGCCCGCGGCGATGGCCGCGAAGGACAGGGTGGCGCTCGTTTCACCGGCGATCGGCGAGCCGTCCTTGTACCATTGATAGGACACGTTGACCCCGAGCGCCCCGGTGCTGAGCGTGACGGCGTCGCCCACAATGAAACTCCCGCCGACCGGTTGCGAGGTGATGACCGGCGGGTCGCCGGCAACAAACGCCGCGAAATGCGTCTGGATGGCGGCGGCGCTGAGCGCTTCGCTGTAAAACGCCACCTCATCCAGCGCACCGATCCAGCGTTCCTGGCCCGCCACGGAAGCCGAGCCCAATTCGGTGGGCGCATCCGAACTGACGCCCAGTCCTTGTTGCGCGGTGCCGGCAGGCTGGCCGTCCCAATACAGCGTCATGATGGGGACGCCTTGGTTCAGGTCATAGTCGAACACCACCGCCAGGTGATGCCAGGCGGTGCCCGTGCCGGGTGTGGGTTGGGGCAGGTACGTGGAACCGTTCCAGACGCCGGCGATGTCCTTCGCGGCGTTCATGTGGATGCTCCAGTTGACCGGGCCGCCGTCGCGGTCGGCGATGATCGTTGGGTTGTAACCGGGGTTGGATGTCCAATCGGCGCGCACCCAAGCCTCCACCGTGCCGGTCCCCAGGAGGAAATCGAACGCGTCCACCTGGCCCAGGTTCACGTGGCCGGAGCCATCGAGCACGAGCGCCTTGCCGGCCGCGCCACCAATGCCGTCGCCAAACTGGACGCGCCCCTGCGGCGTGCCGTCGTGAGCCTGCTTCGCGTCCTTGGCGGTCAAGCCATCGAACGAATAGAGGGACACCAGGCTCGGCTCGGCTTTGACCGCGGCCTGGTACTGCGTCAACTTCGGTGGCAGGTCCCCCAGCGCGACTTGGACCGTATCGCTCTGCGCCTCGCCGGCGGGGTTGGTCACCACCACGCGGTAGGCACCGGCGTCGCCCGCCGCGAGTTGCGGAATGGTCAGCGTGGCACTGGTCGCGCCTGTCATGGACCCGTCGTCCTTGAACCACTGGTAAGACAATTGGGCACCTTTCGCTTCCACGGACAACGTCAACGGCACTCCCGCCAGGAACGTCCCGCCCTGCGGTTGCGTCAGGATCGCTGGCGGGTCGCCGACCAGAAACGCCGTGTAATGGGCCTGGATGGTCGCGGCGCTGAGGGCGTCGCTGTAGAACGCCACTTCGTCCAGCGCACCGATCCACCGTTCCAGTCCGCTCGCCGACGCGGAACCCAGCTCGGTCGGCGGCGTCGGGTCGGCGCCGATGGTCTGCTGCGTGACGCCGGCCGGAACCCCGTCCCAATACAGGGTGAAGGTGTTGGCCCCCAGATTCGAGTCATAGTCGAACACCACGGCCAGGTGATGCCAGGCGGTGCCGGTGCCGGCGAGCGGCTGCGGCTGATAGCTCGAGCCGTTCCAGAGACCGCCCCCCGTCTTGCTCGCCTCCAGGTGGACGCTCCAGTTCACCGGTCCGCCGTCGCGATCGCAGAACAGCGTGGGGTTGTAGCCGGGGCTGGAGGTCCAGTCCGCCCGGATCCAAGCCTCCACCGTGCCGTAGCCCGAGGCAAAATCGAACGCATCCACCTGGCCGAGATTCACGTGACCGGTGCCGTCGAGGACAAGGGCCTTGTCCGCGCCGCCGCCGACGCCCGTGCCGTAGGTGGCGTTGCCCACGACGGTGCCGTTGTTCGCGGCTTGCGCGTCGTTGGCGTTCCCGGCATCGAAGGTGTAGTAGGAAATGAGGGCCGGCTCGTTCTTCACCGCCGCTTGGTACTCGGTGATCGAAGCGAGCATCGACGGCGGTGAATACAGACCGGCGGCGACCAAACAACACGGGAGGATTCGAAGCGCAGTTTTCATGTTCGCGCGATAAGGTTTAATCGGAGTTCGCGTCCAGCTTGCCGCTGTTCCTCTCCCGGCTCAAGTAAAAGGCATGGTAAAAGGCATGGTCAAGACGGTTGCGCGAGGTGCCGTCTGGTGCCTCAACGCTGCGGCGCGGACACCGCCGCGTCGGACTGCCTTCCAGCACGGAGCACCATGGCGGGCTTGGCGAGATCCCGCCCGGCGAGCTGCCCCGGGTCCGCGCCCGGTTTCGGGAACCCGGCTTGACCGCACATCGACGAGGCGTTAGCACCAAGGCCGGCATGGATGTCCTTTCGCTCTCACGCATCCAGTTCGCAGTCACGATCGCGTTGCATTATATCTTCCCGCCGCTGAGCATTGGCCTGGGCGTCATGCTCGTGGTCATGGAGGGGTTGTGGCTGAAGACCGGCCGGCCGGTGTATCCACCAGATGGCCCGCTTCTGGACGCGGGTCTTTGCGCTCACCTTCGCCATCGGCGTGGCGACGGGCATCGTGATGGAGTTCGAGTTCGGCACGAACTGGGCGACCTACTCGCGGTACGTGGGGGACGTGTTCGGCAGCGCGCTGGCGGCGGAGGGCATCTTCGCGTTCTTCCTCGAGTCGGGTTTCCTGGCGGTGCTGCTCTTCGGCTGGGACAAGGTGGGCCGCAAGCTGCACTTCTTCGCGACCTGCATGGTGTGCCTGGGCGCGCACTTCAGCGCGATCTGGATCGTGGTGGCGAACTCGTGGATGCAGACGCCGCCAGGATTCCACATCGTCGGCGAAGGCTTGCGGGCGCGGGCGGAGATCACGGATTTCTGGGCGATGGTGTTCAACCCCTCCTCGATGGACCGCCTGTTCCACACGCTGTGCGGCGCCTGGCAGGCGGGGGCGTTCCTGGTGGTGAGCGTGAGCGCCTGGTACCTGCTGCGCGGCCGACACCACGATTTCGCGCGGAGCTCGCTGCGAGTCGGGCTGGTGGTGGGTTTGGCGGCCTCGTTGCTCCAGTTGGTCAGCGGCCACGAGAGCGCCGTCGGGGTGGCGAAGAATCAACCGGCCAAGCTGGCCGCGTTCGAGGGACATTACGAGACGGTGCCCAATGCGCCCCTGTACCTCTTCGGCTGGGTGGATGACCCGGGAGGAGAAGGTCCACGGCCTCGCCCTGCCCGGCCTGTTGAGCTACCTCGTCCACGGCGACACCAGCCAGACCGGTGCAAGGGCTTGCGCGACGTCGCCGAAAGCCGGAGGACCAGCCGCCGGTCCGGAGCTGTGTTTCAGTTCTATCACCTCATGGTCGCGGTGGGCTTCGCGATGATCCTCATCGCGGCGCTGGGTTTCCTGTACTTCTGGCGCGGGTCGCTCTTCGAGAAGACGTGGCTGCTCTGGCTGCTCGTCCTCTCGGTGCTGGGACCGCAAATCGCCAACCAGGCCGGCTGGTTCACCGCCGAGGTGGGCCGCCAGCCGTGGATCGTGTACAGGCTCCTCCGCACGTCGCAAGGCTTGTCCGCGGTGGTGAAGGCCGAACACGGTCCTGACGTTCGCTGATCCTGTTCAGCCTGGTCTATCTGCTGCTGTTTGCCGTTTTCATTTACCTGCTGAACGACAAGATCCAGCACGGCCCGGACGCGGCCGACCTGACGCCGTCGGGCAAGCTGGCCCTACCGCTGCGCTGACCTATGGACTTTGGCTCGCTCGATCTGAACACGACCTGGTTCGTCCTGCTGGGCGTGCTGTTCACCGGGCTACGCCATGCTCGACGGCTTCGACCTCGGCGTGGGCGCGCTCCACCTGTTCACGAAAACCGACGAGGAACGGCGCACCCTGCTCAACGCCATCGGTCCGGTCTGGGACGGCAACGAAGTCTGGCTCGTCACCGGTGGCGGGGCGCTGTTCGCGGCATTCCCGATGGTTTATGCCACGGTGTTCTCCGGGTTCTATCTCGCGTTCGTGCTCCTGCTGGTGGCGCTGATCTTCCGGGCGGTGGCCATCGAGTTCCGCAGCAAGCAGCCGATGCGCTGGTGGCGGCAGATGTGGGACATGGGTTTCAGCGCGGGCAGCATCCTGTCGAGCCTGCTGATCGGCGTGGCGATGGGCAACATCGCCTGGGGCGTGCCGCTGGACGACCGCGGCGAGTACGCCGGCACGTTCCTGGACCTGCTGCATCCGTACGCGCTGCTCCTCGGCGTGACGACGGTGGCGCTGTTCATGATGCACGGCGCGATCTACGCCGCTGATGAAGACCGAGGGGGAACTGCACGAGAAACTCCGCGGCTGGGTCAACAACGCATCATCTTCTTCATCATCTGTTACGCGATGACCACGATGGCGACGTTGCTCTACGTGCCGCACATGGCGGCGCGCGTGCGGGCGAATCCGTGGTTGTTCAGCGTGGCGGTGCTCAACATGCTGGCCATCGCGAACATTCCGCGCGAGATCCACCACGGCCGCGACTGGTCGGGCCTTCCTCTCCTCCTGCGTGGCGATGATCGCGCTCATGGGCCTCTTCGGTCTCGAGATGTACCCGAACCTCGTCCTCAGCAACCCGGAAGCCGGCTTACAGCCTCACCATCCATAATGCCGCGTCCTCTCACAAAACCCTGGGCATCATGCTCACCATCGCCTTGATCGGCGTGCCGATCGTGCTCGCCTACACGGTGAGCATCTACTGGATCTTCCGCGGCAAGGTGCGGCTCAACAGCATGAGCTATTGAGCGCAGCGGATTGGGGCACTTGCGCAGGCGCCCCTCTGGCTACGCCGAAGCGGCCTGGACCTCGATAGATTGGAGAGGTCCAGTGAAACGCTCAATGATGAGCAGACGCCACGAGGTTCGGACCCGCTGCCATCCGCGATTCGCCAAGCAGTAAATAATCGCCGCACTCGCCGCAATCATACAGATTACGAGCAAAACGGGCGAAGTCTTGAGCAGGTACTTGACGACCTGCATCGTCACATGCTGTCGCACCCGACCAAGCTCCGCCTTGGCCTCACCATCGGGAAGCGCTTCGATCGCTACCTGGTCCGGTGTCTTAAAATCGCGCAGGCGCTTCCTCAGTGGGGTTACTTGGTAAATGACGATCCCGGCGAATGTAATCCGAAAACAGAAGCGAAGCAGCCCGTTGATCTGCTGGCGTACTGCGCGATAGGCTGGCAAGTCAAAAGACAAGCCGTGGCGGCCCTGCGCGGCATCGAGAAAAAGCCGATCACGGATTGTGAACAAGGTCTGTCGAAGTTCGTCCAAAGCCAAAGGGCGCCAGCCGTAATGCCAGCAAAGCCAAGCGATGGTGGCTGTGACGGCAAAACTCAATAGTGTGTGCTCAGCATTCATAGGTCATCTTCCGGGCGTGTCTGACCTGATGGAGGTAGCTTACTGCTGCTGCGACCAGGGTCAAGGAGCTCCTCAAGCTGCTGTTTCTGATCAGCCAGCGTCGCCACCTTCCTTCGCCGCAAGTTCCTCTCCCGCAGAGCCCAAAAACCGCAGCCGCCGCTGATCAGCCACGCGAACCACTGGTTGGCATTCAGGTCTGCCCACCAACTCACGATGAACCGGGCGAGAGTCTCTTTACCGCTCAGGCTCCGCACCGAGCCGAGGAAACACCAAGCCACAAAGCAAATTGCCGCCCATTTGAACAAAGCCCGTAACGTCGAACCCGCCGTCTCAACAAGCTGCATTTGGCTGCGGTCAGTCTTCGTAAAACTGCCTACTGATCGTGGTGTCGATCTTCTCCGTGGCTTGCTCATAGGCGAATTGGTCTGAGTATATGGGGGAGTACCTGTGAGGCAATTAGGAACTCAAGCGGAAGCGCTTTGCGATCCGCTGCTACCGACTGCTGGCGGCATCTACTTGCACCGCATCCACCTGCGGGATACCACGACTGCATCCGCCGTCCATCGTGCCTCGGAGTAACCCTCTCAATAAAATGTGTTCACCGCAGCTTGTATGCGGCGACGCAGTCGCGGTGGCGGTTCGTAATCGCCGCCACCTCCCAGAACCGTCCGCCGTTACGGCAGCGGCTGGCCGGTGATCCGTTCGTAGGCTTCGAGGTACTTCGCCTGCGTCCGGGCCACGATCTCCGGCGGCAGGGCCGGCGCCGGCGGAGTCTTGTCCCAATGCAGCGTCTCGAGATAATCGCGCACGAACTGCTTGTCGAAGCTTGGCTGGCCCTTGCCCGGGGCGTACTCGCTCGCCGGCCAGAAGCGGGAGGAATCCGGCGTGAGCACCTCGTCGATGAGAATCAGTTCACCGTCGCACATGCCGAACTCGAATTTGGTGTCGGCGATGAGGATGCCGCGTTCGCGGGCGTAGTCCCGCCCCTCGGCGTACAACTCGAGACTCAGGCTGCGCGCCTCCTCGGCCACCTCCTCGCCCACGATCCGGGCCGCCTGCGCAAAGGAGATGTTCTCGTCGTGGCCGGTCTCCGCCTTGGTGGCGGGGGTGAAAATGGGCGCGGGCAATTCGGCCGACTCCGTCAGTCCTGCCGGCAGCTTCAGGCCGCAAACGGTCTGGCTTTTCCGGTACTCCTTCCAACCCGACCCGGCCAGGTAACCGCGCACCACGCACTCGATCGCCAGGGGCCGGGCCTTCTTCACGATCATGCTCCGGCCGCGGAGTTGTGCCGCGAACGGTTCGAGGCGCGTCGGGAGCGGGTCCCCGGCATTCGCGAGGAGATGGTTCGGCACGGCGGCGGCAAACCGGTCGAACCAGAAGTGCGAAATCTGGGTGAGCACCTCGCCTTTGCGCGGAATGCCGTTCGGCATGACGCAATCGAACGCGGAGATGCGATCGGTGGCGACGAGGAGGAAGGCGTCGCCGAGGTCGAATATCTCGCGGACTTTGCCGCTCTTGAGTTTGGGCAGGCCGGGCAGATCGAGTTGCAGGATCGGGTCGGTCGTCATGGGCCGCAGTATGCCGTGGAGCAGCCGAGGATGCCAGACCCAAGACGCCGACCCAAGTCCCCACGCGCGACAGTCCCCACGCGCGGCAGGTTGAGTTCGGCACCCCAGGGCGGTTAGGGTTGGGCCATGAAACGCGGTTGGCTCCTCGTCTTCGCCTGTTGCCTGTCGGGTCTGGCCTGGGCCCAACAGGACGAAACCCTGACGCTGGACGAGTTGCTCGAATCCGGCCAGGAATGGGCGCAGGAACACCTCGACGACCAGGCGCTGCAAACCCTGGGCGAGATCGACGAGGCGAAGGCGCGCGCGTTCCTGCGCGATTTCCAGGCGCGGTTCCAGGGGGAATACGTGGTGGACCTGGCGGCTTTGGGCGGGAGGGCGGAGGCCCTCGTGCCCGTGCTCGAACGCTTCGAGGCCACCCGGCCTTACGCCGCCTGGCTGCGGCCGCGCCTGGATTATTTCAAAGCCGCCGAGGAGTTTCGGTTGATCATCCCCCCGCCCAAACCCGAGCCGGGCCAGCCGCCACCGCCCACGCCGAATCCGACCGCCGAACAGGAGCAGCGGGTCTGGCGCGCGCAACTCGCCCAACGGCCGGTGCCGCGCACCGCCGCCGCTTATGTGAAGGAGCTCAAGCCGGTCTTTGTCGCGCAACAGCTTCCCGCCGAACTGGTGTGGCTCGCCGAGGTCGAATCGTCGTTCGACCCGGCCGCCGTCAGTCCGGCGGGTGCGGCGGGTTTGTTCCAATTGATGCCCGCCACCGCAAAGGGACTGGGGCTCGCGTTGAGCCCGCGGGACGAACGCTTCGATCCGGAGAAGAGCGCCGGCGCCTCGGCCCGGCATTTGCGTTACCTGTACGGCCGCTTCAAAGACTGGCCGCTGGCGCTGGCCGCCTACAATTGCGGCGATGGCCGTCTCCAAGCGGCGCTCACGAAGTACCAGGCGCGCACCTTCGCACAGGTGGCGCCCCACTTGCCGGCGGAAACCCAGATGTACGTGCCGAAAATGGACGCCGTTTTGCTACGCCGCGAAGGCACGGTGCTGGCGAAGCTGCCGGCCCCCGGCTCGTGACGGCGCTCACTGCGCGAGCAGGTGCTTGACCTTGTCGCGGTAACTGCGGCTTAGACCCAGTCGCGTGCCGTTGCGGAGGATCACCGTGTAATCGCCATGGAACATGGGCTGGAGTTCCTTGATGCGTTCGAGGTTTACGATCGTCGAGCGGCTGATCCGCAGGAACGTCTTCGGGTCCAGCCGCGTCTCGATCGCCGCCATCGTTTCCCGCAACATGTGGACCTCCGCGCCGACGTGCAGGGTCACGTAATTGTCCGCCGCCTCGATCCAGTCGATGTCGGTGGTGCGCACCAGCATGACCTTGCCGCTGGTCTTCACCACCAGCCGGTCGGCGGTCTGGGTGGGCGGCCGCATTTCGGCCAGCAGGGCGGCGAGCCTCTCGTTCAAGTCCCCGGCCTGGCTTTGCCGCAGACGGGCGCGGGCGCGGTCGAGCGCGACCTGGACCCGTTCCCGGTCGAAGGGTTTGAGCAGGTAGTCCAGCGCGTGCACCTCGAACGCCTTCAGCGCGTGCTGGCTGAAGGCGGTGGTGAAGATCACGATCGGCGGGCGCGCCGGCTTGGCCGCGGCGAGCACGGCGAAGCCGTCCAGCTCGGGCATCTGGACATCGAGAAAGACGAGGTCCGGCTGGTCGCGCTCGATCGCCTCGACCGCGGTCTGTCCGTCGGCGCATTCCCTGATGAGGTCGAGGTCGGTCTCGGCGCCCAGGAACCCGCGCAGCCGCTCGCGTGCGAGCGGTTCGTCGTCCACGATGAGCGTGCGAATCTTCATGGGCCGTGGCCGGCGGTGCAGCCGGCCGGTTGCTTGGAACGCCGCAAAGGAAGCGGAGCGCCGTGGCGCGGTCAAGCGCACACAACCACACAGCAAAGGGGTCAGGTCCTATTATTGACAATGGAGGTTGGCCGTTGTTTTGATCCGCCTGGCACGCAAAGCCCGAGTCGGGGAAGCGTCAATGCTCGAAAGGGGGCGACTGGGGGCGCCTTGACCCCAATGATTTGGGATCGTCATTCGCCAGTCCGGCATGGGCCGGGGCGCGCGCGAGCAAATGCATTGCCCCGCCGGCGGCGAGTTCCTAACGTTTCCGGGTGCCCGTGAGGTTCACCATTCTCGGCAGCGGATCCGGCGGCAATTGCGCCTACCTCGAAACCGAAGAAACCCGGTTGCTGATCGATGCCGGGTTCAGCGGCCGGCAGATTCGCCAACGCCTGGCATCCATCGAGCGCTCCCCGGAAACCTTGCACGGCATCCTGATCACGCACGAACACTCCGACCACATCCAGGGGCTCGCCGTGCTCTGCGCGAAACTGCAGATTCCTGTTTACTGCAACCGGCTGACCAAGGAGGCCATCGAGCACGCGCTCGAAGCGCGGTTCGACTGCCGGCTGTTCCAGACCGGCGCGAGCTTCGAGGTGGGCGATGTGCACGTCGAAACCTTTTCGGTGCCGCACGACGCCCAGGATCCGGTGGGCTTTTGTCTCCACACCGCCACGGCCAACATCGGGTTCCTCACCGATCTGGGCCATGCCACGCGTCTGGTTCTGGAGCGCGTCCGCCCGGCCAACGTGCTGGTCCTGGAAACCAACCACGACCTGCGGTTGCTCCAGGACGACCCCAAGCGCCCATGGAGCGTGAAACAGCGCATCCTCAGCCGCCACGGGCATCTGTCCAACGACGCCGCGGCGGGCGTGGCGGCCGAGGTGATGTCGGCCGATCTGCGGCATTTGTATCTGGGCCACCTCAGCCGCGACTGCAACCGGCCCGAGCTCGCCCACCGCACGGTGGCCAGCCAGCTTCAGGCGATCGGCGCCAGCCACGTCCGCGTCGAAACCACGTCCCAGGACGCGCCCAGCCCCACGCTGGACCTGTAGCGTCCATCCAAGTGCGCGCAAGCGGTGCTCTGATTGGGTGGCGGGGGGCTGCGGCACCGCCCGGCGCCGCCACCGCGGCGCAACCGCCCACTCGAAATCAGGACGCTGCCAGCGCGCGGCGTGTCTTGAACCCGGTCCCACGTCTGCTAGGTTCGGGCCGCCATGGCCTTTGATTCCTTCCGCGACTGGGTGAACCACCTCGACAAGGCGGGCGAACTCATCCGCATTTCCCAGCCGGTCGCCACCGAACTCGAAATCACCGAACTCGCCGACCGCGAGATGAAATCAGCCCGGCGGCGGCAAGGCGCTGCTCATCGAGCAAGCCCACGGTCAACGGCAGTCGTGTCGCCGTTTCCCGTCGCCATCAACACGCTGGGTTCGCACAAACGCATGGCCCTGAGCCTGGGCGCGAATTCCGTGGATGAAGTCGCCGCCGAACTCGGCTCGCTGATGAAGGCCAAGCCGCCGACGTCAGCTTGCAGCGAAGCCATGAAGCTGCTCGGCACGGCGCTCGATCTGCGCCACGCCAAACCCAAGCTGGTGAAGGACGGCCCGTGCAAGGAAGTCATCCAAGGTTCGACGCCCACCCGCTCGCACTGAACCGTGGCCGCCCGCGCCCGACTGTCAACTCAATCCGTCAACTCTTCAACCTCGCAACCTCCAACCCTCGCTCAACCTCCCCATCCTGAAATGCTGGCCGCTCGACGGCGGCCGCTTCATCACCCTGCCCTGCGTCGTCACCAAAGACCCCGACACCGGCGAGCGCAACGTCGGCATGTATCGCATCCAGATTTACGACGACCGCACCACCGGCATGCACTGGCAGCTCCAGAAAGTCGGCGCGCGCCACGGCCGCCGCTACTACGAAACCGGCACGCGCATGCCCGTCGCCATTTTCCTCGGCGGCGATCCCGTGTTCACCTTCGCCGCCACCGCGCCGCTGCCCGACGGCCTCGACGAATTCCTGCTCGCCGGTTATCTCCGCAAGAAATCCGTCGAACTCGTCAAGTGCGAGACCAACGACCTGGAAGTCCCCGCCAACGCCGACTTCGTCATCGAAGGCTACGTTGACCCGACCGAGCCGCTGCGCGACGAAGGCCCGTTCGGCGACCACACCGGCTATTACACGTTGCCCGAGCCGTATCCCGTCTTCCACGTCACCGCCATCACGCACCGCAAGGACGCCGTCTATCCCGCCACCATCGTCGGCATCCCGCCGATGGAAGACTTCTACATCGGCGGCGCGTCCGTGAAACTCTTCCTGCCCATCTTCAAGATGAACTTCCCCGAGATCGTGGACATCGCGCTGCCGGCGGAAGGCGTCTTCCACAACCTCGTCTTCGTGAGCATCCGCAAGACCTACCCGATGCAGGCCTACAAAATCATGCACGGCCTCTGGGGCATGGGGCAGATGATGTTCACCAAATACATCGTGGTGGTGGACGACGACGTGGACGTGCACAACACCAGCGAAGTCCTCTTCCGCCTCTGCGCCAACACCGACCCGCAACGCGACAGCATCTTCACCAAAGGCCCGGCCGACGTGCTCGACCACGCGACCAGCGAAATCGCCAGTCGGCAGCAAACTCGGCATTGACGCGACGAAGAAACTGCCCGGCGAAGGCTTCAAACGCCCCTGGCCGCCGCTCATCAAGATGGATGCTGCGGTGAAGGCGAAGGTGGAAAAGTTGTTTAATCCTTAGTCGTCACGCAGGGAGCGTTCAAATGAACAAAGAACACTTGTCGGCGTTTCGAGAAGTGCCAAAGAGCGACAAGCTCTTTTCTGAAATTGCTTTAAGGCTTGTTGGAATGGACGGGAAAGGCGAGGCGTTCTCGTTTGGAACAGCGTTCGTCTTGCTGCCACACCTTCTGGTCACAGCTAGGCACGTAATTGAGGAATTCATACGGCGCGGTGACCGGAAGCCCAATTCACCCGAAGTTGCGCTTACATTCTGGGCAATCCAGATTGAGTGGAAGGGCAGTAAACACGAATACAATGTGTGGGAGGTTACACACACCTTCATCTCACCGCATAGCGACATCGCAATCCTCAAGGTCAGAGCCTACAACGACACAGCCGCCGGATACGCACAGTGGAAGACCACGCCAGTAAGCTTGGAAATGCCGAAGGTGGGTGAGTCCATAATCGGCTTCGGCTTTCACAGCACATCATTCGCTGGCTCTCGATTCAACCGTGAAGGCGGGTTGGAACATCTGGAACTAAACGACAAAGCGTTTTCATCGCAGGGCATGGTGAAGACTGTTTATCCGGTTCGTCGAGATTCGTGCATGCTTCCGTTTCCATGCTTTGAAGTGGATGCGCGCTTTGACCACGGAATGAGCGGCGGACTCGTTATCAATTCTGAAAGCGAATTGTGTGGGATTATT
The DNA here is from genome assembly GCA_963735925.1 of uncultured bacterium. GTDB lineage: Bacteria > Verrucomicrobiota > Verrucomicrobiia > Limisphaerales > J093 > DSVZ01. The sequence goes on from CAVTMT010000010.1 coordinate 913,104, forward strand.
TGTTGCGGTATGAACAGAGATTATTCGCACGCGGCCATGCTTTGGCCGATGATGGGCATCGCTGTTGACTTCGACACATTCCGAACAGCGCCAGTCAAAGGTCTTCAACCGTTGCTCGAATTTACGCACGTCGGATTCTGGAAGCCTCGCGGGTGGCAAAAAATTCGGCTGACAACTTCAGCGGATGGATTACCGACGGTCACGTATCTGGCTTGAGACGCGTTGCGTGCAGCCCCAACGGGGCTGTGTCCGAAAGCCCAGGGTTGTGAGGCACGAGCTACCCTGGGTCACCGTCCGCAAATCATTTCCAACCGCAACGCGGTTGTGGCCATTCCCGTCCATCGCGCACGACATTCGCCACAACCGCGATGCGGTTGATGATTTGTTTGAACGATGACCCAAGGTAGGCGCTGGCGCGCCAACCTTGGGCTGCAGGCCACAATCCCGTTGGGATTGCTAAAGAGCTTGGCTCTCTCGACCAATGTCATGTTGCAGATGCAACGCAAACATGTCCTGCGTCACGCGCGGCCTGCGCCGTTTTGTTCGGGTTTGAACGTGCGCAGTTGGCGGCCGGCGTCGCGCAGCACTTCCACCCGCCGCCGCCACGCTTGTTGCCCCAGATAATCCGACGGCAGAATCCGGCCCGGCAGCAGCGGGTCGTTCGTCACCGCCTCCAGCCACGCCTCGCGCTCCGCCGCCGCCCAGCGCAGCAACGCCTTAGACGCCGTGTCGTTCCGCAGTGCCCCGCCCGGACGCTCGTCGAGGATTTTCAGATGCCGGGCGTAGCGGCGGTTGATGCGCTCGAAGTCCCACGCGCCCGTAACGATTTCCGCGTCTGACTCTCCCGCGCACGGCCGCGCCTCCAGGAGGATGAGCGATTCCACATTGATCTTCCCACCGCCGAGGATCTCGCGTTCCTGCGCCAGCGGATCTGGGCTGATCCACACGCTGTTTTGCAGGTAGCCGAAGCTCTTGTCGCGCAGGTAGCGGCGAAGTCTTTCGCGCTGGGCGTTTTGTCCCATGGGCACGTCGAAGAGCACGAGCCGCCACTGACCGTCCCAGGGGCGCGCCCATTGTGTCTCAGGGTCGCGGCCGCCCAAGACATGCAATCGCCCTCGGGCTGTGAGCCGGTAGAGTCGGTCGTTCAGGGCGGTGGCGTCGCGCTCCAGGAGTTGTTGTTGCTCCAGGCGGGAAACTTGTTTGAGCAACCCGTTGCGATACGTCCAGCTTTCGTAAGAGTCGGTCAGGTTGCGGAAGGTGGGGCGGGTCAGCAATTCGGCGGACCAGAGCATGAAGTTGAGGAATTCTTCGGTCTTGGGGTTCATGCCAAGAGCATGGACACATTCATGTTGCAGGTGCAACATAAATGTGTCCCGAGCTACGTGCGGGCTGTCCCGGTTGTTTCGGGGTTGTGATCGTGCGCAGTTACCGGCCGGCGCCACGCTTCGCTTGATTTCCGGTCGTCAGACCGGTTGTCCCTGATCCTCCAACGACAGAATCCGACCCGGCAGTCCCGCCGTGGCGGGATCACCGCGTGCAGCCATCCCGGAGGCGCGGCTGCCCGCCGCGGCCCAGCGCAGCAAAGCCTTCGCCGCCGCGTCGTCTATTTGTAGGCCACCGCCGCGCTGGAGGGGCCGGCGAGATGGATGACTTCAAAACGTTTGAAGCCGGCTTCGCCGCACCACTGGCGGAAATCCGCGCCGGTGTAATCGAAGGCGTCGCCGAATTCGATGAGCATGTTCAGCGACATGAGCAGACCCTGGACATTCTCGCGCCGCGCGTCGTCAATGAGTGCTTCGATAGCCACCAGCGCGCCGCCGGGCGGCAGGGCGTCGTAGGCGGCACGGATGAGGTGCAGCTTCTTCTCCAGATTCCAGTCGTGCAGAATCATGCCCATCGTAATCAGGTCGGCGCTGGGCAGCGGATCTTTGAAAAAATTGCCGGACGCCGTGCGCAGCCGACCGTTCAAGCCGGCAGCGGCGATGTGCTTCTTCGCGATGGGTTCGACCTCAGGGAGATCGAAGGAAATACATTTCAAGTGGGGATGGCGTTTGGCCACTTCGATCGAAAGCAGGCCAGTCGCGCCACCAACGTCGCAGAGCGTCTCGTATCTCGAGAAATCAAATTTCTCGGCGAAGGCCTCAAAGTTGATCCGCGAGAGGCCGGTCATCGCACCCATGAATTGTTCCAGCCGGGGTGGGTCCGCGTAGAGTTCCTCGAACATGCCCCTTTGATTGTGCTTGATCTCGTTCTGTGGCCGGCCGGTCCGCAGGGCCTCGGGAAGATCGTTCCAGAACTTGAACAGCCGCCCGTTGAGCATGGTCAGGATGCCCCCGATGTAGCGCGGGCTGGCTTCGTCGAGGAAGAGGGAACCCTCGGGGGTGTTGAAATATCTCGCCCGCGGGCCGTCGCCATCGCGGCCGAGGAACTTCATCGCGACGAGGGCGTCAAAGAAATCGGCGATGGCACGCGGGTGGAACTGCAGTTCCGCGCCCAGTTCGGTTCCGGTGAGACGGCGCCCGGCGAGTTTGCTGAACAGCCCGAGTTCGACGGCTGTGAGCAGGACCTTGGAATTCCAGAAACCGAAGGCGGTTTGCAGAATGGCTGAGGGACTCGGCGCGACCTCAGCCGGTTGCAGCGTGTCGCCCGGCTGCGGCTTCACTTCGCGCGCGCTCTCGGGAACCAATGCCTCCGCCTCGGGTTCGGACACCACCGGCTCCGCTTCAATAATGCTTGCGGCGGATTCCGTCGGCACGACGCGGGTCAGCCGGAATCCCGCCTTGGCGAGCAGCTTGCCGTATTCCTCCTCCGTCCGTTCCTGTCCGCCCGGACCGACGAGCATCATCATGTCGAGGACCTTGCCGGGATGCGGCGCGTTGCCGTGTGGCAGCACCATCTCGAGGAGCAGCAATCGGCCGCCGGGGTTCATCGCGCGCCGGCAATGGCCCAGAATCGTAAGACACTGCGCTTCGCTCCAATCGTGGATGACGTGCGAGAGCAGATAGGCGTCGCCGCTTGGAACGCGTTCGAAGAAGCTGCCGCCCTCGACTGTCACGCGACCCGTCAGACCGCGCGATTGAATCAGCGCCGGCGCCTCGCGCACCACGTGCGGGACATCATAGAGGATTCCGCGGGCCTCGGGCGCATGGCTGAGGACCGTGGTCAGCAAATGTCCCGTGGCGCCGCCCACGTCCACAATGGTTTTGAATTTGGAAAAATCGTACGCCGCGGCCACCGCCACCGCCTCTGCTCCGTGAAACCCAACCATGGTCTCGCTGAACAGAGACGCCATTTCGGGATGCTTCGCGAACCAATCAAAGACGGGCATGCCCAGGTATTTCTCCACGCCGCTCTTTCCGGTTTGCACCGAATAGAGCAATTCCCTAAAACCGTTCGCGCACCAGTCGCTCGCGAGGGTGAGGATCGTGGCTCGCGCGGCGCCGGGGGCGTTCTTCTTCAGCGCCTCGCCCAAGGGAGTCAGGGTGAACCGCCGTCCGCCCTCTTCGCTGAGGAGACCAAAGTGCGCCAACGTGCGCAGGAGCCGGTAGAGCGACGGGGCGTGGGTGCCGGTTGGCCCGGCCAGTTCATCAGCGCTCATCGGTCCAGCCGCAAGGTGATCCGCCAGACCCAGTCTGGCCGCGACGTGAACGATCCGCGACGTCCAGTGGGCCGTGGCCATCTCTATGAGCTGGGCGTGAGGCGGTTTTGCCTTGGGCTCGGTTTTGATTGGCTCGCGTCCGGGCACGGTGACCGTAACGCGCAGGAAGGTGGCGGGGATGGAGGTGACTGCCTTGTGGGAGCTTCTGTTTTGGCTGATGAACAGAGTCTCCAGCTCCCTCTGCAAATCCGCCGCGAGGCCGTTCGCTTCCGCGGCAGCGAACGCATTCATGGTGGGTCCGTAATACCTTCTGAATGCGGCGACGTATTCCGCCGGAGTGCCGGGGAAGTTGAATGTATAGGTCTCTCGGACGAAGGAGAGGTTCTCCTTCGGAGCGCCTACGGAGGCGAAGCGCTCGATCACCTCCTTCTCGATACCCCACAGCATCGGGCTGATGAAGCCTGGCGGCGGGGGCGGCGCGTAGGCGGAACTGATCTTCAGAAGTTGCGCTACCATGGTTGGATCGCCGGGAATCCAGTTCCCCATGACGATCCGGCCCCCGGGCCGGGTGACGCGCACCATTTCTCGGGCCACATCAACCGGCCGGGGCGCAAACATGGCGCCAAACATACTTACGACGAGGTCAAACGACTGGTCCGCCAGCTCGCGCAAATGGGTCGCATCGCCATCCTGAAACCTGCAGTTTGTGAGGCCGTGCTCCTGGGCACGTCGGTTTCCTGCCGCCACCAGGTTTCGCGCGATATCTACTCCCAACACGTCCGCTCCGAGTTTCGCCGCCGGAATCGCCGTCGTGCCATCGCCGCAGCCGAGGTCCAAAACCTTGAGCCCGCTGGTGATGCCGAGCCTCCGGACGAACGCCTCGCCGCTCTCGCGCATGCTCGCCGCAATCCGGGTGAAGTCGCCCTTTTCCCAAAGCGCCCGGTTCGGATTGCTGGATGGTTGCGGCGTGTAGCGGAGATACGGCTTCACTGTGCGAACGCCGCTGGGAAACAGTGTCTCCGCTTCGGTGTCGGACAGCCCGGGCAAGACGATGCAGTCCTGCCCCTGCTGCCAGTCCGCCGGCGTGGCCACCCGGTGACTGGCCGTCAGTTGCAGCGAATCAATGGCCCGCAGGATTTCGCTGAAATTGCGCCCGGTTTCATCCGGGTAGGTCAGGGTCAGTTTGACTTTCTTGTCCGGCCCGATGACGAACACCGACCGCACCGTTCCCGTGCCGTTCCCGTTCGGATGAATCATGTCATACGCAGTGGCGACCTGCCGGCTATCGTCGGCGATGACCGGAAAATTCACCGCCACGGATTGCGTCTCGCTGATGTCTTTGAGCCAGCCTTGGTGTGATTCCAGCGGGTCCACGCTGAGCCCGATCACCTTGACGTTCCGTCTGTCAAATTCGCCTTTGGTCCGGGCCACGGTTCCGAGTTCGGTGGTGCAAACCGGCGTGTAATCGGCCGGATGCGAAAAGAGGACGCCCCAGGAATTGCCGAGCCATTGATGAAAATCAATCGTCCCCTCGGTGGTCGGGGCCGAAAAATTAGGGGCGACATCGCCCAATCGTAGTGACATGCTCGATCCTTTCCGTATTGGTTATGATGAGAGTTAGCGAAACTTTATCCCGGTTTGCGCCGGTGTCAAGCGCGGGGCCTTCGGTTCCGGGCAGCGCAGATCGAACCGCGCCTCAAGCGCCCGGTGGCGGCAGAATCTCCAGCCCGAACCGCCTCGCAATCTCCGTCACGCGCGGGACGTCCTGCGGCCGCGGCGGACTCAGCGCGCCGATCTCCTCGAAGAACCCCTCGAAGCCCGCCGGCGTGATGACGCACATCAGCCGGCCCGGTGTTTGGCCAAGGTAACGGTAGGTGTGCGGGACGCCGCGCGGCGCAAAGAGCGTCGTGCCCGGCGTGGTGCGGATGGCCTTGCCGCCAACCACGAACTCGTATTCGCCTTCGAGAACCTGAAACGTCTCGTCCTCGCGATGGTGGATGTGCGGCGGCGGGCCGCCTCCGGGCACGTCGTGCGATTCGACCACGCTGATCACGCCGCCGGTGTCGCGACCATGGAGGCGAATCACCATCGGAATGCCGAGAACGTTGACCTGGCTGCCGCCCGCGGGCGGAACTTGGATCGGATCCATACGGGAGCATCGGTAGTCGTCCTGCTGGCGATACGCAAATCACGGGAAGCGGATTGTTCCAGCCGGTTCGCGGGCGGAGAAGTCCTGCCTCCTGCGTCGCCTGTGGCCGGGGGCAATCCGAGCCATGCAATCGGAACTTGTTCGGCGTCAGGCGCGGCTGAACGTGGGCCGTTATCGGCCGGCGGAGCGGAGCAGTTCCATCCGCCGCCGTCATGCCGGTGGCCCCGCCCGGTAACCGGACGACGGCAACCGGCCCGGCAGCAGCGAGCCGTCCGTCACCGCCGCCAGCCCCGCCTCGCCCCCCGCCAGGGGTTCCCCGCGCCCCCAAGTCTTATGACCGCCTTTCACCCGGCTCATCGCAAAAAAGGGCTAGGACTCGCCAAGGCATGTGGAGCGAGGCCGGGTGGGCGGGCAGATTCTAATCGCGGATGAGTGGCTACGGCGCCCGCTGCTTTCATCGAGACCGATCCGGTGCCCCCGCTCGCACATGACCGCCTGGCGGTCGGCCCTCCGGCCGGACCGGCCCAGGCTTAACGCTCGAAATCGAATTGGACCATGAAAGTCTTTGCAACCATTGATGGCAACGAGGCTGTTGCCTACGTCGCGTACCGCTGCAACGAGGTGATGGGCATTTACCCGATCACCCCGTCCTCGAATCTGGGCGAGTGGTGCGACCAGTGGGCTTCCGAAGGGGTCAAGAACCTCTGGGGCACCATTCCCTCCGTGGTCGAGATGCAGAGCGAGGCCGGGGCGGCGGGCGCCGTCCACGGCGCGCTGCAAACCGGGGCCCTGACCTGTACCTTCACCGCTTCCCAGGGCCTGCTGCTCAAGATCCCGAACATGTTCAAAATCGCGGGCGAGTTGACCGCCACGGTCTTCCACGTCACCGCCCGCACGATTGCCACCCACGCGCTGTCCATCTTCGGGGATCACAGCGACGTCATGCTCGCGCGCGGCACCGGCTTTGCGCTGCTCAGCTCGGCCTCGGTGCAGGAGGCGATGGATTTCGCGCTGATTGCCCAGGCGGCCACACTCGAAGCGCGCGTGCCGTTTCTGCATTTCTTCGACGGTTTCCGCACGTCCCACGAAGTCTCGAAGATCGAGATGGTGACGGAGGACATCATGCGCGGGATGATCAACGAGGATTTTGTCCTGGCGCATCGCCAACGCGCGATGAACCCCGAGCATCCGATCCTGCGGGGCACGGCCCAAAACCCGGACGTCTTCTTTCAGGCCCGCGAACGCTGCAATCCGTTCTACGCGGCCTGCCCGGCGATCACGCAGCAGGCGATGGACGCCTTTGCGAAACTGACCGGCCGGCAATACCAGCTCTTCCAATACGTGGGCGCCCCCGACGCCACCAACGTCCTGGTCGTCATGGGTTCCGGCGGCGATACGGCGGAGGCGACGGTCAAATTCCTCAACGAGCAGGGCGGCAAGTGCGGCGTGTTGAAGGTCCGGCTTTACCGGCCCTTCGACATTCAACGGTTCATGGAGGCGCTGCCGGCGACGACGAAAACGGTCTCCGTGCTCGACCGCACGAAGGAGCCTGGCGCGACGGGTGAGCCGCTTCACCTGGACGTCGTCGCGGGGCTGGCCGAAGGCGTGGCCAACGGCTGGGGCAAGCTCCAGGCGGTGCCCCGGGTCGTGGGTGGGCGCTACGGGCTGTCCTCGAAGGAATTCACGCCGGCCATGATCAAGGCCGTCTTCGACAACGCGGCCAGCGCCAAGCCGAAGAACCACTTCACCGTGGGCATCCACGACGACGTGACGCACCTCAGCCTCGCGTACGACGAGGAGTTCTCGATCGAACCGGCCAACGTGGTGCGCGCGTTGTTTTACGGCCTGGGCTCGGACGGCACCGTCGGCGCCAACAAGAATTCGATCAAAATCATCGGCGAGGAGACGGACAACTACGCGCAGGGATACTTCGTCTATGACTCGAAGAAGGCCGGCGCCATCACGGTCTCGCACCTGCGTTTCGGCCCGAACAACATCCCGTCCAGCTACCTGGTCAGCAAATCGAACTTCGTGGCCTGTCACCAACCGGTGTTCCTGGAGCGCTACGACATGCTCAAGCCGCTGGCCACCGGCGGCACATTCCTGCTCAACACGGCTTACGCGGCGGACGAAGTCTGGTCCAAGCTGCCGCGCCCGGTGCAGGACGGCCTGATCAAGAAGAAGGCCCGGTTCTTCGTCATCGACGCCATGAAGGTCGCCCACGAAACCGGCATGGGCGCGCGCATCAACACGATCATGCAGACCTGCTTCTTCGCCCTGTCCGGCGTGCTGCCCCGCGACGAGGCGATCGCGCAGATCAAGAAGACGATCAAAAAGACCTACGGCAAGAAAGGCGAGGAGGTGGTGAAGAAGAACATCGCCGCCGTCGATCAGACGCTCGCCAACCTGCACGAAGTGAAGGTGCCCGCCCAGGCCACCAGCACCGAGGAGCTCCCCTCGCCCTTCAGCGGCGACGCGCCGAAGGAAATCCGCGAGACGTTGGGCCGCATTTATGGCGGCGACGGCGAACTGCTGCCCGTGAGCGCGTTCCCGGCGGACGGCACGTTCCCCACCGCGACCGCGCAGTACGAGAAGCGCAACCTCGCCATCGAGATTCCGGTCTGGGACGAGAAGACCTGCATCCAGTGCGGCAAGTGCGCGGCCGTCTGCCCGCACGCCTCGATCCGGGCGAAGGCGTACGAGCCCGCGGCGCTGGCGAATGCGCCGGATACGTTCAAGTCCACCGACGCGCGATCGCCGGAGTGGAAGGGCATGAAATACACCATCCAGGTCGCGCCCGAGGATTGCACCGGCTGCGTGCTCTGCGTGGATGTCTGCCCGGCCAAGAACAAGAGCGAGCCGCGGCTGAAGGCCATCAACATGAGCCCGCAGGCGCCGTTGCGGGTCCCCGAGCGGGCGAACTGGGACTTCTTCATGAAGATTCCCGATCTCGACCGCCGCAAGGTCAAGGTCACCCAGCTCCGCCAGCAGCAGGTGATGCGGCCGCTGTTCGAGTTCTCCGGCGCGTGCGCCGGCTGCGGCGAGACGCCGTACATCAAGATGGTGACCCAGTTGTTCGGCGATCGCATGGTCATCGGCAACGCCACCGGCTGTTCCTCGATTTACGGCGGCAACCTCCCGACCACGCCGTACTGCGTGGACCACAACGGCCGCGGCCCGACCTGGAACAACTCGCTCTTCGAGGACACGGCCGAGTTCGTGCTCGGCTTCCGCGCCTCGATCGACAAGCAGATGGAGTTCGCCAAGGAACTCGTGAAGCGCCTCGCGCCCCAACTGGGCGACGACCTCGTCAACGGCCTGTTGAACGCCAGCCAACGCGACGAAGCCGGCATTTACGAGCAACGCGAGCGCATCGCCGCCCTGAAGGCGAAACTCAAGGGTATGACCGGCAGCGAGGCCAAGATGCTGGGTGGCGTCGCGGACACGCTCGCGCGCAAGAGTGTCTGGGGCTTCGGCGGCGACGGCTGGGCCTATGACATCGGCTACGGCGGGCTCGACCACGTGCTGGCCAGCGGCCGGGACGTGAACCTGCTGGTGATGGACACCGAGGTCTATTCCAACACCGGCGGCCAGGCGTCGAAATCGACGCCGCGCGGAGCCGTGGCCAAGTTCGCCGCCGGCGGCAAACCGGGGCGCAAGAAGGATCTCGGGCTCATCGCGATGAGCTACGGCAATGTCTATGTCGCCAGCGTGGCCATGGGCGCCAAGGACGAGCAGACGCTCAAGGCCTTCATCGAGGCCGAGAGTTATCCCGGCCCGTCGCTGATCATCGCCTACTCGCATTGCATCGCGCACGGCATCGACCTCGACCGCGGCGTGGGCATGCGCCACCAACGCATGGCGGTCGAGTCCGGCCAATGGCTGCTTTATCGGTATGACCCCCGCCGCACCGAGGCCGGCGAGAATCCGCTCCAGCTCGATTCCCAGGCGGCGAAAATGAAGGTCGCCGACTATATGCTGGCCGAGAACCGGTTCAAGATGCTCACCAAGAGCAAGCCCGACGACGCCAAGCGCTTCTTCGAGGCCGCCCAGGTGGACGCCGAAGCCCGGTGGCAGCTCTACTCCTACATGGCCGCCCGGAAAGGCTCCGGCAACGGCGCGCCAGCCGTCACCGTCACCGCCGCCACGTCGGAGAACGCCTGAATTGACCGGCCGCCGGCGCTTCCCTGCGGAGGCGCCGGCAGCCCTCCCTTACCTGTTCACTCAAACCTCAAGGAATTGCTATGGATCTGAGCACGACTTACCTGGGCCTGAAACTGCGCAGCCCGCTCATGCCGTCGGCCTGCCCGCTCACCCGCGAGCTCGATGAAATCAAGCGCGCCGAGGACGCCGGCGCCGGCGCCATCGTTCTGCCCTCGGTCTTCGAGGAACAGCTCAAGCGCGAAGACGCGGAACTCAACGCCATGCTCGAACAGGGCACGGAGAGCTACGCCGAATCGCTGAGTTACTTCCCGCAAGTGGGTGACTTCCGCCTGGGCCCGGACGATTACCTGGAACACATCGTCCAGGCCAAGCGGGCGACCAAACTGCCCGTCATCGCCAGCCTCAACGGCGCCTCCGTCGGCGGCTGGACGGATTACGCGAAGAAGATTCAAGAGGCGGGCGCCGACGCGCTCGAACTGAATATCTATTACATCCCCACCGACCTGGACCTGACCGGTGCCCAGGTGGAGAACACCTATATCGACATCCTCAAGAGCGTCAAAAAGGCGGTCCAGATTCCCGTCTCCGTCAAGCTCAGCCCCTTCTTCAGCAACATGGCCAACATGGCCAAGAAGCTCGACACCGCCGGCGCGGACGGCCTGGTGTTGTTCAACCGGTTCTATCAGCCGGACATCGACCTGGAGAATCTCGAAGTCGAACACAGCATTCTGCTCAGCACCCCGCAGGCGCGGCGCCTGCCCTTGCGCTGGGTGGCGATCCTGTTCGGTCGCGTGCAGGCCAGCCTCGCCGCCACCAGCGGCATCCACACCGCCTTCGACACGCTCAAGATGCTCATGGCCGGCGCGGATGTGACCATGCTCTGCTCCGTCCTGCTCCGCAAAGGCATGGCGCACATCGCCGTGATCGAGCAGGAGTTGAAGCAGTGGATGGAAGAGCACGAATACGAGTCGGTGGCGCAGATGAAAGGCTCGATGAGCCAGCAGAAATGCCCCGATCCAAGTGCATTCGAACGGGCACAGTATATGCGGCTGATTTCGACTTGGAAACCGGCCTGAAGCCGGAGGTTTGTTGGTTACCTGCTGTAGCGTTGTGCTGGGGCGGTCGCAAGACCGCCCCGGTTCTTTTGGGCCGTCTCGACCCGACCCGCCGCCCGCACCAATCAAGGCCGCGTCATCGGGCCGGCCGCGCCGAGGCGCGCCGGGTGAAGTTCCCGCGCCTGGCTGAATTCCGCGTCCGCTCGCGCCGTTTCCCCCAAACCCAGGCGACCCAGGCCCATGAGGTAATGCGCGTCGGCCTGCCGCACCCGCTCGCTCTGTTTCTCGCCGAACTTGGCGAAGTAATCGGGCTGCTCGTCGCGGGCGAGCTGGCCTTCACCGGTTCTCACCAACCGTTCGAAGAGCGGCGTGGCGTCCGCGTCGCGACCGAGTTTCTGCAGGGCCAATGCCCGGAAGTAATCCGCCTCCGAACCGCCGCCGCCCCGTCCGGCCGCCGCCTTCTCAAACGCCGCCCTGGCCGATCCGGAGTCGCCGAGCGCCGCTTGAGCGGTGCCGATGCGATACTGAATCTGGGCGGCGCGCGGCGAGCGCCGGGCGCGCCCGACCTCGAGATTGTCCGGGTATTCCAACGCCGCCTGGAAGTCCTTCAGGGCATCGCCAGCCTGGCCCGCCCCGAGCCGGACCTGGCCGCGCGCCAGCAGGGCATCGACATAGACGTTGTGAATCTGGCCGCTGCCCTCCCAGTTCCGGAAATGGTGCGTGGTCAACAGCTCGACCGCCCGGTCCAGCTTCGGCGGGTCGGTTAGTCCAGCGACAATCAGCAGCTCGATCTCGCGCGTCAGCGCATCGTCGCGCCGGGCCACCACTTCCTGATGTTCGAGCAAGCGGGCAAGGCGTTTGGCGACCGCCGTGCCGTTCGCCTCGTACTCGCGGTCCAACTCGTAAAAGAACCGCGGCTCGTTCGGGTCGAGCTCGACCGCCTGCTCCAGGCTGGCGATGGCTTTGGGGACGTCGTGTTCGTACTGGGCGTAGGCGAGGCCAAGGTTGCGGTGGGTGAAGGCGAATTGGCTGTTGCGCCGGCGGGATTCCTCCCAGGCCTTGACGGCGTTCTCAGGTTGGTTGTCGTAAAGCAGACAGCCGAGGAGGTAGGGCGCGTTGGCATCGTCCGGGTTGACCTCCTGCGCCCGGCGGAGAATCCGCTCCTCCTCAAACCGGTTGGCGAAGCACAGATCGGGTCGTTGCCGCGAGGCCTGCTTGAACAGCGCCGCCGCTTCCTGGACGCGTCCGGCCTCCTCCACGCAGTAAGCAAGGTGGTAGAGCGGGAGTGGCTGGGCGTCGCGATACTGCGGGTTCACGACGCGCTGCAGCACTTCGATGGCTTCATCCCACAAGCCGAGGCTTTCGTAGTCGATCGCCAGTTCGAGGTGCGACTGGGTGTCTCTGTGCATCACCTGAGCCAACTCTGCCAGCGTCCGGTTGTAGGGCTCGTCGGTCTCGCCCATCCGCCGCTCCAAGGCCAGTTCGTTCCAGGCCAGGGTATCGAGCGGGTCCCTTTGGTGAGCGAGGTTGGCCCAGACCATCGCGTCCTGCCGGTCATCCAAATGCCGGCTGATCGTCGCGCGCAAGCACCACGTTCGGGGATCGAACGGGGTGCTGCCCGGGACCGGAGCGAGGGCAGCGCGCGCTGACCTGAACTCCCGGCGAGCGCAATGGATTTCCGCAATCGACAATGCTGCGCGGGTCCGCCATGCGTCGCTCCAGACGGCTTTCGCAAAAGCGTCGGCCGCATCCTCGCAACGGTCCTGAGCGCGCCGCGCCACGCCCAGGTAGTAGAACGCCTCGCCATCCTGGGGCCGGATGTAGTTCGCCGTGGCTCGGGCGACGGCATGGCTCAGGTATCGCGCCGCCTCCTCCCAGCGCCACTGTTTGCAGAGCAGGACACCGAGGGCAGTGTTGGCCCGGTAATCGCCCGGATCGCGGAGGAGGATTTCTTCATAATAAGGCCGCGCCTCGAACGACGGGCTGTAGAGCTGCTCGATGCGTTGGCCGGTGAAGTAGAGTTCATCCGTGCTCGCGTAGTCCTTCGGCGACTTGGGACGTTCGACCGGCCTGGGCTTCGGTGTGCCTTTGGGCTTGGCAGGCTGATAGGCGACCAGTTCCTTGCCGTCGGTATCGCAAATCGAGAGACGCAGATCTTCCGGCGACGCGTCGCCTTCCAGTGCGACCGTGGCAGCGAAAGGCTTGGCCGGGTCCAGGTCCACGGCATGGTCGAAGAGAAAGCGGGGGGAGCCCATCCGTCCCGCGCCCGCCCGCCCGGCGTCCTCGCTGGAAGGCTGGATGCTCGGGGTGTCCCCCGGAGCGGTTGGCGCGACGCCAACCGGAGCGGGCGCGACGCCCGCGCTCCCCATCGCTAATCGCACGCGCGCGTCTTTGACTCCCTTCGTCGCGTTCACGGCGATCTTCGCGACGTGGTTGGTCACCTCCAGGTTCACCGCCAGATCGCGGTTCGCCGCTTTCACGCCGCCCAGGTTGCGAATCGGATACCACCAGTGCTGCCACTCGCGCGTCTCGCCGGGCTGAATCCAACTGTAGTCCGGCTGGTTGTCCGACCACGCGCCGGCCATGAGTTCCAGATACGGGCCGTCTTCGTCCGTGAGAATCTTCGACCACATTTCGCCTTCCGGACCGTTGCCCCACTCGAAGAATTTCTTCCCTGGCGCGACGTGGTGGTCCGCCACCTGCACGACCCCTGCCTCCTTGCCGTGGTCGTAGCCGCCGAACCAGTCGTCCTCGTAATTCCACGCAAAGAACGACACCGGGTTGGGATGGTTCTTCCACCAACTGATATCGACGCCGCGCGTGTAATCGGTGCCGCCATAGACCTGGTGCGCAATCGGCCAACTCGCGAACTCCGGTTTCGCGTGCTGGGCCGCCCATTCGGTGCCGGGCGGAAAGATGACCTGGTAGTTCTCGTTCGCGTGCACGGCGGCATTGATCCAGAACAGCATCGGCCAGGCAAACGGCGTCCGGTTGAACATCTTGCAGGTCAGCTCGAGGTAGCTGCGATCCGGGTAAAGCGTCATCCCGACCAGCCATTTCATCCGGGAGCGCAATTCGATCTCGCCCACCCAGATCGTGGCACTGCCGTCGGCGTTGGTCGTGGTGGTGCAATCCACCGGCGAAAAGCTCGTGGCGCGATGATGGTGCGGCACGTTCCACTCCACGCCGCCGCTGATCCACGCACCAAGCATCCCGATCAGGGCCGGCTTGATGACGTGCTGGCGATAGAAGAAGTCGTAGCCGTTCGCCTTGTCCACCGCGGAGAAGATGCGTCCGCCCAACTCGGGCAGGACGGCGATCTGGAGGTATTGGTTTTCGAGGAACAGCGCCCGGTAGGTGACGTTCGATTTGACGTCCGTGAGCACGTCCTGGACGGGATACGGATAGAACGTGGCCTTGGCGCCCTGGTAGGTTCGCCCCTCGTAGAATCGCGGCACCGGCGACGGCGGCGCCGCGAGGTAGGTGGGGATGACGAGATTGGTTTCCCAGACACGAGCCGGCTCGGCAGCGGCAGCGGAAACGAGGGCGAAGACCGGGAGCAACCAGGCGCGGGCTTTCATGGCGGGAATGAAACCGCCAAACCGTGGCGCTGCCAAGCGAGGAAGCTTTACCGGCTTCGTCGCGTCAGCCAGGTTCCCCGGGCGGTGGTTTCGGCAGCACGGCGGCAAGGTATCGGGCCAGCTTTGGCGCGTGTTCCTGCGTGACCTGCCACACGATTTCCAGGTCCACCTGGTCGTATCCGTGAACACAGCGGTCCCGCAGACCGGCGATGCTGGACCAAGGAATCTGGTCGTGTCTGGCCCTGAATTCCACCGACAACCGCTTGGCCGCCTCGCCCAGCACGATGAGCTGCTGGAGGACCGCGCACTGGGTCTTGAAATCAGCGAGGAATCGTTCCTGGGACATTCCGCCGACAAAATCCTGCACCGCTTTCGCAGCCAGCAGAATGTCAGCCGCGGTGGCTTCATCCCTCCACATAGAGCGGTTGCGCGGTTTGGAGGATGTGTGCGCGGCGGATCCAGTTCCGGTGGTGTTCGATGTGCCGACGCTCGATCAAATCCACGGGCCGGCCCACGATCCCGGCCAGTTCCCCGGCCATCCGGTTTTGTCCCCATGGCCCCAAAGCCTGTTCGCGCTTGAAGCTTGGACCGGGGGTGTAGAGAAAGTCCACGTCGCTGCCAGGCTGGAAGTCAGCACGGAGCACCGAGCCGAAGATCTCCAAGCGAGCCAGTCCCCAACGCCGGCAGAAGGCCGTGATCGCTTCCGCGGACAACCGGACTTGGATGGCAGGAATGGTCGTCATCGCTCGTCCAACAACGGATGAAGCGTGCTTTGGCTGCGCTGCGGATTCAACCCGAAAACCGAACCGAAAACCGAAGTGGACTGGGGAGCGCCGTCAAACCGGGCCGGTAGGGCAGACCCTCCCGGGAGCCGTTCGGATTGCCGATTGCCAACTCCGGGTAGGGCGCGCTCTCCCAGCCCGCCCTACCTCGCCCCCAGCTTCCGGCTTTCCTGGCGTCGTGAGCCACTTGGGAAAGCGGCGCTCCGCCGGACGGTAGGGCGACGCTTCCGCGGAGCCGTGACTTTGTTTTCCGGCTTTCCTGGGTTCCTAATTCAATCTCTGCGCCTCGGCGGCTTGGCGGTTGAGATTGGCCCGGCTCGACGGGAGCTTCGCCCTCCCGGCGGGAAACGAAAAAGGCGCACCTCACGGTGCGCCTGACTGGGAGAAGATGGGAGTCGCGATCAGTTCGCGCGGGCGGAACTGATGCTGGCCATGTAGTTCACGTCGATCTTGTTCACCGGCGTGTTGGACGGGAGCGCCTTGTTCTTGACCGGCGTGCCGACGCCGTCCTTCCACTTGTGGATTTCGGAGTGTCCGTCGGCGAAGGCGATGCCGCAGGCCATGCCGTGAGCCGTGCTGGGGAAGTCCACCCAACGGGCGATGCCGCAGGAAGTGCCAAAGCCGCCGTCGTTCAAGCTGAGCGGTTCCTCGTCGATGATGGTGAACGTCTGGGTGGGTCCCGGCACGGTCATATCCGACTGCTTGCCGAAGGTCCGCCACGGAGCGTTGCGGCGGTTGCTGTGATTGCCGTCCAGCCACGGACCGTTGGTGGACAGGCGCGGGGCGCCGCTGTGGCCGCTGCCCCCGTCGAAGCCGGGGCAAATGGTCCCCACGGCCTGGCTCATCGAAACCGAGCGGGCATTCGGCACGCGCTTGCCCTTCATGTTGGGGTCGGTGCCTTGGTAAAGGCCCGTGCGTTTGTCCGCCGGGCAGTGGAAAATATCCACGCTGTTGCCGCAATAATCGGCCAGCAGGGCGGCGTTCTTGTCGCGTAGGATATCCTTGTTGAACTCTTGTCCTTGGCCGGGTCCGGCGCTGCCAGGGCACCAGTTATGTCCCGCAGTGACGGTGCCATCGTCCGGGTTGGGCGGGAAGAAATCTGAGTTGTCGCCCCCGTACATGAAAATGGCCTTCATGATCTGGTTGCCGTTGTTCATGCACAGAATGCCGGTGGCCTTCGATTTGGCGCGTGCCAGGGCGGGAAGGAGCATGCCGGCCAAAATGGCGATGATCGCGATGACGACCAGGAGCTCGATGAGAGTGAACCCCGATCCTGCCCGGGTCTTGCGCAGTTGCGTCAGTTTCATAGCTTCGTTGTTGACTAGTCAGTGGCGTTCGATTCGTCGCATTTACTACCGGCCGCCAGCTTCCAGGTCAAATCGTATTCTCGCCGGCGGGGAGGGCAACTGTGCGTCTTCGTGCACAGCGACTGCGGCAGGGCGCATCCTGCTGGGCACCCCCTCGGCCGAGCCGCAGGTCGGCCTCTACCACGCGGTAGGGCGCCGCTGTGCCGGCGCCGGGTGGCGGGGGCGCAGGTCGGTCCTGCCGGGGTACGACGCATCTGCCTTGGCACCCCCTCGGCCGAGCCGCAGCTCGGCCTCTACCACGCGGTAGGGCGCCGCTGTGTCGGCGCCATGTGGCGGGGGGGCAGGTCGGTCTTGCCGGGGTAGGACGCATCTGCCTTGGCACCCACCGGGCCGAGCCGCAGCTCGGCCTCTACACCGCGGTAGGGCGCCGCTCGGCCTCTACCCGGGGGTAGGGCGCCGCTGCGTCGGCGCCGTGTGGCGGGGGGGCAGGTCGGGCCTGCCGGGGTAGGACCCCGCTGCTTTGGCACCGACTCGGCCGAGACGCAGCTCGGCTGCTACCGCGGTAGGGCGCCGCTGTGCCGGCGCCGGGTGGCGGGGGCGCAGGTCGGTCCTGCCGGGGAAGGACGCATCTGCCTTGGCACCCACTGGGCCGAGCCGCAGCTCGGCCTCTACGACGCGGTAGGGCGCCGCTGTGTCGGCGCCGTGTGGCGGGGGCGCAGGTCGGTCTTGCCGGGGTAGGACGCATCTGCCTTGGCACCCACTGGGCCGAGGCGCAGCTCGGCCTCTACCACGCGGTAGGACGCCGCTGTGTCGGCGCCTGCCGGCTTCGACCGCGGAGCATCCATCTCGCATCACCAGTGGATTTCGTGGACGCGACCCTGATACGGCCAATCTTCCGGCCGCGAAACCAACGCTTGGCGAACCGGGTTCTCCCGCACGTATTGCCACTTTTGGGCATAACTCTCCTCGCGGCGGAGGCGATGGTGAAAACCGCCGCGTTGGAACCTGCCCAAGCCCGGCTGTTCCCGCGTGAAACGATCCTTCCAAAAGGCAATCCAGCGCTCGATCGTGAACCGCAGATCGCGAGGCGCGCAGAACAAGTGCAAATGATCCGGCATGAGCAGGTAATCGCTCACCAACCAGGCGGTGGCGGTGTGCTCCCAGAGCGCGTGCAAGGTTAGGTGGACGACGGATTGGGCCAGCCAGCGCTGTCGTTGGTCGGTGCAGACGGTCAGGAAAACCCAGTTGGGACCGCCCAGGGTGACATGGACCCCTCTGGCGGGTGTGGAACGGCACGGTGTCTTTGCGGAACCCTCCATACAACTGCCCCGGTTTCATGGCATGAATCGGGATCAAGGGGAAGCCAAAGCATGTGGCCGCGGCACAACGCGGCCCTACCGTGTTTGAACGCAACTTCGTTGGCACCCACTCGGCCGAGCCGCAGCTCGGCCTCCACCGCGGTAGGGCGCCGCTGCGTCGGCGCCGTGTGGCGGGGGCGCAGGTCGGGCATGCGGGGGTAGGGCGCATCTGCCTTGGCACCCACTGGGCCGAGCCGCAGCTCGGCCTCTACCACGGGAAGGTGCAGGTCGGCCGCTACACGGGGTAGGGCGCCGCTGTGTCGGCGCCGTGTGGCGGGGGCGCAGGTCGGTCTTGCCGGGGTAGGACGCATCTGCCTTGGCACCCACTGGGCCGAGCCGCAGCTCGGCCTCTACCACGGTGGGGCGCAGCTCGGCCTGTACCACGGTGGGGCGCAGGTCGGTCTTTACCACGGTAGGGCGCCGCTGTGTCGGCGCCGTGCGGCGGACTCGCAGGTCGGGGCCGCCGCTCAAGGGGCTGACCGGGCGCGGTAGTAGCGGGTACCGGTCCCCACCGCCGTGGCGTCCTCGTACTCGACCGTGCCGGTCGGGATCCCCAGAGTCTTCAAATCCGTCCAGGTGCTCAAGTCCGGGCTGGCCGACAAGACCACCTGGCCACCCGCCGGACCGGTGAGCCGAAGTCGGAAGGCCCCGGTCCCGGTAAAGCCCAGCGCGGTCAGCGAAAGGGCATCGTCGTCCACCACGGTCAGCGTCGCCTGGGCGCGGTCGCCCGGGGTGACGTTTACGTAGCCACCGAGTTGGAGGCCGATGGTTTCCTCCGGCTCGACCTTCGTGTCCGGCAGGATGGTCACGAGGAAGGTGCGGTTGGTCTGGCCGGGTGAAAAGATCAGCGTGCCGGTCATGGGCAGGTAATCCTGTCCGGCCGTGGCCGTCCCGTCCGCCGTCGCGTAGTCCACGAAGATCGTCTGGGCGTACGGCTTGGTGAGATAGACATCGATCGTGACGCTTCCGGCGTTCTCGCCCACGCGATAATCCGCGGCGCCGAAATTCACGGTGGGCGGGTCGTTGTCGAGGATTTCCAGCGTGGCCGTGGCGGGGTTGCCCAGAATGGCGTTGGTGGGACTGCTCAGTTTGACCAGCACCGTTTCCGTCGGTTCGTCCAGGAGATCGTCCAGGATGGGGACCGCCACAGGCTTGGAAGTCTCACCCGGGCTGAACTCGAGAACCCCCGTGAAGGCGACGAAGTCCAGGCCGGCGGTGGCCGTACCGTTGGTGACGGCGTAGGCCACGCTGACCGTCTGCCCGGAAGGCGCGCTCAAGGTGACGTTCAACACCCCGGTGCCGTCGCCTTCGCCCACGCTGAACCGATCGCTGGTGAAGCTCAGGGTGGCCTGATCGTTGTCGAGGATGGTCACGGTGAGGGGCGGCCCCGGCACGACATCGACGGGGTTGAGGAACGCGACTTGGAACTCCTCGTCCAACTCCACCTGGGTGTCGTCCCGGATCGTGACGGAAACGGTGCGGTTGGTGATGCCCGCCGGGAAGATCAGCGTGTTGGTGGCCGCGGTGAAATCGCTGCCCGCGGTGGCGGTGAGTTCCTCGGTCACGCAATCCACCCGCACTTCGCGGCTGCTCATCGGGTAATCCAGATTCACGCCGATCGTCAACGTGCGGTTGCCCTCGACGACGTTGGTTTCGGCGACCGCGAACCGGACCGGCGGCGGCGGGGTGGTGTCGAGAAAGATCGAATCGCTCACGACGGCGGACAAGTTCCCGTAAGGATCCTGGAACTGGGCATAGACGAACCGCGTCGTCACGCCGGCGTCGAGCTGCCAAGCCTTGTTCGTCGCGAACGGCTCCCAGGCGTTCCAGTTCGTCGCGTTGTTGCCCAGCCGCATCTGGGCCACCGTGCCGCTGTTGTCGGCGGCGCCGAGCGTCAGGAGGACGTTGCGATTGGTGGTGAAGGTCGCACCGCCGTTGATCGTGACCATGCCGGCGGGAGGCTCGATGTCGGTCAGGATGTTGGTCGTGAACGAGACGGTGGCGCCGTTGCCGACGATCGTCTGCGTGACCAGGTAACGGCCGACGCCGGTGAATGTGTGCATCGGGCTGCGCGTGGTATTGGTCTGGCCGTCCCCGAAGGTCCACGTCCGGGCGAGGGCGCCCACCGACAGGTCCGTGAAATACACGGTGAGCGGCGGCGGCCCGGCGTTCGTGGACACGGCAAAAGCGGCGAGCGGCCGGGTGGGCAGGGTGTGCCAGTTCGTGACGGCGAAATTGTAACCGAGCTGGTTGACGTTGAATCCGTCCGACCAGGTCGCCGTGGCGTTGGTGATGCCCGTGAGGAGGACGGTGCCCGAAAGCGGGCGGGTTGTCGTCGAAAGCCATTGGCCGGTCAACGGATGAAACAACTGCGCGAACAGCGTGCTTACGGAACTCCAAGCCACCAGGCCGGAATCGTTCCCGAACCCAAGCGGGCTGCCGGGCGTGTCCTGTCCGGACCAGACCCCGCGTAGCGGATCGTAAGTGCGGGCCCGCACGGCATTTGCTCCCGACCAAGCCGCCACCCCGTTGGTGTTGCTCAGGTCAAAAGTCGCACCGGTACCGGCGTCCAGCTTCTGCCAGGCGCCCAGGGCAGGATCGTAAGTGCGGAGGAAGACGGCGTTGTTGCCGGTCCAGCTCACCACGCCGTCCACGCAGCGCAAATCGAGCGTCGAGGCGGGGACGGTCTCGGTTTGCCACTTGTGCCGCGGATAGTCGTACACGAGGTAGCCGACCTTCCCCACTGCGCTCCAGGCCACCAGACCGCGGTGACTGCGCACCTCCTGCACCTGGACCACAGGCAGGTCCAGCCTCACCCAGTTGGTCGCCGCCGGATCGTAGGTTCGGACGAAGACGGCATTGCCACTCGTCCACGAGACGACACCGCCCGTGTTGCTGAAGCTGAAGACCGTGGACGACGCCGTTTGGTCCACATACTCCCGACCCTGCGCCGGATCGAAGATGCGGCAAGCGACCTGGAAGCCATCGTAGTTGGCGGTCACGTCCGTGAGCGGTGCGGACAGGTCCAGCACGCCGGCCCGAACCGCAAATGTCGCGGTCAGGATCGACAGCCAGCCGATCCAACCGCGCGCCCATGTCCACCGGCTTCGCCGGCAGGAGACAGGAAACAGAGTCGTCATGGCGGGCGACACTAAGCAGTTGCCGGGCCAGCCGCAACGCCGCTGCGGCCGGGGCGAGGTCCTGACTGGGTGGGGGCGGTGCGTCCGCACCGCCCTGCGCCGACACAGCGGCGCAGCCACCAATGTGGGGACGGCGCAGCCACAAGTTTAGGAATGGAGCAGTGACCGAGTTAGGAGCGGAAAAGCAATGCATTTAGGAACGGCGCGGCGACCCGTTCAGGCGCGGCGCGGCGGACGATTTGAGAGCGGGACACTGTCAGGGCCCCGGTCCCGCTGGCCGACTCACGCGGTCTCCGACTGGCGCCGGAGGGTGCCGCCTTTGACCTCCCACCGCTGCAATTGTCGCCCGAGTTCGCGCGGCCAGTTTTCCTCCGTGCAGGTCATGAACACCTGGCCGCTGGCCTGGTGGGAGCGCTCGAGCAAGGGCAGCAAGCCGGCCCGCCGCGTGGCGTCGAGCTCGCCCATCACGTCGTCGATCAACAGAATCGGTGGCGCGCCGTGCAGCCCGGTCAGGTACTCCGCCTGCGCCATTTTGAGGGCGATGGCGAGCGTGCGCTTCTGGCCTTCGCTGGCGAACTGGCTGGCCGGCCGTTCGTCCAGCAGGAGCCGCAGTTCGTCGCGGTGCGGCCCGATGAGCGTGGAGCGATACGCGCGTTCACGGGCGCGGCTTTGCGCCAGCTCGGCCGCGAAGTGGGTCTTCACGGTGGGCTGGTAATCGAGCCGCAATTCCTCGGCATCGTGCGCGATCCGCCGGTAAGCGAGCCGGGTGAGGGCCGAGAGTCGCGGCACCAGTTCGTGCCGGGCGGCGAGGAGCAGGTTGCCGGCGGCGACCAGCTCCTGCGTGAAGCTATCCAGCGTCGCGTCGTCCACCGTGCGCGCCTTGAGCAGGGCGTTGCGGGACCGCAACGCGCGCAGGTACCGCTGCAATAACGGCAGGTAAGTCGGGTGCGTTTGCGACAGCAGCAGGTCCAGGAAGCGCCGCCGCCGGCCGGCCGGGCCTTTCACGAGGTTCAAATCCTCCGTGCAGAACACCACGCCCCGCAACGCACCGAGGTAGTCCGTCAGCTTGCGGACCGGTTGTTCGTTCAGGCTCAACCGCCGCACGGCCGCCGACCAGTACATCTTGATCTCCGCCCGCGCCGCGCCCTGCACACGCGCGCCGACGAAGTAGCCGGTTTCGCCGTGGCGGACCATCTGGGCGCCGCCGACGCCGCGAAACGAGCGCAAGGTGGCCAGCAGGTAGATCGCCTCCAGGACATTCGTCTTCCCTTGGGCGTTGCCGCCCAGCAAGAGGTGAAAGCCCGGGGCGAAGTCCGCGTCCAGCCGCGCGTAATTGCGGAAGTCACGGAGCCTGAGGTGCGCCAGATGCACGTCGGGGTTTTAGCGAGCCGCGCCCATGAACTCACGCCAAATAGCGGGTGGTCGGCGCCAAGCCGCGGGGTGCGGTCCTGCTGTCAACCGGGTGGCTGTGCCGCTGCGGCGGGGCCGGGCGGGGCGGCCGCGCTGCCGCCGCCAACCCGGGACACCGCCGGCGCAGTCGGGAGTTGAATCCGTCTGGGCGGCGCGCTTCACTGCGGGCGACACATGCGATGTTCAGCCATGAAAACCCGTCTTTGCCTCCTCGCCTGGGCGTCGGCCGGCGCGCTCTCCGTCTCCGCTGCGAACCCGCTGACGTACGTTGACCTCGTTCACCGGCTCACGGATTTGACCCAGCTCGCCGTTCCGCCCGCGCCGGGCGAGCGTTGCGAGCAATGGTCCAGCTACGACCGCGCCAGCCAGTACGACGCGGCCACCGGCAAGTACGTCGCACTGGGACGCCAACGGCGACGGCGACGGCTATCATCCGCAAGGAAGGCGACCAGTTCGTGTTCGCCGAGATGGAAGGCCCCGGCTGCATCTGGCGGATCTGGTCGGCGGCGCCCAAGGAGGGCCACGTGCGGATCTACCTCGACGGCGCGAGCGAGCCGGCGGTGGACCTGCCGTTCATCGGGTACTTCGACGGCAAGAACGCGCCGTTCACGCGCTCGGCCCTGGTCCACACCGTGGCCATGGGCTGGAACAACTACATGCCGATCCCGTACCAGAAATCGTGCAAGATCGTCGCCGACAAGGACTGGGGCGCGTACTACCAGTTCAACTACACGACCTACCCGAAGGGCACGCAGGTGCCGACGTTCAAGCGCGAGTTGAGCGCCGCGGAAAACGCCGCGCTCGACCAGGCGAATCAGCTCCTCGCCCATCCCGGTCCGGCGTTGCCGCCCAGTCTCGGCGAGGAGGTCAAAGAAGACCTCGATGTCTGCCAATGGCGGCGGCACCTGCGTCTATACGCTGGACGGGCCGGAGGCGATCACGACCATCCGCGCCCGCGTGGAGCCGCCGTTCACGCCGGACGACCGCAACGCCCTGCGCGAATGGACGGTGCAAATCCAGTTCGACGGCGAGGACGAACCGAGCGTGTGGGCCCCGCTCGGCGATTTCTTCGGCACCGCGCCGGGCGCGAACCAGTACGCCTCGCTGCCCAGCGGCCTGACCGGAGACGGCACCTGGTATTCGCACTGGTACATGCCGTTCGCGAAGGTCGCGGTCATCACGCTGGTCAACGACGGCCAGCAGAACCGGAAGATCGATCTCGAAATCGTCACCGCACCGCTTGCCGGCGACGCGTCGGGGTATGCCCGCTTCCACGCCAAGTGGCATCGCGACGCCTTCCTGCCGACCGATCCCGACCGGCGGAAGATCGACTGGACGATGCTCAAGACCGAGGGCCGCGGCCGGTTCTGCGGCGTGATGCTGCACGTCTGGAACCCGCGCGGCGGCTGGTGGGGCGAAGGCGACGAGAAGTTCTTCGTGGACGGCGAGAAGTTCCCCTCGACCATCGGCACCGGCTCCGAGGACTACTTCGGCTACGCCTGGTGCAACCCGACGCTCTTCCAGAACGCCTACCACAACCAGACGATCATCGATGGGCAACAAGGGCCACGTCTCCGTGAACCGCTGGCACATCACCGACAACATCCCCTTCCAGAAGTCGTTCGAGGGCGCCATCGAGAAGTACTACCCCGAACAGCCGGCCCACGCTCTACGCCAGCACGGTCTATTGGTACCTGACGCCGGGCGGCACGGACGCATACGAACCGCAACCGTTGAGCGAACGCATCGGCTACTGGAACGACGCCGACTTGCAGGCCTTCAAGGTGAAAGGCGCGCTCGAGGGCGAGCGCCTGAAGATCCTGTCCAAGACCGGCGGCAATGCGGCCGAGCAGGACATGTCGGGCTACGAAGGCAATTGGAGCAACGGCGCGCACCTCTGGTGGACCGACGCCAAACCGGGCGACAAGCTCGAACTCGCGTTGCCCGTGGCGAAGGCGGGCCGTTACCAAGTCACCGCTCAGCTCACCAAGGCGATCGATTACGGCATCGTGCAACTCAGCCTGGACGGCCAGACGCTTGGCGGCCCGATCGACCTTTTCCATGACGGCGTGGTGGCGACGGGCGCGCTGGACTTCGGGGCGCACGACCTGAGCGCCGGCGTCCATAAGCTCGGCGTGGAAATCACGGGCGCGAACGAGAAAGCCGTGAAGAGCTACATGTTCGGGCTGGATTACGTGCGGCTGGTGGAACCTTAGGGAACAGGCTTCGGTGACGGCGCCTGTTCCATTGGCTCACCGGGAGTAGTGATGAAGTCGTCCGCCGTCATCCCGATGTCTCGCGCAATCTGCCGGAGCAAGATGGGGGAAATGTCCCGGCCGACGTGATTCGGTACCGTGGTCCCGCGACCGTCGGGGTGACGATATTGAAGGTGCGAGACGCGTTGCCGGACCAGAACAAATCCGAGCGACTGCAGGATGCGGCCCACTTCGCGCGGTTTCAAAACGGGGAGCCGGCCCATGGCCTACCCCACTTGGATGAATTGGGTGCCTACGAATTCAGTCTGTAGCGACGGCTCGCCGTCTTCGAGCAGCAGGGTCACGACTTCCTCCAGGTTACGTTTCAATTCGTCCAACGAGCTTCCCTGCGAGTGGGCGCCCGGGAAGCCCGGCACGTACCCCACGTAAAGTCCGGTGTCCGGACACTTTTCGACCACGGCCGTGAACGCCTTCATGCAAGGACTCTAGGCACCGAGCTCCTGCCCGTCAAAGGCGCGAATGGCGCTTTGTTTGGCGGTGGGTTGGACCCTGCCTGGGGCTGGTATCGTGGGCGCGAACGCAGAAACCAGGAAACACTCCATCTTCGCGCTGGATTGCATGCAGCGGAGCGGGAACCGAGCCGCCGCCGCACGCCGGGCTTCCTTCGCCGGCGATGGCGGCGGTAGATTCGGGCCCGATGCGTTGCGTGGTGACCGCCGGCCCGACTTTCGAACCGCTGGACCAAGTCCGGCGGCTCACCAACTTCTCGACCGGCCGGCTGGGCACCGAGCTGGCCGGCTACCTCGCTGACCACGGCCACGAAGTCATGCTATTGCGCGGCGAGATGGCGACCTGGCCCGCCGCTGAGCGGAGCGGCGTTCGCGTCCAGCCGTTCACCACCACCGCCGATTTGCGCGCGCGGCTGGCTGGCCTGGTTGGCGCGGAGGTGGACGCGGTGTTTCACGCCGCGGCGGTCAGCGATTTTGGCTTTGGCAAGGTTTGGGTGCGTCAGCCGAACGGGGACCTGACGGAAGCGCATGCCGGCAAGTTGTCCACCCGCGGCGGGCCGGTCCTGGCGGAACTCGTGCCCACGCCCAAGGTGATCGCGGAACTGCGTGGCTGGTGGCCGCACGCGCGTCTGGTGGGCTGGAAGTACGAAGTCGATGGCAATCGGGACACGGCCTTGAAGCAGGCGCGCGACCAAATCCGCGCGTGTCGCACCGATGCCGGCGTCGTCAACGGCCCGGCCTACGGCAACGGGTTTGGGTTGGTCTGCCGCGGCTCCGCGGCATTCCACCATTGTGGCGGCCGGCTCGAGTTGTTTGCTGCGCTAGTTCACTTTGTGTCCAGACGCTCAGATTGATCTGGATTGGGATGGCACTTGGCTCGAGGCCTGGCTCTCCAGGCCAGCACAATCGGCTGCTTCAAAGTGTGTCGCAAGGCGGCGGAATCTTCGGAAGAGCGTCCGCAGACTACGTTGGCCAATGCTGCTGGAAAGGATTGCAGACGCAGGCCAAATCGCTTAATCAACCGGCAGTGCCTGTTACCTCCGGAAATCTGACTGCCAAGCAACTCTGGCCACATTTTCAACGATGCGGCTACGGTCAGTCCAATGTTCTTGAGGCCATCCCGCTTCCCGGCAACCGGAGCGCCGTCTTCGCAGGTTTTGCCCAACGTCCATTTGACACCCGCTCCGCCTGTTTCGCGACGATGGATGTGGTCACAAGTCCGGCGGAAGACGCGAAGGCATGTCGGAATATCGGAGCACCGCTCACCTTTCTCTGCCACCAAGGGCATTTGCTTTGGTGGAGCCAGACGGATCGCGCTCCGTATCAGATTGGCGAACCGATCCCGACGCATCTGCTGGACGGATTCTTCCGTGAACACGCGGAGGACTTCGCGCCAAAGACTATCTATCGCGCGAAAACCCTCGGTCGCTTTGAGAAAACCTTCGAGCGCAGTTTTGTTGACCTGGGGTTGATGCCCTTGATCGAAAAGGAAGCCGGCCAGACCATCGAACGGCTGCTGCTGGATTGCGTGGCTGAAGCCCGCGAGGCGCGTCGCTGGCCCAAAGAGGTGGACTTGAAGCAGGGCCAATGGCTGGTGAAATCCGTCTTCTGGATGCTGGGCGCCAAGATGCTCCACGACAAAGAAGTTGAAGGCTTTATCCGTCTGGACTTCGGCGACGTGGACGAGCTCTTCGCCCGTGTAGCCAAGCACTATGGCGAATCCGCAGAGGGGCTTGTTGCCAGCCAGTCGGAACGGCATGCACTGGAGGCCGTGGCCAAGCGGATCGAACGCTCTGCCGATCTGCGGCTCGCCACCACTGAGGCGCTGGCCTACGTGTATGAAAACACGCTCATCTCTGACGAAGTTCGTGCCGAGTTCGGGACCCACAGCACACCCAGCTACCTCGTGGATTACATCGTGGGGCGGTTGGCTCCGTGGATTGAACAGCTTGATCAAGACAAGCGGAGCGTGTTTGAGCCCGCGTGCGGCCCTGGCGCCTTTTTAATCGCGGCGATCCGGCTCCTGACCAGTTTGCTCCCGTCCCACATGGCCGAACCGGCCGCTCGCAAGAAATACCTTCGTGAGCGCGTGCGGGGTTACGATGTGGACGACTTTGCCGTCGAAATCGCCCGGCTCTCGCTGACGCTGACCGACATCCCGAACCCGAACGGCTGGTTGGTGAAGCCTGCCGACTTGTTCGAGTCGGACTTGATTGAACGGGCTGCGCGCGAGTCCACTATCCTCCTGGCCAATCCGCCCTTCGAAGACTTCAAAGGGCCGCAGCGTGATGCATACGCCCGCAAGTTCCGCGAACCAAGATTCGCGAATAAGACGGCGGAGATGCTGCATCTTGCGCTTGCAGAAATGCCGGCGGGTGGCGTGTTTGGCGTAATAGTCCCACAGAATCTCCTGCACAGTCGAGATGCTGCGGATTTCAGAAAACTGTTGGTGACTGGGTTCGAGTTCGAAGAAATCTGCTTGTTTCCAGACAGGGTTTTCAACTTCGCTGACCAAGAGTCTGCTGTGTTGCTGGGCCGCAAGCGGGATACTTCGAATGGTCCACAATCGTCATTCGCATATCGGAGAGTCCGAGAGCGTGAAATGGATGGTTTCACGCGTGAGAACACAACGACGAGTCACGTTGTTGTACAGCAAGCTCGATTTGAAGCCCTTGAACAATGGGATCTCCGTGTGCCGGATCTGGAACGTGTTTGGGCTGCGTGCTCTGGCATACCCAAATTTCATCAGTCCGCAGAAATCGGGAACGGCTTCATTCATCTCGGACAAGAACACCCTAAACTCCCCAAGGGAACCACTCTGGTATCAGACGAGAAATTCACAGGTGCAGTGCGAGGATTTGTCCGATTCGATAGCCACATTGAGACACACGGCCTCCCGGTTGAGCGATGGGTGCGGATCGATTCCGACGTTATCTTCCGACCTCGCAGCGGCACGGCGGTCGGCATTCCGCAAGTCCTTTTGAACTTCGCACCAGTGCAACGAGCGCCTTGGTGCCTTAAGGGGTTGTTGGATGCGACTGGAAGAGCGGCCAACAGTCGGTTTCTGACAATTAGACCGCGCGAGTCTCGAGTTCCGCTTGAGGTCTTGTGGGCGATCTGCAATTCGCCTTTCGCGAATGCCTATGCTTACACGCATTCTACCAAACGCGAAATCTTGGCGGGCAGCCTTCGCCAGATGCCAATCCCTACCTTGGTGGACGTTGACCTGAAGCCAATCACCACGGCTGTTCGTGCTTATCTGGATGCAGTTGTTCAGCACACGTCACCGGCAGAGTTGCATCTTGAGGGTGAAGACGGTAGGAAGAACCTCCGGACTCTGCATTGGCGCATCGATACGGAAATCCTTCGACTTTACGCGTTGCCGGTTGAACTGGAGCGCGAATTGCTGGATTTCTTCACTGGCTGGAAACGTGTGGGCGTTCCGTTCGAGCAAGACCGTTATCTTCCTGAAGGCTTCGACGAGCCAGTTTCACTGGCCGATTTTCTCGCCATCACGGCAGACTGGGACGCCACGAATAGGCGGCGTCTCCGGCTGATCGAGAAAAAACCCGCCAAGACCGTCTCCCCCGAAGAGAAAGAAGAGCTGCAGCAGTTGCAGCGACTCGCGGGCTTGAAGCGCGAGTTGCTGTCGTCGCCTTCGCTCAAGGAGTTGGCGGAGATGGAAGCGGACTTGCGAAGGAGGGGATTGTGGCGGGGCGCGTGATACCGCAGCCGTACGCGTATCCAAGCACGTCGCACGTCCGCCGCCACGGTCCCGGCGGCTGGAGCGACTATCAGAAGTATCGCCCGTGGCTCCGCGATGAGTTCATGTTCCGTTGTGCCTATTGCCTCGACCGCGAAGTCTGGCGCGACATGCGCGAGCGCTTGCACATCGACCATTTCCAGCCGCAAGCTTTGCGGAAGGATCTCAAGTGCGAATACACGAACCTCCTTTACCTCTGTCCGGCCTGTAACAGCCAGAAGAGCGACTCCGTCCTCCCTGACCCTTGCGCCATCGCGCTCGCAGACTGCCTCCAAGTCCACGACGACGGTGGCATTGAAGCCAGGAACGGAAATCCTGACGGAGAACGCCTGATCGACGTGCTGGCGTTGGACGACCCGCGCACGGTCGCTCGTCGTCGGTTGATGATCGGGACGTTACGCTCTCTTGCGGAAAGCAACTGGCCGTTGTTTGTGGAATGGATGGGTTTCCCCGACGACTTGCCAGACCTGACGCTTTACCCGCCGCCGTATAATTCCAAGCCAGAAGGAATTGTTGAAAGCAGCTTCGGGAAGCGCGAACTTGGTGAGTTGCCGGAGGTCTATTGAGTATATTCAACGCCTGTAGGCTGAGTCGGAATGGGTTAGTTGGCGAGTTTACGGATTCGGGCGGGACCGAAGCCTGTCTGTCCTTGATCGTCGTGGTTTTGACACGAGTCAACGCCTTTCGCCGCCGGAAGGACGGAACCTGTCCCTGCACGCATATGAAACCCACTTTGGTTCTCTGGTTGTCGCTCGCTGCGTTCACGGGGTTCGGTCCGGGTCGCCTGGCACAAGCGGCGGGCTTCGATTTCGCGGCGCCGATCGTGACGGCCGCTGAGGCCTCGGGCGCCGAGCAACTCGCGGCCCAAGAGGTGCGGCGCTACCTCTATCTTCGGACCGGTCACTTGCTCTCCGTGCGGCCCGCCGGCGAGAAGCTGACCGGCGCCGAGGCGGCGATCGTGGTCGCCAACCAGGACAGTCCCCTGGTGAACGCCTTGCTCGCCACGCCGGGCGTGCCGGCCACCGCCAGGTCGCCGCTCGGCCCCGAGGAATTCTGGCTGCGCACGCTGAAGATCGGCCGGCGCGAGGTCTGGCTGATCGCCGGCGGCAGCGATACCGCGACGCTGTATGGCGCGTACCGTTTCGCCGAGTTGTTGGGCGTGCGGTTCTACCTGCACGGCGACGTGGTGCCGGACGCCCGGTTGGCGGGCGGCGTTCCGGCGATGGACGAGCAATCGTCGCCGCTCTTCGCGGTGCGCGGCATCCAGCCGTTTCACGATTTCCCGGAAGGCCCCGATTGGTGGAACACCGACGATTACCGCGCGATCATCGGCCAGTTGCCAAAACTGCGCATGAACTTCATCGGCCTGCACACCTACCCCGAGGGCGGACCGCACGCGGAACCGACGGTGTGGATCGGGCCGGCGGGGGAATTCCGCGCGGACGGCCGTGTCACGGCGAGTTACCCGGCGAGCTACAACAACACGATCCGAGCGCAGGCGATTCCCGGGAACTGGGGCTACGCCGCGAAGTACACCGGCGCCTACGCGTTCGGCGCCGCGCAACTTTTCGATCGGGACGCCTTCGGGCCGGACTGCATGTTGAACCGTTTCCCGCAGCCCACGCAGCGCGGCGACTGCAACGCCGTCTTCAACGCCACCGGCGAGCTGTTGCGCACCGCGTTCACGCTCGCCCACCGGCTGGGCGTGAAGACATGCGTGGGCACGGAGACGCCGTTGACGGTGCCCAAGGCCTTGCAGGACCGGCTGCGCGCCGCCGGCAAGGACCCGGGCGGTCTGGCGGTGCGGCGCGAATTGTACGAAGGCATGTTCCGCCGCATCGCCGCCGCGTACCCGCTCGATTACTACTGGTTTTGGACGCCGGAAGGCTGGACCTGGGAAGGCACCAAGGACGAACAGGTCCAGCGCACGCTCGACGACCTCAACGCCGCCATCGCGGCCCTCGCCGCGGTGAAACCGCCGTTCCGGCTCGCCACCTGCGGCTGGGTGCTGGGCCCGCAGCAGGACCGGGCCTTGTTCGACAAGGTGCTGCCCAAAGACATGCCGGTGAGCTGCATCAACCGCGAAGTGGGCAAGACGCCGGTGGACCGCGCGTTCAGCGACGTGCACGGCCGGAGCAAATGGGCCATCCCCTGGCTCGAAGACGACCCCGCCTTGACCTCGCTCCAGCTCTGGGCCGGGCGGATGCGACGCGATGCCGCGGACGCGCGTCGCTACGGCTGCGACGGGCTGCTGGGCATCCACTGGCGGACGCGCAGCCTCGGCCCGAACATTGCCGCGCTGGCGCAAGCCGCTTGGAACCAGGACGCCTGGAACCAGGCGCCTTTCGCGCCGGAACCCGCCAAGGCCCGCACACCCGGCGCCACCGGCGGGGCCGTGGCGGCGTTCACCAATCCGATCGCCGACACCGAGGACGATCCGCTATACCAGACGGTGCGGTACAACATGTCGGCCTACGGTTTCCCGCTCGCCAACGGGACCTACCGCGTGACGCTCAAATTCTGCGAGCCGCATTACACCGCGGCCGGCAAGCGCGTGTTTGGCGTGAAGCTCCAAGGCAGGCCGGTGATCGAGAACCTCGATGTCTTCGCCCGGGTCGGCCAGAACCGCGCGCTCGACTTCACGTTCGACGACATTGCCGTCACGAACGGCTGGCTCGACCTCGACTTCGTGCCGGTGATCGAGTTTCCCAGCATCGCCGCCATCGACGTCGAAGGCCCGGCCGGGCAGGTGAGGATCAACTGCGGCGGCCCGCAGTATCGGGACTACGCGGCCGACACGTCGGTGTCGGCCGCCCCGGCTCAAAAGTACCCGCCCGTGGACGACTTCTACCGCGATTGGGCCGAGCACGAGTTCGGGCCGGAAATCGGCGAGGCTGCAGGTCGGCTCTTCGCGAAGCTGGACGGCAGACTGCCCCGCCCGAGCGACTGGACCGACGGCCCCGGCGGGTTGCGGCCCGACCCGCGACCCTGGGTGCAGGTGCAGGCCGAGTACGTCTTCGCGCCGCAGTTCGCGGAGTTGCGATCCAAAGTCCGCGGCGCGGGCAACCAGGCGCGGTTCGATTACTGGCTGGCCACGTTTCGCTATCTGCGGGCGATGGCGCAGGTGAACTGTGTCTGGGCGCAATACAACGCGGCGTTCGCGGAGGCCCGCCAAGCCGGTGACCCCGCGACGGCCCGGCGGCTGGCCGAAGACCGGGCGTTGCCGCTGCGGCGCGAATTGGTGGGTGCGGTCGCCGACGTTTATGCGAACCTGCTGGCCACCGTGTCGAACCCCGGGGAACTGGGAACGGTGATGAACTGGGAACAGCACATCCTGCCGGGCTTGCTGACCAAACCAGGCGGAGAACTGGCCGGCCTCCTCGGCCACGAACTCGCCGCCGACGCCCAGCCAGCGGCGACTTACCACGGTCCGATGCGCGTCATCGTGCCCACGGTGCGCAGCAGCTACGAACCCGCCGAGGCGCTGACGCTCAAAGTGCTCGTGCTGTCCGGGCAGCCGCCGCGCGAGGCGGTCCTGAAATGGCGGAAGCTGGGCGGGCGAGCGTTTGCCACCGTGCCGCTCCAACCGGTGGCGCGGGGCGTGTACGCGGCGCAGTTCCCGGCGGAGGCCACCGCCGCGGCGGACTTCGAGTACTTCGTGGAAGTCCAGCCCGTGAGCGGTGCGCCGGTCCGTTTTCCGGCCACGGCCCCGGCGTTGAATCAGACGCTGGTGCGGCTGCCGGTAAATTGGTGAACGGCGCCCGGGGGTCGGGAATTCCTTTTTGCGCCGTGCATTTTTCGCCGCACATTGGGGCGCGTCAGCCCGGAGTCCGCGCCGGTCGGGAATTGTCCGTCCCGTCCCAGTTCGCGTTGAGCGAGGCGCGGGACCCGGGCCGACCCATTGACCCAAATCATTACGTTCCCATGCCAAAAGGAGTCTCCATCCACATCGGTTTGAACCGCGTCGATGCCGTCCATTACCAGGGTTGGGATGGCCGGCTGACCGCCTGCGAGTTCGACGCGAAAGACATGCTGGCCATCGCCAAGTCGAAGGGCTTTGCCAGCAGCCAGTTGATCCTCACCCAGGACGCCACGTCGGCGAACGTCATCGCCGCCATCACCGCTGCGGCCGCGGCCTGCAAATCCGGGGACTTGGTCCTGCTCACCTACTCCGGCCACGGCGGCCAGGTGCCCGACACCAACCACGACGAGTCGCGACTGCCCACCGGTCTGAAGGACAAGTACGACGAGACCTGGGTGTTGTACGACCGCCAGCTTGTGGACGACGAGTTGTACGCGCTGTGGCGTAAGTTCAAGGCCGGGGTGCGCCTCGTGGTGCTCAGCGACAGTTGCCACAGCGGGACCGTCACGCGGGCCTTGCCGATGTTCATCGAGCCGGAGCGCGCGGCCACCGCGGGCGCGGCCGTGCGCTGGCTCCCCTTGAAGCAAAGCCTGAAGGTTTATCGCGCCAACCGGAAGCTCTACGATGCGATCCAGAAGGCGAATCCGTCCGCGGAGACCGCCCGCGTGCGTTCGACGGTGGTCTTGATCTCCGGTTGCCAGGACAATCAAACGTCGCTGGATGGCCCGCGCAACGGCCTGTTCACCGGCACGCTTCGCAAGGTGTGGAACAACGGACGGTTCGCCGGCGGGTACCAACCCTTCCGCGACGCCATCGCCTCCCGCATGCCGCCCAGCCAGACGCCGAATTACTTCCGCGTCGGCTCGGCCAACAAGAAGTTCGAGAACCAGACGCCGCTCACCGTCTGAGCACCGCGGAGCGCGCACCCCTCGTCCTTCCCATGAAGAAAGCGTCCCCGCGGACCCGGTCCGCCCGCCGCCCCGCCGGGCTGCGAATTCTCTGCGTGCACGGGGTCGGGCAGCAGGAGGCCGATCCGGACTTTGCGTTGTCGTGGCGGGAGGCGGTGGCCGACAGCCTGCAGGCGGCGGGTGCGC
Organism: uncultured bacterium; assembly: GCA_963735925.1. GTDB lineage: Bacteria > Verrucomicrobiota > Verrucomicrobiia > Limisphaerales > J093 > DSVZ01. The sequence goes on from CAVTMT010000010.1 coordinate 947,092, forward strand.
CGCCGGCCACGGCGCTGGAGTTCGTGCATTACGACGCGCTCTTCGACGCCGCGCCGCGCGATCTCGCGGTGTGGCGGCGGGCTTTCGGACGTTTGTTGAGCAGTGGCGCGCAGGCCGCCGCGCACAGCGTGCAGAGTTGGCTGGGGGGGCTGTTCGGCCAGCCGAGACTGGCCTCGGGTAAACCCCGGGGTCTGTTCGACTGGATCGCCGGCGCCCGCGAAGACTTGCAGTGGACCGCCGGTATGGTGGCCCAGTGGGTGGCGGATGAAGCGTTGCGCGCCCAGGCCCGCGCTGCGTTGCTGGCCGACGTCCGACGGTTTCGACCCGACGTGGTGCTGGCCCACAGCCTGGGCTCGCTCATCGGTTACGACACGTTCGCGCGCACAGACGAAGGCGGGGCGGAAGCGATCCGGGGGCGGGTCTTCGTGTCGTTCGGTTCCCAGATCAACAATCCCTTCGTGCGCGAATGTTTCGGCGGGCGGCTCACGGCCTTGCCGGCCCGGCATTGGTTTCACCTCTTCAACCGTCACGACGACGCCTTCACTGCGCCCATCGATTTGCCGCTGCCGGACTTCACGCAAGTGCGGACGGATTTCGACCTCGCGGGCAGGATGGACCATGACGCGGCCGCTTACCTGCGTCACCCGGAAACCGGCCGGGTGGTCTGGCGTTCGTTGCTTGCGTCGGCCACGACACCCCTTGCCGTGGCCGTGTCGGCCGCGCGCGCAGCGGCCCCGCAACGGGTCCACACCAAGGTCGCGACGGAACCGAAGAACCTCCGCGAAGCGATCGCGTTCTCGATTGGCAGCACGCGCCGCACGGTGGCGCGGCGCGCGTTGCTGGTCGGCATCAACGAATACCCCCACCCGGAATGGCGGCTCGAAGGTTGCGTGAACGACGTGTACCTGATCAGCCGGCGGCTGCAGGAGTTCGGCTTTGCCGCGGAGAACATTCGCATCGTGCTCAACGAACGCGCGACCTCGGCCGCGATCCGCGAGCGCCTCGAGTGGCTCTTCGACGGCTGTGCCGACCAGCAGGGACGCGTGTTCTACTACAGCGGCCACGGGGCGCAGATTCCCGGCTACGGCGTGGGCGAAACGGTGGACCGCGCGGACGAATGCCTGGTCCCTTACGAATTCGATTGGACGCCCGAGCACGCGGTCGTGGACAACTGGTTCTATGAGCTGTACAGCCAACTCCCCGACTCGGCGCATGTCCTGTCGGTGTTCGACTGCTGCCACAGCGGGGGCATGTCCCGCGACGGCGGCACGCGGGTCCGGGGTTTGACGCCGCCGGACGACATCCGGCACCGCATCCTGGCCTGGGACGAGCAGAGCCAGAGCTGGCACAACCGGGCGGGACTGGCCACGACCGAAGCCGGCGCGCCGCCCAAGGGGGTAGTGGGCGTGCGTCGGTTGTTCCGACGGGCCCGAGCGGCCGGGGCTGGAGAACCGCCGTCGTGGTCCAATCCGGCGCCGTTCGGTCACGCCGGGCCGTTTGTGCCGGTGCTGCTCGAAGCGTGTCAGGAAGAGGAACTGGCCTGCGAGCACCGGGAAGGCGCGGCGGCTTACGGCGCCTTTACCTGGTCGCTCTGCCAGGTCTTGAATCAGCGGCGCCGGCCCAAGTCCTGGGGCGCGCTGCGCAAGGAAGTGGAGCGCGAGCTCCGGCGAATGCGGTACGCCCAGCACCCCGGCCTTGAAGGTCCGGCCCAAGTGGAATCGCGGCCGGTTCCTTGGTTCGAGTCCTGAGCCAGCGATGCCCATGCACGAAATCGAGTTGTTCACCCCCACCGTTCAGGATACGCCGGCGCTGGGCCGGATTTGTTTCGAGGCCTTTCGTACGGTCTCCGAAGGACACGGCTTCGAGCGGCCCTTCCCTGACCCGGGGACGGCGGCCCGGGTGCTTCAGTTGGCGCTGGGCCTGCCGGGTGCTTTCGGGGTTGCGGCGCGCGTGGATGGACGCCTGGCGGGATCGAACTTCCTGATTCTGACGGATGGTGTGGCCGGGGTCGGTCCCATCACGGTGGATCCGGCGCTGCAGAGCCGCGGCGTCGGCCGGCGCTTGATGCAGGCGGCGCTGGATTATTGCGCGCAACGCGGGACTGAACGAGTCCGCCTTTTGCAGGACGCCTACAACACCGCCTCCATTTCACTGTACGCCTCCCTCGGTTTCGATATCCGCGAACCCATCGCGGTGCTCAAGGCCGGGCCGGCGGGCGCGCGCGACGCGGCGGTGCGTCCGGCGGGGACACACGATCTCGCGGTCCTCGAAGCCCTGGGCGTGCGATTTTACCGGTTGAGCCGGCGCCACGAACTCGCGGCCTGGATGGAGCGCGGGTTTCCCGTCCTGGTGCGCGAAGTGGACGCGCGCATCCGCGGTTACCTCGTGCCGGGCAAACTGGGGCACGGCGTCGCGGAAACGGAGACCGATGCGCTGGCGTTGATCTCGCAGATCCCGCACTGGGCACTACCGGGCTGGGACTATTGCTTCTGCCCGCTGCGCAACTCCTCGCTGTACCGCGCCACGCTGAGGCTCGGATGTCGGTTGGACTCGGTAATGACCTTGATGACGCTCGGCCCGTACGAGGAACCCGCGCCGGTCTGGCTTCCTTCGATAGCCTTCTGACCGCGCTCCGCCTCACGCGCGGCTCGCCGCCGGAGATACCCGGGGAGCCGCGCACATCGACCCCGTGGGGAAGGCGGATGCTCAGGGGCGGGTCGTGGCAGGCAGCCGCTGCTCGCCGCCGGCGACGCGAGGCCGGCAAGAGCGGCGACTCCGACTTCATGGCGGGAGACGGGCCGGATGAGCCTGCTTTCCCGCAACCGCTTGCCAGCCATGCCGGTTGCCCGATTCCCGCCCCCAGAATCCCAGAATCCGCTGAATCCCAGAATCTGCTTGCGCGCGCGGAAGAGTCGGACTAAACGTATCTGCGTAATAAGGTACGGCAATTGCTTAGGGAAGATCCCCACCTGAATGAACCATGCGCATCCATCTGCGCTCCGACACGTACGGCGAGGAGGAGCATTCGGATTTTAAATCCATTGCAAAAGTCTTCCTTTGCAAGGCGCGGCTCGTGCCAGGCCCTGACTTTCCGGGGGCCTTCGCGGCCGCGAGCGGGCTCGTTCGGAAAATCGGGCGCCTCAACTGCGCCTACTCCGAATCACCCCGCAGCCGGAGGCTCCTTCTGTCGGGACTCCATGACCACGAACTCAATCGGCCACGCCTGATCGGCCGGTTGGCTTGATCGGCCGCGGCATCCATTTAGATAAATACCTTGACGACTAGGGGGTTGCGACTCGTTTTGACTTTGTCCATAGGTAGTATAGCGTAGCGAAATAGAGTAGGTTTCCCGCGTAAGTATTCCGGCCGATTGAGGTCGGGACTTTGGCGTAGAGCGGCCGGGGAACTCCAAGACGGAAAAAACTGGTGTAGTAACAAACTCGATCGATATGAAATCCATGAAGGGGGTAGATAATCATAAAACGCGTGGTCAGCGGGGCATGGGCGTCGTCCGAAGCGATGGGTGCGCCGGAAGGTTGCGAGCGGTCAGCCTCGTGCGGCTGGGCGTGGGTTTACTGGCCACCGGTGGCGCGTTGTGGGGGGCGCCGGTTTCGCTGGAGCTGACCACGAGCGGTGCCAGCGGGACGATCGACGGAGCGTATTTCGTGCAGGGACCCGGCAAGGGCGGCACCGGTGTGCTGGGGCCCTTCGTTCGAATCCAGGCGCAAGGCAACAACCCCACCGAAGAGGGCTACAACACCGGCAACACGGACGCGATGCCGGATGTCAAAGGCGGTACCTGGACCCACGAACTCCTCTTGAGCGAGATACCAATCACCCTGATCGGGGGCATTCCCTGTTTTGAGTTCCTGCTGGATATCAACCAGGACAAGAACTCCAACCCGTCGTTGCTGTCGCTGGACGATGTCGAAATCTGGGTGAAATCGGGCGCGCTGGCCGACGCGACGACCTACGCCAGCCTGGCCAACTCCGGCGCCACGCGAGTTTACTTCCTGGACCGCCTCGATGCCGGTAACGAGGTACTGCTCAACTACGCCCTTGAGTCCGGCAGCGGGGTGATCGACATGGCCATGTACGTGCCGGTTGCGGCTTTCGGTGCGAATCCCGGAGATCACGTGTATCTGTTCAGCCAGTTTGGTTTCAAAGGGGGCGAGTACGTTGCGAACGCGGGCTTCGAGGAGTGGGCCGTGGCCGCGGACAGCAAGACACCGACGTTCAGCCTGGGGAACCGGGTGTTTGCGGACACCGGAGTGGGGGGGGGAATTGCCAACGACGGCATCCAGAACGGGGGCGAGCCCGGCATCCAGGGTGTGACGGTCAAAGTGTACGCGGCGGACGTCGCGGGCAACCCAACCGGTCCTGTGCTGATGACGCAAGTCACCGATGCCGATGGCTGGTACCGGTTCGATGGCCTGTTGGCCGGCAACTACGTGGCCGTGGTGGACGTCGCGGACTCGTCGAGCCTGCAGGGTTGGATCACCAGCCCGGGAGCGAGCACGGATACGACGATCGCGGGCGATCTGCGGGACCATGGCCAGGACATCCCGCTGGGGATCGGATCGGTGTTGCCAGGCGGCATCGCCAGCGCGGCGGTGACGTTGGGGGTAGGACTGCAGCCGCTGGGCGAAGTGGTCAGCACCAGCCTGCAGGGGGCCCACGGCCCGACCGACGACGCAGACGACAACCTCGTGGTGGACTTCGGGTTCCGCCTCAACATACCCGACCAAAGCGACCGAGTGAGCATCGGGTCGTTGGTGTTTCTGGATCAGGACAATAACGGGATTTTCAACGGGACCGATGTCGGGATCGGTGGTGTCACGGTCCAGTTGTTCCAGGTTGATATCGGCGGCAACCTGGTATTGCCTGCTTTGGCGACCACCACCACCGCTACAGACGGAACCTACTTCTTCGGCGATCTGCCTTCTGGGCGTTACCAAGTGCTTATCCCCAACTCGAACTTCGGCGCCGGCCAGGCGCTGGTGGGCTCAACTCTCACGAGCGGCACGCCTGTGAACGCCGACGACCAGGTCGATGACGACAACAACGGCGTCCAGACCGGAGGGGGCGGCACCGACGTTTGGAGTCCGATCATCCAACTCACGGTGGGTCTCGAGCCGCTGGGTGACGGCAGCACGGGGACCGAGGCGGGCCCGGGTGGCGGGCAGGACGACATCAATGGTTACTTCGATGCTAACGGCGACATGACCGTGGACTTCGGGTTCCGTCCGAATCCGCCCACAGCGGTGCGACTGGCTTACTTCCACGCCCGCAGGGTGGGCGGGAGGCCGGTGCAGTTGGATTGGCGGAGCCTGGCCGAGATCCAGACGCTGGGGTACTACGTCGAACGTCGGGGCGCGGCCGATTGGGAGCGCGTCTCGCCGCAGCTCATCGCGGCGGGGGGACAGGATCTCAAGCCGCACGCTTACACGCTGAGCGACCCGGTGACGACCGCCCTGTACTATCGATTGGTGGAGGTGGACCTGCAGGGCAACGCGCACGTGCTGGCCTTTGCCAACGTGACGCCCGGTGCGCGGATGCAGGCCGCCCTCGACGGGCACTCCTTCAAGGTGCAATTGCACGGGGCGCCGAACGGGAGGGTGACCGTCGAGTCCGCGCCGGACGTGGTCAACGGCCCGTGGTCAGCGGCAGGCTCCGTGACGTTGGATGGCACGGGTGGGGGCGCGTTGACGCTGCCCGTCCAGAAGGCCGAGCTGATGCAGTTCCTCCGCCTTTTGGAGGAGTAAGACTCAGCGGCCAATCGGTTGGTGACCGGGCGGGCTTCCTGTCCTGCGGGAAGCCCGCCCTTTTCTTGCGGACGGGAACGGACGGGAAGCGTCACCGAACGTTCGGAGAGGACTGCGGACCCGGTCTCGCACCGATCCCATTACTCGACGCGCCGGCAGACGACCTGGATCAGATCGAGGCCCGCGCCGGTTGATTTCGCATTCCTGCCGACCAGTTTAAGCATGATCGGATTATCGCCGGCCTGGAGGGGGATCGAGCCGAGTTCCAGGCGGCCGCTCCTGGCCGGGCCCGCTGCGTAAAGGTCCACCGGGTCGCCCACCGGAACCTCATCCTGGAACAACTGCACCTGGCCTTGCTCCGGGCCGCGGAGCGTTTCGATGGCGACGGCGTAACTTCCCGCGGCCGGCACATGGCAGGTGACACAGACGTAGGGTGGCCCCACCCAGTCGGGGGCCCCGCCGCGCACGGAAAGGAACCGCACTTCCTCGCTGCCCAGCTTGGCGACTTTGCGGGTCAGTGTCGTGCCCTCGAACGGGAAGGCGTGGATCGGGATTTCCCACCCGGCCGGAAAGATCAGTTCGTTCAAGTCCACCACCGCCCGCTGCGTCACCGGCGGAAGCGACGCCGCGGCCGGCTGGTCAGCGTAGAAGTAAGTCACGCCGGCGTAGTCGGTCGGGATGTCGTTGCCGGTGCCGGAATGTTCAATGGTCTGGCGCATGGATTCGCGGAAGCTATAGGCGTCGCCGAGCAACAGGCGGTAACCGCCCGTCCGGCTGAGGTGCTTCTGGTAGCCCAGGCAGCCGCTCAGCGGGAAACTCAGCCGCTTCTCCCAACGATCCGGCACGTCATACCAGCCGCCGTTGAAGAAATCTTCGGAGCCGGTGCCGTGCACGGCCAGTTTGCCGTCGATCCACGACTCGTCGTCGCCTTCGAAGAACAACGTCTGCCCGCTGTTCATACCCTGTGCCTGGAGCACAAACCCGACGAGGTGACCGCGCCCTTTGGTGTCGAGGAACGTGAACGGCTGGCCGATCCGGGTCGGGTTTTCTCGCCGCCAGACGGCACCGAAGCGGCCTTCGTTCGCGCGGCGTGGAGCGGCGGTGAACGCCACCTCTGCCGTCACGTCCACGCTTTCGGCGATCGGCTTTTCCGAAACCAACTCGATCTTTGCCGCGCGCTCGAATGGCATCGGGAAATAGCAGTAAGCATCGCGGCTCGTGGCCCCGACCAGGAGTGAACGCATCGCCAGCTCGCCCCAGGCAAAGCCGAAGAAGTCGCCGACCGGGCAGAGCACCGCCGGCTCCGCGCCATCGAAGGAAATGCGCAGCACCAAGTCGCGCGCCTTGCCGGCCAAGGCGTCCACCGGCGAGAGCCGCAGGCCCACGATGCGCCCCGCCGCTTGGCGCTCGAACAGAACGGCGCTCCCCCCGCCGGGGATCGTCACCCGCTGGCGCGTGGTCTCCACCTGACCGCCCGGCGGCGCGGTGAAGCGCGCGATGTCCTGACCGCTCAGGCCGAACAACTCTTTGGCCTTCGCCTCCGGCGATGCGGTGACCGGATCGGCGGTGGCCGCGTACGTCTGGATCGGCGTTCCCGGTGCGTAGCGGGCGAAGTTGATCTGGTAGAACTGCACCCGGTTTGCCCGGACCAGCACTTTGCACGATTTCGCGAACGGCAGCGGCACGTAGCTGAAAAATCCGCCCACGCCGTAGCCGACGAGTGGCTTCACGAACGGTTCGGTCCGGCCCAGGAAGAGGTCGCGGAAGCGCACGCGGATGCGCGGTTGCGCCTCGCCGTCGAAGTAGAATTCCATCCAGTCGTCCGTGGGCGTTGGCGTCCAGAGGCGGTGGATCACGCCCGGCCCTGGCAGGTCGGCGATGACCAGGCCGTCGGCCTCCTTGCGCACGAAGGAGTTTTTGCCGGAGAAGCCGTCGTCGTTGCCGCCCGTGCGGTCGTAGCTCGAAACGGAGCCCACCTCGACCGCCGGTTTGAACTCGGCCAGCCGATCCGGCCGGGCGAGCGTTTCCCAGCCGAGCAACGGCGCGTCAGCGGACCAAACCGAGAGGCCGGTCAGCATGGCGACCGCAAATGCTTGCAGGGCGACGACGCGAAGTCGGTGCCAAGTTCGCAGGCCGGGGGACTTTGTCGCGCCGCGCAGGCGAACAATCGGGTGGATGGTTTGCATGGAGGCAATCTATGCAGGCAGAGCCGGCACTTGAAGGGTCAAATTGCACTGACGGTTCGCGTTAGCTGCCACCGCGAAGCTCGCTTCTCTTGCGATTCGTTGATTACAATCAGCGCCATGAAACCAAAGCCAGCCACCGTGCTTATGATTCTGGCCCTTTTCTTGGTTGTTCGCGTGGCACGCGGCGCAAGCCCACCTGCGCCTCAGGCAAGCGCTTCTGCTCGTCTTGCTTCGCTAAACACAAACAGCGCACTGGTGGCTACGAATACAATCGCGGGCACACCGGCGAGCAGTTCCGGAGCTTCGGGGCAAGTTGTGGTTCGATTGGATGACACGACGCTCAGTGGCTTGCGACCTCCGCTGGATTCATGGTGGAAGCCGACCTTACTAGGCGGCTTATGCGCGATCCTTGGTGGGTTCTTGGCCACAATGCTCTCGCACCATTTGCAGGTGCTTCGGAAGAAGAAGGACGACAAGGAATTTCTTCGGAAAGTCCAGTTGGCTACCAGAGTGGAGCTTGCTGCACTTCGTGAAGTCTATGAGAGCGGAATTGGCAGAGCCTTGAAAACGACAGTCGAAACAAAGCCTTTCATGACCAAGTTAGCGTTCACTCAAGATTGGCTGACGGTGTTCACCGCAAACGCCCAACACCTTGGCCGAATTGAAGGCGAGATCGCCCGGCGAATCATCCGAAGTTACGCTTTCCTCAAAGCACTCATTGAGGAATTTCGCATCAACAACACCTTGATCGACCGGTATGAAACCATTCAGGCTGAGAAGCAGTACGGAGTTCCTCATGCAGTCATTGAGCAGAGCCTCGCTGGTCTGAAGACGCGGATCGTTACGCAAACACGGAATCTCAAACAGGTAGAAGCAAGTCTCTTCCGAGAAGTTGATCAGTTGTTCACACTGCTGGACGAACACGGTATCAAGTGATTCACCTACACCGTGAATTGCGCTGCAAGCTCCGACCAAAGTAACGTTGAACGCAGTGACCTTTGCCACCAGACTAAGGCGCGTTGCCCGTCATGAAAAGACACCTCCTGCTCCTGCTGAGCCTGGCCTGGTTCGCCGGCTCCACCCAAGCCGAGCCGCTGCTGATCACCAGTCTGCGCTGCGAATACCTCGAAAACCCCGGCGCCATCGACACGCCCAAGCCACGGTTGAGCTGGCAGGTCGAGTCGGACGAGCGCGGTCAACGCCAGACCGCCTACCGCATCCTGGTGGCCAGCAGCCGCACCTGGCTGGACGCCGACCGGGGCGATCTGTGGGACAGCGGCAAGGTGGCCAGCGATCGGACCACGCAAATCGAATACGGCGGGTCGCAGCCGTTGGAGTCGCGCCAACGCTGTTTCTGGAAGGTCAAGACTTGGGACAGAAGAGGGAAGGCGTCGCGCTGGAGCGATCCCGGGTCGTGGACGATGGGCCTGCTGCAGTCCGCGGATTGGCAGGCGCAGTGGGTCAGTTTCCGCGACGCCACGCCGCTGCCGACCGACCCCGGCAAGCTGCACCTGCCGCCGGCGCGGTTCTATCGCCGGGTGTTTGCGACGGGCGAAAAGCCGGTCCGCCGCGCGACCTTGTACGCGACGGCGCTGGGCCTGTATGAGGCGCAACTCAACGGGTACCGGGTGGGCGAGCGCTTCTTCGCGCCGGGCTGGACGGACTATCGGAAGCGGGTCTATTACCAGGCCTACGACGTGACGGGGTTGGTGCGGCCGGGCACGAACGCGCTCGGAGCGGTCGTGGCCGATGGTTGGTACGCCGGGTACCTGGGTTACGGTTTGCTCGTCGGTTACGGACCGAACAAGACCGGTCGCGACACTTACGGCAAGACCCCGGCCCTGCTGGCCCAGCTCGAAATCGAATACGACGACGGCTCGCGCCAGGTGGTTGGGACGGACCCGACCTGGCAGGTCAGCGGCGATGGGCCGTATCGCGAGGCGGACTTCCTGATGGGCGAAACGTACGACGCGCGGCGTGGAGATCCGAATTGGTGCCGCCCCGCCGCGCTTTCGACTCGTGCCGCGGGACCCAGGCCGGCGTGGACCTGGGAGGCGGCCATTCGCGCCGAGGACAACGGCAGCGTGAAGGCACCCTTCAGCGACGGCGGCGGCACGCGCGAGGGGGAGTTCGGTTTCATCAAACCCGCGAAGTTGGAGGCCTACCCCGCGCCGCCGGTCCGGTTCTTCAAGGAGTTGCCGGCCCGGACCGTCACCCCTCGCGACGATGGCACGGTCATCTTCGATCTCGGCCAGAATTTCGCCGGCGTGGTCCGCCTCCAAGTGCGCGGCCCGGCGGGGACGCGAATCCAGATCCGTCACGGCGAGATGCTTCATCCCGACGGCCGGCTCATGACGGAGAATCTCCGCAAGGCGCGGGCCACCGACGTGTACGTCTTGCGCGGGGATCCGGACGGCGAGACCTACGTTCCACGCTTCACCTTCCACGGCTTCCGCTATGTGGAAGTCAGCGGCTTTCCCGGCAAGCCGGGCCTGGAGGCGATCACCGGCATCGTGCTGCAATCCGATACGCCGGCGACCAGCGCCTTCTCCTGTTCGGACCCGATGGTGAACCAGCTTTTCAACAACGTGGTCTGGACGCAGCGCGCGAACTTCATCGAGTTGCCCACCGACTGCCCGCAACGCGACGAGCGTTTCGGCTGGATGGGCGACGCGCAGATTTATGCGCGCACCGCCACTTACAACGCCGACGTCGCGGCGTTCTTCACCAAGTGGCTGCGCGAGGTGGAGGAAGTCCAACTGCCCAGCGGCGCGTTCCCGGATTACTGCCCGTGGCCGTTCCAGCACGGCCAGGCCTTCGCCACCGCCTGGACCGACGCCGGCATCATCGTGCCGTGGACGGTGTGGAAAGCGTACGGCGACACGCGCCTGCTCGAACAGCATTGGCCCTCCATGACGCGTTTCATGGCATGGCGCAAGGCCAGTGCGAAGGATTTCCTCGGCGTGCAGTTGCCGGATGCGAACACGTGGGGCGACTGGCTCAACCAGAACGAAGCGACGCCGATCGACTACCTCGACACCGCGTATTTCGCCTACACCGCCAGCCTGATGAGCGAAATGGCCGCCGCGCTTGCCCGCGACACCGAAGCCGCGGCGTACCGCGAGCTGTTTGGCCGCATCCGAACCGCGTTTGCGAAGAAGTACCTTGGCCCGGATGGCGCGTTAAGCGTGGACACGCAGACGGCATACGCGCTCGCGCTCTACGTCGGCTTGGTGCCGGAGTACCTCCGCGCCGCGGCCGGCCAACGCCTCGCGCAGAAGATTCGCGATCACGATACGCGCATGGCGACCGGGTTCCTGGGCACCCGCCCGTTGCTGCCCGCGCTCTCGAGCGTCGGTCAAAACGACCTGGCTGCGCGTCTCCTCCAAAGCCGGCGATTCCCGTCGTGGGGTTACGAAGTCGAGAACGGCGCCACCACGATTTGGGAGCGTTGGGACAGCTTCACCAAGGAGCATGGCTTCAACGGCACGGCCGGCAACCAGAATGCCAGCATGAACAGCTTTTCGCATTACTCGTTTGGCGCGGTGGGCGAATGGATGTTCCGCACGCTGGCGGGCATTGACACGGACGGTGCCGGCTACCAGCGCATCCTGATCCGGCCGAGCCCACCGACGCCGGGCAGCAACCCGGAGAACCCGGCGATTTCATGGGTCCGCGCGCGGTATGACTCGCTTCACGGCCGCATCGTCACCCGCTGGCGGGTGGCGGCCGGCCGGTTCGAGCTGTCGGTGACCATCCCGGCCAATACGACCGCCAAAGTCTGCCTGCCGACCAGGGACGCGAAGTCCGTGACCGAGAGCGGAAAGGCCTTGAGGCGGGCGAAGGGCGTGAAGGTGCTCGGCCAGGAAGCGGACCGCCTCGTGGTCGGAATCCAATCGGGCACGTATCGATTTGCCGCGCCGCTGGGCGAATGACCCCGCCGCGAGCCGAGGTTCACGAATCCTGCGAAAGGATCAGGGCGCTGTACGGGCCAAGCCCGACCGAGCCGTGGCCGGGCATGGTGTCGCGGCCGCCTTCGACGCACCACGCATCGTAGCTGCCCCAGTTCGAGTAATCGGCGCTGTAGCCGTTCCAATCGCTGTTGAAGCGCACCCGCCAGCGGCCCGGCCGCGGAAAGCCGATCGTGTAATCGGCGTAGCCGCGGTTGGCGAAATTGAGGAGCACCACCACATCATCGCCGGGCCCGCCCTGTTCCCAGCGATGATAGGCCAGGACCTTGTCCGCATGGTTGACGTGGTGGACGTGGACATGCTGGCCGCGCAGCCCGCGGGTGTGGTCGAACCAGTTTCGCCGCAGACGCAGCAGGTCGGTGTAGAGCTGGCGGATGCCCTGATTGGTCCGCGCCTTGGACCAGTCGAGCGGTGCGTCGTCGCGGAAATACTTGTCTTCGAGGAATTCCTGACCCTGGAAAATCATCGGGATGCCGGGCGCCGTGAAGACCAGTGCCGCCCCCAGGGTGGAACGTTTGCGCGAGAAGTAGCTGCCGGGATTGTCCGGCCAGATCTCGGACGGCATCCGCTGGTGGCCGTTGGCGTCCTCGTCGTGCGATTCGGTGTAGATGACGCGCCGGAACGCATCGGCTCCATAACGGCTTTCGATGGCGCGCTGAACCGCGCCCATGTCGCGGTCGGCGTCGTTCGGCGCAATCAACGCGTCGCGCACCGGATGCACGAACTCGGCATCCCATTGGGAGCCGAAGCCCGCCCCGCCGGTGCCGGTCCCGCGAGTGATCCAATCGTTGTTCCGCAGGTCCTCGGCGATGGTGATCTTCCACGGTTGCGAGGCGGCGACTTCGTGGTTGAGCCACTGCAAGAGCGACCAGCCGTCCGGAATGTCGTTCCAGCCATCGTTATTGTTCCCGTAAATATTCCGAATGTACGCCGTCGCGTCGAAACGCAGGCCGTCCGCGCGGAATTTCTGGAGCCATTGCAGGGCGTTGTCGCGCAGGAACTGCCGCACCTCCGGCCGGCCGTAATCCGGCCGTGTGTCGCCCCACGGAGTCCGGGCGCGGTCCCCACCGTAAAAGTAAATGCCGCCGTCGTGGTCCGGCTCGGACCAGCCGTCGAAACGCCAAAGGTCGAGGTCGCCGGGACCGAAGTGGTTGTAAACCACGTCCATGATGATGGCGATGCCGTGTTGATGGGCTGCCTTCACGAAGCGTTGCAGACCCTGGGGCCCGCCGAGCGCGGTTTCGACGGCGAACGGCTGGGAGGGGTTGTAGCCCCAGGAGTAACTCATCGGGAACTCGAGCACGGGCATGATCTCGATGGCGTTGATGCCAAGCTCGCGCAAGTACGGCAGCTTGAGAATCACGTCGTCGAAAGTTCCCGGGCCGTCGGTGGGGAGGTCGTGGAAAGTGCCGACATGCATTTCGTAAATCGCGAGTTCGTTCCAAGACGGCAGGGTGAAGCGGTCGCCCGTCCAGTCGAATTCCCGATCGTGAATGATCGCGTTGCCGGCCGAGCCGGTGACCTCGTGCGCGTAAGGGTTGATCTTCCAAAGGACGTCGGCGCCGTGGCGGATGACCAGCTTGTACTGGTCGCCCAACCTCGGCCCCCGGATGTCCGCCGACCAGTACCCGTTGCCCTCGCTGGCCAGGGGGTCGGCCGTGGTGGACCAAGCGTTGAAAGTGCCGGCAACCGACACGGCGTCGGCGAACGGCGCCCAGACGCGGAACGCCGCGCCGTCGGCGAGCAGGATGCTGCCCATGCCGGGGTGCGCCGACGGCACGGCGGCGGTGCTTTCAGGCGGTGGCGGCGTGGCAGGTGGGTTATCGCTATGATTTGCCAGGGTTGTGGTGCGTCTGTTCACGGAGCGAACGTACCTCAGACTTCTGGCGTCGCCACCCCCGCCTGACGGCGCTGCCGGTGGTCCTCTGCCAAGGGAAGAACCCTGGCGTGCGGGCACACAGACTGTCACAATGGCGACAATGTGTGTGCCCCTGCGAGGTGGGGGACACGGGGTCGCGGCGAGCCCGGAGACGGGGCGTTGTGAGTGTCGTGTTTTGAGTTGTAATTGCCGCCGATTCAAAGTGGGATGCGGGTTTGCTGCTGATATGGCCGAAACCGCAGGAACAGGCAGAACGGCTTTGGATGACCTCCGGGAAGAGCTCCCGGTGGTCTGGCGCGCCATTCCCGAAAAGGCACTGTTCTTCACCCTGGCGCTCGCCTGGCTGGCCTGGTTTCATTTCCTCGGCAACTCGACGTTCGGCTACATCGACACGCCTTCGCTGTTCGGGTGGTTGAACTCGGCCTACAATTCGGCCGGCTCCGAGGATGGGCATGGGAACCTGATTCCGTTGCTGGTGCTGGGGTTGCTTTGGTGGAAGCGTGAGCGGTTGAAGCAGATCCCCGCGTCGATTTGGTGGCCGGGGTTGTTCGGGTTGGGGGGGGCGGTGGTGCTCCACACGCTCGGTTACATTGTCCAACAACCGCGCCTGTCGGTGGTGGCCCTGGTGGTCGGGCTTTACTCCCTCGTGGCCACCGTTTGGGGCTGGCGGGTCGCGCGGGAGATCGCCTTTCCCTACGTGTTGATGGTGTTTTGCGTGCCGTTGGGCGCGCTGGCGGAACCGGTCACGATCCCGCTGCGGCATCTCTCGACGGACATCACGGTCGGGGTGGTCCGGCATGGCCTGGGCATCCCGATCTTGCAGGAAGGCGTGCAGCTCGCGGATCCGCGGGGCGCCTACCAGTATGAAGTGGCGGCGGCCTGCAGCGGCATCAACAGCCTGATCACCCTGCTGGTGCTGACGAGCGTCTATGCCTTCGTGTCGTTTTCGCGCCCGTGGAAGCGCGGGGTGGTCATCGCGCTGGCCCTGCCCCTGGCGGTGGCGGGCAATGTCCTGCGGTTGGTCACCATCATCCTGGCCTCGGAGGCGTTCGGTCGCCGCGCCGGGGAGTTCGTCCATGAGTGGTTCGGCTTTGTCACGTTTGCGCTGGCGATGGGGGGACTGCTGGCGGTGGGCCACTGGCTGCGGGAGCCGGAGAATCGCAGCGGCGACGGCTGGGCGCCGGGCCTCGCATGAAACGCCTGCGCCTCGCGGTGGGGATCGCGGGACTGGCCTTGATCACGGCCGGGGCGGGGATGCTGCTGCACTTGAAGGGCCGCCAGCGGCTCGGAGAGCCGGGCGTGCGTTGCGTGGCCGGCGAGGGATTGCGGGTCGCGATTCAACTGCCGGAGCGGGTCGGCGAGTTCGATTCGACGAACGTCGAACCGTCGAAGCTGGAGCTGGACGTGTTGCCAAAAGACACCAGCTTCGGCCGGCGGTTGTACCGTGCGCCCGACGGCTTCCAGGTCCTGCTCAGCGTGGTGTTGATGGGCACCGACCGGACGAGCATCCACAAGCCCGAATACTGTCTGACGTCGCAAGGGTGGCAGATCCTGACGCGATCGACGATCGCCGTGCCCATGGAGCGGCCCCACCGCTACGATCTGCCCGTGCAGGAATTCACGGCCGGGCGGCTGGTGCAGAGCGAGAGCGGGCAACAGGCGCGGCAATCGGGGGTCTATTTGTTCTGGTTTGTGGCCCAGGACCGGCTGACGGCCAGCCATTGGGGCCGGATCGGATGGTTGACGTGGGACCTGGTGCGTTCCGGTATCTTGCCGCGATGGGCCTACGTGAGCGCGTTCGTGGGCTGCCGGCCGGGGCAGGAGGCGCGGGCGGCGGAGCGGGCGAAGCGGTTTCTCCAGGTCGCCGTGCCGGAATTCCAAAACACGGCGGGGCAACCCGCCGCCACCCCGCGTCCGTAGGGAGAGCGGCGGTGTCCCGTAAAGCATTGCCGGGCGGGTTCCGATGGTGGCAGAGTGCGGGGCGTTCGGGCGGTTTTGTGTGTAGTCACCGATGCTGCGACAACAGCGACAAGTTCAGCAACAGATTCAAATGGCGGTGGACGCCGGGTTGTTTGCGTTAAGCTTCTACCTGGCGCACGCCATCCGTGAGCACTGGCAGTTTGCGATCTTCAAAGGCTCGAAAGCGATTTATCCCTTCGAGTACTATCTGTGGGTCTTTTTGCTGGTGATCCCCACGGCTCCGCTGGCGCTGGCTTTGAGCAATTTCTACCGGCGCCCCTGGCTGGCGACCCGCAGCCAGACGGCCTGGAGCCTGGTGCAGGCCTGCGCGGGAACGGTGATCGGATTGATCCTTTTGTTGTGGTTTCTGCGCGAGACGCACCTGATCGCCCGGTCGGTGCTGATCTTTTTCGGGGTGACGAGCTTCGGGCTGATGTATTGCAAGGAGGAGATGCTGTTGCGCTGGCGGCGCAGCAGCCTGGGACAGGCCCAGATCAAGCAGCGCCTGATCCTGGTCGGTCCGCCGGAGGAGACCGAGCCATTGGTCCGCGAATTGCGGCGGGACCAGGGCGGAGGTTTCGAGGTGGTGGGGCGCCTGGATTTGAACCAGGAGCCGGTCGAGCGGCTCATGGACCTGATGCACGATCATTCGCCCAACGGCGTCCTGCTGGCCGCCCAGCACACGCTGTTCGGCCAGATCGAGAAGGCCATCGCCTTGTGTGAACGCGAAGGGGTGGAGGTGTGGCTGCTGGCGGATTTCTTCAAGCCGCAGATTTCGAAGACCACCGTCGCGGTGCTGCAGGGCCGGCCCGTGCTGGTTTTTCGCTCCACGCCTTCGAGCATCTGGCCGCTGTTCGTCAAGCAAGCCATCGATTTGCTCGGCGCGCTGGTGCTGCTGGTGGCCACCTCGCCGATCATGCTCGTGGCGGCGATCGGCACCCGGCTGTCCTCCGCGGGGCCGATCCTGTTCCGGCAGGAGCGAAGCGGCCTGAATGGCCGCCCGTTCACGATGCTCAAGTTTCGCTCCATGGTGAGCGATGCCGAGCAGCGCCGGCACGAATTGGAGACGCTCAACGAAATGAACGGGCCGGTGTTCAAGCTCACCAACGACCCGCGCATCACGCCGTTTGGCCGCCTCCTGCGCAAGTACAGCATCGATGAGCTGCCGCAGTTGTTCAACGTCCTCCGCGGGGAAATGAGCCTGGTGGGGCCCCGACCCTTGCCGGTCCAGGAAGTGAAGCGGTTCGATGACCCGTCGCACCGCCGCCGCCTCAGCGTCAAACCGGGGTTGACCTGCCTGTGGCAGGTCAGCGGTCGCAATCAAGTCACGGACTTCAACGAGTGGGTGCGTCTGGACCTCCATTACATCGACAACTGGTCGCTCTGGCTGGATTGCCTCATCTTGCTGCGGACGGTGCCCGCGGTGTTTTCGGGGGCGGGCGCCAAGTAGTACCGGTCGATCAGACTTCCGCTGGACCGCCCCTTCGCATGAAAAAACCCTCCCCCCGCGTCCGCCGCGTCCGCCGCGTTCGTCCGGCGCCGGCGTCCGTCTCGGTGGTGACCGGCGGGGCGGGGTTCCTCGGTTCGCACCTGGTGGACCTGCTCCTGTCCCGGGGGCACCGGGTGGTGGTGATCGACAACCTGGTCACCGGTTCGGTGGAGAATATCGCGCCCCACGCCGGCGACCCCCGCTTCCGGTTCATTTGCCAGGATGCCACCGACTACCTTTTCCTCGACGGCCCCGTGGATTATGTGTGGCACTTCGCTTCGCCGGCGAGTCCGGTGGACTATCTCGAGCTGCCGATCCAGACCCTGAAGATCGGCTCGTTGGGCACGCACAAGGCGCTGGGCCTGGCCAAGCACAAGGGCGCCCGGTTCCTGCTGGCTTCCACGTCCGAAGTCTATGGCGATCCGTTGGTTCATCCGCAAACGGAAGGGTACTGGGGCAACGTGAATCCGGTTGGCCCGCGCGGGTGTTATGACGAGGCCAAGCGCTTCGCCGAAGCCCTGACGATGGCCTACCACCACGAACATGGTCTGGCGACGCGGATCGTGCGGATCTTCAACACCTACGGTCCGCGGATGCGGATGGGCGATGGGCGGGTCGTGCCGGCGTTCATCGCCGCCGCGTTGCGCCACCAACCGTTGCCGGTGTTTGGCGACGGCCGCCAGACCCGGAGCTTTTGCTATTGCTCGGACCTGATCGAGGGGATTTACCGTCTGATGATGAGCGATTCGCACCTCCCCACCAACATCGGCAACCCGGTCGAAATGACGGTGCTGGAGTTTGCCGAGGCGATCCTCCGGGCCACCGGTTCGCGCAGCCGGATCGTTTTCCGGGCGCTGCCGCAGGATGACCCCCGGCAGCGTCAACCCGACATCGGGCGAGCACGGAAACTGCTAAGCTGGGAACCGAAAGTGTCTTTGACAGATGGACTCGAACAAACCGTCGCCTGGTTCCGGAAACGGGTCGGTCAGCGCCGGGTTCGGCGGGCTCAAACAGCGCATTCACCAGACTTTTCTGTTTGACCGTCCGATTCATTTCCAGTAACCAGCAACGAAACTCTCGACCTTGCGTTGGGCCGGACCGTGGCACTTTGCCGGTCCGGTGTGAGGCAGTCGGGCGGAAGCAATGCTGAACACGTCGAAATCCTTTTTGTGCATCGACTTTGGCGCCGGGACGCTGAAGCTGGCCGAGTTTGACGCCACCGAAGCTGGCGCGCTCCGGCTGCTTCGTTACGCCGTCAAGCCCCTGGGCTTTGCGGGCGCGCAAGACAGTGCGCGGGAAGGCGTGGTGCTGCGCGCTTTGCAGGAGGTGGCCGGGAGCAAGACCTTTGCCGCGCGCGACTGCAACGTGTGCGCCCCGGGTTTCCAGGCCTTCTCGAAATTCATCAAGCTGCCGCCCGTGGACGCCTCGAAGGCGACGCAGATCATCCAATACGAAGCCCAGCAGAACGTGCCTTTCCCTCTGGAAGAGGTCGTCTGGGACTACCAGATCCTGGGCAACCTGCCCTCGGGCGAGCTGGAGGTGCTCCTCGTCGCGATCAAGACCGACCTGGTCGAAGGCCTGTTCAAGGCGGCGGAAAGCCAGGGTTTGCGGTTGCAACTGGTGGATGTTTCCGCGGCGGCGCTGGCCAACGCGTTCCGCTACAATTACAGCGATCAGGAAGGCTGCTCGATGCTGCTGGACATCGGCGCGAAGACCAGCAACGTCCTGTTTTTCGAGAAGGAGAAAATCTACTGCCGGAGCATCAACATCGGTGCGAATTCGATCACGCAGGAGTTTGCCGCCGAGTCGAAGCTCCCGTTCGCGGAGGCCGAGAAGATCAAGATTGCCGAGGGCTTCGTCAGCCTGGGCGGGGCCTACGAGGAGCCGGACAGCCCGCGGCAGGCCGCGATTTCCAAGATCGCCCGCCAGGTGATGACCCGCCTCCACATCCAGGTCAACCAGACCATCCAGTTTTACCGCAGCCAGCAAGGCGGCTCAGCCCCCCAAAGAGTCTTTCTCTCGGGCGGAGCCTCCATCATGGCGTACACCTCCCAGTTTTTCGCGGAGAAGCTCAACCTGCCGGTGGATTACTTCAATCCATTCCGCAACGTGGAGATCGATCCGGCGGTCAACATCGAGGAGTTGGCCCGGGTCGCCCATTCGTTTGGGGAAGTGGTCGGGCTCGGTCTGCGGAATCCGACGCGTTGTCCGGTGGAGCTGAACCTGATCCCGAAGACGATCCTCCAGCGCCAGCAGTTCAACCAAAAGAAGCCGTATTTCATCGCGGCGGTCATCAGCTTGATCCTGGCGGTGTTCGCGATGGGCATGTTCTTCGACCGCGTCGCCGCGGTGAAACAGCAAGCGATCGACGAGCGCGACCCGAAGGTGGCCCGGCTGAAGCAGAAGGCGGAGCAATTCAAGGCCGCGATGCGCAAACGGGATGACGCCCAGAAGGTGGTGGAGCAGTACACGGAGTGGCTGCAGGACCGCTTTGCCTGGGCGGACATCCTGACGGCGTTGCGGGATTCCCTGCTCACGGCGGAGAGGATGACCACCCAGCCCGGGATGAAGACGGCAGTCTGGATTGAGCGCATGGCGGCGGAGAACCTATCGGCGGCGTCGGAGGAGACGGAGGAGGAAGGCAGCAAGCCGAAACCCATGACGATGGACATTCGGATGATGATCCGTTACGGCTTGGTGCCGAAAGGCTTCAAAATCACGCAGGATGCCGGAGGCGACGCCTCGAGCGGCGACGCCTCCGCCGCGGCCACCACGCCAGAAGAGAGTGCCTCGGCGCCGGTCGCGGCCAGCAAGCCGAACACCAACGAAATCTCCACTGTCAACCTGACCTGCCGGGCGATCGACTGGCAGCGCCTAAGCCCGACAGCCAACACCGAAATCATGCAGCAATTGTGGGCGGCATTGCGGGCCAATCCCCTCTTCCTGGGCGGCACCAACGGCACGATGCTTTCCGGGAACATGCAGCCTGACCAGAACACCAACACCTTCCGGTTTGAGGTGAAACTGAAGCTCGCCACGCCCATCAAACTGTAAGGTATGGATTGGATCAAAAAGAACCTCACCTTGGTTGTCAGCGGGTTGGTGGCCTTGGCCCTCTTGGGCTTCGCCGGCTACTTTCTCTACATCAAGATTCAGAACTCCGGGGAGGTAACGACCAAGCTCGAGGCGCAGGACACCGAGTTGCAGGGCCTGCTGCACATGAAGCCTCACCCCGGCAACCGCAAGGTGGACAACATCGTCGCCGCGCGCCAGCAGGAGACGAAGCTCGAGGACTTCGCCACCCGGGCCAGGCAGGAGTTCATCCCCGTCCCCTACCCCACCAACCTCAGCGGGGGGGATTTCAAACTCCTCCTGGACACGACCGTGGACTACCTCCAGCGGTTGGCGAAACAGTCGAGCACGAAGTTGCCGGAGAATTACCTGTTTACGTTCGCGGCTCAGAAGCCCCTGGCATTCGTTGAAGCCAACACCGTCACGCCGCTGACGCGTGCGCTGATGGAGATCAAGGAGGTCTGCGAAATCATATTCGATGCGAAGGTGTTGGAGCTCGAGAAGATCCGGCGGATTTCGCTGGCGAGCCAGGATACCCCCGGGCTGGGAATGATGGGCGGCACCTCGGATTACTGGACACGAAAACCCACCACCAACGATCTGGCTATCGTGATCCCTTACGAGTTCACGTTTCGTTGTTTCAGCAGCGAGTTGCAGGCTGTGCTCGAAGGTCTGGCGCGCAACCCCCACAGTCTGCTCGTCAAGAATTTGGTCGTCGATACCGGGGATACCAACACCGTGGACATCTACGCTCCGGGTGGTGGGGGCGAAGGCAATATGCCGGCCATGAATCCGCAGTTGATGATGATGATGCGCTATGGCTTGCGGGGGCGTATGCCCATGCCCCAGCAGCCGGTGGACCAGGCGACGCTGTCCGCACAGGAAGATGCCGCGAAGATCGTCAGCGAGAAACCGTTCCGGGTCACGGCCTGGGTGGATGTCGTCCGCCTGCGGGACCCGAATGAAGTCAAAGCCAGTCGGGCTGGTGCTGCGCGGCGTGGAGCCGCGGCGCCGGAACCGGCGGCAGACGCCGCGGCGGATCCGGCCGCCGCGCCGCCTGATGCCGCTCCGGCCCCCTGATACGCATGGAATTTCTAAAGAAGCACTACGAGAAGATTCTCCTGAGCGTGGTTCTGCTCGGTCTGGCGGTGGCAGCCGGCTACCTGCCCTTTGAAGTCGCCAGTGTCCGGGAGAGTCTCGCGGCGGTCACCAGCGCGGTCGATGATCCGAAGGTGGCGCCCATTCCGGACCTCAATCTCTCCACGAACGAGGCGGTGCTGGCCCGTTTGAAGGGACCCATCGCATTCGGCTTTGGGACCGGCAACCACGGCCTGTTCAATCCATCCGGCACCTGGATGAAGGGCAACGGTCCGGGAGGTTTTCCACCGATTCCGCCGCCGCCATCCGGAATCGAGGGGTTGACCGTCACGAACATCACGCCGCTCATGTTCCGCATCGAGTATCAAGGTCTTTCCCAGGGGGGTACGGCCGCGCGGTACCGGTTTTACGTCCAGAACCAGGCGGCGGCCATCTCCAGCCTGCAACGCGGCCGGATCGTGATCCTCGCCACCAACGACAAGCCGGATGTCATCCTGCTCAAGGAAGTGATCGGTCCCAAGGACAACCCGGATGGGTTCCGCGTCGAGGTGACCGGTTCGCGCACGACCGTGGTGGTTCCCAAGGACAAGGGGTACAGCGAAATCGCGGGCTATTCCGCCGACCTGCACCACGAGCGCGAAGGCCGCAGCTTCTTGCGGCTCAAGCAGGGGAGCAAGCTCACCGTAGGGGGTTCCACTTACAATGTCGTTGCCATCAGTGCCTCTGACGTTACAATCGAGGACGAGAAAACCAAACGCCGAACCGAGATCTCGCTCAATCGCTGAAGGCCGCTCCGTAATCCGCATTGCTTTATGTCTTCCGTTTCGCGAAAAACCACATCCATGATTCGACTTGCCTTCACCACCGTCGCTGCGGCGGCTCTCTGGGTGGCGGTGCCCAAGGTCTGCGGCCAGACGAGCGCGGCGCAGACCACCGCGGCCGAGGAAGCCGTGCGGCGCGAGGAGTTGCGGATACTCTTGCGCAAGAATTTGAAAGAGGCGGCCACCCAGTCGCAACAGGGCAATCTCACCGACGCTTCGCGGTTGTACGAGGAGTGCTGGAGCCTGGTTCAGCGCATCGGTGACACGAGCATTGAGAACGAGCGCAAGGAAACCGTGGCCGGCTTCTCCGCCACCTACCTGGCCCTCAGCAAGAAATCCTATGCCAGTGCCGCTTATGAGGAAGCTAACCGCCAGGTTTCCCGCGTGCTGCGGGTGGACCCGAAGAATCCCGAGGCGCAGGAGTTGAAGGTCAAGGTGGACAAGGCGCTCAAGGAGTTGGAGGGCCGCACCCCCAGCAAGGAAATTGAGGCCATGCTGCCGGAAGCCCGTCAGGGCAAGGTGGAGGCCGGCACGCTCGTTCAGGATGCGAAGCTGCTCTATGAAATGGGCAAGCTGGACGAGGCCGAGGCCAAGCTCCGCCAGTCCATCAAGATTGACCCGGAAAACCGCGCCGCCGGTTATTACCTGACGATGGTTCAGGAGCTGCGGTTCAAGCAGGATGCCGTGAAGCGGGAAATCATGGGGCGCAACAAGCTCGTGGAGGTCGAACAGGCTTGGAATCCTTCCATCTCCCGGGAAAAACTGCCGGTGGCCAACCCCTTCGCCCGCACGAACACCGTCTATACCGGTCCGGGCCGGCGGATGATCTATTCCAAGCTGGATCGCATCCGCCTGGAGAAGGTCGATTTTCCGGGATTGCCTCTGAGCGAAGTGGTGAACTACCTCGATGAGGAGACCCGGCTGCGTGATCCGGACAAGAAGGGCCTTAATTTCATCATTGCCCCCACCATCGACTCTCAGCCGCGTCAGGCGGCCACCGGGCTCACCACTTTCGATCCGCAGACCGGCCAACCGGTCTCGACGGCACCCCAGCAGGAGCAGTTCGAGCTGAGCGAAGTCCAGATCAAGATCGAGCCCCCGCTGCGCGACGTGCGGCTGGCCGATGTCTTGGATGCGATCACCAAAGTGGCCGAGAAACAGATCAAGTACTCGGTGGAGGAATACGCGATCGTTTTCAGCAAGAAGATTCCCGAAGGGGAACAGCTCTTTACCAAGACGTTCAAGGTCAACCCGAACACCTTCGTGCAAGGGCTGGAAGGCGTATATGCCATTGATTACTCGAGCGTGCTCGGCGGCGGGGTCGGCGGCACCGGCGGCACCGGCGGTGGTGGCTTCGGCGGTGGCGGCATCGGCGGCGGCGGCGGCGGTATCGGCGGTGGCGGTATCGGCGGCGGCGGCGGCGGTTACGGCGGCGGCGGTGGTGGTGGCGGCGGTCTGGCGATTGCGCGGGTGAGCATCGGCGGCGGCGGCGGTGGCGGCTTCGGCGGTGGCGGCGGCTTCGGCGGCCAGGGTGGCGGTGGCTACGGCGGCGGTGGCGGCGGTGGCATGGGCGGTGGCGGCTTTGGCGGCCAGGGCGGCGGGATCGGTGGCCAAGGCGGCGGCGGCGGTCTGGGTACCGGTGGGAGTCCGACCGGCGTGGCCGGATCGACTCCGATGTCCTACGTCAACGATCTCGTGCGACAGTACTTCACGGCGGCGGGTGTCAACCTGGGCGGTCAGAACGTCCTCGGCCAGGGCGGTGGCGGCGGGTTCTCCGGTGCCGGCGGCTTCCAGGGCGGAGCGGCGGGCGCGGGTTTCCAGAATGCGGAAGGCAAGGCCTTGTTCTTCAATGACCGCACGGGTCTGCTGTTGGTGCGCGCGACGATGCAGGACCTGGAAATCATCGATCAAGCGATTCAAGCCCTCAACGTGACTCCCGATCAGGTGACCATTGAGGTCAAATTCGTCGAGATCGGACAGGACGATGCAAAGGCCCTCGGCTTTGACTGGTACCTGGGGAATTTCAACATGGCCGGCGGCAACGTCGGAATGTCCGGGGGTACGGCTCCGTCGTATGCGGGCGCCCCCTCCGCCGCGAACCCGTACGGAGTGTTTCCGGGCAACTTTGGCGTACCGGCGCAGGCAGCGAATGCGGGCACGGATCAAATCCTCACGTCGGGCTTGCGCAGTAACGAGGTGGGCGGCACCGCGATCCCGACCCTCGCGACGGTCACCGGCATCATGACGGACCCGCAATTCCGGGTGGTCATCCGGGCGCTGGAACAACGCGGCGGCGTGGATGTGCTCTCCGCCCCGAAGGTGACCACCGTGAGCGGTCGTCAGGCCCAGATTCAGATCATCGATCTCCAGACCATCGTTTCCTATAACCAGGCCGGTGGCATCAATGGCGGTAGCACCACGGGCGTCACCACCGGCACGGCGGGCGGTACGACCGCGGGTGTTGGAGTCGTCCAATAACCGGCGGGTCCAACTTTCGACCAGACACTTGATATGAGAAGCAAAGCCCTTGTTCTGCTCGGTGCGGCGGTTTTGGGATTGGGCGGCCTGGCGCAGGCCCAGGTGGTCAACCAGGCGGCGGCCACCCCGACGATTCAACCCACGACCGTCCCGGTGCCGATCGGTCCGACCTTGGACGTGATCCCCCACGTGTCGGCGGATGGCTATACGATCCAGTTGAATCTGTTGCCGACCGTGACCGAGTTCCTGGGGTATGACGATCCGGGGCAATTCCGAGCGGTCGTCGGCAACCTGGCGGCACCGGTGCCCTTGCCGCGCTTCCGCATCCGGCAGGTGGTCACGAGTTCCATCGTCTGGGACGGGCAGACCGTGGTGTTGGGCGGTTTGATCTCCGAGCGCGTCACCAAGGTTCAGGACAAGGTGCCGGTCCTTGGCGATCTGCCGCTGGTGGGACGGTTGTTCCGGAGCGAGGCCAAGGCGAGTTCGAAGAAGAACTTGGTCATTTTCGTGACTCCCACCATTATTGACCCTGCCGGCAACCGGGTCCACGACGAGAATAATCTCCCATACGACCCCAACCGGTTGCCGGCCCAGGCACCATTCCTTCCGGCGGAGTGAGGATAACCGGCGGTCGTCATCGCGGCCGCAAGGTCGCGAGTATTCGAAGGTGGTCGGAGCGGCAGGGATTGGTCGGACGGGTGGCAGGCGACTTGCTAACTGAGGCGCTCGCGGCCACGGTATTCAGAAAAGCAGCTTGACCGGGCGGGCCGAACGCCAAGGCGGACGGCTGGCCCAACGAAGTGCGAAAGCTTGTGGAAACAGCTTACATGCGCGGAACAATGAGTGGATGCCTCCGAAGCGCGTTGGCGAGACCGACCGCGGCCCGGGCGCGCGGCCCCGGCCGGATGCTCGGGTTGTCCCTGGCCCTCGGGATCGCGGCTGCGAGCAGCGTGGCCGCAGCCGAACTGAAGGCGGCCGCCGAAGGCACCGAGTATTTGATCACGCGGGGCATGCTTGGCGACCAAACGCATCCCCACCTCAGCTTGGACGCCAATGGCGGCTACGCGGTCTGGCAGGACAACGCCGTGGATGCGAGCGGCCAGGGCATCGGGGCCGCGAAACTGAACGGCTCCCTCTCGCCCATTCCCACCCGGATGTTCCGAGTCAACGAGATCACCGCCGGCGACCAGGAGAATCCGCAGGTGCAGCTCCTCGGGAACGGCGGGGCGATCTTTGTGTGGCAAGGGGGACCGGCGGGATCGCAGGATATTTGGGCCCGGGTCATCAGCCCGGAAGGCACCTTTGCCACCGGTGACCTGCGGCTGAACACGGCCACCGGCAACCAGCATTCCAATCCGGCGGTCACGCTGCTCGGCGATGGCAGCTTGGTCGTGCTCTGGAGCAGTTTCGGCCAGGACGGCAGCCTCCAGGGCATCTACGGTCAGCATTTGGCGGCTAACGGGGACAAACTGGGCGATGAGTTTCGCGCGAACCAATTCACCAGCTTCAACCAGCGAAACCCGGTGGTGACGGCAATCGAGGGCGGGGCGTTTGTTGCGGCCTGGGTGAGCGAGCAGCAGAGTTACGAAAACAGTGTCGAGGTTTTCGCCCGTCGATTCGATGGCTCGGCCAACCCGCTGGGAGACGAATTCCGGCTGAACGTCGCCTCCAACCTCTGCGCCACTCCGGTGCTGGCGCCAGGCTGGAACGGCGGGTTCGTGGCCGCTTGGAGCGAGCGGTACCTCCCGGACCTCACGAATATGTGGGACATCGTGGTCGGCACGTTTGACGCAGCGGGCAATCCGGTCGCCCCTCCCACCGTCCTCAACACTTACCGGCCGAACAATCAGTTCTCCCCGCAAATCGCCGCCTTGGGCGACACCCGGTTCGTGGTCTGGGACAGCCTCTGGCAGGACGGCTCACGGGACGGCATCTATGGTCGCCTGGTCACCTCGACGGGCGCGTCCGGAGACGAGTTTCTCATCAACACCACCACCGTCAGCCAGCAGATCCAACCTGCCGTCGCCGCGGATGGCGGGGGACGGTTTCTCGTCGCTTGGGCGGGGTTCGTCGGCGGGGACTCGAGTTTTGAGATTGTCGGTCAGCGGTACGCGGGCGAACCGGTCCTCGCGGCCCCGGGCGCGCCAGTCGTGTCCGCCTTGGACTCGTATTCGTTGATGGCGAGTTGGGCGCCCCTGGCCGGCTACACCGACTTGGTGGGCTATCGTCTCTTCGTGGACGGTGCGGCAACCCCCCTGGTGCTGACGAACAACTTTTTTGTCCTGAACGATCTTGACCCCGGAACCACCCACAGTTTCCGGCTGGCCTACGAACTGGCAGGCAACCGCGTCTCGCCGCTGTCGGCGGTCGCCAGCGGGCTGACCTGGGGCCGTGATCGCAACCATGACGGAGTGCCCGACGATTGGCAGGGATTGTATTGGGGGGCGGACAGCTCGCAATGGCCGGCTCCGTCGGTGGATTCCGACGGCGATGGCGCCTCGAATCTGGCTGAATTCCTGGCCGGCACCGATCCGACCAACCCGGACAGTGCGCTGCGCGTCAGCATCAAGCCGACCACGGGCGGACTCCTGGTGCAATGGAACGCGTTGCCGGGTTCCATCTACCAGCTCCAGGCGTCGTCCGACCTCAAGACTTGGTCGGAGGCTGCGGGTCCGGCCTTCGCCGCGGGGGCGGTCGCATCGTCCGTCATTCCCGGCACCAATTCCACCGCTTACTATCGCGTCATTCGCGTCCGGTAACCTATGCGTGCTCTGTTCACTCGAATCCTGCTGGTCCTCGCCCTCGCCGGCGCGTTGCCCCGCGCCCAGGCGTTCTCGCTGCTGGGCGCGCTCGATACCTGGATGACCGCCGAGCTCGGCTATGGTCTCGGGGCGGACATCGGCGGGCCGATGAACCTCGGCGAAGAGTACCGCTGGAACATGCCGCTGGTCACCTACGGCTTCGACGAGTCTTTCCTCAATTATTTCGGGACGAAAGGGGTCGAGGAGGTCGAGAAGGCCATTCAGATCATCAACGACCTGCCGCCGGTCTCCCAGATGAGCGCCGGTCTCTCGGAGTTTCCGCTCGACACCCGGCGCATCAACTACCGGGCCAATGCATTGTTTCTGTACGACCTGAAATCGCAGACGCTGTCCTCCCTCTTGGAAATCCTGGGCGTGGCCCCGGCCGAGCGCTACGTCTGGACGCTCCGCTCGCGGACCGTGATCAACAATATTCCCTGGTATGTGGTGCTGAAGCGGAATTTCGATCCTATCACTTTCGAGCCCACCGCTTACGTGAACGGAGTCCTGTACACCTACCAGATCCTGCAGACCTACACGACGCCCACCTACGAAGCGGTGGAGTTCGATGTCGATCCCAGCATGCCCAGCGTCAGTTCGGTGTCTTCCTATAATATTTATGGAGGCACGGTCTATGCCTCCGGCATTTATGCGACGCTGGGTACCGGTCTCTTCTACACGGGGTTGACCCGCGATGACGTGGCGGCGTTGCGGTACATGTACCGGTCCGAGAATTACAATGTGGAATCGATCGCCGCCGCCGCATCGCTGGCTCCCACCGGCACGCCCAGCGGGAATTACGTGCTGAGCAACAGTTCGCCCGGCGGGGCCAACGGTTGGGGGGCGCCCGGAGGGACGACCGTCACCGGGACCAACGCGCTGCCGGCGGTGGGCACGGCCCTGCGGCCAGGCGTGGACAAGGTCAACTTCGTCCGCGTGGATTACGATTCGATGCTGGGAACCTGGTCCACGGTGACCAACCTCTACCAGGACCATTACATCACGAATTACACGCAGCGGAGCCAAATGCTCCAACGCACGCTCGCGGCACCCGACATTCTTTTCAGTGCGGCGGACCTTGGAATCTCGGCCGCGGGCACACCGTTCGTTTACGCACATTCGCTCTCGCTGCTGTCCCAGGAAGCGTTGAATGGCACGACCGTTCTGTCGGGTCCCGGACTGATCCAACCGCAGGCGACGGTCACTTTCAGCAAGCTCGGGTCGTACCTGGTCAACGCAGGCGATGGCGGCGAGGCCGATGCGGACTCGGACTTCTATTGGGGGAGCTACGACGGTACGACGGCCGAGCCGGTGGTTTATCCTTCAGGGGCGAGCATCACGAACCTGGAGCATCTGGTGCTGACGGGCCATGTGAATGATCGGACCCAGAACCCGTGGCTTGCCCCCGTGGTCGTCACCACCAACACGGCGACGACCGGCACGGGCGACACCACCGGCACGGGGACGGGGACGGGAGGGACCACTCCTTGAAGCCCCGGGCGCATGTGAGTCGGCGGCCACCAATCCAGTTTGACTCGGCTATGAAGCGGCTTTTGACATTCCTGGCGGGGGCAGCGGCGCTGCCGGCGCTCTTGTGCGCCGGCCCGACCACGCTGCCCATCTACATCAATTCGGGCACCATCGCCACCAATCCGCCGCAGATCGATGCCACTGCCTTCCTGAACCTGGGCACCTTCCAGGCCCTGACGGCGAGCCTGCCCTACGATTTCCTCAATACCCGCTATTACACCAACCGCGGGACGATGCTGGGGGCGCCGGGCTTCCGCTTCGATTACATCGACGACAACGGCATCCACCGGCCGGCGGACACGTTCATCAACGACAGCGTCGGCCAGATCGGCGGTGTGGAATACTTCATCATTCCCGACTACTGGGGATCCACCCGGTATATCCCGACCACGCTGCTGATCTCGGCGACGAACGTCACCAGTTCCGGTTACCTCGGCGTGGGCAACGGCGGCACCCTCTCGGTCAGCGGCCAGAAGGTCAACCTCTCGCGCGGTGCGTTGGAAGTGCTGTCGCTCGACTCCTTCGGCACCAGCATCCTGGACGTGAACCAGGACGGCGTCCCCGACTCGTTCTATTCCGAGAGCGGGATGTTTGACCTCTATTGGGGATCGGGTGTGCAGGACCCGCCGCCGATTTTCGGACCGATCGACACTTCCGGGATCCTGCGGCCGCTCGGGGGCGGCTATCTCGTTACAACCCCAGGCCACGCGGTGACCAACACGCTTGGCGGCCCCTATCAAATCACCCGCTTCAGCACGTACATTCCGCCCGAGTACAACACCTCCTTCGGGAATACGGGCGTGGTGCAGGGCGCCTACCTGGGATTGACCCTGACGAATTACGACGGCTCGATTTCGAACATAACCATGCCGACCAACATCTACCGGCAGGCGGTGTTTGTGGGTGTGACCGACACCAACTTCACGATCCGCACGAAGTTCGGATCCCAAGGACCGGCCCTCCTCGGCATGGGTACGGTAGCGGTGGAGATCGCCTCGCAGACGACCAACATCGTTACCGCCGCCGCCGAGACGGACGCGATCTACTTCGTGGACTATCTGGGTTACGATACCAACACGCTCTCCCTGACCAACCTGTCGGTCTGGGTGCCGACGGCCAAACCGATCGCCTACCGCATCAGCCGCTCCCAACCCTTCGAATTCTTCGCGGGGGCCAACGGCAACAGCCCGATATTCAATAGTATTCTCTATGACTTGACGATGTCGAACCGGCTGGCGACGAACATCTACTCGGCCTACGCCGGCTCGATCGACTATCTGGAGAACCGGGCCCCGGCGGTGCCGGGCGCGGACGTCACCAATGTCACCGGGCGAATCGAGATCTCCGGCGACAGCGTGGATCTGACGAAGGCCCGCATTCGCGGCATGACCACGGTGAACATCAATGCCCGGCATTTGAAGGCCAGCGCGGGGGCGCAGATCGAAGGCCAGTATCTGGTTTATGACCTGGCATCCACCAACGGGTTGCTGACCGTTCAGAGCCTGGCGAAGGACTCGGTGGACCGCGTCCAGGGGCAGATCCGTGCCTGGACCGGTGTGTGGTCGAACCAGTTCGCCCTGGTCCTGTCCAACTGGTACATCGACGCCACGACGAACTACTTCAACCCGGTCACCAACCCGATCAACCTCAACCTCTACTGCCTGGTTTTGAGCGCCGACAACCTGGCGCGGACCCAGCAGGTGGTGACTCACACGCTCGCCCTCAGCGGCACGAATGTGGTGATCGACGATCCTTTCGTGGTCAGCACGCGGCTGGATATTGCGGCCCAGGGGTTGACGATTAACAGCAATATTTCTTTGGGTGGTCCGCTCATCAATTGGACGCGTGACCTGACTCCGGGCCTGCGGTTCATGACCAATAACGGCACGCTCAACATCCCGAACGTGGCCTACTACGGAGGCGACTTCCCAGCCGGTCAACAACTGTTGCAGTTGGTCAACACCGGAACCCTCCAGGCGACGGCGCACGAAATCGCGTGCGACTCCTTCCAGGATTCAGGCACGATTCAGAACAACAATGACCTTCGCGTGTTCGCGAATGCGGCGGTCCTGGAGGGCGCCTACGAAAACGCCGGCGGGGGGATCTACTATTACGGCAACGATTACAAGCTGCGGAACACGCACGTGGTCGCCGCCACCGGCCTGTATATCAATGCCACGAACAGCTTCGCGGATTCGGGTCCGACCGCCAACAACCTCATCGAGCTGAACGGCGGGTTCAGCCTGCAGCGCAAGCCCGCCTACGGCGACCTCCTGGGCACGACCATCCGCACGCGGGCGCCCCAGTTCGCCAGTGTGTCCCACGTCTGGTCAGCCGCCGACCGGGGGGCGACCCCGGAGGGATTCAAGGATAACGTCGCGATTGGCCGGTTGGTGCTGGACAGTCTGCCCAACGGCGAGTTGCGTTTCGGTCCCCCGACCGACAGCCTGGGCAACCCGCTGCCGGGGAGCTATGCGATGTATGTGGACTATCTCGAGTTCGCGACGAACACCGTGGCCTTGGATCCCGCGGCCTACATCGTGATCGAGCCGGGACTCAACATTTACTTTGGCGCCTCGAACCTGGGCGAGGAGGCCATGGACGGCCAGTTTGGCGGACAGTTGCACTGGGTGAAGGACTACGCCGGGCCGGCGAGCGGTGTGAACGTGGCCTTGCTCAACGGGAAAAGCATCTACGTCAACGTCGGCTTGGTGGACAGCAAGACGATCGACTCGGACGGCGACGGGCTGGCCAACGGTTACGATGTCCATCCGTTCGACGACACGCTGATCACGGATTTCCAGATCACGAGCACCGATCCCTACACGACGCAGTTGTCCTGGCGGGCGGCGGCCCAGACGAGCTATGCGGCCGAGTATGCCACGAATCTCCTGGCTCCGCATTGGACGGTGTTCGCCGGCGCCACGAATGCCGCGCCCACGATCCAGACTTTGACGGTGACGGATGTGGTCAGCCCGGCCGGCGCGGGCCAGCGTTACTATCGGGTCCGCTATGACCCTTGATACACGGCGGCCAGACGGAGAATTGACGGGCGCGTCCATGCCTTCGTGCACGGCGCGCCTGTGTGTTCCATTTCAAACGCAGAGGTGATTCGATGAAGACGCGTGTCCTGACGGCCGCCTTGGTGGGCGGCGCAATCCTGAGCCTGGGTTCCCTCCAGGCCTTCCAGAATCCCACGGGGGCGCTGCTGCCGAACGTGGACAAGCGGACGCCTGCCAGCGGCCCGGGCCTCATGCTCACCACCACGCCGCGAGGCACCGGCTTTACGGCCGCCCAGCTCCAGGCGGCGGCGAATCTCCGCAACCGGCTGCCCAACCTCGTGGTGTCGGCCCACAACCTCACGCGGTCTCCCCGACTGGTGGCCAGCGAAGACGGATTTCTGACCGGCCGCGGTGGCGTGGGCGGCGGCGTGTCCGCGCCAACGCTTGCGGCGATTCCGGCAAGCGATCCGCACCGGGTGGTCAAAGCCTTTCTGAACGAGAACCGGGCGCTGTTCGGCTACGGGGCGGACAGCCTGGATATCGCGGTGGTGGCGCGGGATTACGTGACCAAACACAACGGTCTGCACACCACGGTCTGGCAGCAGCGGGTCGGGGGAGTGCCGGTATTCGAAGCCGTGCTGCAAAGTCACGTCACCGCGAAAGGTGAGCTGGTGAACGTCGCGAGCCAGTTCGTGGGCAATCCGGTGGCCGCCGCAAACCAGGGCACCCCGGCCTGGACCACGTTGCTCCAGAATCCCCCGATCTCGATGGCGCAGGCGCTCGCGCAGGCGGCGGCAGACGTGGGCGACGCCGTGAGCGAAAACGCCGTTCGCCGCGTCAGCGAACCCGTGGGCGCCGATTTGGACACGAAGCTGCGCGCTCCCCTGCTGAGCGGCGATTGTTACGCGAAGCTGGTCTGGCTGCCGATGAACGCCAGTTCGCTGCGCCTGGCCTGGCAGGTCGTCTTCGTCAGCAAGGCCCGGCAGGAGATGTACCTCAGCGTGGTGGACGCCCAGACCGGCGGGGTCGTCGTCCGCCATAATCTGACCTGTTACGCCGCGCCGGCAGCGCCCGTTGCCGCCACGTACAACGTGTACCTGCAGGAGAGCCCGTCGCCGTTCAACCCGGGCTGGCAGAGCCCGAGTGACGTCCAGCCGCCCCTCCAGCCGCGAACCCTGGTGACCAATCTCACCGCTCTCGACCTGACGGCGTCGCCGGCCGGATGGCTGGATGCGGCCGATCAATTCACCGGCGCCTACACGACCACCGGGAACAATGTCGATGCCCATACGGACATGGACGACGACAACAATCCTGACCTGCCGCGGCCTTCCTCGACCGAGGATCCGCCGGTCTTCGATTTCCCGTTGGACCTGTCGCTTCAACCCACCACCCACACGAACGCCACCGTGGTGAATTTGTTCTACCTGAATAATTTCATGCACGACAAGTTGTACGAACTCGGCTTCACGGAAGCGGCCGGCAACTTTCAAAACAACAACTTCGGCCGCGGTGGGCTGGGCGACGACGCCGTGGAGGCGGACGCCCTGGACGGCGCGCTCCTCAGTGACTACGCGCATCGCAACAATGCCAACTTCTACCCGCCGCCCGATGGTTATCCGGGCCGGATGCAGATGTACATTTTCGACGGGCCGGTACCGAACCGGGATGGTTCGTTGGATGCCGGTGTGGTATGCCACGAGTACACGCACGGTTTGAGCGGTCGGTTGGTCGGCGGCGGTGTGGGCATCACCGCGCTCCAAACGGCCGGCATGGGCGAAGGCTGGTCGGATTTCTACTCCCTGGCTCTGCTCACCAAAGCCACCGACGACCCGCACGCCTGCTATCAAGAGGGCGCCTACGCGAGCTACCTGATTTCCGACCTGACCGAGAACTATTATTTCGGCATCCGGCGCTATCCCTACAGCACCGACATGCAAAAGAATCCGCTCACGTACAAGGACATCGACCCGAGCCAGGCGGACGAGCACTTTGGCATCCCCCGCGCTCCGTGGATTCCGAATTATCCCGATGAAGTCCACAACCAGGGTGAAGTCTGGTGCATGATGCTGTGGGAAGTGTGGGCTAATTTGATCGACACCTACGGTTGGGCCACCGGCAACCAACTCGCGATGCAACTGGTCACCGACGGGATGAAACTCGGTCCGGCCAATCCGACGTATGTCGAAGCGCGCGACGCCATCGTCGAGGCGGACCGGGTGCTCACGGGCGGGGCCAATCTCGCCGAAATCTGGACGGGCTTCGCCAAGCGCGGACTGGGCGACGGGGCCACCGCGCCCGCGAGCGACACCACGATCGGCGTGGTGGAATCGTACGACCTGCCGCCTGGGATTGGCATCCAACCGCCCACCGGGGTGCTTTCGCTGACGGTCACGCCCCCGGACCGCGCGACCGTTTTGAGCGGCACGAATGTATCGGTCTTCATCCGCGTGCGGGACGGGGTCGGCGTCACCAATGCGACGGTCACGGCCAAGGTCAATGGTTCGATCGACCTCCCCGTCGGCAACACGGGCACGGCGCCGGACGCGCGTCCGGCCGACTCGATCTACACCGGTCTGCTCAACGTGCCGGCCAACGCCACCAACGTCACGCTCTACATCGCGGCCAACGCGCCGGACAAGACCAACGCCACGCTTTCCGTGACCTACTTCGTGGCGCAGCAACCGGTCAATGACCTGTTCAAGAACCGCTCCAAGGTCAACGCTCCGGGCGGCTACTTTTACACCAACAACAAGTTCGCGACGACCGAGCCCGGAGAACCGGCGCCCGCCGCCAGCTCGAACTTCGTCGCGTCGCTCTGGTGGACGTGGACGCCGACCAACGACGCCCCGGTCCTGGTGGATTCCGCCGGGAGTGCCTTCCAGAGTGTCATCGGCGTGTACACGGGGAGCAACCTGACCAACCTGACCGAGGTGAAGGCGGTCGGTACGGTGCCGGAACGGAAACAGAGCTACCTCTATTTCAACGCCAAGAAGGGACAGACCTACCAGATCTCGGTGGCGGGCGCGAGTCCGGCCAACGCCGGGGTGCTGCAGTTGCGCATCACCCCCAACGGTTCGCCGGACATCACGCCGCCGGTCATCACCGTCGCGCGGCCGGCCAGCGGTTACATCTGGACGAACAACGTCGTGGAGGTGGTTGCGAACGCCGTCGATCCGGAACCGTTGGCGACGGGGGTGGACCAGATCACCTTCCAGGTCGGTCCGAGCAGCTTCGGCCCGGCCCAGCCGACCTCCGCCACGGCGGATGAAAGCGTGACCAACCGCATTGCGCTGAGTGAAGGGCGCAACACCATCACCGTCACGGCCACCGATCTCGCGGGCAACGCCAGCATGACCAACATCATGGTGACATATCGCCGGCCGGAGCCGCCGAACGATCATTTCGTGAACGCAACCCTGTTGCAGGGCGATGCCGGAACGAACAGCGTCGCGAACGCGCTCGCCACCCGGGAGAACGGCGAACCGCGCCACGCCGGCAACGACGGCGGCAAATCGGTCTGGTGGAAGTGGCAGGCACCGAACGACGGCGTGCTGTTGCTCAGCACCGAAGGCAGCGACTTCGATACGCTCCTGGGGCTTTACACCGGGGAATACGTCAATGCCTTGATCACCGTCGCCTCGAACGACGACGCCTACGATGGGGTCAAGTTCAGCAAGCTGGCGGCCGCCGTACGTTCCAACACGGTTTACGCCGTGGCGGTGGATGGCTTCAACGCGGCCACCGGGATGGTGCAACTGGCTTACACGTTCACGCCGGCGAAGCTCTTCCAGCTCACGCTCACAAAGACGGCGGGCGGCCTCACGGATCCGGCGACGGGGGTGATCGACGTCCAAGCCAACGCCAGTGTGCAACTCACGGCCGACCCCGATCCGGGTTACGAATTCGCCGGTTGGCAGGGGGATATCAACACTTCGGAGAATCCCGTACCGGTCCCGGTCACCAAGAACCTGGCGGTGCAGGCCGTGTTCCGGGCCCAGGCCATCGCGGACGATTTCGAGTCCGGTGGTCTGACGCGGCAACCGTGGGTGACCGGGGGCGATGTGCCGTGGTATGTCACCGACGAGTCCGCCGCGCTCGGGAAGTACTCGGTGCGTTCCGGCCAGATCGGCAACAACCAGACCAGCTCGCTCAAGCTGACGCAGACGCTGCGGGCGGGAACGGCGAGCTTCGACCTGCGGGTCAGTTCCGAGCCGAACTACGACTTCCTGCAGTTCTATGTGGACGGAACGTTGGTGGAGCAATGGTCCGGCGAAATCGGCTGGCTGAAGTTCGAATTCTCCGTGACCGCGGGGCCGCACACGCTGGAGTGGCGCTACGTGAAAGATCCGGCCCGCAGCCTGGGTTCGGACGTGGCCTTCATCGACAACGTTGCCCTGCCGCTCGTGGTGCCGAGCGACGGCACCCAACCGGTGTTGTCCATCGGCCGCGCCTTCACCGGCGGGGTCGAAGTCCGGCTGCAAGGGCAGACCAACCAGATCTACGTGATCCAGGCGGCCACCAACTTCCCGGCGCGCTGGCAGGGGATCTACACGAATCAGGCCGCTTACGGCGAACTCCGGTTCGTCGATCCGGACTCGGTCACCATTCCCAACCGGGTGTACCGCGGTGTCGCGCCTTGATGGCGGGACGGCCGGGGTTCCCAGCATGTCTTCTTTGCCGCCGCGCGGTGCTCGCCCGCCGCGCGGCTGTCGTTTTATGGCCGGTGCCGCCGGGGCAGGCCGCCGGGTTGGACGGCGGCTCCCCCGCAACGGCGGCGCGACGGGCTGGCGCGATTCGCGATGAAACTCCTGGGGTTGACGGGCGGCATTGGCATGGGGAAGTCCGCCGCCGCGGATTGTCTGCGGCAGTTGGGCCTGCCGGTGGTGGACACCGACACCTTGGCGCGGGAGTTGGTGCTGCCCGGCCAGCCTGCCCTGGCGGAAATTCAACGCTCCTTTGGCGACGGACTTCTGGACGACCTGGGCGCGCTGCGGCGCGACCAACTCGCCCGCATCGTGTTTGCCGATGAGCGCCGTCTCCGGGAACTCGAGGCGATACTGCATCCCCGCATTCGGACGGTGTGGTTGGCCGAGGCCGCGCGCTGGCGGGAGCGGGGATGCCCGGCCGGCGTCGTGGTCATTCCGCTCCTCTTTGAAACCGGCGCCGCGCCGGACTTTCCGGCCACCCTTTGCGTGGCCTGCACGGCCGGGAGCCAGCACGCGCGGTTGCGCGCGCGCGGTTGGTCGGAAACGCAAATCGCCCAGCGCCTCCGTGCCCAATGGCCGATCGAGCGGAAGATCGCGGCGGCGGATTACCTGGTTTGGACCGAGGGCGCGCTCACCAACACCGCCGGGCAACTCGCCCGGATTCTCTGCGGTCTGGGAGTCCTCGGATGAACGATCGCCGCGGCGGAAGAACGCGGAGAGCGTGGCTTGCTATTTGCTGTTTTGCGCCGGATTACGCAACCGGTTTTGAATGCCCTTGCGACTGAAGTACCCGTCACCTAGAGTCGGTGCACCTGAAACGCCATGAAAGCTGTTAAATGGTCTTTGGCCGGGTTGGCCAGCCTCTTCGTTTTCCTTTCGTTCTGGCCTCGCGGCGGGAAGGCAACCCCCCTTCCGACCCACCGGCAGACTGCGGCCGTTCCGGGCGTTCCCCAGACCAGCCTGCTCGCCTACGCCGCGATCGCCGCCCGCCAGGACGCGACGAATCCGACCCCGCCGGCGGCGCCCGCCGCCACCCCCGCAACGGCCGCCAGCCAACCTGCGCCGGCTCCGGTGGACGCGTCACCCCGCGCGGCTTTCGCCGCCTGGGCGGAACGATACTTCAACGAGGCCTGGGGCGGCGATGTGGGGGCGTTGATTGCGGAAGGCGAACGGCTGGCTCAAGCCCGGAGAACCGAATTGGCTGCGGAAATCGAAGCGAATCCTCGCGCGGCACTGGAACACGCGGTGCCTTACCGCTGGCGGCAGGTGTTGCCGGCGAGCATCACGCGCTACTTCGAAAGCACCGTGAGCGGCTTGGCGCAGTTCGAGGTCTATGAAGCCTCGCCGGCGCCCGGAGCGGACTACAAGTTGTTCCAGACCCCGATCTACCGCTATGCGACCGTGAACGGACACACGTACCGCGCCTACGTTTATGGGCTGCGGACGATGCAACGGTCGCTCAAGAATGTGCCCTTGCACGGCATCGCCATCGGCGACGCGATGGCCGTGGACGAGGATCCGGTGCGGGTGCTGAGCGCGGAGGAGGCGCAGGCGGTCGTGGCCAACGGGGCCTCGGTGGCCGGCACTTGCGCCGTCTGCGGGGCGACTTCGGCGGCGGGGGAGGTGGTGGACGTCGCGGGGAGCTTCGTCAGCGTCTGTTCTGATGCCCATGCGAAGACGTTGGGTCGCGCGTTGATGGGACTGGCGAACCGGCCGGCCCTGGCGGCGGCGGCGTTGCCGGTCTGGACCAACCCTCCGCCGGCGAGCCCGTTGCCGACCTGGGGCGTTCGGAAAGCCTTGTACATGCGCATCATTTTCCGGGACGACACGACGATTCCGATCAGCGAGGCCCAGGCGCTGGCCGAGATGGAGGAGGTCAGCCGGTTTTACACCGAGGCGTCGTATAACAAGACGGCGATCATCACCACGGTCACCCCGCTGCTCACCCTGCCCAATCCCAAGTCGCGTTATTCGAAGGACGGTCCGGGCGCGGTCATGGCGGACGCGCTGGCGGAAGCGGCGAAGGCCGGCTATCTGCAGGGCGATTACGATTTATTGCTGGCCCGCTTCATGCCCGTGGCGGGTTTCAACTGGGGCGGACTGGGCGGTGGCAATAATGCCTGGCTGCAATACAACGGGGCCGGCCTGGCCATCCATGAGATCGGCCACTGCTACGGATTGGGCCACGCCAACTACTGGGAAACCCGGCGCGCCCCTCTCCCCCAGCCACCGCCGGACTTGTGGGATACCGATTCGGTCATTGGTCACGACAGCATCATCGGCGCCGGTGACGACATCGAGTATGGCGATCCATTCGACGTGATGGGGAGCGGCGGGGGCGAATCGCAGCGCACCAATACCCAGACGGTGAGCGGCTTCAGCGGTCATTTCAACGCGATCGGGAAAAACCTCCTCGGCTGGCTGCCGGACTCGGCGATCAATTCCGCCAGCGAGAACCGGACGAACCGCCTCTATGTCTTCGACACGCCGGTGATGTCCTCGAACCGGTTCTATGCGCTCAAGATTCGCAAGGACGAGCAGCGCTCGTATTGGGTGAGCGCCCGGAGCAAGATCACCGACAATCACTGGGTCACGAATGGCGTCCTGTTGCACTGGAGCGCCTGGCCGCAACTCATGGGCAACAGCACGTTGCTGGACACCACCCCCGGCACCAAGGACGGCAAGAACGACGCGCCCATCTGCGTCGGCCGCACGTACACCGACCCGGAAATGAACCTGACGATCACGCCGGTGGCGATCGGCGGGACCGGCACGGGGACTTACTACGATGTGGTGGTCAATCATGGTCCGTTCGTCAGCAACGTGCCGCCGGATATCACGTTGACCGCGAGCGCCGAGGCGGTGGCGACCAACAAGCCGGTGACCTTCACGGTCGAGGCCGTCGATGTGGACGGCGACCAGCTCGCTTATTACTGGGACATCAGTGACGGCTCCTTCGGAACCAACGGACCGACGCTCACGAAAACCTGGACGCAGGCCGGCGACTACCGCGTGCGGGTGGAAGTCAGCGACCTGCACGGTGCGGTGGTGAGCAAGCATGTCGTGGTTCGCGTGGGCGCGCCGACCGGCTTTCGCATCAGCGGCGTGGTGAACGACGATGCCGGCCTGCCTTTGGCGGGCGTGCGCGTCGCCAACGGGTTGCTCACCAACACCACCGATCTGGCCGACGATTTCCAGGCGACTTTTACCGACAGCGACGGCCGGTTCACCCTGATCAACCAGACGCCCGGCGACCGCGAGGTGACGGCGTTCCTGCACGGCTATGTCACCTCGCCGCTGAACTTCAACGCCATCGTCACCGTGGACGACAAGGATCTCGACGGCCTGGAATTCCTGGCCCAGACCCAACCGCGCGTGTCGGTCCAGGTGACCAAAGACGTGAACCTCACGAACGTCACGGCGGGCACGTTCACCTTCACCCGCACCGGGGACACCAACACGGAGCTCCGCGCGGTCTTCGCCTTGGGCGGCACCGTCAGTACCAATGATTACCAGGCGTACACGAACCAGACCGCCCACACCAATCCGCTGACCACCTTGCTCGGGCCCGTGACGCTCAAGATTCCTTTCAGCTTCGTGGATTTCCAGACCGGCGTGTTCCAGACCAACATCACCATCACGCCCACCACCAACGCGCCCAAGACGGACCTGCATTACCTCTCCGCGTCGGTGATGTACGCCCTGCAGAAGCAGGCGGCGTTCATGACCAACCTCGACGATGGCAACGGCGGCACCACCAACGGCCTGGCCACGAATTACACGCTGCTGACCGGTTGGGAGACGCTCGCTCCGAACGGAAATGACACCTGGTTCCAGACCTACGGCGACTACGTGGTCGGCAGCCCCGGCGAGGCCCAGATGAAATTCATCGTCACGCCACCCGCACAGCCGGTGATCTCCATCCTCGCCATCAGCAAGGCCGTGAGCGAGAACGGCGGCGACTCGGCGCTCTTCATGCTGTTGCGCTCCGGCCGGACCGACGTGCCGGTGACCGTGCATCTGGATTTCAGCGGCACCGCCACGTACGACGCCGACTACTCCCCCCTGCCGTCCCTGGTGGTGATTCCGGCGGGCGTGACCGCGTTGACGCTGCCGCTCTATGTCCGACCCGATTTGTACCTCGAAGGCAATGAAACCGTCAGCATCGCGGTCCTGGCCGACCCGGCTTACGCGCTCGGCAGCGCCCAGGCGACCTTGACCATCGGGGACAACGGGCTGCCCACGCTGACCGTCACGGCGGAGGATCCGGTGGCCTCGGAGACCGGGAACGACACCGGCTCGGTGGTGTTCACCCGCACGGGCGATGTGAGCAGCAGTCTGATCGTGAATTATTTGCTGGGCGGCACGGCGATCAGCGGTCAGGACTACCGGTCCCTCTCGGGCACGATCACGATCCCGGCCGGCCAGCCGTCCGCAACGCTGGTCATCCAGCCGCGCGACAACCGCGTCCAGGATGGCGGCAACACGGTCGAGGTGATCGTTTCCGACAGCCCAACCTACAACGTGGGCTATCCCAGCGTGGCCACCGTATTCATCCAGGACGGCGCCGTGCCAACGGTCACGTTGCGCGCGACGCAGGCCAACGCCGCCGAGCCCGCCACGGCCGGTGAGTTCACGCTCAGCCGGGTCGGCGACGCGCGCACTGCGTTGACCGTGGACCTGGCGGTGGGCGGCACCGCGCGTCCGGTGGCGGACTACGGACCCATCACCTCCGCCGGCGTGATTCCGGCCGGGGCCACCTCCGTCGTGATCCGGGTGTCACCGGTGAACGACAAGATCCGCGAGGACAACGAGACCGTGATTTGTGAAATCCGGCCCAGCACCAATTACAACATTGGCACGCCGATGCAGGACACCGTGACGATCGCCGACGACGACAGCGGGGCGTTGCCGGGCGTGGGTTTCGTCTTCCAGGCCTCCTCCTTCCCCGAGAACGTCAAGACCGCCCTCGTGGCCGTGGCGGTGAGCGCCAACCCGG
Organism: uncultured bacterium; assembly: GCA_963735925.1. Classification (GTDB taxonomy): domain Bacteria; phylum Verrucomicrobiota; class Verrucomicrobiia; order Limisphaerales; family J093; genus DSVZ01. The sequence goes on from CAVTMT010000010.1 coordinate 988,851, forward strand.
CCGAAGGTTCCGACGTGACGGTGGACTGGAAGGTTTCGGGCGGCACCGCCGTTCCCGGGATCGACTATCCGGCCACCAACACGTCCGGCCGCTTGCTCTTCACCAACGTCCCCGACCCGGCCGTGAGCAACCGGGTGCTGCTCCTGGCCTTCCCCATCCTCGACGATACCAACGCCCGTCCCGACCGGACCGTTGTGCTGAGCCTGGTCGAGCCGGCCCCGCTCATCAGCAACATCGTCACGACGAACGAAATCACCCTCACCAACGCTACCGGCGACCCGATCGGCACGACCAATGTCATGGTCACCAACACGACTTCGACGCCCGTCCCCATGAACGCGATGTTCGACGTGTATCGATCGCACACCCTGACGATCGTGGACGACGACTCGAGTGTCGTCAGTCTGGAGGTCACCGACCCGATCGCCATGGAGGCAGGCCGCAAACAAGGTCTCTTCACCCTCCGCCGCGTCGGGGGCACGAACCGGGACCAGGTAGTGAAACTGGCCGTCAGCGGCACCGCGGGCAACGGGAGCGATTACGAGACGATCCCGGGCTCGGTGGTCATCCCCGAAGGCGAGGATTCCCTGCCGTTGCCGGTCGTCCCCATCGACGATCCGATTCAAGAGTTCATGGAAAGCGTGCAGGTCACGCTGCTCGCCGCGCCGGGGGCGCAGCTCGGCAGCAACGTGACGGGGACCGTGACCATCGTGGACAACGACGGGACCGTGGAGTTTTCGTCGCCGTCCTATGCGTGCTTCGAGAGCGCCGGGGAAACGCTGATCACCCTCCGACGGACCAGCGATACCAACGCCAGCGCGAGCGTGGCTTTTCAGGCCCTCGCCGGCACGGCCACCACCAACGACTTCATCCCGACGAACGGCGTGGTGACGTTTGCGCCGGGCGAGACGACGCAGACCTTCTCGGTCGGCGTCATCGACAACTCGGTCGTGCAACCCAGCCGGACCGTATCGTTGACGCTCCGCAACCTGAGCGACGGCGTTCCGTTGGGCGGCCAGACCACGGCCACGCTCACCATCATGGACGACGACACGGTGGTCGAATTGCTCGCGCCAACCGTGCACGCCCTGGAAAGCGATGCCACGACGGACATCACGCTGCACCGCTACGGGGTCATCACCAACCGGCTCCAGGTGGACGTGCAGACCACCACCAACGGCACCGGCGTTGACGGCCTCGATTTCGTGGCGACCAACTACACCGTGATCTTCGCCCCGGGCCAGACCACCAGCGTCGCGCACGTCAAATTGCTGGACGACACGTTGTTCGACGGGGACAAGACGATTCCCGTGACGCTCACCAATCTGGACCTGACCGCCACCTACGGCGCGAACACCAACGGCGAAATTGTGGTGATCGACGACGAATGTTCGCTCCAGTTCACCACCACGGCCTATCAGGTGGACGAGTACGCGCGCATCCTCACCCTCACCGTTCAGCGCGATGGCAGCTCGGTGCAACCCGTGCAGTTGGACTTTGCCACCGTCGATGGCACCGCCACCTCCGGCAAGAAGTACGTCGGCGCGCGCGGCACCCTCCGGTTTGCCGGAGCCCAGCTCCAGCGTGCCCAGGACGGGACGGGCGTGGCGATTCTGCAGCCGGGCGAGACCAACCAGTCGCTCAGCATTCGCATCATCGACAACACCGTCGGTGACGGAAACCAGGTGTTCTACGTGGCGCTCACGAACGCCCACACCGTCGGCGGGGTGGGCCTGCCGCTCACCGCCAGCCTGGGCACCAATACCAACGCGGCGATCACGATCATCGACAACGAGACGCCCGGCAGCGTGGACTTCGAGTTCAACCCCGGCGCCGGCGCCAACGACACCGTGCTCACCGTCGCGCTCCAGGCCGACGCGAAAGTGTTGCTCGGCGGCAAATTCACCACCGTGGACGAAGTCTCGCTCAACCACATCGCCCGGCTCCATGACGATGGGTATCTCGACACGTTCCTGAATCCCGGCGGCGGCTTTGATGCCGACGTGCTGTCGGTTGCGCTGCAACCGGACGGCCGCATCGTCGTGGGCGGGCAGTTCACCAAATTCAGCACTAACTCGCTGAACCGCGTGGCGCGGTTGAACGCGGACGCCAGCGTGGACCCTGACTTTGCGATTGGCGCCGGCGCCGATGCGACCGTGCGCGCGGTCGCGGTCGAGTCGGCCGGCACGATCTTGCTGGGCGGCGACTTCAACAACGTTCAGGGCCAACGGCATCAGCACCTGGCCCGCCTCCAGTCCACCGGCGTTTTGGATCCGGCCTTCGCGCCTTCCTTCGACGGCACCGTGAATGCGCTCGCCGTCCAGAGCGATGGCAAGATACTGGTGGGCGGCGCCTTTCGGAATGCGGGCAGTCTGAGTCGTCCTTTCCTCGCCCGGTTGAACGCGGACGGTACGACCGACCCCAGCTTCAGTCCGACGCTGGACAACACGGTCAACGCCATCGCGCTGCAGACAGATGGACGCATCTTGATCGGGGGGGCGATGCAGGTGGTGGGGGGAGCCCCGCGGCCGGGCATTGCGCGGCTCAACGCCGACGGATCGCTGGACACGGGCTTTGACCCCGGCGCGGGCGCAAACGCGACGGTATTCGCGGTGGGTTTGACTCCTGACGGCAAGGCGATGGTCGGGGGCGCGTTCACCCAATACGACGGGCAGGACCGCAACCGCATCGCGCGGCTTAACCCGGACGGGTCGCTCGACAGCACGTTCGATGTGGGCACGGGGGCCAATGCCACCGTGTACACACTCCTGGTCCAACCGGACAGCGCGGTGGTCATCGGCGGCGATTTCACCATCGTGAACAAACTGCCGCGCAATCGCATCGCCCGGCTGCACGGCGACGAGAAGTTCCATTTGAACCTCCTGCAGTTCAACGCCGCGGCGTACGCGGTTTCCGAGCTCGACGGCCAGGCGACCATCACAGTGCAGCGGGCGGGCGATCTCACCCTGCCTTCGACGGTGGATTACCTCACCGCGGATGGAACGGCGGTGGCGGGGGTCAATTACGTCGCCACGAACGGCACGCTGAACTTCGCCATTGGCGAAACCCAGCAGACCTTCGACATCCCTGTCCTGGACGACCATCAGGGCCGCGGCGACCTCACCGTGAACGTGCTGCTGACCAACCTGCCGCCCGGATACTCCCTGACCGCGCGACTGTCCACGGTCCTGACGATTGAGGATAGCGAGAGCGCGGTGGCCTTTGATTCCGCAGCCGAAACGGTATCCGAAAACGGCGGTCAGGCAGAGATTCTGGTGCGGCGAACCGGCCCGACCAACACCCTGGTGAGTGTCGATTACGCGACGGCGGATGGCTCGGGCGTCGCCGGTGTGGATTACCAACCCGCCGCCGGTACCCTCACGTTCAATCCCGGTGAACGCGAACTGAGTTTCCCGATCCAGATCCTCGACAACACTGTGCCGCAACCGGACCGGACTGTCCTGCTTTCGCTGGCGAATCCGCAGGGGGGCGCGGTCCTCGGGCTGCTGAGCACCTCCACGCTCACGATTGTGGACAACGACCGCGTGGACAGCTACGCAATCAACATCACGCCGCCCGTGGGCGGGACCGTCACGCCGGCGTCCGGCTCGTTCCCGGTGGGTTCCACACAAACGGTGACCGCCTTGCCGGAGCGCGGCTTCAAGTTCCTGGGCTGGCAAGGCACCGTCACTTCCAGCGCCAATCCGTTGGTGCTGGTCATGGACAAGGACTACGTGGTGACGGCGCGGTTTGCGCCGACGGCCTACACGTACACATTCGAACCGCCGTTCGGCGCGGCGGACCTTCAGAAGTCGCCTTGGGCGAACAGCAGCGCGCGGCCGTGGCAACTGCAATCGATGGTGGTGAGCGGCGGCAAGTTCGCCTTGCGTTCCGGGAGCAGCGGCGACGGTCAGGACACCAGCCTGCAACTCCAGGTCAACTCGCGGGGCGGTTCGGCCTCGTTCGATGTCCGCGTGAGTTCGGAGGCCAACTGGGACTTCGCCGAGTTCTACGTGGACGGCCTGCGCCTCGAGCGCTGGAGCGGGGAGATGGCGTGGCGAACGTACCTGTTCAACCTCGCTCCGGGATTGCACACCCTTACCTGGCGCTACGTGAAGGACAACAACTTCTCGGCCGGTCTGGACGCGATGTTCCTGGACAACATTTATGTGCCGGTGGACGTGCCCGACCCGACCGACCCGGCCGCCCACCTTTCGCTGGTTGGTGTGCCCGGCGGACTGCAGATTTGGGTCTCCGGCAGGACGGGCTTGACCTACACCCTGGAGAGCAGCGCCGACTTCACGACCTGGTCGCCGGTTTCCTCGCAACTGAACACCGGCGGCACAGTCGTGTTCAGTGTCCCGATCGACGCCGGGACGCCCACCGAGTTCTACCGGGCGGTGACGTCGCCTTGAGCGCGGGATTCCTCAGCAAAGCCCCGGCGGCCCATCGGTGCCGTCGGGGCTTTTCGTTGTATCGGCACAAACTCTCGGGTGAGATTCGCGACTGCCTGGGGTGCTTGCATGCCGGTGGAATGCGAAGGGGGCAGAACAAATACTCCGCAGTGCATCCCCCGGTTGTCGGTCGAAAGTGCTGGACTACCAGCGTCCTCTCCGGCAGAAGTAGGGCGTGAGCAGCGAGGGGATGAGGGTACAGGGCCGCGTCGTGCGGCCGGAGGATTTGACGTGGCTGCAAGGCTGGTCGCAGCGGGAGCCGGCCTGCAGCCGCAAGGAACTGGCCCGCCAACTGTGCCGGCGCTGGCACTGGACCGACGCGCGGGGCCGGCTCAAGGACTTCGCCGCCCGCAGCCTGCTGCTCAAACTGGAGGCGCAAGGCCATCTGGTCCTGCCCGCGTTGCAGACGCACAAACGGCGGCCGCCCCGTCCCGCCCCGCAGCGGCCGGACTGGCAGGAACCCGCCCCTTGGAGTGCCGCCCTGGCCACGCTGCAGCCGCTGCGGATCGCGCTGCTGGTTGCCGGCACGGAGGCCGCACAGCGCTGGGCATTCTATCTGCACCGCTACCACTACTTGGGCCTGCGCGTCGTCGGCGAGAACCTCGGCTACCTGGTGAGCGACGCCACCGGGCGCGACCTGGCCTGCCTGCTCTTCGGCGCGGCGGCCTGGCGCTGCGCCCCGCGCGACCGCGCCCTGGGCTGGACCGACGCCGCGCGCCGCCGCGACCTCGGCCGCCTGGCCAACAACACCCGCTTCCTCATCCTGCCCTGGGTGCGCGTGCCGCACCTGGCCAGCGCCCTCCTGGGGGCCGTGGCGCGGCGCATCGGCGCCGACTGGCAGGCCAAGTACGGTCATGGACTCGACGCGCTGGAGACCTTCGTCGAGCGCGGGCGCTTCGCCGGCACCTGCTATCGGGCCGCCAACTGGCGCCACGTCGGCACGACCCGCGGACGCAGCCGCCAGGACCGGGACCACACCCGCGCCGTGCCGCTCAAGGACGTGTATCTCTACCCGTTGCGGAGGTCGCGATGAACGCCCTGCGCACGCTGGAACAAGCCGTCCTGGCCGAGGGCCGCGAATGGACCCGCCGCCGGCTCGAAGAGCAATTGCAGACCGAGTCCAACGCCCTGGCCGCGCTCTGTCCGCAGAGCGGCCAGTCCCTGACGGACACGCGCGGGCGTGACCTGCAACTGCACACCGTCGTCGGCGGGGTCCGGCTGCGCGTGCGCCAGGGCTACTCCGCGGCCTTGCGGCGGTGGGTCTGCCCGGCCCGGGAGGTCTGGGGCCTGGCGGCCTACCAACGCTTGAGTCCCGAGTTGGAAGCCCGCCTGACCTACACCGCCACCGAAACCGGCTCCTACGAACGGGCCGCGCGCATGGCCGACACCTGGGGCAGCCCCGCCAGCGACGGCTGCCTCCACGACCACCTCCAACGCCTGGGGGCGGCGGCGGCTGACCTGCCCTTGCCCACCCCCGCGCCGCCGCCGCGCGAACCCGAGTTCAGCCTGGTGATCATGCTCGACGGCTGGATGGCCCGCGAGCGCGGCCCCGACTGGGGGGCTGGCCCGCGCAAACGTCACCCCCAGCGCATCGCCTGGCACGAGATCAAGTCGGCGGTCATCTACCGGCTCGACCAGCGGGCCCAGAGCGCGGGCGGTCGCGGCCTGCTGGTGGAGAAGTACGCCGTGGCCACGCCGCCGGAAACCGACCCGGTGGACTTTGGCGCCGCGGTCCAGGCCGAGGCGCAGCGGCGCGGACTGGCCCGGGCCCGGAAGGTGTACCTGGTCATGGACGGGGCGGTGTGGCTGTGGGACCTGGCCGACGACCGGCTGCCCACGGCCCTCAAGACCCTCGACTTCCATCACGCCCGCGACCACCTCTGGGCCATCGCCCATCAGCTCCATGGCCAGGACACGCCCGAGGCCGGGGCGTGGGTGCAGCCGCTGCTCCAGTCCCTGCGCACCGGCGGCGAGGCCCGGGTGGTGCGGCGGCTGGAACGACTGCTCCTAGCCCCCGCGGTGCGCCCGGCCGCCGCCCAGGCCGAGCTCCAACGGGAAGTGCGCTACTTCCAGACCCACCGCGACCACCTCCACTACCAGGCGATGGCGGAGGCCGGCGCCCCGCGGGGCAGCGGGGCGGCCGAATCCCTGGGCAAGCAACTGCAGCAGCGCCTGCGGGGCTGTGGACAGGCTTGGAGCCGAGCAGGCCTCACGCACTTGCTGCGGATCTGCGTCCTGATCAAAAACCGCGATGCCCCACTCCTCTGGAACTGAAACCTGCCGACAACCAGGGGATGCACCGAATACTCCGTGAGGACAAAAATGAGGATGTCAAAACTCTTTAGAAATGTCCCCTGTTCAACTCAGGAGAGAATGTCCCCTTTGTTGTCGTTGTTTCCTGTTCTTGGTTTTCCCCGGCTGGGGGGCGGGACGCAGGGAGGCCGGAGCGGAGCGAAGGCCGACCGGAGTCCCGCCCCCCAGCCGCACCGCCTCGCGCGCTGCCTGCCCCTGGGCCTTCACCCCGCGCCAATACGCCTGCCCGGCCGCCATCCCGCCGCGCCGCCACGGATGACTCGCCGCCGGGATCGCCACCGGCCGGACCTTCGGCACCGGCCGCACCCGCGGCTTTACTCGCGCCGGCCGCCCGGGCAGTACGCGCCACTTGGAGTGCCGTGCCCCGATACACCAACTGCACCCGCCCGTCCCGCAAGCGTCCGCACGATCACCTGCCGCCGCACCAGACTCAGCGCCTCGTGTTGCCGGTCCACTTGATACCATTGCCCCGCACACGCCACCGTCCAGTCGCCTTGCACCACCCGCTCCTGCTTCCCAGCTCAACACTTCGTTCAAGTCCCGCGGCACCGCCCGATGCACGTCCACCGGACTGGCCGCCGCGCGCGCAAACTGCCGGTTGAACGCCGCGCAAATACTTCCCGTCCAGAAACCGGTTCGCGCTTTCCAGATCGCTGATCCCGGCCAGGCGCATCTCCTTGACCAGCCGGTCTTGCAGCACCCCGTTCATCCGTTCCACCCGCCCCTTGGCTTGCGGGCTGTTGGCCAGGATCAGTTCCACCCCCAGCCGCTCCATCGCCCGCCCAAACTGCGTCTGCGGCTCCTTGCCCGCCAGTTGCTCGGCGATGCTCGGCCACCCCTTCGCAGCGGTAGATGCTGTCCCGATCCACATACAGGCTGCCCGGCAACCCATGCTGCCGCACCCAGCCTTCCAACACATCGTAGCTGGCCCGCGTGGTCTCCTCCTCGAAGAACCGCGCCCGCATCCGGTTGGTCGCGTCGTCCACCATCACCATCAAGCACGCACTGGGCGCCGCGCCCCTCGAACCAGTCGTGGTGCGAGCCGTCCAGTTGCACCATCGCCCCAAAGCAGGGCTTGCGTTCCCGCCATTGCCGGTGCTTTTGCTCGCCGCCGCCGCACCGTCCACTGGCCGCTGGCCAGCCGCCAGCGCCGCAGCGTCTCGTGATCCACCACCAGCCCTTCCTTCGGCCAGGTGCTCGGCCATCAGCGTCGGGCCAAAGTCCGCGTAGCGTTCCTCCGCGTAACGCGCCAGCACCTGCGCCCGCAGGGCGGCGGGCTTGCGCCGCGCGCTGGGCCGGCCCCGCAACCGATGCACCAGGCCCGCGTCGCCCTGCGGCCTGATACCGCCGCCAGATGCGCTTGCTCTGGCGGTAGCTCACGCCCATCAACTCCGCCGCCTGCACCAGCGTCAGTTCCTGGCGCTGGACCCCAACCATGATCGTCAATCGTTTCCGTTCTTTCCGACTCATTGTCAATGTCTCCATGTGAGGGCGGGTTGCTACCGCAACCCCGCCCGAAGGGGACATTTTTATCGAGTCGCGACAAGGACAAAAATGAGGATTGACAGAAACCTAGCCGCTTGGAATTCTAACGTTAATCGGTGCCGGCAGCAACAGGCACTGGCGACCAAACATTCTCGAAGGAAAACGAACAACGTCAACCTGTGCAATCGGGAGTGTAAGTTGCCACGCCAGTACTCAGCTTCCCCTGAGGAGGGCGGCTAAAACTTGCGCTTTGAAGCTGCCGGTCACCGATTTCTTTTTCCGAGGCAGCAAAACGGCCTGACCGGCTCAAGGCCGGCCAGGCCGGGTTTCGGGCGAGGCGCGAGCGGCTGGTTCAGTAGAGGGCGATCTTGACGCGCTCGGTGAAGCCTGCCCGGTCGAGCTTGCCCGCGGCGAAGTCGTCCACATCGCTCTTCTTGGCGCGGACCACCAGCGTATTGCCCGGGGTGCCGGACTTCTCCGACTCGTTGGTGCTCACGGCGGTGGCGACGCCCCGGCCCTTCCGCACGATGTTCACGGTCTGGACCTCCTTGGTCGATCCGTCACCGCTGGACACCGCCACCACGATTTGCTCGTCGGGCTTGACGTGACGGAGGTTGCTGGCGTTCTTCAACGCGTCGATCAATTCACCCTTCAGACGTTCCACGCGATCCGGATCGTACGGCTGTTCGCGCTTGGGCGACGCGGGCAGCATCAGTCCGTAACGCAGCATCATTTCCTCGTTCATGCCGCTGCCGGGATGTTTGGGCGCGCCACCGTACAGTTCTTGCTTGGTCTGTTCCCAGGTCGTGTTCGCCGTCTTCCCTTCCGGCTTTTCCGGCGGGCTGGCGGATGGCGTCAACGGGAAGGAGACGGCCGTCGTGAACACCGCCCCGTAGCCTTCCAGGTAGAGCGCCCGCGGTTGGCGGCTGGTGGAGAACGAGGAAATCTTGATGCCCAGCGCAAACGGATCAGAGCGATCCTCACCCGTCCGGCCAATGGTCTTGGCCAGGATTCGCGACATGATGTTCAGGTCCTCCTGGCTTTCGACGAGCTGGGCCTCATCGGGTTTCTCGGCCAGGATCACCAATGGATCGGCGCCTGCCTTCGACCCGAAATCCGGCGCGTGGCCGATCATCGCCATGGGCGGCTCCGGCGCTTCGGGAGGTACGGCGGACATCCCGCCCATCTCCCCGCTGCTGTAACCGGTGGAAAGTTGCGCGAGCTGCACCGCCTGGTGAGCGTGTGTGAGTTGTTTCTGGACCTCCACGTTCACGCGGTCCATCTGGCTGCGGACGGCGTCGTTGGCGACGGCGACCGCGGACGCGGCGATTTGGTCGGCGTCCGGCAGGGGAGGCGCCGTTTCGGGGGCGTGCGGCGGCGGGGGCGGACTTTGGGCGAGGATGAGGACCGGGCCGACCAACGCAGCGGCCAGGGTGCTGAGGATGTGTCGTTTTGTTTTCATTTCGGTATCTCCTGGGTTTTTGGTCAACGGGGCGACCCGCCGTCGCCCGCGGCGGCGGGCGGTGTGTTGGCGGCGAGTTGCGTAAGCTGTTGCTGGGTGTTGCCGATGGCGGCCTGGGCCACGACGGCGACGGTTTCGAGGTCGCGGCGCAAGGTGGCGTAATCGGTGCCGCGTTGAAGATCGGAGCGCTGGAATGCGGCGCGCACCGCTTGCTGATCCTCGGCCCGCGCCGCCGTCCAGGCTTGAGCCAGATCGACCAACTTGTCTCGTGTGCGCTGGTCGGAAGCCTTGATGGCGGTCGCAAGATCGGTCTGGAACTCCTGACGCAATTCCGCCTTGAGCGTCGGCACCAGCGCGGCGCGGATCTGGCCGAGGTCGGGAGGTGGTGGAGCCGACAGCCGTCCGCCCAGCCAACCGATGCCGAGGACCACCGCGGCGGCGGCGGCCCAACGCGCCACGCGCGGCAAGGTGTTGGTGTGTCGTGAGGGAGTGGCCAGCTTCCACACATCCAAGGCGCCTTGCGTTTTGCGCCAGGCGTCCAGCCGGTGCTGGCATTCCGGGCAGGTGCGGAGGTGCCCATCGACTTCGGCGCGGGTATCCGGCGGCAATTCCCCGTACAGGTAATCGGCCCAGGATTCGGGCGTGGGATGGTTTCGAGAGTCGGTCGGATTCATAGCGTAAGATTCTGGGTGGGCCGCGTGCGGCGGTTGGGAGGCGGGGCGATTTTCAAGTCCAGCGGCTGGCGCAGCAGCCGGGCCATTTCGCTGAGCGCCTCCGTCATGCGGGTTTTCACTGTGCCTTCGGGCAGGCCAAGAATTTCCGCGATCTCGCGGAACTTGAGGTTTTCATAGTGCCGCAGGACCAGCACACTGCGGTAATGCTCGGGCAGGAGGCTCAGCGCGGCCCGCACCGCGTCGCCGGTTTCGCGGCACGCGGCCTCCTCGGCCGGCGAGGGCGAGTCCGCGGCGAAATCGTCGAAGCCGGACGTGTCGGCGTTGAGCGGGCGATCGAGCAAGGTCTCGCGCCAGTTCCGGGCGCGGCGCAATTCGCTGTAAGTGTGGTTCAGCGCCACGCGCCACAGGTAGGTCGAGAATTTCGCACCCTGCTTGAACGAGTCCCGGTGGGCGAAGATGCGGGCGAACACTTCCTGCGCGAGGTCTTGCGCGCGGTGCTCATCGCCGGTCAGCCGGGCGCAGAGCCGTTGAATCGGCGCTTCCCAGCGGCGGACCAAGTCCGCGAAGGCCGCGTGATCCTCGCCGGCCTGGACGCGCCACATGAGCTGCTCGTCCGTGGGGGCGAAGAGCGCTTGAAGGCTTTGGAAGGCAGAGGCGCTCATGCGTTGCGGTGCCGGCGGGGCGGTTGGGCGCCGGGCAGTCGGGTGGCCGAAGGATGCTGGATAGCGTGCGTTTTCACCGATTCAGCGGGTAGTACGCGGCCCAAGGACGTTTCGTTTGCACTTTTCTGCAACTTTCGTCTTCCGGGCCGGGTCCTGCCGACGACAATGAACTCGAATTAGACGGGCGGCCGAACGAGACACCGGGCGGATGATCGATCCCCTCCAATTCGAGGCGTTCATGCGGAATTACCAGAACATGGTATTCACGACCGCTTTTCGCCTGCTGGGGAGCGAAGCCGAAGCCGAGGACGTCGCCCAAGACGTGTTCCTCAGGGCTTATGAGCGCTTCGAGGAACTACACGGCAGTCCGACCGTCGGCGGCTGGCTCAAAACGGTGGCGCGCAACCTCGCGCTGAACCACCTCACCCGCTACCGCAACCGCTGGCGGTTCTTCTCCGAGTACGAGAAGGAGGCCGACCACGAGACCGAAAGCTTCACGGACCGCCTGGCCGCCCCGGACACGCACCAGCAAAGTGTCGATACCGCCGACCAACGCGAAATCCTGGAGGCGGCCTTGCAGGCGTTGCCCGATGCCCAGCGCGTGCCGCTGGTGCTGTATCATTTCGAGAACCTCGCCTACGAAGAAATCGCCGCCCGGCTCAAGGTTTCGCTTGGCAAAGTAAAAACCGACATTCACCGCGGTCGCGAAGCGCTCCGGCGCAAACTGTCGCTGAACCCGGAGGTCGCCGTCGGCTAAGACCCGACTCCCCATTCATTCCCACCATGAGGCCTCCGTTTAACCCCGCGCCGTGCGTCGAATCCGCCACCAGCCAGGAACCGGCGAAGAATTCCGCAACTTCCCGGCCCGGCACCGTGTCCTCGAATGCGTGAGCACGCCATGAATCCGCAGCCTGACCATTCGCATGACAACTGGGAAGCCGCGCTGGATCGGCAGCTCAAAGCCCTGCCCGACCGGCCGGCGCCGGCCACGTTGGTACCGCGGGCGCTCGCGCTCCTCGCGGCCCGGGCGCGCCGGCCCTGGTACCGGCAGACCTGGTTGTTCTGGCCGCGGTGGGCGCAGGCGGGCTCGCTGGTCGCCGTGTCGTTCGTCCTCGGTGCGCTGACGTTCGCCCTGCTCCACGCCGGCGAAGTGGCTTCCACGGGCCAGGTGAGCGAGCAACTCAGCGTGTGGCTGGCACCCTTCAAGGCGCTGTGGGGCGCGGGTGAAGCCCTGGTGACCGCCATCGGGTTGCTGGTTCAGAAGGTTGGATTCTGGGTATGGGTCGGGATCGCTGCCTTGTGCGCCGCCATGTATGCGGCGTGTATCGGCCTGGGCACGATTCTGTGTCGGATTGCCTGCAGAAGATGAAGGAGGAACGGTCTATGAAACGAAACGATTTGACGGTCCCTCGTCGGCACTGGCTGACCGCGGTGGCGCTGGCGATGGCCATTGGGTTGCCGCTCAAAGCGGCAGCGCAGGCGGAAGCGGCTCCCCCCGCCGCACCCAGTGCGCCGGCCTTCACCGCCTTCGGCGAAGATCGGCCCCGCTCCGTCGGTGAAGTGGTCAATGTCTTTGGTTCTTCCGAACTGCGGGCGGACCGGCGGGCCGAGATGGCGGTGACGGTTTTCGGAAATGCGCAGATCGACGGTCCCGTGGACGACCAATGCGTGACGGTCTTCGGCAACGCGCGGGTCAATGGCGAGATTGGTGACCAGTGCGTGACCGTTTTCGGCAATCTCGACCTCAACAGCGAGGTGCATGGCCAGGTGGTGGTCGTCGGCGGTCAGGCCCGGCTGGGGCCGAAGGCGGTGGTGCACGGAGAGTGCATTGTCGTCGGGGGCAAGCTGACCAAGGATCCCGAGGCGCAGTTGCTGGGCCAGAAGATCGAGGTCGGGGCGTTCCTGCCGTCCTTGGGCGCGTGGTTTACCAGAGGCCTCTTCCTGGCCCGACCGATCCCGCCATCGGTGGATTGGGTGTGGATTGTCGTCTGCCTGCATTTTCTGGCGTACCTGCTCCTCGCCGCATTGATTCCGCGGCCGGTTGAAGCGTGCGAGCGCACTCTGGATACGCAGGCGCTGCCGGCGTTCGGGGTCGGGCTGCTGGGCCTGATCCTGAGCGCGCCGCTCTCCTTCGTGTTGATCGCGTCCGGGGTGGGCCTGGTCATTCTGCCGTTCTTCTGGCTGGCGTGCGTGGTGGGATTGTTCACCGGGAAGGCGGCGATGTTCCAATGGATTGGACGCAGCATCTGCCGGCGGCTCAATACCGCCGGCACGTGCCCGCCGCTGCTTGGATTCCTGGTCGGGTTCGCCCTGATCACGGTGCTCTACATGATGCCGCTGCTGGGGCTGGTGATTTGGGGACTGAGCATCCCGCTGGGTTTCGGGGCGGCATTGATGGCGCTGATCGAAACGATCAAGGCCAGCCGCGCCGCTAAGCCGCCTCCGCCCGGACGAACCCCGGCGCCAGTGACGTTGACGCCAATCCCGGCGGCGGCTCCGCCGGCGGGGGGGACGCCAGAATCTGCCGCCGGTCCCGGGCCGATGCCCGCTACGGTTGCCCCTGGTGCCGGTACCGAGCTGGCGGTGACCCTGCCGGCGCCGGTCATGGATGGCCCCGCTCCATCCGCGGCGACGAGCGCTCCGCCGGTGCCGCCGGCCGGGACGCTGGCTTCTGCGGAATATGCTGCCTTACCCCGGGCCGGTTTTTGGATTCGTCTCGCGGCTCTCGCGCTCGACCTCGTGTTGCTCGGTTGGGTGTTCACGCAGGTGCCCTATCCCTTGTTCTGGTTTCTGTTGATTGCCTACCATACCGCCCTGTGGGCTTGGAGGGGCACGACCATCGGTGGCATTGTCTGCGGTCTGAAGGTGGTGCGCGTGGACGGACGCGACGTGGATTTCACGGTGGCGCTGGTGCGTTCGCTCGGCGCGGTGTTCTCGGTCCTTGCCCTGGGCATCGGATTCTTCTGGGTGGGCTGGACCGCGGAGCGCCAGAGCTGGCATGACAAGATCGCCGGCACCGTCATCGTCAAAGTGCCCAAAGCGATGTCGCTCATCTGAACCGGCCCCCGGCACGAGGTTGGGTGGTCAGGCAAACGGCGGCCTTACGGCCGCCGTTTTTGGCATCGAGAAACCGGTGGGTGAAATCAGGACACGATCCGGGCTTGGATTGGTCCTGCTTCGGCCGGCTTGCCAGCGGGACCCGCTTCCCGCCAAACTTGGCCAGCCTGCTTCCCGGTGCACCGGCGCCGGGTGGGGCCTGCCGTCGTGCCCGATGCCTTGACCACTGCGGTTGCCGATCGCCCGCTGACGCTTCCCTCTGCCGACTGGGCGGAAGGGAAAGCGGGGCTGGCGCGCGCCGCGGCAGGGACGGCTTGTTACCATTGCGGGACACCCTGCGGGTCCGGGGCCTGCACCCGCGGGGACAAAGCGTTTTGCTGCCACGGTTGCCTGACGGTCTATGAACTGCTCAGCGAAAACGGCCTCGACCATTTCTATGATCTCGGTCAGCGGGCCGGCAATCGGATCGGCCCGCCCGGGGCGGACGAGCGGTTCCGCTACCTGGACGACCCGGTGGTACGGGACCGGCTCTTGGATTTCGCCGACGACACGACCAGTCGGGTGACGTTTCAAATCCCGGCGATCCATTGCGTCGCTTGTGTCTGGCTGCTGGAAAACCTGTTTCGCCTCAAACCGGGCCTCGGGCGGTCGGTGGTGAACTTCCCGCGGCGCGAAGTCAGCATCACGTTCGAGCATGGCAACGTGCGCTTGAGCGAAGTCGTGGCCCTGCTCGCGTCGCTGGGGTACGAGCCGGCCTTCAATCTCTCCACCCCCGAGCCGCGTCGCGTGGATCCGCAGGCGCGGCGGCTGTGGCTGCGGGCCGGCGTGGCGGGCTTCGCGTTCGGGAACATCATGTTGCTGAGCATCCCCGGTTATTTCGGCATGGAGACCGCGGGGCAGCCGGCATTGAAGGCCTTCTTCGGCTACGTGTCGTTGGGTCTGGCGCTGCCGGTCCTCCTGTTCAGCGCTTCGGACTACTGGCGCGCCGCCCGGCTGGCGTGGTCCCGGCGTTGGCTCACCATCGACCTGCCGATCGCGCTGGGTTTGGTGGCGCTGTTCGGCCAAAGCGCGTTCGATGTCCTGACCGGCCGAGGTCCCGGCTATTGCGATTCGCTCGCCGGCCTGGTTTTTTTCCTGCTGTGCGGAAAGCTGTTTCAACATAAGACCTATGACCGGCTGACGTTCGATCGCGACTACAAATCTTTCTTTCCCCTGGCCGTCGTGCGCCGTACCGCGTCGGGTGACGAGACGGTGCCGCTGGCGCGGATCGCGGTCGGCGACCGGTTGGTGTTGCGGAGCCGCGAACTCGTTCCCGCCGATGCACGGCTGACCGCCGGGCAGGGGCTGATCGATTACAGCTTCGTTACCGGCGAGGCGGAGCCGGTGGCGAGGGCGGTTGGCGACCACCTCTACGCGGGGGGCCAGCAGGTCGGCGGCAGCATCGAGGCGGAGGTGGTGAAGCCGGTTTCGCAGAGCTATCTGACCGCGCTTTGGGGCCACGAGGCGTTCGCCAAGGAGCGCACGGACACGCTGGACAACTTGACCAACCGGTTCAGCCGCCGGTTCACGATCGGGGTGGTGGTCATCGCGTGTTTGGCCGCCACGTTCTGGACGCTGAGCGGCGATCCGGCCCGCGCGGTGCAATCCTTCGTGGCGGTGCTCATCGTGGCTTGTCCGTGTGCGCTGGCGTTGGCGGCGCCGTTTGCGCTGGGCACCGCGCAGCGCTTGCTGGCCCGACGCCACGTGTTCCTCAAGAACCCGCAGGTCGTCGAGACCCTGGCCAGGATCGACACGGTGGTTTTTGACAAGACCGGGACGCTGACCACGGCAAGGGCCGCTGAAGTCCGGTTCGAAGGCCGACCCTTGACGATCGCCGAACAAGCGGCCGTGGCCGCGGTGGCGCGACACTCCACGCACCCGTACGCGACGCGACTCGGCACCCTGGCCACCGCGGAGGCGGCACGGCCCGCACCCGTCGAAGCCTTCCGCGAAACGCCGGGTAGCGGCCTCGAGGCGCGGGTGGGCGGACGGGAACTGTGCCTGGGCTCCGCCGCCTGGCTGGCGGCGCGAGGCGTCAGCGTGCCGGCCGACCCAAGCGGAGGCGGTTCGCGCGTGCACCTGGCGGTCGCGGGGACCTATCGCGGACGGTTCCGGCTGAGCAGCGCGTTGCGCCCCGAGACCGGAACGATGCTCGCCCAACTCGCTGCCGGCCACGACCTCGCACTGTTGAGCGGCGACGGCGAAGGGGAACGCGACCGCTTTCGCAGCCTCTTCCCCCCGGGCACGCGCCTGCTCTTCAATCAAAGCCCGGCCCGCAAACTCGACTTCGTCCGCGACCTCCAGCGGGCCGGGCGGACGGTGATGATGGTGGGTGACGGGCTGAATGACGCCGGCGCCCTCCGCCAGGCCGATGCCGGGGTGGCGGTCGTGGAGCGGGTGGGCGTGTTTTCGCCCGCCAGCGACGTGATTCTGGAAGCCACGGTGGTCCCGCGCCTGCACGACCTCTTGAAATTCTCGCGGCGGGCGGTCAGGATCGTCGGGTTGAGCTTTTGGGTGTCGAGCCTCTATAATGCGGTCGGCCTCAGTCTCGCGGCGGGCGGGCTGTTGTCGCCGCTGATTTGTGCGGTGCTGATGCCGTTGAGTTCAGTGACGGTCGTGGCGTTTGCAAGTGGCGCGACCCGCTGGGTGGCCCGTCGCGCGGACCTGGCCGGAGACGAAAGCGAGGCCGGGGCATGAGCGCGATCTACCTCCTGATTCCGATCAGTTTCGTGGTGGCGGTGGGCTTCCTCGCCGGCTTCATCTGGGCGGTGCGCTCCGGCCAATATGAGGACACCTGCACGCCCGCCTTGCGGATTTTGACCGACGATCCCTCCCCCGCTCAGACCGGCGCCCGCTTTACGGAGACCCAACCCACTCACCCAGATGAAAGTTGAGACGTTCAGATACGACAACCACATCGTCCGCGCCTTCGCCATCGCGACCGCGTTCTGGGGCCTGATCGGCACCTCGTTGGGCCTGCTGGCGGCGTGCCAGTTGTTCTGGCCGGACCTGAATCTCAACACGCCGTTCACCACCTTCGGGCGCATCCGGCCGCTCCACACCAACGCGGTGATCTTCGCCTTCGTGGGCAACGGGATGTTCACGGGCATCTATTACTCCCTGCAGCGGCTCTGCAAGGCGCGGATGTTCAGCGATGCGTTGAGCTGGATCAATTTCTGGGGTTGGAATGCGATCATCATTGCCGCCGCGATCACCCTGCCGCTTGGCTTCACCACCAGCAAGGAGTACGCGGAATTGGAGTGGCCGATCGACATTGCCATCGCGGTCATTTGGGTCGCGTTCACGGTGAACTTGCTGGGCACGATCCTGCGTCGGCGGGAGAAGCACATGTACGTGGCGATCTGGTTCTATATTGCCACCGCGATCACCGTGGCGATCCTCCATATCTTCAACTCGCTGGAGGTGCCCGCCACGTGGTTCAAGAGTTATTCCATCTACGCCGGCGTTCAGGATGCCCTGGTCCAGTGGTGGTATGGCCACAACGCCGTGGCCTTCTTCCTCACGACGCCTTACCTGGGATTGATGTATTACTTCCTGCCCAAGGCGGCGGAGCGGCCGGTCTTCTCGTATCGCCTCTCCATCATTCACTTCTGGGCGCTGATCTTCGTCTATATCTGGGCCGGGCCGCACCACCTGCTCTACACCGCGCTGCCGGACTGGGCTCAGTCGCTGGGCATGGTGTTCTCCGTGATGCTGGTCGCGCCGTCGTGGGGCGGCATGCTGAACGGGTTGCTCACTTTGCGGGGAGCCTGGGACAAGGTCCGGCAGGATCCCATGCTGAAGTTCATGGTCGTCGCCGTCACGGCCTATGGCATGGCCACGCTGGAAGGTCCGACGCTGGCCATCAAGAGCGTCAATGCGCTGTCGCATTACACGGACTGGACCATCGCCCACGTCCACACCGGCGCGCTGGGCTGGAACGGTTTCCTGACCTTCAGCATGCTCTATTGGCTCTTCCCGCGGCTGTACAACACGCGGCTCTGGTCCGTGAAACTGGCCAACTATCATTTCTGGATCGGACTCCTGGGCATGATGTTCTACGTGGTGCCGATGTACGTGAGCGGCGTCACCCAGGGACTGATGTGGAAGCAGTTCACCGCCGACGGGTTCCTGCAATACGGCAACTTCCTGGAAACGGTGATCCGTCTCCTGCCCATGTACCGGTTGCGCGCCTTCGGCGGGAGCCTGTACATCATCGGCATCGCGCTGATGTGGGTGAATCTCTATCGCACCGCGAAGGCGGGACAGTTCATCGGCGATCAGGAGGCGCAGGCGCCGGCACTGGCCAAGGAGGAGCCGACGCACGACAAGCATCCGTGGGGCCATCGCTGGCTCGAAGGCGTGCCGGTCACCTTCACCGCCCTCGCGACCGTCGCCGTCCTCGTCGGGGGCCTGGTCGAGATCGTGCCCATGTATCTCATCAAAAACAACGTGCCCACCATTGCCAGTGTGAAGCCCTACACGCCGCTCGAAGTGCTGGGGCGCGACATCTATATCCGCGAAGGCTGCGTCGGCTGCCATTCGCAGATGGTGCGGCCCTTCCGCTCGGAGACCGAGCGCTACGGCGAATACTCCAAGGCGGGCGAATTCGTCTATGACCACCCGTTCCTCTGGGGGTCGAAACGCACCGGACCGGACCTCCACCGGGTCGGGCTGAAGTACCCCGACGCATGGCACTACAACCACCTGGACGACCCCCGATCCACCTCGCCGGGGTCGGTCATGCCGCGCTATCCGTGGCTCCTGACTCAGAAGCTGGACACCACCTCGCTCGGCGCGCGGATTGCCGCCTTGCGCAAGGTGGGGGTGCCCTATCCGGACGGCTATGAAGCGAAGGCCCTCGACGACCTGAAGGCTCAGCAGGCCAAGGTGGTTCAGAACCTGAAGAGCGGTCTCGTCAAAGCCGATCCGGACCGGGAAATCATCGCCGTCATTGCCTACCTGCAACGGCTGGGCACCGACATCAAAAGCAGTCCGGCCAGCACAGCACCGAAGGTGGCGGCCAATTAGCACCCGATGCATCATATCTATAATGCCTTGCGCCATCTGGTCGGGATCGAGCATTACGGCATCCTCTCGATCTGCCTCTTCTTCGCCTGCTTCCTCGGCATGCTGGTGTGGGTGGCGCGGCTGAAGCGCCCCTTCCTGGATGCCATGGCCGCGCGCCCGCTGGACGACGCGACCAACGACGCTCCCAACCCCGACACCGGTCATGAATAATTCCCCCGATCCCCTGTTGATGGACCATGAGGCCGACGGCATCCGGGAACTCGACAACAAGTTGCCGCGCTGGTGGGTCTGGCTCTTCTGGGGCTGCAACCTGTTTGCGGTCTTCTATCTGGGTTACTATCACGTGCTGGGCTCCGGCAACATGATGGTCACCGAGTACCAGCGGGAAATGAAGGTGGGCGATGCGCTCAAGGCAACCGCCCTGGCGCGCTTTGAGAAGGACATGGAGACGGTCGAACCCTCGCGGGACCCGGTGGTTCTGGCGGAAGGCAAAGCCATCTTTCTGCAGATGTGCGCTCCCTGTCACCGGCCCGATGCCGGCGGCCTGGTGGGCCCCAACCTTACCGACGACTACTGGATCCACGGACCGCTCTTCAAGGACAACTTGAAGACCATTTACAACGGGGTTCCGGACAAAGGCATGGTGACCTGGAAGACCCTGCTGAAGCCGTCGCAGATTTACGCCGTGGGCAGCTATATTTACACCCTGCGGGGCACCAGCCCGCCCAACCCGAAACCGCGCGAGGACCAGGTCCAGCCGGACAAACCGAACGAGTACGAATAACCCTTCGGAGCGCGGACGGCACGGGGGCCGGGGGTATCCCCTGGACCCGCGCAACCGTTTCGGGTGCCGGGGAGCGAATGGCCCCGTTACTCCGTGAGCACCTTGCCCAACAACCCGAAAGACGCGCCGCCCTCGGGGCCGATGAAGTCCGTGGACTGGCAGGATTTCCGCGATCACCTGGCCACCGCCGACCAGGAAGGCCGGCGGATGTGGATCTTCGCCCGGCAGCCGAAAGGCCGGTACTACACCGCCCGAAAGTGGGTCAGCTATCTCCTGCTGACGGTCATGTTCGTCGGCCCGTTTGTCCGCATCAACGGCAATCCGCTCCTGCTGGTGAACATCGTCGAGCGCAAGTTCTCCGTGCTCGGACAGATGTTCTGGCCGCAGGACGGCGCGGTGCTCGCGCTGAGCCTCCTGCTCTTCCTGACCGGCATCGCCGTGTTTACGGCGGCGTTCGGCCGGTTGTGGTGCGGTTGGACCTGTCCGCAAACCGTGCTCATGGAAATGGTCTTTCGCCGGCTCGAATACTGGATCGAAGGCGATGCGACCCGCCAGCGGGCGATGCGGGAGGCGCCGTGGACGGTCTCCAAGGTCGCCCGCAAGCTGGCCAAGCACGCCCTCTTTCTCGGCCTCTCCTTCGTCATCGGCAACACGCTGCTCGCTTATATCATCGGCAGCGACGCCTTGCGGCGGATCATCACGGACAACCCGGCCAACCATCTGGTCGGGCTGGCATTCATGGCGATTTTCACGCTCGTGTTTTATGGCCTCTTCGCCCGGTTTCGCGAGCAAGCCTGCACGTTCATTTGCCCCTATGGACGGTTGCAGTCCACGCTCATCGACGAAAACTCAATCGTCGTGGCCTACGATCATCGGCGCGGCGAACCGCGCGGCCACCTGCACCGGAGCGAAACGCTGGACCAGCGACACGTGCGCGGTGGCGGCGACTGCATCGACTGCCATCAGTGCGTGAGCGTCTGCCCGACCGGCATCGATATCCGCAACGGCACGCAGATGGAGTGTGTCCACTGCACCGCGTGCATTGACGCGTGCGACAGCGTCATGGAGAAGATCGGCCGCCCGCGCGGCCTGATCCGTTACGCGTCCCTCGACGGCATCGAGAAGGGCGAGCGTTTGCGTGTAACGCCGCGGATTCTCGCGTACGGCGCGGTGTTGTTGGCGCTGGGGGGCATCCTCGCCGCGGTGCTGCTCACGCGATCGGAGGTGGACGCGACCCTGCTCCGTGCGCCCGGATCGCTGTTCCAACAGTCCGCGGATGGCAAGATCAGCAATCTCTACATTCTGAAACTCGTCAACAAGACCACTCACGATTTGCCGGTCGAGTTGAAACTGGAGAACCTCGACGGCCGGTTGACGGTCATGGGCGGCAATCCCACGGTGCCGGCTCAACAACTGACGCAAGGCTCCGTACTGCTCGAACTCGCGCCCGACAAGATCACGTCGCCCACATTGGAGGTGGTCGTCGGCGTCTATTCCGGGGGCCGGCTGCTGGATCGCGTGAAGACCGGGTTCGTGGGGCCGCGCAACGACACCGCCTCGCCCTGACATGAATCCCGCAACCTCGTATGCCGGTCGGAACCTCTGGCCCTTGGGCATCCTCGTCGCCTTTGCGCTCTTCGCCATCGGCACGGTAGGGTTGATTGTGATGGCCTCGTTCCACAATCCGGAATTGGTCAGCGCCGACTACTACGCGCAGGAACTGGATTACCAACAGCACCTGGAACGTGCGGGCCGCGCGCAGGCGCTGCCGGACCCGGCGCGGGTGGCTTACGACATCGCGACGCAAACCATTGCGATCACGCTCCCGCCCGGGCAGGCCGCCCAGCACCCCGCCGGCAGCATTCAGTTGTACCGTCCGTCGGCGGCGGGCCAGGATCGCAGACTGGAGCTGAAACTGGACGCGACGGGGCGCCAGGTCTTCAGCGCGCGCGAGCTCAGCCCCGGGTTGTGGCGCGTGCGGGTCACCTGGGCGTGCGCGGGCCGGGACTACGAACTTGAGCAGAAGGTCGTCCTCAAGCGCGATGTGTCCTGAATCGGTTGGAGCGGAAAAGGCAACCGGCCGCCGAAGCCTTCGCCCCGCGGCCGGTGCGTGATTCCCGCCTCGTCGGGAGGTCAATCTTCGCCGCCGCCCCGCGAACCGGCGTCGCCGCCCAACTGGTTGATCATCTCGATCAAAGGCATGAACAGGGCGATCACGATGCTGCCGACGATGACGGCGAGAAAGACGATCATGATGGGTTCGATCAGGGAGGTCATGGCGGAGACGGCGTTGTCCACCTCATCTTCGTAGGTGTCCGCGATCTTCATGAGCATTTCCGGCAGGGCGCCGGTTTGCTCGCCGACATCCACCATGCTGATGACCATCGGCGGAAAGACGGCCGAGCCGTCGAGCGGGGCGGTGATGGTTTCGCCCTCCTTGACGCTTTCGTGGACCTTGGCGACGGCGTTGCCGACGACCACATTGCCGGAGGTTTCCTTCACGATCGTGAGCGCCTGCAGGATCGGCACGCCGCTGCTGATCAGGGTGCCGAGCGTGCGGGTGAACCGGGCGATGGCGACCTTCGAGATCACCGGCCCAAGCACGGGCATGACCAGTTTGAACTTGTCGAAGTACCAGCGGCCTTTCTTCGTCTTGAGCGCCAGGCGCAGCAGGATCACGAACGCCACCACCCCCCAAATGACGGGACCGGGGTAAAAGTACGGCGGATTGTCGATGAGGACGATGGTCTGGCTCTTGATGGCGTTGGCGATATCGAGGACGAACCGGGTGAAGCCCGGCAGTTTCGCGCCGCCGAGCATGTCCGCGAAGATGGACTCGAACTTGGGCACGACGAACACCATGAGCACGCCCAGGATCACCACCGCCACGACCATGACCGCCGCGGGGTAGAACATGGCCGAGACGACCTTGCCCTTGATCTTCTGGGCTTTCTCCATGAACTCGGAGAGGCGGTTCAAGACGACTTCGAGCACGCCGCCGAGCTCGCCCGCCTTGACCATGTTGACGTAAAGCCGGTTGAAGACCTTCGGGTGTTGCGCCAGGGCTTCGGAGAACGTGCTGCCGCCTTCGATGGAGACAGCGATGTCGCCGATGACCTTCTTCAGCACCGGGCTGCGCTCCTGTTTTTCGAGCACCCGCATCCCGCGGAGCAAGGGCAGGCCGGCGTCCACCAGCGTGGCCAGTTGGCGCGTGAAGGCGGTCATGACCTTGGGCTTCACCTTGCCGCCCAGGCCGGGGATCTTGATATTGTTGAGGGAAAACCCTTTCGATCCCTTCTTGGCCTCGGTCCTGGCGCCGCCGCCTTTGGCCTTCTTGCCGCCCTTCTCCTTGGTCTCCTTCGCCTCGACCACCTTGGTGGGGAAGTAGCCCATTTCCTTGAGGCGGTTGATGGCTTCGTTCTGGTTGCCCACCTCCAGAGATCCCTTGGTTTCTTTGCCGCGGGAATCCATCGCCACGTAGTTGAACTTCGCCATAACGTTCCTCCGGACTTCAGGTGTATTTGAGGATTTCCTCCACCGTGGTTTCGCCGTCGAAGATGGTGCGGAGGCCGTCTTCGCGGAGCGGGACCATGCCCAACTCGACCGCCTTCTGGCGGACTACCACCGTGGGGGCGCGATCGTTGATCAGCAGCCGGATGGGGTCGGTGATCGGGAGCAGCTCGAAAATGCCCTTGCGGCCTTTGTAGCCGGTGTCGTTGCACTCTTTGCAGCCGCGGCCGTAGTAAAAGACCTTGTCGCCCAGGTCGTGCGGAGAAAGGTTGAGCAGCGAAAGCTGGGCTTCGGTGGGTTCGAACGGCGTGCGGCACTTCTTGCAGATCGTGCGGACGAGGCGCTGGCCGAGCACGGCCAGGAGGGTCGAGGAAATGAGGAACGGTTCCACGCCCATGTCCACCAACCGCGTCACCGCCCCGGGCGCGTCGTTGGTGTGGAGCGTGCTCAGGACCAGGTGACCGGTCAGGGAGGCCTGGATGGCCACCTGCGAAGTCTCCAGGTCCCGCATCTCGCCCAACATGATGATGTCCGGATCCTGGCGGAGGAAGGAGCGCAGGGCCTTGGCGAAGGTCATGCCCACGGCCTCCCGAACCGGCACCTGCATGATGCCTTCGATGTCGAACTCGACCGGGTCTTCCACGGTCAGCAGTTTCGAGTCGATCATGTTCACCCGCCTTAGACAGGAGTACAGGGTCGTCGTTTTGCCGCAGCCGGTGGGCCCGGTGACGATGAAGATGCCGTTGGGCTGCTCGATGGCCTCGATGGTGTAATCGAGGATCGCCTTGGGAAAGCCGAGGTTTTCGAGGTCGAGCTGGAGCGCCGAGCGGTCGAGCACGCGCAGCACCACCGATTCGCCGAACTGGGTCGGGAGCGTCGAGACGCGCAGGTCCACCTGGCGGCCGCCGATGTTCATCGAGATGCGCCCGTCCTGCGGGAGCCGGCGTTCCGAGATGTCGAGGTTCGCCAGGATCTTCAGACGCGAGGTCACGGGCAACGCCAGGTGCTTGGGCGGCGGCGACATTTCGTAAAGCGCGCCGTCCACCCGGTACCGGATCTTGAACTCCTCCTCGAACGGTTCGAAGTGGATGTCGCTGGCCCGGTCCTGGATGGCCTGGAGCAGCACCAGGTTCACGAACTTGATGATCGGCGCCTCGCCGGCCAGACTGGCCAGATCCATCGTGCCCGCGGAAACCTCGGCCACTTCCTTGCCGATTTCATCGGCGAGGCCCAGCTCCTTGAGCAAATCCCCCATCCCGCCGGACTCCTGGGGGTAGTTCTTTTCGATCAGCTTGGTGATCTGGGCGGGATCGGCCACCACCACCTGCACCTGCTTGCCGGTGGAAAACCCGAGTTCGTCCACCATGCCCGCGTTGAGCGGATCCACCAGGGCGACCCGCAGGGTGTCGCCGTACAAGCCCACGGGGAGGCACTGGTACATGCGGGCCGTGGCGGCGGGGACGGCCTCGAGGAGTTCCGGGGTGAACTCGACCTCGCCCAGGTTGACGACCTCCGTCCCCAGATACTCGGCGATGAGTTGGAGCTGGGTTTCGTTGTCGATCAGCCCGTAATCCACCAGGATTTCGCTCAGCGGCCGGCCGGTGCGCTCCTGCTCCGCCGTCACCTCCTCGAGCTGCATGTCATCGATCAACCCGCGTTCGCGGATGATGCCGATCAGGGGATGCGAAATGACTTCGGCCATGACCTATTTTCCCCCCTCGATTTCCTCGAGAGTCTTGCCGGCCTCCAGCTCCTGCAGCTTCTGGAGAATGGTGACGGGATCCTGGGACTTGGTGATGACCTCTTCCTGGGAGATCATTCCTTGATTGTACTTGTCCAGCAGGAAGCTGTCGAGCGTCACCATGCCGTACTTTGCGCCGGTCTGGATGTCCGACTGGATCCGGAACGACTTGTTGTCGCGGATCAGCGCGGCGATCGACGGCGTGTTGATCATGATCTCGAAGATCGCCACGCGGCCCGGCTTGTCGCAGCGCGGCAACAGCAGTTGCGAGATCACCGCTTGGAGGACCGTCGAGAGCTGGATGCGAATCTGTTCCTGCTGGGTGACCGGGAAGGCGTTGACCACGCGGTCAATCGTCTTCGCGGCGCCGGTGGTGTGGAGCGTGCCGAACACCAGGTGGCCCGTCTCGGCCGCGGTGATGGCCGCGTCAATGGTTTCCAGGTCGCGCATTTCGCCCACCATCATCACGTCGGGGTCCTGACGAAGCGCCCGGCGAAGCGCTTCCGCGAAGTTCGGCACGTCCACGTTCACCTCGCGCTGCGTGATCACCGACTTTTTGTGATTATGATAGTACTCGATCGGATCCTCGATCGTAATGATATGCGCGTCTTCGCGCTCCTCGTTGATGATGTTGATCATCGAGGCCAGCGTGGTGGTCTTGCCCGAACCGGTCGGGCCGGTGACGAGCACCAGTCCGCGCGGCTTGTAGAGCAATTCCTTGGACGAAGGCGGCAGGCCGATCTGTTCCAGTGTGAGCATCTTGCTGGGAATCTGGCGGGCGACAATGCCGAACCGGCCCTTCTCCTTGAAGACGCTCACGCGGAAACGCGCCAGTTCACCGAACGCGAACCCGAAGTCCACCGTGCCCCGCTCGCGCACCTGCTGAACGTTTTCTTCGGACGTGATCGTCCGCATCAATTCCTCTGTGTCCTCCGGCTTGAGGACGGGGCCTTCGACCTTGTGGAGAATGCCGTGGAGGCGGATGACGGGCGGGATGCCCACCCGGATGTGCAAGTCGGCGGCGTTTTCCTGCACCACCAACTGCAACAAATCGGACATGGAATACGACATAACGAGATTACGGGTTCCCGGCTCGCCCGGCGCGGCCGCCGGCCGGGAGCCACCCCCGCGCACGGGAAGCCGGACGGGACGGGTGTTGAAGCGAAGACAGACGCACAGGTAAAGGATTAATCGGCGTCCATGGAGGTGGCGCGGATGACCTCATCGGGCGTCGTGAGCCCGGCCAGCACTTTGCGGCTGCCATCCTCGCGCAAGGTGCGCATGCCCAGTTCGCGGGCGCGGCTGCGCAGGACCGTGGCCGGCACCTTTTCGTAAATCAGCTTTCGCACGTCGTCCTCGATCACGAACATCTCGAAGATGCCCATGCGGCCCCGGCACCCGGTCTTGTTGCAGTCCGCGCAGCCCTTGCCCTTGCGGAAGGTCGCCGCCGCCGCCTTCGCCTGGTCGATGCCCAGCGCGCGCAACTCGTGTTCGGTGGGCGTGTAGGGCTGGATGCACTTCTTGCAGATCTTGCGGACCAGCCGCTGGGCGATCAGGGCGCGGGTGGAGGACGCCACGAGGAAGGGTTTCACCCCGATGTCGATGAGGCGGGTGACCGCGCTCGGCGCGTCGTTCGTGTGCAGGGTCGAGAAAACCAGGTGGCCGGTGAGCGACGCATTGATCGCGATGGTGGCGGTCTCCAGGTCGCGGATTTCGCCCAACATGATCACGTTCGGCGCCTGGCGGAGCATGGCGCGCAAGGCCAGGGCGAAGGTCAAGCCCACCGATTCGCTCACGTGCACCTGATTGATCCCCGACAGCACGTACTCCACCGGGTCCTCGACCGTGATGATCTTGCGATCCGGGCGGTTGATGTAATTGAGCACCGCGTAAAGCGTGGTCGTCTTGCCCGAACCCGTCGGCCCGGTGACCAGCAGAATGCCGTCCGGCAGACCGATCAAACGCTCGAACGTCTGCTGGTCGTCGGAGAAGAAGCCCAGTTCCGGCAGCCCCAACTTCAGCCCTTCCTTGTCCAGGATGCGCATGACGATGCTCTCGCCGTGCGTCGTCGGCAGACACGACACGCGCAGGTCGATCATCTTGCCGCCCACCTGGGCCTGAATGCGGCCGTCCTGCGGAATGCGCCGTTCCGCGATGGACATGTTGGACATGA
The DNA here is from genome assembly GCA_963735925.1 of uncultured bacterium. GTDB lineage: Bacteria > Verrucomicrobiota > Verrucomicrobiia > Limisphaerales > J093 > DSVZ01. The sequence goes on from CAVTMT010000010.1 coordinate 1,016,236, forward strand.
TCTTCAAGCGGCTGATGATCGAGGGCTGCAACCGCTTGGGCGGGCTCTTCATCTCATGCAGCATGCCGTCGATCCGGTACCGCACGCGGAACCGCTTGTCCAACGGCTCCAAATGGATGTCCGAGGCGCGCAATTTGAACGCCTCGACGATGAGCGTGTTGACCAGCTTGATGATCGGCGCATCCGCGTCCACGGTCGAGCCGTCATCGGTCTGGGCTTCGGCAATCCGGCCGACCTCGACCTCGCCCTCCGTGATGTCCTGGATCATCTTGGAAACCGAGTCGTCGCGCACGCCGTAGTACTTGCCGATGGCGGTCTCGATGTCCTCCACGGTGGCGACCGCGGGAATGATCTCGGTATTGAGCGTGTGCGACAGGCCGTCGAGCGTCTCCAGGTCCGACGGATCGGCCATCGCGACCACCAGGCCGTGCTCCTCTTTCCGGACCGGGACGATATTGAAGCGCTTGGCGACGTCGCGCCGCACGGCGCCCAGGACATCGTCCGGAATGCGCAAGTCGCCCAGGCTGACAAACTCGGCTCCGAAGTGGGTGGCCTTGGCCTGCGCCACGATGGCGGCCGACAGGACACCCTGGGTGATGAGCGTGTCCACCACGCCCTCGCCAGTGGAATCCGCCTGTTCGCGAACGGGGGCCAACTGTTCGTTGGTCACGTACCCCATCTCGATCAGGCTATCGAGCAAGTAATCGTCTCGTGCGGCCACAATCTCTAAAAAGACCTGTTAACGGCTTGTCCAGTGCCGGGTTCGGCCGACGGTAGGCAAACCGCCAGCATTGTCAACGCGGCTCCGTCGCCGGGCCCCGCTTTCGCCCGCGTTCCGTCCTGAAAACGGCCGCTCCGGCGGGTCCGTCGATTCACGGTGCCGCCAAGCCCGCGAGCTGGCCCCGGGCACCCACCGCTGCGTTTGCTTAGCAAAGCGCGTGCCGCGTGCCTGCCGGGTGGCCGGTTTCAAAACAGGCGCTGCAGCCAGAGCAACATCCGGCTCGTATCCTGCAGCCACCAGCCCAACGCCGTGAGCACGCTCGCCCCGGCGGTCAACAACGGGACGGCCAACAACAACACCAGCACGTTCCCCAGCCAGATGATCACCAGCGCGAAGAACGGCCCCTCGCGGGCGAGATCGGACTGGGGCGTGCTCAGCGCATGCGCCGTGAAGGTCACATGAAACGCATACGCGGCGCCGAGCAGGAGGTGGAACCAGGCCACGTACGCCTGCCAGCCCAGGCACAGGTTTCCCACCAGGAAGAGCAACGTCACCGTCACGGCGTAGAACGGAACGACGTAGGGCGCCAGCGTGATCACCCAGTTCGGGCGCTCCACCGTCACGCTGCCGGACGTCCGGCCCACGCGCAGCCGCCGCACTTTGCGGCCGGAGCACCAGGCCACCAGCGCGTGGGTCAACTCGTGGCCCAGCACGTACAACCGCATGGGTCTTGGCAACAGCGCATAGACCACCACCCAGCAGGCCACGCCGGCCACCAGCGCCACCCAGAAGCGGTCGGCCGCCGAGCCGGCCTGCACCACCTGGCCCACCGCCTGCGTCGCCCCCACGCACAGCGGGAGCAACAACACCGCCACCACCGTCTTCAACCAGTTGGGCACGCGCTTTCCTTTCACGTCCATCGCGCCGGGCGGCTGTCGAGTTGGAACACCTGGGCGGAAACGTTCTGCATCGCCGCCAGGAACACGATGAAGGCCGCGACTTCTTCCACCGAGTTCATCCGCCGCAGCAGGTTTCCGCCCACCAGACGCTCCCGCGCCGCCGGGTCGAGCGCTCCGAGCATGGCCGTCGGCATCACGCCGGGCAACACCGCGTTCACCCGCACGTTGCGCGAGCCCAACTCCGCCGCCAGCGACTGGGTCAGGCCGATCAACCCCGCCTTCGCCGCCGCATAGACCGCCTGTCCCCGCGTGCCCGCCCGCGCGGCGAAGCTGCTCACGTTTACGATGTGCCCGCTCCGTTGCCGGATCATTGGCCACACCGCGGCCCGCGCGCACGCCATTGCCCCCTTGAGGTTCACTGCGAGCACCCGATCCCAATCTGCCTCCGCGAGCTGGAAGCAGGCCGCATCCGCCGTGACCCCTGCATTGTTCACCAAGACATCCAGCCGCCCCCACCGCTCGAGTATCGCCGCCACCACCTGCGTGGCGCGGTCCGCCTCCGTCAGGTCCAATGCCACCGGCCAGACGGCGTCATGCCCGGCTGGGACGGGCCGGTGGTGGAAACCCGCCGCCACGCGCCAGCCGGCCGCCGCGAACGTCCCGGTCAGGGCCTGTCCCAGTCCGCCGGCCGCGCCGGTGATCAAGACAACTCGGTTGGATTCCATGCGGGTTTACCAGATTGCCCGGTCCTCGCGGGGCGCCACCGCCCATTCGCCGCCGATCATCGACGCCGCCACGTCGCCGGGGTGGTGAACGACCGCGTCGGCCGTGGCTTCGACCGCCCCGACGTACGGCACGACGATCAAATCGGCCCAAGCCCCCGCCGCCAGCGTGCCCGCCCGGCCCGCCAGTCCCAGCGCCCGGGCCGCGTTCACGGTGGCCAGGCGCACCACCGCTGCCGGCGCCACGCCGGGCGAAGCCGCCATGAATTCGCGCATCTCGCAGAACAAGTCCAACGCCGGCTCGTGGCGTTTGAGCACCGTGGCCAGGCTGTCCGTGCCCAGGCAGACGTTCACTCCCGCTCGCTCCAGCGCCTGCCGGGCGAAGGGCCGGTGCTGGAAATAGGCGTGGCTGCGGGGGCAATGCACGACCGAACTGCCGCTGCCCGCCAACAGGCCCGTGTCGCCCGGCTGCAGGACGTTGGCATGCACGGCCAGGAAGTTCGCGCCCAACACGTCGTGCCGGGCCAGGTGTTGCACCGGCGAGACACCGCCGCAGTCCGCCATGTCGCGTTCGTTGCGCGCGAGCCACTCGTACATCGTCCCGCGCGCCTCCGTGAACATCTCGTATTCCTCGGCGGATTCCGCGACGTGCGTCGCCAGGCGCCAGCCGCGGGCCCGCGCCGCGGCGGCGCTCAGGCGGAGGAGTTCGGGCACGGTCGAATACGGGGCGTGTGGCGAAAGGCCCACCCCGCAGCGGCCCACCGGCAGAGCCTCGGCCCGGGCCAGGGCGTCCCCCAGGATTTCTCCCGGGTGCCGGCGGCTCTTCACCCCCGTCATTTCCAAAAACGAAATCACCCGCAGCGGCGTCGCCTGCCAAACGTCAGGCAACAATTCGGGCAAGGCCTCGATGTCCGCCACGGTGGTGGCGCCGCGCCGGACCGACATCGCCGCGCCCGCCAGCCACGAGTCGCGAAACGTCGCCAGGGACCAGGACCCCTTCAGGGCGGTGATGCATTTGATCCAGTCCGTGAACCCGCTGGTCGGCGCGATTTGACCCGCCATGTGGGTGTAATCCAGGTGGCAATGCGCGTTGACCAGGCCCGGGAGCACGATCACCTCGCCCAGATCGACCCGGGTGGACGCGGCGGGCACGGAGATTTCGTCGGCCCGCCCGACCGCGCGGATCGTGCCGTCCACGACGACCAGGGCGCCATCGGCGACCGGCGGCAGGTCCACCGTCCAGACGATGCGGGCGCGGATGTACAGGGTACGCGACATTTGGCGCGGTCATTTTGCGAATGAACCGCCTCCCCGGCCAGCGCGAATCCTGGGAGCGGCGGCTCAGTGCGTCAGGATCCACTCCGCCACGGCGGGCAGATCATCCAGTACCACGCCGCGGGCGAGCCGGACCGCGTCACGCTGCTCCACGTCCGCGCCGTACCCGGTCCGCACCAAGAGGCTTTGCTTCACGCCGGCGTTCCAGCCGCATTCGAGGTCGGCCAGTTTGTCGCCGACCATGTAACTCCGGGCGAGATCGAGGCCGAACTCGTCGCGGGCATCGAACAGGAACTGGGGTGACGGCTTGCGGCCGCGGCTCGGTTGGTCCGGCGCTTCGGACGCGAAGTAGATCCTGGCGAACCGCACGCCGTGGGGCGCGAGGACTTCGCACAGGCGGGCGTTGACGCGATGGAGGTCCGCCTCGGTGTAGTAGCCGCGACCGATCCCGGATTGGTTGGTGACCAGGAACAGCCGGAAGCCGGCGGCCTGCAGGCGCTGCAAGGCGGACGGCACGCCGGGCAGCAACTCCAGTTGGGCGGGATCGCTGAGGTAGTTCCGCTCGACGTTCAGCGTCCCGTCGCGATCGAGAAACACGGCGCGATGCACCGCCGAAGCTTGGGCTGGCAACGCAAAAACACAAGCCGCGCCTCCGCCCGTGGGCCGCCGTCCACCGGTGGCCTGATTTCTCAACCGGGGCTGCGCCGCGGCGCCGGCGCCGGGCGGTGCGGCGGCATCGCCACCGCCGGACAGGGGGAGTCCCCACCTCCGGCGGATTGTTGTCTCCCGCCAGAAAATGGCTGCAAACCGCTTCGGCCCCGACTAACGTCCCCGACATGGATCCGCTGTTGCAGCTCCTTCATGACAACGCCGCCCTCAAACCGGCTCAGCTCGCCGCCATGCTGAATCTTCCGGAGGCGGAAGTGACCGCCAGGATCAAGGCGTACGAGGCGGACAACATCATTCTTGGCTACCGCTCCATCCTGAATGAAGAAAAGCTGGGCGTGGATACCGTCCGGGCAGTCATCGAGGTGCGGATCACGCCGGAGCGCGAGGGCGGGTTTGACCGGATCGCCGAGCGCGTGGCCAAGTATGCCGAGGTGCGCTCGTGTTACCTGATGTCCGGCGCCTACGACCTGCTGGTGGAGGTGGAAGGCCAGGGCCTGCGCGAGGTAGCGATGTTCGTTTCCGAGAAGCTCGCCACCATCCAGGGCGTGCTCTCGACCGCGACGCATTTCATCCTCAAGCCCTACAAGGAGCAGGGGGTGCTGATGAAGCCCGAGCGGCACGAAGAACGGCTGGCGGTGACGCCATAAGCCGGATTTCGCGAACACCTCCGACCGCCGGTCCGGGCGAAGCACGAGGCCGCCGCCCGCAGCGAGGCACGTTCCCTCCCACGTGTCTGCGTCGAGGGGTCAGCTCCGGCTGCCGGAGCGGGGCATTTCGGTCTTGCGTCCCTCCGTGGCTGCGGCAAAAACACGCCGCTATGCAAACCATCCGTCGTCTCCTGAGGGTCGGGTCCCTCGTCGCCGGCCTGGCGCTCCTGCCGGTCGGCCGCACCCAGCAGCCCGCCGCCAACGCACCCGCGGGCGACGCCGTCAAACCGTCCGAAACCGCCAAACCCGAGTTTCCGCCCCACACGGAAATCCTCAAAGATTACGAGCAGGTGGTATCCACCATCGACAAGGCGCCGACGCTGCTCCAAATCTGGGTGCGCCGGAAGGACAACCAGATGCTGGCCGTCTTCCCGGAGAAGTTCGCGCAGAAGAAGTTCTTCATCGCCATGACCGTGGCCAGCGGCGAACGCTACGCGGGACTCCAGGCGGGCGATATGTACGTGTATTGGCGGCGCCAGGATAAACGGATGGTCCTGTTGACGCCCAACCTGGACGTGCGCTCGACCGGCGAGGCGGAGTCCAAGGCCAGCGTCCAGCGCCTCTTCACCGACCGCGTCATCGTGGACGTGCCCATCCTCGGCATCCTGCCCGGCTGGGGGCCGATCATCGACATGGACGCGTTGCTCGTCGGCGATGCCGAGAAGTTCTTCGGACCGATGGTGAAGGGGGCGCGGGCCCAACTCGCCACGATCAAGACCGCCAAAGCGTTTCCCAGCAACGTCGAGCTGGCCTTCGAGATGCCCGTGGCTAGCGGCCTGCTCAAGGTCTTCCATTACTCGATCAGCGAGATCACCCCCAACCCGGCCTATCAGCCGCGGGCGGCGGACGAACGGGTCGGCTACTTCACCACTAGTTTCGCCGACCTCGGCAAATACCAGGCCGAGGAAAACCAGGTGCGCTACATCAACCGCTGGCACCTGGAAAAGGCCGATCCCAGTCTCAAGATCAGCCCACCGAAGAATCCGATCGTGTTCTACCTCGAATCCACCACCCCCATCCGTTATCGCCGCTGGGTGCGTGAGGGCGTGTTGATGTGGAACAAGGCCTTCGAGAAGGTCGGGCTCGCCAACGCCATCGAGGTCTATTACCAGGATGCCGCCACGGGCGCACACATGGAAAAGGACCCGGAGGACGTGCGCTACAACTTCGTGCGCTGGCTCAACAACGACGTGGGCACCGCCATCGGGCCGAGCCGCGTCGATCCGTTGACGGGCGAGATTCTCGACGCGGACATCATTCTCACCGACGGCTGGATCCGGCATTACTGGAAACAGTTCAACGAACTGATTCCCAGCCTGGGGATGGAAGGACTGAGCCCGGCCACGCTGGCGTGGCTGCAAACGCGCCCACAGTGGGATCCGCGCGTGCGCCTGGCATCGCCGGCCAACCGCAACGCCACCATCGCCGCGATCGAGCGCCGCGGCCCGCAGGCTTACGGCGGCCATCCCATGGCCGGGGTGGACCCCACCCTCGTGGGCGACAACGACTATGACGGACTGGTGGGCCGCACCAGCCAGTTCAGCGGCCTGTGCCGCGCCGCCGAATGCAAGGCGCTGGACCTCGCCGTCATGCGGTTTGCATTTGAGCTCATGCCCGAACTGCACCCCGACGCCGAGGCGCCCGCCGACCCGAAAGGCGGCGAGAAGAAGGACGGGGACAAGCAGGAAGCCGACAAGAAGGAGGAGCCCAAGGAGGCCCTGCTGGACGGGATTCCCGAATGGTTCGTCGGGCCGCTGGTGGCGGAACTGGTCGCCCACGAGGTGGGCCACACCCTGGGCCTGCGGCACAACTTCCGCGCCTCCAGCATTTACTCGCTCGAGCGGATCAACAGCCCGGAACTGAAGGGCAAGAAGCCCTTTGCCGGCTCGGTCATGGATTACCTACCGATCAACATCTATGACTGGAAAGACAAGGCCGGCCAGGGCGACTACGGCATGATCGACATCGGGCCGTACGATTACTGGGCGATCGAGTATGGCTATGCCATCGTCAAAAAACCCGAGGAACTCAAGCCGATCCTGGGTCGGGCCGCCGAACCCGAGCTGACCTACGCCACCGACGAAGACACGATCGGACCCGATCCGCTCGCGCGCCGCTACGATTTCGCCGGCGACCCCCTGAGTTACGCGAAGAAGCAACTCGAGCTGGTCAGGTACCACCGGGACCGGCTCCTCGACAAGTTCGTCAAGAACGGGGAGAGCTGGGCGCGGGCACGCTACGGCTATGAAATGACCCTGGCCCTCCAGAGCCGCGCGCTGAGCATGATGTCGAGCTGGCTCGGCGGTGCGTTCATCAGCCGCGCCAAGAAAGGCGATCCCGGCAGCGGCACCCCCATCCGGGTCGTGCCGGTCAAAGACCAGCGCGAGGCCCTGAAATTCGTGCTCGAGACCGCCTTCCGCGACGAAGCCTACGGTCTGACGCCCGACCTCCTGCAACGCATGACCGTGGACAAGTGGCTCGACCAGTTCAGCAGCGCCTTCGAGGAGTCCACCTGGCCCATCCACGACCGGATCATGGGCATCCAATCCATGGTGCTCACCCGCCTCCTCAACCCGGGAACGCTGGGCCATGTCTATGACAACGAATTCCTCACGCCGGCGAACGAGGACTCCGTGACGCTCCCGGAAGTGATGGCTACGATCGAGGGGGAGGTCTGGTCTGAACTCGACAAACCCGGCGGCACCTACACCGATCGCCAGCCGATGATTTCGAGCCTGCGCCGGAACCTCCAGCGCGAGTACGTCGAGCGCCTGATCGACCTCAGCATGCCCGAGACCTGGAGCCAATCCTCGCACAAGCCGATCGCCAACCTCGCGCTCATGCATCTGCGCCAGCTCACCAGCCGGCTCGCGAAGGCCCAGGACGCCGCCGGTCTGGACACCTACACGCGCGCCCATCTCTCCGAAACCAAGCTGCGCGTGGACAAGGCGCTGGACGCCGGCTACCTGCTCAACGCGGACGCGATGGGGGGCGGTCTCTCCCGCCTCATCTACCTCGGCCAGACCAACGCAGCGACGCTCTTGCGTTGAATGCCGCCTATGACACGCCAGCAAGTGCTCGACCAGTATTTCCTCGACGCTCGCCACAAGCTGATCGAGATCGCGGCGTTCCTCGATCGCGTGGATCGCGCCACCGGCGAAGCCGATTTTCGCCTGGACGCCTTCCGGGAAGCGCTGAAACACCTCGCCGATGACGAGCCTCGGCGCGCCGAGTCCATCCTGATGGCGCTGAGTGATCCGACCAGCGAACCGATTGCCCATGCGCCGGGGAAGGGCGCAATCGGGGCGTGGCCCGGCCGGGTGTGACCGGCCGTCGGGCAGTCTGCCGATCGAAGAAACGAGGAGCCAGTCATGCGCTATATCGAACCCCACGCCCACATGGTCAGCCGCGTCACGGATGATTACGTGGCGATGGTTACGTCCGGCTGTGCGGCGGTTTGCGAGCCGGCCTTTTGGGCGGGCTTTGACCGCAGTTCGGTCCAGGGCTTTCACGATTACTTCTGCCAGCTCACCGACTACGAACCGAAGCGGGCGGCGAAGTTCGGTCTGCCGCACTTTTGCTGGCTGTGCCTCAACCCGAAGGAGTCCGAGGACGCGGCGTTCGCGAAGGACGTGCTGGCGATCATCCCGCAATTCCTCGACCGGCCGACGGTGCTGGGGATCGGCGAGATCGGCTTGAACAAGAATTCACGCAATGAAGTGAAGGTGCTCGAGTGGCACGTGGACCTGGCGGCGCGGCACGACCAGTTGATCCTGGTCCACACGCCGCATCTCGAAGACAAGTTCAAAGGCACGCGGTTGACGCTGGACGTGTTGCGGGCCGATTCGCGGATCCGGCCGGAGCGCGTGATCATCGACCACGTGGAGGAGCACACGGTGAAGCTGGTGCTGGACGCCGGTTTCTGGGCGGGGATGACGTTGTACCCGGAAACGAAGTGTACTCCGGCGCGGGCGGTGGACATCCTCGACGGGTGCGGCACGGAACGACTGTGGCTCAACAGCGCGTGTGATTGGGGTGTGAGCATTCCACTGAATGTGCCGCGAACGGCTTTAGAAATGCGCCGCCGGGGCTGGTCGGCGGAGGCGGTGGACCGCGTGATTTACCGGAACCCGGTACAGTTCCTGAGCCAAAGCCCGCGGTTTCGGGTGGAATGACAGTTGAGCCCATGGCAATCGGTCGTACCCTGAGGACATGGAATGGCAACAGATCAGCGCGCTCGCGATCGTGGCGGTGACCGCCGGCCTGATGGCGTGGTTCCGTTTTCGGCCGCGGCGTCTGGGACGGGGTCACGGCGCCTGTTGCGGTTGCAGCTCCGGGTCGGATTCGGCACCGCGCGAGGCGGTCGTTTTTCACGCGCGTAAAGGCGAGCGGCCGCAGATCCTCATTCGATCCGTCGCCGCGCCGCGCCGCGGGGATCGACCCGCCGCCGAAACGACGCGGAATCAGCGTCTTGAAACCGGCGGGGGGCTGCACTAGCTTCCCGTCGAACATGCCGCTGCACAAATTGACTTTGACCGTGCCCTTCCTTTCGCGTCCGTTGGGCGAGAGCGGTCGCGAGGATTGCTCCGAACCCACCTGGTCTCCGAACACGGACGTCTATCTGACGCCGGCGGGATTGGTGGTGCAGGTGGAGCTTGCCGGCATGCGGAAGGAGGACCTGGAGTTGACCGTGACCGGCAACGAATTGCGGATCGGCGGCGTGCGCCGCGACGGGTGTCGTTCGGGGCAGTGCCGGTTCGTGGTCATGGAAATCAACTACGGTGCGTTCGAAAGCGTGGTGGAGGTTCCTCCCGGCTATGACCTTGGCAAGGCCAAGGCCGCTTACCAAAACGGATTCCTGCGCGTGGATGTGCCGGCCGTAAAGGCTTCAACCCCCTCGCGTTTCCCGGTTCCCATTCGGGCGGATGAGCCTTGAAACCGCGTGAACCTTCCGGACGCGGATTGCATCTAACGGTCTGTCGGGTCACGCCATGAGGCTTTCCGAACAGGAATTCATCGACATCCAGGACAAGGCTCCCGCGGGCGAAGACAATGCCGCGGTGCGTCCCGCCAGCGGTGCGTTGCCGGAGATCCTCCCCGTCCTCGGGCTGTCGGACATCGTCGTGTTTCCCGGCATGGTGGTGCCGTTGTTGGTGGAGTCCGCGTCCAGCATCCGGTTGATCGACGACGTGGTCGCCGGCGACCGCTTCGTGGGCCTGGTGCTGCAGAAGAAGCCCGAGTTGGACAATCCCGGACCGGAAGATCTGTGGCCGCACGGTTGCGCCGCCCGGGTGTTGCGGATGTTGAAATACCCGGACAACACGGTGCGCGTGCTGGCGGAAGGTTTCCGCCGCATCCGGCTGCTGGCCTGCGAGGCGCGCGAACCCTACCTGCGGATGCGGCAGGAGGTGCTTCGCGACGTCACCGAGGATTCGTTGGAGATGACCGCGCTCGCCCGGCAGGTGCGCGAGAAGTTTCTGGAGGTGGTGGAACTTTCGCCGGCGCTCGCCGAGCCGGTGAAGGTGGCGGTCCTCAACAGCCAGGAGCCCGGCCGGCTCGCCGACCTCGTGGCGGCAAACCTGAACCTGAGTCTCGAAGATCGCCAACAACTGCTGAAAGAGACGGACGTGAAGGCCCGGCTGCGCCGCCTGGTGCCGTTGATCGCACACGAACTCGAGTTGCTGGCACTGGGATCGAAAATCCAAAAAGAAGTCACCTCCACGCTCTCGAAGACGCAGCGCGACTTCTTTCTGCGGGAACAGATCCGCGCCATCCAGCGCGAGCTGGGTGAAAGCGATGGCAACGCCACCGAGATCGAGACGGTCCGCGCACAGATTCGCGACGCCGGACTGCCGGCCGAAGTCGAAGCTGTGGCGCAGAAGGAACTGGAGCGCCTGCGGCAGATGCCGTCGTCGTCCGCCGAATACACCGTGTCGCGGAATTACCTGGATTGCCTGGTGGCGCTGCCGTGGTCGCGGTCCACGCCGGACACGCTCGATTTGCGCGCCGCGGAGGACGTGCTCGACCGCCAGCACTACGGCCTGGCGAAGGTGAAGGAGCGGCTGATCGAGTTCCTGGCCGTGCTCAAGCTGAACCAGCGGATTCGCGGGCCGATTCTCTGCCTCGTGGGACCGCCGGGCGTCGGCAAAACCTCCCTCGGCCAGAGCGTGGCCGAAGCCTTGGGCCGGAAGTTCGTCCGCATCTCCCTTGGCGGGATGCGCGACGAAGCGGAAATCCGCGGGCACCGGCGGACCTACGTGGGCGCGATGCCCGGCCGCATCATCCAAGGCCTCCGCCGCGCCGGCAGCAACAACCCGGTGGTGCTGCTGGATGAGCTGGACAAGATCGGGGCCGACTTCCGCGGCGACCCCGCCGCCGCCCTGCTCGAAGTGCTCGACCCGGCGATGAACCGCGCGTTTGTCGATCATTTCGTGGACCTGCCTTTCGACTTGTCGCACGTCCTGTTCCTCACCACCGCGAACTGGCTCGAACCCGTGCATCCGGCCTTGCGCGACCGGCTTGAAGTCATCGAACTCCCCAGCTACACCGCCGAGGAGAAGCTCGAGATCGCCCGCCGCCACCTGCTGCCGCGCCTGTTGGAGGAGCATGGCCTGAAACGCGGTTCGCTGAGACTGCCCGCCGCCACGCTGCGACACTTGATTCGCGATTACACCCGCGAGGCCGGCGTGCGCCAACTCGAACGCGAACTGGCCGCGCTCGCCCGCAAGGCCGCCCGCCGCATCGTGCGCCGGCCGCGCGCCGCGAAGCCCATCAACCTGCGCCTGACCGACCTCGAAAACTGGCTGGGCCCGGCGCGGTTCCTGCCCGAGACCGCCGAACGCATCCAGGACTGCGGGATCGCGATCGGCCTGGCCTGGACGCCGGTGGGCGGCGAGATTCTTTTCGTGGAGGCGACACGGATGGCCGGCACCGGCCGGCTCATTCTGACCGGCTCGCTGGGCGACGTGATGAAGGAAAGCGCGCAGGCGGCGCTGAGTTACCTGCGCGGCCAGGCCAAACGGTTGCCCTTGGAGGCAGTGAACTTCGACAAGCAGGACTTGCATATCCATGTTCCGGCGGGCGCAACGCCCAAGGATGGTCCCAGCGCCGGCGTCACCATCGCCGTGGCGCTGGCTTCGTTGCTCACGCGGCGGCGAGTGCGCTCCGATCTGGCGATGACGGGCGAAATCAGTCTGCGCGGCCGGGTGTTGCCGGTGGGCGGCATCAAGGAAAAGACCCTGGCGGCGGCGCGCAGCGGATTGAAGATGCTGCTCCTGCCGGCGCAGAACCGCAAAGACTGGGTCGAGGTACCCGCGGAAGTTCGCCGCCGCCTGCAAGTGCGGTTCGCCACCAACATGGGTGAAGTCCTGGAAGTCGCGTTGGCCGACCCGGTACCCAGCCCCAATGGGCGCCCTCGTCCCCGAGGCCCGCGCCCCGCCTCCGCCCGTTCATGAAAACATACCGCGCCCTCGGTTTCCTTCGCCCCGGCCGGCACCGGAGGGTGCTGCTGTGGCTTGGCTTCTTTGCCTTTTCCGCCGCGGTCCTGGCCGCCGCGCCCGCGCCATTGCGGGCGGTGCCCAAAGCCACGGCCGAAGAAGACGGTCGGGCGCTCGCGGCCGAGTTGCTCGCACAGCGGCCAGCCTTGAAGACCACCGGGCTCCTCCGCCGACGGGACACCGACGGTAAATGGCTCCCCCCCGTGCCCATCCGGTTCGAAGTCATCGACAACGACCACGGTTGGGAAAGCCGCTACGAGGTTCCGGCGACGCCCGGCAGCCCCGCCGAAACGCTCCTGATCTCGCAGTCGCCGTCCTTTCCCAATCGCTATGAGCTCTCCCGCGGGGGCACGCAGGGCGCCGCCGCCACCACGCGGGTGCTCAGCGCCGACGAGGCATCGATTCCGTTCGCCGGCTCGGACTTCTGGCTCTGCGACCTCGGCTTGGACTTTCTGCACTGGCCCCAGCAGCGCATCGCCAAGACCGAGATGCGCAAGGGTCGTTCCTGCCGGGTCCTGGAAAGTCTCAACCCGCATCCGGCGCCGGGCGCATACGCCCGGGTGCTGTCTTGGATCGATATCGAGAAGCGCGGCCTCCTGCGGGCGGAGGCCTACGGCGCGAAGGGCGAGATGATCAAGGAGTTCTCGATCGGGAGTTTCAAGAAGGTCAATGGCCGCTGGCAGTTGAAGTCGATGGAGATTCGCAACGAGCGGACCGACACGCGCACCCGGATGGAGTTCGATCTGGAAGTCGCCGACTGATCACGCCGCCGCCTGGGGGACGCGGCGCGGGTGCGACTGCACCTCATCCAGGTGCCGGTAGAGATCCGCCAGGCGCGGCGCCACCGTCGCGCCAATGCGGTCCAAGGTCCGGCGGTAACTCGCCGCCGCTCGCCCCCCCACCAGGATGGGCATTCCGGGCGGGAGAAACTGGCGCAACGCCTCGAGCTCGCCCGGCAGATCCGGATCATCCATCGGGTAAACGATGCTCAAGGCCACGGCCCGCGCCCCGCAGCGGAGCGCGCCGCCGGCAATCTCGACCGCGGGGAGGCTGGCGCCGATGTAACTTACGCGCCAACCATGGCCGCCGGCCGCCGCCGCGACGAGCACGGCCCCCAGTTCGTGAATCTGGCCGGCCGGCGTGGCCACGAGCAAGGCGGGTGCGCGTTCGTTCAGCGCGAAGGGGCGGGCGAGACGGCTCACGTAGGCCTGCACGACACGACTGGCGAAGTGTTCCTGCGCCGTGGTCAGATCGCCCGCCTGCCAGTGATCGCCGAGGGCGCACACCAGCGGGGCGACCATTTTCTGGAGGAGACCCTGCCCCCCCAACTCCAGATTGGCCCGCCGGAGAATCCCCTCGAGGCCACCCGCATCCAGCGCCCGCACCGCCGCCAGCGCCGCTTCGACAAAGTCGCCCGCCGGCGGCTGTTTGCGAACAGCCTTCCCGTTCGGTTTCAGGCCGTTCGCGGGGGAGGAGGGGCCCCAACCCGCCAAGGTGCGCAACTTCTCGTCCGAAAGATGAGCGATGTTGCCGATGCTATGGCCCGCCTGGGTGGCGGCATGGAGCAGGCGCAGACGCTCGATCTCGAACGTCGAATAGAACCGGCGGTTCGAAACCGTTCGATGGGGTTCGACGGCACCATACCGCTTCTCCCAGACCCGGATCACATGCGGACTCAGGCCCGTTCGTTGAACAACGGACTTCATCGAATGTCGAACATCAGGCATGTTGCCAGAATAGACGAAACCTAGACGCCCGCAAACGGGGCGGGCAAGCAGACAGGAAACTCGGGTCGCCGCAGCGGGCGTCGAACTTTACCCGGTCCAGCGGCGGGGGCTTCGTCGGGAATCGAGAATTCCTCGGAAACCGTGATGGAGATGATGTTGGTGGCCAGCACGCCTTGCGGCAAATGGTGGAAGAGCTTCGTCAGTTGCATTCAGGATGGGGTGAACACCCCATGGCGCGCGTGTGGGGTTCCGGTTTAATCGACTTCGTCAATGCGGAATTTGCGAGGCCGTCGGTGAATGAACCAATCATTTTTTGAACAAATGATTGACAAGATTTGTCAGATGAGACGAAAGTTAGACAGTTCAAGTTGCGGAGCCAATCACATGAAAACAAACGCGAGCACCACACCGGCCATCAAGAAGGGGACCAAGCGGCACAACTCGCCACGTCAGACCACCACCGAACCCAGCGTCAAATCTGCCCCGCTTGCGACGGCACCGGTAGCGGTGAAAACCGCTGCTCCGACAGAACCGCGCCCCAGTTATGGCGTGGATGGGGCCCTGCAGCTTTACATGCGCGAGGTGGCCGAGGTGAACCTGCTCACGATTCAGCAGGAGAACGATCTCGCCGCCCGGATTCATGCCGGGGACGACGCGGCCCGCGAGCACATGATCCGCGCCAACCTCCGCTTGGTCGTCAAAATCGCCCGTGAGTACGAAGGTTTCGGCATGCCGCTGCTCGACCTGATCAACGAGGGCAACATGGGTCTCATGCGGGCGGTGGAGCGTTTCGACCCGGCCAAAGGCGGCAAGCTCTCGACCTATGCGTCCTGGTGGATCAAGCAGTCGATTCGCCGAGGCATCGCGAACCAGGCCAAAACGATCCGCCTGCCGATCCACGCGATCGACAAGTTGAGCAAGGCCCAGCGGACGGCCAACGAGATGCGCGAGACCCTCGGCCGCGAGCCCGAGCCCGAGGAACTGGCCGAAGCGCTCGGCATCAAGACCAGCCGCCTGAACGAAATCCGCACGGCCGCCTTGCGACCCGCCTCGCTGGATGCGCCAATGGGCGACGAAGACAGCAATGTGCTGGCCGAGGTGGTGAAGGACGAGAACGCCCGCACCCCGTACGAGCTTCTGGAAGAGAAAACCCTGCTGGGCATGTTGGGTCATCTGGTCGAAAAGCTCGGGCCGCGCGAAAAGAAGATCATCCGCCTCCGCTTCGGTCTGGACGGCCGCGGCGAGAAGACCCTCGAGGAAATCGGCGAGCAGTTCGGACTCACCCGGGAGCGCATCCGGCAATTGCAGAATGAGGCCCTCCAACGTCTCCGCGAATTGATCGAGAATCAGGACGCCTACGCGGCCGCCGCTTAGGCAGTCCGCAGCCAGACCCGGCAGCGGACCCATCGTTGACTCGCACCGGAAGGTGAAGCCTCACCCGGTGCGAGTTTTCATTTTGCGGTTCGCAGACGTTTGTTACGCGCCCGCGGGGATGACCGGTGAGGCCCTGATTTCAAAATGGGGCGCGTGACGCTGCGGCAACGTCGCCACCACCGGATCAGGCGCCTGCCGAATTCATGGCCGGTTTGCCGGTTGGACCGCGCACGCTTGCGGTTTCCGCTCAGGGCCTCTGCGTGACTGGTTGACGGCGCGCCCGCGGCCGCCGCCCGGTTCGGGGGGATTCCTCGACCCCGGCGCATTCCGATTTTCCGCGCCTGGGAGCTTCCACTTTCGGGCGACCCAGTTAAGCTCGCGCCCGGCAAAGCACCGGATCGAACTTGGCAAACACGATGAAACCTCGCTGGCAAGGCGTCTTTCCCGCCATTACCACCCAGATGCACAAGGGCGGTTCGCTCGACCTGGACGCCACCGCCGCGCACGCAGACGCCCTCATCGAATCGGGTGTTACGGGCCTCGTATTCCTGGGATCGTTGGGCGAGAATCAGTTGCTTACGGCCGGGGAAAAGCAATCGGTGATCGAGGCCATGGCCAAGGCGGTGAGCGGCCGGGTGCCGGTGCTTAGCGGCGTGGCCGAGAGCAGTGTGGCGGAGGCCTGTCGTTATGTGCGCGATTGCGAGGCGCTGGGCGCTGACGGCTTCATGCTCATGCCCCCGATGATCTACCGATCGCCGGATCCGCGCGAATCGCTCTTCCACTTCCGCACCGTGGCGCGGGCCACCGGCCTGCCGATCATGATTTACAATAACCCGCTCAGCTACGGCCATGACCTCACGCCGGAGCTGTTCCTCCAGTTGGCGGACCAACCGAACTTCGTGGCACTCAAGGAAAGCTCCGGCAACACCCGCCGCCTCACCGACCTGCACAACACCGTCGGTGATCGCTACGCCATCTTCACGGGCGTGGACGATCTGGCTTTGGAGAGCGCGATCCTCGGCATCGACGGCTGGGTGGCCGGCAGCGGGATCGCCTTCCCTGCGGAAAATCAATACTTTTGGGAACTCACCCGCACCGGCGAGTGGGACCGGGCACGCGCGTTCTACCGCTGGTTCACCCCGCTGCTGCACCTGGATACGCATCCCAAGTTCGTCCAGTACATCAAGCTGGCGGTGCAGGAATGCGGGCTGGGCCAGGAATGGACGCGGCCCCCACGCCTGCCGCTCGTTGGCGCCGAGCGGAAAGCAGTGCTCAAGGTCATCCACGAGGGCATCGCCAACCGGCCAAAGGTGCCACGCCGGAAGTGAAATCTGCCGGCCACCCTCGGACCGCCTGGTTTGCGCCATGAAACGCCACTCCCGCTGCTGGCTCGTGTTGCTGACAGGCTGGACGGTCCTGACCGTGGCGGCCGCGGACCGCCGGCCCAATATCCTCCTCTGCATCGCCGACGATGCCTCGTGGTACCACTTCGGCGCGAACGGCGATCCGGTGGTGCGGACGCCCGCGTTCGATCGCGTGGCGCGCGAAGGCGTGAACTTCCGCCACGCGTTCTGTTCCTCCCCGAGTTGCACGCCGTCGCGCGGCGCGCTGCTCACCGGCCAGCATTTCTGGCGTTTGGGCGAAGGCGCGAACCTGTGGAGCCGCTGGCCAAACACGGCGCCAGTCTATCCGGATCTGCTGGCCCGCGCCGGCTACCGTGTCGGCCTTAAGGGCAAGGGCTGGGGGCCGGGCGATTTCAAGTTCCATGGGCGCGACACCAACCCATCCGGTCCCGCGGTGAAGGACTTCGCGGCGTTCCTGGACAGTGTGCCCGCCGGGACGCCGTTTTGCTTTTGGTTCGGCAGCGTCGATCCGCACCGGCCTTACGATCGCGGCTCGGGTCTGAAGGCGGGTTTCCATCTCGAAAAGGTCAAGGTGCCGCCGTTTCTGCCCGACACCTCCGCCGTGCGCAGCGACCTGCTTGATTACTACGCCGAGATCGAGCGCTTCGATCGCGACGTGGCCGCGCTGCTGAAACTCCTCGAAGACCGGGGCGAGCTGGACCAGACGTTGGTTGTGGTCACAAGCGACAACGGCTTTCCGTTCCCGCGCGGCAAGGCTACCGGCTACGACGCCGGCGTGCGGATGCCGCTGGCCATCCGGTGGCCCGCGCGCGTGAAAGGCGGCCGCACTGTGGATGACTTCGTGAGTCTGACCGACCTGGCGCCCACGTTCCTCGAAGCGGCCGGACTGAAGCCGCCGCGCGAAATGACCGGCCGCAGCCTCCTGCCGTTGCTCCGGTCCGGGAGAAGCGGACAGATCGACAAACGCCGCGACCGCGTCTGCTTCGGCCGCGAGCGGCACGCCAACGTCCGCGAAGGCGATCTCGGTTATCCCATTCGCGGCCTCCGCACCGATCAGTTCCTGTACCTGCGCAACTTCGCGCCCGACCGCTGGCCGGCCGGCGATCCGCCCATCTATGGCGACGTGGACCAGGCGAATGACATTGCCGGCTCACCCAGCAAACAGGCGGTCGTCGAACACAGTGGTGACCCGGCGGGGAAGCGCCTGTTCGACCTGGCCCTGGGCAAACGTCCTGCCGAGGAACTTTACGATCTGACCAGCGATCCCTGGCAGATGGAGAACGTCGCCGCCGACCCGGCTTACGCGGTGCAACGCCGGCGGCTCGCCGCTGAACTGGACCGCGAGCTGAAACGAACGGGTGACCCGCGCGCGTTGAACCAGGGCGACCAGTTTGACCGGTACCACTACGTCAGTGGGGGCAGCGTGATCCGGGTGCCCGCAAGGTGAGTCGTCATGGCCGCCGGTTTCCCCCGCCAGATCCCGTTCATCGTCACCACCGAGGCGTGCGAGCGGCTGAGCTATTACGGCATGTTGTCCGTCCTCACGCTCTATCTGAAGAACGAGCTGGCGCTGGGAGAAGACGGATCGAAGACGCTTGTCCACCTGTTCAAGATGGCGGTGTATTTTCTGCCGCTGGCGGGCGCCTGGCTGGCGGACCGCTGGCTGGGCCGGTACCGCACGATTCTGAGCCTGGCGCTGTTTTATTGTCTGGGCCACGGCGCGCTCGCGCTCTTCGAAGGCAGCCGCGCGGGCGTGCTGCTCGGCCTGACCTTGATCGCCTTGGGAGCGGGCGGCATCAAGCCCTGCGTGTCGGCGTTCGTCGGTGACCAGTTCGACGCCACCCGGCCGGATTTGTTGCCGAAGATCTATGGGTTGTTTTACTGGGCCATCAACCTCGGTGCCTTGTTCGGGTTCGCGTTGATCCCGCTGATTCGCGACCACGGTGGGTACCGCTGGGCCTTCGGTGTGCCGGGTCTGTTCATGGGACTGGCCACGCTCGTGTTCTGGGCGGGCTCGGGACGGTACGTGAGGAAGGCGCCGCTGGGTGCAGGCTCACCGGCCGGCGCGGGGTCGGCTGGACGGCGGGAAACCTGGCGGATCGTCGGCCGCGTCGCGCTCGTCCTGGTGCCGGTGCCGGTCTTCTGGGCGCTGTTCGACCAGATCAACACAAGTTGGGTGCTGCAAGGCACGCACATGACCCCGTTCGAGCTGTTGGGCTATAGGGTGGACGCCGAGCGGATGCAGTCAGTCAGCGCGCTGCTCGTCCTGATCTGGGTGCCGGTGCTCACGCTGGGGGTGTATCCGCTGGCCGAGCGGTTGGGCTGGCGCGCGACGCCGCTGCGGCGGATGGGGGCGGGCATGGTGTTCGCCGCGCTATCCTTTGTGATTTGCGCCTGGTTCCAACAACGGCTCGAAGCCGGGACGAAGCTCAGCCTCGCGTGGCAGGTGTTGCCTTACACTGTGCTCGAGTTGGGCGAAGTGCTGCTCAGCGCCAGTGGACTCGAGTTCGCCTACGCGCAGGCACCCGTTGCGCTGAAGAGCGTGGTGATGAGTCTCTGGCTGCTGACCACCGCGGTCGGGAACTTCCTGGTCGCCGTGATCACCACGGTGAACGCGCGGTTCGTCCATGCCGACGGCGTGCACGAGTTCCTGTTCTACGCAGCGTTAATGCTGGCGGTGGCGGGGTTCTTCGCCGTGATTGCCAGCCGTTATCGCGCCACGCAACCACCGGTGGCGCTCAACGTTTAGCTCCGCCGATCCACGTTGCGGGTTGGCACCCGAAGCTCAAGCCTTTCCGGCTGCGTTGACGGCGAGGGCGGAAATGCCACCTTCGAGGCCAACTGATGAAACGAGTTCAAGTCATCGATTCGCATACCGGCGGGGAGCCGACGCGGGTCGTGGTTGCGGGTGGCCCGGACCTGGGCACCGGTCCGCTGGCCGGGCGCGTGCGACGTTTTCGCGAACGCCACGATCGTTTCCGCTCGGCCGTGGTCAACGAACCGCGCGGCTCGGACGTAATGGTGGGCGCGTTGCTTTGTGCCCCGGTGGACCCGACTTGCGCGGCGGGCGTCATCTTCTTCAACAACGTCGCCTACCTCGGCATGTGCGGCCACGGGACGATCGGTTTGGTGGTGACGCTTGCCCACCTGGGCCGCATCGCGCCCGGCGAGCACCGCCTCGAGACGCCCGTCGGGACGGTCACGGCGACGCTTCACCCGGACGGCAGTGTGTCGGTGGAAAACGTGCCGAGCCATCGGCAGGCGAAGGCGGTCACGTTGGAGGTGCCGGGTCTGGGCAGCGTCACCGGCGATGTGGCGTGGGCTGGGAACTGGTTCTATCTGGTCGAACATCACGGGCAGGAACTCGCGCTGGCCAACGTTGAACGCCTCACCGCCATCGCTTGGCAGATTCGGCAGGCGATCAACGCCCAAGGTTTCCCGGACGTGGATCACGTCGAATTGTTCGGCCCGCCGACCGCGCTCGGCGCGCGTTCCAAGAGTTTCGTTCTGTGTCCTGGCAAGGCTTACGACCGCTCGCCCTGCGGGACGGGTACGAGCGCGAAACTCGCCTGTCTGGCGGCAGATGGGAAACTGGCGGAAGGCGAATCGTGGGTCCAGGAAAGCATCCTCGGCAGCACGTTCACTGCCCACTTCCGCTGGCTGGAGCGGGCGAGCGGCATCATCCGGCCCACGATCACGGGCACGGCGTTCGTGAACGCGGAAGCGACCTTGCTGTTTGACGACCGCGATCCGTTTCGTTGGGGGATCGGAGCGTCGGAGTCCATCCCGCGCGAAACGCCTGAGGCTGACGACGCAACGCCGGCGGGGGTTGGACCCCTGCGCTCCGGAACGCTCCAAGGATGAAAAGCGTCCTGATCATCGGTGGCGGGGTCATCGGCTTGTGCAGCGCCTATTACGCGGCCAGGCGAGGCTGGCAGGTTACGCTCTTGGAACGCGGCGGGCCGGACCACGATTCCTGTTCGCTCGGCAATGCCGGCATGGTTGTGCCCAGCCACTTCGTGCCGCTGGCCGCGCCGGGCATGGTGGCGCTGGGGTTGAAGTGGATGTGGAATCCGGAATCGCCGTTCTACATCAAGCCGCGACTGAACCGGGAACTCCTGAGCTGGGGCTTCAAGTTCTGGCGGGCGGCGAACCAGGCGCATGTCCAGCGCAGCGCCCCGCTCCTGCGGGACCTCAGCCTCGCCAGTCGCAGTTGTTTCGCGGAACTCGCCGCCGCTCGCAACAACGACTTCGGCCTGGTCCAGAGGGGCTTGCTCCTGTTGTGCAAGACCGGCCACGCCCTGGTCGAAGAAGCCCGGAACGCCGCGCAGGCCCGCGCACTCGGCCTCCCGGTCGAGGTGCTCGACGCGAAACAAACCGCCGCCCTCGACGGCGGCGTGCGGATGGACCTCGCCGGCGCGGTTTATTTTCCGAGGGACTGTCACCTGAATCCGGCGCAGTTCGCCGCCGGTTTGACCGGCGAGTTAGAGCGGTTGGGCGCGCGCTTCGAGTGGAACGCCGAGGTGCTTGGCTGGCGCGCTGGCGACTCGGGCATTGCCGCGGTGCGCACGCAACGAGGCGAATTCCAGGCCGACCAATACGTGCTGGCGGGCGGATCGTGGTCGTCGCTCGCGGCCCGCGAGCTGGGTTTGAAGCTGCCCATCCAGGCCGGCAAGGGCTACAGCCTCACCCTGCCCCGCCCGCGTCAGTTGCCTTCGATTTGCGCGATCTTCACCGAGGCCCGCGTGGCGGTGACGCCGATGGGCGGCGCGCTGCGGTTTGGGGGGACGATGGAAATCGCGGGCCTCAACCAGGACATCAACCCGCGTCGGGTCCAAGGCATCGTGAAGGCGGTGCCAGGGTATTATCCCGAGTTCCGCGAAGAGGACTTCGCCGGCATCCCGCCTTGGCGCGGACTGCGGCCCTGCTCGCCGGACGGCCTGCCTTATTTGGGCCGCACCCGACGGCATCCGAACCTCCTGGTCGCCACCGGGCACGCGATGATGGGCTTGAGCCTCGGTCCCATCACGGGTCGCGTGGTGGCGGAGATGCTGGCCGGCGAAAGACCGGCCTTCGACCTGGCCTTGCTGGACCCGGAGCGCTACGGCTGATTTCGGGGAGGGCGAAGCTTCGTCCGAGAGGTTGCGGCTTCCGGACGGCATTCGGCGTGGGAAAGGGTGTCGCGCACTTGGCGTTGAGCAATCGCGCGTCGTGCGCACGGAAATTGGATTTGACGCTTGGGGGCCCGTCTCGCTACGGTGCTCGGCCTCTGGCTTCCAGAGTAGCTCAATGGTAGAGCAGCCGGCTGTTAACCGGCGGGTTAGAGGTTCGAGCCCTCTCTCTGGAGCCAATTTTCTCCGATTTTAGCCCCCGTAAACCCTTGGATTACAAGGAATATCCTGATCATGGCCTTCCGAGACGCTTTTTGGCCAGCTTCTGCAATTCCGGGCAATCTTCTGCAACATTTGCCAAACAATTGCCAAATATTTTGAGCCGCCACAGCCCGGCAAGAGCCGCTTTCGATGCAGGACTTGATACCTTTCACCGAATCATCGTTCGACGCGGACCCGCGTTGCGTCGAGAATCGCTTGAGAATTCCGTCGCCCGTCAGGAAGGATAGAACACCGCCACGGGGATGATCCGGCGGTGCCTCGCCGGTGCCTCGACGCGAGAAGGTCAGAAGGAATTGACTCCCCACTGCGGGTTCTACGCCGACCCTTTGATGATGCCTTTCTCCACCACCGCGGCCCGAAGTTCATTCAGCAGACTGACGGCGGCGACCAGGCCGTCATTGATCGCCTGGACCTGCGCCTGCGTCGGCGGGTCGCTGACGGTCTGCGAAGCGTAGGTAACGGCCGCCTGGCTGGCGTTAGCCCGCTGCGCCGTCGGCGTCGCGCCGTGGAAACCGACCTTGGCGGAGGCATTCGCCCCGACAGTGATCTCCCACGCGTAGCCGCCCGCGTGACGCTTCACCGCGCCATCGGTCACGTTCCAAATGAGGTACCCGGTCGGAATCGTGCCGGTGGCCGGATCGGCGGTGACGGCCGGCGGCTTCACCTGCCTCCAGGTTCCCGGCGTGCCGGCCACGGTGCAAATCCACTCCCCGCCCAGGGAATCGCGCCAGAACTCATTCAGGACCCGCGCC
>CAVTMT010000011.1:0-196761 GCA_963735925.1 uncultured bacterium
ACCCCGTAGCCCTAGGGGTGGGATACCCCCCGGTCGTCTGGTGACCGGGGGTTTTGGTTTCCCAACCACAATCCCAGGTAGGACACCAAGAAAGGAACCAGAAAGGAACCGCTATGGCCATCACCCTCGAAGCCAACTACAGCAAGAAGCTGGGTCTCCCCGGCTATTCTTCTCACCAGTACAGCGTCACGATCCAGACCGAACTGGGCGACATCAAACAGGTCGAAACCGAATCGGCCAAGCTCTACGCCCTGTTGCAGGGGTGCGTCGATCGGGACATCCAAGCCACGGGTTTTCTGCCCGGCAATGCTCACTCTGGGATCGGTCAAACACCCAATGGAACCACCAGGCGCACGACCGGCAACAGCAATGGTCAAAGCGAAGCGTGGTCCTGCACGGACAAGCAGAAGGCGCTGGTCCTGAAGATCGTGGAGGACAATCGCCTCGACAAGCACGACATCGAAACGCTGGCCCAGGAACGCTTCGGCAAGGGCGTCAAGGCGCTCAACAAGATGGAGGCCTCGGGTCTGATCGACGAACTCCTGGAGCAATACGGCCAGGGCAACGGGCACAACCGCGTCCGCCGCTACCAGAAAGCGAGGGCGGCATGAATGGTGTTGCTCAACCCCGGCCGGTGGCCACGACACCCAACAAACCCAGGTCCATCGAAGCCTTGTTGGCCACGGTGTCGGCCTCCCGGCTCAACACGTTCCACACCTGCCGGCTCAAGTTCTACTTCCAGTACGTGCTTGGGTTGGCGAAGGCAAGATCGGGCGCCCAACACATCGGCTCGACGGTGCACTTCATTCTCAAGCTCTGGAATCTGGCCCGGTGGCGCCGGCAGAGCATTCCGGAGGGATGGCTGAAGACGCAGTTCGACGACTATTGGGTCCAGGAGCAGGAAGAGGCGATCCGATGGGAAGAGGGCGAAGAGGCAGAAGCGAAGGCGGTCGGTTGGAATCTGCTCCAGACCTACTTCAAGCAATCGCCCATTCCGCCCAACGAAGCGGCCGAAGGGGTGGAAGTCTCGGTGGAAGCCGATCTTCGTACCACCAAACTGGTCGGGATCATGGACCTGGTTCGTGCCGGGGGTCGCGTCGTGGAGTTCAAGACCACGGGCCAGACGCCGAATGCGGAGAAGGCGGAGCACCTGCATGAACTTCAATGCTCGTGCTACTCGGTCATGTACCGGGAAGCCACCGGGAGGCAGGAATCCGGGGTTGAGCTGCATCACCTGGTCAAGTTGAAGACGCCGAAGCTGGTGGTCACCTCACTGGCGCCGATGAATGCCCAGCAGGAGGCCCGGTTGTTCAAGTCCGTGGATTCCTACCTGGCCGGGGTAGCGCGCCGGGATTGGGTGCCCTCACCCAACCCGATGACCTGTAGCTGCTGCGAGTTCTTCCATGAATGCCGTCAGTGGGGCGGGTAGCCACAGAACAGCATATGAATCCGCCCTATGAATTCAAGGTCATGCGGGTGCGTGAATGCAGTCCCGCCGGGGACCTCCTGGACACACCCGAACGGGCCTTCGCCTACTGGATGGCGAACATTCCCCAAGCCGACTGGTTTGACCCGGCCAAGGAGATGTTCGTCGTTCTGGTGCTCAACGCCCGCCGCCGCATCATTGGCCACAACCTGGTCGCCATCGGTTCCCTGGATGAAGTGGCCGTCTGCCCCTTGATGGTGTTTCGGCCCATCATCGTGGCGGCTGGAGCCGCGGCCATTCTGACCCACAATCACCCCTCGCTGGATTCAACCCCCAGCGATGCGGACATCCGGGTGACCCGCGATTTGATCCGGGCCGGTCAGTTGCTCAAAATCCAAATCCTGGATCACGTCGTTATCGGCGAGAGCTTCTCGTCGTTGAGAGCCCTGGGCTACTTCTCGTAGCCCGTCATTCACGGAGGACACTGCCCCTCCCGCAACATCCCCTGCCACCAACCGGGCCAGGCATCGTGCAGTGCGGTGCCTGGCTCATTTTCCTTCAACCTCAACCCCCAACCAGAAAGCAACCTCCATGAACGCCGTCACCGAATCCAAAACCGAAATCACCACCCTCTATTACCGCGAAGGCAGTTCCGACAAGGTTTACCAGGTGGCCATCGAGCCGACGGACGATCGCTTTGTCGTCACCTTCGCCTTTGGCCGTCGTGGGTCCACGTTGAACATCGGCACCAAGACCCCCGTGCCCGTCGATTACGAGCAGGCCAAGAGCGTCTTCGACAAGCTCGTACGGGAGAAGCTGGCCAAGGGCTACACCCCTGGTGCCGAAGGCACCCCGTATCAGCACACCAGCCAGGCCCATCGTGCCACCGGGATTCTCCCGATGCTGCTCAATCCGATCGACGAGGAGGAGGCCGCAAAACTGCAGGCCGACGACCTGTGGTGCCTGCAGGAGAAGATCGACGGTCGCCGGGTCTTGATCGAAAGCGTCGGCGAGAAGGTCGTTGGCATCAATCGCCAGGGACTGGCCATCAGTCTCCCCACGCCTATCGTCGTCGATGTCGCCGGCCTTCCGGGCGACTTCACGCTGGACGGGGAATGCGTGGGCAACAATTACCACGCCTTCGACTTGCTGGCGCGCGATGGGGAGGACCTCCGGCCCTTGCCGTTGAATCGACGGCTGGTCGAATTGGGAAGCCCGCTGCGCAGTGCCCGGCATCCCCACCTCATCCCGGTGGTCACGGCGTATCAGACCGCCCAGAAGCAGCGCCTCCATGACTTGCTCAAAGCAGCGAACCTGGAAGGGGTCGTCTTCAAACTCCTGGCTGCGCCCTATACGCCGGGCCGGCCCAATAGTGGCGGTCCGGCCTTGAAGCACAAGTTCACCGCCTCGCTCTCGGCGGTCGTTTCGCGGATCAATCCCCAGCGCAGCGTCGAGTTTCGCTTGCTGGGCAAGCAGGGCTGGCAGGTCGCCGGCAATGTCACGATCCCGGCCAATCGAGCGATCCCCAAGCCATTCGACGTGATCGAAGTCCGCTACCTGTATGCCTTCCGGGAGAGCGGCGTGCTCTATCAGCCGGTTTACCTCGGCCCTCGTAGCGACATCGAGCGCAACGAATGCGTCACCGGGCAGTTGAAGTTCAAGCCCGTGGAGGACGCTGAATCGTGAAGGCCACCGTCCGGCTCATCCGCAAGCAGCACGTCAAGGCGTACGCCCTGGAAATGGCCAAAGCCCGGGCTCACAAGTTCACCCGGGTCGGGGCCGAGTTCTACGTGCGCTGTGAGGGCATGATGAAGGCGTTTATCCGGGGCTACATTCATCGCCTTCCCTCCGTCGGCAAGACGATCAAGTAGCCGGTCTTCAACCCCAACCCCAACCCCAACTGCGAGCCAGTCATGCGCGTGTCGTGTGGCTGGCTCGTTCATTTCAACCGTTTAGCTCAACCCCCAACGAAAGGAACCCTCCCATGGAAATCCAACTGCCCGCTTCGGAACTCAAATCCGCTCTGCCCGGCCTGGCCAGGATCCTCAACAAATCCTCCGCCCTGCCGGCGCTGCGGCATCTCCGGCTCACCCGCTCCAAGAGCGGTGCCGTCCAGCTTCAGGCCACCGACCTGGAGACGTTCGGCACCTACGCGTTTGCGCCTCAGCCCGGTGAGCCCGTCGAGGTGCTGATCCCCTTCGAGCCGCTGCACAAAACGGTCAAGGGATGCAGCGCCACCGATCCCATCACGTTGGTCACCCACGACGATGGCCTGACGTTGCGCTCCCCCTTGGCCGGCCGGCACATGGATCAGCCGCTGGAATCGCTCGATCCCAACCAATGGCCGGCCGTCCCCACCATCGCGGTCCCAGCCGAATCGCTCGACGAGAACTTCAAGGAGGCTTTGGGTCATGCGCTTCAGTGCTGCTGCTCGGAAGACTCGAATCGTGCCGGCCTTCAGGGTGCCTGGCTCGATGTCACCGAGCCCAAGGCGCATTACCTGATTGGCACCGATGGCAGGCACCTCTACGCCGCCAACTCCTTCCACCTCGCCCTCAAGCAATCGCTCTTGATCCCGCATCAACGTTTCCTCGAATGGTCAGGGTTCAAGGAGGACGGTCCCTGGCAGCTTTCGGTTCAGCCGGCCAGGAAGAAGGACGATCCGGCCTGGCTTCAAATCCAATCCGATCACTGGTCCTTCATCGCCAAGAAGACGGATCACCCGGTGCCCCGGTGGCGCGGGGTGGTGCCGGAGTCCAAGAGGATCACCGTCAAGTTCAGCCCCCAAGCCTCCGCCTTCTTGGTTGAAGTTCTGCCCAAGCTCCCCGGCAAAGATGATGTCAGTCAACCGATCCGATTGGACTTTGCCGGGGGCAAACTCACGGTCACGGGCAAGGAACGCAGAGGCGACCACTCGATGAGCTTTCCGGTGGAGGCAGTCGAGGTGGCGGGACCAGACATCTCCATGAGCGTGAATCGGGACTTCATCGCCAAGGCGCTCAAGTTCGGATTGACGGTGATGGATATGTCCGACGAGTTGAGTCCGCTGCTCTTCTCCGCTCCGGGCAAGAAACTCGTCGCCATGCCCCTCCGCACCGATTCAACGCCGGGGCCTCAGAATCAACCGACCGCCACCCCGGCGGCAGCAGAATCACAGGGCCAGCCCGAAAACCCGGGCAGACCCGAAGAGCCCAAGAAAACCAACCAACCACAACCTCAACCAAAGGAACAACCCATGCCCAGAGTAGCCGCAGTATCCCTCCCACCCCCAACGCCGGGAACCACCACCGAACCGCAGCCGGTCAACCGCCTCGTACCGTTCAACGGCGAGTCCAAGTCGCCCGTGAAGGCCGTCATCGAACAGATCGAAGCGCTCAAAGACGCCTTGAAGACGGTGCAGCGCCAGTTTGGCGACGTGGTGGATGCGCTGCGCCAGGTGGACAAGCAGTACAAGGCCACGGACAAGGAAATCGAACAGGTCAGGGAATCGCTCCGGGCCATCCAGAAGGTGAGCATCTGAGCGCCGCAACCCCAACCCCTGGGGGCGCATCCCATCCCGGTGCGCCCCCTCTCTCCATGGAAGTCCGATGAACCCCAACAACACCACTCAACTCATCCTTTACACGATCGGCGGTGTGTTCGTCATCCTGCTCGTCTATCCGTTTCGCGAGTACATCGTCCTCGGCCTGGTCGGCGCCGGAGCGCTCTACCTCTACAAGCTGGTCAACCGATCCAACGACCGGCATCGCCGGCGGTAGGCGACCCCACCCCCGAACTTCTGTCCCTCCAATCCTATGAACGAAACCAATCCGCTCCTCTCGGTACTCACCCGCGAAGGCGTCTTGATCAACGTGAGCATTCGCTTCTGGCGCGGTTGCAAGAAGCTCCGTGCCGAAGACATCGGCCTGGATGCAACGAAGCTCTCCGACCGTCTCATCAGTCTGGGCCACAAGCGGCTGCTTCCCAAGGACGCCCTCAAAGAACTGGTCTTGGTCGAAGGTCGTGCCCATGCCCAGATCGACGCCAACACCTTTCCCTTCCTCAACGGCCTCGGTCACTTTCTCCCCAACCCCAAGCTGGCGGAGGTGACGGAGCGCTTGAAGGAACTGGAAGGCGTATTCACGGCGGCCCGAGATCGGTTCCTGAGCCAGTACGCCACGCTGCGCACAGCGGCGGCCAGGGAATGGCGTCAGATGGCGGAAAAGCTCACCAACGATCCGGATCGCCTGGTGGCCGCCATCGAGGATTCGTTCCCCCTGCCTGGTTCCATGCGCCGCTTCTTCCGGTTCGACGTGAACCTGTTCCAAATCTCGCTGCCGGAGCGGCTGGGCTTTGAACTGGTGACCGTCGCCCAACAGCAGAACGTGATCGCGGCCCGGGCCAAGGCGGTCCACGAAGCCGCGGCCAAGATTCGCCGGGACACGGAAACGTTCGTCCAGGAATGCGTATCGAGCCTCCGGCAGCAAACCGCCCAACTCTGCGAGGACATGCTCCAATCCATCGGCACGTCCGAAACGGGGGTGCATCAGAAAACGCTCAACCGGCTGGTGAAGTTCATCGACCAGTTCAAGGCCATGAACTTCGCCGACGACACGGTGATGGCCCAGATGCTCGACCAGACCCGGCGTGAATTGCTCTCCAAGACCGCCGAAGAATACCGGGACAACAAGCACGCCCAGGGCCAACTGGTGCAGGGGCTATCACGGCTCCGAGACAAAGCGCGTGAACTGGCGAAGGCCGATGCCTCTGCCCTGGTGGAACGGTTTGGCGAACTGGGTCGAAGGAAATTCAACCTAGCGGCGTAGGCCACAACCTCCAAGCAGGAAACACACGACTGCTTCAAACCCTGCGTCGATGCCTGTGGCGGTGGCGTTGCGCTCATCACGGCGCAGGAAATCAAGACCCTGAGCACGAGCCAGTGGTTGGCCGAGAACACCCGCCAACCGGTGGCCTGACCCATCCCATATACCCCCGCCTGTGGCCTGCAATCAAATGCGGGCTGCAGGTGGGGGTAGGAACGATCAGACGCTAAACCGCTACGTCTTCAGGCTCGCGTCGGCGCCAGCCCAGACTCCGGAGCGGTAGGCGGAATCTCCCTCCCCCCCCTCCCCGTCGGTGAAGAAGCGGCTCAGCCAGCCCCTCAGAAAGCCAGCAAGCCATAAAAGCCTGCACTTCAGAAAAAATGCAAAGAGAGAAGTCTCTTAAGAAATTTCCAAACCCCTAGCTTTTATGGCTTGCTGGCTTGCCGGGCAGGGCTGGGAGAGTCAGAACGTCACCCAGGGGGGGCACGACCGGCCCCCCCCTGCCAAATCCTACCGATGACCGTCCATGGATGATTTGGCGCCGGGGCATGGATCGCCACGCCACTGAACGCCTCGAACTTGGTGGACATCTGCAACGAAGAGGAAGTAGCGGTGCCCAACCTGAAGGATACCGGGAACGACGAGGCCGCCAGGAAACAGCTCGGCAAGATCATGGGGCAGGTCTTGAAGACGGCAAACGAGGCCGTCATCGAGGGCTATCGGGTAGTGAGGAACTCGGAGTGGACCCGCAGTCCGGCAGACAATCCGATGGAGGTGAAGCACTACACGTTTTCCCGGCTCAACCATGCGTCGAACGGCCCAGCGTAGCGCTTGATGGGTTACAACGCCTTGAACGGCAGCACAATCCATCCAGAAGAGCCGACTCCGAGCGAGCGAACGTGGCGGGACTGACGGTAGATGCCCCCCCCATTATGCGTGCGGACACCGTCACCTTGCCTACCCAGCCTACCCAGCCTACCTAGTGCTCCAGCTTTTCGGAGGGACGACTTCGTCGGGCTCTATAAAGTCAGAGGGCTAGGTAGGCTAGGTAGGCAAGCCAGGCAGTCTTGTCGAACAGACGGTGAACCGTCTGAAAGGTGGTCAACAATCGACAGGGCACCTGCTCAACTTGCACGTTCGTTCGATGACGGGTCTTCTGGCGGGCAGGGCAATTCACGGATTGGTTGAAGCCTCCCCTTGGCCGCCATTGACCCCGCAGATTCTCAACGATGGAACTTCCCCCAGATTAAACCCCAGGCTTCAAAGCCATCATTGATTCCCGTGAATGACCCTCGTGAATGACCCTCGTGAATGACCCTCGTGAATGACCCTCGTGGATGATTGGCCGGATTGATTGCCGGGATTTAATCGTGGGATTCAATCGAGGCATTCAATCGAGGGATTTAGTCGTGGGATTCAATGGAGGGATTCAATGGTCGGATTCAGGAGCCCGATTCATTGGCAGGGTTAAATCCACGGGATGATCGGTGGGAATCATGTCGCATGATCCAATGGGCGCGAGGCTGTGTCCGATGGATTAAACCCCTGTGACCTTCCATGTGGCTTCATGTGCCAATCGAGGTCGAGATCCGGCCTTCGGCCCCATCTGAACCTGAATTGGGACATGGAGGCTGACGTTCCATTCGACAGCGGCAGAGCCGACTGTGATTCTTGTACCCACCCGCCAAGGTGACGATTTTGAAGGACGAACCCGGCTCCGGCGCGACGCAGATCGAGCGGTGAGTTGAGGAAATCCTTTGCAGCTACTCTTGGAGGCGGGCTGGCTTGGGAACAGAACGCTCCAAGATGTTCGCGCCACGGTGACGAAGTGCAGCAGGGTTGGCTTTTCTTCTGGCCAACGAGCATTCGATTGGCGGAGCGTGCGTACGGTTCGAGATGGATGCAACGGGCAAATTCGCGCTGGGCTGCTGGGGCGTGTTCATGGCGTTCTGGTTTGTGTCCGCGTTCCGGGTCAAACGGGCGAAGTTGCGGCAACCTCTTCCGCACCGGTTGCTCTACGTGGTGCTTATCGCGGTTGCCGCCGTTCTTCTCCGTGGAAGCGCCCGGCTTATTCCTTGGAACCATGCTGTCCTTGCTCACACAGTTGGCACAGGGATTCTCGGCGACGTCTTGCTGTTCGCTGGCTTGTTCATCGCCCTCTGGGCAAGGATAACGCTCGGAGGCAACTGGAGTGCGCGGGTGACCTTGAAGGAGGACCATGAATTGATCGAACGTGGTCCCTACCGGGTCGTTCGCCATCCCATCTACGCAGGCGTGCTGCTGATGGTCCTCGGAACGGTCGTCCTGGCGGGTACCGTGGGCGGATTGGTCGCCCTGGCGCTCTGCTTTGGTGGCCTTTGGGTCAAACTGCGGCAGGAGGAAGCCTTGCTCACGAAGCATCTTACCGGCTATTCGGACTACCTGCGGCGCACCAAAGCACTGGTGCCTTTCGTGCTATAAAGGCCTTAATCCCTCAGACAATGGGCGGCCCATTCGCTTGCAGATCCCAACGATCAGGCTTTGCCATCGTCCAAGCAACACCAGGCGGTTCCGCGACGTGTCGCTCGCCTCGCTGGCCGGCAAGGAACTGAGGAGGCCGGTCTGCGTCTGCATCAACTGCTGCAACGTGGCTTCATCTCCGAGCGTCTCAAGAACACGTTTTGATTGCCCTCGCAGCGGCTCGGTACTCTCAGGGGAATCCGAATCTTCCTGGAGCCCCACAGGCAGATTTCTGACTTTCAGCATTGCCCAGTCTGAATCTCCCCGAGGCGAAAATGCCGGGCTGATGAGAAACGTCCCCGGCATACCGATCACAACCTCATTTCGCTCACCATCAACCACAACCATCAACCGTAAGGAACAACCATGTCCCACTTCACCACGATTAAGACAGCCATACGTGACATCACCGCGTTGCGCTCTGCGCTGGCGGAAATGTCCTTATCCCTGTTTCCCAACGCCCTGGCCCGGGGCTATTACCAGAACCAGCAGCACGGCGATTACGTGATCCGGCTCCAAGGCCCCTACGACATCGCCCTCCAGCAACAACCCGACGGCACCTTTGGCCTCACGGCCGATCTGTACGGCGGCCATGTCGAACAAGAGGTCGGTCAGAACTACTCCAAGCTCCTGCAACTCTACGGCGTCCACAAGGCCATGCAGGAGGCACGGAAGAAGGGCTTCTCGGTCCTGCGCCGAAGTCAGGCCGACGGCTCGATCAAGCTGACGGTCATGGGGGTGTAGCCGGGAGGAACGAAACCAAAGGAACCGCCATGAAATCACCTCGAACCATCGAAATCACCGTGTCTCCCATGGGAGACATTGCCATTGACGCCATTGGCTTCAAAGGCGCCGACTGCGAGCAGGCGACCCAGTTCCTGGAAGAGGCGCTGGGGCAGGTGACCGGGAAGAGCCGCAAACCGGAATACCTCCAGGCCAACGCCACGCAGCATCATCAACGCCTGGGCACCTGAAAGGAGGGCAACGTGACCCGGTTCACCCTGACGTTCGATCCCACGGGCACAGGTCGTGGCCTCTACACGGAGGTCATCGACCTGGCGGCCATCGGAACGCTCCAAATCCAACGGGCGACCACCATCGAATTCAACCACGCCACCCAGGCATGGGAGGTGAAGGACAACGCGGGCGAAATCCGCTTCGCCGATCCTTCCCGCTCCGTGTGTCTGGCGTGGGAACACCAGCACTTCAATTGAACGACACCGCCTTTCGTCAGCGCGTCTTGGAAGCGGTTCATCGTCGGTACCGGCAGTGGTACGGCCAGGAACACATGGACCGAGGCTCATGCCTCTATTGGACCCTCACCGGCCTGAGCATCTTGACTTCACTGGGGCTTCGTGCCCGGCTGCAAGCGGGTTCCCTGTCCTGGCCGATTCTGCCGCCTCACCTCGACGACGGTCATCAGCCGACGCACTTCACTTACGAATGGTCTCCCTGGCGACCCGAAAGCCAGGCGGCACTGAAACTGGGGCTTTTGCCGGAGATTCACCTGTGGATTGGCCTGCCGGATCGAAACGAACTCGTGGACTTCTCCACCCAATGGCTGCCCCAACAAGCGGCCAAAGCGGGTTTGGTGTGGCGGACCGATCCGCCACCCGACTTCCTGTGGTGCGGCCCTTCAGGCTTGCCCGATGGCGTGCATTAGAAGCCGAACCTGGAGGCAATCCGGTTCACCTTCGAGTTTATGCGGGCTCACCGAGGAGCGGCCGATTACGGGCCAATGGGGACCAGCGTGTAGAAGCGATTGCCGGGAGAACGGTCCAACGTGACGGTAAAGTACTCGCCGACCTTGACGGCGGTGTTTGTCACCGTGTCCCATGAAGTCGGCTCGGAAAGGTCGGAGGTCACTTTGAGCACGTGGTTCGTCAGAGCACTCGGCCAGCTCAGGGTGACCTTCGCGCCCACGCTCACTTCCAGTCCGTTGCTCGGAATCCCCGGTCCCGTCACCGTAAACTCGTCGAACAACGTCTGCATGGTGTCCTGAACGGCAGCGCCTACGGCGCCAGCCAAGGATCGATCATCCGTGACGGTTCCGACCAACTCACCATCCACGAAGAACTTCATGGTCGAACCCTCAAGCTCAGCCCGCACCCTGTACCACCTCGCCAATTCCAGCGGGGCGTCCTGGGAGAGCAACATCTCGTGGTCGGAAAGGCGGTACACCTCGATGGTCTTGGTGGCTACGTGGAGCGCAAAGACGTAGCCCTCCTTGCCGTTGTCGCGAAGAATCAGGGCGCCCTTCGTGCAAATCGCCAGATTGGCCGCCACGACATCAATGCGGCATTGCACGGTGTAGTCGCCCCAGTTTGTCCCCACTTCCACTTGATGCAAGGGCACGGGGGCGACCGGCTCTGCGCTGATGCCTTCGAGTGTGCCGTCGAGGATGGAGAAGAAGTTCCGGTCTCCCTGCCATTCCGAGCCCAAAGCGCTCCCCGTAAAATCGTCGGACCACGTGCCGGCAACACTCGACGAGGCCGCTGTCCACAGCCCCGAAGCGATCAGCGAAATCACCAATTGAGCCGACGGTTTCATCGCGATGAGGACCGTACGACCGAGAACCTGGAGAGTCAACGAACCCGCCCACCATGAACCAGAAGATCATCA
This sequence comes from uncultured bacterium, assembly GCA_963735925.1. Taxonomy (GTDB): domain Bacteria; phylum Verrucomicrobiota; class Verrucomicrobiia; order Limisphaerales; family J093; genus DSVZ01. The sequence continues at coordinate 11,350 of CAVTMT010000011.1, forward strand.
CCGTCTGGACCTTCCAGTCGGATTCCAATCCCGAAGTCGAGTACCAGACGCTGCAATACGCCGACGGATCGACCTCGTGTGCCTGCAAAGGCTGGACTCGCCGCGTGGCCCCCGATGGCAGCCGCTCCTGCAAACACACCCGCTGGGTGGATCTGGGAACGGCTGATCACCACTGCACCGCCACCCACCACTACGAACGCTACGAACACCAAAACACCCACAACCAACACCACCCCCCAACCCTGAACCCTCATGCCAAACACCAAGTCAAAACCCTGTCCCAACTCGGCCGCCGGAAATTCGCCCTCTGACGCGGCGCTCTCTGGCGCTGCGCTCTCCGATATGGCGGCCAGAATCATCCGGTACTTCCAAGCCGGATACGCCGGCCTCTACCTCGTGTCCTCCGAAGAACAACGGGTCGAGGCTGAAATCAAGGCCATCGCCGGCTACCTATCCTACCACCTGCGCTTCTGGAGCGTCGTGGACGGATTGGTAGATGGCGCAAACGGTCACCAGACCCAGGCCAACGATCCCTTGGAAGCGCTCAGTGCCATCGAGGAACTGCCGGACAAGACGCTGATCCTGCTCCGGGATTTCCATCTGTTCTTGCAGGACCCCAATCCGATCCTGCTCCGCAAGTTCAAGGACGTGCTCCTGGCGGCCAAGACCAGGCAGAAGCCGATGGTCATTCTTGGCTGCCGGTTGATCCTGCCCCCGGAATTGGAACGGGAAGTCACCATCGTCGAGTTTGCCCTGCCGGTCGCCGCCGAACTGCGCGCCGTGCTGGGGGGCATCATGGATTCGGCCGGCATCCAATCCATCGAACACACCGTCCGGGAAAAGGCGATCGATGCCGCCAGGGGCTTGACCACCATCGAAGCCGAGAACGCCTTCGCCTTGTCCGTGGTCGAGTCCAAGGGCATCGATCCGGTCGTCGTCGCCCGTGAGAAGGCCCAGACGGTGAAGAAGAACGGCCTGCTGGAGTTGATCGAGTCTAAGGAGGACCTGGACTCCATCGGCGGTCTCGACGTGCTGAAGACCTGGCTGCTGAAGCGTCGCAACGCCTTCGGCGACCGGGCACGAGCATACCGCCTGCCGGTGCCCAAGGGCCTGCTCATCCTGGGCATCGCCGGCACCGGCAAGTCGCTCACGGCAAAGGCGACGGCCAAGGTGTTCGGCGTGCCCCTGTTGAAACTGGACGCCGGCCGCATCTTCGCCGGCCTGGTGGGTCAAAGTGAAGCCAACCTTCGTTCCGTGATCCAGACCGCCGAAGCCATCGCTCCCTGCTGCCTCTGGATCGACGAGCTGGAGAAGGGCTTCAGCGGCAGCAAGTCGTCCGGTGCAACCGACGGGGGCACCTCCTCCCGTGTCTTCGGCTCATTCCTGAGCTGGATGCAGGAGAAGACCGCCCCCGTATTCGTCGTCGCCACCGCCAACGACGTGACCCAACTGCCCCCGGAAATGCTGCGGAAGGGCCGGTGGGACGAGTTGTTCTTCGTGGACCTGCCCAACGAAATCGAACGGCAGGCCATCTGGAAAATCGTCATCGCCCGGTATCAACGCGAGCCCAACGAGTTCGACTTGATTGCGTTGGCCAAAGCCACTGATGGCCTCACGGGCAGTGAAATCGAACAAGCCTTCGTCGAACCGCTCTACATGGCGTTTGACGAGGAGAATGCAGCAACCGAACCAAGGGAACCCACCGACCTGACCATTGCCACGGTGCTCACCGATCTGGTGCCACTGTCCAAGTTGATGGCCGAACAGATCGCTGGGTTGAGGAATTGGGCGAAGGGAAGGGCCAGGTATGCCACGACCATCCATGAGGATCGGCGGATCAGAAAGCTCGGCTGAATTGTTGGGTCGATTGCCTGGCTTGACTGGTTGATCCGAGTGGTTGATCCGATCGAGGGCTGGCATCCTGGTTGGTTTGATTCAATATTGGCGGGTAGAATCGACCATCGAGCTGGACTTGGTTCAGGGAATTGACCATCAGGCTTGGGAGTTGACCGTCAGCCTTGGAATGTCACCAGGAAGCTGGAGAAGGGGATGGATCTGGAGCCCTGAGGCTGGAGATCGATCCTTTTCTTTAGCTTTCAACCGAATCAAGTCAGGTCGTGCTGTGCGGCTGCTTCTCGCTACGCGTCAGGATGAGATTCTGACCATCAATACGTCCACGTGTCATGGCCGAGGGCGCGGAATTCAATTCTTGTCGGCACTGGCGCCAGTGCGGCAGGTGTTTCAGTTCCATGGGGTCAGCATACCACCAAGGGTAGGACCAATACGGGCGCAGGTCCGAGATTTGGAGTGGACAACGCTTCTTTGACCATACACGCTGAACGCGTTACGCACGATGAGGGCTTCTCGGGTCCGCGCTAGGGTTACCGCGCCATTGGCTGAACCCGCCAGGGAGACAACAGCCTGCTGTTGCCGCCCGCCCCGTTGCTGGCGGCGCGCTCTTCCAACTTCTGACGCCCATGTCTGACCGGACCCCGGAACAACTCGCCCGTGAGCGGATCGACGCGATGCTCGGCGCGGCGGGGTGGTCGGTTCAGACCAAGGACAGAATCAACCTGGCCGCCCAACGCGGCGTGGCCGTCTGTGAGCTTTCCTTCGCCACGGGCGAACCCGATTACACGCTGTTCGTTGACGGGAAGGCCATCGGCACCAATGAGGCCAAGCCCGCCGGCCATTCCCTGGTCGGCGTCGAGGAGCAGTCCACCAAGTACGTTACCGGCGTACCGTTCGGTCTCCCCGCCTGGCACAATCCGCTCCCGTTCTGTTACGAAAGCACCGGCGAGGAAACCTTCTTCACCAACCGACTCGATCCTGAACCCCGCAGCCGGCGCGTGTTTTCGTTTCATCGGCCCGAAACCTTGCTCGCATGGGTGCAGCAGGAAAAGCAACTGGCCCGACGGTTGCGCGAAATGCCGCCGCTGGCAGCCGGTTCGCTCTGGCTCGCGCAAATCCAGGCCATCACCGGACTGGAAAAGTCCCACGCGTCCGCTCTCCGGCGCGCCCTCATCCAGATGGCCACCGGCTCGGGCAAGACCTACACCGCCGTCAATTTCATCTATCGCCTCGTGAAATACGCCGGGGCGCACCGCGTCCTCTTCCTCGTGGATCGCGGCAATCTCGGCCGGCAGACGCTCAAGGAATTCCAGCAGTTCGTCTCGCCCGTGAACAACTACAAGTTCACCGAGGAATACATCGTCCAGCATCTCAACGGCAACTCCCTCGACAAATCCGCCCGCGTCGTCATCGGCACGATCCAGCGCATTTACTCCATGCTCAAGGGCGAGAAGGAGCCCGCTCCCGACCTCGACGATCTGCCCATCGAAGCGGCCGAAACCCTGTTCAAGAAACCTGTCCCGGTCGAATACAACTCGAAGTTTCCCATCGAGGAATTCGACTTCATCATCACCGACGAGTGCCACCGCTCCATTTACAATCTCTGGCGGCAGGTGCTCGAATACTTCGACGCCTCGCTCATCGGCCTCACCGCCACGCCGTCCAAGCAGACCTTCGGCTTCTTCCAGCAGAACCTCGTGATGGAATACAACCACGAGAAGGCCGTGGCCGACGGCGTGAACGTGGGCTGCGACATCTACCGCATCAACACCGCCATCACGCAGGCCGGCTCGAAGGTGGACGCCGGGTTCTTCGTGGACAAACGCGACCGCCAGACGCGCAAAGTCCGCTGGGAACAACTCGACGAAGACTTGGCGTACGACGCCACCGAGCTCGACCGCGACGTCGTTGCCCCGGACCAGATTCGCACCGTGCTCGCCACGTTCCGCGACCGGGTCTTCACCGAGATGTTTCCGGGCCGCACCGACCTGCCCAAGACCCTCATCTTCGCCAAGGACGACACCCATGCCGACGACATCGTTCGCATCTGCCGCGAGGTCTTCGGCAAGGGCAACGACTTCTGCCAGAAAATCACCTACCGCACCGGCTTCGTTCGCATCGTCGAAAAGAAGCGGCAGCCCGATGGCAAGGAAGTCGAGGAAATCACCTGGAAACGCGCCTCCAGCCTGTCGCCCGAGGAAATCCTCAGCGCCTTTCGCAACAGCTACTTTCCCGCGCATCGCCGTCACCGTGGACATGATCGCCACCGGCACGGACATCAAGCCGCTGGAAATCGTCTTCTTCATGCGCAGCGTCGGCGTCGAAGAACTTCTTCGAGCAGATGAAAGGCCGCGGCGTGCGCGTGGTGTCCGACACCGAGATGGAACAGGTCAACCCCGGCATCAAACGCAAGACCCGTTTCGTCATCGTGGATGCCGTCGGCGTGTGCGAACGGGTGCAGACCGAATCCCGCCCGCTGGAAAAGAAGCCCACCGTCAGCTTCGAGAAGCTCCTCGATGCCGCCGCGCTGGGCACGACCGAAGTCGCCGCCGTCGAATCGCTCGCCGGTCGCCTCATCCGGTTGGAACGCCGCTTCGATGCCGAGGTCGACGCCGAAGTCGTGCAGACCGCCAAAGGCCAGACTCTCTCGCAGATCGCCAAGGGAATCTTGGAAGCCATTGACCCGGACTGATTCAGGCCCAAGCCAGGGAAGGCAAACCGGCCTATTACGAACCAACCGCAAAGGAACTTCGTGGCCTCCGTGACTTGGCGGTTAAAGCTGCTTTGGCGCCGCTCGCCACGAATCCCGATCTTCGCAACCTGCTCAAGAAAATCCAGAAGGCCGCCGACCAGACCATTGACATCATTTCCCGCGACACGCTGATTTACGCCGGCCCGGCGCAGAAGACCACGCAGACCAGCGCCCAGCTTGCCACCTCGTTCCGCGACTACATCGAGCAGCACAAGGCCGAGATCACCGCGCTGCAAATCCTCTACAGCCGCCCGTTCAAACAGCGCCTCACCGAGCCGATGCTCAAGGAACTGGAAAAGAAACTGCGCGACAACCACGCCGCCTGGACCGAGGACAATCTCTGGAACGCCTTCGCCGCCGCCAATCCCGGCAAGGTCAAAGGCCGTTCGCAGGCCGGACGCTTTGCCGACCTCGTCGCCCTCGTCCGCTTCGCGCTGGAACAGCAACCCGTGCTCGCGCCCTTCGCCGACTCCGTGTCCGAACGGTTCAACGAATGGCTCATGGACAAGGCCAAGGCCGGCGTCACATTCAGCGCCGAACAACTCTCGTGGCTCAATTTGATTCGCGACCACATCGCCACCAGCCTGAGCATCGAGCCGGAGGATTTGGAGCTATCCCCGTTCAACCAGCGCGGCGGCTTGGGCAAAGCGCATCAACTCTTCGGCGAGCAACTGCCCAAGCTGCTCGATGAACTCAACGAGGTGCTCGCGGCATGAGCGCAAACGCCACAACCACAGCCCCAATGGGGCGAAAGAAATCAGCCCAGGGCAAGGAGCGCAGCGACGCCGCCCTGGGTCACGATTGCCAAAACACATCAAGCCCTGAAGGGGCGAAAGAAAGCAGCGATCTTCCGCGTGGTTGGATGCGCCTCACGATGGGCGAAGTTGGCCGTTGGTTCGGTGGGGGCACGCCGAGCAAGGCGAATCCACGTTTCTGGACTGGCGGAAATATTCCGTGGGTGTCGCCGAAGGACATGAAGTTCGACCGCATTATCGACGCCCAGGATCACATCACCGAAGATGCGGTTGCGCAGTCGGCCACCAATCTCGTCGAAGCGGGCAGCATTCTGATCGTTGTTCGCAGCGGCATTCTTCAGCACACGCTGCCGGTCGCCGTGGCCTCCCGGCAGGTCGCATTGAACCAAGACCTCAAGGCCGTAAAGCCGCTCGAAAACATCCGGTCCGATTATCTGGCACTCGCGTTGAAGGCATTCGAGCGGGACATTCTTCACACTTGCACGAAGACCGGAACAACGGTGCAAAGTTTGGAACTACCGCTTTTTCTTCGCTTCCAGATTCCCGTTCCACCCCTCCCTGAACAGCAACGGATTGTGGCGGAGATTGAGAAGCAATTCACGCGGCTGGAGGCGGGGGTGGCGGCGTTGCGGCGGGTGCAGGCCAACCTCAAACGCTACCGCGCCGCCGTCCTCAAAGCCGCCTGTGAAGGCCGCCTCGTCCCCACAGAGGCAGAGCTTCAGAAGTCAGAGGGCCGAGGGCAGAAGTCGAAAGCGCGCTACGAGACCGGCGAAGCCCTGCTCGCCCGTATCCTCACCGAACGCCGGCAAAACTGGCAGGGCCGTGGCCAATACAAAGAACCCGCCGCACCAGACGCCGCGAATCTTCCACCGCTGCCGAATGGCTGGACGTGGGCGCGCCTTGAGCAACTCGGATCTACGTTTGGCGGACTGACCAAGAATCCAAAGCGCGCCAAACTGCCAAAACAACTTCCATATCTCCGCGTTGCCAACGTTTACGCGAACGAGCTGCGGCTGGATGAAATGGAGCAAATTGGCGTCGAGGATTCAGAACTCAACAAACTCCTCGTTTGCAAGGGCGACCTGCTCATCGTCGAAGGCAACGGAAGTAAAAATCAAATCGGTCGGTTGGCAATTTGGGACGGTTCGATTGAGCCGTGCGTCCACCAGAACCACGTGATCAAAGTTCGCCCGATTGAAGTGGCGCTTGGGAAATGGATTTTGAATTGGATGCTTTCACCCGGTGGTCGGCACTTCGTTGAATTGGTCGCGAGTTCCACATCCGGGCTTTACACCCTGAGCGTGAACAAAGTTGACAACTTGCCGATTGCACTTCCCCCGCTGGCCGAGCAGACGCGGATCGTGGCGGAAGTGGAGCGGCGGTTGAGCGTGGTGGAGGAGTTGGAGTCGGTGGTGTCGGCCAACCTCCAGCGCGCCACCCGCCTCCGCCAGTCCATCCTCCGACGCGCCTTCACCGGCCAACTGGCTTGACAGAAGCGGGCGTAAAACATAGTTTAACAGCATGGTTAAAACGATTTCCAAGATTGGCAACTCACAAGGGTTGATGTTTGACGCGGCGTTGATGGACCTAGCGCACTTGAAGGCTGGCGACCGGGTGAATGTGGAAGTCCACGAGGGCGGCACGATCACGCTCACGCCACTGCATCCCAAGCCGTCGCGGGCCGAGGTGTCGCGCGTCATCAAGGCGACAATGAAGGATTACGCGCGGACGATGAAGAAGCTCGCATGAGTGCCACGCCGGACAACTGTTTCCATCTGACGGTAGAGATCGTGCGGGAGATTCACGCGGAAGCCATCGGCCGGTTTGGCGGCTCGGACGGGGTGAGGGAGATGGCGTTGCTGGAGTCGGCGGTGGCGGCGCCACAGGCAAGTGTTGGCGGCCAGTCGCCTTATCAAGACATCGCCGAAGTCGCGACGGCATATCTCTTTTATGTCTGCAAGAATCATCCGTTCGTGGATGGCAACAAGCGGACGGCGCTGGGCGCGTGTTTGATTTTCCTGCGCTTGAATGGCATCGAACCAAAGACCGACGGGCCAGCGTGGGAAGAGCTGACGCTGGCGGTGGCGGCAAGTGAGATGGACCGCGATGAGGCCACACGGCGGCTGCGGAAACTTCTGCCGAAGCAAAAATGAGCAACCCCACCGCCCTCGTCCAGAAGCTCTGGAACTACTGCAACATTCTCCGCGATGACGGTTTGTCCTACGGCGACTATGTGGAGCAGTTGACGTTTCTGCTGTTCCTGAAAATGGCGGATGAGCAGGCGCGTCCGCCGTTCAACAAGCCGTCGCCCATTCCCAAGGGCAAGGATTGGCCGGCGTTGCTGGCCAAGGATGGCGACGAGTTGGAAATTCATTATCGCCATACGTTGGAGGAACTCGGCAAGCGGTCGGGCATGCTCGGGCGTCATTTTCCGCAAGGCGCAGAACAAAATCCAAGACCCGGCCAAGCTGCGCCGGCTCATCGTGGACCTGATTGACAAGGAGCAGTGGTCCAGCCTGTCCGCCGACGTGAAGGGCGACGCTTACGAGGGCTTGCTGCAAAAGAACGCCGAGGACGTGAAAGGCGGCGCGGGCCAATACTTCACGCCGCGCCCGCTCATCGCCGCCATGGTGGATGCGGTCGCGCCCGCAGCCGGGCCAGACGATCTGTGATCCGGCGTGCGGCACGGGCGGTTTCCTGCTGGCGGCGCATGATTACATCGCCAGGCATTATGCAGCTGGACCGCGCGCAGAAGAAGAAGCTCAAGAACGGGACGTTGTTCGGCATCGAACTGGTGGACAGCGTCGCCCGGCTCTGCGCGATGAACCTGCTCCTGCACGGAATTGGCGGCGAGTCTGAAGCGGACATGCCACTCAACAACGGTTTGCCGGTGGTTACCAAGGATGCGCTGGCCGGGAAGCACGGCGAATACGAGATCGTCCTGGCCAATCCGCCGTTCGGCAAGAAGAGCAGCGTGACCATCGTCAACGAGGCGGGCGAGCACGTCCAAGGAATCGCTCATCATCAACCGCGACGATTTCTGGGCGAGCACGAGCAACAAGCAGCTCAATTTCCTCCAGCACATCTTCACCATCCTCAAGCAGCACGGCCGCGCGGCGGTGGTGTTGCCGGACAACGTGCTCTTTGAAGGCGGCGCGGGCGAAACCATCCGGCGCGAATTGCTCAAGCAGGCGGACGTGCACACGTTGCTGCGCCTGCCCACCGGCATCTTCTACGCGCAAGGCGTGAAGGCGAACGTCCTGTTCTTCGACCGCAAGCCCGCCCAGGAAAAGCCGTGGACGCAGAAGCTGTGGATTTACGACCTGCGCACCAACCTGCATTTCACGCTCAAGGAAAACACCCTCAAGCGCAGCGACCTGGATGATTTCGTGGCGTGCTATTTCGGAAATGTCGGTAGGGCGGCGTTGCCGCGCCGCAAAGGCTCGGAGGCCGCGCAGCAGCACGGCCCTACCGGGAATCGGATGAATCGCGTGGAGACTGAGCGATTCAAGTCCTTCACCTACGAGGAACTGACGAAGCGGGACAAGGTGAACCTGGACATTTTCTGGCTGAAGGATGAATCGCTGGAAGAATCGGCCAACCTGCCCGCGCCGCACGTCATCGCCGAAGAAATCACAGAGGACCTGGAGACGGCATTGGAGAACTTCGCGACGATCGCGGGCGACGTGAAGTAGCGCCCTGGCTTGTGGTATAGTGTGCGCGTTTAGGACGCGTCCAATGTTCGGGATTGTCTCGTCATTGTTGGCACTGGTGCTGTCCCTGGAAAGCGTAAGCGGATGAGCCAAACACGGGAAGTATACTGCTTGCTCTCTGCTAGCACACCTGCGTAGTCTCCGGCGATATGAATTTAGCCTCGTTGACCTCCGCTGATTTCAAGCAGATTGCCAGGTTGCTGGAACAAAAGGAGTCGCTGCAAGCCCAGGTCGCCAAGATCGACGCCGAACTCGCTAGAATCGATTCGCGTGTACCGGCTGCACCGGCCAAAGGAAGGCTGGGTAGCAAGCTTGGGCGCCCCGCAAAGGCAAAGCCTGCCGAAGCTAGGCCCGCCAAGATGAAGCGCGCAGCCCGAGGTTCAGTGAAAACTGCGATCGTCGAAGTGCTCAAAGGCGCTGGGGATTCGGGCATCACGGTCAAAGACATCGCCGCCAAGCTGGGTGCCAGCTACAACCACGTGTTCGCCTGGTTCTACAAGACGGGCAGCAAGATCAAGGAGATCAGGAAAGCGGGACCAGGGAATTACCGCTGGGTGGGTTGAGCAGTTGACGGCGAAGATCGCCCAGTTGACGAATTTCCAGGCTCGACCGCTCAGCTTGAACCGCGGTCAGGGATTTCTTTACCAGGAAGCTGTCGAAGGCCGCATGATGCAGTTTGCAGAGCGCCAGACCATTGGTGTCGCTGCCGTTGGGGGCGACATACAGAGTCCCGGCAAGTGCGGCATCACGCGTGAAGCTCAGGCGGCCAGCGATCAGGAGGGGGAGGCGGTTGCTCATGCGGGGGAATCAATCATGATGTCCCATTTCCTTCCACAACGGCTGGAGGTCCGGATCGTCAACCGCTCGCAGCTTGAGCTGCCTCTCGTCACCGGTTTCGGCGGCAATTCCCATCGCGTGCTCCAGCCAATTCTGAGCGTCCAGCAACCGTCCCAACTGGCAGGCGTAGCAGGCCAGGAAATACGGGATGGTCGAGTTGGGTTCAAACCGACCCCTCTGCTGCTGCAAGAAATCGTACGCCTCCTGGATACGTCCCAATTTGCGCAGCGCTTGCGCACGGTGCAACCAGCCAAAACGCCGCTCCGGGGCGACCTTGGTGAGCGTGGTGGCGATTTCCAGACACGCCTCCCATTTCCGGGCCTGCGCGTGAACCCTCCAGCGCATTTGCAGCGCGTTGGGATGATGTCCTGGTCGATGGCGAATTCCAGCGCGGCACGATCGGCGCCCGTTTGACCGCCGGAGATGATGTGGGTGACTGATGGTATCAAAGGTGAATTGTATTTCGCGGGGTGCTGATCCGTTGCCACGCACTGATGACCTCCGATTGCAGATCGCGATATGGCACCTCACCTCCAGAGCAATCGTGGATCAAGTGGCCACCGTATTACCCGCGTGATTCAGGTGCTAGTCGACCGCTGTGGAGTGGCCTCGGGCCGCAGGTTCCAGAACCTCTCGGCCTCGGACTTTTGGACCAGCGCCTTGTAGTGGTTGTGTACGACGCCAGGGTCCTTGTGACCTAGCATCGTGGCGGTTTTCATGGCGTCCCCAAAGGCTGCCAAATGATACGAGGCAAACGAATGCCGCAGCGCGTTGTGGGGCCAGTTCGCAATGCCCGCCGCTTTGCGCAGACCATCGAGGTGGTCACGGAACGCAGCAGCATCGACAATCGGCCCGGTCTGCGTTACGCACGGCCGCAACCAGGCTTGAAGGGCCGGGCACATCTCCACCACCCGGCGTGACCTCTTCTTAGCCACCTGCACGCCAACCACGATCGACTGCTCTGGCGTCTTTACGGCCGTCCACTCCAACCGCAGCAATTCCGCGGCGCGTAACCCGGCGAACAAGCCGATCGAGATGTACGGTAACAGGTGGAAAGTCCCGGCGTTCTTCAGCAGGCTCTCCGCTTGGCCAACCGTGAAGATGCCTGGTTCCTTATCTTCAGCCGTTGGGCGCTCGATTCGATCGACGATGTTGGCGTCCACCCAACGATGCCGAAGGGCGTAGTTGTAGAGCTGGGAGAGCTTCGTCAGGTAATTGATCCGGGTGCGCGGTGACCAGTCTTCTTGGTCCAGCCATTCTTCGATTTCCTCGACGGCGATTTCGCTCAGACGGCGATCCGGAAAATCACCCGCGAACGTGGAAAGGCGGGATTTCAGTTCGCTGACGGTGCGGTCACGCCGGTCGTTCTTCTCGGCGTCCTCAATCATTTTCCTGGTGATGTCGGCGACCGGTGGGGCGTTCTGGTAAGCGATGACGTGTTGGGCGTAGTATTCGGCCGCCTGCAACAAAGACACGCCATGCGGGGTCAGAATGGCAGCGGCTTTCGCCGCGTCTTGTCGGGTGTCGCTGGAAAGGGCCAAGGCTGCCGTACCCTCGTTCTGCCGCTCGATTCGTTTGGCCTCGGCGAACGTCTGGGCCTCGAGTTTTGAGGTGAAGCAATGACGTTCCCGCTTGCCGTTGACCAGCCCCAAATCGACGACAAAGCTGATCTCCCCGCTGCGGTGGGTGCGGGGGTAGAAGTTGGGCCACTGACGCTTCTTTCGCTTACGGATCATGGGCGCGACGCGTTCAAACTGTCGCGCAATATGTCACTCAAGCGTCACGCAGTCAAGTTCTCTGCCGGGTTTTTGGGTCAGGTTGATATTCTGTAAGTCCTTGGCAATCTGGCGGAGAGGGGGGGATTCGAACCCCCGGTAGGGCTTTTGACCCTACAACGGTTTAGCAAACCGCCGCCTTCAGCCACTCGGCCACCTCTCCACCGCTGGAGCGGGTGATGGGAATCGAACCCACGTGGCCAGCTTGGAAGGCTGGAGCTCTACCATTGAGCTACACCCGCAACCGCAGCAGACTATCAGCAGGGTCGGACCTGTCAACGGCGGGCGCCGCCGGCGGGCGCAGGGGCGCAGGCGGTGTCGTGTGCCGGTGATTTGGTTGAGGCAGTGCTGCTGCCCCGCCCAGTGCCACCACAACGGTATAGCCGCGCATCCGAAATCAGGACAATGCCCACTGGCGCCCACCGGTGGTTCGGTGCCCCCGAGGAGCTTTCCGGAGGTTTGTCCTCCGGCCATCGCCCGGCCACGCGCGAATCCAACCTGCCAGGCGACACCCACTGCCGGGAAGTATCGGACCGAACAGCACGTCCCGGCACGTTGCGGTGGGAGCGGTGCCGAGTCCCTCGGCCGCGAGCGGCCGGGGCGGCATTCACCGCATGGCTTCCAGGATCACGCCAGGCACGGGGCCGCGCGGATAAATCTCCTTGAGTCGTTCGAGCATCTCGGGGCGAACCCGGAAGTCCCACCGGCTGAAATCGGCGAAGCCCGGATCGGCCACCAACCCGCCCGTATCGAGGCGAAGCTCCGATTGGAATGCCTCCAGGCTGTCATAGCTTTCGTGTCGTGCCCAGGTGGGCCCCCAGGTGAACCAGCCCTGGCCGGGCGCCGCGAAATAGAGGTTCTGCTCGAACCGCAGTCGAAGCTCCTTCGAGGCTCGGCGCCTTGCGGTTGGCCGGCAATGGCATTCGCCCGGTACGGCGCGGCGAGGTCGGCCGGTTGGGCGGTGGCGACCGGCGTCGAACCCGCCGCCGCCCGTCCGCCCGGCCAATGCCGGTTGTCCTGCATGTCGAACCAGCCCCACACCTGCGCGTCGCGATTCAAGGCGATCAGGTTGTGGCGGATGAGTTCATCGTGGTTCCACACCGGTCGGCCCGCGCGGTCTTCAATCGTTGGGGTCGTGCGCGTCTGCTCGCGGAAGTTGAAGCCCTCGCGGTTGCCCGACCATCAGGTTGCGCTCAATGACGCAGTCCGGGCTGCTGGAGAGGGAGATGCCGGCCTGGGCGCCCCAGGCGCCGGCGGTCGCCGCGAAGCCGTTGCCGACGATGACATTGTCGTGCGCGTGCAGGCGCGAAGGAGATTTCGTAGAAGATGCCGGCGTCCTCGTTGTCGGCGATGCAGGCACTGGCGGACGGTGCAATTCGTGTTGCCGATGTCGAACCAGATGCCGTTGCCGCGGTTCCGCACGAACCGGCTCCGCTCCAGCACGGCGTCGCGACACAGCACCAGCTTGTCGCCGCCCGCCTCCCAGCCGCGGTCGAACCCTTTGGTGTTGTTGTTCTCGACGAGACATTCGGTGAACAGCAGGCGATGGGCGCGGTTGGCCCCGAAGCCCATCTGGCCGTTGTCGCGGAACACGCACCGCGCGCACGACGGCATCTTCGCCGAGAAAGCTCGCTCCTTCGGCGTTCATGGCCTCCACCACGCAGTCCTCCAGCGTGTCGTGCCGTCCGGCCAGAACCACCGCCCCGTGCTGGGCCATGTTGGCGGCGTAACGGAAACGCGAGTCCGCGCAGCTCGACATGGTCGCCTTCCACGCGGAAGTATCTCCTGCCGCACCGATGCCTCGACGGCAGTCCGGCTGAGATCGCGACCGCCGATGTCCCACACGCAGCAGCGTCTGGTTCGTCACGTCCGCGAAGAAGGCCCCCGGTGCAAGCTGGGCGGCCTCGAGCACCTGGCGCAGAAGATAGCCATCCACCGCCACCTGTTCACAGCGGCCGATCAGGCGGTGATACGCATCGTCGGGGTGGGCCAGGTTGCGGTTCCAGGTGATGAACCGGTACGGCCAGGGCACGCGGTAGATCGGTTGCGCCGTCGTCCGCCCTCCGCCAACCCGTGAGCCGGTCGGCTCCGGTCACCACGACCCGCTCACCCGGCGCCGCCACGAAGCGAATCGGCACCTGCGCCGTGCCGCTGGTTTTCAAAACCACCCGCTCTCGATAGATGCCGCCGCGGATCACCACCATGTCGCCTGGCCTGACCGTCCCGGCCGCCTTGGCGAGGGTCTTCCAGGGCCGCTCCAGCGTGCCTGGTGCGGCATCGTCGGCACGCGGGTTGAGTTGTGCGACTTCGTAGTTGGCGGCTTGGACCGAGGCGACCAGCGCGAACGCCAGGCCCGCGGCGCGCCACGAGGGCAGCGGCAGCATGGCCCGAGTAAAACACGGCTTCGCCGGGTTGGCACGACCAGAAAGTCCACAGTGTGGTCTGCCCGGCACCGTAAGGCCCGGCCGGAGTCCGCGGCACGCACGGGGGACGGCGCTGATTCGACTGCGATCGGGAGGCGGTCGGTCACCGCACGATGTCGGCGATGGAGCTAAGGGAGGAAAGGACGGGCGGGCCGCGCGGCGGCAGGTAGCGGGCGAGCACCACGACCCTGGCCTGGGTGAGGTGCTGCGGCGCCCAGGAAAGGACCAGGTTGTAGCCGGTGCCCAGGGCGGTGGTGAAGGCTCGTTCGGCGAGCTCGGCCGCACTCAGCCGCCAGGTACGAAATGGCTTCGCGCCCGGCGTGGCGTCCAGGTTGCCGTCGTACGCCACGATCTCCAGATTTCCGTCCTGGATCGGGACGGCCTTGGGTTCGTCTTGACGCCCGGCAAAGACTTTGATGGCGATGCCATCGGCCCCGTCCTTGCCGTCCAGGTTCAACGCCACCGGCATGCTCAGCACGTTGAGTTCCTGGATGGGAGGGCCGGCCGTCGGACCAGCCGTCGGCGATGCCGTGGTGCAGCCCACGCAGCCAGCCAGCCAGTACAAGGCTCCCAGCAGTGCGGGCCACGCGCACTGCCACGATCCGCGATTGGGCGTCGGGCGGTTTCCCTCGCCCGACGCGCGAACCAGGGGCGGCACCGTGCCGCCGGAGGAGACGGCGGGCCCCGGTCCGGCGCGACGGCGGGCGGCGTCGGCAGGTCGGCTCTTTGGGACGGCTTGCGGGGTCGCCATGGGTTGCCGCGGGTTGCTGGAAATGGCGGGCGGACCAGGCGTGCCTATTTGTCGGGCTTCTTCGATTTGGGCAACTCCGACGGGTTCCCTGGCTGCTGGTCAGGCGGGTAGATCTGCTCGATGAGCCGCCGCTGGAGCGGATCGCGGTGGAGTTGGTTCTTGAGGTCGGACGCCTTCAGTTCCTGGTCGGTGAAGACCTTGGCGTCCATGCCTTTGCCCTCACCGCTGCCCTTGAGCAGAATCTGGGGTGTGAGCACGATGAGCAGTTCCTTGCGGGTTTTGGCATTGCTGCGGCTGCGGAACAACGCGCCGAGTCCGGGGATGTCGCCCAGCAGCGGGACCTTCTTGGTGCGCACGTCGTCGATGGTGCCGATCAAGCCGCCGATGAGCACCGATTCGCCGCTCTTGACGGTGACGGCGGTGGTGGCGGTGCGCTGATTGACGATCGGCACCTTCACTCCGGGGCTGATGTCCACCGTGGAGCTGGAAAGGTCGGAGATGCTGGGGGCCAGGTCCATCTTCACGTAACCGTCCGGGCTGATGCGCGGGGTCACCTGGAGAATCACCCCCACGTTTTGATAGATGAACGAATTGACGGTGCCGCCCTGCGGCGTCAGTTGGTTGGACGTGACGAAGGGAACGCGCTGGCCGATGTTGATCGTGGCCTCCTGGTTGTCCGCGGTGAGGATTTGCGGCCGGCTGAGAACTTCGAGCCGGCCATCGTTCTGGAGCGCCCGGAGCAGGAACTTGTAGTTGCTGCCGGTCACCGACGCCCAGTAGCCGCCGAAGTCCTGCAGCAATTGTTGCTGGCCGA
The DNA here is from genome assembly GCA_963735925.1 of uncultured bacterium. Lineage (GTDB taxonomy): Bacteria > Verrucomicrobiota > Verrucomicrobiia > Limisphaerales > J093 > DSVZ01. The sequence continues at coordinate 27,021 of CAVTMT010000011.1, forward strand.
AGTCCGTGCCGGTGCCCAGCGAAGGAGACCCCTTCGAGGCGTAAGTCCATTCGACGCCCAATTCGGTGGTCGAATCCAGGGTCACCTCCGCCAGCAACACCTGGATGAGCACCTGGGGCTGCGGCTTGTCGAGCTCCTCGACGAGTTTCTCGACCTCCTCGAAGTACCGCGGGCTGGCCGAGATGAGCAGCGTGTTGCTGTTGGTCTCGGACACGATGCTCACTTCGCGGTCGAGGACGTTCTGCGCCGTGCCCACGCCCGCCGGGCCGAGGATCGTCGTGATGCGTTGCAGGTCCTGTTGCAGGAACGTCCGCAAGGAGGTTTCCACGGCCTGCGAACGCGCGTTCTTCAGACGGTACACCTGGGCCTTGCGCTCCTGGGCCGGCGTGTCGTCGAGCGTCTGGATGATCTGGGTCGCCAGCTCCACATAATGCTCCGTACCGCCGATCAGCAGGCTGTTGGTACGCAGGTCCACCGTCACCGAGAGGGCGTCCTCCTCGGCCGAACCCACCGTCGCGGTGGTTTCCTCCGCTCCCGCCGGCGCCGCCACGCCGTTCGTGCCACCGGCCGGCATCGTGTATTGAATGAACTGTTGATTGGCCGTCGCGGGGCCGCCGGTGGGCTGCAGGCGGAACAACGACGTCAAGACCAGCGCCATCTGGCGGGCATCGGCGTTCTTCAGGTTGAAAATCTTGATCTTCGCCACCGTCGGCGCGGTTTCGTCCAGGTGCTGGATCATCCGGTCGAGCAGGTCCATGTAGTCCAACGGCGCGGACACCACGAGCGAGTTGGCCCGCGGGTCGGCCACGATGATGATCCCCTCCTTCAGCGCGCTGGTGAGGAGCTGCTCGCCATCCGTCGAGCGCGCCATGAACTGCAGCAAGGACTGCCGGTTCGGGCTCGCATCCGTGAGCTCTTTGGGATTGCTGTTGAGCACGTTGTTCAGCACCGTGGCCATTTCCGCCGCCCGCGCGTTCTTGAGCGGGAAGATGCGGATTTCCGCGACGCGCGCGACCTGGTCGGTGTCCAGTTTTTTCACCAACTCGCCCACGCGCTTGAGGTCGGTCTCGCCGGCGGAAACGATGATTGCGTTGAGGCGCTCATCGACGTTGATGACCACCGGCGACAATCCCCCGCCCGCCGCGGGGCCAGCCGGGCCGGAGGTGCCGCGGAACAGCGACTGGAGCGTCTGCTCGACGCGCCGCGCGTCCGCCTTGGCCAATTGGAACACCTGCACCTGCGGGCCGCCCGTCGGTTGTTCGGTGTCGAGCTTCTCGATCAGCGAGGCCGCCAGCGCCAGGTCGTCATCACTGGCGCCGATAATCAGCGCGTTCGACCAGCCGTCGGCGATCACGGTGACCGGCTCGGTCGCCTCTCCCGGGCCCCGCGTCGGCCGGTTGCTGAACAGGCGCTGCAACGTGCCCTGCAGCTTCGTGGCGGTCGTGTGCTTGAGTTCGAAGACGCGAAAATTCGACTTCCCGACCGCGAACTCGGTGTCGAGCTGCTCCACCAGGCGGTCGATGGCCGCGAAGCTTTCTTTGCCGCCGGTGATGAGCAGGGAGTTCGTGCGGTCGTCGGCGGTGACCGTGACCGGCGCGGACCGTTGGCCGGCGCCGGCGCCGACGCCGACTTCGCCCGAGCGCTTGGCGCGGAAGAACTGCTCGAGCACGGTGGCCAGGTGCGAGGCGCGCGCGTGTTTGAGCGGGTAGAGCTTGATGTCGCCGGCGGCGTTGTACTCCGGGGTGTCGAGCTGTTTGATCAGTTCCTTCACGATCACCAGGTTTTCCGGGCTGGCCGAAACGATGAGCGTGTTCGACTGCGCATCCGCCACGACGGCAAGGGCGTCGCGCGGACTGCGGCGCCCGCCGGCCGCGGAAATCCCCGGCCGGTAAATGCCTTGCTGCACCAGCGTTCCCAGCAACGCCGCGACGCGCTGCACGTCCGCGTGCTGGAGCGTGAAGGTCTGGATCATGCCGCCGGTGGCGATCGGCTCGGCGTCGAGCTTGGCGATCAAGCCGCGGATCAGTTCGAGGTTCGGCTTGTTGGCCGAGATCACCAGCGCGTTGCTCAGACTGTCCGCCTGCACATCGACGCGATCGGACGGCGCCGGGCGTTGGCCGCTCGGGGTCAGGCTCTGCAGCCGCGCCGCGAACACGCCCTGGATGGTGGCGGCGATCCGGGCCGAGTCGTTGAATTGCAGTCCGATGACGGTGAGTTCGACGGCCGGATTCTCCGGCTCGCGATCGAGCTTTTCCAGCAAGGCGTCCAACGCCCGGTTGTCGTCCCGGCTGGCGGCGACCAGCAGGCTATTGCTGCGCGGATCGCCGAGGATTACGGGCCGGTCCCGCTGCAACTCGGGTGTGCGCGCGGCCTGGTACCGGCGGTTGAAGAGATCGCTCAGCGTGGTAGCGAGCGTGCCGGCATCCGCGTGCTGCAACGGGATCAGCCGCACCTGGCCGACCAGCGACATTCCCGGTTGGTCCAGTTGCGTCACCAGGCTTTTCACCAGCTCGTAGTTGTCCGGCCCGCCGCTGACCAGCAGGCTGTTGCTGCGGGGATCGGCGATCACCACCACGCGCATGGCCCCGCCTCCCGCCCGGCCGCCGCCACCCCGTTGCTGGCTGCGAGCGTCCAGCAGGCGCTGCAGCGACGTGGCGATGGCGGTGGCGTCCGCGTGTTCGAGCGGAAGGATGCGGATGCTGCGCAAGTCGTCGGGCAGGTCGCGATCGAGCTGCTCGACGAGTTTGGCGACCAGTTCGAGGGCCTTCTCGGTGCCGCTGGCGATGAGGGTGTTCGTGCGTTCGTCCACGGACAGGCTGGGGCGTTCTTCCAGCCGCGCCCGCGCCCCGCCTTCGCTGCGGGCCGCCAGGTCGCTCAGCACGCGGAGCACGCCGGTGGCATCCGCGTGGGTCAATGGAAACACGCGGAACGACTCGGCCCCGGCGGCGGACGGCGAGTCCAGCAGCGTGATCACGGCCGCGAGGGCCTTCAGGTTGTTGGGCGTCGAGGCGATGACCAGGCGGTTGGCGCCGCTGCCGTTCCCCTGCTGGGGATCGGACACGATCTTGATGGGCTGGGTGAGGTCGAGACCGATCAGTTCGCCCTGCTCGTTCGCGAGTTTCAGGCGGCTCACCTGCTCCTGCAATTGGCGGGCCTCCGCGGTCAGTTCATTGGCGCTGTCCGGGCGCAACAATCCGCGGAGCAGGTTCGCCAGGGGTGCCGCCTGCGCGAATTTCAACGGAAACGTCTCCAATTCGAGCTCCGCAAACTCGGAGGAGGTGTCGAGTTCATGCACGAGCGCTTCGACCTGGTCGAGCACGCTGGCGCGCCCCACCAGGAAGATGCCCCGGCTGCGCGGATCGCCCGCCACGGCCACCGGTTCGCCGGGCCGGGTGGTGCTGAGTTGGGTGAGCATCTGACGGACCAGCGGCAGGACGCGTTCGGGGGTGACGTGTTCGAGTGGCACCAACCGGTGAGCCAGCTCCGCGCTGAGGCCGCCTTCGTCGAGCTGCTTGATGATCGATTCGAGCAGGGTGAAGTCCGCCGGCCGGGCGCGGACGATGACGCTATGCGTGCGCGACTCCGCCACCACGGCCACCTTGGGGGGGGCGATCGGCGGCGGCTGACCGGGTTGCTGAGGTGGCTGCGGTTGGCCCGGCGGCGGGTTGCCCTGGGCCTGGCGTCCCTGGCCGCCGCCGTTCTCGCTGCGCTGGCGGCCGCCCGGTTGCTGGCTCCGCTGGTTTGGTTGCCCCGGCACCGGCTCGGGCTTGAACAACTCGTTCAGCACCCGCGCCACCACGACCGGATCGGCCTCCTTCAACCGGAACTGGCGAATCTCGAATTCCGGAGTCGCGAAGGTCAGGCTGAGTTCCGTCACGAGCGACTGGATGTGGTCCAATTCATAGGCCGGGCCCGAGGCGATCAGGGCATTGGCCGTTTTGTCCATGGCGATGGTCACCACCGTCGCCGTCGTGTTCGTCGTTGCCGGCGGCGCGGCCGGTGCGTTCGTCCGCGAGCCGGCGGGGGCGCCGGTGCCGCCCGACGCCGGCGGCGTGACCGGCCGCGAGGGCGGCGTGGACAGGCGGTCCACGAACTGGATCCGGCCGTCGCTCATCTGGGGATAGATGTTGGTCAGCATCGTGGCCATGCGTTCGACCGGAATGTCCGACAGCGGGATCATGCGCACCACCAGGCTGGTGTCGCGTGCCATCGAATCGAGCTTCTGCACGACCGCCTCGATGTCCACGAGGTCCGCCGGTTTGGCGACGACGGTGATGGAGTTGGCGAACGAGTCCGGTTCGATCACCGGCCGTTCCGCCTTGGGCCGGTCGGCGAACAGGGCGTCGGCCTTCATCGAGACGTCGAAGGCATCGGCGTTTTGCAGCCAGTAGAACTGGACCTGCCGGTCCGAGTGCTGCGGCGACTGATCGAGCGCGGGCAGCAGTTGTTCGACCAGGGCAAAACACTCCGGCGTGCCCGAGACGATCAGCGAATTGGTCCGGTCGTCCGCGGCGACGGTGAACGTGTCGCGCGCATAGCGGCTGGCGAACCGCGGCTGCGAGCGCGAGAGGCCTTGGAGCAACTGCGTCATGACGCGCGCCAGCTCGCGGGCGTCGCCGTTTTCGAGGCGGTACACCCGGGTCTGGGGCTGGTCGCTCGGGCTCTCCTGATCGAGGTCGTGGATCAACTGGAGGACCTTGGCCACCTCCACCTCGGGCCCGTTCACCAGCAGGCTGCGACTGCCCGGCACGGCGGTGACGCTCACCGACGGCGGCGTGTTGGGCGGGTTCTTGGCGGTCAGGGCTGCCGTCACCGCGCTGGCCACGGCGTCGGCCTGTGCCTTTTGCAGGTGGACCGTTTGCACGGCGGCCGCCCCGTCGGTGCGCGGTTTGTCCAGCGTCTTGATGAGCTGCGTGGCCACGGCGAGCTTCTCCGGCGAAGCCTGCACGACCACGGCATTCAAGGCGGGCGCGGCGGCGACCCGCAGTTCGGTGGTGCCCGACCCGCCGCGATACCCGCGCGAGCCGCGCCACTGCTGGGGCGTCGCGCCCAACAGCATGGACTGCAGCACGTCCACCACCTGCGCCGGCTCGGCGTGTTCGAGACGGAAGGTCCGGATTTGCGATGACATGGCGGCGGCGGCGCGCAGGTCATCGAGCACCTTGTCGATCCGGGTGAATTGTTCCGCCGTGGCGGCGACGATCAGCATCTCGGAAGCGCTGTCGAACTCGAAGCGCGGCGCCGGCGGCGACGGGGGCGCGGACAGGTCGAACCGCCGTCGCCCCGGGTCCTGCTCCGTGAAGAGCCGGCCCAAAGAGGCGGCCAGGTCGCCCGACCGGCCTTCCGGCAGGGCGTACGTGCGGACTTCGAAGGTTCCGCGGGCGGGCTCCACGTCGAGCGCCTGCACGGCCTCCTCCAGCCGGGGCATCATCGTTTCCTCGGCCTCCACCACCAGCGCCCGGTCGTCCGGCGCCGCGGTCACGGCGATGCGTTGACTCGCATCCGAAGTGCGGATTTGCGGGAAGAACAACTGGGCCACCATCGCCGCGATCGAGGCGGCGGAATTGTTGGTCACCGGCAGAATCTTCAACTGGCGGCCGCCGGTGCCGCCCGCTTCATCGAGGCGGGTGATGACCTCCGCGACGAGTTTCATCTGCGCGTCCGGCGCGGAAACCACGACGCAGTTGCTGCGCTCCTCCGCCGCGGCGCTGACGGTGGCGCCCCCCCGGCGACGCGACTCATAGCCGCCCATCGCGCTCATGATCATGTTCGCGACCTGGCGGGCATCGGCGTTTTTGAGCTTGAACACCTTGGTGCCCTGCGCGGTCTCCACGTTGTCGAGCTGCTCGATCAGCTTGCCGACGCGGTCGAGCGCCTCGGTTGGGCCGGAAACCAGGAGCCGGTTGCCGACCGGGGAGGGTTGCAGGTGCACCTGCGTGAGCGCGCCCGCGCCCGCGCCCTGACGTGCCAGCTCGCCCAGCGCCTGCTGCAACATCGGCGCCAGCGCCTGGGCCGAACCGGACTTGATCTCGACCACGCGCAACTCCACGCCGGGCCGGGCCGCTTCGGCGTCGAGGGCCTTCACCGCCGTCTCCAGCCGTGGCATCATCTGCTCGTCGGCCTCGACGAGCACCGCCTGGTCGTTCGGGGCGGCGGTCAACGCCACGCGCTGGGCTGGGTCGTAGTTGTTGACCTGGGGAGCGAACATCTCCCGCAACGTTCGGACCACGATGGCCGCGGAGTTGTTGGTCAGCGCGAGCATCTTCAACTGGCGACCGCCCAGCTTGCCGGCTTCCTCCAACCGGTTGATCACCTCCTCCACCATCTTCATGGAGGTGTCGGACGCGGAAACGATCACGCAGTTGCTGCGCTCCTCGGCCGCGGCGAGCGCGTAAGGGCCGCCGCGGCGACGGGCCTCGTAACCGCCCATTGCGCTCATGATCATGTTCGCCACCTGGCGGGCGTCCGCGTTCGCCAGCTTGAAGACCTTGGTGGATTGCGCGGTTTCCATGCTGTCGAGCTGCGCGATCAACTTGCCGACGCGGTCGAGCGCCTCCGCGGGACCGGAAAGCAGGAGCCGGTTGCCGACGGGCGAGGGTTGCACGTGCACCTGCGTCAGCGCGCCGGCGCTGCCGCCCTGCCGGCTCAGCTCGGCCAGGGTCTGCTGCAACATCGGCGCCAGCGCCTGGGCGGAGCCGGTCTTGATCTCGACGACGCGCAGTTCCACGCCCGGACCGGCGACCCCGGCATCGAGGGCCTTCACCGCTTCCTCGAGCCGCGGCATCATGTCCGGGTCGGCCTCGATCACCACCGCTTGGTCGTTCGGCGCCGCCGTCAGGGCCACGCGCTTGGCCGGGTCATAGTTGCTGACCTGTGGCGCGAACAACTGGCGCAGCGTGTTCACCACCGTGGCCGCCGGATTGTTGGTCAGCGCGAGGATCCGCAACTGGCGCCCGCCGAGGCTGCCCGCCGCTTCCAGCCGGTTGATCACGTCCTCGACCAGCTTCATCTGGGCGTCCGGGGCCGAAACGATCACGCAGTTGCTGCGTTCCTCGGCCGCCGCCGCCACGAAACCTCCGCCGCGGCGACGCGCCTCGTACCCGCCCATCGCGCTCATGATCAGATTGGCCACCTGTCGGGCATCGGCACTCTTCATCTTGAAAACGCGGGTGGTCTGCGAGCTTTCCACGTTGTCGAGCTGGGCGATGAGCTTCTCGACGCGGTCCAGCGCCTCCGCGGGTCCGGTCAGGAGCAGCCGGTTGCCGACGGGCGACGGCTGCACGTGCACCTGCGAGAAGGCGCCCCCGCGGCTGCGGTCGCGTCCCAGTTCGTCCATTGCCTCGCGCAACATCGAGCCCAGCGCCTGGGCGGAACCGGACTTCACCTCGACCACCCGCAATTCGATGCCGGCCGTGGCGGTGGCGGTGTCCAGCGTTTTCACTGCCTCCTCGATGCGCGGCAGCATCTTCTCGTCGGCCTCGACCACCAACGCCTTGTCGTTGGGCGTGGGCGTGACCACGATGCGCTGGGCCGGGTCGGAGGAATTGACCTGCGGCGCGAACAGCCGCGCGAGCGTACCGGCCACGGTCGAGGCGGAGTTGTTGGTCAGCTCGACGATCTTCAACTGGCGCCCGGCGTCGCCGCCGACTTCCTCGAGCTGTTTGACCAGCTCCTCGATCGTCTTCATCTGCGCTTCGGACGCCGCCACGATGAGGCAGTTGCTGCGATCTTCCGAAGCCGCCGCGACCCCGCCTCCGCCCCCGCGCCGTCGGCCGCCATAGCCGCCCATCGCGGACATGATGAGGTTCGCCAGGCGTCCGGCATTCGAGTTGCGGAGCTTGAACACGCGCGTGACCTCGGCCGGTTCGCTCACGGTGTCCAGTTGTTCGACCAACCGCATCACGTCGTTCAACGCCTCGGGGGTGCCGGTCAACAGGAGGCGGTTCCCAAACGGCGCGGCCTGAATGCGGACCTGGGCCATCGTGGTCGGTCCGGTCGGGTTGCGGCCCAGATCGGTCATCGCCTCGCGCAGCATCGGCGCCAGCGCCTGGGCCGAACCGGACTTCAGATCGACCACCCGCAATTCGCGCGCCGGCGCCGCCTCGCCCGGCGTCTTGCTGGGTGCGGTCTCCTGCGTGGACGGATCGAGCCGCTGGATCAGCGCGGTAATGGCGTCGAGTTGACCGGCCGCGGGGGCGGTGACGATGAGCCGGTTGCTGGTGGTGTCGGCAATGACCTTGGCCTTGGTTTCATTGTCGCCGCCCCGGTCGCCCCGGCCTGCGACGCCGGGGATGGCCTGGCGGATCATCCCGGCCAGTTCCTCGACCGGCATCTGGGGGTAGAAGACCTTGATCTCGCTGGCGCGGGCACCGGCTTCGCTTTCAAAGCGGTCGATCAGATCGCTGGCCATCGCGATGCGCTCGGAGGGACCGAACAGCACCAGGGTGTTCGACGCCTCGGCGAAGATCGCGGTGACGTAGTCCGTGGGATCGGGTGGCAGGACCTCGTAACTCTTGCGCTGCTCGTTGAACACCGTGCGCTTCGGAGCCGTGGCGATGCCGAACGTGCGGTTGAGAAGGTCGGCCATCAACGTGCCGGATACGCGGCGCAGGTTGAAGATCTTGACCTGCCGCTGCACGGGCGAGGCGGTGTCGATCTCGGTCAGCAACTGGCGGACGCGTTGGATGTTCTCGAGCCGGTCGGTCACGATCAGTCCCCGGCCGCGGGACAACGAAGCCACCGAGCCGGCGGCGGACAACATCGAGCTGATCGGCTGCGAGAGTTCGCCCGCGTCGAGGTTCTTGAGGTCGAGGACCACGGTGACGATTTCGCCGGGGCGCACGTCGCCGACATTCTCCAGCCCGTGCAGGAGCTTGAGCGGCATTTGCGGCAGCGCCTTGAACGGCACCAACCGCAGGTAACGGTCCGCCTCGACGAGCATCACGTTCTTGGTGGCGAGGATCAGGTTCAGCGTGTCCAGCGCCTCCCCGTACGTGTACGGTTTCGGGTCGGAAAAGGTGAGCGTGCCTTCGACCGCGGTGTCGGCAATCAACGGCTTCCCGGCCATCTGGGCGAACCGCTGCAGGGCGTCGGCGTAAGGCATGCCGTTGAAATCGAAACGGATTCCGGTGTTGGCGGCCGGTGCGTTGGTGGTGACGGTCGCCGGCGGTTCTGGCGCCGCGGCCACGATCGGAGCCGGAGTGGCGGGCACGGTGTTCGTGCTGGGCAGCGCATTCGTGGCCGCGACCACGTTGGCCGTTGGCGCAACGTTCGAGGGCGCACTGTCCGTGGCGGCGGCGAGAACTGCCGGGGCAGCGGGCGCGGAATTCGTGTTGGCGGCGGAATCGACATCGGCGGCCACGCTCGCGCGCATCAACGAAAACGCGCCGAGCACACTCAGCAGGAGGACTTGGAATCTCATGGGGAAAGACGGGTCTGGAGATTGGGCTTCAGCGACGACGGCAGTTCCGTCGCGGACAGCCGGCGGCGCTCCGCGAGGGTCTGGCCCATTTCGACGGCCCAGTACTCCTCGCCGATCCGCCAGATCAGCCGGCTGTAGGAAAGCAGTTCGGGTTTGTCCGGCCACGGCAACGGCCGGTAATCCACCAGCGCCAACTCGCCCTCGAGCAGCTTCTCGCCGGGACGGCAGACGATGGTCTTCTGGTTGCGGGCGTCGTAAAGGTGCGCCTCCGGTTGGTTCTCCCAGGAGGACAGCGACACCACTTTCAGGTTCTGCGCGTCCGCGTTCGCCTGCTGGGCCGGGTCCGCCGGGGGCGGGGGCGGCGGCTCGCGGTCGGCAGCGACGACGGGGCGGAGCAGGTCGCGATGCGTGATGGCGTTGTACCGACGGCGTTGCGGTGAATCGAGGTTCGCCTGCACGAGGTTGGTCGCCGGCTTGAAATCCGGGGCCGGGTTGAACACGAGCGAAAGATAGCGAAATCGCACGCGGACCCGGCTGCCCTCGCTGGCGGGTGAGAGCGCAAGGCTCTCCAGGCGATGCAACCGCGGATCTTGTTGCAGCACGAAGAGCAGGTCCAGCACGCGCGACAACGGTCCCTCACCCTGGATGGTCCACCCGATTTCCTCCGCGCCTGGCAAACGGCGGCGCCCGCTCGGCATGCGCGTGAAGTCCGCCTCCCGCAGATTCACGGCGACGATCTGCGCGGTGAGGATCGCCCCGAGCTGCGCCTGGGCATCGTCCGCGTCGCCGCCGAACATCCGGGTCGCCGCCGCCCGCACTTCGGCATCGGCCGCCAGGAAAGCGCGTCGTTCCTGCTCGAGCCCGTTCAACTTCACGCGCAGTTGCACGATCTGGTCGTCGAGGGCGCGCAACGGACGCACGACAATGCCTTTGACCAGGAACCCGACGATGATCAGCCCGGCCAGGCCCAGCGCCGCGAACGCCAGCAAGCGGGTGCGTGGATTCATTGCGGCCTCCTTCCGCCCGGCCCGAAGGGGCGTCGGCCGCGACGCGGCCGTTCGTCCGTTGGCGGGGCGGGTTCGGTGCGCGCCGCGGCTGCGGGCGCCACCTCTGTCGGCGCCGGCGCGGCCGGTTGCGCCGCGACTGCCGCCGGCGCGGGTGGCGGAGCCGGGGGAGAGGACGGCTCGGCCGTTGCCGCGCGGCGTTCGGCCGATCGCCGGCGCGGCGGGCGCGCCTCGACCTCCAGGTGGTCCAGGTCGTTGGTAAGTTTCACCGGCACCGCGATTTCGAGATTGGCCTGGAAGGGGTAGCCGAACCGGTCGCCGGCGGGTGAGATGGCCGGCGGTTTCACATCGTAGCCGGCGGCCCGCAACGTGGCGCTGAGCCGGTCCACGATTTCGCCGCGACGAACCTTTGCCGTGAGGGTCACCGTGTTGCGGCCGCCGGTGGAAATCGAGGTCACGTACAGGTCGTCGCTGGGCGGCAACAGACTGCTGAGCAGGGCCAGGTGATCCAGCCAGTTGTGCGCGCCCGTCTCCCAATCCTTCAAAACCCGGGCCTGATTCCGCACCAAACGAAAGGCGCCGAGATTCTTCGCCGCCAGCGCCACCTGCTGCTGGACCTCGGTGCGCTGCGCCTCGCGCTGGCGCAGCCAGTGCGTGCGCAGACCGGCCAGGGCGAGCACTGCCGCCAGGGCGCCGGCCACGAGGCCGAGCCGCTGGACGCGCCGCCGGTCGCGCGGCACGGGCGGGCGTTTCGGGTTGAGGAAATCGAACGGGAAACCATCGGGATCGAGCGCTCCCAGAGCCAGGCCTATGGCCGGCAGGGCCGTGGCCAACCGCTCCCGGTCGCCGGCCGCATCCCGCAAGGCGCCGGCCGGATCAACGACCTGCGCCGGCACGGCGAAGCGTTGCGTCAATGCCTCCGCGATGGCCGCTTCGGCCCCGGTCGCGCCGGCCACGAAAATCCGCACGACGTGACCGTGCCCTTCCGCATTCTCGTAACTGTGCAGGCTGCGCAGGACTTCGAGCACCGCCGGTTCGATCGCCGCCGGGTCGTTGGCCGCCGCGTCGGCCGCCGCTTCCAAGGTCGCGGGCAGCGTCCCGACGCGGCTGTAAACCAGGGCCCGGTCGCGCAGGACATCGAAGATGACTTCGCTGCCGCGCACCGAGACCAGGGCCACGCAACCTTCGGCCGCCTCGCGGTGGCAGAACTCGACCGCGCGTGCGCTGGCCAGGGACCGCAGGCCCAGCGCCGCGAGCTTGAAGCCCGAGGCCTTGGCCACGGCGAGGTAATGCTCCACCGTGTCCCGTCGCACCACGGCTGCGAGCACCTGCGTGGTGCCGGCCGACCGGGTGTCGGCAGCGGGCGCGGCGCCTTCGCCGGCGGGCGGTTCCGTCGTTGGCCCGGCGGTGTCCGCTCCCGCCAGAATCTTGAAATCGAGCAACGCTTCGTCGAGCCGGAACGGAAGGTCGCGGCTGACCTGGAAGTGGACCATGGCGGCCACTTCGGCCGCGCGTTCGGCCGGCGGCAGTGCGAGGTTCCGTAGCATCACCTGGGCGCGCGGCACGCCCATCACCACCGGTCCGGGGCCGATGCGCAACCGCCGGCAGGCGTCGGCCACCGCCGCCTGCAACGCGCCCGCGTCCTCCGGGTTGGCCCCGGGGCCCCACTCCAACGCCGTGGCCGAGTGCCGGACGATCCGCGCCTGCCCACCCCGAATGGCGGCCTGGACCACGTGCAGCCACCCGGCCTCGAAGTCGAGCGCGGTGATGCTGGTGCGGCGCTTGCGCGAGGCCCGTCCGCCGGCCTCGCGACGACGGCCCGCCAGCGGGGGCAAAAGTTTGGAAAGGTTCAGTGCCATGTTCGCCCTGCTCAACGGCCGCCGCCGGTCCCGGCCATGGATGGCATCGCCGATCCCGCATCCCCGCTTTGCAGCACCTCGAGCGGCACGGGAAAACCGAAGCGCGTCAGATCGCGAATCGCCAGGATGCGCGCGGGCCGGGCCGCCACGTCCACCACCACGCTCAGCACGCGGCAGCGGCCGGAGGGCACGGCGTAGCCGACGCACCGGAAGCTGAACTGCAGGCTCCGCGTGGTCAGCCGCGGCGCCAGCTTCTTGAACTCGCCCGCGCTCACCAAACCGCGCCGAAAGAGCCACGCGGGCGTCCGGGCTTCCTCGGTGCCGAGACCTTGCCGGGTGGCGATGATGCTGTCGGCCAGCGCCTCGCCCAGGGCCGGGATCGCGCTCAGGACTTCGCGCGAGGCGGTGTTCACGTTGATCAAGCCGGGGAGTTCGGTGGCGTTGGTGGTCGTGCAACGGTCCAGCAGCGTGGCCAGATTCTCCCGGTCGATGCCGGAGCGGAGGTGAACGGGCTTGCCGGACTTGTCCTTGAAATCGCCTTCGGCTTCGAGCAGGTCTGCCGGCTGCGCGAGCTTTTGGCCGGCCCGTTGCATCGCTTCGAGGTAGTCGAGGGTCGCTGGCGACAGGCCGGACTGGGTGAGGTTGGTCGAGGCGTCGGCCAGGTTGACGCGCGGCCGGCCTTGGGAATCCACGTTGAGATCGTAGCTCACGAGGGTGAGGTCGGCCTGGAGACCGAGGTCCAACTGGCCGTTGCCGTCGTCCGGCGGCCATTGGGCATCGCCATCGTTCTCGTTGGGATCCAGCCGGAGGTTCAGATTCACGTCTTCCCCGTAGAGCAACTGCGGGTCCAACCCGGCCCCGGCAAACAGTTCTTCGAGCGAACCGGCCGGATCACCGGTGCGCGCCGGTGGCCCCGCCATGGCGACGGAAGCAGCCGACGAAGGCAGGACGTCGGCCGCCGGTTGGTTCGTGCTGCCGGCATCATTGACCGCGGCAGGGCGCCCGGCGACGTCCAGGTTGTTCGTGCCCGTGCCGCCGGCCGCCGGGTCTGAGCCGGGCAGCAGCGCTTGGACCAGTTCCGCGTTCAGGTGGGGCAACGCGGCCAGCCACGCGGGATCGGCGTGATAGACATTCAGCTTGGCCGATTCGTCCGTCAGTCCATACCGGATCTCGGCCGTGAAGGAGTCGGCCGCCGAATAGACCGTAAAGAACCACTGGTCGTCGCCATCCTGTCCGACGAGCTGGTTCTGAAACGCCGCGGCGTTGTCCTGCCAGGCCGCCGGCCCGCGCACCGAGGCCTGCGCCACCGCCAGGGCTCGCGTCACGCCGCTCATGGCCGCGTTCCAGGCCTGCTCCTGCTGGACGCCGGCCGTCTGGGCGGTGACATCGGCTTTGAGGGCAAAGAGCAGACTGACGGCGAGCATCGAACTCAACATCACCACGACCAGGACCGTGAGCAGCACGAAGCCGCGGGACGACGAACGCGCCGTGCGCTGGCAGCGACGGGTCATGGCGCTTCCTCCGCGGCGCCGGTGCCGGCCGGATCGGCGGCGTCCGCGTCGGCGTCCGCGCCATGGGTCGAGGCGACCTCGCTCAAGCCCAAGGGCAGCGCCACCACGCGGCGGAACAACTCGGCAGGCAGCGCGTCCGGAGGGGCGTCCGCGGGCAGCGCCTCCGTCGCCAGGCTGATCTCGACCCCGCGCGGCAGACCGCTCGCCGTCCACGATTCGAGCCAGGTCGCCCCGTCCCAATAGCGCAGCCGCAGATAGCGCAGCTCGGCGATGAACATGCCCGTGTCCTCGGTCGTGACGGTCGTGACCGGCGTCGGGTTCGTGACGCCGAAAACCGGGTCGGCGTTTGTGGCCGTGAGCGGGTCCAGCGTGAGGAGACTGTTCGTGTCGGTCAGATCGTCGTTCGTCACATCCGCGTCGCCGGCCGGTGACGCTGGAGCCGCCGGGACCAGGGCTTCCTCGGAACGGTCCACCCCGTTCACGCTGCCGTTCGGGTCGCCGGCACGGCCGGAGTAGCGGATGCGCCGGACGGGAAAGGGGGCGGCGACGCCGACGGTATTCGAGCCGGTCGCCCACGACACCGGCGAGGCGGCATCGTACTCCACGAATTCGATCGACTGAGGTCCGCCGCGGAACGTGCCCGGCCGCTGGCTGGCCGTGCGGAGTTCCAAGGCGAGCCGGTCCAGGCACAATCGTACCGCCGCCAGACGCGCGGTGTCGGTGAGCGTGGCATCGCGCAGTCGCGAAGCCTGCTGATAGAAGTACAGCACCACCGCCAGCAAACCCAGCGCGATGGACAGGGCCAGGACGACCTCCAGGAGCGTGAAACCGCCGCACCGACAGGGCGTCCGCGAAGCGGAAACAGTTGCCGGCATCGCGGTCATGGCGAATCCGAATCGCCGCCGGCTCCCGCCTCGCGGTTCCCGGCCGGCGCGCCCCACTCGCCGGCCCCGTCTGCTCCGGGCGTGGGTGGCGGCGCGACCAGTTGGGCCAGTCGTTGGACGGCGCTGGCCCCTTCGTTCCGCACGACGACCGAGACGAGCTGCAGGCCCGACACGTCCTCGGTGTCGAACGAAAACGGGGACACTTCGACCTGCCAGGTCCACTGGTCGAAGGGTGCCTCGAAGGGCTCGGGCCCGGCCGGTGCCAGCGGGAGCACACCCATCTGGACCTCGGACAGGACCGACACGGCCAGGTCCAGGGCATGGGCTTGCAGGTGAAGGCGCGCCGTGCGCTCGACGGCGGAGTGCAGACTGCTGCTCACGATGGCGGTCGCGAAGACGAACAGCGCCAGCGCCAGAATCACCTCCAACAAGACGGCGCCCTGCCGCGAACCAGCCGCCGACCGCGTCCCGGGCCGTCGCGCGTGCTGAGCCTGTCGGACGGACTGCATGGCGTCTCGCTCGAATCAAGGCGCCGCCTGCCCGAAAGCCGAGCGGGCGACGGAAGCCGGTTCAAGCGGCTGCACCGCGCCGGCGAGGTCATTCGCGCCACCGGGCAGTTCGTCCGGCTCGGCCTGGTGATGGGCCGCGGTCCCGCTGAGCCCGTTCCAACGCACCAGCATGCGCCGCGAGTCGGCATTGTCCGTGGAAGCCAGCAGGATCACCGCCGAGTCCGACGAGCCATCCGGGTAAAACATGATGGGCGGCCAGGATTCGGCGTTGGTTGCGGCCAGGCTCGAGTCCGGGCCCGCCGGGGCGGGGGAACCGGTGTCGCCGGTGGCGGCGCCCGCCATCGGGGTGGCCGGCACGGCGTCCAGGCGGCGGACGGTTTCGACGCGGACCAGTTCGTTTACGGAGCGCGCGAGGGGTGCCGTGGACTGGTTCTCCACGAACAGGCCCGGCTGGCTCAGCGGCTGCGGTTCCCAGCGAAGCTGGATCGGTGGCGTCGCGGCGGCCGGCAACGATTCCGGCGACGCCGGAGCGGCAGCGAGCTGCAATTGCACGCGGCGGCCCTGCTGGGCGGCCTCGGCGCGGGCGAAGCGGAGGAGGCTCTCGAATTGGCCGACGCCTTCGTCCAGGGCGGCGCCTTGCCAGAGCGGCGCCAGGTTCATGACCGCGGCGCCCGCGAACAGAACCAGCAGCACCACCACCAGGAGCAGTTCGATGAGGGTGAAGCCCGCTTGAGGTTGTTTGGCTCGCATCTCGACTGGGCGCCCCCTATTTCTTGTTCGAGTCGAGGACGCTCTTGGCGTCCGTATTCGCGTCCTGCGTGGTGTCCAGTTTGATGTCGTCGTCGGTGTCGGGCTGGCCGTCCGGACCCAGCGAGTAAAGCTTATAGGGAATGCCGTTGGTGTCGCCGGTCGTCGAGGTGGCGAGGTTCTGCAGGTCATAAACCACCTGGTGCCCCCACGCGTCGAGGAGCTTGGTGCCGGGCTTCAGGTAAGGTCCCTGCCAGCGTTCGCCGAGCTGTTCGTTCTCGAACTGCGGCTTCACCAGCAGCGCTCCCAACCCGCCCTCCTCTTCGCTGGGGTAATGGCCGAGATTCATGCGGTAGGTGTCCAGCGAAGTCTGCACCTGCATCAACAAAAGCCGGGTGGTGTTCTTTTCGGCGCCGGCTTGTTGCGGCAGAACGAAAGTCACGAGCGCAGCAGCAAGCATCATGATGATCACGATCACCAGCAGGATCTCGATGAGCGTGAAGCCGCGCGGCGGCGCCCGGCGGGACACTTTCCGAACAAGGGTGCGTACGGTCATAATCTTTGTAACTCGACGTTAGAGACGACCGCGAAGTTACAGCCATTCAATGCCCGGGAGGAGCCCCACCGTCCGGACACCGGCGAGCCGCCCACAATCCGGCGCCACCCGGCGGCAAGCCGTTGAACGTGCGGGGGCCCCTTGCGCGGGGGCGAGGCGGGCGGAAGCCGGCGCCGGGGTCAGTCGGCGGCAACGCCGGGCGCGGCAGGAGCGGGTGTCGGCGTGGCGGCGCGCCGCCGCCGGACAAACGCCGCCCACCCGAAACCCATCACCGCCAGGGCCGCGAACTGATAGCCCGTGAAAGGGCCGACCAACCGGTGTTCGTCGCGGAGGAACTCGTGCAGAAACCGGAACGCGCCGTAGGCGATCAGGTAGAGATGGAAATGCTGACCCGCGAGTTGCCGCCGCCGGCGCAGCCCCAGGAACCACGCCAGCATCGCCAGGTTGAAGAGGATTTCCGCCGGCACCGCCGGCCACCGGTCCACCCCCGCCGCGTCGCGCAGGGTGTACCACGCGGACGCACAAGCCCGGCCATGGCAGCAGCCGTGAGCCAGACAGCCGACGCGTCCCAGCGCGACCCCCAGCGGTGCAATGAGCGCGAACCAGTCGCCCGTGACGCCGGGGTAGCCGACGGCACGTTTGACCAGTTCGACGGCGAGATAGCCGCCGAGCAGCGCGCCGAGGATGGTCTTGCCGGTGGCGAGTTGGAGCCACAGGTCGGGCTGGCCGAGGAAGCGCCAGCCGTCGATCGCGAGGTAGAGCAGCTTCGCGCCCAGGAACGCGCCGAGCAAGCCACCGACATAGACCGCCAGCAACCGGCGGTCGCGCCGCGCCAGGCGCAGCCAGAACCACACGCTCACGCCGATGCCGGCCAACATCAGCCAGCCATAGGCGCTGCCGGAGGAGTGCGCGCCGGGGTTCATTTCAGCCGCCGCTCACGGCGCCTGCCGGGTATCGGCGAAGCCGGCATAGTAGCGGCAAAAGGAATCCAGCCTGCCGTCGGGCCGGATGACGTGCGTGCAGCAGCGGTCGATCCGGTCCTGGTCCCAGGACCACGCGTCCATGAACGGCTTCACGAAGAGCCGGAAGGTGTGCGACTCATCCAGCTCGAATTGCTTGAGCAGGTCGCCGAGAGGTTCGTTGTCGCAGCCGCACCGGCTCAGGTCGTTGAGGTTGTACGTGACCTTGTTCTGGAGGAAGCCCTGGAGCCGTTTGAAATCCACGAACCGGCTCACCGACGAAATCGTGCCGTTGACCTTGAGCAAATAGCCGATGGTCGCGCAGTTCGGATCGCCGCAGGGCAGCGGCGTGAAGTCGTCGAAATTCAGTCGGCCGCGCGACTGGTCCACCACCGCCAGCAGGATGTCGGCGACGTTCAACGAGCGGTGGGGGCCTGACGGGTGCGCTGGCGCGGCCGGCCGCCGCCCGCTGCCGAACATCGGTTGAAAGCAGATTCCCCGCACGTTGGGAAAGCCGAGGCCGAATTCCACCGACGACCACAGAAACGGCAGGTTCTCCTCCGTCACGGTCATGGCCAGCGTCACCGGCAGGTTCATTTCCCGGCACCGCTCGATGGCCTGGTGCCGCGTCTCGCGCAGGTCGGCGGCGCGAAGGAAATGCTGGCCTGCGAGCTGCGGCCCGTCGAACTGGAGGTAGAGCTGCACCCCGCCGCGGCGCGTGGCGACGGCCAGTTGCCCGGCGAAGGCGTCGTCGTGGGCGACCCGGACACCGTTGGTATTGATGAGGACGTAAAGGATGTTCGGATTCGCCTGCGCCCATTCCAAGAGCTCGAAGAAGTGCGGATGGAGCGTTGGTTCGCCGCCGGAAAGCTGGAGGATTTCGATCTGCCCTTTGCGGTCGATGACGCCCTGGATGCGCCGCTGCAAATCGCCGAGCGGAACCGCGTCCACCGCCCCGCCCGGACCGAGTGGCGAGTCGGCGTAGCAGGTCGGACAGGCGAGGTTGCACGAATTGACGATCTCGATCAGCGCCAGGCAGGTGGAGAGCGTCTCGAAGGGTGCGTCGGCGTGGCCCGGCGCGTTGCGGCCGAGGGTGCCGGCCGGCGCGGCATCCGAGGCGCGGCAGGCGGATCCGGGTGTGCAGCCGCAGGTGGCGTTCGCTGGCTGACCCTGCGCGAGCCAGTAGAATCGCGCATCGCTCGCGATGCACGCCGAGGTTTCACCATGCTGGGGGCAGACGCGGCTCAGGAAGACTCGCGGCGGTTCGCCTTCCTCGCGCAGGACTTCCGCGGGACATTCCGCGTGGCAGACCGGGCATCGGCTGAGCGTACGCTTGAGCAACCGGACGGTGGACGGAGTCGTCGTGGACATGGGGAACGGGCGTTTACTTCGGCGAGCGCGCCGGCATTTGGAACCAGCTCCGGCGCGGATAGAAGATCACGTAGGCGATTACCAGCAGTCCCGCGATACCGAGGCCGAAGCGCGCCTGCTCCCAGGTCACCAAACCGCGGCTTAGGGACACCAGGCCGAGCGCAACTTCCAGTGCGCCGCGCAGGATGCCCATCTGCACCCAGACGACATGCCGCAGCGGGTTTGTGGCCGCCACGCCGTAGCCAAACGCGAGCGAGAGAAACACCGCGCCCAGCAAGCTCACCAGGTAATGCACGCCGCCGGGGAGGTTGGCGAAGTGGAAAAGCTCCAGTGCCCGCGCCGGGACGAAGAGCAGCACCACGCCGAGCGAAAACAACACCACCGCGTCCACGGCCAGGAGCACGCGGAGCAAGTCGAGCCACGGCAGCGTGGCGGCGGGAGCGGGTTTTTGGGAATTGGTTTCTGATGGCATGGCGGTGGCAGTCAATGCCCGGCTCTGCCGGCCCCGAGCGCGCAGCCGATGAAAGCCAAGGCCAGCCACAAGGCCGGCAGGCCCAACAGCACGAGCAGCACCACCCCGATGCCCTTCGAGACACGCTGGCCTGTGGATGCGGCTGCGGCGGGCAAATCGGGAGACGACTGGTCGCGGGGAAACTCCGTATGACAGATCGGGCACCGCAGGCGGCTGTGGTCCAGGATGAAATCGACGTCCTGGCGGCAGGCGGGGCAAGTCCGGAGGGGCAGACTCATGTCAGCCACCGAATTTGGCACCGCCGCCCACCGCGCAACCGGCAAAGCACAGCGCAAGACAGGCGAGGTAGAACACGGGTGCCAGCAGGATGCCCAGCCCAATACGGACGCCCACGTGCAGCTTGAGTCGCGAGGCCAGCCAGAAGGCGCCAAACAGCGCGGCCACCCCGCTGCCGAGGAGGGCGATCCCGGCACTCGCCGCATCGTTCCTGGCGAGCGCTGCGAGGAAGGTGATCACCGACGGCGCCAGCAACACCCCGAGCAGCACCGGCCAGGTCTGGGTGGTTTGCGCGGGCGATAGGAGGGCCGGCGGAGTCCGAGCGGCGGTATCCCCTCCGAAGGTCACGCCGCACTTGGGGCAGAGCTGTCCGTTTGCCGTGGGCAGGAACGCGACCTCTTCCTTGCAGGCCGGACAAATGGCTTGGGTCGATTGCATCAGTTGGCAGTTACGCGCGCGCAGGCTAGGTCCAGGATCCGGGCTCGACAATGAAAATGCTGGTCGCACCGGACCAACGGGCCGGCTGGTGCGGTTGCGTGCGTGCCCCCAACTCGGGACCGCCAGCGGCCGCGGTGGCGGCCCAGCCCCAGCCCAAGGGCAACCAGCGGGAACGCATCAGCCGCGGTGCCCGGCGCTGCCAACCTCTTCGACCCGGGAGGCCGGCGCCGCCGGCGATTGCGGCGCAGCCTCGACCTGACTGGGGCCATAACCGATCCAGCGGAGGTCCTGCCGCGCTCACGGTTGTGGGCGGGCCGTGGACTCGTTCACGGACCTGAAACCGCTGGCGCGTTGCCGGGCTGCCGAATGCTGCGGGGGGGTGGTCCGTGAGCGTCCTCCGGGTTCTCGCCCGCCAGCGGAACGGTCAGCAAGGCGGCGGGACAGTCGGCCTCGCGCAGGTGCTCCGCCTGCCTCTCCGCGTGGGTGCGAGGAATCCGGCTATAGCTGCGTTGGAGCACGATGAGCCGTCGGCCGTCCGCCGAGATCCAGGCCTGACTGAAGAAGCCCCCCGGGGGTCGTTCCAACCGGCGGGTCACTACGCCGGTGGCAACCTCCAGGAACTGCACCTCGGCGCCAACGGACTTCGCGCTGAGCATTTCGAACGGACCTTTCCCCAGCTCCAGTTTCTCAGCCACCAGAACGATCTCCTTGCCGTCCGGCGTGAAGAAGGCGTCGTTGATGGCCCGCCGGTGGTCGGTTTGAGTTTGCCCCAGCGGCGTCTGATGCAAGAGCGTCCGCCATTTCCCATCGGCTTCGGCCAGCGCGACGTCCCATTGGTTTCCGTCCAACACAGCCACGAGCCGGCCCCCGCCGGGGGCGTAATTCAGCGCGGAGACTTGATGCGACGTGGAGAGCAACGGCGCCGCGCTCAGTTTCACGAAACCGCGGCCCTCACCCGTGGCGACGTCCCATCGTTCGACTTCGTAGAATTGTTGTCCCAGCGCCACTTCGGAACCGTCCGGCGAGAGGGCGCACCACGGCGAACGGATCGGACGTGGGGGCTGTCCGTGGCGGGATAGCGGACGAAGTACCGGGCGACCAGATACCCCGGGGCCCTGCGCCTGGAAGGTGCCGACCGGATTCCCATCGGGCAGGGCCACCACGCGCTGCGTTCTGCCGCACACCAACAGGCGCCGACTGTCGCCGCTGAATTTTGCCTGCCAGACACGCTCGCGAACGTCTCCGATTACAGTCTCGTTCGTCCCGCCACCGGTCGGAAGCAGACGGATCGGTCCACCGCAAAGGACCGCCAACCAGCGCCCATCGGGAGAAAACAGCAGCGAACGCGGGACCAACGCGTCGGTCGGCTTTGCCACCGCGGGAATTCTCCTTTGCGGTTCGCGCGTGGCAATGTTCCAGAGCTCGACGTCACTGTTGGTGTGCATCACTGCGAGTGTGGCAAAGTCCGGGCTCATGGCGAAGCAGACGGCCTTGGGCTCCCGCGGTATCTGCCATGTCGAAGCCACGGCAAGCGTCTGTTCCTTCGAAGGATCGCCGGCGAGGACGGGGAGCGTGAGGCTGAGGGTCGCGACGGCCGCCCATCTGGTGCGGAGTCGATGTCGGCGTTGGCTCTGGTTTGCATTCATCGTCGTTGGCATGTTGGTGTGGTTGGCATCCGCCGATTCCGGGGCTGAGCGCGTTCCTGCCCGGCTGCGGGGAATCGCGGTTCAGAGTCCTGGACGCTGGTGCTCTGAGCTCCGCCTCCACGGCAGTACCGCTCGAGTAGTGTCGGGTTTTTCATGCGGGATCTTTCCGGCAAGGCTACCAGGCCGCCGTGAGAAGGTCGGAAACGCCGACCTGGCCGACCCAAACCCGGTGGTCGATTTGCGGCCGAAGGCTGACCTGGGCGAGGCCCATCCAGCAATCGTGAACCAGGAGGCCTTCGAGGGCGAGGGTTGCGAGGAGGGCCACGACGCCCGCCGTCGTTCGCAGTCGGACCACCCGCCGTGCCCTGTGATTGGTTTTCATGCCGGCGACCTTGATCCGGCCCTGACGGTTTGGGTGAGTTGAAAATCCAACGCGGCGCATCGCCTGGAAGCGATGGGTGCGAGCACCCGGACCGGGCGGTGGCCAACTCCGGTGGCGACCCGGCCACCGGGTCCGTGGACAAGGGCAATGGCCGCCTTCAGCAGCCCGGGATTGTCTGCCGCCGGCGGCGCGCGACCCGGAGTGCGCGAAGCCGCCCCGGCCGGCTCAACTCCGGCCCAGCGCGCTGGCCATCGTGAAGATGGGGAGGAGCAGGCCCAGCGCGAGAAAACCGATCGCCATTGCCACCAGGCACAGAATCAGCGGCTCGAGCAAACGCACGGTCTGGTCCACCTGCCGGTTCGTGCGCCGCTCGACGGTGTCGGCGATCGTCAGCAGCACCTTGTCGAGCCGGTTGGATTCCTCGGCCACCCGGATCATGGCGAGGATTTGTTCGGGAAAGAACCCGCCGACCCGCAACGGTTCGGTGAGGGCCTTGCCGCCGCGGACATTCTCCATGGCGTCCGTAATGCGGTCCGCCATGAGCCGCGAACCGGTGGCCCCGCGGCTGATGGCCAGCGCCTGGAGCAGCGGCACGCCGTTGGCCAGCATCGTTCCCAGAATGCGGCAGAACCGGGTGATCGCGAGCAATCGGAGCGCGGTGCCCACCACGGGGACGCGCAGGCGCCATTCCTCGAACAGCCGCCGGCCACGCTCGCTGGCAATGCCGCCCCAGACCAGCACGCCCACCCCGCCGAGCGCCAGCGCCAGGAGATACCAGTAGCCGCGGAGCGCCCGGCTCATGGCGAAGACCAGTTCCGTGGGCAGGGGCTTGGGCGCGTCGCCGAGCAACGGTTCAAAGCGCGGCACGAAGAACAGCAGCGCGCCGGTGAGGACCACCGTGCCCACCGCGGCCAGCAAGGCCGGGTAGATCATCGAGCCGATCACCGTGCTGCGCAGTTCGTCCAGTCGCTCGAGGAAGCCGGCGAGGCTCCGCAGCACGTCTTCGAGAAAACTGGCCCGCTCGCCCGCCTGCACCATCGCGGTGTGCAGCGGCGGAAACGTCTCGGGAAAGTCGCGGAACGCCTCGTTCAGCGATTTGCCGTCCGCCACGGCGGAACGCACCTCGCGCAACACCTCGACCAACCGCGCGTTCACCGTCGATTTGATGAGCGAGTCCAGCGCCCGCAGCAACGGCACGCCCGCCCCGATCAGGTCGGCAAGTTGACCGTACATGACGCCCACGTCGCGGGTGCGCACGCGGCGGCGGGTGGTTTTCTGGCGGGTCGCGTTCGACTGATCGCGGAGGGTCAGGGGAAACAGGTTGCGTTCGCCGAGCACCCGCAAGGCGGAGGCCTCCGTCTCCGCCGCGATGACCCCGGTGACGGTGTCGCCGGCTGGCGTCTTGGCCTCGTATTGGAAATCCGCCATGCGTGTCGGGGTTGGGCGTCAGACCGCGGTGCAGGTCACCACCTCCTCCAAGGTGGTCACGCCTTGCCGCACCTTGAGCCACCCGTCCTCGCGCAGCAGTCGCAGTCCGGCGGAGCGCCGTCCCGCCTCGATCAATTCGCCGGGCGGGCGCCGGTGCAGAATGCGGTCGGCGAGTTCGTCGTTCATCGCCAGCAATTCGTACAGCCCCGTCCGCCCGCGAAAGCCCGTGCCGCGGCACGCTTCGCAGCCGGTGCCGTGGCGGAAGCCTTCGGCCGGCGGGGCCCCGAAATCGTCCGGAATGGTCTTGGGATCGGGGGCGCAGGAGGTCAGGCATTTCGGGCAGATTCGCCGGACCAACCGCTGGGCCATCGAGCCGATCAACGTGCTGCTGACGAGGAAGGATTCCACGCCCATGTCGATGAGGCGCATCGGCGCCGACGCGGCATCGTTCGTGTGCAGCGTGGACAAGACCAGGTGGCCGGTCAGCGCCGCGGCGATCGCCGCCCGGGCGGTTTCCAGGTCGCGGATTTCGCCGATCATGATCACGTCCGGGTCGTGCCGGAGAATCGCGCGCAGGCCCCGCTCGAAGGTCATGCCCACGTTGGGATCCACGGGAATCTGGTTGACCCCGTGCAGATGGTATTCCACCGGGTCCTCGACGGTGAGGACCTTGATCTCCGGGCTGACGAGCGCGTTCAACGCGGCGTACAGCGTGGTGGTCTTGCCGCTGCCGGTCGGGCCGGTCACCAGGATGATGCCGTGCGGCCGCTGGATCAGAGCCTGGAAGCGACCGAAGGTGCCGTCGTCCATGCCCAACTGGGTGAGCGTGAACAGCACGTTGGCCTTGTCCAGCAACCGCATGACGATGCCTTCGCCGAAGAGCATCGGGATCACGCTGACGCGCACGTCGATCTGGCGGCTGCCGACGTTGAACTCGATGCGGCCGTCCTGGGGCACGCGGCGTTCGGCGATGTTCAGGTTTGCGAGGATCTTCAACCGGCTGATGATCGCCGCCTGAAAACGGTGAATCTGCGGCGGCAAAGACGCTTCCTGCAACACGCCGTCGATGCGGTACCGGATCGAGAGCGTGTGCTCGTAAGGTTCGACGTGAATGTCGCTGGCGCGTTCGTTGACCGCTTCGATGATGATCTCGTTGACCAGCTTGATGACGCTGGCTTCCTGGGCCATCTCCAGCAGGTCCTCGCTGGTCGCGCCTTCGGCCGAGAGGCTCACCGTGTCCTCGGCCACCATTTCGTCGATGGTGTCGCCGCCGACGCCGTAATGGGCCTTGATGAGCTTGTCGATGTCGTCGGCCGACGCGAGCACGGGCCGGACGGTGAGGCCGGTGAGCAGCCGCACCTCATCCATCGCGCTCATGTCGAACGCGTCGCTGGTGGCGATTTCGATGGCGCCGTTTTCGCGGGCGATCGGCAGCAGGCGTTTGCGGAAAACCAGCTTGGGGGGAAGCAGCCGCAGCACTTCGCGGCCGACGGTCATTTCCGCCAGGTCCACCACCTTGAGTCCGAGGTGCGCGCCCAGCGCCGCGAGCATCTGGCGCTCGGTGAGGAAACCCAGCCGGACGATGGCGCGGTCGATGCGCAAGCCCTCGGCCTTCTGGAGCCGTTGAACCTCGCCCAGTTGCTCCCGCGTGAGCAGGCCCTTCTTAACGAGTAGGTCGATGATCCGCATGGCGATCACGGGCTTCCGCCGGCTCCGGGACCGGGCAAAGCCGCATGGCTGTCCGGTGGAGCTTGACGCCCCGCGCCGGGTGAACATTCACGACCCGGATCCGTCGCCGCGCCCGCCCCGGCGGCTCAGCGCAACACCGGCGAGCGCCGATTCGCCACCGCCAACCCCGGCTTGGAGTGCGCTTTGACCGACGCGGTGTACGTGCCGGGCTGGTGGACGGCGATTTGCCCGACGGTCGCGGTCTGAAAATCGTTCCAGCCTTCGGTCGGTTGCACCGCGGCGGTGGTGGGCAGGACGTCGGGCGCGCCTTCGATTTCGAGCACCACCACGCCGGCGTGCGGAGTCGGCGACGCGGCGGGCACGTGGACGATCTTGCCGTCGGCCGCGCTGTCCACGGTGAGTTTCGTGCTCGGCGTCGCGAGGAGGTAGGCCGATTTGACCGCACTGGCGAGCGGCACGGCGAGGCGGCCATCGGCCGGCCAATCGAAGACGTGCAGATAGAGCTTGCCGGGTTTCTGCGTGCAGCGGCCCCAGGCGAGCTTCTTGAACGGGCTGGCGGTGGTGCCGTAGATCGCCTCGCTGTTGACCTTCATCCAGTCGCCGATCTCGGCCAGGCGCTCCACGCTGGGCTCGGGGAATGAGGCCTTCGGCCGTCGGGCCGACGTTGAGCAGGTAATTGCCGCCCTTGCTGGCGCAGTCGATCAAGTTGCGGACCAGGGTCGTGGCCGATTTCCAGTTCTGGTCGTTCTTGTTGTAGCCCCAGTGATTGTTCATCGTCATGCAGGATTCCCAATCGACGCCCGGGCCAAAGCCCGTTGCGGGAATCTCCTGCTCGGGCGTGCCGTAGTCGCCGACGCGTTCGGCGCCTTGGTCCATGCCGGCCATGCCGGCGCGGGCCTTGCCGACGCGGTTGTTGATGATGATCGTCGGCTGGAGGCTGCGGACGTAGTCGTACAGGTCCACGCCCGCGCTCGTGCGTCCAGGGCGTTTCCCATTCGCCGTCGAACCAGAGAATGCCGATCGGGCCGTAGCTGGTGAGCAGTTCCTTGAGCTGGCCCTTCATGTACGCCACGTAGCGGTCCATGTCCGGCGGGGTGGCGGGGGCCTTGTCGTTCCAGGCGCGGCGCGTGCCCCAGTCCGGGTGGTGCCAGTCCATGATCGAGTGGTAGAAGCAGAGCTTGATGCCCGGCCTCCTGGCAGGCGTCGGCCAGTTCCTTGAGCGGGTCGCGCTGGAACGGGCGTCGACTTGATGCACCAGTCGGTGAGCTCGGAGCGGAACATGCCGAAGCCGTCGTGGTGCTTGCTGGTGATGACGATGTACTTCATGCCGGCGTCCTTGGCCATCGCCACCCACTGCCTTGGCGTCGAACTTCACCGGGTTGAACTGCTGCGCGAACTTCTCGTACTGCGAGACGGGCATTTTGGTCTCCTCGAGGAACCACTCGCCGTAATTGGTCTTGCCCTTCCACTCGCCGGCAGGCACGGAATAGACGCCCCAGTGAATGAACAGGCCGAACCGCGCCTCGCGGAACCAGGCCATGCGGGCATCATGCTCGGCCGGCGTTTCGGCGCGGGCCGGCAACGAAGCGGTCACCGCGAGCGCCGCGGTGGCCAGCCAGGAAAGGAATGTCGGAGATTTCATAGTCGTATGCGCAAGCTCTGTGCTGTGAACGCGCCGAGCATACGCGCCTCCGCCGGCAGAGTTCAATGGTGGCGAGCAGGAAACCGCGCCTTCTGCCCGCGCCGCCCCGGCGCCAAGCCGGTCGCCGGACGCGTGACGCGCCCGATTACGGCTCGTCCGGACCGCCGCCGGGCGCATTGCTGGGGGATGCCCTGACGGTGAATGGGGGGCGGCACCGCGGCGGCGGGCCGAGCGGCAGCACCGCCCCATTGAACCCAGATTCTGCCCATTGCCTTGCGGGGGATTGATGGCATCGTTGGTCCCGGTGGCCGCCCCTTGGCCGGGGGTTCGGCCGCGTCCGATCCTGAACCAGTCATGACCACGCCGACCGCTGCCACGCACACCAACCGCCTCGCCGCGGAAAAGTCGCCCTACCTCCTCCAGCACCAGCACAATCCCGTGGATTGGTTTCCGTGGGGGCCGGAGGCCTTTGCCAAGGCGCGAGGAGAGAACAAACCGATCTTTCTGAGCATCGGTTA
Organism: uncultured bacterium; assembly: GCA_963735925.1. Classification (GTDB taxonomy): domain Bacteria; phylum Verrucomicrobiota; class Verrucomicrobiia; order Limisphaerales; family J093; genus DSVZ01. The sequence continues at coordinate 54,333 of CAVTMT010000011.1, forward strand.
CTCGACGTGCCACTGGTGCCACGTGATGGAGCGCGAGACGTTCGAGGACGAGGCGGTCGCGCGTTTTCTCAACGCCCATTTCGTCAGCATCAAGGTGGACCGCGAGGAGCGCCCGGATGTGGACCAGATTTACATGACCTTCGTGCAGGCCACGACCGGCAGCGGCGGTTGGCCGTTGAATGTGTTTCTGACGCCGGACCGGAAGCCGTTTTATGGCGGAACCTATTTTCCTCCCAGCGGGCGTGGCGGCCGGCCCGGATTCCTGGACCTGCTGCACCAGGTGCAGCACCTCTGGTCGGAGCGGCCGGGCGAACTGGTCGCCTCCGCGGTCGAGGTGCATCGCCAGCTCGAAGGCCTCGCGCAGAAGGCGGCGGCCGACCGCGGGCCCTTGACGATGGCGACGCTTGACCGGGCCGCGTCGATCCTCATGGCCGAGTACGATCCCGCGAACGGCGGTTTCGGCGGCTCCCCCAAGTTCCCCCGGCCGTCGCAGCCGGCGTTCCTGCTCCGCTGGGCCCGGCGCACCGGCGACGCCGAGGTTCAGCGCCTGGTGCTCCACACGTGTGACCGCATGGCCGCCGGCGGCCTTCACGACCAGTTGGGCGGCGGCTTCGCGCGGTACTCGGTGGATGCCGAGTGGCTGGTGCCGCACTTCGAAAAGATGCTCTACGACAATGCCCAGCTCGCGCAGCTCTATCTCGATGCCCATCTGCTCAGCGGCGAAGCCCGCCACGCCGCGGTCCTGCGCGACATCCTGGATTACATCCTGCGGGACATGACCTCTCCGGAGGGCGGATTCTACTCCGCCGAGGACGCGGACAGCGAAGGCAAGGAAGGCAAGTTCTACTGCTGGACGCAGGCGGAATTCCGGGCGGTGCTAACGCCGGAGGAGTTCGCGGTCGCGAGCCGGTACTTCGGCGTGACCGCGGACGGCAACTTCGTGGACCACAGCGATCCGGATCCGCTGCCCGACCAGAACGTGTTGCACGTGGCCGATCCCCACCTCGCACCTCACGAGGTGCCGCGGCTGGAAGCGGCGAAAAACAAGCTCTTCGCCGTGCGCTCGAAACGCGTTCGGCCGCATCTGGACGACAAAATCCTCTCGTCCTGGAATGGGCTGATGCTGGGGGTGCTGGCCCGGGCCGGGGTCGTGCTCGGAGAATCCCGTTACCTCGACGCGGCCCGGCGGAACTTCGAGTTCATCCGGCGCCGGCTTTGGGACGCGACCACCCGGACGCTCTACCATCGCTGGCGTGACGGCGAACGGGACACGGTGCAACTGCTCGACGCTTACGCCTTCCAACTCGCCGGCGCGCTCGACCTTTACGAAGCGACGCTCGATCCGGCGGTGCTGCAATTCGCCCTCGACATGGCCGGCACCCTGCTCGGCCAATTCGAAGATGCCGACCAGGGAGGCTTCTGGCAGAGCGCAACCGGCGCGGACGACCTGATCCTCCGGGTCAAGGAGGACTACGACGGCGCGCTGCCCGCCGGCAATTCGGTGGCCATCCTGGCCTTGTTCCGGCTGGCCGACATCACCGACCAAAACGAGTTCCGTGTCGCCGCGGACAAGGGTTTGCGGCACCTCGCTGGCCGGCTTGTCCGCCAGCCGCAAGCGGTACCGGCCCTGCTCTCGGCTTTGGACTACTCGCTCGGGGACGTGCGTCGGGTGGTCATTGCGGGCGAGGCGGGAGAGGCTGGCGGGCGTGAATTGCTCGCGGCCGCCCTGCGCGTTTACCGGCCCAACCGGGTGGTGCTGGGCACGCGCGGTCCGGTGGACCCATTCGCTCGCACCTTGCCTGCGCGCGAGGGACGAGCGACCGCTTACGTTTGCACGGGCCAGGCGTGCGAAGCCCCCACGAGCAATCCCGAGGAACTCAACCGGCTCCTCCAATGAACCGGCCCCGCACGCGACGCCCTTTTGCCACGTGGGCAGGGTGAGCGATTCCCCGGCCGGCCGGCGGCCACGGAACGAATCCGTTTCTCCGGCCACGCGTCCAAACCCTGTCCATCGGTCATCGGCGGCGTGGATTGACCCTGCCAGTTGCCCGGGACCCACCAAGCCCGGGGCGATACGATCAAAGACGACGAGTATGAAATCTGACGAAGGCCTGAATGGTACCCGCGTTCCTGGTCCCAGGCCCGATCCGGAATCCAGAATCCGAAGCCCCGAAGCCGAAGGAAATCCGGAATCCGATTTCCGAAACGAACGGCGGCGCCGGGTCGGAAACCGGGAACGGCCCGCATCGCTGGGATCTCGACTTTCGTTTTTGGTGCTGACCCGGCGTTACGTTCGAGCAGGGCTACGACGTCCCCGCCCGGGTCTGGCGATCTCCCTTGGATTCGCGGTCAACCTTGTTGGCGCCGAATCCCAGGTGCCCGAGCCTCCTTATCCGCCCAGTCCGGTCCTTCAGGGGATCACCTGGCATTGGGAGACGCACCGCACCGCCGCGCCTGGCAGTGATCTGTGGCCGGTCACCTGGGGACCCGATGGCCATCTGTATGCGGCTTGGGGCGATGGGGGCGGCTTCGGGGGGACGGACTCCGACGGCCGGGTGAGCATGGGCTTCGCCCGCCTCGAGGGCGGACCCGAGGACTTCCGAGGCATCAATGTCAATGGCGGCAAAGACCCGGAACATCCGGCGTCTTTCCCGAAGAAAGGCAAGACCGACGGCCTCCTGTTCGTGGACGGCACGCTCTACGCCACGGTCAATTTACAGAACGGTACCTGGCCGAACGTCGATCACGCGCTGGCCTGGTCCACCAACTCCGGCGCGGCTTGGACCCAGGCCGAGTGGGTCTTCCCCAAAGGTGTGGGCAACTTTCAGCCGGCCAAGTTCCTCAATGGCGGACGCGACTACACCGGCTTGCCGGCTGACCTGGCTGGCTTCGTTTATATCTACGGCCCCAGGCAAGCGGCCAACCCCGGCCAAGAGAAAGCCTTGTTTCTGGCCCGCGTGCCCCAGAGCCAAATTCAGGCGCGGGGGGCCTATGAGTTCTTCTGCGGTAGCAACAAGGACAGCAAACCACGCTGGACCTCGGACTCCGCCCAGATGCAGCCCGTCTTCATCGACTCAAACGGCGCGACTCCAGGCACGGCGGTCTATGATCCGGGAATCAGGCGGTTTCTGCTGACGAGCTTCCACACCGGACCCGGCCAGTTGGGCGTGTTCGACGCGCCGGAGCCGTGGGGGCCGTGGACGACCGTGGCCTACGCCGAAGACTGGGGTGGCATGGGCGCCACGGGCGAAGGCTTGGGCTGCGATTTTCCGCAGAAATGGATGAGTGCCGACGGCCTGACCCTCTGGAGCGTTTTCAGCGTTTATGGCGAGGGCGCCAAACAAGGCATCAAGGCGCACGACAAATTCAACCTGGTCAAAGCGACATTAAAACTCGTGAGCTCTAACGCGACCACGCCTCCATTGAGCCGGACAGTAAGCAACTACTTCCCTCCGCCTGAGTCCCGGGGCGGCTGGCGCAAGCTCGATCGGGCCGACGACATTCGCCAGATCGCCGGCATGGACCCGGACAAGCTGGTGCAACTGCGCGAGTGGCTCCGGCAGTCGGACAACCGCAAGTTCGCCGCCGTCGTGATCCGGCACGGGTACATTGTCCTGCAGGAGGAGCGCGGCAACGACGCCGCCACGGACGTTGGCCGGGTGGCCTCCTGCTCGAAGGCGGTCTGTGCGACGGTGCTGGCGATCGCTTCCGAGCGCAGCCAGCACGGCCTGACTCCAAAACGGATGACCTTCGAGGACCCGGCGTTTCAGTTCCTCCCCTGGGCACAGCCGCTGAGTGATCCGCGCAAGGCCGGGATCACCGTCCGCGAATTGCTCAATCACACCTCCGGCATCTGCCCGGAAGCGACCGGCGCGCCCAATGACGGCCCCTGGGAATACATTCTGGGCCACAGCGGCGATCCGCGCACGGCGCGCCTGGCCTTCGCTCCCGGCACGGGCTGCGGTTACTCCACGATCGCGCTCGCCCACGCCGCGCTGGTCTGCGAAGACGTGACAGGCCAGCCTTACGATCGGTTCGCCATTGAGGCGTTGTTCCAGCCGCTCGGCATCGAGCGCTGGTGGTTTCAGTATTACGACGGCGGGCCGCGGATCGGCCGGCATCCGTCGCATGGACTGGGGCTCTCGGCGCGCGATCTGGCACGGATCGCTTACTGCATGTTGCGGGACGGCCGGTGGAACGGCCAGCAGGTGATCCCGCAGTGGTTCGTGGACGAAACCGCCGCCCCCACGCAGGACGTGAAGACACCGGAGATGCGCTGGAAGCTCAACCCGCAATGCTTCTCCGACGGCTGGGAATTGCCCGCGCGTCTGACCGGCGAGGACGGTCGCAGCGGCCAGGGCATCCCGGCGGACGCCCGATCCAAGCCGGGCAGCGGCGGACAGCTCATCGCCTTCGTGCCGAGCCTGGACCTGGTCGTCACGCGCCAGACCGGCAGCAGTGGAGAGTGGGCATTCGAGGAGTACCTGCGGCGGACGTGCGCGGCGGTGATCGGCGGCGAAGTCAGGTGACTCCCCGGCACCGGTTGGATTGGCTTGAGCCGCGCCGGATTCGGCACTATGACTGCCGCCATTCTGAAACCCAATCTTGATGATCCGCGGCCGGCGGCTGGCGACCGGCCGATGTCCCCCGGGCTTCCCAACACCCGTCGCGCGTCAGCCGCGTGGAGCCGCTGCGCGCGGGCGTCGCGACGGCCCGGCCGTTGGGCCGCCTGGTGCGTGGCCTGGGCGATCCAGTCTGGCGCGTTCCCGGCGGCGGCGCTGGATTTGAGCCGGGCCGTCGTGGTCTCGCCGGCGGACCTCACCGGGCCGGAGCGCCAGGCCGTTCGACTGCTGATCGACGAAGTCGAGAAGCGGAGCCAAATCCGGCTGGCGCAACAAACCTCCTGGCCCACGTCGTCGGTACCGGTCATCGCCCTTGGCCAGGTGCCGGCGCTCCAGGCGCTGGCCGGGCCTTTGGGCGGCGAGTTCTCGACCGGGCAGGGGGGGGCGAAGCCGGAAGGTTTCGCCATCCGCAGCCGGAGAATTGGCGATCAAGCCGCGGTCTGCATCGCCGGAAACGATGCCCGCGGGGTGCTCTACGGCGTGGGCTGCTTGTTGCGTCAACTGCGGCTGGCGCCGGGCATGATCACCGCGCCGGACAGCCTGGCGATCGCCACGGCGCCACGCTATGCCTTGCGCGGTCACCAGCTCGGTTACCGGCCCAAGACCCACGCCTACGACGCCTGGGACGTGCCGATGTGGGAGCAGTATTATCGCGACCTGATCGTCTTCGGCGCGAATGCGGTCGAATTGATCCCGCCGCGCTCGGATGACGATGCGAACAGCCCGCATTTTCCGTTGCCGCCGATGCAGATGATGCAGCGGATGTCGCAACTGGCCGACGATTACGGGCTCGACGTTTGGATTTGGTACCCGGCGATGGATGCCGACTATTCCGATCCCGCGACGGTGGCGCGCGCGCTTGAGGAATGGGGCGCCGTCTTTGCGCAACTGCCCCGGATCGATGCCGTGTTCGTCCCGGGCGGCGATCCGGGCCACACGCCGCCCCGCGTCCTGCTGGACCTGCTCGCCAAACAAACGGAGGTTCTGCACCGCACGCATCCCCACGCGCAGATGTGGGTGTCGCCCCAAAGCTTCAACCAGTCCTGGCTCGACGAATTTCTCGAGATCCTCACGCGCGAGCAACCGGCCTGGCTCAACGGCGTGGTCTTCGGTCCGCAAGTGCGTCTGAGTCTGCCGGCGTTGCGCAAAGCGGTGCCGGCCCGGTATCCGATCCGGCATTACCCGGACATCACGCACACCCGTCAGTGCCAGTATCCGGTGCCGGACTGGGACACGGCGTTCGCGGTGACGGAAGGCCGCGAATGCATCGAGCCGCGGCCTGTGGACGAAGCGGCGATTTTCCGCCTTTTGCAGCCGGACACCGTGGGCTTCATCACGTATTCCGAAGGCTGCAATGACGACGTGAACAAGATCGTCTGGAGTGCGCTGGGCTGGGATCCCGACCAGCCGGTGATTCAGATTCTCCGCGAGTACAGCCGCTATTTCCTGGGGGACGCCTACGCCGACGATTTCGCCCAGGGCCTGCTCGCGCTGGAACGCAACTGGCGCGGACCGCTGCTCGCGAACGCGGGCGTGGCGACCACCCTTGCGCAGTTTCAGCAGCTCGAGCGCACGGCGACCCCGCGCCTGCTCCTGAACTGGCGTTTTCAGCAGGGGCTCTTCCGCGCGTACTACGACGCCTACCTGCGAAACCGGCTGCTTTACGAGACCGCCTTGGAGCAGGAAGCCCTGGGTCAACTCCGCGACGCCGCCCGCCTCGGTCCGAGCCCCGCGCTGTCCGCCGCCGAGACCACGTTGGACCGCGCGTTGACCCAACCGACCGCACCCGCGTTGCGGGCTCGTGTCTTCGAGCTGGGCGAAGCGCTGTACCAGAGCATCCGCATGCAGTTGAGTGTCCCCCGGTACCAGGCCATCGCCGTGGATCGCGGCGCGAGTCTGGACACGATCGATTACCCGCTGAACGACCGCCGTTGGCTCGAGGAACGCTTCGCGGAGATTCGTCGGCGGCCCACCGCGGCCGGGCAACTGGCAGGCCTCCGCGAGCTGGTCGATTGGACCGATCCCGGTCCGGGCGGATACTACGACGATCTGGGCAACCTCGCCCGGCAGCCGCACCTGGTTCGCGGTCTGCCATTCGCCCAGGACCCTGCGAGCCTGGTCTCGTCGAAGGTCGGTTTCGAGGAAGGCGAGGTCGTGGATGAACCGGATGAGCAGCCCGCAGGCGCGTTGCGCCGCGCGTGGCTCGATCACGCGGAGTCGCTCGGCGAGACGCCGCTTCAAGTGCATTACGACGACCTGTATCCGCAGGCGCGCTACAAGGTCCGGATCGTTTATGGCGGCGACAGCCCGAAGCTGCGGATTCGTCTCGAGGCCAATGACGGCATCGAAATCCATCCGTTCCGCGACAAGCGACCGATTTACCGGCCGGTCGAGTTCGACATCCCGCCCGCGGCGACGCGCACCGGCTCCCTCACGCTGACATGGCATCGCGAACCGGGACTCGGGGGCAACGGCCGGGGGTGTCAGGTCGCCGAACTGTGGCTCATCAAGTGTCCCACCGCGGTGGAGAAGCCTGTCCCGCCATGAAACCAGAGGTTCCCAACGCACCCGTCGCGAACTCGGTAAAACGGAAGCTCGCCGAAGGCCAACCGGTCATTGGCGTCACGATCAGCCTGAACCACGTCGAGTCGGCGGCGCAACTCGCGGGCGCGGGTTTCGATTTCCTGTGGATCGAGATGGAGCACGCGCCGATCTCGCTCGAGACGCTGCGGAACATCGTGCTGGCTACCCGCGGGCTGCCGGCGGTGCCGTTGGCCCGCGTGCCCGTGAACGCGTTGTGGACGGCCAAGCGCGTGCTGGATGCCGGGGTCTTGGGCGTCATGTTTCCGTTCACCAGCACGCCCGAACTGGCGCGGCAGGCCGTGGCCGCCTGCCGCTACCCGCCCCTGGGGAAGCGCGGTTCCGGCGCCCGCCAGGCCGCCTTCCGCTGGCCCGCGCCGGAAGGCTACCACGACTTCGCCGATCGAAATGTGCTGGTGGTGGCGATCATCGAAGAGGCCAGTGCCGTGGAGCAGATCGACGAAATCGCCGCCGTGCCCGACATTGACGTGATCTTCATCGGTCCCAGCGATCTCGCGTTCTCGCTGGGGCTGCGCGGCGACATGCAGCATCCGCGCGTACAGGAGGCGATGAGGCGCGTCCTCGCCGCGGCCACCCGAGAGGGCAAGGTCGCCGGCCGGTTGGCCCTCACCGGCGAAGACATCCGCGCGGCGATCGATCAAGGCTATCGCTTCATTCAGACGGCCGGCGAGCTGGATTTCATGGCGGACGGCGCCCGGCGACTTCTGGCCGACGCAGGACGCCGCACCTTGCCGGCGGACGCCGGGGGAGCTTACTGACCGGCGCGCGCGGCTTCGAAGAAGGCGTCGAGATTGGCCGGCGGGGTCTGGGGCGGGATGTCGCAGCCGGAGGACAGGACGTGGTTGCGGTGGCCGGCCGTTACGGCCAGCAAGGCCTGCGTGGCGGTCGCGATTTCGCCGGGCTGGGACTGCACGAAGACCCGGCTCGGATCGAGGTTTCCACAGAGGACGACCGAGGTCGGCACCTGGGCCAGCGCTGCGGGCAGGTCCATGGGCGCGCCGAAGTGAAATACGCGGGCCTGCGACTCCAGGATCTGCGGCAGATGCACCAGCTTGGCACCGCAGTTGTGAATGATGACCGTGAAATCAGGTCCGTCCACGGCGGTGACGATCCGCCGGATGTAGGCCGACGAGAAGGCCGCGAGGGCCCGGGGTGAAAGCAGGCCGGCCGTCGGTTCGGCCATGATGACACCGTCCGCCCCCGCCGTTTTGAAGGCGGCCGCGTAAGCCGTCAGGAAGGTGGTCGCCTTCTCCAACAAGAGATGCGCCAGCGCAGGATCTTCAAGTGTCAGACCGAGCGCTTCGCCGACCCCATAAATCCGCGCCGCCAAGGAGAAGGGGCCGATCATTCCTCCCATCACGAAAGGATGACCGGGAAGGCTGCGGAGTCGGCCGACGGTGTCGAGGTGCACTTGCGTGCGCGCCCCGCCCGGTTCGGGCACCGGGAGTCGCTCCGCGGTGGCCCGGTCGGTCACCCGGCGCCCGTGGACGGTCGGGACCTCGTCCTCGCTGAACCGCACGTCGCAGCCAAAGGCCTCGGCTTCCGCGCTCAGGTCCATCGCCGAAAGCACGACTGCCAACCCATAGCGGCGATGCAGGGCGGCCACGGCCGCGCATTGGGCTGGCGCGCTGGTGACCATCTGCCGGACGGTCACGCCGGCCAGTCGGCTCCCCGGAAACGTCAGGATGGGCAGGATGAGCCGGTGCGGTTGACGGAGGACGTGGGCGGCGAAATCGGGCATGAGGAAACCTGTCAGTCGCGATGGATTTGTGAGAGCAAGGCAGTCGTGGAGCGGCCGGGCAGTCCGCCGACCACCGCGACCCGGCCGCCCCAACTCTCGACCAACCGGCGCTCGTCCTGGTTGATGGTGTCGATCGTGTAGTCGCCGCCCTTCGCGTAAATGTCCGGCTTCGCGATCCGCAGAAAACCCAGCGCGTCCACTTCGGGGAACACACACACGCCGTTCACCGCCTCGAGCGCGGCCAGGACGGTGGCCCGGTCCTGCTCCGGGTTGAGCGGCCGGCCGGCGCCCTTGAGCGCCCGCACCGAGGCGTCGCTGTTGAGGCCGACCAGGAGTGCGTCGCCCAGATTACGTGCCGCCTCCAGGTAAGTCACATGGCCGGCGTGCAGGAGATCGAAACAGCCATTCGTGGCGACCAATCGCCGGCCGGCCGCGCGCAGGCCGGCGCGCCAGTCCGCGAGGTTCTCCAGGCGGAGGATTTTGGACCGCAGTTCCACGCGACCAGTGTCAGGCACCGGGGCGCCGGGCCGCAAGCCGGAAGCGGGCTCGGGCGGGCGTTCCGCGGGGGCCGCGGCCGGTGGGGCAGGGGATGGTCGGGATGCGCGAATGTCCGCCACCCGGTTTGCGTCCAACGCTCCAGCGAACCGGTCCCAGGACACCATCGATGGCTCGGTTTGCCGGGTTTCAGGATCAGTGTGGGTGGGCTCGCGGGTGGGGTCGGAATTACCTTTGCAAATCAGCTCCCGGTCCGCAGAGTGCGCCCGGCCGGCGGGCCGGGGGACGGAGCGAGGGCGGTCTGGACCGGGCGTGAAGCAGCTTTATGAACAAAGAAATCGTTTCCGGATTCAATCGACGTGACTTCTTGCGCGGAGGCTCCGCCGCCGCCTTCATCACCATGCTTGGGGGCGTGCCGATTCTGGCCGCCGAGGAGCCGCCGGCAGCCGCGGCGGAGGCCGCGACGACCTACAAGGGCGAGACGCCGCCGGTCAAGGTGGGCGTGATCGGTTGCGGCGCTTGGGGGCGCGAAATCCTCAAAACCCTTTCGACGATCACCTTCGCTCCGGTGGTGGCGGTGTGTGACAGCTACCCGGCCTACCTGCGGCGCGGGGCGGCGCTCGCGCCCCAGGCCGAGAAGTATGAGGATTACACGCAACTGCTCGCCAACAAGGACGTGGAGGCGGTCATCGTGGCCACCCCCAGTCATCAGCACAAGGATTTCGTCATTGCCGCGCTCGAGGCGGGCAAACACGTGTACTGCGAAGCGCCGCTGGCGACCACGCTGGACGATGCGCGCGCCATCGCCCTGGCGGCCAAGACGCACTGGAAGCTGAATTTCCAGCCGGGCCTGCAGAACCGGTCGGACAAACAGATCGTCAACCTCATCAAGTTCGTGCGCAGCGGAGTGATCGGCACGAACCTGAGCGGCCGGGGCCAGTTCCACAAAAAGATGAGCTGGCGGATCGCCTCCTCGAACCCCGACCGGGAGAAGGAAATGAACTGGCGGCTGAGCAACGCCACGTCCGGCGGCCTGATGGGGGAACTCGGCGTCCACCAGATGGACATTGCCAACTGGTTCTACAGCACCACCCCGGTCAGCGTCGAAGGGGCGGGGGCGCTGAACCACTACAAGGACGACGGGCGGGATGTGTTCGACTGCGTCGCCGCGCTCTTCCGCTACCCGAACGGGGTTTCCTTCAGTTACGAGGCCACCATCGCCAACTCCTTCGACGGCGAGATGGGCATGTTCTACGGTTCGGACAGCGCCATCATGATGCGCGAGCGCCGGGCGTGGATGTTCAAGGAGGCGGACGCTCCGGCGCTGGGGTGGGAAGTCTATGCCAAGAAGGACCAGTTCTACAAGGAAAGCGGCATGGTGCTCAAAGCCGGCGCCACCAAGCAGGACGCGCAAACCGCCAAGGCCGCCGCGTCCGACGTCGTGGACGAGAAGTCGGGGCTGCAGTACGCGCTGGAGAACTTCGTGATCAACGCCCACAACCTCAGTGCGGGCGTCAAAGACTTCGTGGACAGCTACGGCGAAGGCAGCGAAAGCGATATGAAGGCGTTCTTGAAGGACCAAGGGAAAATCAGCGAACCGGCCGCCGATTACCAGGACGGCTACAACGCCACCGTGACCGTGATCAAGGCCAACGAAGCGATCCTCAAGGAAGGCAAGATCGAGCTCGCCAAGGAGTGGTTCCAGCTCGGCTGAGCCGGCTGGCCGGCCGCGTGAATTTCCGCATCCGCAACACAATCCAACTGGCTGAACGACTATGAAACTCAAAACGACATATTGGACATGGGGCACGGTGGCGGCACTCACCCTGGCGGTCGCCGCGCACGCCGCCGACTCGGTGCGGCTGACCTCCAAGCCGGGCAGCAAGGTCAGCATCGACGGGACTTCCAGCATCCACGAGTGGACCGTCGAAGGCGCCATCATCAAAGGCGCGTTCGAGGTGGAACCGGAGTTCCTCACCGACAAATCGCTCAAATCCGTCAAGAGTCTCACCACCGACGGCGCGTGTCCGAAAGCCGAGATCAGCATCCCCATCCGTTCGCTCAAGAGCGGGAAGCAGAAGATGGATGAGATCATGCAGGAGGCGATGAAGGCCGCCGAGCACAAGGAGATCGTGTACAAGCTCACCGCGATGAAGGTGAAGGGCGAGGTGCCCGCCGCGGGTACCCCGGTCAAGTTCGACACCAAAGGCGACCTCACCATCTCCGGCGTGACCCAGCCGTGCGAGATGGAAGTCACCATGGAGCGGTTGGACGACGGCAAGGTGAAGTTCCTGGGCGAAAAGAAACTGAAGATGACCGACTTCAAAATCGCGCCGCCATCGCCCCAGATTCCCGGCATGGACCGGATCACGACCGGCGATGACATCACCCTCAAGTTTGAGTGGTTGACCGCGCCGGCCAAGTAAACCGCCCGTCGCTGCTTTCAAGGCGCGGCCCCTCGGCCGCGCCTTTTCGTTTGTGCGCCCGGCCGGGCGCACATCGGCGGCCGGCGCCGCGGCCCGTCCAATCGCCGACAGGCTTGGGTTTGCGCCGCCGGACCGCCGGGGCGCATTGCGGTTCGCGCTTCCTTCGCCGCGGGATGGCGGACAGAGTGCCGCTCCCATGCTTCACCCACCATGAAAACGCCTGGCACCTTGGCCGGACTCGCCGGCTTGTTGGCTCTCGGGTACGCGGCCGCCGTCGCCGATTCGCTGCCGGCGGGTCCCGGTCTGGCGGCGCGGCACGCCGATGCCCTGACCTTGGCAGCCGACCCCCAGGTGTTGTTCGCCGAGGATTTCGAGGCCGGCGGGCTGGCCGATCTGGCCAAACGCTGGACGGAGATCAGCAAGGCACAGGGTCGGGTGCTCGCGTTCAGCACGGACACAGCACCGGGCAGCCGGGGCCAGCGCTCCCTGGAGATGACGGCCACCTTGGGCGAAAACACCGGCGGACATTTGTATGCACGCCTGCCGCGCGCGGTCGAAACGGCGTTCGCGCGGTTCTACGTCAAGTTCGCCGAGGATACCGGCTATCTCCATCACTTCGTAACCTTGGGCGGATATCGACCGGCCACCGCCTGGCCGCAAGGCGGCGCGGGCGAGCGACCGCGCGGCGACGAACGCGTCACCGTGGGCATCGAGCCGACCGGGGACTACGGCCGCTTTCCCGCTCCGGGCATCTGGAACTTCTATGCCTACTGGCCGGAAATGAAGGGGTCTGCGGACGGACGCTTCTGGGGGAACTCGCTCAAACCGATTCAACCCGCCGTGATCCCGCGCGGCCAGTGGCAGTGCGTCGAGTTCATGCTCAAGCTCAACGCCACACCCGCCGCCCACGACGGTGAACTGGCGCTGTGGCTGGACGGGAAGTTGGCGGCCCATTTCCGCCCCGGCGTCCCGCGAGGCCGGTGGACGGGCATGGGCTTCGACCTCGTCAAATCCGGCGGCGACGCGTTCGAGGGATTCCGCTGGCGCGCCCAAGGCGATCTCAAGATCAACTTCTTCTGGCTGCTCGATTACGTGACCGAGAACGCTTCCCGCCAGAACGGCGTGGCCAAGCCCCCGCGCGTGAGCCGGGTTTGGTTCGACGACATCGTGGTGGCGACCGGGTATGTCGGCCCGAACCGGCCGTGACCGCCGCGGAGCTCAAGGCGCGAGGCGACGCAGCCGTTGCCAGATGGCTTGCAGGTTCCGCGATGGGTAGCGCGCCGTATATCGTCGCAACGCGTGCGGCGGCGTCGTGACCGTGTTGACGCCTGGCTCCACCGTGCAGGCGGTTCGGTAGCCGGCGGCGGCAACCCAGTCGCGCACGGGTTCATTCTGGTCGCCGTAGGGATAGCAGAAGTGCTCCACGGCGACGCCGAAACGGTCTTCGAGCCGCCGTTTGCTGGCCGCGATCTCCTCGCGCGCACGGTCGGCCGCAAGCTGGGTCAACCGCGGATGCGTGCACGTGTGGGACCCGATCGCCATGCCCGCCGCCAGCCACGCGCGCACCTGCGCCTCGTCCATCAGCGGTGCCGCCGCCTCGCCCTCGCGCTGTTCCCATTCGTTCGTCCGGCCGATGAGATCCGCCACGAGGAACTGGATGGCCTTGAATCCGTGCCGGACCAGGAGGGGCAGGCCCTGTTCGAGGACGTTCCGGAACCCGTCGTCGAACGTGAAGACGATCCGACGCGGCCCGGCGGCGGCGACGGCCGGATCGAGCGCGGCGGACAGGCCGGCACTGGCGTAGCCGGCGCGGCGCAGCTCCGCCAGTTGGCGGTCGAACAGTCGGGCACCCAGGTACAGGCCCTTGAGGCGGACACCGTGAGGACGCGGACCGAGTTTGTGGTAGGTGAGGATCGGCAGGCCCGTGGCGAATGCCGCGCGGAAAGGCGCAAGCGAACTGTAGTAATGGGGCAGCGCAGGCGGCATTGGCGGATGCGCTTATCCCCGCGAGCGCGCGGTTGTGTCAAGGCCGGCAATCGACCCGGCAATAGATCCCGGCCACCGGTGGCGCACGAGGCGCGGTGCCAGCGCTCCGGAAGGTTTGGGGAGAAGCGTCCGTGCTTGCCGTCTTTGCGGAGGGCCACCGGGTCCAGGCCGACGCCGCCGGCGGACGCGGCACGGGCTCGGAGCGAGGCGCGGAGAACGGGTTGATGCGGGTGTTTCCAGCCGGACGGAGACCGTCTCGGGCGGTAGTGTCCTCGGTGGCTGCGGCGCGACGCCGGCGCCGGCGCAGAGCAGCGCGGCAGCGCCGCCCTACCGCCAAAATCAGACTATACCCGGCCACGGGCGGCATCCTGATCCTCAATGGGTGGCTTGTCCGCCCTCACACTGGCGGTGGTGCGGCGGCGCCGCCCTGCGCCGCGGCGCCGGTGCAGCCACCCATTTGCAGGCAGGACGCCACCTCGCGGGCGGGCAGTTTGACAACCGGGGCGCGGCCGATTAAAAATGTAGCCCGTTAATTAAAATGTTCAGGTTTGCTTGCCATGAAGGTGGGACCTGAGCCAAACCAAGATCGGTTTCTACAAAAGCCAATGAACACTCAAATGTTGACTCGATCCTTCGGCCTGGCGCTGCTCTTGACTGCGGTCGCCTCGACTTCGGCCCAGACGGTGCGCGGCCCCAACGGCCACTTCTATCAACTGGTGTCGTCGCCCGGAATCACCTGGGGGGACGCCAAAGCCGCGGCGGAAAGCTCATTGCGTTGCGGCCAGCCCGGTCATCTCGTGACGATCACCTCGCAGACGGAGCAAGACTTCATCGTGGCGTCCTTCGGAGGCGTTAGACCGCCGGCCGAAGCACTGTTGACAAAATGGATCGGAGCCTTCCAGGCCAACAGCTCGGACGGCACCGGCGGCTGGGCCTGGGTGACCGGGGAGCCCTTCGACTACACGAATTGGAGTCCAGGTGAGCCTAACAACGGGAATTATGGCGCTGGGTATGGCTATGAAGACGCCGGCAATTTCTGGGGGTACGACGGTGGCTGGAATGATGCCCCCTCGGGATGGGACCAGTACGGCGGCTACGGTGGGTATCTGGTCGAGTGGGATGTGGACGCCACCGTCATTATTGACGGCTGCGACACGGGCGTTGCCAACGCGGTGGTGGACGAGACGACGCTTTGCACCATCTCGGACCTGATCGCGGAATGCGCGGCTGGCGCGACCAATCATGGCGACTTCGTCAGTTGCGTGGCCAAGCTCACCAATTCCCTCCGGAAGGCGGGGGTGATCACCGGGGCGGAAAAGGGACTGATTCAGTCCTGCGCCGCCCAGGCCGCCATCCCGTAAGCCGCGGCACCTTCCGGAAGCCCGTAGCATTCAGCCGCCCCGCCGTTGGGGCGGCTGCATCGTTTCCGGCCGCCTCGATGGCCGGCGCAGCCGGGTGGCGCGTGTGCCCGGGCAGGGCCGCGACTGCCCGGCAACGGAAGCGGGCTATTTCACCACCAGCTTGAAGCTTTCGCTGTGGCTGTTGAACTCCGGCGCGTACATGCATTGGATGCTCGCCATGCCGGTCTGGTATTCGCCCCGGAGTTGGACGCGCGTCGAGTACTCGAACACGTACGTGCCCTTCGGCAGGTAGGCGATGAAGAAGTGGCTCGCCGTGTCGCACGTGGACTCGTAGTAGCCGAGGCCGTCCTGGTACCGGTAGCCGGAAAGCACGTTCACCGGCTCGGTGCCGCTGCCGCGCTGGTCCTTGAGATGGACGAACTCCATGTCCCGATCCACCCGCAATTCGAGGCGCACCACGAGTTCGTCGCCGACGGCGACCGTGCCCTTGACCGGCTGCAATACGGGACCTTGAGCGGTGTTCTGCTTGGTGAACAGCGACTTCGTGAGCTTCAAGGGCGTCCCGGCGTAGGCCTTCACCCGGGCCATATCCTCGAAGTACTGCCAGTGCACGCTGCCCCAGGCGACGCCGGCGTCGAGCTTCTTCACCGTGATCTCGCCCAACTTCGGCTTCACCTCCGGGCCAACAAAGCGGCGCTCGTAGAAGCCGGTGCCCGGCTCGGGGGCGGGTTCGGATTTCGGATTTCGGATGCCGTTGTTGGTGCCTCTGCCAGGGGTCAGGTCGATGCCGTCCAGCTTCACCTCCACGAGTTGATCGCTGGCCAGCAAGTCGCGTCCGCGCAGCAGCAGCGCATAGATGGCGTCCGCGGTGGCCTTGGTCGTCTTCCAGTCCTGCGTCTGCTTTTGTTTGAGCAGCCACACCTGGCACTCCTCGACCGTCTGGGCGTCGTTCGCGATCTCGGCAAACGCCTCGATCATCAATGCCTGGGTCTCGATCGGCGCGCGATACCACCACCAGCTCGACTCGGTGTCGCGCCAGAAGCGGCCCAATTCGTCGCTGGTCACGCTGCGCTCCTTGAGCGACCGCAGAATCGCCTGCGCCGTCGCCGGGTCACCGAAGCGGTTCAACGCCATCGCCAGGTGCCCTTGGGTCTGCCGGTCGCCGGTCTTCACCCAATGCGCCTTCGCCCGCGCCAGGAAGAAGTCCACCATCGCTTTCGCGGCGGGCGGGACGGGTTGGTCCTTCAGGAAGAAGCTCCGGCCGTAGAGATACAGCGCATCGGTCGGGCTGGGCACGTAATCCTCCGGCTGTTTCCAATCCTTGAGAATCCGCTCGTAGTGCTCGGTCATCCAGGCATCCAGGCGGGCGAGCGCCTGCCCGGCGAGGTCCAGCGACACGTCGGCGCCCAGGTGGCGCAGGCGACCGAACCCGGTGACGATGTAGAGGGTGATGTAATCGCTGCGCGGTCCGCCGGGAAACCACGCCCAGCCGCCGTCCGGCATTTGCGCGTCGCGCAATTTCTGGAGGGCGCGCTCCAACTCCGCGCCCAGCCGGTTGTCATCGAAGAGCACGCCGACGGCTTTCCGCGCCTGGCTTTCGCTTTCGGCCTGCTGCAGCCACGGGGATTCCTCGATCATCACGCTCTTGAGCTCCTCGTTCTTCTGCAACGGGCTGTCCAGCGCCGGCGTGTTCTTCCACAGATCGAAGACGCGACGAATCTTCGGGTCCGAGTTCGCGATGAACCGGGCCAGCGTGTTGGCATAATACCGGTTGAACGTCTGCTCGCTGCATTCGTACGGGAACTCCATCAGGTACGGCAGCGCCATCACCGCGTACCACGCCGGCTGCGACACCATTTGCACGGTCAGGCTCTGCTGGCGGAGGGTCTTGGATTTGCCGGCGTCGAGCAGCGATTGGAACTCGAACCGCTTCGTCGCCGGGCCCCGGATCGGCAGCGGCAGCGACTCGGTCACCAGAATCCGCCGCGCGAGCACCGGCACGAAACCCTCCTCGCCGTCGGAGAGGGTTTCGGTCGCGCCCACCGCCTTGTACGTGAGCACGGACAGACCATCCGGCACGGCGATACGCCAGGCGAAGGTGCGCGACTCGCGCGCGGGGATGCTGAAAGCTTGCTCCGGCCGCGTGTTCGCCAGCAAGGCATCGGCAGGCTGGTCGGTCAGACCGTCGTTGAACGTCAACCGCACTTGGCCGCGCTGGGCCCGGTCGCTCTGGTTCGAGACCTTCACGGTGAATTCGATGAGGTCGCCTTCGCGGAGGAAGCGTGGCGGGTTCGGCTGCACCATCAGGTCTTTCGCCGTGACTGCCTTGCCGGTGAGCAGACCGGCGCGGAGCCGGCGGTCGTGCGCGAAGCCGAGGAAGCGCCACTCGGTCAGCGCCTCCGGCATCGTGAACTGGATGCGCACCGTGCCGTTGGAATCGCTCAGGAGTTGCGGGTAGAAAAACGCAGTTTCCGTGAGGTTTCTGCGGGCGGTGACTTGGCTCAGATCCGGACCTCTGACCGGAGCCGCAGCGGCGGGTACATCCGATCGAGCAGCTCCGCCAGCGGCGCCTGCCACGGGCGCTGGGGACACGCCTTTGGCGAAGTAGAATTCCTGCGGCGCGCCTGCAACCGCCAGATTTTCCATCGCTGGCGCGGCCGCGGTCGCCACCATCGGGGCGCCCAGCATGACGGCGTCCGCCTCGGCTCCGCCACCAATGCCGCGGCCGCGAGCCAGGCCGTAGCGCATGTTGACTCGGGGGGGCAGGCCGGCCTGGAGATCCGAGGAAAACGTCCGATAAGTCACGAGCACCGGCACATTCAGCACGACCCAACTGTGGTGGAACATCTGAAAGTCGTGGACGGCGTTGGCAAAGCCCACCGCCACGTCCAGCGGCTCCTGCCGAAACACCCCGAAGCCCGCCGGCCAGTTCAAGGCCGCGAATTGGTCCAGCGACGCGTCGCACAACGTAGCGACCATCTCGGCGGCGGCGTGCTCCGGCTGGTGGGGCGAGACTCCGTCGAGCCCGACATTCCTTGTTGACGCGGAGGAATCGGGGGTTGAGAGGACTCTCGCCCCACCTTCGTCGAGCCGGGGCTTGCCTGCAGCCTCGGAGGCAGCGGCGGCGTCCGCTTTTCGGACTTCGACCTTCGGACTTCGCACCTTTAGCGTCCACGTCTCCTTCTGCCCCGGCTGTAGTTTTGAGGTGAAATGCTCCCAACTTAAGATCAGGTCTTTGTTCCGCCACGGCACGGTCACCTGCCGCGTGGTCAGGTAAGCCCGGTTCTCACGTACGAAGGTCACGAGCAACGTGAACCCGCCCCGCATGGCCTCGCTCACGGTTTGTTTGATCTGCGTTTGCGTCGTGCCCGGCTTGGTCCAGTACCGCTGGATGAGTTTGCCGCGGTGTTCGACTTCGATAAAGGCGCGGCCGGCGTCGTAACCGGTGCCCCAAAGCGCCGTGAAGTCCTCGCCGGGCTGGACCTCCCACGTTGGCGCTGCGAGGACCTCCGGCACCTTGATCGCCAATTTGTCCGCGCCGGGACTGACGACCTGCAACGGCAGCCGGCCGGTCACTTTCTTCCCGAAACGGTCCTGCGTTTCCAGCACGACTCGGTATGCGCCGGCGGGCAGATGGAAATCGAGCTTCGCCAGGCCGTTCGTGTCGGTTGTGAAACCGCGTTCGGCCACCACCGCGCCCAGCGGCCAGTTGTTGGGGTCAGACAAGTCCGGCTCCGTGGCGTCCTCCTCGCTGGCGCTGCCGCCGCGAGTCGAGAAGCGCGGGCCAAAGCCGCCCGCGAGTTTTGGCCGTTGGATCTTTTCCGGCGCCTGGAGCGCGTGAACCTTGATCGATCCCTCGGCGACCTGCGGTTCGCCGTCCAGGGTCGTGGTGTGGATTTCCAAGTTGACCGGTTGGTCGGTGGTGAGCCAGTCGGCGGCGGAGACGCGGGCTTCGAGCGCGGTGTAGCCGAGCCTAATTGTGCGCGCATCCGAGCGCGTCTCGCCCGCCCCGTCGGTCACATCCGTGTGAACCTCGAACTCAAACGTCGGTTCATCGACTTCCGGCACTTTCAGGTCCGGCTTGGCCGTGAAGACCACCTCGAAGCTGCCGTCAGTGTCTGTCCGGACCGTGCCGTGGGCGATCTCCTGGCTCTCGCGTTGCGGCCAACCGCCGCGCCGCCAGCCCCAACCCCACCACCAGGGCATCCGCACCTGGCGCACGACGCGATATTGCACCGCCGCATCGTCCACGGCCGCGCCGGTGTAGGCCGTGGCGTGGCCGGTCAGCCGGACTTCGCCGTTCAACTTGGCGGCGGTCTTGGGGGCGTCGAGCGCGACCTTGAATTTCGGCCGCTTGTATTCCTCGACCCGGACCCACGTCTCGCCGGGCGGGCCGCCCATGACCTTCAGCCGCATCGGGCCCAGCAATCGGTCGCGGGGCGCGGTGAAGCTGCCGCTGAACGAGCCGTAATCGTTGGCGCGGTGTTCCTGCCGCGCGATTTCCTTGTTGTTCGGGTCGTAAAATACCACCGTCAGCCGCTGGCCGGCAAACACTTCGTAATTGTCCGTGGCCCAGTCGGCGCGCAAACAGATGCCTTTGTACTGAATGGTCTGACCGGGCCGGTAAATCGCGCGGTCGGTGAAAAAGACCGTCCGGTCAATCGTTGGCGTCGGTCTGCCAGGTTGCGACCGGTCATGCTCCCTGGCGGTGGCGATAGACTGACCGCGCGCCGTGGCCTTGATGAGCACGCCGCGGTACTCCGGCGCTGCCAGCGTGAAGAAGCCGTTGGTGTCCGTGGCGGCCTCCGGCGCCGGCAAGCGATTGCCTTCATCGTTCAAATACCAGCCTTGGACGCGCGCGCCTTCGATCGGCTCGCCGCTGGCGGCGGCCAGCACGAACCCCTCGAGTTGGCCCGGGCGGTTCCGAACCACCAGCGTCAAGTCGCTGACCCAGATGTCGCTCATGGAAAGCTGGTTGTCCGCCTCGCTGAAGTCCGGGTTGTGGCTCGCGATCAGAAAGTAGAACCCCGGCTTGAGCGTCGTCGGCGCCGGCAATTCCACCGTCCGTGACTTGAAATCGACGGTGGCCGGCAAGGCGTTCGACCAAGCCAGCGTCGGTGACTTGGCGAGGATGGCTTTGCGCTCGGCGTCGCTCAGGTTTTCGGGACGGCGGTGGCGACGCTCTAAAAAATCGTCCCAATTCCACGCAACGGCGCGGAACCAGACGTTTGACACGTTGCGGTAGTTGACCGTGATCTTTGGCCAAGGCGCATTCCAGATGCGCTCGGTGGTGATGGTTGCGGACTTCGCTTCGATCTGAGCGACCAAGTTCGCGCACAGCTTGCCGCCGGGGCTGTCCGGGTGCGCATCCCGGCCGCGCACCGCCAGCTTGTGCGCCTCGGCGGGGTTGCCTTCATCCCGGAGCATTCCGGCCCAGTGATACATCGCGAGGGAGGCAAGTTCGTGATCGCCATTGGCCTCAGAAAACCGTTTCAGCGCCGCCTGGCAGCGTTCGTTCTTCGACTCGCCAGATGCCACGTTCTTGCCCCAAAGCAACCGCGCCAGGTCCACGTCGAGGAAGGCGGTGCGATCCGGGTCGCTTTGGTGAAAGCGCAGCAGGGCCTGGTAAAGCCCGATGGCCTTCAACGCCGGCGCGTTCGTCTCGGTGGTCGCGGGTTTCCAGGCCACGAAGAGGTCGGCGGCATCGAAGATCGGGCTGGTGGCGGCGATTTCGAACGTGTCCTCCGGCCGCGCCCCGGCCTGTTCACCGGAGGTGTAAAAGTCCAACGCTTCGTGGGCGATGAAGTCGTACAGCGTCGGTCGATAGGTGTCCGGCAGCGAGCCTTTGGTCAAAAGCTCGTCGAACTCGGCTATGGGCGTGGCCTGCAGCGTTTTCGTGGCGGCCAGCGCGGCGGCGAAGTGCCGGTCGATCTCCGCGAACAACCGCGGCAGATCCCAGGTGGTGAAGTCCTCGGGCGGCGCGCCGCCGCCCGGGGCACGCGGCCCGCGTGCGCTCCCCGGGGCGACCGCGGTGCGCTGCAGGAACCGCCAGCGGTTCATCTGAAAATACTGCCAGTACCATTCAGCGAGGACGGTTTCCAGCAACGGCTTGATCTCCGCCGGTGCCTGAGCCAGCTCGGCCTCGAGCCGGACGATCTTTTCCTCGGGCCGGTTGCCTTGTATCTGGCCTTCAAGGGCGATCCGGCGACAGATGGCTTTGGTCGCCTCGGCCCAGGCCTGGTCGGCGAGCGCGCCTTGGATGATCGGCTGGAGGTTGGTGATCGCGGTTTGAGGCAGACCCTGTTTGATGGCCTCCTCGACCTTGTTCCAGTCGGCCGCGCGCGGCGATGCGGCGTGGGTTCCGGCGGCGATCATAATCAAACCCAGGGCAAAGAGAATTCGCTTCATGGCTGAGCAATGCGATGACAGTGTGGCCAGCCGTCGTGGCCGGCAACTGGGATTAGACGGGAGGCATGGTCGATTGCTCCCCGGCCAGTCAATTCGCGGAGCCTGGCCGGTTGAACTTCCGCCCGTCCTGCCCGCGATGACGTCCGCCTGCAAAAGAGGCGCGGAACCGGGCGACGGTTCCGCGCCTTGCGTTCGGCGGCAACGGGCCGCGAGGCTGTTACGGCTTGACCAGCCGGAAGAACCGAGTCGCGCCGGTGGCCGGCACGGTGACCTTGTTCACGTCGCCTTCGACCGTCGGCGTCAATCCGGCCGGTTGCCAGGCGACCGGCGACAACGTGGGCGTCGCCTGCAGGTCAAAACCGGTCGCGCTGGCGGGCCAGGTGAGCACCACGCTGCCGCCCTGGGCGGTAACCGCGAGGCTGGGCGGTGTCCCGGGCGCCAGGTGCGACGAGGTGACCTGCAAGGCCGCCAGGTAGGTGATGCCCGGGTTGCTGGTGAACGCGGCGAGGAAGGACTGGCTGACGGGCGAGTACTTCACGTTGTGGTAGTTGGCGCTGGTGCCCAGGCCGCCGGGTGAATCCGCGAGGAAATACGGCGCACCCAGTTGACTCCGGAGCGGGTGGCCGTCCGGGCCCAGCACGCGGAACACATAGGCTTCCGGCAGGCCCACCGTGCTGCCGGTGGCGTTGAAGCCGACCACGATCACGCCGTGTTCCGGATCGGCCGCAAGCTGCGGGTGCTGGTGATTGAACGGATTGCCGCTGGTGCCGTCGAGGTAGGGAATCTCCGGCTGCGCCGCGGTGAAGACGAAACCCGGTGCCGTGCCCAGGTCAAAGAACGACAAATCCCCTTGGGCGGTGCCGTTGCCGGCGTCATACGCGGTGAGGAGTTGGCCGTCGAACGGGTTCAGGAGCGACGCCGGATGGCCTTCCGCCCGGCCTTCCGGGAGTCCGTCCGAAAGCGGTTGTTCGGTGCGAACCACCAGCTTGCCCTGGCCGTCGGGGACGGGATCCACAATCGAGCCCACGATGCGGTTGTGGAGCGTGCCGGTGGAACCGTCGGAGTTGTCGGTGTTCGAGACGTACAGAAACGCGTCCCGCCCTTCGAGGTAGGTCACGTCCGGATCGTCCTCGTCACCGACGGACTGCAGCAGGTCAAGTCGCGTGAAGGGCGCGGTGAGCCGGGTGCCGGCCTTGTCGTAGAGACAGCCGACGGTGGACTCGCCTTCGCCGGCGGCTTTGCGCTCGGCCACCAGCAGGAAGTTTCCATTCTTCGAACTGACCGCCACCGCGATGTCGTCGTAGGACTGGTCGGTGTCCGGCTGATGCACCCAGGCCTTGGCGACCGGGGAGTTGCCGCCCGCGACGGCGGCCGGGTTGACCAAGGCGATCAGCGGCACGTCCAAGCCGAGGTCGCCATCCCCGCGCGCGTTGGACACCACGACGTATTGCTTCGCGACCGGGTTGTACTTCACGTCGCATCGGCTGAGGGCGCCCACCGGGCTGCCGAAGATCACGAACGGGTCGCTCGTGGGGGTGAGCGTGGCCGGGTCGTAGAAGCGGCCCACCATCGCCGAGACGGCAAACTGTTGCGTGATCGGGTCGGTGTACCCGCCGAAGTTCGCCGAGTCGATGTAGGTCACCAGCACTTCGGAGGCGTCGGTGTTCGCGGCGATGCCGGATTCCTTGGCCGCCACGCCTTCACCGGAGACGGCCACGGCTGCGAGGCTGCGCAGGCGGGGACCGTCCGGCGGCGCAAGCGGCGCGGTGAAATCGACCCAGGCCACGTAGAAACTGGCGTCCACCAGGTCCGCCGTCGTTTCGGTGGTCGTCCGGCGCGACTGGATCACGAACTTCCCGTCCTTGAATTCGTAGCTGAGGAACGCGCGCGCGGCGAGCGGTTCCGCCGTGCCCGGTTCGAGGTCGGCCACCTGCAGCAACAACGTCCCGTCCGAACCGGTCTTGCCGGGAATCGTGAGTTCGTAACTGCCCGTGCCGGTGCGCGTCACGCTGAAGTCGCCGGCGGCCTTCCGCTTGGCACCATCGGCACCGGCGATGGCACCGCCGATGAGCCGCGGGGCGTCGAAGGGCACGTAAACAAACTGGAATTCCGACTGCCCGGCATCGGCCAGCGTTTCGGCCTCCGTGGCGGCGTCTTCGCGAATCGTCACCAGCCACGCCGAACCATCCGGCTTGGGCGAGACCCCGACAATATTCACGTCACTGCCCCCGTCCGAAGAGGTCGCGAACACCATGCCGTCCTCCCAGGCATTGACGCCGGGCAACCGGAGCTCGGCCAGGCCGCCATACGTTCCGCTGTCGGCCGGGTACTGCAGCCACTTGACCAGGCCGGCCGACAATCCGGCGGCGTGCGCGTTGGGAGCGGTCCACGCCGAAGCTCCCTCCGTGTTCGGACCCGCGACATCGCCCCCCAGCCAGCCTTGGTCGAACGGGAACCAGGCGGTTGAGAAACTGAAATTCGCTTCCGGACTCGAGGCGTGCGTGCCGGCGCGACCCGTATTGATGTCGAGGTCGCCCGTGCCGAAGCTGCCGTCGGTCATGCTGTAGCCGGGGCCGGACGAGGCCCAGGAGATGCCCATCGTGGGAAAGAACGGCCCCTCGCCATCGCCCCAATCCACCGGCCCGTTCTGGCGGGCGGTGGGGAGGAGCACCCCGAGCAGCCGGCTGGGCCGCCAGGCCTGGCTTGCGGCGATCCCGGGGGCACTGTCGCCGAACTCGATGAAGCCCTGGTTCAGGTTGTCGAGCGCCGCCGTGGGATTGCCGGGCGAGAGCCGGAGTGCGAAGTCCCCGCGGTTGTAACGATTCACGGACCACGGGATCGGGCCCTGCCCGTCGAGTCCCGGAACCTCCACGCTGCTGTTGAACACGGTGCTGCCCTTGGCGATGACGTTCACCGCCGAGACGGAGGTGTTCGGAAACGGTCCCGGGGCGCCGCCGCCATCGGGAATCTGGGGTGTGGGACCGGCTGGCGCCGCCGACGCGGAGGCGAGCACCGCGAGCGAGACGGCGCAGAACGCGAGGTGCAGTCTGGTTGGGTTTGGGATTGGGCGTGGTTTCATCATCGGTGGGATTTGACGGTACGTTTGGTGGTCATGGATGCGATTTACAGGCCTCAGCTATAGCCTGTTGCCCGCCATGGATCAAGCCATGCGCCCGGGATTCCGCAAGGAAAGTCTCGAAACGCGGCGGCGGGGCCTTTACATTAGCGGCGTGTCTGGCTTGACCGACCGCAACTTCTTTCTGTTGGCCGTGGCGCTGTACGGCATCGCCACGGTCTATGCCGTGTTCCTGTGGCGGCGGGGATTCCGGCAGGACAACCGCGTTCTGTACATCCTCCTGCTGGCGGGCATGGGGCTGCACACGATCGCCATGATCAAGCGCGGGTTCTCGTTTCAGCGCTGCCCCGTCACCAACCTATACGAGGCCACCCTCTTCGTCGGCTGGACCGTGGTCACCGCCTACCTGGCGTTCGGCCTGGTGCGGCGCTTCCGTTTCATCGGCGCGTTTGCCGCCCCGCTGTTGTTCGGGTTGGGGGTCTTCGCCCTGATGCCGGAGCTCGACAAGCACGGTCCGGAGCCGGCGTTTCACGCCCCGGCCGCCAGCCTGCATGCGTCGCTGACCCTGCTCGCTTACGGCGCCTTCGGCCTGGCGGGCGTGGCGGGCCTGATGTACTTGACGCAGGAACGCGACCTGAAACGGAACAAACTCCGCGCCGCGCTGGCGTTTCTGCCTTCGCTGCAGCGGCTCGACGCCATCATTTGGCGCTTGCTGCAGGTGGGTTTCGTTCTGCTCACGCTGGGTTTGATCCTCGGCGCCGGCTGGTTGAAGCGGGAGAAGGGCGTCTATCTCAAGCCCGATGCCAAGATCGTCTGGTCGTTCTTCGTGTGGCTGATGTATTTGAGCCTGCTGGTCGCGCGCGCCCGGGCCACGCGCGGCGGCCGCAGCTTCGCCTGGGGCGTCATGGGCACGTTCGCCTTCGTGATGCTGACCTTCTGGATTTCCAACATCTCCTCGGTCATCCATCACCCTTGAGCCATGCCGGTCGTCGTTGTTGGACTCAGCCACCGCACCGCCCCGGTCGAAATCCGGGAGCGGCTCGCCTTCGCCGAACCGGCCATCCCGCCCGCGCTGGCCCGCCTGCGCAGCGACGGGCTCGCGCAGGAGGCGGTGATCGTCTCCACCTGCAACCGCGTCGAGGTCTATGCCGTCACGGAACAGGAGCCGGCCGCCGCCACCGCGGCGATCCGCCAGTTCCTCCTCGACACCCACGCCTTCCGCGAGCCGCTGACCAGCGAGGTCTATACGCATGGCGAACCGCACAGTCTCGAGCACCTGTTCAAAGTCGTGAGCGGCCTGGACTCGATGGTGCTCGGCGAAACGGAGATTCTCGGCCAGGTCAAAAAGGCGTACGACCTCGCGCTCCAGTGCCAGGCCACGGGCCGGCGGCTGAACAAGGCCTTCCAGCGCGCCTTCAATGTCGCCAAACACATCCGCACCGAAACCGGCATCCAGCGCGGCACCGTGTCGGTCGCCTCGGTGGCGGTCGATCTCGCCGGCAAGATCTTCGAGACGCTCGCCCGGAGCACCGTCCTCATCATCGGCGCCGGGGACACCGGCGAGAAGGCCGCGAAGGCGCTGTTGTCCCGCGGCGCGAAGGGCATCCTCGTCACCAACCGCTCGTTCGATCGCGCCGCCGCCCTCGCGTCCGAGTTGGGCGGGCGCGCCGTGCCGTTCGCCGATTGGTCCGCCGAATTCGCCGGCGTGGACATCATCATCAGCAGCACCGCCGCGCCCGGTTACGTGATCGATGCGGCCCGCCTGGCGCCCCTGCTGCCGTTGCGCCGCGGGCAACCGGTCTTGTTGATCGACATCGCCGTGCCCCGCGACATCGACCCCGCCGTGAACCGGCTCGAGGGCGTGTTCCTCTACGACATCGACGATCTCCAGGCCATCGCCAGCGATGCGATGCGCCAGCGCCAGGAGGAGATCGCGCGGTGCGAAGCCATCATCCGCGAGCGCGTACACGGTCTCTTGAGCGCGCCGCCAAATCCGGCAGCGCCCCCCGTTGCCCGCCTGGCCTATGACGGTTGAACGCGACGCCACGCTCGCCGCACGGCCGGCGGCCGGCCGGTGCGGGTCGTACCCTGGCCCACGCAGGTTGGACCCCCGCGCTCCGAGCGCGTGGCGCCTTCATTCGTTTCCGCAAACGCGCCTGCGATTTTGGCCGCGGCGTTCCCGGCCGCCGGCATTCCCGCTTGATGTCCACTGAAGCCCCCATTCGCATCGCCACGCGCGGCAGTCCGCTCGCGCTCGCCCAGGCCAACACGGTTGCGGCTCTCTGTCGCGCGGCGTTCCCGCACGCGCGATTCGAGCTCAAGATCGTCAAGACCACCGGCGACAAACTCCAGAAGGCGTCGATGGCGAAGTCGGACCCGTCCTTGCCGAAGGGGCTGTTCACCAAGGAACTCGAGGTGGCGCTGCTCGCGGGCGAAGCCGACCTCGCGGTTCACAGCCTGAAAGACCTGCCGACCGACCTGCCGGCCGGCCTGGAACTCGGCGCGGTGCTGGAACGCGCCGATCCACGCGATGTGCTCGTCTATCGCCGCGCACCCGCCCCGGCCGGACGCGGCTTTGCGCCGGGCCTGACCCTGGCCGGCTTGCCGGCCGACGCCACCCTTGCCACCAGCAGCACGCGGCGCCGCGAACAAGTGCTCGTCGCCCGACCGCAAGCGACCGTCGTCGAGATTCGCGGCAACGTCGGCACCCGCCTGCAGAAACTCGCCGACCAGCCGGAATGGGACGCGACCCTGCTCGCGGCAGCCGGCCTCGCGCGGCTGGGTTTTGGCCTTCAATCGGACGGGCGGCTCGTCGGTCCTGGCGCCGGCGGCGCCGGCGTGCCGGCGGGTTTGTTGGCGGCCGCGCTGTCGCCGGAGGAAATGCTGCCGTGCGTCGGTCAGGCCGCCATCGGCCTCGAGGTCCGCGTGGCCGACGAACGCACCGCGGCGCTATGCGCGCGGCTCAATCACGGCGACACGTTCCGCTGCGTCACGGCGGAACGCGCGTTCCTCCACGCGATGGGCGGCGGTTGCCAGAGTCCGGTGGCCGCTTTTGCCGAGGTGGCGGGTGAAACGCTTCGCCTGCGGGGTGTGTCCTTCCGCCACGGCCCGGCCCGGCGCGCCGAACTCCGCGGAACGGGCGACCAAGCCGCGGCCTTGGGTGCGAAGCTGGCGGCGTTGCTGGGTTGACGACCCGCGTCAGGGCGCCGGCTCCATCAAAGCGGCATAGCGCAGCCCGCGCGTGGTCACCCGCAGGGTGTCGAAGCCGAACGTCGCCATCACCGTGTCGTAAATCAGCGTGCCGGTCAGAATCACGTCGGCGCGCTCCGGCGGGAGGCCGGGCAATTGCCGGCGGCGAGCCAGCGGCAAGGACCACAGTTGTTCCAACCGCTCCGCGATCTGGCAGCGGGTGAGCGTGAAGCCGTCCAACGCTTCGCGGTCGAACTTCTCCAACCGCAGCGCCAGGGCGGCCAAAACCGTCGCGGTTCCGCCCGTGCCGACGAGTTGGACGCCTTCGCTGCGCAGGCCCGCCAGGGCGGGTTCGAGATCGGGAACCACCCGGGTGGCCAGGAAATCCTTCACCTCTCGCTGGCCGCGCGCCAGGTCGTCGGGTCGTGGCGGCTCGGACACCTGCAGGGTTTCGAGCGACCGCACGACGCCGAGCGGGTAGCTCCCCTGGTGGCAGACCTGACGCCCGTGGCCCAGGATGAACTCGCTGCTGCCCCCGCCCACGTCGAGCAACAGAACCGTCCGCCCGGCCAGGCGCGGGTCCGACATCACGCCGGCGAAACCCCAGCGAGCCTCGAGTTCACCGGGGAGGATCTCGAGTTCCTGGCGGGTGGCTGCGCGCACCGCCCGGCGGAGGTCGTCGGCGTTCGTGGCCTCGCGCGCCGCACTGGTGGCCACGATGCGGACGTGCGCGGCCCCCGTTTGCGTGGCCAGCGCGGCGAACCGCGCAATCACGCGCACGGTGTCGGCGATCGACTGCGGCTGGAGCACGCGCGTTTCGTAAAAACCCCGGCCCAGCCGGGTCTGCTGGCTGTGTTCGCTGACGGGGCTGACGCGCTCACCCGCCACGTCGGCAATCAGGAGTTTCACCGAGTTGGTGCCGACATCGATGACTGCCCGCCGCCTGGTTCCGGGCAGCGGCGGCGCAACCACCGTCGGGTCGGCGGCGGCTGGCGGCTTCGTCGTGACCGCGGCGACCGGCCGCACCCGCAGGAGTCTCTCCAACTCGGCCAGCGCGGTGGCGACACCGTCGGCCGCCAACGGCGACAACGCGGCGCCGAAATCGAGTCGCTCCGCGGGGATCGTGAGGAGCCAGGCGCGCGGAGCCCGGCCGAAGGCTTTCCGGGCGAGCGCCAGGAGGGCGGGCGGCGTGGCGGCGTGTTCCAGGCGCGCGGCGTTCGCATCCGCCGCCAGTTCGTCAAGACCCACCGACCGGGCGCGCACGGTGGCGTCCACGAAAACGACCGCATCTGCTCCCGCGAGGGAGGCGGCCAGTTCGGGGGTGAGTTGAGGAACCGCCAGCGCTTCCACGTCCGGCCTTTGCCAGCCGGCCACGCGCTCGGCCACGAGCGGGCCCGCCGCATCGTCGCCCCGCAGCGTGTTCCCGTAGCCAATCACCAGCCAACGGATCCGCGTGGCGGTGGCCGGACCGGCATTCACGGTTGGTCCCAGACGGCCACCGCGGTGGCGTAGTTCTCGGTGTGGCTCAGGCTGAGGTGGATTTCACCGCCGCCGCGCTCCGCGAGCAGGCGTTGACCGCCGTCGTGGAGGATCAGGTAAGGCTGTCCGGACGGGTGCCGCGCCACCTCCATGTCCTGCCAGCCCAGGGCCGCGCCGATGCCGGTGCCGAAGGTTTTGGAGATCGCCTCCTTGGCGGCGAATCGCGCCGCGAGGTGCGGCGCGGGGCGGGCGAACGAGCGGCAGTAGGCGATTTCGGTCGGTCGGAGAATGCGCTGCAGGAAGCGGTCGCCGAAGCGCTCCGCCGCCGCCGCGATGCGCGCCACCTCGATGATGTCAATGCCCACGCCGGCGACCATGTTCAGCCGGGGTACGCCGCCATTAGCGCCAGCATGTCCTTCACCGCGCGCTCGAGCCCGGTGGACACCGCGCGGCTGACGATGCTGTGGCCGATGTTCAACTCGACCAGGTGCGGCACCGCGTGCAAGGCGGCGAGGTTCGCGTAGTTCAAACCATGCCCGGCGTTGACGCGCAACCCGAGCGCGTGGGCCTGGTTCGCGGCGGCGATGAGCCGCCCGAGCTCCTGGGTTCGCCGTGGGGCGTCGGCGAAGGCTTCCGCGAACGCGCCGGTGTGGAGTTCGATGAACTGGCTGCCGGTACGCGCGGCGGCCTCGACCTGGGCGGTGTCGGGCGCGATGAACAGGCTGACCTCGATCCCGGCGTCGTTCAGGCGCCGGCGCGTGTCGGTCAAGGCCTCGAGCTGGCCCGCCACTTCGAGGCCGCCTTCGGTGGTCACCTCCTGCCGTCGTTCGGGCACGAGGCACACAATGTCCGGCTTGAGTCGCAGCGCGATGTCCACGATCTCGGGCACGTTGGCCATTTCGAGGTTGAGCCGCGTCCGGATCGCGGCCCGCAAACGCCAGACGTCGCGATCCTGGATGTGCCGCCGGTCTTCGCGGAGATGGGCGGTGATGCCGTGCGCCCCGGCGGCTTCGCATGCCAGCGCGGCTGCCACCGGGTCCGGTTCGCCGGCCTCGGACCCGCGATAGCGCGCCTCGCGGAGCGTGGCGACGTGGTCGATGTTGACACCGAGTTTGAGCATGGCGGGTCAGGGTTTGGCCGGGGGCACGGCGGCCCGGCGCAGCGGCTTGGAATTGGCGGGCCGCGCCGGGGGCGCGTTGGTGCGTGGTCCCGACCGGTGAACCGCGATCGCGGGCTGGGGCGGGGTCCAATGCGGGAACCGCGCCCCGCCCACCCATTGGGCGAAATGCAGGATTTCGCAGGCGGTGAAACCGACGGCCGACGTGCGCACGGCGCCCAGTTCACGCGGCGAGGCCAGGGTCACTTCGGTCACGGAATTCCCCAGATTCCGCGTGACGTTGGTGTCCTGCAGCCACGCCAATACCACCTGATTCGTCAACGGCGGCGCGTAGCCGGCCACGATCCCGTGCAGCGCCTGCAGCGCCAGCCAGTCGTCGAGCCGCGGCTGGGTCAGTTCCCAGTCGTAATACACCAGGTCCTTCCGACCCAGAATCTGGGCGTACAACTCGGGCGGCGCGGTCGCCTTCGGATTCACGACCGGAAAGATGCCGGCCTCGACAAAGCCCTGGTCGGCGGCGGGGGTGATGAACGGCACGATCACCGGGAAGCCCAGCCAGGAAAGGCGATGATGGACGGGATCGTACTCCACCCGCCCAAGATCCAACCACGGCACGTGCGCGCGGGCGACGGGCAGCAGCTTCGTGTGCAGCGCGGCGATGCGTTCTCCGGCCTCCGGCATCTGCCAGGCGAACTGGGTCTGATACGGCACCTGCGCCTGCGTCCACTCGAAGACCTGATTGGGTGCCGGCAGACCCAGTTCCGTCAGCACGGGCTGCGCGGCCAGCCAGTTCCGCAGCCCCTGGACGGCGGTGAAGCTCGAGAGCGGTTCGCGCACCGTGTTCGTCGGGATGCGCCACGCCTCGAGCGGCAGCTCCAGCGCGCGGTCAAACGCCAGCCGGGCCGTCGTGCGGACGTTCAGGCCCCGACCCGTCAGGGCGAAATGCGCCTCGGGCCAGGTCACGTTGGCCGGCCAGCCGAAAATCGCCGCCAGCCGCGGCAGGTTCGCCACCCCTTCCAGCCAGGCTTCGGTCGGGCCACTGCCGACGGCGCGCGCGCGCAACGATTTGAGGTCCGGCGAGCCGTTGCCGGTGCTCACGCCGCCCACCAGCCAGCCGTCGGCATACGCGGCCTCGCCCTGGGCCATGCCGAGCGCGCGGGTCAGCTTCGGCCAGTCCGCCGCCCACCGGTTGCCCGGATCGGCGGGCAGCCGCAATGCCAACCGCCACTGCGTGGGGGTGCCGGCGCCGCCGCCGACTTCACCGAACGATTCGGCCGTCACCAGGGCGTCGAAGAACGGACGCGTCAGCATCGTGGCGGCGGCCAGGCGGGCGGTGGTCTGCTCCAGCAGGCTCCGGGTCGTGGGCTGGGCCAGCACCGTCCGCAGCCGGACCGCGTTGGTGTCCTGCGCCAGCCGGGCCGTGCCGAGGAAGTGCCATTGGAGCAGCACCGGCGAGGCCGCCTCCGCGG
Organism: uncultured bacterium; assembly: GCA_963735925.1. Lineage (GTDB taxonomy): Bacteria > Verrucomicrobiota > Verrucomicrobiia > Limisphaerales > J093 > DSVZ01. Next base: position 86,303 of record CAVTMT010000011.1, read on the forward strand.
CGGTTGCCGGCGCCCCCGCCGCGCATCCCCAGACCCACACGGCCGCCAGGGCCGCCCGAAAGTGATTACGCATACTGGGGCGGGTGAATGCCAGAGAACCGCGCCCGACGCAAACCGAAACGTGGCCGCCGGGACCCGCCCGGTCGCGAAATCCAGCCGGTGGCCGGCTCGGGCCCAACGCCTTTCGATGTGCCCTGAAAAGCGCAGGGCGAATCGAGCACGCCGGGCTTGATTTTCCGGGCCGGCGCGGCAATGTCCGGTAGTTCGCCTAAACACTGCTATGAAAACTTTGTGTCTGCGATCCCGCCGATCTGGCTTCACGCTCATCGAGTTGCTCGTGGTCATCGCCATCATCGCCATCCTGGCGGGGATGCTCCTGCCGGCCCTCGCCCGGGCGAAAGCCAAGGCCACGGGCATCGCCTGTATCAGCAACAACAAGCAGCTCATCCTGGCCGTCCACCTGTACGCCGGCGATTTCACCGATCGCTATCCGAACAACTTCACCATCCCCGGCACCGAAGACGCCATCAGCTCGCGGAAGTTCAACAACTGGGTCAACAACGTGATGACCTGGGGGGCGGGCACCGGGATCGACGACGTCAGCAACACGAACGTGGACTGGGTCAAGAACGGCGTGTTGGCCCAGTACACGGCGAACGCCCTCGGCATCTACAAATGTCCGGCGGACAAATACCTGAGCGGGGCGCAAAAGGCCAAGGGCTGGACGCAGCGGCTGCGGAGCAATTCCATGAACCGCCTGTTCGGCCGCTCGAACAACGACCCCAACGACAACACCGCGCGCGGACTGAGCTGGAATGACGGACAGTACCGGCAATTCATCCGCATGACGGATGTCGTGCAACCCACCATGACCTGGGTGACCGTGGACGAACACCCGGACTCGATCAACGACGCGTTCTTCGTTTGCGACCCTCCCTCGCCGGGCGGCGTTGCCGGCCAGTGGGGCGACTTGCCCGCCTCGTACCACAATGGGGCCTGCGGCTTCTCGTTTGCCGACGGACACGCGGAAATCAAGAAGTGGCGGAGCGCCCGCTCGGTCTATCCGGTGAAGTACTCGTTCTCGACCCTGCCCTTCGACCCCGCGGGCAAGCAGGATTACATCTGGTACCGGGACCGCACAGGCTACATCCTGGCCCGCTGAGCCCGCGTCCAGACCAGCTTTCCTGACTCAATCTCGTGGCCTTTGGAGCACCTCCGGGCGCTGGGCGTTGCCAGCCCGAAGGTCAGAGGCGGCGGGCGTTGGCGCAGAACGGTCGGCGCGACGCCGACCGGAGCGACCGCGACGGTCGCGCTCCCCCTCACAGGAAGGTCGCACTCCCCCTCACAGGGCGGTTGCGCTCCCCATCACAGGACGGTCGCGCGGCCAATTTCCAGAATGGTTGCGTCCCCCAATTCGACGGTGGTCGGACGAACCGACTTTGAGAAACGGATGCTGGCGCCGGTGTCAGGGCGCCACGGACTCGGCGGTCGGTGCCGGAATGGCGTGGTAACGATCGATCGCCGGCTCGCGCAACGTCCTGGTCTGCCCGCCCGGCCACCGGATCACGACGCGGTCCACCCGCCCGGCTGATCCCAACCCGAAATGCACGGTGGCGGCCGCCTGCGACCGGAAGCCTTCGCCGGTCGCGAGCGATTGCACCGCCTGCCGGTCGCCGTACTGGATGGCCACGCTTACGCCCACCGGCGAGCGCCCGCCGCCCGCTTCGCGAAACCGGAAACCGATCCAGTGGCCGGTGTCCGGCAGCGTGTTCCGGTAAATCCGCAAGGTCTGTCGGACCGCGGGCCACAGCTCGTGCGTCGTCACCAGCAGGTCCGGCCGGCCGTCGCCATCCAGATCGTCGGCCACGGCGTTGCGCGAGTCTTCTTCGAGCGCCACCCCCAGCAGGTAACCGATTTCGAGGAAACTCCGGCCCGCGCAGTTCAGGTAGAATCGGTTCTTCTCGTAGCCGCCGTACGACCAGCCCGCGCCGCGCGTGCGCGTGAACTTGTTGAGGAAGTACGCGCTCGCGGTGACGTCATCGACCGATTCGTCGATGTAAATGTCGTGCAGCCAGAACTCCGGCTCGAAGTCGCGCACCGTCTGCTTGGTTTCCTGTCCGTTGGCGATGTACACGTCCGGGAAACCGTCGTTGTCGAAATCCGCCGCCGCCGGGCCCCAGGACCAACCGGAGCGCGCGATCGAGTCGCTCAGCGCCGTCTGTTCGAAGCCGCCACCCGGCCGCGCCAGGTACAGCCGGTTGCCGTAAGTCATCGCCCGCCGCATCGCCGGATCGTCCCGGGCATCCGGGCGCGTGAGGTCCAGGTGTTCGAGCCGGTCCACCGTCGGCGAGTTCATGCCCAACATGAGCAAGTCCAGCCGGCCGTCGGCGTTGAAATCGGCGAATGCGTGGGCCATGCCGAACGCGTGCGGTTCGGCCACCCACTCGCGGGTCACGTCCGCGAATCGACCGTGGCCGTCGTTCCGGTACAGGTCCACCCCGGCGAAATCGCTCACCACCACCAGGTCGAGTTTTCCGTCGCCTTGGAGATCGACGAACGAGGAACCGTACGTCCGCCGGCGGCGCCGTTGATCCAGCCCCGCGGCAGCCGTGGCGTCGGTGAAATTCCCCTGGCCGTCGTTCAACAGCAGGTACGCCGGATAGCCGTCGTTGGCGTCGTAATAGTGCGGCCGCAGGATCGCACCCAGCGTGGGCACCTTGTACTGGCCGAGAAAGAGATCGAGGTCGCCGTCACGGTCAATGTCCCCGCCCGTCAGCGTCATGACGTTCTTCAACGGCATCGGCGCCCGCCACACCGCCCGGCCGGGTTGCTCGAATGTGCCTTTCGCCGAACCAGGAAAGAGGGTCAATCCCGCGACTGTGGCAAACAACAAGTCGGCGTTCCCGTCGCCATCGAAGTCCGCCACCATCGAGGTGAAGTTCATCCGCGGCGCGGTCGCCAGCAGCGGCTCCCCCTCGTAACGGCCGGTGTCGCGCCGGCGGAAGACCAGGTTCTCCGAAGGCAGCAAGACTTCGGACAAGCCATCGCCGTCGAGGTCGTAAAGGATGAGCGGGTCGATGGGATCGAAGCGCTCCGGCGGCTCGATGTCCTCCGCCTGCACGAGCTGGAACGGCGGTTCGCCGCGCCGCGTCTGGATCGTGAGCCGGCTGGCATCGATGCGCTTCACCGTCGCCGGGGCGTTGGGATTCCCGGTCGGTTGCCAATCCACCAACAGGTCGCCCACCAGGATGGCCCTTTCGGGAACGCGGCCATTGGCCAGGTGAGCGCTGAAGTAGAAGCGGCTTTGGCGAGGCCGACCGGCGGCATCGGGGTCGAAGGCGTTGTGTCGAAACTCGGTCTGTTCGAGCTGCCAGCCAGCGGCCGTGAACGCGTCCACCAACCGCCGCCAATCCCCGGCGGACAGCACGGCGCCCCTGCCGGTCGATTCTCGGACCTCGACGTCGTGCGGCAGCAATTGCGGGGTCGGCCAGCGTCCCAGGACGATTTCGCCGACCGGGAAGTTTGCGGCCAGGCCGAGCTTGTTGGTGGCGGCGTTCAGGGCGTCCCAGAGGGTCTCGAAGACCTGGCCGCAGCGCTGGGCCAGCAGCTCTTTCGCCCACACGGTTTCGTCCACGCGACCCTCCCGCGCTTCGAGCTGCGCCAGCCGGGCCGCGGACTCCGCCCGGGCTTGGGTGCTCGGAGCGGCGGATTCGCCTCCGGGCGCGGATTCACGCCGGCAACCGGTCATGATCGCCATCGCGCCAATGGCCAGAACGGCCGGCAACGGAAGGTCGAAGCGTCGCTTGCAAGCCGGGCTCACGTCCGGAATCAGAACCGATTGCACGAGGTTTCGCCACGCCAAAGCGGTCCCAGCTTCCGGTCCGCGCCGCCCCATTCCCAGGAACCTCGTCTCCCGCGGCTGCACACATAAGGTCGCAATCGAGACGTTTTGTATGCAATCCCGGTGCCCGGAGCCGGGTGAACCTGCTAAGCTGAGCCACGCCTCGGTGGGCGCGAAGCTTGAGCGATCTCGTGTCAGTAGTGTTCGAAGACGACGACTTGTTGGTTCTCAACAAGCCCGCGGACCTGGTCTGCCATCCGACCAAGGGCGACGCGCGTTCGAGCCTCATCGGCCGCGTCCGACTCCATCTGGGCCCGGGCAGCCACCCGCAGTTGATCAACCGGCTGGATCGCGAAACCAGCGGGTTGGTGTTGTGCGCCAAGACCGTCGAGTCCGCGCGCCAAGTGCGGCGCATCTGGGAGATCCGGGCGGTCACGAAGACCTACCAGGCGATCGTGCATGGGGTCCCGCACCCCGACCGCCGGGATCGTGGACGCCCCGCTCGGACGCGACCCGGCCAGTCCCGTGGCCATCAAGGACCGCGTGTGTGCCGACGGCGCGCCGGCCCAGACCGGGTGGCGGCTCGAGCGCGCGTTTCGCCGGCCGGAAGGCCGGTTCGGTCTGCTGCGCGTCCGGCCTTTGACGGGGCGGAAGCATCAGATTCGGATTCACCTGGCTCACCTCGGGCACCCGCTGGTGGGGGACAAGCTCTACGGCGGCGACGAAATGGCCTATCTGGCGTTCGTCGAAGGCCGGCTCAGTGCGGCGCAACGGGCGCGGCTGTTGCTGCCCAACCAGGCCTTGCACGCCGGCGAACTCGGCTTCCGCTGGCGGGGTCGCGATTGGTGTTTCCGCGCGGAACCGGAGGCGTGGTTCACCGATTTCATCGCCGCGGGCGTGCCGCTCGCCACGCAGCCGGGGGCAGGGGAATCGTGATCCCCGTAGCCGCCGTCGTGAGACGGCGCCCTACCTCGGTAGAGGCCGAGCTGCGCCTCGGCCGAGTAGGTGCCAAAGCAGCGGCGTCCTGCCCCGGCCAAGCCCGAGCTGCGTCTCCCCCCCCCCCGGCGCCGACACAGCGGCGCCCTACCGCGGTAGCGGCCGAGCTGCGCCTCGGCCGAGTAGGTGCCAAGGCAGCGGCGTCCTGCCCCGGCAAGCCCGACCTGCCCTCCGCCCCACGGCGCCGACACAGCGGCGCCCTACCGTCCGGGTAGAGGCCGAGCTGCGCCTCGGCTCAGTGGGTGCCGAGGCAGCTGCGCCCTACCCCGGGTAGAGGCGGACGTGCCCCTTACCGCGGTAGCAGCGCGGACCGACGTCCGCGACTACCCCGTAGCCGCCGTCGTGAGACGGCGCTGACATGTCGGTAGGGCGACACTCCAGGGCGAACTCCAGCCCCAACTCATTCGTTTGAAGCGGGTTGAGAATGCGGCGGCGGTTTCCCACGCCTTGTCGGACCGGTTGACAGCCGGACGCCATGTTTCAGGTGGCTGTTTATCAAACGGTTAAGCTGGAGTCTGCCGCGTCACGCGGCCCGGCGACCCAACGCCTGTCGGTGCGGTTTACACTCCGGCTCGACGGGGCCCGGATGGCGTCCGCCACGGACAGTTTGCTTCCAGGACACAATAAGCTGATTATCAGACCTTTAAGTAGCTACCCCCCCCCATTTCTGGCGGTTGAGGCGATGTCCGGCATGGCCCGTGCTGATGGTCGTACTGGCGGACGGCGGCGAAACAACGAAAACCAACAGACGAACGACGGATAAACGAAGAAACGAAGGGTGCCTATGAGGAAACTCTTACTAACTACGGCCTGCTTGGCAGGCTTGGCGGCGGGGCAGGTGGCGAATGCCATCGTGATGGATCTGGATTATGCCTTTTCAGGCAATTCTCCCACTGGCCAGACACCTTGGCTGCGGGCGACCTTCACCGACTCGGGGAATGACGTGCTGCTTAAAATGGAGGCAATTGGCCTCACGGGCGGCGAGTTTGTTGGCGGCGTTGGCAATGGCCTTGGTTGGTTCTTCAATGTCGATCCAGCTTTGACCGGATCTCTCACCCAGGCGTACGACTCTGACGTGGGTGTGGGTGTATACTCTTATGCCTTTGGCACAGACAGTCAGAAAGCAGACGGCGACGGCAAGTATGACTTTGTTTTCGGCTTCGGGAACGGCGTGTTCTCGGATAACGACTCGCTGACTGTTAAGCTGAGCATGGCCTCCGTAGATTTGGACCCCGCGGATTTTGACTTCCTCAGCGTGCCGGCTGGCGGCGAAGGTGTATACAGGACTGCCGCTCACATTCAAAACCTGACCGGTACATCCACACCAGGCGGGAGTACGTGGGTTGGGAGTAGTGTTCCCGACGGCGGCACAACGGCTGCCCTGTTGGGCCTCGGCTTGGTTGGCGTTGGCTTCTTGGCCCGGCGCAAAGCCTGAGGTCGAGCGCATAGCATCACTTTGACACTTCACAAGGGCCGGGCAACCGGCCCTTATTTATTGCCCGTACCCGCCCTCGTCAGACGGCGTCCTACCGTCCGGGTAGAGGCCGAGCTGCGTCTCGGCCGAGTGGGTGCCAAGGCACCAGCGTCCTGCCCCGGCAGTCCCGAGCTGCGCCTCCGCCACACGGCGCCGACACAGCGGCGCCCTACCCCCCGGGTAGAGGCCGAGCTGCGTCTCGGCCCAGTAGGTGCCAAGGTAGCAGCGTCCTGTCCCGGCAGGCCCGAGTTGCGCCTCCGCAACGCGGCGCCGACACAGCGGCGCCCTACCCCCCGGTAGAGGCCGAGCTGCGTCTCGGCCCAGTGGGTGCCAAGGCAACGGCGTCCTGTCCCGGCCGGGCCGAGTTGCGCCTCCTCCACACGGCGCCGACGCAGCGGCGTCCTACCCCCCGGGGTAGAGGCCGAGCTGCGTCTCGGCCCAGTAGGTGCCAAGGCACCGGCGTCCTGCCCCGGCAAGCCCGAGCTGCGCCTCCGCCACACGGCGCCGACGCAGCGGCGCCCTACCCCGGGTAGAGGCCGAGCTGCGTCTCGGCCCAGTAGGTGCCAAGGCACCGGCGTCCTGCCTCGGCAGGACCGAGCTGCGCCTCGGCCGAGTAGGTGCCAAGGCAGCGGCGTCCTGCTCCGGCAGGCCCGAGCTGCGCCTCCGCCCCACGGCGCCGACACAGCGGCGCCCTACCGTGGTAGAGGCCGAGCTGCGCCTCGGCCCAGTGGGTGCCAAGGCGGCGGCGTCCTGCCCCGGCAGGCCCGAGCTGCGCCTGGGCCACATGGCGCCGACACAGCGGCGCCCTACCCCGTACCCGCCGTCGTCAGACGGGGCGCGGCCGTGACGACGGAACCGGATTCGTCTTGAGCACGGGCCCTGCGTTTTTGCTGGCCGTGGCGGAAAGACTTCCCACAATCGCCAGCCAGATAATCCAGGTTAAGCCCGTTATGAAAATCAACTCTCTCAACTTGCTCAAAGCCGCCCGAACCGGCGGCGTGGCCCTTGCCTGTGCCGTGATTCCGCTGCTGGGGAGCGGATGCGCGAAATCCTCGCCTCCCCCATCGGCCCAGGCCGAACCGGCGGCCACGGCACCGGCCGTCACGGCCGCGACTCCCGCCGTCCCCGTGCCGCCACCGTCGGCGCCAACAGAGGCCGAACCGACGCTGCACCCGCCGGCATCGCCCGACCAGGAATTGCCGCCGCTCCCGGCCGGAGACTGGCATCCATTGTTCGACGGCCATTCGCTGGACGGCTGGACGATCACGGACTTCGCCGGCCACGGCGACGTGGCGGTCGAGAAGGGCCAGATGATCCTGACCATGGGCGCCATGCTGACCGGGGTGAACCTGGCCAAGACCAACGGCGTGCCGACAATGAATTATGAGCTCGTCCTCGACGCCCGGAAGCTCGCCGGCAGCGATTTCTTCTGCGCGCTGACGTTCCCGGTGGGCGACACCTGCTGCAGTTTTCTGCTGGGCGGCTGGGGTGGCGGCGTGGTGGGCATTTCCAGCATCGACGGCAACGACGCCTCCCTGAACCAGACCACCAAGTACCTGAACTTCGAGATGAACCGTTGGTATCGCGTGCGCGTGCGCGTGACCAAGGCCAAGCTCGAGGCCTGGATCGGCTCCCTGAAGATGGTGGACCTGGAGCTCGAGGGGAAACGCATCACGGTGCGGCCGGGTGAAATCGAGTTAAACCAGCCGTTCGGCATCGCCACCTACCAGACCACCGGGGCGATCAAGGATGTGCAATGGCGCGCGCTGCGATCTGTCCAGTGACGAGCTGCGAACTGCCCCGATCGATGCCCGAACCGGAGTTGCTAAAGACCTTGACCGCCAAAAGTGCAGGACGACCTTAGTCGCACTGATCAGGACATGATAACCGAAATAGTCGTCAGCAATTTTCGGAGTCTGGGCGAAGACGTACGCTTGCGTTTGGGTTCCTTGACCGCGCTGGTTGGCCAAAACGGAGCGGGCAAGAGCAATGTTGCCGACGTGTTCCGTTTTGTAGCCGAGGCGCTGACGGTTGGCCTCGAACAGGCCATCGCGAATCGGCATGGCATCAACGCGGTCCGAAGGTGGAGTTCAGGGCGTCCTTACAACCTGAGCATCCGCATGGTGATGGAGGAGGCTGACTTTTCAGGCGCGTATTCCTTCACCCTAGCAGGAGACCGCTCCGAGGAGTTCCGGGTCAAGGAGGAGGAGGCCGCGATCGTTGGAAACTCCAAGGGAAAGCCAGGCGAGCTAGTCCTGCAATCGCCACGCTTCCGCATCGAAGACGGAGTGTGGCTGGATGGACCGAGCGATCTCAGGCCAAAGGTGACACAGCAAAGTCTGGCAATCACCTTGCTCGCGGGTGACGAGCGCTTTGCCCCTTTGGCCAACGCGCTCCGAAGTATTTGTGTCTATTCAATCTTCCCGGACACGCTCCGTGAACCTCAGAAACCAGATGGCACCAAGCCGATGAAGCAGCACGGCCAGAACTGGGCGAGCATCCTGCAGAACATGACGACGAATGGAGCGGAGGCGGACCTGCGCGCGGCTTTGGCAAAGCTCACGGGGGACATCACTGATTTCCGCGTTCAGCAGTTAGGCGGTTACTTGAACGCGGAATTCAGGCACTCCACAGCGCAGCGGCTGAGCAAAGACCGGCAGAAGTGGTTCGAAAGTGCCCAAGAATCTGATGGCACTCTCAGAGTGGCTGGAATCATCACGGCTCTCCTGCAAAAGCCGCCGCTGACTCTCATCGCCATCGAAGAGCCCGAACTCACGGTCCATGTGGGGGCGATTCCTCTGCTCTTTGATTACTTGAAGCAAGCTTCCGTCAAGGGGCAGGTTCTGGTGACCACACATTCGATAGAGCTATTGGAATTGCTAGATATTGACGACATCCGTGTCGTGGACCGGCGCGAAGGCGTGACCCAGGTGGGATCCATTCGCTTGGATCAAAGAGAATCGGTCCGGAAGCGATTACTGACGGTCGGAGACATCATCAGCATGGAGGGGCTGCAGGCGGAGCTCTTCGCTGGGCAGGACGCGGAGGTTTGATGGCCAAGGGCTTCATGGTGGTGGAGGGGCACGGGGATGGCCAGGCGGCGCTGAACCTCGTTGCGCGGCTGTGGAGAGACCTCAAACTGGGACCATTCCATTGGGCTGAACCCTTACGCGGGAAGAATCTGCATCAAGAACGAGGCATTCAAAAGGTGTGCGGCCTCGTACGCTCGAAGTCAGAGACGGGGGCCTTGCTCATTCTGAGGGACGAAGACGACGGCTGTCCGAAGGACTTGGCACCGCTGGCGGCACGCTGGGTGGGGGAGCAACGACTGCCATTCCCAGCCGCGGTCGTGCTGGCGCACCGTGAGTTCGAGGCGTTCTTCCTGCCCTGCATTTCGCGCATGGCAGGGAGGAAGCTGAGGAACCGTTTTGGCCTGGAACGAGATGGCCTTCACCCTTCCACCCAGTTCACGGACGATCCGCAAGCAGTCCGCGGTGTCAAAGAATGGCTTTCGCGACACATGCCACGAGGCAGGACCTATAAACCGACCGTGGATCAATTACCGCTTACCCAGATGATCGACTTCGAACTCCTCAGAAAGTGCTCGCCTGACTTGCCATGTTTCGGCTCCCTCGAGAGAGCCTTGAGGTTTCTCCAAGCACAAATGACCCGAAAGCAGGCGGGCGTTTATCCCTCGCCGCTTTCACAACGACCTCGAAACTGACCCGCATGAGCCCTCTCCAATCCCGGCGAATCCTTCAACGAAGCACGATTTCCGGTACCGCGCTCGGCTTCATATTCGCCTTCGCCAGTTTGCTGGGCTCCCTGCTGACCGCACCCGGCGCTCGAGCCGCCGACACCTTTGACCTCGTCATCTACGGCGCCACGTCGGGCGGCGCGGCGGCGGCGATTCAGGCGGCCCGGATGGGCAAAAGCGTCATTCTCATCGAACCGGGCCAACACGTCGGCGGATCGACCAGCGGCGGGTTGGGCGCGACCGACATCGGCAACAAGGCGGCCATTGGCGGCATCGCGCGGGAGTTTTACGAGCGCATCGCTCAATACTATGCCCAGCCGAAGGCGTGGAAGCAGGAGACCCGCGAGGAGTATTTCACTCAGCGTCGCCCCGGCCAGGCGCAGGGCGGCGACGCCGTCGCCACCGCCCGCGGACGCGAGGCGATGTGGACCTTCGAGCCGCACGTCGCCGAGAGGATTTACCGCGACTGGCTGGCGGAGCTGAAGGTGCCGGTCGTGTTCAGCGAGCGGCTTGATTTGCGGAACGGCGTCGTCAAGCGCGACGGTCGGATCGAGTCCATTCGCATGGAGAGCGGGCGCGAGCTTCGCGGGCGGATGTTCATCGACGCCACTTACGAGGGCGACCTCATGGCCAGGGCGGGCGTGAGTTACCATGTTGGCCGCGAAGCGAACGTGGAGTATGGCGAGACGCTTAATGGCGTCCAGACCCGGCGCGCCACGCAGCACCAATTCCTGAAGCCGGTGGACCCGTACCTGACGCCCGGCGATCCGGCCAGCGGCCTGTTGCCTGGCGTTCATGGCGGTTCGCCCGGTGAGGAAGGCAGCGGCGACCGGCGCGTGCAGGCTTACAACTTCCGGCTGTGTCTGACCGATGCGCCGGACAACCGCCGCGCCATTCCCAAGCCCGAAGGCTACGACCCGCTCCGGTACGAACTCCTGCGCCGGTACATTGCGGCCGGGCAGTTCGACGCCTTGAACCTCAACACGCCGATGCCGAACCACAAAACCGACATCAACAACCACGGCGCGTTTTCGAGCGACAACCTCGGGATGAACTATGATTACCCGGACGGCGACTACGCCACGCGCGAGCGCATCTTCCGCGAACACGTGACCTACCAGATGGGGATGTGGTGGTTCCTCCAAAATGACCCGCGTCTGCCCGGGAGCGTGCGCCAGCAGGCCGGCCGCTGGGGACTGACCCGGGACGAGTTCACCGACACCGGCGGTTGGCCACCCCAGATGTACGTGCGCGAGGCGCGGCGGATGATCGGCGCGTACGTCATGACCGAACACGATTGCCGCGGCGAGCGCGTGGCCGAGGACGCGGTCGGCCTGGGGGCCTACAACATGGATTCGCACAACGTCCAGCGGTACGTGCAGGACGGCCAGGCGCGGAACGAAGGCGACATCCAGGTGGGCGTGCAGCCGTACCCGGTCGCTTACCGCGCCCTCATTCCGAAAGCGGAGCAATGTCGCAACCTGCTCGTGCCCGTGTGCCTCTCGGCGTCGCACATCGCCTACGGATCGATCCGGATGGAGCCGGTGTTCATGGTGCTCGGCCAGAGCGCCGCCACCGCCGCCAGCCTGGCGCTCGACGCCGGCGTGCCGGTGCAAGAGGTCGATCCCACGAAGCTGCGCGCGCGTCTGCTGGCGGACGGGCAGGTGCTCGAATGGAAGCCGGTCGGGCCAGCCCGGTGAACGCGTCGGCGCGGCCGGCCGCCGTCGAAACCAACGAAGCGAACGATCATGCAAGCGGAAACCTCCAGCGAACGCCTCGTCGCCGTCGAAGGCGACCTCACGAAGCAAGCCGTTGACGCGATCGTGAACGCGGCCAACACGACGCTGCTGGGCGGGGGTGGCGTGGATGGCGCGATCCACCGCGCGGCCGGGCCCGAGTTGCTGGCCGAATGCCGCACGCTGGGGGGCTGTCCCACGGGCGAGGCGAAGATCACCCGCGGTCATCGGCTCCCGGCCCGGTGGGTCATCCACACGGTCGGTCCGGTGTGGCGGGACGGCCGCCACGGCGAGGACGAACTACTGGCGAGCTGCTACCGAAACAGCCTGGCCCTCGCGGCCGCGCGCGGGTTGAAGACCATTGCCTTTCCGTCGATCAGCACCGGCGCCTACGGCTTCCCCGTGGAGCGCGCGGCCCGCATCGCCGTGCGCGAATGCCGGGCTTTCCTCGCGGCGCACCCGGAGTTGGAGCAGGTTCGCCTGGTCTGTTTCGGCCCGGTCGCCTCGGCGGCTTACCAGACGGCACTGCAAAAGGTCGCGACCGGCGCGGCCGGCTGATGCGTTTGGGCGCGTCAAACGCGATGGCTCGTTCCCGGGCGGGGCGTGTTTGAAAGGCCAACGGCTTGGCGGTCGGCCAACGGAGAAGCTCGCTTGTGGCCGGACGTTTCTGGCAGGCTGCGCGCATGGCGAGCCGGACGCGGAACCGATGGAAGAATCTCCTCGGCTGGATTCTGTTGTCGGCCACGCTGTTCGCGATGCTGCGCTGGTTCGAATACCGGAATGTCTATCAGCCCACCGTCACCCGCTGGGTCGAGCCGGGCGACCTCGGCCGGCCTTGCGAGGAGGTCTGGTTCGCGGCCCGCGACGGCGTGCGGCTGAACGGCTGGTTCTTCCCCGCGGCGCCCCGTTCGCCCCGCGGTCACCTTGCCGTCCTGCACTGCCACGGCAACGGCGGAAACATCAGTCATCGCACCGAGGTGGCCGAGGCGCTGCTCCAAACCGGCGTGAACGTGCTGCTTTTCGACTATCGCGGGTACGGTCGCAGCCCCGGGCGGCCCAGTGAGGACGGCACGTATCTTGACGCCCAGGCGGCGTGTGCCTGGCTGCGCGAACGCGGGTTTGCGCCGGGGAATCTCATTGCCTTCGGCGAATCGCTCGGCGGCGGCGTGGCGACGGAGCTGGCCCGGCGTGAGCCCCTGGGCGGCTTGGTCCTCCAAAGCACCTTCACCAACCTTCCGGACCTCGGGGCCGAGTTGTTCCCCTGGCTGCCGGTCCGCTGGCTGGCCAGCATCCACTACGACACCCGCGCCAAATTGCCAGGTGTCCGCGTGCCGGTTCTGGTGATGCACAGCCGGGCGGATACCTTGATTCGTTTCGCCCATGCCGAGCGGAACTTCGCCGCGGCCAATGCACCCAAGCAATTCCACGAGATCGCCGGTGACCACAACGATTTTCTCGAGGCGGATCGCGACCAATTCATCGCGGGCTTCGAGCGGTGGCTGGGGGTCCTCGAAAGCCCGTCCTCGGTCCCGCCGGTCGAATCGCCCACAGGCGGGCCCAAGGCGGCCGGGGCTCCGGCTCCGCCGAAGGTCCCGTGACTGCCCGGCGATTCAGTCCAACGTGGGCCTCGCGGCCTGAAGTCACCGCGAGGCGTCACCCCTCGGACCCACGGCTTCGCCGGTTTCAGTAGTAATACGTCGTGTCCGGGCTGGGGCCGCCGCGGGCGCGGGGTTTGATCTTGGCTTTGGGCCGGATGATGACGCTACCGTCGGCCTGGCCCACGGGTTGATCGGGCGTGATGGAGAACGACCAGAGCGGCTTGCTCTGGCTGCCGGCGTCAAAGCTCCCCAGATGCCCGACATCCCAGAGCTTGGTGCCGGGGGTGTCGCTGATGCGGTGGGTGATGAAGGCGCGGCGGCTGTCGCACTCGTTGGCGCTGATCGGCCACGCCGGTTCGTTGGCCTCCGGGTTCGGGCTCACGGTGCCGTCGGGCGCGAGGAACTTCATGGCCGGTGTGGCCGTGAAGTTCGCGAACCACATGTACGGGGTGTACACCATCGACGCGGTCGTGTCCCACCCGCCGTAGTCCTTCGTCGTCCGGTCCGCGAAATTGGTCATGCTGTCGTAGTTCAACCAGACGCGGCCAAACGTGAGGCGCGTGATCGGGCAGATGAGGATCTTGGTGTCCTGGACATAGGTCTTCCGCAGGCAGTTCACAATGCTCCGGGCGCCGGTGGTCGTGGTCCGGTGGTAATCCGGGCTGACATCCTCATGGTAGGGAAACTGGCCCCGGTTGTCGTCCGCGTACAGGATCTGACTGAGGTACTGCTGGCGGATGTTGTTCACGCAAATCGTCCGCTGGCCGGCGTACTTCGATCGCGCCAGCGTGGGCAGGAGGATCGAAGCGAGGATCGCGATGATGGCGATGACCACCAGCAGTTCGATCAAAGTGAACGCCCGGGATCGGGCCACGCCAACGCGTGCCTCCGTCGCGTCTGGATGCGCCGTTGGCGCGACGCGGCAGGACCGCAGTTCGCCCGGCACCCGGCTCCGATGCTTTTCGGCGGCCGCCCCATTCGGGTCATGGTTCATAACGTCAATCGCCGGCCCCTCGCGGGGCCCAAGACAACTTCCCGACACCGCAGTCGGTCCTCGCCACCGTACGAGCCGCGGCGGATTGGCACCCGGCCGGCGACCATTTCGGCTGGAGGACGCTCTGTCTTTAGCTCATCGACGGCCGTTTTGCCACCGGGAAACTGCGAATTTCCCAGGCCGCATCCCGGTCCGGGTCCGGCTCGAACGGACGATCAGCCAGCAGCCCGCCGCTCGCCGACGGTTTGGGAACAGGCAAGGGCCTTGCACGAAAGCTTCAGCGACGCGGTGCCGGGGCATCCGAAGTCGAGATGGGCTCTTCCCTGATTGCAGAGAAGAAGCCGTCGGTCAAAGTCAGCTTCTCGCCTCGATCGTTTGTCACCACAGCGCTGAACGTGCCGGTTACCCGCCCGCCCACGGCTCCGGTTTCAGTGACGGTGACCTCCAGGCTCACGATCGAACCCATCGGCGTACCGTAGTAATTCCGCGAGTCGGAGGACGCACCATTCTTGCTGTAATCCAACACGAGCCCCGGCGTGTCCTTTAAACAGAATGTACCCGTGTGGAGAGCCGGAATACGCATACTCAAGTGCGGCATAACCGACCGGTCACCTCCAATGCTGAGAATCCCCAGCCCGTCCTTCGGCGTGTAATAGACCTTGACCGTATTCGTGAACTCCATGCTCAGCCCATTGACTTTGCACCGGACGATTGACCCATTCGGATTCAGGCTCCGTTGACCGCCGACCGCCGCCCACAGTGCCGACCGGATGCCGTCCACGTGGTAATTTCGCGCCCGTACCCGGCCGTCCGGGCCGATGACCAGTAGCACCGGCGTGCTGTGCCATTCGTATTCGTCCCGGAAAAACGCCATCTGGTCCGGGGCGCGCGTTTGCAACCAATCCCACTTTTCCTCCGCGATGACCGCCTCCGCCTCGGCTGCGTTCGGGTTCAGGTTCACACCCAGGATGACCAGGCGGTTGTCGTTGCGGTACTGCTGGCGGAGAAGCGTCATGTCTTTCAACCGCTGGCGGTCGGACGAATACGGACTGGCGTACCACAAACAAAGCAACACCACCTTGCCTTTGAAGTCGGCGAGCCCGGCCGGTTGGCCGTCGAATGTCTTCACCTCGAAAGGCGGCGCCGGGTCGCCGATCTTGAGTTGCTTCTTCATTTTCACGGTCACCGCGCCAAGGTCGATCACCCGGTTGGTCGCCGCCGAGTTGGTGGGTACCACCACAGACACCGGCCCACTACCGCCCAAAGGCATCGGATACGGACTCGGACCGGCGGCGGGAAATCCTTCCGGCGCGATGAACAACTGGTAATCGCCCGGCGTCACGCGCGGAACGATGAACGAGCCGTCCGCTTCGGCTTCACCGGAAAAGATGCGTACCTCCGGTTTGCTCAGGTCGTTGTGCAAGTTGACCCGAGCCCCGAGCCAGTTGACGTCCCGGCCGGGCGGATCCGTCACAGCACGGCCGGTGATGACCACGCCTTCCTGGCCGAGGTCCAGACGAGCGACTTCACCCGGCTTGACCCCGACCTCGCCCCACTTGATGCGGCTGCGAATTACCCAGTCGCCCGCCGGCACGTCGCGAAACGCAAACCGTCCGTCAGCATCCGTCGTCGCGGACAACTCGAACATGCGGTTCGTGCGATTCACCGCGCCGTAGGCTGGTTCAACCTGTGCCGGCCAGCGACGGCGGAGATTCAGCGTCTTTCCCGGCCGGGGCTTGTCGCCCCACCAGAGCCGGCCTTCGACGCCGCCGAGTAAGCTCCGGAGGTCCACGCGAAACTCATTGGTAAGCGTCTCCGCATCCAGCGCCATCTGAAGACCCTCATGCCAGACGATCAGCTTTATTGCCGCCGGATTCGGATAAACGAAGATACGCCCGCCCTTGTCTGTCAGACCGCTGCCGCCCATCCTTGAGTTGCCATCGAAGTACGAAACGGTCGCACCGGCCAACGGTTTGCCGTCCAGAAACACCGTGCCCCAGAGACGGCCGTCGCTGGTTTCCCCAGGCGCGCTAACGTGTCCGTCCTTTTGGCCCAACGCTGTGCGCAGGGCTGGCAACATCGTCTCTTCGCCCGCGTCCGGCCTCGACGCAACGAGCGGGGCATTGTCTGCGGTCCTGAGTTGGTTCCGTGCTTCCACTTCGAAGGTACCTGCGTCCACCGGCTCTCCGGCCGGTCCCGCCGATGCGGCCGGCACGTGAACCGCCCCGCCGGCCCATGCTTCTTCCGGCAGGCGCGTGGCTGAACCCGCCTCGGGCCATGCCACATAATAGAGGTTGAGCACATAGTCTCCAGGTGGCACGCCGCGTATCGTGAACTTTCCGTCTGCTGCGATCTCGGGAAGATATTGAAGCCACCGATAATCGGCCTGCTCGTGCTCCTTCTGGACCTGCCGCGCCGGCTGCTGGTCTGCCCGAGTGTTGGTGTCGGGTTTCAAGCTTCCGCTGACGAAGGTCCATCTGAAAGGCCGCTCAGGTTGTTCGGGCACGACGGTGCCGATAACCGTGCGGCTGCCCTTTCCCAAGTCCACACGGGAGGTTTGTCCAGGCCGCACCTCCACCAGACTCTCAAAACCGCCAACACACGTGAAACGACCGAGGCCTGCAGACGCGGAGGACGCGCCCCTTTTCGCATTGAGAGGCTGCTTCCTCTTGTCATAATCCTCAAGCAACCAGTTAATGAGCCAGCGACCCGGCGGAACCGCTGGGAAGATGAAATGACCCGTCTGGTCGGTCGAGGTTCGGACCATCGCGGTGGGTAGCCGCTGGAGAGGATTCTGAACCGGGATCTCTACCAGCCAAAGCACTTCGTTGCTACCGGGGGAATCACCTAAGTACAGCCGGCCTTCAATCCGCCCGACCGGCTTGAGCTCGCAGCGGAAACCATCCGCGAGCGTACCCGGTTTCACTTCACTGGCATCCCATAGGGAGGGCAGAACACCCGTAAAGCCGCCATTGTCACAAGGAAAGCGGAGGCATTGCTGAAAGCGACTTTTAGGATTGTGCGGGTGCGCGACCGTCGGTGGCGACATTCGGCTGTCCCACAGCCTTATGCAAAGCCAGGCAAATAGGCTTGTTGGGGTGTCGCCAGGAATCGTATGTGGCCTCCGGCTGTCCCATAGGCGTCCAGCAGAGCCAAGAGGTCGAGTTTCTGCCACAGGGCCGAGCGTAACAGAGTGAAGAGCCGGGTAAAGCTATGGGTCCACTGAGCCAGAAACGCCGCAAAGCGCAGCAGCAGATAGGTCAACAGCGCCGTCCAGACCTGCCAGCGCACGGCGTTGGCATTGTGACCCAGGAAGTCGGCCAGTTGGAGCGTCTGCTTGATCTCCTTGAAGAAGCACTCGATGTCCCAGCGGCAGCGGTACAGGTCCGCAATCGTCTGCGGGCTCCAGTCCAGGTTGCTGGTGAGGAACTCCATCACCCGCCACTGACCGTCAATCTCCACCCGCGCCACCACGCGCCGCAGTTCGGCCGGATACACCCGGCGCGACGCCGCCGATTTCATGCGGATGATGTCGTCCCGCAGGATGTTCCCGACTTGCCCCCGCTGGAGGCGCCGCACCACCCGGAACGGCATCCCCTCCTTGGCCCGCGTCACCCAGAAGACCCCGCGGAGGAACAGCTCAAAGAGATGTTGCAGGTCCAGGTACGCCCTATCGAAGATCACAATCTCCCCGGCCTGCAAGCCCGCGCGCAGTTCCCGCGCCCGTTTGGCATCCGCGTCCCGGGCCGTGTCCACGAGGGCGAAGCGGGGCAGGAAGCTCTGCAGGTTGAGGCGCAGGTGGCACTTGGCCGCAGCCTTGCGCCGGCGGTGCTTGGCCCAGTCCAGGCAGTTGGCCACCAGTTGGATCGTCGTCGAATCCACCAGATGGATCATCCGCTTGAAGCGGAAGGCGAACTTCCGCCGGCGCCCGGCGCCAAACGTCGGACAGAGCGTTTGCAGATGCTCGAGCATCCGCCAGAACAGGCTCTCGGCCATGGTCGAGTCCCGTTCCCGGTTGGCGTGCGAGAGGTTGTTGCGGCTGGGCGGGGTGGCCCCGCGGATCGCGGCCAGCGGACCGGAGTGCAACCGCAGCGCATCACAGACATCATTGAGTCCCAGGCTGTGGGTCAACTGGGCGAAGAGCAGCGCCAGCACGTGGCTCCACGGCAGATAGGTCCGGGCCCGCTCATCGACCCCGGTCTCGCGCGCCACCTTGGATACCAGATGATGCGGAATGAAGTTGCAGAGCTGCCGCAGGATGGACAACTTGGACCGCGTTGGCTTCGGGCTTCGGGTTCTCTGTTTCATACACCCGTGCCGTGTGGCACGGAACCCACCAGAAGCCAACTTTTTTCTCAACTACCCTTCATCCTGTGGGATGGCTGTGGTTTCACTTCGGCGTAGCCCTTTTCGCACCAGACCGTTTTCAGATCTTCGCAGAGTCCGCGCCGTAGCCGCAGCCGCCCTTCTGCGTCAGTCGTGCTGTCAAAGACTCCACGATCTTGGCACAGCAGCCGCACTTTCATGTTCGCCAGCGGTTGCCCCTCAAAGGTGAGCGTGCCCCAGCGCAATTCTTCGCGCGGCTGACCCTTGATTGGTACTTCGGATTGTCTCGCTTCGGACCCGGCGACAGAAGTTGGACTTGGCGAGAAGTCGGATTTGCCCCGTTGCGCATCCGTGAGTCCTACCACTGCCAACCCAGCGACCAGCACCGCCGCCAAGGCCGACCAGCGCGACGGTTTCCGAAAGCCGGCGATCGCCAGGATGCGTCGCCGGAGCTGGCGTTTGTCCTCCAGAATCCCCACCAAACCGGGCAGCCGGGCAGTTTGCGTGAAGCCTTCGAGCAGGCGCAGAATGGTCTCGCCGTAAGCCTGTTTCTCGGTCTCGCCGGCGGCCTCCAAGGCCAGCGCGTCGCAGGCCAGCTCGCGGTCAGCCCGCATCCGCGCACCGGCCAGCCACACCAGCGGATTGAACCAGTGCAGCACCTGGAGCGCGGTCGCCAGCCAGTTTAGCGCGAGGTCGTGACGCTTCAAGTGCGCCAGTTCGTGCAACAACACATGGCGCAATTCCGCCGGGCTCAACCGCCCGGCCAGGCCCCGCGGCAGCAGCAGGCGCGGGCGGAACACACCGCACAACGCCGGGCTTTGGACCGCCGCGGTTTCGCAAAGCTCGACCCGCCGGCGCAAGCCCATCTCCTCCCGGCACGTGGCCAACAGGCCCGACCGCGTTTCTTCCGTGACGGGCGTGGCCTGCCGAAGCCGGCGCGCCAGCACAATCGTTTGGACCGCCAGCACGGCCGAGAAGCCCAGCACGCCCGCCAGCCAGAGCCAGCTCGCGAGGCGCTTCCATGAAATCGACGGCGCGATGTCAGCACTCGCGGTTTCGATCAAAAGCGGATTCGCGGCGGCTGCGAGAGGACTGAGAGGCCTGTCCGGGTCCGCGGCTGGCCCGGTGAACGATTGCGACGTCTTTGCGCCGGCCGTCTTGCCGCCTGCGGATAGCAGGATCCGTTGCGGGGAACGGTCCGCCTGGGTGGGCTCCGGGGAAGACCGGGCTTGCAGGAGATTGAACACGCTCGCCGGGCTGGGCACGGACACGAGCAGGAGCAGGCGCGCCAGGACGATCAGCCACAACGCGTGGCGCCAACGTGCCGGCAGGCGGCCGGCCAGGAGCCGTTGCACCGCGAGCACCAACAGCACGAGCGCGCCGGCCTGCCAGGAGGCGCGGAGCAAGGCCGGTAAGAAACCGTCCAGATTGTTCAGGATCGTTTGCATGGCCAGGGGGGTGGCGCGGAGGCGATTGGGCTTCGCCCCGCCGTTTAGGAGTGTTTCCGCAACAGCGCCCGCAAGTCGCGGAGTTCTGCCGGCGAGAGCTTGTGGCGCTCGACGAAGTGGGCGAGCAAGGGCTGGAGCGACCCGCCAAAGACGCGCTCCAGAAAGGAGTCGCTGGCCGCCGCCACGCAGTCGGGCTCCGACACCAGCGGCCGGTAAAGATGGACGCGCCCGTCCTTGGTCACGCCCAGCGCTCGCTTGCGGACGAGCCGGCCAAGCAAGGTCTGGGCGGTCTTGGGATGCCAGGTGGGATCGCCGTCCTGGAGCGCGGCGACCACGGCTCCGGCGGTGAGCGGCGACCGGCGCCAAAGCACCTTCATGACCTCCCATTCGGTTTCGGAAATGCGCGGAATCGCAGGCATGGCTTAGTGGCGTACAAATGTAATCTGGCGCCAGACTTACATCTGTAAGCGAGAATCGTCAAGCGGGAATTCGGCGGCGGTGGTCCTTGCCGGACCGGCCGGCCGGGTCGCGGAGTGGGTCGGCTGACATCCGGGGGCGCCGCGATTACGACGCCCGGGTGGCGGCGGCGTGACGAACCGGGCCGTGGTTGGTCAAACTGCCTTGGAACACACCGCCGCCCATCACCGAAGCCATTTCACCTCCGCCCCTCATCGACGCCCCTCATGAAACGCCAACTCCCTCATCCCCCGCTGTCCGGGCCGGTCGCGCGACTGGTTCTGGCCGGCTTCCTGGCCGCGACCACGGCGCAGGCGCAATCCGACCCCGGCCTCGACGCACCACGCAACGCGGCTCGGTCCGCTGAGGCGATCGTCGAACGCCATCTCGAGGCCGCGGGTGGGCGCGCCACCCTTCAGCGAATTGCCTCCCTGGTCATGAAGGGCTCCGGCCGGGAGAACGAGGCCGAAATCGAGTTCACGATCACGGTGGCCCCGCCGGGCCGCTGCCTCCTGGCGGGCCAGGTCAAGGACTTCAGCGTGCGCACGGGCTGCGATGCCGACGGCGTCTTCTGGCGGCAGGATCCGAGCGGCGTTCGCGAAATCAACGCCACCGAGTCGGCCCGGGACGTGACCGAAATGCTGTTGAGCCTGAATCCGTTCGCCCTCGCACACGGGAACGAATTGGGCTTCACGATGGCGGCCGCCGAGGCGCAGGACCTGGAGGGACGGCCGGTGCGGGTCGTCCAGGCGACGCGCGCGAGCGGTCCGGCCGTGCCCCTGTACTTCGACGCGCAAACCGGGCTGCTGGCGGGCGTGGGCGAGAGCCGGCTCGGCGACTATCGCGAAGTGGCGGGGTGGAAGCTTCCCCACACGCTGCGGGCCGGGAAGAACCTCCAGATCACGCTGGCCGAGGTGAAGACCAACGTGCCGCTGGCCGCGACGACGTTCGCCAAGCCGGCGGGCGCGACGGCCGGGCCGGTGGTCGCCTACGAAACGCGGCTTTCCCCCGGCGAAACCCTGGGCATCGTCCGGCGGCCGGCACCGGCGCGGTTCAATTTCGGAACGTTGCGGGCCTTGCCTCACCACCGCGCCGACTCGACCAGCCCCTTCCAGGTCGATCTTCGGGCCCGCGATCTGAGCGGACTCGACCTGGCCGGCCGGTCGGCTGATCTGCTGCACGCCGACTTCGATGACGGGACGCAGTGGCCGGCGAAACTGCCGGATGAGTTCGAGCCGCGGCGGATCAGGGAACTCGGTCTCAATCCCGGTCTCGGGTTGCGGCAGTTGCATCGCCGCGGGTTCACAGGTAAAGGCATCGGCATCGGGATCATCGACCAACCGCTGCTGGTGGATCACGTCGAGTACCGGGACCGGCTGCGGTTGTACGAGGAAATCCACGTCCTGATGGCGGAACCCAACGCGGCGATGCATGGCGCCGCCGTGGCCTCGCTGGCCGCGGGCAAGACCGTGGGCGTGGCGCCGGAGGCCGAGTTGTATTTCATCGCCGAGACGCACGGCGAGATCCGCAACGGCCAGTTCGACTGGGACTTCAAACCGCTGGCCCAGGCGATCGAGAGGTTGCTGGACCTCAACCGGCGCCTGCCTTCGGCGAAGCGGATCCGGGTGATCTCGATCTCGGTCGGCTGGTCGCGGGGTCAGAAGGGATTCGACGAGGCGAACGCCGCGGTCGCGCGCGCCGGCAAGGAAGGTGTGTTCGTGATTTCGACCGCGCTCGAGCAGACGCATCGGCTCGCGTTTCACGGGCTGGGTCGCGAGCCGCTGGCCGATCCGGACCGCTTCGAGTCGTACGGCCTGGGGTCGTGGTGGGCGGCCTCGTTCCTGGACGGCTCGCGGCGCTTTCCGCCCGGCCAGCGGCTGCTGGTGCCGATGGACAGTCGCACCACGGCCAGTCCGACGGACGCGGAGCAATACGTGCATTACGCCGACGGCGGCTGGAGTTGGTCGGTGCCGTACCTGGCGGGTTTGTACGCTTTGGCGTGTCAGGCGCGGGACGACGTCACGCCGGCGCTGTTCTGGGAGACGGCCCTCCGGACGGGCAGAACGGTGCCGGTGACGCACGGCGCGGAGGCGCTCGCGCTAGGCTCGATCGTCGATCCGGCGGCGCTCCTCGACGCGCTGCAAAAGCAGTGAGGCGGGTTGCCGGATCGGGCCAATTCGTTGGCGCCGGGCGGGAATATTGACGACGCGCGGGTTTCGGGCAGTTTAGGGCCGT
The DNA here is from genome assembly GCA_963735925.1 of uncultured bacterium. Lineage (GTDB taxonomy): Bacteria > Verrucomicrobiota > Verrucomicrobiia > Limisphaerales > J093 > DSVZ01. The sequence goes on from CAVTMT010000011.1 coordinate 109,164, forward strand.
GAAGATTCTCGAACGTCTTGCCGCCCGGTCAGTCGGTTTTCGGCGCGGGCTGCGCAGGGGTTTTCCGGTCTGCCTCCTTTTTTGCGGCGCGGCGGCGCTGGCCCAACAGGTGCCGGTGGCCGAACACACCCTCCCCAACGGCATGAAGATGCTCCTGGTCGAGCGTCACGACGAGCCCACGGTTTCAGGGGCGTTCGTGGTGCACGCCGGCAGCGCCAACGAGCGTCCCGGCATCACGGGCATCGCGCACCTGTTCGAGCACATGATGTTCAAGGGCACGCCGACCATCGGCACCAGCAATGCCCGGCGCGACCTGGAGATCCTGGCCGAGCAGGAACAGGTGCGTGACCAGATGCGCCAGGAGGAACGGAAGATGCGCGCCGAGTGGCGGCGGGGCGACATCGCCGACCTGCAGAAACCGGAGAACCAGACTCCGCGCTACCGCGAGTTGGAGGCGCAGTTCCAGAAGCTCGTCGAGGCCGAGCGGGCGGTGCTCGTGAAGAATGAGTTCGACCGCATTTACACCAGCGCAGGCGCGTCGGGCATGAACGCCTTCACCCATTACGACATGACCGCGTACTTCATCACGGTGCCGGCGAACAAGCTGGAGCTTTGGATGTGGATGGAGAGCGAGCGGCTGCTGCACCCGGTGTTCCGCGAGTTCTATGCCGAGCGCGACGTGGTGTTCGAGGAGCGGCGGATGCGCACCGAGTCCACGCCGCTGGGCAAGTTCGAGGAGGAGTTCAACTCGATGTTCTGGGAAGCGCTCCCGTACCACTGGCCGATCGTCGGCTGGGCCAGCGACATCCGGGCCATCAGCAAGGCGGAGGCCGACCAGTTCTACGCCACTTATTACGCGCCGCAGAACATCACCTTGATCCTCGTGGGCGATTTCAAGCCGGACTCGGCCCTGGCCGAGGCGGGGCGGTACTTCGGCCGGATCCCGCACGGGAAGGTCGATGCGCCGGAGGTCGTCACCCTCGAACCGCGCCAGGAGGCCGAGAAGCGCATGAACGCGGAGGCGGAGACGAATCCGCAGGTGGACATTCTCTGGCACACCGTGCCCTTCGGCCACAAGGATTCCTACGCGCTCGAGGTGCTGGCGCAGTTGCTGTCCACCCGCACCGGCCGCCTGTACAAAGGCCTGGTGATGGGGCGCGAGGTGGCCACGGACACCTTCGCCCAGCAGGAATCCCGGCATTGGGCGGGACTGTTCAACGCCGGCGGCGAGGCGCGCGAGGGCCATTCCCCCGCCGAAGTCGAACAGGCGATCTACGACGAACTCGACCAGCTCAAGGAAGTGCCGGTGCCGCCGGAGGAACTGCAGAAAGTGAAGAACAACTTCGCCGCCGCCGAATACCGCAAGCTGAGCTCGAACTCGGCCATCCTGTTTCAACTCATTTACAACGACGGCTTCGGCGACTGGCACGAGATCAACGAGGCGGGGAGGAAGATCCAAGCCGTCACCGTCGAGGACGTCCAACGGGTGGTCCGGACCTACTTCACCAAGGAAAACCGGGCGGTGGCGACCTACTTGCGCAAGGCATCCACGGCACCGGAAGACCCGCTGCTCGCCGGATTGAATGCCGAGCAGAAGGCCCAGCTCAAACCGCAGCTCGAACGCTTGAAGAGCGCGACGGACGTCGAGAAGCTGCGCGCCGCGCTGGCCGGTATGGAACAACACGCCGCGCAGGCCCCGGCCGAGGCGAAGCCGATGTTCGAGGTCCTGAAGCAGAAGCTTCAGGAGCGCATCGGCGAACTGGAAAAAGCCCCCAAGCACTGATTCCCCCCGCACTGTCATGCACCTTCCTTCCCTGCGTTCGCTGGCCCTCGCGGGCCTCGTCTTCGCGATCAGCCCCGCCACCTTCCCGGCGGCGACCGATCCGGCTGCCATTCCGGATCGGCCGGAGAAGCTTCAGTTTCCGCCGCTCGTCTATGAGCCGCCGAACCCGGCCGATTACCGGGTCGAGTTGAAGGCCGGCCCGGTCGCCTACGTGGTGCCGGACCACGAGCTGCCGCTGGTCAACCTGGTCATCTACGTGCACACGGGCCAGTACGTCGAACCGGCCGACAAGGTGGGCGTTTCCGAACTGGCGGGTTACCTGCTCGCGCGCGGCGGGACGGAGTCGATGTCCGCGGAGCAACTCGAGGAAAAGCTCGATTTCCTGGCCGCCCAGCTCAATTCGGGCATCGGCGATACGATGGGTACGGTCAAGCTCAACCTGCTCTCGAAAGATCTCGACACCGGCCTCGCCATTTTGCGGGAAGTTCTGACCAAGCCCCGTTTTCAGGCAGACAAGCTCAAGCTCCACCAGGAGCAGGTGCTCCAGGCGATGAAGCAGCGCAATGACGACTCGGCGGACATCGAGGAGCGCGAGCGAGGCTTCCTGGCGTACGGCGAGAAGTTCTGGGCGAACCGTTACCCGACCGCGGCCTCGGTCGAGGGCATCACGCGAGAGGACCTGCGCGCGTTTCACCAGAAATGGTTTCACCCCGCCAACTTCGTCGTCGCCGCGAGCGGCGACTTCGACCGTGACGCGATGGTGGCCCGGCTGGAGAAACTCTTCGCCGACTGGCCGTTCGCGGGCGAGCCGTCACCCGCGATCCCCACCAACACGACCTTTGCCGCGCCGGCGGTGTACCTCGTGGACAAGGACGTGAACCAAGGACGCGTGACGGTGATGTTGCCCGGCGTCATGCGGGACGACCCGGAATACTTCGCCATCGCGGTGATGAACCGCATCCTGGGCGGCGGCGGCTTCACCTCGCGGATCATGAACCGCGTGCGCTCCGACGAGGGCCTGGCCTACTCGGCGTACTCGTCGTTCCAGGGCGGCGTCTATTACCCGCAACCGTTCGAGGCGGGGTTTCAGTCCAAGTCACGCACGGTGGGCTATGCCACCTCGATCGTGCTGGAGGAGATGAAACGCATCGCCGCCGAGCCAGTCACAGACGAGGAGCTCGCGACCGAAAAGCGGTCCTTGATCGACACCATCCCGCGCACGTTCGAGACGAAGGCTGAGGTGGCCGGGCGGTTTGCCTACGACGAGTTCACGGGCCGTTTCGCCAGGAATCCGACTTACTGGAAGACCTACCGCGACCGGGTGGCGGCCGTGACCAAGGCAGACGTGCTGCGCGTGGCCCGGGAGCACCTCACGCCCGACCGCAGCGTCATTCTGGTGGTGGGCCAGAAGCAGGAGATCCTGCTGGGCTACCCGGGCCACCCGGTGAAGTTGGCCGACCTGGCCGGCGGCAAGCTGGTGGATGTGCCGCTGCGCGATCCGCTGACGATGCAGCCGTTGGCGAAGTGAGTGCGGCGGTGCCGCGGAAGAATCCTTTTGCCCGACCGGGGCGGGCTGCTACCTTGGCCTATGCTTCGGGAAAGCGAACACGCCGCCGTGGCGGCCCGGCCGACCCCGGCCCCGGCCAGCGCCATGAAACTCCAGGACAAGCAAAGCGAGCGCGATCACCGCGAATTGCGCATCGACAAGGTGGGCGTGCGCGGCCTGCGGTTCCCGATTCAAATCCGGGACAAGGCGCACTCGGTCCAGAACACCGTGGCCACCATCGGCCTGTACGTGGATTTGCCCAAGGAATTCAAGGGTACCCACATGAGCCGGTTCATCGAGGTGTTGAACGCCCACGGCAACATGGTCCACGTCGAGAACATCCCCGACATCCTTTTCGCCATGCAGCACAAACTGCATGCCGAGACGGCGCACCTGGAGATGGAGTTCCCGTTCTTCCTCGAAAAGAAGGCGCCGGTCACGGGCATGGTGGGGGTGATGGACTACACGGCGCGGTTCATCGCCACGGCCTGCGGGACGGAAATCGACTTCGTCCTCGTCGTGATCGCCGGCGTAACGACCCTGTGCCCGTGCTCGAAGGCGATCAGCCGCTTCGGCGCGCACAACCAGCGGGGCAACGTCACCGTGCAGCTCCGCTCCCAGCAGACGATCTGGATCGAAGACGTGATCGCGCTGATCGAGGAGTCCGCCAGCAGCGAATTGTTCTCGCTCCTCAAGCGCCAGGATGAGAAGGCCGTGACCGAGCGCGCTTACGAGAACCCGGTATTCGTCGAAGACCTCGTCCGCAACGTGGCCCTGCGGCTCAATGCCTTGTCCGACGTGAACTGGTACAAGGTCGAAGCCGAGAACTTCGAGAGCATCCACAACCACAACGCCTACGCCTGCATCGAGAAGGGTTGAAGCGACGCGGCGGCGGCCCTTCAACTTCGCGGTGGCGCTCCGGCCGCCCGGGCCAGGAGCCAGAGCACATCGGCCAGCCGGTTCAGATAAACGATGATTTCGGCGTTGCGGAGTTGATCGGCCTCTTCGAGCGCACACACCCGGCGCTCGGCCCGCCGGCAGACGGTTCGCGCCAGATCGAGGGCCGCGGCCAGCGGCGTATCGCCCGGCATCACCCAGCCGTTCGGGGCGACGTGTTGGGCCTCCAGGTCGGCCACGGCGCGATCCAGTTTGGCGGTCAGGTCAGGCGTCACGAGCTGGAAGCCGTCGGCCACGTAGCGCGGCAGGTCCTCCACCGCGGTGGCGAGTTCGCCCATGAGCGTGACCAGGTCGTGCTGGATGCCGAGGAGGGTGGCGCCCAATGGTTCCGGGCCGGCGGCGGCCCGCGCCAGACCGAGCGCGGCGTTGAGTTCATCCACGCAGCCGTAGGCTTCCACGCGCGGATGGTGTTTGGCCACCCGCCGATTGTACATCAGGCCGGTGGTGCCGCAGTCGCCGGTTCGGGTGGCAATGCTCATGGATGTCGGGAGCCAAGACGCGGGCAGGGTAGCGCACCGGGAAGACGAAGCAAAAGCCGCTTGTGCGCCGGTTGCGCGCCGCGCGGAAGGGGGCACGGACCGGGGGCGCGGGTGGTGGATAAGGCCTTGCACATGCTTGTTGACGCCCGGCCGGCGTTTCCTATGGTGCGCCCCGCGCTGGCCATGAATACCAAACTGCTGCTCAAGACGGTGTTTCTCATCATCATGCTGTTGTTGCTGGTGATGATCGGATTGTACAATAAACAGACCGTCGAGTTCGTCCTGCCGCCATTGATTTCCAAGTCGGTTCGGCTGCCGGCCGCGCTCATGTATTTCGTTTGTTTCGCCGTCGGACTGATCAGCGGCACGGTCTTGACGGCGGGCGGCGGCAAACGCGGCGGCGGTTCCGGCGGCAGCAAGAGCCCCAAGAGTTAGCGACGCGGCCGGCCCGCCGGGTTTCCCCGTCAACCGGGTGTCACCTGGCTGCGGCGGTCGCCAGCCGGCCGGGTTCGCGCACGCCTTTGCCTTCGCGCTTGGTGGCGGAGTCGCCCAAGTCGGCCCGCGCCTGCTCGGCCAGCTTCTCCAACCGCTGAACCACGTCCGGAAACCGGGCCACCAGGTTGGTCCGCTCGCCGATGTCAGCGTCGAGGTCGAAGAGCTCACGCTCGATGCGGAGCGTGGCGTACTTGCCCGGGCGGCCGTCCGCCCCGGCGGGATCGGGATGCGGGTAGGTGTGCGGGAAATGCAGTTTCCATTGGCCGCTGCGGACGGCCTGGAGTTCGCGACCCCAGTAGTAGTCATAGGCTTCGTGGGGCGACTTGGCCGCCGGCGCCCCCGTGAGGAGCGGCGCGATGTCGAGGCCGTCGATCGGCCGCTCCGGCGCGAGTTGGGCGCCCGCCAGTCTGGCGAAGGTGGGCAGCAGATCGATCGTGGAGGCGATTTCGTTGCAGACGCGCCCGGCGGGGATACGGCCCGGCCAGCGCATGATGCAGGGTTCGCGCACCCCGCCGTCGAACATGGTGGCCTTGCCTTCGCGGAGCGGCAGCGCCGAGCCGGCGTGGTTGCCATAGAGCAGCCAGGGGCCGTTGTCCGAGGTGAACACCACCAGCGTCCGCTCGTCCAGTCCCAGGCGCTTGAGCGTCCCGAGGATTTGGCCGACGGACCAGTCGATTTCCATGACCACGTCGCCGTACAACCCGTTCCGCGATTTGCCCTTGAACTTGTCGCTGACGAAGAGCGGGACGTGCGGCATGGACTGCGCCACATACAGGAAGAACGGCTTCTGCGCGTTCCGCTCGATGAAGCTCACCGCGTGCTCGGTGTACCAGGTAGTCAGTTGGGTTTGATGCTCCGGCGTCACGGAGCTGATGGCGACGCGGTTTCCGTCGAACAACGGCAGGTCCGGGTAACCCCGTTTTCGTTGGGCGACCTCCGGCGGGAGGTTCACGTAATCCGGGTGGAACGGCCACATGTCGTTCGAGTACGGCAGGCCGAAATACTCGTCGAAGCCATGCTGGAGCGGTAGAAACTCCGGCGCATCGCCGAGGTGCCACTTGCCGAAGATGGCCGTGGCGTAGCCGCGCGTCTTGAGCACGTCGGCGATGGTCCGCTCCTGCGCGCTGATGCCGATGGGCGACTTGGGTCCGAGGGCGCCCAGAATGCCGATCCGGTTCGGATAGCAGCCGGTCAACAGCGCCGTGCGCGAGGCGGAGCAAACCGCCTGGGCCGCGTAAAAGCTGGTGAACCGCATGCCTTCGGCCGCCAGACGGTCGAGGTTCGGCGTTTGGTTCCGGGGCGATCCGAAACAACCCACATCCGCGTAACCCATGTCGTCGCACAAGATCACGACGAAGTTGGGCAGCCGCGGACTGGCGGCGCGTGAGGACGAAAGACCGGCAACGAGCGCCAGCACGATCACGATCAGGCTTCGCAAGGGCATGGCCGCAGTGTCTCCGCGCGGGACGATCGCTGCAAGTCTGCCCTGCGGTCGGTCTGGAGCGTCAGGGCGGTGGGGTCCGGATTTCGAAGGGTGGCGGCGCCGTTGCTGCGGCGCAGGGCGGCGCAGCAGCCCCGCCCCGCCAGACTGCGACACTCGTCGTCGGACCGTGCAATCATCCAGTCGCACGCCACGCGATTCATCGCGCCGCCGCCAGACGGCGCTGACCCCGGTAGAGGCCGAGCTGCGTCTCGGCCGAGTGGGTGTCAAGGCAGCGGCGTCCTGCCCCGGCAAGCCCGAGCTGCGCCTCCACCCCATGGCGCCGACACAGCGGCGCCCTACCGTCCGGGTAGAGGCCGAGCGGTGCCCTACCGTGGTAGAGGCCGAGCTGCGGCTCGGCCGAGTAGGTGTCAAGGCAGCGGCGTCCTGTCTCGGCAGGCCCGAGCTGCGCCTCCGCCCCACGGCGCCGACACAGCGGCGCCCTACCCCCGGTAGAGGCCGAGCTGCGTCTCGGCCGAGTGGGTGCGAAGGCAGCGGCGTCCTGCCCCGGCAAGCCCGAGTTGCGCCTCCGCCGCACGGCGCCGACACAGCGGCGCCCTACCGTCCGGGTAGAGGCCGAGCGGTGCCCTACCGTGGTAGAGGCCGAGCTGCGGCTCGGCCGAGTAGGTGCCAAGGCAGCGGTGTCCTGCCTTGGCAGGCCCGAGCAGTGCCTCCGCCCCATGGCGCCGACACAGCGGCGCCCTACCCCCGGGGTAGAGGCCGAGCGGCGCCCTACCGTCCGGGTAGAGGCCGAGCTGCGTCTCGGCCGAGTGGGTGCCAAGGCAGCGGCGTCCTGCCCCGGCAAGCCCGAGTTGCGCCTCCGCCACACGGCGCCGACACAGCGGCGCCCTACCCCCCGCGTAGAGGCCGAGCGGTGCCCTACCGTGGTAGAGGCCGAGCTGCGGCTCGGCCGAGTAGGTGCCAAGGCAGCGGCGTCCTGTCTCGGCAGGCCCGAGCTGCGCCTCCGCCGCACGGCGCCGACACAGCGGCGCCCTACCCCCAGTAGAGGCCGAGCTGCGCCTTACCGCGGTAGCGGCGCGGACTGCACGTCCGCGACTACGTAGCCGCCGTCGTGAGACGGCGCTGACTTCCTGGGGACGCGCAGCCCGCTCCAGTTCTGTCGCGTTTCAGCAACCTCGCTCCGGCTCTCCGCCAGCGCAGACTGCACGTCCGCGACTACCCTGGGCACACTGGCTCTCGCTACGGCTCTCTCCTGCCGCCGCTCTCCCCTTGACCGGGGCGTGCGTCGGGCAGGAGACTCTGCACCGGGCCCGCGGCAACTGCGAGGGCGCTTGACCGAGGTCAACGCCGCCGGCCTGGACACGGCCCGAAGCTCCACACCTGATTTGCCATGAACACGAATGCCTTCCGCTCCTCCTGGAATGGTCGTCCCCGCACTGTCCGGCTCGCCTTCCGTGCGACCGGTGCCTTGGCGCTGGCAGCGCTGGCGCTTCTGCCGGCGCGTGCGGCCGAGACCGTCTGGCTCGGCAGCCTCGACCTCTCGCATGTCCGTCAGGGTTGGGGGCAGGCCCTGGCCGACAAGGCGGTCACGGGCAAGCCGCTGAGCATCGCCGCCCGGAAGTTCGAGCACGGCGTGGGCACGCACGCCAGCAGCACGTTCTGGGTGAACCTCGCGGGCGGCACGGACCGCTTCCAGGCCGCGGTGGGTGTGGACGATGCCACCACGAGCGACAAGGCCAGCGTGACGTTCAAGCTCGCCGGCGACGGGCGCACGCTTTGGGAGTCCGGGGTCATGCGGCGCGGCCAGCCGGCCAAGTCGGTGGACCTCGAACTCAAAGGCATCCAGAGCCTGGTGCTGCTGGTCGGGGACGCCGGGGACGGAACCGAGTTCGACCACGCCGATTGGGCGGACGCGCGGTTCATTGTCAGCGGCACGAAACCGCAGGCCGTCAGCGCCCCGGCGGAGCCGGTCGTGATGCTCACGCCGAAACCCGACGCGGCGCCGCGCCTCAACGGGCCGCTCATCTATGGTTGCCGGCCGGGGCACCCGTTCCTCTATCGCATCCCGACGCAGGGCGAGCGACCGATGACGTGGTCGGCCGACGGGCTGCCCGGGACGCTGAAACTCGACGCGGCGCGCGGCCTTGTGACCGGGACCACGCCCGACCGGGGCGAGTATGAAGTGGTTTTCACCGCCACAAACAGTCACGGCTCGGCGAAGCGCAGCTTCAAGATCGTGTCGGGCGACACGCTGGCGCTGACGCCCACGATGGGCTGGAACCATTGGTACGCCCACTACGACCGCATCACCGACAAGTTGGTGCGCGAGGCCGCCGACGCGATGGTAAGCAGCGGCATGGCCGACGTGGGGTATCAGTATGTGAGCATCGACGACTGCTGGATGAATGCGGAGAAGAATGCCGATCCGCTTCGGGTTGGACCGCTGCGCGACGCCCAGGGGAATATCCTCCCGAACCGGCATTTTCCGGACATGCCGGCGCTCACCGCGTACATCCACCGCCAGGGACTCAAAGCGGGGATTTACACGTCGCCGGGTCCGCGGACCTGCGGCGGCTTCGCCGGTGCCTGGCAGCATGAGGCCGCGGACGCCCGGCAGTTCGCGAACTGGGGTTTCGACCTGCTGAAATACGACTGGTGCTCCTATGGCGAGATCGCCGAGAAGGATCCCGATCCCGAGCTGGTCAAGTTCAAGAAGCCATACGTCCTCATGGGCGGCCTGCTCCAACAACAATCCCGCGACCTGGTGCTCAATCTCTGCCAGTACGGCATGGGCGAGGTGTGGAAATGGGGCGCGGAAGTCGGCGGCCAGTCCTGGCGGACCGCAGGCGACCTGGGCTTCGAACTCAACCGCATCTTCGAGGTGGCGCTGAAGAACGCCGAGCACCGCGACTGGCAGAAGCCCGGCGCCTGGAACGACCCGGACTACATCCAAATCGGTCTCATCGGCAACGCGCGGGGCATGGGCGAACCGATGGCGTGCCCGCTCACCCCGAACGAGCAGTATGCCTTCATGTCGTTGTGGTGCTTGATGGCCTCGCCGCTTTTCTACAGCGGCGACATGAACCGGCTGGACGAATTCACCCTCAACGTGCTCTGCAACCCCGAGTTGATCGAGGTGGACCAGGATCCGCTGGGCCAGTGCGCGCGCGTGGTGCCGCTCGGCCCCGAGACCTTCGCCATGGTCAAAGAAATGACCGACGGCTCGAAGGCGATCGGGCTCTTCAACCGCGGCGAGTTTCCGGTGCCCGTGACGGCGACCTGGACCCAACTGGGCTTGAGCGGCTCGCAGCGCGTGCGCGATCTCTGGCGGGGTAAAGAGTTGGGTAAAATGACCGGCGAGTACGGCGCGAGCGTGCCGCGTCACGGCGGCGTGGTGGTGCGGATGTGGCCGGATCGCTGAGCGCATCAGGCAGCGAACAGCGCAGAACCCGACGAGGGGAGCGCGACCGTCGCGGTCGCCCCCTTCGGCGTCGCGCCGACGGGTCTGCGCAGGCCACGACGTGCCCAAAGCGTGTCGCCTTGCCGTGCCGAAGCTCCCGCCCGGAGGCCAGGGATCTGCGACCGCGCCGGGCGATTCCGAGTCTGGGCCTCAGGGCACGCTAATCGGCTGGCGAATCGCGTCGGTCAACCGCGCGACATCGGTGTCGGCCCCGCTTTAGAGACCGCCGCGGATCGCGGCCGTCAGCTCCCGCGCGTCGGTCCGGACCAGGCGCTCCAGCACCTTTTCCCAACGGTAGGCGAAGCTGCCTTCCGGGTCGTATCGTGCCCAGGCGAAGAGGCCGTCGAAGGCGCGCCGGCGGCTGGCGTAGTCGAGTTGTATTTGCCGGAAGCGAGACTCAAACGCCGCCAGGTAGGCCTCCACGAAGGCCTGGCGTTCCCGCTCCGGCACGAAGGCGATGCGGCGCCGGATCGGTTCTCCGTAAGCGCGCGCGAAATCCACGAGCCGCCGGGTGTACTCGTTGAAGCTGCTGCTGTGATCGCCAACGACCAGGTTCGCGGGCAAGTCCCCCTCCCCTTCCTGGATGATTTCGTCGCCTTTGTCGAAGATGACCTGGGGGGATTCCTCGTCGGTCATGCGGCCCACGATGATGTTGGAGGCGGCGGCTTCGCCGAGCAGCCGCGCCAAGGCCACCCCATAGCCCGGCTGCTGCAGTTTGTGTTCGGGCAGTTTGTCCGAAGCCACCCCTCGAACATAGGCCCGCTCGAAGAAGGTCACCTGGTAGGGGGTGTCCTTCCAGTCCTCGTCCGGACCGTCGTAGGTTTCCTGAACGCGGTGCATGGTGAAGTGGTGCGGCAGGTTCATGCCCAACTGCCGGCACCCCAGCCGGCGGTCCAGGATGTACTCGGTGTAATCATCGGTCTCGACGAAGGCTTGTTCGAGGCTCTTGCCTTGGTCGAGACGCTCGCGGATGCCCCATTTTTGGAAGCGCAGGATGTGGACCTGCGAGGTCGGTTCGTTCTGGACTTTGAATTCCACGAGGAACACCGCCCGGCGCCCGGCGCGGTTCTTGGGGGAGCCGACCGAAGAATCCACCAGCCCCAGGTTCAGGTACTCCAGATCGGTGTGCTCGCGCACGTAGTTGAAGATGACCGCCCGGGCCAAGGGTTGGCAGAGCCGTTGCACCGCCGGGGTCACACCCGCCGCGCCCGGCTTGGGATAAATCTCGTCGAATATGAATTCGCGGTCCACGATGCGGCCGCCGGGCAGCCACTCGACCTGGAGATGAAACTCCGGACTCAGGCCCTTGAGAACTTCGTCCCTGCTGTGCGGCACCCCGTCCTCGCCGGCCAGGCACGCGAACAGGGCGTTGCGCCAGATGGCCGAAACCGGGTTGTCGGTGCGCAAGTCCGGCGCAATGGCGTCCCGGTAGGCTTGCAGAATTCTGGCATGGAGTGCGCGCAGGGCGTCCGGCGCGAGCGCTGCGATCTCCGATTCGGTGCTTTCGGCCGGCCAGATGCGGTTCATCGCCGCGCCCAGGAAGGCCACTTCGGCGTGACCTTGGGCATTGCAGCGCCGACGCCAGCGGGCGATCTCCATCATCTGGCGGCGCAGCGACGCGTCATCGACGTCGCCCAGTCGGGCGAAGTTCTGAAACGTGAGAAACCGGGTGCCCGTGTTGGGATTGTGGAGATAGCACGCGGGTCCGTTGTCGATCGGCAGGCGACAGTCTTCGATGAACTGCAGGATCTCCTTCCGATTCTTGGGCTGCGGGGCCATGCGCCAGAGCTCGCCCCGTTGCCGGAGCGCATCCTCCGCCTTGGCGCAATTGCCCATGACGTAACGAATGAACGGCTTGGGGTTCTCGCCATCGGTGCGCGCCAGAGTCTGGAGGCAGGCATCGCCGTCGAACACGGCCGCCAACGGGGTGTCATCCGGACGAATCAAGATCAAACGGCCCTGCCGGATCAAACTGACGCCGGCCGCGATCTCGCGCTTCAGTTCATCCGGCGGCAACTCCGCCAGGCCGCGCGCCGCGCGTTCGTGTTGGAGCCAGCCGCCAAAGGCCTCGCGTTGGAACGCATGAATCCGCGGCTCGGTGAACAGGACGCCATGCTCCGCAAAGAGCGTCGCAATCCGCGGACACGTGGGGTCGCTCCAGTCCCGCTCGAACAACTTCGGTCCGATCGTTTCCATGTCGCGACGTTAGGGTCCTGGGCCCCGGCGTCCATCGTGATTTGCGCACCGGTTGGGCGCGCGACCGGTCGCGGCCATGGCCGTGAAGGCGCGCGGGGTCGCGTGACCGCGGTTGCGCCCGCCCCCTCCGCTGGCTAACTTGCCGACGTGATCGATGTGGCCGATAACCTGACGGCGGTCGCGGACCGCTTCCTGACCCGGCGCCCGTTGCCGCCCGAGCAGCGGGACGCGCTTACGCGCGAAATCCTGGCCCTGAAAAGCGGGCTCAACGCCGTGATCCTGGCGCACAACTACCAGGTGCCGGAGATCCAGGACGTGGCCGATTTCGTGGGCGATTCGCTCGGGTTATCGCAGCAGGCCGCCCGCACCCGCGCCGACGTGATCGTCTTCTGCGGCGTTCATTTCATGGCCGAGACGGCGAAGATCCTCAACCCCGGCAAGCGCGTCCTCCTCCCGGACAAGGACGCCGGCTGTTCGCTGGAGGAGAGCTGCCCGGCCGACCAACTCGCCCAGCTCCAGGCCACGAATCCGAACTTCTGGACCATCGCCTACATCAACTGCTCCGCCGCGGTGAAGGCGCTCAGCGACGTGATCGTCACCAGCGGCAACGCGGAGAAGATCGTCCGCGCCGCCCCGGCCGACCGCGACCTGCTGTTCGTGCCCGACGAAAACCTGGGGCAGTGGGTCATGGAGCGCACCGGCCGGCCGATGACCTTGTGGCGCGGCAACTGTTACGCGCATGTCGAATTCCGACGCGACAACATCCTGCGCCTGCGCGCGCGGTTCCCGGACGCCAAGGTGATCGTCCACCCGGAAAGCCTGCGCGAGGTCCGCGAGCTCGCCGACGAGGTTTGCTCGACGGAGAAGATGATCACCTACTGCAAATCCAGCCCGGCGCGGCGGTTTGTGGTGGTCACCGAATCCGGCATCATTCACCGGATGCAGAAGGAGTGCCCCGGCAAGGAGTTTATCTGCACACCCGTCTTCGATGCGCTGCGGATGCCCACGGACAACTGCCGGTGCAGCGAGTGCAAGTATATGAAATTGAATACGCTCGAGAAGTTGCGCGATTGCATGGCCAACCTCTCCCCCCAGATCGAGCTGCCACCGGCGATCCTCGAGCGCGCGCGCCTGCCCATCGAGCGCATGCTCGAGATCTCCGCGCGACCGTAAGCGGGCTTCGCTGCGGTCCAGGCTTGCGGCGGGCGTAGAGGATGCGCCGAAAGAAGGCGAGGCAGCGTGCCGCCCGGTTGCCCGCGCCCACCGATGCAGCTCCTGGCGGGGCCGCGTGGCTGCGCATCGCGGGAGGTCAACTCATAACCGCCAGGCAACATCGGTTGTAGCTCCTGGTAGGGCCGCGCCGCCGCGCGGCCCTCAAAGGCGCACCGCCCGGCGGCGGACGCCCGCGGTTGCAGCCGTCTGGCGGAGGTGGCGACGGATGCAAGGAAAGCGGGGTGCGCCATTAAAAGAGTAGAACCGGTCTTCGAGACAAAGGCGGCGAAGAAGGAGGACGGCGCGTCCCGTCTGTCTCAAACTCACAGTAACAAGTTCTTGGTTTACTGCGCGCTTCCCATGAGAACGCCGGCCATGCTACGCTACGTCCCGTGGAAGCACTTTGATCATGCCCGGCCGGCGCTCCTTCAAAACTGACGAAAGCTTTCTCGAAAAGCTCGCCATCGGTGCTATCGGTGCCCGTGCCGTCTTCAATGAGCTTCAGCGCCAAGGCCACAAGCCCATTGAACTGGAGCGCGGCTCGATGGACTACAAGATTTGGAGGAACGTCAAGATCAAGCGGCTTCGCGTTCCCGACCTTCTCTGCCTGAACTGCGGCACCCGGGTTGAGGCTCGCGCCAAAACCCAACTGGAAATCAGCATGTCCCACTCGCTCTCCGACTCCGAGCGCGGCTGGGACAAGGGGCTCAATGACCGCGATGTTGTCGCACTATCCATCTGCACCAAGACCGGCGAAGGCCCTACCGACTGGCAGGCGAATCCGCTGATTCAGTTCGTCTCTGCTGCATCGCTGCGAAAGGCGTTTGCGGAAAAGCAAGTCGTCACGGAGAAGCCCAAAGGCGCAGGCGAAGGATTCGAGTTGCGCGTCACCTGGCCCAGCGCTGTTGCCAGCAGCAACGGAGTCGTCAGCGCTTTCACCGCCGAGAGAATCCAGTTCAAACGCGAAGCCGACCAGCGGACGATTTCGCTCGGGTTGAGCAAGAGGAGCATTCCCCTCCAGCCGCTGGTCAAGGTCGGCGACAAGATTCTCGCTGGGCAGATTATCGCCTCGGTCGTGCCGGTCACCTCTGCGCTGCCATGCTCAGCCAACGCGGCCGCTTCCAACTTCGTTGAAATGCTCGCCTCGCCTGCCGTGGCCGATCGTTACACCGCAGCCAAAGCGTTGTCCCATCTCCGCAACTCCGCCGCTTCAGCGGTCCTGGCGCAGAAGACGACCGACGATCGCGAGCACATCTACGTCCGCCTCGAAGCCGCCGCCGGACTCGCTCGCGCTGGTGACTCTCCCGGCATGGAATTCATCCAGCAGACTCTCCAAGGTCAATACCTGGAGCATCGCTTGGAAGCTGTCATCATCCTTGGCGAGATCCCGACCGCTGACTCGCGCAATGCGCTCACGACGGTTCTGCTCGATCAGGCCCAACACCCGGAGATTCGCGCCGGAGCCGCGTGGGCGCTGGGCGAGTTGCAGCAGCCGTCCAGCGTGGACGCGCTGGTTCAAGTCTTTCTCGAACTGGCGGAGCCAATCCGCGTCGAAGCCGCCCGCGCCTTGCGCAAGATTACCGCCAGCACCAGCGCGGACATTGCTGCCAAGCTCCCCGCCGCTCAGGACGACCAGCGCGCTGGTATCGCCTGGGCGATCAGCCGTTCTGGCCGCGTCAAGGTTGACGCACTGCTCCCGTTGCTCGTGGACGACGACGCCCGCCGTTGGGTTGCCTACATCCTCGGCACGCAGGACCAGCAGGCCTGCATCGGCCAGATTGAGCAACTGCGTCGCCGCGACCCGGAGGTCTATTTCGCCGTCACTGTCCTCTGGAAGATTCTGGCGAGCTGGGTTTGCGATCTGGAGGAATACTGACATGCCTGCCACGTTGCCCACTCCGCTTTTCACGACCGAATGCGGCCAAGCCTACGTCGGCGACTCGCTCGACCTCCTGCCGCGCCTGCCCGCCGATTCCGTGGACCTCGTCATCACCTCGCCGCCGTTCGCGCTCCAGCGCCAGAAGGAATACGGCAACGAAAACGAGGACGCCCACGTGGACTGGCTGCTTCAGTTCGCCGAACCCGTCAAACGCGTGCTCAAGCCCGCCGGCAGCTTCGTACTCGACCTCGGCGGCGCCTACCAGAGCGGCCGCCCCGTGCGCTCGCTCTACAACTTCCGCGTCATGCTCCGCCTGTGCGACGAACACGGCTTCCGGCTTGCCGAAGAATTCTTCTGGCACAACCCGGCCAAGCTCCCGTCACCCATCGAGTGGGTGAACAAGCGCAAAATCCGCGCGAAAGACTCCGTGAATACCGTCTGGTGGTTCGCGAAAACCGACTTCCCGAAGGCCGATGTTCGCCGCGTGCTCGCACCCTATTCCGAGCGGATGAAGAAGCTGCTGGAGGACGCCGGAAGCTTCTACCGCCCCAAACTGCGTCCCTCCGGCCACGACATCAGCGCCAACTTTGCGACCAACAATGGCGGGGCCATTCCGTCGAACCTCCTGCAAATCCCGAACACCGAAAGCAACTCACCCTACCAGCGCCACTGCGCCAGTGTAGGCGTGAAGCCGCATCCGGCGCGCTTCCCGGAAAGACTGCCGACGTTCTTCATCGAATTCCTCACCGAACCCGGCGACACCGTGCTGGACATCTTTGCCGGCTCCAACACCACCGGCAGCGCGGCGGAGAAACTCGACCGCCGCTGGCTGGCGTTCGAGAAAGACCGCACCTACCTGGCCGCGTCCGCCCTTCGTTTCGTGGATGAACTGCCAGCCGACAGATCTCACCACGCTCTGGAACCGACTGCACTCAGACGATTTGCCGGTGGGGGTGAAGCGGCAGCAGCGGGAGTTGGTGCTGAGGGAAAAGCCCGTGCCGTACGCGGCGAAGGCGAAGGGAAAAATGAAACCATGAGCTCCGAATTCCAATACGACGTTTTCCTGAGCCACAACCAGGCGGACAAGCCGCGGGTGCGACAGTTGGCGGAACGGCTGTGGGCGGCGGGGCTACACGTGTGGTTCGATGAACGGGTCATCCAGCCGGCGGACCTCATCGCCCGCGTCGGTCAACCGGGCACTCGCCAAACTCCCGTCCGCTGTGCTATCTGAAAGTCATGAATGCGCTTGAACGAATCACGGTGAATCCGCTGGTCATGTCCGGTAAGCCTTGCATCCGGGGTCTGCGGGTCACGGTGGCCAACGTCCTGCGCCTCATGGCCGCCGGCCACACGCCGCAGCGCATTCTTGCGGCCTATCCCTACCTGGAATCCGCCGACATTGAGGCCTGCCTGTTCTACGCCGCAGTGCGGGTCGAGGATGAAGAACTCGTGGCCGTCCCGGCGTGAAGCTGCTGGTGGACATGAACCTCAGCCCAGAGTGGCTGACGGTCCTTCAGCAAGCCGGATGGCAGGCCTGTCACTGGAGCAACGTCGGCTCACCAACGGCCCCGGATACAGACCCTTTAGCCTGGGCCAGGGAACACGGCCAAGTGCTGCTGACACAAGACCTCGATTTCGCGGAACTCCTTTTCCACACGCAGGCCGGCACCCCCAGCGTCATGCTGCTCCGTCTGCGCAACGAATTGGATTCGGCGCAGCAAACCCGCGTCTGCACCCTGCTGCGAGCCGTAACGGCGGCCTTGGAAACCGGTGCTTTGCTGGTGATTGAGGAACGGCGTGCCCGGTTGCGCCGTCTGCCGATTGAAACCGGGCGCAGCACCTGAACCGCCAGCCAAGGAGACACATGACCGAGACTTTCCAATTCGACGTCTTCCTGAGCCACAATTCGGCAGACAAGCCGCGGGTGCGGCGGCTTGCAGAGCGGCGGCGGACGGCGGGGCTGAAGCCAAAGGCAGAAGGTAAAATGCAGAACGCAGAACTTCTTCCTTCTGCCTTCTTCATTCTTCCTTCCCCGTTGGTGGGGCTGGAGCTCAGCACCGTGCTGTTTCGCGATCCGGCCAACGCCGGCCGCCGCTTCATCCCGGTCCTGCTTCCCCTGTGCCATTGCCCCAACGGGGCTTCGATACCCAGCCCGAAGTTGGCGCCCTGCGCCTACCCTGGGTCCATCATGCAATGTCGAAACAATCCCATTGGGGTTGTCGCGAAGGGCGGGTGGGCCAGGCTGCAACCCCGTTGGGGTTGTGGATTCATTGTGCGACGAGCTCCCAGGGTAGCTTGTGCCTCGCAACCCTGCGCTTTGAGACGCATCGCCGTTGGCGCTGAACAGGCGCAGGCAAGGAGGAATGCATGAGCAAGCCGACGAAGGAACAGCAAGAGCAATGGCAGCGGGCGGACGAAGAGGTGCGGAGGAATCTGCCGCCGGGCGTGAAGCTTCTGCGCACGCTGCGGGGGCACACAGGTGAAATCGGGCGCATCGCATGGTCGCCGGACGGGCGTATGCTGGCAACGCCGTCGAGCGACAAGACGATCCGGCTGTGGGATGTCGAGTCGGGTGATTGTACACGCACGTTGGAAGGACATAAGAGTGGGGTCAATTGCGCGACGTTTGATCCAACAGGCGGCCTGCTAGCCTGCTGTTCTGCGGACCGAGTATGCACATGGGACGTGAGGAATTGGCGTGTGCTCTGGAAGCAAGACGCCAGGCCGGACGAGGCTGGTGCCGCCCACACACAAGACATCGCGTTTGATCCATGTGGAAAGATCTTGGCCGCGGCGCAATCATGGGCACAGGCTGAGTACCAGCCGTGGACAGAAAATGAATTCGGCGAATTTTCGGAAGGGTTCGAGTACCAGGTACAGAGGGTCGCGGTCGTCCTCATCGAGGCGGTGAGTGGGGCAAAGCACCGCGACCTAGAGGCGTGCACGGGGGCTGTTCAGAGTCTCGCCTTCGCCACCGGGAACAGTCTGCTCGCGAGTGGGAGCGACGACGCCAAAGTCAGGCTATGGAACGTTCACACTGGCGGGTTGATGACCACGTTAACTGGACACCAACAAACGATATGCACTGTTGCGTTTCATCCAACTAAGAGAGTACTGGCAAGTGGCGGTGGAGACCGGGTTGTGTTGCTTTGGGATGCGGAGACGGGCTCGATCAAGCGGACGTTTGAGGGGCACACAGACGAGATCACTAGCGTCGCCTTCGTGGCAGACGGGCTGCTCCTGGCGTCCAAGAGCCGAGATTCTAAGGTCCGCTTTTGGGATCCAGATCGTGGCACATGTGTTGGTGTTCTGGCCGAGCCTACTTCCACACATGGGCACGCAGCCCTTAGCTTCCATCCGCGCCTCTCGCGCCTTGCAACCGTTGCTTCTGACCCAGGTACGGCTCCGGACTATCGTGACCGTCTCATACACATCTACGACCTAGACGTCGGCTTGATGCTACGTCAAGTTGCCGAACCACGAGCTCATTACGTTAATGCCAAAGTCGTGTTGGTCGGCGACACGGGCGTAGGCAAATCCGGCCTGAGTTTGGTGCTTAACAACCAGCCTTTCATGGCCAGCGATTCCACGCCGGGGCGGCGTGTCTGGACGTTCGATTCACGGGACGCGAAAGTCGGAAACAACATCACTCAGACCCGCGAGACGTTATTGTGGGATTTGGCAGGGCAGCCGGGATATCGCGTCATCCACCAATTGCACCTCAACGAAGTGGCGGTCGCCCTCGTGGTGTTCGACGCGCGGAGCGAAACCGATCCCTTGGCCGGCGTCCGGCACTGGGAGCGCGCGTTGCGCCTGGCGCAGCAGCGTCAGGGCACTTTGGGCGTGCCGATGAAGAAGTTCCTGGTGTCCGCCCGCAATGATCGTGGCGGCGTGTCTGTCGGCGAGGACCGGCTACAGGTCATCCTCAAGGAGTTCGGTTTTGACGGTTATTTCAAGACCAGCGCCAAGGAAGGCTGGAAGATCAAGGAATTGCGAGTGGCCATCGAGCACGCTATTGAGTGGGAAAAGTTGCCGGAAGTCTCGTCGTCTCAGTTGTTCGCCGACATCAAGTCGTTCCTGCTAGAGGTGAAGAAGACCGGGCGGCTCCTGGCGCCGGCAAGCCAGCTTTCCGACGAGTTTGTCCGCCTGCATCCCGACACGGCAGCGCAAGTGGCAAACCTGGGGGCCCAGTTTGACACGTGCATCGGGCGGTTGGAGAACCGCGACCTGATCCGCCGCCTGACCTTCGGTGGTTATGTGCTGCTTCAGCCAGAACTGTTGGACGCCTATGGTTCCGCGATGGTCAACACGGCCAAGGAGGAGCCGGACGGCCTCGGTTCGCTGGCGGAAGAAATCGCCTTGGCGGGCAAGTTCTTCGTGCCGAAGGAGCAGAAGGTCGCGGACCCCGGCCAGGAGCAGTTGCTGTTGCACGCGACGGTGGAAGAACTGGTCCGGCATGACCTAGCATTACGCGAGAACGCGGACGACGGGCGCTATCTTGTCTTTCCGTCGCAGTTCAACCGCGATTACGAGGACGCGCCTGAACCGAAAGGTAAGGCGGTGGCGATCACCTTCGACGGGCCGGTCCAGAGCCTTTACTCGACGCTGGCGGTGCGGCTGGGGCATAGCGGATTGTTCACCACCGGCCGGGCGGAGATGTGGCGCAACGCCGCGGTATTCACCGCCAAGGCGGGCGGCAGGTGCGGGCTGTTCGTGCATGAGTTCGCGGAGGGGCGGGGCCGTTTGATCCTCTTCTTCCCGGATGAACAGTCCAGCGCGGAGACGCGGTTCCACTTCGAGGAGTTCGTCCTGGCCCACGCCAAACGCCGCGCGCTGGATGGCACGGTGGAAGTGGTGCGGTTTTTCGTGTGTCCCGACTGCGGCGACCCGGTGCCAGACAGCTACGTGAAGCGGCTGCGGGAGAAGGGAAAGATGGAGTTCAACTGTCCCTGCGGCGGGACGGTGTCACTGGCCGAGCCGAAGGAGCGGATTCATTTCCGGTCGAAGGTCGAGGCGATGGACAAGTCCGCCGACGGGCAGCGAGAGTTCGATGCGTTCGTCTTGTCGGCCAAAGGCGAGACGAGCACGAAGAGTTTCCAGGACTGGGCCGGCGGCGAGCAGGTCACGCTGGCAATTGTGTTCACCGATGTTGTCGGCTCGACGGCGTTGGGGGAGGAAATCCGGGATGAGGCGATGAACGAAGTCCGGCGGGCGCACTTTGCCCAGAGCCGGCGGCTGATCGCGCAGTTCCAAGGCCGGGAGATCAAGACCATTGGCGACAGCTTCATGGCGGCGTTCAAGTGCGCGGGCGCGGCGCTGGACTACGCGCGGGCGTTGCAGGGGAACACGGGCCATCCGCAAGTGTATATCCGCGCCGGCATCCACATCGGGCCGATGCGTGTGGAGGCAGGGGATGTGTTCGGCGGCACGGTGAACTTCGCCGCCCGCGTGGTCGGAGCCGTCCAGGACGCGGAAATCTGGCTGAGCGTCCGGGCGAAGGAGGACATTGACCGGCTGGGAGCGACGAAGCACAAGGGGCTGAAGTGGGCGCGGCACGAGGGCGTGGCGATGAAGGGGTTTCCGGGGAAATTCACGCTGTGGGCGGTGGCGGGGTAGTGGTCACAAGCCCAGTTAGAGTGCCCTGATCACTTTCCCACGTCGTGCCAGATGCGTTTTGGAAGCCGCTGCAAGCGGGTCCGTAGAGTTCCATTCAGAACATGGCGAACAACAGCTCCAGAAAGTCCCGGTGGCAGCACTCCGGCAAAGGTTACCGATGGAGGAGCCCTTGAAAGTCCCCGCCCCATCCTCCACCAAGGCAGCAAGCGCAATCTCGCGCCGGCCATTCTCGGCTATTTCCCGGAGCGGGTCGGCACGCTGATCGAGCCGTTTGCCGGATCGGCGGCGCTCACGCTGGCGGCGGCGGCGCGCGGGTTGGCGGCGCGTTACGTCATCAATGACCTGAACAAGCCGCTGGTGGATTTGTGGCGGGCCATCATCGAGTCGCCGGAGAAGCTGGCGCGGCAATACGAAACGCTCTGGCGGGCGCAGCACAAGGACCGGCGGCAGTATTACGACCGGATGCGCGACGACTTCAACCGGACGGGCCGGCCCGATTGTTTCCTCTACCTGCTGGCGCGGTACGTGAAGGAAATCGTCGAGCAGCATTTGAAGTCGGAAGCTGGCCGGTAGTTCTGACAGGAGGTGCGCGGGTTCGATGGACGGCTTTGCGTGCCCGCCGACCGAAGTAGTTGGACTTTCCGATTTGCCGGTGCCGATTTGCCGGTGGTCGGGATCGATGGCCCCAGCTAGAGTGCGGCAGCCATGACCGCAATTCACCGATCGTTGAATGCCCGATTTGCCGGCAATCGCCTCCTTGGTTTCGCGCTCGCCTGGTTGGCGGCCGGGAGCATCGCACTGCGCGCCGCCCTGCCGGCCTTCGATTTCACCGACCCCGCGCAAGCCGCCGCTTGGGTGCCAACTCACGATCTCGGCCCGCGCACGACGACGGCCGCCGGCACGGAATTCGCCATCACCGGCAGCGATCCTTACGTGTTCGGGCCGGCGCGCGATTACCCGGCCGGCCAGCCGCTCTGGCTGCGATTGCGGTTGAAATCCGACCAAGGCGGGGGCTGCCAGATCTTTTACTTCCCTGCCAGCGGTGGCGCCACCGAGGCGCGTTCCGTGCGGTTCGACGTGCCCGCCGGCGAGTGGGTGACGGGGCGCGTGCCCTTGCCCGCGCTGGGGCCGCAATATCGGCTGCGCGTCGATCCGCCCGGGACCGGCGGTCAGTGTATCCTGGCCTCGCTGAGCGTGGAGGCGCGCGGGCCCCTGCCGGATTTTGATTTCAGCGTGGTGCCGGATACCAAGGAATGGCAGGCCGCGCACGACATCGCTGGTTTGCAACCGGACCCGGACGGGCTGCACGTCGCGATCGGCGGCGGCGATCCGTACCTGTTCGGGCCGGCGCGCGATTACCCGGCAGACACGTTGCTCTGGCTGCGGTTGCGGCTGCGATCGGATCAGTCCGGCACGTGCCAGGTTTTCTATTTCCCCCAGAACGGCGGGCCAAGCGAGGCGCAGTCCGTGCGGTTCGCGATCCAGGGCGGCGACTGGGTGGAGGCGAAGGTGCAGGTGCCGGCGCTGGGGAGCGGTTACCGGCTGCGGATCGATCCGCCCGGCAGTGGCGGCGGTTGCGTGCTGGGACGGCTGTGGTTCGAAGCGCGAACCCAGTTCGCCCCCCCGGCTTGGCCGCAGCCAACCTTGCCGGAATTGGGCGCGAATCCGGCATTGCTCGAGAGCGGCGAGCTGAAGGTGGTTCACAACCGCACGCAGTTTGGCGGCTTCAGCGTCGAGGTGGGTGGCGAACGGATGGCGGCCGGCAATACCGCGGCGATGATCGGCTACGTGCGGGCCGGCCAGCCGCACTGGTTCGCGGTGAACGGCAGCAATTCACAGGTGTTCGTCGAAGGCCAGGGTTTGGTTCAACTCGCCGACGCGCAGGTTGGCGGCTACCTGACCGCACGGGTCGCCTGCGCCGATCCGGACGGCGGTCAGTGGCAACTGGAGCAGACCTTCCGGGTGAACACGACGGGCTCGCTCCAGGTGGAGTCGAGCGCCCGCTGCGACCAGGATCGCGACGTGCTTTACCTGCCGCTGTTCACGCTGCTGCCCGGCCTGGGCAATTACGGGACGAACAAAACCCAGGCATTGCTGGCCGGCGTGGAGTACCTCGCCAACGAGCCCAGCAGCTCGACCGCCGACCTGAATGCGCCCGCCTCGAACCGCCAGGTGCCGGACACGGCGAAACTCACGCTGCCGCTCATGGCCGTGGCCGCGCAGGGCCGTTATCTCGGCCTGGCCTGGAACCAGCCGCCGGGCGCGCCGACCTGCGCGGTCTTCGATTCGCCGGACCGCTTGTTCGGCTCGGGCGCGCAAGTGATGGGGCTGCTCTTCCCCGGCTCGGACGGGTTGAATCGCGATGAGTCCAGCCTTATTCCGTACGACACGGTGCGCCTGCCCGCGGACAGGCGCGTAAGCGTGGCGGGCCTGTTGCTCGGCGGTCGCGGCCAGACGGTGGTCCCGGCGGTGCAGGATTACGTGCGGTTGTTCGGCCTGCCGCCGCTGCCCCCGATCGCCGGCGGCGCCCCGGCTTATTGGAATCTCGCGGCCCACGGCTGGTTGGATTCTCAAATCCGCGACGGCGACCGCTATCGCCACGCCGCGCCGGGCTTTGGCAGCGCCGCGGTGGCGGATGCCGCGGTCTATGAAGACTGGCTGGAGGCACGGGTGACCGAGGCCGCGCTCGCGACCCGGCTCACTACCGCCGCCCAAGGCGCTTTGGCTCAAGTCCCGCCTGCGAACTACAACCACGCGCAGGTCGGCCACGAGCGTTACCCGCTGCCGGCGCTCGTGTACGGGGCGGTCGCCGAAAACCTCGTCAGCGCGGAGCAGAGCGCGCGCGGCTTGCTCGGGCGCTTCGAGTCGGCGGGCTTCATCCGCTACCAACCCGCGCCCGGCGGCACCGATTACGGCCGGACGCATTGGGCACCGGAGGCGAACGGACTGACCGCGCAGGTGCTGAGCGTGGAGTTGCAGGAAGCTCTGTTCACGGGCCGGCGCGATTTGATCGATGCCGGGCTGCGGCATCTCCGGGCCTTGACGACGCGTTATGCGAACACGGTTCCGCGCGGCGCACAGACCTGGGAGATTCCGCTGCACACGCCGGACATCCTTGCCGCCGCTTACCTGGTGAACTGTTACGTGCTCGGCTTCGAGTTGACCCGCGACCCGGAGTTCCTGGAACAGGCCCGTTATTGGGCGTGGACCGGCGTGCCGTTCGTGTACCTGACGCCGCCGACCGCTGAGCCGGTGGGTGTGTACAGCACGATCCCGGTGTTGGGCGCCACGGGCTGGGTCGCGCCGGTGTGGATTGGCCTGCCCGTGCAATGGTGCGGCCTGGTCTATGCCGACGCGCTGTATCGCCTGGCGCAAGACGACGCCGGCGGGCCGTGGCGCCAGCTTGCCGATGGCATCGCGCTCAGCGGCATACAGCAAACGCATCCGGCAACCGACGCCGACTTCCAGGGATTGTTGCCGGACAGCTTCAACCTGCGCGCCCAGGGCCGCAACGGGCCAAACATCAACCCGGCGACCGTGCTTGCGCCGGCCATTCGCGCGCTCGGCCAACCCGCGATCTACGATTTCCAGGTGTTGAACCGCCAGGGTCTGATCGTTCAGGCGCCGGGTGAGATTGCCGAAATCGAGGAAGGCACGGGCGGTGCGAAATTCACGGTGCACGGCTGGCCGGCGAAACCATACTACGTCGTCATCAGCGGTCTGCGTCAGGCGCCGGGTTTGCGCCTCAACGGCGCGGCCACTGCACTGGGTGCGCCGCACGAGTACCAGGCCGCCGAGGGGCGATTGATCCTGCGCCTGGAAGGCACCGCGACCGTCGAACTGGCGCATCCGGCCCTGGCCGCGCTTCAGATCGAACGGCTGCCTGGCGGGGACCGGGTGCGGGTGCTTTGGCCGGCCGCCGCCCCGGCTTCCGCGCTCCAGACGACCACCGGGATCGGCCCTGGATCGGCCTGGGAGGACCTCGCCGCGCCGCCCGCGCCCGCAGGCGATCGCCTGGCCATGACCGTGTTGACCAGTTGGCCTCAGCGCTTCTTTCGACTGCGGTGAATGGGCTCGCCGATTTCCGGTCTGACCGCCGCGGGGCGGGTTTTTACGGCCCCAGAATCGTGCGCAAAAGCGCCGCTCGGTGGACCCGTTCGGCATATTTGCTTTCCCGATCGACTTGGTTGATTGATCCCGACCCGCGGGTTTAATCTCCGACATCGCCCGTGGCGAAGAGAGTCCAGCATCCGCCGATCGATTTGGAACCTGGCTCGACCCGCATCGCATGAATGCCGCCAGCTACGCGTCACGAAGAACAGCCCGCCTGCGCCCGCTGGCGGCCTCCCGTCGCCGGTTCCTCCGGATGGCCGCCGCACTCGCCGGCATGGGCCCGGTGTTGGCCGCTGCCGCCGGCGAACCGACGGCGGATGGCTCGCCCGGAGCTGCCACGTCCCGGCGCGAGTTGATTCGCGATCCGCATTTTCGCGCCGGGTTTCGGCTGATCGAGCCCCAACCCGGCCGGCGCGTCGAGTACGGCCGGTTGACCGGCCTGGGGGGTGGCGACCCGGTGTGGGATCTGGATCAATGGTCCAGCCGTCTTCCGCTGGCCGCCGGGCCGCCGGCGACAACGGAGGCCGGCCTCCGCCGTTGGACGAACACGGCCAAATCCGTGACGCTGGGCGAGGCAGGCACTGCGGCCGCCGACCTGGCCCTGGCGGTGAACGCGAGCGTGGAGTATGCCGGCCGCGCCCGGAAAGCGGGCGAGCCCTGGGTGCACCTGCTGGTCGAACAGTCGTTTGCGGACCCGCCGTCGCTTGCCGCCCTCACTTCGGCGCGACTGCGTTTGCAGGCGCGCTTGCTCCGATCCGAGTTCCACCGCACGGAGGACTACGCTCCCGGGCTGCACGCGGCGCAGTTTCAGATGTTCCTGATGCTCCAGAACCGCAACCGTCAGTCGCCCGGTTTCGGCAAACTGGCGTGGTTCGGCATCCCGCTCTATGACGACCGGTCGCGGTTTCCCCAGGCGTTCAAGGCGCAGGACACGGGCGGCACGGCGATGTTCATCTTCACGCCGGGCGGTGAAGTGTTCTCCGGGCGCAGTGCGCACGATCGCGAGTGGATCCGCGTGGACCAGGAACTTCGCCCGTTGTTTCTCGAAGCCCTGGCGACAGCGTGGCAGCGCGGCTTCCTCAGTGAATCGCGGGAGTTGGCGGACTATCGCGTGACCGGCATGAACCTGGGCTGGGAAGTGCCGGGGTTGTTCGACGTCGAGATGCAGGTGCGCGACCTCAGTCTGGAGGTCCGGGTTGCGTGAGTCGCCGAGGGGTGAGACCGGGCCGGGCGTGAAGTGTAGAGCAGAAGCCAAACCGGCGGTTCAGCCGGGCGGAAGCCCGGGACGCGCTCTTGATCCCCGTGGCAAAGCAGCGGAGGGTCGGCCGAGCCCGATTTTGCTGGCATCGAAGCCCGTCGAACCCAGTACCTGGAATACGATATGCAACGTTGGATTCAACACGTGGAGGCAACCCTCGCCAGTCTGGCCGCCTGGTTCTGCTGGAGCGTCGGTCATGCCGCCTCCCCGACCGGGGATGCACCGTTGCCGGCTGGGATCCAGGCCGTCTGGGATCTGGACCAGGCGTACCGCGAGAGCACGCCCACGCGGGAGCGTATATGCATCAACGGGCTCTGGCACTGGCAGCCGGCCGCGGCCGCGGCGGATGCCGTGCCCACGGACGGTTGGGGCTATTTCAAGGTGCCCGGTTCCTGGCCCGGCATCACGGATTACCTGCAGAAAGACTCCCAGACCGTCTATGCGCATCCGAGCTGGAAGGGCACGCGCCTGGCCAATGTCACCGCGGCTTGGTATCAACGCGAAATCACCGTACCCGCGAACTGGGCCGGCCGGCGCATCACCGTGGGCGCGGAGTATCTCAACTCCTATGCCGCGGTGTTCATCGACGGACAGAAGGCAGGGGAAATGCGGTTCCCCGCGGGCGAGGTGGATTTGACCGGTAGGTGCCAGGCCGGCAGCCGGCACAGGCTCTCGCTGCTCGTGATGGCCTTGCCCTTGAAGGGAGTGACGCTCTCCTACACTGACAGTGCCGCGGCGCGCGAGGTAAAGGGCTCGGTCGAGCGCCGGGGCCTGTGCGGCGATGTCTATCTCGTCAGCACGCCCCAAGCGACGCGTCTGCAGGGCGTGCAGGTCGAGACTTCGGTGCGGAAATGGGAGATCGCGCTCCACGTCTCGGCCGAAGCGCTCCCACCGGGGCCGCCGTACTCGCTGGCGGCGCGCATCACCGAGGACGGCCGCGAGGTAAAGGAGTTCCGGAGCCCGGCTTTCCAGGCCGGCGACCTTGGCGACGGAACGCTCACATTCCGCGAGTCGTGGAGGCCGGAGCAGCTCTGGGACATCCATACGCCTCAAAACCAGTACGCGCTCCAACTCTCGCTGCTCGCCGCCGATGGTCGGGTGCTGGACACCTTGCCGGCCGTGCGTTTCGGCTTTCGCGAATTCTGGATCGACGGTCGCGACTTCTATCTGAACGGCAGCCGCATCTTCCTCTCGGCCCTCCCGCTCGACAATGCGCAAATCGGCGCCGCCCTGGCCACCTACGACGCCGCCCGCGAGAGCCTGGAACGTCTGCGCAGCCTCGGCATCAACTTCGTCTATACTCACAACTACGATTGCGAGCCGGGCGCGCATTTGAGCTTCGCGGAGATCCTGCGCGCGGCGGACGACGTGGGGATGCTGGTGGCGCTGACTCAGCCGCACTTCAGCCATTACGAATGGTCGGCGCCGGCGGCCGATCAAACCAACGGCTACGCCCGGGACGCCGCCTTCTATGCCCGCGTGGCGGGCAGCCATCCGTCGGTCGTGATGTACGCCACCAGCCACAACAGCACCGGCTATAATGAGGACATGAATCCGGACCTGATCGATGGCGTGCACGATCGCCGGGATCAATGGGCTCTCAATAATGTGAAGAAGGCGTTGCGCGCGGAAGCGCTCATCCGGTCGCTGGACCCCAGCCGGATCGTCTATCATCACGCCTCGGGCAATCTCGGCTCGCTGCACGCGATCAATTTCTACCCGAACTTCGTCCCGATTCAGGAGCTCTCTGACTGGTTCGAGCACTGGGCGACGGAGGGAGTGAAGCCGGTGTTCCTCTGCGAGTACGGCGCGCCGTTCACCTGGGATTGGGCGATGTACCGCGGCTGGTACCAGGGCAAACGCGAGTTCGGCAGCGCCGTCGTGCCCTGGGAATTCTGCCTGGCCGAGTGGGACGCGCAGTTCTTTGGCGACCGCGCGTTCGCGATCAGTGAAATGGAGAAGCAGAACCTGCGCTGGGAGGCGCAGCAATTCCGCGCGGGCAGAGTCTGGCACCGCTGGGACTATCCGCATCAGTTGGGCTCGCGCGATTTCCCCGAGCGCGACCCGGTGCTAGCGCAGTACTACACGGAGAACTGGCGGGCCTTCCGCACCTGGGGTGTTTCGGCGGATTCGCCGTGGGAGCACGACCTCCTGTTCAAGTTGCGCCCCGGCGTGGACCGCAACCGCCGCGAGGCGCTCCCGGTGGATTGGGCGCGCCTCCAGCGGCCCGGCTTCAGTCCGGACTTCCTGGAGGAGCGCTACGAGCGGATGGATCTGGCCTATGCGCGCTCCGATTGGATCCCGACGGTCGCCGGCCAGGCGCTGGTGCGGAACAACGGTCCGCTCCTGGCCTACATCGGGGGCCACCCCGCGCGGTTCACGAGCAAGGACCACCTCTTCATAGGCGGCGAGACGGTCGCGAAGCAGCTTATCGTGATCAACAACTCGCGCGTGCCGGTGCGGGGCGAGTGCTCCTGGTCGCTGGCCTTGCCGCAACCGATCGTCGGCCACACCAACGTGACGGTCGAAACCGGCCGGCAGGTGCGCATCCCGCTGAACTTCGCCCTGCCGGCGGAGCTCGCAACCGGCGAGTACTCGCTGACCGCCACCGTCGCGTTCGACCCCGGCGACTCGCAGTCGGACACGTTCGCAATCCGGATGCTCCCGCGCCGGGCCCCGCTGACGTTGAGCGCCCGGGTTGCCTTGTTCGATCCCCACGGTGAAAGCGCGCCGTTGCTCGCTCGACTGGGCGTGGCGTTCACGTCCGTGGACGCCCGGGCGGACCTGTCCGGGTACGATCTGTTGATTGTGGGCAAGGCAGCCTGGAGCGTGGATGGCCCGGCCCCGAACCTCTCCCGCGTGCGGGACGGCTTGAAGGTGCTCGTGTTTGAACAGACTTCCGAAGTCTTGGAGAAGCGATGTGGATTCCGCGTCGCCGAGTACGGTCTGCGAAACGTCTTTCCGCGCGTGCCGGAGCATCCCGCTCTGGCCGGGTTGCCGACGGAGGCTTTGCGCGATTGGCGTGGGTCGGCGACGCTCCTGCCGTCGCGGTTGAAGTACGCGTTGGACCCCAAGTTCAACGGTGCGCCGACCGTGACCTGGTCCGGCCTCACGGTGACCCGCGCCTGGCGTTGCGGTTGTCAGGGGAACGTGGCTTCGGTCCTCATCGAGAAGCCGGCGTGCGGCGATTTCCTGCCGATCGTGGACGGCGGCTTCAGTCTCCAGTACAGCCCGTTGCTCGAATACCGCGAAGGCCGGGGCCTGATCCTGTTCTGCCAGATGGATGTCACCGGCCGCACCGAGGTCGAGCCCGCGGCGGAAACCCTCGCCGGCAATCTGCTCGCTTACGTCAGTGCCTGGAAGCCGGCGCCGTCACGGACCGCGCTCTATGCAGGGGACGCCGCGGGGCGTACGCACTTGGAAGCCACCGGGCTCAGGCTCGAACCCTACCCAGGAGGACAACCGGGAGCGGACCAGGTCCTGGTGGTCGGCCCCGGTGCCGTGGAACAGCTCGCGGGCCAGCGAAACGCCCTGGCCGCGTTTCTCCAGGCGGGGGGACGGATGTTGGCCCTCGGTTGGGGACAGGGCGAGGCGGACGCGCTTCTGCCGTTCAAAGTCGCGTTCCGCGAGGCCGAGCATATCAATGCGTTTTTCGAGCCGCCCGGCGCGAATTCGCTGCTCGCCGGCGTGGGGCCGGCGGACGTGCATAATCGCGCTCCGCGCACGCTGCCGCTGGTGTCGGGCGGCGCGCAAATCCTAGGCGACGGCGTGCTGGCGGTGGCGACGAACGCCGCGGTGGTCTTCTGTCAACTGGCGCCCTGGCAGTTCGACTACCGCCGGGACTTCGGCGTGAAGCGGACCTTTCGGCGGGCGAGTTTTCTGGTGACGCGGCTCCTGGGGAACCTGGGTGTGAGCGCCGAAACGCCCTTGCTCGAACGCGCTTCCACGCCGGTTGCCGCCGGCGAGCGCGGTCGCTGGCTCGAAGGGTTCTACCTCGATCAACCCGAGGAATGGGACGATCCCTACCGCTTCTTCCGGTGGTGACCGGCCTGGGATCGCGGCCGGCGCGCCGGTGGGCGGCACCGCTTCAGAGCAGGCTGGCCACGCGCCGGAAGTGGTAGCCGATGATGGCCAGTTCCATCGCCTGGCGGAATTGTCCGGGCCGCTGGAGCAGCGTGCTGGCACAGAACCGCCAGTACGCGCGCCGGCCGCGATGGCGAAAGCCCAGGACCCAGAGCGAGCGGAGGAACGCCTGGGTGTCCGGCCACGAGAGCCGCAACCGCGGGCCTTCGGGTCGGTGCTGTTGCAGGAAGGTGCGGATACGCTGGTAATAATTGCGTGGCTCGTAAAGCCGCTTCATCAACTCGCGATAGCCGTTGGTGAGAAACTCGGCGCTCAATCGCGGTCGGAAGTTGAGCGAGGCTTCGGTGTTGTTGCCCGTACTGGCGGCCAGCAGCCGACCCTCCTCTTGCAAGCGCTGGTACAGGCGCGTCCGCGGCAGGGCGGTGAGCAGCCCCACCATCGCGGTCACGACCCCGGAGCGCTGGATGAAGTCGAACTGGCGCTTGAAGATGTCGGTCTGGTCGCTGTCGAAACCCACGATGAATCCCCCCATGACCTGCAGGCCGGCGCGCTGGAGCGTGGCGATGTCGGCCACGAGATCGCGACCGCGGTTCTGGAGCTTGTGGCATTCGGCGAGCGCTTCCGCGGACGGTGTCTCGATCCCGAGGAACACTTTCTTGAATCCGGCCTGCACCATCAACCCGACCAGTTCCGGGTCGTCGGCCAGGTTGACCGAGGCTTCGGTGAGAAAGCCCATTTCGGTTCGCGTGCGCGCCCGCCAGGCGATGAGTTCGCGCAGCAGCGCCTTGGTGTGACGCCGGTTGCCGATGAAGTTGTCGTCCACGATGAACACCATCTGGCTCCAGCCGCGTTGGCGCAGCGGCTCCAGCTCGGCGATCAACTGCGCGGGGCGCTTGGTTCGTGGCACCCGGCCGTTCATGACCGTGATGTCGCAGAAGTCGCAGTTGAACGGGCAGCCGCGCGAGAACTGCACGGCCATCGTGACGTAGTGCCGAAAGTCGATCAGGTCCCAGCGCGGCACCGGCACGGTCGTGAGGTCCGGATGCGCCTCGGACCGGTAAAGCGGCTGCAAGGCGCCGCGGCGCAGATCGGCCACGACCTGCGGCATCAATTCCTCCGCTTCGCCCAGGACGAAGTGGGGAATCTCGGGAAACGCCTCGGGGCTGGCGGTGAAGAGCGGGCCGCCGGCCACCAACGGCTTCCCCAGGGCGCGACAGCGCGCCGCCACCGCGGGAACCGACGACTGGTGGATGAGCATCGCGCTGAGAAAAACATAGTCCGCCCACGCGAGGTCTTCGTCCCGCAGCCGTTCGACGTTCATGTCCACGAGCCGGAGCTCCCAGTCCGCCGGCAGCATCGCGGCCACGGTCAACAGCCCGAGCGGCGGCATGGCGGCGCGTTTCGAAACCAGCCGGACGACGTGTTTGAAACTCCAGAACGTGTCCGGTGTCGGCGGGTAAACCAGCAGAATCTTCATGCGCGAACGACTCGTGCGGGCGGCCCCTTGCCGGACCGCCGCGACGAACGACGAAACCATCCGCTTTCGCGGCAGTTTCCGCAATCACCGTCGCGCCGTCGCGGCGGGGCGGGGCGGGGCCCCGATTTCAAATGGGTCGCTGCGCCGCGGCGGCGGCGCGGGGCCGTGTCGCAGCACCGCCGCCACCCAATCCGAACACTATCCGCGCCGGTGGCCGGGGCCGGATGGCGGGCGGGGCGCGCTCAGGCCTTGCGCTGATGGAGCAGGATTTCGTTGCCGTCCGGATCGAGCGCGAATGCCATCCGGCACACCGGCGTTTCGGCGATGTCCTTGCTGAACTTCACGCCTTCGGATTTGAGCCGCGCGACGAAGGCGTCGAGGTCGGTCACCTCGAAGGCGACGAGGGCGCCGCGCACCGGCACCGGGTGTTCCTCGTCGGGCTTCGAGATCGCGAACGTCGTGTCGCCGAGGTCGTACTCGATCCAGAAGTCCTGGTGGTTCATGGTGACCTTCAGACCGAGCCGGCCTTCGTAAAAGGCGCGCGCGGCGGCGATGTCGCTGACCGGGTAGAAGACAAACGCAATGTTCTGGATCATGACGGCGTGGGGTTGGGGGTCGATGGACACGGGCTACTGGTTGAGCGTGGCGAGATAACGTTCCGCCTCAATCGCCGCCGCGCAGCCCAGACCCGCGGCGGTGACGGCCTGCCGATAGACGCGGTCCGAACAATCGCCGGCCACAAACACGCCGGGGACATTCGTTGCCGTGCCGCGCCGGGGGACAATGTAACCGGCGTCATCCAGGTCGATGACGCCCTTGAAAAGCTCGGTGTTGGGCACGTGGCCGATGGCGATGAACACCCCCGCGCAGGCCAGTTCGGATTCGGCGTGGGTCTTCACGTTCTTGATCCGCACGGCCGTGACCTTGTCCTGTTTCACATCCAGGATGTCGGTCACGACCGAATCCCAGACCGGCTTGATCTTGGGATTGGCCAGCACGCGCTCGGCCATGATCCGCGAGGCGCGAAGCTGGTCGCGACGGTGGATCAGGTGCACCACCGAGCCAAAGCGCGTCAGATACAGCGCCTCCTCGGCGGCCGAATCGCCGCCGCCCACGACGACCAGGGGCTGGTTGCGAAACAACGGCAGCGCGCCGTCGCAGGTCGCGCAATAGGTCACGCCTTTCTTCTCCAGTTTGGCTTCGCTGTCCAGGTCGAGGTGACGGTGGCTCGCACCGCTGGCGATGATGAGCGACTGCGTCTGCACCGGCTCGCCGTCCACACTCAAGGTGAACGGCGCCTTCGACAGATCCACCGCCTCGACGGTGCCGAACTTGACCCGCGCGCCGAATTTCTCGGCCTGCGCCTGCATCCGCGTCATCAACTCGTAACCGTCCACGCCTTCCGGAAAACCGGGGAAATTCTCGACCAGGCTCGTGGTGGTGAGCAGGCCGCCCGGCATGATGCCGGTGAGGACCAGCGGCGCGAGGTTGGCGCGGGCGGTATAGATCGCCGCGGTGAGACCGGCGCAGCCCGTGCCGATGATGACGACTTTTTCCATAGCGGCGGCCAAGCTAGGAGCGCCCCTGCGGGTTGGCAAGTCACGACGGCGCTTTCGGACGATCGGGTCCGGAGCCGACGCGGCCCGGATTGCCTGGAACGGCTCGGATCCGGTTTCTCAGCCGACCGCCCGGGGCATGGGTGAAGACGCGGAGGTGCCCGTTGAAAGGGATCTCGGTTCGTCGGCTCTCGCCGGCCGCACTGCATTACGAATCGTGACCTCAACGACCGGCCGCCGCCGGTAAAGCCCGCATCCGGCGGCGATCACTCCAAATCTTGGCAGCAACCCTGAAGCCTGCCGGAGTCCTCCCGGCAGGCTCGGTTGCGCCCCGCCAGTATTGGCAAAGCCAGGTGGTGATTTCGTCTTGCGGATTTGGGCTTCGGGCAACTCGTGCCATTCCAAGGTTGGAGACGACCTTCGCCGCCCGCTCACCACTGCCGGATTTCCGGCCAGAGCGGTTCGAGGTCGTCGTCGTTCAGCGCCATGCGGCGGATGGCGTCGCGGTCGCGTAGCGCCACCGCCCGATCGAGCCAGCGGCGGGCGTCGTCCAGGCGGCCGAGTTGGCAGGCATAACAGGCGAGGTTGTAGGGGATCACCAGCGTGCGCGGGAACCGTCGGACGGCGGGCAGGAGCACGGCTTGCGCCTCCGGCGTGCGGTTCAACTCATGCAGGGCGAAAGCGTGGTCGATCCACCCGACCGGGCTGTTCGGGATGGCGGTCTGGAGCGCGCGGGCGATCGTCAAGGCGTCCGCCCAGCGGCGTTCGCAGGCGCACAATCGCCAGCGCGCTTCCAGCACGTCGGGATGTGCCGCGGCGGCGGGCGAAACGCGGGCGAGTTCGGCGGCGGCCTCGCCCGGGGCATCAAGTTCCAGCCAGCCATACGCGGCCCGGACGTAATGCGAGTCGGGCGGCTCCAACGGATGCATGGGGCCCCATTCAAGGCTGCGGCCGCGCGCTGCCAAGCGGATTTTTCTCGCACCCGATCCGGGCGGTGGCGACCCTCAAGCGGCGGTGGGCGCGGAAGGTTGATTTCGCGCCGCGGACCGCGAGACCGATGGGTGTTTCCCCTTTGGCCAAACACGTTCGATTCGCCGCCGGGCTGGTCTGCGCGGCCTGGCTGGGTTTCGCCGCCGAGCCGGCCGGGGCGCCGGCAACCCTGGCCGGTCTCCGCGAACGACTCCTGGCCCGCGTGGCGGAACCCCGGTTCGCCCAGGCCCACTGGGGCATTCACATCGTCTCGCTTGCCACCGGCCGCACGCTCTTCACGGCCAATGCCGACCGGGCGTTTCTGCCCGCCTCGACGGCCAAGTTGTTCACCGCGGCGCTGGCGCTCGACCGGCTCGGACCGGATTTCCGCGTCCGCACGTCGCTCTTTGCCGCGGCGCCACCCGACGACCAAGGCACGGTGACCGGCGACCTGATCGTCTATGGTCGGGGCGATCCGGGTTTCTCGGCCAGCGCCGCCGGCGGCGATTGGGATCGCACGTTCGCGCCGCTCGTCGAGGCCTTGAAGGCCGCGGGCGTGAAGCAGGTGGCCGGCGACCTTGTGGCTGACGAGAGCTACTTCCGCGGTCCGCCGACGGGCTCCGGTTGGGAGGACGACGATCGGCAATGGTACTACGGTGCGGAGGTTTCGGCGCTGACGCTGAACAACAACGCCGTTGAGCTGAGGTTGCGTCCGGCGGAGCAGGCGGGGGCGCCGGTGGAGGTCTTCTGTTTCCCCGCCACCCCGTTCGTCGCGATCAGCAATCTCACCCAGACGGTGGCCAGCAATGGGACGCAGCAAATCACCGTGAACCGGCCGCTGGGCGGCAATGTCATCTGGGTCAAAGGCACCGAACCGCTCGGGAGCCGCGGCCTGACCGAATCGATGTCGGTCCACCGGCCGGCGGCCTGGTTCGGCGAAGAATTCAAGGCGGCACTCCAGCGCAGCGGCATCGCGGTTCGCGGCGGCGTGCGCGTCGTCGATGCCGTCGGGCGCGAGCGAAGCCCGCTCGATTGCGACCGGCTGGTCGAACTCGGAGCGGCGATGTCCGCCCCGTTGAGCGAGGAACTGGCCCGCACGCTCAAGCCTTCGCAGAACCTGCACGCGCAGTTGCTCTTGTTCCAAGCCGGCGCGGCGGCGGCCGGTGGCTCCGCGACCACGCCCGGCTTGACCAGCGAGCAGGCCGGGCTGCGCGCGTTGGCGGCGTTCGTGGTGAAGGCCGGCCTGGCGCCGGACGAAGTGCGGTTGGAGGAAGGCTCGGGGCTGTCGCGGCACGATCTGGTCACGCCGCGCGCGCTGGTGGGACTGCTGCAATTCATGGCCCACCACCTCCAGGCGCAGGTCTTCCGCGAGGCATTGCCGGTGGCCGGGGTGGACGGCACGTTGCGCGGGCGCATGCGGGGTACGCCGGCCGAGCGCAATCTCCGGGCCAAGACCGGCAGCCTGCGTCGGGTCAACACCCTCGCCGGCTACGTCACCACGGCCGCGGGCGAACCGCTGGCCTTTGCGCTGCTGTTGAACGATTACCCGACCGGCGCCGGGGAGCGCCCGGGGCGGGAGGAGCTCGACGAGGTCGCCGTCTGGCTGGCCGGCCTGACCCAGCTCACGCGCGAGGCGCCGGGCGATTGAGGCCCCGGGCGGCGCGGTCTCAACGTGGGCGGACGATCAATTCTTCCACGATGGCGTGCCCGGGGAGGTTCACGCATAGACGGACGCATTCGGCAACGTCCTCCGGGCGGAGCATCCGCGCGCGTGCTTCGTCGGTCGGCGGCTGCGGCCGTTTCTCGAGGAGCGGCGTGTCGATGTCACCGGGAAAGATCGCGCAGGCCCGGATGCCGTTGCCGCGCTCCTCGGCGTTGATGCTCTGGGTCAGGCCAGCGAGGCCGAACTTGGACATGACGTAGGCCGGGCCGGCCTTCGGGCTGGCCTGTTTGCCGGCGTCGGAGACGACGTTGACGATGGTGCCCGAGCCGCGGCGACGCATGCCGGGGAGGAAGACCTGCACGCAGAAGTAGGCCCCGTTCAGGTTCGTGTTGAGCAGGTCCGTATAGTCGAACAGGGACAGCTCCGCGAGGCTCCGGCGGGGGGCGTTCGTGCCGGCGGCGTTGACCAGCAATTCCACCTCGCCCAGTTCGGTCCGTACGCGTTCGGCCATGCGCGCCACCGCGGCCGCGTCCCGGATATCGCACGGGATGACGGCGCACCGGGCTGCGAGCTCGCCCGCGAGGCCGGCGGTTTCATTCAAGGTCTCCACGCGCCGGCCCAGCAGGGCCACGCGCCAACCGTCGCGCACCAACCCCAGCACCACCGCGCGTCCCACGCCGCTGCCGGCGCCGGTCACCGCTGCATTCTTGATCATGATGTTTCTTCGGTTCGGGCGGACGCGGGCGCCACCGCCGCCGGGCCGCAGCGCCGGGCGACCGCCCCGTTGAAATTCGGCGCCGGCAGCCTACCGCCACAGCCGCCCGTCGGGAAGCCACATTCATGTTTAGGAGTTCTGCTAACGAACCTTTGACTTTCGGTGAAGTCCCGGCAAGTATCGCACAAAATGAACGTCATTCGCCATCGTGAGCCTGGTTTTGCCGAGACGGTGGACGCCGTCGCGCGCGGGTCCAGCCTCTTCGATCCGACCATCGAGCAGCGCACCCGCGCCATCATCGAAGCGGTGGCGGGCGAGGGGGACGCGGCGCTGTGCGAACTGACGAAGCGGTTCGACGGCGCGGAACTCGCGGCGGACCAGTTGGCGGTCACGCAGGCCGAGGTCCTGAGCGCGGCGATGCAGGCCGGACCGGAATTGCGGCGCACCCTCGCGCTGGCGGTCCGCAACATCGAGCGGTTCAGCCGCAAATCGCTGCGGCGCGCCTGGTCGGCTACGAATGCGCAGGGCGGGAGGGTGGGCGAGAAATTCGACCCCTTCGAGCGGGTGGGCATCTACGTGCCGGGCGGCACCGCCCCGCTGGTATCCACCGCCTTGATGACCGGGCTGCTGGCCAAGGTGGCCGGATGCCCGCAGATCGTGGTCTGCACGCCGTGCAACGCGAGCGGGGCGATTGATCCCAGCCTGCTGTACGCCGCGCGCCTGGCGGGGGCCACGGAGATTTACCGGGTCGGTGGCGCGCAGGCCATCGCCGCCCTCGCCCTCGGCACCGAAACGATCCGGCCCGTGCAGAAGGTTTTCGGCCCCGGCAACGCGTACGTGGTGGCCGCCAAACGGCTGCTGGTGGGGCGCGTGGCGATCGACCTGCTCCCCGGCCCGAGCGAGTTGCTCGTCCTGGCCGACGACTCGGCCAACCCGGCCTTCGTCGCGGCGGATATGCTGGCCCAGGCCGAGCACGGGTCGGGGCACGAACGGGTCTGGCTCGTCACGCCTTCGGCCCGGTTGCTGGGAGCCGTGGAACGAGAAATCGACCGCCAGTTGCCGACGCTGGCCCGACGCGAGTTTGCCGAGCGCGCGCTGGCGCATTCCGGCTGGCTGATCCAGGTGAAGGCGCTGGCGGACGGCATTGCGCTGGCGAACCGCATCGCGCCGGAACATTGCGAGATCCTGACGCGGCAGCCGGCGAAGGTGGCCGCGGCCGTCCGCACGGCCGGCGCGTTGTTTCTGGGTCCTTGGTCGCCCACGGTGCTGGGCGACTACGTGGCGGGGCCCAGCCACACCCTGCCCACCGGCGGGGCCGGCCGCAGTTTTGCGGGATTGACCGTGGACCAGTTCCAGCGCCGGACGAGCGTGGTCGAGTACACGCGCGCGGCGCTCAAGCGGTCGCTGCCCGCGGTGCAGGTCTTCGCCGGGATCGAAGGCCTCGACGCCCACGGCCGCTCCGCCGCCGTGCGCCTCGCCTCCCCGCGTAAACCCTGATCTGCCGGATTCGCCCCCCTTTTATGAAAAAGATCCGCCCCGAAGACATCCAAGCTGCCGAGCTGGTCCGTCCGCTGATTCAGCGTCTCACCCCCTACGTGCCCGGCGAGCAGCCGAAGGTGAAGGGATTGGTGAAGCTCAACACCAACGAAAGTCCGTTCGGGCCGTCGCCGAAGGTCCTGGCCGCCATCAAGGCGGCGACCGACGAACGGCTGCGGCTTTACCCGAATCCCAACGCGGACGCCCTGCGCGAGCGGTTGGCCAAACACCACAATTGCCGGCCGGAGAACCTCATGATCGGCAACGGCTCCGACGAGCTGCTCGCGCTCGCGGTGCGGGCGTTCGTCGATCCGTCCACCTCGGGGGCGATGGACCACTACAACCTCTACCCCAGCCACGGCGCGGCCAAGGTGAGTCTGCGCACGGTGCAGTATTTCCTGCCCAGCTATTCGCTCTATCCGGTGCTGGCCGACCTGCACGGGGCGCACAAGAACCCGGTGCCGTTGCAGATGGACTTCGACCTGCCGGGCGTCGGGGATCTCCGCCGCGGCAAGCTCTGGGACGTGGGGGCCGCGCTGAGCATCATCACGACGCCCAACGCGCCGACCGGCCGCGGTTATACCGTCGCCCAGCTCGATGCCCTGGTGCGCACCCAGGAGCGGGTGATGGTGCTGGACGAGGCCTACGCGGATTTTGCCGACGAAAACGCGCTGGAGCTGGCGCTGCGCTATTCGCACGTGCTGGTGTTCCGGACATTCTCGAAGGCGTATTCGCTCTGTTTTCAGCGGGTCGCCTACGCGGTCGGCCACCCGGACTTGATCGCCGCCCTCCTGAAGGTCAAGGACAGCTACAACGTCAACGGCCTCGCGCAAGTGGCCGCCCTGGCGACGCTGGACGACCTCGCGTACTACCAGGCGAACTGGGAGCGGGTGAAGGCGGCGCGGACCCAGCTCAGCGACGCGCTCACGCAGCTCGGGTT
Source organism: uncultured bacterium (assembly GCA_963735925.1). Classification (GTDB taxonomy): domain Bacteria; phylum Verrucomicrobiota; class Verrucomicrobiia; order Limisphaerales; family J093; genus DSVZ01. The sequence goes on from CAVTMT010000011.1 coordinate 148,538, forward strand.
CAGCGTGCTGCCGAGCCAGACGAACTTCATCTTCGTGCGTCCGCCGCAATTCTCGGCCGCCGTGTGGCTGCAGAAGCTGCGCGACCGAAATGTGCTGGTGCGCTGGTTCGACACGCTGGAAACCCGTTCGTTCCTGCGCATCACCGTGGGCAAGGACAACGAGAACAAGGCCCTGGTGGACGCGGCGAAGAAGATACTGAGCGCCAAGGCGGGAGAGGAGTAACGTCCGCTCGCTCCGCGCTCAGACCCGTGTCGCCGGCCGGACTCCCGCGAAATTGCCGAGGGAGTATTCGGGCATAGAACTTGTCGCAATTGAGATAGAAATTGTGCAGTTGCTCCGGGCAACCTGAGGTGGGTTGTGGAGCTGCCGGTCCGCTCGCAAGGCGGCAGTAGCCGTCCGGGGCATAGTCAGGCAGGGGGAGGCGAGTCCGCGCCGGCCGGGGCCGGGGCGGCCTTCTTGAGCTTGTGCCGCACGTCCTCGCCTTCATAGAGATAGACCACCTCCTCGGCCAGGTTGGAGGCGTGGTCGGCGATCCGCTCGAGCGCCTTCGAGATCACCATCAGGTTCAGGCAGCGGGTGATGGTCGTGGGCTTCTCGATCATGAAGCTGGCCAGTTCGCGGTGAAGCTGTTTGTTGATCGCGTCCACCTGTTTGTCCCGCGGCACCACCGCCCGGGCCTGGGCGGGGTCGCGGCCGACGAAGGCCTCCAGCGTGTCGTGCAACATGCCCAGCGCCAGTTGGGCCATGCGGGGAATATCCACGTAGGGCTTGAGCGGCGGCTCCTGGCTCAGCTCGAGCGAGCGGCGGGCGATGGTGGTGGCCTCGTCGCCGATGCGTTCGAGGTTCTGGGCAAACTTCATGGCCACCGTGATCAGGCGGAGGTCGCTGGCCAGCGGCGCCTTGCTGAGCAGGCCGATGCCCATGTCGTCCACCTCCATCTCCAGGCGGTCGAGTTCGGCGTCGGCTTCCTTCACCTGCCGGGCCAGATCGTCGTCGCGGTCCAGCAGCGCCCGCACGGCGTTGTTGACCGCGGCCGTCGCCTGGCTCGCCAGGGTGAGCAGCTTCTGCTTCAAATCGTCCAGACTGTGTTCGAAGTGTGCGGACATGGGGACCTTTCTGCTGACCAGGCCGTGTGCGGAAGGTTCAGCCGAACCGCCCGGTGACGTAGTCTTCGGTTTGTTTCTTGGCCGGGTTCGTGAAAATCCTGGTCGTCGCGCCGTACTCGACGAGCTCGCCGAGATAGAAGAACGCGGTCAGATCCGAGATGCGCGCCGCCTGCTGCATGTTGTGGGTGACGATGACGATCGTGAAGTCGCGCTTCAATTCGAGGATGAGGTCTTCGATCTTGGCCGTTGCCAGCGGGTCGAGGGCCGAGGCCGGCTCGTCCATCAACAGCACCTCCGGCTGCACGGCCAGGGCGCGGGCGATGCACAACCGTTGCTGCTGCCCGCCGGAGAGGCTGATGGCCGGGGCGCTCAGCCGGTCCTTCACCTCGTCCCAAAGCGCGGCCATGCGCAGGGATTGCTCGGTGCGTTCGGCCAGCAGCGGGCGATTGCGGAGGCCGTTGAGCCGCAGGCCGACGGTCACGTTGTCCGCGATGGACATCGTGGGAAAGGGGTTCGACTTCTGAAACACCATGCCCACGCGGCGCCGGACCACCACGGGCTCGACGGCCGCCCCGTAGATGTCCTCGCCGAACAGCCGGATGTCGCCCTCCATGCGCGCTTCGGGGACGAGTTCGTGCAGGCGATTGAGCGCGCGGAGAAAAGTCGATTTGCCGCAGCCGCTCGGGCCGATGATGGCCGTGACGGCCCGGGCCGCGATGTCGAGCGACACGCCGTTCAAGACCCGGTGCGCGCCGAACGAAACCGTGAGGTTGCGAATCGTCAGCGCCGGAGCGGCCGGGGCGGCGGGGAATGCCGGGCCTGACGCGGCTGGCGTGGTATTGAGAGTGGGGGACATGCGGCGGCGGTCAGGAGTGGCGTGGACTGAAGCGGTCGCGCGTGAGCACCCGCACGCTCACGTTGATCAGCGTGATGAGCAGCAGCAGGACGAGGGCGCCCGCCCAGGCCTGCCGATGCCAGTCGTCATACGGTCCGATGGCGTAGTAGTAGATCTGCAACGGCAGTGCCGCGATGGGATCCGCGAGGCTGCGGTTCCAGAACTGGTTGCCGAAAGCGGTGAAGATCAACGGGGCCGTCTCGCCCGCCACCCGTGCCAGCGCCAGCAGAATGCCGGTGATGATCCCTTTGAGGGCCGTGCGCACGACGATTTGCACCACCATCCGCCATTGTGCGATGCCCAGCGCCAGCGCCGCCTCGCGATAACCATTCGGCACCAGGCGCAGCACTTCCTCGGAGGTGCGCATGATCAGGGGAATCATCATCATGCCGAGCACCAGGCCGCCGGCCCATGCCGAATAGCCTTGGCCGATGAGGCCCAGATGGGTGCCGAAGAGATTCAACCCAAGGCCGTGCCGGACGATCAGGCCGTAAACGACCATTCCCCAGATGATCGAAGGGACGCCGTTGAGCACGTCGGCCGTGAAACGAATCCACCAGTTGAGCCGCGAATGGCCGTATTCGGAAAGGAACACGCCGCCCAGCACGCCCACCGGCACGCCCACCAATGCCGCCAGGCCCAGCAATTCGAAGGTGCCGACGATGGCATTGGCCATGCCGCCGCCGGTTTCCCCCGGCGGCGCGGGCAACTGGGTGAAGAACTGCCAGTTGACCGCCCCGATGCCCGACTTGAGCAGGTAGCCAAACACCAGCAACAGCGGCAACGCGACCAGCACTGCGCAGGCGCAGGTCAACGCCTGCATCAGGGCGTTCTTGAACCGGCGCCGGCGATGGTTGGGAGCGGTCATGTTCAGTTCTGCGGCGTCACGCCCGGGCCGGCGAAGGTCTTCAGAACCAATTGCGCCAACGCGTTCACGAGGACCGTCACGCCCAACAGCACCAGGCCCAGCTCGAACAAGGCGCTGAGATACACATCCCCCGTGGCTTCGGCAAACTGGTTGGCGATGGCGCTGGCCAGCGTGTTGCCGGGGGCAAAGAGCGACGCTGCGATCTGCGTGTTGTTGCCGATGACCATCGTGACGGCCATGGTTTCCCCCAGCGCGCGGCCAAGCCCGAGAATCACCGCGCCGAACAGGCCTTTTTTGGCGTAACTCAGCACGGCGATGCGCGTGACCTCCCAGCGGGTGGCGCCGAGCGCATAGGCCGCCTCGCGTTGCAGGCCCGGCACGGACCGCAGGATTTCCCGGGACATGGACGTGACGATGGGCAGGATCATAATGGCGATGATGATGCCGCCGGCCAGCATGCTCAGCCCGTAGATCGGTCCCTGGAAAAGCGGCAGGAAGCCGAGCGCGCCTTTCAGCCAGGGAAACAAATGCACGCGCAGCCAGGGCACCATGACGAAGATGCCCCAAAGACCGAGGATCACACTGGGCACGGCGGCGAGCAGTTCGATGAAAACCGTCAACGGCTGCCGCAACCATTGCGGCGCGAGTTCCGTGAGGTACACGGCCGTGGCGATGCTCAGCGGCACCGCGATCACCAGTCCGATGGCCGAGGACACCAGCGTGCCGAAAACGAAAGGCAGCGCGCCAAACCGCTCGCTCACCGGGTCCCATTCGGAGCTGATGAGGAAGCGCCAGCCGAACTTGCGGAGCGCCAGTTGGGAACCGTCGGCCAGCTCACAGCCAATGAGCACAATCAGGACGAAGACCGCGAACGCCATCAGCAGCGTGAACCACTTGAAGGCGCGGTCGCCAAACCGGGGTCCCGCCAGCGAGCGGCGGGGCGTGCGGGCTACCTGGGGATCACTCTCAGTCATCGCCAAAGGCGGTCAGGGCCGAGCTGCAAACCGACGAGGCGCGGGAGGTTCAATGCTCTTCGTCCGCCCCGCAACTGAAGCTAACGGGCGATCCGACCAAGTCAGTACTTAATTGTCTTGATGCGTTCCAGCACGCGCTTTTGCACGGCCTCCGGCAACGGCGCATAATCCAGGGCAGAGGCCATGCCTTCGCCTTTTGTCATCGCCCAGTTCAGGAATTCGACCAGCTTTTCGCCCTTGGCCGCATCTTTCTGCTCTTCATAGACCAGCAACCAGGTCGCCCCCGCGATCGGATAGGCCTTTTCGCCGGGGGGATTGACCATCGAAAACCGGAAGTCGTCCGGGATCTTGGCCGTGGCCAGTGCTTCGGTCACGGTCTCGATGCTTGGCGTGATGTAATTGCCCGCCGCGTTCTTCACGTCGGCGTACGGCAGCTTGTTCTGTTTGGCATAAATCAGCTCCACGTACCCGATCGCGCCGGGCAATTGTTTGACCTGTCCGGTCACCCCCTCGTTGCCCTTGGCGCCCAGTCCCACCGGCCAATTGACGGAAGTGCCGCGACCGACTTTGGTTTCCCATTCCTGGCTGACGTTACTCAGATAATCGACCCAGATGTAGGTCGTGCCGCTGCCATCCGAACGATGCACCACCACGATGTCCTGATCGGGCAGGCTGACGCCGGGGTTCTGGGCGGTGAGGTGCGGGTCGTTCCACTTGGTGATTTTGCCCATGAAAATGCCCACTAGCGTAGGCCCGTCCACCTTGAGCTTGGGATTGCCCGGCAGGTTGTACGTCAACACGTCGGCGCCGGCGACCGTGGGGAGGTGGAGCAGCTTGCGCGGCAACTTGGCCAGGTCCGCGTCGCTCATCGGTCCGTCCGAGGCGCCGAAGGTCACCGTTCCGGCCCGAATCTGCTGCTGGCCGCCGCCGGAGCCGATGGACTGGTAATTGATCCGGATCGTCGGGTCCACCTTCGCGTATTCGTAGAACCATTTCTGGTAGATCGGCGCGGGGAACGTGGCGCCCGCGCCATTGATGAGCATCTGGGCGACAGCGGAGTTGAGGGGCGCGAACGCCAGGGCGGCGCCCGCGATCAGGGTGCATCGGTGCAGTAGTTTCATAGGCTTTCCAAGTGGGGGGTTGGGTGTTTGGCGGCGGGGCAGGCGGGATGGGTCCTTGAGCCACAGGTTCAGAATTTCCACATCAGGTCCGCCATGAAGTGGATGGCCTCGCTCTGGGAATTGGCCGGGCTGGGCTGGATCAGTTCGTTGAGGTAGGCGGTCAGGGAGACGACCAGCGGGTCCGCCAGGACATAGCTGGCCTTGATCAGGTGGCCCTTGACGTTCGTCCCGCCGCGGATGCCGCCACCGGTGAAGCCGGAGCCCGCCGCCGGCGCCTGGTAAAATGCGCTGTTATCGTCGTCCACGAGTTCTTCGTACCACGCATCGGCCTCGAGACGCTGGTAGCGATAAGACACCTCCCAGGTCCCTTTGCGGCCCGCCTGGCCGAAGGTGATGCCTGCCCACCAGCCTTCGTTCGCGCTTGGAGCGGCGGGGTTGTTCAGGTACTCGCCGCCGAGCTTCACCGGGAACTTCCCGCGGTAAAGCGGTGCGTGGTCGAACGTGTAGGTGGCGTTGGCGCCGGCGACGATCGGGTTGAAGTTGTACGCCAGGTCGCCGTTGGCATCCCGCGTGTTGCCGTCGTTGACGTTCGATACGGCGCTGTTCGGGAGTCCCAGCTTGTTCACCAGACTCAACGCAGTGACCCCGATCGACGAGCCGACACGCGACGACCAGTTCGCGTCCCAGAAGACCTGTCCGCCGTACAGGAACGGGTCCTGCGTGGATCCTGGCAATTCATCCAGGACAAAGGCGGCGGTGTTGAAGCGCAGCGAGTGATGATCGTTCACCTTGTAGCCGACCTGCCCGGCGGCGCCTTCCGGGGTGTAATCCGGATCGAACACCATGCTCGAGGTCTGAAACGGCTGGTCCATTTTGCCGATGGTCGTCACCACCTGCCAGTCGCCATCGTGGATGGGTCGCCACCGGCCGTAAGCCGCGTCGATGTACAGGAACTTCTTGGTGCCGTTGTCCTGCATGGTGGTGTTGTTGGACACGGGATTGCCGCCATAGCCGGTGCCCGGGGCGGGGTCGGCCGAGGCGAAGCGCAGTCCCATTTCGAGATTCTCCTTGAACGTGACCGTGGCGCCGAGGCGCAGACGATACCGAAGCCGGACGCGGTCCGTGTAGGCGGTATTGTCGGCCGTGAAATCCTCGAACCGGCCACGGAAATCGCCGCCGATCTTGAGCGCGGTCACCCAGTCCGGCAGGCGGGTGGTGAGCGCATGCCCGCCGGCGGCTTCTTTGCCGGCTTCCTCACGCAGTTTATTCGCCTCGTCCGTGGTCAGAATGCCCTTTTCAACCAGCTTGTTCACGAGGGCGTCGGCGGATTGGGCATGGGCGCAGGTTCCCAACGTCGCCGACGCGAGTGCCCCGGCGACCGCGAGCTTCAAACATTTGGCGTTCATCGATGGATTCCGTAGCGGAACTGCAGCGAGGTTGGGGGCGACACGTTACGGTCCCGTTGCTGAATCATTACAATTGTGTGACGGCTGTGCGGTACCCTGCCGCCCCGCCGATGCCGGCGTGCCCTGCGGCCGGACTGCGGCAGCCGTGCGGGCCCGACACTCACCTGGAGCCTCCCGGATGTGTCCCCGCCGAACGGCGCCGGTTCCCTGCGTCGCGATCGCGCGGACTCGTGCCCGTTTTCGCGTTGAACTCGCGGGCGCGCGCCCTACCTTCCAAGGCGTGACGGTGGACACATTCAAGGCCGAAATCGGCCGGGCGCTGAAGGCTTACGATCGGCACATCGTTTGCCTGGAGAAGACCCCGGAGGAGGCGAAGGCGTCCTTGCTCTCGCTCATGGAGAAGGCGATCAAGGCGTACGAACATCGCGCCCCCGGCCTGCGGCATGGCCTGGCACTGGACCGCCACGTCACCATCATCCTGAGCCAGACGGACACGACCCGTCCGCTCTGCGGCATCTACTTCAACCTCCATTCCCCGCATTTCGCGGGGGGCGCCCCAGCCGCCGGACCCGCCAACGCCTGAATCGTGATGAAGGAACTTCTGGTCGAGTGCGTGCACGCGGGGGGCGCGGTCCTGCGGGAGCATTTCGGACGAGTCACCAACATCCGGACCAAGGAAAGCCTGGCCAGCGTCGTCACCGAGGCGGATTTCGCTTCCGAGCGATGCATCTTCGACCGCCTGCGCGCGCGGTTCCCGGAGCACGGCCGATTGGGCGAAGAGTCCGGCTTCGAGCGCGGCTCGACGGACTTCGTCTGGGTGGTCGATCCGCTGGACGGCACCTCCAATTTTGTCGCCGGCCTGCCTTGGTTCGGCGTGATGATCGCGCTGCTGGATCGGGGTCGGCCGGTCCTGGGCGCCTTGTATCTGCCCCTGTCCAACACGCTGTACCTCGCCGAAGCCGGACGGGGCACGTTCCGCGACGGCGCACCCGTCCGCGTCACGTCGGAGCCGGATTTGGCGAGACTGCTTATCGCATTTGGACTGGATGCTTCGGGCGACGAAGCCAGGACCGCCCGCGAGGCGGAGTTGCTCGTGCGCGTGGTCCATCGCGCCCGCAATATCCGGGCGACGAATTCGCTGGTCGATTTCTGCTACACGGCGGACGGGCGGCTGGGCGGCACGATCAACCAGGCGTGCAGGATCTGGGACATCGCTGCGGCCTGGCTGGTCTTGCGGGAGGCCGGTGCCCTCGTCACGGACCTGGCGGGGCGGGAGCTGGATTTCGAGCTGGGGCGGGCTCCTGGCGAGCGTGTGTATCCCGTGCTTGCCGCCGCGCCGGCCATCCACCGCCAACTGGTTGAACTGGCGGCTTTGAGTCAGGGAACGGCGTGAGGCGGCCATTTCCCGCCCCCATCCGGTTCTTGACTCGCGGTCCGGTTCTTCCTACGGTCGCGAGCCGTTGATTGTTGGCTCGTTTCACTCATAACCAGCCGGCTGACACGCACCCATAGCTCAATTGGATAGAGCATCTGACTACGGATCAGAAGGTTTCAGGTTCAACTCCTGATGGGTGCGCCATTCATAGCCAAGCATTTGCGGCTTGGTTTCCAACCGTAGGAAATCTCATTGAACCCCTGTTGTACCCCGCAGCACCCTTGCTCGCCGTCACGGGAGCCGGACGCACTGGCCGGATTCCGGCCCGAAACAAGAGCACCCGTCCGCGAACCGGGGCACCGGGGCCGTTGCGCTTGATTTCGTCGAGACAGCCCCCGCTCAGTGGCGCCCGGACCCGGCTCTTACGGTTCATGAATTCGCCGAGGTAGGTTTCTTCGTCGGGTGGCCGGCACCGCTGCGCTACCTCGTCCAGGAGTGCGAGGCGGTCCATTTGTTGGCGGCAGCGAACCTCGACCGGCAAACCGATGTCCGCCTCATTCCCGAACTGCTTCCAGCCGCCCTCCGGGCGCACAGACCACGCCGGTGGCCAGCGCAATCAGGACCAGGGAAACCGGGGCGACGCCGATGGTGACCGCCTGGTTGAAGAGGTACAGCGTGCTCGCGAGCAGCAGCGGTGCCGGCATTCCTGTAAGCAGCGCCCGCAGGCAGGTTCGGGGGGCGCTCATTTTTCCTCCCGGCAGGAACAGGGCGAGTGTTCCCAAGAGGGTTGGCCAGAGGAAGAGATAGGCCGCGCCGGGCACGCACCACGCCGCCGCGAGGGTCAAGGTGAGCCAGGGAAGCAATGCGCCGACGAGCCTCTCCCCGGGTTTCAGGCCGCGCAGCAACCAGGCGTTCAAACCCGCCGTCAGCCCGACCGTCCCCAAGGCGAGGCCCGCCAGGTAAGCCCCCTCGAAAGGCAGGCCGACCACGAACGGACCGTACCCGCCCAAATCATACGCTCGACGCAGAAGCGCCACCGCGAGGAGCGCCAACCCGGCGGCCAGGACGAGGGCCAGCAGCGCGACGCCCAGACTGCCGAAGACCCGACCCGGCCGCAGCGATCGCCGTTGCCGCCACCAGGCCACGGCGAACAGCGCGGGGGTGAACCACGCCAGGGCCGTGGTCAGCGATTGCGGGTAATGCACCAACCGGCCGCGCCACAACGGGAAGTACGTCGCCTCGCCGGCGGCTTTGAGTTGCTCCAATTCGGCAGGGGCCGCCTGGGCCAGGGCAGCGGTCAGGGGCAGGAGGTAGGAGCCGTAGTGTTGCAGGGTCCGCCGACTGAGATTTTCCGGCGTGTCCCGCGCCGTGTGGTAGTACTCGAGCCCGCCCACGAACGCGAAGTTCATGCCCGTGCGGCCGGCCTTCAGGAATTCGGTGAAGTCCGTGTCGTTGCGCAGCCGGCGGTAAACCTCGCGCGCGAAGGAACAGGCGACCGGATACGGACAACGCTCGCTGAGCAGCGCGATCAGCCGGCCGGCCCCGGGACTGGTCTCGAACATCATCACCGGCCCATGATTTCCGCGGGCTTCGAGGTTCAGGACGACACGGATGTCGCGCCAGAGCTCGGGATGATCCTGGATAAAGGCGCGGGCTCCCAGCAACCCGCGTTCCTCGCCGTCGGTAAACAGCACCGCGACACTGTTTCGCAACGGCGGCCCGGCCCGCAGCGCGCGCACGCTTTCGAGCAAGGTGGCGATTCCACTGGCGCAGTCGGCCGCTCCCGGGCCGATCGCCGCGGAGTCGTAGTGGGAAACCAACAGGACCGCCGGCCGGCCGCCCTCGGTTCCGGCGAGTTCGGCGTAGAGGTTGCCGAGCCTCAAGGTACCCCGCTCACCGGGCAGTTCTCGGACGGCGAGTCCCAACCTGGTCAACTCTGCCTTGAGGTAGGCCCGGACTCGAAGGTTCTCCTCCGTGCCGGCGGCGTGGGGTTGCCGGGCAATGGCGCTGACATGTTGCCAGGCGCGATCGGCGGAGAACTCGGTTTCCGGGGCCCCGACCGGCAGCGGGACGGGCAACCAGGCCACGGAGAGTCCCAAAGCAACGGCGATGGAAGCCAGCGCAAAACCGAGAACTCCAGGCGACTTCATGGCCGAACACCTTGCGCGTGGAACGGAAGCGAGACAAGTCCCGCGCGGAATGGAGGCCGGCGGTTTGCTGCCCAAGCCGCTCCGCATTCGTTGAGGTTTCTCGACTGGGAAATGAACCGGTCGTGGAACTCAAAGCCGGGCCTGGGTCAACCCGCTGCCGCTGCCGGGAGGTAAAACGCGTTGGCCCGCCTTGCGGCGGGCCAAGCTACGTAACCTTATAGGAGCCGAACCGAATGCTGAACTCACCCAAAGGGCGTCTTAAAAACTTTTTTCCGAGACGCGTGGGCTATGATAGGAGTACCAATGGAGGTCGGGGTCGCCGGTGGGGACCGAAAAGTTGCCGCCCGCCGCGTAAGTTACCTTTGGTCCTTTCGTCCTCATGACGGACCCGATCCACTTGTGGATCTCCGAGTGGCCATCCGCGAAAGAGAAGCCACAAGCCCCGTTGTGATACGCTGCGGGCACGTCCACGATGACGTTGGCGGTGTTCGGCGGGAAGCAGCCGGCGTCATTGATGCTATCGGGCTGCTCATCCACGTACACCCAAGTTTCGGAGGGGCCGGGTATCGTGAGGTCGGAAGCCTTGGCGGCTCCGCGGTATATCGCGAGGTTATTTGGGCCGCTGGGGCCGCCTCCAAGAGAACTCCAACCATTGCCTTCACCAACGTAGATATCGCCCGACACGCTACGGACGCGCTCCGTCCAACCCCGGGACCTTTGGGCCGGCGCCACGTACTTGTCCGACGGGCACTTGTAGATGTTCTTCGCGTTCGCGAAGTAGGTGGCCAGAACGGCGTACCGTGGGTCCAGCAGGAAGATGGTGTTGGTGTTGTCCGAGCTGGTGGTCCAGTCCAGCCAGCCGGTTACCCAAGGCCGTTCCTTGGCGTTCACTCCCGGCTGAAACCCGCCATGATACGCGCCGGGGAACTTATCCAGGTTGTCGCCCTGGTACATGTTGTTGGCCAACATCAACTGCTTGGTGTTGTTCATGCACAAGATGCCTTGCGCCTTGGCCTTGGCTCTGGCCAAGGCGGGGAGCAACATGCCCGCCAGGATGGCGATGATGGCGATGACGACCAGCAGTTCGATCAGGGTGAACCCTTTCGCCGTTGGTCGGGTTGGGCTGAATTGTTTCATAGCTCTAAGTTCGTCTCACGTTAAACAGGCTGGTGGCAGCTCCAACTCTGATCGTATCCGTCAAAAGCGTCAACTGCTTGTTGTGGCACCCGGCCAGCCCGTTTGACCCAAGGAGAGATTAGCAAGTGCCGGGCGGGCGGAAAGTGTGCGTCTGGCTGCACAGAAAAGCTCCACGCGGCCCCCGCCGGCCCGGTTTCAGGATGCCGGCCTGGCGCCGGGCGCGTCCGGCTTAGGCTCGGCAAGCCTTTGACAGGCGCGACGCGATACCTAGACTCGGGTCATGCGCACAGTAAAAGTGCCGCTCGGCGCGCGCACCTATTCGATAGTCATCGGTCGTCGCGTCGCGGATCGCCTGGGGCGCGCGTGCGCAAAGCTGGGCTTTGGCCCGCGTTGCGCCGTCGTCACGGACGACCACGTGGGTCCGGCGCACGCGGCACGGACGCTGGCCAGCCTGCGGAAAGCGGGGTTCGAGCCCCTGCTGGTCACCATCCCGGCCGGTGAAACCTCCAAGACGCTCCGCCAGGTCGAGGCCTGCTACAACGAACTCGCCCGGCATCGCCTCGAACGCCGTTCCTTCCTGGTGGCCCTGGGCGGCGGCGTGGTGGGCGACCTGGCCGGATTCGTGGCGGCGACTTACCTGCGCGGGATCCCCTTCGTGCAGGTGGCCACGACCTTGCTCGCCCAGGTGGACAGCTCGGTGGGCGGCAAGACCGGCGTCAACCTCGAAGCCGGCAAAAACCTCGTCGGCGCGTTCTACCAGCCCCGTCTGGTGATGTGCGACCTCGCCACCCTGGACACGCTCCCCGAACGCGAGTTCCGGTCCGGCGTCGCGGAAGTGATCAAGTACGGCATCATCCGCGACGCGGCCTTTCTCGAACAATTGGAGCGCGACTTGGACCGCCTGCTCGCCCGCGAGGAAGCGGCGCTCGGGGCGGTTGTGGCGCGGTCCTGCGAAATCAAAGCGGACGTGGTCGGGCAGGACGAAACCGAAGGCGGTTTGCGCGCGATCCTGAATTTCGGTCACACGATCGGCCACGGGCTGGAAGCGATTTCAGGTTACACTCAGTATCTCCACGGCGAGGCCATCGCCATCGGGCAGGTGGCGGCCGCGCGCCTTTCGGCGAAGGTGCTGGGCCTCCCCGCCGCCGACGTGGAGCGCATTCGGGCGCTGTTCGCCCGGGCCGGACTGCCTACCGCGGTGCGGCTCAGCGCGCCGCAGAAGAAACGGTTGCTCGCGGCGATGCGGCTGGACAAGAAGGTCAGCCAGGGCGAAATCCGCTTCGTCCTGGCCGAGAGGATCGGCCAGGTGCGCTGGGGCGAGTTGGTGGCCGAGAAGCTCGTCTGGCAGGCGCTCAGCCCGGAATAGCGCAAACCTCCACTTCCGCGCCGCGCCATGGCTGTCAGCGAAACGATCGTCCGCGAGTTCTTCGAGTTGCACGGTTTCTTCGTCCAGCAACGCCGGAAATACGTGGCCCCGAACGCCCACGAGGAGGAGGAGATCGATTTCTTCGTCCTGAATCCGCAACCGCAAACCGCTCCGGGCGCGTTGCCGTTCGTGTTGGCGGCGCCGGATCTGGCGCGGCTGGCGAGTGCCGTGGTGGTGGTGCGCGGCTGGCACAGCGAAACCTTCAGCGCGGCCCGGATGGCGAGTCTCCCCGAGTTGTTCCGATTCGTGGAACCGGCCATCTTCCAACCGGCCGCCCGGGCTTTCGGTGGCTCGCTCCAACCCACCAAACTGCTGATCGTGCCGGCCTTGCCTGCGGGCGAGGATTTGCGGCGACAGAGCATCGAGTTGTTGCGCTCGCGGGGGGTGGACGCGGCGATTCCATTTCCCACGCTGTTGGCGGATCTCATCGCGCACGTCGAGCCGAACCGGAATTATCAGAAGTCCGATCTGCTCCAGACGCTCCGGGTGCTGAAGCACTACGAGTTTTTTCGCGAGCCTCAGCTCGAACTCTTCAAACCGCGCCGCCGGCAGGCCAGGAAACCGGCCGCGCCCGCCGGCGGGAGCGCGGCAACCACCGACCGGTAAGGTCCCGAAGTCGAATTGGTAGCTGGGCCGCTGCGGGTGTGCCGTCGGACCGCCCGGTGCCGCCGCAGCGCCGCAGCCACTCGCCTGCAATGCGCCGACCAACGGCCGGTCCTTCGGCTTGACGCTGGACGTGGGGCGGCGTTCTGATCGCCGCATGTTGAATCCTCTCCCTTCCCGCCGCGCGCCGGGCTTCCGTTCCGCGAGTCGCGCCGCCCGGGCCGGCCTGGGTCGTTGGGCGTTGGTGATGCTTTGGAGCGCCCTCGGCTGCGTGAGCCTGCTCGCGGCCACGGATGACCTGCCTGCCGCTTCAGTCGCGCTGGCGAGTCCGTATCGCCAGTGGACGAACGGCCCTTCGGCGGCGCCCGATTACTTCCCCATCGCGGTCTGGCTGCAGTCACCGGCAAACGCCGGGCGGTACCGGGAGGCGGGCTTCAACCTGTTCGTCGGCCTTTGGCGCGGTCCCACCGAGGCGCAACTGGCGACGCTCAAGGCGGCCGGTATGCGCGTGATTTGCGAGCAGAACGCGCTGGCTTTGCGCCACCTGGACGATCCCACCATCGCCGGCTGGATGCACGGCGACGAACCGGACAACGCCCAGTCGCTGGGCGAGGGCAAGGGTTATGGCCCGCCCATCCCGCCCGCCACCATCCAGCGCGATTATGAGCGCCTCCGCGCGCTCGACCCGACGCGTCCCGTGATGCTCAATCTGGGTCAAGGCGTGGCGTGGGACGATTGGTACGGACGCGGCGTGCGCACGCGTCATTCCGAGGATTACCCCGAATATGCCAAAGGGGGCGACATCGTGTCGTTCGACATCTACCCCGTCACCCATGACAAGCCGGCGGTCAGCAGCAATCTGTGGTTTGTGGCCCAGGGCGTGGATCGCCTCCGCCAATGGACGCAGGACCGGAAGCCGGTTTGGAACTGCATCGAGTGCAGCCGCATTTCGCACCCGACGGCCAAGCCCACGCCGCACCAGGTCCGGGCCGAAGTCTGGATGTCGCTCATTCACGGCTCGCGCGGCCTGATCTACTTCGTCCACGAATGGGTGCCCCAATTCCGCGAGTCCGCCTTGCTGGGCGATCCCGAAATGTTCGCGGCGGTGACCGCCATCAACGGGCAGATTCACGAACTCGCCCCCGCGTTGAACGCCCCGACGCAGGCGGAACCGGGGACCGTCACGAGCACGAATCCCGGGGTGCCGGTGGACTTTGTGGTCAAACGGCGGGGGCGCGACCGGTTCGTTTTCGCGGTCGCCATGCGGGACGGACCCACCGAAGGCCGCTTCGCCCTCCGGGGGCTGAAGGGCCGTCAGCCGGTGGAGGTGCTGGGCGAGCGGCGATCCCTGACCGCGAACGACGGCGCGTTTGCCGACCGGTTTGGTCCCTGGGACGTGCACCTGTACCGGATCCGGGGCGGGAGCGACGAATAGTCCGGCGGGCGGACGGGGCCGTCAGAAACGGTCCAGAAAGTACAGCAGGCAACCGAAGACTGCGGCAATGATCGCCCCGAAGATCACGGCGGCGACGTGAATGCGGTGGCGGTGGCGGCGGTTGCTCCGCCCCATGCCGGGCAGCAGGTAATAGCGATGATCTTCGCGGTTGCGTTTCGAGCCGAACATGGTCTTTGGAATCTGCGGCGGGGATGCTTAATCGGGCGGGCGCCGGCCAGCAATCCATTTCGCGCCGCCGCTTGGGAACGACTACTTCGCGGTTGAAAGTTTGCTCATGGCCGGCCAACCTGCCGCCGTGCCAAGTCGCAACGCCGCAACGCGTGGCCTGACCGGGACGCAGTGGTTGATCTGCGTCATCGCCTCGATCGGATTCGCCTTCGATACGTATGAATTGTTGATGCTGCCCCTGATCCTCGGGCCGGCGCTGCAGGAATTGCTGGGCGCGGCCCCGGGCTCGGCGCTCTTCCAGACCTGGGCCAGCCGCCTGTTTTACTGGCCGGCGATTTTCGGCGGTGTGTTCGGCCTGCTCGGCGGGTATCTGACCGACCGGTTGGGCCGGCGGCGCGTGCTAACCTGGAGCATCCTGATCTACGCGGTGGGGGCGTTCCTGAGCGGCTTCAGCACGAACGTCTGGATGCTGCTGCTCTTCCGCTGCTTCGTCTTCGTCGGCTTCTGCGTCGAGTTCGTGGCGGCCGTGGCCTGGCTTTCGGAACTGTTCGCGGACGCCCCGCAGCGCGAGCGCGTGCTCGGTTACACGCAGGCGTTTGCCTCGATCGGCGGCATCCTGATCGCGTTCGCCTACGGTTTTTGCGTGAAGCACGCACCCTCCCTTCCCGGCGTCGATCTGTTCGGCTGGTTCGGCGGGGCCATCAAGGACCACCACGCCCCGTGGCGGTACACCTTGATGACCGGCCTGATCCCGGCGCTGCCGCTGATCGTGATCCGGCCGTTCCTGCCCGAGTCGCCGATGTGGGAGCAGAAGCGCGTCGCGGGCACGCTGCGGCGCCCGAGCCTGGCCGAGTTGTTCACGCCGGAATTACGCCGGACCACGATCGTCACGACCCTCATGGTGGCGATGAGTTACGGCGCGGCGCTGGGTGCGATCCAGCACATTCCGCGCATCGTGCCGGGGTTGGCGGAGGTGCGGGAACAGGCGCAGGCCGCGGGCACCAAGGCGGCCACCGGCAAGCCGGCGGACCAGCAGAAGAAACTGGCCGCCGTGGCCGCGCGCCAGGTCGAGCAGGCTGCGGCCGCCAAGGTCACGAAGATCCAGGAGTTGGGCGGGCTTTGGGGTCGCGCCATCATGGCGGCGCTCGCCGCGGGGTTCCTGGTGCGCGGAGGCCTGCGGTGGCGGCCTCTCCTGGGCTGGAGCGTGGCGGTGGCCTGGCTGTTGCTGGAAACCCTCGCCGACTTCGCGGGCGGCGGCGGCGAGCACCTTGTGCGGATCGCGCTCGCGGTCGGCGCGGGGGCGGTGGCGGCGGCGACCTTGAAGGCGCTGGCGCTGGCGTTGGAGCGGATGGTCAAACCCACCGCCGGCAATCTCATCCGCATGTTCCAGTTGCCGGGAGTGGTGGCCCTGACCGTGACTTTCGCTTACGCGGCGGTGACCGGGCTCACGGCGTTGAAGGTCGGCATCTTTTTCACCGGCCTCTTCACGGTGGCGCAATTCAACTTCTGGGGGAACTACCTGCCGCGCGCGTACCCGCTGCACCTGCGGGGCACCGGCGAGAGTTTTGCCGCCAACATCGGCGGGCGCTTGATCGGCACGGCGTTCGCCTGGCTGACCATCACGCTGGCCACCACGACCGATCTTGCGCACGCGCCCACCAAGCTGGCGTATGTCGCGGCGGCGGTCGGTTTCGCCGTGTACGCCATCGGCTTCGCGCTGTCCTTCGCCCTGCCGGAGCCCCGGCCGGAACTCGCGGCCGACTGAACGCACTCCCCCCGGAGCAAGCCATGAACCCGACTCCCACCCTGCCCGCCACCGGCGCGGCCGCGCCGAGCCAGCGGTTGATCTCCCTCGACGCCCTGCGCGGCTTTGACATGTTCTGGATCATGGGCGGCGACGTCATCATGACGAGCCTCCACCGGTTCAGCGACAACCCGGTCACGCGCACCCTGGCCGCGCAGTTCGATCACAAGGACTGGGCGGGCTTCGCGTTTTACGACCTCATTTTTCCACTGTTCGTGTTCATCATCGGCGTGTCGCTGGTGTTCTCGCTGACCCGGACGATCGAGCGCGACGGTCGCGTGGCCGCGCTGCAACGCGTGTTCCGCCGCGGGCTGTTGCTGTATCTGCTGGGCGTGTTTTACTACGGCGGTTTCTCGAAGCTGTGGCCGGACATCCGTCTGCTGGGTGTGCTCCAACGGCTCGCGCTCTGCTACTTCTGCGCCGGCCTCCTGTTCTGCCTCTTCAAGCCCAAGGCGTTGGCGGCGATTTGCGCCAGCCTGTTGCTGGGTTACTGGGCGGTCATGGCGCTGGTGCCGTTTCCGGATGTGCGGCCCACACCGGGCGGCGACCTGGTGATCGCCAAGGAAACCGGCTTCACGAACGTGGCGCAGTTGAACCTCGCGTCCACGAACCGGATTCACGGCGTGTACCTGAAAGGCGTGAACCTGGCGAACTACGTCGATCAGCGCTGGCTGCCCGGCTACAAATGGGACGGCACCTGGGATCCGGAAGGGCTGCTGAGTACGATTCCCGCCGTGGGCACGTGCCTGCTGGGGGTCTTCGCCGGTCTGTTGCTGCGCAATCGCAGCGTGGACGATCGGCGCAAGGTGGTGCTGCTGCTCGCGGCCGGGGCGGTCGCGGTGGCCGCCGGTTGGCTCTGGAACCTGCAGTTCCCGGTGATCAAGAAGATCTGGACCTCCTCGTATGTGCTCGTGGCCGGCGGTTACAGTGCGTGGCTCCTGGCGGCGTTCTTTTACGTGATCGAGGTGCGCCGGTGGCAGAACTGGGCCGCGCCCTTCGTGTGGATCGGCATGAACCCGATCACGGTCTATCTCGGCGACGCGTTGCTCAATTACTACCGGGTCGCGGAACGACTCGCCGGCGGCAATGTGCGCGACTATCTCAACGCCCACGTCCTGGTCGGGATCGGCGACGCCCTGGTGGCGGTGATTGCGCTGGGATTGGCGGTCCTCCTCTGCCGGTTCCTCTACCATCGCAAAGTATTCCTGCGGCTGTGAGACGATCCGCCGCGCGCCCGTGATTCGGATGCGCGGCGGGTGAATCCGGGTTCCGGACTCCGACTTCGGGCATGGAGTTCAACTCGAAGGGCCGCGTGCAGTTGGCCTTGCGGTCAACCGGTATTGCGGGCGGGTGCCGTCGCCCGCCACCCCCCAAAGCCACCCCAGAAGCCAGAAGGCCGCCCAGCCTACCGCGGGAACGTAGAGAGCGAACTCGGCCAGACTCTGCACGGCCCAGCCCAGCAGCCCGAGCCACACCGCAAACGTCAGCGGCTGCGCACCGACGCGCCGCCGCAGCACCGTCAACGACCCGGCCACGAACACGAGATAGAACAGCGCGCCGGGGAAGCCGGAGTCCGAGGCTTGCTGCAAGTAATCGTTGTGGGTGAGCAGGGCCATCTCGGCCTCGGGCGGCTTGATCGCGCGATAGCTGGCGGCGAATGTGCCCGGGCCCGAACCGAAGATCGGATGGGCGCACGCAGTCCGCCAGCCCGCCCGCCAGTAATCGAGCCGGGCGCCGGCGCTGGTGGCGCCGCGCTCGAAGTACCCGGCGAACCGCAGGGCGAACCCGGTCAGGCCGGCAATCAACGCCAGTCCCGCCAACGCCAGCTTCACCTTCCGCGCCACCGGCAGGCGCAGAAACCAAACCAGCCCCAGGCCCAGGGCAATCAGCCAGCCGGCCTTCGATTTCGTCCAGTACAGGCAGGCGAGACCGGCGCAGACCAGCGCGCCGACCGCGACCCGCCGCGCCCACGGCGCGAGCCGTTCCGCCCCTTGCCAGAGGGCGGCGGCCAGCGCGGGCAACAACAGCAGGATGACGCCGGCCAGCGCGTTCGGGTAAAGCAGCGTCGCGAAGATACGGTTGTTGGCGAGTCGCTTCAGGTAATCCGCCGGCAGCCGCTGCCAGTCCGGCTGCGCATAGACGGCTTTCCGCACTTCCTCCAGGCCGCCGAACCGTTGTTGAAACCCGAGGATCAGCACCGCGCCGAAACACCCGATCAACGCGGCCCAGAAGATCGACATCCGCCGACTCGGCGCCAGGGCGAACAGACCGAGGTAGAAACCCGCGACGGTCGCCACGAAGTAGGGCAGGGTGACGGCCGTCAACCGCGCATCCGTGGTGCCGATCGCGGCGAGGAGTTGCCAGGCCAGCCAGGCCAGGGGCAGGAGGACCAGCCAGCGCGGGCGCGGCAGCCGCCAATCGGCCGCCACCAACCCGAGCACGGCCACCAGCCCGAGCAGGGTGTAGCCCCAGGCTAGCGGCCAGGGCTGGATCACGAATTCGAGGTATTCCTTCGGCCGGGCGACGAACTGGTCGAGGATCGCCGGGTTGCCGAACTTGAGGAGCGCCAGGCCGAGGAACAAACCCGCCAGTGCGGCGAAACCGGGCCGCAGTTGCTCGGCGATTCGGGGCTTTGGTTCTGGCGCGGGCGACATCGCGAGCGAGTGTGCGCGAACCCGCACCGACACTTCAACCACCGAGGCACCACCGAGGCGCCGAGCCGCGATCGGTTTGAAGGGATCTTTCGCCTGCGGCAGCCAAGGTGGATCAATGCCGGTTGGGACGGTGGTGTGAGCCCAGCCGGAGGCGCGGCGCGCCGGAAGCCGGCGCCGCAGGCTCCTGCCGGCCAGGCCAGACAGGATTCCCGCTACCCCGGCGGACCCGTGGCGTAGGGCCCTCGGCGTGGAAGCCCGGTCGGCTCCCGGGCAGCCTGGCGCTTGGGGTGGGCGGCCTTCATCGCCCCAGCCAGGCCAGGGCGGACGAGAAGGTCATCTGCCGACCGCATGACTTGGCGCTGGGAGCCGTCGTGTGGCCGCGCTCCCGCGCCAGTTCATAGACGCCCAGCGCCAGGTTGCGCAGGCACGCCAGCACTTGCGCCGCGCCCCGTTTGGACACGCCGCAGCCGTCCTCCCCAAAGCTCACGTCGCGCCGATGGTGCGCGCCGTTTTCGATGGCGCTCCAGTGGCCGCGAATCGCCTGGAGCAGTTCGGCGTCGCTGCGTTGTTCGATGCTCAGGCTGGTGGCGTAGTAGCCGAGCTCGTCGCTAGGCGGAGCGGCCTTCTTTCCCAGTTCGACCCGCTCGCGCCGCACCGCGATCACTTGCCATCAACCGCACAGGCCGATCTCCTCCGGGCTCACGCTCATGCGCTTGATCCGACGGCGGTCGAGCCGGTGGTGGCCCTTCTCCCACTCCACCGCGGCGTCAGGGGGGAAAAGCCTCCTGAGCCAGGAGGCGTGCGGCGCGTTCGAGGACGCCACTTGGATTGCCTTTTAAGCCGAACAAGTAATCGCCGCCCAACTCCTGTATGATGACGCGCCCACTTTCCTGCTGGCAGTGCAGCGCGTCGGCGGTGACGAGCGTGCCGGCCCGCGACGGCAGCGAGCGCAAGAGCGGCGGCAGGGCGGGAATCTCGTTGCTCTTCTCCTGGATCGGCACTTGCGCCAGCGTCAGGCGCAGGCGGTGGCGGACGGCGGAGAAGAGTTGCAAGGGCTTGCCGTCGGTGCGCCCGCTGCCGCGCAGCACCTTGCCATCGAGGGCCAAGCGCTCCCGCACCGAGACTTCCTGCTCCAAGAGCCACGCCCCGACGACCGACTCGAAGTGGGCCGCGTCGAGGGCGGTGAGCACGCGGAAGAACGTCGTGTCACTCGGCGCGGCGTACTCTCCCTCCGCGTCCTGCTGGCAGCCCAGGGCCCGGAGCTGGCGCTGGGTGAATGTTTTGCAGGTGTCCTCGAAGGCCTGGTACCCGCTGCTGCCCATGAGCGTGGCCACGGCCGCGCAGGCCAGCACGAAGGGTTGACGATGGCGCCGGCCGTGCCCGCAACGCGCGTCGCGCAAGACGCGGAAGCGCTCGAGCAGCGAGCCCAGTTCCCCGGCGCGGAAGGGGCACGGGCCGGCGATCTTCTCCTCGTGCTCGATCAAGTCAGCCGGCAGGCGGCCGCGGCGCAACACGGCGCGCGCGTCGGGCCGCAGGGCGCGCAAGTAGAGTTGTTTGGGCTCGCCGTGCTCGTGATAGAAATCGCGGCTCGATCGGCCAAAGCCCTCGGTCAGCCCGACGGCCTCAAACCCGCAGGCCCGGTAGCAGGTGCCGCGATAACGCGTCTCATCGACGAAACTCTCGACGACCACCACCGGATGCCCCCACTGGGCTTGCCAATCGTCACTGAGCCGGCGCAGAACCAGGCCGAGCACGCGCGAGGCGAGATTGGGAAAACGCTGGCGCTCGGGCAGGACAAGGAAGCGGCTGTTGTTGACGACCAGGCCGAGACGACGGGCGCGCTGGCGCGGGGTCCAACCGAGCCAGGCTTCGCGGGCCTTGAGATGGAGGGCAGCGGCGCTGAAGGTCAGCAAGGCGACCCACTGGCCGTCGAGTTCGGCGACGTAGCGGAGGGTTTGGCCGGCCAGTCGGGCGCTGGCCAGATAGTGGCGGTCTTCCAAGAGGCGGTCGAAGGAGTCGCGCTCCTCGTCGCGGACCAGGCGCACGGTGACGCGCTGCAACAGGTCGGCTTCGCCGCCCGGTGGTGGCTTCGGCATGGCCCCGGTGTAGAAGAGGGGGCCGCCAAAGTCCAGTCATTTCGCACGCCAACACCGACCGATCTGCCTTCCTCTCGTTCAGATGAAGTATCCCTTGATCGGTTTGGGGGAGCGCGACCGTCGCGGTCGCTCCCGTCGGCGTCGCGCCGACGGGTCTGCGCCGGAGCGTCTGCGCGGCCCACCGTAAAACCAAAGCGTGCCGCCTGGCCGTGCGGGAGTTACCGACCGGAGGCCGGAAACGGCGACCGCGACGGTCGCGCTCGCCGGGGCGGGTCGGAAGGTGCACCGGCCAACACGCGCCCTGTCACCCGCTCAGAAATGGAGCTGGAGGAGGCCGACTTCGAGGGCGAGCGCCTCCTGGACGTTCGAGAACAGCAACCGTTGGGTGCGCTCGAGCACGCGCAGATTCTCCGCCGCGGCGCGCGGTTCGAGCCGACGGGCCACCACGGCGGTGTTCGCGGCGAGTTGAGGCAGGCTGAGCCGGTCGCGTTCGAGACCTTGCGCCGCCAGCCAGAGGTCGCGCAGCCACCATTGCAGGGCCGCCAGCATTTCACCGCGCTGCCGGCGATACTCGGCCTCGATGGCGGCGGAAAGCTCGTCCTCCCATTGGTCGCGCAGGGCCGGTTCGGCCTCGTCGTAACGTTCCAACGGCGAGCGGGCGGTCAGGTCCTTGTCGATGGCCGCGCGTCGTTGCTCCAGCTCCGTGAGCACCTGGCCGAGCAGGCCATAGCGCGCGAGCAGTCCGCCCTTGGCGGTGGCGACCTGTTGGGCGAACGACTGGAGCCAGGCCGCCACCGCCGCGTCCGCCACCGGTCCGCCGCCGCCGCCGAAGGTCAGCCGCAGGCAGCGCGACAGGATGGTTTCGAGCACGCGCTGCGGCTCGGTCGTCAGCAACAGCAGCACGCTCCGCTCGGGCGGTTCCTCGAGGGTTTTCAGAAACGCGTTCGCGGCCTGCACGTTCAACCGGTCGGCGCCCACGATCACCGCCACCTTGTAGCGCGCCTCGTTCGGCTTGAGATAGACGGTGTCGAGCAGGGTCCGAATCTGGTCCACCACGATCACGCGCAGCTTGGACTCGGGCCGCACCCACTGCACGTCCGGGTGGAGGTGCTCGCTGATCTTGCGGCAGCTCGGGCAGTGATCGCAGCAATCCAGCGCCGCGCCGGCCGGTGCGCGCCGCGGTGGCGTGGGGCAGTTCAGGGTCTTGGCCAGCGTGCCGGCGATCGCCTCCAAATCCGCGAGCCGGTCACCGCTGAACAGGTAGGCGTGGCCGAGCCGACCGCGCCCCAGGCTGCGCTGCAGCAAGGTCACGCCGGCGGGCACGGGCTGGAAATCGGCAAAGGCCATCGACGAAAAGCGAGTCGCGCGCGGCGCTCAGGTCCGCGCTCCGATCAACCGTTCGAAGCGCGCGCAGGCGTCCGCCCAGACGGCGGCATCGGCAGGCTCGACCGTCGTGGTTTCGAAGGAGCGGCGCACCACGTCGCGCGCGGCGGCCAGCGACGGCAGGTGGCCCAAGGCGATCGCTTGCACGAGGATGTTGCCCGCGGCGGTGGCTTCGACCGGGCCGGTGACGACGGGGAGCTGCAGCGCATTCGCCGCAAACCGGTTCAGCAAGTCGTTCCTGCTGCCGCCGCCCACGATGTGCAGCCGTCCCAATCGGCGGCCGGTGAGTTCCTCGATCTGCCGCAAGGTCCGCCGGTAGAGCAGCGCCAGGCTTTCCAGGATGCAGCGGACGAACGCCCCGGTGGTGGCCGGCACCGGCTGGCCGTGCTCGCGGCAAAACGCGGCGATCTTGCCCGGCATGTCGCCGGGGCTGACGAAGCGCGGGTCCGCGGGATCGACCAGCGACGCGAAGGCCGGCGCCGCCGCCGCGAGTCGCGCCAGCGTGGCGTAGTCGTATTCCCAACCCTGGCGCGTCCATTCGCGGCGCGATTCCTGGACCATCCAAAGCCCGATGATGTTCTTCAGAAACCGGACCGAGCCGCCGTAGCCGATTTCGTTCGTGAAGTTGGCTTCGCGCACGGCGTCGTTGATGACCGGCCGCGCGAGCTCGACGCCCATCAACGACCAGGTGCCGGAGCTGAGGTAAGCCCAGTCGTCGCCCGCGCCGGGCACGGCGGCGACCGCGGCCCCGGTGTCGTGCGAACAACTCGCCACCACCTCCACGCCGTGCAAGCCGGTCTCTTCGGCCAGTGCCGGTCGCAACGGGCCCAGCCGCGTGCCGGAGGGCACGATGGGCGGGAACATCTCCGCCCGGAGGCCCAGCGCCTGGATCAGTTTTGCCGACCACGTCCGGGTGCGCGGATCGTAAAGCTGCGTGGTGCTGGCCAGCGATTCCTCGTACCGCGCCACGCCGCTGAGCCAGTGGTTGAAGGCGTCGCCCACGCCGAGGATCAGGTCCGCGCTCGCCAGGCGGTCCGGCGATTCGGCGGCGAGCTGGAAAATCGTGTTGAATGGCAGGAACTGAAGGCCCGTTTCGGCGAAGATTTCCGGCCAGCCGATCTTCGCATACGCGGCCTTCACGCCGTCGGCGGTGCGGGCGTCGCGGTAATGGAACGTCGGCTCGATCTCCGCGCCCGCCTCGTCGTACAGGAGATAATCCACGCCCCAGGAATCGGTGCTGATGCTGGCGATGGGCAGCCGGAGGGCGGCGGCCTTCCGCAGGCCCGTCCGGAGTTCGTCGAGCAGGGCAACGACGTTCCAATGCAACGAATCGCCGTCCGGGACGGGCGTGTTGGGGAAGCGATGCAGCTCGGTCAGGCTGAGCCGGGCATCCTCGATCGTGCCGAGCATCAGCCGGCCGCTCTCGGCGCCGAGGTCGCAGGCGAGGTAATGGGTCTTCATGGTCACGCGGTGGGACGATTGAACCGCGCCCGCGCCCAGATGCAATGCCGAAGCGCCGGCCGGCGCGGGACCGGTCTCTCGAGCGCGCGAACGAAGGCCGGCTTTCCCGCGGGTCCGGGCTGCCGTCGGCGCGGCAGGGCCGGGATCGGATGGGTGACTGCGCACGGCGCGGCGGCTGGCGCGCCTGACCGGGGCTGTCCGGCGCTGCTTATTCCTCCAGGGCGCGAATGTGGGCCTCGACCGACGCGGCCAACGCCTCCAGGTTATAGCCGCCTTCGAGCACCGAGACCAGGCGGCCGTGGCAGTGTTGGTCGGCGAGGTTCTTGACGATGTGGGTGAGCGCGGCGTACCCCGCGGGCGTGATGGCCATTTGCCCCAGGAGATCGCCCTCGGCGGCGTCGAAACCCGCCGAGATGAGAATGAAGTCCGGCGCGAAACGGTCGGCGGCCGGCTCGAGCTCCCGCGCGAACATCTGTTCATAGTCCGCGTCATCCGAACCGGCCGCCAGGGGAGCGTTCAGCGTCGAACCCACGCCCGCCCCCGCCCCGGTTTCTTCCGCGCTGCCGCTGCCGGGATAGAACGGCGATTGGTGGACCGAGAAGTAGAACACCGTGGGGTCATCGTAAAAGCAGGCCTGCGTGCCGTTGCCGTGGTGGACATCCCAATCGACGATTAGCACCTTGGCCAGTTGGTAACGCTGCTGGAGGTAGCGGGCGGCGATGGCCACGTTGTTGAAGAGGCAGAAGCCCATCGCCCGGTTCTTCAGGGCGTGGTGACCCGGCGGGCGCACGGCACAAAAGGCGTTCCGGATCCGGCCTTGCATGACCGCATCGATCCCGGCGAGCACCCCGCCCGCAGCCGACCGCGCTACTTCGTACGATTCGGCGCTGACCGGCGTGTCGAAGGAATCGAGGTACTCCGCCCCCGCGCGGCAACTCTGTTTGACCCGTTCGACGTACTCCGGCGTGTGAACCTTCGTGAGCCATTCCACCGCCGCGGGTGCGGGTTCGATCCGTACCAGGTTGGTCATCACGCCATCCGCCGTCAAACGATCGACGATGGCGGTCAAGCGTTGCGGCCGCTCCACGTGATCGCTGCCGGTCTGGTGCCGAAGGTAGATCTCCCCATAGACGAAGCCCGTCGGACCCGCGCTCTTCGCGGCTTCCGTGTGGGCGTGCGACCGGCGCGAGCAACCCGTGGAGACCACCAGGAGGAGCAGGCAAAGCATAGCGGATACCCGCGTCCGGACCTGCCGTCCCCGGTGACTGCCCGGGTGGGGCGAACGCGCGCCTTCGTCCCGGCCCCGGCGGCCGGCGACCTCGCCCTTTGGAGAAGGCTCGGTGCCGACCGGGGTGCCATCCTCGGGGTGGATGCCGACGCACGTGGGCAGGTTCATGTTCGTAAGATGATGGGGCTTCCGGCCGATTTCACGCCCAAAACTCGCGGGCGACGATCCCGCAGCCACGGCTGCCAGGCGCCGGACCTGGCGTAGCCTCCAGACCGCCGGATTGCTCCCAGCCAGGTCCGGCGGGTGCCCACCGCGATGGAATCTGCCTCCGCGCCGTTCCGAACCGTCCTCGGTGCGATCGGCGCATTACGAACCTGTAATGCCGGGGAAAGCCGGCGGTAAGGCGCGGCCAGTCGAACTCACAATGAGAAAGGATATGAGTATGGCAGTCCACGTATCCAAGAGAATAAACGGCCAGGAGCTGGAGGCGCGGTTGAGCGAGAAGCTCACCGATGCGGATTGCCGGCAGAGCGTGCCGGAGTCCGGGCGACTGGCCCAACAACCCCCTACGATTAATCCTATGAACACACATTCCATTTCCAGTTCAACCCGTCACGGCCCAAGGCAACCGGTCGTCCGGAACGGGCGTCGCGCGGTTGCCGCCGTTCTGCTCGCTGCCTGCCTGTTGCCGATTTGCGGGCCGTCGGCGCAAGCGGCGGGGTTTCCGCCAAGCAAGGCCATTACTGATGACGGCCTTCGCGTCGCCGTGACGGAGGCTTTGCAGCGGGCGCGAGGCGTGGGGGCGCAGGCCGTCGAGGTGGCGGCGGACCGGGGCGTGGTCACGCTTTCCGGGACCGTGGGCAATCTGCTGGCCAAAGACCGCGCCGTGCGGATCGCCGAAGTCACGCGCGGGGTTCGCAGCGTCATCGATCGCGTGGCGATCGACACGCCGGCCCGGCCGGACGAAGACATCCGGAAGGACATCTTGACGGCGCTGATGAACGATCCAGCCACCGAGCATTACGAGGTCGGCGTCCAGGTGAAGGACGCCGTGGCCACGCTTTCCGGCACGGTCGGTTCCTGGGCGGAGTCACAGCTCGCCGCACAGATCGCCCGCGGCGTGGTCGGCGCGAAGGCGATCCAGAACAAGCTCCACGTCAAGTACAGCGCGTCGCGGACCGCATCCGAGATTCTGGCCGATGTGCGGGCGCGTTTGCAGTGGGACGTCTGGGTCGGTGGCGATCCGGTGACCGCAACCGTTCAGGATGGGAAGGTGACGCTGACCGGAAGCGTCGGCAGCGCCCTCGAAAAGTCGCGCGCGGTGACCGACGCCTGGGTGACCGGCGTCACGGACGTTGACGGCAAGGCGCTGGAGGTGGACCCCGAGATCAGCCGGAAGACCGAACGCAGGCTGTCCACTCCGGTGGCGACCGACGCGGCGATCCGGCAGGCGGTGCTCGCGGCTTTCCGTTACGATCCGCGCGTGGCGTCCGGGGTTCCCGAGGTGATCGTGGAGGACGGCTCCGTCATTCTTTCGGGCAAGGTGGGGAATCTCAAAGCCAAGATGGCGGCGGGGGCGGACGCCAGGAACACCGCGGGGGTGTGGCGGGTGGACAACCTGCTCATCGTCCAACGCCGGGACCTGCCCGGCGATGCCGAGGCCAGCCAGGTGCTCAAGGACGCGCTCACTCGTGACCCGCTGCTGGCGGGAGCGCAAATCGAGTCGGCCGTCGTCGATCACTCGGCGTACCTCTCGGGCTGGGTCTCCAACAGCCTCCAGCAGGCGGAGGCGCACGATATCGCCTCCCGAGTCCAGGGAGTGGTCGAAATCCGGAACCGCCTGAAGGTGGAGCCCGAAGACGCGGTTTCGTATTTCGACTGGCCCTACCTGGCCTCGGATGATTATTCCCCGCCCCGGCCGAAGAGCAACGCCGAGATTGCGCGGTCGATCCGGAAGGCTTTCTTTTGGAGCCCATTCGTCCACCGCAACGACATCACCGTGACCGTGCATGGCGGCGTGGTCACCCTCGATGGCAAAGTCGGCAGTTGGGTCGGTTACGAAGAAGCCGACCGGGACGCCCACAAGAGCGGCGCCACGGCGGTAGTCAACAACCTGAGCGTCATCAAGGGCGCTTGGTTCTGAGGGCACGCGAGCCCAAACGGCCTGCGCCGACGAGGGCGAGAACCGGGGTTTCCAGCCCGCCGGCAGCGTGAACGGGGCCACCCGCAACTCCTGCGGGTGGCCTCTCATGTCGGCGGTCCTGCCAGTCCCGGTGGCCAGCTTGCCAAGCCCAAAGTCCGGAGCGGGGAAGATCGAGCATGGTGCAGGGCGCACCAGGCCGAGGTCGGGCCGCCGGGCGCTCCCATGAAAGCCGGCGGCTGCCTGGCCGGCGGGTACTTCACACAAACAGCACCTTCGTCGTCGGCGCCTCGGGATCCCAGCCGCGCGTCGGCTTGCTCGTGATGCCGGCCACGTCCTTGATCGAAATCTGCCGGCCGCGGGCCTTGGCGCCTTTCACATCCACCTGGGACGGATCGCAGGTCTGCTGATTGATCTTCTGGTACGGCGCGGGTTTGTAGCGGATGAACAACGCCGGCGGCGTGTCCGGCTCGAAGAAGAGCACCTTCGACTTGTCCGGTGCGAGCGCGTATTCCTTGTCGAGAATGGTGCCGCCGAAGGTGAAGCGTTTCAGGTAACTCGCCTCGCGTGTGGCGTAGGCCACCGTGAAAACCCGCTCGCGCTCGGGCAGCCCGGCGTAGATCACGTCCGGCCCGACGAAGAGCTTCTCCGGCAGCTCGACCACCTTGTAGCGGCCGTCTTTGAACACCATGAGCATCTTGTCGAACTTGGTGCACTCGGTTTTGAATTCCTCGCCGTTGACCTTGTAGCCGAGGTAACCGGTCTCGCGGTCATAGGCAACCTTGAACGCCTTGAACGCGACCTCCTTCACGTCGATCTCGTCGTGCCGGCTGCTCTTCGTGAGCCGCGGATAAAGCGGGCCGTACTTTTCCAGAAGCGCTTCGAGGTGAGCGATGGCGTACTTTACGAGGTTCTTGAGGTGCTTGCGGGTTTCGGCCAGGTCGGCCTTCACCGCGGCCATCTCTTCCCGGTGCTTATGAATGTCGAAGAGCGAGATGCGGCGGATGCGGACCTGCAACAGCCGGTCCACGTCGGGATCGGCGATTTCGCGGACCAGCTCCTTGGCGAAGGGCTTGAAGCCCACATACACCGCGGCGACCACCGCCTCGCCGGTCTTGCACTGCTCGATCCGCTTGTAGATGCGCTCCTCGATGAAAATGCGTTCCAGGGTGCGGTAATGGAGTTCGTCCTGAAGCTGCCGCTCCTTCAGTTCCAGCTCGCGTTTAAGCAGGGCGACGAGCTGGTCGGTGTTCGCCCGCAACACCTCGCTCACCGTCAGCTCGACCGGGCGGTGGTCGCGGATGACGACGATGCGGCTGGCGATCGTGACCTCGCAATCGGTGAAGGCATAGAGCGCGTCCACCAGCTTCTCGGCGTCCACCCCGGCCGGGGCCTTGACCTCGATCTCCACCTCCTCGGACGTGAAATCGTTCACCGATTTCACCTTCAGCTTGCCTTTGCGCGCGGCGTCTTCGATGGACGCCATCAGTGACTCGGTGGTGGTCGTGGGCGGGATTTCCTTGATCACCACGGTGCTCTCGTCCTTGACCTTGATCCGCGCGCGAACCTTCACCGAACCGGTTCCGTCCTGGTAACCGCGGGCATCCATCAGTCCGCCCGTCGGGAAATCGGGCAGGCACTTGAACGGCTGCTGCTTGAGGATCGCGATCTGCGCCTGGAGCAACTCGGGGAAATTGTGCGGCAAGATGCGCGCGGCCAGGCCCACGGCGATGCCTTCGGTGCCGAGCATGAGCGTGAGCGGCAGCTTGCACGGCAACGCCACCGGCTCCTGGTTTCGGCCGTCGTAGCTGGGGACGAACTCGGTGATTTCGTCGTGGAAGAGCTCGGTGCGCGCCAGCTCGGTGAGCCGGCATTCGATGTAGCGGGGCGCGGCCGCGGGATCGCCGGTGAAGAGGTTGCCGAAGTTGCCCTGGCCTTCGAGGAGGTAACGCTTGTTGGCCAACACCACCAGCGCGTCGCCGATCGCCGCGTCGCCGTGCGGATGGAACTTCATCGTGTCGCCCACCACGTTGGCGACTTTCGTGAAGCGACCGTCGTCGCCGCGGTGAAGTGCCCAGAGAATGCGGCGCTGCACCGGCTTCAATCCGTCCGCGAGGTTCGGGATGGCGCGGTCCCGGATGACGTAGGAGGCGTAATCCAGGAAGCTGCGGTCCACCCGCCGGTGGAGCGGCGCCTCGACCTGCTTGGGGTCGAACGGCCGGGGCGCAACCGCGTCGGACAGGACTTCGGCCACGACATGCCCCGCGCTGCCGCTCGCCTCGTCAGTCTGGCCGGCGTCCGCGGCGGCCGGCGCGGGAGCCGAAGCCGGTTCGGACGCTGGCGGTGCGGCCTGGCGGTCGCCTTGGCGGCGACGGGCGGAGGCCTCAGCCATCTCCAATTTCAACTGCTCCGGGTCGTCTTTGTGTTTGCTGGACATGGACAAAACGTGTGGGGCACCGGATTCGTGGCGGATCGCCCCAAGGCGCAGGATGCTGACGGCGGGAGCGGCAAAAAGGAAAGCACTCTCTCAAGGTCCGGCCTTCGCTGAACCGGCGGCGGTGCAGGGCACGAAGCTGATTTCGGGTTCGAGCAGCGCCAGCGCGGCGTCCATGGTGCCGCGATAGGCTGGGTAGTCCTCGGCGCCAAACCGACCCGTCTGGCGCTGCAAATCGAATGCCAGATGAAACGCGGAGGCGTCGGCACGGCTGCGAACCGTGCAGGTGGCAAAGCGCGGATCCAGTTTGCTTTTGGCTTCTCCAGGCGGAGTCGGGCGATACCCGTCCGGCGCCAGGACGGTGACCGTGGCGCGGTAGGTCAGCGGCACCTTGAGCTCGAAAGGCGAGGCGCGCTGGGGCGAGGGCTCGGCCAGAAGCTGGCCCCGGTCCAGGCTGGCGCGCACGGTCCCCGCAATGCCCCGGGCATCCGGTCGGAACCGCCGTGCGAGCGAGTACGCGAAGCGCAGTTTCAAGGGCAACGCCGTGTTCTCCAATCCTTCTACCGCCACGTCCAAGAACTCGGCTTCCGGCAATCCCATTTGTTGCTGCAACACGAGACGACGTTGCGTGGGCGAGACCCGCAGGAGTGCCGCCCGCCACCAACCGGCGTGCACGCCCCGGAACGTCAGCGTTTCGTTCCCCCTGATGTCCGTGTCGTTGGGGAGGCGCACCTCGCGCTGCACCTCGATGATCGAAGCATTCTCGGCGTAGGCCGGGATCGAGGCCAACCGCGGCTCCGCGGCCTCCAGGATCAGCGCCTGGGCGCCGGCGAGCGACACCGGCAGCGAGTGCGCCAGGTCCGCTCCCTTGTCCGTGGCATCGAGAAACACGCCTCCTCCGGCGGTGGGCGCGAAGACGATCATGTGGTCGAACTGGTCGAGCGACGCCAGCTCCGGGCGGATGGGGCCGCGGGTGTTGACCAGGGCCAGTTGGGACGGGATGCCGACCGCGGCGAGCATCTCGCGGAGCAGCACCGCGTGGTCCTTGCAGTCCCCATAACGGTTTCGCACGATCGCGGCGGGCGGATTCGGCACCTGGGCGCGGCGACCGAATTCGATGCCCTTGTACGTGTAGTTGCTTTGCACGTGGCGCGCGATGGCGGCCAACCGGTCGTCCACCCGATCCATTCCCGCGACGAGCTGGCGGGCCGATTCGCGGATGG
Source organism: uncultured bacterium (assembly GCA_963735925.1). Classification (GTDB taxonomy): domain Bacteria; phylum Verrucomicrobiota; class Verrucomicrobiia; order Limisphaerales; family J093; genus DSVZ01. The sequence continues at coordinate 179,647 of CAVTMT010000011.1, forward strand.
CGTCGTCGGGCCGTAACGACTCCTGGATCGTGGCGAGGTAGTTCGACACTGCCGAGCTCCAGGTCGTGCCCGCATCGTCCATCCATAGGGTGGGCAGGAACGTTGCCGCGGGCGGCTGCAACGGCTCGTAGCGTGCCAAGGGCGGATCGGAGACGGTCCAGGCCCAGCCCTCGCCCCAGGACCGAGGCTCGATCGCGGGGGAGGTGACGCACCTCAATCCGTCGAGTTTGCCCGCGAGGAACAGGGTGCTCTGCCATACGGGAAACGCGCGCGCGAACGGGTGCTCCAGAAAGGGGAACTCCTTCACCGGACCCAGCAACCGGCGGGTGATCGCCACGCGCAGCATCCCCCCCGGCTTCAGTCCGGGGACCGGCACGTTCAGCACCTTCTTCTGGTTGGCCAGCCCGTTGTCGGGACCATCGAGCACATAGTCATCCTCGACCTTGCCGGTGGCGATTTCCTGCCCGGCCGCATCCAGCACGCGGACTTCGTTCACGAACAGAGCTTCGGCGAGCGGGTCGAATCCGAACTGCAGCGTGCTGAACTGGGAGACCCCGGAGGCATCCAGCACTTTCACGAGCAGATAGTCGGTCGCCCGGTACTCGTGTCCTGGTTCGTAGGCGATCGCGGCCATCCGCCACAAGTAAAACGCGCCATGCTCATGGCCGAATCGCGCCGGGAGCTTTTCGGGTGCGGCATTCGTCAACGCCGCGGGCAGGGGGACGAGCGGGATGGGGTCCTTCACGAGCAGGTTGTTGCCCTCACCCAGCAGGCCCGCCACGTGGTCGAGGAAGCGTTTGATCTCCGTGTCCGCCGGGGACGCTCTCTGCGCTCGCTCGAGCGAGACCTTGGCTTCGCGGTACCATTTCAAGTCGTATTCGCTGCGGGCCTTGAGGTACTGGACATAAGCGGAGTCCGGATGCGCCTTGACCAGGTCGTCCGCCACGGGGAGGGCTTCCGCGGCCTGACCCGCCTCGAGATAGGTCTCGACGAGGCGGGTGCCCACAGCGGGATCGGACGGAGCCTTGACCCGCTGCTGTTTCAATAATTCGATGGCGCCGGCGGTGTCCTTTCTTCGCCGGTAAACCTCTGCCTGGAGCAGGCGAATGGCAGCGGTGTCCTCGCTTTGCAGGTAATGATCAAGGACCGCCAGCGCGGTGTCCGACTGGTCGGCCTGATTCAGGAGGCGCACATAATCGGCCAGGAAATCCGGGTCACGGTAACTGCCGCCAAACACGCGGGCGTAGTTGGTCAGGGCTTCTGTCGCGCGGCCCGCTCGGGCCAGAAAGAAAGCCTGATAGGCCTCGAGTTCCGCCCGGTCCGGCTGCTTCCTGAGCCGGGGCTCCAGGAAAGCCAGCGCCTCCTCGTTGCGTCCCGTATCCCGCCAGGCGTGCAGCGCGTTCCTGGCGTACGCCGGATCGTCGTCGGCCGCCGCGGCAGCGCGGAACAGGGCCAGAGCTCGGTCGTGGGCGCCCGCACGGTAATGGAACAGTCCCGCCTGATTGAGGACTTCCCCTTGGGTGCGCAGGTCACGTTCCGAGAATTCCGACCGGGCCGGTGGATTTGTGGATGGCGGGAGGAATGTGACCAGGCGCGGAACCGCGTCGAACTTGGCTTCGGTCTGCTGGGCGCCTCGGGGGGCCCAGGCGGCCAGGAGGTAACCGAAGCCGCCGCCCTGCACGACGCGCAGCCGGTAGGTGAATTCCTGGCGCTCGACGGTGCGTTGGAAATCGTAGTCCGCGCCGCGCAGCGCCCCTGCGTTCACCTCCTGGCGGCGCCGCAGCGCCGGATCGGCGTGCTCGATGTTCATGGTCGAGAGCAGCCCCGCCGCCAGGGCCTCGGGTTCCAACTCGGTTCCGAGCCAGACCGGCACGATCGCGAAGTACACCGGGTACGCGCAGGCGCCGAATTCGGCCTCGGGGAACTCCTTCGCCAGATCCTCGAACCGGCTCCAGCCCCCGTGGGTCACGGCCACGCGGTAGCCGTGCAAAGGCGAGGCGAAGTCCCCGGCGAAGCTCGCGCCCGCCACCTGCGCCCGCCGCGCCGGATCGATGAGTTCGAAGCGGCTCAACAGCTCCCGAAAAGCGGAGGCGATCCGCGGTCCCTCCGCTTGCGGACCCGAACCGGCGAGTTGGTAGGCAAAGCCGTTGGTGACGCAAAACCAGTGCGCGCAACGGCTGGTCTGGCCCCGGATTGTGGCCTCGGAATCCACTAGGATTCCGTCAAGGCCATGAACGTTGAACGGGTTCTCGCCGAGGATACGCAACGCGGTCGCCGCGCTGCGGAGGTGGGCTTCGCCGATTTCGACCAAGCTGGTCGTGGACATCTCCGCGTCCGCGCCGATCCGCTCGGCGATGACGTTGAAGACGATTTGTGGGGACCGGCGGAGAAAACCGAGCTGAATGGCCGGATCGAGCTTCTTGGCATCGTAGGATACCCAAGGCCGTTCGGGTGCGCGGAATCGGAAATTCAGTTCCTCGAAAGTGAGCACCTGCCCGGGCTGCGTCGTGCGATCGATTCCCCCAACTCCCGCCCACCGTCGGCTGGCCGAGACCGCTGTTCCGAGGCCCCCGAGCAAAAGGAGGCCGGACAGCCCGAGTGTCCACACGGCTTGCGCCCGCCCCTGGCGAAACACCTCCGGCTGCCGGCGGACTTCGACCAGCCCCAGGATCGCCAGGACCAGCGAGGCGACGAGGAGGCCCAGCATGAGCACCGCCGCCACGGCGATGCAGGTCACGGCTGTCACCGAGCCCGGTTCCAGCAGGGTGCGCATCAGCACGGACGCCGCACCGGTCGCCCAACTCGACAACAGCAGGGCCAGCCCGAGGGCGCATTTCGTGTTCGTGCCGGGCCGGCGGGAAATCGCCACGCACTTGACGATTCCTCCCCCCAAAAGCAAGAGCCAGAAGAGGGCCCCGGTCAGCCGTCCGGCGCTGCGCGCGTCCAGTTCGGCAAGCAGTGAAGGCAGGTTGTTCATGGCCGTTCCGGCGGTGCCGCCTGGCGTCGATCCCGCGCGGGCATGGGGGAATGCTGGCGGACGAGCCTGGTGGCGGCAAGGGCTTTCCCCGCAGCGACCGCACAGTTGAGGAGAATTCGCGGTTGCGGAGATTTCGCTTGACGATCCAATCGGGAGCGATGAAGCGTATCATTCGTCATGAAAACCAAAGGCATTTCTACTCGCGGATTCTTGCGCGCGGTCGCTGCCGGCGCGGTTGCAGTCGTCACGGGCTTCGCGTTCGCCGCCCCGCCGGCGGGCATCCTGGATCAAACGCACGCCAGTGTCCGGGCGGTCATGGCCGTCCAAAGCCAGGTCACCTCGGACTTGATGCAGTTGGACGGCATCCTGGGCACGGCGGTTGGCCTGGATGATGCCGATCAACCGGCCCTCGTCGTGTACGTGGACCGCGACAGCGCGTCGATGGCGGACATCGTCCGCGCCATGCCCCCGCAAATCCGGGGGACGAAGGTCAAGGTGGAATTGACCGATAAGTTTCGAGCGATGCGAGGCAAACCCAGCGGCGGTACCAGCCACACAGCGAAACAAATGCCACCGATTCGTCTCGGCACCTCCGGTGGCTGGCGCTCGGATCTTGCCAACGGCTACTGCTGTGGAGGGACGCTGGGCTCGCTGATCCAGGTAAGTGGAAGCAGCGTCAGCGTCAATAACGGTCTGTACATCCTGAGCAACTACCACGTCTTCGAGTCGGACATTGTCGATGGTGGCAACGGAATCATGGCGACGACGGGTGATCCTATCATCCAACCCGGTTTGATCGACGTGGGCTGCGATGCGGCCAACGCTCAAAACGTGGGCACGCTGGTCGTTCTGAAATCGCTGCCCGACAGCAATGTGGACTGCTCGGTGGCCAAGGTGATTACCGGCATGGTGGACCCCACTGGGGCCATTCTGGAGATCGGCACTCTTTCCTCCAAGACCGTAACGGCCTCCTTGAATCAGGCGGTCAAGAAGAGCGGGCGGACGACCGGACTTACGCGCAGCACCGTGAGCGGTCTGAACGCCACGATCAGCGTCGCCTACGAAAACGAATGCGCGGGTGGCGCTGCTTTCACCAAGACTTTTAGAGGCCAGATCGTCATTGCCAACCGCGGGAGCAGCTTCCTCAACTCCGGCGACTCCGGGTCGCTCATGGTCGAGGACGTGGCGACCAATCCGCGCGCGGTCGGCCTGCTCTTCGCCGGCAGCAGCATGTCCGCCATCGCCAACCCGATTGGTGAGGTGCTCGCGTTCATCGGAAAGTCGCCGGCACTGGGCGGCAGTCCGGATTCTCCGTTGTCAGCCACGATGGTCGGCAACTGAGCCGGTTGCCTGGGTGGTTTACAGCGCCCGTCCGCCAAACCGCGGGCGGGCGTTCTCCTTTTGGCGCGCGAAGCGATCACGCCAGCATGTTTGAGAAACGACAGTTTGAGCGGCAGCTCGTCGCCCTGGCCATCGCTGCGCTTGTCTTCGCGCTGGCGGGTGGCTGTCATTCAGGCATGAAAACGGAAGGCACACCCGGTCCGAAGCGCGACATCAACGCGGTGCTCCACGATCACGATCGCGAACTGATGGCCATGCCGGGCGTGGTGGGTGTCTATGTCGGTCTGCTGGACGACGAGCGGACCGAGTGCCTGAAGGTGATGCTCGCGCGGAAAGACCGAAACCTCGAACGCGCCATCCCGCGGATGATCGAGGGGTACCACGTGGTGACCGAAGTCACGGGCGAGATCAAACCTCTGGCTCCGGAGCACGAAGCCGGGCGGCGAGGGGCGTCGGCTGCGCCCGAGTAATTCGGCGGCAGTTGGCGAGCTCGGCTCCGGGCCCCAGTGAGTCGCGCAGTCAGAGTCGCTGTACGATCCGCGTCTGGTGCCGGGTTGAAGCCGGCAGCACTCCCCACCCGGGCCGCGGCTCAAGCCCCGTTTTGGTAATGCGCACGCCGGCCCCCCGAAGCTCCGGAGGTCGTATGTCGCTGCCTTGAACGAACCAAGGTCGCCTCAGCCCATCTCTCCCGACGCGTGGACCGGAATGAAGTTTCCTCCAACCTCCCCGCCGAATCCGCGTTGTCCGGTTTTCCCGTCGGCGGGTGTATGTTAGTTGAAGACGATGAGCGACGACGCCCAATTGCTCCGACGCTACGCCGAGACCGGCGCCGAGGAGGCGTTCACCGAGCTGGTGCGGCGCCACCTCGATCTCACCTGGGCCGCCGCCTACCGGATCACCGGCGATGCGCACCTGGCGCGCGACGTGGCCCAGACCGTCTTTGCGGACCTCGCCCGCAAGGCCCGCCACCTGCGCCCGGACACGGTGCTGCCCGGCTGGCTGTACCGTGCGGCCTGCCTCGCTGCCACGAAGGTGAACCGGGGCAACCACCGCCGTACCCAACGCGAAAGGCAAGCCATGGACCTCGCCCAGCTCGAAAGCGAACCGGAGCCGCCCGCCGCCGTGACGGAAGCGTTGCTGGCCCAGCTCGATGCCGCGCTGGCGGCGCTCGGCCCCACCGACCGCGACGCCGTGGTGCTGCGCTATTTCTCGCGCCAGAGCCTGGCCGCGGTTGGCACAGCCTTGGGCGTGAACGAAGATGCGGCGCGAAAACGGGTGGCGCGGGCGGTGGACAAGCTGCGCACCTGGTTCGAGCAACGCGGCACCGTGACCGCCACGGGCGTCGTGGTGGCGGCGCTCGGTGTGGCGGGAACGCAGGCGGCACCCGTTGGCCTGGCCGGCACCTTGGCGGCGGCCTCGTTGGCCGGCGCCGGGACTCTTGGAATCGTGGAAACCCTGGTGCTTATGAAAACGAAAATCGCACTGACGATGGCCGCGGTGGCCGCGGTGGCCACACCGTTGACCTACCAACAAATCGCCGTCAACCGCCTGCGCGCCGACAATCGTGCGTTGCAGGCTCAGATGGAGCAAGCCAAGGCTGCGCAGCTTACGGACACCGATCTGGCCAAACAAAAGGCAGACGCGGCCGAGCTGAAGAAGCTCCGCGCCGAACACCTCGATTTGTTGCGTCTCCGCGGCGAAGTCGGGCCGCTCCGCGCCGAGGCAGCCCGCGCCAAGGAGCTCGAACAACAGCTCGCGCAACTCAGCGCCCAATTGCGGGCCAGCGCCGCGGCCCAGCCAGCGACGCAGCCCGACTCCGCGGAGATGGAACAGGCGAAGCAGATCGGCATCGCCAAGTTGAATCTGCTCAAACAATGGGGGTTGGCCATGATCCTGTACGCCGGCGACAACGGCGATCAATTGCCGACCACGCTTGCGGCGGCGCGCGCCTATATGGGCAAGAGCGGCGACGTCTCACCCATTCTCAGCGAGGATCAGTTGGAGGTCACCTACCAAGGCAAGGTGGCTGACATCGCCACGCCGGCGCAGACCATCCTGGTGCGCGAACGGGAGCCCGTCATCGTCGCCGGCAAACTCTGTCGCGGGTACCTGTTTGCGGATGGCCACTCGGAAATCCACACCGCGCCCGACGGCAACTTCGCCCGGTGGGAACTGGAACGCGGAGTGCCTCCGCAACTCGCCCGCTGAAGCGTCGGGGCGGCGTTGGTCAGGCCGGGTCAACTCCACCGTCCCCACCAATCGCCAAACGACTCGCCCTCCCGAATCGTTTGGACATGTCGGCCGTCGTGCCAGAGCACCGCCGCCAGACCGTGCGAGAACCGCGTCTCCCAAGGCAGGTGATACGCGCCGGCATCGAGCCAGAGCAGGTGATCGCCGGCGCGGAGCGAGGCGGGCAACCGGCGCCGGGCGAGCCGGTCGAAGCTCATGCACGTCGGGCCGTTGACGGTCGTCAGCGCGGGCCGGCCGCTGCACGGGCGCAGCGCCAGCAACGCGTGGTCCTCCCAACTCGCCACCAGGGCGTGGAGCGTCCGGCCGCCGTCGCAGAGGAGGTGACGCATCCCGCGGCGTTCCTTCACCTCCACCACCCCGACCACCAGAACGCCGGAACGCGCCGTGAGCCAGCGGCCATTCTCCAGCCAGATTTCCTCGGCGGCTGGGAAGAGTCTCAGCGCCCGCGTGTAAACGCCGGCCATCGCGGACAGGCTGAATCCCGCGTCCGTGCGCGAACCGTCGAGATTGAGCACGTTGGGCGGCGGGAACCCGCCACCGCAATCCACGAACCGCGGGGCCAGTCCGGCGGCCCGGCAAATCGCGGCCGTCTCCTGCAGCGCGCGTTCGTAGCTCGCCGGCGACGCGACGTTGCTCCGCAGGTGAAAGTGCACGCACTGCGGCGCCAGGCCGGCGCGACGCAGCATTCGGCACGCGGTCACCGCTTCCGCGGGCGCCAGGCCGAACGCCGTCGGGTGCCCGGGCGCCTCCGGATCGGACTCCTCGCCCGTGTTCAAGCGCAGGCCGACCGACCAGCCGAGCCGCTTCGCGAGCGGGGCCAGCGCTCGAATCTCGGCGAGCGAATCGAAGTTCACGAACAGGCCGGCGACGGGATGCTGCGGCAGCCAGCGATGCTTGGCCGGGCCGTTCACGAGAATGCGATCCGGCGGGAACCGCTCCGCAAGGGCCGCCAACAACTCGTATTCGCTCACCACCTCGATGGGTCGGCCTTGCTGACGCCACCAACGCAACAGCGGCGGCAGCGGCTGGGTCTTGCACGAAAGCCAGTGGCGGACCGGCACATCCGCGAAGGCGTCATCCAGTTCCGCGAGGGCGCGCTGCACCGGCAGAATGGAAAAGAGGTAGAACGGTGTCGCCTGCCGGCCCACGAGCGGGCGAACCAGGCGACGCCAGAACGCCAACCCGGAAGGGGAATGCGCAAAAGGCCGGACCATGTGCGCGCCGAAGATGCAGTGCCCTCCACCGCGCGGCAATCCCCGCAGTTGTGGGTGGAGTTCGTCGAGGTGTTGAACCGCCCGAAAATCCTCGCCCGCTTGCGACTGCTGGGTCTGACCTCCCCATGCTGGCCGACGGCCTCCGAAAATATGTTGCCTGGACCAAGGAAGGCCGGATTTCACCCACCCCGGAGTTGCGTGATCCCAAGGACCTACCCGTGCTGGCGGCAGCCGTGGCCGCGCACGCCGACGCCATTGTGACGGGTGACGAGGATCTGATTTCACTGAAGTCGTTCCAAGGCATCCCGATCATGAAGGCACGGGACGCACTCGAAAAACTTGGCTTGCCGGCGGAATGATTCATGCGCTGCTTTTTGCGAGAAGTTTTTGGATGCTGCCCAGGATTTCCGCGATGTGCTGCTCCTTTTTCAGGATGTCGGCGGCAAGTTGCACGGGCGGCAGGTGCGTGATGTCTTCCTTGGCGCGCGGGTTCTTGCGGTCGAGGTTGCAGCCATTGCGGAGCAGTTCGGCGGAGGACACTTCCCACGCGCGTTCGCTTTCCTCGCGATTGTTCCACCATTTCACGCAGTCGGCAAATTCCCCGAACTGGATCGGCGCGGTTTTGGTGTAATTCTTCCGGCCTTCGGGCAACGGTTGTTCATAATACCAGATTTCGCGCGTCGGGCCGGAGCGGTCGAAGAACAGCAGGCTCGTTGGGATGCTGGCGTAGGGCGCGAACACGCCATTGGGCAGCCGGACGATGGTGTGCAGGTTAAATTATTTGAGCAGTTCTCCCTTGATGCGCGCACACACGCCATCGCCGAACAGTGTGCCGTGGGGCACGACAACGGCGGCGCGGGCATACTGGTAGGGCGGCGTTGCTGCGCCGCCATTCCCGGCCGAGCGGCAGCTCGGCCCTACCTTCTTCAGTTTCCGCATGATCAACTGCAGGAAGAGCAGTGCGGTTTCCGCCGTTTGTTTGTCTTCCGGAAAATTGCCCTGGATTCCTTTCTCTTCCTCGCCGCCGAAGGGTGGATTCGTCAGGATCACATCCACGCGGTCGCGCTCGCCGATGTCCGTCAGCCTGAAGCGGAGCGAATTGCCGGGATCAATCTGCGGCGCGTCGAGGCCATGCAACAGCAGGTTCATCTGGCAGAGCAGATACGGCAGCGACTTGGGCTCGCAGCCGAAGAGGGATTGCGTCTGAAGAATTTTGCGGTCGGCCACGGTCTTCACCTGTTTGGACAGGTGGTTCCAGGCTTCGACGAGGAAGCCGCCCGTGCCGCTGGCGGGGTCGAGCACGGTTTCGCCGAGGCGCGGGTCGGTGACTGCGACCATGAAGCGCACGCCGGCGCGCGGGGTGTAGAACTCGCCGGAATCGCCCGCGGCATCGCGCATCTCGCGGAGCATGGATTCGTACAGCGCGCCCAGCGTGTGCAATTCGTCGCTGGAGGTGAAATGGATGCCGGCAATCTTGTTGACGACGTCGCGCAGGAGGTAACCGCTCTTCATGGGGCTTCCCACGCCCTTGGACACGGTGGCGATGACATCCCAGCGATTGTCGCCGCTTCTGCTGCTCAGCTTCCGGAGATAGGCAAACAGTCCCGGCGTCACCTGGCCGGGCGGGGATGTGGGCGGTGGGAAGTGCGAGCGCGGAAGAGCAATGTGCGATTTCACCAGTTCGAGCCCGTCGCGCAGGCCCTCCGACAGCCGAGGGCGATGGAAGACCGAACTTAGGATTGTGCCACGCCATAATGTGGACGCCAGGCATTCGTGCGGCGTTTGGGGCAAGAAAACAACCGGCACAGGACATTTGAAATGAGGATCCTAGTCCGTGGACTGCTAATCCGCAATCGCACATTCTGGGCGTGTGGGAAAAGCACCATCTGAGCTAACAGAACTTGGCAACCGCGTTCGTGCGGCTCGCAAAGATGCTGGAATGACCCAGGAGCAACTCGCCCACGAAAGCGACATCGACCGGAGTTACGTCGGAGGCGTCGAACGTGGGGAACGAAATCTCACGTTCACCATTCTCTGCAAAATTGCGCGAGCCCTACGTTGCGACGTCGCCTCACTGACGAAGGGGCTGCCGCTGAAGTCATGAAGTTTGTCCGCACCGTGGTGGTCTTTGACCGCGGGAGTCTGATCGACAGCGAGCAGTGGGCCGCGATGCACGAGAGTTACGTGAAGGCGCTCGGCGCCGTCGTTCACCCGCCGGGCAAGGACCGATTCATTATCCGAAGGAAGATCAAGAAACTCAGTACCGTAGGAAAGCCAACGGACCAGTGGCTGCGAAACGGCGTCGTTCCGATCAAGAATCAGTTCCTTGCAAACTTGAAGTCCGCGGGCTGGCACGCGGAGCGTCCGACGGGATTGCCTCGGGAAGCTAATGCCTTGGAAAAGGCAAAGGTGAAGGCTGAAGTGCTATTGAAGGAATACCCAGGAAAACGTGATGTTCGTTTGGATGATGCAGATTGGAGTAACGTTTTCCATGACAAGGTCGGCGACTTCGATTTTTTCACCGAGCTTCCCGGCGGTATGCGCTGCGTGATCGAGTGGGAGACGGGAAACATTTCATCAAGTCACCGCTCGATGAACAAGCTTTGCCTCGTGATGCTGGCGGGATTGGTTGATATCGGCGTCGTCATCCTGCCCAGCCGACTTCTTTACTCCCACCTAACAGATCGGATCGGCAACTGGATGGAACTGTCACCATATCTGCGCTGTGGCACCGAATCGGCCAGAGCATGGAGCGGGCGCTGCTGGCAGTGACCGTGGTTGAGCACGATGAACTGACGGACGACCCCGCCATTCCGTTTATCAAGCAGGGCAGCGACGGACGCAGCGCAGAAGGCGCCGCCAAACTATTATAGCGTCGAGAATTCCGGCTCTTCGGACGGGAATCTGGATTCCATGCGATACTTGCCCTTCTCGAAGCCGTTCTGCGCTCTGAGTTTGAGTGAGGATTGTGTGAAGAGGCGGTTCTTCCCTTGATGGATTCTGGTCAAATGCTCTCGTTCCAGTTCCAAGTTCTCAAACCTTGCGATGATCGCATCGCAATCCAGTTCCATTCCGATCCATTGCCGCCCCAACAGTTCTGCCGCAGCGTAGGTCGTGCCTGAACCGCCAAATGGATCGAGCACCACCGACCCCGGATCGGAGGCGAGCGAAACGATGCGATCCATCAGTTTCAATGCGAGTTCGTTCGCTGCCCTGCGCTTGTATTTCTGGTGCCGAACCGGTGGAATGTCCGTCCACACATCAGTCAAATTCACACCGTTTGGATTCATCTTGTCCTTGTAGCCACCGTAGTCGCGCTGCTCTCCGCCGCAATGGCGGCAGCATTCGATGGGAAGTCGGTCCGGATGAAAAATCGAGGGTGTGGTTCCCTTGATGAAATAGAGCAAAGAGTAATTTGACGGATAGAGTCGCTTCGGAATTGGCAAGGAATACTTCATGTCGACGGTGATCCAGTGGCGAAACGTCACGTGGTCCATGAGAAAAGCGCCGAGGGGCAAATTCCATTTCGGAAGGTTGTAGAGGAACAGGCTTCCGCCGGGTTTGAGAACGCGGACAAGCTCGATGGCCCAAGCCCGGCACCAGTCGAGATACTCAAGATGGGGGATATTGTCGTCCATCTTCGAGGAGTAGGACTTTCTCAGATTGAACGGGGGATCCGCAAAAACCAAGTCCATCGATTCGCGCGGAAGTGCTTTGATGAGCGGCAGGCAGTCGCCTTTGTAGAGCCTGCCGTGCGTTGTCTGGAGCACCGGAATGGGTAACATAGTCGTCATTCTAAACTTTCCATTTCGCGCTGCAAACGATATTCTGCTTTCCAACGATGATTCAAAACGACCTCCGGCAACGCCTCTTTCACGGCCATTTGGAACTGCTCCCCCAACTGAACGAGATTTACGAACTCGAACTCGCGTTCGCGGAGTCGCAGTTGCTTGACGATCAAGCTCTTGTCAATCGTGGAGCATACTTCGCGGCGGTGAGCGGTGTGCCTACGAATCATTTCCGGCTCTGTGCCGGAGAAAGTCTCCATCTGCCGGATGGGACAGCGCGCAAGCGGCGTCAGTTTTTTGAACGAAACCAGTTTCGCACCGGATACGCGACTCACGGCCTTTTCCCGTATCGCGGAAAATTTCATCCGCAGATGGTGAAAGGTATTCTCAACGTGATGGGGCTGCGCCCCGGTGAAACGGTGCTTGACCCGATGATGGGATCGGGCACGACGCTCGTCGAGGCTACACTCATGGGAATTGATTCCGTCGGATTCGACGCCAGTCCGTTTTGTCAGTTCATGGCCGCCGCAAAGCTTGACGGTTTCGAGGTGCCGGTAGACTCGCTGGACAAAGCCGTTTGTGAGAGCGAGTCGCTGTTTCGGTTTTTCGGCGGTATTCCGGTGGGGAAAGTTCCGCTCCGTGCCGCTGCGGAACGTCACCGTCCGATTCAGCAGCCCTCGGCTTTTGCTCCGGAGTGGTTTGAGCCGCGGGTTTGGAGCCTCCTGCTTCTTGCATACTTGGATAGTGTTGGCTTTGCGGAGCGCAGTTCACGACAAGCCCCGAACATCCAGTTTCGGGGTATCCTCGAACGCTACGCAGCGGTAACGCGGAAACTGCAGGAAAGACGGGCGCCATTAAAATTGGCTGTGGGGCGCGCCAAGGCGGAGCAGGGCGATGCTCGCTCGCTGCCGCTGCCGAATTCGTCGATCGACGGAATTCTTTTTTCCCCGCCCTACAGTTTTGCGGTGGACTACGTCGAGAACGATGCTCCCCATCTCCGCATGTTGGGGGCAGATCTTGATGATCTCCGCGAGCAAATCGTCGGGCTGCGTGGGCGCACCTTGCGCCAGAAATTCGATACCTACGTCGAGGACATGACGCTCGTCTTGAACGAATGTGCCCGAGTGCTTCGATCGCAGCGCTGCTGTGCAATCGTAATTGGAACAAACAGCAATCAGCTCGGTAAGTTGTTCGGTCAAGATCCTGAACAAGTGGATGGCCTCGATGAAGTGATGATTCGTCTCGCCGAGACGATGGGTATGACCTTCGTGCGGCGTTTTGAACGCAGAATCGTAGGGCTGGCAAACACGATGCGAGACGAGGACATTCTTCTTTTTCGGAAACAGTAGGATTCCTGTGCAGTCTCTGCGTTCTTTGCGGCCAAGCCCTCGGTGCTGGTTATCCGCCCGTATGCGTCAATTTCCTCCTGCGTCGCGAAGGCGGGGTCGCCGTCGAAGGCCGGGTCCGTGAAGTTGCGCGTGGCCGTGCCGGTGTAGTCGAGGCTGTTGAACCAGAGCTTGCCGTAGTGGTCGCGCACGCGGGTGGCCGCGCCCGATGACCTGCTTGAACTCGACCATCGAGCTGACGAGGCGCACGAGCACAACGTTGCGGCAGGTGACTTTGCCACGCGGGGTCGGTCAAAAGCGTTTGAGGTCTGGCCGGATCAAACGGTTCGATACCGCGCCGGACAAGGCGGCCTCGTCGGCAATTAGCTATGCCGACAGGCCGCGATCTTCTGCATCGCACGCGCGGACGAGGATATCGGCCAGGGAAACACCCATTGCGTCACAAGCACGAAGCAGGGTGTCGAGGTTCGGGATGCGCATCCCACGTTCCACGTGGCGCACGCTTTATTGGGAAAGGCCGGCGCGCGTGGCGAGGGCGGCCATGGACCAACCCCGGCGTTCGCGTTCCTCCCCCGAAAGCCTGGCGACGCGCGCGCATACACCTTGGTAGGGAGCTTTCCAAGGCACGCCAGACGCATGGACGAGGAACCGGTTGACAAGCACCTAACAGTTGTTCGGTTGGACCCATGTTCATGCGTCGTCTTGGTCCTGATCCGCACGGCCGCAGGCACGCGGGGGACGTTGATCCAAATCCGGCCGGCGGCCGTGACGGTGGATCCTGGCAGCGGCACGACCCCAACGGGCTACCTGATCCTCAACGTTACCACCGGGCACATCGAGCGGCACGCCGGCGGGTACGTGTTGTAGGTGCCAGGGGTGCGCGACGTACCTTCTGATGGCCCGTAAACCCGAAGATGGGTTCAGGTCGTTAATCACCGGCCCGTTACACTGACGGGGCTTCTGGCCGACGTAAAGCGGAGCGGCTGGTGAAGCTATTCATCAAGGTCAGTGGGCAGGATTCAACGTCCGCGCCGTGCCGACGGGTATTCCGCCATCCATTCCATTCCTGGGCGGTGTTATTCTGGTTGACCAATAGGAACTCGCTTAATAGGAGTGCTCCGCATGACAATGTTCCCGTTTATCAAGAGCGACCATCACTGGGTGCTCCGCGTTGGCGGTATTGCGAAGCGTCCGCTACGCCGCGAAAGCGTTGCGCCCAAGAACATTTATGACCTCGCGAGATTCCTTCTCGCGATTCGCTGTTTGCCGTTACCCACCGAAGGTCTTGCCGCGTCAATCCGCTGAGGAATCCCGAGAGCGGCAGTGAGCTTCTTGCGGTTATCGATGATGCAGAATTTAGCCTTCGAACTGACACAAACGCCATCTTTTCGGTGTACCTAGAGTCGGAGAGGTTATCCTCATCTAGAGATGAAATCATCGCTTGGTGTTCAGAATTCGAAATCTTGGCTCGAGACGAAGCCGCCCGCCTAGAAACTGAGTCCAGTTGCGATGATGAGGATGAGATCGACTGGGATGATTGCTGTGACGACTCCTGTTGGGACGCTCTCCCGGTTCGCACCCAGTCGGGCATTCAATAGTCACCTGGTCATCCCCAAAATACACACGCGTTACCTGGTCCCCCTGAAGAGAGTTCAAAGTGGTTTTCCAGCGTCAAGAGTCTGGCAATTATCTGGCAATGGGACTTTCTGCGACTTTCTAGCGAGTACTGGTACACAAAGCGCCGGGAATTCAGGAATCGTGTCAGAAAAACAGAAAAGCCGCTGGAAGCCAGCCGCATGGGTAATTGGTGATCAAGGCGGGGTGAATGCGCGGAGCGATCTGAACCTACGACCTTCAGGTTATGAGCCTGAATCCCAATCGGCGACCGACGTCCGTATCCTGGCGATGGCTGGCTGTAAACGTCAGTCGGAGTTGCAAGCGACCAAAACCCGCCAGAGAATTGTGGCAATGCTCGTGGCGGTCACCCACCCAGCCCTCGTGCCTCTGGCTTGAGCGCCAGGGTTGAAGCTCACGACGGCGCGATCCGCCACACTGGCCTGCATCTGGTCGCGTTTCGAGAAGGTGGTCACCATGCGCGGCCCAGCCCGCGACGTTCAGATTCAGAACGCCGTGAGCCGGTGCTCCCGGGCCCTTACGCCGCAGCGGGCGCCAACTGAGGTGTGGGCGCCGGCGTGGCTCCGCCGCCGGGTGCCTGCGGAGCCGCGGCCTGGAAGGGTTCGAGTTCCTCGCCTTCACGCACCAGGCGGGCGCTGTTGAAGACGACGATCAGCGAGCCGGCGTTATGCATGATCGCGGCCACGATGGGGTTGATATAGCCAAAGGCCGCCAGCGAGAGACCGGCGATGATGAAGCAGACGCCGAAGAGAAAATTTTGGTTGATGACCGAGCGCGTCTTGCGCGAGAGCTTGACGAGGAACGGCAGCCGGCGGAGGTCGTTGTTCATGAGCGCAATGGTGGCGCTGTGAATGGCCACTTCGCTGCCGGCCGCACCCATCGCGATGCCCATATCGCCCGCCGCCAGCGCGGGCGCGTCGTTCACACCGTCGCCGACCACCGCCACGCGATAGCCCTTGGCCTTCATCTGGCGGACGAAATCGACCTTGTTCTGCGGGAGACATTCGGCGACGACCTCTTCGCAGCCGATCTCGCGCGCCACCCGGGCGGCGACGGGCTGGCGGTCGCCGGACACCATCGCGATGCGACGCACACCGCTCTTGAGCAAATCGCCGAGCGACACGCGGGCTTCCTTGCGGGTCTCGTCGCGGAGTCCGATCCAGCCAACGTACTGCCCGCCGCGCGCCACGAAGATAAGGCTGAAACCTTCGGTCTCGTTCAGGTCCACCGTCCGGGTCACCTCTTCGGCCACCCCGTTGTCCTTGAGCCATTGCGCGCGGCCGATGATCACGTCGGCGCCTTCCACCTGCGCGCGAATGCCGCGGCCGGCGGTTTCCTTGAAGTTCTTCGGTTCGATGAGCGGCACGCCCACGTCGCCAGCGAGTTCGCTGAGGGCCTTGGCCGTGGGGTGATTGCTGTACTTCTCGGCCGAGGCCGCGAGGCGCAGCAACTCCGCGGGTTTGATGTCGCCGACCGGCGCCAGCCGGCTCACCGCGAGACGGCCGGTGGTGAGCGTGCCGGTCTTGTCGAAAATGAAGGCGTTGATGCGGGCGGCGAGTTCGATGTCGGCCACGTTCTTGATGAGGATGCCGAGCCGGGCGGCGGCCGAGAGCGCGGCGACCATCGCGGTGGGCGAGGCCAGGATGAAGGCGCAGGGGCAGGTCACCACGAGCACGGAGATCACGCGGTTCAGGTCGTGCGTGAAGGCCCAGACCAGCGCGCCGAGCACCAGCACCAACGGCGTGTAATAGACCATGTACTGGTCCACGATGCGCATGATCGGCAACTTGGTCTTCTCGGCGGCGAGGATCAGCTCGCGCACGCGACCCAACGTTGTGTCGGTGCCCGCCTTGTTGACGCGGACTTCGAGCACGCCGGTCAGGTTCTGGGTGCCGGCGAAGACCGGGTCGCCCGGCCGTTTGTCCACGGGCAACGATTCGCCGGTGATGTTCGCCTGGTTGAACGATCCTTCGCCGGTGGCGATGACGCCGTCGGCCGCGACGTTGTCGCCGGGCCGGATGCGGATGACGTCGCCGACCTTGAGTTCCCCGACGGCGACTTCTTCCTCCGCGCCGCCCGGGACGAGGCGGCGGGCCTTGGTGGGGGTGAGTTTGATGAGCGACTCGATGGAGGCGCGGGCCCCCGCGGCGGTGCGGGTTTCGATGATTTCGCCCAGGAGCATGAAGAAGGCGACGATGCCCGCGGTCTGGTAATCGCCCACGCCGAGCGAGGTGGTGCCGGTGCCCAACGCGGCAGCGCCTTTGCCGAAGGAGGCCAGCACGGCGATCGCGACCAGTTCGTTGATGCTCAGGATGCCGCGACGGAGGTCCTGGGCCGCGGTCAGGACGATCGGCGCGCCGAGGATGATCGCGCCGATCATGGCGCTGGCGCTGGCCATCATCTGGCCGCTGGCGAAGAGCCAGCTCACCAGAAAGGAATTCACGAGGAACATCATCCCGATGAGCGTCTGGATCAGATGCACCGGGATGTGCTCGTGGTCGTGGCCGCAGCCCTCGCAGTGCTCGTGATCGTGACCATCAGGGTCGTGGTGGTGATCCGCGTCG
>CAVTMT010000012.1:0-50722 GCA_963735925.1 uncultured bacterium
TGGTTTGCTGCTCGGAGGCGGCACGTGGGCTGCACATAAGACTACAGTTTCGACAGGGGGCGCCGATGATTACCACCCGTGAAGCGAGGCTCGCGGCGGAGGTATGGACGCGCGAAGCAGCCGGGCGGCACCCCGAGTCGGTGGGCGCCATCCTGGCCGGATCGACCCGGACGCGCGGTCCGGAGGAGCCGCATCCGCCGAGCTCGGATGTGGACCTGTTCATCTTCGTCGACGCCGAGGTCCCGTCTGAAATCCTCGATCCGCACGGCCGCTTCGCCCCCCGCAAGCTGGCCTTCCGCGGCGTGGTGCTGGAGCCGTCGTTCCACGAAGCGCGGCCCCTCGCCGATCCCGAGGCCGTCCTCGGTGATATGAACCTCGCGCCGCTCTTCACCGAACCCCACCTCCTCCTCGATCCGTACGGGAGGCTGGCAGCGCTCGCCGCGGCGGTGAAGCCAGAAGTTCTGCGGCGTCGCCACGCGCAGCGGCGCCTGGCGCAAGCGTTGGGTCCGCCGACGCCGAGAGCCCCACCCGCCTCCATGCAGGACATCCCTGCGCTCCGCGCGCCGTGCTGGCGCAACGCCGGCCACGCCTTCGGCGTCATGCGCTGCGCCGCCGCCACCCTGGTGGCCGGCCTCCGCCACCCGACCACCCGGCGCTCCTTGGTCATCGCCCGGGAGGTGCTCCTTACCGCCGGGCGGGAGGACCTCGCCGACGACCTCCTGCGCCTCCTGGGCAGCTTCGCCCTCTCGCGCGCCGAGGTCGAGACTCTCGCCACCGAGGCGGAGTGGACGTACGACGTCGCGGTGGCAGTGCGGCGCACGCCGGTGGTCATGGACTGGAACGTGTCGCGCGACGCGCGGGAGCTGGAGCGCGCGGCCGTCCGGGAGCTGATCGACGCCGGCCACCACCGCGAGGCGCTGCTCCACCTCCTGCTGCTGCGGACCGAGGTGCAGGGGATCATCGAGAACGACGGCGGTGAGCAGGCCCGGGCGTCCTCACGCATCGGCTACCAGCGGCTCCTGGCCGGGCTGGGAATCGACGGCGACGAGGCATTCCGCGCGCGCGGGCAGGCGCTTCGTGCGTTCATGCCCGCCCTCCGCGAGAGCTGCGAGGCGCTGTTGGCCCAGGCCCCGGGGCTCCTCGACTAAAGCTGCGGCAGGATGCGGGTGATTGTGGTGCCCGGGCGGGCGCGGCGGTAGAGCATCGGTCATGCGCGCGGTCTCCATCCGGTCCCACGGTGGCCCCGGGGTGGTCCCGGTTGGTGAGTTGCCCGGCCGCGAGCCAGGGCCAAGCGAGGTGGAGGTGGCAGTGCGGGCCGCGGCGGTGACCCTGTCGTTGGCAACACCTCCAAAAAGACCACAGTGCTGCGAAAACACACTGCGGTTACATGGAGCCGAAAAGGACTTGCGGCTCGATCAACTTCCGGTCTTCCCACGGAATCGCTGATTGGGTATTTGGGGGTACCTGACTCCAATCCCCCGACCCACCGGTCGGGGCCTTTTCTGGTGCTCTGCCGATGGCAGCCACTCAGGCGTCCACGCGGGAAGCCGGCCCGCCTGCTTCCATCCCTCACGCTGCCTTCCACTCCAACTTGAGGCTGGGGGCGGCGAGCATCACGCTGCGCACCACCGTGATCGGCGTGCCAGCCGTGAACTGGTTGCGAAGCCGGATCTTCTTCGGGAGCTCGCGGGTGGTGATCGAGAAGATAAGCAGGTGGGCCCGTTCGTTCTGGATCGGATAGGTCTTATCCCCATGTCGCTTCATCACGGGCACGGCAAAGAACAGGGGCCAGCGCAGCTTCACCTCGTCGCGGCCGAACTGGTCCTTGAGCTTGAGTTTGACTTCGGGGACCTGCTCGACGTCCGTCAACCGGTACACCTTGAAATGGTCCAACTCCTTGGGAAAGGCACTGCCGCGTTCGAGCTTCTGCGTGGGCACCAGCAGCCCGTAGCCCCGCCCGGTCCGGATGTCGAACTTGCCGAATTGGTTTTCGAGGAGCACCCGCCGGATCGGCTCCGGCGGCTGGACCCCGCGATACCAACTCAGGTGGGCGTTCTTGTCGTAGAGCGGTTCGCCGTTCTTGGAGACCGGGTTGGCGAAGTAGTCGAGCAACCGCAGCCGCATCTTCTGCGGTCGTCGGTCGAACTGGCCCCGCAACAGGAGGTCGGCTTCGGCCTCGCGGTTGGCCACATCGTAGATTTTGAAGTAATCCAGTTTGAGTTCTTCGGCGGTCATAGACGTGCTGGGTTTGGTGTGAGGTCGCCCGGACCCACGGCCGATCAAAGGCGCCAGAGTTCGGGCTTCCGCTAAAGGTCCCGTATAAACTCCGACTGTCAACTGGCCGTGCCGCCGTCCCAGCACCGGCGTGCTCGACCACGTCATCCTGGGCGGCCCGAATCACTCATCGCTTCGCGAGATGGGGGATTTTCTGTAGCCGGGTATTGGGCCGGGGCCTGATACGCTGTTTGTGCTGAGTCCGTGGTGCCCCATGATCCGCCGACGATGCCTCCTCGCCCGGTGCGGGCTGCTCAGCCGAAGGGCCGCACCGGCGTCCGCCACCGGCGCAGGGCCTCGCGCGGGACTGGTTCCAGTCCGGCCCGCTGCCGGCGTCGGTTGACGGCCCGCAGCACACCCCGCAGTTGATCGCGCACCGGGGCGTAGGGTTCGTAGGGCAACCGCTGGAACTGGCGGACCAACTCGGCCAGCGGCAGTCGCAGCGCGGCCTCCTCGAACCGCTGTTTGAGCTGTTGACACACGCCCCGTTCCAGCCGGACGGAGGCGTGGTACACCCCGCCGCCCCGCGCCTTCCGGCAGCCGATCGAGTAGCCCCGGAAATGGACGGGCTGGACGCGGAGGTCCCGCACCGCCGTCCCTTCCGCCCCGAAGAACGGATGTTCGCCATGCGTGGCGACGATCACGAAGAAGCGCCCGCAGCGCAGGTACTGGACGCCGGCCTGGCCCTGCTTGCGCCGCCGGCAGCGGCTCCACCGCGAGAGGTCCAACCCGTATTGCGCGATGATCTTGGCATCGGTCGCCGCCGGCTCCTTGCGCTCCGGAATCCACCCGGTGACGTAGAAGTAATAACCGTGGGCGATGTAGCCCACGGCCAGTTGTTGCACGAACCCCGCCACCGACGTGGCCACGCAGCGGTATGTCATAGCGCACCTCCAAACGGCGTTATGGCGCGCGCCGGTCAAAAGGTCGCATACCGAGCGCAACTGGCCGAAGAGGTGGGAGATTGTTTGCGGGGCACAATCTCCGAAAGCCTGGAAATCCTTGAGGCAGCCAGTGGCGCTGCCAAACCGTAAGCGGACAACCTGCCCTTTGCGAAAACCCTTTCCTGCAGGACGCACCGCAGTCGCTTGCGTCCGCGCGCGCTGTATTCCTGCAGTTGCGGTTGCGCAATCCATAGCGGTTGCGCGTACGTCTGAACCTCGAAGCTCACCCCGATCGACATCGGGCGGTTGCCGGCCAACGTGGAGCCACCTGTCCCCAGGCGCCCGCTGTTTGCCCGTCGTTCTCTTTCCGCTCCGGGAAATAGGCAGGTGGAGTCTGGAACTCCACCCGCCCACAACCTCATAGAGATGGGAATCTCCCGTCACCCCTTTCGTGTGTGCGTTTGTGCCCGGCACCACCCGTTGGCACGCACCCGCCGTTCCCACTGCCTTGCAGGAACGACACCCCAACGTCCCGGCGCTCGGCGCCCAGGGCGATGAGGTCCAGGCTCGGCCTGGTCCTACTGGAGGCACTCTCATCAGAGTGCGGCTTTTCAAACACCCGCTGACAAAGCCGGCACCGGTTACCACTCCGGCCGCCGCACTCCTTGCGCGGTTAGTCCTGTCCTTCACCACAGCAGTCACGTGGGCGGAACGCATAGGGGCGTCCCCACTCACCCGGCATGTCGCGGGGCTCCCGCCCCGGCAAAGTTTCCGGTCCCGGCACGGGACCGATTTCGGGAGGCAGAATACAGAAGCGCCTCCTTACCCACCCGGATCGAGCTTGACCGCTTCGGCGTCCGTCTCTGCTGTCGTTGACTGGCAAGGGCTTGACGCCCCTTTCATCGTTGAGCTCTTCGCGGTCTGCCTTCTGTGCAGCAGAACCCCGGAGGGGGTCAGCCTCCGGTTCCTCGGTGTCGCCACCGGGAGGCTCCCGACGCCAGCGTGCGTTAATCGAACCTGACGGGCCTTGCACCCGATCGGCCTTGCGGCTGTGGTCCGGTTCCCGCCGGGGGATTGGCGACGCCCCTGGGGCATCGCGCACCCGCTTTGGACAAGACCGACCGATGGCATCCCAGCCACCGGCGTGTCCCGCTCGCCCGCATTCGCGAACCTGCGCTCGCTTACCATGAGATAGAATCTGGAGATTGGTCCTGGCTGGTGACCAGGGATTACTTCCAGAAGCCTCTCTCGAACGTGGCGGGCCACTCTCGCGGCACCACGCTCTACGGGACACGAACGCGACGGGTGGTAAGGTCCGTCCCCTGCGCCGGTGGGTGAGACCGGGTTGGCGGGTGTTCGCGCCCATCTCGATGACGTCAAAGAACGCGTCGGCGTTGCCCTGACGCGGTCGGGAGCCAAAACCTCCCGTCCTCTCCCGAGTTCCTAACACGGTTGGCCCGGAAAGGTACAGGGCCAGCCGGCGACGGGCGCTGCCGGGTTACTCCAATCCCTGCTGCCGCAGCCACAGCGTCAGGGCCTCGGCCATGATGTCCTGCTGATGGAACGGTCGTTCGCGGCGCAGCTTGCGCTGGGAGGAGACCTCCAGCAGCCGGGCCGCCAGACTGGCCGGGAGCCGGAAGGTCATCGCCACGATGGCCGGAACGACGACGGAGGAACGATCGTTGGGATTGAGCGTCATGGTGGTGGGATGCGCCGGGCTCACGGGGTGAGGCGGCGATTGGGGAGTCGCGACGGGCACTTGCGCGGCCGGCGGGGGAACCACCGGCCCGGCCAGGAAGTTCCGGGCCTCTTCGCCCAGGCTACCGGTGCGCAACGCTTCGCTGAGGGTTCGGCGTCGAGGGTCTGAATTGTCCATGGAATAGCTCCTTGATTTCATTGGCGGCGGCGGCACCCCGGGGGCCCAACCGCCACACCACCGCTCCCTGCCCGGCGGCATCGGCATAGGCCTGGCGCAGCCGCAATCCCGGCGTCACGGGCACGCCCAGGGACTGGGCTGTCGCCAGGAGTTCCCGGCTGAGCCGGTAGCGGGCCTGCAGCTTGTTGGGCACCAGCAGGCCTTGGGGCGCTCCCTGCCGGATGCGTTGGGCCTGCTCCAACACCCGGATGGCGTCGCCCACCGCCCGCAGGTCCAGCACGGACGGCCCGCAGGGCAGCAGGGCCAGGTCGCTCACGAGCAGAATCGCCCGCGTGACCTCCGAGAGCCCGGCCGGGCCGTCGATGACCACCACGGCGAAGTCCCGGCGCAAGGCCGGCACCCGGTCCAGGATGTCATCGGGCGTCTGCAACCGGAAGCGGGGCGTCTGTGGGCTCGCTTCCTGGAGCCAGGTCGAGGAGGCGCCCTGCGCGTCGGCATCGACCAGGGCCACCGAACTGTCCTGTTCCTGCCACCACACGGCCAGATGCACGGCGAGCGTGGTTTTCCCCACGCCGCCCTTCGAATTGGTCAACGCCACGATCATGCCCCGCCTCCCCTTTGCTCCATGCTGGCTGACTACCATGCCGGCCGGCATGTCCGCAAGCGGGCAAGTTTGCCGGCCAACCGGCTGGCCAACCAGCGTTCTGACCAGCCTGTCAGCAAGCTGGCAAGCTGACATGCTGACATGCTTGCTGGCGGGGTGACTACTCGAAAGTGCAACCACCACCCACTCTCGCGGATCGCACGCGTCACGCTCCCGCGGGTGGAGGACACGGCTCGTGCGCCATGTACGTATGACCCGCACCAGGATGGCCTGCCACGGGCCGATCTCGAGCACACGGAGGGGGAGGAGGGCGGGCGGGCGGCGATCATCGCCCTGGGTCGCGTGACGGCGGGCGGCGGGAGAGGTGAGTGCCCGGGCGACCGTTGGGGGCCGCGCCAGAACGCGCCCAGCGCCAACCCGGTTTGAATCTCGGAGTCTCAATACGCCTCGGGGACGGCGCAGCGGCGACACGCCGGGGTAATTTCAAAAAGTTTCGATACGCACCGGTTGCGGGGCTACCAAGCCGAGGGCTCCTGTGTTATACCGGGAAATGAGACAGGATCGTACCGGGATTTGAGGCAGGAACGCCGGGGCGGATACCGTGATCTGAGGCAGGAATCCGGACGCTGGTACCGTGAACTGAGGCAGGATTTACCGTGAACTGAGGCAGGAAAATCCCGCCAACCCCGCCGAAACACTACCGAATCCCGACCGTAACTCTTTAACTATGTTGTTTAATAACTAACAACAATGCGCTCCGGCTTTGGAAGAGAGTGTTGTTGTTGTTGTTTTGGCAGGAGATGAATCGTGGCCACTCCCCGCGGCATCGAAACCGATCTGATGACCACCGCTCAGGAAGCCGGACGCGACGAACTGAACCTGGCCGAGTTCCCTCTCGGCGCGCTGGCCCATCGCCTGCGTCCGGGCCAGAAGACGCTCCGGTTCACCGACCAGGTCTGGGACGAGAGTCACAGCGAGACCATCACGCGGGAACTCACCATCACGGGCACCGACGCCCACGGCCTGCCCACGACTCTGGACGATGAGGTGCTGCTGGGCTTGATCCAGCTCACCCGGCTGCGCGGGTTCGTGGACCGCAAGGTCCCTTTCACCCGCTATCAGTTGATCGGGCTCCTGGGCTGGCGGGACGAGACCCAGAGCTACGAACGCCTGGCTGCTTCGCTCACCCGCTGGACCGGGGTGACCCTGCACTGCCGCAATGCGTGGTGGCACAAACCGCGACGCTGTTGGGTGGACGAGACCTTTCACGTGCTGGACAACGTCTGGCTCTGCCACCGGCGCGGCGTCGAAGCTCTGGTGAGCGAGTCCACAGACGAGCGGCCGCTCTCGGCGTTCGTGTGGAACGAGGTGCTCTTCCGCAGCTTCCAGGCCGGGAACCTCAAGGCGATCGATTTCGAGTTCTTCAAGGGACTGGACAGTGCGGTCGCGCGGCGGCTGTACCGCTTTCTGGACAAGCGCTTCTTTCACCGGCCACAATGGGAGTTCGATCTCCAGGAACTGGCCTGGGAACACGTCGGCCTCTCGCGGAGTTACGATACGGCGAGCCTCAAGCGCAAGCTGCGGCCCGCCCTGGGCGAACTGGAAGCCAAGGGGTTCTTGGAACCGGCGGGCGAGCCCGACCGGTTTTGGCGTGCGGGAACCGGTCAGTGGCGGGTGGCGTTGGCCCGGCGCACCAGTGTGGCGCCGGTGGCGGCAACGGTGCCAGCGACCCCCGTCCCTCCGGTGACGCCGGCGGTGACGGAGAGGGCAGCGCTCACGACGGACGACCCGTTGGTGAGCGCGCTGGTCGAACGCGGAGTGACCCGAACCGCGGCACGGCGGACGGTCCGCCGGTTCCCCGCCGAGCGCATCGCATCGCAGCTCGAAGTGTTCGACTGGCTGGTGGCGCGGGCCGACCCGAAGGTCGCCCGCAATCCCCCCGGGTTCCTCGTGCGTGCGATCCAGGAAGCGTACGAACCACCGCGGGAGTTTGAGAGCCGGGCCGAAGCGGCGCGGCGGGCGGAAGCCGCGGCGCAGCGCGGGCGGCAGCGGGAGGCCACGCGCCGGCAGCGGGCCACGCGCCGGGAGCGGGAGGAACTGGCCCGGGCAGCCGCCCTTGAGGCGTTTTGGGAGTCCCTGCCAACTGAAGCACGCGCCCGGCGGGAGGCCGAGGCGCTGGTCGGGGCCACCCCCCTGCAGCGCACGTTGCTCGCCGGCGGTGGACGGGCCGCGGTGGCGACCCGACAGGCGCTGCTCGATGCCTACGCCCGGGTGGCGTTGTCCTCGGCCGTTCAAACGGCCGGAACCGGGTAGGGTCAGTAACTGTGCCCGTCGTCCTTGTTCATCCCGCGATCACGCTCCCGCTGATCCTGCTCCTTGGCGTTGCCCCGTTCGAGCGCCTCGCGGGCCTGCTCCCGCCGGACCTCCTCGACCCGTCGGGCTTCCTCGAGCTTCTGCCGCACGGCCTCCTCCTGCTGCCAGCGCTCGCGCACCCCTTCCCGCACCCGTTCACGTTCCTTCTCCGTCAACCGCCGCGGCCGCGTCAGACCCTGGCGGACCCGCGCCCCGAGGCGTTGCAGCTTCGCTTCCACTTCGCTGTGCTCGGTCGTCATACGCACCTACCGCTTTCCCAGCCGGGCCCGCGCCGCGGCCAGGCACCGGTTGATTCGCATCCGAACCGTATCGGGTTTGAGGCCCTCGGCTTGGGCCATTTCCACCAGCGTAAAATCCAGAACGTACCGCCGCACCAGATACTCATAACATTGCGGGTCGGCCCGCCGCAGCAACTCCAGCGTCGAGTTCAAGTCCGCCCGCTCCTCCGGACTCGGCGGCTGGGCTAGCGCACTCGCCTCGACCGCCCGCCACAGTTCCTCGGGCGCCAGCAAGACCAGCGGATTGCGCGCCCGCTTCTGGAGCAGGTCCGCCACCTTGTGACTCGTGACGCCGTAGCACCAGCCCCAGAACTGCTTCCCGGTCGTTCCCTGGAACGTATGCAGGGAACGGGAGATGGCGGCGAGGCTTTCCTGGAGCACCTCTTCCACCGCGTCGGCCGGACAACGCGCGGAGATATATTGCTCCACCCGCGAGAGGATCGTCTCGACGAGCGCTTCCGCCAACTCGAACCGGCGTTCGAGCGAGGGGCTCGCCCGGTACTCGCGCAGCCACTCGACCAGTTGCTCCATATCGCGGCCCCACCATAAACCCCGGACGACTCCCAGCGCAATCGCGTTGCCAACCCGGCGAACCCGCGGGGGAAGGGCACCGTTGCGATTGTCTGTTCGGTTCCGGCCGGTTCCGGCGACTGCATCCCTCGAGCAGCCCCGGCGGCACATGGCCGAGGTTGTCCGGAACCAGAACCTTGCCATGTCTCGACGCCGATCTCGCCGCCGCCCCGCTCAGCCTCTCCGGCTCCCCACCATCATCACCTTTCGCGTGGATGAACCCACCGCGCAAGCGCTGGTCCAGCGGGCCATCCGGCTCCGCGTCAGTCCGCACGACATCGCCCGGGAACTCGTGGCTCAAGTCTTGCAGTTGCCCCATGACCTCGAGGAGTTGAAGCGCGCCGTCGTGGTACTGCATGAGACACTGACCCACCTCCGCACCGACGTGGCCAGCACCGCCGAGGTCCTCCTGGTCACCGCCGGCAAGCGTTCCGCCGAGGAAGCCTACCGCTGGGTCGAGCAGACCCTCGTCCACCCATGCTCTCCATCTCCAACCCACTGAAGGGCGCCGACGCTGGCAAGTACTACCTGGAACTGGCCCGCGACGATTACTACCTCGGCGCCGGCGAGGCGCCCGGCCGCTGGTACGGCCAGGGGGCCTCCCTCCTGCGCCTGTCCGCCGAGGTCAAGGGGCGGCACTTCCTCAACCTCCTGGCCGGCTGCTCACCGGACGGCAAGCTGGCGCTGGTCCAGAACGCCCGTAAGCCTGAGCGCCAGAACGGCTGGGACCTGACCTTCAGCGCACCCAAGAGCGTGTCGGTCCTCTGGGCCATGGCCCCGCCCGAGCTGCGCCAGCAAATCGAGGCCATCCATCAGCACGCGGTCCAGACCGCCTTGAGCCACGTGGAACAGACCTGCGCCCTGACCCGGCGCGGTCCGGGCGGCCAGACCGTCGAACCGACCGCCGTCCTCTTCGCCACCTTCCAGCACCGGACCTCCCGGGCGCAGGACCCCCAACTCCACACCCACGCTGTGCTGGTGAACCTGGGGCTGCGCGAGGACGGCACCACCGGCTCCCTGCTCAGCCGCCCCATCTTCGAGCAGAAGCTCGCCCTGGGCGCCCTCTACCGGACCGACCTGGCGGCCGGGCTCCGGCAGGGCCTCGGGCTCACGCTCGAGCCCGACCGGGTCGGCTTTCATGTCGTCGGGGTGCCCCGCGAGCTTTGCCGGGAGCACTCCCAGCGCCGGCAACAAATCGAACGCAAACTCGAAGAACGGGGTGTGGTCGGCGCCGTCGCGGCCAAGGTCGCCGCCCTGGACACCCGCCCCGCCAAGAGCACGACCGGCCGGGAGGACCTCTTTGCCCGGTGGCAGGAGTACGGGCAGAGCCGGGGCTTCGGCCCGGCGCAGGCACTGGCCTTGACCCGCGGTCCGGGTCACACCCCGGTGGACCGGGATCGGTTTGAGCGCGAGGTTGCCGCCGGCCTCGCGGCGGTGCCCGACGCTCAACGCACGCCGCGGCAGGTGTTGTCCGTCGCAGTCCCGGCGGCTGTCCGGCACGGGGTGGATGCTCGCACGCTGCTCCGCAGCCTCTCGGGCTCGCTCGAACGGGACTGGCCCCACCTCCCGCGGTTGGTGCACGTCGAGTGGCGGCGCTTGTTCGATCACACGCCCTGGCTCAAGTCGCGCGGAAAACTCCTCTACACCGAGACCCACCAACCTTTTGCCGGCGCCTGGTGGCGCCCCGCCCGCGAGTTCCGGTTGCCGCGGGTGCGGGTGGAACTGCCCCGCCTGGCGTTAGGCGCCCGCAAACGGCCCTACCAACCGAAGTGGTGGGAGATTTACTGGAAGCGCGACCTGGGGGTGGGCGAACTGCGGGTGCAGGAGCGGATCCTCTTTCCCCACGCGCCCAAGTGGAGTCCGTTGCATGAGCGCTCCCTGCCCGCGCTGCGGTTCACCACCCAGAAATCTCCAGGGCAAGCCCGCCAGCCCGAGCGGGACCGCGATCCGGGACATTCCCACTGAGCGCAACCCGCCCGCGAACGCGCGGGGAGCTTCTGCCTCAGGCGCGGCTCCCGCCTTGCCTTTCGGCACGGTCCCGGTCAGGATCAGGGCCGACGTAGCCCCCAGGACCGCATCAGCGCCGGTTGCGCTCCCCTGAGGGCTCTGAACATGGACTTTGCTTGTCCCTTACGCCAAATGCGGCAAGCCCGTCTCCCTGCGGGACACGACCTGCCCGCATTGTCACGAACCCCTCGACCGCTGGATGAACGTCGCCCGCAAATGTGGACAGTTTCAACATTTGAAAATCCCCCGCTCGACCCGCTACCTGCTGGCTGCCGACTCCACCCCGGACACCCTGCGCGAGGAATTCAGGCGGCGGGTCGAGGCGGGAGAACCGCCCATGACGCATTCGGAACTCAAAGCCGAAATCCGGTCGCACCGTCCAGAACCTGCCGCCACCAGCAACCAGTCCGCGCCCAAGCCCGCGGCCCCGAGCCTCCGCGAGGAAATCCTCGCCTGCCTCGATCAGGCGGCCAGCTTCCTCAACGGCAAGAACGCGGCGGCGTTGAAAGCCCTGGAATCCGCACGGAACCTCGTTGTTGGTCTCAACGAGTGGCGCTCGTGGCATGAACCCATTGCATTGGGTCTCGGCAAACCGGCAGCCGACCACCAGCGGCACGCCCCATCCGGTGCCCGGCGATTCTCGGCTTCGAGGGCGAAAAGCGCCGAAAGTCGATGGCTGACCGCGCTCGGCGCCGGACCACGTTTCCGCCGCCAGGTGAGCGTCAATCTGACCTGGCGCTTTTCGAGTCGGCTTCTCTTGCGCTCTGAAGGGGCCGCGCGGCCCCATCGCGATTCCGTGCCCCCGATCTTGGACCCGCACGGAATCGCGGCATGCGATAACGGACTTCAGTTGCTGAGGGGCGATCCGCTGAGCACCGCTTCGGTCAGGCCCATCGCATCGAGCCGCCGGCGGGCGAAGGGCCTGCTGGTCCGCAGGCGCGGCATGGGGCGGCATCAATTGAGCGAACCGCCCCTGAAACGAATCTCCTTGCGGTCCGTCGTACTCGCCAAAGCCGAAGAACCCCCCGGCGTCGGTCCGGATAATCGGCAGGAACCTCTGGGTGTGTACGCCGAACGTCTCGCCGACCAGCAACACGACCTCCCGACGATCCAGCGCTTCCGATGGCGGTGCGTCCAGGTCGAGCTTGCCGCCGGGCGGAGCCAACCGCATCCACGCCTCGATCATCAACACCACCGCAACGGCCTCGTACCCGACACAAATCAAGCGCGCCGTGTTGGCCAGGTTGTCCTTGGCCCGTTCGTCCGACAGCGTGCTTGGGATGAACGTCAGCAATCCCGACGGCGTCGCCGCCAGGAACGTGGGCGGCACCGACCCGATCTTCCGCATCGCAAACGCAGCCCCTTCCTCCGCTTGGCGCAGGAGCACATCGAGGGCGGCGCGGTCGGGCTTGGCCTTCTCGCTCACCGCGCAGGCGTAGCGGGTCACGCGAACGCGCGCAAGGTGAATAGGCACTGACGCTGCTGCGGTGCACGGGCCAACCGCGGGTGGGGCAGATCCCGTGCCTAGTTGCCCGAGGCCACTGCTAAACCATCGCGGTTTGTGGTGGAGTTTGATCGGTTCCTTCCGACCCGTTACGCTGGCGGCATGACATCGCTGCTTCGCCACGCTCCCACGCCGCTCTGGACCCGGATTCTGGCGGCCGTCTGCCTTGTCCTTGCAGGCTCTGCCGCCGGGCGGACGGCCGACGAAAAGGAGAGCACGCTCACCAAAGTGGGCCAACTTGCGCCGGCCTTCACGGTCACAAGGCTCGACGGCAAAGCCTTCGACCTGTCCGCCATGAAGGGCAAGGTGGTGCTCGTGAACTTCTTCGCCACCTGGTGCGGCCCCTGCATGGCGGAAATGCCTGCCCTCGAGAAGCAGGTCTGGCAGCGGTTCAAAGGCCAGGATTTCGCCATGATCGCCGTCGGGCGCGAGCACACGAACGACCAACTGGTTCCGTTCCCCGAGAAGCGCGAGATCACTTTCCCCATCGCCGGCGACCCGAAACGCGATGTGTACGCCAAATACGCCACGCAGTACATCCCCCGCAGCTACGTTATCGGTCGGGACGGCAAGATTCTCTTCCAGACGCTGGGCTACAAAGAGGAGGAGTTCGCCCAACTGGTGAGCACCATTGAAAAGGAGCTCGCCCGCAGACCCTGACGCGCGCCCGCGCACGGGGTGTGTTCGACCAGCCGACTCCATGAAGGGTCATCCGAAAGTCGGAGCCATCAGGGGAGAGAAGTTCGTCGCCGAGTTGCACGGCAAGGTCGCCCTGGTTACAGGGGCAAGCCGTGGTATCGGCCGCGCCATTGCCCTCGCCCTTGCCAGGGCTGGCGCTGACGTGGCCATCAATTACCACATGCACGCGGATGAGGCCCGTGCAGTCTGTTCGGAGATCGAGCGCTTCGGCCGCGGTGCCCTTGCCGTTCATGCGGACGTCGCCATCGCGGCTGAGGTCACCCAGATGGTGGAGACCTTCCGGCAACATCTCGGCCAGATCGACATCCTGGTGAACAACGCCGGCATCAGCCGCCCGCAACCGTTGAGCGAGATCACCGAACGCGATTGGGACGAGGTCGTGGCGGCCAACCTGAAGTCGATGTTCCTGGTCACCCAGGCCGTTCTGCCTGGAATGCGCAACCAACGCTGGGGACGGATCATCAACCTTTCCTCCGTCGCCGCCCAACTGGGCGGAGTCGTCGGGCCGCACTATGCCGCCTCGAAGGCGGGCGTTCTGGGACTTACGCATTCCTACGCCACTTTGTTGGCCAAGGAGGGGATCACGGCCAACGCTATCGCGCCCGCGCTCATTGCTACGGAGATGGTCACCAAGAACCCGAACGCCCGGCCAGAGCTGATCCCGCTCGGACGGTTGGGGACGGTCGAGGAAGTCGCCGAGGTGGCGGTTATGCTCGCCAGCAACGGTTACATCACCGGCCAGACCATCAACGTGAACGGCGGCTGGTACATGAGCTGACCGCCGTGCCGCCTCCCGGCCGTGTTCGACCTCTTGTTCATTTCGGTGGGCGTCGTTCTTCTGGCGAGTTGCCTCTACCTGAATCGCCGCCGTTGGACGCGCGGCTTCCGTGCGTGGCTGCTGCTTCGTGCTCTGCCACTGACGATCTTCTTCCTGCTGATGCTAGCGATCTTCTGGATCACTTGGGCCAGA
This sequence comes from uncultured bacterium, assembly GCA_963735925.1. Taxonomy (GTDB): domain Bacteria; phylum Verrucomicrobiota; class Verrucomicrobiia; order Limisphaerales; family J093; genus DSVZ01. The sequence continues at coordinate 14,040 of CAVTMT010000012.1, forward strand.
TTCTTAAGGTAACATCATCACTACGTCACCTGAACTGAACCGCATTGTAGCCCAGTGAATCTCAGGGGGAGTCCTTTTCGAATGGCGGCTTGCCTCGCTGGTTCCGCGTCGTCTTCAGGGTCGTCGTCACGTGCGCTCGAACGCTCTTCACCCCCTTGACGAACGCTTTGACATCCATGTCGTCCAGGAGGTTCCAGGAATCCAGATGGCCCTCGGGGTCCGCCAGTATCTCATTGAGGTACCGCCGGGTCCCTCGCAGGAAGTCATCCTCGGTTTTGAACTCGGCCGCCGACGCTCCGATCTCCGCCCGCAGCACGTCGCAACACTCGAACGCTCGGGAGAGCGTCTCGTACACCATCGGGGTCAAATCGTCGGTGTCCATGCGAGAATGCTCCGTCTCACCGTGGTTCGTCCCCAGCCGGTTCTCGTCGGCGACACCGGTACCGCGCGAAGGAGATCAAACCCGAGAACCGATAGCTGCTGTCCACGTATTTCTCGATCACGTAGAAGGCGAAGTAGTGCGCCCGGCAAAATCCCCACACCGCGACCGCCAGCAACAACGCAACCTTGGGTGTGCCCGCCTCCGCCAACAACATCACAGCGGAGCCAACGCCCAGGAGCAGAAACAGAATGCCTTTTACCCACATTGCCGTCGGGCTCTTGAGGTCTCGCATGGTTCTCTGTGGGGCGCCTGAAGAACGGCGCCGCAAAGACCGTGCAACCCGTCCCCGAACCTGTCGAGCGAGATTTCGCCATGAGCCGGAGCACCATGAAGGAGGCGGAGGAGGCCTGGGAAGGGCAGCCTCCAAGCCGGTTTCTCCCACACTTTCGGCGAGCCGAGCCGCGCCTCCGCCACTCAAGAGAAACTGTCCCCTCTCTGACCTCGGCGAGCGTTTGGGGTGCCGTCCCCAAAGGGGGTAGCGCCGCCGCGGACCGGGTCCCTTCGACCTCTCGGTCTCGGTCCGCGGCGTAGCGCCTGGGGCCCCGTTGGGGGGGACCACCTAATGCGCCCGACGGCAGAATGCCTGGCACTTTCGGTGCCGCCGTACCTCCCCTGCTGCGAGAACGCCCCGGCATAATGCCACCGCTGGCTCATCGCGGCAGGTCGTGGCGGAGACTCAGTCCGTGCACACTGGTTGTCTGCGTACGGCGCCGGTGACCGTCTATCCTTCAGGCCCTGAGCGCTGCGACTGCAATGGTTCCTTGCCTTGTCACTTCCTGCGGCCACAAGATGGCGTCCATGCAAATGAAGAAGCGCGACTTCCTGGTCGGAACGGGCTTTGTCGGCTTGGCCAGCCTGGCCGGAATGCCTTCCGTGATCGCGGCCGAGCAAAACACCAACCGGTCCTCGTCTGTTTTCAACGTCTTTGACTTCGGCGCCAAAGGCGATGGCAAGACACCCGATTCGGAAGGCATCCAAAAGGCGCTGGATGCAGCCGGTCAAGTGGGCGGCACGGTCCATTTCCCGGCCGGAAGGTATCTCTGCCATGACCTGAAGGTTCACGCGCACACGACGTTGCTGGCAGAACCACAGTGGGGATACCGCGGCGATGGGGGCGCCATGCTACACCTTGATTCCGAGGAGGCGGATTGCCTGCTGAACATCACCGGTGCGTTCGGCGTCCACCTTCGCGGGCTGTTTCTTCAGGGACGCCGGGAGGCCAAGAAAGCCATTCATGGCATCTTCCTCAACAACGCCGAGAAGTATAGCCCGCAAGAAGACGCCATTGTGATCGACGACTGCAAGATCGAGCGGTTTTCGGGGCACGGCGTTCATCTCTTGCGCATCTGGCTGTTCATCATCCGGCACAGCATCATGCAGGGGAACAGAGGGTGCGGCGTCCAGATCACCGGTTGGGACGGCTTTGTGACGGACAACCAGTTCTCCGGCAACGGGAGTCACGGCTTCGCCTGCGATTCGGTCGGGGCCACGGTCATGTTCACCGCCAACCGCGTCGAATGGAACCACGGCTATGGCCTCTACCTCTTGGCCGGCGATGCGTGGAACGTCACCGGCAACTGTTTCGATCGAAATTGGGGTGCCGGCCTGTGCGCCCTCAAGATGCGCACGACCAGCATTACCGGCAACGTCTACAGACGCTGTGGCAAGGATAGCCGCCTGCTGCCCGAGGCGGAGCGTTCCTGCCAGGTGCGGTTGGAGGAGTGCAGCGGACTGACCTTCGTCTCGAATGTCTGCGCGGCAGGCCGCGACGACGGCGGCCGGGGCGATTACACCCCGCATTTCGGATTCCTCGTGCGGAAGCTGAGCCACTGCGTCATTGCTTCCAACACCCTCTTCAAAGGCTACCTGAAAGAGATGACCGCCGACTTGGGGGAGCACGGTCCGGAGTACGTGTTCGCGAACAACGTCGGTTGTCCAATGTCGCCGTGATCATGCGACGATTAACCCCTGGTGTTGGCATGTCAGTTCACGGTTCAGGTCTTCATCCCTCATGAGCGATGCGCAATTCAGCGTCAATCTTGGCGAAATCTACCCCTCCCCCATATTTGTCCCATGCCATGCCATAGACTGCGGGCATGAGATTCAAGTACGCCGATTGGATTCAACGGGAAACCGACGAGATCGTGGCCGTCTTTGGCGAAGCCAAACTGGTGCGTCGAACTGGACGGCAAAGCCGAACTGCGCGGCGGCACTGACCAGGACCGGCTCGCGGCCAAGGAGTGGATCGCCCTGTTCTGGCACGAGGCGGTGCTGGAGAAGCGCTGAAGCCGAAACGGCTCAGCCCCGGCTGCCTCCCGCCGGTGACGACTTCGAACGATCGGCCCACGATGAAGATTGGGCCTTGGTAAGCGCAGCCTTCGCACGACCGACTCAGCCATAGCTTGGCTTGTCAAACCTCCACTAACGTGACCTCCGGACGACACAGGAAGCGCACGTTCAGGTAGAACCACCCGATCCCCGCATCACCACAACGTCTATGCGGTTCTGCTGGCGCCGGCGGCTGGTCGTTTGGCCGCCGTTCGCGCTGCCAACCCGAACCGCAGTCGCGGCAACCCGTGCCTGTACGTCGGGATGACCGGGTTGACGCCGGAAGACCGGTTCGCCAACCACAAGCAGGGGATCAAAGCCGCGGCAGTGGTCCAGCGTTATGGGATTCGGCTGCTGCCCGAACTCTACGCCCATCTGAACCCCATGCCGTACGAGGCAGCAGCCCACATGGAGAAGGACCCGGCGGAGGATTTACGCCGCGACGGCTACACCGTCACCGGCGGGCACTAAGTCGCCCGGACGGGCAGCAGGCCGGCCAGACACTCTGTGGCTGCGGGCGAAAGGACCGGCCGCCTTCACCAGCCAAGCCCGAGCAGAACCATGACGACGATCACCATCACCACGAGCAGGATACCCGCACCGGTTCGGACCCGCCGCCGCTGCGCCTGCAGGAAGGCCCTGGCCGCCTCCTCGTTCATGTAGAAACCGTCATGATCGGCCCGGACGAACACGCCGCGCGACACCATCTGGTCGAAGATCCACGAACGGCGCATGCCCACCTCCTCGACGGGAATGGCCTTGTCCCCAGAAGTCGCCCCCAATTCCGCGAACCGGCGGACGAGCTTCTTGCGGCGGAGGATGATGACGGCAGCAGCGCTCATGGCCTGTGTTCACGGTCCTTTGGGCTTCACAGGATCGAGCAGCACGATCAGGAGTGTCGCCAGGGGCCCCAGGAACAGGGACACGAGCCACCAGGCCAGACCATTGCGGCCCTTGCCCTGGGCCAGGCCGGCATTGATCAGGGCCAACGTGAACCAGCCCACGGCGTATTCGGTCGGCATAGAGCCCATCTGAAGTGCGGCGAGTGTCATCGTGAGTCTTGTGCGCTAGGAAGTTATTCAAGCCATGACCGCATCACCCCATCCAAAAGCCCTTCCGGTGAAAAACCCCCAGCACCTTCCGGCAGTCCGTGCAGTAACGAACCGTACACCCAGAGCGGATTCCACCCGCCGCGCTGCCAACTCTTGGATCTCCTTCCCGCAGTGAGGGCAGAGCGGTGAGCTCGGAAAATCCTCGCGGATTCGGATTCTCGTGTACGTCACGCCCGAGTGTCGCGTTGCACCAACCAGTCATCCACTACAACGGAAGGGGATGGTTGGAACCAGCGGCCCTGGGCACACTGAGTGCCACCGTGAGCGCAGAGATCGGACGTGAGCGCCGGCCATACTCCATTCTCACTGCACGACCTCGACAGTCAACGTTGGGCCATACACCCCAAAGCGGTTCACCGTCCGAACCTCCAAACCGTTCAGACCCGGGCGAACGTTCCAGAGCAGATTCACGTCGGTCACGCGCCTGGAACCACCAGCGAACCGAACTTCGTACGCCCGGAAATTCGGTGTCATGGTGTGGAACTTCACCGCGAGCTTGCCCTGCTCGGAAGTCAACGTGACCGCAGCCTGGTTGAGCGGGAAGTACGGATCCACCGCCGGATTGGCCGGCACGATGCGCACATGCCAGTGGGTTCCCTCGCATAGCTGGTCTTGCACGATGAACATCCGGCCGTAATCCAGGTCCGCGTCCATCAAGTCCGTGTTCGGGATGTAACCAATGAACCCGTACCTATCGAGTTCATCGACCGGAACCGTCAAATCGCCAAACCCCTCGAACCGCCCCAAGAAAATGGGCAGGTCGGACTTGCGATACCGCGTCCGCTCTTTCCCCACCACGAACACGAGGTCTCGACCTCCGCGCTGGAACCATTCCTGGCGAACTTCATAAGCGTTCAACGGCAGGCCGCCCTTCTCCACGTACATTTTGGCGGTAGGGTCCATCATGATCCACTTGCGGTACTGGTCGGACCAGATCTCCCTGGTGGAGTGTTCGCTGGATCCCCCGCCCGGCGGATCCCGATGCCGGCGCAAGGCCAGTTCCCGGTCAATCCAGCCCAGGCTGGCGGCGGCGGACACGAACACATGCGCGTACTGGCTGCAAAAGAACGCGTGCCCTTGCTCGATACCCGACAAGATCTCCAATGCCCCTCTCGCTTCAACGGACGGACGGCCGAACTTCTTGAAGCGATGATGGACCCAATCGAGCAGCCGGACCTGGCGATCGAACTCGTCTTGACCGGCGGCCACGACCGCGTCGAGTTGATACCGCCGGCGCAATTCCCGGAGCTTAGGATTCTCGGCGGAGTCGGACTTGAATCGACGCGTGTACTCGCTCTTGACGTAGGGTAGCGCATCCACCCGCTTCACCGTTACAGAACCTCCGTCCAAGGCCATCGAGGTTCCTTCCGCAGTCGCTGATCCCGTTGGGCCTTCGGAGGCGGGCTTTGGGGGGCTGAGCAGGTTCTCCAGGAAGCCCACGTGGACCGCGCCACCGGCACCATTCCACGGGCGCGGTCCCCACGGCTTCGAGACAATGTCCACATCCCCGTCGCCATCCACATCGCCGACTTGGAGTTCGTGCCCGCCCAGTTTGCGGTCGAGGACAATGCGTTCGGCGAACTGGTTGCCGCCGAGATTCTCCCAGACGATCCAACGCGGGTTCTCGCGTCCGGGCGGCAACAACTCCTCCTGTTCATTGACGACAATGGCCGGTCGCCCGTCCCCGTTGAGATCGGCCACGGCCAGCGAGTGCAGCGAACCGTAGGTGAGGCTCTGGGGCAATTCTGTCTTGGTCCACCGGCCTCCTTTCCCGTCGGCGTTCTTCAACGCGGCGACCTTCGAGTCCACGATGTCGGCGTTGGCGATGATGATTTCCGCCCGGCCGTCGCCATCAAGGTCTGCCACCGCAGTACGCGCGCAGATGCCAAATGGGCCCTTCCGCCCCATGGGAATATTCCGGTGCTCCACCCATTGCTATCCTCGGCCATCCTGGTTCTCAAACCACGTGTCCGCTCGCAGGACATCCAGGTCGCCATCGCCATTCAGGTCCCCCGCGCCGTTGGAGGTGATCGCGCCATGAACCGGTGGGCCAATGCGATGCCGCGACCACGTTTGCCGTGGATTGGCTGGGATCGAAAACCAGCACAGCGAATTGATTTTTGCCTGCGTTCGTCGCCCATCAGAACGAGGCCAGGCTTGCCGTCCCCATCCAGGTCCGCAATGAGCACGTGGTGCGCCCCGGCAGCGCTCTCGTCGAAGACGATCCGCTCGAACGCCTGACCGGTCTGGCCAGGATTCCGGTACCACACCCCACTGCACACCAGGTCCGGTCAGCCGTCCCGGTCGACGTCCAGGGCCGCCAGGCCAACATCTGACAGGTAGTCGGTACCCACCTCATGCCGCATCCAGCGATCGGCTGCTTGGAACTCATACCAATACAGCCGAGACGGTCTGGATGGGCGTCCACCCACCACAAAGTCCAGGTCGCCGTCCCGATCCAAGTCAACCAGCGTGGTAAGACCGTAGTCGCCGACCGATGTGTCACTCACCGGCAAGGTGCGATCGATGAAGTGGTGGCGGAATTGCAGATCGACGCCGGCCGCCAGTCCGGCGGTCCATGCCGCAAGGAGAAGAAACGCCGATTTGGAGAGGACTCGGCTGCGCATGAAGCCACTTCTACTACTCCATGCAGGCCAAAGCGAGCGGAACGTCCTTCCTGGCTTCACCGCGACTTTCCTCTGGGCGTGCCCTCAACCTCGGACGCGGTGCAGCACCCGGAGGTTGCGGATCGGCGGTGGGCCGCGCCCCTACGACGCACCCAGAAAACCCAGGAGGTCCCGTGCGCGGTGAAACGTCATTCCCTGTAATCAGGTGGGGTCTCCCGCAGGGCCGATTGTATACTGCCATTGTATATTGTTTGCCCGAAATTGGGCCTCCGAGGGTCCATGTGGTTCCGCGACTGCGTGACAGCAAGCCGCTCGGAATCAACGATTTGTCCTTGTCGGTTTCGGTCGGTTCAAATGGGTGGAAACCCCCATGAAAGAACTACGGAGAAAACGCCGTCAGAGGGTGACTCCTTCACGCCAGTCCCGATCAGGGGCAAAATCGGGTCCCCGGCCGTTTCGAACCGTCGCATCTGGCCAACGAGCCACGTTTCCTCAACAACTGGATTCTGGTGACGGCTGCATCTTCAGTTCTCAGATTCCATCCGAGCCCACGAGGTCCGTTATTCCCGCACCGAGTGAACTGGACTTCACGCGCACACCCAACCTGCATCACGGGTCCCGCCAGAGGGTCGTGGTGATCGCGCGTATCCGGCGATCAATGATCGTGGGCGTCAGATTCGGCTCCTGCCAATCTACGGCGGCCAGCGCCTTGCGGCTTCCTTCCGCCAAGGGCATCCGCCAATCCCCAACGAACACGGACGACAAGTCGCGCTGCGCGGCCAGGCTCGCCGCGAGATACCAGTTCCAGCACTGCCGAAGGGCGCCAACCCGAGTGTCCGCGGGTGCTTCCGGGCATTCGCGCAAGAACCGGAAGAACCGGCGCAGCCAGGCGTTCCCGCCGTGTTCGCGCCACAACCTCAGCATCGCCGAAGCGTAAGTGACTGGCTGGTCCGAGGGCTGGATCAGGTTTCCTGCGGCGTTCTTGAGCCGCGGCTCCTTCTCGCTCAGGCCATCCGCATTTGTGAAGGTCCGCAGGAAAGGGAGATCCGCGTGCTTCACCACCGCCTCTGCCCCCTCAATGACCTCCCGCGTCTTTTGATCGTCGTCGTGGCACCCGAGTGTGTCCATGCACACATAGCGCATGAACACGGCAAAGCCGGTGGTGAAACACGAGTGGCGGTCACCGAACGTGTAGAAGTTGCGGCCCATCTCGTAGAACGCATAGTGAGGGATGGCCTTCGGGTCGCGTCGGAGCGCCGGGTAGTTCCAACGGTAGAACATCGCCAGTTCGATCCCCGAAGCACCAACGAAGCCGCACCCGGCGCCGCATGTGTAGTCGAAGTCCGGAACCGCGGCGATGGTGGCCCTGCCGTCGAGCTGTCTGAGCGGCTCGGGACGGTGCCCGGTCAAGTCAGCATACAGTGCCCAACCTCCGTCCAGAGCCTGGACCCAGCCGGCCATAAGGTGTGGGTCATATTCGCCGGACGTGGTGAGGAAGACGACATTCGATCCGGCCCACGGGATGAGCATGGTGGAATGGCCTTTGGTCTTCCAAGTTTCGGGCTGAAACGCGAGTGGTCCGTAGTCCACGGCCGGACCCGGTCTTAAGGGAGCCAGTTCAGCGGCGAACGCTGCCCCACCAAGACCGCTCCCCGCGACACACAGGTGGGAGATCAGGAGCAAGCACGGGAGGTGTTGGCATCGAGGCAACATGATGCCGAGATGGTGGGGATTCCGAGGACGCCCGGCAAACCTCCATTTTGCTGGTGTCGCGGCAGGTTCAAACCTTGCGCCGCCGCGTTTCGCGAGGCCGAAGTTTGCCAGTCGGGTTCCGGCCGCGAAAGACCGCGCTGTGTCCGCGCTGTGTCCGGCGACACCGTGGTTGAAACGCACTCGCTCGCCCTGTCCTCTGGGTCAGTTGTAACCCGCAGTTGTAACCCGATGGCAGTTTTTCGGGGTTCTTCAGGCACAGTTCAGTCCATGTGGCCTCGCTGTAAAACAGGTTGATCCAGAAAACGTTGTACGCTTCGGTCCGAGTTGGGGCTAGTGGGGGAAGCCGCCAGAAACGCATTAGGAAACCGGCGCTCTATCCATTTGAGCTATGGGGGCAACCATTGGTAACCCATGATTTAATGCGACATCCGAATCCGCCTACTCTTCGCCTGCAACCCAAATCCATGCCCCAAAACATGGCGTCGTGAACTCACAAGCCGACGCCGCCACGTCAGAGCAGGCGCGCTTCCGCCAGGTCGCAGCGTGTCTTTGCCGTCACGGACCATCGGGGAATTACTACGTTTTGGTGAAGCGACGCGGCAAGCAGATTCGCCGCTCGCTCAGGACCAAAGACCGCCAGCTTGCCGTACGCCGGTTGGCCGAGTTCCGTGAGAAAGTCGCGCGGTTGGCCGACTCCGGCCCTCGGGGCCAAATCACGTTCGAGGAACTTGCCGCTCGCTGGTTTGAAACCATCCGCCTCCGGCTTAAACCAGCCTCCGCCGCCCGCCGCCACACAAGCATCCGACAATTAACGCCTTACTTCGGCACGATGGCCGTGCGGAACATCGGACCACGCGAGTGCGATGAATGGACCGTCTGGCGCGGCAACGAAATTGCGGCTTCGACGTTCAACAACGAGCGCGAAACGCTCCGTGCCATCCTCGACCTTGGGAAACGTGACGGCATCCTGCTGGACAACCCAGCGGAAGTCGTCCCCCGCCGCAAGCTCGGGAAGGCGAAACTCGTGATTCCGACGCGAGAGCAGTTTCGGCAACTCGTGGATACCATCCGCGGAATGGACTGCCGCGCCTGGGCGGGGGCAGATTTGGTCGAGTTGCTGGCCTATTCGGGAATGCGATTGGCAGAGGCAACGGCGCTTCGTTGGGACGAGGTTGACTTCATTGGCGAGCGATTCACCGTCACGGGGGGTGAAGTCGGAACCAAGAACCACGAAGCGCGCACGGTGCCCTTGTTCCCCGGTCTGCGTCTCCTGCTCGAACGGATTCGAAATTGCAGACCGCCGGCGTCACCAGAGGCGCGGGTCATTGCGATCACCACCGCGAAAAAGGCAATCGCATCCGCCTGCCGAAAGGCCGGCCTTCCGCATTTCAATCACCATTCCCTGCGGCACTATTTCGCAAGCAACGCCATCGAAGCAGGGGTGGACTTCAAGACCATCGCTGCCTGGATAGGCCACAAGGACGGCGGTGTGTTGGTCGCCAAGACCTACGGTCACCTGCGCGATTCGCACTCGACCGAGATGGCGAAGCGGATGACTTTCGACCCCGGACACACATTGAGCCCCTGAGCCCAAGACAAAGAACAAGAGCGGCAAAACAACAAAGGCGGTTCTTATTGGTCCGAGTCGCGCCGCCCAATGTGGCGTCAATCAAAGACGCGAGCGCAGCGGTCGGCGCACCATGTTTCCGAACCGAGAGCACCAGAATCACGCGTCGCCATCTGCGCAAGTGATTTACAGATCGACCCCAGATCTCCGGATTCTCAGGTCCTTCAGCCTGGGTAGAGCAAAGAACGATTAACTCGATTCGCAGTTTTTCGACCCATCCGTACTCCCCTGGCCTCAAGCGGACACCAAGCTTGTCCTCAAGCGGAAGTTCCAGTGAGTTTTCGGCCCTAAACCTCCAGTAGACCTCGATCTGGCGCGGGTTTCCTGGACCATCAACTTTGCCCTAGATGTAGGCACGTTATATGTCACATACCTCTGATATATTTATATTGACGAAGCATAATTGCGATATATTGTGTAGGCATGTTTATTGCCGAAGTCGTCTCCAAAGGCAAGCGGGGCAAGTCCTACACCTCCATCCTCCTGCGCGAGTCCTTCCGCGTCGGCTCCGTCCGTCAAATCCAAAACCCTCGCCGTCCTGACCCACCTGCCAGCCCACGTCCTGGAGGCCGTCCGCCGCGCCGTCGCCCAACCCGCTGACTCCCTGGCCAAAGTGGCCGACGCTTCCGACGGCTCTCTGCGACTGCGTCAAGGCCGAGAGCTTCGGCGCCCTCTGGACCGGTCGATCAAGTGGCCCAGCGACTGGGGATCAAGAAGGCCCTGGGCGTGACCCGCGAGGCCGAGTTGAGCTACTGGCAGGTCCTGGCCCGCGTGCTGCGCCCCGGCACTTCCTTGCTGGCCATGGTCCGCCTGGCCACCACCTGTGCGGCGGCCGCGCTCTTGGGCTGGCGCCGCGCCTTCACCGAAGACGATCTCTATGCCAACGGCGCCTGGCTGGAAGGCCGCCACGCCCGTCATCGAACGGCGTCTGTGGCAAGCCCGGCCCGCCCACCCCAAGGACCAACTCTTTCTCTACGATGTGACCAGCAGCTATTTGGAGGGCGACTACAATGCCTTGGCGGCTTGGGGCTATAATCGCGACCACAAGGAAGGCAAAAAACAGGTCGTGGTCGGGCTGCTGACCGACAGCCAGGGCGAGCCGGTCTCGATCCAGGTTTATCGGGGCAACACCAGCGACCTCAAGACCTTCGGCCAGCAGGTCCACAAGATCAAAAAGGAGCTGGGCTGTGAGGGCGTCACGCTGGTGGGCGACCGGGGCATGATTCGCACCGACCAAAAGGCGGCCGCTCAGAAGGCGGAGTTTCATTTCATCACCGCCTTGACCAAGCCGCAGATCCAAAAGCTCTTGGCCGACAAGGTGCTCCAACTGGAGTTGTTCGAGGAGCAAGTCCACGAAGTGCTCGGCGAAGACGGCCGGCGCTTTGTGTTGCGCCGCAACCCGGTGCGGCAAGCAGGAACTCCAGCGGACCCGGGAGCAGAAGCAACAGGCGCTGGAAGCCGCGCTCAAGAAAGCCAACACCTACCTGGATGAGCACCCGCGCGCCAAAGTCGCCACCCAGCGCCGACACTTGGCCGCCCGGCTGGAGAGTTTGAAGGTGCAGGACTGGCTGAAACTGACCGTCAACAAACAACGGCTGGTCCTGACCCTCGATGCTCCAGCGCTCCAAGCCGCCGCTCAGTTGGATGGGTGCTATGTCGTGGAGACCGATCTCAAAGCCGCTCAGGCCGACGCGCAGACGATCCATGATCGCTATAAAGACCTGGCCTTGGTGGAACGGGATTTTCGCACGCTCAAAACCGGGCACCTGGAGTTTCGACCGTGGTTCGTCTGCACCGAAGACAACACCCAAGCCCACGCCCTGACTTCGATGCTGGCCTTAAAGGTGCGCCGCCATTTGGAGCGGGCGTGGTGGTCGCTGGAAGTGACGGTGGAAGAAGGCTTGCGCGAACTCGAAAAGCTCTGCGTCATGGAACTGGTTCATCCGGAGAGCGGCAAGGTCGTGGCCCGCCAGGTGCCCGAGCCCAGTGCGCGCCAGAAGCAATTGTTGGATGCACTGCAAGTTGGAACTCCCGAGCCACGGTGCCGGAAGCCCAAGTGACCGTAGGCACGCGCAAGAAAATCAACCAGGTGCGCAAAACCCTTGAAAAATAAGGCCCAATCCACGGTTTGGACCTCAAGTCTTAATGGAACCTCCGCTCAAGGGCTTGCACATCGTGTGGCCGTGGCCCCGTTCAGACTGAAGCACCCCGAAAGAACCGCGTCGGGTGACAAGCAAGAACTGAGCGTCGTCAACGCAGTTCCGCGCGATCACCCGCGGCGGATTGCCGCCGCCCGGGATTCGGCCGGCCGTCGGCGGCCAAGAGGTAAATCGTGGACGTCCGACTTCAACCAAGCGTCCGCCCTTCGGGCTCATAACCTGAAGGTCGTAGGTTCAAATCCTACCCCCGCAACCAACCGTCGTTGACCATCAACGACTTAGACCGCTGACTTCCAGCGGCTTATCCCCCGTCCTGGCACGATTCCTGAATTCCCGCCTCTCCGTGAAAAGGTTTGAAAAGCTTTGAAAAGCTCTGAAAAGGAACCAAACATTTGCCAAACATTTGGCCCCCGAGAGCGCCTGAAGAGCACAGGTTCAAAATCGGCGGCTTGTTCACCCACTTGGCACGATTCTTGTCCGCTGCCTCTCCGATGTTCCAGTATTCGCCAGAAATGACCAGAAAGTCCCCAAAGCAAACATCTGCCAAACATTTCGGCGCGGGGAGCGGCCGGACGAGGGCGAGTTCAAGGTCCGCGGCGATGCCGGTGGCATGGCTGAAGCGAATACGGCGTGAGACGCCCGCCGACCATCCGCAAGGATGAACGCCGCCACCGGGGCATTGCAGCCGACCGTAGAGGGTACGTCGGCGGCGCGAACGGCAGAAGGACAGCGCCATCGGTCGCCCACTCCTTGCCGCGCTTCCGGTCACGACCTGCCCGCTTCGCCCTTGATGACTACTCGATCAACCGTCTTTTATGCCTCGCAAGGATTCTCGGCACGACTAAGTTCATGGCGATGAAGCGACCTTCGCCAAGCGAGGATCACTCACCGCGAAACGCATGAAACTATCATTGATGAAACTTAGACACCTTGTCGTGGCCTTCGGATTGGCCCTGAACGCCCTTGCTCCAGTCCAGGCCGCGGACAAGAAGCCCAACATCCTCGTCATCTGGGGCGACGACATCGGCATGTGGAACGTCGGCGCCTACACGCATGGCATGATGGGCCGCACCCCGCACATCGACAGCCTGGCCAAGCAAGGCGCGATCTTCACCGACCACTACGGTCAGGCCAGTTGCACCGCCGGACGAGCGGCCTTCATCACCGGGCAAATGCCCCTGCGAACCGGCGAGACCACGATCGGCATTCCCGGTTCGACGCTCGGGATTCAAAAGGAAGACCCGACCCTGGCCGAAGTCCTGAAATCACAGGGCTACGCCACCGCGCAATTCGGCAAGAACCACCTGGGCGACCGGAATGAGTTCCTGCCGACCGTCCACGGCTTCGACGAGTGGTATGGCAATCTCTATCACCTCAACGCCCAGGAAGAGCCGGAACAACTCGCTTACCCCGGCCAGAAACATCCCGAATACCTGGCGAAGTTTGGTCCGCGCGATGTGCTGCACACCTGGGCCACGGACTCGGACGACGCGACGGTGGACCCGATCTTTGGCCGCGTTGGCAAACAGAAGATCGAAAAAGACGGCCAACTGACGCGCAAGCGTATGGAGACCTTCGACGGCGAAGTGCTCGACAAGACGCTGGCCTACTTGGACAAGGTGGGCAAGGGCGACAAGCCCTTCTTCGTCTGGTTTAACAGCACCGCGATTCACATCTGGTCGCACCCGCAGGCCAAATATGTCCAGATGGCCGTGGCCGAAGGCCGCCCCGAATCCGACGTGGCCCGCGCCAAGATGCTCGAACACGATGAACAGGTCGGCGGGCTCTTGCAGAAGCTCAAGGACCTGGGCGTGGAAGACAACACCATCGTCATCTACTCCACCGACAACGGTAATGAGATGATGATGTGGCCCGATGCCGGCTATGCCCCGTTCCACGGCGAAAAGGGAACGACGTGGGAAGGCGGTTTCCGCGTGCCCATGCTCGTGAAGTGGCCCGGCCATATCGCGCCCGGATCGGAGTTCAACGGCCTCCAGAGTCATGAAGACGTGTTCGTCACTCTCGCCGCCGCGGCGGGTCTGCCGAACCTCAAGCAGGATTTGCTGACAGGCTACAAGATGGGCGACATGACCTACAAGGTTCACCTCGACGGTTACAACAACCTCGACTACTGGACGGGCAAGACGGAGAAGACCGCCCGCCGGGCGTTCTTCTACTATGACGAGACCGACCTGATGGCCATCCGCGTGGACGGCTGGAAGATGCACATCGGTCTCAAGTCGAAAGCAAACTGGTTCGACGAGAAGACCTACCCCAGCGTGCCGCACCTCTTCAACCTGCTGATGGACCCGCTGGAAATCATGGACGCGGACTCGCACGAATATGCCTACATCGGCAAGCGGTTCTTCGCGGAGCACATGTGGGCACCGAACGCCGCCGGTCCCTTCATCGCGGAGCACCTGAAGAGCCTGTCGGATTTTCCGCCGCGCCAGAAAGCGGACACCCTCAGCCTGAAGAAAGCGCTCGAGAATGCCCTGAAGAAGATGGAAGTCCCCAACGGCAGCAGCAACTGAAGTCAGGCTGTTGCAGCGCTAACTCAAACCACCCGACCGCACCCGTCCAATCCGGGTGCGGCCCGCTCAAGAAGTTGAAAACCTTCATCCAACAGAACGGAACTGAGGGAGCATAGAGGCCCCCGATCACTGCCCCCACAACGCTCTCCGTTGCCTCCGATTGCTCCTGTTAGAGTTCTGAAAACTAAGCCCGTGAAAACACTCTCTCGCCGCGAATTCATCGCCGCTTCCGCCGCCGTCGGCGCGACGCTCTGCCTGCCGGGCACGTTGTCCGCTACTGTCGCTGGCAAGAGGACGTTCACCATACTGCATACGAACGATCTGCACTCGAACCTCATCGGCATGGCGCCCGCCACCGATTACACGCCGTTCGAACTCAAGAACGACACGACGCAGGGCGGCTACGCGCGGTTGGCCACGTTGATCAAGCAGCGGAAGGTGGCGGACCAGTCCCTCGGCCCGGTGCTGATCCTCGACGGCGGGGATTACAGCATGGGCACGGCGTTCGCCGCCGCGATCCGCGAGACGGGAGGCGAGTTGCAACTGCTCTCCCTCATGGGTTGCGACGCCACCACCTTCGGGAATCACGAATTCGACCTTGGGCCGGACGGCACGGCGCAAGCCATCGCGGTGGCCGCCAAGGCCGGCCGGGTGCCGGCGGTCGTCGTGTCGAACACTACTTTCGAGGGAAACGAGCCGACGCTGGCTGGTCTGCAAGAGCTGGCGAAGAAAGGCGACATCCGCCGTTATGTCGTCATCAAGCGCGGTGGCCTACGCTTCGGCATTTTCGGCGTGCTCGGCAAAGAGGCCCAGTTCTACACCGGCGGCGCCGCCCCGGCCAAGTTCACCGATCCTGTCGAGACCGCCAGGGAGATGATGAAGATTCTCCGCGAACAGGAGAAGGTGGATGTGGTCATCGCGTTGAGCCACGGCGGCATGACGAAGGGTGCGGACGGACGCTTCGTGGACGGGGAGGACGTGCAACTGGCCAGGGCCGTGCCGGGCATTGACGTGGTCATCGGCGCGCACAGCCACACCGAATTGCCCGAGCCCATCATCGTCAATGGCCGCACCCCCGTGGTCCAGACCGGCAAGTATGGCATGAACCTCGGCGAACTGGTGGTTTCCCTGGAGGGCGATAAGTTGACGGTGGATTCCTACAAGCTGATCCCGGTGGACGACACCATTATGGGCGACAAGGCCATCGCCGCCGAGATCAAGAAGCTGAAAAAGACCGTCACCAAGGTCGCGTTCGCTTCGCGCGGTTACAGCATTGACCAGCCGCTGGCGATCGCGCCGCGGGACATTCCCAACACCTACAGCGACATTGCCGCGAGCACGCTGCTCGCGAACCTCTGCACCGACGCCTTCCGCAAGTCCACCAAGGCGGACATCAGCTTCACTGCCAACGGCATGATGCGCTCCGGGTTGATCCGGGGGAAGACCGGCGTTCAAACCGTCTATGATGTGTTCGCCGTCGCCCCGCTCGGGGCCGGCGTGCTGGACACCACAGCGGGCAGCACGCTTGTGACCGGTTACTTCACCGGCCAGGAGCTCAAGAACCTGATCGAGTTCTTCATGGTGGATAGCCCGGCCCACCCCGGTGAGTATTTCCCCCGCACGTCCGGACTGCGGTTCCGCTTCGACGCGTCGCGTCCGAAGTTCGATGTGGTTACGGCCATCGAAATCGGCGACCTCGACCGCGGCTACACGCCGATTGATATGACCGGAAAGGACGCGCAGCTTTACAGCGTCTCGACCCCACTGATGGTCGCCCTGATTCTCGTGGCCATTCCGAAATACACCAAGGGCAAGCTGCCGCTCCAAGCCAAGAAGAAGGACGGCCAGCCCCTCACGTCGAAGGTCGAAGCCCTTGACGATCCGCGCGACGACACGCCCGACCTGCTGCCCCCGGCGGGCGCGATGGACAAGGACAGCGTCGCGACCGCGACGGGCAATGGCGCCAGCCGGGAGATCAAGGAATGGCAGGCGATCATGGATCACTTGCGCAGCCTGCCGGCCAGGAAGGGCAAACTGCCCGTCATCCCGGTGGACGAGCGCGCCAATGAAGTGCGGGCGATCAAAGTAGGTTGATCGGGTTTGCTTTGTGTGTCTGGCACCGGCTCTTGGCTGATGACTTCCGTTTGGGATCCCGCTACGCCCCACCCTTGATGAGCCCCTTCTCCACCGCCGCCGCCCGAATTTCGTTGAGCAGCGCGATCGCCTCCACCACTCCGTCATTGAGCGCCTGAACTTCAGCTCGGGTAGGCGGGTCACTAATGGTCTGCGAAACGTAGGTGGTGACAGCCTGGGCAGCGCCAGCCCGCTGGGCCGTGGGCGTCGCCCCGTGCAAGCCTACCTTTTGCGCTGGTCCTACGCCCCCGGCACCTCCCACACATACCCGCCAGCGTGGCGCTTGATGCGGCCGGTGGTGACGTTGAGGATCAGGTAGCCCGTCGGGATGGTCCCGCTCGACGGGTCCGCCGTCACCGCCGCCGGCAGGATTTGGATCCACGTCCCCGGCGTGCCGGCCACGGTGCAAATCCACTCCCCGCCCAGGGCATCCCGCCAGAACTCATTGAGGACGCGCGCCCCCGAGGTCGGCGGGCCGATGATCGTGGTGGGTGAGCCGTTCTGGTAGGTGGCCACGCGTTTGGCGATCTCCTCGGCGAGGAGAACGAAGTTGGACTGGGTCAGGGCGAGGAACGATTCGGCGCCGCTGACGTCAAAGAGGCGACTGGGGGTGAGGGTGCTCATGATTGGGGAGTCGAAGGTCGAAGGTCGAGGGTCGAAAGCCAGAGGTCAGATACGGGAGACGGTGATTTCGTCGAAGTCGAGGCTGCGGTAGCCGGCGCGCGAGAGGTAGGCCCGGAGAGTGAACGTGATCTCGGCGCCCAGCCTGGCGATCAGCACGGCGTTGGGGATCGTGTAGGGGGGTCGTTCATCGGCGTAGAGGGTCCCCTTGAGCACCCCGCCGGCCCAGAGTTCGAGCACGCACTGGTCGGCGGTGCTGAGGACCGCCACGGTCGGCTCGACCTCGGTCCGATCTTCGCTGGTCAGGGTCCAGGTGAGCGTGATGGCGTCCCCGCTGCGGTAGGTGGGCGCCACGCCATCGCCCTGGGCCTGGAGGTTCTCGGGTCCCAAGGGTCGGCCGGCCCGGCGGGTGAACAGGTACGGGATCTCGGGGGCGTCGCTCAAGCCCAGTTCCCGCTGCAGCAGGTGGGTCTGGACCTTGAACGTGACGCGGTCGCCGGGTTGGTACCGTCCGCTGAAGGTAATCTCCGTCAGTTGCTGGCCGGCGGCCAGTTGCACGAGCCACACTTCGGCGCCCACGGCGTGGTCACCCCGCAGGGTGCCCTTCTGGCCGCGCAAGACGCTCACTGTGTAGCGGCGCAAGCCCGTCAGCACGGGCGCCCACCCCAGCAGGACTTCATCCCCGATGAAGATCAGGAACTGCCCGGCGTCCACGCCTTCGGCAAAGGGCATGTCCTCGAGATCGTCGTCGGGACTGGTCAAGGTCACGTCCAGGGCGCCCTCGGCATAGACCGCCCCCTCGCTGTCCAGGGCTACGTTCAACGTGCCTCGGCGGCCGAAGACCTCGCCCTCGGCGGCGATCTGGAAGCTGTCCGGGCTGCGTTCCCAGTACGCCGTAAACCGGTTGGAAAGGGTCTCGCCGCGGGCGGGCAGGATCAGGAGGCGCGGGTCCGTCATGTGCGTCCAGGCGTGGGGCAACTCGAACACCAGCACGGCATGGCAGGGTTGCGGTTCCCAGGTCTGGGCCTCGGTGGGACTGTCGGCGGGGACCTGGTACTCGGTGCCCAACAGGTGGGCCGTGTCTTCCCGCACACTCAGTCGCAAGTCAGGCGAGTCCGGGCCGGGCACCTCGACGCCCAGGACGCGGAACCGGACGGCCTCGATCCCCTGGGGCGCATAGGTCAGTTCGACAGTGTCCCCCGGCCGCAGGAGATCGGCCACACCCCGCCGCACGCGCAAGCTGCCTTCCAGCCACGGCAACCCCTGGGTGCGGGCAAGGCCGGCGGCCACGCGCCAGGCCACGGCCTGGTCGGTGATCCAGTCGCACTCGACCTGGCGGGTCAAGGGCCGGCGGGTGACGGCATAGGCGGCCGGGTCGCGGAAGGCGACGGCGTCGGTCTGCCAGGTGCGGGCGCGGTTGGCGAACCGGACCACGACTTCGTTGACCGTCTCGGGCCAGCCGTGGGCGGTCAGATCGGGGGACTCGATCAGGTCGCCAGCGCCCAACGTCACGGCCTCGCCGCCCTCCCGGAGCAACCGCAGCGAGAGTTTCCCGTCCGGGGTGTGGACTAGGCAGGCGTCGAGGTATTCGAGGAAGTCGTTGAGCAGGGCATCGAGCCGGGTGGCCTGATCGAGCGCGACACTGACGCTAAAGCCCTCGGCCGCGAGCCGGGCCGCGGCCGCGTCCCAGGAGGCGTAGTCGATCAGGCCGGCGTCCAGTCCCGCCCCGAACCGTCGGTTGCGGAGCAGTTCCTCGAGGACAGCCAACGGATGGGTTTCGCCGTTCAACGCCGCGCTGGTGGCGAGCCCGCTGCCCTGGGGGATGCGAGACACCTCGAACTCGATGGGCGGGACCTGGGAGCGGTTCTCGCCCAGGAGCCAGTCATCGAAGACGACATAGCACTGGCCGCGGTAGGCCGGATGCAGGAGGCCGCTGGCGGCCAGGGTCAGGTCCACCGCCTGGGTCTCGGTGCCCCAATAGAGGCGGATCGGACCGCGGCCTTCGACGGTGATGTCCGCGTGTTCATCGCTCCCCGCTTCCAGCGGTCCTTCCCAGACCTGGTCTTCATCCACAGAGATCGCGTGCAGGGTCTGGACGGGGCCAAGGCAGAGGACGCCGGCGAAGCTGGCGTAGTAGTTGTAGCCGACCGTTTCCTTGTTCTTGCCGACCTTGCGTTTGATGGCCGCGGAGCGCACCCCCCAGGCATCGGCGATCCAGGTCAGGCCCAGGCGACGGCGGCCGGCCAGGTAGGGCACGGGCCGGCCGTGTTCCTCGGTGGCGAGGGTGGCGGTGTCCTTGCCCAGGGGCTTGGGCGCGGGCGGCGGGGCGAGATCGCTGGCCGAGTTGAACATGGCTTCAGGGCACCCGCTTCACGAGCGGCCGCAGGTCAATCGTGTGGGTGATGTGGATTTCCAGGGCGCAATCCCGCGCCATCCACGCCAGGAGCAACACGGTCAGGCAGACCAGGGTGACGCAGGTTCTCACGGGTTGCCTCCGGGAGGTCGGAAGGCACCGATGAACCGGCGGGCGTAGGTTGGGTCATCGAGCCGGGAGAACAGGACGCCATGTCCTCGCAGACAGTGAATGAACCGACGGTCCCCCAACGCCACGCCGCAGTGATTGGCCACTTTGCCGACGCGGAAGAGGACGACATCGCCCGCTTCAACCTCGCCGGGCTCGATCACGGGCTCCCACCCCGGTCGTTCCTGGAACCAGGCCAGCAACGGCGATCGGTCGGCGTGTTCGCCGAAGTCCACGATGTAGGGTGGCAGGTCGCGGGCGTGGGCGAGGCCGGCTTCCTCGAGGACGGCGGCGGCGAGTTGGACGCAATCCACCCCGGCGCCGCAGACCCGCGCATGTTCCCGAAACGGCGTGCCGACCCAGCGTCCCGCGACCGCGAGCAACCGCCCCCATTCTGACTTCTGACTTCTGACTTCTGACTTCTCCCCGTTCACTTCTTCCCTCCGCTGGCTGCGGGCACTTCAATGGCCTGGACGGCGAGGTTCTTGAGGGCGAACCGATGCCCGCCGAAGTTGGCGGTGTTGTCGAACTTGGTGTCGCACGTGGACCAGCGCCCGTCACAACCGGGCACCAGGATCGCCGTGGCGCCGACGCCGTTGAACCGCAGCGGGGCATTGAGGGTGAGTGTCAGGTCGGTGCCGCTCGCGGCCGTGGAACCGAGGATCAACCGGACCTCGCGGGCCAGGCCGGCGCCGACCTCGATCCAGCCTTCGGCAAAGCGGTTGAAGCTCACGCCCGCCAGACCCGCCCCGGACACCATCACGTTCCGCTCGCTCATCGTCTGGATCGTCACGGCCTGCTCGAAGTCGGGCCGATTGAGCCTGCAGGTGGCCAGATCGAAAACCCGGTAGGGACACCGCGGGCCGAACAGGAACGCCGGGACGGAGGTCTGGGAAGCCCCCCACCAGGTGGCGCACTGGACCCTCAAGACCCGGCCGGAGACCGACACGGCGGTGACGACGCCCTGGAACAGAACCTCGACCGTGGCCAGGTCCGCGTAGTCAGCCCGCGCGATCGACACATTCAATGGCTGGCAGCCGTAGGGCGGGAACACGGTTGGGAAGGGCGAGTCGGCAATCTCCCGGTCCACGTCCAAAGTCACCCCCTGCCGGATGCCGGTCGTGTCATACTGGATCGCGCCATGCGTGATCCGCCGGGCCTGGTAGCTGTCACCCTCGACGTCGGGGAGGTCCCACGCGAAGCTGGTCCAGCGCCACTCGACGCGGTCCTCGCCCTCGCCGATCCAGAGGCGGTAGAGGTACACCGGACGTTCACCGGTCTCGGCCGCGGCGTATTCCAAGGGCAACTCGACGACCTGGACGCGGCGTTCCTGGGTCTGTTCGCTCGTGAACTCGGCTCCCTCGGTGTCCTCGGCGAAGCGGACATAGGCCAGCCCCCACGCCTGCCACGTTTCGTCCACGGTCACCGGGTCCTGGAAGGTCACCCGCGAGCTGCCATCGCCATTGACGTGGACCGCGACCACCTGCGTGGCCTGCGGGGGTTCTCCATCCTGGGTGAGCCACACGTGGCCGCGGCCGGTCTCCGTGAACGCAGCCACGTAGTCCTCGCCAGCGATGTCGCACTGCATGGCCGAGACCCCGGCCGTAATCGTGAACGCCGCTTCCGGGATCGGGAACCAGAACCCGACCAGCCGGCCGGCGACCGCGGCGCCAAACGCCTCGAACGCCTCGATGGCGTCCAGCCCGTCGAGACAGACCTGGCCCGACCAACTGCGGACCACTTCGGTCTGGTCGGCGAACTGGGACTCGGTCCCGAAGCCGACCGCGACCTCGCGCAACTCGAAGTCGTGCCGGCCCTGCGGGACGCGGGTCCAGTCCAGGGACCACGTGAAGACGGGGCGTTGGCGGTAGGTCACGAGAAGTAGGAGTAGCCGATGTCCATGATCTCCAGGGACTGGGCCGGGTCGCGGATGAAGGCTTCCAGGTAGAGGTCCGCTCCGTAGTTGTAGTGAGCCCAGTGGGTGCTGGT
This sequence comes from uncultured bacterium, assembly GCA_963735925.1. Classification (GTDB taxonomy): domain Bacteria; phylum Verrucomicrobiota; class Verrucomicrobiia; order Limisphaerales; family J093; genus DSVZ01. The sequence goes on from CAVTMT010000012.1 coordinate 35,846, forward strand.
GTTGGTGTAAAACGTGCCTACGGTGTAGCCGGCAAAGACGCCCGAACTCAGCGGCAGGGGATTGCGCAACGTAGTCAGGAGCAGGTCGCGGGTCTGGTTGGCGAACTGCAACTCGGCGATCGAGAAGCTCGGCGTGAGACTGGTCAACGCATTCACTGTCAAATCCATCAACCGGATGAAGGGTTGGCTCCGGGAAGCGGCCGTGCGCCAAAGACCTGAAGTGGTAGTCCCAGCCCACGTCCCGCTGCGCTTGACGAAGCAGAGGTAGGTGTTGCTGAAAGGAGTCGTCGTACAGGACGGAGGTCCGGCGGTGTAAGGATGGGCAGACGTGGCGGGGGCATCATCGCCGCCGCAACCAAAGAAGCTCACGCAGTTGGGGGAGCCCACCGGATACTCCCCTTGGGCGAGGCCCATGCCGTGGGACCACTTCTCGCTGGCCCAGGCCGTGGTGCGCGGGGCGGCGGAGCGCATCCCGATCCGCAGCGTGCGGAACCCCAGCCGGACGATGCCGCCGCCGGGGTCCGGCGTCTCGGCTTCGGTGAGCGCGGTGCCCATGATGTAGGTGAGTTTGTTGGCGGCCGGGTTGGCGCTCACATTGCCGATGAGGTAGCTCGATGGCGTCGGGTTGTAGTTGGTGTTGGCAAACCCGCCAAAGAGGAAGAGGTCGTTGACACTCATCCCGTGATCCTCCGCGAGCGTGATGGTCCGGTTGGTCCCCGAAGAAGACCGATGCGTCGCCGCGATGGCCTTCTTGTTGGGAATCTCGATCTTGGCGCGGATGCCGTACTGGGTCAGGGAGAGGAGGGCGACGTTATCGACGCCCGAGACAGTGTCGGTGGTCTTGGTGATGGGCATAGGTCAGGTGATGGGATCGGCTGTCCAGGCGAAGGGCAGCGTTGGCGTCCAATCGGGATTGACGGCCCCCGGTTCGCCGGTCCAGGCCGCGCCGGGATCGCCGTCGGTGAGATTGGTCCAGGTCTCGTAACCACCAAAGGGACCGTTGGGAGCGGAGAGCCAGGAGAACGGGAGTGCCGGCGTCCAATCGGGATTGACGGCTCCCTGCCCGCCGGTCCAAGACGCGCCGGGATCGCCGGCGGCGAGGTTGTTCCAGGTCTCGTACCGGCCAAAGAGGTCCCAGGCATCGGCCTGCCAGTTCACCAGGGCGGGGAAGAAGTCCCGATTGCACGACACCACGTCCGTCAACTCGAACGTCAGCGTTGGGCCGACCTGGTTGAAGTCCGGCAGTGCGAGTGGGCTGACCTGAACCGTGCCGGCGCCGTTGGTGTCGTAACCCCAGGCGCCAAGGCAGGCGGTCGGCGGGATCAGCGTCCCGCTGGCTTTGCCATCAATGGTCTGGTTGTCCAGGCCGCCGAAGGACTCGATCCCGCCCGCCGGGTCGGCGAAGCAGTCGTGCGTCGCCACCGGCATCTGGGCCGCGGCATAGTTCCACGGCCCGAGGCAGACGTAGTTCACATCGAGCAGCGTCCCCTCGGGCGCGGTGAACGTCTGGCTGGCGAGGTTCGCCCAGGACTCCAAACCGCCCCACGGATCGACGAAACAGACCGTCAAGGGCTCGGGCTCGGGCTCGGACGCCGACACCGGCGCAGGGGTGGCGATCTCGGACACGGTAACCGTCAGGCCGGCGTGCCAGTCGGTGCGGTGCTCGATGTCGCTGAAGGTCGGCCGGCCAAACACCAGCGGCCAGACCCAGCCACCGGCAGACCAGTCCCGTGCGAGGGTCCCGGCCAGCGTGATCTGGCCCGCCGCGGCCGCCTTTACTTCGCCGACCTCGTATGCCTCGCGGTCGGACAGGAAGATGTAACCCTGGACTCCCGCCCACGCATTGCGACTCAGGACCACGGTGTCGCCGACGGCCGACACCAACGGAATGCCCCGACCCCAACTCGGGCAACAAGCCCGACCCGCTTTGAGCGCGGCATCCACTCGGGCCAGCAGGCCGCAGAGTTCGGCCGGGTCCCGCGACTCGATCCGGAAGGCGATCCGCTCGCGCGGCCGGGGCCGGAGCGCCTGACGCGACTCCGACCCGCTCAGGGCGCGGTCCACGGCGGTCAGCCACCGGCGTTCGCTTTGGACCCGCGCCGTCCAGGCCGGGTAATCGGGCAGCAGGACATGGCCGTTGACGAGTTGGACGGGCATCAGGTGGGCACTCCGATCTTCATCCGGTGCCGCCGGACGATGTCCACGATCCGGGCCTCGCCGTCGGCCGATTCGAGGAACTGGCGGGCCTGGTTGCGCGAGTCCACCAGCACCAGGTTCAGCCCGGCCGACGTGGCGGACGCAGAACGACCAGTGCCCGCCGACGACATCGGCAAAGGCGTAATGGCGTTGTCCTCACCGCCTGAGACACGCAGCGAACGGCGGTTTAAGGCGTCGAGCAACGGTTGGCCGTAATCCCGCACGGCCTGGGCGTTCACGACGTACTCGCCGTTGGAGAGCCGGGCCAGGATGCCATCCGACTTGGGACCGCCCGGTCCTCTCACAACGCCGCCCTCGGCGAACCCGCCACCGAACGCGGCCAAGGCGGCCAGGAGCGCGGCGGTGCCGACCAGGGCGGCGATGCCGAAGCTGGAGATCGAGGACATCAACGCGCCGGGGGCCTTCGCCGCCGCGTCCGCCACGCCTTCCTGCTGGCTGAAGAGGATGTTCTTCATCGCCATCATGGCCCGGCCGACCAGCCATTCGGCGAACATCTTCGAGATCGCGTTGACGACGGCCGTCCCCATCGTCCGGGCCACGTTGCGCAGGGCGTCGGCCCAATCCATCGTCCCCTGGATCAGCCCGGCCAGGCTCCCGGCAATGCCGTCCACCGCCGACCCGATCACGTCGGTGAAGCTGCGGGCCACCTGCTGGGCGAGCGTGCCGATCCGGCGGGCGATGGCGTCGGCCGCCTGGAACATCTGGTCGGCGAAGGACGCCGGGTCTCCGGCCGACTGTTGCCCGAAGACCTGGTTGCCCAGGCTGGCCCGGTCCCTCTCGGCCTGGCGCAGTTGCTGGGTGATGAGCTGCCGCGTCGCCTCGTCCTTTTCGAGGCTCAACCGCTCCTTGAGCTTGAGGACGTAGTTGTCGATGAGCCCGAGTTCCTCGGTCCGGAGCTTCAAGGTCTCCTGCCACCGGGCGGCATCGGTGAACCAGCGGTCGTTCTCGATCCGGCCGATCTGGGTCGAGAGCGCCAGCCGCCGATCCGCCAATGCCTGGGCCTGCTGCTCCAGGTCGAGCTTGGTCTGCTTACGCGCGATCTCCGCGGTCTCGGCCACGGCCCCTGCATCGAAGTCGCTCAGCGTCCTGGCCACCGGTACGGGCAGGTTGGACTTGAGCTGGTAAGCCAGCAGCGAGTCCTGCGCCCCGGTCACGGCGGCGTTGAGCTTCGCCCTGGCTCGCTCGTGAACTTCCAAGGCGTAGAGCCCGACCTCCTCGGGCACCGACGCCACCCGCGCCACGGCCTTGGCCACGTCGGCAGTCATCCGGCCGGCATCGGCGGCAATCTCACCCATCAAGGTCTTCGCCCGCGCCGCCGCCGCGCTGAAGCGCCGGTCCAGGACCAACTCGAACACCTCGGCCAGGGCGGTGAACTTGAGCACCATGCCCGTGACGGACAGCGTGACGGTCTCGGACAAGTCGGCCAGCGAACCCATGAACCGGCCAATGGCGAAGAAGAGGACCGAGAGATAATCGGTGGCCACGTCGAACGCCGTGGCGAGGACCTTGAACGCCTCGGCGGCACCGACCGCCAGCAGGGCCAGTTCCTTGAGCAGCGCAGAGAGCCAGTTCGCCGCTGTGCCCAGGGCGTGGGACTCCTTCAAGGCGTCCACCATTCGGGCGGTGACCTCGACCAGGGCGGGCAGGACCTGGGCGGCCACGGTCTGGTAGAACCCCTGGCCGGCGAAGGCCAGGCGTTCGAGGTTGTCGTTGAAGTCCCCGGCCGCCTGGGCCGCTTCCGGGGTCACTTCCAGGCCGAACTCGCGGGCCTCGGCCATCAGATTGCGGAGCGCCTGCGAGCCGTTGTTGAGGAAGGGGATCATCTCGGTCCCGGACCGGCCCAACAGTTGCAGCGCGACGGCGACCTTCTCGGCCCCGTTGGGCAGCGCGGCGAACCGGTCCGCCAGGGAGAGCATCACCTCATCGGTGCGGCGCAGGGTGCCGTCGGCGTTCAGGAACTCGATCCCCAGCCGCTGGAAGGTCTCGACCAGGGCCGGTGACCCGGTGGCGGCTTCACCGATGGAACGGTTGAGGAACCGCAGGGCCGTTTCCAGACCTTCGGTGCTGGATTTGCTGATGGTTGCGGCGTAGGCGAAGGTCGAGAGGGTCTGGGTGGCGATCCCAAACCGCTGGGCGGACGCCCCCGCTTTGTCCAGGGCATCGACCGCCGACTTGAGGCCGGCGGCCAGTTCCCGGAACGAGAGGGCGGCCCCCAGGGCCGCGCCGATCCCGGTGGCCCATGACTTGACGCCGCCCAGCACGCGGTTGAGCGAGGTCTGGACGGCGCTCACACCCTTGGTGGCGAGCTCGATTTCGAGGCGGGCCTTGCTCATGTCAGCGCCGGTTGCCGCTGGCCCGCTTGAGCGCCTGGGCCTGCGCCTCCAACCGCTCGGCCGCCAGGTTGGCGAAGTGGAACATCTGACGCAGGGTCATGGTCTCGATGTCCGCGAGGGTGTAGCCCTGCGTGACCAACCGGTCGATCAAGGCGCCCCAACTGCGGGCGCGGCCACGCCCAGCGCTCCCTGGAGCGCCTGACCGACCGTGCGGGCTTTTCCCAGCAGGTCCTCGTGGAGGTTGACCGCGATGGCCGCCTGCAACAGCGCGAACGCCTCCGAGGGATACAGGTCAGCCACCTGGTCGGGGCTCAGGGAGGTCGAACGCTGGATCAGTTCGCCGGCCAGTTCACCGCTCCGGGCGAGGACGCCGGCGAGCTTCTCCGACGTCACGACCAGCCGGCCGCCTTCGATGAACTCGCCCAGCGCCCCGGAGAGCTTCTCGACATAGGCCAGGGCCGCTTTCCAGCGCAACTCGCGGACCTCGACCGGGCCGTGGCCGGTGACGGATACCTCCCGGACGGGATGCAAAATGTTCAGGTCATTCATGGCGTTCTCGGGTCAGGGCGGGAGCGCAGGCGAACCCGCGCCCCCGCCGCAGTGGGGTTGGGGCTAGATCGCCCGGCCGCGGCGTTTGATGGTGGGCTTGGACAGGGCGGTCAGGCGCAGTTTGTAGGTGCCGAACTCGCCGGACTGGGTCGGGAACTCGGTGGCCCGCAGCGTGGCCCGGCACTCGGTCACCCGCAGCGGGATTTCCGAGAACTGGTTGTACTCGAAGATTTGGGCGAAGCCCTGGGTCTGCGGGCTGTCCAGGCCGGTGAAGGCCTCGAACGTGACGGCGGGCTTGCCGAACGTGAGCGTGACGCTCACCCCCACCACCAGGTCATTGACGAACTTGATCTTGCCCGCGCCCGTGTCCAGGACGTAAGCCGCGGTCGGCAGCGTGATGAACTCACCTTCCCCGACGCCCGGGATTTTGGCAACGACCTCGCTCACGCCGAAGGCGCCGAGGTTGTACCACACGTCCCGCGCGCAGTTGAGGATGCCGGTCGAACCGGTGGGCGCGGCGGCGGCGGCCTGCTCGACGTTGGCCCCCTGGGTGCCCAGCTTGAGCGCCCGGATCAACGGGGCGTCGAGTTCGTCGAGGGTGAACTCCCAGGCGGCGGTGACCACGTCGATCTGTTCGTCGCTGGTGCGCCGGTAGCCTTTCTCGGCCACCACGCGGGTCACGGCCGCGTATTCGTGGGCTTCGTTGTATTCCTTGACGTTGCCCAGGTCGCAGTAGGCCGGGTCGCCGTCGCGCAGGAAATAGACGCGGGCGGTGAGCTTCTCGTGGGCTTCGGTGTCGCCGATGAGGATGGGGTTCATGGGTGGTGTCGGTTCGGGGTGGGTGGGGGGTCGCGGAGGTAGGCGCAGGGGCGCCCCTCCAGTTCAAGTCGCAGTTTGTCCACGGCCGCGGTCGCCTGGAACTGGAGCGCCACCAGTTGGCGCACCAGCCAGGCGGAGAACGCGATGGCCGCGATCGCCGTGGCCAGCGAGAGCCAGACCACGTCCTTCTCGCGCGCGACCTCGGCGACGCGGCTCACCGCCTCGACCTCGGGGCTCACGGCCAGCACGATGAGCGTCCCGCAGTGGAGACACCACAAGCCAATGGCGAGCAGGGAAAGGTTATGAATGCGGGCGGGAGTCATGGGCGGGTGATGTGTTCGGCCAGGGCGCTGACCAGCACCCGGTTGACGCCATTGACCTTGCCCAGGTTCTCGAAGGGCGGGTCATCGAGGACCAGGCGCTCCGCACCGACGCGGGCACCGGAGAGGGCAGCCATCACGGCCTGGGTGGCGTCTTCGTGGCCCAGGTTCAACCCGCCCGGTCCGCGGGCGACGGCGACGTTCTCCTCGACGAACACGTAGATCGCCAGGAGTTGGGCCACCGTGCCGGTCCGCGACGCGCTCAGGACCCCGCCGCTCTCGACCCGCCAGACCAGCAGGCAGAGGCCCTGGGTCTTCAAGGCCGCGACCCGCTCGCGGTTGGCCTCGCCCAACCCGTCATCCAGCACGACCGGGACCCCGGCCAGTTGGGGATGGGCTTCCAAGAGCGTCTTCACGGCGGGCTGAACGTCACGCAGGTTCATGCGAGGCCCGCCTTGCGTGCGTTGGCGGCCAGGGCGCCTTCGATCCAGCGTTGCATCCGGCCTTCGCGCCGGGCCATCGCCTTGGCCACGATCACGCCCGCCAGCCGGCCCCCGGCCCAATACGCCTGGTTGACGATCTGGACCCGCGGCTCGGCCGCATCGGTCTGGTCCACGAAATCGCCGACCCACGCGTGGGGCAGCAGCCATGCCTGGACCTTGCGCCCGAGTGCGCGTTGCGCCGCCACCCAGCCGCCCTTGGCCAGGCCCACGCGTCGGCGCATCTGCCGGTCGTAGGCCGCTTCCTCGCGGTAATCGGGCGTGGCCCGGTTCCTCGACTTGCGCACGCGGCCGTCTTCGTCGCGGGCCTGCTCGTGGACGGCGGGGGCGAAGGGCACGATCCGTTCGCTGCTGAAGTTGCGGAATGCGAGTTGCAGGGCTTCGTACCGCTTCTCTCGGATCAGGTCGGCCAGGGGCTCGGAGTTCCACTTCGACGGGTCGAGCGGACGAACCGCCCGTCGGATGTCCCGGTCCAGCCGCGCCTCGCCCGCCTTGCGCGCGCCGTAAGCCTTGCCCTGGACGGTGCCCTTCTCGGGCGGCGTGTCGCGGACCAGTTCGTCGGCGAGCAACCCGGCCTGCAACCTGAGCCCCTCCCGCAGGCTGATGCGTTTGAGCGCGATGAACTGGTTCATGGCGCTCTCGAAGCTGCGGGTGTCCACCTGGACGGCCTCGTTCATGGCTGGGCCTCCACTTCGCACGTGAACCGCGCCGCCACGTCGATCCCTTCCCGCTCGATCCGCACGACCCGGTAGTCGGTGGCTCCGGCCGTGTCCCGGAACACGTCGCCGATCGATACGGCAACAGTCCCCAAGTCCTCCTTGAGGATCGCCAGGCGCACCGCGCTCCGGCTCTCGGGTTCCAGCACTTGCGGTCCCGAGTCCGCGACCGACCCCGGTTGTGGCCCGCCGTACTGCTCGACCAGCGCCTGGAAGGTGCCACGGTCCGGCAACAGCATGACCGTGACCCCGCGCACGCTCAGTTGCGCCCGGAACCCGGCCACGCGCGATTGTTGCGTCAGGGTCATGGGAGGGAGGAGTCAGGAGTCCTGCGGCCGCGCGAGCGGCCTGCCATCATTCTGACTTCTGACTTCCGACTTCTGACTTCTTGTTCCCTGCTTTCCTCTGCTCAGCTTCGCGTGTTCCTCGACCAGCCACGCCACGTCGCGGTTCCTTCGGGCCAGGCGGCGCAGCCGGGCCTCCCGACCCTTCTCGACTTGCAGCCGTTGCACCCGCTTCAAGTCCAGCGCGCTCAGCGCCACTGCCTGCGGATAAGGATCAACCTGTGCCATAATCTTCTGACTCCTGACTCCTGACTTCTGACTTCACCCATTCGTGCGGATGCACACCGCCCCGACCCGGTTGGCCGTGGCCAGCACCAGGTTCCAGTTGGCAATGGTCCCCAACTCGGCGTTGCTCGGACTCTCGGCGGCCGGCGTGCCCACCCACTTCAGCCCGTTCACGTGCAGCACGAACCTCGTGCGGTCGTAGAGGATTTCGTTGTTGAGCCCGAACTTCTTCTCCATCTGGAGCGCAGCCACATCGACCACGTCGGTCTTCTGCGGCTTCTCGCCGCGCGCGACGATGCCTCGGGCCAGCAGGTAGGTGTCATAGACGAACCCGTTGGTGGTGCCCGCCCGGACCAGCGACTCGCTGGTGTAGATCGGGATGCCCCGGTAGGTGCGGATGGTCCAGGGACCGCGACTGGCCTTGTCGAAGCTGGTCTCATCGGCCAGTTCCAACGCCGCCAGGATGGTCGGATGCAACCAGAGCGCCCCGTCCATCAAGTCATCGGCCAGTTCGCCCATCAGGCTCTTGGCGTGAATGAACAGTTCGACGCCCATCAACTGGTCGGCGGTGGCGCCATCGCCCGATTCGTCAAAAGCATCGACCCGGACGGCCTTCAGCGGAGCGGCAGCACCGGAGGCACCCGCGGAACCGAACGCGCCGCGCACCAGGGCCAGCAGGGTTTTCTGGCGTTGCTTCAACCGCCGCTGGACCATCTGGGCGGTGATCTCGCCCACGGGGTCTTCACCCGAAAGTTGCGCCGCGAACGCCGTGGCCGAGCTTTTGCACACCCGGTTGCAGGCGACGGCCTTCATCTGGCCGGACGTGATCTTGTTGTCCACGGCCGGCTCGGCGTTCTCGACCTGGATTTCGTCGTCCTGGTCGGTGATGTCCTTGAAGAAGGGGATCATCGCGACTTCACCCGGCCCGGACGCAAGTTCCGCGGCTCTGGGGTTATCGACGACGACGCCCGAGTTGAGCAGGGTCGGGAAGGTGGCCTGCTTCTCCCGCATCGTTTGCAGCCAGATGTCGGGGATCCAGAGATCGCTGATGGTGGTAGGCATGGGGGGGTAGAAGTTAGGAGTTAGAAGTTAGGAGTTGGGAGCTGCGAGTTCGTGGGGTGCCGGCCGCGCGAGCGGCCTGATGTCATTCTAAATTCTGTCTTCTGTCTTCTGGCTTCTTGCACCCGCGAGTTCCGCGAGCGAGCCGAGGCCCTTGGCCGCCAGCACGCGCTGGGTGGGCGTCAGATCGGTCTGGGCGGGGGCTTCCTTGTGGGCGGCGGCCTTGGGGCGCAGGCCCAGCTTCTGGACCTCCGCCGCCACCGCCGCGTTGAAGTCGGCCATCCTCGCGGTCATCTGCGCGTTCTCCGCTTTGAGGCGGGTCAGTTCCTCACCCGCCACCTTCGCGGCGAGTTCGACGGTGCCCACACGACCGGCGAGTTCATCGGCGCGTTGGGACGCGGCACTCGTCTGCGCTTGGGCGGTTTCGAGCAGGTCGGTCGCGGCGGTCAGTTCCGCCGTCAACCGCTGGTTCTCGGCACCGAGCCGTTCGTTGGTCGCCAGGATGTCTTCCTGGTCCGGGAGGTTCATTTTGTCAGGCATACGTCATCACTCTCTACATAAGGGGCGACGTTCGGATCAGCGGGCCAATCGGCGGGCCACCGCCCGGGCGTAGTCGAGGTCGCCCAGGGCATCCACCAACCCCTGGCGCTTGGCCTGGTGCCCGTCGAACACCTGGCCTTGCATGGCTTCTTCGGCGACGGACTCCCGCGCGCGTAGCACGTCGGCCCGGAACACGTCGAAGGACCGTTGGGCCTGGCGGGTGAACTCGGCGGCATGATCGTCATTGATGGGCGCGCCCGGCATCCCCGCCGCCTTGAAGGTCCCTTCCTTGTTGGTGAACACCTTCACTTCGATGCCGGCATTGGCCAGCAGTCGGTGGAAGTCCACCACCGAGACGTAGGCCCCGATGCTGCCCACCAGCGCGCTGCGGGTGGCAATCACGGCCCTGGCCTGGGAACCGATCCAGTAAGCCAGGCTGCACATCAGGCCCCCGACCCAGGCCACGGTGGGCTTGGCCGATTTGAAGACCGCGTCGGCGATCTCCGCGCCGCCGACCGAGAACCCGCCGGGGGAGTTGACGTTCAGGACGATGGCCTTGGCTTCCGGGTCGGCTTCCAGGCGGCGGAAGGCGGCCAGCACCTCGGCGCTGTCCTCGAACCCGTCGAAGAACATCTCCCCGAGGTCGGGCCGGTAGGCCAGCACACCGCTGATGTCCAGCGTGCCAACGCCGTTCTCGACCGTGGCGCGGGGCGCCAGAGCCGCCCGTGCTTTGCGCCAGGAGTCGGGCTCGGCGGCGGCAGGTTCGAGCAGGTGGTGAAGGAGGGTCCGGCCGGCCCGGACCTCAATCAGGGGCACCTGCGTCGCCAGCATCGTCAGAGCGTTGTGCATCTTCACTAATAGGGGTGACGTTCGGGGCGGAAGTCGGTGGGGCGCCTTTGGCCGCGTTCAGGCCGAAGCTGGCCATGACCGTCTCAATGGGGATGCCGTGTTCGGCGGCGACCGCACCGGCCCGATCCAGGATGTAGTCGATCTCCTCGAACACCTGGTCGGTCTCCCGCCGCCAGGACCGGCCCCGGTTGCCGTAATGGTCCCGCCGGCTCATCAGCCCCCGCGCCACATCCTCGCGCTCCTGGGCCATCTCGCGCCCCGCGTCGATCGTGATCTTGGACGGCCCGATGAAGTCGCATCGCGCCCAGCCGTCCGTTGGCGGCAAGCTGCCGCTGGCAATCGAATGGCTGATGACCCGCACCCACGCCGACCGGCCCAGGCGGGCGGCCACCTGTTTGCGCCGGTCGAACTTGCGTTGCGCCTTGCCGTTGACCGCCCGCTGATTGGGGCCGGTCAGTTTCTCGTCCAGGAAGAAGGCCGGCGGCAGGCCCATCCCCGCCACGAAACAGCCGGCCAGGTAGCTGATGACTTCGATGTTGTTGGCCGGGGCACTGGGCGTGTTGACCTGCTTCAACTCGTGGCCTTCGGGCACCGTCGGGATGTCCCCGGCCACCAGGTCGGCCACCGTGAAGCTGCGCTGCTTGGCGTTGGTCTCGGCGGGCGGCTCTTCTTCGGTCGGGGCTTCCCCCGCGGGTTCGGGCGGGCTGCCCCACGGGTTCTCCTCGAGCGGCGCGCCCTGAATGGCAAGGGTCAGAACGGTCGAGAGCTTGGAGAGCACCTTTTGAAAGCCCTTGATGTCATTGCCATCCCGCATGTCATTCGCCCCGCGCCGAATCGGGCTCATCCCCCGGTACTGGGTGTACCGCTCCAAATCGAACAGGTGGACCAGGGCGTTGGCGTCGAGAAAGGTCTGGCCGTCGAGCCAGTAGCCCAGGACCCGGCCCTGGGTGTCGAGTTGGAGGCCATCGAAGATGCGCTCATCCGCGGCGGTGGGTTTGTCGATCCGCCAGGACTCCAGAAGCTGGATTTGCGGGAAGCCCGCTTCGTCGGTCCACAAGGCGAACACCTCGCCGTCGGTGTCGAGATAGAAGCTCCCCAGCCGTTGCAGGTCCCAGAAGTCGAACCGGCCGGTGAAGTCGGCCCGGCCCGCCCAGTCATCGAACAGGCCGTTGGCCGCCTCGTTCCACTTCCGGTCGAGCGTCGCCGCGCGCGGGATCATCGGGCGTCGAGTAGTTGGCCACCAGGTCGGTGGCATAGAACACCAGGCCGACGTTGTCCCAGAGGTAACGGGCGACCGACGCCAGTTGGAGGCGGTTGAACTTGGAGAGCAGCCGGTGAACGTAGAGGCCCGTGGCCGGGATCGGCGTCCGATGGTCCACGGTGTTCAACGCCTCGAAGTAGTGCCGGACGGGCGTCACCGTCGGCGCAGCGGTGTTGGCCACCGGCGGCGGGCGACTGACGGAGGCCCGCTTCGGCGGTGGCGTGGGGAACAGACGACGCAGGAACGGGATCACAGGACAGCTTTGTGGAAGGTGGGGTGCAGGCGGTTGTACCGGGGCACGTCGAGCGGCGGGTTCTCCGGGTCGGCGAGGGTGTTGACCCACTCCAGGGCTTCCTCCGCCATCACCGCCAGTTCGGCCGGGGTGTAGGCGCGCTCGAAGGTGAACGTGACCGAACCGCCCGCCTCGGCGGTGGACAGGATCGTCTGGCCGTTGACCACGCTGGCGGTCCACTTCTGGGTCACCAACGCTTCCAGGGCGCCGACCAGGGTGGTCTCCCTCGGTCAGTTGCAGCTTCAGTGCCCGGACCAGCATCCGCACTTCGAGTCTTGGACGTGCCGTCACGCCCCAGCGGGAACGTTACGCTTCAACCGTGTGGCGGTGCCGGAAGCAACGCGGCGCCCGGAGCAAATCGCTTCGCTCAAGCTCGCGTTTGTCGTGCGGTCCCTCGGATCGCCGTTTACGCAACTCATTCTCGACAAACCAGGAGCGGGGGAGCATGTTTTTACGTGACGCACAATACTGCGTTAAGTAGGTCGCCGAATACCAATGTTAGGCGATTAACACGCTTACTCCAATGAACACACCAGACACCTCGACAAAGTCCACACTCGATAAGAGGTTTACCCTCGCGCTCTGCATAGGCCTCATCTGTGGCATCACTTTGAGCGACGTGATCCTGCATGTCCAACCGTGGTGGCTCCACTCGATCGTCTTAGGAGGAACTACCATTGTAGTCACCCTACTCGCACATTGGATCATCGTCCGCTTTCGTCGAGGTTAGCTACAGCACGCTTTCGTTCGACGCCGCCTGTCACCGCCGCGAAGCGGCTTCGTTCAACCGTAGCGAATCGAGCAAACGGTCTGCCGCCTGATTGCCTCCGCTGCCCTACGCAGTTCCCTTCCCTGTTTCTAACCAGCTTCTTCCTGCGAGGTCCTCAACAACCCGGAAATAATGGCCGCCGCGTCGATCATCAGCTCGCAATCCAGGTAGTGGTTGTCCCGGCGCTTCTGGACCCACAGCACCTTGATCCGACCGCGCGAGTCCTCACGCTCCTCCCGGACCTCGGCTGTCATCTGTTCCACATAGTCACGGCCAGTCTGCTCCGAGGGACGGTCCACTCGCCCACCACGCCGTGCGTGAACAGGGCCAGGTGATCCTTCAGGCTGGGATTGGACCACTGGAAGAGGGGCAGGTGGCGCCGGACCCGCGCCCGGCGCGTTCCCAGGCTCGGGTCCACCAGCACGCGACGCCACACCCGCCGGACCGTCTTGCCCGTGCGCGGGTCCTGGGACAGGAACCACTCGGCGTCATCGCCCTTCATCGCCTTCCAGCCCGTCGCCAGGCAGAACCGGTACAACTCGGACGCCTTGAAGCCCGTGTCGATCATCGCGTTGATGACCGGGACGTTCAGTTGCCGGCGGACTTCTTCCAGTTCGGAAGTGGTGTTGCACCGACCATATCCGATCAGCCGGCTCGCCCCGCCCGGCCCGAACGCCCGGCAGGCCCAAAAGTAATGCTCGCCGCCGCGCGCCTGACGGTCCGCGGCCAGGAACCGGGTCTTCTCCAACGGCCAGGCGTCGCCGAAGTCATAGTCCCCCTTCCGTTGCTGCAGGTAGTCGTCGCTGGTGACCAGCCAGCGGTCCAGGTCCCACGGTTCGCCCAGCGTCTCGGTGACGAAGGTGAACATCGGCTCGATGTCGCCGGCGATCCGCATCGCGTCGACGGCGGCCAGGAACTCCTCGACGATGGACCGCCACTCGATCCAGTGGGGCAGGAGCGCATTCCAGGTGTAGCTGACCTTCGACTTCGGCGCGTTGGCGTTCTGCGACACGAAGCTGCCCGTGGTTCTCGATCCAACGCCGGTCCACGGGCGTGTCCTTGATCCGGTGGCCGCACCCGACGCACTCGAACCGGATCGTGTCGGCGAGCGCGTCGAACCGCCATTTGCCCTCGGGCTTGGTGGTGTCGTTAGTGTCCCACTTCAACTGCTCGAACTTGAGCGGCTGATGCTGCTGACAGGCGGGGCACTCGAACTGCCAGAGCCGCTGGTCCCCGGCGCGGTAGGCCGTGTCCATCGCGTCGCCCTTGGTGCCCGGCGTCGAGATCAGGAACCGGCGCGAGTTCCAGAAGGACCGCGTCCGCTTCAGGACCATCTCCAAGCGGCCCGGCGGATAGTTGCGCACCTCATCGCAGAAGAGCCAGCGGATGGGTTTGGACTGCAGCCGCGCCTTCGAGCCCGACCACCCCGCATAGAACGGCATCCCGTCGAAGGCGAACCCGGCCAAGGTCGGCTCCGCCATCCGTTCCTTGACCGGCCGGCAGGTCTCGAAGGTCGGCGTCAGCCGGTCGCGGAGAAAGTCCCGCAGTTCGTCCTTGGTCGCCGTCACCCACATGGCCGGGCCGGGGTCTTCGGCGATGGCCCAGCAGGCGCAGTTCATCACGGTCTGGGTCTTGGCACTCTGGGCGGCACATTGAACGGCGATGTCCCGGACGCTGTTGTTGGCGAAGTCTTCCATGACCGGCTTCACCCAGGGCGAGGCGTCCGAACGCCAGCGGCCCGGCAGGGGCGAGGTTTCATCGACGTGGACGTGTTCCTCGCACCACTGCCACGGAGGGCGACGGTCGGCGGGCTTGCAGGCCGCGCAGAAACCTTCCACGAGCGGGTGGCAGGACGTTCGCACGTCCAAGCCGGAACGTTACGCTTCGACCCGCGGGCCGTAGCCCTACCCCTGGCCCGTAGTCCAAAACCGCCTCGACCCCGGTTCTCGGCTGTTCTCGCGGCGGTTCTCGATCCGATCCAACCACGAAAAGGCCCCCCGGTTGCCCGAGGGGCCGTGTGGTGGGCGGACGCGCCGCCTACTTCGCCACCATGAGGTCGAAGGCCCGCCGGAAGAACCGCGCCC
>CAVTMT010000013.1:0-294384 GCA_963735925.1 uncultured bacterium
GTGCTGCGGCACATAAGTTGGTTACGTGCAGCGCCGGTTTATGATCTTGTAAGGTGCTGGATTGCTGCCACCTCGGAGTGAAGCTGATGAATGAAGTGTGTCTTGGGTGCGACGCTGCACATAATCAGAGCCCCGATAACCACGAAGGAATGGGCTTTTCTGCCACGAGCTTCCGTGCTTGCCCTGGAGTTGGGATCAGTTTTTCCGCCGACTGAAGCGTTTTGCGTTTCATCTCCAGATCGATCTCGACGTAGCCATTGGTCGTCTCGATGGAAGCGTGGCCCAGCCACGAACGGATCATGTTCAGATCAACATTGGACTGGAGCAGGTGCATCGCCGTGGTGTGGCGCCAGGTGTGGGGAGTTACCTTCCGGGTGAACAGCGACGGGCAGACGTTTGCAGTTTCGGCCACTCGATGGGCAATGATGTGCCGCAAGCCGAAACGCGAGAGCCGATTCCCCTCCGTGTTGACGAACAGGGGGACGGCTTCATCCAGGCGCACCGGGCGCGCCGCCAGGTAGGTTTTGATGGCTTGGACTGTTTCCGTCCACAGCGGGCAGGTTCGCTCTTTGCGGCCTTTGCCAAGGATGCGCACGTGGTAAGGCCGGCTGAAGCGGACGTGGTTGACATCCAGGTTCACCAGCTCTTGGGCACGCATGCCCGTGTTATAGAGCAGCCGGAGCAGGCCGTCGTCGCGTCGTCCCAGCGGCGTTCGGCAGTTGATCTGCGCGAAGATCTTCAGGACCTCCGACCGCTCCAGGTATTCGGGCACGCGCTGCGCATGGCGCTTGAACGGAACCGCGAGAATGGATTCGCAGTGGGCCAGGTAACGCGGGTCGGTCTGGGCCACGTATTGAAAGAAGGAGTGAATGGCTGCCAACCGGTTGTTCCGCGTGGGCACCGCATTGTGCCGCTCGCGCTCCAAGTAGGCCAAGAAGTGACGGACCGTGTCCGGTGTCAGCTCTTCCAACGTCAGACCGATGCTGGTTTTACGATGTCGCCTGGAGGCAAACTGCAAGAAGAGCTTCCAGGTGTCGCGATACGCCAGCACGGTCTGGCCGCTGAGCCCCCGCTGCGAGACCAGGTATTGCTCGAAGAAGTTCCGAATCAGAGTTCCGAGGTCAGGCCGTGTCATGGCGTTTGGTCCGAGGGCGGAGTGGAATGGCAAAATGGGCGTGAAAACGCTGGCCGGCGCTCTCCAGCAACTGGGCTGTGGCCTGGAGGTAGATTTCCGTGCCGGTGATGGTGCTATGACCCAGATAGGTTGAGAGCAGCGGAAGTTTGGCCGCGAGATTGGCGCCCTGCCGATACCACGCCAGGAGGCGATGCACGGCAAACGTGTGGCGCAAGTCGTGGATGCGCGGGCCGGATTGCCCCTTGGGACCGCGCAGGCCAAGGCTGCGCAGCAGTTCCAGAAAGAGCGTCACGAAGCCCGGATGTCCGTGCCGGGTGCCGATGATATTCAGGAACACCGGCGCCGTGGGAGCGATTGAAAAGCCAGCGCTCCGACGCTGGCGCAAATACTTTTTCACCCGCCGGGCTGCGGAGGGCGAGAGGGGCACGTATCGGGACTTTTGGAACTTGCCCTCGCGAACCTCAATGACCCGGCGCTGGAGATCAACATCCCGCAGCGTCAAATTCAAGGCCTCCCCGATGCGGAGGCCCGTCGCGTAAAGAAGCCCGATCAAGTTCGCGGCCACGACTGGTCGCAGGCTTCCCGACGGGCCGAGTTGCCGTGCCGCTGCCATGAGGCGGCGGATGTCCTGACGAGTATAGATGTGAGGCGCCGGCCGGGTCCGCCGCGGCGAGAAGCTTTGATGAATGAGGCAGGTCTCGGGATCAAAATAGTGCAGGTAGCGGCAGAACCGGCGCAGAATACAAAGCCGATTGATCCGGGTGTTTGGACTCAAGGAAGCCATGCTTTCATTCCAGCGCTCCACAACTGGGCGACTGATCGTTTGCCCCGGTTTGAGTTCGCCAGTCAGGAAGCGATCCAGGTAAATCAGGATTTTCTGATTGCTGAGTCCACCCCGGCTTCGTGCGTAATGCGTTTCCCAAAAGGCCTGGAGCCGAGGCGCCAGCGGACTGCGAAAAAGACACGTGCCCATAAACTCAGTCCTTGACTGGCCACGGCAGGGCGACCTGACGAAGTGAGGCGAGGTTGGCCTTGGCGTAAATGAAAGTCGTGTCGATGTAACGATGGCCCAGAACATCGGCAATAGCCTTGATGGGCGAGTCATGGGCCAGAGCGCGAATCGCCCAGGAGTGGCGGAGGCTGCGTGAGCCGCTGCCGGCGGTTTTGACGCCCGCGTGTTCGAGGTGGCGGCGCACGATCATGGAGATGGCGACGCTGTCGAGCGGACGAAAAGGAGCTTTGGCGCTGAGAAAAAGCTGGCGGCACAGGGTCTGTCCTGGGCGATGTTGCAGGTATTGAATCAGGGCTTCACCCACCGCCTGCATGAGCGGCAAGACCACTTCCTTGCCGCCCTTTTGGGCGCGGATCCGGATCCGCGAGTGCTGCCAGTCTAAATCATCCAAAAGCAATTGGGCCGCTGAAACACCCCGGATGCCGTAGGCCATCAGCAGCACGAGGATCGCATGGTCCCGAGCCCCAACGGGTGTGTCTCGCGGGATCGCCTTGAGCATTTTTCCCAGCACCGAGTCATCCAGCCCCTTGGGCAGGGAGGCATGCCGATAGCGACGGATGGGCGGCACCAACCCCGAGAAGTCGGCGGGGGCGTGACGCCGGGATGCGCAGTAGCGGAAGAATCGGCGTAAGGTTCCAGCCAAGGCTTCTGGGGCCGTGCTGATTCGGAGCAACTCTTTGACGAAGCCCTCGACCGTGGCGGCCTTGAGGGCTGGGAACCGCTCGCGCTGCGCGCTTCGGCCCATCGCCTCAAGCAAGGAGCTGACTTGGACGCGGCACCGTTTGATCGTAACCTCGGAGAACTGGCACTCGACTCGGAGATAACGCGTATAGGGCTCCAGGAGCCAGTCAAAGGGCTGGACGATCCGTTCAGGCTTCGGTGGCTTCAGGACTTGGATCTGAATCAGGTAATCGAAAAGATGCCTGATCGCGGCCCGCGCCGTGTGAAGGGCTGAATAACCCCGGGGTGGGTTGGGAAGATGGGCGAAATAGGCCCGCAAGAAAGCTTCGACCTGGGCCTCGCCCAGTTGGTCACAGTGCGAGACGCGTTGCTCCACCAGGAAGCCATTGAGTTGGCAACACTTGGCGAGAATGACGCAGCCTGTGTGGGGAGCGTAGCCTTTGGCTTGGAGATAAGCGGCGAAGCCGTCGAAATGAGGTCCGAGCAGGCCTCGGCGGAAATCGACCAACGTGCGTTTTTCTTTGAACCAGAATTCGAGCATACGGGTTGACCGTTTGGGATTGAAAACGGCGGAGCCAAAGTGAACGGTTATGGTTTTGAAGTTGCAGTGTCCAAAATCCGCCGCGATCGCCCCGGCCTTGCCACGCGCAGTCCCGCCTTCTGGAAAAAGCCGCTGCGTCCCGAAAGAACGCAGCGGTTATGTGGAGTTGTGTCGAGCTGAGGATCGCGTCACAACGGATGTTCGGACTGCCCGGATGAGGTCGGCTTCGATTCATCCGGCGCGGCGTCAGAGGCGCGGAGCTCAATCATTCCGGGAGCAACGCACGTGACATGAACGCGATTCCCCGGTCGGAACCCAGCTCGCTCAAGCCAGCGTCCCATGAGCCGGATTTTCGGTATTGTGAGGCCCTTCCAGAAATCGCCCACAGCCTCGATCCTCAATCTGCGAACGGGCGGGTCTGGCGGAGGACGCAGGAGTGATTTGCCTTCAAGCATAACCCTCCTTTCGCCGTAAAACCCGCGCGAACGTCAGCACCGCCGATCGGTGGCTGCACATAAATCGGCGCTGCACATAACATAATTTATGTGCTGCGGCACATAAGTTGTGCATCAACACGATGGCGTAGGCGGCGCAGACGACTGCCGTTCGGAACACTTCGCGGGGATGCACCAGGAGCGAGTCCATGGTCCCAATAGTCAGCAACTGGTGACCCTTGACCCGGCGCCGGGTGTTGAGAAGCAGAACCACAAGGCATTCTGCGTCCGGGCTGAAATGCGGCTTGGTGGCCACATGCAAGGCCCCGAGTCCGGAACCCAAGGAGCAGTACAATTTCACGGATCCGGAGAGCCGGATCATGAAAGCGGGCAGCGGGGAACACTTCGAACAGGGCCACAACGCGCAGGCAGGTGATGCGGTACGGTTTGAAGAGGAGAGCGGGCAAGGCGCTCTACAAGTTGCGGCAGCAGACGGTGGAGCCGGTGTTCGGGATCATCAAAGGGGAGTTGGGATTTCGACAGTTTCTCCTGCGTGGGGTGAACAAGGTGGCGCTGGAATGGGAATTGGTGTGCCTGGCCTACAACTTCCGCCGGCTGCACACGCTGGGCAGGGGAATAAAACTGGCGGCGACGCGGTGAAAACGGCGCCGAAGGGCCGCGACCTCCCGCGGGCGATCAATTCTTGCCCCTGGGCACGCCTGAAACCCCAGTACTCGACCCTGGTTTGGGAACCATCGCCCCAATCACGCCTCTAATCCCAGCGCGTATCCCGGATACCACAACCACGCCCGCTTGCCTATCGACGCAAGTCCGACAGGCTGCTAGCGATCACGCACACCACGCGACGGTCAAGGGCCCCAACTTTCCGGGCAGCCATCCCGCAGGCCCGAAGCGCAACCTGGAGATGCAGCCGACGGTCGCACCCGCGCCCCACCTCCCCTCCCCTCCTCGCGCGCACAATTGCTGTGCGCACATTGCTGTTGCCAGCCTTTCGATTCGCGCTAAGCTCCCTTTCCCGGTCGAACCCAGAAGATCACGCAATTTGAACACTGAACTTTGTCGCAAAGCACTGGAAAAGGTCGTCAACCCCAACATCCTCGTGAACCTCGTTTCCCGGCGGGTTCGCCAGTTGAACTCGGGTGGGGGCGGTAACAGCCGGCCTTTGATCGAGGATTACGAAACCCTGGGCGCCGCCGATATCGCCCTGCGGGAGATCGTTGAGGACCGCATCACCTTCGAAAGCCTGGCGCCGATCGCCGAGCCAGAACCGACGGCCAAACGGCGCCGGCGGAGCTGAGCCGCGGTGGGCATCGCGCGCCCCCAGGGCCTGCCTTCCGGGCTCGAATTGTTCATGGCTGACATCGTCACCAATACGAAGGCGCGTCGCGATTATCACATCCTCGAAACCTACGAGACGGGGATCGTGCTCCACGGTACGGAGGTGAAGTCGCTTCGGGCCGGCCGCGGGCAGATCGCCGATGCCTTCGCCCGCGTCGAGAACGGCGAGGTGCTGCTTTACAACTCCCACATCGACGAATACGCCCAGGGCAACCGTCAAAACCACGCGCCCACGGCGCCGCGCAAGCTGCTGCTTCACCGTTCGGAAATCCGGAAGCTGCAGGAGGCCGCGGCCATCAAGGGGCGCGCGCTCCTGCCCCTGGCCTTCTATTGGAAGAACCGGCGCGTGAAGGTGGCCCTCGCCGTGGGGGAAGGCAAGCAGCAGTACGACAAGCGCGAGGATTTGAAACGCCGCGAGTCCGAGCGCGAACTGAAGCGGGTCACGATGCACCGGCTCAAGAACCGGTAGCGCCGCCCGGTCCGCCTCCACCCGACGCGGCCGCCTGCCGGACCGCCAGGGCAGCGTCCACCGCCGCGAGGATTTCGTTCCGGACCTGATCCGGTTCGCGGGTGCCGTCGAGCCGAACCAGATAAGGCTTGTCCAACGCGTGGAAGATGGCCCGCGTCCGCGTGAGCTGGCTCAGCGTCTCAAACTCGTTGCCCTGACCGTCGCGGTGCCCGACCCGCGCCAGGGCCTGCCCGGGCGGAAGGTCAATGATCACCAACAGGTGGGGCTCGATGGCGAACGCCTCGTTCAGGCGCAGCAGTTCGGCCGGGTCAAAGCCGCGCGCGCCCTGGTAGGCCACGGTTGAAAAGTAGTAGCGGTCGGTAATGACGACCTTCCCGGCGGCGAGGCTCGGGCGGATCAACTCCGTGACGTGCTGCTGACGGTCTTTGAGGAAGGCGTCGAGTTCGGCTTGCGGCGAAAGGCGGCCGTGGCTGGCCGAGGCGCGAAGCAATCGTCCCCACGGCCCGTCGGTCGGTTCGCGCGTCAAAACGACATCCCAGCCGCGCCCGGCCAGTGCCGCGCCCACGGCCTTCGCCTGGACGCTTTTGCCGGCGCCGTCGATGCCTTCGATGGCGAGCAGAAACCCGCCGGGGATGAGTCGTTTCACCGTGTTCTCAGGTCCATCTTGCCGAGCATCTGCTCGACGTATTTGCCGACCAGGTCGGCTTCGAGGTTCACGGCGTCGCCGGCCTCGCGTTCGCGCAAGGCGGTGACTTGCCACGTGTGCGGGATGATCCAGATGCGGAAGCCCTGCTTGAACACTTCCGCCACCGTGAGGCTGATGCCGTCCAGCGCGACCGAGCCTTTGAACACGACGTAGCGCATCACCTCGGCCGGCGCGTCGAGGTCAAGCACCCAATCCTGGCCGGCACGCTCCCAGCGCCGGATCCGGCCCACGCCATCGATGTGCCCGGTGACGAAATGACCGCCCAACCGGCTGTCGGCGCGAAGCGAACGCTCGAGGTTCACGAGCGAACCGGGCTTCACGAACTGGAGGTTCGTCCGCCGCCAGGTTTCCTGAAGCAGATCAAAACGCACGGATTTCCGCGCGCCGCGACCGACGATCTTCACCGCTGTGAGGCAACAACCATTGACGGCCAGGCTGTCGCCCACTTCGAGCCCCTGCGCGCAAAGGCGGGGTCGGACGGTGAGTTCAATGGCCTGGTCGGTCGGGTGGACCCGCTCGACGACGCCGGTTTCTTCCACGATGCCGGTGAACATGGCGGGCGGAGTCTCAGGCGAGCCGCGTTGAGTTTCAAGCCGCTCCCACCCGCGCCGTGAGGAACAAGTCTTCATCCATCCGACGCCATTCCAGATCGCGGAGCCGCAATATGCCCGGCCAACCGTTGAAGCCGTCGCCGGCGACGCCGCGTCGGGCCGCGCGTCCGCCCAGAACTTTGGGGGCGTAGAAAAACGCCACGCGCTGGGCCAGCCTCCGTTCGAGAAAAGACGCGTTCACTTCGCCCCCGCCTTCGACCAGCAGACTGGTGACGTGCTCCCGGCCGAGCCGGCGCAGAATCCAGCGCAAATCCAGACGACCTTGGCGCAGGGGCGTCGCGACCACCTCGACTCGCTTGGCCAGAGCGGCCACGCGTCGGGCCGGCGCGTCCTGGGCGACGTAGATCGTGGTCCGGCTGGCGAACTCGTCGCTTACGAGCCGCGCGGTCAGCGGCGTGCGCGCCCGCGAATCCAGCACCAACCGCCGAACCGACTTCACCGCTGGGTGTGCACCACCTTCCGCCTTCCGCCTTCCGCCTCCCGTCTTTTGGTCCCTCGCCGTCAGACGCGGATCATCCGCCAACACCGTGTTCACGCCCACCAGGACCGCGTCCGCCCCGAGGCGCAGGAGCATGGCGTGTGCGCGCGACCGCTCGCCGGTGATCCACCTGGATTCGCCGCCGGCGGTGGCGATCTTGCCATCCAGCGTCATCGCGGCTTTGACCGTGACGAACGGCGTACGGCGAAGGATCCAGTGATTGAAACCTTCATTGAGCCGCGCCGCTTCCGCCGCCAGCAGGCCGTACTCGACCTCAACGCCGGCCCGGCGAAGCACGTCAAAGCCCCGCCCCGCGTGCGCCGGATTAGGATCGGTGGCGGCGACGACCACGCGTCGGATCCCGGCGGCGACAATCGCGTCGGTGCAGGGCGGTGTGCGGCCATGCGTGCAACACGGTTCGAGGGTCACGTAGAGCGTGGCGCCAGCCGGGGAACGGCCATGCCGGGCCGCATCCCGCAGAGCCTCGATTTCCGCGTGCGGTTCCCCGGCCCGCCGATGCCAGCCGCGGCCGATGACCTGGCCGCGCTTCACCAGCACCGCCCCCACGAGCGGGTTGGGCGACGTCCAGCCGTACGCCCGCCGCGCGAGGCGCAAGGCCAACCGGAGGAAATGCGTAGCGGTTTCGAGAGCGCGAGCGGCCATCGGGAGCGATTAAGCCGTCCGGAATGCCGCGGCGCAAGCCGGCTCGGCAAAGGGGTGGTGTCCCATTCTCGGATAGGTGGCTGCGCCGCCGAGGTGGCTCAGGGCAGTGCCGCACCACCGCCACCACCCGGATTCGGGCACTGCCCGGCGTGGAGGAGGTGACCTTTCGGCGGCAGGGAAACTGCTGGCCCGAAACGCGGCGGAGAATCACCATGCGGCCATGCACTTGCGGCTGATCTACCTGGCTGGCGTCTCGCTTTTCCTTACTTCGTTTGCCGCGCGCGCGGTCTCCGTCAGTCCCGAGGAGTTGGCCGAGGCCCGTCGCTGGACCGCCGCCCGCTTCGGCGGCCAGGGGTCCGGGCAATCCGTCGTGCCCGCCCTGGTCGTGCGTGCGAACCATGACGCCGTTCAGAAGAACGCCCGCGGCGGCAAACCGCTGCGGCTCGGGGACCGGCTCTTCACGCAGGGCCTTTACTGCCATGCACCGAGCGAGATCCTCGTCCGGCTGCCGGCTCCGGGAAGGGCTTTCACCGCCGTTCTCGGAGTCGATAGCAATGAACAAACCGGCGGGGGACGCGGCAGCGTGGACTTTACGGTCCGCGTCACCGCCATGGAAAAGTTCCGTTCCGGCGTGATGCGCGAGGGAATGGCCGCGCAGTCGGTCAACGTGGAACTGGGCGGCGCGACGGAGTTCGTTTTGCAGGTCGAGCCAACCCCCGACGGGATCGCCTGTGACCAAGCCGATTGGGCGGACGCCCGGGTGACGCTCGCCGACGGCCGGGAATTGGGGCTGGCGGACTTGCCGCTGCAGGACGAGCGGGCCCAGCGCCTGTTCGCTGCTGAACCTCCGTTTTCCTTCATCTATGGCGGACGGCGGTCGGCCGAGCTGTTGAAAGCCTGGCCCTTGAAGCGGGCTTCGAGAGTCCTGGACCACGAGCAACCGGGCACCTATCCGCTCGGGCGGAACTTGACGCAACTCACCCTCACTTGGACGGACTCCCAAACCGGCCTCGAGGTGCGCTGCGTCGGCGTCGCGTATCCCGACTTTCCCACCGTGGAATGGACTCTCTATTTCAAGAACACCGCTTCAACCGACACGCCGATTCTCGAGCAGCTCGCGGCCTTGGACATCGAACTGGACCGCGGGGACACGGGCGAGTTTCTCTTGCATCACAACCGCGGTTCGCCGGCCGACGGCAACGACTACGGTCCGCTCGAGACTCCGCTCCTGCCCGGCCAGACCCGGCATATCGGTGCCGCGGGCGGTCGGCCGACCAATACCGATTGGTCCTATTTCAATCTGCAATGGGCGGGGCAGGGGGTGATTGCGGTGGTCGGCTGGCCAGGGCAGTGGGCGGCCGACTTTGCGCGCGACCAGGCCACGGGCCTCCGAATCCGCGCCGGCCAGGAGGTGACCTGCTTCAAGCTCCTGCCGGGCGAAGAAGTCCGCAGCCCGCTCATCGTCCTGCAATTCTGGAAAGGCGATTGGATTCGGGCGCAGAACCTTTGGCGGCGCTGGATGATGGCCCACTCGATGCCGAAGCCCGGCGGGGCGCTGCCGCCGCCGCAATTCGTGGCGTCCAGCTCCCGGCAATACGATGAGATGATCAAGGCCAACGAAACCAACCAGATGCTGTTCATCGACCGTTACCTGGCCGAGGGCCTCAAGCTCGATTACTGGTGGATGGACGCCGGTTGGTATGTGCATGACGGCGGCGGCTGGCCTCACGTCGGCACCTGGCTGGTGGACTCGAACCGGTTTCCCCGCGGCTTGCGCGCCGTTTCCGACCAGGCGCACCAGCACGGGATGAAGACCCTCGTGTGGTTCGAACCGGAGCGCGTTACCGCCGGAACCTGGCTGGCCAAGCATCACCCGGAGTGGGTGCTGGGAGGCGCGCAGGGCGGTCTCTTGAATCTGGGCAACGACGCGGCGCGGGCGTGGCTGACCGAGCACGTGGACCAGCTCATCACCGAGCAAGGCATCGACCTCTACCGTCAGGATTTCAACATGGATCCGCTGGCGCTCTGGCGGAAGAACGATGCACCCGACCGCCAGGGGATCACTGAAATCAAACACGTCACCGGCTATCTGGCCTATTGGGACGAACTGCGCCGGCGGCATCCGCAGATGCTCATCGACTCCTGCGCCTCGGGGGGGCGGCGCAACGACCTGGAAACGATGCGCCGCGCCGTGCCGCTCTGGCGGAGCGATTATGCCTTCGAAAGCACCGGTCACCAATGCATGACTGCCGGCCTCTCACTCTGGTTGCCGTATTACGGCACCGGTACGGTGGCCGCGCGCAACGCCAGTTACTACGGCAGCGGCAAGACTCCCGTCGAGCCCTATGCGTTTTGGAGCAATGTCACTCCCAGCCTGGGCTTCGGCATCGACCTGCGCGTGCCCGATCTCGACTATGCGACGCTGCGCCGGTTGGTCGGCGAATGGCGCCAGATGGTCGGCAACTTCTATGGCGACTTCTATCCGCTCACGCGCTGGACCCGCGACAACGCGCTCTGGATGGCCTGGCAGTTCGACCGGCCCGAAGCCGGCCAAGGCATGGTGCAAGTCTTCCGCCGGCAAGAGAGTGTCTATGAATCCGCTCGCTTCCCGCTCCAAGGATTGGAGCCCGACGTGCGATACCGGGTCATCCGTCTCGATCGGCCGGACGTGCAACCGGAGTTCTCCGGTCGTGAGCTCACCGAACAAGGTCTCCCGGTGACCATCCCCGACCGCCCCGGTGCCGTGGTCCTGGTTTACGCGCGATCCAACTGAAAGCCGTCCCGCCACGGTCCCCGGAGTTGCCGTGCCCTCGTCGAGTGACGGTCTCCATACGCGGCGAGGAACAGGGCTCAGTTGCCCAGGCTCATCGCCGTGACCCGAATCGAAGCCGGTACACGATGGCGTTCTCGACGGGCTCGATCCGGGTTTCCTGGCCCGTGTCGTGCCGCGCCGGAGCGGCGAGCCTCTGGCCTTCCTCGTCGTAAGCCTCGCAACTCACGCAGTTGCCGCGGACCTGGTAGGGCCGGCGCACGACGAACCCGCCGGTTCCCGAGATGCGGATCACTTCGAGTTGCGCCTTGCCTGCGGGGCGGATGGCGAGCGCGCCGTTCGAGGCGGCTTCAGGCGCGTCAAACCACTGTCCGCGGCCATCCATATAAACATAGGCCGGGCTGCGGAGATAGTCTGTGCGGTTGGTGCCGGTCAACGCGGACGCGCTGAAAAGTGTTCCGTCTTTCGTGAAGGCCGCCCAACCGGCCGGAGGTAGAACGAGCTTGGCCGTTCCGGCGTTGGCCTGCAAGGAGCGGCGATGCTTCGAATGCGTGCCGCTTGCGGGGGGGATCGCCGGCAAATCCCAGTTGTCGCTGGGGTGGTCGTTCAGCCAAAGCTGCAATCCGCCCGGATACTCGACCAGGAGTTGCCGGCGCGTCCGCGGCAGGTCGCGAATGAGAGCCTCGGAAACGCTGACGAGGCTCGTGCCATCCCAATAGGCAATCCGCGTCGGCGCCTTCAGGCCGTACCTCGCCTGCACTTGTTGGAGCATGTAATAGGAGCGACCGGTGCGCGCCAGACCGTGGCTTTCCTCCACCAGCCAGCCGATGTGTCCGTAAGCCAGCGTGTGCAATAGGAAGCGATCGATGGCTCGGTCGAGGTTCTCCGGCTTCTGCCAATCGGGAATCGCGTCGCAGAAGTTTGCCGTCCAGCCCATGCCGATGTCGCATTCCTTCGGGTGAATCTGGTAGAGGTCGAACACCGGCAACAGCGGCTCCCGGGCCAGCGGACGGCCATCGTAGGCCAGCGCGTAATTGCCGTCCGCCAGACCCGCATAGAGCCAGTGATAGGAGCCTTCGGAGAAGATCGGACCGTCATAGACGCGCGAATCGTTGCGGAGCAGTTCGCCATAGGCATAAAAGGTCTGCGCGAAAGTGCCGGCGCCGGGTACGCGCGCGTCGTAGTCGTTGTACTGCCAGGGGGCGACGGCGGTCTGCACGTCGGTGTAGGCACTGTCCGGGCGGTATTTCGCCTTGATCTGCGGGGCGAGCAGCGCGTCGAACTCGACGGCTTTGAGCGGCTTCTCGGCATAGCAGCGCGGCCAGGCGGTCCGCCACTCTCCGTCGGGTGTGCGTTGCACGCCGTCGGGCGACCAGAATTCGTTCACGGGCGCATAGTCGGTGTAATTGCTGTAGAGGCCGGACCGCCAGCCCAGGCTGCGCTGATGCGCCACGTAGCGTTGCAGCGCGGCGTCGCCGCCCTTCTTCGGTGCGGCCCGCGTGCGCAGCGTGAAACTCTCGCCGCCATCGCGCCAGGCGATCTCGTGATTGCACTGGATGAGCCGGTCGATCCCGTAAGCGCGGAGCCGCCGGCTGCGCTTCATCTGTTGCTCATAATCCTCCGGCCCCCACGACTCCTGCCAGAGCCGGTCCACCGCCTCCGGCGCGTGCCGTCCGACCGGGTTCGGCACCGTGGGCAGGACCTCTTCGAAGCGGGGAGAAACGGTCAGGAAGAAGCGCTCGAACATCGGATTCCGCTGGCCGTCGGTGCGGGGGAGGTAACGGACCCCGCCGTTGATGCGCGCCGTGTCGTTCGTGGCCGACTCGGCGGCGAAAGGCTCCGAACCGTTCGAGCGATACCAGTCCAGCCAGACGGACGTGAAGACATGATTGGTCCCGGACCGCGACAGCAGGACGCACGGATGCGCCCCGCCTCCGTACGTCAAATAGGGCACGAAGAGAGGACGCGGGTCGGTAACCTCGGAGAGCTGGCCGAACTCCAATTCCGTCGCGCGGCCCGTCCGGTTGATCACATCGACGACGAGGGACTTTTGCCAGATACGCAGTTGGAGCGTCGTGCCGTCCTCGTACCCGGCGGTTACGACTCCGCGGGCCAACGTGGCGGAGGTAAGCGCCGCACGGGTGGGGGCGCCCGCGCAGCGGACCCCCGCGCCGTCCAGGAGGCGGCCGACGGGGGACGGGGCTGCGCCAGCGGGTTCAGGAGCGAAGGTCGCGCGGACACTGGCCAGGCCCAATGACGGATCGAAATGGTAGGACAGAACGCCATCGTCGCCACGATACGTGAATGCAAATCCGGCTCCGGCCCGCCGGGTTTCGTTGCGGAAGCGGCTGCCGAAATGCGGCGGGAGGATCGTCGTTTCGCGCGTCGGGAAGGGGAGTTTCGCCGCGCCGGTGTTGGCCCCGGGCGATTGGCCCCGGAAGAGAGTGAGGTTGCGCCGGGGGCGTGCCGCCAGGGTCAAGGGGGGCAGCTCCTCGTGGTAAAACCGGATCGAGTCGAAGAAGAGTTCGCGCCAATCGGACTGCCACCCGCCAGCGACTTCGAGCTGCACGAAGCGCAGGGGCGGCTTCCAACCCGCGGGCAGCTTTCGGTGGAGGAGCCACCATTCCTGCCAGCGCACGGCGTCCATCGAAAGCTCGCGCGGTTGGTCTTCGCCGTCGCGGAGGTGAAGCACGAGGTTCACCGGCGGCGTGCCGGGCGGGTTCTCCCAGCTCCAGCGATTGCCGAAAACCCACATATCCACCGCGTCGGCATCGCCCGGCAAGGGGAGCGGGCGGGGCGGCCGCAGGAGTATCCGCGGTTTGGCCTCGGCCTGACCCGTGCCGTGGTAGCGCAGCCGGGCCACGGGCCGGTCCCAGACGTTCTGTGCCCGGCTGACCTGCAGGGTGGCCTGCGCGCCGCCGTTCACCTCCATCTGCCAGCCCTTCAGATCGTCGAACCGCACGGTGGGCGGGGCCGGTTCGGCGCGGTTGGCCCAGACCATTTCGTACGGCCGCACGCCCACAGGCTCGTTCGGATCCGGCGCCGTCAACACGGTTTGGCCCGGCAGCCGGCTGGCAAAGAGGAAGAGCCCCACGGCGGCGCAACTCGCACGGAGAATCCATTTCACGATGGGGCGGATCGTATGCGTCCGACCCCGCTGACGCAATTCCTCAAACGACCGTCCGGTTACCGGGTGGTTGCCCCCGGCGGTCTTCACCGCAGGAACTCGGGGGCGAGGCACTGCACGCGTGCGCCTGCCGGGTTGCACGCTCACCTGGCTGGCGGCGACGGCATGCCCGGCTTGCGCCCACCCAGACGCATTCCCAGACCACTCAACGTCGTGAACACACCGGCCGCCATCAGCGACATATCGAGCGGGTGACTGGCGCGGCGAGAGATGGATTCGGGGCGAGCCCTGTCCACAATCTCAACTTTGGCTGCGTCGGACGATGGAATGCTGGCATCGACTTTTTCCTGGAGGACGCGAAGGTACAGCGCATCGCGGACTCTCTGTTCGTCCTCCAACTCACGTCTCTTCTGAAAGTACGGTAGCGAGGCTTTCAGAGTCCGTTCGACGTCCTCGTGTGTAGCGTCAACTTGCTTCGCCAATTGTCCAGTACGAAGGTCTTGGGCGGCGCATTGGCTCCGCAGACCCGCGAGGATGCCGGAGACTCGCTCGGCAATCTGGCGCTCGACTTCCTTCTTCAGCGCCAGCAGCCGGCGAACCTCCGGGTTTTCGTCGGCAAAGTCCTGTCGCTTGGAGGCGAGTTGCTGATCGACCGATGCGCGGTCATGCAACAGCAGGGGCAGCACCTGCTCCGTTGGCAAAGCGTAGGGCAGTACCTGGGCAAGTTCGCCCGGTGAAAGCTTCGCCAGAGTCTCCCACTGGGTGCTCAACGATGCACTCTCATTTCGGGATTCGGTCAAGAGTTTCGTTAGGGGAACGATGCGTTGCTGAGCCAATTCGGACCGGAGACTCGGTTCATCGGACGCCGAGGATGAGAGACCTGCCTGCGCTCGCAGCGTGTCACATTCTTGCTGAAGTGTTGCTACCTTTTCCGTCTGCCGATCGAGGTTCTTCTCCAACACTGCAATCCCGACTCCTGCGGTTTGCTGCGCGTCACGAACGCGCTGGTCGCGGAAGGTCTCAGCCAGGGCGTTGGCGATCTCGGCCGCTTCTTTGGCGTCTGCGGAATACACGCGAATCTCGGTAAGACAGGAGCCCCGTCCTTGCCGAATGTCGAGCTGTCTTTGGAGCCGTTCCACGGCTCCAATCTCGCTGAGTTCACCGGCACCCTCGCTGGCCGACCATCGACTTCTGAGTCCAAGCCTTCTCACGACCTCCGTGAGGACTGATCTGCTTTGTAGCTTCGCAAGTTCCCTCACCTGGAAGTCAGGATCATAAACGTTGGTGGGCTGCGGTACTCCAGAAACGTAAACAGGCTGCGGAACACCGCTTACGTCGATCCTGGCCGTGGAGGTGAACAGCCGCTCCGAAGTCGCGTAAAGCACGACGCCGGCGCCGAACATCAACATCCCCACCACCATTAACGCCGAGCCAGCCGCGGCCAGACGGCCCCCGCCGCGCTCATCGTCGGGGAGGCTAAGCACCCGGCGAATCCGCACCAGCAAGGAGCCGCCGGCCGCAGCCAAAGCCAGGTTCGCGGGCCTCTGCCGCAACTCTTCGAGCGTGGCCAGCGCCTGCGCGTAGGCGAGCCGGTTGCCGCACACGCCCACCGCCAGCTCGTCGCAGCAATGTTCCCGCTCGTCGCGCACGCAGCGCGACACCCACCAGACCGCCGGGTGGTAGAACAGCAGCGTTTCGATGGCGATCTGGAAGAGGTTCACCCATTGGTCCCAGCGCCGCAAATGCGCCAGTTCGTGCGCGAGAATGAGATCGATCTGCACCGGGCTGAGACCGGTCAGCGTGCTTGCCGGCAACAGAATCATCGGCCGGAACCAGCCAATGACCGTCGGCACTTCGACCAGTGCCGACTTCACCAGCCGCACCGGCCGGCTCAGCCGTAGCCTTCGCTGAAGCTCGCGTAGCCGCGCGCCAAGCTGGGCTTCGAGCGATTCGCCGCTTTGCGTGCGGGCCCGGCGGATGTGGAACCAACCCAGGGCCAGACGCAGCGAAAGCACGGCCACGCCCAGGCACCAGCCCGCCACCAGCCACGGCAGCGCGGAGTTGAGCGCCGCACCGAATTGCTCCATCCATCGCCCCGAAATTCCGATGGCCGGCGACGGCATTACCGTCGCGGGCAGAGTCGCCGGCGGCACCGACACTGCCAGTGGCGTTGCCGCATGGACGCTTGATGGCGCGCCGCCGGACAGCAGCCAAAAGGTGGCGACCGGCGCCGCGGCCATCAGGAGCAGCGTGAGGCAGCCGGCCAGGTAGCGGGCGTTGGCCGGGCGCCCGCGCCAGGCGGCCCGCAGCGCGGCGAAGAACGCCGCCAGGAGTGCGCCCTGCCAGATGAAGTTGAGCAGCGTCCAGCCGAGCCGTTGCGTGACCGGGTGGTGCAGGACTTCGAGCAGCGGGTTCATTGGGCGCCTTTCTCGATTTCGTTCAGGAGCCGGCGAATCTCGGCGAGTTCCGCGGGGGCCGCCTTGCCGGCGGAGAGCGCCTGCAGAACGAGTTTGTGCGCCGCCCCGCCGAAGGCCCGGTCCACGACGTGTTCCACGATCTGGCGCTGGGTCTGGTCCTCGCTGCGCGTCGGCTCATAGACGTGCTGCCGCCCGGCTTCCTCGCGCTGGACCAACCCCTTCTCGGTCATGATCTGGAGCTGTTTGAGGACGGTGGTGTAGCCGGTCTCCTGGGCGTGGTTTAGTTGCTCCATGACTTCGCGCACGGTGCTGGGACCGCGTTCCCAGAGCACGCGGAGGATGGCAAGTTCGCCGTCGGTAGGGCGGGGCAGTCTCGGATTCGTGGAACGCTTGGCCATGACGGCGCGCAATCTACGACGAAGTTCGTAGGTGTCAACGAAAACGTTCGTAGGTCGAGTCACGCCGCCCGGCCGGTCGGGTGCGGCGTCATCCGAGACGGCCGGCGCCGAGGCTCAGGCGCGGGGTGGGATGGGCCGGTCGGGAAGACGGCGCGCCGCCGAGCAGGTTCGGCTTGCGTTGGCGCGGCGGGCGGCGGCTACTTTCCGGCCGTGAAGCACGACTTTGCGATTCGCTCGCTCGGACCCTGCGAGGTGGATTCTCCGCTGGCCAAGGTCCACGACCACGGCGGCAAGACGATCGATTTCGTCGAGGACCACGAGGGCATTCTCGTGGACGACACGCTCAGCGCCGTCCGGGCGGGGGCAACGGCCACCCCCGATTTCCCCGCGCTCGAACTCGCCGGACCGCGGCGGCGGATCTTCTTTTCGCCAGCGGCTGTCCGGGTGGGCATCGTGACCTGCGGCGGTCTCTGTCCGGGCTTGAACAACGTGATCCGCAGCCTGGTGATGGCGGCCGAATTCCATTACCGCGTCCAGAAGGTGTACGGGTTCCGCTACGGTTTCGCCGGCTTGATCGCGCCCGACGGGGCGATCGAACTCGATTCGGAGGGCGTCTCCGAAATCCACAAGCTGGGCGGCACCGTGCTGGGGTCGTCGCGAGGACCGCAAGCGCCCCAGGCCATGGTGGACCGCCTCGTCGAACTGGGCATCCGCATCCTGTTTGTGATTGGCGGCGACGGTTCGATGCGGGGCGCCACGGCGATCGCCGACGAAGTGCGGCAACGCGGCCTGGGCATCGCCGTGGTGGGCATTCCCAAAACGATCGACAACGACCTGCTCTTCATGGACCAGAGTTTCGGTTTCCAAACCGCCTCCGGCGAGGCGGTGCGCGCCATCGACTGCGCGCATCGCGAGGCCAAAGGGGCGCCGAATGGCGTGGGTCTGGTCAAGGTCATGGGCCGCCATTCGGGGTTCATTGCCTGCGCGGCCGCCCTGGCCTCCGGCGACGCCAACTTCGTCCTCATCCCCGAAATGTCGTTTCGGCTCGATGGACCGAACGGTTTGTTCCACGCGCTGCAACGCCGGCTGGAGCGTCGGAAACACGCCGTCATCGTCATCGCCGAAGGCGCGGGGCAGGACGAGATGGCCGGTCCGCGCGGGGAACGCGACGCCTCGGGCAACGTGAAACTCAAGGACGTCGGCGTGTTCCTCGCCGACGCCATCAAGTCGCACTTCGCCGCGCGGTCCTTCGAGGTGAACCTCAAGTACATCGATCCCAGCTACATGATCCGCAGCGTGCCGGCCAACTCCGCGGACGCGGTGTTTTGCACCACGCTGGCGCTGAATGCCGTCCACGCCGCGATGGGCGGCAAGACGGAGATGGTCCTGGGCATGTGGCACCGCCGGCTCGTGCATGTCCCGATCCACCAGGCCATCGCCAGACGCAACCAGGTGGACTTAGCCGGACCGCTGTGGTTGAGCGTCCTGGGCGCAACCGGCCAACCGCTGACGATGCAGTGAGCGCCGACCGGTTCCGACCGGACGCCTTGGCCACGTCGATACCAAAATGGAGGAGACGCTCGAAATTCGGACGCACGCCGGTTTGCGCGGCCCGCCGTTGGTGTACCTGCCGGGGCTGCACGGGGACTGGACCTTGGTCCCCGCCTTTCGGGCCGCCCTGGCCGGCCGGGTGCCGTTCGTGGAAATCACCTACCCGCGCACGCTCTCCTGGACGTTGGCCGATTACGCCCGCGAAATCGATGCCGCCCTGGCGGCGCGCGGCCTCGAGTCCGGCTGGCTGCTGGCGGAGTCCTTCGGTTCCCAGGTGGCCTGGGCGATGCTGGCGCAGCCGACGCGGCGCTTTCGCGCGGAGGGTGTCGTCTTTGCCGGCGGCTTCGTCCGCTACTGGAACGCGGGCCTGGTCCGCGGCACCCGTCGGCTCTTGAACGGCGTTTCGGCGCAATCCCTGCAACGCTCGCTGCGCCGGTATGCCTGGCTCGTGCGCCACCTGCGCTACCGCCGGTCGCCGGGCCGGCCGGACCTGAACGAGTTCCTCGCCCGGCGCACCCCGCTCGACAAGGACGCGGCGGCGCACCGCCTGACCTTGATCGCGGATGCCGATTGGCGGGGCGTCGCGGCCGTCACCGAACTGCCGGTGTTTCACCTGACCGGTTTCTTCGATCCGGTCGTGCCGTGGTGGCCGGTCCGGCGCTGGTTGCGGCGGCACTGCCCGGGATACCGCGGCGCGCGCCTGGTCTTCGCCTCCGACCACAACGTCCTGGGTTGGGCCGCCCGCGCGGCGGCGGATCAGGTGGTTGCCTGGATGGCACAATCCCACGCCGGTGGCTCCTGAAGTTGTCCGCGCCGGGCGGGGCGGCTGGTTTGTGAGGTCGGCCGGGCTGGGCTTCAGTTGGCCCCGTGAGCGATGTCACGCTGCCGCACTCCGGCCGTGCATTTGCACGACGCTGGTGGCATGCTGCTGTCATGGCCGAGAGCGATCGACGGCGGGAGGAGCGCCCGGTGGGTGCCGCCGTATTCGACACCACTCATTGGAGCGTGGTTCTGGCCGCGGGGCAGGCCGATTCCCCCCAATCGTTGGAAGCCCTGGAGGAGCTCTGCCGCATTTACTGGTATCCGCTCTACGCCTTCGTCCGGCGAAAGGGCTATTCGCCCGACGACGCCCAAGACCTCACGCAAGCCTTCTTCGAGCGACTCCTCGCGAAGCAATACCTCAGAGAAGTGCGGGCGGAGCGGGGGCGCTTTCGGACGTTCCTGCTGGCCTGCCTGACCCATTTTCTCGCCAACGAGCGGGACCGGGCTCAAGCACTCAAGCGGGGCGGCGGTCGGGTCATCCTCACGCTCGATCCCACGGTGCTCGAAGGGCGCTACTGCTCGGACGTGGGCGTTCAGGAACCGCCCGAACGGCACTTTGACCGGCTGTGGGCGGAAGCGGCGATGGATCGCGCCTTGACCCGGCTGGAAGCGGAGTTCAAGGCCGCGGGGAAGGCCGGGCAGTTCGACGCCCTGGCGGTCTTCTTGTCACGGTCACCGGACGATGGGGAATACACCCGGGTGGGGGACGACTTGGGGCTGAACAGTCACGCCGTCGCCATGGCGGTGGCCCGCCTGCGCGATCGCTACCGAACCCTGGTCCAGGCCGCGGTCGCCGATACCGTGCGCCGTCCTGCGGACCTCGCGGCGGAGTTGCACTACCTGGCGGAGTTGATCAGCCGATAGCCGGAAGCCCCGTCGGCCGCGGCATTCCGCAGGGAACCCGAAGAAGCCTGTGACTTCCCGCGCAGGAATCTTCTGAAGCAGTGACGGGATCATGGACGCAGATGCCAATCCGGGCGGATCGTCAATCTGCCCACGCTGCGGGGCCCCGGTGTCCAGCCATAGCCCTCGGGGCCTGTGCCGCCGCTGCATCGCGCGGACCCTGCTGGCGGTCGCGGGCGGCGCCGGATCGACCGATTCCGGCCTGCGTGTCCGCTGTCCCGAATGCGGCGGCCTGATGGAGTTGGGCGCGGCGCCCGGTCTGACCGACATCCTGTGTGCTTCGTGTGGGACGCGCTTCAGCATGGCGGACGAGAACGCCCCCAGCCAGTCGGCCACAACCCTCGACCGCATCGGCCAGTTTGAGATTCTCCAGAAACTCGGCACGGGCGCTTTCGGCAGCGTTTGGAAGGCCCGCGACACGCAACTCGACCGGGTGGTCGCCATCAAGATCCCGCGGCACGGCCGGCTCGATCCCGCGGAGGTGCAGACTTTCCTGCGGGAGGCGCGGGCAGCAGCCCAGCTCCGGCATCCGAACATCGTGAGCGTCCTGGAGGTCGGCCGCGAGGAGGACCTGGTCTATATCGTGTGCGATTACGTCGCGGGCGTGTCGTTGACCGAATGGCTCGCGGGCCGGCAGATCAGCGCGCGGGAAGCCGCCCGGCTTTGTGGTCGGATCGCCTCCGCCCTGGCGCACGCCCATGAGCAGGGAGTCATCCACCGCGACATCAAGCCGGGGAACATCCTGCTGGACGCCCAGGGCGAGCCGCACCTGACCGATTTCGGCCTGGCCCGGCGCGAGGCGGGCGAGGTGACCCTGACCTTGGACGGGCAGTTGCTGGGGACGCCGGCGTACATGAGCCCCGAACAAGCCCGGGGCGAGGCGCATCAGGCGGACCGCCGGACGGACCTCTACTCGCTGGGCGTGGTGCTCTTCCAGTTGCTGACGGGCGAGCTGCCTTTCCGCGGCAACGCCCGGATGCTGGTTCACCAGGTCATCCACGACGAACCGCCCAGCCCGCGCAAACTGAACGGCCACGTGCCGCGCGATTTGGAGACTATCTGCCTGAAATGCCTCGAGAAGAACCCCAGCCAACGTTTCGGGACGGCGCGGGACTTGGGGGAAGACCTGGACCGATTCCTGGCCGGTGAACCGATCCGGGCCCGGCCCGTCGGCGCGTCAGGCCGGGCCTGGCGCTGGTGCCGGCGCAAACCCGTTCTGGCGGCCATGACCGGGGCGGTCGCGGCCCTCTTGCTAGCGCTGACGGTGGTTTCGACAGTCGCCGCCCTTCGCATCGCCAACGAGGTTGGGCATACAGAACGGAATGCGCGTGAACTGCGTCTGAACCTCTATGTCGCAGACATGCGGGTGGCCTACCAGGCAGTCGCCGACAACAACCTCGGGCTGGCACGCCAACTGGTCAGGAAATACCTGCCCCGTGCTCGGCCGGCTCCTAACGGAACGGCGACGCCGGGTGGGCTCGACCCTCTCGAGGACCTCCGTGGATGGGAATGGCGCTTCCTGTGGAATCGATGTCAAGGCGACTCGCTATCGACGCTTTCTGGCCACGCCGGCTTCACCACGTGCGCCGCGTTCGCCCCGGACGGCAAGACACTGGTCACGGCCAGTTTCGACCAGACCGTGCGTATCTGGGACGTGGCGACGAAGCGAACGGTGCGCCAGTTGACTGGATTCGCCGGCCCGCTTCAGAGGAACTCGGTAACCTGGTCGCCCGATGGGACGCTGCTCGCGGTGGCGGACGGCACCGATATCCACATCTTCGGAACAACGAACTGGAACACCTTGCGCACCCTCCCGAACCCGTCCGTTGCCGGGCGCCTGTTCTCTCTGCCGATTGCGTTTTCGCCCGACGGCCAGACTCTCTCGTGCAATGCCGAAACGGAGATCCGGCACTGGGACACCACTTCCTGGGAGCGACGCACCAACCACCTCCGGAACCCGGTGGGTACGTTTGGCCGTCTGCTCGCCTACTCTCCGGACGGCCTACGCTTTGCGACCGCGAGTTCCGATGGCATCCTGATGGGGAACGCTTCCTCGGATCCGCCCGGCAAGCCCTTCTTCGGCCAGCTCCATTGGCCTTGCTCGGTCGCCTTTTCTCCGGATGCGAGGCTGGTGGCTGCCTCGGGGCGCGATGGTCTGGCCATCGTCTGGGACGTCACCGACGGCAAGGAGAGGGCGCGTGTGCCTGCCGACTCCATGTTAGCCGTGGCCGTGGCTTTTTCGGGCGATGGCAGACGACTTGCCACCGGGGGTACAGATCAGGTCGTCCGGCTGTGGGAGATTGAGTCGGGAAGATTATTGGCTTCCCTGAAGGGGCATGACAATGAAATCTGGGTGCTCGCGTTCTCGCCAGATGGACGGACGTTGGTATCCGGGAGCAAGGATGGGACGGTCCGACTCTGGGCGACGATGCCGGAGAGCGCCCCAGGCAAGCTATCCACCCGCGGAGAACCGCTCCACTTTTCCGCCGACAGCCAGACGCTGGCACTGTTCGGCACCAACGCCAGTGTCGAATACTGGGACCTTCAGTCGGGGAACCTGGTCAGCAGCTTCACCATCCCGGACCGTCTCAGC
Organism: uncultured bacterium; assembly: GCA_963735925.1. Classification (GTDB taxonomy): domain Bacteria; phylum Verrucomicrobiota; class Verrucomicrobiia; order Limisphaerales; family J093; genus DSVZ01. Next base: position 22,671 of record CAVTMT010000013.1, read on the forward strand.
CCGCTCGACCTGGTCGGCACCTCGCCCGACGGCAGACTGGTGGTGCTCCTCTCCACCAACGGAATCGCTCGGGTATGGGATCGGGGTTCGGGGGAGCGAATCGCTGAGCTTGTGCTCGACCCTCCCCCCAGATCGCCTTGGGCAGTGTTCTCGCCCGACAGCCGCCTCTTGGCCCTCTCCTGTGGCGCCCGGGATATGGGAGGCGGAGGGTGGACTGTGGTTTGGGACTTCCGCCGGGGAGAACGGCGTGCTCTTGCCAAAGAAGATGTTTACCGGCCGGCGTTCTCACCGGATGGCAGACTACTGGCAACGGCCTGTGGCTATGACGTGCAGCTATGGAGCATCCCGGACCTCAAGCCACGAGCCACCCTCAGAGGGCACCGTTGGACGGTTAATTCGCTGGCCTTCTCGCGTGACGGCTCGGTGCTCGCTTCTGCAGGACGGGACAACGACGTACGCCTTTGGGACGTCGCCACCGGCAAACTGAGGGCGGTCTTATTCGGGCATCAGATCAGCGTGGGTCTCACGCGCGACGCCTTCAGTTCTGACGGTCGGACGCTAGCCTGCGCGCAACCGACACTGGTCAAGCTCTGGAATGTGGCGACTGGAAACGAACTGTTTACAGTGAAGGGCTTGGATCGTTACGCCAACGCAGCGATGTTCTCGCCAGATGGAAACACGCTCGTCGTAGCGGGAGCGCAGCAAACGCCAGAGTTGGCGCCGGTCGAACTGTTCCAAGCACCGTCGCTGGCGGAAATCGAGGCTGCGGAGAACGCCAAGGGGCGCTCGCCCTGAGCACCAATGGCCAACTGGCGCTGGCGCTTGTGCGCAGGCAGGGGGCAAGCCCACGGCAGGCAGCCTGGGAACCCAATTGGGTGAGCGATCGTCGCGGGGTGGTCCTTTGGCTTGCGGGAGGGCGAATCGCGGTTCTCGAACAGAATGCTGCAGATTTGTTGTGATCGGTCAGCGCGGATTCCTCTTATACAACCGTGAACAGAAACTGCGGCGCAGCCACCGGCCTGCAGTCAGGACGCTGCCAGCCTACCCCGGCAGCCGCCGACGTCAGTCGGTGCTGGCTTCCCGAACAGTCTTGGTTCGGGTGGGGGCGGCGCTGCCGCACCGCCCGGCGCCGGCACAGCGGCGCAGCTACCGGTCTGCGATCGGGACGCTGCCAACCCGCTGCGGTAGCCGCCGACCTGAGTCGGCGCTGGCATCAGGAACTGTCCTGGTTCGGGTGGGGGCGGTGCTGCGGCACCGCCCGGCGCCGACACAGCGGCGCGGCTACCGATCTGCAGTCGGGACGTTGCCAGCCCATCGCGGTAGCCGCCGGCGTGACTCGGCGCTGGCATGGGGAACTGTCTTGGTCGGGGTAGAGGCGGTGCTGCGGCACCGCCCCGCGCCGAAACAGCGGCGCGACTACCGGTCTGCAATCGGGACGCTGCCAGCCCACCGCGGTAGCCGCCGGCGTGACTCGGCGCTGGCTTCCCGAACAGTCCTGATTCGGGTGGGGGCGGTGCTGCGGCACCGCCCGGCGCCGACACAGCGGCGCAGCTACCGGTCTGCGATCGGGACGCTGCCAATCCACCGCGGTAGCCGCCGACGTGAGTCGGCGCTGGTTTCCCGAACGGTCCTGGTTCGGGTGGGGGCGGTGCTGCGGCACCGCCCGGCGCCGGCACAGCGGCGCGGCTACCGGTCTGCGATCGGGACGCCGCCAATCCACCGCGGTAGCCGCCGACGTGAGTCGGCGCTGGCACAGGGAAGGCAGCGCGGACTCACGTCCGCGACTACGGGTCCGGCCGCCTTCCATCGGGTGCGACGAATTCCACGCAGCGGGAGGTGCCCCGTGATCGCACCACGGCCAAGGGTCGTTGGCGGCCGCCTTCGCCAGTGTGGTCGGTTGACTTGGCAACCCCTTCATGGCGAAGCGCTCGGGCGCTTTCTTCCGGCGTGGCTTGAAGCTCGCGCTTTCGAAGACTCACGCTGACGAGCGATTTTCTGTGATTCGTGGCGGCAGATTCTTCTTCAATCAGATGGCGGGCGATTCGCGGCTCATCGGACCGGCGGTGGCCGGAGCACCTTTTGGGCGTCCGAAGGGCAGGGGCAGCCCGCAGGGCACTTGGGCGATGTGGCGGGGCTTGATGGCCCCTCCGTTCATTGACAGACAAACCAGTGAATCTGCCCGGCACACCGGCCAGACCGGGGGCGTGGCCGCTTCCGGCGCGAGTCAGGCTGCCGGGCGGGAAAGGAGAATGCAGTGTGAAGCGAAACGATGTAGTGGCATCCGCTGGCCGGGTGGGCGGGCCAGCAACGGCGGCGAGCGAGGCAAAGCGTTCATGGTTCAGTCGGCGTCACCCGCGAGGCTGGGTGCTCTGCGCCTGGCTTGTGGTCGGGCTGGGAACTTGGCTCCCTACCAGCGCCGTGGCAGCGCAGGCAGTTTTCGACCCAACCGCCGATTTTAGCGTCCCAAATGGCAACCCCAACGGCGTCTGGTCCTATGGCTGGATGCAGCCGGATGGAGGGCCATTCACCCCGTACACGAGCGTGTTCACCAGCTCGCAGCGCATCTGGTACGAGACCATGGCGGCGGGCCTGTGGAAGAATGAAGGGAGTCCCGTCTATGGCATCCCGACGGGCTGGCTCTCGCTCCATCCGAATCGCAGGCAAGAAGCCTGCGCACTTCGTTGGACTGCCCCGGAGTCGGGCTCGGCACGAATCCAAGGACAATTCCTTCCCGGAGATGCCGGGACCATGCGGGTGGCGGTTCGGCTGGGGAAGCAAGTTCTGTGGGAAGCGGTGGATTCGGGTGCGTTCGACTTGTCCACCAGCGTTGCCTCGGGCGATGCCGTGGACTTTGCCGTTTTCGGAGGATTTACCTGCGGCAATACGCCTCTGGAAGTGACCGTCACGCTCACAACCACTTCGACGCAGGTGGTCTATGATGCGACCGCGGATTTCAGTGTCACCAAGGGCAATCCCAATGGCGCTTGGTCGTACGGATGGATGTCTGCCGATTTCAGTACGTTCAACCTGCACCCCACGGGGCAGCAGTACCAGGAAGGTTGGACCCTGCCGGACAGCGGCGCGAGTGTGTGGCTCACTGAGGGTTCACTTCTGTACGGTGCCCCTACCCGATGGGTGTCGCTTCACCCTGGCTGGGGAATGATAACGTCCGTGTTGCGTTGGACGGCCCCTGACGCGGGGTTGGCCCGCATCCAGGGACAATTCCTGCCGGGGGACATTGGATCCATGCACGTGGCGGTCCGCGTGGCGGGACAAACGCTTTGGGACCGGGAGGATTCAGGCGAGTTCGACCTGAGTGCAGGCGTTTCACCCGGGGCCGTTGTCGATTTTGTGGTCTTCGCCGCGAACGGAGACATCACCTGTGGCACCACGCCACTCCTGGTTACCATTGCGCTTCCCATGGATCAATCGCCAATTATCACGGCGCAGCCGACGGGGCAAAACCTGTACTTGGGCGAAACGGCCTTTCTGAAGATCCAGGCCTGGGGGAGCACTCCGCTGGCATACCAGTGGCGCAAGGATGGTCAGGACGTTCCGGGCGCGACGAACGCCATCTTGACTTTGGCAAATGTCACCATGGCGGCCACTGGTGGCTACACGGTGGTTGTGGCCAATTCGTTTGGCGCGATTACCAGTGACGCGGCACAGGTCAACGTAAGGGCACTTTCCCCCGATGCCCTCACAGACGGACTGGTCGGCTATTGGCCCTTCGAAGACGCCGGCGGCACTCTGATCGCTGATCGATCGGGGGCAGGGAACAACGGTACACTGTTTCGGGGAGACGCCACGACTTGGACGGATGGGCATATCGGCAGTGCGTTGTATTGTGATGGAGTATCGGCGGCGTATGTGGCGATTGCCAGCAGCCCGGCGCTACAACTCGCTAATAGCGCATTGACTTTCGCCGCATGGGTTCGCTGTGAAGACACGGAGCGAGACGCACCAATACTTGCGAAGGAGGGGGATGCTGGGTTCTCGTATTGGTTTGGGTGCTTCCCAAGCGCAAAGTTTGGAGTGCTCTTGAGCCGGAACGGATCTGAATGGACTACTGACGATCGAGACAACGGAGCGATAACAGCTGGAGAATGGACGCATCTCGTAAGTGTTTGGGATGGACACACTGTCAGGCATTACCAAGACAGTAGAATCGTTGCAGAGGGCGCGGCGTTTACCGCACCAGTCTGGGCCGCCGGTACGCTCATCACAATCGGCGTGAACTCAGAGTGGGATTTCACGCGGTTTAAGGGGGCGATCGACGACCTCCGGGTCTACAGCCGGGCTCTTTCGGCCGCTGAGGTTGTGGCGCTTTATGAGTATCGAGGTGGGCCACCTCCCTCAACCTACATTCACGCATCACTGGACACAAAATGTACTTGGTCTCCGTCTATCCCCAGTCCGGTACAAGCGCTTACGGTCTCCGGCACTCGTGCCCTCGTGACCACTGACGGCTCTGAAGTCGCACTGGTTGACCTCGGCAATCCCACGCAGCCAGTCGTCCTCGGCTCCTGGAAGTCGCTCTTCCCCGTATCCGACGCGGAACTGGCCGGCAATCTGGCCTACATCGCGTCGTACGAACCCGGGTTCCTGAGCACCATCGAGATCGTGGACTTCAGCGACTCGGCGAAATCCGTCCTGAGGGGTTACTACGACACGCCGGGCCATGCGCAGGAGATCACACTCGTCGCCAACACCGCCTACGTGGCGGATGGCGAGGCAGGCCTGCTCATCCTCGACGTCAGCGATCCCACCATGCCCCGCCGTCTGGGCGGCTACGACACCCAGGGGGACGTGACCGGCGTCCGGGTGGCGGGACACAACGCCTACGTGGCGGACGGCACGTGGCTGTTAATTCTGGATGTCAGCGACCCGGTGCGGCCCACTCGACTGGGCTTGCACAAGGTGGCGGGCGGGATCAGCGCCTTCCAGGTGGAGGGCGGAACGGCGTATGTGCATGAGACCGGGGTGGGATTGCGAACGCTGGATGTCAGCGATCCGACGAACGTCCGGAACCTCGGCACGTACCGGACTTGGTCCATGGAGGTCCCGGCGCTGGCGGTGTCCGGGCAACGCGCCTATCTGGCGCGAGGACAGGGCGGCGTGCAGGTGGTGGACGTGAGCAACCCGACGAACTTGCTGGCGCTGGCAAGCGCCGGGGTGGGCGGGTCGGCGCAGGACGTGACGATGATGGGGGCGTATGCGCTGGTGGCCGCGGGCGAAGGCGGGCTGAACGTGTTCGAGTTCCAACAAGTCGTCTGGCCGCCGCTCAATCCGCCGGCGATCGCCGACGGGCTGCTGACCCTCTCCTGGCCGGCGATGGACGGCATCCGGCTGCAACGGACAGCGAGCCTGCTCTCACCCGACTGGCAGGATGTCGCCGGTTCGGAGGTCACCAACACCGTGAGTCTGCCCCTGACGGAGCCAGCCGCGTTCTTCCGGCTGGTGAAACCCTGATGAGCGAGAGTCACAAGTCTGTCTGGCCGGTCGCCATTTCTTTGAACCCGAAGACCATCGTAGCTGCCGCTGTCAAGCGGCGCTGACATCAGTGTCGCTGGCATCAGGAACCGTCTTCGTTGAGGTGGGGGCGGTGCTGCGGCACCGCCCTGCGCCGCCGCAGCGGCGCAGCTACCGGTCTGCAATCGGGACGCTGCCAGCCCACCGCGGTAGCCGCCGACGTGAGTCGGCGCTGGCTTCCCGAACGGTCCTGGTTCGGGTGGGGGCGGTGCTGCGGCACCGCCCCGCGCCGACACAGCGGCGCGGCTACCGGATTGCAGTCAGGACGCTGCCAGCCCACCGCGGTAGCCGCCGACGTCAGTCGGCGCTGGCATCAGGAACTGTCTTGGTTGGGGTGGAGGCGGTGCGGCGGCACCGCCCGGCGCCGCCGCAGCGGCGCGGCTACCGGTCTGCGATCAGAACGCTGGCAGCCCACCGCGGTAGCCGCCGGCGTGACTCGGCGCTGGCTTCCCGAACAATCCTGGTTCGGGTGGGGGCGGTGCTGCCGCACCGCCCGGCGCCGACACAGCGGCGCGGCTACCGGGTTGCAGGCAGAACGCTGCCAATCTGCGGCGGTCGCCACCCACGTGAGTCGGCGCTGGCACAGGGAAGGCAGCGCGGACTCACGTCCGCGGCTACGGGGCCGGCGAGGCGGACGCATCTCCCGGCTCGGCAAAATAAATCAAAGAAATCGCCGCCGCGTGAAAGAACGACTCTTTCCCGGCGTTGGTATGAATAGAGGCCTCGTGAACGGGGCGGGCGGCCCGGCGTGTGCCGGTGAATCCGCCCGGAACCCATGGGACAAGCCCCGTCCGGTCACGCGGGCCCGAACCGAAACGATGAACCGCAATCCGAAACACATCCCTCCGATATGAAAACCACAAAACTCATGCCTGCCCTCCTGACGGTGCTGTCCTGGGCCGGGGCGCTTGCCCAGCCCACAATCACGATCACGAAAGAGCCCGCAGATTCCTCGGTCAGCCCGGGCGCGACCGCCCAGTTCACAGTGACGGCCACTTCGACCAGTCCCCCGATCACCTACCAATGGTGGTTCCAGAATGCCGCCCTCGACCCGCTGGCCAATCCTTCGGCTGCTAGGTCCCGGCTCTCCCTCACCAACGTCACCGTGGCGAACGCCGGGGCGTATTTCGTGGTCGTCAGCGACGCCGGTGCCTTGTCGGCCACCAGCCAGGTCGCCACGCTCACCGTCGACCCCACATTCACCAAGATCACGAAGGGGGCACTTGTGACGGACCGCGAACCGTCCTCCTTCCCGGCTTGGGGCGACTTTGATGGAGATGGGCTGGTCGATGTCTTCGTTTCGGGCGTTACATGGGACAGCCCTCCGGTCCGAAGCTCTCTGTACCGCAATGTCGGGAGCGATGATTTCGAACGAATGACCAACGCCGTCACCGCTCCGGCGCTGGCCACGGAGATGCCGGTATGGGGGGACTTCGACAACGACGGCGATCTTGACCTATACGTCATTCAGGCAAATGCCAACTCGAATAGACTCTTCCGCAACGAAGGCGGGGGCGTTTTCACTTTGGTGATGAACACCGCTACCAAGGACACAACAAGCCACACGGGAGCGTCGTGGGTGGACATCGATCGCGATGGCTGGCTTGACCTGTTTGTGACGACAAGGCATACCCCGAACGGGGGGGGCGAGAATGACCTCTTCTTCCACAACGAAAGGGATGGCATCTTTGTCGCGTGGAAGACCAATGAAGTGGGCGCGATCGTGAACGACGAGGCGTCCACTGGGTCGCCGAGCTGGTGCGACATAGACAACGACGGCAGCCTCGACCTCCTGGTGGGTACTCTGGATAGCACTCGCAACTTCCTTTATCGCAACGACGGGACTGGCCACCTGACTCCCATCACCACCAGCAGCCTGCCGCCAACCGGGTCGTATGTGACCCTCGTGTGGGCCGACTTCAACAACGATGGATGGTTTGACTTGGTCGTCACCGGGAATGCTGTGCCTCTCAAGCTCTATCTGAATCGTGGCGACGGGGAGTTTGAGGACGTGACGACGGCGGCCGGTCTGAAGTTCTTTGCTGATTACTGCTATGCGCTTGCGACGGGTGACTACGACAATGACGGCGACGTCGATCTTTACCTCGCTAACAGCGGAGGCAATGATATTCTCTACGTGAACCAAGCGGACGCTACGTTCATCGCTAAAGATGTGGGTTCGCCACTCATCGACGGACCTAGCGGCGTACCCGACGGGGCAACCTGGGTGGATTACAACAACGACGGGTGGCTGGATTTGTTCAAGGCATGCGGAGATACCACCCCAACGCCAAACTTCCTGTACCGGAACAACCTGCCGGCGAGCGGAATTGGACATCACTGGTTGAAACTGCAACTCCAGGGAGTGGCGTCCAATCGCTCGGCAGTGGGAGCAAGAATCACGGTGCGCGCTTTGATCGGCGATCGGGAGGTCCAGCAGACCCGGCAAATCTTGTCCGGCGGCCTTGGTCCCCCCTGTGCGCCACCAGGTCTGCCCGTGCATTTCGGTCTCGGCGACGCCACGAACGTGGAGGTGGTACGGATCGAATGGCCCTCGGGCAATGTCCAGGAACTGACGGATGTCCCGCCCGACCAGGCCATCGAAATCGGCGAGATCGTGGGCATCACGCCCCCGCGGCCCTCGGCGAGCCTGAACGGCGCGGTGACGCTCAGTCGGACGGCGGTCTCCGGTGCGACCTATCAATGGCGGCATGACGGCGTGGACCTGGCCGCTCAGACCAAACGGACCCTGGCACTCACCCACATCACCGCCGAGATGGCCGGCCGCTACAGCGTCGTGGCCACCACCCCCAGCGACACGTTCACCAACTTCGTGTACCTCCACGTGGACACCCAGTTCACCAAGATCGTGATGGGCGACAACACGCCCTCCTGGGGTTGCGCCTGGGGCGATTACAACAATGACGATTACCCCGACCTGTTCGTGGCCGAGGGTACCTTCACCTCCACGGCCGCCTGCTCGCTCTACCGCAACAACCGCGACGGGACATTGACCAGAGCGACCGCCGCGGAAGCCGGCGAGATCGTCAGCTTGAAGCGGAGTTGGATGAACACCGCCTGGGGCGATTACGACAACGATGGTCGGCTTGACCTGTTTGTTACCGCGGCCCTGGGCGATCGTTCCGTCCTTTGGCGAAACCTGGGTGACGGACGCTTTAGCGACGCAACGGGGTTTGCTAGAGAGGCCTTGTACGGGATTCCCATCTGGGGCGATTACAGCCGCGACGGCCAACTCGATTTGCTCCTCGCCCGTGCCTATTATGAACCGCCGACCTATGACCAACGCAATGCGCTCTACCTCAATGACGGCGCTGGTGCATTCGTAAAAGTGACGGGGGGCGATCTGTCCACCTTCCGCGGCCAGTGGGAGGGCGGCTCTGCCGGCGACATGGATGGCGACGGGGATCTGGACCTTCTCGGGACGGGTGCGACGGGCGTCGCGCTGTTCGAGAACGACGGCGCCGGCGATTTCCATCGGGTAACGACTGGGTTGCCGAGCGTCAGCGGCTATTTGATCACTCCCTCGTGGGCTGACTACGACAACGATGGGAAGCTGGACGTCTTCGTCGCGGTTTACAACGGGACCAACCGCTTGCTTCACAACGACGGCAACGGTCAGTGGACGAGCCTCACCCTGGGGGCCGGTCTCGAAACCAGTGCGGGCATGTGGGCCGACTATGACAACGACGGCGACTTGGACCTCTACATCACGCGGGGTCAAGGGAGCACCACGTCGAACCTGTTCTTCAGCAACAACGGCGACGGGACATTCACCCCGATCACGACAGGCAGTCTGGTCACCGACCAGGGCCGGTCGGCGGGATGTGCCTGGGCCGATTACGACAACAACGGATTCCTCGACTTGTTCGTGACCAGCCATGCTGGATATCCCGAGGTCCTGTATCGCAACCACGGGAACAGCAACCACTGGATCTCGTTCAAGCTGGTTGGCACCGGCTCGAACCGCTCCGCCATCGGGGCCAAGGTTCGCGTTTTGGCAAACATCTCCGGGAAAGCCACCTGGCAGATGCGCGAGGTCGGCGGCGCCAACCGCCACCAGAACGACCTCCGCCCTCACTTCGGTCTCGGCACTACCACTCGAGCCACCACTGTACGGATCGAATGGCCCTCGGGGACCGTTCAGGAGTTGACGAACGTGGCCGCGGACCAGTTCCTCACTGTCTGGGAGCCGCCGTTCCTGAGGGCCGCGGTGCAGCCCGACGGCGCGTGCGTACTGAACATTCGAGCCGAGCCCAACCGGGCCTGGCAGATCCAGGCCTCCAGTGACCTGGTCACTTGGGAAACGCTCACGACCGTCACGCCCACCGCCCTCACCTACGAATACACCGACCCAGTCGTCGCTGGCATGAGCTGCCGGTTCTACCGCGTGAAGGGTGAATGAGGTGCCGATGAACCCGTCCTCGGTACGCATGTCGGAGGGCAGGACTCTGCGAATGCCGGCTTCGGCAAGTCGTGGTTTCGTGGAGTCCAACCCTCCGGCACGGGACAGCAAGGATTCGTTGGCAAGTGACCCGAATCTGCCCGGCGCACCGGCGCTAACATCACGAACTTTCTTGTTTGGGGTGGGTGCGGTGCTGCGGCACCGCCCGGCTCCGACACAGCGGCGCAGCTACCGGTCTGCAATCAGGACACTGCCAATCCACCGCGGTAGCCGCCGACGTGAGTCGGCGCTGGCATGAGGAACCGTCTTGTTTGGGGTGGAGGCGGTGCGGCGGCACCGCCCTGCGCCGACACAGCGGCGCGGCTACCGGTCTGCAATCAGGACGCCGCCAGCCCAGCGCGGTAGCCGCCGACGTGAGTCGGCGCTGGCATCGGGAACTGTCTCGGCTGAGGTGGAGGCAGTGCTGCGGCACCGCCCGGCGTCGGCACAGCGGCGCGGCTACCAGTCTGCAGTCCGGACGCTTCCGGCCCACCGCGGTAGCCGCCGACGTGAGTCGGCGCTGGCTTCCCGAACAGTCCTGGTTCGGGTGGGGGCGGTGCTGCGGCACCGCCCGGCGCCGACACAGCGGCGCGGCTACCGGTTTGCAATCGGGACGCTGCCAACCCACCGCGGTAGCCACCGACGTGAATCGGCGCTGGCCTGGGGAATGCAGCGCGGACTCACGTCCGCGGCTACGGGTCCGGCCGCCTTCCATCGGGTGCGACGAATTCCACGCAGCCGGAGGTGCCCCGTGATCGCGCCACGGCCAAGGGTCGTTGGCGGCCGCCTTCGCCAGTGTGGTCGGCTGACTTGGCAACCCCTTCATGGCGAAGCGCACGGGCGCTTTCTTCCGGCGCGGCTTGAAGCTCGCGCTTTCGAAAACTCACGCCGGCGAATGATTTTCTGTGATTCGTGGCGCCAGATTCTTCTTCACTCAGATGGCGGGCGATCCACGGCTCCTCAGACCGGGGATGGCCAAAACACTTTTCGGGCATTCGAAGGGCAGGGGCAGCCCCCAGGGCGGCGGCGTGGCGGGGGCTGATCGTCCCTGAGTTCATTAACACACAACCCAGCGAATCTGCCCGGCACACCGGCCGGGCCGGGAGCGGGGTCGCTTCCGGCGCGAGTCAGGCTGCCGAGCGGGAAAGGAGAATGCAGTGTGAAGAGAAACGATGTAGTGTGCTGATCGTTAAGTCGTTTGCTGTATAATCGCCAGTTGTTCACGGGCCCGTTGGATTTTGGCCAAGATGTCCGCCCCTTTGGCGCGCCATTGGTAGGGCTTGGGATTGAGGTTTCTCTCCCGAAGGTAGTCCAAGATCGCGATCGTGAGTTCCTTGACGCTCTCGAAGCTGCCATTTCTCACGACGTCCTCCGTCAGATCGCGGAAGAGGCGCTCCACCATGTTCATCCAAGAACTGCTGGTGGGCGTGAAATGGAGGTGGAAGCGCGGATGTCGTTTGAGCCAACGCAAGACTTTGGGGTGTTTGTGCGTGGAGTAGTGGTCGATGATGAGGTGCAACTCCTGGCTGGGTGGAGTCTCCGCATCAATGTGTTTGAGGAACCGGAGCCACTCCGCGTGCGTGTGGCGATTGGCGGTTTGACTTGATGATCTTGCCGTCCAAGTACGACAGCGCGGTGAACAGGGTCAGCGTTCCGTGCCGGACATAGTCGTGGGTCGCGGTGCACAGATGGCCGACACCCAGGGGCAATCCTGGCTGGGTGCGTTCCAGTGCCTGGCATTGGCTTTTCTCGTCACAGCAAAGCACCAAGGCCTTTTGCGGCGGGTTGAGGTAGAGCCCGATGATATCCCAGAACTTGGGCTCGAACTGCGGATCGTTCGAGAGTTTGAACGTCCGGCGCACGTGGGGCTTGATGCCATTACGGCTCCAGAGGGATTGCACGTGACTCTTGGACACGCCGGCGTGGCGCGCCATCGAACGAATACTCCATTGGGAGCGCGGCCCTGGGGGTCGGGTTACTTCGGTCAAGACACGATTGACTTTCGCGACCTCCAACCGAAGGGGACGCCCCGAACGCGGCGCGTCCTCGAGTCCCTTCATCCCCTGCTGGCAGAACCGTCGGCGCCACTACTCGCGGGAACGATTCGGAGCACCAAGAGGATGGGTTGAGTCAAGGCTGAATCAATGGTCCGCCCCGGACTGAACACGCGTCGCCAGGCACCTTCCCGGGATGCAGTGCCGCCCTCCGCCCCCCGCGCAGTTGCGCTGGACACGCGACTGATTCTCGACCGCCGCCGAATCTTGTGAAACTCCGCGACCGGCCGGCGGGTTCTTCCTCTGCCGTGAACGTTGGTTCCGGCGCAATAACAACTCAAACGTCAATCGATATGAAGAATCTCATTCCGTCCGCATTCGGAGCCGCCTTCCTCACCCTGTTCATCGGTATCGGCCTCGGCGACCAACCGTCCGGCTACGTCGATTTCGGCAAATTCAATCCGCCCTCCGGCGGCGGCGAATTCGTCGAGGTGAACGTCAGCAACAACCTCATCTGCATGGCCAGCAAGCTCGTGGAAAAGCAGCAGCCGGACGTGGCGCAAATGCTGCGCGGCATCCATTCCGTGCGCGTGAACGTGATCCGCCTCAACGATGATAACCGTGCCGACATCGAAGGGCGCGTGAAGGGCATTCGGGAGCAGCTTGATGGGCAAGGCTGGCAGCGCGTCGTCACCGCTGTGCAACCCGACGAAGATGTGGGCGTTTATCTCAAGACCCGCGGCGAAGAAGCCGTGGAGGGCTTGGTCGTCACCGTGATTGACCACCATCAGGAGGCGGTCCTGGTGAACGTCGTCGGCGACATCCGGCCCGAGAAACTCGCCGAACTGGCGGAGAAGTTGAACATCCAGCCGCTCAAGAAACTGGGCGAAGAATTGAACAAATAGCCGTTGCCCAGCCTGTGCTCGCGGTGCGGTTGACCCGCACCGCGAACATCGTCACGCCGCAGCATCACTACTCACCGTATCGCCCGTGAACGCGCCCAATGCGCATTCCAACCGCCCGGCCCGCCCGTGCGGTCGTTGGTGGGTGATTCCCTTCGCCCTGCTCGTCACCGGCCTGTTTCTGATTTCGTTCGCCTGTGACAGTCTGCCCGGCTTTTTCCACATCGGACGCGACGCCGCGGCGCTGCGGGACAGCCTGCTCAAGACGGCGACCCGCGCCGGCGAGTGGAGCAAGCACATCGAGGTGAACTTGGGCGCCATCACTCTGGATCTTGTCCGCGTCGGGCTGGCGTTGGTGCCGATGGAACCAGACGCGCGGACGGCCTTGCGCGCCGTGCGTGCCGCCGAGGTCAGCTTCTATCAACGCGGCCACGTCCATACCAGGCTGGACCAGGCGACGATGTTGCACGAGCAAGGACGTCGGGAACCTGCGCTTCTGAACCGGAAGTGCCGCTCGCCATTGCATGTCATGAGGGGTGCGTGACCCCTGGCCCGAGCTTGGCTAACCGGCTGGTGATCGATCAACGGGAAGTCCTGTTGGGGGACGGGGAGAAAGACCGAGAGTTCTCGACCGAACGGCATCAAGCTGACATCGTCGGTCTGCCTATGAGAAAAAGTATAGCCCTCGCAGCCTTCAGCCTCGCGCTGGGTGCATTCGCGCTACCGGCAGGGGCGCAAGAAGTCCTGCCCCGCCCCGAACAACCGTTCGGGGGCCACATCGGATTGACCGCCCAGGATTCCATCAAGGACTTCCCCCAGGAAGTCACCGCCCCCAAGGGCGCACCAAACGTCTTGCTCATCCTGACCGACGATGTGGGCTTTGGAGCTGCGAGTACCTTCGGCGGGCCGATCCCGACGCCGACGATGGATCGTCTCGCGAAAAACGGATTGCGCTATACCCAATTTCACACCACGGCACTTTGCTCACCGACTCGCTCCGCGCTGCTCTCCGGACGCAACCATCACGCAAATGCCACGGGTGTCATCATGGAAGCGGGCACAGGTTTTCCCGGTTACAATTCACTGATGCCGAAAAGCTGTGGGACGTTCGCCGAAGTGCTGAAACAGAACGGCTACAACACCGCGTGGTATGGTAAGAACCACAACGTCCCTGACTGGCACGGCAGCCAGGCCGGGCCGTTCGACCTGTGGCCGACGGGACTGGGCTTCGAGTACTTCTATGGCTTCATCGGCGGCGACACCAGCCAGTGGAATCCTGCCATCATTGAGGGCATCAAGCCCATCGAACCGCCGCATGATGCGAAGGACTATTTCTTCGACAAGGATATGGCCGACCACTGCATTGACCGCATCCGCATGCTGCACTCGGTCGCGCCACAGAAGCCGTGGCTGCAATACTACGCCACCGGCACCGCGCATGCCCCACACCACGCACCGCCGGATTGGATCGCGAAGTTCAAAGGCAAGTTCGATCAGGGCTGGGACAAAATGCGGGAGGAAACGCTGGCGCGACAGAAAGCGCTGGGGCTGGTTCCCGCGAATACAAAGCTGACCGAGCGGTCGCCCGGAATCCCCGCGTGGGATTCGCTCGACGCCGACCACAAAATGGTCGCCGCGCACATGATGGAAGTCTATGCCGCCGCGCTCTCGCACGCTGATTACCAGATGGGCCGTGTGCTTGATGTGATTGAGGCGCTGGGCGAACTGGACAACACGTTGGTCATCTACATCCAGGGCGACAACGGCGCGAGCGCCGAAGGCGGTCCGCAAGGACTCCTGAACGAAATGACGTTTTTCAACGCCATTCCCGAAGACTTCAAGGATGTGCTCGCGCGAATGAACGAACTCGGCGGGCCAAACACGTTCAACCATTACCCCATCGGTTGGGCGCACGCGATGGACACGCCCTTCCAATGGACGAAGCAAATCGCCTCGCACTTTGGCGGCACGCGTAACGGCCTCGTGATCTCCTGGCCCGCCCGCATCAAGGACAAGGGTGGCATCCGCACCCAGTTCCATCACGTGATTGACATCGCGCCCACGATTCTCGAAGCCGTCGGAGTGGAGGCGCCCTCGGTGCTCAATGGTGTGCCACAGAAACCCCTCGAAGGCGTGAGCATGGTCTACTCTTTTGACGACGCGAAAGCTCCATCCACGCACCGCACCCAGTATTTCGAGATGCTCGGCAACCGCGCCGTGTATAACGACGGCTGGGTAGCCGCGACGACGCCGCCCACACCGCCGTGGGTTTCCGTTCCGGGTAGAGTCAATGTGCTCGACTACAAGTGGGAACTCTACCGCGTCACTGACGACTTCAGCGAAGCCAACAATCTCGCGGACAAGGAACCGGTCAAGCTCCGGGAGATGCAGGATCGTTTCTGGGTGGAGGCCGCCAAGTATAACGTGCTGCCGCTGGACAACAGCAAGGTGGAACGTCTCGACACCGCCAACCGCCCGAGCCTCACGCGCGGTCGCTCGCTGTTCACCTACTATCCCGGCCAGGTGCGCATCCCCGAGGGCGCCGCGCCGGACATGAAGAACAAGTCCTTCAAACTCGCCGCCAGTGTGGTGATTCCCGAGGATGGTGCCAACGGCATGCTCATCACGCAGGGTGGTCGCTTCGCCGGTTGGGCCTTCTATGTGCTCAACGGCAACCCCATCTTCTGCTACAACCTCGCGGGCGTCGAGCGCTACACGATCTCCGGCAAGGGCAAGCTCCCCTCCGGTAAGCACGTCCTCATGGTGGACTTCAAGTATGACGGTCCCGGCATCGGCAAGGGCGGCATGGCCGTCCTCACCGTGGACGACAAGCCCGTCGGCGAGGGCAGACTCGCCCGCACGCTGCCTTTCCGTATGTCGCTCGATGAAACGCTCGACTGCGGCGAGGACACCGGCACACCTGTGAGCGAGGACTACCATGTGCCGTTCAAGTTCACCGGTACGCTGAATGAGGTCATCGTCCGCATCGGCGACACAACGCTTACCGTTGAGGAGCAGGAAGAAGTCCGCAAGGCCAAGGAAGCCCTCGGGTTGGCGGACTAAGCGCGACCAACTCCACGGACCGTATCCGTCGCGAGGCGGGTGCGGTCCGATTTGAAGAGCGTAGAGGTCCCGACGGTTGACCGTGGGTGCGCCCGGCCGGGCGCACAAAGTAGAGAGCCGCTCCCGAAGGAGCGGCTCGACGTTTCAGAATCCTATTGGCCGGGGCCGTGCCGGTCGTCGCGGATGCTCTAACCCACCACGAACCGGCGACGCGAACGACTGTGCCCCGCGCGACTCAGGGGATGGCCGCTTTGGCGGCACACGATTGGATCGCGCCTTTCTGCTTTCCCGTGATGACTCCCTCGGCCTTGAGTCGGTTGGTCAGTTCGGCGACGCAACTCACAAACTGTCCGTGGTTCGTGGCTCCGGTCGCGCACTGGGTAATCAGATCACTGATGCTAAAGACACCTGCCTGATCCCAAAAGAGGACGTCCTTAACACCGGTATCGCACCCATCGATGGTGATGGACTGGGGCTCATATTCAACGAGGTACCAGTTCGCAACCGTGTTGTACTGGTCGTTCCAGAGCGGCCCGCCCCAGAACATCAGGTAAGATTCGCTCCCAGGTCCGTAGAAGTCATTCGGCTCACCGGCATTCCAATTCGTATAGGCCCAAACCTCGCCTGTGACCCATTCCCACCCGGCAGCCGCGGCCACGTTGGGGTTGGGCTGGAAGCCGCCCAGCCAAGCATACCCGTATCCGGATACGTTCTGGGCGATGAAGTCGTTCTCTGCGGGCGAAGTGACCGTGGCCAGATGAGACGTGAAACCAGATGGCGCGGCCGCCTGAGCCGCTGCTCGGGCGTCCGGCCAGGAAAGGGGGTTTTCGACGAGTTCGTAATAGTGCCCGTTCGCCGGGTTCAACACCGGTTGTGCGAGCACGGCCGCGGAGGCCGCCAAGGCAAGGCACGCGACCCGTGTCAGCAGGACAGTCATCGAGGTGACTGAGGGAATGGAACGTTCAGTGTTCATTTGTCAATATTATAGATTTCGTAAGTGGCGCTATAAATCGCATACAGGCGTGGGCTTGTCAAATCGGCGCCCCCTCCCCACCCGTTGAATCAAGAGGTCGCCAGGCGCCACCGCGGCACGCGGGCAGTCGGGCGGGTTGACGGGAGCGTGAGGCCAAGGGCGATGCGCGCTTGAACCTGGAGCCCAAGGTCCTGAGGAAGAATGGGATCACGGCCGCCAGATCGTCGGGCAGAACGGTGCCGGTGAGCTTCCATGCCTCCAGATGCGGTCACTGCCAGCGAAAGGCGGGCTTGGATTAGCGCCTGGTACCCTCCCAGTTTGGCGTCGGCGGCAGCGGTGAGGAGTTCCCGGCGGGGTGAACTTGGGTCCACCCGAATTCACCCACGGCCGCGACCGCCCCGGCGACACGGGCGGTTGCCAGGAAATCCCGGCGGTCGAGGGCAGGTTCAGAGTTCCTGGATGTCAGGCCAGGTCGAGCGTGGGCAGGAAGCGCGGCAGTTTGCGGGCCTGGGTCGCTTGCTCAAACGCGTAAGCCAGCGCCAGCAGCCGCGGCTCGCTCCACTTGCGACCAAAGAAGGACATCCCAACCGGCAGCCCGTACACCTGGCCGCACGGCACGGTGATGTTCGGCAGGCCGGCCACGGCGGCGAAGGTGGAACTGCCGCCCAGGCCGTGGTCGCCGTTGATCCAGTCCAGCGTATTGGCCGGGCCGCCGGTTGGCGCCACGATCGCGTCGAGCCGCTGCTGGTCCAGCAGGCCGTCAAGTCGTTGCGACCATTGGGCGCAATGCGACCGCGCGGCGAGGTAGGCCGGCTCGGTCAACGGTCCTTTCGCCTCGGCCTGGATCAGCGTCTCCTGACCGAAGAACGGCAGCTCTGCGTCCTGGTGACGCTCATTGAACTCGATCAACTCCTGGATTGATTTCACCGGAGCGCCGGCGCCGAGGGACGCGAAGTAGGCGTTCAGACCCGCTTTGAATTCATAGAGCATCACCTGGAACTCGGCGTCACCGAGGTCCTGGCGCGACGCCAACTGAACCGGTTCGATCAACTCCGCGCCTTCGCCCCGCAGCGCGGCGAGCGCCGCTTCCAGCACCGGGTCCACGCGGGGATGCAGTTTGAACAATCTTCGCGGAATGCCGAGCCGCGCGCCGCGCAACGCCCGCGGGTCGAGGCCGCGCACGTAGTCCGGGAGCGCTCTACCGGCCGATGCCGCCGTCGCCGGATCCCGCGCATCCACTCCCGTCAAGGCGCCCAGGAGCGTGGCGGCGTCGGCCACCGTGCGCGCCAAGGGTCCGGCGGTGTCCTGGGTGGCCGCGATGGGGATGATGCCCGACCGACTGACCAGGCCGACCGTGGGCTTCAGCCCCACCACGCCGCAACAGCCCGCGGGTGAGACTATGGAGCCATCGGTTTCCGTCCCGACGGCCACCGTGCAGAAACCCGCCGACACGGCGCACGCGGAGCCGGAGCTCGAACCGGAGGGACCACACGCCACCACGTACGGATTGCGGGTTTGCCCGCCGCGACCGCTCCAGCCACTGATGGATTGCGAACCGCGGAAGTTGGCCCATTCGCTGAGATTCGTCTTGCCCAACAGCACCGCCCCCGCCGCCCGCAGCCGTTCCACCAGAAACGCGTCGCGTGGCGCCACCGATCCGACCAAAGCCAGCGAACCCGCGGTGGTGGTCATTCGGTCGTGCGTGTCGATGTTGTCCTTGATGAGAATCGGGATGCCGTGCAGCGGCCCGCGTGCACCCCGCATCTTACGCTCGCGGTCGAGCGCCGCCGCGATCGCCAACGCCTCCGGATTCAACTCGATGACCGATTTCAGGCGCGGTCCGTTGCGATCCAGGCGTTCGATCCGGCGCAAAAAGGCTTTGGTGACTTCGACCGCGCTGAGCTTTCGCGCGGCCATCGCTGCCTGCAGTTCCGCGACACTCCCATCCTCAAAGGTCGCGGGCTTCACCCTCGGCGCGCCGGCAAGCCCGCGACGGGTCGGCGCGGAGCAACCGGCGATCGAGAACGGCAGCGCGCCCGCGGCGGCGAAGGCGCCGGTGTGTTTGAGAAAACCGCGACGGTTCATTGCGTCTGGCGCTGGCCTCTGCGCCAGCGGGTCTGTTCAATGCGTTCGAACTCGGCGGGGAGGTCAGTGCCCTCGTAAAAAGAGAGCCAGCCGGACAGGCGGACGGTCTCGCCCGGCGGACAATCGGGGAACTTCGGGTCGGCGTGCAGGCACGGCACCTTCTCGTTGCCCCAGCAACGGTCGCACGGATCCCAGCCGGTAATGACCCAGCGCCGGCCATCTTCCGAATGCACGGCGGCGTAAGGGGGCTGGAAGACCTTGTTCGTCAGGGTCTGGTCGGCGAAGCCGGAGGCGCCCTTCAGCATCACGCAGTTTTGCACGCGCAGGCCGGTGAGTTTGTCCGCCGTGCCGTTCCGCAGCCAAAGCTCCATCCGGACGGCGTTGGTCGCCGGCACGATGCGTGAACCGAAGGCAATGCCGTTGGGCAGCGTGCGCTCGAAATCCAGCGAGCCGTCCGGGTGGCGGTTCCATTCCTGTTCCGGCAGCGTGACGCCCTGCAGATCCCAGAGGGTCGCGATGTGCGTGTGGGCCAGGTAGGTCAGTCCCAGATTCGAGAAGATCGCTTCCGGGACGTCCACGACCACGTAACTCGTGTCGTCCCAGGGAGTGAACACGCTGACTTTCGTGTCGCGCTGGGGCTTCACGGCGCCTTCGAGGAAACCAATGCGCGGGTGCCGTCCGCCCGGATACGGCCGTACCCGCAACGGCTCGCCCGGGGCGCGCGGCGCCGGGGCCTTACCGGCCAGGTTGAAGCGGCGCAGCGCGGCGGTGATTTCGTCCGCAGAAAGACCCGTGGCCGCGTGAATCTCCGCCAACGTGAACTGGTGATAAACCGCCATGTTTTCCAGCCAATATCGCAGCTCAGCGTCGTCGACAGGACGACGGGACTCGGAATCCGGGTCGGTCACCGCCGCCCGCGGCTGGGTTGGGGCCAGCTTGTCTTGCCAGAACCGTTCGGCCTCGCGCAGCGGTCGCAGGACCTCCGCACGTTGTTGCGGGTTGTCCAGCTTGAGCGAAGCGATGCGCTCGCGGACCCAATCCACGAAGAACTGCGCCGACTCGCGCGGCACCGGTTGCGGTTGATGGCCGATCTCCACATACCACGGACCGGTGGAGGCAAAGCGGAACGTGTTCGTCACGTCCGCAATCGCGCGCACCAGAAACCAACCGCTCTCGGACAGCTCGATGGTTTGCGGCAACGCAATACGTTCCACTCGGCCGTTGCGGACCAGTTCCACGGCCGCGATCGGATCACGCGAATCAAGCCGGGCCTGAAGCTCGATTTGCAGGGGGCCGTCGCTGCGGAAGACATGGCCGGGCCACTGGCCGTTGGCGCGGCAGCGAAGCAGCGGACCGTTGGAGACGAACACGCGCCCGGCCCGCAATCCCTCCCACCACTTTGGATACGTCAGTTCCCCGTCCACGTGAACATAGGCACGGTTGTAACCGACGGGGTTAGGCAGCACGCCGGAGGCACTGCCGGCGCTGGGCGGAATGCGCAGACCGCAATTCAACACGTGGTAGTAAATGTCCTGCGTCCACAGTCCGTTTCCGTGCGGGCCGGGGTATTTCGCGCGGTCCCGGCTTTTACCCCAGGCCTCGTTGTCCATGACGCCACCGCGTTGCAGGTGATTGTGAGCGATGCCGACGGAATCGACGAGCCCGCCGGCCAGCCACACCGGTGCGTCCCACCAGAAGGGCTTCTCGACGTCCACCCAGACGGGGTCGAGGCGCCGCGCCTCCTGGAGGAACTTGACCGCGGACGGGTACTCGCGCTGCGAGCCGGCCAGGGGCAGTGGCCGCTTCAGCCCAAAGTAGAGCAACGCGCCGCCGCCGCGCTCGTCTTCGCCCGACATGCGGTCGTAGAAACGGTCGCCCTCGAAACGGACCACCGGCTCGGCCGGCGGCGCATTCGTCAGCCACGGGTTCGTGTTGTTCCACCACGTTTGCACCCCCGCGACGTGCAGGTCCTCGGCCCGCATGAGCAACTCGAGGTCCGCGAGCGGGCGATGTACGTGCGTGTCGCCGGACCACCAGCCTTCCCGGGCCAGGTCCGCGAGGCGCGCCAGCCGGTTGGTCAGATGCAACGGCGCAGCGCCGACTTCAAACCGGGCGCTCACCGAGGCGTATTCCGGCCCCCGCTCGATCACGTAGCGGTACGCCCCGGGTTCCAGTTCGAGCGCCACGCGGCCGTTGCAGACGAAGTGATCGGCCCACGCCGGCAACGCCCGCGGTTTCACCGGCCGGTCGTGGGAATCTGCGAGGTGTATCCGGCAAGGAAGCGGTGGAGCCTCGGCAGCCCCCAGCACGACCAGTTCAACCGCCGTCGCCGCCGCCCGGCCCTGGCTGCCCGACAGCAGCCACGCGCCCGCGATACCCAGGATGCTCAACCACCGTGAAGGAGAGGTCCGGCGGGGTTTCATGGAGTCACATGGAAAGGCTCAGGGTTGCGTTGAATACGGGCACAGCCTGTCCCGCGGATTCCCGATTTGCCAGCCGCATTTCCGGGTAGCTGAGGGAGTGGATGAGACCCTCCGCGCCGGCCTTCGGCGAGGCTCACGGCGCGGGGCGGCGCGGCGGGTGCAAGATTCTCCGGGCGTTTTCTCCATACACCTTCCGCAACACCCCGTCCGCCAGGCCGAATCCGTGCAAGGGCCAGTGGTAGTTGAACAGGTCCATCGCGTAGAAATGCTCGTCCTCCGTCTCCAGGATGCGGAACGTCGTCCGATACATCTCGGTCGCGAATCCCATGTCGGTCCCGTAGAGCAAGCGGTCCTGGTAGGCTTCGTAGAACTTCGCCATCGCCCGCGGGATCGGCGCCGTCTCGCCGAAGCGGGCGGCGATGTCGGCATACAGGTTGGGATGCGCCTCCAACAGCCTGCCGAGGCGGGCGAGGTCGAAGCAGCAATTCGCGAAATGGCAGGCGATGAAGGTAGTGCGCGGGTGCCTTCCCACCGCCCGGTCCAGCGTGGCCAGAACGTCATCGTGCGAGAGCACGCCGGGGGCCTGGCGGATGCGCCACGTGTACGCGTTCATCAGGCCATCGTTGTGCGCATCCATCGGCTCGTACATCCACCGGTCTTCGCCCACGTGGACGTTCACCGCCAAGCCCAACTCCGCGCACTTCTCCAGGATCGGGTCCATGCGCGGATCGTCGAGGTGCATCCCGCCCGAGTTGTTCCGCAGGCCCCCGCCTTTGTCGCTGAGTTCACCCACCCCGACGGCCCCCATCTGGGCACAACGCTCCAACTCGGCGAGTGCGGCCGGGCCAAACCCGGCCTGGTCGAAGCCCGTGTAATCAATCCCGCACCATACCTCGAACCGGTCCGCATGCCGGCGGTACAGCCGCAAGAGCTCGTCGAACTTCGCTCCCGTCGCGCCCGTCATGACCACCGACCTGGCCAGCCCCACGGCGTCCAGGTTGGCCACCCAGCGATCCACCTCCGCCTCCGTCTTGGCGTAGGCGTGGGAATGCACGTCGATGACCGCGTAGCGCGCCTGGTCCACGTGCGTTTCCGGCAGATGGAAGATGGACCGGGGCCGGTAATCCCGCAGGAGCAAGCGGTCCGGACTCGTCGCTTCGGCGGGCGCTTGGGCCACGGCGAGCCAGCCACGAGCCAGGGTCAGCACGGCCAGCGCGGCCGCAACCAAGCAACGGGCCGCCCCGGCGCTGCGACCCGGAGTTGGCCCCCGTCGATCCCCCAAACCGGGACCCTCGCTTGGGAATCTCCATTGCCGCTCAGGGAGTGCGCGCCTTCGTTGGTTGGCGCAAACTGCAGTTGTGCGTGCCGGGCGTTTCATAGGTTGAATCGAGCTCAGGTTCTTCGGTGACCTGCCGAAATTGCCCGGCCAAAGTGGAATTTCAAGGCTTGATGAACTGAACTGAATTGCGCCGGTGCCGCAGGAAAGGCGTTTCCTCGGCGGGCGAAAGACGTTAAGATGGCGCCTCAACCTGCAAATCTCCGGAGTCCGTATGACAACTTTGCTTTCGTCACTGGCGCTGCTCTCCGTCTGCCTCATGGCTTGTGCCGCCCCCGAACCGCCGCCCACGGTCGAGGCTCGCGAACTCGCCCCGCCAGAGTTGCTCGCCGGGCCGGGATGGTCGGTCGAGCCGCGCGTGCCAACCGACGGTTTCTACGGATTGTTCGCCCTCCGCTCCGCTTACGGCCTGGTCACGGCGCGGGGCGTGGACCAGCTCCGCGTGCGCGTGCAGGAACAGCGCGCCCTCGAGCAACTGGCCGAGCTGAGCCGCCGCCAGGCCATGCGGCAAGGCGCCCGCGGTTCCGCCCAGCAAACGCGGGATGCCGCCCGCCAGACCGCGAGCGACCCGCTGGGAACCGTGGCTTCCGTTCCCGAGGGCGTGGGGCGTTTGTTCACGCGCCTTGGCCGGGACGTCGAGAACCGGGCCGCGAAGACGAGCGATGCCGGGGCTCCGGCGGAGGGCAAGCAGGCCCGCGCGGGCGTGGCCAAGGCGCGCCGCGAACTCGCCCACCAGCTCGGGATCGATCCGTACACGGACAATCCGTTGCTCTCGCCGCGGATGGATGAAGTGGCGCGCGAAATGGCCCACGGCGCCGCCGCGGTGAGTTTCGCCACCGGCGCGGCGAGTGTCTGGGCGGGGGCCGCCGCGCGGACCGCCGACCTGGTCTGGAACCAGTCGCCCGAGGACGTGCGCGCCTCCAATGCGAAACGCCTCAAGGCCGGCGGCGTCTCCGGCGGCGCAGCCCGGTCGTTCCTCGATAATCCCGCGTTCACCCCGACCAGTCAGACTTTGCTGGTCGAGGCCTTCGAGGGGTTGGCGTCGGTGGCCGGACGCGACGTGCTGATACGGCTCGGCGGCGAAATGCGGTCGCGCGACGAGGCGCGGTACCTGATCGCCGCCGCCCGCCTCCTGATTGCGCTGCGCCAGGCGGGCGAGCCGTTGGCGCGCGTCGAGGCACGGAGCGACGTGCCGGTGGCCGTGACGGAAGCCGGCACCGTGCTGGCCCCGGCGCCGGTCGATTATCTGTCCTGGAGCGACACGCTTGACCGCTATTTCGTGCCCGGCCGGACCACGGCCGGCAAACGCGAGATCGTGCTGACCGGCGGCATTTCTCCACTCGCCGAATCCGGGATTCAACAGCGCGGCTGGACGGTCCGGAAATGGACCGGAGCCCGCTAAGTCCCACGGGTCCGACCCGCGCGGCCGCTTCATTCGCCCGTCGCCACCCACTCGATGATCGAGAGGACCGCATTCGAGCCTTGGCGCGCATTTTTGGCCACCACCCGCACGCGGCCATCCGCGGTCTCGGCAGCAGTCACCGGGGCTTCGAGCCAGCGGCCCTCGATGAACTGATCGAGCTCGGCCAGCCTCCGCCCCGCCACGCTCACGGTCTGCCGCCGGCCACCCTCGAAGTTGTCCGGGTCGATGACGAAGACCCGCACGGTACCGGCCGCGCCTTTCGGCACTTGAAGTTCCATCTCGGCGACGTCGTTGCCGGCCAGACAATGATAAACCGGCAATGGCCAGCCCTCGAAACGGTAGCCCGTGATGTCCTTGGCGGCATAGCCCGGTTCGGCGAACACCACCTCTCCCAGGCTGCGCCCGCAAAGCAGCTCCAGCTTCACGCCGCGCGCCCGTAGGGCAGCCGGTTCCGGCAGCGTTTCCTTGTCCGGCCAGAAGGCCTGTTCCGGCGCGGGGGCGCGTTCGGCGGCGGGGGGCATGGGCGGCAGCGGTGCGTGCGGTTCGGTCTGGTACCAATAGACGGTGCTGGAGAATTGCAGCGTGTTGCCACGCTTCGAGAATTCGCGGCGGAACATGGGATCTTCATGAACGCCAAAGCCAATCTCCACCTGCAACGACCGGTCGAAACTGATCGCGTCCTGGACGAAGAACCGGTAGCCCATGGCGCCCTTCATGAATTTGTAGAAGCCGGTCAGCGGAAACTGGCTCTCGGTCGGCGGAAAACCCCAACTGAAGCCGAACGAGTCCTCGATGCCTTGGAACTCGATCGACGGCGTCGCCTCACCGTCCACGTAGAATTTCTCGTTCTGGTCCACGGGATAACCCTCGCGGCCCGGCAGGCGCATCGTCACGTTCCAGCCGACGAACTTGCCGTGGCCGCGGGCCGCGAGCGCCAGATAATCCCGTTGGCCAAGCAGGAGACCCTCCTGCCGCCAGCTCGCGTGGAAGTAACCGGTCCCCGCCGGCAGCGCCTCTCGTGTCCGGTACAGGACGTAGCTGTAGCAGGGCATCAACCGCCACAACGCCTCGCCGGGCGGCACCGGCCCGTCATACACCAGTTCCACGCGGGCCGCCTTCGCGAACGGCATCGGGAAGTAGGCGTTGAAGCCGCGGCGCTTGTTGACCAGCGCGGTGTTGACCTCTTCGCGCAGGCCGTTCGGGTCGCAGAAGAAATCCACCAGCGGTACGTCCACGCTGGGCTGCTCCTCGCCGTCCCAAAACAGGCGCAGGAGCAGATCGCGGTTGAGCAACTGGATCGGCGGGCCGAAGTGGCTTTGCGGCAGCGCGAAGTGGATCATCGTGATCTCCGCCGGTCCGGTAAGGTCGGCCACGACCACGCGATTGGAGGCGTTGAAGCGCGCGGTCAGCGGATTCTCGATCCAGAGCGCGTTTTCGGCCTGGGTGCGGCCCGGCGTCAACTGCGGCAGCGAATCCCAGCCGGCCCGGACGCCGGTCACCGAGGACGTGAGCAGTGCGACGGCCAGAGCGAGGACGAAGGGGGCGTTCATGTCCCGATTAAAACGGATTCCGGCGAGTCGCCGCAATCCCCTTCAGCGTTCGACGGTTTCCTGGTTTCGATTGGGTGGCTGCACCGGGGCGGCGGCATCGCCCGGCGCCGTCGCAGCGGCGCGGCCACCTGCTGGCATGACGCCGGCGGAGGCGGTGCGACCGCACCGTCACCTCCAAACGGGACACTCCCCGGCGTTCCGGTTGGGTGCCGCCGGGGCGGCGCGAGCGCCCTTGCGTGCGGCGGGCCGGCTGCCTACTTTGCGCCGCCATGTCGAAGCTGCTCGACGCCATAAGGGCCGATGCCGAGAAGCACCTGCGCTTGCCGGAGGGACGCCGTCCTGCCGAGGAGATCGAGCGGTACCGGCGTTTCCTGAAGCGGCAGGACCTGCGCATCCGCATGGCCCACAACAAGGGCGAGGGCGGCCGGGAAGCATGCGCCGCCCGAGCCCTGGCCGTGGACCTGGTCTTTTGCAGCGCCTTCACGGCCGCGGGCGCCCTGCCCGAGTACGCGGGCTGGACCGAAACCACCCCCTGCGCCGTCGTCGCCTTGGGAGGCTACGGGCGGGCCGAACTGAGCCCGCACAGCGACGTTGACGTCCAGTTCCTGCACGATCGTTCGGACGTGAAGCGGAAGCCCTGCCCGCCTTTCATGGAGTTGATGGCCGGTTCGTGGCTTTACGAAGTCTTCCCGAAGGTCCAACCCCTGGTCCGGACGCCGGCCCAATGCGTCGAGGCGGGCAACCGGGACCTGCGCTCGAAGACCTCGCTGATCGAGGCGCGGTGGGTGTGCGGCGACGAGCGGTTGTTCGCGGCGATGCAGAAGCGCGTGCAATCCGGCTGCGTGAAGGGGCACGAAGACGCGTACATCGGGCAGCGAATCCGGGATCAGGCGGCGCGCCGCGAACGCTATGGCAACACGCCGTTTGTCCAGGAGCCCAACCTCAAGAACGGCTGCGGCGGTTTGCGCGACTACCAGAACCTGCTCTGGATGGCCTTCTTCCGCTACGGCGCCCGCACGACGGCCGATCTGGAGCGCCGGGGCCTGATCAAGGAGAAAGAACGGCTCTCCCTGGACAACGCGTATGCGTTTCTCCTCCGGGTGCGCAACGACCTGCACTACCGGGGCGAACGCACCAACGACGTGCTGACCAAACACGTCCAGCCCGCCGTGGCCCGCGCGATGGGTTTCCACAACGGTTCGCCGCGCGAGCGGTTGGAGCGGCTCATGCGGGCGTATTACGGCCACGTGCGCGAGATCCACGACCTGACCCGCAACCTCGAACAACGCCTGGCCTTGGTGCGCCAGCCCGGCCGTCTCCCGCGCCTGGCCTTCCTGTTGCGGGAACGACGCAAACGCGCGGCGTACGAGGTGGACGGTTTCAAGTTCGCCGGCGGCGAAGTGCTCGCCGCCTCGGAGCGGGTCTTCGCGGACCAGCCGCGCCGGCTGATGCGGGTCTTCCTGAACGCGCAGCAACGCGGTCTCGCGCTCGATCCCGACCTGGCCCGCCTGGTGCGCGACCAGGTGCCCCTCATCGGCCGCTCCTTTCGCGATGATCCCCTGGTGCACGAGGCGTTCCTGCTGATCCTCCAGCACCCGGGCAAGGTGGCGCCGATCCTGCGGCTGATGCACGAGCTCGGGGTGCTGGGGGCGTTCCTGCCCGCCTGGGGACGCCTCGCCGGCCTGGTGCAACACGAGTTCTACCACCAGTTCACCGCCGACGAACACACCCTCGTCTGCCTGGAAAAACTGGATGCCGTCTGGAATCTCCAGGACGAGAAACTCGCGCCCTACGCCGCGATCTTCAAGCAGCTCGAGCGCCCCCACGTGCTGTACCTCGCGCTGCTGCTCCACGACACCGGCAAGGGCGAGGGACGCAATCACGCCGAAAGCGGGGCCCGCATCGCGGCGACCGTCGCCCGCCGGCTCAATCTGCCGGAGGCTGACGCGGCGCGCCTTCAATTCCTCGTCCGACACCATCTGAGCATGGTGAGCCTCTCCCAGAAGCGCGACCTCGACGACCCCCACGTCATCGCGAGCTTTGCCGAAAGCGTGGAGAACGCCGAGAACCTGCACGCGCTGACCCTGTTGACGCTCGCCGATTCGTTGGGGACCAGCGACAAGTTGTGGAGCGCGTTCAAGGATCAACTGCTGCTCATGCTCCACGCGCGCGTGGACCGGCACCTGCGCGGCGAACGCCGCCTCGCCGAGGAGGCGGACCGCGAACGCCTGCGGTCCGAGGTGCGCCGGCGCTTGCCCCCGGAAATCGCCGACGACGAAATCGAGGCGCACTTCGCGAATCTGCCGCCGTCGTATTTCCGGGAAGCGCACGACACGGAGGTGGCGGCGGACGTTCAACTCGCCCATGACTTCATCCGGGCCCAGGTCCTGGGCGACGAGTCGCCGCTCCTGCCGGTGACGCGGTGGCAGGCCGCGCCGGAACACGGGTGCTCGGTAGTCCGCTGCTGCACCTGGGATCGCCATGGTCTGTTCGCGCGCCTGGCCGGCGCGTTGACCGCCGCCGGGCTGAACATTCTGAGTGCGGAGATCTACACGCGAAAGGACGGCTTCGTCCTGGACACGTTTTACGTGGTCGAGCCCGGCACCGGCAGCCCCGCCAGCCAGCGGGCGCAGGACCGCTTCAAGACCATCGCCGGGGAAGCGCTGACCGGCCTGCTGGACCTCGACCAACGTCTGCGGACCCAGCGCGGCACAACCCAAACCCGGTATCTCGCGCCGGGCGGAGAGCCCCTCGCACCGCGCGTCCAGTTCCACCAGGAATCCAGGCCGGCGCGGACGATCCTCGAGGTCGATGCCGAGGATCGGCTGGGCTTGCTGTACACGATCGCCACGGTCCTGGCGGGCTCGGGGGTGGACATTGCCCTGGCCAAGATCAACACCGCCAACGGCGTGGCTTCCGACGCGTTCTATGTCTCCGAGGCGGGGGGGCGGCCCATCGAACCGGCGTCCCGGCAGAAGCAGATCGTCGGGGCGTTGCTCACCGCCATCAAGGCGCTGGATTGACTCCCCGGTCCCGGCGCCCGTCGGAGCATTCTCCGCGATTGCCTGCCCGCGAATAGCCCTTATGCTCCCCGAAGTGGAATGCATGGACCTCACGCCTTCGCCCGCCGCTCCGTCGCCCCCCGCTGCCGGGGCGGGCCCCGGTCTTCCGGCCGCGTTGACTGGCCGGGAGCGATTTGCCCGCGCCGGCCGCTGCGAGCCCTTGAACCGGCCGCCGGTCTGGCTGATGCGCCAGGCCGGGCGTTGTCTGCCCGAGTACCGCGAACTCAAACAGCGCTACACGTTCCTTGAGTTGGTGCAGTCACCGGCGCTCGCCGCTGAAGTCACGCTCCAGCCCATCCGCCGGTTCGGTTTTGACGCCGCGATCGTCTTCAGCGACATCCTCGTGATCGCCGAAGCGCTCGGACAGCCGTATCGCTTCACCGACGGTGAAGGCATCAAGATGGCGTGGACCATCGAGTCCGGGCGCGACCTGGACCGGCTCGACCCGCGCGCCGTGGCCGACCGCCTCCAGTACGTGGCCGCGGCGCTCCGGTTGGCGCGCGCCGAGTTGGGGGCCGCGACGGCGCTGCTCGGCTTCGCCGGTTCGCCGTGGACGCTCGCGAACTTCATGCTCGAAGGGGGCAGCGCCCGGGAATTCACCCGGGCGAAGACGCTGTTCCACGAACAGCCGGAATGGTACGGCCGCCTGGCCGAGAAACTCGCCGTCGGCATCGCCGAATACTTGAAGCTCCAGATCGCGTCGGGCGCGGATGCAGTCCAACTGTTCGACACGCTCGGCGGCACGGCCGCGCCCGCGGATTTCGACGAGGTTTCGGGCCGCTGGCTGCGCGACATCGTGGCGGAGCTGCGGGGCGCGGCACCGGCGATCGTGTTTGCCAAGGGCGTCAACGACCGCTGGCCCGCATTGGCCGGCACCGGCGCCAGCGTGCTCGGCGTCGATTGGACGGTGCCGCTGCGTGAGGTGGCCGACCAGTTGCCGGCGGCTGTCGCCGTGCAGGGCAACCTCGATCCCGCCGTGCTGAAGACCGATCCCGGGTCGGTTCGAGCCGCCACCCTGGCCGTCCTGGAAGCGATGCGCGGGCGGCCGGGCCACATCTTCAACCTCGGCCACGGCGTGCCCCCGGACGCGAAAATCGAGTGCCTTCAATCTCTGGTGGAAACCGTGCAGACATTTCGATGAGCCGCTTGAACGTCAACCTCGACCTCGTCAAGAAGTACAACGTGCCCGGTCCGCGGTACACCTCGTACCCACCGGCCACGAAGTTCACCGAGCAGGTCACCGCGGACCGGGTTCGCGCGAACATCGCCCGCAACAATGCGACGGCGCGCGACCTGTCGCTGTATTTCCACCTGCCGTTCTGCGAGACGCTGTGCTGGTTCTGCGGTTGCACCACCGTCATCACCGCCGACTACGACAAGAGCGCCGCCTACGTCGAGTACCTCGGCAAGGAAATGGCCGCGCTCCAGCCGCTGCTCCATCCGGAACGGAAGGCGGTTCAACTGCACTTTGGCGGCGGCTCGCCGACGTTCTGCAAACCGGGGCACCTGCGCCGGCTTGGCGAGCTGATCCGGCAGCACTTCAACTTCGCGCCCGACATCGAAGCCGGCGTCGAGGTCGATCCGCGCCGGCTCACGCGCGATCATCTCGTTGCCTTGCGCGAAATCGGCTTTAACCGCGCGTCGATGGGCGTGCAGGACAACAACCCGGAGGTGCAGAAGGCGGTTCACCGCATCCAGCCGCTCGAGCTCACCGCGCAGGCGGTCGCGTGGGTGCGCGAAACCGGGTTCACGTCGCTGAACATCGACCTCATCTACGGCCTGCCGTTTCAAACGCCCGCGTCCTTCGAACGGACGCTCGACGAGATCATTGCCCTCCGGCCGGACCGCTTCGCCGTGTTCAGCTACGCGCACGTGCCGTGGATGAAGCCGGCGCAGAAGATCGTTCAAGCCCGGGTGCTGCCGACGCCGGAGGTGAAGTTCGAGTTGCTCAAGCTCACGATCGAAAAACTCGCCGACGCCGGCTATCTCTACATCGGCATGGACCACTTTGCGCGCGCCACCGACGAACTGGCCGTGGCGCAAAAGGCCGGCACGCTCCAGCGCAATTTCCAGGGCTACAGCACCCGCGGCGGCGCGGACATCTACGCCTTCGGCATGTCGTCGATCTCCCAGATCAGCGACACCTACTGGCAGAATCTCAAGGACCTGCCGGCCTACTACGCGAAGGTGGACGCCGGCGAGATGCCTTACGCCCGCGGCTACGTGCTCACCGCGGACGACCGCCTCCGCCGCGAGACGATCATGCAGATCATGTGCAACCTGGTCCTGGACTTCGACGCCATGTCCGCGCGGCTGGGAGTCGATTTCCGTGAGTATTTTGCGAAGGAACTGGCCTCGCTCGAAGACCTCGAAGCCGACGGCCTGATCGCGCGCACGGACTCGCGGCTCACGGTGACCGAGCTGGGGCGCTTGCTGGTCCGGATCATCGCCATGCGGTTCGACGCCTATCTGCCCAAGCCCACCGAGCGCCGCCACGCGATGACGATTTGACGGGATCGGAGTCAGGGCCGCACACTGGGGCGGTCAAAATGTCGCCCCAGCCTACGCTCCAAATCCGACAGAGATGTGCCGGTGAGGGCAACCACACGATCCGGCTCACCTTGAAGCGGCCTGGCCAGCCGGACCTCGAAGCGGAGGCGAACATCAAGTTCACCCTCACGCCGCAGGAGCAGGAGGATCTGCGCTGGTACCTGGAGGATTACCTCCAGCGCCCGGAATCGGTCGAGGAGGTGCAGGTCGAACAGATCGAAGCGTGGATGAAGCAGCGGGGTATCGAGCTGTACGAGGGCATCCTCGAAGGGAACCGTGACGCGCAACGCCTCTTCGACCGCGTGCTTGATGAAGTCGCCGACCTCCGCATCGAAATCACCACCGGCATCGCCGAAGCCGCTTCCATCCCGTGGGAATTGATGCGCGATCCCCAGTCCGACTCCGCCATCGCCCTGCGCGTGCAAGCCTTCGTCCGCGTCCAGTCGGACCCGAATCTCAGCTTCGTGCCCGTGCCGCCGGCCGCCGATGGACGTCTCCGGCTGCTTTACGTCGTCTGCCGGCCCGGCGGTCGCACCGACGTCGAACTCCGTGCCGTCGCCAACCGCCTCCTGCAAGACCTCGGCGCGGACCTCGCCCGCTTCGACATCACCGCCCTGCGCCCGCCCACCTTCGAGCAACTCCAGAAGGAACTCACCGACGCCAAGCAAGCCGGACGCCCCTTCCACATCGTCCATTTCGACGGCCACGGCTGCTACGAGGATTTGAGCAAGACCACGTTGGCCGACTGGGTCAAGGCCATCAACGTCCTCACGCTGGGCGGGAAAAACTCCGGCAAACACGGCTACCTCCTCTTCGAGCATCCCGGCAGCAAAGAAAACATGCGCCCTGTGTCCGGCGGTGAACTCGGCAAGCTCCTCCACGACACCGGCGTGCCCGTGCTCGTGCTCAACGCCTGCCAATCCGCCATGCACGAAGCCGGGCCGGCGCCGCTCCTGACCAACCCGATTCCGCGGACGCCCCTTCAAACCCTCGTAGCAGCCGAGGTAACGAGGCTCAAACTTCAAGAATGTCAGAGCCTCCTGACGTCGGCTGCTACGCTGCGGGAAGTGGCTCCGTACTCCCCAACGTCCATGACGAAGTCCGCGCCATCGGCTCGCTCGCCCAAGGCCGTCATCGACCACGGCATCCCGGCCGTGCTCGGCATGAGATACAGCGTCTTCGTCGTCACTGCCGCCCAGTACATCGGCCAGCTCTACGCCGCACTGGCCCAGGGACGCCCCTTCGGCGAGGCCGCCAGCGAAGGCCGCAAGCATCTCGCCCGGAACCCCGACCGCTGGGTCGGCCTCCAGCCCCGCCCGTTGCAGGACTGGTTCGTGCCCGTCGTCTATGAGGCCATGCCCATCCACCTACTGCCGCCCAAAGCCGCCGCTCCCGGCCTCGAACTCAACCGCCCGGAGCTCGACCCCACCCAGACCAATCCTGCCCTCCGACTCTACGTGCCCGACACCGACTTCGTGGGCCGCGACGAAACTCTGCTCCTGCTCGACCGCGCCTTCGACCACCACCCCGTCGTCCTCCTGCACGCCTACGCTGGCCAGGGCAAATCCGCCACCGCCGTCGAGTTCGCCCGCTGGTACTCCCAGACCGGCGGCCTCGGCCCGCAGCCCGTCGTCCTGTTGACCTCCTTCGAGAGTCACACCGACCTGACCGATGTGCTGAACCAGATCGGCCAGAAGTTCGCGCCGCCCCTCCAGACCAGCGGCATCGAGTGGCACGCCATCAACGACAATGCCGAACGCCGCCGCCTCGTCCTCCAGATTCTCCAGCAAGTTCCCGTGCTCTGGATTTGGGACAACGTCGAGCCGGTCGCCGGTTTTCCCGCTGGCAACGATTCCGCCTGGACGCTGGAAGAACAGGCCGAACTGGCCGACTTCCTGAAGCAGGTCAAACTGGACAAGGCCACCAAAGTCAGAATCCTGCTCACCTCCCGCCGCGACGAACAGGCTTGGCTGGGCGGCATTCCGCACCGGATAGAGATGCCCCGGATGAGGAACAGCGACGCTGCCAACCTCGCCCGCAGCCTCGGCACCGAGCGGCAAATCGCCCGCGAGGAAATCGCCGACTGGCAGCCGCTGCTCGATTACTGCCACGGCAACCCGCTGACCCTCCGCGTCGTCGTCGGCCAGGCCATCCGGATGAGGCTGAGCGGCCGGGAACCCATCGCGAAATTCGTGGAAGCCATCCGCAGCGGCGAGCAGGCCATCGAAGACGTGGACGAGCAACAAGGCCGCGACAAATCCCTGGGTGCCTCGCTCGACTACGGCTTCCGGCACGCCTTCAAGGACGACGAACTTCCCATCATCGCCCTGCTCCACTTGTTCCAAGGCACGGTGGATATGAGAGCCCTCGCCTTGATGGGAGCAAGCGATCACGCCCTGCCCGAACTCAACGGCAAGACCAAGCAACACCTGGCGAGCGTCCTCGACCAAGCCCGGGACACCGGCCTGCTCACCTATCTGGGCGGCACGTGCTACACCATCCATCCGGCCCTGCCCTGGTTCCTCCGCCAACTATTCGCCCGGCACTACGACGGCCAGCAGGGCCGCTCGACCGCCACCGCCGCCCTCCGCGCCTGGGTCGAAGCCATCGGCGCACTGGGCGACTACTACTTCAACCAGTTCGAACACGGCAACCGGGACGTCATCCAATGCCTCGCCTTGGAAGAAGCCAACCTGCTGCACGCCCGCCGCACCGCCCGCCGCGACGGTTGGTGGGATCCCGTCACCTCCGCCATGCAGGGCCTGTGCCGCCTCTACCAATTTCAGGGTCGCCTGTCCGAATGGTCCCGGCTCGTCGCCGAGATTATGCCCGACTTCTGCACTCCCGCCGACGCACCCATCCCCGGCCGGGAGGACCAATACTGGTTGGTCATGGGCTACCGAGTGGACCTGGCCAAAGACCACGAGCGAGACCTCGCCCAAGCCTTCACTTTGCAGGAGAAATTGGCTGCCTGGACCCGCCAGCAAGCCGGCCCCGCCCTCGCCCTCCCGCCCGACGCCGCGCTTGACACGGACCAACGCAACCACATCCGGACGCTCGGTGTCAGCGTGTTCACCCTCGGCCAAATCCTGCGTGAGCAAGGCAGCCCCGGCTGCGTGGCAGCTTACGAGGAGGACATTCGCTACTCCCAGCGCATCCAAGACACCAGCGGCGAAGCTGCGGACCACTTCAACCTCGGCCACGCCTACAAAGACATACCCGCCATCCGCAACCTAGACGCCGCCACAGCCGCCTACCAGCGCAGCCTGAGCTTACGCGCAGCGAATGACGCCTTGGAGCGATCCAAGTGCATCATGCAAATCGGCATAGTTCATCACGAGCGATTCAGAGAATCCCGCCAGCGCGGCGAGCCAGCGGACACCGTGCTAAATCACGTCCGTGCAGCGGAACGACATTACCACCAAGCCCTCGCCCTCTGCCCCCCCACTGCTCTCGCCGACCTCGGCCCAATTCACAACCTGTTGGGATCTCTATACGCCGAAGTCGGCCAGACCGACCGCGCTAGGGAGCATTACGATAAATGCCTCCAGTGCAACGAGCTAGCTGGCGACAGCTACAATTCTGGACAAGTCCGCCACAACTTCGCCACCATGTACCGCTGGGCCGCCGGGCGGGAGTCCGCCCCGTCCCGCCAGCGCGACCTCCTGCACCGCGCCCAAGCCTACGCCCAGGCCGCCCTGCGCGACTTCCAGCACTACCAAGGCCGCGCCGCCGACATGGAAGCCAAAGCCCAGCAACTCCTCGACGCCATCGCCCAGGCGCTCGCGCAGTATCCTTGAGGCTTGCGGAATTTCTTCCCCTGATACCCGCCCACGCGCGGTGGCTTAGAAGTCCAGGGCGGCAGCCGCCTGATTCGGCTTGGAACGGCGGCGCGATCCGGCACTTTCTCCGCATGTCACTCCGCCGTTTCCTGAAGTTCACCGGACTGGCGATCCTGGCCGTGGTCCTGGTCGCGCTGGCGCTCGCCGCCGGGCTGTGGTGGTACTTCACGCCGCAGGTCGAGCAGACCAAGGGCATCGTCTATGCTCAGCGGCACGGAAAGGATCTGGTGGTGGACTGGCTCCGGCCGGCGCACCCCAACGGCGCCGGTGTGCTGGTGATGGTGAGCGGCAGTTGGAAGTCGAGCGCCGACGGCATCGCGCCCGCGATGGTTGCCCCGTTGCTGCGCCGCGGTTACACGGTCTTCGGCGTGCATCACGGGTCGCAGCCGGAATTCACCGTGATGGAGATCGTGGCGGACGTGCGCCGCGCGGTGCGGTTCGTCCGGTATCACGCCAAGGAATACGGCGTGGACCCGCAACGCTTGGGCGTGAGCGGCGGCAGTTCGGGCGGTCACCTCAGCCTGATGATCGCCACGCTGGGCGACCCCGGCCGGCCCGACGCCGCCGACCCGGTCGAGCGCGAAAGCAGCGCCGTGCAGGCGGCGGCCCTCTTTTTTCCGGTCACCGATCTGCTGAACCTCGGCAAATCGACCGAGAACCCCGGCGACGGCGGCCCACCCAAGAGCTTTGTGAAGGCGTTCGGACCGGACTCGACCAATCTCACCGTGTGGAAGGTGATCGGCCGGGACACTTCCCCGATCTACCACATCACCTCGAACCTGCCGCCGGTGCTCATCATTCACGGCGACGCCGACACCCTGACGCCGCTGGAGCAATCCGAGTGGTTCGTGCAGCGCGCCAAGGAAGCGGGCCGCGACGTCAAGCTCATCGTCCGCCACGGGAAGAAGCACGGCTGGCTCACGATGGTCTGGGACATCCGCCTGTTCGCAGACTGGTTCGACCGGTATCTGCCTCCGCGGAAGACCTGAACCCGCCGCGGATTGGCCGCCGGCCGCGCCGTGCTCGCGTCGGACCCTGTCGCCGAAGGTCCGAATGTCCCGGGCGTGGGTGCGGGCTTGACAGGAGCAGTGCTTGCCCAAAGGTTGAGCGAATCTGTCGATGATCGAGTCCCAGCCGAGGCGAAGGGGACGGGCTGAACCGCGGCGCTGCCGGGGATTCGTACGATACCGCCAGCGCACAACTCCAATCCAGAATGCCACGCGTGAAATCAGATATTCACCACCGCCGAGGTGTCTCCACGGTAAGCGCACGCAGCGGAATCCCGCGCCGCCTCGTTCCGTTGCTCGCCGGGCTGGCGGGCGGATGGCTCGTTACGGGCCTGACGGGGCGCGCCCAGGCCGCCAGCCCGCCCGAGCTCGATCTGATCTTCTCCGCCCGCGCGACGATCAGCACGGCCGCCGGTGCACCCACGGACGTGGCGCTGGCCGACATCGACGGGGACGGCAAGCCGGACGTGCTCGTCGCCAACGGCGCCGGCGTGGCCTTCACCGTCCTCCGCAATCTCTCCGCCGTGGCCGGCGACCTGGGGAGCACCGCCTTCGCCGCCGGACTGCCGTTCGGCGCCGCGAGCGGACCCCTGCGACTGGCGGTGGGCGACTTGGATGGCGATGGCAAACCGGACGTCGTGGTGAACGGATCCCACCTGTCCTCCTTGCTGGTGTTCGTGAACCTCAGCGAGCCGGGCGCGGTTGCGTTCGCACCGCCGATGTACCTGCCCAAGGACCCCACGCCCCCCAGCGGGTTGCCTGTGGATGTCACGGTGGCCGATCTGGACCGGGACGGCCGCCCCGAGATCGTGGCCACGAGCGGCTCCGGCCGTCTCCTGTTGCTGTATCGCAACCTGAGTTCGCCCGGTGAGTTCGTGGTTGCCGGGCGGCTGGAAATCGCCGCCGGCACGCCGGCCACCCGCGTGGCGGTCGGCGACCTGGATGGGGACGGTCTGCCTGACCTGGTGGTGCACGGTCGCGGCATGGCCGGCGGGCCTTCTTCGTTGTCGGTGCTGCGCAATCAGAGCGGGCCGGCCGGACTGGCGTTTGGCGTGCCCGCGAGCTTTCCCGCCGGGCGCGGACTCGCCGGTCTGGCGGTGGCCGATCTGGACCAGGACAGCAAACTCGACGTGCTGGCGGCGGACGCGGATTCCGGCGAAGTGGTGGTCTGGCGCAACACGGCGGTGGCCGGCCAGCTCACGGCCGACGCACCCGCGCCTTCGCTGGCGGCGCCGATCGCCTTCCCGGCCGCGGGGCATGCGGCCAACCTGACCGTGGCCGCCGGATTGGGCAGCGGCCGGCCTGACGTGCTGGTGGTGGATGCCGATAACAACCGGCTGGCCATCCTCGGCAACGACAGCGAGCCGGGCGCCATCGCGCTGCCGATGCGCGGCGCGTTCCGCACCGGCAACCGTCCGGCAGCCGCAGCCTGGGCCGACCTCGATCAGGACGCCCAACCCGACCTGGCGGTGGCTGATGAGCTGGACGGCACCGTCCACGTGCGGCGCAACACCGCGAGTCGTGTGCTCCCGGTGGACGCCGGTGCGACCCGCATTCCGTTCACGGTGGCCGATGCACAGACACCGCTCGAAGAACTCGAAGTCGCCGCGGCGGCGTCGAACCCGGGTTTGTTTCCGCCCGGCAGTGTGACCCTGGAGGGGACGGGTGCAAACCGGACGCTGGTGCTGACGCCGCACGCCGCCAACGCCGGCCTGGCCGACATCTCTGTCCGGGTGACCAACGCCGGCGGCCTCAGCACTACCAACGTGCTGGCGGTGTTGGTGGGGTGCGATCTGAACGGCGTCTGGCCGCAGGCCTGCCCGCTCACCCTGTCCGCCGGCCCGGATGGCAGCCTCATCGCCACGATTCGGCAGTCTTTGGAGGTCGCGGACGGGTGGCGCTGGTTCCGGTTCCCGGTCCAGCCGGAGAGCCAGCTCTTCGTCACCCTCACCGAGTTGCGGCGCAACTACGACCTGTTTGTCTTCAGCGATATTCGGGCGGCGTACGAGGCGTTGCTGAACCCGCAGCCGGAGGACCTGGCGCGGATGGGCGCGGAGTTCGCGCCGGCGGCCTTCTCCCCCGCCGCGTTCAGTCCGGCCGCCTTCAGTCCGGCGGCATTTTCACCGGCGGCGTTTTCCCCCGCCGCGTTCAGCCCGGCGGCGTTTTCACCGGCGGCGTTTTCGCCCGCCGCGTTCAGCCCGGCCGCCTTTTCCCGCGCCTTGTTCTCACCGGCGGCGTTTTCGCCGGCGGCGTTCAGCCCCGCGGCCTTCAGCCCGGCGGCCTTTTCGCCCGCGGCGTTCTCTCCGGCAGCGTTCTCTCCGGCGGCGTTCAGCAGTGCGCAGATGCGGAGTTTGGTGGCGATTTCGGCGTTCGACGGGACGGCGAGCGAAGGGGTGTTCCTCAACACCTGGCAAAGCACGGGTGACTTCTACGTCTGCGTGCGTGGCCGGAACGGAAGCGCGGCGCCCGGCGTGCCTTTCCGGCTCGATGTGCGGTTGGTGCCCGGGGAGTGCGACGGCGTGCAAGACCTGCCGGAACCGACGCTGGCGGGCGCGCAGGGAGCCGGGGATGGCTTTCACACGCTGATCCTCGCCGACTTCGGCCGTTTGAATCCGAACCACGATCCGGGGCTCGCCACGCGCATCGCGGCGCTGCAGACCCGGCTCGCCGCCTTCGCCGCCCGACCGGAGGTGGCCGGCGTCGTCGTGGATGTGGGGACGGATGCGGCGGTGGCCTTTGCGAACGAGCAGGCCGACCGGATTCCGAGTTGCGTGGTCGCGAAGAACCTCGTTGCCGGCGCCATCCGGGAGGTGGCGCGCCGCTACCGGGAGCTCAATCCCGCGCTGGAATACGTGGTCCTCGTGGGCAACGACGACGTCATTCCCTTCTTCCGCCACCGCGACACCGCGGGCCTGGCCCCGGAGAGCAATTTCATCGTGCCCGTGCTGGACACGTCCGCCAGCCAGGCCAGCCTGCGGCTGAACTATGTCCTGTCGCAGGACGACTACGGGGCGACGGACGCGGGGGCCGACGCAGGGACCGCCTATCGCCTGCCCGAGCTCGCAGTGGGCCGGTTGGTGGAGACGCCGGACGACATGGCGGGCCTGCTCGAGGCCTATCTCGCCACCAATGCCGGTCAGGTGCCCGAACCTCAGTCCTCATTCGTCAGCGGCTACGATTTTCTGGCGGACGACGCGGAGGCGATCGACGCGGAGTTGCGCGCGGGCATGGGCGAAGGCGCGGTGCGGATTCATGACCGGCTCATCGCGCCGCGCGGCACCGCGCCGCAGGCCGATCCGAAGACCACGGCGAACTGGACCGCCACCGATCTCGCGAACGCACTGTTCGCGCGCCGGCACGACCTCATCTTCCTGGCCGGCCACTTCAACGACGGCGGGGCGTTGGCGGCGGATTACGAGACCCAGTTGAAGGCGTCCCAGGTGGCGACCTCCGCGGTGGACCTGGTGAATGCCATTGTCTTTGGCGCGGGCTGCCACGTTGGCTACAACACCGTGGACCGCCACGCCTACCCGGACGTGACCCAATTCCCGGACTGGTCGCAGGCGTTCGCGCGGAAGCAGGTCACGGCCTTCGTCGGCGGCACCGGTTACCAATATGGGGACACGGAGTTCATCGAGTACAACGAACGGCTCTACCTCGAATTCGCGCGGCAGCTCCGCACGGGCACGGGGCCGGTGGCGGTGGGCAAGGCGTTGCTCGCGGCCAAACGGGCCTATCTGGCCGGCACCCCCGTGCCCCGCGGCATTCACGAGAAAACGTTGCTGGAAACGACGCTGTTCGGCTTTCCGATGTTGAGCGTCAACCTGTCGGGCGCGCGCCTGCCGGTGCCGTCCGGCAGTTCGATCGTGGCGACGACGACCGGGTACGCAAACGATCCCGGCGCCACGCTGGGCCTGCGCGAGGCCGACCTCACGCTCCCCGTCGGCCCGCTGACCGAACACCGCGTGTCGCTGCGGGTCTATGAGGCCGGCGGCGCGCAAGGCGAAGTCACTGCCACTTACCTGTCGGCCGCGGACGGCCAGTTCAGCAATCCCGCCGAGCCGGTGCTGCCGCTGTTGGTCAAGGATGTGACCTCGCCGACCGCGGGCGAGGCGCTGCGCGGCGTGGGATTCCGCGGCGGAACCTACGAGGATCACGAGGGCGTGCTGCCGTTGACCGGCGCGCCGGCGACCGAAATCCGCGGGGTGGCCATGGCCTTTCAGTCCGGGTCCTTCCTGCCGGTCCAACCCTGGAGCGTGGATTACTCGGACGCCGGGTACGACTGGGGCAAGGGCCGCATCCGCCTCGACGTGTTTCCCGCGCAGCACCGGAGCGGCGGGCCGGGCGTGGACCAGGTGACGCGCCGCCAGTTCACCAGCCTGTCCTTCCGGTTGTTTTACAGCGGCGATGTCGGCACGTACACCGATCCGCCGGACCACCCCGAGGCCGACACCCCGGCACTGGCGGGCGCGCCCACCCTGTCCGGGATCCAAGGCGAGATCGCGCCCGGCCAGGTGCGGTTCACGGCGCTGGCGGTGGGCAACCCGGCCGCGGGGATTCAGGAGGTCTGGGTCACCTATACCGCCACGCAGGGCGACTGGTTCGGCCACTGGGCTTCGCTGGACCTGGCGCAGCAGACCGATTCCCGCCAGTGGCGGGGCACCCTGAACCTGCCGGCCAACGTGGCGCCCGCCGATGTGCGGTACCTCGTGCAGGCGGTGAACGGGGTGGGGTTGGTCGCCATGGACGCCAACCAGGGCAAGTTCTTCACGCCGGGCGAGGCGCCGGAGGATCAGGGGGCGCCGACCACCCTGACATTCGACCATTTCGCGCTGGAGCGGCCGTACGGCGACGCGATGGAGTTCAGCGCCGTGCTCACTTCGGCTGCGGGCGCGGTGGCCAACCAGCGCGTGCTCTTCGGCCTCGGCCAGCAGCAGGTCTTCGCCCTCACCGACGCCGCCGGTCGCGCGCAGGTCACGCTGCCCATGATGGGCGCGCCGGTGGCGTACCGGCTGCAGGCCACCTTCGCCGGGAATGCGACGCTGGCGGGGGCCTCCGCCACCACGCAGTTCCGCATCCTGCCGCAGGACACGCAGATCGTGTTCGAGGATCTCACCACCACCCGGCCGAACCTGAATGTGCGCGCCACGCTGGAGGACGTCGTCGGGCACCCGCTCTCGGAGCATTCGCTCTTCTTCGTGCTCACCGACGCGGATGACCGCGTGGTCATCGCCCGGCCGGTCATCACCGATTATGCCGGGCGGGCCTCCCTGGGCACGGTGCCGTTGAGCGCCGCCGGCACCTACACGCTGCGCGCGTATTTCAACGGCCAGGTCCCGTTGTTCGGCGACATCGCCACCCCGACCCTCTCCACCGTGCTGACGGACCCGCGCTACAACGCCTCGACGGCGAGCGGGACTTACACCTTCGCCCTGGTGGCGGCGCCCGCGACCGTGCGTCGCGCGGCCGGCCAGACGGCGCACGTGAATGTGCCGGATCTCCTGGCGGCGACGCGCACCTTCAGCGACTCGGTGCTGAGCCTGGCGAGCGTGCAGGCGGCGGCGCCGGATGGCGCGGCGGTGACGGTGGATCCGGACGGGCTGTGGATCACGTACCAACCGCCGGTCGGCCCGGACGTGGCGGGCAGTTTCACCTACACGATCACCGATCAGAACGGCAACCAGGCCACCGGGATCGTCACGGTGGAATTGAGTTCTGACCCGGGCATTCCAGAACTGCGATTTGTCGGCCTCGAACCGGGAGCGGCCGGTGGCGTGGCGTTGCACCTGATGGGCGCGCCCTTCGTGACCTACCGCATCCAGGCGCGCGAAGCGCTGGGGGATGCCACGCCCTGGAACGACATCGGTCTGGTGACGGCCGATGCCGGCGGCGCGTCCGACTTCACCGACCCGGATGGCGCGTCCGGCGCGGCGCGGTACTATCGGGCGGTGGGGCCATAGACCGGCCGGACGTCGGCGGCTTGCCCCCGGTCCGCCGGGCCGGTCGCGGTCAGCAAGGCCGCCGCCGGGCCGTCGGTTCACGCCAGCAGCTTGTCATAGACCTCGCGGATGTTCTGCCGGTAGCGCGCGACCGCGGCCAGGAAATCCTCCGCGGTCGCGAATCCGCAGCGGATGGCCACCCGGTATTGCGGCGCGGGATCGTCCGGCAGTTCCGTTTCGCCTTCGTAACTCCAGCGCCGCAGAATGCCTTCCACCCGCCGCAGGCGACGGTAGTTCTCGATCAACCGGTCGGCGTCGTCGCCAGGCAGGACGCCTTCCGCTCGCGCGCGGCGCAAGGTCTGCAGCGTGTTGGGTTCGTGCCAGCCGTGTTCGAGGCAGAAGGTTTGCGCCAGAAACTCGGCGTCCACCAGACCGCCCACGCCCGTCTTGATCGCCAGGGGGTCCTTGCCCGGCGGCGTGCGCTCCTTTTCGATGCGGAGACGCATCCGCGCAATCTGCTGCTTCCAGTCGGGCGTGCGCGCCGCGGCGGGGCAGTCGTCACGGCTGAAGTCGGCGAGGCGGGCGACCAGCGTCTGAAACTGCGCGCCCACCGCGGGGTTGCCGGCGACCGCCTGGCAGCGGGAGAGCGCCTGGATTTCCCAAAGCTGGGCGCGGGACCGGTAGTACTCGCCATGCGCTTGCAGCGTGTTGACGAGCAAACCTTTTTCGCCGTCGGGCCGCAGCCGGGCATCGATCTCGAACGCCACGCCGTGCTCGGTCGGGCTGGAGATCAGGTCCAACAGGTCGGTCGCCACGCGTTGGAGCGCCGGCAGGTTCTTCACCTTGTCGTCGGCGACAAAGACCACATCGAGGTCGGATCCGTAGTTGAGTTCGCAGCCGCCCAGCTTGCCGAGGCCGACGATGGCGAGCGGGCAGGTCTTGTAGCGGTGTTTGCGCAGGACGGCTTCGAGCGCGTACTGGAGACAGGCTTCCGCCAGCGCGGACAGCTCGACCAGGTTCTGCTCGAAATCGGCCAGCCCCAGGATGTCGCGCAGGCCGATGCGGGTGAACTCGGCCGCGTGGTAGCGGCGAATCCACAGGCGCTGATCGCTGTCGCCGGCGCCGTGCCGGAGGTCGGCCAGGGTGCGTGCGGCGGTCTTCGCATCG
Source organism: uncultured bacterium (assembly GCA_963735925.1). Classification (GTDB taxonomy): domain Bacteria; phylum Verrucomicrobiota; class Verrucomicrobiia; order Limisphaerales; family J093; genus DSVZ01. The sequence goes on from CAVTMT010000013.1 coordinate 65,981, forward strand.
CGGAGCCGCCCGCTTTGCGCCAGGTCGTCGATCAGGTCCGGTGTGCGGATCGCGGTTTCGGCGAGGAATTCCGAGCGGTCGAACAGGAACACGATCAGCTCGAAGAAGGACGGATTGGCCGCCCAGGTCTCGAAGAGCAGCGCCCGGGCGCCATACGCGGCGACGAATGTGTCCAAGCGCGCGAGCACGCGGTCGGGGTCCGACAGCCAGCGCGCTTGCGCCTCGCCGTCCGCACCGGCCGCCGCGCGCCGCTGCGCGAGGGTGTCGCGGTGCGGGCACCAGTGCAGGAGCCGGGCGAAGAGCTCGCGCCCGAAGCCTTCGGTGCGGGGCGAGGTGTGCCCGAATCCGGGTCCGTGAACGAACGTGCCCGCCAGGCGGAACGCGTGGTCGGGGTCCCGGAACGAGGCGTTGGCCAGCCGCGGTTTCCAGAAGGCCTCGTGGCCGGTGAAGGCCGGCCAGCCGGCGGTCTCGCTTTGCGTTTCCGGGCCGCCCTCGTCTTCGCCCAACTGCTCCTCGTAACGGCGGCGCACCCGTTCGCGGTGCTCGTGCAGCGCCGCCTCGAATCCCGCGAGCGCGCCAAAACCCATCAGCCGGGCCAGGCGTTCGCGGGCGTGGCGCTCGGTCGGGAGCGTGTGCGTCTGGAGGTGGTTCTCCATCTGGAGGCGGTGCTCGACGTCGCGCAGGAATTCGTAGGCGGCGACCAGTTCGGCGCACGCCTCGCGGTCCAGCAGGCGATACTCCACGAGCTTGCGCAGGGTGGGCACGGTTTGCGTGCCGCCGAGGAACGGCATCCGGCTGGCGTGAAGGATCTGCATCGTCTGGGCGATGAACTCGATCTCGCGGATGCCGCCGCGGCCCAGCTTTACGTTGCGTTCCTGGTCGGCGGCCCGCACCACCTCCAGTTCGAGCCGGCGGCGCATGGCCATGATTTCCTTGGCCACGCCCAGACCCAGCATCCGCGGGAAGCGAAACGTCTGCACCGCTTCGAGGAATTCGCCGCCCAGCGTGGGGTCCCCGGCCACCACCCGGGCCTTGATCAACATCATCCGCTCCCAGGTCTGGCCCCATTGCGCGTAGTAATTCTCGTAGCTCTCCAGCGAACGCGCCAGCGGACCGGCCTTGCCTTCCGGTCGCAGGCGCAGGTCGATGCGGTACAGGGTGCCCTCCGGCGTGGCGCGGCCGACCTCGGCGATGAACGCCTCGCTCAGCCGGCGGAAGAATTCATGGTTGGCCAGGCCCTTGCCCGCCGTGGAGCCCTTGCGCGGCGGCTCCTTGAACACCGCGCCTTCGTCGCTATACACGAAGAGCACGTCCACGTCCGAACTGTAATTCAACTCCTGCCCGCCCAGCTTGCCCATGCCCAGCACGCAGAAGCGGGTGGGCACCCAGTCGCCGGCCGGCGTCTGCTCGTGGGGGCGGCCGAAGCGCTCGGTCAGTTGCTGCCAGCAGACGCGGAAGACCGTGTGGAGACACGCGTCGGCCACGTCGGACAACTCATGTGTGATGTCGCCCACGCGCCCGAGCCGGGCCAGGTCGCGCGCGGCAATGCGGGTCAATTCGCGTTGCTGGAACTGGCGCAACTGGCGCAACGCCGCCGCGTAGTCGCGCTGATGCAGCGCCGGCTCCAACCACGTCTCGATTTCGCGACGGATTCCCTGTTCCACGCGCGGGAAGCCCAGACCGTCCGGGTCCAGCAGGCGGGGCAGCCAGTCGGGATGGCCGAGCACCCACTCGCCGAGTACTTGCGAGCCGCTCCACAGCGCGCAGAGAATCCGGGCGGCTTCCGGTGTGGCCTCGCGCAGCAACGCGCCGCCGCCCGCCGCGACCAGTCGCTCGTGGAACTGGCGGGCGCGAGGCGGGTCCGCGCATGCCGCCAAGGCGGCCGGCCAGACAGGGTTCTTCATGGCGGCATTAGAACCGTCCCGCCGGCGGGGCGCAAAACGAAATCGGCACGACCACCCGACCCCCGCTCCGGAAACGCTCCGCGCGGATCGTGGGTTTACGCCGCGGCGGGTTTCACCGCCCGGCGCCCGGGGTCCAGTTCGCACGCGCGCCCCGCGCGTCATTTCGCTTGAGCGACAGCCCGGATTGGCGCGAAAAGAGCGCCACGCGGGACGCCCGCCGGGTCGCCGCGCCGGAAACCAAATTATGTCACCCACGCTCGCCTGCCCTCATCTGACCGGACTGTATTGCGTTGCGCCGCTGGCCCTCGGTCTTGCCGCCGCGCTGGCGGCTCACGCGGGGCCGGTCACTCTGAACGCCCCGGACCTGGCCCTGCACGTGTTCACCGAAACCGGCGCTTACGAAATCGTGGAGCGTGCCAACGGCGTCGTCTGGCGCTCGAATCCACACCCGGCACGGTTCGGCGAAGCGGAACTCGAGGTCGGAGGTCGGACGGTGCGTGCGTCGCTGGACCGCTGCACGGCGCAACTGGCGGGCAACCACCTGGCACTGACGTTCCATCCGGTCGCGGACTCCGACGCCTGGCTGCGCGTCCAGGTCACCGCCGATGGGCAGGCGCCGGCGCTGGATTTCTTTTACGAAGCGCCGCCGGGTGTGACGGTGAAGGCCCTCCGCCTGCTCGACCAGGCGCTGGGCGTGAGCGGGGCGGACGGCGGCGGCGTGGTGGTGCCGGTGCGCGAAGGCCTGTTCATTCCGGCGAACAGCGGCAAAACGTTCCACCACGTCTTCAACACCTACGCCTACGAAGGTTGCCACCTGGCGATGCTGGGCATCCTCAAGCAAGGCACCGTGGCGCTCGTGCACTGGCGCGACCCGTACGTGTCCGCCGAGGTGCGCAGCACGGTGACGAACGAGCCGGGCTCCGCGCCCGCTCAATTCGTCGCGCCCAGCCTGGTGCTGCAAGGCTCGGCGCGCGGATTCCGGGTCGAGTTCCTGGGCCGCGGCGACGTGGTCACCTTGGGGCAGGCGTATCGGGCGGTGGCTCAGCGCGCGGGTTGGTGGGTGCCGTGGACGACCAAACTCGCCGGCCATCCCGAACGCGCGAAATTGTTTGGCGCGTCGAATTTCAAGCTGTGGAGCGCGCTCGACCGGCAGATGAACGCCGACAGCACGCGCGAGGAGCACGTGCGCGTGAACTGGACCTTCGACGAGGCGGCCCAGGTCGCCGAACACCTCAGGCACGATCTCGAGCTCGACCGGGTGCTCTTCCTCATGGGCGGCTGGATTCACCGCGGCTACGACAACCAGCACCCGGACATCCTGCCGGCGGCGCCCGAATGCGGCGGCGATGCCGCCCTGGCGGATTGCTCCCGGCGGGTGAGGCGGCTGGGCTACCTGTTCGGCCTGCACGATAATTACCAGGACCTCTACCGCGATTCGCCCTCCTGGGACGAGGACCTCGTCATGAGGAACCGCGACGGCTCGCTCGTGAAAGGCGGCCAATGGGCGGGCGGCCAGGCGTACCTGACCTGTTCCCGCCAGGCGCTCGCACTGGCGCAGCGCCCGCAGAACCTGCCCGCCGTGCGCGCCCTCACCGGCGCGGACGCGTACTTCATCGATACCACGTACGCCTCGGGCCTGATGGAGTGCTTCGCTCCCGCCCACCCGTTGAACCGCCTGGACGACCTGTATTGGAAGCAGGCGCTGTCCGATTATGCCCGCGACGTGTTCGGCATCTTCGGCAGCGAATGCGGCCGGGAATGGGCCCTCCCGCACAGCGATTTCTTCGAGGGCCTCACCGGCGTGAGCGGACACCACTATCACGATGAGAAACTCGAGTCACAGGTGGGCGGCGTGGTGGTGCCCCTCTTCGAAGCGGTGTACCGCGACTGCATCGCCCTCTACGGCAAGTACGGTTACGACCTCCGCCAGGCGGCACCTTATGTGCTCGATCACATTCTGTGGGCGCGGCCGCTGAACTATCACAACGTCCCGCCGCACCTGTATTGGCGGCCGGCGGCGGCCGGCGCGGACGCGGAGGACGTGGCGCCCGCGATCGCGGAGTGCGCGACCGACGGCCCGCGCCAACTGCGCCTGAGCTACCGATGGACGGTGCACCGCGCGCCGGCCCGCGACTGGCGCGTGTTCGTCCATTTCACCACGCCCGAGGGCGAGATCGCGTTTCAGGACGACTTCAGCCCCGCCCCGCCGGCCAGCCAGTGGAAACCCGGCACGATGACGTTTGGCCCCTTCCGCCGGCCGGTGCCGGAGTCTTTGCAGGGCACGTTCGACGTGCGCATGGGCTTGTTCGATCCCGCCACCCAGGACCGCGCGGCGCTGCCCGGTCGCGATGACGGCACGCGCCGATACCCGGTCGGCCGCCTGATCGTAAAGGGCGAGGATGTCCGGTTCGAGCCCGCCGCCCCGCCCCGCCAACCGGCGGCGGACCCGGCGGTGTTTGTCCGCGGCGACGGCGGCTGGACCGAAGGCCGGCATCCGTTCGACCGCTTCCTGAAGAACACGCACGAAATCCTGTCGCCGCTGAACGAAATCACCGCGCAGATGCCGCTGACCCGGCACGCGTTTCTGTCGCCGGACCGCCAGGTCCAACGCACCGTGTTCGGCGCCGGCCGCGACGCGGTCACCATCACGGTGAACGCCGGCGAGGAAGGCTGGCCGGTGCGCTCCGAACTGGGCGGCGAGGTGGTGCTGCCGCGGTACGGATTCCTGGCCGAAGCGTGCGGATTCGCCGCGTTCCACGCCACGAGTTGGGCCGGTCACGACTACCCGGCGCCGGTGCTGTTCACCCTGCGCAGCCTCGACGGCCAACCGCTCGCACGCTCGACCCAGGTCCGCGTGTTCCACGGATTCGGCGATGCGCAAGTCAACCTGGGCGGGCACACCTTCACCGTGCCGAGGCAGGCGATCGTGAATGTGCACCGCGGGAACTGAACCGTCGGCGCTGCCCGCGGCGGCGGCGAGCCGACTGATCGTCTTCGTCAAGGCGCCGCGGCCGGGCTTCGTCAAGACCCGCATTGCCCAAGCGCTCGGTGCCGAAACCGCGGCGGCGGTGTATCGCGCGCTGGCCACCCGCGTGCTGGCCAACCTGGCTGGCCTGGAGCGGGTCGAACTTCGATTTGCACCCGACGACGCGCTGACCGAAATCAACCCCTGGTTACGACCCGGTTGGTCCGCGCGTCCGCAAGGCGCAGGCGACCTCGGGGCCCGGCTGCATCGCGCCTTTGTCGAAGCCTTCGCCACCGGCGCGCGGCACGTGGTCGTGATCGGCTCGGATTGCCCGGACGTGCAACCCGAGGACATCCAACGGGCGTGGCACAGCCTGGCGACTGCGGACCTGGCCCTGGGGCCGGCCCGCGACGGCGGTTACTGGCTGATCGGCCTGACCCAGGCGCAGCCGCGGCTGTTCGCGGAGATGCCGTGGAGCACGGCGGAAGTGCTGCCGCAAACGCTCGGGCGTGCCGACGCCCTGGGGCTGCGCGTGGCGCGGCTTCGCGAACTGGCCGATGTGGACAGCGCGGCGGACGGGCAGCGCTTCCTGGCCCGGACCGGTTCCGCAGGGCGGCGCGGCGACGGGGCTATTGCAGACCCGTCTTGATCCAGCCGGTGCGGAAGCGGCGCTGGGCGGGGTCCGGCAGGAGTTTGCATTCGCAGTCGTTCACCTCGCGCGTGCCATCGTCGCTGAGGACGAAGATTCGTTCCGGCCAGGCTTCCGGAAACAGGACCAGCCCTTCGGGCGACCACTTCTTGGGCGCCTTCCAGTCCAGCACCGTCGGCTCGGTTCCCGGACCGCCCCACTCGTAGAACCGGAACCGGCCGCCCGAACCGAAGGGTCCGCCGATGACGATGTACCGGGCACCGTCGCGGACGAAATCGCGCACGCCGAGGCCGCCGAGGTCCAATGCCAGCGGGTCCCCCAGGCGCGCACGTTCGCCGGCGAGGACGCCGTCCGGATTGAGCAGCGGCACCACCAGCGCGCGACCTTCGTGGATGGGATTGCGGAAGCCGATCAGCAGGTGGCCGTCCGGCGTGTCGCAGAGTCCTTCGATCGCCAGACCGCCGTTGTCCTTGGGCGCCTTTTGCGACGCGGCGGACAGGCGGAACGGCCGCAACCGGGCATCCGCTTCCAGGTCGAGCAGGAGGTCCTTGTACGGCCGGCCGTCGAGGTGGACGTCGAAGCCATCGGCGGTGATTTCGACGCGCGTCGCGAAGAACCGCTGGCGGCTGGCGCGCTCCTTGCCGTTCAGGTTCCGGCCGTGCGAGCCGATCCAATACACCCGGTTGCCTACGCGCACCGCCGCTTCCAGGTCGGTCTCGGGCGACTTGCGGTCGAGTTCGAGGGCGGGCGCGAGGTCGAAGATCTGTCGGGGCGGTCCGGGTTGGCGCAGGTCGTACAGCCGCAGCTTGCTGTCCTCGTCGCCGCCCAGCAGGAAGCGATGCGCGTCCAGCGCCACCGCGGCCGAGGCATCGCATACCCCGAAGAATTCGGTGGTCGATTTGACCTCGTGTGCGCCCAAGACCTGCGCCCCGGCGATCGACGCCAGGGCCGCCAAACCAAGCCCGATCAAGCGCTTCATTGCGCCTGACAAAAATCCAGCCGCGGTGGAATGTCACGCGCGATGTGCACGCGCCTCCAACCCGCGGCGCCCGCCGCCTGACATGATTTCGGTGGTCATTCCCACGCTGAACGAGGCCGCGCTCCTGCCCGCCACCTTGCGGGCCCTCCAGGCCAACGCCGCGACGCACGACGTGGTCGTGGTGGACGCCGGCAGTGTGGATGCGACCCGGGAAATCGCCGCGCTGGCCGGGGCGTCCGTGCTGGCCGGCGCGCGCCGGCAGCGAGCCTCGCAAATGAACCTCGGCGCGCGACAGTCCCGCGGCGAGGTGCTCCTTTTCCTCCATGCAGACACCCGGTTGCGGCCGGAATCGCTCTCCGCGGTGGAACGCGCGTTGAGGCGGTCGGGCGTGGTTGGCGGCGCATTCGCGCGCCGGTTCGATCTCCCTTCCCGCGTGGTGCGCTGGAGTTGCGTGCTGGCTGATTGGCGGTGCCGCCTCACCGGTTGGTGCTTTGGTGACCAGGCGCTCTTCGTGCGCCGGGAGGCGTTCGCGGCGCTGGGCGGCTTCCGCGAGTGGGACCTGTTCGAAGACGTCGATTTTGCGCGGCGGTTGCGGGGTCGGGGTCGGACGGCCCTGGTGGGTCCGCCGATCGTGAGTTCCGGCCGGCGATTCGCGCGCGGCCCGGCCTGGCGGCGCGTGTTCGGCGACGCCTGGTTGACCTGCCGCTACGCGCTGGGTGCCGACCCGCAAGCCATCGCCGCCGGGCTGCGCCACGCCCGCGGTCGAGCCGGCGCGCCGTGACCCGCGTGTTCCGACCCGCCGCCACCTCCCAGGCGGCGACACCGGGCGTGGGCGGCGCTTCGTTTCTCGCGCTTGCAGTCGCGGCCCGGATGACCCTCAATACGGGGCGTGACCCCCAAGGCGTCATCGGCAGCAAAGGCGGCGGTTCGTCCATTGACTGAGAGCCAGAAAGCCGCATTGCTGACCTTGCTCACCGACGAAGACCCGCAGGTGCATCAGACCGTGCGGGCACACATCATGGCGGCCGGGCCGGCCGTCCGGACCTGGCTTCAACCTCACGCCCTCAGCCCCGACCCGGTGATGCGCCGCCGTGTGGCGGACATCCTGCACCACTTGGCGCGGCAGGAGGCCGACAGCGAATTCCTGAGTTTCTGCCTCCGCCACGGCGAGGACTGCGACCTGGAGCAAGGCGTCTGGTTGCTCGCCCGGACCCGCTACCCGGAGATCAACGTGGCCGCCTACCGGGCGCTGCTCGACAGCTTCGCCGAGGACATCCGCGAGCGCCTGGGCGCGGAGCTGCGTTCCCTCGGTTGCCTGCCCGTGATCAACGATCACCTCTTCAACGAACTGGGTTTCCGGGGCAACGAGAAGCACTATTACGACCCGGACAACAGTTACCTAAACCGCGTGCTGGACCGGCGCACCGGGAATCCGATCAGTCTCTGCACGCTCTACTGGCTGGTCGCGCGCCGGCTGGGCCTGCCGGTGGTGGGCGTCAGCCTGCCGCGCCATTTCCTGTGCCGCTACCAGACCGCCACCGAGACGGTGTTCGTGGACGTGTTCAACCGCGGCAAGTTGCTGACGCGCGCGGACTGCATCCGTTTTCTCCAGGAGATCGGCCAGGGCTTTCGGGAAACCCACCTCGCGCCCGCGACCCCCGGCGGCACGTTGCTGCGGATGTGCTCGAACCTGCACCAGATCTTCCATGAACTCGGCCACCACGACGAGGCGGCGACCCTCCAGCGCTATGTGATCGCGCTGGCGCGACACTGAGTTCCCGGGCGAACGCCCGACCGCAAACCCTGCCCGCGGGCGGCGACCTTGGTTTTCGCGGCCGTTCCAGGTTTTCGCCTTGCGGCCTGGCCGGAACCAGTCGAGGTTCCGCCCATACCGAAGGTCAGGCGAAACCCAGTCACATGATGTCATTCACTGCCGCTCAGATCGCGGACCTCCTGCACGGCGAAGTCATCGGCGACGGCTCGGTCCCGCTCACCGGTTTTGCGCCGGCCGACTGCGCCCGCACCGGCGACCTGAGTTTTGCCGAGAACGCCGCCTATTTCGCCGTGGCCGAACAAAGCCCCGCCACGGCCATTCTCGTGGCCGGCGCACTCGTTTCGGCAAAGAAGGTGATCATCCACGTGGCGAATGCCCGCGTCGCCATGGCCCGGCTGTTGCCGGTCTTTTTCCCGCCCGACGAAGCCCCGCACGGCATCCATCCGGACGCGGTCATCGACGCCTCGGCGCAGATCGATCCGACCGCCCACGTCGGACCCCATTGCCGGGTGGGCGCGCGCGTCCGTCTGGGCGCCCGCACCGTCCTCATGGGCGGCAATCACCTGGGCTGCGATTGCCAGGTCGGTGAGGACGCTTGCCTCTATCCGAACGTGGTCGTTTATCCACGGACCCAGATCGGCCATCGCGTGATCATCCACGCCGGCTCGGTGATCGGTTCCGACGGATACGGCTATGTCCTCGACGAAGGCCGGCATCGCAAGCTGCTGCATCTGGGCAATGTCGTCCTCCAGGACGACGTGGAGATCGGCGCCAACACCGCCATCGACCGCGGGCTGTTTGGCGCCACCGTGATCGGCCAGGGCACCAAGATCGACAACCTGGTGCACATCGCCCACAACGTCGTCATCGGCCGGCACTGCCTCATCCTGGGCCAGGTCGGCTTTGCCGGCAGCACGCGCGTGGGCGATTACACCGTGGTGGCGTCGCAGTCCGGCGTCGCGGACCACCTGAAGATCGGCAACCAGGTCACCATCGGCGCGAAGTCGGGCGTCATGCGGGACATACCCGACGGCGGCCGGGTGCTCGGCATCCCGGCGGCGCCGGACCGGCAGGCGAAACGCCAGATGATCGCCGCCCAGCAATTGCCCGAGCTCATCCACCGCCTGCGCGAGTTGGAAAAGCAGGTGGAAGAACTCCGCGCCAAGGCCGGCGGAAGGTAGGGCGGTGCTGCTGCACCGCCGTGTTCCCAGGCCGCGCACAACGCGGCCCTACCCTCGCCGGCGGTAGGGCGGCGCTGCCGCACCGCCGTGATTTCCAGGCCGCATCGCAACGCGGCCCTACCGCGAATCTCGATGTGCCGCCGCCAGCCGACAATGCCCTCGCTGACGGTAGGGCGGAGCTGCCGCGCCGCCGTGTTTCCAGGCCGCGCAGCAACGCGGCCCTACCAAGAAATTCAACGCGCCTCCGCTAGGCGGTGACCCCCTGCCACCAAAACAGAGCCCGCCAGCGCCTGCTCCGTCTCCTTGTTCCCACGCCCTCGGATGCGCGACATCACCTCCGAGCGTTTGGTCTGGGTGAAGACGTCTGCCACTCACACTTCCACCAACTCCAACGTCTCGTAAAGCGCCCCGATCCATTGGGACGCGGCGCAGAACTGACTACGGCGCCTCACCGAGGCCTCCGCTGAGGCGTGCGCCGGCTCGATGTCGGCGTCGCAATACACGGCGCCACGCGCCAACGCCGCCAGCGTCCGCTGGGCGAGCCGCACGCGGCTTCCGTGGGCGTATTGCCAGCGCGGCTCCACGCGACGCATGGCCGGCGATCACGAGCGAGGCGGTCACCTTCCCCATCCGTTTCCAAAGTAAGAACAAACAAGGCTCGTTCGCGGCGTCCTCTCCGTTGCCCGCGACTCGGAGCGCAAAAACGACGCTCTGCCAACCGCCGCGGGTGTCCACGCCCGGGTGCCACTGGCCGTTCACGTGAACGGATTCGGCCCGACCGGTTTTGTTCTGGCCATAGTTCGGCAAACACGCCCGGCCAGGCAGCAACCATCCAGCAAGCAGTTTCCTGCTTCGACATGGGACTGGGGCCTGGCAGTCTGCGGACATGGTTGCCGGAAAACGCTGGGCGCGCGACGAACTGCTCGTCGCGTTGAACCTCTATCACAAACTGACGTTCGGGCAGCTTCACGCTCGCCACCCCGCGGTCGTTGCTCTCGCGGGAAAGCTCGGTCGCGGCTCGAACAGCGTGGCGATGAAGCTCTCCAACCTCGCTTCGCTCGATCCCGCCCTGAAGCTCCGCGGAATCAAGGGACTGGAAGGTGCGAGTGCTCTCGACCGCGAGGTCTGGACGGAGTTCCACCGGAACCTCAACGAAGCCGTGCCGGCGAGCGAGGAAGCACTTCGGAAACTGTTCGGCGCCGACGACAACAGCGAACTGGAAGTGTTGCCGCGGGAGGGTGTGCGGATCCGAAATCGTCCTCCTCTGGGACCGACGGAGACCACGGCAAGTGCGAAGCTGCGGCGCGGGCAGGAGTATTTTCGCGAGGCTGTGCTGAATAACTTCGGCGGTCGTTGCGGCGTCACGGCGCTGGCGGTTCGTGACTTGTTGGTGGCGTCGCACATCCTCCCGTGGGGTTCGCATCCAGCGGAGCGGCTCGACGTCCGAAACGGTCTCTGCCTATCGCGGCTCCACGACGCGGCTTTTGACCGCGGTCTGGTTTCGTTCGACGAGCATTTGAGGTTGCTGCTCTCGCCGAGACTCAAGGATGAACTTTCCCAGCGAGCGGTGGCGGAGAATTTTGGGGCGTATTCAGGCGAGCCACTGCGCCTGCCCCAAGATGCCGTGTTGCCGAAAATGGCCTTCTTGGCGGAGCATCGGGTGCGCGTCTTTCGGCACTAACTCAAATCGCTTCCAGCTCGAACTGGCACGTTTGCGTCGTCAGCCGCGTAACCTTCTCCACTCCCGCCTCCCCGAGGTAGCGGAACGGTTCGTGGTTTCTCCCCTCGACCGGGCGAGAGGGTGAACCCGCGCTGCCGCAGTACCGGTTGAGGGCCTTGGCGACCCGGGCCACCTTACCCATGCCGCAGACGCCGCATGGCTGCAGAAACGAAGCCATCCTCCTTTCGAGCCCCGTCACAGTCGGCAGCTTCGGCATCCACCCGGCCCCGAATGCGGTCGCGCCACCGCCGGCGGACGGTGCCGCGCCGGACCCGAATGTCCGGCCGGCCGCCTTCAACCCAGATACGGGGCCCGCATTGCGCGGAATCGTAGCCGGTTGGCTTCGGGATCGCCGACAAACTCCGCCCGGCGCAGATCGAACTTCAGGTTGCGCTTCACCTGCTCGCAGATGTCGGCGGCCAGGCAGATGGTCATGGACCGATACATGACATCGGGATTCGCGACCGTGGGCCGGCGCGACCGGATGCAGTCGATGAAATCCCGCACGTGGTTCAACGGCCGTCCGGTCCGGGCCGTGTAGTCCGCCAGCACCTTCCGGTATTCGCGCAGCAGCGCCGGCGACGAGACATCGGGCTCGGCATAGCCGTCGGCCGCCGCCGCCCAGCCTTCGGGCCCATCGAACCGCTCGCCACACGCGCCATGCCATAACTTGCACGGGTCCCAGACCGAGCCCGCGACCCGGAACAGCACCAGTTTCACCCCGTTCGACAGGCGCGTCACCATCGTCGCGTCCGGTCCCGCGTACTCGAACTCGATGGAGGACACGTTCGTCAGGTCCAGTCCGGCGAGGGCCTGGGCCACCGAGTGCGCGCCCCACATCGCGACATCGGTGGCGAAATCATAGAAGTGATACCACCCGGAGCTCAGATAGCCCTGGTTGTAGGGCCGCCAGGGGCTGGGGCCGAGGAAGAGATCCCAGTCCAGTTCCTCCTTGGGCGGCTCCGGCTCCGCCGGCAACCAGTCGTGACGCAACCCGTCGCGCCAACGAGCGTCCGCGTAAGCGGTATGAATTTGCCCTAGCCGGCCGGAGCGGGCCATTTCGATGGCAAACACGTGATTCGGTTCGCTGAGCCGCTGGGCGCCGGTTTGATACACCCGGGCATAGCGCCGGGCGGTCTCCACGACCATCTGCCCCTGTGCCATGGTGAGACAGGCCGGCTTCTCACAATAGACATCCTTGCCCGCCCGCATCGCCAGGACCGAGGCCAGCGCGTGCCAGCGGTCGCCGGTGGCAATCACCACGGCATCCACATCGGTCCGCTCGGCCAGGAGCTGGCGCAGGTCGCTGTACATGACGCAATCTTGATTGCCCAGCTTGCTGTCCACCATGCGCTTGGCCGCCTCGCGCTGCCGCTTCAGGACATCACAGACGGCCACCCACTGCACCTCCGGCATGGCCACCATCACACTCAGGTCATAGGAACCGCGGCCGCCCATGCCGATGCCGCCCATCACGATGCGTTCGCTGGGGGCAACGGCCCCGTCACGGCCCAGCACGGAGGCCGGGATCAGGCAGGGCAGCGCTGCCGCACCGGCCCCCAGCGCCCCTCGTTTCAGGAACTGGCGCCGCGTGAGCGTCGTAGCATTGTCATTGTTCATAAGCGTGTTCCCTCACCATTCTGTCGGGTGGGTTTCAGTGAGCCAGCCGGACATCCCGCGGCCCATGCGCCCTGGCCGGGCCACCGGTCGCAGAAGCCATCGATCGTGTCCGGTACGCCCGGACGTTGCAGGGGACTTTCGAGAATCTCGTCCGTGACCCGGTCTCGCACCAACTGGTTGGGCTTGTTTATGTGAGGGACCCTACACCGGCCTCCTCGCCTGACAAGAACGAGTTACGGAGCCAGGGACCAGGCGGTGGGGGCGCAAGCGGTCATTCCTCGCGATCGAATCGCAGGATATGCGTTGCGGGAGAATCCGCCCCGAGCTGGACGTTGAAGGTCATCCGCCAGTCTTGCTTCGCAGGATCATAGTCCGTCTGCCAGAAATCGTTTCCGTGAACGCTCTGGTTCACGCGCCGGCCATCGAGAAACAGTCGGTAACCCCGCGGCTGTGCGAGCCCGGTGAACGTGACCGGCACGTAGCCCAGACCGCCATGGACTTCGATCGTCCCGCGCTGCCCGGCGTCCACCTCGATGACCATGGGATACGGAGTTACCATGCGACCGTGGCGGGCCTGCGTTCGGAGGCTGTTCCCGGCCGCCTCGCGATGAACCAGCCGCCAGGTGTCGGCGTCCCGCGCGAGCGCCGCTCGAAAGGTCTGGTCCGGCCCATAGTAGGCAGCGGCGTCCGCGGGAAAAACCACGAGTTCCAGGTCGGCCTCCACAAAATCGCCGGGGAGCAATTCCGTGACGGCCGGCGGCGGGGCGAGTTCCACGACGGTGCGGTGGTTTCCCTTGCCCCACTCGGTACTGAAGAAGGACACGTGCGGCTGCGGCGCCGGTTGGCCGCCGAGCACGGCCCGCCACGCCCGCACGATGAGTCCGCGGCTGGCGGCGGCACGGCCGGGTGACAGCGCGCCGCGGTCGAGTCCATGGACGGACACCCACGGCTGCGGTCCGCTCAGCGCCAGGCCGCTGCGGTCGAACATCCCGTTGGCTCGCTTGGGTTCCCATTCTTCGCGCAGGCCGTTCTCGTCCCCCACCGCCACGCGGCGCGAGGGCGCTTCGTTGTAGAAATCCGAGCCGAGTTGGAAGAACGCCAGCCGCTGCCAGGACATCCGATCGCGAACCGCGTAGCGGAGGTGGAAGAACGTGCGCAGGTAATCGTCACTGCGCGGGAGCGAGACGTCCATGCGAGCAGCCAGTTCGCCGCCGGCGGTTTCCTCGGTGTAGCTCACGTCGGTGAGGCAAGGGCCATAGGCCCGGTAATCGGTGCGCGTGGCGCGCATCGGCTGGTAGCGTCCCGTCGCGTCCAACCACATCAGGAAGTCCCCGCCACCGCTGTTGTCCGCCCAGCCCCAGAGCTTCGCGGTCCGGCCCTGCGGCAGCGTCAGCAGCGGACGTACGTCGTCGATGAAACAGCGCCGTTGCACCCGCCCCGGCTCGAAGCAGATGCTCTCACCGAAGCTGCCGATGGCGGCTTCGTCCCAGAATTGATTGTGTCCCCAGCCGATCAGGCAGAGTTGCGCATGGGACGCGGCAAAGACGCCGCCATAGCGGGCATAGACCATCTGGAAGACGAGGTTCCGCTGCGATTTCGGCGCCAAGCGCACGAACGCACAGCCGTGGAACCACGGTCCCTCGTGCGGCAACGTGCCTTTCTCCGGGCGACGATGCCAGTTCTTGGAAATCTGCACCGGCAGGCCCGTGGGGGTCCCGTCCGCATCGCATAGCATGGGCGTGAAGCCGGTGATCGGCAGCGAGTCTCTCTGGGTGAACATCAGGCGGGCGGTCGTCTCGCGGTCGGACTCGTTCCGCAGGCGGACGCACCAGCGGTCCAGCCGGTCCAGATGCTCCGCCGGGTAGTAGGTCCCCTCGGCGTTGGTCCAGGGTTGCTCCGGGAGCGCGAGCGTGTGGCAGCCCAGGGCCTCGTCGAACGCCACCTTCAGCGCCGGATCCGCTTCCACGACCGGGCGCGGCGCGCGCCGGTCGTCAAACGCATCGAGCCGGACTGAGGTCTTCGCGACGAGCCTGGCGGAGGCGCGGCGGTTGCCCAGGCGCAACTCCACCCTGCCCGCGGGCGGCGCTTGCTCGGGGTCCACTTCCAGTTGGAAGGCCAGTCGGTCGGGCCACGCCGAGATCTCCAGGCGCGCGGCGCAGCGGAACCCCTTTCCGCTGTCGTCGGCGAATTTCAATCCCTCGACCGCCACGCGCTGAAAACACCGGCCGCTTTCCACGAAACGCACCGGCTGGAGGAACTCATCGCTTGATTCCCTGTGCCCGACGCACGCAAACCGGCGGCCGTCGGCGATCACGGCGCAGTCCCACCCGCCCGGCGCCAGCTCGGCCAGGGCTGGGCGGCCAGGCTGCCGGGCCGTCGCCATCGCCATCGGCGTGGAGAATGTGCCGGCCCGCAGGACCCGCACGTGCCGGGCGTCGAAAGCGAGGCCCCACGAGCCTGACTGGAAACACAGGGTCTCGTCCGCCGGTGCCGCCTGGCTGCCCAGATAATACGGCGGCCCCTCCGCCCACCAGAGGAGGGTGTAATCTTCCAGGCGCGGCCTGGCGAACGCCGGCCAATCGGCGCCGGGAGGCTGACCTGCGAAAACGCCGATCGAGGCCGCCAGCCAGAATGCCAGTCGCGAGTTGAACTGCGCCATCTTCAGTCCTGGGTGAACTTCACGTCGTCGATGAATCGGAGCGGAGGGTAACCCTTCCAACCTTGGATGACATACCAAATCCGGTCCGGCTCGCGGCCCGGCGGATGAGAGCATCGTTCATCAGGGTGGGTGACGAGGTCACCACGCAGCCCTGGCATTGACGGCTTGTCCCGTCCGTTCATTGTTGGATCATGAACCTCAAGACGCATCGCTTCGGCTCGCCCCGCGCAACGGCCGGCGCCAACACCCAGCTCCCCGCAAGGCCGCACGGGGTTGAGCGGGTCCGTCGGATCCGCGCCCTGTTCCTCGGGGCGGCCCTGGCGGCCTCCGCCCTGCCGACGGTGACAGGCGCCCCGGGGCTGGAGAAGAAACTCATCGAGTACGGGTGGGACGTGCCCACGCCGCTCCAGATGCGTGCGGAACTCGCCGGGATGGAGAAACGGCCGTTCGACGGGCTCATCTTCCGGCTCGGCGGCGGGCAGAACGCCTTTGTGACCCAGCGGCTGGAGCCGGCCCGGTTTGCGGACGACGAACGCATCCTGCGGGAGCTGTCGTTCCGGCGGTTCACCAACAACTTTGTCTTGATCTGGGGTTCGCCCGCGGCCGGGTTCGACTGGTTCGACGACACCCAGTGGCAGGCCGTCGAGGCCAACGCGAGACTGCTGGTGGGCATTGCGCAAGCGGGCCACCCGCGGGGAATCTGTTTCGATCCCGAACCCTACGACTTCAGTCTGTGGGATTATGCCAAGCAACCCCAGGCCAAGGCGCACACCTTTGCCGAATACCGGGCCCAGGTGCGCCGGCGCGGCGCCCAACTCATGCGCGCGTTCGAGGACCGGATGCCCGGGGCCACGATCCTGACTTTTTTCCATGTCAGCCTCTTCGACCGCTATGCGACACTGTCGGACGCGGAACTCACGGAACGCTTGGCACGGGAGAGCTGGGGCCTGATGCCTGACTTCTTCGTGGGCATGCTGGAGGGCGCGAGTGACCGGGCGCGGTTCATCGACGGCAACGAGAACGCCTATTACTACACCTCCCGCGAACAGTACTTCCGCGCTTACCATGCCATCCGGCAACGGGCGCTGGGTCTGGTGCCGCCCGAACTTCGGGAGAAGTACGAGCGCCAGGTCCGGGCCGGCCAGGCGCTCTACGTGGACCAGAACTTCGCCCTGCGGCAGCCCAATCCGGAGAAGTACGTGAGTTACCGGATGACGCCGGAAGAGCGGGCCCGGTGGTTCGAGCACAATACGTACTGGGCGCTCTACACGACGGACGAGTACGTCTGGTGCTACAGCGAGCGGATGAACTGGTGGAAGGACCAGACCCCGCCCGGTCTCGAAGCGGCAATCGTGAACGCCCGGCAGAAGATCGCCGAGCGCAAACCCCTCGGCTTCGACATCGAGCCGCTCATCGAAGCGGCCGGCAAACGCTGACCGACCGGCTCCTGCATCACCCAGGACTTGTCTTCGCGGCCCGGCCGGAGTCAGACTCGCCGCCATGTTCTACGCCACGACCATGAGAAGAACCCTCGCCCTTCTTGGCTGCCTGGCGCTCGCGCTGAGCGCCGCCGGCAGCGAAGCCCAATCGAAATGGATTTCGTTGTTCAACGGCAAGGATCTCAGCGGCTGGACCGTTCGCGGCAAGGCAACCTGGTCCGTGCAGGATGGCGTCCTCGTAGGTGTGGGCGGCATGGGCCACATCTACACGGATGCCACGTGTTCCGATTTCGAGGCCAAGGGCATGTTCCGCGTCACCAACCAGGGGGCGACGCCGAACAGTGGATTTTACTTTCGCGCCCACCCGCCGGCGGACGACGCGAACGGTTTCCCGCGCGGCTACGAAGCCCAGATTTGCAACCACGGCGACGGCTTTACCGGCTGGCTGTGGAAGCCCGGCACGCCGACGGGCAAGGCCACGGAGTTGCTCACCAAGGACGGCGAGTGGTTCCACTACCGCATCCGGGCCGTCGGCGCGCACATTCAATTCTGGGTCAATGACAAGCTGGTCATGACCTACGACGATGCCGAGTACAAATCCGGCCATTTCGCGATCCAAGGGCACAATCCCGGCATGAAGATCGAGGCCAAGGAATTGTATTACCGGGATCTGAGCAAGTAGGTCAGCCGCCGAACCTTCGCCGGGTCGCCGAATCCATCCAGCCCGGGTGCGAGAGGCTGACGGGGTGGTGAGCCGCTTCGAATCATCCCAAGCGTTGCGCCACCACGGTGCGGTTGACGCGAGGTTGAAGCTGCTTTGCCGGGCCCTGGTGCATGGTGAGAGCCCGTATTCCGTCGGCGCAGCTTGAAGCGCCTCGAAACCTGGTTGACGATCGTCGATCGGCCGCACCATATTTCGACCACAGCAACGACCCGGGCGGCAACCGCCCTTGCTCAGTGACCCCGCCGGGGCGTTTCTTCAATGACACCACGCGCCAGGACGCCCGAACCGGGGCCTTTGAATCGCCGCGGAGAGGCGGGCGAGCGCCAGGTACCGACTTCTGAGGTTGCTTATGAAAACTGACGGTCCACTGCCGAGGCAGTCAAACGCGACCCGCCACCCACCTCGCCCGCCCGGCCTTTCACGGCGACGGTTCATGGTGGCGGGCGGGGCGGCGGCCACCGCCTTTGCCATCGTGCCGCGACACGTGCTCGGCGGGCCGGGAATTGTCCCGCCCAGCGAAAAGATCACCCTGGCCTGCATTGGCTTCGGGACCCAGGCGATCCGCGAGATCGGCGGCATCCTTGCCAGCCCGGACGTGCAGATCGTCGCCGTGTGCGACGTCGAGAAGGACGGCGTCAATTACCTGGAATGGAGCAAAGGCGAGATCCGAAGCACCCTCCGGCGGCTCCTCCAGAACCCGACCTGGCGCGAAGACTTCGACCACGCCCCGGGCGGCCGCGAGGTTGGCAAGGAGATCGTGGAGACCTGCTACGCGAAGCAACGGGGCCGCGAGCAATTCAAGGGCTGCGCCACGTACGCGGATTTCCGCGAACTGCTGGAAAAGGAGAAGGACGTGACCGCGGTGAAGGTGATGACGCCGGATCACACCCACGCGACCATCTCGATCGCGGCCCTGAACCAGGGGATGAACGTGATCGTGCACAAACCCCTGGCGAACCGGTTGCTGGAAGCCAGGGCCGTGATCGCGACGGCCCGCGCGAAGAACCTCGCCACGCATTTCCTGCCGGCCAGCGAAGGCACCGCCCAGCAACAGGCGCTGGATCATGATCAAGAACGGCGCCATCGGAACGCTGCGTGAGATCCACAACTGGTCGATGCGGCCGATGTGGCCGCAGTTCCCCACCCTGCCGACCGACAAGCCTCCCGTCCCCGCAGGTTTCGACTGGACGCTCTGGCTGGGCCCCTCGCTGGATCGCCCGTATCACCCCAATTACACGCACACCAATTTCCGCGGCTGGTATGAGTTCGGCGGCGGATCCATCGCGGACATGGGACATTATAGCCTCTGGCCGATCTTCCAGCTCCTCGACCTGGAGGCGCCGATCAGCGTCGAATCGACACCCAGCCACGTTTGCACGGTTTCGGACCAGGTCTGCCAGCGGATCAAGAATGACTACTCCTTCCCGGCCGCCTGCACGATTCGGATGCGGTTCGCGGCCAAGGGCGACCGGCCAGCGCTGGACATCTTCTGGTATGACGGCGGCATCAAGCCGGCCGCGCCGGAGGAACTCATGGCGGAAGACCGGGAGCTGGCTGAAGAAGGCATGATGTTCGTCGGCGACGCGGGCAGGATATTGAGCGGTTTCCGCAGCGAAGACCCCCGGTTGATTCCCGAAGCGAAAATGCGCGCCTATCGTACGGCCCACCCGACGCCCGAACCGACCCCACGGGGCGACCGGTCCGCACGCGAGGCCGCATGGATCACGGCGTTCAAAGGCGGTCCGGCCAGTTATGGCGATTTCCGGTTGGCGGGCCCGATCTCGGAGGCCATGAACCTGGCCTCCATTTCGCTGCGGCTGGGCGGGCGGAGACTGCTCTGGGATGCCGCCGGCGCGAAGATTACGAATGTTCCCGAGGCGAACCGGTTTCTCACCCGGGAGTATCGCCCGGGCTGGGAAATGTAGAACGGAGGAATGCTGTTATGAGTATGGTGTCCAGACGAGAATTCATGAAACGGGTGGCGATCGGTTCCGGCGCCGCCGGGTGGTTGATAGGGGGCGCGGCCCGGCTGGCGGCGAATCCGCTGGGCCTGCCCATTGGAAGCCAGGTGTGGCCGGTGCGCCCGATGCTCAAGGACTTTCCCGCGTTCGCCCGGATGATGGCCGGAGATCGGGGTGACCCGGCTCGAGCTGTGTTCGCCGATCGGCTATGGCGCCGAGTTCGCGTCGCTCGCCAACGGAAAGGACGTGAGGCAGATCCTGGCCGACCACGGCCTGAAAGCAGAGAGTTCTCACTTCACCATGGGGGAGCTGCGGAAGAGCCAGGAGAAGAGCATCGAGTGGGCCAAGGAGATCGGCATCACGCAGATGATCACCGCCAGCTTGGGCGAAGGAAACGGCGGGAACAACCCGACGCTCGACCAGGTGAAAAAGGCGGCGGACGAATACAACCAGATCGCCGCGGTGGCAGCGAAGGCCGGCCTGCAGCAGGGCCTGCACAACGAGGGCTTCGAACTCTCGATGGTCGAAGGCCAGCGGACCTACGACCGGTTGTTCGACCTGCTCGATCCGAAGCTGGTCAAGTTCCAGTTCCAGATGTCCACGATCACGGCCGGCCTGGTCGGCGCCGACTACTTTCGGAAATACCCTGGCCGCTTCTTCTCGATGCACCTGCAGGATGTGGACATGAAAACCCCGACTCCGGCCCCATCGGGACAAAGTGGGCCCGCGCGGCCGGGCGGTGCGCGCCACCCGCAGGTGGCGCTCGGCCAAGGCAGCATCGATTGGGTGAAGACCTTCACCGCGGCCAAAGTTGGCGGGGTCAGAAACTATTTCGTTGAGCAAACCTGGGAACTCACCCAGCAGAGTGTCGCGTATCTCAAGCGCCTGAACGTCTAGCAGCCCCAGTGCGGCGCTCCAGGACGGGAACCACCGAAGGCCGGTTTTGCCAACGCGTCCGGCTTCGCGGACTACGGCCGTCCGCTTTTGATCGCACCACGACACAGAAGGTCGGGAGCGGGGCGCCGGCCGGGTCCGATGGCGCAGAAGTCTGCGAATTCTGAAGTCCGGGGCCGCTGGCGCTGGCGGCTTCTACTCCGTCACCGTGTCGTAGAACCGGAGGATGTCTCCCTTCTCGCCCGTGAGCTCGGCTTCCTTGAACTTGATGGCGGTGCGCGGGTGCTGGTTCAGATAGCCGGTGATGAGGTACGGCAGATCGAAACCCCAGAGCAGCTTGGAGCGCATCGGTTCGATGTGGTGCTGCACACAGTCGAGCACGGGCCGGAGATCGTACTTCGGGTTGTGGAGGAACGCGAGCAGGAGCTCCATCGCGCAGTTGCCCGCGCCGCGGCCCAGACTCGCCATCGTGGCGTCGAGGAAGTTCGCCCCGCGCACGATGCCTTCGATCGTGTTGGCGAACGCGAGCTGGAGGTTGTTGTGCATGTGCACGCCCACCTCCTTGCCCGCCGGTTTGCAATGGCTGAGGTACTTCTTGACCAGGTAATCCACCTGCTCGGTGTAGAGCGATCCGAAACTGTCCACCACGTAAATGGCCTGCGCCTCGGACTGGGCCATTAATTCCAACCCCTCGGCCAATTCCCGGTCGGGAACGGTGGAGACCGCCATGAGGTTCAACGTGGTTTCATAGCCCTTGTCGTGGGCGTCCTTGACCATGTCCATCGCCGTGGGGATCTGGTTGATGTAGGTCGCCACGCGGACCAGGTCCACCACGCTGTCTTTCTTGGGCGGGATGTCTTCGCGGTAGTCGCACTTCTCGGCGTCGGCCATGATCGAGAGCTTCAGCGCCGTCGGGTTGTCGCCCACGATCCGGCGGATGTCCTCCTCGAGACAGTATTTCCAGGCGCCATACTCCCCCATTTTGATGCCCTTGCGGGAGGCCTTGTAGCCGATCTCCATGTAATCGATGCCAGCCGCGGCGCAGGCGGAATACACCGCCTTGACGACGTTGTCCTCGAACTGGTGATTGTTCATCAGGCCGCCGTCGCGGATCGTGCAGTCGAGGACCTTGATCTCGGGCCGGAATGAAATCCAACGGCCGGCCGGAGATTCCTTGAGTTTGGAGGACTTGCTGTTTGCCATAAATACGTTCGCCAAGTGAACGTGAGGATGATGCCGCAGCGGCTCCGCTGGAACAACGGAAAACGCGATCCCAGCCCGCCGCCGGCCGGGGGGCGCCCGCTCCATCCGCCGGGTCAGTCCACCTTGCTGCGCACCTCGCCGTCGCGGAGGCGCGTGCGCAGTTCCTGGCCGGGCCGGGTTTCGACAGGTGACCGGAGCACCCGGCCGGTCGCCGCGTCCAGGGTGATCGAATACCCTCGGGCCAGCGTTTGCTGGGGTGAGAGCAGGCGTAATCGGTCTTTCAAGGCCAGCAACGAACGCGCCCGCTCGGCCAAGCCGCGGGCCGCCAATTCACGCAAGCGGGCCGCCGTGCGATCAAGTTCCTGTCCGTGGCGGACGAGGCGCGCGGCGGGATGCAGTCGCCGCCACGCGGCCCCGACGGTTTCCCAGCGCGATTGGGCCTCGCGCAGGCGGGTGCGTCCGGCCCGCGCCAGCGCGCTCCGCAGATCGTCGAGTTGTTGCCAGGCTTCGTTGATCCGGCGCCGCGGATGCGAGCGCGCGAGGCGCGCGAACCCGTCCAAGACCCGCTCGCGCCAGGCGGCGCAATCGGCGCGCGCGAGGATTCCCAATCGCTCCCGCACGTCGGCCAGGTAGGCGCCGGCTGCGAAGGCGTCCTGCGTGATGATTTCCGCCGCCGCGCTGGGCGTGGCCGCCCGTACGTCCGCGACGAAGTCGGCGATGGTAAAGTCGATTTCGTGACCGACGGCCGACACCACCGGCAGCGCGGACTCGAAGATGGCGCGCGCCACCGCTTCTTCATTGAAGGCCCATAAATCTTCGAGACTGCCGCCGCCGCGCGTGACCAGGATCAGGTCCAGGGGCGAGGCGAGGGGCGAAGGGCGAGGGGTGAGGACGTCGGCCTGCCTGGCGCGCGCGCGCGCGCTCAACTCGTTGAGCCGGCGGATGGCGGTGGCGATTTCGTTGGCGGCGCCATCGCCCTGGACACGGCACGGCGCGAGCACGATCTGCAGCGACGGTTGTCGCCGCTCGATCACGTGCAACACGTCGCGCAACGCGGCGCCGGTCGGCGAAGTCACCAGCCCGATCCGTTCCGGGTATCGCGGCAGCGGGCGCTTGCGCTCCGTAGCGAACAGCCCTTCGGTCTGGAGCTTTTGCTTGAGTCGCTCGAATGCGAGTTGGAGTGCGCCGACGCCCTGCAGTTCCACCGCCTTGACCATGAGCTGGTACTGGCCGCGCGGCTCATAGACGGTGAGTTCGCCCTGGAGCAACACCTTGCGGCCGTCTTCCAGCAGGTCGCGGCTGGCCCGTCCTTCGCCGCGAAAGAGCACGCAGCTCAACTGTGCGCCCGCATCCTTGAGCGTGAAATAAGCGTGGCCGGAGGACTGCACGCGCAGGTTCGAGACCTCGCCCGAAACCCAGAGCGAGCCGAACTGCGCCTCGAGGAGCCGCTTCACCTGCAGCGTCAGCTCCGAGACGCTCAAGACGCGGCGGGTCTGTTCGGGCGGGAACAGTTCCCCGAAGTCCCATTGAGATTTGGACTGGCGGGCCATGCGGTTCAGGCGGCTTTCCCGGGCCTGGGAGGTACGCGCTTGTCGTTGCCGATGAGAAAGCTCATGACCGGCCGCGGCCTGGAAGCATCCTGCACCTGGCTTGCGGGACGGTATTCAAGCAGTGAGAACTCCGACTGCCGCTGGGAATGTCCGAATCCGCTCCGCGCAGGTGCGGTGTTGAACGAAGGCGGTTCAAGGTGGGCGGGGACAACGCTCAGCCTTTCTTGAGTTCGGCCAGAACGCGCGTGGCCTCCGGGGCGAAAGCAGCGTTCGGCCCCAGCCGCAGGGCCTGCTCCAAAGCGGTCCGGGCCTCGTCGGTTTGCTTCAATTGCTGGCAGGACATGCCCAGGTGAAAAAGGAGGTCCGCATCCTCGGGGCGTTTCCGGGCGCCTTCGCGGAGCAACTGCGCGGCGTAACGATAGTCGCCTCGCCGGTAAGCCAGCTTGCCAAGCGCCTTGGCGAGCAGTTCGTCACCGGGAAAAGCCTCCCGTGCCTTGACGGCGATGTCGTACGCCTTGGCGTCGTTCCCTCCCTGGTCCGCGTAGATAATCGCCAACTGTTTCATGGCAGGGGTGAACCGAGAATACCGGGCGAGCAGGCCTTCAAAAACCGACCGGGCTTCATCCAGACGGCCCTGCTGCTGGCGCAGCAGACCCAGCGCCATCAGTGCCGGAGCATGGTCGGGAACGGACTTCAGCAAGGTCTGGATTTGCGGTTCGGCTTGGGCGAGCGACGCGGGTTCGCGGGCTAGCGCGTTCATGGTCAGGAACCACTTCGCCGCGGCGGCCAGATTCGCCGGCGAATTCGTCGCGACGACGTTCTGCATGGCCTGGTCCGCCTCGGTGGTCTTCCCCAGACCATAGGCCGCCCAAGCCAGGTCGTACTGGACCTCGGGTTTGCCCGGCAGTCCCCGGCCGGCCTCCTGGAGCAGGCTGTAGGCCCAGGCTTGGTCGCCCGACTCGAATGCCAGACGGCCCAAGACGTGGACGACTGCAGGGTCATTGGGCGCGAGCTTGCGCGCTTCCTTGGCCAGCTCCAGCGCTTTGCCGAGGTTGTTCAAGTGCTGCCCGTAAAGCAGGGCGAGGCGCGAAGTCACGTCGTAGGCGCCGGGATTGATTTGGAGGGCGGTTTCGTAAGCGTTCCGGGCTTTGTCGTACGCGCCCTGGGCTTCGTAGGCGGCCGCCAGGCGGGTCCACGCGATCAGGTCGTTCTTGGCGGTCCGGCAACGCTCTTCCAATGCGGCGAGCGTCTTGGCATCGGTGTGGGCGGCGTCCGCATTGAGGATCGCCAGGTAAGGGGCGATAGCCGCCTTGCCGCTGAAATCGTTCGTCGCGCTGGCCGCGACGGTCAGGGCGGTGCGGGCCTCCGCTTCCTTGCCCATCATGTAAGCCGTCATGCCGAGGTGGTACTGGACCTCGGCCTGCGTTGGCATCTTGGCGGCACTTTCCTGGAGCAAGGGCATCGCGGCGCCGTAGGCCCCCCGTTTGTATTCGATCCAGCCGAGCGTGTCGGCCACGCTTGCGTCCTCCGGAGCCAGTTGCCGCGCTCGAGCGGCGAGGGAACGCGCCTTGTCGAGATCGCCCAGGTGCTCGGCCTGCAGGTAGGCCAGGTTGTTGAGGGCCAGGACCACATTCGAATTCCCGCTCAGTACGGCGCCGTATGCCACCGCAGCCTGCGGGTAATCGGCCAGTCGCTCGAAGATCATCCCTTTCAGCATCAACGCCCCAGTGTTGTCGGGGCGCTGCTTGAGAAACGCATCCAGTTTGGCGAGTGCCGAGGTGTAATCCTTTCGTGCCGTGTAGAGATCCACCAAGAGCGAATAGGCGACGCTGAAATTCGGCCCGAGTTCGATGGCCTTATTCAGGGCCGCCTCCGCGTCGTCCGCCTTGTTTTGGGCCAGGTACACGCGTGCGAGGAGGTAGTTGCAGCCTGGAGACTTGGGGCTCTGCTGGAGGGCCTGCTGGACGCGCCGCAACGCCTTGTCATACTCTTTGTCCACCAGATCCAATTCCACGAGTTGGTACAGCACGGCCTCGTCCTTCGGAGCGAGTTGACGGGCTTGTTCGAAGGCCTGGCGCGCTTCGGTGTTCTTGGTTTGCTGCCGCAAGATCAAGCCCTTCAAGAGCGGCGCCGAGGGGTCTTTCGGCACGCGTTGCATGTAGGTATCCAACGCGGAGAGGGCCTCGACATACCGCTGCTGCCCCTGGCAGGCATCGGCCAGCAGCAGATACGTGCGCGGGATGTCCGGACGCTGGCTGCGGAATTTGTTGAGCGTGGTGGCGGCTCCCGCATTGTCGCCTTGGGCCATCTGCAGTTGCGCGAGGAGCAGGTTGGCTTCCGGATACCGGGGGTCGAAAGTGATGGCGCTGTAGAGTCGATTGATCGCCTCGACGAGATTTCGATTGGCCAACTGCGACAGTGCCAGTTCGAAGGCAACCTGGGCGCTCGAAGGGTACAAGCCCTGGGCCCGCTGGAGGACCTCGATGGAATTTGTGAGATCCCCCTGGCTTCGGAGCAGGCGGGCCCGCAGCAACAGGGCCTCATAGCTGGACGGGTCCTGTTGCAGGACTTTCACCACGCGGTTGGAGCACTCGACGTAATTGGTTTCGGACAGTGCCAGTTCGCCGAGCGTGATGGTTACCGGCGCGTTGTACGGGTCGGCCTTCGCTGCGGCTTCGAGAATCTGTTTCGCCTCTTCCGAGGCTCCCGTCTGCAGCTTGTACTGGGCCCAACGCACCTGCTCTGGCGACGCCGGCTTGCCTTGCCGCGCCGCTTCCTCGAAGAGCGCCCCAGCCTCATTGGTCTTGCCTTGCGCCCAGTACAGGCCGCCGAGCGCAGCCTTTGCGCGGCCCGATTGTGGGTCAAGGGAGATGGCTTGTTTGAGTGCGGTCTCGGCCGCACTCGGATCGCCGGTCCGGAGGGCCAGGTTGCCCAAAGCCATCTGGAGCGCTGCGTTGTCACCGGTGCGGGAGCGAAGCTCCGCGAGCTTGGCCTGGATCTGGGCCACCTCGTTCGTGTCCTGGGCGGAACGGGACAGGATCAGGATGGCCTCCTCGTTCCGCGGGTCTTTCGCAAGAATGGCCTCGGCTTCCGCCCGGGCTTCCTCCAACTTCCCGGCCTGCACGTACACTCTGCCAAGTCGGCGTCTCACCTCGACATCGTCAGGCGCCAGCAATTTTGCCCGCATCAGCAGGGGTACGGCTGAGCGAAGTGCACCCCGATCGAAGTAGATCGCTCCCACCCGGGCGAGCGCCACCTGGTTCGTCCGTTGGAGCTTGAGCACGTTCAGGTACTCGATGAGGGCCTTCTCCGAATCCCCGTCCTTGTAGTACTGGTTTGCCCGCTCCAAATGGACCGATGCCTTGGCTGCTTTGGAACAACCCACTGGCCCGACAACCGCAAGCGCTGCCGAAACCAGTAGCAACATTGTACCTCCTGCCAGTCGTTTCATGGGCGAGACTATGATCCTCAGTGGTTGGACAGGCCAGCACGATTTTGGTACCGGCCCTGGAATGGCCGCAATCATGGGTTGTGGGGGGTGCATGTAGCATTTCCCAGATTCCCACCGGCCGGCAGCGAACTTGGCTTGTTATCGGCCGTGTGCGCGAGGCTCAGTTTTCACAATCCGGATTCTGTTCACCCCCTGTTACTGCTCGGTCATCATCGCTGTTGCTACCGGCACGTCATCCACTCTGTCCACGCTCGATGGAACGACGGCGAGGTAGATCCCCTTGGACACGGTGCGGAGCGGACTTCTCGACTGGCCGAACTGTTCTCGGGGCCGGCGACTGGATGCCCAGGCACAAAATAGAATGGGCGGAATTCATGATTCCGCCCATATCGCAAAGGATTCAGAACACACTCAATTGACCCGCCGACGGAGTAGCCTGAGACCCGCCAGACTAGTGCCGAGTAGAACGAGCGTCATACCCCCGTCCGGTACGGCAGGCGGCGTCACAGGAGCAGCGGAAAAGGCCCATGCGCTCCCGTTCCATGTCGCACGCGTCGCTTCCTTTACAGCGCCACTGCTAAATGCATAGAAGTCAAAAGTAAGTGCTTGGATCTGAGGATCATTGAAATAAAGGTTGAACGTAAGGGTCTTATCGGCATCGATCATCGGGCCCGTCGCGATCGCCCACAGACTCCCAGATGAGGCCGTGGTGCTCCAGCCGCTGGAGCTGAAGTCCCTGAAGGCCGGTGCTTCAAACCCCACACCCGACTGACTGTAAACCAACATCTTGTCAAAACTGTAGTAGGGACCAGACGAATTGATGAAGCCCTGAGCCCAACTATTGCCGCTGAAAGAATCGCCGTTAAGGGTTAAGGCTCGCGCTGGGCTTGCCCAGAGCAAACCCGCCAGCAACAAAGTTACGATCTCGGTTCGTCTTACAGAGGTTGTCATGATTGTTCCCTTTCGTTCTGATTTGTGATGCGGGTGCCTCAGAGGCACCCCGCTATACCCTTGGGTTAGCAGGTGATGCGCCAAACCTCCTGACTATACGTTGGCGCATGGTTTTGAACGCTACAATACCCTGTCCTTAAATAGGTTACATATGTCATTCGACGTTTGTACTTACTCATCATCTCGAGGCGAGGATCTGCGCTCTAAATGGATTCTGACAGGAATCCCGACACTTCCGAATGTCCTAAACAGGCGTTCGCGTCGCCCTGCTTGTTAAACCGGTTGATTATACACGTGTTACATTCGGTTTGGGACTGTTCTGCGATTGTCAGTTTTGCCGACACTGGTTTGAGCGAGTTGCTTCTTCCGTCCAACCCAACGGCGGATTCTCGCACTCCTATCCGTGCCTGGGACTGCAGGAAAACTGACAGAAAGAAGTCCGGCTGTCCTCCGAATCGGCGCAGTCTATTCGACAGAGGTTGAGTGTGTTCATGTCAATAGCCGAATTCGTCCATGTCGGAAAACCTGTCACTGAGCTGATTAGCAGCCAACGTGGCGCAAGGTAGGCTGTTAACTATTTGTTTAGCAATTATTTGCAAAGATCGGTCCGCGGGACCGCGTTTCGTCCAAAGCGTTGTCGTTCAACTCCGATGTCGGAGATTCTGCCATCTTGCGTGCATGATTGGGGCGAGTTGGCACTTTTCGGGAATAGTCCACACAAGTATATGTTATTCATTACAAACGTGTTAATGGAGTGACGGACTTGATCTAGAATAGGTGGCACACGGTCTGCTGAAGAATCAGCCAATCGCCAGACTCTGAGGGGCGCGCACTGCAGCGTGACCGGTCTGTCGTGGGAACAAAGAAATACCGTTATGAGAACACGCAGATTAATAGCTCGATTAGGGACCACCTTGGCCTTGGTATCTGGAGTGGCTTACACTCTGGAGGCCAACCCAGTTAGTGTGCTGATTGGTGGCACTTCGCCTGGGATAACCATTGGAGTCAACGTGCCGAGTGGCTACGTCGGTGGCGCGTATGCTGGTGTCGAGAACCTCACAATCAACGGAATCGCTACCAAAGCGTACTGCATTGATCTTTATCACACGGCCTCAGTCGGCTCAACCATATGGTACAACGTTGACCCTCTGAAAGATTCTCCGACAGCTAGTCCCCCTCCTACGCCTCAAATGGGGCAGGAAAAGGCGGATTTCATAAAGGAGATGTGGGCTCAGTACTACGCCGACAGTTTGAGCGATAACACCAAGGCTGGCGACTTCCAACTCGCCATTTGGGGCGTTCTGATGGGGACGGCCTCAGCGGGCCAGGTGACCTCAGACTTCACGTGGCTCACGAGCGGAAGCTCGAGTGGTGCCCAAGACATAATTGATTGGGCGAACAACAACACCGGCGATCTCGCGGATGTGGCTGGTCTTAACCCTGTGAGCGCTGGGCCTCAGTCTTATGCGATCCCCGGTGTTCCCGATGGCGGATTCACCGCTGTGCTGCTCGGTATGGGTATGCTTGCCCTGGGCGGCGTTCGCCGGATGGTGAAGTAATCGAGTTTCAAGCCGACTCAAACAGACACCAGACAACGGAAGGGGGAGCAAGCTGAAGGGCCTGCTCCCCATTTCATGTCGGAAATGCTTGGAGAAACCATTTGCCCCAGCCGGCACTCGCCGGTGTTCGCTGCTATGTGCGAGTCCCCGTCGCCTTCCACTGTGACGGGCTGTAGGTGAACTGGCGGAGTGGGCAGCGTCCGGACCGTCCGGCCATTTCGGCACCCCGCCGGCCGGAACAGCGCAAGGAGCAACTTGGTGAACGAGCGTCTCGATTGGCTAGCAGCCTGTCGGGCTTAGGAAACGCCAATTTATTTACGGGCAGATTGAACCGCCGCGCGGCGGAGGCGTCTGAAACACATGGCCGCCCGCTTCGTTCCGATAGACCGCGACACCCCGCTGTTGCTCCCGCCTAATCTGCGCGACTGGGTGCCCGCCGATCATCTGGTCCACTTCATCCTCGACGCCGTGGACGCCCTCGATCTGCGCCAGATCAAGGTGAACACCCGTGGCACCGGCAGCGAACAGTACCCGCCCCACATGCTGCTGGGCCTGCTCATCTACAGCTACGCCACCGGCATTTTCAGCAGCCGTCGCATCGAGCAGAGCACCTACGACAGTGTGCCCGTGCGCCTGCTCACCGCCGACACCCATCCCGATCACGACACGCTCTGCACGTTCCGCCGCGAGAACCAGGCCCTCCTCACCGAGAGCTTCGTCAAGGTTCTGCAACTGGCCCAGCAACTCAAAGTGCTCGCAGTTCGGGCAACTCACCGTGGCCGCCGACGGCACGAAGGTGCTGGCCAACGCGAGCAAACACAGCGCGGTGAGCTACGAACGTGCCGGGGAGATGATCGCGCAACTCGAACTGGAAGTGCAGCAACTCCTGGCCAAGGCCGAGCAGGCCGATGCCACGCCGCTCCAGGACGGACTGACGATTCCCGCCGAAATCATCCGGCGACAGGAACGCCAAGCTGCGCTGGCCCAGGCGCGGGCCGAAATCGAAGCGCGCGCCCAAGCCCGCTACGCCGCCCAACTGGCCGAGCACGAAAAGAAACTGGCCCAACGCGCTGCCAAACAGGAACGGGGAGAAAAAGTGGGCGGCCAGCCGCCCCAAGCCCCGAGTCCGGAACCGAACGGCAAAGACCAATACAACTTCACCGATCCGGAGAGCCGGATCATGAAGGCGGGCAACGGGCAATCACTTCGAGCAAAGCGTACAACGCGCAGGCCGCCGTGGAAGTCGAGAGCCGCTTGATCGTGGGCGAGCGCGTGAGCCAGTCACCCAACGACAAACAGGAACTGGTGCCGACCGTGGCGGCCATTCCCGCCGAAGCCGGCCCGGTGGCCGCCGTCCTGGTGGACAACGGCTTCTTCAGCGAGAAGGCGGTGCAACAGATGGAACAAACGGAAGCGGGCACCGCCACCGGCACGATCATTTATGCGGCGGTGGAAAAGACCGGCCATCACCGCAGCGTGGCCGATTTGGAAAAGCAGCCCGAACCGGACGCGCCCGCAGCGGACGCGAGCGTGATCGAAGTGATGCGTCACCGCTTGAAGACTGCCGCAGGCAAGTCGCTTTACAAGCTGCGACAACAGACGGTGGAACCGGTCTTCGGGATCATCAAGTCGGTGCTGGGGTTCCGGCAGTTTCGGCTCCGCGGGCGGGCGAAAGTGTCGTTGGAATGGACGCTGGTCTGCCTGGCCTACAACCTGAAACGGCTGCATCGGCTGGGCGCGGGCCTCAAACTGGCGGGACTGAACTGAAACAGCGGGGGCGGAGCCGGGAAAAAGAGGCTTTGCCCGGTGAGAGCCGTCGGTCAGTGCCTGAAAACCACCTGCTGGATCTCGCGGCCGATGGTCCGAAACGCATTTCCACAGCCGTCCCGACGGCTATCACAACAACATCCCCCATCGCCTTGAGCTAAGTCCGACAGGCTGCTAGTGCAGTGTCTCAGAATTGTCTTTAGGAATCTGTGGCTGCCGTGCCAGAACCGCGCGGGCGCGGTGGATCTTCTCGAGGATCGCCTTCCCCTCGGCGCGCCACTGGTAGCGTTGCGGCCTGAGGTTGCGCTCGACCAAGTAGGCCCAGATGGCGTTGACCAACTCGCCGACGCTGGCAAAGCTCCCCGGCAGGATGACGTCCTGGCTCAAATCGCGAAAGAACCGCTCGACCAGGTTGAGCCACGAGGCACTGGTGGGGGTGAAGTGCAGGTGAAAGCGGGGACGGGCGGCCAGCCAGCGCAGGACCTTGGGGTGCTTGTGGGTGGCGTAGTTGTCCAGAATCAGGTGCACGTCAAGCTCCGCGGGCACCGCCGCCGCGATCGATCTGAGGAACTTCAGCCACTCCTGATGGCGGTGCCGGGGAGCGCGCTCGGCCAGCACCTTCCCGTTGAGATAGTTCAACGCCGCAAAGAGCGTTACTGTCCCGTGGCGGTAATAGTCGTGGGTGCGCGTGGCGATGTGCCCCTGGCCCAGCGGCAGGCCCGGTTGGGTACGTTCCAACGCCTGGCATTGGCCCTTTTCGTCGCAGCACAGGATGATCGCCCGGGTCGGCGGATCCAGATACAGACCCACGATGTCCCAAAACTTCGCCTCGAACTGGGGATCGTTGGAGCGCTTGAAGGTGCGGGTCCGGTGCGGTTTGAGGTCGTTGGCGGCCCAGAGCCGCTGGACCGCCGAGCGGGACAGCCCGCTGTGTCGGGCCATGGTCCGGCAACTCCAGCGCGCCCGTCCCTTGGGCGGGCGCACGACCTCGTTGAGCACGGTCTGTACCCGGTCCAGGGGCAGAGTCCGAGGCCTCCCCGCTCGGGGTGCCTCTTGGAGTCCGGCCAAACCCAGATCGAGCACCCGTTGACGCCACTGGCCCACGGTGACCTGGCTGGTGCCCAACTGGGCCGCAATCTCCTTGTTGTCCTTGCCCTCGGCCGCCAGCAGCGCAATGCGGGCACGGCGGACCAACTTCTGCGGAGTGCCGGGAGCCCAGACCAGACGTCGCAGCTCGGTCCGTTGCTCGGGTGAAAGCTCGAAGGGCAGTTTGGGACGCGCCATGTCCATAGGTTGGCACGGACGGTCTCATTTAGTAAAGACTATTATGGGACGATACACTAGAACGGTTTCCCTGCTCTTGTTCTGGCGGCCCGCCTGTACGACTGGAAGAGGTCCTTCAGACACGGGGTTTGACCGGCACCTCCCCCGTGAGGACTTCTGATTGGGGCTCAGCTCGGCACCGCCTGCTGTCAGCCTTCTTTACAGTCCAGATAACTGCAGTACCATGTTTGTGATGAGGTACTTGTGTACACGACGCGCGGCCCGATAGGCGAAATCGTCGGTTGAATTGACAGATCAAACACTCGCCGGGTACTGCCAGGCGTTCGGCGAGTGAGCCTGCAACGTGAAACACGTCGTTCTATCCTTTGCTACCACAATGCGTTGAGACCGTGTATAGAGGAGTGGCGCCTCGTGAGCGCAGAAATGGCATGATAATCGCTCGGTTAGAAATCGAGGAGGGGATACTCCAATGTGAGTAATCACCCGTTCTCAGGGAAGGGTTATCCAGACTAACGTAGAACCAACTGTAAGCAACAAAGGAAGGGAGCACAATGAGAACAGGTTACACGAAGGCGTGGTTGGCAATTTCACTGGCCGGTTTGCCGGTGGCCATGGCAACGCAGATTCAGAGCGGCCCTAACTGGGGTCCTTACCAAGTAGGCCAGGGAGGCGAGTTTACGCTCAGTTCAGTCGATCTCGACATCAGCCATTACGCAACCGTTGCGAGCGGAAAGAACAACGGTTTGAACACGCAGACGTTTCAAACCTTCTGTGTCGAGGACACGCCTCCCCCCGAGTACATTTATCCGAGCACCACTTACAACGTGCAGGTGAACACGAAAGCGATCAATGGCGGAATAGATCCGTCGGCTGGCGGAGACCCAATCTCCAAGGGTACCGGCTGGCTCTACTCACAATTCGCAACCGGGAACTGGGCGCCAGGGCAATCTGTGGCGCACCCTGCCAGTTTTAATTACGGCACAGGAAGAGCGACGGACTCCGGCCTTTTGCAGAACGCGATTTGGTGGCTCGAAGGCGAGGGTGGCGTGCAGTACACCGAGGCCAACAAGTTCATGAAGGCTGTGGTTGAGGCGTTCGGCAGCTCGCAAGCTGCGGCACAAGCTGATGGTGGCTGGGAATACGGAGTTTACGCCCTGAACCTCACCGTTGCCACTACCGGCCTAAAAGCCCAGGATCAGCTCTATTATGTTCCGGACGGGGGCGCGACGCTGTCGCTGCTCGGCCTCGGCTTGGGCACCGTTGCGTTGGTAATGCGCCGTAATCGCAGCTAGTTCACCCGCAGTTACTTCGTCACAAGA
Source organism: uncultured bacterium (assembly GCA_963735925.1). GTDB lineage: Bacteria > Verrucomicrobiota > Verrucomicrobiia > Limisphaerales > J093 > DSVZ01. Next base: position 99,534 of record CAVTMT010000013.1, read on the forward strand.
CGGGCGGCCGTAACGGCCGCCCGTACTGCAATTGGGGGGACCTAACCGTGGCTGGCGGACACGCGTACGATCCGAAGCCGTATGTCAAAGGGCCACCCGCAGAACGTCTTCGAGGACCTTGGGCAGGCCCGCGGTTTATCTCGGTCCTGGCATTCGGCGGGAGGCGCGCTGCATTCCAACGCGAGACGGGATGAGAGACGCCCGGACATCGGTGGGTGTTGCCACAGCAAATGTCCTCGTCTTTTACCGTGCAACAGCCGCCCGACCCTCAGAGTCCGAGTCCTGCTTGCGCCCGGTATGTCTCCCCAAGGTGCCGGCAGACAGGCCGGCGCTCGGGCGAGAGTGCAGATCACGTTCCAGTTGACGAAGTCAGCCCACGACCTGCACCCGCGCGGTCATCCGCATCGGCAGATGGAAAGTGACTTTCGTGCCCCGCCCGGGGGCTGAACTGAGCTGGAGCTTACCCCCGAGCGCGCGAATGCGCGCACGCATCCCTGCCAGGCCCCGATGGATCCTACCGGATTCCCCGCGAGATGAGGATAACGCATTAGTCGAAAGGGCGGCAGGCAAGCCACAACCGTTGTCGGCGATGGTGACCTCCAGCTTGCCACAATTGCCATTCGGCGAGGCTGGCACTTCACGAACCGCGAGGTTTACTTCGCTGGCACGGGCGTGACGAAGGACGTTCACCAACGCCTCCTTCACGACGAGCATTCCTTGGTACCAAGTATTCCCGAGCAGGAACAAGGGCGGGGGGCGCACCGGCAAATCAAAGCGGAGGGCGATGCCGGATTCGCTGAAGAAGGTCGTGGCGTGCTCACGCACCGCGCCAAGGAACTCGGCCACGCTGCGGCTCTCGCTTTCGATGCAATCGACGAGGTCCCGCATCTGGCCGAGCAGTTGGTCGGCTTCGGCAGCAATCCTATCCAGGGTTTCGCGCACCTTCGAATCCGCCGGAACCTGTTCCAGGCTTCGGCACAGCAGGATCATCCGGGTGAGACCGCTGCCCAAGGCGTCATGGAGATCCTGGGATATTCGCGCCCGGTATCGAGTCAGCTTCGGCTCTTGAACGCGAGCTTGCCGGCGCTTTCGTGACCGACCGCGAACCCGTCCGAACCCCAATGCCCCCAGGCATTGGATCCCTGCCATGGAGAAGTGGAACTGCTTCCATCCGCCATCCGGATGTCGGTTCGTCCCGGCCGTGCTGTCTGCCCACTCGTCGTCACGATCGATCGCCGCCGCCCTCGGCCCTCCATCACCGCCCAACGATCCGGGCTTCGTCGGACGGGTGATGCCGGGTGGCGCGTAACGAAACCACGCACCGTTAAGAGAAGAGCACCGGCAACGCCCAGCGGCTCCTTGCCAACCTGTCCAGTCCGGCCCAGCGACACTTTTGGCAAGGAGAAATCCGCAACCGCCCGATCCTGTGGTCCCGCGTGACATCCAGCGGCGAGCGAAACAGTGCGCTGTTTGCGGGGCCAGGCCGATCAACTGCATCCACGACGGCGCGTCGGCGCCGTCGATCTGAAGGGGGCACCGGTTGGGGATCTGCCGCAAGGAAGGGATTGGCGGGGGGGTATGTGTGTGAGGTGTCTTCCCCGGTACCCAGGCCGCCAAACTCAGGCTTGACGCCAAACACGCGCTTGCGAGCAAGCCCCGCCGCGTGGTCCGGGCAAACCGCCCCAACGCCTTCATGGTGACGAGCGTTCTCACTTCTCAACGCTTATTTGCCGATACAATACGTTTAAGAGCTTCCGGTCAATAGTCTTTCCGCCTAAGTGCTTTGCCTTGCTGACTGGCGGAAGCGAGGGTTGCTGGGTACATCCCGTGAAGCCGTTTGGGCCGAACACCCGGGTCAGTCCGGCGATGGATTCACCATCCGATTCAACCGACGAAGGCCCGTGGCGCGCGGCCGACCTCGTATCCACCGGTCCAGCCGGCGCTGGTCGCGGTGACCTCGGTACCTACTTGCCGGAAAATAAGTACTCAACCTCTAAGGAACACCCTTATTGAGGCGTTCGCGGGATCAGACTAACATGCTCGCAGCACCGAATGAAGTCGGCTCAAGACAGACTCCGCGGCCGGGACGTGCCGCTTGGCGGGTGCGGAAGAATTGGCACTCATTCGCTCCACCTCTTGCCCTCACACCAACCGGCCTGTCGCCTCACCGGACGCTGCCATCAAGACCGATTCCCTGGCTGACCGTGGCCCCAATCGAACCCTCCTGCGCATGAACGAGCTTGCTACTAAATCATTCGTAATAAATTACTTAAGCGCCACTCTGACAAGGCTGGGCCAGCGCTTCTCTGGTCGAAGCGTAACGGGGTGGGGGCGGGGTCGAAGTTGGACGCATTTCCGAGGGAGCGCGCTGCCCGTGCTCCTGCTCCTGCTTTTCGTCAAGGCGGAAACGGCGACGGGTGCCGTGGTGCGCCTCGCCTGGGATCCCAGCCCCGACGCTGATGTAACCGGTTACCGTCTCTACTGGGGCGTTCAAAGCGGAACGTATGTCGGGATGCACGATGTGGGGGGCACGACCACCACGTCGGCGGGTTGGCTGGCCGATGACACCACTTATTTCTTTGCGGTGACCGCGTACAACTCCAGCGGACTCGAAAGCGACTTCTCGAACGAGGTCGAGTACACCACACCGGCCGCCCCCCTCACTTCAGATGGCTCCGTGGTGACGACCACGGGCGAGGTGGCGGTCCTGCTGGGGGAAGGCGCATCCGGCAGCCCGGCGCCGCCCGACGCCAACCATCCCCCGGCGGTCAGCGACCAAACGGTGTCGGTGGCGGAAGACGGCGCCGTCGATATCACCCTCGAAGCCACGGATCCCGAGGGGGATGCGATCGCCACCCGCTTGGTTGAAGGGCCGAGCTTCGGGGTTCTTGCCGGGGAACCGCCCCGCGTTAGCTATCGGCCTTCGCCCGGTTTCACCGGCGTTGACCGATTCACGTACAGGGCGAACGACGGCCAGGAGGACAGCGGCCTGGGTACGGTCTCCCTCACCGTGACGCCGGTGAACCACGCCCCGACCATCAGCGAGATTGCGGATCAAACGACCAACCCAGGATTGGGCGTAGGTCCCATCGGCTTCACGGTGAACGATGAAGATCAGCCGCCGGAGAGCCTGACGATTCTGGTTGAGTCGAGCAATCCGGCGATCGTACCGGCGCCCAATTGCTGCTTTGGAGGGGACGCCGGCGAGCGCACCCTCACCGTCATGCCGGTCGCCGGCCGGAGCGGAACCACGATGCTGACGATCACGGTGTCGGATGGCTGGCTGAACGCGAGCACCTCCTTCCGGCTCCGAGTGGACGCCGACGCCCCACCGGGCTGGAGCGTCGCAGACGTAGGGTCTGTCCCGGTCGTCCCGGGCAGCACGGTTTACGCCGACGGCGTATTCACCCTCACTGGCAGCGGCGCTGACCATTGGAACACCGACGAACCGTTCCAGTTCGCCTATCAGACACTGATCGGAAACGGTGAAATCATAGCCCGGGTGTACGGTTTCGGTGACCCAGCCGGCCCGGCGAAGGCGGGGCTCATGATCCGCGACCTCGGTAACCGTAGCAAAGGCTATGTGTTGATGTGCGTCACGCCGGCTGGATTCCTGTTCGACGCGAGCCAGTCTTCGCTGCGGAAACCGGTTCCGCCTCCCGGCCGCTTTAACACGGCCGGTCAAGGCCCGGCCAATATCGTCGGATTCTCCCGGCCAACGGTCGGCGCGCTGAATCCGGCGCCCGATAACTGGATTGGTCTCCGTCGAATCGGAAATCGCTTCTGCGCCTACGTTTCCCATGACGGTGTCAGGTGGCAACCCTGGGGCCCCCCGCTGATTCTTAACCTGCCGCCGACCGTGGCCGTCGGACTGGCGACCAGTTCGAGCAACCCCACAGAGCTGCATACCGCGACTTTCGATAACGTTACGGTGCAGCCTTGAACTGCTGAAGGGAACCGCCTGGAGAACCGGTTGGGCCGCACCCGCTCAACGATTCGGATAACCGTCTTCCTCATCGGAGCAGAGATCCATCGGCGTCTCATTTCCGCGAGTGCGGGATGAATTCCAGCGTACGCACGTCACCTTAAGCAGCGTTGGTCCGGCCATAAGTAATCGTCGCAATTGTCTCCCAGCGAGCATCGTGCTACGGACAAGGCGCGCAGGTAGTCCGGGTCAGTCGGGTCAGTCATCCGGGAGTCGCATTATGAATTCCAGGCCCCGATGGGGAAGCCGGCCAAAACGGTGCGGTCGGGCAGTCAGGAAACGAGAACGCAGAGCGGGGGAGAGAAGGATGGCCATGAGTTGCCGGTCTTGGTGGCTTGGAAGAGCCGCGGGTCCCCAATGGATCCTGGATCCGCGGCCTTTTCGCTGGGGCATTCGGCTCTGCGGCACGCGGGTGACTCTGGCTTGTCCGGGCCATGCCACCCGGGCCGCCGCAGTTCGCTGCCGCCACGGTCGTGGCACGGCGGTGGGCTCAACCAGACACCACCGCGGCCCGGACTTGTTTGAAACGCTTTTCCGATGCCCGATTGCGGGCTGACGCCTTGGAGGCCATTCGCCAGGCTGCGCCCTGAGTCCCTGGCGGCTCAGGGCGCAGCCGTGAAAACATGTCTGGAAACTGACTTGGTCTGGAAGTGCGCGGTGGTCAATCGTGCCCGCGAGATCGGCCGTCCGGCACCGCTGAAGCCAGAATTGGATACCGTCTTTTATCACTCAACAGCAACTACATCCAGCTTTGAACGGCGTAACTTAGCCCGTCCGGCCCGTTCTTTGGACATGATCAGCCTGAGGCACCGAAGTGCGTATGTACTTTATCCGACTACGCAATTGCACTAGTAATCGGTAACTAGTGTCGGTAGATGTTTTGTGGGGGACCCAAGAGGTCAGGTCGTTCGATAGGGGTGGGTATGGAAGCCAAACAACCAACAACCGGAAGGCACGACGGTCGAGTGGGGGTCGTCGTTGTCGAAGATGATCCCGTGCAGCTTGAGGCCATCGAGGGTCTGCTCCGAGGCGATTCCCGGATCAAGGTACTGGGCGCTTGTTCCTGTGCCAAGGCTGCGGCCGAAGCCGTGCCCAGGCTCCAACCCGAGGTGGTGCTCGTTGACCTTCAACTCCCGGATCTGGGCGGAGACAAGCTGATCCGCCAGCTCAAGCCGAAATTGCCGGCCTGCCAATTCCTGGCGCTGACCGTGTTCGCCAGCCCGAAGGAAGTGTTCGGCGCGCTGGAGGCCGGTGCCACCGGCTATCTGCTGAAGAGCGAGCCGGGCGATCGAATTCGGCAGGCTATTGTGGATATCCACGGCGGGGAGGCCCCGATGTCGGCGGCGATCGCGCGGCAGGTTCTGGCCGATATTGCGAATCGACAGCCCAAACGGGGAGGGGATTCACGGCTTTCCAACCGGGAGTATCAGATCGTCGAAATGCTCGCGCAGGGGCTCTCCTACAAGGAAATCGCCTCGGCCACGGAGACGGGTTTGGGCACGATTCGAACCCACATTTGCCGGATCTACCGCAAATTGCATGTCCATAACCGCACCGAGGCCGTGCACCGACGCCCGCAGACTTCTCAATTGGCCGACGTTCAGCCGAGTTTCACCGGCAAGTCTGCGCCTGCCTTCAACCCTGCCGAAGGCATGGCGGCAAAACGAGCGAGACGGAAACCTGCACTGTCCGTGAACGAAGTTGCGGGCTCCAATTAACCCGGCAGCGGGTCAGAGGAGGCGGAACCGTACAACGTGTCGATATAGAACGGGGGAATCGACCGCGATGAACTGTAAAAGCATTGAACAGTCTGGTGCTCCACGGCTGCCACACACGTCGGCAAGCTTGACGCTTCAAGGGGACGATGCGACGGGGCAACGTGACAACTCCCCAGTCAGCCCACGGTCGGTCCGGGGCCCTGAATCCAAGGATGCGGAGTGGATGCTCTCCGCGGTTCCGGCTTGGAAACTGTGTTTGGATTTGTTCCTGATCCTGCTGGCTATTCCCTTTGTCGCCCCTTTGATGGGGTTCCTGGCCATTCTGATCAAGATAGTTTCGCCGGGGGCACCGGTCCTTTTCCGCCAGGAGCGCGTGGGCTTGAGGGGCGAATGCTTCCAATGCCTCAAGTTCCGATCCATGACGGGCGATGCCGACCCCGAGGTCCACAAGCGGCATGTTCAGCGGTTACAGACTGCGGGCGAGGCCATGGGGAAGCTCGATAATCAGCAGGAGAACCGCTTTATTCCTGGCGGGGCTCTGCTTCGCGCCTTGGCGCTCGATGAATTGCCCCAGCTCTGGAATGTGGCCCGCGGCGAGATGAGCTTGGTCGGCCCGCGCCCGTGCATCCCTTACGAGCTGGAGAAATACGAACCCTGGCATTACGGACGCTTCGGTTGTCTGCCCGGCCTCACCGGGCTCTGGCAGGTGAGCGGCAAGAATCGATTGACGTTCGACGAGATGGTTCGCCTGGACATCCAGTACGCCCGCCGTCAATCGCCGCTTTTGGACTTTTCCATCCTGTTGCGGACTCCTTTGGTCGTGTGCCAACAGGTGCTCGAATGGATCGGGCTCAAGCGCGGAGTAATCCGGAACCCTCCGAGGGAAAGACCCATCGCCAATCCCCCCTTACCAGTCAGCGGCGTATCTGAAAATCACTGAATCAACTCACTCATTAACAACTGTGTATGAAAGCAACCATCAACGTGGGAGTCGTGGGTTGCGGCTATTGGGGACCCAACCTGATCCGGAACTTCCGGGCGCTCCCCAACTGCCGTCTGCGGTTCATCTGCGACCGTGACGAGCAACGGCTTCGCCACGTCAAGTCGCTGTTTCCGGACGTGGAGGCCACCACCCGGTACGAGCAACTGATCGAGTGCAAGGGCTTGGATGCGATTGTGATCGCGACGCCGGTCGCCACGCATCATCGGCTGGCCATGGCCAGCCTCCAGGCGGGCAAGCATACCTTCGTCGAGAAGCCGCTGGCCCGCTCCACAGGCGAGTGCAAGGAACTCATCCGCGAAAGCGGCAACCGCGGCTTGACGCTCATGGTGGGGCACACCTTTCTGTATTCCTCCCCGGTGCGGCGCATGAAGGAGATCCTGGGCCAGGGCGACATTGGCGAGATTCGGTACATCGCCTCGCGGCGTCTGAACCTGGGCTTGTTCCAGAAAGACATCAACGTGACCTGGGATCTGGCGCCTCACGATATCTCGATCATTTTGTATATTCTTGAGGAGACGCCCATCAGTGTGAATTGCCGCGGAAGTGCGCACGTGACCCAGGGCATTGAGGACGTGACGACGCTGTGCCTGGAGTTCCGCAAACAGCGCTCGGCGACCATTCACAGCAGTTGGTTGGATCCGCGCAAAGTACGCGAAATGACCATCGTCGGCAGCCGGCGCATGATCGTGTACGATGACCTGGCCAGCGTGGAGAAGCTCCGGATCTTCGATACCCGCGTGGAGACTCCGCCTCACTACGATACCTTCGCGGAGTTTCAGTACGCCTACCATTACGGGGACGTTTACTCGCCGCACCTGAAACAGGAGGAACCCTTGAAGGTGGAGGCTCAGCATTTCCTGGACTGCATCCGCACCGGGGATCTGCCTTTGTCGGGCGGACGCCAGGCACTGGAAATGGTCCGCATTCTGGAAGCCTCCAGTCTCTCGCTGCAAAACGCGGGCATGGCCATTGTGGTGGATCCGGCCGCGGCCAAGGAAAAGCCGGTCAACGGACGGGTGCCGACCATTTCGCCGCCCAAGCGAAACGGCAAAGTGAAGCTCGGCGTGATAAACGGAAAAGGCCGTCCGGCAATCCCCGCGCTGGCCGCAGCCGCTTGAACCCGACCGCCATCATGGAGACGAACGCGCAGCTTCACCGGTTGATAGCGCCCGACGTAAGATTGGGGCGGGACGTGCGGATCTTCGCTTTCACCAATCTGTACGGTTGCGAAGTGGGTGACGAGTCGAAGATCGGCGCGTTTGTCGAGGTCCAGAAGGGCGCCAAGATCGGCCGTCGCTGCAAAATTTCGAGCCACACCTTCATTTGCGAGGGCGTCACCATCGACGACGAAGTCTTCGTCGGCCACAACGTGACGTTCATCAACGACCGGTACCCGCGGGCCACCGCCGGCAACGGCCGGCTGCAGACCGAGTCGGATTGGGAATGCCGCCCCACGCGCGTGAAGCAGGGCGCTGCCATCGGGTCCGGGGCGACTCTCCTCTGCGGTGTCACGGTCGGAGAGTTCGCGCTCGTGGGAGCGGGCAGCGTGGTGACCAAGGATGTTCCGGCCTACGCCGTGGTGGCCGGTAACCCCGCGCGGGTGCTTCGGCATTTGGAACGGCCCTCGATCGACGCGGCCAATGCTCTGGCGCCCTTGAATTTCGTATCGGCGCCCAACCCAGACTTGCCTGACTTTGACCTCAACCCTTCCCGCGCATGACTATACCCTTTCTGGACCTTCGCCAACATCATGCTCCGTTGCGCAAGGAATTGAGCGCGGCCTTTGAAGCCGTGGTGGATGCGGGTGCCTTCGCTGGCGGGCCGTTCGTGAGCCGGTTCGAACAGTCCTTCGCCGCCTACTGCGGCAGCAAGTTCTGCGTGGGCGTCGGCAATGGCACGGACGCCTTGTGGCTGGCGTTGCTCGCCCTGGGGGTCGGCCCTGGTGCCGAGGTCATCACGGTTCCGATGACCTTCATGGCCACCGCGGAGGCGATCACCTACGCCGGAGCCAAGCCCGTCTTCGTGGACATCGACCCGTCCACCTACACGATGGATCCGCGGGCGCTCGAAGGAGCGATCACCCCCCGCACGCGAGCGATCGTTCCGGTTCACCTTTACGGCCAGACGGCGGATTTGGATCCCATCCTCGCGATCGCCCGTCGCCACGGTATCAAAGTGGTCGAGGATGCCTGCCAGGCCCACGGGGCGATGTATCGAGGGAAACGTGCGGGTTCGTTGGGCGATGTCGGTTGCTTCAGTTTCTACCCGGGGAAAAACCTGGGCGCTTTCGGCGAAGGGGGGGCCATCGTTACCGACTCCGAGGAGTTGGCGCGCAAGGTTCAGATGTATCGGGACCACGGCCAGGCCCGTAAGTACCACCATGACGTGATCGGGTGGAACGCGCGCATGGACGGGATTCAGGGCGCCGTGCTGGGCATCAAACTGCCGCATTTGGACGATTACAACCAAGGCCGTCGCCGCCACGCCGAGCATTATCGGGCGCTCCTCGATGGAGTGCCAGAAGTCGTTCTGCCACTCGATCGTCCCGAAAGCCGGCATGTTTACCACCTGTTCGTGGTCCGCGTGCGCGAGCGCGATCGGATCCTCCAGGAATTGGCCAATCGGGGCGTTCATTGCGGAATCCACTATCCGATCCCGATCCACCTTCAGGAGGCTTACCGTTCATTGGGGCTCGGCCGGGGTGCCTTCCCGGTGAGCGAACGGTGCGCTGACGAAGTGCTGTCTCTCCCGATGTTCCCGGAGTTGACCGAGGAGCAGGTCGAGGTCGTCGCCCGGGAACTGAGTACCTGCCTGGAGGAGTTGCCGCCGTCCCAGCCAGCGGCCGCTCCGCCGGCCAGCCCGGCGGGTCGGGAACTCGCGACTGCTCGGTAGAACGCGAAACGGCATGCCCGCCTCGATTCCAGACACTCTGTTTGCCGGCACGCGCGCCGTGGCCGCGGTGGCCGAAGCCCCAGAGGCCGGAACTTCCCGGATTGCAGAGATCGCGGCGGCGCCCTCAGTGAACCGCACGCCCCCCATCACCCGGCTTCCGCTCAACGCCGCGGATGCGTCGCGCGAGGCACAGACGGTGACGCCTCCGAATCCTGGCGGATGCCGGTTGGTCGATCCCCGGAGCGAGCCGCGCTGGGACGACTGGATTGGCGCGCATACGGAGGCGACCGTTTTTCACACCGCAGCTTGGGCCGCCATTCTGCAGGAAACCTATGGATTCCGTCCGGTTTATCTGGTTGCCGGCGGGGCGGAGCGGGGCAACGACCTCCTGCCGCTGATGGAATGCGCCAGTCCGTTCACCGGCCGGCGAGGGGTTTCGCTGCCGTTTACCGACTACGTACCGCCGCTGGCCCGCCAGGAATCCGCGTTTCGGACTCTGTTTGACCAGGCCATCGCGCTGGGCCGCGAGCGCCGTTGGCGGACGCTGGAATTCCGGGGCGGGACGGACGGCTTGGCGCCGGCACCGGCCTCGCTCACGTTTTACCGGCACACCCTCGATTTACGCGCCGGCGAAGACAGGCTGTTCGCGGGGCTGGATAGCGCGGTGCGACGCGCCATTCGCAAGGCCGGACGGTCGGCCCTCGAGGTTCGCCGGGAACACTCCTGGGAAGCCGTCGCAGCGTACTACAACTTGCACACGCAAACGCGGCGGAAGCATGGGCTCCCGCCTCAGCCGCTGGCGTTCTTCCGTCATCTGCACCATCACTTGATTTCGCACGGCGCCGGGCGGGTGTTTCTGGCCTATCATCAGGGCCGTCTGATTGCCGGCCTCCTCTTTTTACATCGTGGCGGACAGGTGGTGTACAAATACGGCGCCTCGAAGGAAGAGCACCAGGAACTGCGCGCTAACAACCTGCTTTTCTGGACTGCGATTCAGTTTTTCGCCCGCGCAGGATTCCAATCGCTGGATTTCGGCCGGACTTCGACCGGTCAGGAGGGCCTGCGCCGTTTCAAGCTCGGATGGGGCGCTGCCGAAACCTCCGTGAGCTACGTCAAGTACCACCTTCGCCAGCACCGGTTCGTCATCGATCGGGACCGAGCTTCCGGTTGGCACAACGCGGTGTTCCGGCGATTACCCCTTCCCGTGCTGCGTTGGCTCGGCGCGAGACTCTATCCGCACCTGACCTGACAAACCGGCGACCCTACTACTCCATGAGTACCGATTTCAGACCCTCATCCACACCCGCCCGCCCGGTGGAGTCGCCCCCTGGCGGACTCAAGCTGGCCGACATCTACTACATCCTCTTCCGACACCAATGGTTGATCCTGATCTCCGCGCTGGTGGGGGTAGTCGCCGCCGGCGGCATCTTCTTCCTCAAATCAGCACCTTACGAATCCGAGGCGAAACTGCTGGTGAAGTATGTGCGCGACGCCAAGTCCTTCGACAGCGGTCCCGGCTCGCAGGTCGATGTCCGGTTCCCGGATTCTCGTGGCGAGAATATCATCAACACCGAGATCGAAATCCTGACCAGTCGGGACCTGGCCCTCGATGTCGCGGATCTGGTGGGTCCGGCCAAGATCCTGGCCGCGGCCGGCGGAGGCACGAATCGGTATGCCGCAGCCGCCATGATCATTCGGGGATTACAGCCGGAGGTGGGCAAGAAGAGCAGCGTCATCGGGATCACGTTTCGGCATCCCGACCCGGAGATGGCCCAAACCATCCTGCGCCAAATCGTCCAGAGCTATCTCCGCAAACACACTGAAGTCCACCGGGCGGCAGGCCTGTTCGACGAAATGCTCACGAAGCAGACCGATTCGTTCCGGTCGCGGCTCGGTTCGACCGAGGATCAACTGCAAAAGCTCCTGGCCAATGCCGGCTTTGCCTCGGTGGAGGAAGGCCAGCGGCAGGTGGATCAACAAATCGCCCAGATTCAGCAGGCGCTCGTGACGTCCCAATCGGACCTGGCCCAGCACAAGGCGGTGCTCGAGAACCTCAAACGCCTCGCCGGCGTGGCGCCAACTGCGGATACCAACGCCGTACCGGCCGCGGTGGAGGCCGCTCCCTTGGACCCGAGCAAAGAACAGCAGTATCAAGGCGTGGTCGCGCGTCTCGATGCGTTGCGCAGGCGGGAGCTCGACCTGCTGATCCAGTTCACGCCCGAAAGCCGGGATGTCAAGGACGTGCGCGATTTGATCGCCACGGTCCAGCAGACGAAGAAGCAACTCGAGCAGGAAGAACCGCGGCTGCTCACCCGCGCCCGCAGCCTCGCCACGGCCCCACTGTCTGCGGGCTCCGGTGCGGGCGCGCGTTCGGAGGCGTTGGATCTCACTGCGGAGGAAACACAGGTGGTTGCACTCGAAGCCAAGATCAAGAATCTGAACGAGGCGCTCACCGCGGCTCGGGCCCAGGCCGCCAAACTGAACACTCTGGCGCGGGAGGCGGCTGACCTCCAGATCCGGAAGAAAGAAGACGAGACCCGCTACCTCTATTTCAGCACGAGCCTCGACCAGGCCCGCATCGACGAGTCGCTGGGCGTTACCGCAACTCCGGGCATACAGGTCGTGGAAGAAGCCACCACCCCGGTCATGGACAGGGCCAAGATTCGCAAGACCGCGTTGATGGTGTTGGCCGGCGGTTTGGGCGCAGGGCTGGGCCTGGCCTTCCTCCTGGAGATGTTCCTGGATCCGCGGATCAAGCGGCCGGTGGATGTCGAACAGAAGCTCCGAATGCCTTTGTTCCTTTTCATCCCTGACTTTTCCCGCAACGGGCACGCCAAGGCGCTGAAGGCCAGTCGCCGGTTGCCGGCGTCCGCCGGAAATCCCGCGAGCTCGGAGTCCGCCGGAGAGGACAAACCCGCCCTGCCGTCGCTCGCGACGAATCCCCTCTCGACATACCACGAGGCGTTGCGCGATCGCTTGATCATGTACTTCCAGATCAAGGAACTGACTCACAAACCCAAGCTGGTAGGGGTCACCGGCGCGAGTCGAAAAGCCGGCGTTTCCTCCATCGCGGCGGGATTGGCGGAGCAGATGTCGGGAATGGGTGATGGCAACGTGTTGCTGGTGGACATGAACCCGCAGCATGGTCCGTCCGTATATCCGTTCCATCACGGCCAACCGATTTGCGGACTGAACGAAGCCTTGGAACAAGAACAGCGCGAGACGGCCCAGGTGCAGGACAATCTTTACGTGGTCTCCCTCAATGGGGAGAGCCGCAGCCGGGTCGGAATCGTTCCCAAGCGGTTCGCCAGTCTCATGCCCAAAATGAAGGCCAGCGACTATGACTACATCATTTTCGATATGCCGCCGGTCAGCCAGACCAGCGTCACGGCCAAGGTGGCCGGCCTGTTGGACATGACGTTTCTGGTCGTGGAATCCGAGCGCACGAATCTGGAACAGGCCAAACGATGTGCGACGCTGCTCGCGGAGTCCCGCGCCAACGTGACGGCCATCTTGAACCGTTACCACGACTACCTGCCGAATCGGCTAAGCGCCGATGTTTAGCGGTATAGAGAATTTACCTAGCTCTCTCGACATGTAAATCGGTGACAAGGATTGCAGCCAATGCCAGAGTCAATCCCATCTTTCCATGAACCGGGTAGGGACGCGCTGCCGCGCGTCCGGGCCGACCGGCAGCGCGTCCCCACCGGGTTCGTGGTGCCGATTGCGCTCGTGGAGGCTGCACAGCGGGCCAAACGGCATCGTCGAGCGGTTGTGGGGATTGGCGTGGAAGGTCGTGGCGGAGTGGCGAGGTAGTCCGGTAGAGAGTCGGTTGCGCCGATTGTTAGGAAGCGAAGGGTAGCGGGGGAATCTGCCGGCGCGGATTCCCGGGCAGTGAAGGTCAGGCTCTGCGGGAGCCCGGCGGGCTCACGCAGGATTGCGGATGACAGACTTTGTGGTTCATGTGCCATCGATCGCAGTCCCTGCGAATTGACGGGGACGAAGTCTGCCCGAAGGACTCCCAAACCCGCTCCGGTAGCCGCCGACGCGAGTCGGCGCAGCAATTGAAGGGGGAGCGCGGGTGTCTCACCCGCCCCGGCCGGCGTCGCGCCGACCGGAACCGCCAAGCGAGCTGGCTCCACCTCTGCAAGCCGTACTCCGGGAATTGCGATCCCGTCCCAACATACCATTCCATAAGCCGGGTAGGGCCGACGTGCTCGTCGGCCCGGACGCGCCGCAGCGCGTCCCTACCGGGTTCAAGTTTCCAATGCGTGGTTTTGCAGCAATGGGGAGCGCGGGTGTCCCACCCGCCCCGGTCGGCGTCGCGCCGACCGGAACCGCAGCGTGCCGGCCGAGCAACGCCAGACGAGCTCGCTCCACCTCTGGAAACGTGCTCCGGACATTGAATTTCCCTCCCAACATACCATTCCAGGAGCCAGGTAGGGCCGACGTGCTCGTCGGCCCGGACGCGCCGCAGCGCGTCCCTACCGGGTTCATGGTTTCAATGCGCGGTTTTGCAGCAATGGGGAGCGCGGGTGTCCCTCCCGCGCCGGTCGGCGTCGCGCCGACCGGAACCGCAGCGCGCCGACCGAGCAACGCCAGACGAGCTTGCTCCACCTGTGGAAGCCGTGCTCTGGAGACTGCGTTCCCGTCCCAACCTACTACCCGATGCCCGTGGTAGGGCCGACGTGCTCGTCGGCTTGGACGCGCTGCAGCGCGTCCCTACCGGGTTCATGATACTAAGGCACGATTGTGCAGCAATGGGGAGCGCGGGTGTCTCACCCGCCCCGGTCGGCGTCGCGCCGACCGGAACTGCAGAAAAGCACGGACTGCGGTCGTCACGCCCGCGCCGGAACTACCCCGAATTTCCGAACCGCCGGGAAGCCTCCGCCCTCTGACATCCGGCTTCCGTCCGCTGGTTCCGACCCACTCATCCCTTTCACCAATGCTCCGCAACCGCCTCTACTACCGGCTCAAGCCGCTCCTTCCGCGCGCGATGCGCATGGGCGTCCGCCGGTGGTTTGCTGTGCGGAAGCGGCAGCGTGTGAGCGACGTGTGGCCAATCCTTCCAGGCTCAGAGAAGCCACCCGCCGGCTGGCAGGGATGGCCGGACGGCAAGCAATTCGCCTTTGTGCTCACTCACGACGTGGAAGGGCCGGCGGGGTTGGCAAAAGTCCGGCCCTTGGCCGAACTCGAAATGCAGTTGGGCTTTCGTTCCTGCTTCAACTTCATCCCTGAAGGCCCCTACACCGTGCCCGCGGAGCTTCGCACTTGGCTTACGGATAACGGCTTTGAGGTTGGCGTTCACGACCTCCATCACGACGGGCACCTTTTCTCCTCCCGCGCCACCTTCCGCCAACGTGCTGCGAGCATCAACCGTTACCTGAAGGAGTGGGGCGCGGTGGGTTTCCGTTCCGGGTTCATGTTGAACAATTCCGAATGGCTGCATGACCTGGACATCCGTTACGACGCTTCCACCTTCGACACCGATCCATTCGAGCCCCAACCACAAGGCTGCGGTACCATTTTCCCCTTCTGGGTCCCGGCGCCGACGGGACAAGAATCAGAGTTCGGAATTCAGGATTCAGAGACGTCTACCTCGGGATCTCAGCCTTCAGCCTTCAGCTTTCAGCCTTCTGGTTATGTGGAACTCCCCTACACCCTCGCCCAGGATTCCACACTCTTTCTCCTTTTAGGCGAGAACTCGCCGCGCCTTTGGATCGAAAAGCTTGATTGGATCGTCCAACGGGGCGGCCTTGCCCTTCTCGATATTCACCCAGACTACGCGTCCATGAACGCAGCCGGCCACGGGACCAAGGAGTATTCAATAGACATTTATCAATCGCTGCTGAAGCACATTCAGTCGCGACATGCCGGAGCGTATTGGCACGCTCTGCCAAGGAATGTTGCCGCGTATGGTTGGTCGATGTTCGCTGGCGGTGCTCGAAACGTTGCCGCTGAGGGCGGGGCTTCAGGGCCGCAGGCAGTCAGAGCCTCTTCTGTTGCGCCGACAGCGGCATCGGGCTCGCTCGTATCCACGGATCCCGCACGAGTGGGGGTGAATGGGAAGCAGCCAACTCGTGCCCGGGTCTTGATGTTGGTGGAGAACTACTTCCCCCAGGACACGCGGGTCAAGAACGAGGCGTTTCTCCTAAACTCCGCCGGGTATCACGTGTCGGTGTTGTGCTATCGCAAGGAGACCCAGTTGGACTACGAGATGATTGACGGCATTGAGGTTCACCGCATCCCCCGAATTGAACTGTTCCAAAAGACGCCGTCCGGAGAATCGGGATTCCTCGCGCGGTTGGCTCTGCGGCTTAAATCGTTTATCGGCTATCTGGTCGAATACGCCTACTTCACCGCCATGTGTCTTTGGGGCAGCGTCCGGATCTTCCTGAAGTCGGGCTTTGATGTGATCCATGTGCATAATCCGCCGGATACTCTGTTTCTTGTCGGGCTGCCCTTCAAACTGCTGGGTAAGAAATTCGTGTTTGATCACCATGACCTTTGCCCGGAACTCTATCAATCTCGCTTTGGGGCGGGACGCGGCCCTTACACCGCTTTGCTGGCGATCTTCGAATGGTGCAGCCTCAAGCTCGCCGACGTGACCATTGCCACCAACGAAACCTACAAGGAAACCCAGATGCGACGCGCCGCCAAGCCGCCGGAGCGCATCTTCGTCGTCCGCAATGGTCCGAATCAGGATCGGATGCAGGTGCGCCCGCCCGCCGAACGACTCCGCCGGCTGGGCAGGACCATCCTTTGCTACATCGGGAGTTTGAATCCGCAGGACGGAGTGGACTATCTGCTTCGCTCGCTGAGCCACCTGCGGCACAATTTGAAGCGCATCGATTTCTATTGCGTCATCATGGGTAGCGGCGATTCGCTGGAAGATTTGCGTTCTTTGGCCAGGGAACTGAGTCTCGAGGACTTCGTGGAATTGACAGGTTTCATCCCCGACCAGGATTTGATGGCGAACCTTGCGGCGGCGGACATCTGTGTGGACCCCGATCCTTCCAGTCCGCTCAACGATGTTTCCACCTGGATCAAGATCATGGAATACATGGCCTGCGGAAAACCAATCGTCAGCTTCGATCTCAAGGAATCGCGTTATTCCGCCCAGGATGCCGCCCTGTTTGTGCCCCCCAACGACGAACTAGCCTTTGCCAGGGCCATCGCCAGGCTGATGGATGATCCGGACTTGAGGCAAAGCATGGGAAAATGTGGCCGCGAGCGAGTGGAACGTGAACTGCAATGGTCCGTTACCGGCCAAAACCTGCTGGCGGCTTACAAGTCGTTATTCCCCGCAGCCTGAAACGGATGCTAACAGCACAGTTGCGTTGGGGGAGCGCGGGCGTCGCGCCCGCACTTCTCGGCCTCTGGCCGAAAACACCGCACCGCAAGTATGCTATACACTTCGGCGA
Source organism: uncultured bacterium (assembly GCA_963735925.1). Lineage (GTDB taxonomy): Bacteria > Verrucomicrobiota > Verrucomicrobiia > Limisphaerales > J093 > DSVZ01. The sequence goes on from CAVTMT010000013.1 coordinate 116,556, forward strand.
GAAGTTAATGTGCCCAAACCACTTGGCGGGGAGCTGGCCGCCGATAGCGAAACGGGCCCGCTCCCGATTTTCAACAGCGACATTCCGGTTGAGACCAACACAATAATATGAACGTTACCGTCTTCGGAATGGGCTACGTGGGGTGTGTTACGGCGGCTTGCCTGGCTGACAGCGGCCACGTCGTTACGGGTGTGGATCTTGATGGAAACAAGGTTACCCTGCTCAACTCGGGCAAAAGCCCGATCATTGAACCCGGTCTCGAGGCATTGATCCTTCGCGTTGTGCAGGCCGGGAAATTGCGGGCCGTGACGCGCGCCGAGCGCTTGGGCGAGGTCTCTCTGGTCTGCGTGGGAACGCCCAGCAACGAGAACGGCAGCCTCGGGCTGGGACAGGTGCGCCGGGTCACCGCTTCCATCGGGGAATTGCTCCGCCAGGCGGAGGACTTTCCGGTCGTGAACATTCGCAGCACCGTCCTTCCCGGAACAGTGGAAAGTGTGGTCCTGCCTTTGCTGGAAGAAACCTCGGGCCGGAAGGCCGGCCAGGATTTCGGCCTGTGCATGAATCCGGAATTCCTGCGCGAGACGTCGGCCATCGCGGATTTCCACAATCCCCCCTTTACCGTGCTCGGATCGGGCGACGACCGTTCTGCAGAGCAGGTCATTGCCCTGTATTCCACCGTGAACGCGCCGGTGGAACGCACCTCGATTCCCGTGGCGGAAATGATCAAGTACTCCTGTAATGCGTTTCATGCCGTAAAGGTGTGTTTCGCCAATGAGATCGGCAATCTAAGCAAGGCCTTTGGAGTGGACAGCCATCGGGTGATGGAGATTTTCTGCAAGGACACCAAACTGAATCTTTCGCCCTACTACCTGAAACCGGGCTTTGCCTTTGGCGGCTCCTGCCTGCCCAAGGACTTGCGCGCCATCCTGCACCAGGCCCGGCAGCTTGACCTGGAGCTTCCGCTACTCAACGCCACGCTCGAAACGAATCGTAAGCAGCTAGAGTTGGCCTACAACCTGGTCCGCCGCACCGGCAAGAAGCGGGTCGGCATTCTCGGGCTCAGTTTCAAAGCCGGCACCGACGATCTGCGCGAGAGTCCGATCGTGGTCCTGATCGAGACGCTCATCGGAAAGGGTTACCATCTGACCATCTACGACGAGGAAGTGGCCCTGGCGAAATTAGTGGGCGCCAACCGGCGCTACATCGAACAGACCATCCCGCATATTTCGTCGCTGATGCTGAATACTACGCAGGAAGTGATTGAGGGCAGTGAGTTGGTCATCGTCAGCAAGAAGACTCCCCAAATTCGCGAAGCCATTCTTGGCCACGCGGATGGTAAGATCATTCTGGACCTCGTGCGCGTTCTGCCCGAGGGGGCGGATCGTCCGGCTCATTACGAAGGCATCTGCTGGTAGATGCGTCGGGCGCAACTGCTGGATGCACATCGGACAGTCTTGCATCGAAACGAGCCGGAATCCGCCGCGATCTCCAAACCATCAAAGTCTGGGTGCGCAAGGCTGCGTATTGCAAACAGGGCCCGGCTACGGTAATTGGTTTAAAAATGGTACATACTATGTTAACCAAATGAATTCAATGAGAGATTTCCTTCGTACTCAATCAAGACCCGTCAGGCAGCGGTGCAGCGAAGCCGCTACAAGCACGTGGATTTCCCGGGCTTCTGACGTGTTCCAATTCATCGCGGTCCTCGCCTTGGTTGTTGCCGCAGCGCTTCCGGCCTTAGCCCAGAGTGCGTTTTACGTGGATCCAGACCGGACAGGTTCCCAAAACGGCAGCGCGGACAAGCCGTGGGCTTCGCTGGATGCCTCCACTTGGACTACCATCAACGCCTCCCTTTCCACGAATCCAGTGACGATTTACTTCAGTGCGTTGAAGTCAGACGGAGTGACACAGCAATCTCGGGCATGGTTTGTGGAATGCAAGCGTTGGGACTACTCCACCAACCGCCTGACGCTGGACGGGTACTCGTTTTACAATGCCAACGCTTCATCCCCAAGCTGGACAGCGAATCCGCAGACGGACATTTCTGTTGCTTACACAAACCGGCAGGTATTCCAGATAACCGGAGCGAGCCAGTGCGCGATTGGCTGGATCCGGACGAGCGGCAACGATTTTGTCACCAATAACGGCATTGCTTATTGCTGTATCGAGTCACATCTGGCCAACCCTGATAATGCGCCAGGCGTAGGGGCAAATTGGACGCGCTATTGGGATGCCCATTCCTGGACTAATACTGGCGCCTACCCGCTAAGCGTATCCGCATGGACTTCCGGTACGAGCTACAGGTGCCACGTCAAGCAGAACAACATCACGTTGCGCGGGTTTGAGATTACGGGCAGCGGCGCTCGAAGCGCCTTCAGCGGTGACAACTTCCTGTGGGAATACAATTATGCCCATGACATCACTACCATCGGAGCCGCCGTCAACTTTCTCTACACCACATACCCGGATAGTCCATCGGCCCAAGTCATCAGTGCCGCGTGCACTAATGCGATCATGAGACATTTCAGAATTGTAAACACTGAGGGAGAGGCCGTTTACATCGGCGCGATTAACCCCAGTTCCACTACGAATCTGGAAGTGAGGATGGGCAACCAACGCAGCGGAATTCTGATCACGAGTTTTTACATTCGCGGTGCGGGCGCCAACGGCGGACAGGGCGATGGAATAGATTGTAAGCACGGAATCACTGGCCTGCAAATCATGGACGGTGAAATTTCTTGGGGGGGCGGCACCGGAAACGGCATAAACCTGCCCGAAACTATAACCCCGGCTGACCAGGGCAGCTTGGTTGAACGGGTATTCGTGCACGATTACTCGGCTGTAGGAGGTGGCGGCAACGGCATCATCGGGGCAACGCAGGGCACGTTGGCGGGCCCTTTCTACGGTCATTCCGGGACGATGATAAGAAACTGCGTCATTGCTAATTGTGCTGGTGGCGGCATCACCTTGGAGGGATATTCTCCTTCCATTATCACAAACTGCTTCATCTACAACTGCACGGTTTTCAATTCTGCAATAGGAATGAAGCTTTTTGGGGCAACGAATTGTGGCGCAATGAACAATTTCGTTTTCGGAGGCGGAACACTTAGAGGACAAATGGGTTCTGTTGGCGTTTTAAGTGATTACAACGCTCACGATGGCAGTTGGATCGGCGCGAATGAAGGACCGCACACGCTTACCTTGGCTACCAGCGCTGCCATCGACAGCGTTGTCAGCGTTAACAACAACCGGTTTGACCTCGTGACTGGTTCTCCTTTGATCGGAGCCGGAGCTACTCTAACGAATTTCAACGGCGATTTCACTAGGCTGATCCGGAGTCCTCCTTGGGACATTGGAGCATTCAGCTACTTCGGTGTCCGCGCTACGCGTCCTGCGGCTCCTCCGAACATGCACAAGGTCCTCTGATGTAAATGTCATCTAGGCGTAAGCAGGAGTGCTAGCAGGAGAAGCACGCTTCGGAGAGAGAGAGCACTTTCCTCACAAATCCACAATATAATCAAAAGCCGACTGAAGCACAACACGCGGGTCTATGCTTAGACAAGCCTACCATGAAGCACATCCGGTTACTGCCCTTTTGGATTGCATCCCTCTTGTTTCTCTATCAATATATTTCTCCGCTTTTGAGTTTCAACGTCGGCATCAGATTCAGTCCTGACCGCCTGCTCCTGCTTGTAATTCTCGGTTTGTTTATCAGGAATACCTTCGGCAAACGGCATGTTGGAACGATTGAGTGGTTAATGTTGAGCTTCACCATCTTGTGCGTAACATCCTGGTTTGTGACCAAACCCGATAGTGAAGGGGCAAAGCTTCGCTGGCTGAACACAATTTTCCAACTGACTTGCTTCCCATTCCTGGCCTTCTACATCGGCAAAACGACAGAATTCTCAGACAAAGATGTGTGGCGATTGCTCAGCGGCGTGGTGATCATCCAAAGCTATTTGGCATTCAACGGAGTTGCCGAATACCTCCAGGTTGATTGGCTGGTCTGGCCTAAGTACATTTTGGACCGGACGATCGCGGATCAAAGTGATCGATTGACCGGCCCGTTTGGCAATAGTAGTATGCTGGGGGCGGCGCTCGTGCTGAATTTCTCATGTTTGGCTTTCATGACTTGTTACATGAAGGGTGCAAAGCGTGTCTATCTTTACTTGTTGATGTTTCTGAGTTTAGGTTGCGTTTATCTAACTCACACTAGAACGGTTTGGCTGGGGCTACTGGCAGTCCTTGTCGTCTTTTTCCTCTCCCGGACGGAATTGCGCGTAGTAGCCCGCAATATCACCGTTCTTCTTGCGATTGGAGCTTTGACTGGCGTCGGTAGCAAATTCTCGCTGTTTGGATCCACTCTATTTTCCCAGCGTCAAGAAACAATTGAATACCGGGTTGAGAACTTGAAGTTGGGCCTGAGAGTATTTGCTCGGTCGCCATTATTTGGGTTAGGGTATGGGGGCTTTGCGATACACATGGCGCAGTATCAGGAGGCCGACGGCGGCGATGAGATTCGTTTGACGTCGGGAAATGAAAACACTTGGCTGGGAATCCTCGTTGACACGGGATTGGTTGGTCTTGCGCTCTACGTAGCGATATATGCATCCCTCATCCGTTCAGCCGTGACGACTTTGCGAGACCGCGCAACGAAACCAGCGTTTGTTCGTATGTTGGCGGCCGTGGCGCTCACCATGACTCTCTACATGGTGTTAAACTGGAGTACTGGTGACCTTCGGTTCCACTTGTACGACCCATGTATTGCGTTTTTAGTAAATGGCGTCACGGTAGGCTATGCATCACGGGCTAATGGCGATTGTCCTCTCGCCCGTACTCAGGGATTCGAATGGGAGATTTCAGAGGCGGTTACGTGAAGACCAATCCGCTCAACGGCTGGCTTCAGATTGGCCGTTCAACGGAACCGGTCCAGCCGGAGGCGATGAGTATATAAGCACTCCAGAAAACAGGGTTTGGAGTGCGGCTGGAAATCGTCTGTCTCATACAATTAAAGTTGGAGGTGTCATGAAATCCTCGACGGTTGGAATTCATAGGACATTTTATCGGGGATACACCGGCTACATCTTGCGGTTCGAGAGGATTCTGGATCACAATGGCATCAGACACATACGAATGGAATGTGATGATGCCGACTTTTGGGAGCGCGTGGTGGATATGGACTTGTTTATATTTTGGTGGCGGCATGACAACGGTGATGCGCGTCTAGCGAGTGCTTTGATCCCCATTTTGCAGCGTGCCATGAATCTTAAATGCCTACCAGACATGAGCACATGTTGGTCTTATGACGACAAGATTCGCCAATATTTTCTTCTCCGCCAGCACGGATTCCCTGCGGTGGAATCGTGGGTATTTTATGATAAACTGAAAGCGCTGGACTGGCTGGAGACGGCCTCCCTTCCCGTTGTATTCAAGCTGAGTGGCGGGGCGGGGTCAGAAAACGTCTCGCTTGTTAAGACGCGGTCGCGAGGGCGCCAGATAATTGAGAGAATGTTTGGATCGGGGATTCAATCTACGCGTATACCTTGGGGAAACACCCGCTGGATTGACTTCAAGCTCAGCCGAGAACTCAGGCACTGGCTGGCCGAGCGCGTACGCAAATTCCGTGGCATTCCGCTTCCAGCCTTGGAAATTCATAAGAACTATGTATATTTCCAAAGGTTTCTTCCTGATAACACCTACGACACTCGCGTTACCGTGATTGGTAAGCGGGCGTTTGCCTTCCGGCGGTACACGCGCGACGGTGACTTTCGTTCTTCTGGCAGCGGGAAGTTGGACTATGACACCAAAGGGATTGATCTTGATCTTCTTGTCTTAGCCTTCGAGATTCTCCAGGAGACTCTGTTTCCAGTCAATGGCCTACGATTTTCTGTATGGTGAAAACAAGAGTGCTATGATCTGCGAGATTAGCTATAACTTCATCGATGAGGCCGTTCATGCCTGCCCTGGATACTGGGACGATTCACTGAACTGGCATGAGGGTCATTGGTGGCCACAGTATTTCCAGTTGGTCGATGCTTTGGGAATGCCTGACCTCAGGCAACCGGACCTAGATTAGCCGGTTCTGCGACACGATGGCATGCGTAACAAACTCAAATTTGGGTCAAGAGATTACCTCATCGAAAAGACCCGCACCGTCCTGTTGTGGAGAGGACTGGGCGTGGCCAGCGGTTTTGTACTGGACGCGGCAATCTTGGCCCGTTTCGGTTTGGGCTTCCAGACAGATGCCTTCTTTGCGGGCATTGCCATTCCCTTTTTGATTGATGCCACGTTGAGTGTCCAGTTTACCCAGGTGATCATCCCGATGCTGGCCGCAATTCGTAAGGGTTCAGGAGAGCAGGCCGCCAGTTCTTATTTGAGCAACGTCATTAGCGTCTGGTTGTTGCTGGTATCTGCGCTGGCAGGAATGGGCATGGCAATCTCCAAGCTGATCATCCCGTGGCAGGTGCCCGGATTGTCACCATCCACGATTATGATGGCGTGCCACATGAACATGCTCCTCGTGTGGCTCGTGCCGCTCTGCGGTCTGGCGGCCCTGCTCAGTGGCGCACTGTACTCCTTGCATCTCTACGGGCTATCCTCCTCCACCAAGGCGATGAACAATCTCGCTATTATCAGTGTGGTGGGACTTAGCTACGGGTTCCTCGGCATCTACTCCCTGGCGCTGGGGTACCTTGTCGGCGCGGCCGCCCAGTGCCTCGTGCTCTGGGTGGCACTGACCCGCGCAGGCTTCCGCTTCCGCTTTTCCTTCGACCTGCAGGACCCAACCCTGCGCGAAACCGCCAAACTGGTTGCCTATCCCCTCGCTGGCCAGATGCTTGGGGAGCTGCGGAGTCTGCTGGAGAATTTCTGCGCCTCGTTTTACGCGGCCGGCATCCTGTCCGCGCTCCGGTATGCCTCCCGGATCATTCAGGCTCTATCGGGAGTGCTGATGGGCAGCGTGGTCACGGCCACCACACCGATGGTGGCTCATTACGTCGCCGAAAAGCACTTTGCGGGCATGAAGACCGCCATTCGCAACGGCGTCAAGCTGCTCATTTTCATGTCCGTACCCGTGGGCCTCTTGCTGATCTTCGATGGAGAAAAACTCATTCGCGTTCTGTTTCAACGCGGCAAGTTTTCACACGCCGATGCAACACTCACGAGCCAGTTGGTGGCGCTCATGACTCCTTACATTTTGTTCAGTCGGATGATCAGCATTACCCAGACGCCTTTCTACGCCATCAAGGACACTACCACCCTGGTGGCGAGTTCGATCTGGGTATTCTTCCTCTACCTGGCAGTGATTCCGCTCGCGCTCCGCGGGCTTGGGGTTTCCGGCTTCCCGCTCGCCACCTCACTTGCAACCGGCTTGGGCGCCCTGGTCATGTGTAGCTTCGCCCGGCGCAAGTTCGGCCCCATGGGATGGGACCGGCTGGGCGGCTTTTCCCTCCGTATCATCGGCGCCTCTGCGATTGGTTGCCTCGGTTTCATGTTGGGCAACCGATTGAGCACAAACTTTGGTTTTCTCGGGTTCCTTGGCTTGTGTTTTTCTGCTGCGATCCCAAGCCTTCTTGGTCTCGTGGCTTTCGGCTGTGGCGCCTTGATCTTCGGTTTGGTAGGACTTGGCGAAGCGGTGGGACAAGCCCGTCTCTCCAAGTCCCGGCGATTCAACCCGCCGGCAGCGGCAGTCTTGCCTGATCCCGAGTGACTGACGCCATCCACAACAGGACAACCGGGATGAAAGAGCGGGCGAGGCGAGTCATCCTCAAGTCCATTTTTCGACTCAGGAGAAACTTCGCCCGCGGACTCAAGCCTACTGCCCGTAGTTTTGACGGCGTCGAGATTACTCCCTTTCATGGAGGCGCTCTAGCCGCAGGGACGATCTCCGCTGACTTCGAGCTAAGTTGGGCTTGGAGGGGTTGGTGGTCAGCGGAGGAAACACGAGAAAGAGCGGCAAGGGAGCGCGAAAACGTGCCGCGCTTGGTCAGCCTACTGGACGAATACGGCATTCCGATCACTTGGGCGACCGTAGGACATTTGTTTCTGGAAAAGTGCGCGCGCGGCATAAATGGTCTCGCACATCCCCAGATGCCGCGCCCCCCTGTCATGACCTCCCCTCCCGCGATGGCACGTTGGACTGGAGACTGGTATGCCCATGACCCTTGCACCGACTACCACGCCGATGGCCTTTGGTATTGCCCAGACCTGATCCACCTCATTCTGGAGAGCAAGGTTTCACACGAGCTGGGTAGTCACTCCTTTAGTCACATCAGCTTTTTCCCGGAGAACTCAACCCCAGTCTTGGTGGAACACGAGATGGCGCAATGCCAAGCCGCGATGTCGCGGTTCGGCGTTACCGCCCGTTCCCTCGTATATCCCTACAATCACATGGGACACCATTACGCGCCCGTGTTGGCCAGGCACGGGATAACGTGTGTTCGACATAGAGATTTGGCCGTGCGGCTTTCCTATCCGGAACGCCTCGGCTGCGGAGTTTATAAGCTATACGAAAGCATGAACTTCCGGTCTGCCAAACATTATTCGTACCCGATCAAGGCAGAAATGTTTTTGGAGGCTGCGATCAAGCGGCACGCTGCCTTCCACTTGTGGTTTCACCCGTCTGACCCGCTTGAGTTATTTCAGAGGGAATTCAAGGAAATCCTGCGCTTCTTCGCCCGCTTGCGTGACCGAGGCATGCTCTGGATTGCCACCATGGGTGACCTGGCGGCTTATTGCGAGGCCAGGGAACAAACGACGCTTGAAGTACGAAGACAGCGACAAGGCGTGACGATAAGGCTCCGATGCAACTACGACATGAAGCGCTACGGACAAACGGCGCTAACGTTGCGGGTGACTGAGCGCCCATTGCCAAAGGCATGTTCCTGGCACGCAGGCGGAAAATCTGACTCGTTCAAGTGGAAGAATGATACGGTGAATGCGGAAAGTAACGGCGGGGCCGCGTTCCTAGTGGATGTGCCGGCGGCCTCCGGCGAGCTGCGAGTGTTGTTCTAACCTTCCATGCCCGAACTTGAGCCTGAAATCAAGCCGCTCCGGATTTTGCATTTGGTGGACAGCCTGCGCGTGGGTGGCAAGGAACGGCAGACCGTGGAGTTGCTCAAAGGACTGCAGCGGTTGAGTTTTGTGGAATCGATCGTCGCGACCATGGGGGCGGAACAGTTCTACGTGCCGGATGTGCAGAAGCTGGGAATCCCTTTGGTTTACCTCATCCGCCGCATGCGTTGGGATCCGTCTGGGTTCCCGCGTTTGTGGCGCATCCTGCGCCGGTTCCGCCCACATATCGTCCACACTAATAGCGACATGGCCACCACTTATGTGTGGCCGCTGGCCCGCCTCATGGGCATCAAACTGGTCAACGGAACGATTCGAAACACCTTTTCTGGTAGTGGTCTGCGCTGGCAGTGGCACTTGTGGATGCTGCGTTTGGCGGATGCCCGGGTGGCAAATTCTCGCGCCGGGTTCGTCAGTCGCGGCCTCCCTCCCGATGCGCCTGGCAACTGCGTGATTCACAATGGTTTCGACCTGGAACGCTTTGAATCTGTGGCGTTTACTCAGGCTGGGGATCTCGCCTTTGAGCTCGAAGGCCGAAAAGCGGTGGGGATGGTTGCCGAGTTTTCTGATTACAAGGATTTCCCAACCTTCATCCGTGCCGCTCAGTTGGTTTTGGCACGCCGTCAAGATGTGGTTTTCGTGGCGGTGGGGGCAGGAAAGAATCTCGAAGCGTGCAAGCGGATGGCTTCGTCGCAGGAGATCGCCATCAGGTTCCTGGGCGAGCGCAAGGACGTGGAAGCCCTCGTTAAGCAATTGGACATCGGTGTGCTTTGCACCTTCACGGAAGGTATCTCAAATTCGGTCATGGAATACATGGCCGCCGGAAAGCCCGTGGTGGTCACCGATGGCGGCGGAAGCTCTGAACTGGTCGTCGATCGGGAAACTGGTTTTCTCATCGAGCCCTCAAATGCCGCTGCCGTCGCGGAAAAGATCGATTGGCTGCTGGACAAACCGGACAAAGCACACGAGATGGGAGTCGCCGGTCAACTCAGATTATCAAGGTCCTTTTCGTTGACGCAACTCGCCGCGAACACGCTCAAAATGTACGAAATCGTGTTGCGCGCAGGAATCACACGCAACGGTTAACTACAAGTTACATGAGAACTTCAAACGAAACAAGAACCCTTGAACAACTCAAGAGACACTATGAACTGGAGAGATCATTGGCGAGCCGCCTGCGTCAGGCAACTCAATCCGAGCGACAAAAGCTTTACGGTGAAGTTTACTCTGAGTTGCGTAAGGAGTTCTCCAGTGATTTGTCGGCACCCTACAATGATGAAGCCTTTCAGGCCAAGCGCGTCACCTCTCAGATGGCATTCCTCCGAAGGTTTTTGTATCCCGAGGCAGTCTTCTTGGAGATAGGCTCCAGTTCTTGTCGCACTGCAATCAGGGTTGCTGAGTTGGTAAAAGAGGTCTATGCGCTGGATGTGTCGTTTGACGGGGTTGACAAATCCTCGCTGCCAGGCAACGTAGAATGCATTGTATCCGACGGATTCCATCTAGCGGTTCCGCTAGGGAGCATTGATATCGCGTACAGCCACCAAGTCATGGAACACATCCACTCCGACGACGCACTGGATCAGCTGCGAGCCATTTATGCGGTGCTTCGGCCTGGCGGCAAGTACATCTGTATAACGCCGAATCGACTCAACGGGCCACATGACGATTCGAAGCACTTTGACGAGGTTGCCACAGGGCTACATCTGAAGGAATACACAATTACCGAAATAGTGGCGCTTTTTAGGCGCGTGGGATTTGAAAGAGTATTGCCTTACACCGGGATGCGAGGCTGCTATGTGTCGATGCCTAAAGCCTGTTTGACGTCCTTGGAGGCTATCTTGACGGCATTACCCTGCAAATTGCGAGTCGCTTTAGGGCGTTGCTTCCCTCTGCGGCCGCTTCTTGCGATTCGAGTAGTTGGTAAGAAGGTGTGACCGTTGACAGATGCGGCGAGTATCCGGTCGCCGCGCACTTCACAGTACATGGTGTCGTCATTCGTGCAGCGCAACCGAGAGCAGTTGCTGTATGAACATCTCCACAAATGTAGCAAAGTATTACGATCGTAGTCACTGTCGGCATATTGATATGCAGACGGATGGGTGCGAATTGCGCGATTGGTCCGAGCAACATGGGAAAGTGTCGTTCGCACGACATCCTGACGGGTTTTTGGTATTCTTACCACCGAATGAAGTAAACGCTAGTGATGAGTACATTGAGTCGGACCCCTATTCTGTCGAGACGGGGATCACGGGTGATTTTCACAAGCGACGCGTCGAATGCACTTTGCAAATGGTTAGAGAGGCTGCCAAACGGACTCATGAGCCGCACAAAATACTTGATCTGGGCTGCGGACAAGGACACATCACCTCACTTATTCAGCAGGAGTTGCCTGCGGCAGAAGTATCCGGCGTCGATTACTCCATTTCCGCCATTGAATATGCAAACAAGCACTTCCGTAATATTGAGTTCATAGTCGGAAACGCGTACGCATGCCCCTATTCGACCGGGTACTTCGACATCGTTGTTTGTAATAATCTGTGGGAACACGTCCCTGACCCGCTCTCACTTTTGGCCGGAATTGCAACAATCATGAAACCCGGCGGTTGTCTCATCATCTCGACGCCAAGCCGATACCGTTGGGGAAATCTAGTAAACGTCTTACGGGGCAAACCGGTGGAGTTTATGTCGCAGCACCATGTCACTGAATACACGGTGGGGCAAGTTATTGAACAACTCCGATACGGTGACTTTGAGGTAATCAAGTGTTTCAGCCGGCCATTCAAATCGGGCAATTCGACATTTGAAGTCGCCAAGTACTTGTTTTGCCTCTTTGTCTCATTGACCGGATCTCATCATCAACTCGAATCCACCGTATTCTACCTCGCGCAACGAACCGCGAAGAATGGGGAGGACGATAAGCGGTAAACCAGATCATCGACCTTCGAATTGGACTTGGAGGAGTAAGACCTACGCAGTCATACGGAGAAACGGCTGTTAGGAAGATGAGAATATTGGTTGTAACCGCCATGTATCCGCATCCGCGGAATGAAGGATCCGGGGCGTTCGTCATGCAACAGGTGGAGCAGCTGCGCGCGTTGGGTCATCAGGTGGAGGTGCTGCACGTTCTTGGTTATCGTTCTCGGTTCGAATATCTCAAAGCCTGCCTGGAGGTCTTTCAACGGACGCGGCGGCAACACTACGATGTTGTGCACGCTCATTACGGCGTCACCGGCCTTCCTGCCCTGTTTCGCGGGACGACCCCTCTGGTCATCTCCCTCCACGGGAGTGATGCTCTGGTGGGGTGGGTTGAGCCGGCAGTTAGCCGCTTTGTCTGCCGCTTGGCAGATGCCACCATCGTTGTCAGCAAGAAAATCTCGCGCCGCATCCCCGGCGACATCATCCCCTGCGGCGTGGATCTGTCTCTTTTCTCCCCCAAACCGAAACTCGAAGCCCGCTGCCGACTGAATCTGCAGGCTGATTGCCAATACGTTCTCTTTCCGTTCAATCCGGCGCGGAGGCTCAAGCGCTTCGATTTGGCCCTTGCCGCGGCGAAACAGTTGCGGGTGGAGGTGGTCGACGTGGAATTGTTAACGGTGTCACAAGTTCATTATACGGAGATGCCCTGGTACTACAGTGCGGCCAATGCGATGATTCTGTGCTCCGACTCGGAGGGATCGCCGACCGCAATTAAGGAGGCCTTGGCCTGCAACTTGCCAATTGTATCTACGGACGTGGGGGATGTGGTGGATGTCACGCGTGGTATAGAAGGGATTGAAATCGTCGAGGCGGATGCGGTTTCGCTTGCCGCGGCATTGCGACGGGTGTTGAACCGCCCGGCGGACATCTCCTTCAATGGAAGAGTAGCTATGCAACGATTCGACCAGCGACGGACAGTCGAATCCGTTGTCGGAGTCTATCGCCGCGTCATTGAGCGCCGCCGCGCCCAGACCGCGCCGAAATAGCTAGACTCACATGACCAGCAAGAGAGCGAAAAGGATCGTCACTCGGACGACCGAAGGGATCCGTGCATTCGGTATTGGAACAACATTGCGGGGCCTGCTGTCTCTCTGCTATTATCGTGCATTTAAGCCGAAAACGGGTTTCGTTCGGATCCGTACTGATGGATTGCTGGTTCAGTTTGACTATCCTTCCCAAATGATGCCCGCCATGGTCATTTTCCGTGATTTCGTGGAGCCCGACTACGAGTTTGTCCGTCGAATACTCGACGCGGATTCGGTCTTTGTTGATGTGGGTTGCGGTATAGGTAGTTATTCGATGGTCGCGGCGCTAAAGACGCGGCGGTTAGTGCATGCATTCGAGCCGATGCCAGCCGGTTATAGTACGATTCACCAGAATCTTCGAGCAAACGGGCTCGAGACACGGGTTAGATTGAACGCCTTGGGGCTTTCGAACCGCCCAGGTGAGGGGCGTATGCAGGAAGTCAGAAATATGTTCGGGAGCTCTTTAATTCCAGAAGGCTGCCCAGCAGGTTCTGTCGCCGTGCGGTTGACCACGCTGGACGCATACTGCTCTGGCAATTCGCTAGATAGAATCGAGGTGATCAAGATCGACGTCGAGGGACATGAGCCCGAGGTCCTGCAGGGGGCGACGCGTATGTTGGACGAGCGCCGAATTGGCGTCATCATCATCGAGGAGGACAGCCACCGCGCAAGCCTTTACCAGGGAATTATGGCACGCGGGTATCATTGCGGTTACTACAATCCTCGAAGCGGACTGTTGGAGGAAATGAAAGTAGTGGACGAACACGCCATCCTTTCCAGGAAACCTTCCACGTTCAGTAGCAATCTCGTTTTCGTCGAAGAGCGGCAAATGGAGCGGGTCGCGGCACTGCTCCGCGCCGGATGGAGCGACGCGAGCAAACCCCAAAGAGCCCCGCACGTTGTCTGAACCGTGTTTCGCTGGTTCGTCTTCCTCATGCTCCGGTATTCGGGACTGCCGTTCCTTCTGCGAGAAATCGTGCAGCGTAGCAAAGTCACGATTGTTGTCTACCACGCCATTTCTGTGGAACGGGCGCGGGAGCATTTTCGTGCATTGCGAGCCCGATACCGCGTTATTGCGCTTGCTGATTATTTGCGGGCCCGTGCAGATGGCACGCCCGAGAACCTGCCACCGAAATCTCTTATTATTACCATTGATGACGGGCACCGCAGCAATTATGAACTGAAGTCCTTGTTTGAGGAAATGAGAGTTCCGGTGACGATTTTTCTCTGCAGCGGCATGGTGGGCACCAACCGTCACTACTGGTGGACTCACACTCGTTCCAAGAGTGAAGCCGAGGCGTGCAAACAGATGACGGACGCGGAACGCTTGCAGTTCCTGTTCAGCCGGGATTATCGGCCTCTGCAGGAATACCCTGATCGGCAGGCACTGTCTCGGAACGAAATCGAAGCGCTCAAGCCCTGGGTGGATTTCCAGGCTCACACGGTGACCCATCCCATTCTACCAGCCTGTTCCGAAGAGCAGGCCGGCCAGGAACTTGCCCGGTCCAAGGCTGACTTGGAGCGTGAGTACGGTCTCAACATTCAAGCCCTGGCTTACCCCAATGGCGATTATTCTGAACGGGAGAACCGCCTAGCCCGGAGCGCCGGCTACGTCGGTGCACTCACCCTTGATCCCGGTTTCAACGATTCGCACACGGACCGCTTTCGCCTGCGTCGCATTCCCGTTCCGGACGAGGCTTCGACCAGCGAGTTGTTGGTGAAGGCTTCGGGCCTCTGGGGGTGTCTCAGCCTATTTCGCCGCCGCGGTAATAAACACGGAGGAGTCGAAGAATGAAATGCCTTTTTGAAGAGTTTTCCAGGCATTCCAAGGCGGAGTGGCTGGAACAAGTTAAGGCCGAATTGCGGGTGATGCAGTCTGCGATGTCCTCGCCTTGGCGGTCCCCTGAAGGTTTCCTCGTTGAACCGGTCCTGACGAGTGAGGATGTGACGCGTGCGGTTTGTCTTCGCGTGTGTCAGGATTGGCACATTTATGAGGAAGTTAGGGCGGACGACCCAACCGTGGGCAACCGCAAGGCCTTGGAGGCCTTGCACTATGGTGCAACCTCGCTCTGCTTCACGGCAGAAACGTTTACTGACTTTGAGGCCCTGTTTAATGGTATCCCGCTATCAGGAGTACGCGTGGACCTTAAGGGCTTTAAAGACGTTGGATCCACCGTCAAAAGATTTAGTGAGACATTGAGTCGGAAAGGTAGCGATGCACGAGAAGTCCGTGGTGCGCTCCGCGATGTGAGGATTGATGCGGTTCCATACTTGGCGTTGCTGGACCGGCTACCAAACTACCAGGCTCTTACGGTCAGTTCAGACCCCACCAAGAGACACAAAGAGCAGTTGATGCGCTGCCTGCTTGAAGCCCGGGCTTTGCTCAGAACGCTGGCTCCGGCAAAAATCCAATTCAAATTCACCGTTGGTGGGAATTTTTTCTTCGAATTAGCGAAGTTACGTGCTTTTCGTGCTATTTGGACTCAAGAAGTTGGAATGCCGCCCACCGTTTTGTGCGAGACGAACTCCGGTACCACCAATACTGGCGTGAACGGCGGAAACTTGTATCGGACCACGATCGAAGCCTTGGCCGCCATTTGTGGTGGTTGCGACGCGTTGCTCATTAGGCACTGCGGTGGCGATTCATCATCAGTGACCGGTGAAGCTGAACGTCTGGCGCGAAACCAACACCAGATCCTCAAGCTGGAGGGCTGTCTGAACAGAGTGCAGGATCCAACCGGCGGTGCCTATTATGTGGAATGGCTGACGAATCAATTCCTGGAGGCTGCTGGCGGCGTCCACCCCACCGTTGTCACATCTATTTCTTCCGACTCGACATCGCGTAGCCTTTGGAGGACAAACGAAAGCATAGAAGTAAAGCCTCGGTATTCGCGTGCGGACTTAGCCGCGACCGAACAGCTAGGTTTTGTGGCGGGCAGCCCCCCATTCCTAAGAGGACCCCACGCAGCCATGTATCTAGCACGACCTTGGACGATTCGCCAATACGCCGGCTTTTCTACCGCTGAGGAGTCCAACGCGTTTTTCAAGGAGAGCCTGGCGGCTGGGCAGACGGGCCTTTCTGTGGCTTTCGACTTGCCGACGCAACGCGGCTACGATTCAGACCATGAACGGGTTGCGGGTGACGTAGGCAGGGCAGGCGTGGCCATTGATTCCGTGATGGACATGGAGGTTCTGTTTGCGCAGATCCCTCTAGAAAAGGTGTCCGTTTCAATGACAATGAATGGAGCTGTGTTGCCGATCATGGCTTTCTACATCATCGCCGCAGAATTGCAGGGCGTTAAGCCCGCTCAATTGTCCGGGACCATTCAAAACGATATTCTTAAGGAATTCATGGTGCGCAACACCTATATTTTCAGTCCCAACCATTCGCTCCGGATCGCTGCGGACATTGTAAGCTATGCGGCTGCGCATATGCCCAAGTTCAACAGTATGAGCGTATCGGGTTATCATCTGCATGAAGCTGGTGCGCCAGCGGATCTGGAACTGGCATACACGCTCGGTAATGGCATAGAGTACCTTCGGATGGGTTTGAGTGCCGGGCTCCAGATCGATGACTTTGCTCCTAAAATCTCCTTTTTCTTCGCCATGGGGATGAACCTCTTCATGGAAATTGCCAAGCTTCGTGTGGCACGCATGCTGTGGGCCAAGTTGGTGAAGCGGTTTGGTCCAAGGAATCCGAGGTCAATGGCTCTCCGGACGCATTGTCAAACCTCGGGCCGCAGCTTAACAGCTCAGGACCCCTTCAACAACGTCTCTCGTACCTGCCTCGAGGCCTGGGCGGCCGTGTTGGGTGGCACTCAGTCCCTACATACAAACGCACTTGATGAAGCTCTCGGATTGCCCACGGCGGCTTCTGCCAGAATCGCTCGGGATAACCAGATTTATCTTCAGCGGGAAACCGAAGTGCGTCGAGTGGTTGATCCTCTTGGAGGCTCTTATTACCTGGAACGACTCACTCATGACCTCGCGCGACGGACTTGGGCGCATCTTGAGGAAATTGAACGACTTGGGGGCATGACTCGAGCGATCCACACTGGCATCCCTCAAATGCGCATTCAAGAAGCATCCATCCGTCGTCAAGCCCGCGTGGACCTAGGCCAGGAGAAAGTCGTTGGCGTCAATGCGTATCGGGCCGACCAGCAAGAACCAGTCCCTATCCGCGAAGTAGATAACGCCAGCATCCGGAGAACCCAGCAACAGCGCTTGGATCTTCTAAAGTCTCAGCGCGATAACCGATCGGTCGCCATTGCACTCGAGGCAATCACCAGTGCGTGCCAAACCGGGCATGGCAATCTGTTGGCCATGGCGGTCGTGGCTGCTCGTAGCAAGGCAACCCTGGGCGAGATCACTTTCGCCTGTGAAAAAGTGTTTTCACGTTACAAAGTTCAATTCAGCACGGTTACAGGTGTTTACGCGAACGTCATGCAGAACGATGGCCAATTCGAATCCGCCAGGAAGTTGACCCTGGAGTTCGCGAAACGTGCCGGCCGACAACCTCGGATACTGCTGACCAAAGTCGGTCAAGATGGCCATGATCGCGGATTAGCGCTGCTGGCGGCCGGTTTTGCGGATATTGGATTCGATGTGGATCTTGGACCACTGTTCCAAATGCCATCCGAATGTGCCAAGCAAGCGGTGGAAAACGACGTTCATTTGATCGGTGTGTCCTCACTTGCGGGCGGCCATCGTACCTTGGTGCCTGAGATCATTTGGGCGCTTGCATCCTTCGGACGGCCGGACATCATGGTCGCTGTCGGCGGGATAATTCCTGAACAGGATCATGAATGGTTGCGAGCACAAGGCGTCGCCGGCATTTTCCCACCGGGGACGATCATTGCTGAAGCCGCCATCGAACTCTTAAAACGATTGATTTCCACAAAGGAATGACCCCTGCTGAGTACATCCAAGGTATCTTGAGGCAGGATCCGAGCGTACTGGCTCGGGGTATTACTTTAGTCGAGAGCACATTAGCGACCCACCAAGAGCAGGCCCGGGAGATCGTCGCGGCGTGCGCTTCGCAAAAACGGGAGTCGCTGCGGATCGCCGTCACGGGCAGTCCCGGGGTGGGAAAGAGCACTTTCATCGAAGCTATTGGCAGCTATTTAGCCGACCAGGGTAAGAAGCTTGCCGTCTTGGCGATAGACGCAAGTAGCGAGCGTAGCGGAGGTAGCATTTTAGGGGACAAAACGAGAATGGTGGAACTGGCAGCCAATCCGAATGCGTTCATCCGTCCATCTCCTGGAGGCTCTGGTTTTGGGGGAGTCGCAAGGCGCACATTTGAGGCAATTCTTCTGTGCGAGGCCGCAGGTTATGAGATAATTCTTGTTGAAACACTTGGTATTGGCCAATGCGAAACTGCGGTTTGCAGCATGGTGGATCTTGTCGTCTTGCTGATGTTGCCTAATGCGGGCGACGAGCTTCAGATCGTCAAACGCGGCATTACGCAGTTGGCAGATCTCATCGTGGTTACCAAAGCGGACGGAGAAAACCACCAGGCTGCCGAGCTTGCCAAGGCACGCTGCGCATGGGCTCTGAGTCTGATACCTCCACGGGTCCCGGGCTGGGCTCCGACAGTCGAGGTCTGCTCAGCCATCGCCCGTGAAAACCTGGAGAGGATCTGGCAGCTAATCGCTGGTCGTAGCGAAACAATGCGTGCCAACGGTTTCTTGGCAAAAAACCGCGAGTCCCAATTCCACGCGTGGCTTGGAGGCAAACCAGGAATGTAGAATCGCGTTTCGGTTTTGAGCAATGCGGGCCATGGCCCTTTGCTAAAGCCCGCAGCATTGTCTTTTGCCGGTGCGGCTTGAAACGGGTCCTCATGTCTCACGATATTGCGTTGCTTGAAGCGTTCTGCGGCATGGGCAGTGTCTAAATTATGGAAAGTGGCGAGGAGATGAATTTCCAGACTATGAAGAAGTCGATGTTTAGAGAGCTTTTTAATAGGGTGCTGCATGTTCTTGCGAGATTCTCTCCAGGATACGACTCTTTTCGACCTTTCTTGCACAAACTTAGAGGTGTCAAAATCAAAGGTAGCGTCATCATCGGCGACGATGTGTATCTAGAGAATGAGTATCCCGAAGCCATTGAACTGCAGGATGAGTCTGCGGTGCTTTTGCGTTCTACATTAATAGCTCACTTTCGCGAAGGGAAGGGCGGCATTATTGTACAGAGAAAGGCACGCATACTTGCTTGCTGCACGGTGGCGGCCTCCTCCGGTCAAACGTTGGTCATCGGGGAAGGTGCAGTTTTGGCGGCTGGCTCTGTTGTAACTAGAAATGTGGCGCCGTACACTCTGGTGGGCGGCGTTCCGGCGAAGCCGATCGCGGCGATTACGGTGCCACTCACTCAGAGCGTAACTTATCTTGATTTTAAGAACGGTCTTATACCCATAGAAAAACAAATCGACTCGGGCTCGTCTGGCAAATAGTCCCGTTCGAAGCGAGAATGTTCGGGAGGTTCACATCCTGCCTGGTTTAGCACCTTCAGGGTGTCCGGAAACTCTGCCTTCCGATTCGGAGGATGGGTTCTATTGGTAGGGCTTATATATCGTGAGTGTATAGCGAGTTATGCCAGTGGAGGTTAATTAATTATTCTTGATCCGCAGCAAACACTTGGACGGCCAAGTTGGTCAACGATGGGCGGCGCGGAAAGTTTATTGGTGCTTGGGCGTCATCCGCCTGCAGCTTCCGAGCGTAACCTCCTGAAACTGGCGGCCTATATGGGCGTGAGTGCAAGTTGTTCGCCCTTTAACGCCACGGTATCGACTTCAATCGGCACTCTACGAGAGAACCACGGAGCGGCCCGATGTATTGCAGTCGCCGCGAGCACCCTGCATGAATACTCCTGCGCTATCGAAGGTACAGAGGTGGCAGAAAGGTTGTTGGCGTCGCAGAGGCATTTGTTTGTTTACGGGTTCCAAGCGAATTGTCGAGATTCCCGCTTGGTAGGCGCGCTGAGCTTCGGCGCACTGGGCTTCGTGCGGAGAATTGCTTCGCATGACACAGAATACTCCGTCAGCAGCCAGTTCAGGGCCTTCTGTCAAGAATTCTCCGGTTTGACTTTCGGTCCAGTTGCGCGGCCGCAAGACATCGTGTTTCAGCCCGCTGGCAAGCACCAGCGCATAGCAAATTACGTTTGCATCGGAAACCAGCCGTTCCTGGCAGGAATCGAAAATGGCGAATCTCACATCCTTTTGGCGGGCAGTCAGGAGATCTTGGACATCGACGCGGCTGTGGACCGCGGGGTGCGTCCTTTGGACTGGTTCTCCCGCCTGGTGCCTGCACTGATGTTCCTGCGGCACGCTTTTGGCGATCGTTGCTGGCAGGCGGCAAGGAAACTGGCCTGTTTCATTGTGGATGACCCGCTGTTGCGAAACCGGCATGGTTTCCTAGAGTACGACGCACTCCTCGCAGCCATGGAGCGGGCGAACTTTGCGACCAACATGGCTTTCATTCCTTGGAACTTCCGGCGCAGTCATCCGCGGGTCGCCGAGCTTTTCCGCCGACATCCCAGCCGGTTGTCCCTGAGCGTCCACGGTTGTGACCATAC
Organism: uncultured bacterium; assembly: GCA_963735925.1. Classification (GTDB taxonomy): domain Bacteria; phylum Verrucomicrobiota; class Verrucomicrobiia; order Limisphaerales; family J093; genus DSVZ01. Next base: position 137,195 of record CAVTMT010000013.1, read on the forward strand.
GAAGGGCGAGTTCGGAGTCACGGCCGCGGCCCCGCTCCTGTTGAAAGCCCGGACGGCCAAGCATCGAATGGCCAACCACCGCGAGTTTACCGGGGTCTCTTGCGACAACGTTATGGTGTTCCCGCAGGGCATTTTCTCCACTCCCGCGTTAGGCGCTTTGAAGCAGGCCGGCTATCTGGCTGCTGTGAACACCACGCCATTTCCTGTGGACGAAGCTGCAGAGAAATTATGTGTGCGCGATTTGTTATCTCCAGCGGTCACGCGCTATTCCAGCCTTCCCCTGTTCGTCCGGCATTATCCCACTGAGGTGGCCGAGTTTGCCCTTGATTTGTTTCTCGGCAAACCCGCCCTGATCGTCGAGCATCATGAGTACTTCCGCGATGGATGCCAGAAGCTTGAAGAATTCGTTGCCAGAGTCAACGGATTGTGCGATCGGCTCGAATGGTGCGGGCTGGAGGAAGTTGTTCGGCGCTCCTGTCTCCGGCGGACGGATGAAGACGGTACCGTTCACGTGCGGTTCTTTGCCGATCGGTGCGTCGTCAGGAACGACTCGCCTACGCCGCGTCGTTATCAATTCTCGAAACTACTGGGCCGGGATCAATTGCAGCCTCCGCCAGTGACAATAGCTGGCGAGCGCGTCACGGCGAAAAGAGTCAAAGACGAGCTTTGTTTCGAACGAGTGTTGCAGGCGGGAGAGCAGGTGGTGGTCGAGTTGGGTGACCCTGCTGCGCCGCTGTCCGAAGCCCTCGCCTACGGATCGCTGTGGTATCGCCTGAGTGTGTTTGCCCGCCGGCATCTGTGTGAGCTTCGCGATAATTACTTCTCCCATAAGAAGTTGATCAGCGCGGCTCTGAGCGTGGCGCGTCGTGTTTTCCGCAAATAAGTGTGATCTCCGCTCAGTCACTGCCCGCAGCCTTTCTGGAGCGACCGCTTGCCTTGCACTGCCTTTTTCATATGCTACGGCCTGCTGGCCGCGCCTGCTAAGGATCCCATAACGGTGGAGCGGAAGACGCGGCGGACATGGTTCAGGATCGAGCCCGAAGTCAGGATTTTGGGAAGAACTAGCCGCGTGTAGCGGATCGAAGCCTTCGTTCCTGGCGAATTTGTGAAGGACAGATGATTCATCCCTACGAGAGCAATTCCCGGCGCAAGTCACCATGCTGTGTTCCATTTTTGTCCGACGCGAGTGCTGGTGCCTGTCCCGCCGTGGCAAGCTAATCATGGCAGGCTTATCCGTTTTCACTTTCGTGCTGATTCTTTTCGGTGCGTATCCATTTTTGGCGGTGAACGATGGCAGTCGGGGCGAGGTGATGGTGGTGGAGGGGTGGATCGGTTCACGGCTGATCGATCGGACTGCGGCTGTTTTTCAACGAGGGCGATATGCTTGTGTTGTCGTTGTGCGTGCGGATTACGAAAGGGTTGACAAGTGGTCGGCCGGAGGCTACTCGGCCGACTATTTGGCTAGGGGTCTGGTGCAGCATGGTGTTCCCACGAACCTGGTTCATACACTGTTCTGCCCCGTCGTCCGCAAAGACCGTACGTACCATTGTGCCCTGGCGGTTCGTCAATGGCTGGAGCAGCAGCGAATCTCCGTGAAATCGATCGACGTCGCGACTCTGGCAGCGCATAGCCGACGGTCGCGCCTATTGTACGAGAAGGCATTCGGCGATGGCGTGGAGGTTGGAGCCATCGCCTTGGAAGATCCCACCTTCGATCCGGACCAGTGGTGGCGTAGCAGCGCCGGCGTGCGCGAAGTTTTGGGTGAAGCCATTGCCTACGTCTATGCGCGGGTCTTCTTTTGGCCCGGCCGACCTCCATTGTTGAGTCAGGTTGGTGCTGTTGAAAGCAAGCCGATTCAAGCTGGATCAAGATAAATCAAACCGGTTTCGGTATGGGGAGCGCGTGCCTCTGGCGCGCCATTCTCGGCGTCGCGGCGAGAACTCTGCGCATTGCCCGCAGGCGCCAATGTCAGTCAGCGCGGACCGGACGTCCGCGACTACCGGTGTAGCGCCGCGACCGCGAAGCAATACGCGGTAGGGCGCTGCTGCGGCGGCGCCGAGCCACGTGCGGCCGAGCGGCAGCTCAGCCATACCCACTCCGTTTTGGGGAGCGCGCGCCTCTGGCGCGCCGTTCTCGGCGTCGCGCCGGGAACTCTGCGCACTGCCCGCAGGCGCCAATGTCAGTCAGCGCGGAGTGGACGTCCGCGACTACCGGTGCAGCCGCCGCGACCGGGAAGCAGGACCCGGTAGGGCGCTGCTGCTGCGGCGCCGGGTCACGCGCGGCCGAGCGGCAGCTCGGCCCTACCCACTCCGTTGTGGGGAGCGCGTGCCTCCGGCGCGCCATTCTCGGCGTCTCGCCGGGAATTCTCCCGCTTCAACCCTCCCGTACCCGCCGACATGAGTCGGCGCATACCCAGCCTTTCCCCAAGATCTCTCCACTCTGTTCCTCGTTCCGTCCAGAATCAGTCAGCGCGGACTGGACGTCCGCGGCTACCGGTGTAGCGCCGCGACTGTGAAGCAGGACCCGGTAGGGCGCTGCTGCTGCGGCGCCGGATGTTGTTCGGCCGAGCAGCAACTCGGCCCTACCAACGCCGTTGTGGGGGAGCGCGTGCCTCCGGCGCGCCATTCTCGGCGTCGCGCCGGGAACTCTGCGCAGTGCCCGAAGACGTCCATCTGAGCCGGCGCTTATCCGTCACGCAATCGCGGTCTTCTGAGACCTCCCCCCTTTGCCTTCTCGCGCTTAGGGTCAGTCAGCGCGGACTGGACGTCCGCGGCTACCGGTGTAGCGCCGCGACCGCGAAGCAATACGCGGTAGGGCGCTGCTGCGGAGGCGCCGGGCCACGTGCGGCCGAGCGGCAGCTCAGCCATACCCACTCCGTTTTGGGGAGCGCGTGCCTCCGGCGCGCTGCTCCCGGCGTCGCGCCGGGAACTCCGGCCTTCAACTTCTCGTGGTCACGGACGCGAGTAGGCGCCAAAGCGCCCCCCAAAGAGCGCACGTTGACACTGACTTTCGTTCCCTTCCGCACCATCTTTTAGCCCGAATTCCCGCCCACGCCCGTCAACGGTAATGGTTTCGGCACGGGCGTCGAAAGCGAAATCCATTTTCACCACGACTCGCGAGCAGGGGTAACTGGGACGTGATTACTTTGTGTGCTAAGTTTCGCGGTCGTTGTGTTTTGGTCGGTCACCTGTGTCTATCCGCAACCAATTCAGGTCCTGCTTACGCTTGCCACGGCTTCGCACAGGCAGTTGGGTGTACCTGCTCCTTTACATGCTCGGGCTCTGGCTGCCCGTGCCGCGTGCATTCGCGCAAACCGTTTCTCTGGCTTGGGATCCCAGTCCCGACGAGACTGTAGTTGGCTACCGGATTCATTACGGATTCACGAACGGCGTCTATCCGGTAACCGTGGAAGCGGGACCGTCCACGAACATCACAATTGACCTGCCGGTTCCAGGCGAATCGTATTACTTCGTGGCCACCGCCTACAACAGTTTGGGTGTCGAGAGTGACTACTCGAACGAGGTAGGTTACCCGGATCCCCGCCAACCAGCCAACCCCGTGGAGCAGTCCATCGAGACGCCGGAGGATGTACCGGTCGCCCTTCCGTGGGGCGCCGACGCCGGGTACTCGCCCGACGCCACCTGGCTCCTGGCCGTTCCCCCGACACGAGGGAGCGTGGCTGACCAAGGCGGGTCGCCGGTCTATTCCCCTTTCCGAGATTTGTCGGGCGCCGACCATTTCGTCTATTTCGTCCTCGACGGCACCAATGCCTACAAGATCGATGCCGATGTCATCGTACACCCCGTCAACGATCCGCCGTTCGTGTGGGATTTCGACCTTTGGACGGACGCGAACGCACCGGTGGACGTCACGCTGCCAGGCTGGGACGTTGAGAACGACGAGCTCGCTTTCGAGATCATCTCGCAGCCGAGCCATGGCGTGTTGCGAGGTGACGGGGCGTTTTGGGTCTATGAGCCGGCCCCGGACTTCCATGGGCTCGACAGCTTTCGCTACCTTGCGAATGACGGCGTCGCCAACTCAGAACCTGCCACGGTCTGGATTTGGGTGAGTCCGCTTGATGAACGGCCGGTTGCCTTGGATGAGGAAGTCGCGACTCCGGAGGATGTCCCCGCCGAACTGACGCTGGAAGGACGGTCGTCCAGTTGGTATGCGGTCAACTTCCAGGTGACCGAACCTCCACAACACGGCGTGCTCCAGGGTGAAGGGGTCGTGTTGACGTATGTCCCCGACCCTGACTTCAACGGTCCGGACCAGTTCAACTACATCGCGCAAGACGGTGTGACTGATTCGGCCCAGGCGACCGTGCGGATCACGGTGGCGCCGGTCAACGATCCGCCGGTCGCGCGGGATGTCGATATTGCGACTGCCGAGGACGCACCGGTGGCGGTGTCGTTGCAGGGTTCCGACTTGGACGGCGATCCGCTGGGCTTTCAAGTCACCGAGCTGCCGCAACACGGCGCGCTGCAAGGCGAAGGGGCCGTGCTGACGTATGTCCCCGACGCCGACTTCAACGGCCCAGACCAGTTCCGGTACCTTGCGCAGGACGCGTTGACCAACTCGGTGCCGGCCACCGCGCGGATCACCGTGATGCCGGTTAACGATTCCCCGGTCGCGCAGAGCGCCAGCTACCGCATAGTCGGGGAGCTGGGCCGCGATCTGCTTCTGGAAGCCGCGGACGTGGATGGCGATCCGTTGACGTTCCGAATTGCCCAGAGCCCGATGCATGGAGTGCTTTCCGGTTCCCCGCCCCAAGTCCGGTATGAGCCGGAGGTCGGCTTTGAAGGGAGTGATTCCTTCACGTTTCTCGCCGCGGATGGTGTGGACGATTCCACGGCGGCGTTGGTGAGCCTGGAGGTTATACCGCGATCCGAATTCGAAGTAACTCTTAGCGCGAGAATTGAAGGCGAACAGCTATCCTTGAGCTGGAATGTCATTGCCGGCGAACGCTACCGGGTTTGGTACCGCAGTGCATTGGCTGGAGTTGATTGGGTCCGGGTGGCCGAGATTCCTCCTGCCAGCGATGGCCAACACAAAATCACCATCTCACTGCCGGCACAGGAAGGTTTTTATCGTTGCGAACTGGTGGCGTATTGATGTCGCGACGATCGTTGAGTAGTAACCGTGCAGAGGCGCGGGAGGGTGGCGGGTGAGGGGCTCGCACTGGTAGGAGCCGGACTTAGTCGGTGCAATTTTTCACGCTGTGCATCGAGAAACATCCGCATCCGTCGCGGCCGGGAAGCAGGACCCGGTAGGGCGCCGCTGCGTCGGCGCCGGGCCACGTGCGGCCGAGCGGCAACTCGGCCCTACCCGCTTTGGCATGGGGAGCGCGTGCCCCCGGCGCGCCATTCTCGGCGTCCCGCCGAGAACGCTGCCGGTTACCCGTAGCCGCCGACATGAGTCGGCGCATATCCGTCCCGCAATCGCGGTCTTCGGAGACTTCTACACCCCTTGCCCTCCCTCGCCCAGGATTAGTCAGCGCGGACTGGACGTCCGCGGCTACCGGTGTAGCCCGCGCGACCGTGAAGCAGTGCCTGGTAGGGCGCCGCTGCGTCGGCGCCGGGTCACGTGCGGCCGAGCAGCAGCTCGGCCCTGCCCACTTTGGCATGGGGAGCGCGTGCCTCTGGCGCGCTATCCTCGGCGTCCCGCCGGGGACTCTGCATTACCCGTAGCCGCCGACATGTGTCGGCGCATACCTTCTCAGCAACCCCAGCTTCCCCCCAGGATCTCTAAACGCTGCGCCCCAATTCGCACAGCATCAGTCAGCGCGGACTGGACGTCCGCGACTACCGGCGGTAACCGCTTTGGCCTCGGGGCTCGCAGCTTTCAATGGATTGTTCCATCTCAGTCCGGGAAAGCGTGCAAAGTCGGCATCCGTGGTTTGCAGGATCAGGCCGCGTTCAATGGCCAGGGCTGCCAGGTGGGCGTCGGTCGTCAGATTACCCGCGGTGCCAAGTTGGCGGAGGAGCGCGGCCAACAAGACGAAATGCTGTTCGGAAGGATGAACGATCTTTACCTGGGGCAGCTCCAGCCAGGTGCCGATGATGCCCAGTATTTCGGGCGGCGAATAGGGATTCCGATAAACTCGTGGATTGGTCAACAGCCGGATAAAGCCTAGCAATGCCACCCAGGATAAACCAATCATCTGCGAACCGTTCAGTTGGTTTTCCCACCATGTCCGGGCTAGAGGATGATGTCGGGAGGATTCATCGTGCGCGTACACCAACAGATTCACATCCAGCAGAATCATATCGCTCGTTGCTCTTTCAGCAATTCCTCCACCTCAAGTTCATCCACCAGTTGGTTGAGTTTGTCCGGGTCGTAACCGGGTTTCAATTCCAGGGCTCTGGCAACGACCTTCACAGGCTTCCGCTTGGGAGAAGTGTCGCCACTGGCCACGATTCCCGCGCGCAACAGGTCGTTCACCACCGCTTTGAAAGAGTGGCCTTGTTGGCTGGCTTTCTTTTTGAGAATTCCGGCCAGATCATCGTCAATCGTCAAGGTCGTCCGCATCGGTATGACATCATGGCAGATTAGGAACTGATGTCAAGGCATCAACCTGCACGGCTGAACCGGAAATCGAGCACAAGTGGTTTCGATCAGGAAGGCGACGTTGGGCTTCGGACGCTGGCCGAAGTTGCCCGTGATACGGGACTATGGGGAGCGCGTGCCCCGGGCGCGCTGCCCTCGGCGTCCCGCCGAGGACTCTGCCCGCGGCTCGGAGCCGCTGACGGCAATCCCAGCCTCTCCCCAAGATCTCCCCACTCTGTTCCCCGTTGCGCCCAGAGTCAGACAACCCGGACTGGACGACCGCGGCTACCGGTGTGGCCACCGCGACCGGGAAGCAGGACCCGGTAGGGCGCTGCCACTGCGGCGCAGGGTCGCTTTCGGCCGAGCAGCAGCTCGGCCCTACCCGCATTGGGACGGGGGAGCGCGGGCGTCGCGCCCGCCCCGGTCGGCGTCGCGCCGAACGGAACGGAACGGAACGGAACGGCACAGGCGGACTCTCACATCCCCGCGCGATGTCTGAATTACAGGAACCCACTCCTCATAGGAAACGCGCAGAATGTTGAACATATCCAAGCCGTCCAACGAGCGAGTTAGAGACCCCGTACTTCGCCTCAGGCGCTCGACTCCCGGCGTGCGGGAGCCTCTCCTCCAACCAGCGAAGACGGTCGAGTCATTGAACCTCCCGGCGTCAACCGAGGGCAGGCGGGCGTCAGTCCGTCGGCGACCACTTGGCCTGTCGATGACTTTTATCGTGCCCTGTTTCATACTTGGACCACAGGCCACGGCCCAGCAAACACAGGAGGCAGCGACTCAGGACATTCCTGGATCCAATGCAACTGATACATCCGCTCCTGGGGAGACGGGCTTGCCCGCCGGTTGGGATCAGTACCTGCCCCCCCGGGCCGAGAGTCCCTCTCTCGGTACGGGTGTTTTTCCATCGCTGCCTGCCATCCCCGCGCGCGAAGGGGCAGCGGCGCCGGCCACGGGACTGGCACTGCGCCCTTCGCCGCCGCTCCCGTTGCATTGGGGGAGCCTGAGCTTTCATCCCCACCTGACGTACAGCATGCGTTACGGCACCGGCATCGCGTACGGCCCGGGACGGCAGGACAACACCTTCTTGAACACGCTGTCGCCGGGCGTGACTTTTAACCTCGGGCCGCGCTGGAGTCTCGATTATACCCCGAGTCTGCAATTCTATTCCAGCGAAGCGTATAGCGACACTTTGGATCACGCCGTCAGCTTGCGCGGCTCGGCCACCGCCGGGCGTTGGTCGTTTACTCTCGGCTATGGCTATCAAGCGACGAGCCAGCCACTCATTGAAACCGCTGCTCAAACCGACCAGGAAACTCACAATGTCAACTTCGGTGCCAACCGTCAGCTCGGGGAGAAGACCTCGTTGCAGTTGGGGCTGTCGCAACTACTCCGATTCGCCCAGTCGTACACGGACAGTTACACGTCATCGACCACGGATTGGCTGGATTACCAGGTTCGCCCGACATTCGCCGTGGCCGGAGGGATCAATGTCGCCTACGACCTCGTGGATCCGGGCACGGACATGACCAGCGAACGCATTCTGGGCCGCGTGCGCGGGCAAATCGCCTCCAAACTGACTTACAGCGTTCAAGGCGGCGTGGAGTTTCGGCAGTTCCTCGACACGGAGGCGCCCGCCAAGATCTCACCGAATGTGGATGCCTCGGCGAACTACCAATGGTTCGAGCCAACCAGCCTCTTTGCCTCGGTATCGCACGACACCGGCACCTCTTACTACAGCAACGAGTTCACGGAAACCACCCGGATGGGAGGTGGGATTCGTCAACGATTCCTGGGCAAGGTCTTTCTCGATATATCCGGGGGCTACAGCATCCAGAATTACAGCAGCACCTTCGGAGACCACACCGTGGCGCGTCAGGACGACAACCCATACTTCCAGGCGGGCTTGAGCACGCGATTTCTGGAGCGGGGCGGATTCTCGGTGTTCTACCGGTACAACGACAACTCCTCGGACCAGGAGGGGTATTCGTTCGAGAGCAATCAGGTTGGACTTCAATTATCGTATGCCCTCTGACGAGGCAATGGGCGGCAGCGTTGGGATGAGTCGCGGAAAATCAAGCGCCACTGTGCCCGGCGATTGGGCCGTGCAGCCGCGCGCGGCGGTGGTCGAGTCCGGGACTGCGACCAAACAGCGCCGGGCGATCGTGCGCTTCGCGCTCTGGGCCGTCGTAGTTACCGCGGCCTTCGCCGGGCCGTTGTGGGTGCTGGTCCGATTTGCGGCCCGGAGCGACCTCTTCTCGCATATCCTCCTGATCCCGTTCGTGAGCGCCTATCTGATCTGGAAACGACCGAGCTCGGATCCCCTGCCGCCGGCGACACGCTCCGGCCTGGCTCTGGTGCCCGCCGCGTTGAGCCTGCTGCTCCTGCTGGTTTACTGGCTGGTCTTGCGGCCTCGCGGAGCACTTCCGGCCACAGACTATCTGAGCTTGATGACAACAGCTTACCTGGGGCTGCTGCTTGCGGGTGCGCTGGCCTTCTTCGGTTGGGAACTGGTCAAGACGCTCTCGTTTCCGATCGCGTTTCTGGTATTCATGATTCCCTGGCCGAACGCGGTGATCGACGCGGTCGAGACCGGTCTGCAGTACGCTTCGGCGGAGGCGGCCAGCGGGTTCCTGACGCTCTCGGGCACTCCATTCCTGCAGGATGGGCGGGTCTTCCAACTGCCCGGCATCACGATCCAGGTGGCGCAGGAGTGCAGCGGGGTTCGTTCCAGCCTCGTATTGTTCATCACGAGTCTGCTGGCGGCGCAGCTCCTGCTGCGCGCGCGCTGGCGTCGGTGGGTATTGGTGTTGGCGGTGATTCCGCTGGGCATCCTGCGCAATGGCTTTCGCATCCTCACCATTGCCATGCTCTGCGTTCACGTTGACCCCGGCATGATCGATTCGCCGATTCATCACCGCGGCGGCCCTTTGTTTTTCGCCTTGTCGTTGATCCCCTTCTTCCTGCTGCTGCTCTGGCTCCGGAAAGCCGAGCGAAGGCTGCAGGGCAACGCGGCAACGCCCCGACCTCATTCGCTGTGACTTTGAATTCCGTCATCCCCTGGGTGGCGGCGCTGTTCGCGACCTTGATGGCATTCGCCGCGGTGGCCCGCCGCGGCCGGTCACCGGGACGGTGGCTGTTCGCCGTCGGCATGATCGCGCTCGCGATCGAGTGCCTGTTGGCCGACCGGAGTGCGAATGCGCCCGAACCAATGAAGGCGGCTTTCTGGCAGGAATGGCGTCTCCTGGCCATGACCTTGTTGCCCGGGCTATGGAGCCTGTTCAGCCTGTGTTACTCCCGCGGAAACCATCTCGAGTTCATCAACCGCTGGCGCGTGGGGATTGCCGCCAGCCTGGGGGGGCCGCTGCTCCTGGCTTTCGTCTGCCAGGGCGCTTTGGTGATTCCTCTGCCCGCCGAGCCAGTCTCCGGGGCGTACGTGGCAGGTTTGGGCTGGGCGGGCAAGGCGCTGTACGTGTTCGCCATGCTGTCCTGGGTATTCGTGCTGCTCAACCTCGAACGAACGTTTCGCACCGCCGTCGGCACCCTGCGCTGGCGGATCAAGTTCGCGGTCATCGGATTTGGCGTACTTTTCGGCACCCGGTTGTACACGAGCAGCCAGGCCTTCCTCTACTCGGCGGTTGCCCGGTCGCATGGGACGATCGAAGCGTGGGCCTTGATTCTCGCCTGTCTGTTGATCGCCGTATCCGTCGCGCGGACCCGGACGGTCGAGATCGATGTCTATCCCTCGCACGCCGTCCTCTACAACTCGGTGACGATCCTGCTGGCGGGCCTCTATTTGTTGGTGGTGGGCGTCCTGGCGAAGATCGTCCAGGCGTGGGGCACCGACGGGAACTTCCCGCTGGCGGCGGCCGTGGTGCTGGTGGCGTTGACGGCCCTGGGCCTGCTCGGACTCTCCGATCGCCTGCGGCTGCGGCTGCGCCGCTTCGTCAGCCGACACTGGCAGCGCCCCGTACACGATTACCGGCGACTCTGGTCGGCCTTCAGCGAGCGCACCGCCTCGATGGTGAACCAGTCCGAGTTCTGCGCGGCCGTGGCCAACTTGATTTCGGAGACGTTCGAGGCCTTGTCCGTCTCGCTTTGGTTGGTGGACGAATCTCAAGGAGCGCTGGTCTGGGGCGCCTCGACGACCTGGTCCGAGCCGCGTGCGGCCGAAGTGCTGGGCGAATCCGGCGATACCCGGGTACTCATCGAGGCCCTGCGGGAGTGTCCGGCCCCTTTTGACTTCGACGGGGCCAAGGCGGGCTGGGCGCCCATCTTGGCGCGGCTGCAGCCGGACCAATTCGGCAAAGGGGGCGGCCGGTGGGCTGTGCCTTTGCGGGCCAACACGGAACTCCTGGGGCTGATCACCGCCGGCGACCGGGTGAGCGGGCTGCCGTTTGAGCATCAGGATCTGGATCTCCTCAAGTGCATTGCCGACCAGACCGCCGCGGGATTGCTCAACCTGCGCCTCTCTCGGCGGCTCCTTCAGGCCAAGCAGATGGAGGCATTTCAGGCAATGTCGGCGTTCTTCGCCCACGACTTGAAGAATGCCGCCTCCACTCTGACCCTGACGCTGGGAAATCTGCGGGAGCACTTCGACAATCCTGCATTCCGGGCGGATGCATTGCGGGCGATCGGTCGGACCGGGGAGCGGATCAACGCGCTGGTCCAGCGGCTCACCGAGCTCCGCCGGGGCTTGGAACTCCACACGACTCTGGCCCCCCTGAGCGACGTGGTCCAAGCCGCCGTGCAATCCTTGGGACCGGGCGTCTCGTCGATCGACCTGGAACTGGCCGAGGTGCCGCCGACCCGGTTGGACTCCGGCCAGATGCAGCGGGTGGTCGTCAACCTGATCCTCAACGCGCGGGAGGCGATCGGGCCCGGGGGCCGCGTGCGGGTGCGCACGGCCTGCCAGAACGGCTGGGTCGTGCTGTCCGTGGCCGACGATGGATGCGGGATGAGCCCGGAGTTTCTCAGTCGGAACCTCTTTCAACCCTTTCAGACCACCAAGAGCCGCGGGCTCGGCATCGGGATGTTCCAGTCCAAGGCGATCGTGGAAGCCCATCGCGGACGCATCGAAGTCGAAAGTGCGCCCGGCCGCGGCACCACGGTGCGCGTGGTGCTGCCGGTCGAACCCTCCAAGCCATGAAGCAACAAATCCTCCTCATCGACGACGACGAAGACATCCGCACCCAGATGCACTGGGCCTTGGAATCGGAGTATGAGGTCCTGGAGGCCGAGGATCGGCGGAGTGCGCTGCAGATCTTCAAGGATTGCCAGCCGCCGGTGAGTCTGCTCGATCTCGGGCTGCCGCCCACGCCCGCGGCGCCGACCGAAGGGCTGGCGACCCTGGCGGACATCCTGAGCGTGAACCGCCTGGCCAAAGTGATCATCGTATCCGGTCAGAGCGACAAACAAAACGCCATCCAAGCGGTGGGCCAGGGGGCGTACGACTTCCTCTGCAAGCCGGTGGACCTCGACGAACTGCGGATCATTCTGAAGCGCTGCTTCCAAACCGCGAATTTGGAGCGGGAATACCGCGCCATGGCGCAGCAGTTCCAGGTGGGCGAGTTCGAGGAAATGCTGGGCAGCAGCGCCGCCATGCAGCAGGTCTTTCAGACCTTGCGCAAAGTGGCGCCCAGCGACGCGCCTGTGCTGATCCTCGGGGAGAGTGGCACCGGGAAGGAAATGGCCGGCCGCGCCATCCACCGCCTCAGCCTCCGCAAAGAGGGTCCGTTCATCCCCATCAACTGCGGCGCCATCCCGGAGAATCTCCTGGAAAGCGAACTCTTCGGTCACGAGAAGGGCGCGTTTACCGGCGCCCACACCGCTCGTCCGGGCCGCCTGGAGCTGGCCAACCACGGGACGCTCTTCCTCGATGAGATCGGAGAGCTGTCGGCCACCTTGCAAGTCAAACTACTCCGCTTCCTCCAGGAGCGCTCCGTCGAACGGGTCGGCGGCCGCAAGCTCATTCCCGTCGATACCCGCGTCATTGCCGCCACGAACTCGGACCTGAAGACCGACTTGGCCACCGGGGCGTTCCGCGAAGACCTCTTCTATCGCCTCGCGGTGGTGACGATCCAGCTTCCGCCCCTCCGGGAACGCGACGGCGACGTATTGCTGCTGGCCCGCGCCTTTCTGAAGCGATCGGCCGCCCAGTTGGGCCGCGAATCCTTGACTTTCGCCGGGCATGCCCTCCGGGCGATTCAGAGCTACCGCTGGCCCGGCAACGTCCGCGAGCTGGATAACCGCGTGAAACGCGCGGCGATCATGGCGGAAGGCAACGCGATTCGCGCCGCCAATCTCGAACTCGATTCTCCGGATGACATCCAGATCGCGGAGACCCGCTCACTCAAGGAAGCCCGGGAGGCCTGCGAGCGCGAGATGGTCAGCCGTTCCCTGCAGAAGCACGGGGGCAAGATCGCCCCCGCTGCCGTCGAGCTCGGCATCAGCCGCCCCACGCTTTACGAGCTGATCGAGAGGCTTGGCCTCAAACGAGACTGATATCCCTTTGGAGAAAACTATGAACAAGCCCGCGAATCGTCCGTCTCTGCCGGTTGCCGCGTTCGGAGTGTTGCCGGCACCCCGACCTTCGGCCCTTGGCCGCGCCCACCCTCGTGGCACTTCCGTGCCCGCGCGGCGGCGTTGGGTTTCCTTCCGTTGGGTGGGAGGGGCGCTCCAGGCGATGGTCCTGGCCGGCGCCGTCCTCTGGCTGGCCGGTTGCGCCTCGCCCCCGACGACCGCGCTCGTCCCGGCTGACCTCCGCCCGTACGAGAGCGTCGCCCTGCGGGAAGGCGACGTCGTGAAGATCACCTTTTCCGGCGCGCCCAGCCTGAACACCACGCAGCAGGTGCGCCGGGATGGCAAGATCAGCCTCGATCAGGGGAACGAACTGACGGCCGCCGGCAAGTCCCCGGCGGAGCTGGAGGCGGTGATTCTGAAACTGTACGAGGGCCGGCTCGCGTCGAAGGAGGTTCTCGTGACCGTGGATTCCTCGGCCTTCCCGGTGTACATCAGTGGGGCGGTGCTTCGGCCGGGCAAAATCCTGGTGACCCAGGCGATGACGATCGTGGAGGCCATCATGGAGGCGGGCGGATTGGACGAGAGCCGGGCCAAGGCCAGTGCTGTCGAGGTGACGCGGGAGGAGAACGGCCAGGTCAAGCACTACCGCCTCGATGTGCATGCCATGCTGATGGGACGCTCGCAAATCCGGTTCTATCTCCGGCCCATGGACGCGATCTACGTGCCCTCGAAAGTCCAGATCTGGTGACCTTGGCCAGGCCGGTTCCGGCGGTCCCTGCCGCTCCGAGGCGACGGACACGCCCGGATCCGGCGCCGCCGGGATTCCTCCCTTCGCCACAAAAAAACCGCCGACCCCGGCGGTTTTTTTGTTCGCGACTGCTCCGTAACCGCCGTCGTCAGGTACGCGATCGGCCTCTGGACGCAAGTCCTCGCAGACGATTTCCGTGGTCGGGAGCTTCTCGAGCCAGGGCAGTTGCCTGGCTCCCGCGATGCTCGCGGCCTGCCCTCCTTCCTCCCGCTGGGCACGAAGCGGCAAGGTCTTTGGCGAACGGGCTGCGATTCTGCGCTTTCGTTTGCACGGCCGTTGGCCTACAGAAACACGCGTGCAGCGGGAGCCTCGACTCGACACCATTCCCCGGACCATGACCGCGGTCGTGTACCGCGGCCCGAACGATCTCCGCGTGGAGACGCTGCCGGTGCCGCGCATCCGGCCCGATGAATTGCTGGTGCGGGTGGCGGTCTGCGGCGTCTGCCCGACCGACATCAAGAAGATCCAGTACGGCACCGTGCCGCCGCCGCGGATTTTCGGCCACGAGACGGCGGGCGTGATTGTCCGGGTGGGCGCCCGCGTGCGGGGTTTTGCCATTGGCGAACGCGTGGCGCTGCATCACCACGTGCCGTGCCGGGACTGCCACTTCTGCCGGCATCGCGCCTACGCGCAGTGCGCCACCTACAAGCGCACCGGCATCACCGCCGGCTTCGAACCGGCGGGCGGCGGTTACGCCGAGTATGTGCGCGTGCTGCCGTTCGTGCTGCCGGGCGTGATGAAAATTCCCGCCCGCAACAGTTTCCTGGAGGGCGCCATGCTGGAACCGGTGAACACGGTGCTCAAGGCGGTCGAGCGGTTGCACGTGTTACCCGGCGACACGGTTCTTGTGGCCGGGCAAGGACCGATCGGCCTCATGTTCACAGGCCTGCTCGCGCTGCGTCGAGTGGCGGTGCTGGCGACGGATTTGATGCCGGAGCGACTGGTCTGGGCGCGTCGCTTGGGGGCGCGTTGGGTACTGGCCGGCGACGATCCCGCCCTGCCCGCCGCCATCGCCCGGCACACCCGCAACCGGGGTCTGGACGCCGCGGTCGTGGCGGTGCCGGCGGACGCGGTGGTCCAGCAGGCCCTGCAATTGGTGCGCGGCGCCGGGCAGGTGTTGCTGTTCGCCCATACGCGACGCGGGGAGCGCACCGCGGTGGACGGCGCCGCCATTTGCGTGGACGAGAAGGATTTGATCGGCAGTTACTCATCCGATGTGGAACTGCAGCCGGCCGTCGCGCGGTTGGTGTTCGGGCGGAAACTCGACGTGCGCCCCCTGATAACGCACCAATTCCCGCTGGCCCGGACCGCCGAGGCGGTGGCGCTGGCCAGCCGGCCGCAAGCCGACGCGCTCAAGATCGTGGTGAACCACGCGCTCTGACTCCGCGCCGGTCTCCTGCGCGCGATCCGTCGGCCCGCCGGTTGGGCAGCGGAGCCTCCGCCCACCCCCGCCAGAACTTCGGGACAGGCGGCGCATTAGGGATTCCCTTCAGCGAAGTCGGTTTTGCTGGCCAGCAGGCATAAACTTGCCTACCTTCCCCGCCGACTGATGAGCGAGCACTCCACACACGTCGAACGCGAACTCGAAGTGATCAACAAGCTGGGCATCCACGCCCGGCCGGCTTCGAAGTTCGTCCGCCTCGCCAACCAGTTCACGTGCGAGGTGCTCGTGGAGAAGGACGGCGAGACCGTCAACGGCAAGAGCATCATGGGGTTGATGATGCTGGCGGCCGGACCCGGCTCGCGCATCCGGGTCCAGGCAGCGGGCGCCGATGCGGCGGTGGCCGTCGATGAATTGGGGAAGCTCGTGGCGGCGAAATTCGACGAGGATTGACACCCGCCCGCGACGCATCCCCACGGGTCGCCTGAGGCGCTCCCCTCCACCATGTCGGCCCCCTCAATGGACATCCGTTACGTCGCGCATCTCGCGCGGCTGGCACTGACCCCGGAAGAGGAAGGGCGTTTCGGCGCCCAACTCGGCGGGGTGCTGGATTATTTCGAGAAGCTCAAACAGGCGGACGTGGCTGGCGTCGAGCCGATGGCCCACACGGTCCCGTTGGTGAATGTCACGCGGCCCGACCGGATCCAGCCTTCGCTGCCGCCCGCGGAGGCACTGCGAATGGCGCCGGCCCAGGCCAACGGGCTGTTCAGTGTGCCCAAGATCGTCGAATAGCGGCCCGCCATGCTTCACCGGCTCACCGTTTCTGAACTGACCGCGCGACTGGCCCGGCGCGAGTGCTCCGCCCGGGAGGTCACCCAGGCCTGTCTGGACCACATCGCGCGCGTGGACGAACGCGTGGGCGCCTTTCTGAGCGTGGACGGTGCGGGTGCGCTGGCCCAGGCGGATGCGGCGGACGCCGCCCTGAAGGCGGGCGCCACGCACGCGACGCAGCCGTTGCTCGGTGTGCCGCTGGCGTTGAAGGACATCATCGCTGTGCGTGGCCAGCCGTTGACCTGCGGTTCGCGGATGCTGGAGCATTTCGTTTCACCGTACGACGCCACCGTGGTCGAGAAGTTGCGGGCCGCCGGCGCGATTCTGCTGGGCCGGCTCAACCTCGACGAGTTTGCGATGGGCAGTTCGACCGAGAATTCCGCGTTTCAACTCACACGCAATCCGTGGGATCTGGAGCGGATTCCCGGCGGCTCGTCGGGTGGTACGGCGGCGGCCGTGGCGAGCAATGAGGTCATTGCCGCGCTCGGGTCCGACACGGGCGGTTCGGTGCGGCAGCCGGCGGCCCTGTGCGGGGTGGTGGGGATCAAGCCCACCTACGGCCGCATCTCGCGGTACGGCCTGGTGGCCTATGCGTCGTCGCTGGATCAAATCGGTTGCGTGACCAAGAATGTCCGCGATGCCGCCACGCTGCTGGGGGTGGTTTCCGGTCACGATCCGCGCGACTCAACCAGCGTGCCGCAGCCGGTGCCGGACTTTGCCGCCGCGCTGACCGGCGATTTGAAAGGCCTGAAGCTCGGCCTGCCGCGCGAGTACCTGGTGGCGGGCATCGATCCGGAAGTGAAGGCGGCGGTGGAGGGCGCCATCGCGCTCCTGGCTGCCCTCGGCATGGAGCCGGTCGAGATCTCGCTGCCGCACACCGGCTACGCCATTGCGACCTACTACGTGATCGCGCCGGCCGAGGCGAGCGCGAACCTGGCGCGCTTCGACGGCGTCCGCTACGGCCTGCGGGTGGACGGGGCCGACCCCATCGAGATGTATGCGCGGACGCGGGGCGCGGGCTTCGGCGCGGAAGTGAAGCGGCGGATCATCCTGGGCACGTACGTCCTCAGCAGCGGTTACCACGACGCCTATTACCTGCGCGCGCAAAAGGTCCGCACGTTGATCCGGCAGGATTTTCTCCAAGCGTTCGAGCGGGTGGATGCGATCATTACGCCGACCACACCCAACGCCGCGTTCAAGATCGGGGAGAAGGCGAACGATCCACTGCAGATGTACCTGGAGGACATCTTCACCCTCTCCTGCAACCTGGCGGGCATCTGCGGCCTCAGCGTGCCGTGCGGATTCACGCGGTCGCCGAAACTGCCCATCGGCCTGCAACTGCTCGGCAAACCCTTCGGGGAAGCCGACCTGTTTCGCATCGGCCACGCATACGAGCAGGCGACGGACTGGCGCCAAGAGCGGTCGCCGCTGGCGCTCGAGTGACGGCCGCCGGTTCCCCACCGCGCGCGGCGGCTACTTCAACTTCTCGAACGTCCGCGCGAGAATCTGCCAGCTTTCCAGGCCGGCGGTCTTGGCCTGGTAACCGGCATTGATCTGGGCTTCGAGGGCGTTCTTCGTCGGGCGCTTCACCTGGTAGAAAATGCCGAACCGGCCCGGAAACGCCTCTCCCGCCAATCGATAGGCGGCGCCCTCGTCGGTCACGTCATGGTCGGCGGGGACGAGGTTGAATGCGCCGCCTTTGCGCGGGTTGGCGCCGTCGAACGCGCCGGGGTAGAACTCGACGCACTCGCTCAGGCACTCGATGAAGCCGAAGCCGTCGTGGTCCATCGCCGCTTCCATCATCTGGAGGACGTGGTTCGGATTGGTGCTGGTGGTGCGCGCCACGAAGGTCGCCCCCGCGGCGATGGCCTGTTTGAGTGGGTTGATCGGCTGGTCCACCGCGCCCCAAATATCCGTCTTGCTCTTGAACCCGATCGGGGAGGTGGGCGAGGTCTGCTTCTTCGTCAGTCCATAGACCTCGTTGTCCATCACCACCAGGGTCAGCTTCACGTTCTTGCGGGCGGTGTGGGTAAAATGGTTGCCTCCGATCGAAAACGCGTCGCCGTCGCCGCTGAACACGAAGACGTGCAAATCCGGCCGGGTCAGCGAGAGCCCGGTGGCAAACGGCAGCGCGCGGCCGTGGATGAAATGCGCCCCGTGCGCCTGCACGAAGTACGGGAACCGGCTGGAGCAGCCAATGCCGGAGACGCTGACCACGTTTTCCTGCAACACGCGGCGCTTCTCGATCAGCTTGAAGTAGAGCGCCAGGACCGAGAAATCGCCACAGCCGGGGCACCAGGTCGGGTGGTCGGCCGTGAGTTCCTTCTTCGTCGGCAGCTTGCGCTCGGCGACGGGCGCGGCAGCGGGAAGCGGTTCTTCGCGGGTGGGAAGCTGGGCGAGGGCGGTTGTCATGGAATGATGGGAAAAGGCGCTGGGGTTGGGGCTCGGGCGTCTCGGGTCCAGGGGTGCGTTCAGTAATGGCGCATGCCGTCGGCCACTTCCTGGCGGATCCGCTCCACGATGTCGCGCACCTTGAAGGCGAGTCCGTCGGTCTTGTTGATACCGCGGATCTTGGGGTCGCAGAACCGGGCGCGGAGGACGCCGCACAACTGGCCGTAGCCATAGACGCCCTCGTCGTTCATCTCCACCACGCGGATGTGGGCGAACGCGCCAAAGATGCGCTCCAGGCCGGGCGGCAGCGGGTGCAGATGGCGCAAGTGGATCGCCGACACGGGTTGGCCGGCGGCGCGCGCATGGTCCACCGCCTCGCGGATCGGCCCCATCGTGGACCCCCAACCGATGAGCAGCAGCTTCCCTTCCGGCGCGCCGTAGATTTCCGGGTCGGAGAGCGTGTCCGCCAGCGCCTGGAGCTTGAGCCGGCGCTTGGCGGTCATTTTGGTGTGCAGCGCCGGGGAGCCGGTCGGATGCCCGTACTCGTCGTGCTCGAGGCCGGTGATGACCGGGTAAAGCCCGTTGAGGACGCGCGTGCCGGGGGCGCGATGCCGCGCCGCGCCTTCGGCGGCCGCGAGGTCGTAGGGCTTGTGTTCCGCCGCGGGCGTGAGGTCAACCGGCAGATCCTGGCAGACGGCTTGCAGATTCGGTTCGTCGAACGCCTCGATCCGCGTGGCGATGGCCTGATCGGTCAGGATCACCACCGGCACGCTGAAGCGACGCGCCAGATTCACCGCCTCGATCGCGACATGGAAACAGTCCTCCACGCTGGCGGGGGCCAGCACCACGCGCGGCGAATCGCCGTGGCCGCCGAAGCAGGCGATGTTGAGGTCGGATTGCTCGACGTTGGTCGGCAGGCCGGTGGACGGTCCCCCGCGTTGGACGTCCACAATCACCAGCGGCACCTCGGCCATCACGGCCCACCCGAGCGCCTCGGTCTTGAGCGACAAGCCCGGACCGCTGGTGCCGGTCACCGCGACGCGACCCGCGTAGCTGGCGCCCAGCGCCATGCAGACGGACGCGATTTCGTCCTCGCATTGGACGAACATGCCGCCGTATTTGGGCAGTTCGCGGCGCAGCAACTCCATGATGTCCGACCACGGCGTGATCGGGTAACCCGCGCCGAAGCGCACCCCCGCGGCGATCAGACCGTAGGCGAGCGCGTCGTTGCCGTTCATGACCACCTGCTTCACCCCGCGTTTCAAGCCTTCCGCAAACTCGAACGTTTCGAGCAGGTGTCCCAGGGAATAGCTGTAGCCCGCCTCGAAGGCGCTGAGCGCGGTCTCCAGCACGCTGGCGTCCTTGCCCCCGAACCGTTCGCTGATCAGCTCCTTGAGCTTGACGACGTTCAGGTCGAACATCTTCGCAATCAGGCCCAGCGCATAGACGTTCTTGCCCTTGTCCCGCGCGGTGCCGCCGATGGCCTCGACCGTGAGGCCGGAAATGGGCACGCCCACATGGCGGAAGTCCGCCTGCCATTCCGGCTTGGGCTCCACGTGATCGGAGTCAAACAGCACGATGCCGTGCTGCTTGAGCGAGCTGATGTGGTTCTCGTAGGAGTGCTGGTAGAACGCGAGCAGCACATCCGCTTCATCCCCCGCGCTGAGGATGTCGCCCGTGCCCATGCGTACCTGGAAGATGGACGGTCCGCCGGAGATCGTGGACGGGATGGTCATGTACGTCATCACGTCTTGTTCGCTGCGGCCCGCCAGTCGCGCCAGGAAACCGCCGATGGCTTGAATGCCGTCCTGCGAGTTGCCCGCGATACGGATGACGACGTCTTTAACCTTCACCCGGCCGTTCCCCTTCGCGGGGGCGGCCATGCTCGAATCGCTCATCGAAGTGTGCCCAAAGAATCCAGTGTCCGCGCGACGCCCGGCGACGACAAATCCGCCCCCGCCGGCGCGCAAACGAGGGGTGAAGCTAGCATGTGGCCGGGGGCGGTCAAACGCGAATCACCAGGTGAAACCAATGAAAGTGATGGGGAGTGCTTATCTCTGACCGCCCTCGGCAGCACGGACCTGAACGTCACCCGCCACCGGCGGCGGCGCGCGCCGCGACCCGCGGGGGCTCCCGGCGGAGGCGATCGCTCGCATCCTTCGCCTTGGCCGGACCCGGACCGTCGCGCACAGTGCCGGCCTGAAATCCGGCGGGGTTGCCGGCTTACAACCAGAGCGCTGCCAGGCTGAAATAGACCAGCAGCGTGAAAATGTCCGTGCAGGCGAGCGTTACCGGCCCGGCGGCGATCTTCGGATCAAGCTTCAAAGCGTGCAGGAGCGCCGGCACGCTCAGTCCGAAGAGCGAGGCGGCACCCAGCGCCAGCAGAATGCTGGTACCCACGGTGAAGGCGGCCAGCCCCGCCCCGCGCCACAGCCAGACAATGAGGCCGACCACCGTGCCGCAAGCCGAGCCGAGCAATCCCGCCGTGCATACTTCACGTCCCAGCGCCCGCCGATACCAGCCGAAGGTCGGCGACGTTGTGCGCAATGCCTGGATCGTCACCGTCATGGACTGAATGCTCACGCTCTCGCCCAGCCCCAACACCAGTGTCAGGAAGAAGGCCAACACCAAGCTTCTGGCGAGCGTGACTTCATAAGCGCTGGCCAGCAACGCGCAGATCGTGCCGCTGCCAATCGTCGCCAACAACCACGGAAAGCGGAAACGGAACGCCCGCAACGGGGACGCATCGCGCACCTGCGAGACGCGGAAGCCGATGGACTCGAACAACGCGTCCGTTTGCTCGCGCTCGGCGATGTCGAACGCCTCCTCGGTGAGCAAGCCCACATCCACGACGCCGACGATCCGGCGCTGTTCATCCACCACCGGGAAGGCCAGGAACTTGTGCAGGACGAACGCCTCGCACGCCTCCAGCACGGTGGCGGTCTGGGGAATCGCCATTACGCGAGACATCATCACCTCGGATAGACGCCGCTCCAGCGGCGCCGTCAGCAACCGGCGGGTGGGAACGACTCCCACCAGTCGATTGTCAGCGTCCACCACGTAGAAATAGACGATCTTCTCCCCAATGCCGCGCTGCCGGATGGCGTCCAAAGCCTGCGCAATCGTGAAATCCTCGCGCAACGTCGCCACGTCCTGGCGCGCAACCGCCAACACGGGTTGGTGCAAGTGTTCCGGCTCATGTGTCATCCGGCGAAGAGTAGTACCACCGCCGCGGGTTGCAGGTAAAAGGGTCGGCGATTCAACCCTGAGGGGTGCATCCCGGAGCACCCGCCCGGTTCCGGCGTCGGAACGCCGTTTGCGCGTTTGGCGATCGGGCTTCCGTACCGTGCCGGGCCGACTACGGGAACGGGGCAGCGGGGGTTGCGCCGGATCGGTAAAGGGCAGGCGAGGCAACCGCCCATTGAAAAGGGGCGCCGACGGGGCTAGGTTCGCGTCCCATGCTGGCAGGTACAACGCGATGAAACCGCCACGTAAAACCGTCGGTTCGTTCCGAGGGAGTCATGCGGGCCTCGGCTTCACCTTGATCGAACTGTTGGTGGTCATTGCCATCATCGCGATCCTGGCGGGAATGCTGTTGCCGGCGTTGAGCCAGGCGAAAGCGAAAGGCCAGGCGGCCCGCTGCCTCTCGAACCTGCGCCAGATCGGCTTCAGCTTCGCCATGTACACCGGTGACTACAACGACCAATTCCCGTATTCTGGGCGGGATTGGCCGCAGATGGGGTTCGTGGATCTGCTGAGACTGTTCGATCCGTATGTCAGCACCAACGACCGCGCCTTCTACCTCTGCCCGGCGGATCGGGGGCGCGGGTTCAATTTCGAGTGGGCCATCGCGAACTCGTATCCGATCCGGACCAATGAGTTGCTTTTCCCGTGTTCCTACTATTACTACGTGACGTTCTATCGGACGGACGACAATGCGGCGTTGCGGGTCCGGAAAGTCCCGGACGTGAGGTTCCCCACCCAAAAGGCCATCTCACCCTGTTTCGCGAGCGCCGCCGGCAAATGGAACGACATCCGCAAGAACACGCCGAGCGCGGGGCACGGTGTGAAGGGGATGTTGCTGTTGTTTGTCGATGGCCACTCCCAGATGGCGCTTTACGACCGGCTCAACGCCCCGTTCATGGATGGGGCGACCCCCATCTACAACTTGGATTGGACGGTGGGTGGCCTGGCGGGCGCCGACCTGAAATAGGTGGGCGGTTTTTGTTGCGGACTTCCAAGGCTGGCCCGGCCGTGGCGGCTGTCCGACCACCACGTGAGCCGCCGACCTGCTTTCAATTGGGTGGCTTCAGGCTTTTGGCCAACCGCCACGAGACAAGAACAAATCACCAACTCGGATTGAAGCCCAGCCTTTGGGCAGTTCGTCGCTGATTTCTCCACGTCGCCGTTCGTTGTGGCCCACCGGGCCACCGGCCACCAGCCCAGGGTTGGCGCGCCGCGCCTACTATGGGTCAATCGTCCGACCAAACCCGAACCGCATCGAGTTGCGGCCACACTCGCAGCCAAGCGGTGGCGGCTGCGTTTTGAGTCCACTTGACGGTTACCACGCGCCTGCCTAGCGTGCCGGGCAACACAGCGTTCAGCGCATCAACACAATCGTCTGCCTATGAAGACTCCGTTCCCCTCCGAGATCGATCGTCGCCGTTTTCTCCAACGCGCCGCTTGGGGCACCGCCGGCCTGGCGCTCGGGGCCCGTGCCGTGCAAGCCGCCGCCGCGGGCAAGATTCCCGTGGGCCTGCAGCTTTACTCCGTCCGCGAGCAATGCGCCAAGGACCTGCCGGGCACGCTCGCCGCGGTGGCGAAGATCGGTTACCAAAACGTCGAGTTTGCCGGCTATCACGGACGCAGCGCGAAAGACCTCCGAAAGCTGCTGGACGACAACGGTCTTAAATGCTGCGGCACCCACACGCCGTTGGAGACCATCCTCCCGGACAAACTGGCCGAGACGATCGAGTTCAACGGCACCATCGGGAACAAGTTCCTCATCGTGCCGTGGATGGAGAACAAGTCCAGGCAGGCGTGGCTCGACAAGGCGAAACTCTTCAACGAGGTCGCCGACAAGGTGAAGCCGCACGGCCTGGCGGTCGGTTACCACGCGCACGCCCACGACTTCGAAAAGTTCGAAGGCGAGACGGCCTGGGACCTCTTCTTCGGCAACACCAAGCCCGAAGTCATCATGCAACTCGACACCAGCAACTGTCGTGACGGCGGCGCCGATCCGGTGGTGGTGCTCAAGAAATACCCCGGCCGGGCGCGGAGCATTCACATCAAGGCCAGCGGCGGCGGACCCGAGGCCGTTTTTGGCGAGGACAAGGTGGACTGGCCGGCGGTGTTCGCCTGGTGCGAAAGCCAGGGCGGCACGCAGGTGTACATGGTCGAACACGAGAGCAGCAAGGAGCCGCTCGCGACGGTGGGGCGCTGTTACGCGGCGCTGAAGCAGATGGGCAAAGTGTAAGCCGCCCCGCTCCTGCGCGGGCGACCCTTCGAAGACGAGGCGAACGGATGCTCCGTTCGCCTGCTTCTTTGCGGGCGGTTCCCGGCGCTTCAACACGGCGTCCGGACCGCCGGTTCGCGGACCCTTGCCGACCGGTTTGCTTACACCTCTGGCGGCGAATGCGACGTTCGATCAACGCGTATGTTGTTCCGGCTACGTCAACAGCCCGTTACGTTCCCGTCATTTTTTCCTTGTCCGGCCCCGGCCGTTGCCCTAAACCGCGGTCTGTCCAAACAGTCGTTCGCGCTAAGCGTACAAAAAAACCGACAGCCCAACTCTTATGAAGAGAAAACCCCGAACTCAACGCAACCGTGCCTTCCCGCTGGCGTGCTCTGTGATTCTCGGAGTACCCGCAGTCGGCCTCCCCGCGCTCGCCCAGGACGCGGCACCGCCGGCCGCTCAGCCCGAAAAGATGGAGAAAGTAGTTGTCACCGGCTCCAACATCCCCACGGCCGAGACCGTGGCGGTGGCGCCGGTGGACGTGCTTTCTTCCGCGGCCCTGCAGAAGACGGGCGCGGCAGACTTCGAAACCTTGGCCAAGAAGCTGCCCTCGACGGTCGGCGCCGGTAACTTCGGTATGTCGCGCGGCAACGGCGGCAACGGCACGACCCAGATCGCCTTGCGCGGTATCCCCGGCGGCACGCTGGTGCTCATCAACGGCCGCCGCACGGCCAACCAGGACTTGAACGCCATCCCGCTGGCCGCGATTGACCGCATCGAAATCCTCAAGGACGGCGGTTCCTCGATCTACGGCGCCGATGCCGTCGCCGGCGTTGTCAACGTCATCCTCAAGAAGGACTTCCAAGGCGCCGAGGTTTCGGCCCGCTACGGTAATACGACGCAGACGGACGCGGGCGAGCAGGTGTACTCGTTCGTGACGGGCACGTCGAACGAGAAGACATCCGTCGTGATTGGCGGCGATTACTACAAGGCCAACTCGCTTTACAGCGTGGACCGGGCGCGCTCGCGGCCGAATTACGGTTCTCAGGCCAGCTACACCCGGAATACGAGCGGCACGAGCAATCCGGGACGGATCATCAGCACTCAAGGGACGGACCAGTTTCCCGGCTTGGATAACGGCCTGTTTTACAGCGGTGCAGTAGGGACGACCCCCACCAGCCCCTCGCAATTCGTGCCGTACAGCGGTTCGGTGGCGGCCGGGCAACGCTTCCCTTACCCGAACTACACGCCGGCCATCCGCGATTCGGAGCGCTACAGCGTGTTCGGCAACGGCGAACACCAGATCTTCGGCGAAAACCTCAAGTTCTTCACCGACGCCTTCTACACCCACACCTACAGTTACAACCAATTGGCCCCGACGCCGATCGTCTTCTCCAACAACACCACGCCGACCAGCCCGAACGGCATCGTGATCCCGGCTAACAACCCCTACAACGTCTTTGGGGTGCCGATCGACAATGCCTTCTATCGCCCGGTGGAACTGGGCCCCCGAACCGACTCGAACGAGTATGACATCGTCCGCTTCGTGGGCGGGCTCAGAGGTCGCGTGGCGGAAACCTCCTGGAACTGGGAGGCCGCGACGCTGTACACGCAGCAGAAGGGCGTCAATACGCAGGGCAACGACATCAGCCGCACCGGGCTCGAGCAGGCGGTCAATTCGACCGATCCGGCCACGGCCTTCAATCCGTTCGGCAATCAGGCCAACTCCGCCTCGGTGCTCAATGCCATCAGGCTCGACCATTATACCTTCGATCGCGACGAGCTCTTCCAGGTGGACGGCAAGGTCAACGGCGAAGTGTACCAGTTGCCGGGCGGTCCGCTGGCGCTGGCCGTGGGCGGCGAGTTCCGGAACGAGCGCTCCACGCACACCCCCGACGGGACCCTGATCAACGGCGACGTGGTCGGCTTCAACGGCGACAAGCCTTACTCGGGGAGTCGCGACGTGTACGCCGGCTTTTACGAGGTCAACATTCCCATCTTGGGCCAGGACATGAACGTGCCGGGCTTCCACCGATTCGAAGTGAATACGTCCGGCCGGTATGAGGACTACTCGGACTTCGGCGACACTTTCAAGCCGAAGGTGGGCGTGATGTGGAAGCCGTTCGACGAGTCCCTCATGTTGCGCGCGTCGTACTCGGAGTCGTTCACCGCTCCGGGGTTCGGCGACTTGTACGCGGCCGATCAGGAAAGCTATCCCGAGTTGCGGAATCCGGTGAAGTACGCCAAGTACCAGGCTGCCGTGGCGGCGGGCGACCAGGCGAACATCGACAAGTACTCGAGTTACTTCGAACAAATCCGCACGTTCTACAGCGGCAACCCGAACTTGCTGCCGACCGAGGCCAAAAACTACACGGCGGGCATCGTCTATACGCCGCCTTGGGTGAAGACGATCACGCTGACGGCGGACTACTTCCGCATCGAACAGCAGAACGTGCCGGGCAGCGTGGACCAGTACATCCTGGACCAGAACTACCAGTCCGGCGGACCGCAAAGCCCGACGGCAAAGTATGCCAACTTCGTTTCCTTCAACCCGGCGACCGAACAGTATAACCTGCTGCTCGCCCCGACCTTGAACCTCAGTCAGCGCAACATTGAAGGCATCGACTGGTCGGCGACGCACCAACTCGTGACCGACAATACCGGCACCTTCACCACCTCGGTGGCCGGCACGTACTACCTGACCTTCGAGCAGGAGAACATCCCCGGCGACGGACTGGTGGATCGTTTGGGCGACTTCGTCGATCCGAGCCAGTCGTTCGGTTTGGGCAGCTTGCCGCGCCTGAAGCTCACCGGCAGCTTGTTCTGGTCGAAGGGCAACTTCGAGGCCGGTCTCACGGGCAACTACATCTGTTCCTACCTGGATGATTCGACCGCGCTGGGCTATTCGCGCGAGATCTCGGACTACCTGACGTTCGACCTCCAGGCCAGTTACCAACTGCCGTGGGACACCAAGATCACGGCGGGTGTCATCAACCTCACCGACGAGGAACCTCCCTTGGTGGTGGCGGCCTTCGCGGACAACTATGACCGCGACACGGCCGACCTGCGGGGTCGGTTTGTGTACATCGAAGCCAGGAAGAAGTTCTGACCGCGGCTTCCCGGCCCGCTCTGCAAGGCCGGAACCTGTCAGCACAGGTTCCGGCCTTTATCGTTTTGCCGGACGGTCGCTGCCGCTTCGAGTGGGTACGGTGTGAGGCACCGCCGGATTCGCCGAGCGCCGGTTTGAAGTGGCTGTCAACGAAGACGGAGTGGACGCAATCCCACCAGGCTACGAACGTCACCGCAAGAGAATGAGGGCACTCGGTCAGTCCATCGTCGCCTTTCGGGTGGTGATGACGGAGGGACCGGTGCCGTTGAGGATATGTTGGATGCCGCTGTCGGGGCGGCCGGACAATCGGACCGTCACCAAGTGGTGCAGCCTCACCCCGGGCACCGTGGGCGTCTCGAAGGCGTTCTCGGCCACGACCGGCGCGGCGTAGAACACACAATACACGCCCAGTCCCCAAGCCTCGTGGGTGGCGACGGCGTCCGCCACCTTGTAGGAGGCGTAACCGTTGACCGCCCCGTGTCGCCAGGCTTCCTGGCTCGGGGGATCGTAAGGCATCTCCGACTGGTAGAAGAAGACCCGGCCGCCTTCGCCGTTCCACACCGTCTGATACTCCTGAGCGTGCTCAACAAACAGACCGTAGAGCGTCACATGGTCGCCGTTCACGATGAGGCCGTGCTTGTTGGGATTGGAGTTCCAGCCCACGCCCCGACCGTGGTCCGCACGCCAAAGCCAGAAATTGTCCCCGACCACATCGTGAGAGTTGAGGGTGACCAGACAGGTCGAACGCGCCCGCCTGGGCACCGCCCACCCGGCAGAAGATGTCCCAAAGAAACACCGGGTCCCCGGCATGAGACGTGCGGGCGCCGGGTTCGCCGACTTGCAGGAGCGTGGCGGAATTGGTGGTTCCGGCCTCGATCAGGATGCCTCCCACTTTCACGCCATCGACGTCGGCGATCACCAGCGCCGGCGACCCGTTGACCGGTTGCAGCGTCGGGTATCCCAGTCCCAGGACCACGGTGCCGGGCCGGTGGACCAGGATACTGCCCTCGAGATGATAGAGGCCCGGCGTGAACAGGAGGTTCTTGCCCGCATTTAACGCCGTGTTGATGCTGTCGGCCATGTCGGCGTCGGGATGGGCCAGGTAGAAATGCTCGATTGGAATCGGCGTCCCGGCGGGATGTGCGGAGGACCAGGTGGTTCCCGAAGTGCCCCCGGTCGCCAGACCGGGAACCATCACAAAGTAGCGGCCCCGCTCATCGATATAGAGATATGGCTTCTCGCGTATGACCGGCGTGCGGTCGATCACCGTGTACGGCGCTTCCGGCCACCCGCCCGCGGGCGGGTTGACGGTGCCCACAAACACCATGTTCCACGATCCGCCCTTCCAACGGCCCCATTCCGCATTGCGAGAGAACCACTGTTGCTGCGAACCGGAGTTGACCTGGTCGTCGATCTTGCAGTCGGCGATGAACCCCCCGCTGGACCATCCACCGTCCCACAGATGCAACGCCCCCTTCACGTGGACGCGCCGCAGCGCGGTGGCCTGGGAGACCGCCCAGATGTTGATGTGCTCGTCTTGGGTGGGGGTGACCGCCAGATTTTCGACGCCGCGCCAGAAGTTGCAGGTGGCATTGTGGTTGGCCATCCAACGGGCCTTCGACCGCACCGCACCCGTGATCAAGACATCGTCCGGGGATCGACCCAGACCCAGGACCTGCATGTAGAAGCCCACCTGCACGTCCAGGTCGTACCGCCCCGGCTTGAAGAGACAGGCATATCGACCGGGACCGAACTGGCTGCGCTCTTGTTCGTCGAAAAGCGCATCCAGCCGGCTCTGGAGGTTCGTCATCGACGAATCGAAGATCAGCACGTTCGGGCCAAAATCCGGCGCGGGCGCCTGCCCTGGCCCGGAAGAGTCGGTGCCGGCGACGGCTGCGGACGCGAGCCAGCCGGCGCACATCACGCCGGCAGCCAGGAGAATCCGGAAGTCGGGTTTCATGTCGCGACGCGCTGAGTGCTTACGGCCTCGTGGGTTCGTCACTCCAAACGGCGCGTATCGCCGCTTCATCGTCAAACCCGTTCGGGACCACCGGGCTCGGCCGGTTGGCGAAGTACCAGTGCACGCCGTTCACGGGCGAGGCGAGCGTACGGCTGCCGGGCATCTGTAGATGACCATTCGGATCGGTCCGTTGCACCCAATCGTGAGCGTAGCGCAGCCACTCCGCCCGATAGGGTTTGCTCTGGTGGGCGAACCAGGAGATTTCGTCGTAGCCCCAAATCCAGATGCCGCCCGCTCCCGCCTGTCCCGGCTGCCGGCTCACCCCCCAGTTGTCGATCTCCACCAAGTAGGGCAGGTGCTCACAGGTCCAGCCGCTGAACGTCCTGCCGCCCTTGCTCCGGCCATAGATGCCATCGGAGAACCCCAACTTGAGGAGGGCCGCCTGCGGCGTTTCCGGCACCTCCATGATCCGCAAGGGGAAGGAATGGAAGTCCATCAACAGTTGCCCGTCGCGCACGAGACCGCCGCTGGGAACATGGGAATCGAACAGCACCAGGTGCCGGCGGGCGTGTTGCGCCGCGTGCGACCGGAGCAATGCGAGTACCTGGGCATAGTGATCCAGATGAGGATCGTTCTGGTTCATGAGCTCGGTCTGGCCCAGGTGGATCGCCTCGCAACCCACATCGATGAACGAGGCCCCCAGAAAATAGAACCAGAGCTTCGTCTCCGGACGACTCACATCCGGTACCGACTGGCCGGGCCGCCAGTGATCTTTGAAACGCCCGTCGGCATACCGCATGTCGGCGTACCGGAAACTCCTCTTCTCCACGGGCTGTCCCAGGGCCACGAAAGCCCAGTCCGGCACGGGCACCTGATCCACCTGCGTGGTTACGATTTCGAAGATGCAGGCTTGCAGCATCATGTCCGGATCGGCGGCGTGGACTTGGGGGACCTGCTGCTTGGCGCGTTCGAGATTGCCCAGCAACGCGGCCTCTCCGCCCCACAAGCAGAGGCTGCGGCCGATGAACTTGGCGCCCAGGCTCCGCAGCATCCGGAGGTTGTCCGCCAGGTCGCCACGACCGTTGAGCAATCCCTCCATCGTGATGGCCCGGGCAAGATAGTGCTCAAGGACCGGGCGGGTGATCGTCCGGTCGAAGTCGTACGGGCCACCTCCCCGCGGGCTTGCCGGCGCCGCCGCGGGAGCGCTCTGCCCAGCGACCAGGGAAACCGCCACCACGCACTTCGCCAGCAGCCGACCGGACCTTGCCGTGAACCGCGCACACGTATTGTTCATAATACTATCTTCCAGGCACGGACCCACCATCCGGAGAGCTCGTGCCGGCCGTCACGCGCCCACGCCGATCGGAGAGGCCTCCGCCGCTCCGGCACCCGCGACTCCGATCCTGTCGGCGCTTGCCGGCGGCTAAGGCCAGCGCTCGCGGAGCTTCACGTTCCGGAACCAGACCTCCCCGCCGTGATCCTGAAGCAGGATGTGGCCACGGAGCTTCTCCCCAAATCCGGCGACGCTCTTGAACTTGCTCTTCGCCACCGCCGCTTTCACCTCCGGGCTGCCAAGCTCGTACTCCAGCGTCTTTTCGCCGTTGAGCCAATGCTCGACGTGGTTCCCACGCACCAGAATCCGCGACGTGTTGAATTCCCCGGCCGGCCGCAGCTTGATGGCCATGCGCGTCGGCAACACGTCGTAGAAACTCGCGGTGACGTGTTTCGTGGGCTGTCCGGAGGCTTCCGGATCGTTCGCGGTCACAAGCTGGTATTCGTGGCCGATCGCACTGTTGCGGTCCTCGGTGATGAAATACTTCACGCCGCTGTTGCCGTCGGGCGCCAACCGCCACTCGAAGCTCAGTTCGAAGTCGTCGAAGCTCGCATCCGTGATGAGGTCGCCGCCGCCGCCTTTGAGCGTGTGTTTGAGGCAACCGTCCTCCACCACCCAGCCTTTGGTCGGAAAAGTCGCTTTCTTGAAATTGCGCCAACCGGCGGTGGAGTGGCCGTCGAAGAGCAGCTTCCAGCCGTCGGCCTTCTCGGCGTCGGTGAGGGCGTTGTTCTCAGCCCAGGTGGGCGCTGCGAAGGCAAAGGCAGCCAGCAGGCCCAGCTTCACAAGACTCAGGCGGGTGTTCATGCACCGGCGATGTAAACGGTCGCGCGGCGCAGGGTCAAGTCCGCCGCCCGAGACTGTCCGCCGGCGCGGCCAACTTCGCCGCCGCCGCTTCGGCTGGACGCCCCGGGGCACCGCTGGTTGAGTGTGGCCCGTATGCGAATTCCTCACGGCCGGCCACGAACCTGGTTCCTGGCCGCCGCCTGCCTGGCGAGCTGCCCGGCGGCGGCAACCTCACCGGCAGCGGATTCGCCATTCAGCCAGGAGGTCCATGAGCCTCGGCCCCTCGGCACGGACGCGGCCAACGACGTGCGCGCGCTCGCCATCGACGCGCAGGGCCAGGTCTGGGCGGCGACGCGCGACGGTGTTTTTGTCACTGGTCCCGGGCGGACGGCCTGGCAGCCCGTTGCCCCGGCGGAGGCACTGCGGCCCGCCTTCGCCGTGGCCGCGGCTGGCGACACGGTTTGGGCGGGCACCGGGAGTGGCTTGTACCGACTCACGCACGCGGAAGCCCGGCCAGTGTCGGGGGTGGCTGGACCGGTGGCGGCGGTCGCCGCGGCTGGCGGCCTGGCGCTCGCGGGCGGCCCCGGCGGTTTCTTCCGTGTCGGCGAGGCGGGAACGGAGCGTTTCGATCCCGGCTGCACCCACTACCTGAGCCGGGTTGCGATCGGCGCGAACGGCACCTTCTGGTTTGCCACGGCCATGGGTCTGTATCGGTGGACGAACGGGACCGGCCGTTATCTCCCGATTCCTTTCGACGAGGTGAGTGCAAGCGTGCGCGGCCTGGCCTTTGGCGCTCACGGAGAGATCTGGGCCGCTACGCTGGGTGGGTTGCAGGTTTTCAAAGGCGACCGGCTGGCCCGGCAGTTTCGTCCCGCCGATGGCCTGCCTTCCGCGGACGTGCGCTGCGTGGCGCGTTCAGCCGACGGCCGGATTTGGGTGGGCACCGGCCAGGGCGTGGCGTGGCAAGCGGGCCGTCGATGGGCGGTGCGCGCCTCGCCCCGGTGGCTGCTGAGCGACGACGTCCGCGACATCGCCTTCGGGTCGGACGGAGCGGCCTGGGTGGCGACGGCCGGCGGCGTCAGCGTGCTGCGCCAGGTCCGGCTCACCCTCGTCGCGAAGGCGGCGCGGTTTCAAAGCATCCTCGAGGCGCGCCACGTGCGCCCGCCGGGCATCGTCGAGAAATGCCGGTTGCGGACACCGGGCGACCTTTCGACGTGGACGCCGACCGACGACGACAACGACGGGGGATACACCGCGGTTTATCTCGCAATGGAATCCTATCGTTATGCGGCGACCCACGACCCGGCCGCGTTGGCCAACGCGCGCCGGGCCTTCGCCGCTCTGGAATTCCTGCAGCGCGTCACGGGCACGCCTGGTTTCGTCGCGCGCACGGTGGTGCCGGCGGATTGGAAGGCTGTCCACGACCCGAACGAAGTTCTCACCGAAGCCGAATGGGCCACGCGGCAGGTGGCGGATCCTCGCGACAAACGCGTGCCCGGGCGCTGGCGACCCTCCGCGGACGGCGCCTGGTTGTGGAAAGGCGACACCAGCAGCGACGAGATCACGGCGCACTTCTTCGGCTATTTCGCCTTTCACGAACTGGCCGCGACGCCCGCCGACCGCGAGCGGATTCGGGAACAGGTTCGGCGGATCACGGACCACCTGATCGAGCATGGCTTCACGCTCACGGACCTGGACGGCCAACCCACCCGGTGGGGTGTCTGGGCGCCCGGGCGGCTCAACGGCGATCCGGACTGGGCCATGGAGCGCGGGATCAACTCGGTGGAGTTGCTCTCCTTTCTCAAGCTGGCCCACCACGTCACCGGCGACGCCAAGTATGAGGCGCACTATCGGCGGTTGATCGCGGAGCACCATTACGACCGCAACGCGCTGGCGGCGCCGAACCTGAATCCGGCCTGGCGCACGCACATCGACGCCGAGTTGCTGGCGTTTGCCTATCCGCCCTTGCTCGCCCTGGAACGGGATCCGCGTTTGCGGCGGACGTACCGCACGAGCTTTGAGCGCTGGCACGACGCCTTCCGCGCGGACGGCAATCCCTTCTTCGAGATGTTGTACGCGACCTACGCCCGGCCGCACCGGACTGATTTGAACGCCGCGCTCGCGGCCCTCCGCGACACCCCGCTGGATCTGGTCCGGTGGACCGTGGACAATTCCACCCGCGAGGATGTCCGCCTAAGGCGCTTTCCCGAAGTCGAGGCATGGCAGACCGAGCGGCTCCTGCCGCCCAGCGAAACCGGTTTTACGCGCACGGACCAGAACCCCTGGCTGGCGCGGCAAGGGGACGGCGGCCAGACCGAAAGCGACGGCGTGTTCTGGCTGCTGCCTTACTGGATGGCCCGCCACGGCGGTTTTCTGGGCGGTCCGTGAAGCGGGCATCACCGCCGGACGCGGCGCGCCGTGGCCTTCGTTTGGGGACCCGGCGCTTGCGGATTTGCCGGTTTGCACCGAGCCTGCGCGTGGTTTTTCGAGGCCATGAACATTGGTGACATGCGGCAGGACTACACCCGCGGCGAACTCCACCGCCGGGATCTGAAGCCGGACCCATTCGAGGAGTTCGAGGTCTGGTTCGAGCAGGCGTGCAAAAGTGAGATCATTGAGCCCAACGCGATGAGTCTCGCCACCGTGGGGAGCGACGGCCGTCCCACCCTGCGCACGGTGCTGCTCAAGAAATGGGACCCGTCCGGCTTCGTCTTCTTCACCAACATCGAGAGCCGCAAGGCGCGACAAATCGCCGGCGACCCGAACGTGTCGCTGCTGTTCCCCTGGCTGGCGCTTCAACGCCAGGTCACCATCAATGGCACGGCCACGCGGATTCCGACGGCGGAGGTGGTGGCCTATTTTGTGACCCGCCCATTCGGCAGCCAGGTCGCGGCCTGGGCCTCGCCGCAGAGCAGCGTCATCACCACGCGCTCGCTGCTGGAGGCGAAGTGGGCGGAGATGAAACGCAAGTTTCGCGAAGGCCAGGTGCCGTTGCCGTCGTTCTGGGGCGGCTACCGGGTCGTGCCGCGCGACTTCGAGTTCTGGCAGGGCCGCAGCAGCCGCCTGCACGACCGTTTCCGCTACACGCCCAAGCCCGAAGGCGGCTGGCTGATCGAGCGGCTCGCACCGTAGTCCGAGGCTCGGGACACTCGCGGGACCGAATTGCGTGTGCGGCCAAAGCGGGTGCAGCGAAATGCAAACGCACCGATGCCTGCACGGGGCGGACAACTTCTTGTTGCATATGCAACAAGAAGTTGGATGGAGCGCTCTCGCTGGGATTCGGCCGAAGGCCACCGGTTCGGAAGCGGGGAAGCATGGCGGTACCGCCGGCGGCCAGCCGCTGCTATTTCGCGCCCCATTGGGTGTGCTTGAGGAACGTCAGCAGGTCCGCCAGTTCCTGCCGGGAGAGCTGGTCCGCCAACCCCGACGGCATGACCGAGACCGTGCCCGGCCGCATTTGGGCAATGTCGCTTTTAGCCACCCGCGCCTTGGTGTCCGCGCCGGTAATGAGCACCAACTCGTCCGCCGTGTCGCGGGCCACGACGCCGCTGTATTCCTCGTCGTCCTTGGTTTCGACGATGACCGGTTCGAAGCTGCGCACAAAGCTGGCGCTCGGATAAACCACCGCCTCCAGCAAATCGCGCTCGGTGCGGATCTGGCCGATGCTGGTGAGGTCCGGGCCGACCTTGCCGCCCAGATAACCCATCGCGTGGCAGGTCGAACACGCGGTTTTCTGGCTGTTGAACACGGCCTGCCCGCGGCGCACGTCGCCGCCGAGCGGCTTCAGTTCAGCCAGCAGCGATTCCAGATGTGCCGCCTGTTCCGCGGGATCGACGTTGAGCAGCTTGAGCAACTCGTGCCCCGCCTCCTGGACGCCGGGCGGGAATTGGGCGAGCCGCTGACGCAGCAAGTCCACGCGCACGCTGGCCAATGCCTTCGAGGCTTTCAGCGAGGCGACGAGCTGGCGTCCCACGGCCTCGTCGGTGGCGCCTTCGAATGCGTCGAGCAGGCGGTTGAGTTCCATCGGGCCCACGCCCTTGAGCGCCTGCGCCAGCGCGGTCTGCTGTTCCGTGGTCAACCGGGCCCTCGCCAGCACGCTGGCCGCGGCACTGCGCTGAGCAGCCGGCAGGCCCGGATCGAGTTGCTGCGTCAACAGCGCAAAAGTCGGCGCATCGAGGTCGCTGGCGCCGGCGGGCAATGCCGCCAGGGCCTCCACCCGCAAGTCCGCCGGCCGGCTGCCGTCGCGGCCCACGTGCCACAGGGCGGCGGTGAGCTCGGCGACGTGGGTCTGGTTCAACGGCAGCTCCCGCACCGTCGCGAGGGTGGTTCGCACCAGTTCCGCATCCGGTTCCAACAGCCGCGCAGGCAAGGCCGCGAGCCAGCTCGGCGGCACCGGTTTCAGTCCCGATCCGGCCATCGAGCGCAGCATCACCAAGCGCGTCGCACGGGGCAGCGCCGTGTCCGCGAGCTTCTCGGCGACCAATCGTTGAATGGCGGGGTCGCGCTCGAACACCGCCAGTTGGCGCTCGAGTTCCTCGCGTTCCGACGCCGACAGGTCGGAGGCATCGATTCGTTCGCGGAAGAATCCGGCCAGAGCCCCGCCCCACGCCGCGTGGTGGGCGGCGATCCAGGCGGCGGTGCTCTTCAAGGTGGAATCGGTGGCGCCCAGCAGCGGGGCGACTTCCGTCACCTGCAAACCACCGCCGTCCATCTGGTCGAGCGCGATCAGTGCCGCGCGGTGCGTGAACGGGTTGGTCGAGGCGAGACCCGCCCGCGTGCCGGCCGCGTCGGCGATCTCGATCAACGCGAAGAGGAGTGCGTGTTCGTGAACGCGCACCGCCGCCGCGTCGTCCGGAAAGCCCCGACGGAACTCGCCCGCGGCGGCGAGCAAGGCCGGCACGGCGGATTTGTCGCCGATCCGGCCCAGGGCTTCCGCGGCCTTGCGCTGGTGGAAGCGATCGGGCGAATTGAGAAAAGCCAGCAAGCGAGGCAGCGCAGCGGCGTCGCGGCGCATGGCCACGGAATGCAGGGCGGTCTGCTGTACGCCGGGGTCGGCGTCGTCAAGCGCGGTCCGCACGGCGACGCGCGCCGCCGGGTCCGCGACGCGCGTCAAGGCCCAGACGGCGTTGCGGCGCGCGGCGACGGAGCCGGAGCGCTGCAGCGCGGCGTTCAACGCCGGGATCGCGGCCGCGCCCCGATCCGCCAGTTGTTGGATGGCGCGATTGCAGACGACCGGGCGGGAATCGCCCAGCCGGCCGGCCAGTTCCTCGGGTTTCACCGCGGCCCAGGACAGTCTCAATCCGCGCGGGTCTGCCACCGGCTTCATGCCCGTGCGGCGAATGCGGTAAATGCCGCCGAGCACGTCGGGCTTGGCGAGCTGCGAGGTCGGGCAACAAATCTTGTACCAGCCGCCGGTGTCGATCACCAGCAGGCTGCCGTCGGCATCCGCAAACACGTCCGTCGGGTGGAAGTCCGGATTGTCGGCGACGAGGAAATCCTCGTTCTTCGAACGGTACGTGCTGCCGAGCGGTTCCAGGACATGGCGCATCACCTTGCGCAGATTGAACTCGGTCGAGAACAGGTTGTTCTCGAACTCCGGCCCGAACCCGGCGGAGTCGTAGCGGGTCAGCGAACACGCGGCGGCGGGGCCGAGTTCGACCAGCGGCGGGAGCAGGTCGCCGGTGCGCTGGAGGTCGTCGAGGACGCCGTGGGCCTTGGGATACGCGCCGCCGTAGATGCCGTGGACGATTGCGTCCCGCAGCCCGGCTTCGGGGTGATGAAAAAACGTGGTGCTGAAGAACGCTTCGCCCTCGCGGCTGAAGGCGACTTCGACCGGATTATCCATGCCACCACCCATGACGGCGTCGAGTTCCGTGTGGTCCGGCAAGGCGCGGAAGAGGTGCGCCGCGCTGTCGGCGATCGGCCGGTGTCCCGGACGCTCGTAGGTTTGCTTCGCGAACGCGCCCTTGCACCAGTAGATCCAGCCGTCCGGTCCGAGGTACGGTCCGTGCAGGTCGTTCGCACAGCCGGTCAGCGTCTTGCCTTCGTGCCATGGGGTGCGGCGGTCCGCGACGCCGTCGCCGTCGGTATCTTCCAGCTTCCAGATGGTCGGTGGCGCGCCGGTATAGACCGCTCCCTCGTGCCAGAGCACGCCTTCGGGGAACATGAGTTGGTCGGCGAAAACGACCGAACGGTCGAAACGCCCGTCGCCGTCGCTGTCTTCGAGCCGGACGATGCGGTGCGGCTTTTCCCGGAGCTGCTGTTCGGGTCGGTCGTTGGACCCGGACGAATCGGCCACATAGAGGCGGCCTTGTTCGTCGAAATCCGCCATCATCGGCCGCAACACCAGCGGCGGGCCGGCGACGGCTTCCACCTCGAACCCGTCCGGCACGGTCAGGGTCAGGGTGGGGGACTTGAACTGGGCGGCCGGGCAAAGCAGGCCCCAGGACAGGCTGGCGGCCAGGAGCGAACGGACGCGGTATTTCATAACGGTTGATCGGGGCGAGTAGTTTGACTTGCGCGATTCAAGCCGGCCGGTCCGGGATTTGCAGCAGAATTCCGCGTCCGGAACGCCGGCTAAGGCCCCGTGGTCAGCGGCGCCAGATTTGGCTTTCCGCTCCGGCGGACCCGCGCCTATCTTCGCGCCCCCGATCATGGCAACGGTAAAACCATTTGCCGCGGTGCGGCCGCGACCCGACCTGGCTGTCCGCATCTGCGAACTGCCTTACGATGTGATGTCCGAGTCGGAGGCGCGCCGGTTGGCCGCGGACAATCCGCTCAGCTTCCTGCGCGTCAGCCGGCCGGAGATCAACGGTCCGGCCGGCGCGAATCCGTACGCGGCGGAGACGTATGCGCAGGCGCGGTTGGCGTGGCAACGATTGCTGGCGCAGGGGGCGCTCGTGGCGGACGCACGGCCCGCCTATTACTGCTATCGCCAGGTCATGGGGGCGCACAGCCAGACCGGCATCGTGGGCGCGGCCAGTTGCCAGGAGTATCTCGACGGCGGGGTGCGGAAGCACGAGTTGACCCGGCCGGACAAGGAGAACGACCGCGTCCGCCACATCGAGACCCTCCACGCACAGACCGGACCGGCCTTCCTGTTCCACCCGGCGCAGCCCGCGCTGGCGGCGTTCACGCACGAGCGCACCGCAGGCGCACCGGACGTGGACTTTGTCGCGGCGGACGGCGTGCGGCACTCGAGTTGGACGGTGGGCGACCCGGAGGGAGTGGCGTTCCTCGCAGCGCAGTTCGCCGCCCTGCCGCGGCTCTACATCGCGGACGGACACCACCGATCGGCGGCGGCGGCCCGGGTGTTCCAGGCGCGCCGTGGCGCCGGCGGCAGCGGAGGTTTTCTGAGTGTGATCTTCCCGCACGACGCGCTGAAGATCCTGCCGTACCACCGCGTGTTGAAGGATCTGAACGGCCTCGCTCCGGTGGCTTTGCTGGCCCGGTTGGGCGAGGTGTTCCAGATCGAAGACGGGGGGAGCGGCGTGCCGGCCGGGCGACACGAGGTGGGCCTTTACCTGGCAGGCCGCTGGCGCTGGCTGCGATTCCGAACCGGATTGGCGAACCTGGCCGACCCGGCGGAGCGCCTGGACGTGGCCTTGCTGCAGCGGCACGTGCTGGGGCCGATCTTCGGCATCGAGGACCCTCGGACGAGCGAGCGCGTTGGTTTTGTCGGCGGCATCCGGGGTCCGGGCGAACTGGTGCGGTTGGTCCAAGGCGGCGAGTACGCCTGCGCGCTGGCGATGCACCCGACCGGGATTGAAGAACTGATGGCGATCGCCGACCGCGGCGGGCTCATGCCGCCGAAAAGCACCTGGTTCGAGCCCAAACTGCGGGACGCGATGTTCTGCCTGGCGATCTGAGAGAGAGGAGCGCGTGGGTTCGAGGCCCCGCGCTGCGTGGGGACACTGGGGAGACCGCGGCCGGCCGCAGCAAAGCAAAAGGCGAGGCGTTGGGGCCTCGCCCGGAACAGGGTCAATGACCGCGCGGGCTCAGGCCGCCTTGGCCGTCTTGGCGGCCGCCGCCGGGGCCTTCCAGGTCCGTTTCGGGGCTTTGACGACCAATCCTTTCTTGAGCGCGCAAGTGGAGACGCGGATGTAGCGCACCTCGCCATTTATGAGCGCCTTTACCCGCTGCAGGTTCGGCAGGAAACGCCGCTTGGTGATGGCGGTGACATGCGTGCCGATGCCGCCCTGCTTCTTGGGCTTGCCACTGCGCCAGATGATGCTGCCCTTCATCGGGCCTTTGCCGGTCAGTTCACAACGTTTCGCCATAGGTCAACAATTGCACAAAGGGGCGCTTGGTAACATTCCCGCGAGGGGAGTGCAAGCCCGCATTTCCGTAAACCACGGACGGCGCGGCTCGAGGGGAATCGGCCGGCGTGCGATTCCGCGACGACTGTCG
Organism: uncultured bacterium; assembly: GCA_963735925.1. Taxonomy (GTDB): domain Bacteria; phylum Verrucomicrobiota; class Verrucomicrobiia; order Limisphaerales; family J093; genus DSVZ01. Next base: position 176,735 of record CAVTMT010000013.1, read on the forward strand.
CCGCCGAAGTCGCATCCACGACTCGAGTCTGCGGCGGCGGCGCGATTTCAGCATCCAGACCTGGTCGTCCGCCTGTCGCTACTGCACGGGCCAGAGACTTCCTGATGGTCGCGGCCGACAATCCCGAACCGAGGCGATTTACTTCGCCCCCGCCGGCACCGGGAACCCTCGGTCGCGCATGAGCGCGGCGATGCCGGCGTCGCGGCCGCGAAACGCCCGGTACGCCTCGGCCGGGTCCTCGGTGTTGCCTTTGGACAGGACGTTCGCGCGGAATTTGGCGGCGATGACCTGGTCGTAAAGTCCGCCGGCTTCGCGGAACGCCTCTGCCGCGTCGGCCGTGAGGGTGTCGGCCCAAAGGTAGCTATAATAGCCAGCCGAGTAGCCTTCGTCGGCGAAGATGTGCGCGAATTGCGGGATCCGGTGGCGCATGACGATTTCATGCGGCATGCCGGCTTTGACCAGTTCCTCGCGCTCGAACGTCGCCGGGTCGATGGGGCGGTCGCCGGCGAGATGGAGCTTCATGTCGATCAGCGCGCTGGCCAGGAACTCGGTGGTAGCGAAGCCCTGGTTGAACTTCGCGGCCTGCTTGACCCGCTCGACCAGCGCCGCCGGCATCGGCTGGCCGGTCTGGTAATGGAGCGCGAACCGACTCAGCACCTCCGGCGTGGGCAGCCAACGCTCATTGATTTGCGACGGGAGTTCGACGTAGTCGCGCGGCACGCTGGTGCCGGACAGGGACGGGTAATTCACGTCCGAGCACAGGCCATGCAGCGCATGACCGAACTCGTGGAAGAGCGTCTTGGCGTCGTCCCACGACACCAGCACCGGTTCGCCGGGCGCGCCTTTGATGAAGTTCGAGTTGTTCGAGACGAGCGTGGTGACCTCGCGCTCGAAGCGTTCCTGGTTGCGATAGGCGTTCATCCAGGCGCCCGAGCGCTTGCCCGGCCGGGCGTAGGGATCGAAGTAGAAGAACGCGACGTGCCGGCCGTCGGCGGCTTTCACCTCCCAGACGCGCACGTCCGGGTGATAGACCGGGACATTCGTGACTTGCGTGAAGGTGAAGCCGTAGAGCTGCCCGGCCGCCCAGAACATGCCTTCGCGCAGCTTTTCGAGCTGGAGGTAAGGCTTGAGCTCGTTTTCATCGAGGTCGTACTTGGCCTTGCGCACCTTCTCCGCGTAATAGCGGTAATCCCACGGCTCGATCTTGACCCCGGCGCCTTCCGCGTCGGCAACCTGCTGCATGTCGGCGACCTCTTCGCGGACGCGCGCGACGGCTGGTTGCCAGACCGCCTCGATGAGTTCCAGCGCGCGCTCCGGTGTCTTGGCCATCGTGTTTTCGAGCCGCCAATGCGCGTGGGTGGGGTAACCGAGGAGCTTCGCCCGCTCGGCGCGCAATTGGAGAATCTCCGTGATGAGCGGCTTGTTGTCGCGCGGGCCGGCATGGTCGCCGCGGCTGATGAAGTTCCGCCAGACTTGCTCGCGGAGGTCGCGGCGGGACGCGTAAGTGAGGCATGGCTCGGCGCTCGAACGGGTGTTGGCGACGGCCCACTGGCCTTTCAATCCCCGCCGTTCGGCCTCGGCGGAAGCCGCGGCGCGGAACGAGTCCGGCAAACCGGCGAGATCAGCCGCGTTGGTGATGACCGTGGCGTAGCCTTCCTCGTCGGCGAGCAGATTCTGGCTAAAGGTCGTGTAAAGCGTGGCCAGACGCTGGTTGATCGCCGCGACGCGCGCCTTACCGGCGGCGTCCAGCTTCGCGCCGGCGCGGACGAAATTGGTGTAGTCGAACCAGACCAGGCGCTGCTGCTCGGGCGTGAGCTTCGCCTTGTCAGGCGACTCATACACGGCGGCGATGCGTCGGAAGAGCTTTTCGTTCTGGAAGACTTCGTCGCGGATGGCGGCCAGCTTCGGCTCGATCTCACGCTCGACAGCCTGGAATTGCGGCGTGCTCATCGTGGAACTCCAGACGTTGTACACGGATTGCACGCGGTCGAAGGCGCGGCCGGCGCGTTCGAGCGCAGCGATGGTGTTCTCGAAGGTCGGGGCGTCCGGTTGCTCGGCGATGGCCAGGATGTCGGCGCGGTAACCGGTCATCGACGCCTCGAAGGCCGGCTTGAACTGTGGCACCTGGACTTGATCGAACGGCGGCACGCCGCCCTGCGGGCCCTGCCATTCAGCGACCAGAGGACCGGCCGCGTTGGACGAGGTGGAGGCTGCGAGATTCGACATCATCGTTAGTGCGCTTAAGCCGCCGATCACGGCTCGGGTCAAAGGACTGCGTTTCGAGGCGGCTGGGGAGCCTCGTTGGTTCGTAGGGTGTCGGTTCATATTCGCCACGCGAACGCCGGCCCTTCGGCGCTGCTCGGGAGGCAAGGCGTTCGGGCCGGTTCCGTGAACCCCGCAAGCCTATGGTCAGGTCCGGGCGTGTCAAACCGTCGTTGGCAGATCGCGCGCGCCAGGGAAAGGACCCGGCAGAAGCGACGAGAGGTCGAAGGTCAGCTTCCCAGCCGGCGGAGCGCGTCGTCGGTCACACGAAAGATCCGCCAGTCGTTGAGTTGCCGCGCCCCCAGTTTCTGGTAAAAGCGAATCGCGGCCTCGTTCCAGTCCAGTACCGCCCACTCGAACCGGCCGCAATTGCGGCGCACAGCCTCGCGAGCAACATGGCGCAACAACGCTTCGCCCAGCCCGCGACCGCGGAAGGCGGGTTGGACGAATACGTCTTCGAGGTACAGACCCGGCCGACCGAGGAACGTGGAGAAGTTCTGGAAGAACAGGGCGAAACCCACCGCCTGGCCTTCGAGGCTGCCGATCAACGCCTCGGCCGCCGGGCGCGGGCCGAACAGCGCCGCACCGAGCGATTCTTCGGTGGCGACGACTTCGTGGGCCAGATGCTCGTATTCGGCGAGTTGGCGGATCAGCGTCAGCAATAACGGCACGTCGGACGCCGTTGCGGATCTGATTTCAATACCGGGCTTGGTCATGGACGCGCCGTAAAGCGGCGCTCAAGCGCTCGCACCCAACGCTGGCGCGGAGGCCAGGCGCGCCCGCACAAAACTGGGCGTTCAGCGGCGCTGGATATGCGCATGGCGGCACGAAGTTACTGGTAAAGCGCCAGGAACTGCTTGCGGTAGGCCGTCTCCTGTTCGGGCAGGCGCTGACGGAGCCGGGCTTTCGGCAGGGCGCCGTGCTGGAACCGGCGTTTCTCGAACACCGGCATGTCCAGGCCCGTGAGGGCCTTGATGCCGCGCGCCACCACCTCGCCTTTGAGCGCGTACAGCCGAGCGACGTCCATCCCGGTGAGTTCCGCGAATGGAATGCCTTCCGCCACCTCGACCACGCCCGGCCGCGTGAACGGACTAAACCCCTCGAAGCCGAAGTGCCGCGCCGGCGCGTAGGTGCGGGCGTAACTGCGGCTCAACCCGCCGCTGTACGTGAGCGAGTGCTTGATGCGCCCCACGCCCCAGCCTTCGTGGTAGAGCATGAGATTGTTCACCACGCTGCGGATGGTCAGCTCCGGGTTTTCTTCGATGGGATAATCCTTGAGGTTTTCGTCGCCGCCGTCGCCGTCGAGGAGGTGTTTCCAGTCCGGGTAACGCGTGCGGATGCCGCGGCACAACGCCAGCACCATGCTCGCCGCTTCGATGTCGAGCGGCTTGTAGTCCTCCACCACGCGGATTGTCTCCGCCGGGTCGAGCGAGGCGAGTTCGGCTTCGATGGGCTCCAGGAAGAGGCCCAGGCCGAGCCGGTCCAGGAACGTGCCGGCCTGCTTCAAATCCGGTCCATCACCGTAACTGAGCGTGAACGCCTTGAGCCGCGCCGGGCTGAGGCCCAGTTGGCGCATCACGTGGTACGTCGTGAGGAAAATGGCGCCGCTGTCGATGCCACCCGAGAAACACACGCCGATCGGCTCGCGCTCCGGCACGGTGTGGAGCCACTTCGCGAGTTCCTCCGCGAGCGCGCCGATGTAGCGCCGGCCGATTTCATCCAGGTCAGTCGAAAAACGGTTGCGCTCCGGCGTGAAGAAGCGCGTGTAAGTCGGGTCGGGATCGGGACAGCCGAGGAGCTGGATTTCCACGACGTGATGGGCGGGGACCATCCGCGTGTAGCTGGGATGAAACTGGCCGCCCAGGCCCTCGGCGACGAGCGCGTCGCGGATGCGGTCCATGCGGTCGGCGACGAACAAGGCCGGACCTTCCGCGCGCTTGGCGAGGAAGTAGCGCATCGGCCGGTCGAGCGAACGGGCCATGCGCACGGTCTTGCCGTTGCGGGCGAGCAGGGCGAAAGAGCCGTCGATTTCGCGCACGGCTTGCGGCCGGCCGCTGAGCACACGGGCGCGGGCTTCATCCAGGGTGACGTTGTAAAGGCGGTTCAGGCTCGGATCGAGCAAGTCCACCACGCGTTCGATGTATTGGTCCATAGGTCAGGGCGAAGTGCCGCGACCGTACGGGCTGGAAGCCCGTTTGGCAACCCGCCGCCGCGCAAACGTTCGGCCCCCATCCTCACCGAGGGGCCGGAAGACCTCGCTGGTGGGCGAACCGCGCGCGAACAGTTCGAACGTCGGCCAATTCATGCCGCAATTGCGTCATGCTTTGCACCATTCGAGTGAACGGCGAGCGACCCCGTTGCAGACCAACCGCGGCCACGCCCGCAACCGGCGGCTGATTGCGGGTGACACGACCGCGCGTCACTTCGCGCAAGCTTCGGGTTCGGAAAAGGCGGGACAAGCCATTGCGTCGCGGTTAGGAACGGCTGCGCCGAAGCAAAACAGCCGCGCCATGCTCAAAACCGACCAAACCGTCCTCGTCTTGATCGACATCCAAGGCAAGCTCGCCCAGCTCATGCACGAGCGGGAGGCGCTGTTTGCGAACCTCCAACGTCTGGTGAAGGGCGCGCAGGCGCTCGGCCTGCCGATCCTCTGGCTGGAGCAATATCCACAGGGCCTCGGCCCCACGATCCCCGAAGTGGCGGAGCTCCTGCCCGAATTGCGGCCGATCGCCAAGACCTCCTTCAGTGCGTGCGGCAGCGAAGAGTTTCTGGCCCAATTGTCCACCACCGAACGCCAGCAGGTGCTGGTCGCAGGCATCGAGGCGCATGTGTGCGTCTATCAGACCGCGATGGATCTGCTGGCGGCCGGATACGAGGTCGAGGTCGTCACCGACGCGGTGTCGTCGCGCACCGCCGCGAATCGCGACCTGGGTGTGCAACGGATGCGCGCTGCCGGGGCGCGGTTGACCGGCGTGGAGATGGTGTTGTTCGAACTGCTGCGGACGGCGCAGGCACCGGCCTTCAAGGAAATCGCGCGACTCGTGAAGTGAGGCTGCGCGGCTGCCGACGGACCCCGTCCCGCAGTCTGCCTCAACCGGGGGGTGCTGGGGTTGTCGTCGGGCGCGATCGCGGCAGCAGAAAGCACAGTGCCGCGGCGACGAACATGCCGACGCCCAGCAATGCGAACGGCAATTCGGTGCTGCCGGTCTGTTGCTTGAGCGCGCCCACGAAGGCATTGCCTGCCCAGCCGCCGACGTTCCCAATTGCGTTGACGAGGCCCATGACTCCGCCCACCACCGCCCGCGGCAGCGTTTCGGCGGGGATGGCCCAGAACGCGGCCTGGCCGGAGAACGGTCCCTGAATGGCGACGCACAGGAAGCCGAACGACAGCCAGAACGAGTGCTTCGCAGCGAGCACGCTGCCGATCAGGCCCACGCCGCTGAGCGCATAGACCCAGGCCACGTGCATCCGGCGTTCCTGTCGTCGGTCCGAACTGCGCGAGTTGAGGATCATCAACACCGCCGCCACCAGGTACGGCACGGCATACAGCACCCCGGTCTGAAAGCCGGTGAAATGATGATCGGGCGACTTCAGCGCCTCGCTCAAGAATGTGTTGCAGCCGTAAGCCGCACAATTTTGCAGGAAGTAGATCGGCACCAGCACGAACACGAGCGGGTGACACAACGCGCGCCAGAACGGCACCTTGGTGGCGGGTTCGATCTGCCGGGCCTCGCGCGCCAGCGTCGTCTCGAGGTGGTTCCGCTCCTCGGGAGAAATCCATTTCGCCTGGCTCGGGGTGTCGCTGATGAAGAACCACCAGACCGGCAGCCAGAGAAATGGCAGTGCGCCTTCCAGGATGATCGCGAACCGCCAGCTCGTGTGGCCGAGCAACCAGCCGGTGAAGGGTGCCGCGCCGGCCACGGCCAGCGGTTGGCAAAGAATCCAGTAGGCGTTGGCCCGTGCGCGTTCGGTTTTGGGGAACCAGTTGGCCAGCAGCACCAGCGTGGCGGGATACACGCCGCTTTCCGCCACGCCCAGGAAGAACCGCATCCACTTGAACTGGTTGGCGGTCTGGACCAGGCCGCAGCCCACGGCCGCCGCGCCCCAGGCTACCAGGAAAATGCTGATCAACTTGCGCGGACTCCATCGGCTGGCCAGGTAGCCGCCGGGGATTTGCAGCGCCAGGTAGCCCCAAAAGAAGATGCCGATCGCATTGCCCTTGATCTTGTCGTCCATGCCCAGGTCGCTCATGGCCGAGGAGAGCGAAGGATCGAAGGCCAGGGCGACATTGGTGCGGTCCACGTACGAGATCGTGTACATCATCAACGCCACCGGGATGATGCGGAGCCACCGCTCTTGGGGGATCGTCTTCATTGGTGTCGGCGGGTTTACTACCAGCGGTCGCGATGAGTGTCGATACGTTAGGCGAAACGCACGCCGATTCGCTGGCCGCGGGCTGCGGGGTGACGGGTGGTGGTAGTGTCCCAATGGGGTGGCGGCGGTGCGGCACCGCCCTGCGCCGCGGCACCGGCGCAGCCAGCCATTGGAGATCAGCACACCACCGGGTCGTGGCGACTAAGGTGGTGGCGGGCTTTGACAGTTGGGCCGCATTGGGGCATCGTGGCGCTCAAGATCATGGAAGAGCATTATCACAATATGGTGGCGGACCCGAACGAGTTGACCCGCGAGCGGTTGGCGGAGGATTTGCGGACGCTGGTTCACGACGCCGAGCAACTGTTGAAATCCAGCGCTGGCGAGGCCGGTGAAAAGGCGGCGGAATTGCGCGCCCGGCTCCAGGCCTCGATCGAGAAGGCCAAAGTGACCTGCCGGCGGCTGGAAGACCGCGCGATTGCTGGCGCCAAGGCGGCGGACCGCGTCATTCGTGCCCACCCGTACGAGTCCATCGGCGCCGCCCTCGGCTTCGGCCTCCTGCTCGGAGTGCTGATCAACCGGCGGTAAACGCATGGCCTCCGGCGATAAGCCGCCCGACGGGCTTTTGGACTCGCTTCGGCGGATGGTGGAGTCCGTCGTGGGCTTGGCCCAGCGGCGGCTCGAACTGTTTGCCGTCGAAGCGCGGGAGGAGAAGCTCCGCGTCCTGGACCTCCTGGTTCGTGTCGCGGTGGTGATCGTCTTGGGCTTGTTGACCTTGATGGCGGCGACCGCCACGCTGGTGGTTGCCCTGTGGAACACCTCGCCCGTCCTGGTGTTGGTGCTGATAACCGTGGGCTACGGCGGGGCCGCCGTCGCGCTGACGTTGGGTATCCGGCGCCGCTTCCGCGACGGACCGAGGCCTTTCGCCGGGACGATCGAGGAGTTCCGGAAGGATCGCGAATGCTTGCACAAACCGAACTAAACCACCTTGCCGAGCACAAGCGCCGCCTCATCGCCGAGTGTGACCGCGAGCGGAGCGCCATTCGTTTGCATCGCCAGGTGGTTGTTTCCAAGTTCCATTGGGTCGATCAGGTCCGCGAAATCTATCACATCGCCCGTCCGGCGGTTTGGGTGGGGGCCTCGCTAGTGGGCTTGCGAGCAGCGTCTCGGCTGTCGAAGGCCGCCCGTTTGCTCAGCGGCGCCTTCCAGTTGGTGCGGCGCGGCTCCAGCCTGTTGTTCCGGCGGCGTCTGCGTCTGACGCGGGCGCGCTGATCCGGCCCAATTGCTTCTCGCTCACCAGTGGGGCCTGTCGGGGGTCGGCTCGCGGCCATTTCTGGAGGTGGAAAAGGAGGCCAAAGATGACAGCCGGCTCTTACACCGCTGACAGAAGCTGGGAGTCTGACAACTCAGGTCGGGGCAATTCCTGGTTTCCCAGCCCGCCCGCCCTGCCGGCCATGCCCTCGGGATCGAATCGTTGGTCTCAAGACGAAAGCGAGCCGGCCGCCAGCTTGAACCGCGTGGACCCGACCGCCGGCGCAGGCGGACCGGCGCGAGCCGCCAAGGTGGGGACGTTTCGCCGCCGGTTGCTGAAGGGCTGCATCTGGGGTTGTGGGGTGATCGTCCTCTTCGGCGGGCTGTTGATTGGGTTGCTGTTCGGCGTCCTGAACCGGGTTCCTCAAACCTACCCGCCGGCCAGGCACGCCCTTGCGCCCCCGGCCCCGGGCGACTTCGACGCTTTGGGATTGGACGGCTTCGAGTCGCCTTACCTCGGCCACACGGGAAGCTGGGACGGCAAAGGCGGGGGCATGTGGGGCAGTTCGAAGGTCCCGGACCTGGACAAGGAAGTCGAAATGGGGTTGCGCTGGACCTTCATGCCCGTTCATTGGAGCGCGCTGGAACCGGATGGCGCGGTCGATCTGAACGCCCAACTTCCGTCGGCTTGGCGGGCGCTGGATGCGTTCGTCATCGCGGCGCAGAAGCGCCGGTTGAACATCCTGATGCAGGCCCCTGTGGTGGGGGGCAATGCCGGAGGGCCACCAGCCTGGGCGGGGCGACGGGAGAAAGGGAAATCGGCCCCGCGGAAGATGGACGCGCTGGTGGATTTCGCCGGTAAACTCGCCCGGCGCTACCGCCCCGGCGGGACGCTGGCCAAGGAACAGGGCTGGGGCTCCCGCTACGGAGTGCGCGCCTGGGAACTCGACAATGAACCGGAGATGTACCGGACGCACTGGGAAGGACAGGCCGCGGACTACGCGGAGTTTGTCACGGGCGCCGTCGCACGAATCAAGGCGGCGGATCCAAAGGCGGTCATCGTTGCGCCCGGTCTCGCCTCCGGAAAGCAGGGGCTCCGCTGGCTCGAAGCTGCTCTGGATGCTGCCGGCAGGGCGGGGTCGCCGAGCTTTCGTGCCGAAGCCAAATCGTACTCGATCGGACCGGCGGTTGACGTGGTTAGTTTCCACAACTACGAGGGCTTGGACTCGGCCTTCGCCGGCGAACCCCGGACCGTCGGTCAGGTGTTTGAGGAGGTGCGGGCGGTCTTTGAAAAATGGGAACAGCGCACACCAGGCTTCAGCTATCCGCGGAAGCTGGATTACTGGCACACCGAAGGGAACTATGATTTCCTCGGGTTGCTCTCCGCCGAGCGCCGGGCGGCCTGGCGGATCCAGTTCTTCACGCGGGCGTTCGCCGCCGGCCTGCGCAAAGTCTGCGTAATGGACGCCTCGAAATACGAGCGGGCCGCCGTGCGCGCCTACGTCCGGACTTTGCCCTGGCCCTTCCCCATGAACGCCGCGGACACCGAAGTCAAGGTGCGGCGTGGCCGCGCCGCGGTGTTCCGGCATCCCGACGGTGATCCTCCGTCCGCGACCGGCCAGGTCTGGATCCTCTGGGCCGTCGCCGGTGCGGGCGATGCGCAGGTGGAAGTGCCGGTCACGCGCGAGCAGGTCACGCTCGTCCAGGTGGACGGCACCGAATCCCTCACGAATACCCCTGACCATTGGCTCTCCCTCACACTGAAAGGCGACCGCAAGATGGCGCCGCCCGTGATGGTCATTGACCGCAGCAAATGATGAATCCAGCAAAAGTCACCTTCAGTCGCCGGATGGCGCTTGCGTTACTCGCAAGCTGGCTCGGGGCCGCCCTCGCTCCCACCCTCGACGCCGCGCCCGGTCACACCGGCGGGCGAGGGGGGCCCGGAAGCAGGAACGTGGTCCGGCTGAACGGACACTCATTCACGGACGACTCCGGGCCATTTCTCGGTCTGGGAGCTTCCTATTTCCAGGCCTTGCGCGATGCCAAGTACGACCGGGCGCGATTAGCGAGCAACCTGGGTTTCCTCGCCGCGAAAGGCTTCAACTACGTGCGCGTCCTGAGCATGGTCAACTGGGACGGACTTGAGATTGCGCCGGTGACCTTCACCAACCGCGCCGGGCATCGAGTCCAAGCCTGGCCGGATTACTGGCGGCAGTTCCGCGACCTGCTCGACCTCGTGGCCCAACACGGCCTGCGCGCGGAAGTGACCATTTTCGCCGACGCACAATACGTCATGCCCGACCCCTTGAGCCGGCGAGCGCACCTGGAGGGCGTCCTGGCGAACATCGCCGGGCGCGAGTCGCAACTGCTCCACCTCGAAGTCGCGAACGAAGCCTGGCAAAACGGCTTTCCCGGTCCGCAAGGCATTGCCGACCTGCGGGCGTTCGCGCAATACCTCGCCGACCGGACGGCCGTGCCGGTGGCCATAACTTCGAACGACGACACCAGCGACCAGGGCATCATCGCGCTGTACCGGGGCAGCGCCGCGGACCTGGCGACGGTTCATTTCAGCCGCGACATCCGCACTGCGGAGGGCGGTTGGCTGCCGGTGCGCGACTGTTATCGGGCTGGCCGCCTGGCCGGCGTGCCGCCGGTGACCAGTAACGAACCGATCGGCCCGGGCGCATCCGTCAATTCGGAAAGCGACCCGGTCAGACTGTGCGCCGCCGCGGTCTTTGCCTACCTCGCCAATCTGCCAGGCTATGTCTTTCACTCGCGCGCGGGCATTTACGGGTGGGAACGGTGTTGCCCGCCCGCCGGTGGCGCCGTGCGTTTCGAGGACACGCCCGGGATCGGTGCGTTTCAGTTCCTCCCTAAGATCCTGCCGCGAGACCTGGCGAGCTGGGCGCGCAACGACGGACGGGAAGCCGGCGCGCCGTTCACGGCGTTCTGCAACGGCCAACCGGACCGGTACTGGCCGGAGGTGAGCGGCGCAACGAACGGCTGCGACTGCAACATTGGCAGCGCCAAGGGCGATCGGTTTGTGTGCTTGCCGATGGGGATTCTGGGGGGCGGAGTTGACCTACAGGCTCGGCGGCCGCTGCGGTTCCGGGCGTTTGACCCGCTGACGGGTATGGTTGTCACCAACCTGACGCTGTCTGCGGGAGCGCGATTTACACTGCCCCAGGGACCTGGCGCGTTAGTTCTCAAGGGTCATTTTCTGGAAACCGCCGCCTTCCCATTCTGAGCCGTTGATCGGGAGCATCGCATCAGGCTTTGCTTCGGACGCAGGCAGCGACGGAGGGGGAGCACAGTGGCTGACCCGTCTGGGCTGCCATTCCGGCAGGAACAGCTTCCAGTTGGAGCCGCGGACGAAAAGGAGGTGGCGGTAGGCGGGCCCCAGGGGCGGCTTCATGTGCCCGCCGGTTTTCCCCCACATTGTCGCTTGTCGGCAACGGCCTTCGCCGCTCCGTCACCGGCGTCGTTCGTCCACCGCGGGCCAGGGCCGGGATTTGCGGATCGCTCAGTCTGAATTTCCACGGAAAGGAAGGGTTGCTGGAATTCCGAACGGAATTCCGGCCCCAACGCCCGGTCCACTTTCACGCGTTCTGCTCGCCTCGACCGGGCTTGCCGGCTAAGCTGTCGCGGCTTATGGCAAAGTTGCTCAGCGCATATCTGGACCCCTTGGCGGCCCTTTGGCTGGTGCTCGTGGCCCTCGCGCTCTGGCGGCTGAGCCATCGGAAATGGCGAAGCGCTTTTGGCACCGCGACGCTGGCGGCCTTCATCTACGTGGTCGGAGCGACGCCGATCCCGGCCTCGCTGCTCGCCTCGCTGGAGCGACCGTACGCGGGAGTCCGGGTGGAATCGCTGCCCGTGGCGGACGCAGTGGTCATGCTCGGCGGGATGACTTACCCCTCCACCAACGACATGTTCGGCTTTCACTTCAGCGCCGAGGCGGACAGGGTGGTGACCGCGGTGGAGTTGGTCCGCCAGCGCAAGGCACGCGCGTTGGTGCTGGGTGGTGGCCTCGACCCGGCAACGGCCAATCCCGGCGAAGGCGAGTTGCTCCGGGGCTGGATCGCGGCCTGGAACGTCGCGCGCGTGCCGGTCCACCTGCTCGGCCTCTGCGAGAACACCCACGACGAGGCGGTGCGGGCCAAGGCGCTCGCCGACGCCCAGGGCTGGAAGAGCATCATCCTGGTGACGTCCGCCGCCCACATGCGCCGGGGCGAAGCGTTGTTTCGGAAGCTGGGGATCGACGTGACCGCGTTCGCCTGCGACTTCGACGGTCTGACTTCGTTGCAGCGCACTTTCGCCGACTACCTGGCACCGTCGCCGAAGGGGTTCGAGATCCTGGCCGGCTACCTCCACGAGATCGTCGGCTGGTGGGTGTACCGGTGGCGGGGTTGGGTTTGAACGCGCATTTCCGTAATCGAGCGCCCCAGCGCAACATCCCCTCCGGCACAGCGCCATTTAATTCGCTGCCGCCTCATCATCACCGCGGCACTCCGGCAACAGCCAAAACCCTGTCGTGGTCAGGGGACTCACGACGGTTGGATCAGGGTGCGCCCGCGGGCTTCTGGAGGCGTTGCGCTTCCTTAAGACGCTGGTTGACGATATCGAGATAACCGCGGGTCAGCCAGTTGTACCACGGTTTGATCTCCAAGGATCGTTCGAGCCACTGCTTCGCGGCCGCCCAGTTTCCGACCTGCATTTCGTGCCAGCCGCGCAGGAGGGCCGCGTAGTGGTTGTTCGGGTCCATTTTGAGTGCGCGTTCGAAAAGCGCCAGTGCCTCGGCGTGTCGCCCGAGCCAGTCGAGGGTCATCGCCCCATGCAGGATCGGGTAGGTGTCCCAGCGATTGAGCTGCATCGCGCGTTGAAACCATTGCCAGGCCGCCTGGGCGAATGGTTCCCAACCGGGTTTGCCGTCGAAGGCCTGCAGGCGGTAGATCTCGCCCAACCGTGCCGCTGTGTCCCCGTTTGCCGGTTCGATCGCCGCGGCGTGATCCAGAGCGGTGACTTCGGCTTCGAAGGACCGTGCGGTTTCGGATTGTCGCAAGTAGGCGGCGGCACGCCAGCGCTGAACCGCTTGCTGGGCCAGCAGGCCCGCAGTGGCCAAACCCAGGACGGTGATCACCACGCGGCCATACCATTGCGGGTTGAGCCAGTACCGGTTGGAAGTGAAACGCAGGTGGCTGCTGAGAATCGCCATGAGCGTCACCGCCAGCATCGCGTTCGACGGGATCTGCATGTTGAAATCCACGAAGGAATGCATTGCCAACGCCAGCAATCCAACCCCGGTACCCAACACGAACGCCGCGCGATCGCTGAGCTTGGTCGCTATCCCATCCGCGCTCCGCCGTACGAAACGCCACGTGCGCCAGCCGCCCCAGGCCACGCTGAAGAGGGCACCGCCGATCAGCACGCCCCCCACCACCCCCCAGTCCGCCAAAGCGTTGAGATAATCGTTGTGCGACCAGATCGGGCGGGTCTGCACCGTCACCGGACGGTACGCGGGAAACCGAAGATCGAAGTGCGCCGGCCCGACCCCCACCCACGGATGATCCAGCCACATTTTGACCGTCGGGCGCCACAAATCGGCCCGCACCGTGACGTTCTCCTGTTGACCGTCAACGAACATCAGCCGGAAACGGTCCCGCGGATGGCGGGCCTTCTGGAGAAAGACCGCCGTCAGGGTGGCCAAGACCACCAATCCGATCACCGCGTACCGCCGAAACGCCCGGTTCCAGAACAGAACTCCCAGCAGAAACAGCAACGACAGGCCGGTGGCCAGGTAACCTCCCCGCGAGACCGAGACGCCGATTCCGGCAAAAATCATGAGCGCGGCGTACGCGGTGAAGATGCGCGCCACCGCCCGGCGGCGGCTCAGGATCACGATGGCCAACGCGACCGGCAAAAGCATTTCCAGGTAGCCCGCGAGGTGGTTGGGACAGATGAACGTGCCGGACCCTCGGCCGTGGTAGGCTTTCGGGCGCACCACGCCCCAGACCGTGTTGGATTCGGTGAGGAACTGGTAGCCCGCGTAGAGCGAAATCGCCGTGCCGATCACCAGCGCCGCCGAGAGCAGGGTCAGGGTGGACTCCTGGCGGTGTAAATTATTGAGTACAAGAAAGAAAAGCCATCCGTAAACGAGAATGCGGAGGCATTCCAACCGCGCCACATATTCGACATCGGCTTGCAGGTAGCGCACCCCAGCCCAGGCCATGAAGCCCAAGACGAACCAGCATGCCGGAAGCCATTGCAGTCGGTACGAAGGACTTAACCAGAGCCGCAAGCCCCAGAAAACGATGGCCAAGGCGACCGCCCCCTGCAAATAGGCGAAATCGCCGGCTCGCACGCCGCCGAAAGCCAGTGGGCCATAGACCAGGCAGGCGATGACCACCCACAGAATCCCGCGCTCGCACCACTTGTCCAAGGTCTCACGGTCCATTTTCTGGCGAGCTTCGCAGTGCTGCGCGTTGCGGTCACGCGAATTTCGTCCGGAAGCGCGGCGGCTCGCTGCTTCGGCTGTGTGATCCGGCTGCGTTGGTTCCCTCGTTTAATGATCCGGATCCCGGCCCTCGTTGACCCGGTTGGAACCTCTCCGGGACCAAGCGAGGCGACCTTCCCCATCCAAGCCCGCAAAACCGCTTCGGCGGACCCAAATTCCAACACGAATCAGCAGATATAGTGTTTGACATCAATTAGTTATGACTTTATTCCGCAGAGCACGGAAATCCGCAGTGCTGGCATTGGGTGTGCTACTAAACAGTCGGTAGAAAAGTCGTTGACACCCGAGGTTGAACGCCTAGAGTGCCGCGAGCCGTAACCCAATAAAAAAGTCGAACCTTATGAGCCGAATCTTCCGGAAAAACAAACGCGGGGCTTTCACGCTGATCGAGCTGTTGGTCGTGATCGCCATCATCGCCATCCTGGCGGGCATGCTCCTTCCCGCGCTCGCCAAGGCCAAGGCCAAGGCACAGAAAATCAACTGTGCGAACAATCTGAAACAGGTGGGCCTCGCCTTCCGCCAGTTTTCGACGGACCAGGGTGACCGTTTCCCGCAGCAGCTCAGCACCAATGATGGTGGCTGCAGCGAGTACATCACGCTGAACGCCGCCGGAGCGGGCGACCCCAGCAAAATGTTCTGGATCTTCGCTTCGATGTCGAACGAGCTCGCCACACCCAAAACCGTGGTTTGCCCCGCCGACAGCGCGCGCAATGCCATCAGCAACTACTTTGGCATGATCCGCTACACCTACGCGCAAGGCGGCGGCAACAAGTCGGTCAGCTATGGCGTGAACCTGGACGGGGACGAAACCCGACCGCAGGACATCCTCACCACCGACCGCAACATCTCCACGATCTCCAATGCGACGACCGCCACCGCATACGACGCCTTCTTCAAAATTGAGCAGAAGATCGACCCGCGGTTCGTGGGGGTGAAGGGCAATGCGCAGTATAATCTTAACTACCACAATACCATCCACAATGGGCAGGGCAACGCGGGCCTGACGGACGGCAGCGTGCAGCCGATGACCGGGGCACGGTTCCGTCAGCAGGTCATCGACTCCCAGGACATCCAGCGGATGGTGTTTCCGTTCGTGCCGGGCAACAACGGCTAGTCTTCAATCTGGCTTGGGTTACAAGGCACCCGCAAGGGTGCCTTTTTTGTTTTTCACGCCGCCGCGCGACCTCGAGGGCACGGGCGGGTTCAACCACTGACGCGAAATACCTCGACCGGATATCGTCCGGTTGGGGTTCAGTGCGAGTCTCCGTGAAATGCCGCCGCGGTCCGCCGAATGATCTCCAGCAGCGGCACTGCAGGGCGGAATCCGGTGATCCGGGCCAGCTTCTCGATCGATGGCCGGCGTCGGCGCATGTCCTCGAAACCCGGAGCGTACGCTTCGTCGTAGGGCACGAACTCCAGCGGGGAGGCACCTTCCAGTGCTTCCAACACCAGCTCGGCAAGGCGCCGGATGCTCACCTCCTCGATTCCGCCCACGTTGAACACTTCGCCGCGCGCCCCCGGACAAGCCTGGAGCCGTAACAACGCTTCGACCGTGTCACCCACGTAACAGAAGCATCGCGTCTGGCGCCCATCGCCAAACACGCGCAGCGGCCGGCCATCGCGAACCGCCGCAATGAAACGCGGCAACACCATCCCGTAGCGCCCCGTCTGGCGCGGGCCGACGGTGTTGAAGATGCGCGCGATCGTTACCGGCACGCCGCGTTCGCGCGTGTAGGCAAGACCGAGGAACTCGTCCATCAGTTTGGAACAGGCGTAGCTCCATCGCCCCAGCCGGGGTGGGCCGATCAACAAGTCATCGTCCTCCGCAAACTCGTCCTTCTGGCTCTTGCCGTACACTTCCGATGTCGAAGTCAACAGGACGGGAATGCCGCGACGGCTGGCGGCCTCGAGGATGGCCTCGGTTTCGCTCAGGTTGGTCTTGATGGTGCGGATGGGCGAGCGAACCACCAGTTCCACCCCCACGGCAGCCGCCAGATGGAAGATCGCAGTGACGCCATCGACCAACTCTTGCAGGCCGGCGTAGGTCGAGACCATCGACTCGATCACCCGCAGTTTGGGGTGATCCCGCACCGCGCGCAGATTGTTGGCACTGCCGGTCGAGAAATCGTCGATCAGGGTGACGAAACCGCCGGCCGCGAGCAGGCGCTCTGTGAGGTGCGAGCCGATGAAGCCCGCGCCGCCGGTGACAAGAAAGTGCTGTGCTGCGCTCATTTACAATAACGACCGTCCGCGAAAGCCGCCGGTCAGGCAGGGTTTTGAATACCCAAACAGCCGTTGCCGAGCGCAGACCGGCGACCGCGCTGCTCGCGGCGGCGAGTCGTTCACCCGCTCAACCCAACCACAGATCGATCGGTCGCGTCACCTGCGGCGCAAACGGCAGTTCCACCTTCCGGCCGGATCTAGCCGACGCATAGGCCGCACCGATCAGTTCCAGAACGGCTCGTCCATCCTCGCCGTCCACGACCGGTGCCTGATCCAGACGGACGCAGTCGATGAAGTGCTTCAGTTCCTGCGGGTACCCTTGGTTGAACGCCTCCTCGAAGACCGTGAACGTCCAGCCTTGCGTGCTGCCGGCCTTCTCCATCGCGTAATCGTAGCCTTTCTCGCTGAAGGTCAACGCGGCGTTGCCTTGAAAAAGGTCGGCAAAGCAGACGCCCGCCGTGCCGTAAACCTCGGCGCGATCCTGCATTCCTCCCGGTTTGGCCCAGGAGTTTTCCGCGATCCCCACGCACCCGCCTTCGAACTCCACCAGAACCGTCGAATTCTCCTCGCCGCGCGTGCGGTCCCCGTGGACCAAGCCGGCCTGCAGGTGGGCCGACACACTCAGCGCCCTGGGGCGCCCTCCCAGCATCCAACGGAACCACCCCAGGGCATGACATCCCATGTCCATAATTACGCCACCGCCCGCCTGGTTGATGTCGTAGAACCAGTCGCTATGCGGGCCGCTGTGCTTCTCGGCCTGCTTCAACAGGTAAAGTCGGCCAAACGCGCCGGCATTGGCCAGGGCCCGGACCCGTTCGTACTTGGGGGCGAAGCACAGTTCTTCGGCGTACATGAGTTTCCGATCCGCCGCCCGCATGGCCGCAATCATTTCGTCGGCGTCGGCCAGCGTCAGGCAGAGCGGTTTCTCGACGATGGCATGTTTGCCGGCCTTGGCAGCGGCCATGACGGCCCGATGGTGCAGACAATTGGGCAGACAAACGTCCACCACGTCGCAGTCGGACTCGAAGATGGCCGCCTCCAAATCACTGAAGCTTCGCTGGATTCGGTGCTTTTTCGCGAACGCGGCCGCCTTCCCGGCGTTCCTGGTATAGACGGCGACCACTTCCGCCTCCGGCACGAAGCGGCGATAAGACTCCAGGTGGATGTCGGCGATGAATCCGGCACCGAGGATGGCAACTTTCGCTTTGTCCATAGGCTCGCCGCGGCATTAGGCCACAGCCACCGCTCCGGGGGCAAAACCATTCCCGCGGACCGAACGCGGCGAAATCCCCTCACCCGTCGCGCCAGACCCGCAGTGTCCGGGTCAGTCGCCCGACCGGGTGCGAGCATCGCCCGACGGCTTTAGCCAGTCCGGTTTGATTCGTTTGCGTTCAGTGCGGGTGTCTGGCACACATGACGGGTACTCGATGTCTGCCATGAACGCGCCCCACCTCTTCTCCCGGTTGGTCACAGCCGGCACAACCCTCCTCGCCCTGAACCTTTTCGCCGCGATCGAGCCGCTGCCGTACCGGGTTGCCGCGAAAGCGCCGGATGCTGCCAGCCTAGCGTCGCCTGGAGAAGTGCGGCTCCAGGGCTTCCTCGGCGAGCGCGTATCAGTGAACGAGAGCAAGCGTCTCCTCGAAGTGGATCTCGAGCCGCTGCTGGCCGGATATCGGCACAAACCTGGGGTTCATCCATGGATCGGCGAGCACATCGGCAAATGGATGCACGCCGCCACGCTGGCCTGGGCGCAGACCGGCGACGCGGCGTTGCGCGCACGACTCGACTACGCCGCCGCTGAACTGGTCAAGGCCCAGGAGCCGGACGGCTACCTCGGCACCTACGCGCCGGACAAGCGCTTCGGCCTTTACCCCGGTGCGGATTGGGACGTGTGGTCGCACAAGTACTGCCTGATCGGTCTCCTCACCTACTACCAGTTTACCGGCAACACGGCCGCGCTGGACGCCTGCCGCAAGGCCGCCGATCTCCTCCTGGCCACATTCGGCCCCGGCAAGAAAAGTATTCTTGCCGCGGGCACGCACGTAGGGATGGCCGCCACCAGCGTGCTGGAACCGATCGTGGTTCTCTACCGCTTCACCGGCGACCCAGGTTACCTCGACTTTGCGCACTACCTCGTCCAGTCGTGGGACGAGCCGAACGGGCCGCATATCCTCCAGACCTTGCTTACCGCGAAGAGCGTGCAACAGACCGCCAACGGCAAAGCGTACGAGATGCTCTCGAACCTGGTCGGCCTCTGCGAAACCTACCGCGCAACCGGCGAACAGGATTTCCTGCTGCAAGCCGTGTTGAACGCCTGGCAGGACGTGGTGGCGAATCGCCTGTACCTGACCGGCAGCGCGAGCCAGGGCGAGCATTTCCACGGCGACCACGAATTGCCCAACGGCGAGTCCGCCCACGTCGCGGAGACTTGCGTGACCACGACCTGGATCCAATTGAATGAACAGTTGCTCCGGCTCACCGGCGAAGCGCGGTTCGGCGACGAACTCGAGCGCACCTTCTACAACCACCTCGCCGCGGCTCAGAGTCCGGCCGGCAGCGACTGGTGCTACTTCACGCCGCTCGAAGGTCGGAAGGATTATCTGAAAGACATCAACTGCTGCCATTCCAGCGGACCGCGCGGCATGGCTCTGATTCCGCCCGCGGCGGCGTTTACTTACCGCGCCAAGGGTGCCGAGGGCATCGCGGTGAATTCGTTCGAGCTGGCTTCGTTCTCGACCCGGATCCGGGGTCGGTCGGTGGAGTTGAAGGTGGTCACGCAGTTTCCGCGTGAAGGCCGCGCCACCGTCACTGTGGAAACCGCCCAGCCGGTGCGATTCGCGCTGAAATTCCGCGTGCCCACCTGGGCAGGGACGCTCGGCGCCCGGCTGGACGGCAGCGCGGTGGTCAGCTTGAAGGACGGCTGGTACGAGATCGCGCCCCGCGAATGGAAACCCGGCGAACAGGTGGAACTGAATTACCAGCTCACACCCCGACGGGTAACGGGGACGTACGGCAATGCAGGCAAGGCGGCGCTCGAGTGGGGGCCGTTCGTGCTCGCCTACGATCAGAACCGGAACCCCGGCCTGCCGGCGCCGTCGATGGTGGGCTTCGCCGATACTCAGGGTGGGCCGGTTTGCCAACGCATTGCTTCGGCGGACGACGCGCTGCAATTCGCCGTCGAAGTGGTCACCGCCCAATCGTCCGCCCCCCAGCGGGCCATCTTCGTGCCCTTCGCCGAGGCCGGCCGGGACGGCGGACGGTACGCGGTCTGGCTGCGCGCGCCGGGCGCTTCGTTCCCGAAGAACGCGTCGCTGTTCGCGTTCGCCGAGGAAAGCCGGAACGATCCGGGCAACGTGGTCGGGTCGATCACCGACGGGGACCCTGGCACCTACGTCGTGACGTTCAATGGCCGGCCGCAAGGCGAGGCGTGGTTCGAGGTGCAAACCGACCGGCCGGTTCGCGTCGGCCGCGTGGTCTTTGCGCACGGCCGGAGCTTCCACGACGGCGGGTGGTTTGACGCCAGCGCCCGAAAGCCGCGGGTCCAAGTGAAGCGCGCGAAGGACGGTGGCTGGGAAGACGTGGGCGAATTCGCCGGCTACCCGGCGACGACCACCACAGCCAATGCAGGCCTCAAGCCGGGCGACAAGTTCGCCCTCACGCTCGCCACACCCGTTGAGGCTTTCGCCGTGCGCGTCCTCGGCAAGCCCGCGTGCGGTGACAATCCCGCCCAAGCCTTCGCCTCTTGCGGCGAGTTGGAGGGATTCGAGCAATAGCGACGGCGCAGATCACGTTCATGCTGACCTGATCCCCGCATTCCTTCCAGCGCGGCTCAACGGCAGCCCACCGGGTAGTCTCCCTGGACGTGATCCTGTGGGGGCAACTCCAGCATTGCACCCGGTCAGGGAACACGGCATCACCGGGTTGCTTTGTCCGAACTTGAAGTCCAACTCGCTTATGGCCGCGCCGGGCTGAAGGTCGTCCTGCCCGGCGACCGGACGACCGTGATTGAGCCGCAACCCCAGCCGGGCTTGGCCGACGAACGAGCCGCCGTCCTGGCCGCCTTGCGCCAACCAATCGGCGCGCCGGCGCTGCGGGAAACCGTCAAGGCGACGGACCGGGTCTGCGTCATCTTCACGGACAGCACCCGGGCGACGCCGAACGAGCGCTTGATCCCGTGGCTGCTGGCCGAGTTGGGGCAGGTGCCGCCGGCGAACATCACTTTGCTCAACTCGACCGGAACCCATCGCGCCAACACGGTGGACGAGTTGGCCCGCATGCTCACGCCGGAGGTCCTCCGCCGCTACCGGGTGCTCAATCACGACTGCCACGACGACGCATCGCTGGTCGCGGTGGGTTTGATGCGCGACGGCACGCCCGCCTGGTTGAATCGCCAGGCGGTCGAAGCCGATGTGCGCATCGTCACGGGCTTCATCGAGCCGCACTTCTTCGCCGGTTTCAGCGGCGGGCCGAAGGGCATCATTCCTGGCTGCGCAGGGCTGGGCAGCGTCTTGGCGAATCATCGGGCGGAGAACATCGGCAGCCCGCGGGCGACCTTTGGCATCACCGAAGGCAACCCACTCTGGGAGGAGTTGCGCGAAGTTGCGTTAAGGGTCGGTCCAACGTTTTTGCTAAACGTGGCTCTGAACGAGCGGCGACAGATCACCCGCGTGTTCGCCGGCGATTTGATCGCCGCACACCAGGTCGGCACCGATTTCGTCCGCGCCTCGGCCATGCGCAAGGTGGCGGCGCCGTTCGACATCGTCGTGACCACCAACAGCGGCCACCCGCTCGACCTGAATCTTTACCAGGGCGTGAAAGGCATGAGCGCCGCGGCGCGGATCGTGAAAGACGGGGGGGCGATCGTGTTGGCCTGCGAATGCCGCGAAGGGGTTCCATCGGACAGCCCTTTCGAGCGTTTGCTGCGCAACGGCCGAAGTCCGACCGAGGTGCTGGATCGGTTGGCCGCTGCCAGCGGGACCCAACCCGAGCAATGGCAGGTGCAAATCCAGGCGCAGATTCAGCGCCGGGCAAAAGTGCTGCTGCACAGTTCGCTCCCGGACGAAGCGGTACGGGCGTGCCACCTGGAGCCCTGCCCCGACATCGGCGGCTGGGTCCAAACCCGGCTGGCGGAGTTGGGAACAGGTGCGCGCCTTGCCGTGCTACCCCAGGGTCCACTGACCATCCCTTACCTCGCCTGAACCCAATCGGCTTGCCGGAAGTGTTAGCCGCTCACCCTGCTGGAGTACGCGTTGCGGCTGACCGAGCCGCTCACATTCCGCGATAAATTCAGTCGGCGTCGCCGTGTTGAACTCGAACAGGTCGTAGTGGCAAGGCACAACCAGGCCGGCGCCGATGTCTTTGGCCAGCGAGGCCGCCTCGCGTCCCTCAAGATTCCCGGCCACGCGACGTTCGGGCACCCGGCCGTTGATCGGCAGAATGGCCACGTCCACGTGAAACGGCCGGAGCAAATCCGCCATGCCCGCGTATATCACCGTGTCGCCACTGTGATAGATCGTGAATGGCCCGGCTTGGACGACAAAGCCGACACAAACGAGATGGCCCGACGCATTGCGCTCCAGCGTTTCGTGCGCCGCCGGCACGGCGTGAATCTCGAACGGCCCCACGCCAACCGACCGGGGCGCTTCGTCGGGATCGAGCCCGATCACTTGTTCCTGCGCCAGACCCGATCGCGCGCTTGCCTCCGCCCGATTGGCGCGGGCGCAGACCAACCTCATGCCTACGTTGACCCGGGCCAGCGGTTGCAGCGTTTCCGGATCGAGGTGATCGGTGTGGTTGTGGCTCGAGGTGACGACGTCGATGAAGTCCAACCGCTCCGGCGCGATGACCCGCTCGCTCATGCGGACGTGGGGTTTGTCCGTGGCCGCGTATTTCTTCGTCAGCGAATCGGAGAGGTACGGATCGAGCAACAAGTGCCGTCCCCGCCACTGAACCAGAAACCCGCTCTGGCCGAGCCACCAGAGGTGAAGGGCGTCGCGCTCCTGCATCGCGTGGTCAACACTGGCGAGAAAGGTGTCGTCCTGCAGAACCGGTCGAATCATGGGTGCCTGCTTTGTCTTGGATGAACCGCTGATCTAAACGATTTCG
This sequence comes from uncultured bacterium, assembly GCA_963735925.1. GTDB lineage: Bacteria > Verrucomicrobiota > Verrucomicrobiia > Limisphaerales > J093 > DSVZ01. The sequence continues at coordinate 199,458 of CAVTMT010000013.1, forward strand.
CCGACCGCGCGAATGCCGGGGATCGCCTGGAAATGCTGGTCGAACGTGAGCACGATGGCCTGGATCCGGCGGGCGCAGCAGGCGATGACGACATCCGCCAAAGGGAGGCAGATGCCCTGGCGATCCAACTGCCAGAGCGTCTGCTCCACGTCGTTCCACAGCCGGTTGTCGGTCGGCACATACATCATCACGTCCCACGCACGGCGGAAGCGGCTGAGAACCGCCTCCGCTTTGATGCCGCGGCCGACTTCGCAGCGCACCACGCCGCAAGTCGCCACGTCGCGCTGGGCGCCTACCACAGCCAGTTCGCGCAACGGATCGCGTCCTTCGCGTGCCAGGCCGATGTAGTAGCTGCTATCGACGAGAACGGGATTTGCGACCATACGGCTTCGGAGTTTCGGCCAGTCTCATGGCGCCGAGATCGTAAGCGGGATCGAACACTTCCTTGAGCTCGGCCGGGCTGAGATCCAATCCGGGGCCGAGTTCTCTGACCAACGCCCCCCGGCGCACGAATTCGCGGAGCGCCAAATCCACCGCCGCGGTCTTGCTCTCGACGCCGGCCAAACCCATGGCCTTATCCAGCAAATCGTCATCGATGTGCATCGTCATCTTCATGGCCATCCAAAGTATGGTATTTAAGCCATACCGGCAAGTCTTTTCTTTCTCAATTCCGAGTAGATGAGTCGAGGTCAGCCGGCCAGACCGAGTTCTTGTCGAACCTGCTTCACGCCCGTCACCAGGTTCGTCAACTTCCGCTTCGCCGCCCAGCGCGCGGTCTGGCTCAAGCCGCAATCCGGCGCGAACACCAGGCGGTCGGGCGGCGCGAACTCCAGACAGCGCTTCGCCCGTCGCGCGATGTCTTCCGGCGTTTCCCCGTAGTAGCTCTTCACGTCCACGATGCCGACCGCGGCATCGCAGCGCCTGGCAATCAGGGCGATCACTTCCAACTCGGCGAACTCGCGGCTGGCCATCTCGACATGCATTTCGTCGCACTTGAAGTCGAGAAACGCCGGGAACATCGGGGCGAGCTGGCGCGGACCGACGGCGCGGCCCTTGTAGTTGCCAAAGCAAAGGTGAGTGCAGACGCGGGTCTTGCCCGCGATCGTCTCGACGGTCCGGTTGAACACCTCGACGAAGCGCCGCGGATCTTCGCGGTAGGCGTAGCAACTCATGCTCGGCTCATCGACGCTGATCTCGCGGCAACCCGCGGCCACGAGGGCCTCGAGTTCATTCCGCACCAAGGGCAGCAGCGCCTCTGTCAGCGCCCAGCGGTCGGGATAGCCGAGGGCGGTGTTGGGCGCCAGACGGCCGGACAACGTGTACGGTCCGGGAACGCTGGCTTTGAGAGTGAAACCGGAGGCCGGAGGCCGGAGGCCATTGGCGGAGGCGAGGCGTTGAAGCCGTTTGAATTCCTCGACCGCACCCAGGCCTCGGGGAGCGCCCAGCGGCGCGACCACTCGGTGCCGGCCGCGCTGGTCGTGGGCGGGTGGGCCGAAACGGCGTGGCGGCGCCGACTCGAGATCAATGCCTTCGAGGTAACCGTAGAAACTGAGGTTGAAGTCGAGCCGCGTTTGCTCGCCATCGGTGATCACGTCCAGGCCGGCGGCGAGTTGGTCTTGGACAGCGCAGGTGACCGCGTCGTCCTGGAGTTCCGCGAGGTCGTCCGGGCCGAAGCGGTCCAGGTATTGAGCCGCGAGTTCCAGCCAGCCGGGGAACGGATAACTGCCGATGACCGAAGTGCGCAACGGAGATTCCTTCATGACTCAAGCGTGACCAACGTTCGCGTACAACTTCGCCAGCCGCCGGGCGTGCTCGTCGTAGGCGCTTTCAAAAAGTTCGGCGGCGCGCTGGCTTCCGATCACGGCGCTGGCCGTCAGCACTCTCGGCGGCTGCCCGGCGGCGGTGAGGCGGGCCGCCACCTCGGCTTTGATGGCGTTCACGAGCAGGCAGCCGCCAATTGTCGAGCCGGGCGACACCGGCGTTTCCAGGCCGTCAAGGGTCACCATCGCATCTCCGACGGGCGCGCCGGTGTCCAGCACCAGGTCCGCGAAGTCCGGGAGCTTTTTGCCGTCGGCGCGTTGGCTTCTGCTCGCTTGCGAATGGCGTTGGCTGACGATGGCCACCACCTTGAGGCCCCGGCGGCGGAAGCCTTCGGCCATTTCGACCGGCACCACGTTGCAGCCGCTGGACGACGCCACCAGCGCGCAGTCCACGGGCAAGAGATCGAAATTGCGGAGAATCCGCTCGGCAAGGCCGGCAACGTTCTCGAGGAACATCGCCTGTCGCTGACCGTTCGGGCCAACCACGAGGTTGTGGAAGCTCAACGAGAGTTCGACGATCGGATTGAAGCCCGGAAAGGAGCCGTAGCGCGGCCACATTTCCTCCACGAGGATGCGGCTGTGGCCGGAGCCAAACAGGTGGACCATGCGGCCGGCGAGGATCGTCGCGGCGAACCAGTCGGCGGCCTGCTGGATCCCCGCCAATTGCGCCTCGACGCGGTCCACCAACTCACGGCTTTTGTTCAGATACTCGGCAGCAGGATGCATCGCGGACGCAAGATAGCGGAGTTGCCCGGTCAGTGGAAAGGCCCGACCCAAACTCGACGCCCGCCCAACCTGGTTGGGGGAAACCGGGAATGAGGCCTGAAACCTCGGAGTTGTGCGCCGAACCGCCCTTGCCTTCCCGGCGGATCGTCACCGGCGCCGTCTTCGGCTGCGGACTTCGTTCATTCCCGCAGGGTCGTGTTGTAGGCGGCACCGAACGCCCCGGCATATTCGCCCATCTGCGCCGGGACGATCTTCGCCTGGTGGCCGCCGGGCCGCCACTCAATCGGTTCCAGGAATTCGGCGAGGGGTTCGAACAGCGCTCGGCCCGCCCGCGCCACCCCGCCCCCGACAATCACGACCTCGGGATCGAGAATGTTGATGAACGAGGTAATGGCGCAGGCCAGCGCGCGGACCGATTTCAGCCAGATCTCGCGCGCGAATTTGTCCCCCGCCTCGAAGGCGCGGATCAGCTCGTGCGTGGTCGCGAAACGGCCCTGGCTGCGTTCGGCGATATTGTAGTTGCCGATCGCCCATTCAAGGCTGCCCGGAGCGTTGCAGATGTCCGGGGGACCCGCCATGTCCAGCACGAGATGGCCCAGGTGGCCGGCGCGACCGATCGCGCCTTTGAGCAACCGGCCATCGACCATCGCCGCGCCCCCGACGCCGGTGCCCAGCGTCAGCAGGAGGACGTTGCGCGCACCCCGGGCGGCGCCCAGCCAGACCTCGCCCATCAGCGCGGCGTGGGCGTCGTTCAATACCGGAATGGGACTGCCGGCGTGGAGGTGCTCGGTCCAGTTCAGTCCTTCCAAGCCGGGCAGGCGGTTCGGCAGAAAGGCGATCGCACAACCGTTCTTGGACGCCAGCCCCGGCGCCGACAAGCCGATGCGTTCCGGCGGCGAGCCGCGTTCCTTTTGCGCGCGTTCGACGACGAATCGGATCGTCTCCGCGAAGTGCCGCGGGCGGTCGGGATCGAACGCTTCGTTGTACCGCGCCAGCGCTTCACCCGTCGGCGTCGCCGCCACCGCCTTCACGCTGGAACCGCCCAAGTCGATGCCAAGGACGTAGCTCATGGTTGCTCCGGGGACCCTGTCTGTCCTTCCGTCACACTCCAGCCGCCGTCCACGGCGAGGATCTGGCCGGTGACGAACCGCGATTCATTGGCCAGGAAGAACACCGCCGCGGAATCAAGGTCCGCGGGTTGTCCGATACGCCCGCCGTCCAGGGGCTGCTTGGCGCGGATGAAGTCCATGATCGCTGCGTCGCCTTGTGCGCGCCGGGACATCGGCGTGGCGATCAGGCCGGGTGCCAGTGCATTGAACCGGATGTCCCGCCCGGCATACTGCGCGGCCGCGGAACGGGTCAGGGCGACGAGGCCCGCTTTGGCCGTGGCGTAGGCCTGAGTGGCGAAGTGCTGGGGCGACGGCGAGTACGCGAGCACCGACGCCAGATTCAGCACCGCGCCGCCCGTGCCTTGCTGGAGAAACTGACGGACCGCGGCACGGTTCGAGTAAAACGCGGCGGTGAGGTTCAAGCGCAAGGTTTCCTCCCAGCCGGCGTCGCTGATTTCGTGCAACGCCCCGTCGCCGAACCGGCGTCCGCTGCCGCCGGCGACGTGGTAGAGCCCGTGAAAGCCACCGAACTCGCGCAGGGCGGCTGTTATCGCTGCAGGCGCGGTCACGGGCTCGCGTGCGTCGCCGGTGACCACCCGCGCCGCATCGTCCAGGTCGCGCCGCGCGGACGCGGCGGCTTCGTCGGGCAAGCCGACGACCACCACCTGCGCGCCTTCGGCCACGAAGGCCCTGGCGGCGGACAAACCGATGCCGCTGGTGCCGCCGATGACCACCAGGACCTTGCCAGCCAAACGCGCCGCGCTCATCGGGGGCGGAGTGTGTCGGGCAGACGTGTTCGGTTCAATCCAGTTCACGCGCCCAGTTCACGCGCTGATGACCCCGGTTGAGTGACGGCGACGCAGTCGCCTGATTGAAATCCGCCTCCAGCCACACGCGAAATCCGGGTGACCGCGGGTCCGTTGTCTCCGAGCAAAGCCTGCTTCGTGTGCCGTTTTTATTGCCAGCCCAGGCTTGCGGGCGGGGCACGGCTTTGCCTCCATGTCCGCGCCATGATCGGTTCGCTCCGGAAACTCGGCCCACGTCTCTGCCGGTACGCCGCCGGGCTCTCGCTGCTGGCGGTGACGGCGTGCAGTCCGGGACGCTACCTGGCCGGGCGGTTTCTCAAGGCGCCCAACACTTACCCCGCCTGGATCGCGCCGACGCCGCGCGTGCTTTTCGATTACGACACCAAGCTGGCGACCGGCCTGCCGACGCGAACCATCGCGGTCGGCCCCCCGGCGGCGGCCTTGCACGTGGTTCTCGTCGAGCCAGCCGATTACAGCCTGTTGGTCGATTCCATGGACCGCCGGCGAGGCCGAAAGGAGCAGACGGTGGTGTCGCTGCGCGTGCAATTGCCGGGCGAACCGTTGCCCGGGACGCGTGCGCCCAAAGGCACCGTGGTGATCCTGCACGGCTACGGCGTCGATTCGGGCAGCATGTTGCCGTGGGCGCTGACGGTGGCGGAGGCGGGCTATCGCGCGGTGTTGGTGGACCTCCGCGGCCACGGGCGGTCCACCGGCAAACGCATCTACTTCGGGGTGGTGGAAACCGGCGATTTGCGCGAGTTGCTGGACCGGTTGATCCGCACCGGCGATGTCACGGGGCCCGTGGCGGCGATGGGCGAATCGTTCGGCGCCGCGTTGGCTTTGCGCTGGGCGGCGGACGATCCACGGGTGCGGGCGGTCGTGGCCATGGCTCCTTACGCGGAGTTTGGCCCGGCCGCGGTGGGACTGCGCGACGAGTATGTAAGCTGGCTGCCGGCGAGTTGGGCGCGGTCCATCGCCTATTGGCTGCCACGATTGCTGGCCGTGCCAGCGGAGGGCCTGGACACCACGCCGTTTGTCGAACGTTCGCGCGTGGCCACCTTCTTCATTGCCGCCGGCCACGATCCCATCGCGCCGGCGCCGACGGTGGCCCGCCTGGCGCGGTTGGCGCCAGGGCCGGTCCAGTACCGCGCCGTATTGTCCGCCCGGCACGAAACGCTGCCTTACAAACTCCGCGAACTCCGCACCGCGGTCTTGGAGTGGCTGGACGCGTATTGTCAGTGAACACCCGCCGCCCGCCCCTCACGCCTGCAATCCTCGACGCCTCCTATGAAACTGATCTCCTGGAATGTGAATGGCCTGCGGGCCGTGCTTCGAAAAAACTTCCTCGATTACCTCACCGAGGAGGCGCCGGATGTTCTCTGCCTGCAGGAAACGAAGTGCCACCCCGACGACGTGGAGCAGCTTTGGCCCGCCGCCTACACGACCTACTGGAACGCGGCCGAGAAGCGGGGTTATGCCGGCACGGCCATCTTCACCCAGGCCCGCTCGTTGAAGGTCAGTTGCGGCCTCGGCGTCGCCGAGCACGACCGCGAAGGCCGCGTGCTGACCGCCGAGTTTGGCGACTTCTTCCTTGTGAATGTCTATGTGCCGAATTCACAGCGCGAACTCACGCGGCTGCCATATCGCCAGCAATGGGATCGCGACTTTCTGCGTTACCTGCGCCGGTTGGAGCGCCGGAAGCCGGTGGTCGTTTGTGGCGATCTGAACGTGGCCCACACCGAAATCGACCTCGCCAATCCCCGGGCGAATGTCCGCAACCACGGCTTCACCGTCGAGGAGCGGGCCGGCTTTTCTGCGTTGGTCAAGGCGGGATTCCTGGACACGTTCCGCGAGTTCGAGCCCGCCGGCGGGCATTACACCTGGTGGAGTTTGATGGCCGGGGCCCGCGCGCGGAACGTGGGCTGGCGCATCGATTACTTCCTCATTTCCGCCGCCCTGCGCCCGCGGCTGCAAAGCGCGTTCATCCGTCCCGCGGTCATGGGCTCGGACCACTGTCCCGTCGGCATCGCGTTGGCCTGAAGGGGTGGCGGCGGTGCCAGCGCGTGCCTCCCCAATCCGGTTCGCCTCCCGGACTTGCGCACCGTTGCCGGCTTTCCGCGCCACATCCAGCCGGGGCCGGACCGCGCCCTCACCGGTCAAGACCGGCTTAACTCACGTGAAGTGATTCTAAAAAGTTGCGCCGATCAGGTTCGGAACTTGAAATGACGTTCCAAGTCCAATTACATGCGTATATGACGACGTTGGAATGTCTCAAGGCGCGGCGGTCCGCGAACGAAGGCTCGGTCCGGTGGCTGCGCCGCTTCGGCCGGGGGGCGGCCGGGGTGGTCCTGGCGGGGGCGTTGACGGCGGTGGCGGCCACGCCGGCCATGCACAAGCTGATCGAGAATTACCAGGGCGCCACGACCTGTGCCGGGTGTCACAGCCAGGCCGTCAACGACGTCATGCATACGACGCATTGGACGTGGACGCACGTCGATTCCCGGACGGGGGCGGTGCTGGGGAAGGAAAACGTCATCAACAGCTATTGCATCGCCGTGCCGTCCAACGAACCGCGCTGCACGAGTTGTCACATCGGCGTGGGTTGGAAAGACAAGAACTTCGACTTCACCGACGCCAGCAAGGTGGATTGCCTCGTTTGCCACGACACCACCGGCACGTACAAAAAGACGCCCACGGGCGCCGGCCAGCCGGACCCGTCGGTCAACCTGCTCTATGTCGCGCGCAATGCCGGCGCCACCAGCCGGGCGACCTGCGGGGCCTGCCACTTTTATGGCGGTGGCGGGGACGCGGTGAAGCACGGCGACCTGGATTCCTCGCTCTTCAACCCCACCCGCCAACTGGACGTGCACATGGGCACCGACGGCCTGAACTTCACCTGCACCACCTGCCACCAGACCCGGGGCCACCAGATTCCTGGTTCGCGTTACTCGAAGCCTGCTCCGGACAGCCAGATGTGCGAGGATTGCCACACCGCCGCGCCCCACAAGTCGAACGCCCGCCTCAACGCCCACACCGCGCGCGTGGCCTGTCAGACCTGCCACGTGCCGACGTATGCGCGCGGCGGCCATGCCACGAAGATGTCCTGGGATTGGTCCACCGCCGGGGAGAAGAATCCGGACGGCTCGAACAAAATCGTCAAGGACGCCGACGGCAATCCGGTTTACGACACGATGAAGGGTACTTTCGAATGGCAGGCGAACGTGGTGCCGGAGTATGTGTGGTTCAACGGCCAGGTGGATTACGTTGGCCTGGATGACCTCCTCGATCCCGCCCAGGTGGTCACCATCAACTCCCTGCGGGGCGACATCAACGACCCCAAGGCGCGGATCGTCCCGGTCAAGCGATTCACCGGGGTCCAGCCCTTCGACGCCGGCCGGGCCACGCTCGTCATTCCTCATCTTTATCCCTCCGGGCCCGCCGACACCGACGCCTACTGGAAGGGGTACAACTGGAACGACGCCATCAAGGCAGGCATGACTTACGTGGGGCGGGATTACAGCGGCGAACTGGGTTGGATCAAGACCGAGATGTTCTGGATCGAGAACCACATGGTGGCGCCGAAGGAACAAGCCCTGGGCTGCGTCGATTGCCATTCGGCCAACGGCCGTATGCCCTTTGCCAATCTGGGCTATGACGCGGCGCGGGTCGCGCGCCTGCAGGACCTGAACAAACTGCGGGACCACACCGGCTTGTTCGGCGCGGCCTACACCGGGCCCGCCGCCTGCCTGCAATGCCACCCCGGCAAGACCGACGAAGTCATGGGCAGCGTGCATTACACCTGGCGCACGCCCAACTCGAAGCTTGCCTACCCCGGCGGCGGTTCGCACGGGATGATCGACCGCTTCTGTGCGCTCGTCGGCTCCAGCGCGATGTTGAATTACACGGCCGATTTCGGGGCCCACAAAGGCTCCAGCGCCTGCGGCAAGTGCCACGTGGCCGACCAACTCCCCTTCCCGAATCCCGCCACCGGGCAGTTCGCGCAGTCCCAAAAGGACGGTCTGGATTGTTTGATCTGCCACGCCTCCGCCGGCAACTACGACATGAACGGCGACGGGGTTTACGACGAGAACGATGCCGACGCCGCGCACCGTCGGCTATTGACCGATCCCGCCACCGGCCGCCGGTCCTGGTTCCAGGACCGCTCGTTGCGCGCGGCGGAAAGCGTGGGCCAACCGGTCGGCGCGGCGCAGTGCCTTCGCTGCCACGAGCACGGCCAGGCCGCAGCGGATTACAAGCGCGGCACCCCCTTCGACCCCGAACACGATGTCCATGCCGCCGCCGGGCTGCGTTGCACCGACTGCCACAAGACGGCGCAACACCAGATCGCGCGCGGCTCGCGCGTGAGCGACATGCACGCCTGGGAACGCCAGGACGTGGACGTGAATTGCTCGAACTGCCACGACGCCTCCGCCCCGCACAAGGATGCCGCCCTCGCCGCCTACAACGACCACGTTTCGTTGATCGCCTGCGAGACCTGCCACATCCCGTGGACTTCCGGCGCGGCACGCCGTATCTGGGCGTCCACTTTCGGCGTCACGGAAGGTCCCGAGGCCAACATCCCGGCGCGTGACCCGGTGACCGGCGTCTATGAGCCTTACAGCGTCTATTCCGCAGCCTACGCCTCGCGCCCCACCTATCGCTGGTTCAACGGGAGCGAGAGCATGTTGGCCGAACCGATCAACGACGTGAACGCGTGGGATTCCCGCGTCGCCACCAAGGACACGCCGGGCGCGAAGATCTATCCCTTCCGCAGCATCGTGAACGGCATGATTCTGGATCGCCGGGGCTTCGGGTACGCGCCGGATTACAGCTCGAACTTCACCATGCTGGCGGCGATGGATGCCATGGCGGGACCGCTCAAGCAAATGGGCTTCATGCGTCCGGAAGGGCTTACCGCTCCGGAGCGCGTCGTACTAGCCCAGTTCCCGAACCTGGTCAGCTTCGACCTCGAACACTACTTCAAGACCGGGAATATCCGCGAAGCCGTCAACATCGGCCTGGGCCGGATGGGCTTGATGATGTCCGGACAAGACGCCTGGGGCACGCCCGTGGACACACTCAACGCGATGGGCACGAACTTCTGGAGCGGCGAAGTCCTGGGACTTGATCTGCCCAACAACCCGATGGATCCGACCTACAATCCGACCGCGCCGCCCACCGAGGTCACCGGCTCGTTCATCAGCTTGAGCCACGCGATCAAGCGCGACGGGGCATTGCGGTGCGCCGATTGCCACTCTGCTGCGGGCGTGATGGATTTCAAGGGTCTGAGCTACGGTCCGGAAAAGGTGGCTTACCTGCAGAATCTGCTTCATACCGTGCAGTTCTCCAGTGCCAAGCCCACCACGGAAGGCCTTGTGCTGCGCTGGGCGGGCGTGCCCGGCCACACGTACCAGTTGCAGAGCACGGCCGACCTGCAGAATGGCTCCTGGACCCCGGTCGGCCCGACCACGAACAGCGTGGGGCGTTGGCTCGAAACCGTGATCCTGCAAAGCCAGCTCGGCGCCGAGCCACAACGGTTCTTCCGTGTCGTGGACGCGGCGCCCTGAGTTTCCGGCTGCGCGGGGCGAACTCGGAATTGCCTTCCCCAAAGGTGCATGGCTCCATTGGGGCCGCTTGAAGACCGTGGCTAAGCGTGGTTTGTCCCGCAAGGCGCTTGAGATGATCGCGAATCGTTTCAAAGTGCTCTCCGACCCCACGCGCCTGCAACTCCTGCAAGCACTCCGCCAGGGCGAACGCAACGTCACCGAGTTGGTCCAGGCCACCGGGACACAACAGGCGAACGTCTCCAAGCACCTCGCCCTCCTGGCCGATGCCATGATGGTGGCCCGCCGGCGGGCCGGAGCGAACGTTTATTACGTCATCGCGGACGCCTCGATCCTCCAGCTCTGCGAACTCATGTGCAACCGGCTCCAACAGGAGTTCGAAGCGCGGTCCGCCGAGTTCGAGTAAGAGCGGCGCTTGCCGGGGCGAGCCGCATACCAGCACACCTGATCGGCGCGGACCAAGCCGCCAGAAGGCGGTCCGAATTGCCGACGGCATGGATGCGACGGATACGCATCGACAGGATACGGATCGAGCCTTGAAGTGCGGAACGGGAACGACTAGTTCTTGCCGCATGAAAGCCCCGCTCCTTCGTCTCGTCAGTCGCTTATGCCTGACATCATTCCTGGCTTTGCTTCCGCGCCCCGCTGCCGCCGCTCCGGCCGAAGTGCCGGTTCCGTCCGCGGCGGAAATCCTGTCCACGCTGCAGCGCGATCACCCGCGGCTGTTGGTTTCGGCCGAGGATTTGCAGCGGCTCACCCGCCGGGTTCAGGAAAATGCCACCCTCAAAGACTGGCACGCGAAACTGGCCGAACGCGGTCGCCGCATTCTCGAACAGCCACCGTCGAAGTACGAAATCCCCGACGGCCTGCGCCTGCTCGCCACCAGCCGGCGCGTGCTCGATCGCGTCTATACGCTGGCCTTGCTGTTCCGCCTCGATGCCGATCCGCGCTACGCCGAGCGCGCCTGGAAAGAACTCGAGGCCGCCGCCGCGTTCAAGGATTGGAACCCGCGGCACTTCCTGGACACGGCCGAGATGACCCATGCCTTCGCCATCGGCTACGACTGGCTTTACGATTACTGGAAACCCGAACAGCGCGATTTGCTGCGCGCCTCGATGGTCGAGAAAGGCATCAAACTGGCGAACGACATCCAGAGCAAAAACACCTGGTGGGCGAAGGCGCATCACAATTGGAACCAGGTCTGCAACGGCGGCATTGGCATGGGCGCGCTGGCGCTGGCGGATGTTGAGCCGGCCGTGTCCGGCGAATTCCTGCACGCGGCGCTGAAGTCGATCCAGCTCGCGATGCGCGAGTACGGACCGGACGGCGCTTGGGCCGAGGGGCCGGGCTACTGGCATTATGCGACCAGCTACAACGTAGTGTTCCTTGCCGCGCTGCAGACCGCCCTCGGCCGCGACTTCGGGCTCGGCGAAATCCCCGGTTTCGCCGATGCCGGTCTGTTTCCCATGTACGCCACCGGACCGCTGGGGCGCACGTTCAACTACGCCGACGGTGGCGACGGCACGATTCGCGCGCCGGAGATGCTCTGGCTGGCGCGGCGTTTCAACCGGCCGGCCTACGCTCGGTATCAGGTGCCGATCGCGTCGGGCACGGCGCAGGACTTGATTTGGTACGATCCGCAAATCGCGCAGGCCACGGCGCCGGCGTCGCCGCTCGACGAGTATTTTCGCGGGGCCGAGGTCGTCACGCTGCGGAGCGCTTGGAACGACAAGGACGCGGTGTTCGTCGGCTTCAAAGGTGGCGACAACCAGGCAAACCACAGCCACCTGGACCTCGGCACGTTCGTGCTTGATGCGTTGGGCGTACGCTGGGCGGTGGACCTGGGCGCGGACGACTACAATCTGCCGGCGTACTTCGGCAACAAACGCTGGACCTACTACCGGCTCCGCACCGAAGGCCACAACACGCTGGACCTGAATCCCGGCGCTGCACCGGGCCAGAATCCCGCCGCGGCGGCGAAGATCATCCAGTTCGAGTCCACCCCAAACCGCGCCGTGGCCGTGGCGGACCTTTCTGCCGCTTACGCGCAACAGGCGCGCTCGGTTCGGCGCGGCATCGCCCTGCTCGACCGCCGGCGAGTGTTGGTGCAGGACGAAATCCAAGCCGACCAAGCGGCGGACCTTTGGTGGTTCCTGCACACGCCGGCGGAAATCGAGGTCGCCACTGACGGCAAGAGCGCGACGCTCCAGCGCGACGGCAAGCGGTTGCGCGCTCAATTGATCGTTCCCGCGGAGGCAATGTTTTCGGTCATGGACGCAAAGCCGCTGCCGAACTCGCCACAGCCGGAAGGCCAGAATGCCAACCAAGGCATTCGCAGGCTGGCGATCCATTTGCCGAAAGCCGAAAGCGTGCGGCTCGCCGTGCTGTTGCAGCCGTTGGCACAAGGGCAGGGGAGTAGTCTGACGGCTCCGGAGCTGAGACCGCTTGCGGAATGGTAGCTGAAGCGCGGCGTCGCACCCCCCCGGCAAGCAGAAGCCGCGCCTGGAGCGGTCCAAGGCGCGGCTTGCTATCCCGGGGAAAGCCTGAACTTGCGACCGTCGTGATTACGGCTGGCGCCGGCGATCCCAACCCTGGTCTTTGATGATTTGGGCGAGCGTCGCCTTGGGGGCGAAATCGGCCGGCAGAATCTTGAACTTGGTCAGGTAATTGAAAGCGTCGCGCACCTGTCGCGCCTCGTCCTTCTTGCCGCTGAGTTGGTCGGCGGGTAGTTGCTTCAAGTTCGCCACGTACTGATCGGCCATCGTCGAGGCCTTTTGGAGCGTAAGTGCGTCCTGCTCGTACACGAGCGATTCCAGGAGCCGCAGCATTTCGGGCAGCGGATTCGCCGGGTTCGCCAGCTTCGCCGCGTCTTCGCGGATACTGGCGGCGATTTGGTGGCGCTTCGCCAGCGTGGCCTCGTGGGTGAGATAGCCGTCCGTGCCGCCTTCGGTGGCGCGCAGCGGCAGTTCACGGTACCAAATGTTGCGGAAGCGCATGGGGTTGCCGTGGTCCTGAAGCGACAGCGGGCCCTTGTCGCCGATCGGACCGATCCGGCTCCGGGTCATGTGGCCCGTGCCGCCTTCGAGCATGGTGTGGTCCTGGGCCAGCACGCCGTTGACGAACACCGTCACATAGCCGGGATCGACCGCTTTGCCGTCCCGATAAATCGGACGGCGAAAAACGATGTCATAGACTTGGAACTCGCCCGGAGGGCGCAGGGCGTTGGCCGCGGGCGGATTCACCTCGTAAACCGCGCCGGCGTGGCCGTCGGCATAGGTGATGTTGTGGTACGAGTCGAGCACCTGGATTTCGACGCGGCCCATCAGGAAAATGCCACTGTTGGCACGACTCTGACTGTCGCCCTCGACCTTGGCCGGCGCGGCCCATTCGATGTGCAACTGGCAATCTCCGAACTGGTCTTTGGTGCGGATTTCGCCGCTTCCCGGTAGGACCTGCATGTAGCCGTCTTTAACGAGCCACTTGGGTGCCTCGCCCTTGTCGGTCTGCCATTTCGACAGGTCCGTGCCGTCAAATAGAATGATCGCGTCGGAGGGCGGTTTACCCGCCTGTTCGGGCGTGCTGAAGGTGCCAGGCGTGACCACCTTCGGCTGCGGGCGGTTGCCGTCATGAATGGCCCACGGATGATGTTCGTCCGGCGGGTCGCCGTAAAAGCGTGGACCCGCGGAGGCGGCGATACCCAACGAGGCCAGGCCGAACAGGGCGCCGGCGCTGGTGAGAGCGGAGAGGAGTTGCATGCGGCCAAGACTGGCACCAGCCGACGGGCGGCGTCAATGGTGGCCAGACCCGGTGGCCAGACCCGGCAGCGTCCGGCGAACCTGGTGCGCCCAACAATCGGCAGCTCGCTGCTTGCCAGCCCCGGTTTTGTGACCCACAATCCCCCGCGAAGCATGCGGCGAAACTGAGTTGGAGTCGGAAGTTCACCATGAGCAATACCGCCAATCTGGAACTGGAAGGCAAGCAGTACTCCCTCCCCGTGGTCACCGGGTCGGAAAGCGAAAAGGCCATCGCCATCGGGGCCCTGCGGGACACCACCGGCTACATCACGTTGGACGACGGCTACGGCAACACCGGCTCGTGTTCGAGCAAGATCACCTTCATCGACGGGGAGAAGGGCATCCTCCGCTACCGCGGCATTCCCATCGAGGAGCTCTCGGAGAAGTCGAGCTTTGTGGAGACGGCCTACCTCCTGATTTACGGCGAGTTGCCCGACCACGCCCAACTGCGGACGTTCTCCGATCTGCTCACGCAGAACGCGAACCTGCACGAGGACATGAAGCACCACTTCGAGGGGTTTCCGCCCAACGCCCACCCGATGGCAATCCTCTCGGCGATGATCAACGCCAGCAGTTGCTTCTACCCCGGGTTGATGGGCAAGGCGAACAAGGAGCGGTTCGACATCCACGCCGCGCGGCTGCTGTCGCAGGTGCGCACGATTGCGGCCTTCTCGTACCGGAAGTCGCGGGGGTTGCCGACGATGTATCCCAAGCCGGTTTACAAGTACACGGCCAACTTCCTGCACATGATGTTCTCGGAGCCGTACCAGGACTATCAATTGAAGCCGGAAGTCGTGAAGGCGCTGGACCTGATTTTCCTGCTGCACGCCGACCACGAGCAGAACTGCTCGACCGCCACGGTCCGCATGGTCGCCTCGAGCCAGGCGAATCTCTTCGCCTGCGCGGCGGCGGGCGTGTGCGCGCTTTGGGGTCCGCTCCACGGCGGGGCGAACCAGGCCGTCATCGAGATGCTCCAGGACATCCACGCCTCGGGCGACGACGGCTCGCGGTTCATTGCGGCGGCCAAGGACAAGAACAGCGGCCAGAAACTGATGGGTTTCGGCCACCGGGTGTACAAGAACTACGACCCGCGCGCGAAGATCATCAAGGCCGCGTGCGACAACCTCCTGACCACCCTGCACGTCAGCGATCCGTTGCTCGACATCGCCAAGCACCTCGAGGAGGCGGCGCTGGGGGACGACTACTTCGTGTCGCGCAAGCTGTACCCGAACGTGGATTTCTACAGCGGCATCATCATGCGCGCCCTGGGCATTCCCGTGGAGATGTTCACCGTCATCTTCGCCATCGGCCGGATGCCGGGCTGGATCGCGAACTTCAAGGAAATCCTCGACGATTCCAAGAGCCGCATTTACCGCCCGCGGCAGGTCTATCAAGGACCGACGTTGCGCCACTACGTGTCGATCGATCAGCGGCCCTGAGGCGGCGCGCCTTCACCGGAGCTTCGCGAAGAAGCCGCGCGCCGTCGCACCGGTGACGGCACTCAATTCCGGCAGGCTGACACCCTTCACTTCCGCCGCCACCGCGGCGGTTGCCTGCACATGGGCCGGCTCGCACCGGTGGCCGCGATGCGGCACGGGCGCGAGGTAGGGACAATCGGTTTCCAACATGAATCGGTCCATCGGCGTGGCCGCCAGCGCTGCGCGGATGTTCGCGCCGTTCTTGAATGTCAGAATGCCGGTGTAACTGACCAGCGAACCCAGGGCCAGAATGCGCTGGAGCGCGGCGATATCGTCGGCGAAACAGTGGAACTGCCCGCGCACGCGACCGGCGAAAGGCTCCAGCAGCGCCAGCGTCTCCGCCAGCGCCGCGCGCTGATGGATCACACAGTTCAGGCCCAGTTCGGCAGCGACCTCCAGGTGTTGGCGGAACAGATCGGCCTGACGCGCTTTATAGACCCGATCCGCGGCTCGGCCCTGCCCTGGTTCGCGACCGGGCAATCGGTGGTAATCCAATCCGGTCTCGCCCAAAGCCACGACCTTGGGATGCGCTCCCAGCTCCCGCAAGGAGGCGCGGAGGTCTTCCGGTGCCTCCAGGGCGTCGGACGGATGCCAACCGACGACCGCGTAGATCCACTCGTGCCGCTCTGCCAATGCGATCGCCCGCCGGCTGCTCTCCAGGTCCGTGCCGATGCTGATGATCCGCTCGATGCCCGCGGCGCGAGCGCGTTCGAGCACCGCGTCGAAGTCGCCGGCGAAATCCGGGTGATCGAGGTGGGCGTGGGTGTCGAAGAAGGTCGGGGTCACAATCAAGGCTCGTCGGGTGGAGGGGTTGGCTGGGAGCCGGCGCCCGGCTGGCGCGGCTTGTTGGCCGCGGAGTCGGTCAGGTGCTGAAGCGAGCGTTCGAGCAAGGCGCGACGTTGGGCGCGCTCGTGCCGGCGGAGCGCGCGCAGGTCGAGCCAGGCGGTGACGAAAGCCAGCACCGCAAACATCGCGCACGCGAACCAGTACCCGACGAACAACCAGCCGCGCAACACGGGTTCGAGCAGCGTCAGACCCCACACCAACAGACCGCCGGCGAGGATCAGATAGAACAAGCCGAACCAGCGCCGCCGAGGATCGGGAAAGGTAGGCATGGGCTGCGCGG
Organism: uncultured bacterium; assembly: GCA_963735925.1. Taxonomy (GTDB): domain Bacteria; phylum Verrucomicrobiota; class Verrucomicrobiia; order Limisphaerales; family J093; genus DSVZ01. The sequence continues at coordinate 215,881 of CAVTMT010000013.1, forward strand.
GCTTAGGAGCGGCCAACGGGCGAATCCGGCTGCTCCGCAGCTAACGGGCCTAAAGCCAACCTGACCTCGTGGCAGTGGTTCCGGTCATCACGCCACGTCCGCCAGCGAATATCCAGTCGCGACCGCATTGCAGGCGGATAACCCGGCTCGCCCAGACTTGTCAACCGCCGAAGCCCGACGGCCGAATGCGAAAGGGCGTGATCCGGCAACATCCTCGGGGCTCCACCCGCTCATACCGGCCGTGGCGGGCGTCTGGCGGGAGCTTCCGTTCCGGCTTGACGGTTCGCATCGCATGCCGCGTTCGGTTCGGGCTTGGGTCGTCCCGGCCCGTTGACGATGGTAGCGGGGCGGCGCCTCCTCGACTTCGGATCCGCAGGTCGGTACGAATCGGATCGGTAGCGCAATTGCCGTGGTCAAGTCTTTGGCGGGTTGGCGCACCAGAATTCGCGTGAACCCCGGACGGGCTGCAACGAACGACACAGGAACAGAATCGCGTAGGACGGAACGCGAGGTCTTTCTGGAGGCCCTCGAACGAACGAAGCCGGATGAACGGGCTGCGTTCCTGGACGAGGCTTGCGGCCAGAACCCGTCCGTGCGGGCGGCGGTCGAGTCGTTGCTTCAGCATCACCAAGAGGACAGTTTTATGGCGTCGCCGGTGATCCTCGTGCCACCCGCTGCCGAACCAACTCGAGACCGACCGGGCAGCGCGACACCCACGGTCGTGGGCGAGCGGCCCGGGGATCAAGCCTGAGGCTGCCCTCGCCGCATTGCCTCGAGCAGGCGCGTGACATCACTCACGGTCTGAAACGTGCCCATGTCCCGGTCCGGCGTCCAGCCAGCGGGAAGAGCCAGCGAGAAGAACCGGTGGAAAGCGAACCGAAATCTGGCGGGCTTCGTGGCCGGCCTGCGCTTGTAAGGACGAACGTAAAATGTCGCGACGCCCAGTTGTATCCCAAGTCATTGACCGTGAACACACAGTAAGTTGCCGGGAGCATCTCAGGTACCGCCTAGGCTTTTCCTCGCAAAGACTCGGGCTGCCGCCTTTCGGCGGTGCGCCTTCGGGGATTAAGGCTTCTCCGCGAACCGGCTGAATCAAATGCCGAACCCCGAGGCACCCAAACAACGAGCCTTGACTGATCGGCGACCCTGAGCGCGGTTTTCGTGATCCAACAGACCCTCAACTCAGCAGATGAAAATGAAAACGAACGAACCTAGGCACCATGGCAGGGTAATGCTGGGCGCCTTGTGTTGCACCATCCTGCTGTCCTGCGCCCGGGCCGACGATTGGCCGCAATGGCAGGGACCCGACCGGAACGCCATCTCCAAGGAAACCGGCCTGCTCAAAGAGTGGCCCAAGGAAGGCCCGCCCCTCGCCTGGAAGACCACGGAGCTCGGCGGTGGCGACAGCGCGCCTTCCGTAGCCGCCGGCCGGCTTTACGGGATGAGCAACCGCGGCGAGGACGAAGTGGTTTGGGCTTTGTCCGAGAAGGAGGGTAAGGAAATTTGGGTGACTCGGCTGGGAGCGGCTGTTCAGCAAGGCATGCCGCAATCCAAGGAAGGACCGGCTTGCACGCCCACGGTCGATGGGGACCGGTTGTATGTCCTGGGGATGGGCGGCAGCCTGGCGTGTCTGCAGGTCGCCGACGGCAAGGTGGTCTGGCAATTCAACCTGGTTACAGACTTCGGGGGCATCGTGCCGACGTGGAGCTACCGGGAATCACCGCTGATTGACGGAGAGAAGCTCATCTGCACGCCCGGCGGCGAAGGCGCGTTGCTGGTGGCGCTCGACAAACTGACCGGCAAGACCATCTGGAAGAGTCGGATGCCCGCCGGTACGGCGGACGCCAACGCTGCCCCCACGGGTCCCGCTGCTGCTGGGGGTCCGGGTGGTTCGGGCGTCCGGACCGGGGCCGGCGGACCCGGTGCGGGTTCAGCCACGGTCTCCGGAACCAAGGATCCGGCCTTGTTCCAGAGCGAGCATTTCAGAATGCGCGCTTTCTCCGGCAGACTTCCGAATGGCAAGTACCTCGCCAGGCTTTACTTCGCGGAAACCTACGAAGGGATCACCGGCCCGGGCCAGCGCGTCTTCTCGTTCAACGTGCAGGGGAAAGAGTTCAAGGACTTTGACGTCTGGACGAAGGCCGGCGGTCCCCGGCGCGCCTACATCGAAACGGTACCCGTCGAAATCACCAACGGAGAGTTCCGCATCGCTTTTACGCAACAGGTCGAGAACCCGGCGATCAAGGCGATTGAAGTCATTCCGCAATCGGAGGCCAGCGGTGCGACGTCTTCCGCGGCGTCGCTGCGGGTCAAGGCCGGTATGTCCGCGCCGTTCACCGATTCCAGCGGGCAGGTATGGCAGCCGGACAGTGGCTTTGATGGGGGGATGGCGAGCCCGGGGACGTTTGCCATGCCGGGTAGCCAGGGTGTTCTCGCCGGAGGCGATCGTGGTGCTCCCGCCGGTGGTCAGGGTGGTTTCGGCGGGGGTGGCCGCGGGGGACAGGGCGGTGGACGCGGTGGATTCGGCGGCGCGCGTTCCGGCGCGGCCTACGCCTCGGTGATCGCCATCGACTTCGCAGGACAGCGTCAATACGTGCAACTGACTGCCAACGCACTCATCGGTGTCGCGGCTGCCGACGGCAAGTTCCTTTGGCGGTATGACCGGCCCGCCAACCGAATGGGCATCAACTGCTCCACTCCGCTCTACCATGAGGGCATGGTGTTCGCCGCGTCGGCTTATGGTGCGGGCGGTGGTCTGGTGAAGCTGAGCAAGACCGCCGATGGGGGTATCAAAGCCGAGGAAGTCTGGTTCTCGCGGAACATCGAGAACCACCACGGCGGCGTGGTTCTTGTCGATGGGTGTCTTTACGGTTCCAACGGCGGCAATGGCGGTGGCTACCTCGTCGGTCTCAATTTCCAGACGGGCGAGGTCCGGTGGAACGAGCGTGACCCGGACAAGCGCCGGGTACCGAAGGGGTCGGTTACCGCCGCCGATGGCCGGCTCTACTATCGCACCGAGGACGGCACCATGATCCTGATCGAGCCCAGCCGGAAGGAGTACCTGGAGCGTGGCCGCTTCGAGCAACCCAACCGCAGCCGGCCGCCGGCTTGGGCGCACCCCGTCATCGCCAACGGCAGACTCTACATCCGCGACCAGGACGTGCTGTTCTGTTACGACGTAAAGGGGCAGGGCCAATGATGCTGCCCCCACGGTCGCAGGCGTACCAATGACTCTTGCCGGTGGAAAGCTCCCGAGGCGAGATCACAGACGACTCAAGTGCGCGAAAGCCGCTCAATGAGTTCAAAGAAATCGGGAGCCGTGCAAAGCCTTGCCGAATGTCATCTCGGGACGCCAGCCTCCAGCAAGCGCGTGACGTCGCTCATGGCATTACGCTGAGCGGCACGGTCTGGATGTCGATGTGCTCCGCGCATGGGCTTCAGGTTCCGCCCCGGGCAGACCTGCGGCGGCGTCAGTAGGCAACTCGTGCGAAGCAGTCGGACCTCAAACGCAATTCACGACATCGCCTCAACGCCACAGGAAACCTCGCACTGGCCAAAGACCAGGTCGGCTACGGTTCCGGGGGATTTCAACAAACCCAGGGCCGGGAACCCCAGGTGAACTCACATGTGGGCGATGAGGTTGTCGCCGAAGGCGGAGCACTTGATCTCGGTGGCGCCCTCCATCTGCCGCGCGAAGTCGTAGGTGACCCGCTTGCTGGCGATGGCGGCATTCAAGCTTTTCAGGATGAGATCGGCGGCCTCCACCCAGCCCAGATGGCGCAGCATCATTTCGCCGCTGAGGACCACGGAGCCGGGGTTGACGACGTCCTTGCCTGCATACTTCGGGGCGGTGCCGTGCGTGGCCTCGAAGATGGCGTGGCCGGTGATGTAGTTGATGTTGCCGCCCGGGGCGATGCCGATGCCACCCACCTGCGCCGCCAGCGCGTCGCTGAGATAATCGCCGTTCAGATTGAGGGTGGCGATGACGTCGAAGTCACCGGGCCGCGTGAGGATCTGCTGGAGCGTGATGTCGGCGATGGCGTCCTTCACGATGACGGCTCCCTTCGTGACCGCCTCCCTCAATTGGGTGTTGGCGGCGTTCTCGCCTTTCTCCTTCTTGGTCCTTTCCCACTGGGCCCAGGTATAGACCTGGTCGCCGAAGGACTGCGTCGCGATCTGGTAACCCCAGTCCCGGAACGCGCCCTCGGTGAACTTCATGATGTTGCCCTTGTGGACGAGCGTCACCGACTTGCGCTTGAACTTGAGCGCATAGGCAATCGCACTGTGGATGAGTCGCACGCTGCCGGACCAGCTCACCGGTTTGATGCCGAGGCCGACCTGGACGCGGGGGTCGATGCCCGGCGCCCCGACCCGGTTCCAGAATTCCTCGGCTGCGGGCACGGTGCCGAAGCGGATCTTCTGGAAATCCTTTGGGAATTCCCGGGCCAGGAAATCGAGGATCTTCTGCGCTTCCGGCGTGCCGGCCGCGTACTCGATGCCGGCGTAAATGTCCTCGGTGTTTTCGCGGAAGATCACCATGTCCACCCGCTCCGGATGTTTCACCGGCGAAGGCACGCCCTTGAAATACTGCACCGGCCGGAGGCAGACGTAGAGATCGAGCATCTGACGCAACGCGACGTTCAGCGAGCGGATGCCGCCGCCGATGGGAGTCGTCAGCGGGCCTTTAATGCCCACGAGGAACTCCCGGAAGGCCTCCACGGTGTCGTCCGGGAGCCAGTTGTTGAACTTGGCGAACGCGGTCTCGCCGGCGAAGACCTCCATCCACGCAATCTTGCGTTTCCCGCCGTAGGCCTTCGCGACGGCGGCATCGAAGACGCGCTCGGAAGCCGCCCAGATGTCCGGGCCGGTGCCATCCCCACGGATGAAGGGAATGATCGGCCGGTCGGGGACCTGGAGCTTGCCGTTCTGGATGGAGATTTTGTCGCCGGCGGGAACCGTGCAGGTGGTGTAAGGCATGATGGCAGTTGAATGGTTGAACGTCGATGGGAACGGAAGACCTCAAGGCAGGGCGCAAATCATGGGCGTCATCGGCTGAAAATGTGGCGGCCTGCCCCGGTTCAGAGCGCCACGGCCATCGGCCTGGCCAGTTCGCCGGACAACGCCCCCCGGACGAGCTCGACGGCGTGCTCGGCTGTCAGGCCGTGCTTGCGGCGCAGATGGTCCACCGTCGAGGCGTGCTCGATGAACCGGTCCGGCCAGCCGATCCGCACGACCGGCGTCGCCAGGCCGCGCTCGCTGAACAACTCCAGCACGCTGCTGCCGTACCCGCCCATCAGGACGTGGTCCTCGAGGGTGACCACCGCATCGGCGGCGCGGCCGAAAAACTCGTGGGTCGCGGCGTCGAGCGGCTTCGTGAAACGCGGGTTGATCAGCGCGCAGTCATGGCCTGCGGCGGCCAGCAAGGCCATGGCCTCCCGCGCGACCCGGCCCATGTTGCCGAGCGCGAAAAACGCCACCTTCGGGTGGCCGCTGCCGGTGAAATTCTGCAGCACTTCCGCCTTGCCGATTTCGAGCACGCGCGGCTGGTCCTTCACCGCCACGCCCTCGCCGGTCCCGCGCGGATAGCGGATGAACGCGGGGTGGTTCTGCTGCGTGGCCGTGAACATCATGTCCACCAACTCGTCCTCATCCTTCGGCGCCATCGCGACGACATGGGGCAGGCAGCGCAGATAGGCGATGTCGTACAGGCCGTGATGGGTCGGGCCGTCGTTGGCCGAAAGGCCGGCGCGGTCCATGCAGAAGATGACCGGCAGATCCTGCAGGCAGACGTCGTGATGGATGCAATCGTACGCGCGCTGAAGAAACGTCGAATAGATCGCGACCACGGGCCGGAAGCCCATGGTGGCCATGCCGGCGGCAAAAATCACCGCGTGCTCCTCGGCGATGCCGACGTCGTAGTAGCGGGCGGGCATCGCTTGTTCGAGCGCCTTGAGCCCCGTGCCGCTGGGCATGGCGGCGGTGATGCCGACCAGCGTGTTGTCGCGCTGGCAGAGCCGCACCATCGCCTGGCCGAACACGTCCTGGTAATTCGGCGGGCTGCCGGGTTTCGCGGAGACTACCTCGCCGGTGGCCACATTGTACGGGCCCACGCCGTGGAACCTCTCCGGGTGCTGGATCGCGGCCTCGAAGCCTTTGCCCTTCCGGGTGATGATGTGCAGCACGACCGGCACGTCGCAGGTTTTGGCGTAGTTCAGCGACTCGATCAACAGCGGCAGGTCGTGGCCGTCGATGGGGCCGAGGTAGCGCAGGCCCATCTCCTCGAAGAGCAGCGTGCTGCCGAAGCCGCCCCGGCCGTCGGCGTCCAGCCCGCGTTCGGTGGGTTGGAGCGCCACCTGGCTGACCGCGCCTTTCAGGGCTTCCTCGGCCTTATGTCCGAGCTTCACCGCGATGTCGCCCTTCGGGACCTTCTTGAGCCAGCGCTCGAAATCTCGCTGGATCTGAGCGTAGCGCGGGTGCCGGATGAGTTTGTTCAGGTACGCCGAGATCGCGCCGACGTTTTTGGCGATGCTCCACTCGTTGTCATTGAGGATGCCGATGAACCGTTTGGTCGTATTCGCCACGTTGTTCAACCCCTCGAACGAGATGCCGTTGGTCAACGCCGCATCGCCAAACACGCAGACGACGTTCTCGTCGGTCCCCCGCTGGTCGCGGGCGGCGCACATGCCGAGGGCGGCGGACAAGGCGGTGCCGGCGTGCCCGGCGCCGTAACAGTCGTGCTCGCTCTCGGTGCGCAGGGCGAAGCCGTTCAGCCCGTCCGTGGTGCGGATCGTGTGGAAGCGGCTCTTCCGGCCGGTCAGCAGCTTGTGGACGTAGCACTGATGGCTCACGTCCCAAATGAACTTGTCCTTCGGCGTCGTGAAGACGCGGTGCATGGCGAGCGTCAGCTCGACCACCCCGAGGTTCGGCCCCAGGTGGCCGCCGTTGCGGGCCAGCACCGTGATGAGTTCCTGGCGAATTTCCTCCGCCAGTTTTTGAAGCTGTTCCAAGGTCAGCTTCTTCACGTGTTCCGGGCTGTCCACCATGTCGAGGAATCGACTCATGCGCTATTCGGTTTCAGGCTGGTCGGCGCCGGCGGCCGGTTTCAAGACCGCTTCGCCCGCCGCGTTGGTTTCCAATTGCTGGATCTTGACCTCGGCAGCCGCCAGCTTGGCCTCGCAAACGCGGGCCAGCTTCATGCCTGCTTCATACCGGGCCAGCATCGTCTCCAGCGGGAGCTCGTCGCTCTCCATCTCCTCGACCACGCGCTGCAACTGTCCCAGGGCGTCGCCGAAGCTTACGTCCGCCGCCTCGCCGGCCCCGGCCGATTTCGAGGTCTTCGACACGCCGGTCAGCATAAACTTCGCTCCGGATGGCGTCCAGCGGTTTGCCGGGAACCGGCGGGCGAGGCGAAAGCTCTCGACCGGCCCAGGGCTGGGGAACCTCGCCCGCCGCGGTCAAACCGGTGCGCCGCGACCACCGACGCCGCCGGAATCCGGCTTTCGCGTATTGACAGGTGCCGGTGGCTTTCCGACGCTTCTGCGCATGAACACGCCCTCCGCTCCCGCGACTTCGCGTCGTGATTTCCTGAAGACCACCGGCCGCCTCGCCGCCGCTTCGGCGCTGGCCGGCGTGGCTCTGCCGCACGTCCATGCCGCCGGCAGCGACCTGATCCAGGTGGCGCTGATCGGTTGCGGCGGTCGCGGCACCGGCGCCGCGGCCAACGCGCTCTCCACGAAGAGCGGGCCGATCAAGCTGGTCGCCATGGCCGATGTCTTCGCAGACAAGCTGAACGGCAGCTACGAGTCGCTGCAGCAAGAACTTCGGCGATCGATTCGACGTGCCGGAGGACCGCAAGTTCATCGGCTTCGACGGCTACCAGAAGGCGATGGACTGCCTGAAGCCGGGCGACGTCGCCATCTTCGCCACGCCGCCGGCGTTCCGCTGGGTCCACTTCACGCTACGCCATCCAGAAGGGCCTGAACGTCTTCATGGAGAAGCCGGTCACGGTCGATGGCCCCACCACCCGGCGGATGCTCAAGCTGGCCGAGGAGTCGGAGGCCGAAGAATCTCAAGGTCGGCGTGGGCCTGATGGTCCGCCACTGCCATGGCCGGCAGGAGCTGTACGAGCGCATCCGCAAGGGCGAGATCGGCGACCTGACGTTTCTGCGGGCCTATCGCATGGGCGGCGGACGGCGTGCACGGCCGGCGCCGATGACCGAACGAGAAGAGCGAGCTGCTGTACCAGATCCAGCGCTTCCACGCTTCCTCTGGGCCAGCGGCGGCCTGTTCAGCGATTACTACATCCACCAGATCGACGAGTGCTGCTGGATGAAGGACGCCTGGCCGGTCAAGGCCCACGCCACGGGCGGCCGCCACTACCGCGGCAATTCGGTCGACCAGAACTTCGACAACTACTCCGTCGAGTACACCTTTCCCGACGGCACCAAGCTGTTCTTCTCGGCCGGGCGATTCCGGGCTGCCACGACGAGTTCGCCAGCTACGCCCACGGCACCAAGGGGCTGGCCATCGTGACCACTGCCTCGCACACGCCCGGTCAAGCGTCCGCACCTTCAAGGGCCAGAACATCACCCGCGCCGACATGCTCTGGGCGTTTCCGCAGCCCGAGCCGAATCCGTACCAGCTCGAATGGGACGACCTGATCGAGGCGATCCGCAACGACAAGCCTTACAACGAGGTCAAACGCGGCGCTGAGGCCAGCCTGGTCACCTCGATGGGCCGCATGGCCGCGCACACCGGCCAGATCGTCACCTACGAGGAGATGCTCAACTGCGACCACGAGTTCGCGCCCGACGTGGACAAGCTGACGATGGACTCCCCGGCACCACTCCTGGCCGATGCCGACGGCAAGTACGCGGTCCCCGAGCCGGGGGTGAAGAAGAACCGCGAGTACTGATCGCCCGCCGGGGTCTGCCATCCGCGGGCGCCAGTAGCCGGGGTAACTTGCGGGCACCGCCGCGGAGTAGCTCCGCGAGCGGCGTGGTTGAAGGCGCAAGACGGATTTACGGGCGGAGCCCAACGCAGTTTCTCATGACCAGGCGTGGCGAAGTTCATCGACGCGCCTGCGATCATCGCTACCAAGACGGGCCCAGGCGGCGGCGGCGTTGCGATCGGCATCGATCATTGGCCCCAGGCGGCAGGGGATCATGAAGGCTCCAGCCTTTATTCCCACGCCGGCGGTTCCTGCTGGAATCGTCGGCGCGGGATGACTACTCTCCGTCCTGGCAAGCGTGGTGGATGCGCCGGGTACGAGGTCCTTCTGGAATCGGGTTGGGAATCGCCGGCCACGCCCCTGCAAGTCCGTCGGCAACCTGTCCGGTTCGGGAAACCCCGGTAAACCCTGTCGTTGCAGTATGAAGATCGGAAAAGCCGTCATTACCGCCGCCGGCCAAAACCAGCGGACGCTACCCCTCCAGTCCGTGGTAGACTCGGACGGTCAGACCAAGACCGCGCTGGCAATTCTCCTTCAGGAGGTGGCCGAAGCCCACATCGACGAAGTGTGTGTGGTGGTGGCTCCGGGCGATCAACCGGCCTTCGTCGCCGCGGCGGGGCCGCTGGCGAACCGGCTGCACTTCGTGGAACAGGCCGGGCCGCGCGGCTACGGGCACGCGGTGCTGTGCGCCGGCGAGTTCACGGGGCACGAGCCGTTCCTGCTGCTGGTCGGGGACCACCTTTACGTGAGCGGCGGGGCGAAGCGCTGTGCGCAACAGTTGATCGAGGTTGCCTCTGCGGAAGCGGCCGCGGTCTCGGCGGTGCAGGCCACGCACGAAGGCAAGCTGCCCTATTACGGTGCGGTCGGCGGCCGGCTCGTGGACGGACGCCAGGGCTTGTACGAGATCGCCGAGGTGATCGAGAAACCGACCCCCACGGAAGCGGAACAAAAGTTGATCGTCCCCGGGTTGCGGGCCGGTCACTACCTGTGCTTCTTCGGGCTCCACGTCCTGAAGCCGGCGATCATGGACCTGCTGGCGGAGGCGGAGGCGGCGGCCGGGGCGTCCGGGCGGCTCGCGCTGAGTCCGTCACTGGCGCGGTTGGCCCAGCGCGAACGGTATCTGGCCTGCGAACTCGCCGGGCGCCGGTACGACATCGGTGTGAAGTACGGCTTGCTCACCGCCCAACTCGCACTGGCCCTGGAGGGCAAGGATCGCGACGAGGTCCTCACCAATCTGGTGGAACTCCTCGCGCACCGCGCCCGCTGAACTCCCGGACCGCCCTCGAACCGCTTTGCGCCGCGCCATGAGCCGTCTCCTCCCGATCATCACTGCCCGCGAGCCCGAGGTCCGCAACCGCCCGCTCGACGCCGCCTGCGCGGGCTTGTCGCCCGCGGAACTCCTGCACGAATGCGCCGCCCTGGACGCCTTTCGCCGCCGCAGCGACAACCTGTACGCGCGGGTCCGCGCCCTCTTCTTCCTCTACGCCATCCATCGCTTCCATTTGCCGGCCGTTTTGCGGACCGCCGCCGCGGACCCGGACCGCATCGCGCAAAAGGTCTGATTCCGTTTCACGGCTTCGAGCATTTGCTGCACCGCCGGTTTGAGGAGGCGATCGATCATTTCCTCGGCGTCCAGGCGGCCGAAGGTCCGAGCGACGCCATCTCCAGCGCGCTGGCCGCGGCGTATCATCGGCTCGCCTTCCAGACGCTTGCCGACCAGGTGCGCCGCAGCGTGCGGTCGCGTGCGCGGCAATCAGTGGATGTTCCGGATGGGCCATCCGCTCGATCAACCGCTGCGCATCCGACCCGAACTGCTCCGCGTCGGCTCCGACGGCACCTACCCCATCCTTCGCGAATGCACGCCGGTGCGCATGGACCTGACGCATTGCGGCTGGAGCGACATCTTCTTTCTCGGCATGGATTACCCCGAGGGGGCGAAGGTGCTGAACGTCTCGATCGATCTCGGCGTGCACGGCCGCGACGCCACGCCGCGCCCGCCGGTCGAGGCGTATCTGCGGGTGATCGAGGAACCGGTGCTGCGGTTGACCAGCGTGGATTTGGGCGCACCGCGGACATCACGAACCTGGGCGAGGTGTTCGACTTTGCCAAAGACTACCTGGGCTTGCTCAAGGCCGCGGTGATCGCCAGCGGCATCGTGCCGCCGGGCATCGAAGGCTCGCGGCCAGAGTCTGGCCGAATTGCTGGCGCGCATGTGTCGGGCCGGGTCGCGGCCTGGAGACTCGTCAGCAGCGTCAACAACATCCCGAAGGGCTCGCGCCTGGCGGTTTCCACGAATCTGCTCGCAGCGCTGGTATCGGTCTGCATGCGCGCCACGGGACAGGCGGCTTCGCTGACCGGTCCGCTGGCATGAACACGAGCGGCGGCTGGTGCTGGCGCGAGCGTTGCTCGGCGAATGGCTCGGCGGCTCCGGCGGCGGCTGGCAGGACTCCGGCGGCGTCTGGCCGGGCATGAAGCTGATCGAAGGCGTGCTGGCCGCGCGAAGGCGACCCCGAATTCGGCATCAGCCGCGGCCGGCTTATGCCGACCCATCGCCTGCTCGGACCCGAGCGACGCCTCGCCGGAGACGCGCCGCAAGCTTCAGGAAAGCCTCGTGCTGGTTCACGGCGGGATGGCGCAGAACGTCGGTCCGATCCTCGAAATGGTGACCGAGAAGTACCTGCTGCGTTGCGACGCCGAGTGGAAGGCGCGCCAGAGCATGTTGGGCATCCTGGAGGAAATCCTGGCGGCGCTGAAGCGGGGCGACGTGCGCGGCATCGGCGCCGCGACCACGCGGAATTTCCGCCAGCCGATCCAGACGATCATCCCGTGGGCGACGAACTACTTTACCGAGACGCTCATCGCAGCGGGCGCAGGGCGGCGTTCGGCGACGACTTCTGGGGCTTCTGGATGCTGGGCGGGATGTCCGGCGGCGGCATGGGCTTCATCTTCGCGCCCGACCGCAAGGCCGACGCCCAGGCGCGGCTGCAGGAAATCATGTCGGCCACGAAACGCGAACTGCAGAACGCCCTGCCGTTCGCGATGGAGCCGGTGGTCTATGATTTCGCCATCAACGAACGCGGCACCTGGGCGGACCTGCTCGAAGGCGCGACCGGTCTCATGCCGGGCGGTTACTACACGCTCACCGTGCCGGCGCTGCTTGCGGCAGGAACGCCACGCGTTGCCGGCGCACCGCCGGGCCGAACTGGACAAGTTCGGCGCGGCCTGCCGCAGTCAACCCGAGCTGCGCGGCATGGTGCAGACGCTGTTCGAGGTCATGCTGCCGCGGGCCAGGATCGACGGCGAAGACGGCAAATCCTTGCCGCAACTGCTGGACGAACTGGGTTTCGACCGCGTCCAGCACGAGCAAATCCGCGGCGACTTGCGGGAAGGGCGGATTGGCCTCGCGCAAAACCGTCTCCGGGCCGACACCACGATCGAGGACGTGCGCGCCGAAGATGTCGCCGTCAGTTCCACGGACGGACCGGAATCGTCCGCGTGCCGGGAGGCGGGACTGGCGGCATTACGACGGGGCGAGGTGGCGGTGTTCACCCTGGCCGCGGGCGCCGGTTCACGCTGGACCCAAGGCGCCGGCGTGGTGAAGGCGCTGCACCCGTTCTGCAAACTCGGCGGGGAGCCACCGCACTTTCATCGAGACGCACCTCGCCAAGAGCCGCCGCCTCAGCCGCGAAGCCGGGGCCTGGATGCCGCACATCTTCTCGACCAGTTACCTGACGCACCAGGCCATCGCCGACTGGCTGGAGCGGCAGGGTCACTATCGTTATGAGGGACCGCTGCTCTTGTCCCCCGGCCGCTCGATCGGACTGCGTCTCGTGCCCACCGTGCGCGACCTGCGTTTCATGTGGGAGGAGATGCCGCAGCAGGTGCTCGACGAGCAGCAGCAGAAAGTCCGGGACAGCCTCCGCCACGCGCTGATGGGCTGGGCGCAAGGCGCGGGCGAGGCCAGCGACTACACCGACAACGTCCCGCTCCAGTGCCTGCACCCCGTCGGCCATTGGTACGAGTTCCCAAACCTGCTCCGCAACGGCGTCCTGACCCGCCTCCTCGCCGAGCGCCCGCAGTTGAAGCACATCCTGCTGCACAACATCGACACGCTGGGCGCGGACGCGGACCCCGCCCTGCTCGGCCGGCACCTGCGCAGCGGCGCGGCCCTGACCTTTGAAGTGATCGCCCGCCGGTTGGAAGACCGTGGCGGCGGTCTGGCGCGGGTGAACGGCCAGGTCCGCCTCGTGGAAGGCCTGGCCATGCCGCGCGAAGAGGACGAGTTCCGGCTTTCGTTTTACAACTCGAACACCTGCTGGATCGACCTCGACCAACTCCTGGCGGCGTTCGGCCTCACGCGCCCCGACCTGGCTGACGAGGCCAAAGTACTGGCCGGCATCCGGGCGTTGGCGGCGAAGATGCCGACCTACATCACGCTCAAAGAAGTGAAGAAGCGCTGGGGCCACGGGCAGGAAGATGTGTTCCCCGTGACGCAGTTCGAGAAGCTCTGGGCGGACATGACCGCCCTGCCGGAAGTCGAGGCGCGGTTCGTCGTCGTCCCGCGTCTGCGTGGCCAGCAACTGAAAGACCAGGCCCAGCTCGACGGCTGGCTTCGCGACGGCTCGGCGAAGTATGTCGAGGGGTTGTGCGAGTGGTGACGTCCCAACGAGATGACAGCGTTCTGGGTCGAACCGGCGCCAACTTGCTTCTCACGGGGCTCGCCCGAACTTTCGCCTGGCCGGCCGATAATCCCTGGCTCTCCACCTGCACGCGGATCGCCCCGCCGCTGCCTTCAGCCGGGTGCAGGATCAGCATCGCCCGGCCGTGGAAAAGGCTGACGTGGTCGGCGACGAACTCGACCCGGAAGTGGTGATCGCCGTTGCCCACCCTCGCGATTGCGGCCGGCCGTTGCGTGTGGGGTCCATACGCAGTTTCTCAGGTCGAATTTCGCCTCCGGCTAGCGGGGCTGTTCATCCTCAAGGAACGCCGCCAAGGCGTAGATCAAGGCCGCGTTCCAATTGATCGCGATTTCGTTGGTGCGGTAGTCCGCCTGATCGTCCTGCCAGTTTGCGGGCCTGGGATGCGGCCCGCCGACGAGATAGCCTGGCCACGGCTCATCCACTTGGTCGCCGCCGGAGCGCCGGTCGTGCGGGTGCAATGGTGGCCGGAAGCCCAGGCCCGTCACGTACGAGCGGCCGTGGTAATTCCGGCCGAACAAGTGGTTCAACGCGTCCAGCGCCGTCTCGCGATACTCGGGCTTCGGCGACACCCGGTAGGCGGCCTGCAAAACCAGCGTCTGTCGCGCCACACTGCCATTGCAGCCCCAATAGTAGCGGGTACCAAGCGGCCGCGCATAACCGTGCTTCCGGGCCGTCGCCACGATGCCATCCGCCGTCGCCAGTAGCTGGTCGCGGACCTGCTTCACCAGCGCCTCGTCGCGGCCCGGTCGCCTTGAAGCCAGGTAAGTGAACAGGCCGAGGTTCGACACGTTGCCCCAGTCGAAATCCGCATCCCCGCGCCCGCCCGCGGATTCGATCCGTGTCTCGAGGTCGGCGAGGGTGTCGGCGTCGCCGGTCGTTTCCCAAAGTTCGGCCGCCGCCCACAGCCGGTCGTCGTTATCGCGGGTGCCGTAGCCGCCGGTGCTGAAGCCGCGGAGGTCCGCGTTGTGACTGGCCGGGTTCGCCTGCAGGAAGGCGTAGCTCTTCTTCGCCGCGGCCAGACATTGGTCCGCGTAGGCCGCATCGAATGGGCCGAAGTTGCGCGCCGCTTGCGCCAGCATCGCCACGAGATCGGCGGTGGCGGCGCTGCTCCAGGGCGTGAAGAAGCGGTCTTCCTTTTCCAGTTCGGGCAGGATGAAGCCACCGAAGCGTTTCGTGCTGACTTTGTGCGAGACCGAGCCGTCCGCGAACTGCATGGTCAACAGCCAGTCGGTTTCCCATTTCAACTCGGCGAGAAAGTCGGGCAGGGGACCGCCGGACTCGGGCAGGTCCAGGCGGAGTTTGCGGATGGCCGGGCCGAAGTCTTCCCAGGCGCGGAACATCGATCCGACGGTGATGCCGGCGTTCACGACGTATTTGTTGTAGTCGCCGGCATCGTGCCAGCCCTTCGTGCCGTCCTTGCGTTCGTGGCCGCCGCCCACGACGTCGAGGTAGGCGTCGTTGGTGTGGCAGGCGGCGTGGGCGAAGGTTTTGCCATGGTGCGTGGCGCTCACCGCGGTGCCGCATCGCCACAAGTACATCCCGCGGGTCACGGTGTAGAAAGGAGACGCGTAAAGAGCGTTCGCGATTCGGAACGGCTCCGAGGCACCGACACCGGCTACCTCCAGTCGATACAGACCCGGCTCGCGCAGCTTCGTGAAGTCGGCGGTGTAAAGCTCCTCCTGGGTGTCCGCGTTCGGCACCGGGCCGGTAACGGTGCCTTCCAGCACCTTTACGCCATCCGCAATGCGCACGACGGCGAAGTTGGTGCATGCCGCCGCGATCGACGCCGCCTTCGGCAGGCCGGGCAGGTAGCCGACGGTGTTCAGCCGGATCGGTGAGAGAGCCTCGGCCGCAGAGAGTCCGCCGGGAAGGAGCAGGGCAGCGGCCAAACCCAGGCAGGCCAGTGCGGAAAGCAGGCGTGAGGCGTTCATGGACGGTGATTGGAGCGGTTGGCGTAGAGTCGAGCAAGACGAACGTTCGGGCGCCCGCGAGCCACAGGCATCCTGAAGTTGTCCGCGGACAGGAAGGCGCGAGTTTCGGCGCGCCGGCTTCCAGCCGGCTTGGATCGCAATGCGCTCTCTCCACGCTCTCCCCAAGTTGGCTTCGGCCCAAAGCCGGCTACAAGCCGGCGCGCCGGCGAGCCGCGTTTCGGCCCGGCGGCGCAGCAGCGCCGCCCTGCCGGGTGGAGTGGGCGAATCGCGAGCGGCGAAGTGTAAATTTGCTCACGGCACGTAATCCACGTCGCCCTTTGCCGGTCCGGCAAAGACCAGCCGGGCTCCACCGCCATCGCGGACCAGCGCGACCGGGTGGCCCGCAACGAGTGTGAGCAATTCGGCGTCGGTGATTTCGCTCGCCTTGTCGCGCGTGTCATCGGTGGCCACGAGCCCGGCACCGCCGGGGGCGGACTTCACGATCGGCACGCTGCCCACCCGCGTTTCAACCAGCATTCCGGGTGGCAACGGCTGGCTTTCGACCACCCTCACGGAGTGGGCTTGGGCGGTCGGCGGGAGGTTGGTCGGGACTTGGCGAAGCCACACTGCCAGCGGCAGGCCAACGCCGAGCAGCACCGCCAGCGTTCCGCGTTGCCAGCGCTGGACGCGCTTTCGGAGACGCACCTCGCCAAGCGTGGCGGCCAGTGAGTCGTCGCGGAAAACCGGCGTCAGCGTTTCGGCCAACACGGCTTCCAGCAAGGGTTCGGTTTCAAGTTTCATGTTTCAATCGCGCCAGGATGGCGTCCTTGAGTTTCCGGCGCACGCGGCCCAGCCGCGCTTCCACCGCCTTCTCGGTTTCGCCCAGTGCGGCGGCGAGCTCGCGAACCGAACCGCCTTCGAGGTACTTGCGTTCAACCAGGTCACGGTCGTCGTCACTCAGCCCAGCCAGACTGGCGGCGAGGAATTCGCGCAAGCGGGCATCGGCGTCGTGGTGGTCCGCGGGCGGAGCGGTTTGGCGCCACCGTAGGAAGCGGCCGAGGAACGCCAGGTAGCGGTGGTGCTTGCGGTGTTCGTCCACGACTGCGCTGCGGGCCAGGACGGTCAACCAACCCCAGAGCGCCGGCTCGCTGTCGAACCGCCGGACATGCCGCACCGCGCGGACGAACGCGAGTTGCAGCGCTTCGCGGGCCGCTTCTTCGCGTCCGCAAGTCACAACAAGCAGATAGCGCAACAGGCGCGGGAAGTAAGCTTCGTGGAACGTGCGCCACGCGGTTTCATCACCGGCGACGAGCCGGGTGGTCAAGGCGGCGACCTCGGTCGCGTCGTTCCGGACCGGGGCCGCCGTGGCTTCTGCGGACGCTGGCGCTTCAGTGTCCGAACACAACTGAGTAGCGGACTCGACCACAGCGCGGGCTATTGAGCCGGTGCCGGTAAGGGTGGTTGAGGTTGGGGAGGTGGCAATGAGAGGGGGCTCGACGTTGCCGTTGCGGGTTGTGGCGTACCGGCGCCGGACGCCAGTTGGCTCAACACTTCGTCGATGAGCTGAAGCTGTGCCGGCTCGCCCACGGCGATGAGCAGCTTGGTTTCTTTGTGGAAGTTCATCGTTGGGGGCGAGGTCTCACCGAGCATCTTCCACCCCGTCTGAATGGCGGTGGTGATGTCGTCGATCTTGTACGAGTCGAGGTAGGGTCCGAGTTGGTAGAAGCGGACGGCGCGGGCGGGAGCCGGTTCCGGCGGCGGATTCGGTCGCTCGTAATAAAAGGTCCAGATCGTGTCGTCGTTGACCTGGCCTTTCGTGCGGAAGCCGAAACTGGTTTGCTGCTGCGAATAGCTCGTACTGGGCCCAACAAAGTTGGGGCCTCCGTAGTAGGTGCTTGTCCTAATCGTCACCGTCTTGCGGCTGGCCGCTTCGAGGGCCTCGAACAATTGCGGGACGGTGACCTCTTTCAGGTGCATCTCCGGCAACTGGGTATCTGCCAAATCGTCCGGGATGATGGCGTTTACCGGTTTGCCGCGCGCCTCGGACACCACGCGGATGAAGTCCGCCGGCCCTCCGCCGGGGAAATCGAGGTCGAACCGTCTCTCCTTGGTCGCGACCGGCAGACCGGTCGCGGGATCGACGTAAACCAGTTCCGGTGCGGCCACGGGTGGGGCCAGCGGTCGCGGCGCTGGGGCACCTGGGGGCGGAGGCAACACGCGTTGCGGGATGGGCTGAATCTGCCCCGGCGGCGGTGAAGCCGGAGGGCTCGCGGGGTAACCCGGTGGCAACGGTACCGGCGTTGTGGCCGGTGCTTGCGCGAGCAGCGTTCCCGCCGACAAGACGGTCACGATAATTGCGGAAAGGTGCATTGTCTTCATGAGCTTGAGATCGGTCAGTTCAAACAGATACACGACAGCGGCACCAAAATCCCGCGGAATTTCCGACGGACGCCGGCTTGGCCACCACGGCTAACGTGCAAGGGTGCAGTCTGGAGGCGGGCGTCACGGGCACCTGCATGAATGAGTCTAAGATTCACCAGCGTCCAGGCGTTCGTCTCGCTTTTGCCACGCTTCGGCGTTGACCGCGGGCGACGGCTGCCGTTTCCATTCCGCCGGTGAACCCCGACGCGACGCCGACGCCGCACCTCGAACGCCGTTTTGGCCTGCTCCAGGCCACGGCGCTGAACATGAGCAACATGATCGGCATGGGGCCGTTCATCACGATCCCGTTGCTGATGTCGGCGCTGGGCGGGCCGCAGGCACTGCTCGGTTGGTTCGTGGCGCTGCTGATCACCATCCCGGACGGCATGGTGTGGAGCGAACTGGGCGCGGCGCTGCCCGGCTCGGGCGGCAGTTACGTCTATTTGCGCGAAGGCTTCGGACGCGAACGCTGGGGCCGGTTGATGGCGTTCCTGTTCATCTGGCAGTTCATCCTGAGCGGCCCGTTGGAAATCGCCTCGGGTTACATCGGCACGGCGCAGTACCTCGCTTACGTGTGGCCGGGCATGACGGTAATGCACGAACGATTGGTCTGCATCGGCATCGGCGTGCTGACCATCGCTTTGTTGTACCGCCGCATCGGCTCGATCGGCTGGATCACCGTCTGCCTCTGGATCGGCACGCTGCTGACGGTGGCGGTGGTGATCGTGAGCGGCGCGATGCACTTCAGCGCGGCACGGGCGTTCGATTATCCCAACGGGGCTTTCCGGTTTTCGCTCGGCTTCTTTCACGGTCTGGGCGCGGCGGCGGCGATCGGCATCTACGACTACCTCGGTTACTACGACGTCTGCTACATCGGCGACGAGGTGAAGCATCCCGGCCGCACGATCCCGCGGTCGGTGCTCTTCAGCCTGGTCGGCGTGGCGGTCATTTACCTGCTGATCAACCTGTCGATCGTGGGCGTGATTCCGTGGCGCGAGTTTGTGCCCGCGGCCGAGCGGCCGGCGGCGAAGTTCATCGTGTCGGTGTTCATGGAAAGGCTCTACGGCGGCAAGGTGGCGGCCGTCTTCACGGCGTTGATCTGCTGGACGGCGTTCGGTTCGGTGTTCGCTTTGTTGCTCGGCTACTCGCGCATTCCGTACGCGGCGGCGCTGGACGGCGGGTTCTTCCGCATCTTCGCGCGACTGCATCCCACGCGGCATTTTCCGCACCTGGCGTTGCTGACGATCGGCGGCATCGCCATCGTATGCAGTTTCTTTCCGCTCGACACCGTGATTGCGGCGCTGCTCACCACGCGGATCGGGGTCCAGTTCATCGGCCAGATCGGCGCGCTGGTGTTGCTTCGCCGGCATCGGCCGGACCTGGCGCGGCCGTACAAGATGTGGCTTTACCCGCTGCCGTGTTTCGTGGCCCTGACGGGCTGGATCTTCCTGCTCGCCACCACCGACGCGAAAGTGCTGCTCTACGGCGGGGCCACGTTGGCGCTGGGCGGGGTGGCCTTCCTGCTCTGGGCGCGCACCACGCGGCAATGGCCTTTCCAGCCGTTGACAGGCGCGGTGGCGGGCAGCGGTGCCGGGCCCGGCAAACCAGGCCGCGCGTGAGCCGGCGCCGGCCGTGCGCCAGGACGGAAGCAGAATCACGCCCGGCGTTTCCTTTTTGGCCCCGCTCATCGCGCCCCTCACCTGCGCGCTTGGCGGGGACGAAGGGACTTGTTACAAGGACCCCGGCGCGCGTGATCGCCGCCGATGACTCATGATCGTAATTACGGACAGTCGCTGCACCGCCTACCAGCAGATGGGACACCCGGAACGCCCGGCGCGCATCGCCGGCACGGTGGAGGCGCTGCGAGCCACGACGGAGCTGCCGATCGGTTGGGCGACGCCGAACGCGGTGGACGAGGCCCACCTGCTCCGCGCCCATTCCCAGCGCCATCTGGATCGCCTGGTCCGGGCGATCGACTTTGACGCCGACACGCCGGCCTACCCCGACATCCGCGCCCATGCGGAACGCGGCGTGGGGGGAGCCCTGCACGCGCTGGACCTGGCTCTGCAAGGTGAACGCGCCTTCAGCTTGTTGCGGCCGCCCGGCCACCATGCGAAGCGCGAGACCGCCATGGGCTTCTGCTATTTGAGCTCCGTCGCCATTGCCGCGTTGGAGGCGCGGGAGCGCGGCGTGGAACGGGTCGCGGTCTTCGACTTCGATGTCCATCACGGCAACGGCACCGAGGACATTCTGCGGTTCAAGCCCGGCTGCGCCTTCTTCTCGATCCACCAGTTTCCGGCCTACCCCGGCACCGGGGAAAGCTCGCACCAGAACATCCACAATTACCCGGTCCCGCCCGGCGCCCCGCGCACCGACTACCGGGACGCGCTGGCCACGGCGCTGGACGACTTGAGGCGCTTCGATCCGACCCTGGTCGCCGTGTCGGCCGGCTTCGATGCCTATGTGGGTGACCCGCTCAGCGACGCCGCGCTCGAGGAGGAGGATTTTCACTGGTTGGGCGAGTCGCTGCACGGTCTGGGCAGGCCGGTCTTCAGCGTTCTGGAGGGCGGATACAGTCGCGACCTGCCCGCGTTGATCCTGGCTTACCTGCGCGGTTTGGAAGGCCGGTAGCCGGCGTCGAACCGGGCGTGGCTTAACGCGGAGGCCATCCGGCTTGCCCGGACGCCGCGAGGTTCCTACCGTAGCGGCATGAAGAAAGTCGCTGTCATTCTCTCGGGTTGTGGCGTCTTCGACGGCGCCGAGATCCACGAATCCGTTCTCACCCTGCTGGCCCTGGACCGCGCCAACGCCAAGGTCACCTGCGCGGCTCCCGACGTGCCGCAGCACCACGTGGTCAACCATCTCACGCAGCAGCCGGTTCCGGGTGAGCAGCGGAACGTGCTGGTCGAGTCGGCGCGCATCGTTCGCGGCAACATCATTCCGTTGAGCCGGCTCAAGGCGGCGGACGTGGACGCGATCATCCTGCCGGGCGGCTTCGGGGCGGCGAAGAACCTGTGCAGCTTCGCGCTGGCGGGCGAAGATTTCACCGTCCATCCGGAGGTCGCGAAAGTACTTCAGGAGGCGCACAAACTGGGCAAACCGCTCGGATTCGTGTGCATCGCGCCGGCGGTCGCGGCGAAGTTGTTCGGCGCCGAGAAGCTGGAGTTCACCATCGGCAACGACGCCGGCACCGCCCAGGCGTTGCAGGCGGCGGGCGGCCGGCACGTCAACTGCGCCGTCCACAACGTCGTGGTGGATCGCCGGCTCAAAATCGCGACCACGCCGGCTTACATGCTGGCCAACCGCATCACCGAAGCCGAGGCGGGCATCAACAAACTGGTCCAGGCAGTGCTGGAAATGGCGTAGGCTTGCCCGTGGCACCAGCACGCTCGGTTTGTGGTCCAGCCCGCAAGGCATTTCCGCAACCACGCGGAGCGACATGAACCAGGATTCCCGCGGCCACATTGACGACGGGCTGGACCGGCGGATCGAAGGGCGATCGTGGTTACGGCGCCAGCAGAGTCGTCGGCAACCGGCCGACTTCCGCGCCGGGCAGCCGTTCGTCGAGCGAGCCGGGCACTGGCTTCCCTAGCCCGATGTGGCCGTCGCAGAACGCAAGGTTGGCCAGGCCGCCGTGACGGAAGTGCGCGGTCGCTTCGTTGGTGGAGACGTAGTAAAACTCCTCGAGCATCGGATTGTCCGGCGAGGCGGGTTCCTGAAACGTGTTCACCTGCGCCGCGTCGGCGAGGAAGCCCGTGTCCGCCGGCCGGGCGAGCCGCAACACGTTCACGGGCGGTTGGTCGGCGGGAGCGGAGAGACACAGATTATAGCCGTAACCGTACGCTGCGCCGGTCGCCTTGAGCTTGAAGCTCCGCCGGGCGTAGTTCAGCGCCGGGCAAACCTCAACCCCGCGCCCGCTCAGGTACGGATACAACGCGGCCTGGGTGACGTCGAAGCCACGCGTGCCTTCCGCGCCGCGGGCGAGCCAGCCGAACCAGTACACGTCGCCACCATTCGTGGCCGCGCCGCGATACCGGAAAGCCGCGCCCGCGTTGTCATCCCAATACATCAGTCCGGCCAGGCCGAGTTGGTGCAGGTTGCCGACGCATTGGAGACGGCGGGCGACGACCTTGCTCCGCGCCAAGGCCGGCAGCAACAGCGCGGCCAGGACGGCCACGATGGCAATCACGACGAGGAGTTCGATGAGCGTGAATCCGGCGCCGCTGCGGTGAGAAAGACAATGCCGCGGGTCGGTTCGGCCGGAGGCCGGTCGCCGCCGGACCCTCGCCAAGATCGCGCGTAGTTTCACGGCTTGTCCGCGCGGACGCGGTAGAAGGCATCGCCGACCGGCGCCCGGTCGGTGAGGACGAACGGGCCGTTGGTCGCGGCGAGGGCGTTGGTTTGCGCCGCCGACCACGTGCCGAGGTCGGTCGTGCGTTCGAGGGCGTAAACCCAGTTCGTCCGCGCCGCGAACACCACCTGCCAGTCCGCTCCCGAGAAGCCGCCTGTCAGCGGTCCGACGGGCGGGGGCGGGATTTCCAGGATGAGGTCATCGACCTCGCCGCTTGCGAGCAGGCTGCCTTGGGCGCCGTCGTCGCTGTAGCTGGCGATTGCGAACGTATCCACGTGGAAATCGGTGAAGCGCGACGCCAACCGCACGTCGTGGATCGGCCCGGCGGGCGCGCCGTCCCGCCACAGGCCCGTGCGCAGGGTCTGGTCTCCGGCCGTGTAGCTCAATTCCACGCGGTAAACCGGGCCGGGCTCGAGCTCGATCAGGGTGAAGTCCTCGCTGCCGTTGTAGTTGAAACGGCCGTCGCCGGCGATGAAGGTCGGCCAGAGCGTGGCGCCGTAGCCGGAGTCCGGGAAGTAGTCCAGTTCGACCAGGTTCGGTGATCCCGATCCGGTGCCGCGGCGGAAGGTCACGTTCGTGGCGTTGCTCCAGTTCAGCAGCCCGACCGCCAGCTCGAACGTGTAGGCTTTGGCGGGATTGACGGCAACGCCCACCTGGTCCAGCCGCAGCGTAAAGCCGAGTTTGAAATCGTCCTGGCGGTTGAGGATGGTTCCGAGCGAGTGGGCGAAGAAGCTGTTCGGCCGGCTCGAATCCCAAGTGACCCGCAAAGCCCGGGTGTCGGCGTCCCACCCGAACAACGTGGCGTCGCCAAACGTGTGCCAGTTGGCGGGATCGGGCGGTGAGCTGAATTCCTCCTGAAATCCCGCGGCCGAAGCCGACAAACGGAGGAGGATTGCGAGCCCGATCGCCGCGCGGATTGCGGACCCGCCGGGTGGCGCGCGGAGAAAGGGGCGGAGGCCGGTGGCGCGCATGGTCAAGCGATTCCTCGGCGACGCGAAGCCAGCGCGATTCCAGCCGCTCCGAGCGTCAAGAGCGTCCAGGTCGCCGGTTCGGGGACGGCAACGATGGCGTCGATTTCGGCGTGCCCGGACAAGACGTCAAGCCGCACGAAGGAGGCCTGGTCCAGTCCCACCGGGTTGCCCTGAGCATCCCGCGCCCAGGCCAGGGAATAACCGGTCCCACCCGCCGAGCCGGCATATCGCGCGCGGATTTGGGCCAAATCCTTGCCGGCAAAATCGGCCTCGCCCAGGGCCGGGTTCGCCGCGCGGTAAAAGTCCCCGGCGCCGTCGGTCGGCAGATAGCTGTCGAACACCGGCGCCAGCGAGGGCGCCAGCGTGAAGAACGTCTGGCCGTCGGCGCTGACCTCGATCCGCGTCTGGCCATCCTGAGCGCCGAACAGGGTTCCGTCCGTCACGCCGCCGCCGGTGTAGTCGCCGTTGACGATCAGGAAGCCGGAACTGCCGAAGACCAGGAAATCGATGCCGTACGGATGAGTCGCATCGCGGACGACCGGTTCCGAGAGTTGGACCGTGAGTGAGCCGCCGGCACCGATCGAGGTGATCTGGTTGACCTGGTACGGCGGCGAGAAAGGGTCCACCGGAAACGTGCCGCCGAATTGCGGGTCCGGATCGACCGTTTGCCGGGAGGGTTCGCCGAGGGCGGCGGTGGCGTCGGTGAAGCCGGCGCCGGTGGTCCAATCCGTGGCGTACCCGGTGCCCGGGTTGTATTGCACCACCTGGGCGGCGGTGCCGCCGGCGATGGCGCTGGCGGTCAGTAACAAGCTGGCGGTGGCCAGCGCGGAGGTGACGAGGGTTTGCATCAGGCTCGGGACTCGACTGGCCGGGCGGTTGGCCCGGCGGTTGGCTACAGTGCGAGACCAGGGCAGGGTGCGAAAGTGGCGGCCCGGAGTCCGGAAACGAATCGGCCCCAAGCAAAAACCTTCACTCCCGCCAAATCGGAGAATGAAGGCATTCCACAGACTTCCTCGAAACCGGTTCGAGAGACTGGCCTCATCCTTCTCTTGGACGGAGAAGTTGGCGCCGCGCCCGCCCGACCCACGGGCGAACCGGCGACCTGACGAGCCCAACCAGAGCGGTATCCTGACTCCAGGCTTCGAGCCTCGCTCCCGCCTTCCCGGATGCCTGGGCATCCAGTGGCCGTGGGAGTTTGTAGCCTGTCACAGTGGCGCAACCGTCCTCGATTTCCACGAGGTTCCCGGGTCCCCTGGCTGGGGTGGGACGGACTCAAGCCGTCCGCGTCAAAGAACTGGACGCTTCTTACGCCCCGCGTTCAGCCGTGCCAAGGAGAATTCGTGGCGCGCCCACCAGGCTTTGACTCACGAGGCAGTTCCCCACTCCACCTCGGCGGGTCGCGACTCCCGCCGGGTCCTGACTCTCCAGGGAATTCGCGGCACGGGCGCGCGGAGGGGGCTGCCGGTTTGGTGGCGGCGATGCTGTCGCACCGGCGCCACCCCTGCCATTTGGAATCGGGCCACCACGGACGCGCGGACTGGACGCGCGGACTGGCTTGCCGGTCGTGGCCGGGTCGAGCAGACTGCGCCCATGCCTGAACCGCCGACGCCAGTCCTGCCATGAGCTTTCGCCTTGCCCTGGTCCAGATGCTCGTCGAAGGCGGCGCGCCCAACCGCAACCTGGCCCGCGCATTGGAACGTATCGCGGAGGCGGCCCAGGCCGGCGCGCAGGTGGTCCTGCTCCCCGAAGCGCTGGACCTGGGCTGGACCCACCCGACGGCGAAGACCGCGGCGGAGCCGATCCCCGATGGCGGACCCTGCCGGCAACTGCGCGACGCCGCCCGCCGGGAGGGCGTGTACGTTTGCGCCGGCCTGGTCGAGCGCGCCGGCGACCGGGTTTTCAACGCGGCGGTGCTCATTGCCCCGACTGGGGAGGTGATTCTGCATCACCGCAAACTCAACGAGCTGGAGATCGGCCATGAGTTTTACGCGACCGGCGACCGGTTGGGCGTCGTCCACACCCCGCTGGGCACGGTCGGGTTGATGATTTGCGCCGACGCCTTCGCCCACGGCGAGGTCGTGAGCCGCACACTGGGATTGATGGGCGCGCAGGCGATCCTGTCGCCGTGTGCATGGGCGGTCCCGGCGGACCACGACAACCAGCGCGAGCCGTACGGTCGGCTTTGGCGGGACTGCTACGGGCCGGTGGCGCGCGATTTCCGGCTCTGGATCGCCGGTTGCAGCAACGTCGGCCCGATCCCGGCCGGGCCGTGGCAGGGCCGGAAATGCATCGGTTGTTCGCTGGTCGTCGGGCCGGACGGGAACGCGGCGTTGACCGGGCCCTATGGCGAAACGGCGGAGTCCATCCTCCACGCGGAGATCACCCCGCGACCGCCCGCCAGGCGGGACGCGGATCGGCAACGGTCTCAAGCTGGGACCAAGCCTGCCGGAGGGTAGTTAAGTTGAGCTTTTTTGCCTTCCCCTGTAACCCGTCTCGTTTGCGGACTGTCTGCTCTGAGAATGCTCGCGGCAATGTTTCATGAGTAACGAGATGCGCAGGACGAGGGAGCGGTGGGCCCGGCCAACCGCCTGGCTGGTTATCCTGACAGCATTCCTGGCCGGGTGTTCCAGCTCGCATTATCGCAAGTCCGCCGACACCGAGGTTTACCACATCATCGAGAGCTACGATCGCGCGGTGCTGGGACACACGAACGCCTTTGCGATCGACACCCCCTACTCCAGCCGCGACCCCAAGGCGATCCTGCCGGCGGAACTGATCGAGGACCGCATGGCAACGAACCGGCGGACGATCAACGTGGAGGAGGCGCTCCGGTTGGCGGTCCAGAACAGCCGCGAATACCAGTCCCAACGCGAGCAGCTTTACCTAACCGCGCTGGGCCTGACCGGTTCGCGCTACGCCTTCTCGCCGCAGTTCTTCGCGACCTCGACCGGCACGATCGCGGGCACGGGCAGCACGGCGGAAGCGGGCGAACTCAGCAGTCAGATCGGCGTCAGTCAACTGCTCAAGTCCGGGGGACGGCTCAGCTTGGCCCTGGGGAACGACTTGCTGCGGTTCTTCACGGCCCGCTTCGCGCCGAATCCCGCCGGCGGGTCGCCGATTGCCTTGGGCAATGATTCTGCGATCAACATGCTCTCGGTGAACCTCACCCAGCCGCTGCTCCGCGGGTTCGGCAAGAACGATCCGAGCGTCGAGGCACTCACCCAGGCCGAGCGCAATGTTGTTTATGCCATCCGTGATTTCACACTCTACCAAAACCAATTTGCGGCGGATGTCGTGGCCGAGTACTTCGACCTGCTGGCGCAGAAGTCCAACGTCCGGAACTTTTACACGAATTACCTCCGCAAAGTGGACACGACCGCCTACCTCGAGGCCCGCTCCGTGGACCGGGCGCAGAAAAGCGAGGTGGACGACGCCCGGAACTCCGACCTCAGCGCCCGGATCGATTACATCAACTCGGTGGCCAATTACCTGAGTTCGCTGGATAGCTTCAAACTCCGCCTCGGCCTGCCGTTGACCGACGTCATCGTGCTGGAGGATGCGGACTTGAAGGACCTGGAGCAGGTGGGCCTGATCCGTGCGGACATCGACCGCCAGGCCGCGTTCCGGATGGCGGTCGCCCACCACATGGAGATTCTGAATTCCATCGACCGCTTCGAGGACAGCAAGCGGAAGATCCGGGTCGCGGCGGATCAGTTGCGCGCCGGCCTGAACTTCGCCGGCAACGCCTCCGTCCAGTCCGATGCGCCTTACGACTACACGAATTTCGATTTCGACCAGTTGCGCTGGTCCGCCGGGTTGACGCTGGACCTGCCGGTGGACCGACTGCGCGAGCGGAACACGTATCGCGCCACCCTGATTTCCTTCGAGTCGCAATTGCGCAGCCTGGTGACCACGCTCGACAACTACAAAAACCGGATCGACCGCGGCCTGCGCACGCTCGAACAGATGCGGTTGAACTACCTCAGCCGGAAGGAAACGCTGAAGGTGAACGAGCGCCTCGTGGAGAGCACCCAGATGCTCCTGGAGGCCGGGCGGAAGAGTATCCGTGACGTCCGCGAGGCGCAGGATAACCTGATCCAGGCCCAGAACAATCTCACCGACGCCATCGTGCTGTACCAAAGCGTCCGCGTTCAACTGCTGCTCGACGCGGGCGTGCTTGTGGGGGACCAGGACCGATTCTGGCTGACCGATCCGCTGGCCGGCAAACTCGACGACAGCCAGCGCGGTCCACCGCCGCTGCAGATGCCCGATGACAAGCTGATCCCCCCGGATCAATTTCTGGAGCCGAAGACATGAACTGGAACAAGTTAGCCGCAAAATTGCCCGCGCCGCTGTCGCAGCGGCCGGTGCTGCTCATCGCCCTGGCGGCGGTTGCGCTGGTGGGCCTCTGGCTCGTCTTCGCTCCATCCGGGACCAGCGAGTCCGCCACCGCCTACTACGAGGTCAAGCGGGGCGACTTCACCGTCTCCGTCGTCGAAGGCGGCACGCTGGCGGCGGTGAACGAAGTGATCGTGCGCAACGAAGTGGAAGGCACAGCGCGCGTCATCTTCATCGCCAAGGAAGGCTCCTACGTGAAGAAGGGCGACATGGTGGTGGAACTGGACTCCTCGCAGGCGCAGGACCAGGTCAACCTGCAGCGCATCAACACGGAAAAGGCCACCAATGCCCTGGTGACCGCGCAACTCACGCTCGACATCCAGCGCAGCCAGACCAACAGCGACATCAGCGCCGCGCTGTTGAAACTCCAACTGGCCAAGTTGGACCTGGACAAGTTCGAACAAGCCCAGTCGGCCGTCAGCCTGCTCGAAGCCACGAACAAGCTGGTCCAGGTCGCGGCGCAACTGGCCGTGATCCAGGACACCTACACCAACACCGTCAAGCTGGCGGCCAAAGGCTACGAGACCAAGATGAAGGAGGACAGCGACCGCCTCAGCGTGCTCCAGAATCAGAATTCGCTCGTCATCGCCAGCAACGAGATCCTTCATGTTGGTGAACTTCGACCTGCGCAAGCAACGCGCAACCTTCCTCGCCTCGGTGGAAGAAGCGGAGAAGGAACTCGACCGGGTGTTGCAGCAGAGCGAGAACCGCATCGCCCAGTACGAATCCGATCTGATCACCCAGTCGAACACGCTGGTCCTGAACCAGAAGAAACTCGATCGTGACCAGAAGAACCTCGATGCCTGTAAAATCTACGCCCCCCAGGACGGCTTGGTGGTGTACTCGATGAGCGAGAACCGCTTCAGCAGCGAATCGCTCATCGAAGAAGGCGCGACCGTCCGCAACCGCCAGGAGTTGATCAAGCTGCCCAACACCTCGCGGATGAAGGTCACCGTCAAGATCCACGAGTCGAACATAAACTTGATCCGCGCCGGCCAGCCCGCGCTCGTCGTGCTCGACTCGATGCCCGATACGCCCTTCCGCGCGGTGGTGGACAAAGTCGGGCTGTTGCCGGATTCCCAAAGCCGTTTTGGCAACCCGAACCTCAAAGTGTACAACACGGAGGTCGTCATCACCGACCCCCTGCCGGACGTGAAACCGGGCATCTCGGCCAAGGCCGAGATCATCGTCACGAACATTGCCGATGCCCTCTCGGTGCCGATCCAGGCCGTCACCACGCTCCAAGGGCGCCAGGTGGTCTATCTGGCAAACGGCGGCAAGCCCGAGCCGCACCCCGTCGAAGTCGGCCTGTTCAGCACCAAGTTCATCCAGGTCCTTTCCGGCCTCGAGGCCGGCAGCCGGGTCCTGCTTTCTCCGCCGCTTGACACGGGCTCGCGGGACCTGGAAGGCAGCGTGCTGGCCGACAGCGAAAAGGCCCGCAAGATGGCCACCAACGCGCCCGCCTTCTCGGCCGCGGCGAAGCCGGCGGTCGCGGTGCAATTGGCCCGCGATGACGCCCCGCCCTCGGTCGCTGGCGACCCGCCGGAGAATGGCGGTGCCGCCCGCGGCAACCGGCAGCGCGGCCAACCCGGCCCGGACGCGGCCGCCACGGGTGGCCGGGGCGGTGGCAGAATCCCCGGGTTCGATCGCGAGGCGATGATGAAGGAGTTCGACAAGGACGGCGATGGCCAGCTCGACGACACCGAGCGCGCCGCGATGCGCGAAACGATGGGCCAGCGGTTCGGTCAGGGCGGACCCGGCGGGGCGGGTGGCGCGCCGACTGCCGGCGGCCGTGGCTCCATGCCGAACCGCGAGGAAATGCTGAAGCGCTTCGACAAGAACGGAGATGGCGAAATCGACGATTCGGAACGGGAAGCCATGCGGGCGGAGTTCGGTCGCAACCGTCCCCGCGGAACGAACGCCCCGTCCCGCGAAGTGCCGGCCCCGCAGCCATGAGCCAGCCCTTCGCTCCAGCTTCGGCCAGGGAGGCGCCCGTGCCGACCGCGTCCGCCGGCGATTTGTCGGCCACCACGAATGGCAATGCGATCATTCGGCTCGAAGCGATCCAGAAGATCTATGCGCTCGGCGAAGAAGCCCAGGTTCATGCGCTGCGCGGCGTGGACCTGGCGATCTCGGCGGGTTCTTACATTGCCATCATGGGACCGTCGGGTTCGGGCAAGTCCACGATGCTCAATCTGCTCGGTTGTCTGGACCGGCCCACGGCCGGCCGCTACTTCCTGGGCGGCGACGACGTTTCGGAGATGCCGGATGACGCGTTGTCGGAAGCGCGGGGACTGAAGATCGGTTTCATCTTCCAATCCTACAATCTCATCGCCCAGCTCACGGTGTTCGAGAACATCCAGGTGCCGTTGCTCTACCAGGGCCGGGACCTGCGCCAGTACCAGGCCCGCTGCGCCGAACTGGCCGGCTTGGTGGGCTTGGGCGACCGCCTCCACCACCGGCCGAACCAGCTTTCCGGCGGGCAGCAACAGCGCGTGGCCGTGGCCCGCTCGCTCGTCAACGACCCCTTGATGATCCTCGCCGACGAACCGACCGGAAACCTCGACTCGAAGACCGGCGCCGAGGTGCTGGACCTCATTGATAACTTGAACCGCGCGGGCAAGACCATTGTCCTGGTCACGCACGATGACCGCGTGGCCTCGCGGGCTCACCGCGTCCTGCACATGCGGGACGGCTTAATTGACCGCGAAGTGACCAACCGACCGTTGCCGACCACCCTTTCCCGTCCGCTTCATGCTTAGTTTCAAGCTTCTCAGCACGGTCCGCCTGGGCATCAAGAGCCTGATGCTCCACAAGCTGCGTTCGGCATTGACCATGCTGGGCATCATCTTCGGCGTGTGCTCGGTGATCGCGATGCTGGCCATCGGTGAAGGCGCCTCGTATGAAGCGCAGGAGGCGATCAAGAAACTGGGCAGCAACAACATCCTCATCCGCAGCCTCAAGCCGCCCGAGGCGGCGCGCCAGCAGGGCGGGGGCGGGCCGCGGGGCATGCAACTCAAGTACGGCCTGACCTACGAGGACGGCGCGCGGCTGCAATCCACCATCCCGGGCGTCCGGCGCGTCCTGCCCATGCGGATCATCCGCGAAAACGTCCGCTTCTCCCGGAACGAGCTGCCCTGCCAGGTGATCGGCACATTGCCGTTTTACACCGAGGTCAGCGGCGCGGAGATGATCCGGGGCCGGTTCCTCTGCGACCAGGACGAGCTTCATCAAAACAACATCTGCGTGATCACCACGGGTCTTTCGCAGCGGCTGTTTCCAACCGAGGATCCTTTGAAACACGCGGTCAAGATCGACGCCTTCTACTACCGGGTCGTCGGCATCATCCGGGAAACCTCGAAGCCCGAGCAGCGCACGCAGGCCGGCAAGATGGAAGGCGAACCGCTGGACAACAACGTGTACATCCCGCTTTCCGCGTCCCGCACCCGCTTCGGCGAAATCCTCATCCGCCGCACCGCGGGCAGCTTCGAGGCGGAGGAGGTGCAACTCCACCAGATCACCGTGCAGATGCAGGACTCCGCGGCCGTGGAAACCGCCGACCCGCAGATCAAGACGGTGCTCAAGCGCTTCCACGACCAGAAGGACTACGAGTTGATCGTGCCGCTCGAACTGCTCCGCCAAGCCGAGGCCACGAAGCGCCGCTTCAATATCGTGCTCGGCTCCATCGCCGCCATCTCACTCCTCGTGGGCGGCATCGGCATCATGAACATCATGCTTGCCAACGTCACCGAGCGGACGCGGGAAATCGGCGTTCGCCGCGCACTCGGGGCCAAGCGGCGCGACATCACGCTGCAATTCCTCGTGGAAACGGTGGTGCTCTCGGTCGGCGGCGGCTTGATCGGCGTGGTCGTCGGCATGTTGACGCCCTTGATCGTGTCGCACCTCACCACGATGATGACGATCGTTACCCTCTGGTCGGTGCTGGTGGCTTTTGGCATCTCCGGCGCGGTGGGCATCATCTTCGGCCTTTACCCGGCTTCGGCCGCCGCCAGGCTCGATCCGATCGAAGCGCTCCGGCACGAGTGATCCGCCGGGCTCGTGGCGCCCCCGGCGTTGGAGCTGGCCTGGGGGCCCTGTTCCAGGCGGCTTGCAGCTCACTGCCGCGACACCGGCCGCGACAGCTATTGCGCCGCGCGAAGCCGCCTTGCTAGCCTTCAGCCATGCGGATTCTGTCAGGCATCCAACCGTCGGGCGCGCTCCATCTCGGGAATTACTTCGGGATGATGAAACCCGCCCTCGAACTCCAGGACCAAGGCGACGCTTACTATTTCATCGCCGATTGGCACTCGATGACGTCGCTTACCGACCCTGCCTTGCGGCGCCAGTACTCGCTGGACGTGGCGCTGGACTTTCTGGCCTGCGGACTGGATCCGAAACGCACGGTGTTCTTCCGCCAGTCCGACGTGCCGGAGGTGGCGGAGTTGACCTGGATGCTCAGCACGGTCACCCCGATGGGCCTGCTCGAGCGCTGCCACAGCTACAAGGACAAGGTCGCCAAGGGGCTTTCCTTCAATCACGGGCTGTTCGCCTACCCGGTGCTGATGGCGGCGGACATTCTCCTGTACGACTCGAACGTGGTACCGGTGGGCCGCGACCAGAAACAGCACGTCGAGGTCACCCGCGACATCGCCATCAAGTTCAACGAACAGTACGGGGACACGTTCGTGCTGCCAGAGCCGCGAATTCGCGAAGAAGTGGCGGTCGTGCCCGGTACGGACGGTCAGAAGATGAGCAAGAGCTATGGCAACACGATCGAGATTTTCGGCGACGAAAGGACCATCCGCAAAAAGATCATGGCCATCGTCATGGACAGCCGTACCCCGCAGGAACCCAAGCCGGACGCGGATCAAAACCTGGCGGTGCAGTTGTTGAAGCTGGTGGCCCCGGTCGCGGTGGGAAGCGATTTCGAGGCGCGACTGCGGGCGGGGGGCTTGGGGTACGGCGACCTCAAGAAGGCTCTGTTCGAGCACTATTGGGGACACTTTGCCGAGCCGCGCAAGCGCCGCGCCGAGTTGGTCGCCAACCTCGACTTCGTTCACCAAGTGCTGCGGGACGGCGCGGTCAAGGCCCGCGCGCTGGCCGGGATAGTCTTGGGTCGGGCAAAACGGCACGCCGGCCTCGCCTGAGCAGCGCTGCCGCCCGCCTCTGGCCCCGGGCTGGGGCGAAGATTTGGGCGGCAATGCGGCGTCTGCGCCGAGGCATCGGTTGCGAAGCCAAGGGCGGGGCAGAGTACCCGCCCGGTATTGAAAGGTCGGGAGGCTTGAGGGGTTAAACCTTGCCGAAACGGCGGCAGGCTCCGAAGGCGAGCAATCCCAACCCGGCCAACAGCCCCCAAGCCGAGGGCTCAGGCACGGGCGTGTAGTCGTAGGTTACCGTCGCCGTCCCGTAAATGTATCCATTCACACCAAAGGAAACATCGTTTCCACCACCGCTCCCAGTAGTGCTATGCGCTGTATCCACATATACGCTAAAAGTGTGAAGCCCAAAATCTTGATACGCACCATAGTCTTCCGCGGCAACCGCAGTCACAGTGGATCCGGATTTCGTAGCAGTACCGACGTCTTGATGGGCAGTATTAGCAGGTACTGGAATTTGGTTGAAGGATTCACCGAAGGGTCCCGCCTCCAAGTCGAAGTTTGTTACGGCACCGTCCGGACTATACAGAGACATGCTGAACGTCCCGAAGACATTATAGACACTGGCCGGCGTGGTGCTGCCATTGGCGACAAAGGGCGTTATGACGGCAGTGGAGTCGAGGGTCAGTTCGATGCCCATCAGCGTCCCGAGAGCGGCATCGAACTTGGTGAGCGACAACTCGGCGGGAAAGGCGTTCGGTGCGAGCGGACTTCCCGCCGAACCGAATCCGGTCGAGTAGCTCAGCGTGACCGCAGACACCGCTTCCCCGAGTCCAGCGAACGCCAACACCATCAGCCCGGATATGCGGGCGGTTTGATTTATCTTCATAGGTCAACTCCCTTCAGTCGTGGACTGATGGTTCCGAAACCGTTGGTGTTTGTCAACGCAATTATTCTGTATCATCAACGCAACCAAGCTGTTAAATGAATTCCCTAAAAGGTGTCTTTAGTCTGCCAGGGAGCGGGGAAGCAGTTTGCCGGGGGAACGCGCGTTCGAGGTCTGACGGGCTGCCGTTTCTTCGCCGGGTGGCACCTGCAGGGTTTCCGTCTCCGGACTTCCACCTCGAATCAGCGACGCCAATAAATGCTAATCAGTGGCCAAGCGACGTTTGGCGGCCAGCGACGACAGGCGTAGGTTCCGTCCACTGGCTTGGAAGTACGAAATCGACCGGGGACCGTCGTCGTCCCGCTAACCGGAGTTCTGGTCCATGGACAACATCGCAACTTGCATCGCCTCCCATCCGTTTTGGGCCGGGGCCGCACCCGAGCAGATCGCCCGGCTCGCCGGCTTTGCGAAGCTCGATCGCTACGGCGTGGGCGATCTGATTTTTCAGGAGCGGCATGAAGCGGACCATCTCTACTTGCTGCATCGCGGTCACGTGGCGCTGGAGGCATTCCTGCCCGGGACCGGGGTAACCACCGTGTCGGTGCTGGGGCCCGGGGCAGCGCTGGGCTGGTCCTGGTTGTTCGAACCGTACCAGTGGCAATACAGCGCCCGCTCCGTGGACGCGACCGAAGTGATCGTGTTCGGCGCGAGCGAACTTCGGGCGATGGCGGAACAAAGCCCCGCCTTCGGCCGCGAGTTGGTGACCCGCATGGCCCAGGTGCTCCTGCAGCGGTTGCAGGCGGAACGCCACAAGCTCACCGAGATGCAGTCGGCGCAAAACCAACCGCTCGCCGATGTGCTGGGCGATCTGGACGAGGAAGAGGAAGCCACGGTCAACCCACGTTCATGAGCCGGCGACAGGCGACAACGTTCACCGCCGGTTCGTCGCACGCGGCCGTTCCGGATCCCCTCGTCTGAACATCCAGATGCCGACGACGTTTGCACGTTCGGCGTCCGAAACTTACGGGGTCGCCACCCGGAAGAACCGCGGCGACTTCCCGCCCAACGGAATCGTGAAGCGGTAGGCCGCGCCGGCCTGCAGGGGCTGGGGGGTGGCACCGGATTCGACAGTCCAAGGGCCGGTCGCGGCCGGGGCGCTGAACAACCGGAACGTGAGCGGCGTTGCGCTGTTCGCGACCTGGAAATCCATCTGGAGTTGGTTGCCAACGCGGTTCGGGCGGGTCCCCAGTGTAATCACGGGCGGGGGCGTGCCGGTGGCGGTCACGCTCAGCACCGGGCCCCAGTCCAGGTGGTATTGGTGGAAAACTTCTCCGCGTACCGCAAGGCCGTAGTCGTCGGTGGAGGCGGGCACGAAGGCGAACGGCTCCCCGAGGTTCGCCTGGCCCACGACGGGATTCTCGAGTTGCTGGAGGTTGAGGAAGGTGACCTCGTCGAAATAGAAACCCGCGCGAAAGTCTGTTTCCGGGAAGTAATCTCCTCCCGCATGATGGTAGGCGAACCGCAGAGCGATCAACCGTCCGGCGTAGGGGGAGAGCGAAATCTGCTCGAGCTGGAAGGTCGAATCCCCGATGCCGTTGGTGCCCGCCAGCGAATAGACGTCGGTCCAAGAGGCGCCGTCGTCGAGCGAGATCTGCACCTTGGCAAACTGGTTGGCCGTGGACCATCCCAGCCAACGCTGGAATCGGATCGAGGAATTGGCGGCGCATAGCAGGGTTCGCCGATAGGTCAGCGCCTGGTCCACCAACGGCACGGGTTGCGCCAGGTGAAACGCGTGGCCGCCTGCGGAGCGGACATCGCCCGCCCGCGGAGAATAGCCCGGGGAAATGGCGACGGTCCAATCCCAGTTGGCGACGGCTTCTTCGGCGCCTTCCACCGCCGTCAACGACGAGCGCCGGCCGGCCAGCCATTGGTAGCCGCCGGCAATGGGCACGCTCGTGAACGTGTACGAATTCGTCTGCCCCACGGCAGGCTGGCCCGGGCCGGTGACGTGGGGCAAAACCAAGTCGGGTCCCGGCACGTCGGGATCGAAGACGGTGACCTGGTATTGGTAGCTCTGTTCGACGCCGCCCAACCAGACGTGATCCACGGTCACCTGATACGCGACGTCCGCCGTTGGGCGTACTGCTTGGAACGCCTGACTCGGGTCCAATCCGGCCGGATACCAAACCACGGCGTTCTCCCCGGCGCCCGCTGTCAGCGGCTCCCGTTCGATGGCCACGGAGACGCCGTTGCTGGTCAGCGTGACCTGGGCGGCGGAGAACTCGGCGTCGGTCAGCGCGAACGACCAGCGGGCGCCCAGGAGCGGATAGGGGAAGTATCCCGGCGATGGCCAGGCCACGAAACCGTCGCGGGTTGGGGGTCGCGGGGCAGAGTAATTCTGGTCGATCACCCAGGTGGCATTGGCCGCGTAGTTGGATTCGCCTTGGGGGATGTCGCCGCTGCCCATGAGCTGCGTTTGCGGGTACAAGAGCCACCGCCGATGGCCGACCGCGCCATTGCGCAGCCCGAAGTCCTGCATATAGCCGTCAATCGTCTCCGGTCCCGCCTGCCCCAACGCCAGGTTCGATTGGCCGGCCGCTTCGGCACCGTCCGCGGTGTAACAGAGCCAATTGGTCGGCGGGTAATGGCTGAGGTTGGTGTTCCGGCTCATCATCAATGCCGCCGCCTGCGCCTTGGCGTTGAAATCGTCCTCAAAGGAAACCCAGGCCGGCACTCCCGCCATCGCGCGGAAGTAGTTGATGCGCAGCGCCACCAGGTCGCGGAATGCCGGTAACGTGGTGCCGGCGACGCAGCCGGCCCAGTCGCCCGCCCAACCCATCGTGGCGTTATCGCTCGCACCGTGAACGAGCCGGTAAAACGCCCGCGCTTCCTCGCGCTTCGAGGTGTCCACCGAGAACCAGACTGCGGGAGGCGCCCCTTGCAAGGCGATGCCGCGCGGGGCGTTGGCCGGCTTGGGGGGCGCCGTCGGCGGCGTTCCCAGGCGAAGCCCCTCGGCGTGGAAACGTCCCCCGACCACCGAGCCGGCAAGGATCAAGCCAAGGAGAACCCGCCGGGCAAAGTGCCCCGTCCGACCGGCAGAAAGGCGATTCATAAAGAGTTGCATGCGTGGCGCCCCGCGCGCAGGGCTTCTTACCGGAACCGACTCGGCTGCGTCGAGGTCGAAAGCTCGCGTCGTTGGATGCCCGACGCCTTGGCTGCCGAACAGACCCGGAGGGCCTCTTCCCTCGAAACCTCTCCCGCCCACCCCGGTTGCACGGTCCGCAAACCAGCCGGACGACGGCGCTCCGCTGCGGAAATGTGGCTTTACGTTTCGCGCCTTCCCCGGCATAGACCACCGGACAACGCTATGCCGCGATTCCTCGACTCTTTCCGATTCGCTCTGGTCGCTGCGCTTTCCGCGAGCGTCACCCAGGCGGCTCCTCCCAACCGCGCTCTCCGTGAGTTGCCGGGCCAACGGGCCGACGGCTCCGTCCTGCTGCCGAACCAATGGTCGCTGCGGCCGGCGGGCCGGCAGGTGGCGCTGGGCGATTTCCCGGTGCAGGTGGCGGTCCACCCGGGCGGCGAGTATGCGGCGGTGCTTCACTGTGGCTACGGACCCCACGAAGTGGTGGTCGTGGATATCGCCCGGGCGAAGGTCGTCACGCGCGTGGCCCTCGACGAAGCGTTCTACGGCCTGGCCTTCGATTCTCAGGGCGAACGGCTCTTTTGCAGCGGCGCTGGCGAAGAGGTGGTTCACAGTTTCGCTTTCCGTGATGGGACCCTGAGCGATCACCGCCAAATCCGGCTCCGCCCGACCGCCGAACGCGGCGTCCCGGCCGGCCTGACGGTGGCGCCCGACGGATCGCGGTTCTGGGTTGCGAACCTCTGGGGGCAGAGCTGTTCGGAAGTTGCGCTCGGGGCCACCCCGTCGAGCCGCGATTTCTCGCTCGGCGAACCGTCCGCCGGCGCCGAGCACTTGACGGTTCCGCCCAGCCAGCCGGACCTGGCGGCAGCCACGAAACGCCAGGCCGCCATGCTGGACCCCGCCTCGCCGGACGCGCCGTTCCCGTACACCTGTGTCCTCGACGCCGTCCGGCAACGTCTGTACGTGAGTCTCTGGGCCAAGGCCCAGGTTGCGGTGCTGGACCTCCGCACCCATGCGGTCACTGCGCGGTGGCCGACCGGGGAGCATCCGAACGAAATGGTCCTCAGCCCGGACGGCCGGCGGCTGTTCGTGGCCAACGCCAACCGGAACACAGTGAGCGTGCTCGACGCGGAGGATGGCCGGTCGCTCGAGACTTTGAGCACCGCTTTGCAGCCGCAGTCGCCTCCCGGTTCCACGCCGAACAGTCTGGCGCTCACGCCCGACGGCACCCGGCTGTTCGTGGCCAACGCCTGCAACAACAACGTCGCCGTGTTCGACGTATCCACGCCGGGCCGAAGTCGCTCGCTTGGCTTTGTCCCGGTCGGCTGGTACCCGACTTCGGTCCGCGTCACGCCCGACGGAAAGCGGTTGTTGGTGGCCAATGGCAAAGGCCTCATGCCGAAATCGAATCGCCACGGCCCGCGGCCCGGCGCCGGGGAAGCTCCGGCGTCGGTGCGCGAATACATCGGCGGCCTGCTGACCGGGAGCCTGAGCATCATTGACCTCCCGCGCGCCGAACAATTCGAGACCCGGCTCAAAGCCTGGAGCGCCCAGGCGTACGCCTGCTCGCCGCCGCCCGCCGCAACCCCACCGGCCAAGCCCGGTGCCCGCCATCCCATTCCCGCCGAAGCCGGCGATCCGAGCCCGATCAAGTACTGTCTTTACATCCTCAAGGAGAATCGCACCTACGACCAGATGCTGGGGGACTTGCCGGAGGGCAATGGCGACCCGGACCTGTGCTTGTTCCCCGAAAACGTGACGCCGAACCACCACGCCCTCGCCCGTGAATTCGTCCTGCTGGACAATTTCTACGTCGAAAGCGAAGTCAGCGCCGACGGCCACGAATGGAGCATGGCCGCTTACGCGACCGATTTCGTCGAGAAATCCTGGCCGCTCAATTACGGCCACAATCGGTATGGCAAGGTGCCCTATCCCAGCGAAGGCAAGTTCCCGATCGCCATGCCGGTGAGCGGGTATCTTTGGGACAGCGCGCGGGCAGCCGGCGTGAGCTACCGCAGCTACGGCGAGTTCGTCGATAACGGCCGGACGATCGACGCGCCGGCCACGACGCGGATCGCCGCTTTACAGGGCCATTTCGATCCGGTGTTCCACGGCTGGGACCTGGATTACCCGGACGCGAAGCGCGCCGACCGCTTCATCGCCGAATTCCATCGCTACGAGCGCGAAGGCGGCCTGCCGCGCCTGCAAATCCTGCGTCTGCCCAATGACCACACGTACGGCACCGCCACCGGCAAACTCACCCCGCGCGCCATGGTCGCCGACAACGACCTCGCCCTCGGCCGTGTGGTCGAGGCGGTGTCGCGGTCGAAGTTCTGGGCCCAGACCGCGATCTTCGTCGTCGAGGACGACGCCCAAAACGGCTCGGACCATGTCGATGCCCACCGGACCATCGCCTACGTGATCAGCCCCTACGTGCGGCGCGGCTCCGTGGATTCCACGTTGTACTCGACGTGCAGCATGTTACGCACGATGGAACTTATCCTGGGGATGCGGCCGATGACGCAGTTCGACGCCGCGGCGCGGCCCATGTTCGCGGCCTTTCAGGCCAAACCGAATCGGCGTGCCTATCGGGCGCGGCCGGTGACGGTGGATCTCAACGAACGGAACGGCCACCTGGCTTGGGGCCGCGGGCTGTCCGACGAGATGGATTTCAGCCGGGAAGACGCGGCCGATGATCTGCGTCTGAACGAAGTAATCTGGCGCTCGGTGAAAGGACCGGACGCCGTCATGCCCGCGCCGGTGCGGGCCGCTTTCGTGCTCGCCCAAACGGCGGGTGATCCCGACGACGATTGAGACGGACCGGCGCGTTTATTCGAGCGCCGACTTGAGCGTCGCCAGCCCCTGGGTCGCGGCGAAGGCTTGGGCTTCACGCTGACGGGCGAGCATCGATTTCAATTCCGTAAGTTCGGTGGAAGGCGGCAACTCCTCCAGGTCCGCCTGGACGAGCGCGAGGTTCTGGGTATTGCCGAGGGCCTCCTGTGCGGCGAGCAGCCCCTGCCAGAGCGCATCTTTTTTCAACCGTTTTCGGGGCAAGACCAACTCCCGCAAATAACGCCACCAGCGCACCGTGCGCCGGAACTCGTGCCGCGCTTCCTCGCTGAGCTGGAAGAACCGGGGCACCTGCCGCCGCAACGCTTCCGCGTAGCTCGATTCCAGTTTGCGCAGCCGCCGGGCGAGCCCCGCTTCGGTCCGCCGCCCGCCCGGGAGGCGCGCGAGCGCCGGCAGGAGACCGCGGGGAGGGGGCGTGACGAGGCGTCGATTGCGCCGCCAAAGCCGGTTCCGCCGCGTTTCGCAATCCTGCACCACGGCCAGGCTGGCATTGCACCCGCGCAGCCAATCGACGGCAATGTCCAGATCGCGGACACGGCTGGTCGCCCGCGAGATGCGGGCGGCCCAGGCGCGAAACCGGCCGGTGCGTTCCTCGACGAGGGCCGGTTTCGCCAGGCGCATCGAGAGGCGCAGGCGGCGCAGGGCGACGCGGAGTTGATGCACCGCCTCGGCTTCGCCCTTGCTGCGGGCGGCGCGGAGCTGGACGCGGAGATCGGCAAGCAGATCAGCCTGGCGACGCTCCCAGCGCCGGACGAGTCGTTCCGGTTTCATTCGGGTGAACAGGGCGTTACAAAAGCGCGCCGAGACTAAGCAACCCTTCCCGGCTCCGCAATGGCTCGAGTGTTACATCCCAGGTTCAAGGCGGAAGTGCGGTGCCGCACACGGCTGCGCAGAACTCTCCGGCGCTGCGGTTTGGCCGAAGGCGGGGACGGGTTTCAGCACCGCCATAGCCCGGTCGGGACCTGAGGCCACCACTCGGCAGTCGGCTGACTTGGAATCAGCGACGGCCGACCACTCGCAGCTTCAGGCCGCGGGTGCCTCGCCGGTCGGAGCCGCGGGTCGATCCGGCGCGTCACCTGCAACCCCGTCGTGATCCGGCTCGTGCTCGTTGCTGTCCTGATCGATCTCGTCCGGCTCGTCGGGTTCGTGGAGTACCTCTTCAGCTTGAGGCAACGTTCCGTCGGCTCGCAGGCGCGGGTTCTTGGCCCGCTTGTTGCGCGGGAGAGGATTGACCATTACGCTCATGCCCCGGCCGACCACCTTGAGCTGCTCGATGGCCTGGCCAAACGGCGCCAGTTCCTTGACGAAGCGACCGACCACTTCCACGCCGATTTCCTTGTGGCGCATCTCGCGGCCGCGGAATCGGAGGGTGAGCTTCACCTTCATGTCCTCGCAGAGGAAGTCCACGGCGCGAGACTTCTTGACGCCGAAATCGTGCGGGTCGATCAACGGGCGGAGCTGGATTTCTTTGACCCGGTTTGATTGCTGGTGCTTCTTGGACTCCTTCTCCTTCTTGGCCAGTTCGTACTGGTACTTGCCAAAGTCCACGATGCGGCAAACCGGGGGATTGGCATTCGCGGCGACCTCCACCAGGTCCATGCCGTGCGTGCGCGCCAAGGTGATGGCCTCGCTTAAGGGGATGATGCCCGCCTGGCGCCCGTCGGCGGTGACCACGCGGACTTCGCGGGCACGGATCTTGCCATTGATGCGAACGGAAGGACCCACGGGGGCACGGGAAGCGTATGGGCGACTCAATGTGCCCTCCCCGTTGTCAGGTTATTCATGCTCTGGCGTAACACTCGCAGACTGTCCAAAACGGATCCGATGGCCGTCTTATGCGATTCATGGAACCATAAAGCAAGCGAAAAAGCCCGGCGATAGGACGCGCCTTTTCACTTTGCTAACCGCCAGGCGGTCGGAGAGTTGGCAAACACCAGGGCCTCCAGTCGGGCGGCACCTCCGTCGCGGCGCCGGAACTGTTTCTGGAATCGCCGCACACTGAAGCGGGTCTGGCGCTTCTGCACCGTCGCCAGCCACGCGCACGCGAAACTGACCACCACCCGCCGGAACATCCCCAACACCAGCGCCGCGTTGGGATGGCGCACCCGGCTGTCATCCTCCTTGAGCGACACATCCAGCGGGTGGTGCAGGCGACTCTCGATGATCCAGTAGTCGCGCTTGAGTTGGAGCCCGCCCGCGGCCGGCAGTTCCTCCAAGCTCAGGCTGCTGATCAGATACCCGAGTTCCGTGCTCTTCTTGCCTTTGCGGCGCACCCGCCGGCGGAGCCGCGCGACGAGCCTGGCCCCCGGAAAGTCCGCTTGCGCCGGCGTCACCTCCCGGCAGTCGAGCACGCGGATTTCCCGCCGGCTGCAGTTACGTTCCCGCGTGAAGGCGTGGGTCTGTGGCGTCGCTCGAGGGGGAAAAAGACTGTTCGGTCAACAGTCCTTCCAAGGTTTCCACCAGCCCCTTCTGGTTGCCTTTGACGGTCAGCAGAAAATCCCCGCCGCCTTCGTAGAGGATTTGCTGTGCCGTTTCCGTCTGGGTGTGCAGGGCGTCGGCCAGCACCCGCCTGCCCCGGACGTCCAGCTTGGCCACCAGCGTGCGCGCGGCCGGGATTTCGTTGCTCCCCTGGGGGACGACGACCGTGCCCAGCCAGCGCCCCGTTCCGTCCACGGCGCTGACCAGTTCCACCTTCGCGTGCCGGATCTCCTTGCCGTCCACGATCACCAGACGGTCCTGCGCCGGCCCCAACACCTGCTCTTGCCAGAGCCAGAGGGCCCGTTCCACCGCGCGGGCGTCCACCGCCGCGAGCACCCGCTCGAAGGTCGTGCGCTCCGGACACCGCACGCAGGTCGTGCCCGGACGGTGACGAAAGCGCAACGCCCGCAACTGCCCCTGCGAGAGCGTGGTCGCGTAGTCCGCCAGGTCTTGCGGCCCCAAGCACACACCGCTGAACATCGCCTGGGCGATCAGGGCCAACACGCCGGCCACCGGATAGGCTCGCGCTTCGGGCCGCCGGAACTCGGGCACCTCGGCCCAGAGATGCTCCACCAAGCTGCGCAACGCTGGCGCCTTGGCCGTACAGCGGGGGGCCACCCTCGCCTCGACCCGCGCCCACGCCTCGGGCAAGACCGCCGCGCGGAGCTTCCCGCACGCTCGTTTCTCCAGTTCCCGCACCCAGACCTGCTTGGGCCGCCCGTGTTTCTCATAGAAGTCATCGGCGGTACGTTTCCAGCCGGCCGTCTCCCCCAGGCGGCACCAGCCACTGACCTTGTAGGCCGTGCCTTGGAAGGTCTGCGGGTCCACGAAGGTCTCGGCCAGCACCACCGGATGAGCCCAGCGGGCCTGCCAGTCGGTGCTCAACCGCTCAAGCATCTGCCGCATAAAGCGGCTGATGAGGTTGGGATAATGACAGGCGGGCAAGACACAAAGGCGTGTATTGTTGACCACCAGCGCCAGCCGGCGCCGGCGCTGCGCCTCCGTCCAGCCGATGAACTGGTCGCGGGCCTTGAGGTGCAGGGCCGGGGCGCTCCACGTCGCCAGCGCCAGCCACTGACCGCGATAGACGGCCACGTAGCGCAGATGCGCGCCCACGACCTGCGCGTTCTTCAGGTAGTGTTCGGTGGCGATGAGCGTGTCGTAGCGCGCGACTTCCTCCGGACCCACCAGGCGCACCTGCAGATGATCCAGGACGTGTTGTTCGTCGGGCGTGGGCCGACGAAATCGGGCTTTGGGCTTTGCGGCCATGCCCGGGAGCGTAAAAAAGTGCGGGGAGGCTGTCCCGCAAAATCGTCTAAACCCCATCGCCCCAAACCCGTACCTTCAGGAAAACGCGCGTCCTAGCCCGGCGAGACTGGCCCCGCCATACCCGGGCTTGATCGCGATTCGGCCTTGATGTTTGCGCCATTGTGGAACACTACACGACCGGCTTGTGCGCGATCCGGGCTTCTCGCCGGCAACTCGCGTGGATTGAATCCGACTGGCTCCTTTGACTCATGAATCCCTCAAGGAACTGGCGCATCCGGCTCGCCGCGCACCTGTTTGCCGCGGCCTGCGCGGCTTGGCCTGTTCGCGGCTTGGAACTGAATTCGCCCGACGGTCAGGTGACGCTCACCTTCGAGGTCCGCGATTTCGAGGGCGCACCCGC
The DNA here is from genome assembly GCA_963735925.1 of uncultured bacterium. Classification (GTDB taxonomy): domain Bacteria; phylum Verrucomicrobiota; class Verrucomicrobiia; order Limisphaerales; family J093; genus DSVZ01. The sequence goes on from CAVTMT010000013.1 coordinate 259,706, forward strand.
CTGCCCCGTCTTCAGCGTGAGCTGCCGCGGTCGCGCCATCGTCGCCCCATCACCCATGGGATTCGAGCTTCGCGACGCGCCGCTTCGGTCGGGACTGCGTGTGGTCGGCCAAACCGAGAGCCGCGCGGACACCACGTGGAAGCCGGTCTATGGCGAGCGCAGCATCGTCCGCGATCACTACCGGCAAGTCGTCGTGGAACTGGAGGAGGCCCAGCCAACGCATCGCCGGCTGGAGATCACGCTGCGCGCCTACAACGAGGGAGCCGCGTTTTGTTACACGTTTCCGCGGCAGCCCGGTGTGGAGAATGTCACGATTACCCGCGAAACCACTGAGTTCCGTCTTGAAGGCGACTACCCGGCGTGGGCGACCTACTCGGCCCAGGGCATCTATACGAATGTGCCGGTCAGCCGGATTCGCCCCGGCAGCGAACGCCCGCTGGTGCTGCAGGTGGCCGATGACCTTTACGCGGCGTTGGCCGAAGCGCGCTGCGTGGATTACGCGCGGACGAAGTTCGCACCGCTGGCCGGAGTGCCGCACCGCCTCGTGACCGACCTCGGCAGCCCTGTGGTCTCGACGCTGCCGCTGCGCACGCCCTGGCGCGTGGTCATGGTGGGCGACAGCCCCGGCCAGTTGCTCGAACGGAATGACCTGCTCTTGAACCTCAACGATCCTTGCGCCCTGGCCGACACGGCGTGGATCGAACCGGGCAAGGTGATTCGCGAAGTGACGTTGAGCACGCGCGGCGCCAAGGCCTGTGTCGATTTCGCCGTCCGCCATCACCTCCAGTTCATCGAGTTCGATGCCGGCTGGTATGGTCCGGAAGCGGCCGCCACTTCCGACGCACGTCGGGTCCACGTCCCCGCCGGCCGGCCCCAAGGCGGCTTGGACATGCCGGACGTAATTCGTTACGCCCGCGCGCGCGACATCGGCGTCATCCTTTACGTGAACCACGTCCAACTGGAGCGGCAGCTCGAGGTGCTCTTGCCGCTCTACCACGAGTGGGGCGTGAAGGGCTTGAAATTCGGCTTCGTCAACGTGGGGTCGCAACGCTGGACCGCGTGGCTGCACGAGGCCATTCGCCAGGCGGCCCATTACCAACTCATGGTGGACGTGCATGACGAGTACCGTCCCACCGGCTGGTCGCGCACCTATCCGAACTTCATGACTCAGGAAGGCATCCGCGGCGACGAGGAGAAACAACCGAACCGGCTGAACCTGGTGACCGTTTTCACCCGCATGTTGGCCGGCGCCGGCGACCACACCATCTGCTATTACGACGAGCGCGTGGACCGCCAGGCGACCCACGCGTACCAACTCGCCAAGGCGGTCTGTCTCTACAGCCCGTGGCAGTTCCTCTATTGGTACGACCGGCCCTACCTGTCGCGCGATGCGATCGGCCGCACCCCGGACGCTCCCAACATCCTCGGCGACGAGCCGGAACTGGAGTTCTTCGACCGCTGCCCGACGGTCTGGGACGAAACCCGCGTGCTCCACGGTCGCATCGGCGAGTACGCCGTCATCGCCCGCCGCCACGGAAGGGACTGGTTTCTCGGGGCCATGAACGATGACCAGCCGCGCACGTTGGACACGCCCCTGAGTTTCCTGGAGTCCGGCGGACTTTACCTCGCCCACGTTTACGCGGACGACGACTCCGCCGGCACGCGCACCCATGTGGCGGTCCACACCCGACCCGTCGATTCTCGGGCGAGCTTGTCCGTGGTCCTGAAGGCCAACGGCGGCCAGGCCGTCTGGTTCGAGGCCAAGCCTTGAGGGCGCCATCAACGCGAACGCCCCGCTGGCAACCTTCTGGGCGCCTCAGCCACGGCTGACCGAGCCGCGCAGCAAGACACCGCGTCTTTGCGCACCGCCGATGGGGTAAACACCCTATAGCTTCGGGGCAACTTTCGAGCGTACGCTGGGGGTCGTGAAGCTCGCTTCGAGGATCGTAGGCAGAGCGGGTGCTCCCGGTTCGGTAGAATCGAGCCTGGCCCGTAGCCTCGCCGGCGGCATTTAACGTCGTCAAACAACGCCCTTAATCGGAAGGACTTGGCGCGATACCTGCTAAGCTTGATCGGATGGTCGCACGGTTTTACAGCAACGAATCATTGGGCTCCTGGCCGCCATCTCCGGTTGAACGTTGGGTGCCGACATCCGGCGCGCAGGCGTCGGCGTTGCGACGTCGAGCCTCGGGAGGCGCCGCTTGAAACCATTGGTCGTGCGTGCCCGGAATCGCCGGGTGCGCGTTCCCATTTCGCGTGCGCCGGTAGTGTCGAGTCTGGACGGTCCCTGGCAGGGAATCCTGCTCGCGGAGTTCGGCGGCGGGCCGGCCGAAGTGCTGGATGAGGCCCCTATACAGCATCACCTCCTGGTGCAACTCGAGCACCCCACCCGCTTCGAATGGGGCCGCAACGGCGACACGGAAACCGTGGACATCAAGGCCGGCCAGGTCAGTTTCTATCCCGCCTTCACCCCGTTCACCGTCCGGAACCCGCAAACCTTCGAATTCCTCCTGCTCGCTTTGGAACCCAAGTCCCTGCTGTGCTCGACCGAAGGCATGGTGGACGCCGGCCCCCGGCAGTTCACCCCGCGAAATGGCGTGGATGACCCGCTCGTGCGCGGCGCCGCCCTGGCGCTCCGGGACGAAATCGCCGCCGGCTATCCGGGCGGTCGCTGGTACGGGGAGACGCTGGCTGACATGTTGACGGTGCATTTGTTGCGTCATTACTCCGTCGCGTCTCCGGTCGTGCGCATCCACGACGGCGGCCTTGCCCCGAATCAGTTGAAGCGGGCGCTGGAGTTCATCCACGCGAACCTGGCGGCGGACGCGCCCCTGCTTGCCGTGGCGGCCGAAGCCGGCCTCAGTCCGTTCTACTTTGCCCGCCAATTCAAGCGCGCCACCGGTTTGGCTCCGCACCAGTACCTCATCCAACTGCGCATCGAGCGCGCGAAGGAACTGCTCGTGCACTCCGACGCCAGCGTGGTGGAGGTGGCGCAACAGGTTGGGTTTTGCGACCAAAGCCATTTCGCGCGCCATTTCAAACGCAGTTTCGACGTGACGCCCAATGTCTTCCGCCAGCGCGCCGGCCGTCGCCACCTCGTGCTTTGAACCGCAAGAACCGTTTCGCTTTTCCGCCTGGGCGAGTTCTTTTGGGCAAGGATGTTTCCTGCGAAGCAAGTTCGTACAAGAGCCTTTGCTGAACGCCCCGCAGGATTGCCCGCCAATGGCGATGGGTATCCTTCTGACTGCCGGCGTGTCTGCGTGGGCTGATGGCCCTTGGATGTACACCCCTGTGCTACGCCGCCAGGCACCCGGCAGTCACTCTTTCGCAAGGAACAAGAGCCGCCCAGCGGCACGCGAGCGCCATCCCCAGGCGCCCAATGTTCGTGCCGCCCAGCCCTCACTGCCCGCTGCGGATCCCGGGCCGACCCGTCAACGCGGCCGAATCGCTCTCCCGGGGCGCCGAGTTGCCTTTCGGCCAGGAGGATCCAATTCCCTGCCTGGGCTCCTACGGAGATACCCTCGCCGTCCGACAAAATGAAACTGAGTACCTTCGGGAGAGAATTCCTATGAAAAGAACACATCGAACTAAAACACTCCGCGCTGGTTGCGGTGTGATCGGTTTGGGTGCTGCCTTGGCAGCCTCAGCCGGCACCATAACCATCGACTTCAACAGCGACCCCGCCTCGACCGGGCTCTATCAGGAGGTGGGCGCCACCAGCTCCGAATGGCGCCAGGACGGCGGCGCCACCGGCGCCAATGGCGACGGCTACCTGTCCATCACGGATGCCCGAGCCGGCCAGCGCTCCGTGCTGGTCTTCAAGGACCTCGAGCCCGGACTCGTGGTCAAGGCCTTCACCTTCGAATGCGACATGCGCATCGGCGGCGGTCGCGCCCACCCGGCGGATGGGTTCTCACTCAATTACGTGCGTGAAGGCGATCCGATCATAACCGACGGCGCACCCTTCGCCGGGACGGGTACCGAAACCAACCTCCCCGAGGAAGGCTCGCTCACCGGTCTGGGCATCGGCTTCGATACTTGGCAGAGCGGTGACGTCTCGGCCGGAGTGGTTGACTGCGTGGGCATCAGCATCCGCGTGGACGGCAACATGGTCGCCCAACTGCCCGTTCCGCTCCAACCTGGCAACGTCTATACCGGCGCGGGTACAGGCACCATCGACGAAGTACCTTACCGGAACCTCGCCACCAACGACGTCAACTACGCCAAGTCCATGCAGACGGGCGCGTTGAGCAGCAAGGACCTCAACGGCGACGGCTTGGTGGACGCCGCCGATGAACTCGCCCCGCAGCCGGCCTACGGCGACCCGACCTGGGGTCTGTGGGTCGAGAACCTGACTTGGGCACACTTCGTGGCCGAGTTGACGGAGAACTCGACGGTCAAGATCACTTGGAAGGGCGTGGAACTCACGCCGGCGGGCGGTCTGCCGACGACCTTCTCACCCAGCCCTGGACGGCTCGTGTTTGGCGGTCGTACCGGCGACAACTGGGAAGTCACGCACGTGGACAACATCAAGTTGACCACAGTGGCGGCGGACACGGTCATCATCGGCACCCCCAGCGGTCTGCCGATCGGTTTCACGACCGGCACGATCGACTCCGGCCCGGCCGTGGCGGACCTCAACACCGTCGCGCTCACCTTCGATGGCACCTCCGTGACGCCCACCGTCAAGACCAAGAACGGCATCAACAGCACGATCGGTTGGTGGGACGTGACCAAGCCCTTGGTCATCGGCTCGACCCACGAGGTCGTCCTGAGTGTAAAAGACACCCGCGGGATCCAAGCCGTCAAAACCAACACCTTCACGGTGGCTGATTACGTGACCTTGCCGCCCGCCTACGCCGTCACCGGCGTGGACACGAGCAAGAAGGGCTTCAACGTGAAGATCCACCAGACGGCCGACCGTGGTCAGGACACCACGGTGGCGCGCGCGGAACAGCAACTCGCCGGCCTGCACGGCGCGAACGTGGCGGACCTGACCCAGTTCCCCGGCGGCGGCAACGTCTGGACCGAGACGGGTACGATCAACTACAGCCAACTCGGCGCCACCACGGGCACGCCCGAACCCAACGGGTACTTCCAGGAAAACCTGAACGACCCGACCAAGAACTTCCCGGACGCCTCCATCCCGGGCATTCCCAGCGCCACGGAAGTGAACGCTGACGGAACCATCTACACCGACAACATCGCGGCCGAAATCACCACGTACATCAACTTCCCGGAAGCGGGTGTGTACACGATGATCTTCAACAGCGACGACGGCTTCCGGACCACGACGTTCGGCAGCGTGCATGAAGTCCTCAGTTCGTTGGTGGTCAGCCAGGCCGATGTCGGCAAGGGCGCTTCGGACATCGCGGCGACGCTTTACGTGCCGCAGGCGGGCAACTATCCCTTCCGCACGGTGTGGTTCGAAGGCGGCGGCGGGGCTAACCTCGAGTGGTCGGCCCAAGAAACGGCGCCGACTTCGACGTCACGCTGGCTCATCAACGAGCCCACCCAAACCGAAGCGTTGAAGGCCTACCAGGGCCTGAGCTCGGGTGCGCTGGCTAGCGTGTCCTTCATCCATCCGTTCCGCGACTCGGGCAATCCGTACTTCGGGGATGCGGTGCTGCAGGCGAACATCGAAGACGGCGCGACCGCCGTGGATCAGGGCTCGATCAAGATGCTCCTGAACGGCACGGAAGTGACGCCGACGGTCAGCAAGTCGGGCACGACCACCAAGGTGACCTTCGATCCGCCAGGCACGCTGGCGACGGGCTCGCAGAACCAGATGGTCATCCGCTTCACGGCGGGGACGCAGACCTATGACGGGACCAACACCTTCACGGTGGCGAACACCACGGTGGTACCGCCCAGCCTGGCGCTGGCCGCCTCCGCGGTGGACAAGAGCAAGACCGGTTTCCTGGTCAAGACTGTGCAGCACGGCATCCGGCGCTCGAACGCCGATCCTGCCGGCACGGCCGAAGACGGCATGCCGAACAGTATTTACCGTGCCAACACCCAGTTGGCCGGGCTGTGGGGCTGGCCGAACACGGCGGACCTGACGCTCTTCACCGGACCGGGCGGCTACTTCGAGGAATCGGCAGCCGCCGGCTACCCGGGCGTGATCAACTACAACGGGATCAGCGGCGACGGCGGTTTCTTCACCGGCGCCAATGGTTATCCGGACTCCGCGGTGCCCGGTATGCCTGGAACCGCGCTCTCGGAAAGCGGCATCGATTACTACTCACAGGAAATCCTCACCGTGCTCGACCTCCAGCCGGGCATCTACGTCATGGACGTGAACAGCGACGACAACGCGGCGGTTTACGTGGGCAATCCGAAGGAATGGATGACCCTGCCGATCCTGCTGGGTATGTACGGCACCTCTTACGAGTCCGACTCCGGTCGCGGTGTCGGCACGGCCATCGGTGACGGCACTCGGTTCTCGTTCGAGATCAAGACGGCCGGTCTGTATCCCTTCCGGCTGGTCTGGGAACAGGGCGGTGGCGGCCACGGAGTGGAATGGTCCACCCGCGCGGAATCGAACGGGTTCATGACCTGGTACAGCGGCACGACGCCGCTGGCGACGCTCGTGGGCGACTCGCTCACGGCGGGCGCGATCAAGGCCTATGAGTACCCCGTCAGCAACGCCGGCGCCCCGTACGTGAAGAGCTTCGCGCCCGGACGCAGCAGCATCGACTCGGCAGCCAGCAAGGGGCGCGTCGGTCCGGACGCCACGGTCAACGCAGTCCTCGACCAGGGAGCCGGCACCATCGACACGGCCAGCGTGGCCATGACCGTCAATGGCGCAGCGGTGACGCCGACTGCCACCAAGAGCGGCAGCCTGGTGACGGTGACCTACAAGCCGGCCGCAGGGTTTGCGGCGGGCAGCACGAACGCCGTGGCGCTGACCTTCGGCGACCGCACGGTGAACTGGTCGTTCATCGTCGGGTTGCCGGCGACACCGGTGTTCTCCATCGAAGCGGCGGACTTCGATTACAACGGCGGTCAGAGCAAGCCCGAGGCGAGCGTCATGCCGTACATGGGCGGTGCCTATGCCGGCCTGAGTGCGGTCGCGGGCACGGACTACAACGGGCCCAACACCGTGGACAATCCGTACTATCGCTATCCGAGCAGTCTCAACGTGCCCGTGAGCTTCGGCAACGACCGTGATCGCGGCCTGGGCGAGGTGGTGACCAACTTCCGGCTGGGTTGGATGGGAACGGGCAAATGGTTCGATTACACCCGCACCTTCCCGGCGGGGACATACAACGTGTATGCCGCGCTTTCGCACGGCGACGCGACGACCACCGCCACGCGCATCGGCGGGGACCTGACCGACGTAACCGGCGGGGCTTCCACGGTCTTGGGGGCCTTCGACGCACCGACCACGGGCGGCTGGGGCAACAACGCCCTGGTGCCGATGAAGGACGCGGCGAGCACGAACACCATCGTGGCGCTGGCCTTGAGCGGGACGAAGACGCTCCGCTTCAACGATCGCAACGGCGACTTCGACTACCTGCTCTTCACCCCGGTGGCGGGACCCGAGGGGCCGAAGATCACCGGCATCAAGAAGAACGCGGACGGCACCATCACGATCGAGTGGACCGGTGGTGGCACGCTTGAGGCCGCGCCGGCAGTGACCGGCCCGTGGCAGGACGTGACCGGGGCCACCAGCCCGTACACGTTCACGCCAACGACCGCGATGCTCTTCGGACGCATCCGTCAGTAAGCCTGCGGGCTGAACTCTCACAGGGACCGGGCGTGAGCCCGGTCCCTTTTTGCGTCTGGCCCCCGAACCGGTGCCCGCCGGCGATGGGCCCCTTCCTCCTCGGCGCCGTCCGCACGACAACTTCTTGTTGCATATGCAACAAGAAACTGGACCGCTGCGAGCGGGGCGGGGTTCAGGCGAAAGGAAGGGGCCCGGGTGGCCGGGCGGCGCCGCGCGAATCCCCGAGGATTCCCCCCGGACCCGGTTCGAACCCAGTTTCGGTTTGCCACCGCCGGACGCCCGTTGTTATGTGGGCGGGTCCAATCGCCGCGAGCGGTGACGACGCGCAAGACCATGGCGACATTGACCAAGTTGAAGCTCTCTCTGAAGACCGGTTCCGAACCGTTTTCGGGCACCGATGCCCGCATCTATCTGGTCTTCTGTGGCCCGGCCGAAGGCCGCATTTACGAGATCCCCACGCGACCGGGAGACCTGGAGGTGGGCAAGCTCGACATCTACGAGGCCGAAATACCGGACGGGCCGGAGCTGGAAACCCTTACCAGTTTGTTGCTCGTGAACGGCATGAACAACGCCAATGCCGCCTGGCGGGTGCTCTGGGTGAAGGTCGAGGCCGTGGACGCGCTGGGCGCCTCCTGGCTGCTCGCCGATGCAATGCTGGCACGTTGGCTCGACCACGCGGAAGGAATGGCGCCGGTAGCGTTCATTCCCCTGAAACGACCCTTTACCCGCCTGGCCACCGAGGACGTGGTGGGCCGCCCGGGTTGCTCGCTCAAGCGCGTGCCGTGAGCCGGCGCGCGCCCGGTGAGCTCCTGCGCCGGTCACCCGGCGTACCGCGCATAGGCAACCCCCCGTTCCGTACCTCCGCCTCTCTTTGCCAATCATGAACCTCGAATCGCTCCACATCGGCATGCGGGTGCAGCATCCGCAGTATGGCCTGGGAACCGTCAAAGGTCTGACCGAGCACACCGCGGCGGTGGATTTCGACAATGGGACGCGCCAGGAAGTCGCCCCGGAAGCCAGCGGCCTGACCCCGGCCGAGGCGCAGGCTTCCCTCACGGGACTGGATCGGCCACTCGCCTCGCTGTTGCGCGAAGCGGCGGAAGCGACCCTCAAGGCACTGAGGGTTGAATTGCCACAGAGCGTGGTCCCCCAGCTCGGCCAGCGCTGGCGCGGAGGCAAACTCGTGCTGCACCCGGCCGATCCGACCCTCCAAACCAAGGAGCTCGAGCTGGAGGTCTTCTTCCACAAGATCGTGATGGTGCGGAACAATCTCCGCGTGCTCGAGCAGAAGCTCAACGCCCACGAACAACTCACCGCGGCGGAGAAGTTCGACTGGCAGCAGTACATCACCCGCTCCTACGGTTCGCTGACCAGCTTCAACGTGCTGTTCAAGGAGAAGGAAGACCAGTTCTGAACCGCCGCGCCCGCGCGCCGGCGTGACCCGCCTCCTGCCCGCTCATGAAAGAAATCCTGCCCCCGCTCCCGCCGATCCGACGCAACGAATTCGAAACCGTCCAGGCGTTGTTCAGGCAGTACGTCGTGCCCAGCTATCGCCGCTTCGACCTCGCCTTCACGCGCGGGGCCGGCAGCGAACTCTGGGACGTGCACGGCCGGCGGTTCCTCGACTTCGGCGGCGGCATCGCCGTGTGCTGCCTGGGCCACAGCCACCCCGAGGTCACCGCGGCCCTGACTGAGCAATCGCAGCGCTTGGTGCACGTCTCGAACCTCTACTACCACGAACCGCAGGGCCGGCTGGCGCAGGCGTTGGTGAAGCTGATCGGCCCCGGCAAGGTCTTCTTCGCCAACAGCGGCGGCGAGGCCAACGAAGGGTTGTACAAGCTGGCCCGCCGCTTCGGCCACGACGAAGGCCGCTTCGAAATCCTGACCGCACTGAACTCCTTTCATGGCCGCACCCTGGCCGGCATCGCCGCCACCGGCCAGGACAAGGTGAAGCACGGTTTCGAACCGATGGTGGCCGGCTTCCGGCATGTCCCGTTCAACGATCTGGCGGCCGTGCGCGACGCGCTCTCCCCCGCCACCGTGGCCGTGCTCATCGAAGGCGTGCAGGGCGAAGGCGGCATCACGCCGGCCACGCCGGAATACCTGCTCGGTTTGCGCCAACTCTGCGACGAAAACCATCTGCTGCTGCTCCTGGACGGCGTGCAGTGCGGCCATTTCCGAACCGGGCGCTTCCAGAGTTTTCAGCGCCTGCTCGAAGGCGTGCCGGGCGGCGACGTCTTCCTGCCCGACGCCATCTCGATGGCCAAGTCTCTGGGCGGTGGCTTCCCCATCGGCGCCTTCTGGGTCCGCGCGCCATACGCCGATCTGCTCGGTCCCGGCAGCCACGCGACCACTTACGGCGGGACGCCGCTCGCCTGTGCCGTGGCCGGGCGCATCCTCGAAATCATCGAGCGGGACAAGCTCGCGGACAATGCGCGTGCGGTGGGCGGCTTTCTGAAGACGGGGTTGGAGCGCCTCGCGGCGAAGTACCCGGCGCTGGTGACGGACGTCCGTGGCCTGGGTCTGATGCTGGGGTTCGAATTGGCGGCGCAGGAGCAGATCCCCGCCCTGGTGGGCGGCGACACCACGCCGGCGATGGCTTGCGTCAACCGGTTGCATGCCGCGGGCCTGCTGACCGTCCCGGCCGGCGCGCGGGTGGTCCGACTGCTGCCGGCCTTGAACCTGACCCGGCGCGAGGCCGAGGAGGGGTTGGCGATCATCGAATCCGTGCTGGGGCAGCTCGCGTGATTCCGCCGAAGGCTTCCGCCAGGCCCGGCACCGATCACACCTCCGGGCCGGATTTGCGGGGCCGCATGAGGGCCGCATTCAGACTGGCCTTTTGACCCCGGCTCTTGCATTCTCCGGCCGTAGTCCGAAGCGGCTGGGGCAGGGTGCCGTCTGTCTATCTGGCCCGGGAACCGGCCGAAGCCTCTGGGTGAGGGTAGAGTCCGGGCCTGATCGTGGGTCGTGCGCGCTGAATGCCTGGCCGCCTTGCCGCGTCCATCTCGCTAATTATGTGTAGTTTGTACGGAACTCGGGGGTGGCAGACGACCCTCGCTTTGGCGGTTGTCCTCGTGGCCGCCACCGCCTGCCGGCGCTACGAAGAGGGGGCGGCACCCGCGGCCACTCCGGCCAAGACCGCGCCGGCCCCAGCGCCCGAAGCCGCCACCGCCAAACCCGAAACGGCGCCGAAGGAAACCGCGGAACCCAAGATTCTCTATAGCGCCTACAACGACGACGAGGTCAAGACGATCCTGAAACTGGCGAACGATGGCCACTGGGAGGATGCCGAAGCCCGCACGCGGGCGCTCATCGCCAAAGACCCGCAAGATGCCGCCGCCCAGCGGTTGCTGGGCTGGGTCCAGAAACAGCGTGAGATTCAACGCAACAAAGCCCTCGAGGACCGCATTCGCGAAATCGACGCCAAGCACTCGGTCTTCAATCCGACCGTCAAGGACTTGCTCACCGAAAGCAAAGACCGTGGCCTGCCGCCGCGCAAAGACGTGCGCGACATGGTGGACCAGATCGAGGCGACGCCTTACATCCCGCCGAGCTTCGGGAAAACCAACCGGCTGGACGGGATCGAGTTCGACACCGAGGCGCAACAGGGCGCGATGGCCAAGATCCTGGAGAAGCCCGTCTCCCTTCACCTCGACAACACCTCGCTCAAGGACATCATCTTCAACATCGGCCAGACCGAAGGCATCAACTTCGTCGCCGATCAGACCCTGCCCGCCTTCCAGCAGAAGCTGAGCATCAACATGGAGCGGGTGACCCTGTGGGAGCTGCTGCGCTACATCGCCCGCAATCTGGACGTTCAATTCCAGGTGGGCGATGAACTGATCTGGATCGTGGACGGGAAGGACCCCAACAAGTCACTCGAGGAAACCCGGTTCTACCAGTTGCACAAACCGTTCATCCTCCCGGCCCGCTTCGGCCCCGACGAGGTGGTCCAGACCAAGGTGATTGCGAACAATGTCCAGACCATCACTGAGAACCAGAAGCTGAACGCCTTCGTCAACGACCTGGCCCCGCAAACCATCGCCCTCGAGCGCGCGATCACGAATTTCTTCAAGGGCACCTACATGCTCGATACCGAGCGCAACATCATCATCGCCCGGGGCACCCGCGAACAACTGGAGATCATGGACAAGATCATCAAGGAGTTCGACAAGGGCATCCAGCAGGTGCTGATCGAGGCGCGCTTCGTCACCGTCAGTGCGGCCGCCTTCATGCGCCTGGGCGTGGCCTGGGAGAGCGGACGCACGCAGTTCTCTACGGAGAGCGATTCGACGACCTCCAGTGCCCTGAACATCCTCAATCCGGCCTTTGGCATCAGCGAAACGTTCACCAACATCCTGGGCCGCTCGACGCTGAGCGCGACCCTCTCGCTGCTGAACCAAAGCGGTGAGAGCCAGGTCCTGAGCGCGCCCCGGCTGACCGTCATCAACAACCTGCCCGCCACCATCAGCGATGGGAAGACCCAGTACTATTACGAGCAGTACCAGGTCAAATCGCAGATTCTGGAGACACGCTCATCCTCCGCCCTGGTGCCTTCCGGCGCCCCCACCAAGATCAACGCCGGCGCCAGCCTGGACGTGCTGGCCAGCGTGGGCGGCGACGGACGCACGATCTTCCTGGCCCTCCATCCAAAGGTGAACTCGGACGTTCAACTGGTGCCCTTCGCCACCATCACCGACAAGGACTCCGCCGGCAATGTGGTGAGCTCCTTCGACATCAAGCTGCCCCAATACCGCACCCAGGAACTCTCCACCCGCGTCGCGGTACGCTCCGGCGAAACCGTGGTCATGGGCGGCGTGCTCGAGCGCACGCAAACGACGTTCGTGGAATCGGTCCCCATCCTCGGCAGCCTGCCGATCATCGGCGCCGCCTTCCGCCGCCGCACCGAAATCGACCAACCGCGTTACCTGCTGGTGTTCGTCACCGCGACCCTGCTCTCGGATACCGGCGAATACCTGATCTACGGCGAGCCGGTGGAAAAGGGCCGCACCGCGATGCGCGCTCCGGCGGCGCCGGCTCCGACGGGCCCCGGCGAGGCTCCCGTCACCGCCCCGGCACCCGCGCCGGCTCCCTAGCCCAGGCCCCTCGCGATGTCGCTTCCCCCTGTTCCATGGTTGCACCGGTTCTTGCCCCTGGCGGGCCGCCGGTTCGTGGTCCTGGATCCGGGGAGCCGTTTCCTGCGCGTGCTGGTGGTCGATGCCGGTTGGGGCGCGCCCCGGGTGGTCCATTTTCAGACCATCGAGTTCTCCGCCGCCGACCCGCGGCACTTCGAGGAACTGGACGCGCGACTGGATGAGCTGTTCACCGCCGCCGGTCCCCACGAGCGCATTCTCGTCCTGCCCCAGTACCGCGTCATTGCCCAGGTGGTGGACCTGCCGCCGGCCAGCGCCGCCGAAATGCAGAGCGCGATCGCCCGGGAGGCGCGGCGGTTGAGCGGACTGGACGAGGCCTCCCTCGCGTTCGACGCCGTCCGGCTCAAGCCGTTCGGCCGCCTGGGGAACCCCCACTGGCTCACCCTCTGCAAGCGGGCGGAACTGGACGGTTTGATCGCCCGGTTCGGCAGTCTGCCGGAAGGCGCGGCCGCCGACGCGACGCCGGCGCAGGTGGCCCAGATCACCACCAGCGGACAGGCGCTCTTTGCCGCGGCGCCGGCGCTGCTACCGGCCGGCGGCAGCGGCGTCCTGGTGGACCTGCGCGCGAACAACAGCGTGGTCGCCATCGTCGCCCACGGCCAGGGCGTCTATACAACGACCCTCCCCATCGGCTCGCTCCAACTCGGCGAGGAACCGGCCGCCGCAACCATCGCCCCCCCGCCGACCGCGGGCATCCCCACGGGCGAGCCGAGCCTGGCGGCCTCGCCGGCGACGCTCGAGAAGTGGTACCGCGACGTGCAGCTTTCGGTGGTGGAGTGGATCGAAGACAACCCGGACACGGGCCTGACCCTGGCCGATCTCCCGGTGTTCGTCAGCGGCCGCGGAACCAGCCAGCCCGCCTTCCTGGAGTTCCTGAACCAGCGCGGGAAGCTGCGCTTCGCCTCCTGGGAAGAGCCGGCCACCCGGCACCATCGCTGGCCCATGGCCGATTACCTGGTCGCCTACGGGGCCGCCCTCCGCATCCCCGATCACGGGCCGCGGGGCGTCTCGCTCCTGCCCGAGGAGATGCGGCTCGGCCTCCGGCGCCGGCGCCTCGTGGCCCGACTGCAAACGGTGAACGTGGTCCTGCTGCTGGTGCTGAGCCTGTGCCTCGCGTGGGGGATCTGGCAGAAGAACGGGCTGATGGAGCGGAAGACGCAGCTCACCGAGCGCGCCCAGGAAGCTCTCAAAACCGCCCGTTCCATCGACGCGCTGTATCGGCGGCTGAATCTGGATTACGAACAGATTTACCCGGTGCTGCAGCGGCAACGGCGAACCCTGGAGACGCTGCAAACCCTGGCCGCGGTCCGGGCCGCGCGAACCAACGACGATTTCTGGTATGTGCTCTTCGCCGACGCCAACAGCTACCAGGCCGGGCCGCCGGTTCCGACCTCTCCGCCGACGACCAATGCCCCGCCCGCGGTGCGGCCGCCGACCACGACGACCAACCTGATTCCGGCCATGTCGCGCCGGGAATACATTCTGGAACTGTGCGTTCCCAGCGAAGGCGAGGCCTTGCGGCGCATCCTCAGCGACGTGGTGGCCAACCTGAAGCGCAACGTGCTCTTCAGCCGCGTCGATTCGCTCCCGCCCGAGCGCAAACGCGATTGGGTCGATCCCAAGGTCGCGATCTCCAACCGGGTGTTCGCCGTCGCGATGGAAGTTGCCGGCGCGGAACTTCCGCGGCCCTCGGTCGAGGGGCCCAATGCCCCGGCGGCCGGTGAGCACCGTCGGGCCGGCCTGTCGCGCCTCGAGTCCGAAGCCGCTCCGCCACCCTGAACCGGCATGGACACGCCTACTCCCAACGGCCCGGGCTCGCGCTTGCCGCTGGCGACACTCCTCGTGACGCTGCTGCTGGCCCTCACTTACGTGGCCATCTACCAACCGCTGGCACGCCGGGCGGAGTCGCTGGACAAATCACTCCGGCAGGCGTGGGAACAGTTCGCGGCCACCAACCGTTCCAGCCAGGCCACCGCCGGTGTGAAGCTGGAAAACCTGGGCAGCCGGCTGGAAGCGTTGGAGGCCTCGGCCGCGGATCTCGCGGCGTTGCGGACCTTGATCGACGGACGGCTGGCGCTGCCCGCGAACGTGCGGGCGCAACTGCGTTCCCCGTTTCAGCTCATCGACTTCGAGAACGAGCGGCTGTTGCAGGCCGAGAACCTGGCGGCCCTGGCCAAGCAGAAGAAGGTGACCCTGGAGCCGGGCGCCACCAACGGCCTGCCCCAGTACGCCGGCGAACCCGGCGAGTCCTCGTTGTTGTGGCCCCGGCTTTACTTCGCCTCGCAGGTCCTCTTGATGGCCGTGCATTCCCAGGTCGGCAGCGTGCGCGAACTGACCCAGATGCCGAACGTGAATCACCGCTCCGCGCTCGACGGGCATCGCGATTTCGAGGAGATGCCCATGCGCCTCACGCTCGTCGGCGACCTCGAACCCGTGAACCGTTTTCTCACCAGCCTGCCCTTGCGCGGCGCGGAACTCGAAGCGACCGGCCTGGCCACCGTGCTGAGCAACAAACCTTCGTTGTTCATCGACCATTTGCTCGCGCGCAAAGCCGCTCCGGACCGCCCCGGCGACGTGTTGGTGGAGGTGGAGGTGAGCGGGTTTGTGCCGCTGACCGGTACCTTGCTGCGGACCAACCGGCCGGTGGAACCGCCGCTCTGACATGGCCACCACCCTCCAACGGCATTTCTGGCTGGCGCTCGCCACCTTGGCCGGGCTGGTCACGCTGCTGGGCCTCACCCTCCTGAGCCTGGGCGGCCGGGTGCCGGACCTGCGGCCGCTCGGCGGTCAAGGCCGCGCCACGCCCGAGTGGCCTTCACCCGCGCAGGTGGGCGATTGGTTCAGCGTCGGAGAACTCGCCCGGGCCGTCCACCAGACGAACGCGATCAATCCGTTTTCCACGCGGTATTTCCAACCGCCCCCGCCCCCCAGCACCCGCACGGCGACCCTCACCTACCAGGGGTTTCTGCAGAACTCCGACGGCTCCCAGATCCGGGCCTTCATCCTGGTGGATACCAACATGGTGGTGCTGGCCCCCGGCGCCAAGGTGGTGGCCGACCATGCCGTGAAGAGCCTGGCCCTGCGCACGCTGATCCTCACCAACGCGAGCGGCCAGACCAACGTGCTGGAATTCGGCGTTCCGAAACACCTCGAAGTGCCCATCAAATGACCGCGACCGAACCCACGAAACGCGAAGTCGCCGAGGTCCTGTTCGCCGCGGGCAAGCTGGATGCCGAGCAGTTGGAACTGGTGCGCCGCCGCCAGCGCCGTCTCCGCACACCGCAACACCAGGCCCTCCTCGAACTCGGCTTCGCCTCCGAAACCGACACCTACACCGCGTTGGCGAGTCTGCACGGGCTGGAGTTTGTCGATCTGTGCGATTTCAAATTCCCGCCCGGCCTGCCCGACGAAACCAGGCTGCCCGTCGCCGTCATCCACAACCACCACGTCCTCCCGGTCGCGCTGGATGACACCACGATTACGCTGGCCTTCATCGAGCCGCCGCGCCAGACCGACCTGGGCAATCTGCGCCTCCTGCTCAGCCGCCAGGTCCGGCCCGTGCTCACTACGCCGAGCTGCTATCGCAACGTCATCCGCCAGTTCTTCGGCCTCGGGGCGGACACCATCCAGCGCATGGGCGAAGACCGTCCCGCCGCCGACAGCTCGGCCGATGTGGTCTTCAAAGTCGGCACAAACGAGGACGAGGCCGCCGTCAACGCCGGCATCACGCGCTATGTGGATCAACTCCTCGCCGACGCGCTCCGGCTGGATGCGACCGACATCCACATCGAGCCCTACCTCTCGAAGATCAAGATTCGCTATCGCGTGGACGGCATCATGCAGCCGGTCACCACGCCCGACAGTCTCCGCCAGGTGTATGGGGCGCTGGTCTCGCGGCTCAAGATCATGGCCGGTCTCAACATCGCGGAGAAACGCCTCCCGCACGACGGCCGCATCTCGATGAAGACCGAGGGCGCGGAATATGATCTGCGCGTCTCGATCGTGCCGGCCAAACATGGCGAAGCGGTCTGCCTCCGCATCCTCGGCCGCCAGAGCCTCATGCTGGAACTGCGGGAACTCGGCCTCGAAGCGGACCAGGAAGAACTGTTGCGCACCTTGACCCGCCTGCCGCAAGGCATGGTGCTGCTCACCGGTCCCACCGGCAGCGGCAAAACCACGACGCTGTACGCCGCGCTGGCCAACGCCAACGACGAAGGCCGTAAAATCATCACCGTCGAGGACCCGATCGAGTACCAGCTCGAGGGCATCGTCCAAATCCAGGCCAAGGAGGAAATCGGACTCACCTTTGCCGCCGGGTTGCGCTCCATCCTCCGCCACGATCCGGACGTCATTCTGATCGGCGAAATCCGTGACCGCGAAACTGCCGACATTGCCGTGCGCGCCGCGCAGACCGGCCACCTGGTGTTCTCCACCTTGCACGCCAACGACAGCTTCAACGTGATCACCCGGCTGCTCGACATGGGCATCGACCCGTTCCCGCTGAGCTCGGCGTTGGTGTGTAGCATCGCCCAGCGGCTGGCCCAGCGCGTTTGCCGGCACTGCGGCGAACCCGACGACGCGATTCCCGACGAGCTCCGTGCCGAGATGGCCCGGCAGCTCGGCCTGGCGCCCGAGGCGGTGCGCGCCTTTCGCGGCCGGGGTTGTGTGGAATGCAACGGCAAGGGCACCCGCGGGCGGGTGGCGCTTTACGAGTTCTTCGTGATGAGCGAGGAGATGGCCGACCTGCTCGGGCCGAACATCAGCACCGGGCAAATTCGATCAGCCGCCCGCCGGTTGGGCTGGCGGTCCCTCCGCGATCAGGCGTGGAAGAAAGTCCAGCAGGGTCTCATTCCCATCTCCGAGATCCAGCGCCTCACCTACCGGCTGCAACAACCGGCCTTCGCCCCGGCCCCAAAAACTCCGTAGCCGTCGGTTGGCGGGCGCTCAGGTTCAACCACCCAGGTCCGCTCACGCTGCGTCATCCCGGACCGCGCGCTATCTGGTGAGGCGGTAGAATCGATAACCGTCGCCGGGCGGTGGCAGCATGATCGTGACTCCGGTTTCGCCGGCGCCTGCCTGAACCTGCCGGATCGAGGACCAGAGGCCGGTCGCCAGATCGGTGGTTGCGATCAGGTCGTAGGTCTGCCCTGGCCCGACGCGGCAGCGCAGCGTGATCGACCCGTCGGCCGCCAGGGAGAGTGCGTCGATCCGCAGCCGGCTGGCCGGATCGCGCGGATCGGTGCCGGCGCCGTATTCCTCGAGATCGGTCAGCCCATCGACGTCCGCGTCCCGCCCGGCATCGGCGGGGCTTTGCGGATCGAGCCCATGGGCCAGTTCCCAGGAGTCGGGCAGCCCGTCCCCGTCGGTGTCGTTTGGCGCGCCCGCCGCCCCCGGGGTGGGGAGGTCCGGAAACCAGTTGTTCCAGTCGCTGCCCGGCCGCGACTCCTCGCGACGCTGGTAGCTGCGGCCCTGACCGTCGGCGCCCCCCGGCCACGGGCTTTGGTCGAAGTAGATGACTTCATCCACCACCACCCACGAAACCGCTTCGCCGGGCAGATCGGGTGCGAGCGGCTTTTCGAGAGCGACCCGGTCCGTGTCATTGTCCAGCCGACCCTGGTAAGGCCCGAAAAGGCGGACCGTGGAGGCCAGGCCGTAAACCTGGCGGAAGCCAGCCAGCGTGGCGGCGTCGCTTTCGGGATCGAACGGGACAAGCAGCACGCGCTCATCCGTCGCCAGGGTGGTGCCGGGCGGGAAATCGAATTCGACGCCGCCACGAATGCGCCAGGTCCCATTGGTGTCGAAGAGCGCCGAGGGCTTCGGGGTGTCGTTGTGGAGTTCGATGAATTGCAGCAGCGCCGCCTCGACGACGTTCGTGGGCAGGCCGCCTTCGTGGTACAGGAGTTCCGTGATGGCCACGCGCCGTGGGATGCCGGCGTTGGCCGCATTGCGCGTGGGCGGGGTTCCGGCGTCCCACAAGTCATCCGAGTTGTCCCCCTCGTCGCCCTGATCGAAACGCACGAACGACCAGCCGTTCTCTTGACCTTTGAAGCTGACGGCGTCCACGACCCGGTCCTGGCCGTTGCCAGGCAGGTAACTGAGGAACACGGCATCGCCGGATTTGTTGAGGCCGAACCCGATGTTCGTCGGATTGTGGAAGCCGGTCACCTCGTCGAAGGAGATCCAGCCATAGGCGGGCACAACGCTCAAGGACGGGATCGCCCACTTCTTCAAGTCGGCCGCGCTGTCGCTCAGAAACCAGTGCGGGCCGAGAGTCCGGTTGGTGGCGAGGCGGGAACGCAGTTCGATCCAGTCGTTCGAGTCGAGTTCGTTGAGGTAATCGGTATGACTGGCGATTTCGCTGAGGGCGAGTTCGTCGAGTCGCGGCGGGTCGGCCCGGCCGGGCGAGCCGCCGATGAAGGCGCTGGGCCGCCAGTTGCCGCCGAAGTCGAGGAGGCCGGTGGCGGCTTCCCCGAAGTCCCGCCGCGGCACCAGCGAATGCCCGGCGCCATCGGCGGCCAGCGGCCACCCGGGGCCGTCGCGGTACCTGAATGAAATCAGGTTCGCACCACCGGCGGCCGCCTTGAGCGTGACTTGCTCGCCGCCGTCGTTGAGGTTGCCGCTATACGGACCGAAGATGGACACGTCAGCGGCCAAGCCATAGTGAACCCGGAAGGCGGCGAAATTGCCGGAGGGATCGGCCTGGACAACCAGGGCCAAGGCGCCCGGGGCGAGCTGCGCGCCGACCGGGAAGGTGAAGTCGATGCCTTGCGTGAACGCCGCGCCGGCGAGATTCAGCGAGGTGTCCGGGCTCGCGTTGCGGAGTTCGAGGAACTCGTACCCGCTGCCGGCCAGAGGATGGTACATGAGCTCGGTCACGCGGAGCCACCGCTGGAGGTCCAGGAGCGAGTCCGCATCGCCGGCGACGAATTCGACCGGCGCCGACCAATGGCTGGTGCGGCCGGCGGCATCCTTGAACCGCGCGCGGGCACGATAGACGTGTTGCGCCTTCAACACCCCCGGAGGAACGACGACCTGCTCGCTGAATTCGGACACGTCGCCACTTTCCCAGACCGGGGTGATCTCGTAGCGCCACGGTTCGCCGGACTGCCAGCTCGGCAGGTTCGGACGGGTGATTTCGCCAACGCGCCATGCCATCGCCGCGAAGGCGTCCGTGCCGGCATAGGCGGAGACGCGGAAGCGCAGGGCGTTCACCGGGTGGTTCGTCGGGCCGACGTCCGAGAGCGTCGGGGTGGCCGGGATCGCGGGGTCGTGGGCGATCGAGTCCAGCGCCTCGGGATACGCGGAGGCACTGGCGCCGCGAAACGTGACGTAGTTCTTCATGAGCTGCACGCAGCCCGCAAAGTCCCGGGTGACCGTGGGCTCGTTCGGCCATTGGTAGAATCGACCCTGACCCGCCTTGCCGGGGTTTTGCGTGTAGGTGGGATCGACCATCTTGGGGTTGTAATCCCACTGGGCGCGGTCGGCGTCGAGGAGGCTCGCCCGGTCCGCCGGACCGCGCAGGCGGCCGGCCGCTTCGTCGATGAGCCGCCAGGCCTCGTCTTCGTTCCACAACAGATCGCGCACCTCGCGGATACGGCTTTGCCATTCGCGCCAAAGCGCCGGATACCGCGCCGACCCGGCCAGCATGCGCGTCTTGATGCGGTCCACGCCGCCGCAGCCGGCATCGAACATGTTTTCGGCCCAGGTGAGATCGAGGTCCCACGGCGTCACGGTCACGGTCCGCGTGCCGGGCGCGAAGTAATAAAAGAAGTTCTTGTCGTAGCAGATGTCGTAGTGATGGATGGCCTGCACAATGGTCTGGTAACCGAGGTAGGCGGACAGGTTGAGATTAGCGCGCCACCAGGTTTCATCGGCCGGCGCGCCGCCGTTGGCCACGGCGAGGAACGGGTTGAGGTCGCTTTTGTCGGAGGGGCCGAGCGGACCGAGGTTGTTCAATTCGCCGGTGCCGCCTTCCATCTTATAGAAGTTCGAGTCGGCCAGGTCGTGCGTCTCGAGGAAGCGGCTGTTTTCCTGTTCGACCATCAGGTACACGCCCCAGAAATCTCCTGCGAACTGGTCGGCCGCGACCTCCTCCGGCGCGTCCACCACGCGCAACTGGGCAAACGCCGTATCCGGAGCCGGCACCCCGGCGAGCTGGAACAGCCGCAACCCCACCGACTCGAACATGCCTTGCTCGCCGCGATGGTTGTAGTCACCTTGCTGAATGCAGGCGCCGAGGTTGAGCTTGGTCCAGGCGGTGCCGAACTTGCGGCCCCAGTTGTCGCGCGCCCGGAAATCGTGGCCGCGGTTGAGGTCGAACTTCCACATGTTCTTGACCATCGAGTACCGCCACACGCCGCCGCGGGCGCGGTGACGGATGTGGTCATAGACCTGACCGTCATAGACGAGTGTGCCCAGCCACGGGTAGGCGTCGCCGCCGTAACGGCTGTACCAGGTGGAAGTTTCGATCGTGGACTGCTTGCCGATCAAATGCAGCACCGGCAGCCGGTTCATCTCCTCGACCTCGACCGTGAAGGACTGGCCGAGCGCGCCGGCGGCGCCCGGACGAACGGCCCCGGTCCACGCCGGCACGCCGTCATAGACGAAGTAAGCGAAGTTCGCCTGCGGATCGTCCGCGTAGGGCACGCGGACCTGGTGGCCCTGCGGGTCGGCCACGGTGATGCGATAGCGCACCAGCCGGCGATTGGTCTGGAGCCCGGCCGGGAGGGTCGCCGTATAGAGATCGTCGTTCGCCACCGCGTCGCCGCCGATGCCGGCATCGTTCAGCGGCAGGTCGGTCCAGGTCGTCTCGTAAGCCGCGTCGGTCAGCTCGATGTACGCGCCGGGATCGACGAGTTGGTAGTGCAGCGTGACGGCCGCAACGCCATCCGGATCGGTCACTTTGGCGGTGATGACGACCGCCTCTCCGGAATGCGGCTGCGTGGGGGAATGCCCGACCTGGCGGATCTGCGGCGGTGCATTCTCCGCAAAGGCGGCGTTGCGGCGGCCCGGCGTGGGGCCGTGACCGCTGCCAGCGGCCTGGGCCTTTAACCAGCAGTCGAAAAAACAGTCGCTGCTGCTGTCCCGCGAGGCGTTGTGCAGTTGGACGGCGATGAGGTTGGTGCCGGCGTGAAGAAAGCGGCCCGCGTTGTCGATCAGGAAGGTCGCGAAGTCGTTCGACTCGATGGCGGTGCTGGCCGTGCCGTCGAAGGGCACTTCGCCGGCGCTGAGGTTGACGTCGAGCACCGCGTTGCCGTTGATCCAGACCTTGAAACCGTCGTCATACAGCGTTTCGAGGATCAGCGTGTTGATCTGCGCCGGGTCGGCCACCGCAAACGTGCGTCGCAGAAAGACGGCGGTGTAGCCGTACCGCATGTCGTCCAACCGCGTGCCCAGGGCCAGCGCCGGATCGTAGCCGATGGGCAGGGCGCCGGACGGCCAACCCGCATCGTCGAACGCTTCCGCACGCCAGGCCGTCGTCGGGTTCGAGGCCTCCTGCGTGCCCTTGAAGTAATGCCAGGCGGATTGAGTGGGGATCAGGGTTTGCGTGGCGGGTTGGGTGGCGCCGTCCGCGACGGACGCGCGCCAGCTTCCGCCCAGATCGTTATCGAGCGCCGGGTTGATCAACTCGATCGAGTATCCCGGCGGGTCACCCACGGTCGGCCAGGGAAAGCCGGGTTGGTAGCTCACCTCGTCCACCGGATTGCCGGCGGCGTCGCGCAGCACCAACCGCTCGCCGTACTTGGACAAATTGCCGGTGAACGGCCCCACGGCGTCCCCGCCAAACCTGGCTTTCAACGCCGCCGGGTCCTCCGCGACCACGACGTAACCCCCGGCCGGGAGATTCGTGTCCGGGAACTTGAACTGCACCCCCGCGGTGAACTGCCAGCCGGCGAGGTTCACGGGCGCGGCCCCGGCGTTGAACAACTCGACGAACTCGACGCGCTCGGTTTTGACGTCGGGATTGTAGTGAATTTCGTTGATGACGACGGCGGCCGCGGCGTGGGCGAGCCCGGCGATCAGCCAGCCGGCCGACGGCAACCGACGGTGCCGGACGAGACGCCATGAGCGTCGGCCTCCTTCAACAGGTGGGCAGGTTCCAGGGTCCATACGGTGCACAGATTGTCTATCGGACAAGCAAGCAGGTGCCAAGCCAATCCTGGCAGCCGAGGCCGCTTGCGGCTTCCCCCGCCCGGCGGCTGTGCTACGCTGAGCGCATTACGAACATGAAATGGTCTTGGCGCATCGGACGAGTGGCCGGCATCGACGTGTACATGCACGCCACGTTTCTGGTCTTGCTCGCCTACGCCGCCTACAGCGGGTTCGAGCACCGGCACGAGTGGCTCGATGCGGTGGGGGGCGTCCTGTTCATCGCCCTGTTTTTCTGCGTGGTCGTCATGCACGAATTGGGGCATTGCCTGACCGCGCGTCGGTTCGGCATTGAAACCCACGACATCACGCTGCTCCCGATCGGCGGCCTGGCCCGCCTGTCGCGGCTGCCCGAGAAGCCCAGCCAGGAGTTGCTGATCGCCCTGGCCGGTCCGGCGGTAAACGTCGTGCTCGGCGTGGTGCTCTACCTGGTCCTGCGCGCGCCGCCGCAAGAGCGTCTGCTGGCCGGCGTCCGCCTCGTCGGCGGCGATCTCCTGGTGAATCTTTTTTACGCCAACGGGTTGATGGCGGTCTTCAATCTGGTGCCTGCGTTTCCCATGGACGGCGGCCGGGTGCTGCGGGCGTTGCTGGCGATGCGAATGGATTTCGCCAAGGCCACTTCGGTGGCGGCCACCATTGGTCAGGCGCTGGCGTGGGGATTCGGCGCGATCGGTCTGTATCACAACATCTGGTGGCTGGTGATCGCCATCTTCGTCTTCCTCGGCGCCGAGGCGGAGGCGGATTTCGTCAAGACCAAGTCCTTGCTTTCCACGGTACGGGTCGAGAACGTGATGATCCGGGAATTCCGGGCGCTGCACCCGGAGGACCGGCTCGCCGGAGTGGTGCAACAGGCCACCACCGGCTTCCAGGAGGACTTTCCCGTGGTGGAGGGCGGCAAGGTCGTCGGCGTGCTCACGCGCGCCCGCCTGCTGGCCGGCTTGAGCCGGCAGGAGCCCACGGCCCGGGTGGGCGAATTCATGGTGAGCGAGTTCCGGACGGCGTTCGCCTGGGAATCCACCGCCGAGGCCTTCCTGCGCCTCCAGGACTGCGCCTGCCACGCCATGCCGGTGCTGCGCGATGGCGAGTTGGTGGGCATGCTGACGACCGACAGCTTGGGCGAATACGTTTTGATCCAGGCCGCGTCGAAGGGCCAACGCCTCCGCAAACCATTGCTTTAGTCCGATCCGCCGCGATCCGCAGGGTTGCACCGTTCCCCGGCCCGCGCCACGTTCACCTGCATGCATGACGCTTGTGAAATGCCCCGGCAGAACGCGACCCCGGCCGAGGTTCGCCGGATTCTGGAATCGGCCCGGACAATTGCGGTGGTGGGCCTTTCGGACAAGCCCGAGCGCGACAGCCACCGCGTGGCGGCTTACCTGCAAAACCGCGGTTATCGAATCATTCCGGTGAATCCCAATCTCTCCGCGGTGCTGGGCGAGCGTGCCTATCCTTCGCTGCGCGACGTGCCGGTGCCGATCGACGTGGTGGACATCTTCCGCCGGCCGGAGGCCGTCCCGGAGATCGTGGCGGACTCGATCGCCGTGGGCGCGAAGACGGTGTGGATGCAGGACGGCATTGTCCACAACGCCGCCGCCGAGCAGGCGCGGGCGGCCGGCCTGACGGTCGTCATGAGCCGATGCCTGTTGCGCGAGCACCGGGCCTGGCAGGCTTCGCTCTGAGGCGTGGAATCAAGCTGGGGATCCGGCGTCCGCTCCGGGGGCGAAGACCGCCGCCGGTGTTCCGTGAAACAAAGCGTCGGCGAGGGTGTCTATACAGGACCATGCTGGCATTCCGCCGATCCCGTCACCCTGCTGCGACGGCGTATTCCAACGTGAATGCGGGGTCGGGCGAAAGCGTCCGCTTCGTATCCGCACTCCGGCCCCTAGAGGTGGCGAAGGGTACAACGGACCTTGATTTGACGCCTCGATTCAAATAACCCAAGCTGGATCGCAACGCATGAAATTGAACCTGATTTCCTCCTTCGCTCTCGCCGCCGCCGCGACCGGCTTTGGGGCGGGTACCCAGGCCGCCGAAACCAAGTCCGTGACCCTGCAGGACTGCCTGCAAATGGCTTTGGAAAAGAATCTGGATATCCGGATTCAACGCCTGGGGCCGGAAATCTCCCAGGCCGCCTTGTGGGGATCTTACGGTGCGTACGAGCCCGTCCTCAGCGCCGGGACCAGCTACGATTCCTCGACCCAGGCCGGCGGCTACGACTCCCAGAACCGGCCGTACGGCACCGCCCAGACCTCGTCCGAGCAGTTCGACCTGGGGATCAACGGGCTGCTCCCGACGGGCGCCACCTACAATATGGGGACCCGGTTCGGCGACAGTTTCGGCTCGCGCGAAGTCACGTTGGGCGACTTTTCGATCGCCCGGGTGCCCTTCGAGAACACGGGGGGCGGTTTGTCGTTCAACTTCAGCCAACCCTTGCTGAAGAATTTCTGGATCGACGGCCCGCGATTGAACATCGCCCTGAACCGCAAGAACCTCGAAACCTCGCAGTTGACCCTCCGCAGCCAGATCATCACCACCGTCACCACCGTCGAGGTGGCCTACTACGAATTGATCGCCGCCCGGGAAACCATCGGGGCCGCGCAGATCGGCCTCCAACTCGCCGAGCAACTGCTGCGCGAGAATCAAAAACGGGTCGAGGTGGGTGTGCTGGCCCCGCTCGACGAGAAGGAGTCTCAGTCCCAGGTTGCGGCCAGCCGGGCCACCTTGCTCGGCGCCCAGAACAACTACGAAACGCAACAGAATCAGGTCAAGAGCCTGCTCGACGATCAGTTCGCCCAGTGGCTGAACATCGATCTGGCGCCCGCCGAGCCGCTGGCCGCCGAACCGGAAACCTTCAGCCTCCAGGATAGCTGGTCCAAGGGCATCACCCTCCGGCCCGACCTGCAGCAGGCCAAGATCGACCTGGAGCAACGCCACATCACGCTCAAGTACCAGAAGAACCAACTCTTCCCGCAACTCGATCTCACCGGCTCCTACGCCCAGGGCGGCAGCGGCAAGGAGTTCAGCGACGCGATGTATGTCACGCGCGAAGGCACCTACCCCAGCTACTCATTCGGCGCCGTGCTCAGCTTTCCGCTGGGCGGCAACCGCTCGGCCCGCAGCAACGTCCGGGCCTCCAAAGCCCAGATCGAGCAGTCGTTGCTGCGGCTCAAGAAACTCGAACAGGACGTGATGGTGCAGATCAGCGACGCCATCGGCCAGGCCCGGACCAGTTACCAGCAGGTCCAGGCCACCGAGGAGGCCGTGAATTTTGCCGTCGATGCCTTGCAGGCCGAGCAGAAGAAGCTCGAGAACGGCAAGAGCACCAGTTTCCAGGTCCTCCAATTGCAGCGCACGCTCACGACGCGTCGCTACGAGAACATCCGCGCCCGCGCCGATTACAACTCCGCGCTCTCCCGGTTGGCGCAGGCCGAAGGCTCCACCCTCGATCGGCGCCACATCAACCTCGAGATCCGGTAGCCGCGACGGGCCGGCCGCGCGCAACGGCCGGTGGGAGCCATCACCCCGCGCGCCGGCGTCCGTGAGGCGACGCCTTCGCCGCCGGCGCTCCCTTCACTTTCCCAAGCGGAGGCGGTACATCCCATCCGCGACGGCGCGGCTGGCCTGGACGGTTTCCGCGTAGGGCGTGTCGGCCACATCCACGAAGCCGATCTGGTAGTTCTCCTCGTCGTACGTCCGGCCGGTCGTGGGTTCGTCCTGGTACTGGAACCAGTGCGTACCGACGAATTGCGGGTGCTGCAACGCGCCTTCCACGTAGCTGCGGTAAGCCGCCGCCCGCTCGGCCTGGTTGGCCACGGGCACGAGGCCGGTGTGGAACATCCCGCGGTCCAGCGCGCCGAAGTGAAACTCGCCGATGATCAGCGGCACATCGGCGCCGCCGTTGAACCGGAATTCGGCCACACCCCGCTGGTACAGATTGTAGCTGACCACGTCGCAGTATTTCGCCGCGGCGGCGGCGGCCCGTGCGTTCACCCAGGCGAAGCGGCAGCCGAGGTAAAGTTGCTGCGGTGCGGTCGCCTTGATCGCGTCGCGCACGGCGCGGAAGTACGTTTCCGCCGCCCGGCTGTAGAAGGCCTTCAAGTCCTCACCCGCCTTGGCGGAATCGGGCTTGGCCGTGCTGGCAAGCAGCGCCTCCCACGATTCGAGGCTGGTGCCCCAGGCGGCGTTCAGCTTGGCAACGTCGCCGTAACGCGCCTTGAGGTCCGCGAGGAACGCCAGCTTGGCCGGCTGATCGGGCGGCGAAGCGAGCGTGGCCAGCGCGAGCGAGAGTTCGTCGCCCCAGGACATTTCGTTGTCGGAGAAGTAACCGAGGCACCACGGATCGTTGGCGCTGCCGTTCCGCTTGGCGGTCATTTGCCCGGTCAAGCCTTCGCGGAACGCGGGATCGAACACATCCGGGAATTTTCCCCAATAGCCCTCGCTGCCCGCGATCATCCGTGTCCCGTGCGAGCCGACGCTGTCCGTGTAAGGCGTCCGCCGCATCCGCGCCACGCCCAGGTCCGACCAGTTGGCGATCGTGTTCAAGCCCCAGGCGCGCAGCCGCTGCTGGATCGTATCCGGGTAAACCGCCTTCCAATCCGGGCCATATTTGCGTTTCAGGTTGGCGCCCGCGAACGAAAAACACCTGGGCGACCGGCCGGCGTAATGGCCCTTGAGGGCGTAGGCCGACGGCACGAGGAATTCGGCCAGTTCCGGTAGCTTCCAGGGCGGATTCTCGAACCAGTCGTCGCGTTCCTCGATGGGCGTCGCGTCCGTGCTGCGGACGCAATCGATGCCCTGCGACCAGAACAAGTGCCCGACCGGATCGACGAGCCACCACTTCCCGGCATATTTCTCGACTCGGAAAAAGCCGGTCGCTTTGAGCGTGGGTCCATCTGCCCAACCGCCGTACGCATCCCAGCCGGCCGGCGCGCTGGCCTGCTTCAGTTCCTCGGCCTCCTGTTCGCGTCGCTGTTGCAGGTCAGCCACCGAAGTCACCTTGCCCGGCCAGGTCTTGTGCCGGTACTGACCGAACGTGTCGATCAGCGGAAAGTACGGGTCGGCGTCGCTGGTCCAGGCGGTGGGCGGGGTGTAAGCGCCGCCGGCGCTCAAGGCGAGCAACTCGAACGTCTGGTCACTCCTTGGATGGTCCAGGAAAACGAGGAACTGGTTGATGCGCGCCGGGTCCACGGTGTCGTCCCCGCCCGCCTTCACCGGGTAGCCGCGCAAACCGAAGAGTTTGCCGTCCAGCGTGTCAGGGCCGGCGCGTTTGAGTTCCACGCGGACGGTGCCGGTTGCGCCAGGATCGACGCCGGCCGAACCGGTGCGGCAATGCTTCACACCGTCGGCGCCGGGATTGTCCACGCGGAGGTGCACGACGATCCGCTCCGCGCCAGCGTTGCGCACCTTGAGGTTGACCCACGCGAAGTCCGAAAGCTCCCAATGATCCTGCGGCGCGAGCAGGGTAACGCCCGGCCAGGGTTCGGTGTGTCCCGTCGTGACGCGGACCAAATCGCGGCTCAACGTGGCGTTGGCGCCGGTGGCGCGCACAGTCTGCGGGCCGAAGTCTTTGGCGAAGTCGAAGACAGTGCGCTCGGGCGTTTCCGCCGACCGCAGGTGAATCTGACCGGCGCAAAACAGAGCCAGGGCGATTCGCGCGGATGAAGTGCTGTACATGCCGACGGTTTTCGCAGACCGCCGCCGCGCCGGCAAGGATGCCGTGATCCAATTGGGTGCGGCCTGGCGGACCCCGGAGCGGCGCTCAAGCGCGCGCAGTCCCAAAGCCGAGCCGAAGCCCGCGGTCGAGCGCGCCCGGTCTCATTTGCCGTTCCACACCCCGGTTTCGCCGACGCCCAAAGCGCGCTCGCGGACGGTCTGGCCGTAACGGACGCGGCAGGGCTGGCCCAGTTTGGAGGTCACCGGGGCGGGCGTCAGCCGGCCCTCGAATCGCACACCGCCCTCCTCGACTTCGCCGAGAAGCGCAAGTTGGTCTCCTGCGCGCACCGCCGTCCGCACCCAGCGATGCGAGCTGGCCAGGCGCGCCGTGAAGCTCACGCGCCCCGGCTCGTCTGCGGCCATCCTCCTGACGATGACCTGGTCGGGATGACTGCAGCCGCCTCCCGCTCGAAAGTCGTGTCGCCGTTCCGAGTCGTTGCCGACGCTGCCGCTTCAGGGTGCGCGCGCCCCGGTGAGCATCAACCGCACCCTGGCTCGCGCCGTCTCGGCGGCCTGAAAATCGCGCCCGAATTGCGAGAAATAAACCGAGTAATGACCCTCGGTTTGATGCGGCAACGCGATGGCGAAAACGTCCGTCGTCGGCGCCTCGATCCAGGCCGTCAAGCCGAGCCCCGGTGCGCGGCGCTGCGCTTCCGCCGTTGGCCCGGCGAGGTCCGCAGGAAAGGTCCAGGCCACGGGATTCGGCTCCAGTTGCCAGCGGCCGTCCCCGGCCAGCTTGCGGGCGGCTGCGTCACGGGGATACATCTGCCATTCGCCCTTGTCGGCCGTGGCCGCGGAAATCTCCTCGCCGGCGCCAGACTGCACCTTGACCAGCGCATTGGTGAAGGTCGGTGCGAAATAGGACGCCAGGAAGGACTCGAAGCCCGACAGGACCGCCCTTGCCTCCACCGTGGTTTCCACCTCGACCGTCGCGGGACCGGCGAGCCGATAGGTCGCGCGCAAGGCGAATGGCCGGTCATCCGCGGCCGGCCAGCGGACCTCGACCCGCCCATCGGCGAGGAGCGCGGCGGTGCTGGGCCAATCCCAGGCGCCGCCCCCGTAGCGTTTGCCGGTGGTGAAGACGCGGTAGTGGCTCAGCAGGCCGTTGCTCCGATCCAACCGCGCGCCCGTCGGTACGTGCAGGACCTCGGTCAAGCCGAGCGATTTGCCGTTCGCGTGGAGCCGCCCTGTGAGCACGCCGGTGTTGAAGGTGAAACCGCCATTGCCGTCAGGCTTGAACTGCAAGCCCGCCGGCACGGCCTGACCGACGGCCGCGAGCCGCCGGTCCGAATCGCGCGAGGCCGACAGGGTTGGCCCCCGGCCGGGATCGGCTTCGCCACCGCGGTCGTCGGCAGCCGGCGTCCTGACCGGCTTGAGTTCCGCTTCGGCGCTTTGGTATTCGGCGGTTTGCCTGGCGGAGAGGCGCCAAGGTGGCGGTGCCGGCGCAGCGACGCCGGCGACGCGGATGAGAGCGAAGGACGCGGCCAGGCAAACCGTCAGGCAACCCAGGGAGTCCCGCGTTTGACGGGTATGGAAGTTGGGATGGTTCATCGCGTCGAAAATCGCACCCGCAGCGCGGGTTGTCAGTCTCGATTCGGAGCCGCGCACGAACGCCGGCGCGGCTGCCGGCGCGGCTGCCGGCGCGGCTGCCTTGTCAGCCAACCGACCGCGCCCTACGCTGGGCCTGCACCGCCCCGCTGCCCGAGAAGTGCTCCCGGAATGTGGTCCGGTGTTTTCGGTACTCACGATGAAGACCCGATCGCTCCTCGCCGCGGTCATGCTTGCGCTCCCGGCGAACGGCCTTTGTGGGCCGCGGCAGATGGAGGCCCTCGGCCGCGGCGTGGTGGCCGTGAAACCGGCGGATGGCCGGGTGTTCATCAGTTGGCGCCTGCTCGCCACCGACCCGGACGCCACGGCTTTCAACCTCTACCGGGCCACGGGCGATGGCGCCGTCGTCCGACTGAACGCCGAGCCGATCACCAACGCGACCTGCTTCACGGACGACTCGCCGTCAGTGCAGGCCAGCGCGTATTTCGTGAAGCCCGTCCTGGCCGGCCGGGAACGCGAAGCCAGTGCGCGGTTCACCGTGGGCGCGAACGCGCCGGTCGGGCCCTATCTTTCCATCCCGCTGCGCACGCCGCCGGGTTACACGCCGAACGACGCCGCGGTCGGCGACCTCGACGGCGACGGCGAGTGCGAGATCGTGCTGCATCAGACCGGCCGCGGCCGGGACAACTCTCAGGCCGGCTTCACCGATCCCCCGATCCTCCAGGCCTACCAGTTGGACGGCACGTTTCTCTGGCAGATCAACCTGGGCCGGAACATCCGCGAAGGCGCACATTACACCCAGTTCATCGTGTACGACCTCGACGGCGACGGTCGCGCCGAAATCGCCTGCAAGACGGCCGACGGCACGGTCGATGGCGCGGGCAAAGTGATCGGCGACGCGACTGCGGATTACGTGAGCAAGTCAGGGCGCACGGAAGGCAAAATCCTCAACGGCCCGGAATACCTGACCCTCTTCGATGGCCCCACCGGTGCGGCGTTGGCAACGACCGATTACCTCCCGCCACGGGGTCGGGTGGCTGACTGGGGCGACGATTACGGCAATCGCGTGGACCGCTTCCTGGCCTGCGTGGCCTACCTCGACGGCGAGCGGCCGAGCCTCGTGATGTGTCGCGGTTACTACGCGCGCACCGTGCTGGTGGCTTGGAACTGGCGCGATCGCCAACTCACCCGCCTCTGGACGTTCGACAGCGACGACGGCACGCCGGGCAACCGCGTGTACCGCGGCCAGGGCAATCACAACCTGAGCGTCGGCGACGTGGATGGTGACGGCAAAGACGAAATCGTTTATGGCGCCTGCTGTATCGACGACAACGGACGCGGCCTGTACTCGACCGGGCTGGGCCATGGGGACGCGTTGCACCTGTCCGACATCGACCCCGACCGGCCGGGCCTCGAGGTCTTCGACATCCACGAGAAGCCGCGCCACCCGCAGGGCGCCGAATTGCACGACGCCCGCACCGGCCAGGTCCTCTGGAGCCAGCCAGCCGCGGACGTGGGCCGGGGGGTGGCGATGGACATCGATCCTCGCCACCGTGGCTACGAGATGTGGGCGGCGGGCGCGGGTTTGGCCAGCGTCTGGTCGGCGAAGGGCGAGCGGATTTCCGATCGCCAACCGCGCTCGTGCAACTTCGGGGTTTGGTGGGATGGCGATCTGCTCCGCGAACTGCTCGATCGCACCGCGATTTCAAAGTGGAACTGGCTGGACGGCACGGAGACCCGGCTCCTCACGGCAGAAGGTTGCGCCGCAAACAACGGCACCAAAGCCACGCCGGTCTTGTGCGCCGACCTCCTCGGCGACTGGCGGGAAGAAGTGATCTGGCGCACCGCCGACAACCAGGAACTGCGCGTTTACACCACGACGATCCCGACCCGGCAGCGGCTCCGCACGTTGATGCACGACCCGCAATACCGCCTCAGCGTCGCCTGGCAGAACGTGGGGTACAACCAGCCGACCCAGCCGGGCTTCTACCTCGGCGAAGGCATGAGCCCACCGCCGCGTCCGTCCATCGAGACCCGGAGGGCGCCACGGTGACGGCTCAAGCCTTTGGGGCAGCGCCGGTGATGGGGGCGTCATCAACTCGCGGCGGGCTTTCTGCGCAGCGGCCGGCCCGACCGAGGTTCCGGAAAGGGTTTCGCGCGCAGGACGCCCAGTGTAGAGTCGCGCCATGACACGCCGATTTTCCGTCTGGTTCGCCGCCTTCGTTGGCGCGGCGGCCGTTCTTCATGCCGCCGACCGCCCGCAACCTAACGACGAGGAACTGAAGAAGCTTTTCCATGCGGCCCCGGACCGGGCCACCGCGCCGCCGAAGCAGCCACGCCGCCTGCTGGTCTTCACGCTCTGCCACGGCTATTACCACGTCTCGATCGCCTGGGGCGCCAGGGCCATTGCGGACGCCGGCCAGAAGACCGGCGCGTTCACGGCCACGATCAGCGACGACATCGCGATGTTCGAGCCGGCGAACCTGGATCGCTTCGACGCCGTGTGCTTCGTCAGCGCACTGGGCGAGATTTTTCTGCCCGAGGATTTCGACAAGCTGCCGCCGGACCGGCAGGCCGAACTGAAGCGCAACGACGCGCGGCTCAAGCAGCACCTGCTCGAATGGCTCAAGAGTGGGAAGGGGTTGGTCGGCATCCACGGCGCCTCGTGGCTGTTCTACAAATGGCCGGAGTTCAGCGAGGCGCTGGGCGGCCTGTTCGAGAGCCACCCGTGGAACGCGTTCGAACGGATCGCGGTGAAGCTCGACGAGCCGGATCATCCGCTGGTGCGGGCCTTCGGCGGGCACGGCTTCGAGATCATCGACGAGGGTTACCAATTCAAAGACCCTTACTCGCGCAAAACCGACCGCGTGCTTTACAGCATGGACCTGGCGCGCATGGACACGAACAAACCGAATCTTCGCCCGGATCGCGACCTGGGCTTGTGCTGGGTGAAGCGGTTCGGCGAAGGCCGGGTGTTCTACACCGCCCTGGGCCACAATCCGGAGGAGTTCTGGAATCCCGCGCTGATGCAACACATCCTCGATGGAATTCAGTTCGCGCTGGGTGACCTGCCCGCGCCGAGCGAGCCGCGGGCGAAGTAGATACAACGCCCTCCGCGAGAATCCCGGCCCTTCGCGCCCACCCCTCATGAGCAAGCCATTGTCTGTGCGAGCCGCCGCGCTGGGTTGCGGGCTGCTCGCCGCCGTGTCCCTGGTCGCCGCCGGCGCCCTGAAACCGGTGCAACTCCGTTGTGAGGATCTCGACCACCCGCTCGGGATCGATGCCCTCCAGCCGCGGTTGAGCTGGATCCTCACCTCGCCCAAGCGCGGCGCGATTCAGACCGCCTACCAGATCCTCGTTGCCAGCAGCGAGGCGAAGCTGAAGTCCGGCCAGGGGGACCTTTGGGACAGCGGCCAGGTGGCGTCCGACGACACCCTGCAGATCCGCTACGCGGGTCAACCCCTCCGCTCCGGCCAGGCGTGTTTCTGGAAGGTGCGGGTCTGGGACGGCGATGAGTACGTGTCGGGTTGGAGCCCCAACGCGGTTTGGGAAATGGGCTT
The DNA here is from genome assembly GCA_963735925.1 of uncultured bacterium. Lineage (GTDB taxonomy): Bacteria > Verrucomicrobiota > Verrucomicrobiia > Limisphaerales > J093 > DSVZ01. The sequence continues at coordinate 293,560 of CAVTMT010000013.1, forward strand.
GCTGGCGCCGGGCGATTGGGGAGCCAAGTGGATCGGCCGCACGACCGACACCGATTACACCCCGGCGCCGTTTCTCCGCCGCGAATTCACCCTGCCCGGCAAGGTGAAGCGCGCGCGCGCCTCCATCTGCGGACTCGGGTATTACGAGTTGCACCTGAACGGCAGCAAGGTCGGCGACCACCTGCTCGATCCCGGTTACACCCGCTATGACCGCCGCTGCCTGTACGTCACCTACGACGTGACGTCGGAACTCCAGGCGGGGCCGAATGCGGTCGGAGTGATCCTGGGCACCGGCTGGTACAACTGCCACGTGAAGGCGGTGTGGAACTTCCACGCAGCGCCCTGGCGCGCCGCCCCCAAGCTCCTCTTCCGCCTGGTGGTCGAACTCGAGGACGGCAGCACGGTCACCGTCGTCAGCGACGAGTCGTGGAAGACGAGCACGGGTCCGATCGTTTATGACAGCATTTATGGCGGTGAAACCTACGACGCCCGCCTCGAACAACCGGGCTGGGACACCGCCGGTTTCAACGCCGCCGACTGGCCACCCGCGTTGGTCGTGGACGCGCCCAAGTTGACGCGCCAGCGCGTGGGCACCGACGTGGCCGCGGTCGGCAGTGCGTTCCCAGTCAAGCCGGCGACGTTGTCGGCCCAGATGATGCCCCCGATCCGCGCGTTCGAGACCCTCAAGCCCGTCAAGTTCACCGAGCCGCAGCCGGGCGTTTTCGTCTTCGACCTGGGCCAGAACCTCGCGGGCCACGGGGTGCTCTCGGTCGCCGGACCGGCCGGGACCAAGGTCCGCCTGCGGTATGGCGAACGTCTCCATCC